>CAVPHB010000001.1:0-221816 GCA_963704145.1 uncultured Chloroflexia bacterium
GTGTCGTCTACTGGTTCAGGTACGTACTGCTAAGATGGCGGCCGAGTCGCCACTTCGCCGCGACACACAGACGCGCTCGACGGTCTTCACCGGTTCCGGCGAGCCCGTTCGCTCGGAGAGGCCCTGCTCTACTCGGCGCGCCCGTCGGCTTGGCCAAGTGCACGAGTTCGGCACCGACCTCGACCGCCGGGGCCAAGTTCTGCGGCGCTGCGGGACGCCGGTCGCGGCTGCCTGAAGCTCGCCGCGGCGCCGTCGTGCGCGTGAAGTATTGCGTGCTTGCGCAAGTAGTGAGAGAATGCCCGTGCAATGACGACCCTCGTCCCCTCGACCAGCGATCTGGATCGGCAGCGCACGGCCATCGTGGCCCGCGCCCTGTCCGACCCCAAGCGCCTGTGCGTGCTCGAAACGCTGGCCTCGGGACGGTCCGTCAGGGAGCTCTCGCGCGACGTGGGCTGCCAGGTGCCGAACATCAGTCAGCACCTTGGCGTGCTGCGCTCGGCCGGACTTGTTACGGCGCGGCGCGAGGGCACAACGATCTATTACCGCTTGGCCGATCCCCGCGTGATCGAGGCGTATCGGCTGATGCAGAACATCTCCCGTTAGGAAGAAAGGAAACCGCAGGCAATGTCCGACAACGAGAAGATCAAGATCGCGACTGACGCCAACTTCCAGGAGCTGGTCCTCGGCAGCGACAAGCCCGTGGTCGTCGACTTCTGGGCCGTCTGGTGCGGGCCGTGTCGCATGGTCGCGCCTGAGATGGAAAAGCTCGCCGACAAGTACGGCGACACGGTCCAGGTCGTCAAGGTCGACGTTGACGAGAACCCGGCGCTGTCGCAGGCGTTCAACATCATGAGCATCCCGACGATCGCATTCTTCCGACCGGGAACCGATGAGAGCGGCAAGCCGTATACACCACAGGGCGTGGTCGGCTTCCGTCCGATGGAGCAGCTCGAGGCGCAGTTCGGCCTGAAGCAGTTCGCGCCGGTCGAGAAGCCAGCAACCGAGGCGACCAACAGCGCCGCCTGACCCAAATCAGCAGAGGGCTACCTCCTCAGCCCTCCTCCTCGAAACGAGACCCTCAGCCGCAAGGTCGAGGGTTTCGTCATTTCTGGCGCATCTCAGCGTCGCCGCTGCCCTTGGTGCGTCACCTACGCATGTGGCGCGTAGTAGCCCGAGTCTTGGCGCAATCGAGCGCCAGTTACGCACCACGCGCGTGGTATCCAACGGTTCGCATCCACCCACGCACCGGGCGCGTAAGTGAAGTTGCGCGGGCCGATGCGCAAGCGTGGCGGCAGCCAGCTCGCTGATGCCACGTATCTACCACGCGCCATGCGCGTAGGTGGCGGCGTGGCCGGTATCTGAGCGGTGCGGCGCGGCTGCGCGAGTGGCATGGCGGGGTGGGGACTAACCCCCCGCGAGGCGCCAGGCGACCCTAAACCAGGCCCCGAGCCGGTCACGGGCGTGGTCGCTCCACTCCTTGGGCGCGAATCTGACCCACTCGTCGCCGCGCGCAGATGAACCCGCGTCGGGCGTCCGCCGCGCCGCCTCCGCGATCTCAGCGCCAAGCTTGAGCTCAATGACGCCCGACGATGGGTGCGCCGCGAAGACGCGGCTATTGCAGGTGTAATCACCAGCCGCGTCAGCAAGGACGTTGCCGGCCTCTGCGGCCAGCTCGGCCAGCGTGTCTTCGAGAGTCATGTCAGGCAGCTCAAACCGCGACCGGCTCGCGGTACTCCCCGAAGACCGCGCGGAAGACGCCGCACATTTCGCCGAGCGTGGCGTAAGCATTGGCACATTCGATCAGCGCGGGCATCAGGTTCGTTTCCGACGAACCCGGCTGCGTGGCAAGGTCGCGCAGGCGCGCCAACGATGCCGCGACGCGCTCTGGGTCGCGCTCGGCGCGGGTACGGGCGAGGCGTGACAGGTGCTGCTGGCGCGACTCCTCGGACACCTCGAGCAGCGGAATGGCCAGTTCCTCGTCCGCGTCGGTATGGACGTTAACGCCGACGATCTCGCGCTCGCCCGCGTCGAACTCGCGCTGGAAGCGGTACGCGGCGTCGGCGATCTCCTTCTGCGGATAGCCGCCCGCGATTGCCGCGACCATGCCGCCCAGACGATCGATCTCGTCGAGATACGCCCACACCTGGCGCTCCACCTCGTTGGTCAGCGATTCGACGAACCACGAGCCGCCCAGCGGATCGACGGTGTTGGTGACGCCCGTCTCAGAGGCGATGACCTGCTGCTGGCGCAGAGCGAGCAGCGCCGCCTTGGCCGAGGGCACCGCCCAGGCCTCGTCGTAGGCATCGGTGTGGAGCGACTGCGTGCCGCCCAGAACCGCCGCCAGCGCCTGGATCGCGACGCGCGTCAGGTTGTTCAGCGGCTGCTGCGCAGTCAGCGAGACGCCGGCAGTCTGGGTGTGAAAACGCATCCAGGTCGATCGTTCGTTCTCGGCCCTGTAGCGCTCGCTCATCAGCTTCCACCAGATCCGCCGCGCGGCGCGGAACTTGGCGATCTCCTCGAAGAAGTCGTTGTGGGAGTTGAAGAAGAACGACAGCCGCGGCGCGAACTCGTCGACGCGCAGGCCGCGCCGTACGCACTCTTCGACATAGGCCATGCCGTCGGCGATGGTGAAGGCGAGCTCCTGGACGGCGGTCGAGCCGGCCTCGCGAATGTGGTAGCCGCTGATCGAGATCGTGTTCCACTTGGGCATCTCGCGCGTGCCGAACTCGATCGTGTCGGTGACCAGCCGAATCGATGGCTCGGGCGGAAAGAGGAACTCCTTCTGGGCGACGAACTCCTTGAGGATGTCGTTCTGGAGCGTGCCCTCGAGTTGCGCGCGCGGAAAGCCGCGCTTTTCGGCCGCGGCGATGTACATCGCCCAGATCGGCGCGGCGGGCGAGTTGATCGTCATTGAGGTCGAGATGCGGTCGAGCGGCAGGCCGTCGAGCAGGACCTCCATGTCGGACAGCGAAGAAACGGCCACGCCGCACGTGCCGAATTCGCCCTCTGCCTCGGGGTCGTCGGTGTCGTAGCCATACAGCGTGGGCATGTCGTAGGCGACCGACAGCCCGGTCTGGCCAGCCTTGAGCAACTGGTGGAAGCGTTCGTTGGTGTCCTCGGCCGAACCGAAGCCGGCGAACATGCGCATCGTCCACAGGCGCTTGCGATAGCCCGTTGGGTGAATGCCACGCGTGAAGGGCGGCTCGCCCGGATAACCGATGTCGCGCGCGGGATCGAACTCCGACCAGTCACCCGAGCCGGTGCGCAGCGGATCGCCCAGGTGGTCAACCGCAGTCGGTCCGCCGCCACCGGCACCTTCGCCGGTCAAGTCGAGCGGCGTGTACAGACGCTCGATCTCTACGTCGCTGATGGTGCTGAAGCGTTGTCGCCGCTCGCCCGCGGCGCCCTGGGCGCGCGGCCGCTCCCACTCGTCGCTCACGCGGCCGACTCTAGCACGGGCGCACGCTGCCACCGCGGCTGCGATTGGCGCCACGATTGGCGCCGCCTGACACCACCCATCTCGTCGCCGGTGCGTGCGCGCAAGTCAAATTCGTTTGCAACCGGCCCGTACCGTCGCGGCATTTCGGACGCCGGCTTGGCCGACCTAGGCTGCGGGGAGCCAGAGCAGTTGGCGTCCGGGGCGTCGATCATCGGGCGCGGAAACGAAACGCGAGTCTCATCCTTGGAGCGGTAGAAACGCCGCGACAGTCAGGCCCGCCGCTTCCGCCGCAACGAATCGAGTAACAGGTCGGACCGGCCCCGGATAGCACTTATCAGCCGGTGGCCGCCCCGGAGTCGTAGTCCGAGGTCGCCGATGGAGCCCGCCGTCCCACACCGCGATCGTCAAGATCGGCCTGGATGATGCGCGCGCGCACGACCAGGTCGCGGTCACGTGTGATCGTGCGCGAGACCCAGTCGATGTACGAGGGCTCAAGCAACTCGACCTCGCCCAGGGTGTAGCCATGGAAACGGCCGAATTCAAGCATCGTCTCGCGCGCCTCGGCGAGCGTGGGCAGCCGCTCGGGACGCTCACCGGGATGACGCACGATGGGGCCGGTGGGCGTGCTCGCGCGCAGATCGCGCCCGCCCTGTGAGTGGCTGCGCCGCGCTCGGGGCACCTGGCCATGGAGCGTCCGAACCGGATCGCCCACGCGAGCGTTGCGCGGCCGCAGCGACGCACTGGTGTCGAAGCGCGCGGTGACCGGCGCGGTGCGCGGTGGTGGTGGTGGCCCTGCCCGGCCGTCACCCGCCGATTCGTCATCGAAGCGCCGGCCCAGATTGTCGGCCGCGGTATCGGCCGCCGCGCGCGAGCTGCGACCCGCTGGCGAGGCGTCCCACGCGGCACGTCGGAGTCTGTCGCGCAGCAGGTCGTAAGCGGCGTTGATGCGCGCCATACGCCGCGTCAGCTGCGCGGCGGCCTCAGCGTCGCCGGCGGCTCGATCAGGATGATGCTCGCGCGCCAACTCACGCCAGCGACGCTTGATTTGAGCGTCGGAAGCGGCGTGGCTGACATCAAGGACGCCGTACGGATCGCCCCGAAAGCGCTGATCACTCACAACGGCCGAGGCTACCACGCGTCGCACGCCGGGCGGACGAAGCGTGCGTATAGTCGCCCGATGCGACTGCCCTTTGAGCCACCGATCGAGCCGATGCTGGCCAAGCTCGCGGCCGACATCCCGACCGGCGACGGCTGGCTGTTCGAGCCAAAGTGGGACGGCTTCCGAGCGATCGTCTTCCGCGACGGCGACGAGGTCTACATCCAGAGCCGCGACCTGAAGCCGCTGGAGCGCTACTTTCCCGAGTTGCCACCGGTGCTGCGTGACAACCTGCCCGAACGCTGCGTCGTGGACGGTGAAATCGTGATTCCCGGCGCCCATGGCCTCGACTTCGATTCGTTGTTGCTGCGCATCCATCCGGCCGCATCGCGCGTGAAGATGCTGGCCGAGCAGACTCCCGCGGCGTTCGTGGCCTGGGACCTGCTGGCGCTCGGCGACGACGACCTGCGCACCACGCCACAGGGTGAGCGGCGCAAGATCATCGAGCGCGAGTTGCGTAAAGCCAAGGCGCCGGTCCACCTGACGCCGGCGACCAACGACGCCAAATTGGCGCGCGACTGGTTCGAGCGCTTCGAGGGTGCTGGCCTCGACGGTGTGGTTGCCAAAGCGCTCGACGCCGCTTACCAGCCCGGCAAGCGCGCGATGCTCAAGATCAAGCACGCGCGCACGGCCGATTGCGCTGTGGCCGGCTTTCGCTGGCACAAGAACGGTCCCGCCACGCACGTCGGCTCGTTGCTGTTGGGACTCTTCGACAATGACGGTCGGCTGCACCACGTCGGCATCACGTCATCCTTCTCTTGGGATCGGCGCGCAGAACTGGCGCAGGAGTTGGCACCGCTGCGCGAGGGCGCGCTCGATGGGCACCCGTGGATGGAGTGGGCGCAATGGGCGGCGGCCGGCGCGGCCGATGCCAGCGGCACACGAATGCCGGGCGCGACGAGTCGCTGGAACCGCGGCAAGGACCTTTCGTGGGAGCCGCTGCGCGTGGAGCGCGTGGCCGAGGTCCGCTACGACCACCTGCAGGGTGACCGCTTCCGCCACGCGACCACGTTCAGCCGCTGGCGGCTCGACAAGCAGCCCGCCGACTGCCGCTACGACCAGCTCGAGGAAAACGCCCCGTACGAACTTGCCGCAATCTTTCGCGGGCAATAAACGACGGGGGACCAATTCACCACACGAGGTGCCTTGACGAGCGCGTAAACTCGTCGGGCGTTTGTGTCGCCCGTCGTGGGCGTGACCCGCAGCGCCGCCGGCGCTGGGGATGGAGGGAGTAGTTGGAGGAGCGAATGGATCAGCAACAGCCTCAGTGGTCGCCACCACCGCAGCAGCCCGCTGGCTGGGGCGGCCCAGGCGCAGGCGGAGCCCCGCAGCGCCCAACTGGCGTCACCTTGGCGAGCATCTATCTGATCGTCATGGGCGTTCTGCTTGCCCTAGCCGGAGCCGCGTGCGGTCTCTTCGCGGGCGCGGCCGGTTCACTCGGCACCGAGGACACGTCCGGCCTGCTGGGCGGGTTGGGCATGGGCTTGGCTGTAATCGGAATCATCTTGCTAGTGCTCGGGATCGCCAGCATTGCTGCCGGCGCCGGTGCACTGGGCGGCAAGGGTTGGGCACGCTGGACGGGCGTCGTTATCAGCGTCATCCTCGCGGTCCTGCTGCTCATCAGCGCCCTCGGTTCGTTCGGCGCCCCGAACGGGACAACCGGTGCGGTTACTTCGCTGGTAATCGCAGTGCTGTATGCCGCTTCGGCATGGGCATTGGTCCAGGCGAGCGCCTTCTTCAGCGCACGCCGCTAGAGCGCATCTCGTGCAACTGACGCCGGCCGGCTGCGAGGCCGGCCGGCGTTTTCTATCAGTCAAAGTGGGACATGAACAATGACCCAGCCAATCGACGAAGAAACAACCGAGCATCCCGCCTACGGCGCGCCGCCCGAGCCGCTCGTTACAGCCGAGCCTGAGCCCGTGCCTAACGCTGAACCTGTGGCCGATGCGGACCTCGTGCCTGGCGCCGAGCCGATGACTGACGCCGAGCCGCCCGCAGCCGCCGACCCCGCCGCGGCATGGCAGGCACCGCCCGAGCCTCAAACACAGCCGTGGCAGCAGCCACCGCCCGCGCCGCCACCCGTGGTTGCGCCGCCACCTGGCCCGGCTGCCGCCCCACCGCCGCCGCAGCAGTGGCAGCAACCAGCTCAGACCTGGCAGCAGCCGCCACCCGCCCAGTGGCAGGCGCCTCCGCCCGGCTATGGCGCGCCACCGCCCGGCTACGGCGCGGCGCCGCAACAATGGACCGGACCGCTGTATTCAACGTCGGCGCTCGTCGCGCTGGCCGGGCTGGTGCTCGTTGTTTTCGGACTGTTTGTCGCCGTGGCCGGCGCGTGGAGCCTTACTCAGGGCCCCGAGATCGGACGCTTCATCCGTGACAACGACATAGCTGTCTTCGGCCGCCAGCTCGACCGCGAAACGCTGCGTGCGGCGTTGACGCCGATGCCTGGCGTGCTGATGGTGGTCGGCGTCCTGCAGTTGCTTGTCGGCGCGACCATCTTTGCCCACAAGGGTTGGGCCCGGGCGCTGGGAGTGCTGCTTTCTGTCCTGGGAGTGCTTGTCGGCGTGTTCGCGGTGAGCACCGCCGTCGCGCTCGCGCCTGGACTTTCGGTGCCAATGCTCGTCGCGCTGGTGCTGCTGCTGGGCTACGCCTACGCGCTGCTCGCCTTGATTGCCGGCGGTGGCCACTTCCGAGCGCGTCATGGACGCTGAACGCGAACCGCTGACCGGCGAGGGGCCGTGGGACCAGGACGATCTGGCCGGTCGGGAGAAGACGGCCGACACGACGCCAGGTGCGGCCGCTCCGAGCGCGCCGCGCCGCCCGCTCCGATCAACGCTGGCGATCAGCGCGGCTCTGTTCTTCCTGGCCATGGGGTTGATCGTCGCGCTCGCCGCCGTCACGACCCTCTCTCAGCCTGCGCGCCTTGAGCTTGGCCCGGCCTACGCGTTGACCTCGCTCGTGACCCAGATCGCGTTGGTCGTTGTTGGCACACTCAACATTGGCGCTGCGCTCGGCATCTTGCTGCGCTTCGGCTGGGCGCGCCGGTTGGGCTTCGCGATGGCGATCCTGGGTCTCGCTGTGGCCGTCATCTTCTACGTCGGACCGCTGACCTCTTTCCAGGTGCCGCTGCTCGATCCACTGATGGCGCTGACCATCGCGGCCGTCGTCGGCTACGGCTGGTGCCTACTAGCGTTGCTCGTCTCCGGCAGTCACTTCAAGCGCGAGGGCCGCTCGGCCTGACCTGATCTGTCGGCGCCTGCCCATTCTGTGCGCGGGTCGTAGTCGACCTCGAGCGGCTCCTGCACTGGCCGAAGCTCGTCAGGCACGTGCTCGAGATTGATGCGAATGCGTGTCCAGGTCGTGTTGCGACCGCGCATCGAGTCGACCAGCACGTCCGCTGGCTCAAGATGTGGCACAACGTCGGTGTGACGCGACTTCCAGCGTTCCAGTCCGGCTAACGCGTCGTCCTTTTTGGCCGCGCGGGCTATCTCAATGAGCGGCTTGGTAGAAACGCGCCGCCCCGTGGGCGACGTGCTCGGCGCGCCTTGGGCACGGGCGAAGCGGCGCTCCATCGCGGCGCGCGCCTTCTCACGCTGAGCCTCGGCCTGTGGTGTGTCGTACTCCGCTGCCGGCTTGCGCTGGCGCGATGGCTGAACGCGCGGCGGCTCGCCTTCTTGCTTTCGGTAGTTCGGCGGCCAGGGCGCATCACCCTCGCCGGCCGCCTCATCGCGCGCCGATAACTCGAGCAGCGCCTCGAGCGAACCCACCGCGTCGTCAATGCCCGCGTGTGCGTCGCCGTCGCGCTCGAACAGGGCGGGCACGCTGGCTAATGTGAATTCGGCCGCCTCCACGTCGGGCACCGCCGCCCACGAGAGTGGCATCGATACCCGCGCATCAGGAAGTGGCCGGATCGAATATGCGGATGCGACCGTGCGGTCCTTGGCGTTCTGGTTGTAGTCGAGGAACACCCCGTGGCGCTCCTCCTTCCACCACTTGCTCGTGGCGATTTTGGGCGCCCGACGCTCGACCTCGCGCGCCAGCGCGAGGGCGGCACGGCGGACCTCGTCGTAGTTCCACTGCGGCGCGATGCGCACGTTGACATGGATGCCGCGCGAGCCGGACGTCTTGGGCCAGCCGGTCAAGCCGTGATCGACGAGTACTTCGCGCGTGACGAGCGCCACGCGGCGGACGTCGTCCCAAGCGACGCCGGGCACGGGGTCGAGGTCAACCCGCAGCTCATCGGGATGGTCGAGATCCTCGGCGCGCACTGGATGCGGGTTGAGGTCGAGGCAGCCCAGGTTGACGATCCAGGCAAGCTGCGCGGCGTCGCGCAGGACCACCTCATCGGCCGTCCGCCCCGACGGAAATGAAAGCTCGACCGTCTCGATCCAGTCAGGCCGCGAATCGGGCGCCCGCTTTTGGAAGAAGAACTCGCCCGCGGCGCCGTTGACGAAGCGCTTGAGCGCCATTGGCCGACCGCCGGCACCGCGCAGCGCACCTTCGGCAACGGTCATGTAGTAGTTGACCAAGTCGCGCTTGGTGTAGCCGGGACCCTCGAAAAAGACCTTGTCGGGGTTGCTGATCGAGACCGACCGGCCGGCGACCTCGATCAGTTCAGGCTTGGCCATGGGCGCGAGTCTAGACTGCCGCTCATGGACGTCGAGCACGCGGTCCGGCGGTTGCGCACGGTGCGGCGATTCGGACCGGAGCCGATCCGCGACGATGACCTGCAAGCCATCCTGGAGGCTGGGCGCCGAACCGGATCCTCCAAAAACCTGCAGCGCTGGCACTTCATCGTCGTGCGCGATCGCGAGCGCCTCGCGGCGCTGAGCGAAGTCGGGCCGTTCGCCGCCCACCTGGCCGGCGGTGCCGCTGCGATCGCGCTCGTGACGCCCAACCCGACCGCGGCGGAATCGCCCCACTCGGTCATGTGGGACCTGGGTCGGGCGGCCCAGAACATGGCACTCGTCGCATCGGCGAGGGGCATCGGCTCGGTCCCCGCGACCGTCTACAACCAGGATCTGTGCCGCAGCATCCTGGGCTACCCGACCGATCAGCACTGCGAATACGTGCTCAACTTCGGCCACCCCGAGAACAAGGGCGCCCTCAGCGCCCCTCTCCGCGCCGGCGGTCGGCTGGCACTTGACGAGCTTGTCTCCTACGAGCGTTGGGGCGAGAGAGAGTGATCCGCAGAACCGGCCCCGTGCGCCTAACGTAGGCTCCACACAAGGGGCGCCCCAGCGTCCGCGTCAGACCGGAGGACAAATGAAGCTGAGACCCACTCTGGCTATCGCGGCCATGTTTGTCGCCGCTGCCTGCGGCAGCTCCTCACCGACAGCGGCGCCGGTCGCGACGCCAACGCCAGCATCCGCGACGCCAACGCCCGCAGCTGCCGCTGCTACTTGCGGCGGCTCAGGCGGAACGGCTGTGGAAATTGCGGACTTCGCGTTTGGCCCATCCGGTGCCACGACTGCTGTTGGCGGAACCGTGACCTGGACGAACGCCGACGGAGCGACGCACACGGTCACGTTCAACGATGGCCCCGACTGCGGGCGCCTGAGCGGCGGCGCTACGGTGAGCGCAACCTTTAGCGCGCCGGGGACGTACGCCTACCACTGCGACATTCACAGTTCGATGCGCGGCAGCGTCGTCGTCCAGTAAGCAGACGCTCGGGCTAGCCGCGCTCGAAGCCGGGTGCCGGTAGCGGCGGGCAACGCAGCGGCTTGTCCTCGCGATAGCCAAGCAGGTAGTCGGCCTGGATGAGCGTGTGCAGTTGGCTGGTGCCCTCGTAGATCACGGCTGCCTTCGAGTTACGCAGGTAGCGCGCGACCGGGTACTCGTCTGAATAGCCATACGCGCCGTGGACCTGGATCGCGTCGAGCGCGGCCTGGACGGCGTGCTCTGTTGCAAACCACTTGGCCAGGCTGGTTTCGCGCGTGTTGCGCATGCCGCGGTTCTTGAGCCACGCCGCCTGGCGGCAGAGCAACCGGCCGGCTTCCGTGCCGGCACTCATCTTGGCCAGCATCTGCTTGACCAACTGGTGCTGACCGATCTCCTGGCCAAACGTGTGCCGCTCATGGGCGTATTTGACCGACGCATCGAGACACGCCTGCGCCAACCCGACTGCCCCCGATGCGACCGTGAAGCGGCCCTGATCGATGGCGCTCATGGCGATGGTGAAGCCCTCGCCCTCCTCGCCGACGCGGTTCTCGATCGGCACGCGCACATCGTCGAAGTACAGCTCGCCGGTGTTGCCGGCCCAGATGCCGAGCTTGCCCTCAATCGTGCGCGTCGAGAACCCGGCCATGCCGCGCTCGACGATGAAGGCCGTGACGCCCTTGTGCCTCTTGGCCTTGTCGAGCGTGGCGAAGACGAGGAAGTGATCGGCCACGTCGGCCAGGCTGATCCAGATCTTGGAGCCGTTCAGGACGTACGAATCGCCATCGCGCTTGGCGGTCGTGGCCAGGTTGGCCGCGTCTGTGCCCACGCCCGACTCGGTCAGCCCAAAGGTGGCCAGCTTCTCGCCTTTGGCCTGCGGCACGAGATAGCGCTGCTTTTGGTCTTCGGTGCCCCATTGGAGCAAGGTGAGTGAGTTCAGACCCACGTGCACGCTCATGATCACTCGGAAGGCCGTATCGGCCCGCTCAAGCTCCTCGCACAGGATGCCCAGGCTGACGTAGTCAAGCCCGGGGCCGCCGTACTGCTCAGGAATCGGCGCGCCAAGAAAGCCCTGCTCGGCCATCTTCTCGAAGACCTCGCGGTGAACCTCGTGCTGCGCATCCCACTCGCGAATGTGAGGTTCGATCTCCGCCGCGTTGAAGTCGCGCACGGAAGACTGGACGAGTTTGTTCTCGTCGGTCAGTGACAGGTCAATTGGCATGCGCGCATTGTCGCGCCAAAGAAGAACCGCCGGCTGGTGCCGGCGGTTCGGGCGATCCAGGGATGGATCAGCGGTTCTTGGTCAGAAACTGCATCACGTCGTCGAGCCGAAAGCGCCGATCGCCGCGCTTGCAGACGCGATAGAAAGGCAGCTCGCCCCGGTCGCCCAGACGCTTGACTGTGTTGACGTGGAGGTGGAGCAAGTTGGCAACCTCGCTCGCCGTCAGCATCGGGCCCAGCTCGTGGACTCCCATTGAAGCCATTTGTATGTTCCCTCTTAGCGACGTGTGCGGAATATGGGTGGTGGTTCTTGCAGTGCGGTAACGAGTCGAATGCTGGCCTCTGGGACGGATCAGAACAAGCCGTACTTTGGGAACGGGCGGGCCGTACGAGGGGTGTTGCGGCAAGTCAACGAGTACAGTCGGGCCGATGATCACGCGCCTGACTTCGATCACCACGCGCGGCGTGCCGGGCCTGCCTGACCTCAAGATCGCGCTCCAACCAATGACGGCGGTCATCGGGCCGCGCGGCGCGGGTAAGTCGCGCTTTCTGGCCGCCGTCGCGTGGCTGCTCTCGGGTGAGCCGGCCGCGATGGCCGAATTGCCGGCACCGGATGTCAGCGCCGTGCTCGCTGCAGCTGACGGCGAACGGCGCGTGGCGCGCGGGCAAGCCGTGTTTCCAGCCGAGCCCCTCCCACCGGTGTTGTTCCTCGCCGCGCGCGACCGGCTGCCCGGCGTTCCCGACCTGTCCGGGTTGCCAGGCAGTGACGCTGCTTCGGCCGAGGCGATGATCGCGGCGATTGCCGAGCGGCGGCTGTCGGGCGTGGAGGGCGAGGTGCTCCTGATCGAGGAGCCCGAACTGATGCTCACGCCACACCAGCAGCGCCACTTCTACGGTCTGTTGCGCCGTTATGCGGAGCGCAACCAGGTCATCTACTCGACCCGTGCGCCGGCGCTGCTCGACGCGGTGCACTATCACGAGATCGTGCGGCTCGACCTGCGCCACGGCGACATGGCCGTCCGCCGCGCGTCGCCAGAGCTGCTCAGCGACGCCCAGCGTGTGCGCCTAGAGGCCGAGTTCGACCGCGAGCGGACGGAGATGTTCTTTGCCACGGCCGTCGTGCTCGTCGAGGGCCAGACCGAGCGCTTGTCGCTGCCGCTCATGTTCCGCAGCCTGGGCCATGATCCCGATGCGCTGGGCATCTCGATCACCGAGGTTGGCGGCAAGGGCAACCTGCCGCTCATCGCGCGGGTACTTGCTGAACTGGGCATTCCGCACGTCGTGGTCCACGACGCCGACAGGGGACGCGCGGGTCAGGGCGAGAACGAGCGCATCCGCGATCACGTGGGGCGCGCGCCGGTATTCATGCTCGAGCCCGACTTCGAAGGTGCCGCCGGCATTCGCGGACACGACGACAAGGTCTTCGTTGCCTGGAAACGGTTCTCGAATATCGCGCCGGAGGGCATCCCGACGGTCTTCAAGCGCATCGTCGAGACAACCGTGGAGCTGGCTCACGGCGGTCGCACCGCCGGCGCGGGCTAGGCGACGTCGCGGCGGATGGTCAGTGAGGCCAGTGCGGCGAGCACTACCGCGATCCCACTCAGCACGAGCAGGTCGAGCTGGAGCGCAGGGTCGCCCAGTCCACTGCCCTTGATCAGGACCTCACGCAGGCCGTCGATACCGTAGGTGACAGGCAGCAGGCGGGCGATCGGCTCCAGGATGTCGGGCAGAGATTCGACCGGCCAGAAGATGCCCGACAACAGCCCCTGCGGCACGATCACGATCGGAATGAACTGGATTATCTGCAACTCGGTGCGTGCAAAAGTCGACAGGAAGATGGCCAGGTTGACGGCCGAGATGGCCAGCAGCAGGGTGACCAGGAATGCGGCCAAGGGCGAGCCAGCGCTGGCCACCCCCAGGCCAATGTTGAACTCGGGCAGCGGGCCTAGTGCGGGCACATGCACGCTGCCCAGGGTGAAGGCCAGGATGAGGGCCACCTGGATCGTGGCGAAGATACCGAAGCCAAGGCTGTAGCCAACGACGATCTCCGAGCGGCGGACAGGTGTTGCCAGCAGCCGTTCGAGCGTCCCGCCGATCCGCTCGCGCAGGAAGCTGATGCCGGTCAGCATGAACACGAGGAAGAAGACCAGGTAGCCCACCAGCGCCGGCGAGAACGAGTCAAGAAAGTCCGGATCGGCCGAGCCGTAGATCGTCTCGTGGACAAGCGCCGGGCCGGCCGGGCCGAACGCACCGGCTATGGCAGCGCGCAACTCTTCCAATCGGCCGCCGTCGGCGCTGGGCGACACGCCCGGAGTGATTGCGGTGACCATCGGAGCCAGGCCCTCAATTTCAATCACCAGCGCCACATCAAGCGCGTTGTCTGCCAATCCGGTGCGCGCCTCGTCGGCCGTTCCGAAACCAGGCACGACGATTACGCCTGTGTCGATAGCCGATCGCTCGATCAGATCGACAGCCTGTTGCGCGATTGCGCCGGCCTCATTGACTACTGCCAGGCGCGTGACCGGCGGGCCCTGATCGCGGATGACCCAGCCGAGAAGGGCCATGATCAGCACCGGCGCGATGGTGACCAGTGCGAGAGTCCTGTGGTCGCGCCGGAACAGATCGACGATCCGCCGGCTGATGGCCATCGTGCGGCGCAGGTTCACACTTCCGCCTCGCTTCCGCCGAGAGTCAGGAAAGCCTTTTCCATGTCTGTCGTGCCGGCCTGGTCGCGGATCTGGGCGCCGCTCCCGCGCGCGAGCAGCCGACCGTGGAACATGAGCAGCAGCTCGTCGCAGCGGTCCGCTTCGTCCATCACGTGGCTGCTCACGACGAGCGTCGCGCCATCAGCGGCAAGCTGCCGGAAATGCTTCCAGAACTGGACCCTGAGCGCGGGATCGATGCCCACGGTCGGCTCATCAAGGAAGAGAATGCTCGGCCGGTGGACAAGCGCACACGCAAGTGACACGCGCCGGCGCATGCCACCCGACAGCTCGTGCACAGGAGCGTTGCGACGCGCGGACAGCTCCACCAGGTCGAGCACTTCGTTCATTGCCGCCTTGTCGCGCGAGCCGGCGAGGGCACCGAAGAAGCGCAGGTTCTCCCACACCGACAGGTCGGCGTAGATGCCGTCGGCCTGGGTCATGTAGCCGATGTGGGCAAGATTCTCGCGGTCAGGCATGCGCACACCCAAGACGGTTGCCTCGCCCGATGTTGGCCTGGCCAGTCCCACGAGTAAACGGATGAGCGTCGTCTTGCCCGATCCGTTGGGTCCCAGCAGCCCGTAGATGCGACCTGGAGCGAGCTCGAGATCGAGTCCATCCACCGCGGTGATGGGCCCGAACTTCTTGGTCAGCCCGCGCGCCGACACCGCGGGCGAAACATCGACCACTGCTGACGGCTCCATAACTCGCGCCATCGTAATGGGTGATTTGGCGTCCCCGGCAGGATTCGAACCTGCGACCCGCTGCTTAGAAGGCAGCCGCTCTAGTCCGCTGAGCTACGGGGACGCGCGCTGTCAGTTTACGGCTCTCCGTTTGAGCCTACCGTCGCTCGTGTCACTCTGGGTGTCACGAATGCCACTAACTGGCGCCGCGGCCGTCGGCACGGAGTCGAGCTGCGGCCCAGACCGACGCTGCAGCGTGAGCTAGGCGTCCTCTATCGGCCCTGGGTCAGCGACCTGGCGGACGTTCCCTCCGAGCGGGTGGTCGGGCGGTCCGGTCCTTGCCCTGTGGCCGAGTCTCCAGACGCTGGGCGAACTTGAGGAACAGCCGAGGGTAACGGCGATCTGCGTGGTGCCTTCAGGTGTCGCAGGCGAGCTAGAAGCCTGGATTGCGGCCAGACAGGCGGTCGATTTGACTGCCACAGCATCAGCGCCCAGGCCTTTTCCGACGATCTCGGATCCGGTCGTCGCCGAGGCGATGAAGAGCCTGACGGTCGTGGTGAATTTGCGAACCGGACTCGTCGATCCATTCTACAAGGCGCGCGCTGTGGAAACGTTTCGGGTGCTGCGGAAGGCTGGATACTCGTGGAGCCCTGCCGAAATCAAGACTTGGGCGCTAGCAAACGGATGGAACGTGCGCGGCGCTGAGCAGCTGGAAGAGGTGGCTGCCGGCGTCTTGGCGGGCAAGGCATACCGGCTCAGGGGCTCTGGAGGATTGAGAAGCGACTCCGTGAACTACTGGCGCGAAAAGGCGAAGCAAGCCGGTTAGTCGCGGCCGGTTCACGTTGGCTGGACGTGGCGCGCCAAAAGCGTACCCGTCCGCGCGCTGGCCACGTCACAGTCAGCGCGGCGGCACACAACGGGTTCTCCGAAACGAGGTCTTATCGGATCAGCCGCCCGGCCCTGACGCAGTAGGAAGATACGCACGGTGGAGTGTCAGCAGGCGACAAGCCTGCTTGAATGGCGCCAGGGAGGGGTGACGCCAATGTAGCCGTGAAGCGGCGCGGAAGCAGACGAGCCTACCCGTCATGGTCGATGCCGCCTTTAGCCCGGAGATCCGGGGCTTAGGCTTAGTGATACCAGCCGAGTAACTCCCCAGAGTAGTAATCAATCGCGGCGTTCGCGCCACCCTCGCGATCGGTGCATGCCGGCATCGACGGAGCCGGTGTCGCCTCAAGGTAGCCGGATGGGCATGGCGAAGCTGTCACGCCGACTAATCTCACGGCCCAGATCCAGCCGCGTTCCTGCCATGGCTGTAACGGATTTCCCTTGAGAACCGCCCAGACTGCGCTCGGGGTGGGCCCTGGTGGGGCAGCCGATAGCGCAGCGGCGATTGCCTCATCGCGCGAGATGCCTCCAGCGGGGACCGTTGGTGTAACCAACGGTCCCGATGGTTCAGGAAGGCTCGGCCGAGCCGACGGACTGCCAGGCGGACTCGGCTGAGATGATGGGCTACCGGTCAGGCTCGGCCGAGCCGACGGGCCGCCGGTTGGCGGTGGGGTCGGAATGATCGGCCCGCAGGCCACCACTCCCAGAGCGAGGACCACAAGACCAAGCACGATGGGTACAGACCGAACCCAAGAATCAATGCGGTGCATGACGCGATGAAGACCCATCAGGCTCCGGCCACTCAACTGCTCGCAAGGAGAACTGCATCGCCCGATGCGGCGTCCACTTCGACGACCCAGTGGCTGGGGATCGACTGTCCCGGCCTGGCTAGATCGACGGACTCCGTAAGGTAGATGTTCCAGACCAGACGCTGAATCCCCGTAACGGTAAACACGACGCGCAACTCCGTATTCTCTACGTGCGAGGCGTCTGGCCCGACCAGCTCCATTGCCTTCGCTATCGCGTCGGCCTTGCTGACGGAAGGATCACCAGGAGGCGCGAATGGTCGCTGGAGGTTGACGTATCGGAACACTTGACCTGTCGACGCGTCAACGCCAACGATTCGGATGTCCGGTACCACCACATCGCCGACGTGACGCGACCATTCGACAACATACTCCGAACTCTCGCCGTGGTATACAAATCGGCTCGATTGCACCAGCCCGTCCATGGCAATCCCATGGTCCGTCAAGAACCTCTGCGCAGTCATTCTGGCGTCGGCATCGCTGATCTTGACTTCGCCGTCAGTACCAATCGCCGATCCAAACACCAGTGTTACGACCGCCCCGGTATGAACGTCCACAGTGGCCACGACTCTGCCGCCAGCTACGTCATATAGCCGGAGGTACGCTCCGTCGATAGGACCGCGTACGGAAAGCTTATCGACCAACTCGGTCGAACCAACGAACGCGCTAACGGCCGCGGCGGCCTCAGACTGGGTCACCTCAACGGTCCGCTGCGGATCACCCGAGAAACCGATCGCGGCGGCTGCGAGGAGAGCGACCGTAATCAATGCGCCCGCCGCGGCGATGCCTAAGTTGCGAGACATCGGTGCCTCCTACGAACCGTACTGCGCGGGATAGATCTTGGTGCTGCCTGCACCGTAGGTAATGAGTGAGTCATAACCCCAGGCTTGCCCGGTGTGTGCGATCACCGCATTGGTGGCCCCCCAGGCCGCGTCCAGCACATGGAGTTGGCTGTGCCACGCGTTCCACGTGAAGTCGTTCACCCACCAATCACTTGTGTCGCGAGAGAAGTAGATGGTCTCGTCCCAGCCGATCGATGCATCGACACCGAGATAGTCATGCGCCTTCTTCGGAAGTCTAGCGCCGGTCGGAGGTTGGGACCCCGAATGGCAGCCCATGAACACCATGAGGTTGATGTCGTGCATGTCAGACCAGGCATAGTCTGCCAGGCAAGCGTTCGGACTCGCGCAGTCCGCACCGGGTACATTCGGACCGGAATAGATCGTCGTATACCCGTTGGTGCTGTTGTATGTCTGAATCAGCCCAGCGGCCGCATGACCAGCCATCCACCAGATAGCGTCGCTCTTCGCGTAGTACTGGCCCATTGCCTGGTGCGCGGAATCAGGATTCGTGCTGAATGCATCGTACTGAGGGGTGAGGTTGCTTTTGACGTAATCCATCGTCCCCTTCGTATACAGGCCATTCTCTCCCGGAAAGTGGGCCCACATCGCGTCTGCCCAAGGTGGGTCGTATTGTGTTGCGAGCGTCGGTTGGGCCGCCACCAAGACAACGACAAGTGCGGCGAATACCGAGACGAGACGCTTCGGTTCGTTCAACGTAGACCGACCTCCATTTCGAGTGGCCGAGGCGCAATGACTTGGGCGCCCGTGCAAGCGGAGGCGCAGTCCGTCCGATGCGTTCTCAGAGGCCCGGCGAGACCGCGCGCTAGGATCGCGTCCGTCGCCAAGGCGTCCGCCACAGTCTGGGCAGCGCAAAAGGTCCGACGGGCAATCCCGGACATCTCGGAGGGAACGTTGACCAGAAGCTGACGGTTTGCCTAGGGCCGAATGGACCGATTCGTGCTCAGCGCGGCCCACGTCCAGGCTGTCCCGAAACGAGGTCATTTTGGAACGCGCTAGCCGTGCGTCTCAGGGCGAGGCGGGCCCGCGCTCCATCAGGCGCAGCGTTTCTTCGTCGAGCGCGAGCGCCTCGGCGTGACGGCCGGCGTCCCGGTAGTCGATGGCCACAACGCCCAGCAGCACCACGCAGGTCCAAGCCACGTACGGGCCGATCGCATCAACCGCCCGTTGAAGCCCTCCCTGCTGCCTATGGGGTGGCGACGGGGCCGTCACTTCGGCACGCGTCCCGCGCCTACCTCACCTAGGCAGCGCGCCATCTCGCGGACACACTCAATCTCGGTCTGACCAACTGCCGTCCATTCGCGGGTTCGCTTACCGATGTGGGCCTTCTCGATTGATCGAACGCGTACATCTCCCACTGATCGCCATGGCGCTGCCCAGGGCGACCCACATACCAGCCAGACGGTGTTATCAGTGGAACTCGTTCCACGCGGACGCGTGCCTGCGGTCGGATCGTCCCTACTAAACCCTACGCGCGGCTCGCGCGATTCAGTTCGACCTTCCTAGGTCAAGGAGATCGTCAACGGTCATCAAACCGCTTCCCACTGAGTCACCATTGATGGGCCATGACATGACCACGTCGGCGTCAGCCGACGGAGCATCCGCGAGACCTGACTGTTGACCCAAGAAGACTGCTACCTCGTCGCCCTCTGCAAACTGAAATGCGCCCGCGACACGAAAACTGAGGCAGCCGATCGTGCCTCCGAATGCGCGCAATTCCAGGACTGAGCCAATTTCGTATTTGTCGTCGTCTGGATGTTTCCCGACGTCGCCCAGCTCGACTTCGACGATGTGGTACACCTGCCATGCGGCGGGCGCGAACCCATACTCGTCGACCGGCGGCTTACCGTCGGCAGTCGCCCACCGCCCGCCTCCAACATCGGTCACCGTACCGGCGACGACTGCCGTGGAGTAATCGGTCAGGAACTCTGGTTCGAAGAAACGAGCATCCCAAGCGACGTGGCTGAAATGAACTCCGCACGCGAGCCCGTCCTGATTCGGGCCGGGTGTCTCCGATCGATCGCCGTCAGCAGGGTCGGGCGCGACACTCGGTAGGACCGGGATCTCAGGAAGTCCTGGCTCTGGCGATAAGAGTCCCATGGAAGGCGAGGGCGTGGGTCCGATCGCGCCGACATCGTCCTCGTCGGCCGGTTCGAGTTGCGAGACCACCAAACCAACGAGAACCACAATCGCGACTGCTGCTAGAAGTCCGGGGGCTCTTCGTAGTTGCTTCATGGTTGACCGTATATCGCTTGCATTCCAGCAATATCGTTGGCTGCGGGAGTCACGCCCATGTACTTGGAGTTTGGCCAGATCGGGTACATGATCGCCTTCTTGTTGGAGTGACCGAGACCCATTCCATGGCCCAGCTCATGGCCGAGCATCCAACGCGCATCGGGCTTACCGTCACCCGGGTCAGAGTCGGTATCGAAACTAATGTCTTTGCTGACGACCACGGTAAAGCAAACGATTCTGGTCCTACTGCCACTGTTTGCGAAGTCGTAGTGGCTGAATACGGTCGTGCCCGCCATGACTCCACCTGGGAGACCATATCCTCTAGAAATCCGAGTCGGGCAGTGATACGGATTGCCAGCTCCGGTTGCACCGGCAATGAGTTCCGTCTCGAAGAGGTATGGAGAATAGGCAGGCACGTCGTTCCAGCGTCCGAAAGCATTGCGGGCCTGTTGCTTGAGGTTGACCGTCTCACCCGCATTATTGTTCGACTGATCTAGCGACGCGCTTAGGAACACGAAGACGGAGGAGCTGTGGCCACTAGTGAGAGGCCACTCGAGACACCACCACGGGTCCTGATTCGTGCACGATTCCGGTTGGCCGTGTACGCCCGGGTAGCCGGAGCCAGGAATGGCGGCGTTCGCGTCGAAGTTGTTGTTGAGTTGAGTCCAAGCGACGACAGGACCCACGACGACGGCAGCGAGTACTAGCCCGGCAAGGATCGAGGCCGACCTGCTTCGCCGGTGCGACTGTGCGGAAATTCGTTCCTCTGTAAGCCCGGTCATGGATCGCATCCTGCATCTACCTAGGGCAAATGGAACGTGCTCTCGACCTGAGCAGCTTATCACCTCAGTTGACGTCGATCGTCACAAGGGGCCACCTACACGAGTTGGCTCGCGTGGTTCGGAACCTGTCAACCCGGGTGAGACAGCGCACTCGTGGGATTACTGAGTCGGCACCTCCTTCTCGTGGGCTTGTTGATCCAGACCGCGCTCGGCAGCGCGGGCGGCGTCGGGCGGCTCGCGGACGAAGCGCTCGGGATGGGCGGCGTAGGCGGCGCTCGAGCGACGACGCTGCGGGCGGCTCGGACGCTCGGCCGCGGCCGTGGTGGACGTCGCCGGGGTCAGCAGGCCGATGCCCGAGTGACGGTGCTCGGTGTTGTACCAGGGGAAGAAGTCCGGCAGAAGGCGCGGGCGTCCTCGAGCGAGCCGAAGCGGTCGGGGAAGTCGGGGCGGTACTTGAGCGTCTTGAACTGGGCCTCGGAGTACGGGTTGTCGTTCGAGACGTGGGGCCGGCTGTGGCTCTTGGTGACGCCCAGGTCGGCGAGCAGGAGGGCCACCGGCTTGGAGCGTCATCGAGGAGCCCCGGTCGGCGTGGATGGTGAGCTGGCCGGGCTCGATCGCCCTGCTTCGCGACGGTCTCGGCGATGAGCCGCTCGGCCAGCGCGGCGCTCTCGCGGTGCGCGACCATCCAGCCCGACGACGTAGCGGCTGAAGACGTCGAGGATCACGTAGAGGTAGTAGTAGGTCCACTTGGCCGGACCCAGGAGCTTCGTGATGTCCCAGCTCCACAGCTCGTTGGGGCCGGTGGCCAGGAGCTCGGGCGCGGCGTAGGCCGGATGGCGGAGCTGGTCGCGGCGCTCGCGGACCTCGGCGTTGGCCGCCAGGATCCGGTACATCGTGCGCTCCGAGGAGAGGTACGTGCCCTCGTCGAGCAGCGTGGCGTAGACCTCCGCCGGTGAGGCGTCGACGAAGCGCTCGGCGTGGAGCTGGCGGAGCACCGCCGACCGCTCCTCGTCCGACAGCGCGAGCAGCGAGCGACATCGCGCGCGAGGCGTCGCCGGCAGCTTGGGTGATCGGTGGCGATACGCCGTCGCCCTCGAGACGCCGAGCGCACGGCAGGCCGGCGCCAACCCGATCGCGGGCGCGACCGCGAAGGCCATCTCCATCAGGACCCGCTCAGATCGTCGTCGCTGCGCTGGGCGAGCGGGATGCCCAGGAGCTCGGAGACTTTTCCCTGGATCACGAATTATCCGTTCGGCGGTCGCCAGGCGTCGCTCGAGCCGCGCGTTCCGGCGGCGGAGCTGCTCGTTCTCGGCGACCAGGGGGTGGGGCTTGGGTCGACCTCGTGGCCGGGCCAGGCTGCTGAGCGCGCCCAGCCGGTACTGCCGGCGCCAGTCGACCAGGTGGCTGCTGTACAGGCCCTCGCGCCGGAGCAGGGCGCCGATCGCGCCGGGCTCGGTCGCCGCGTTGGCCTCCTCGACGATGCGCAGCTTGTACTCCGCGCTGAAGCGCCGGCGGGTCGGGCGCTCGCGGACCTCCGGGTCGGGCATGCGCTCAGGATGGCCCAGCCTCTGGCCAGGTGCCAAGGGTTCCAACATCGCGGGTGATCCTCTCCCCGCCCTCAATTGGTCAGCTAATGCTGAAACTGGGGCGTCTCACCCAATGTTGGCAGAGAGGGGTTACCGCCGGCGCTGATCCGATGAAGAGGGCTCCCGTAGGGCCTCAGTTGAGCCGTCAGGGACCGAACCCGAACGAGTCGATGACACTATCGAACGAAGGGTCTGACTCGTCTCCGTCGTTGCTCAAGGCGAGATTCCACACATCCTTCGAGCCAGCCGGAAACTCCGCGTAGTACAGGATGTGGGCTCGGGTAACGGGGAAGTTCTGGACGGCCTCCAGCCGGAAAGCAGGCACCTCCCCGAGTGTCGACTCCGATCGTACGATCTGTGTCTCCCAGATGCCTTCCAGCGTTTCTTGACCCTCGACGACATAGTCCCGAAGCGATTGGGTTCCGAGCCCGCCGCGAGAGTAATAGATAGTGACGGAGGCGCCGCCGAGGGGCGACGTGGCCACAAGGAGCGTTTCCTCGTCGGGGTCTCTCTGGACAGTCCAGGTGGACGTGATGACCAGATGGAACGTACCGGTGGACACCAGAATGAAGCCAGCCGGGACGCTCGGCGTCGTCGTGGCAACGAAAGTCGGCGTCTGTGGCGCCGGTGGTGAGGTTTGGGTCGGACCGGGCATCAGCGTCGCCGCTGGCGACGGCGACGGGGCAGCAGTCGGCGTCGGATTGCTCGGGCCGCTGCATGACACGAGCAATAGGACAGCAAGAACGAGGCGGACAGTCCTCATCGTTGGGACATATTAGAACCCCGTGCTCCTTGGCAGGTGCGCTCCGTGGGATACGCCTACGGGCCTCCCCGGGATTTGCCGATACCGCGGCACTAATGTTGGTCGTTGGCAATTGCGCTCACTATCTCGCCGAGGCTCAGACGTAACTCAGTCCAGCTTCCGCCAGAGCACCTTGCAGTTCCCGAGCCGCTTGTAAACACCCTTGGCCGCCACCGCCAAATCATCGGCCGAGGCGGTGATGTCAAACTCCGCCGTCTCGGTCTTGACCTGCACGTCGAGGTACCACAGGTCGTTCTCGCGCATCAGCGCGAACGGTACGGATGCAAGGTTGCGCCCCTCGGTTATCAACTCCACCCTGGCGACGATGTCGTCCCACGTCGTTGCCCAGTTAGACCAATCTCTAGCCATTGCTTTCTCCCTCTGCTGCAATGGCAAGGCAACAGTAGGAAATCGACTATCTCAGATTCTATGTTGCCGTCTGACGGGCCTCCTGGCGCGTCTTGCTCTGCTGAGTCTTTAGACGGGCGGCGTGCGCCTCTGCTGGTGCTCGTGCTTGGTGAGATGCATCCTCGCTAGCTGCGCAGGTCGCGCACGTCATGTGGTCCCCCGATCCAAACAAGATCGGCGCAGGCGCATGACAAACGTCACAGGAGCGCTCGGTCTTCCTCAATTGGCCTGGGGCGGCCGTTGTCGTCAGTCCCATCTCCTTACTCCTCTCCCATAAGCGCTAGACCGCGCTCGAACATGTCGTCCGCCACCGAACGGCGCGCGGTGTTGATCGGTACGGCACCTGATACCCGGTCCAGAAGGTCGTTGACGTCATCGCCCGCCCAGCTGCCGAAGTCGATTGGCTCTGCCTCCTCAACCTGAACGTCGCCGGCTGCGGCAGCTTCCTCGGCGTCGAAGACGGCTTGGATGCGCGCTCGCTCTGCAGCCGCATCCGTCAGCACCCCCTCCAGGTACTCAGTCCAGCGGGCCATCTCCTCATCGGTGCCCGGCCCAGTTGGCGGCTCGTCGGACTCGCCGTTGTACTCACGCAGCAGCTGATCAGCCTGCTCGACCGCCTGACGGCGCGCCTCAGCTTCTGCGGCTTCGGAGTCCTCCGCAGCGTCGCCACCAGTATCGCCAGCTTCGTCCGCAGCAACGAGATCGAGGTCGGCTTCGTCTAGCTCTAGTCCACTGAGTTTCGGGGACGTGCCGCGGACCAGTTCAACCAGTTTACGATCCGCGACCGGCACGCTATACTTCGGCATTACCCAACTATTTGGAGATCCCGGAAGGTTTGACTGCCCCGAACGAAGTTCCTCAGGCTCCGGCCCAGCACGAGATAGAGCTCGCGCTCGTCGAGTTCCGCCGGCTGGTCCAGATGCTCTCCGGTGCGCGCCCGACTGAGTTTCTCGAGTCGAGCGTGACCATGGCCCAGATGAAGGTGCTCATGCTGCTTGGCGCCGGCGAATTGGGCATGAGCGAGCTGGCGACCGCGCTTCATCTGTCGCTCTCGACCATCTCCGGTCTCGTCGAGCGACTGGTCGAGAGCGGGCTTGCCGTCCGCCATCCGCATCCCGATGATCGCCGTCAGGTGATCGCCTCGATCACGCCCGAGGGCAGTGCCTTTCTCGATCGCTTCCAGGAGCTCGGGGTGAGCCACCTGCGCGAACTGCTCTCCGTGCTCTCCCCGGCTGACATCGCAACCGTGCGTCGCGCACTGGAACTGCTCATCACGGCGGCCCGGGAGCTGCCCAAGGAGGAACACGCGTGAGCCGCCTGTCCAACCTGGCCGTCAGCCAGCGCAGCGTCACCCTGCTGCTCGCCTTCGCCCTCTTCGTCGCCGGCTTCTCGGCCTGGGGCTCGCTCAAGCAGGAGCTGCTGCCCGACGTGGACTTCCCGGTCATCACCGTCATCGCGCCCTACCCCGGCGCCGGCGCGACCGATGTCGAAGCGCAGGTGGCCGAGCCGATCGAGCGCTCGATCCAGGGCCTGCCGCGCCTGTCGGGGCTGAGCTCAACCTCGGCCAACTCGATCGCCCTCGTGGTCGCCCAGTTCGAGTTCGGGACCAACGTCAAGGAGACGCGCGCGACGATCGAGGAGAACCTGCGCTCACTGGGCCTGCCCGCGACGGTCACGCCAACAGTCGCTGCGCTCAACATCAACTCGTCGCCGGTGATCATCGCCTCGATCGCCTCGACTACGGCTGATGGGCTCGACGCCACGGCCACCATTGCCACCAGCGAGATCCTGCCCGCCATCCAGGCCCTCGACGGTGTCGCCAGCGCCGACCTGACCGGCACCCTCGCGGCGCAGCTGATCATCACCCTCGACCCGGTCAAGATGGCCGACGCGGGCATCGCCACGCAGCAGATCACCGGCCTGCTGCAGGCCAACAACCTGACCTTCCCGTCCGGCCAGCTGCCCACCGGCGGCACGAGGATCCCCGTCTCGACCGTCGGCCAGCTGACGTCGGTCGACCAGATCGCCGGCCTGATCGTCGGCTTCCGCCAGCCGCCCGTCGTCCCCGGCGCCACGCCCGCCCCAGGCGCACTGCCCACCCCGATCATGCTGCGCGACGTCGCCACGGTCGAGCTCGAGCACGTCGCCACGACCGGCTACGCGCGCACCAACGGCCAGCCGTCGCTGACCCTGACCGTCACCAAGACCTCATCGGGAAATACCGTCCAGGTCGCGCGCGATGTCGTGATGGCGCTCGCCGATGCCCAGGCACGCCACCCCGGCGAGATCAGCATCGAGACCGTTCAGGACCTGTCAGGCTTCATCCTCGAGTCGCAGGACGGCCTGCTGCACGAAGGCGGCCTGGGCGCGCTGTTCGCCGTCCTGACCATCTTCCTGTTCCTGTTCAGCCTGCGCTCGACCCTCGTCGCCGCGATCAGCATTCCGCTCTCGGTTCTCTCGGCCCTGGTCCTGATGCAGATCTCGGACATCTCGCTCAACGTGATGACGCTCGGCGGGCTCGCGGTTGCCGTCGGACGCGTGGTCGACGACGCCATCGTCGTCCTCGAGAACATCTATCGCCATCGAGCCCTGGGTGATGACAGGCTCACCGCGGTTATCGCCGGCCCACGCGAGGTTGCGCGCGCAATCACCGCCAGCACGCTCACGACGGTGATGGTCTTCCTGCCCATCGGATTCGTGGGCGGCCTGGTCAGCCAGCTCTTCCTGCCCTTTGCGCTGACCGTGACCTTCGCGCTGCTCGCATCGCTGGTCTGCGCGCTGACCGTGGTGCCGGTGCTCGCCTACCTGTTCATCGGCCGTGTCTCGCTCAACGTCGACGAGGATGGTGAACCCAAGAACTCGTTCTGGATCCGCGTCTACACGCCGCTCATCCGCGGCGCGCTGCGCAATCGCTGGACGCGCTGGGGTGTGCTGCTCGTGGCGGCGATCATGTTCGTTGCCTCGCTCACGCTCGTCGGCGGTTTGCCGACTCAGTTCATCAACGCCGGCTCGGAGAAGATCCTCGGAGTCGTGCTCATCCCGCCCGCCGGCGCCACCTCGGAGGCGGTCCTCGAGCGCGCGACAGTGGCCGAAGCGCATCCTGCTCGCCCAGCCCAACGTCGCCATCGTCCAGACCAGCGTGCCAGGCGAGGGCGATACCGGCTTCGGGACGATCTTCGCCGCGCATCCAGGGCCAGCCGGCGAACTCGGCCAGGATGACCGTCCGCCTCGATCCGTCGGTCGACCTGGACGAGCAGGCCCAGGCACTGTCGAGCGCCCTGGCGACGGTCAAGACAGATGGCTACGACGTCAGCGTGGCCCAGACCGCGGGCTTCACCTCAAACGGTCTGAGCATCGTCGTCAGCGGTGCCGACCCTGATCGCGTCCACGATGCGACCGACACCGTGATGCAGGCCATCAGCGGCCGGACCGACCTGGTCAACCTGACCAGCGACCTGGTCCAGGCAACGCCCGAGATCGAGGTCCGCGTCGATCCCAACAAGGCGGTCGGCATCGGCTCGACTGCGGCCCAGATCGCGGGCGAGGTGCGCGCGCTGCTGACCCCGACTTCGGTGACCACGGTCAACCTCTCCGACTCCGGAGTTGCCCAGTTGATCGTGCGCGCCGACCCGGCCATCATCGGCTCGGTCGACGAGCTGCGTGCCGTGCTCGTGGGGACCGTCCGGCGAGTGCCGTTGGGCACAGTTGCCGAGGTCGAGCAGGTTGACGTTCAGGGCAGCATCACGCGCATTGACGGCGCGCCGGCCGCCCAGATCACGGCCGAGATCACCAGCGCCGACACAGGGCACGGTGTCGCGCGAGATCGGCGACAAGGTCGACGAGCTCAAGGCGAACGGATCGCTGCCGGCCGGCGTCGACGTCCGCCTGGCCGGTGTGACCGAGCAGATGAACGAGGCCTTCGGCGGCCTGTTCACCTCGATGGCGGTGGCCATCCTGCTCGTCTACGTGATGATGGTGCTCGCCTTCAACTCGCTGCATGACGCCGTTCGTCATCATGTTCAGCCTGCCGCTGGCGACGATCGGCGCGTTCCCGGCGCTGGCTCTGACCGGCCGGCCGATCGGGGTCAGCGCAATGATCGGCTTCCTGATGCTGATCGGCATCGTGGTCACCAACGCCATCGTGCTGCTCGACCTGGTCGAGCGGCTGCGTGCGGAGGGCCACTCGGTGCGCGACGCGCTGATCGAAGGCGGCCGGACCAGGGTCAGACCGATCCTGATGACCGCCTTTGCCACGATCCTGGCCCTGATTCCGCTTGCTGCGGGCTTCAACCAGGGCTCGATCATCGCCGCCGAGCTGGGCACCGTCGTCATCGGCGGCCTGTTCAGCTCGACCTTCCTGACGCTGCTTGTCGTGCCCGTCGTCTACGCGCTCGTCGACGGCGGCAAGACGACACTCGGACGCTGGCTCCACCTCTCGCCCGAGCCAGACCTCGCGCCCGTCGCGGCGGCCGCTCCGGCGGTCGTCATGCCGGCGGCCGCTCCGGCGGTCGTTCCGCCCGTGGCCCAGACATCCAGGGAGGCCGTCGTGCCCGCTCCGGCGCCAGCTCGCGCCCTCCCGGCGCCTCGCCAACGAAGCGGCTTTCTGGCGTCGCTGGTGCGCCGGCTGGCGCGCCTGTTGGCCGCTCGCGGCCGCTAGTCCGGGCGGCTAGGTGCAGGAGAACCGAGGGGTGTATTCGGGCGCCGAAGCGGGGCCCGCCATCTCGTCGCCGCCGATCTGACCGAACCACCAGAAGCCCATGACCGCCTCCGTCTGGCGCGCGACCACCATGCACACAGATCCATCGGCAATGGCAGCGCTGGCCTGCCAGCAGAAGCTGGGATCCTGCGACCCGTCAAACGGCGGGCAGACCGGCCGCGGCGTGACCGTCACGATCCCACCGCTCTCATCCAGCACCCAGGACCAGTTCCGAGCCAGGTTGTTGACGAACAGCGCGGCGACGCCGTAGCAGTCGACCAACGGAACGCCCTCGCACACGGGTGTCCAGCCTTCCAGCTTTCGGGTGACCACCAGTGAGAGGGTCGGGGCGGGTGAGGGGCTCGAAGTCGAGAGCGGTGTGGGTTCAGGAGTCGGGCTCGGCGTCGGGCTCGGCGTCGGAGCCGCACAGGCCAGGACAAGCAGGACAAGGGTCGAGAAGGCGATCAGCTTCATGGCCTACCTAGTGGACGCTTGGCCGGCCGGCTCAGTTGCGGGCGGTGATGGCGACCTATACTCGGCCGAGTCGATGAAGCAGATGTACCACCCCGACGACCTGGCGGCGATGGACCCGCTCGTGCTGATGCGCAACCTCGATCACGCGCGCATGACCAGCCGGCGTTTGAGCTACATCCTCCAGCAGCAGGTCCACCTGTACACGCCCGAGGCCAATCGGCTGCGCGGCGAAATCGACCAGTACGTCGAGGCCGAGCGTCAGATCGAGTGGGAGATGGCGCGCCGGGGTTTGCGCGCCTAGACCCCGGACGGTCGCCCGCGCCTAGGCCCGGGCGGGCACCACTGACAGCGTGATCGGCGCAGATCCGGCCGAGGATTCGTGCAGCGCCTGATCCTCGGCGACCACGCGCAGGGTCAGCGCCGCGAGGCGCGGCAGATCGCTCAGGCAGAACGAGATGCCGCGCTCGATCAGGTCGCCGTAGCCCAGGCCGCGGAAAGCACCGCGCGCGGCGACCGCGCTCATCTCGTCGTACAGCGACGGCCAGCCGACACGCCGGCGCCGATAGCAGAAGCGCACGAACTCGAGCGCCTCGTCGGCGGCCGGGACAGGGACGTCCGCGGCGACCGCGGCCGACCCTGCATCCTGATCGAGGCCGGCCTGCTCAACGAACACGACCGGTTGGGCGGCAGGCTGAATAGACACGTTAACCCTCTCCAAGCGCTCCGCCGCGGTGCCGGACGGGCGGCGCGCTCCTCCTTGCCCAGTTGATGGGCGCGCTGGCGGCCTGGCCGTTCGCGGCGCCCGACTCCCTCGCCCATCGCCTCTTCCCCTGAGTCCGAAGAACGCGACGGTCATCCGATTGTAGGAGTCCGGCGGCATCGGCGGAAGGCGTTGTGTCCACCATTGTGTCCACCTTCTTTTCCACACGGACGCGCGGGGGCCGGTTCGGCGAGGAATTGTGACGCCCCCGGGGCGCGGTCCGGGGGCGTCGGGATTGTTCGATCTGGTACCGCATATCGGATTCGAACCGATGATCTCCGCCTTGAGAGGGCGGTGTCCTGGGCCTCTAGACGAATGCGGCCTGTCTGCCGCGCTGTGCTGGGTGCAACCGCGACCGGGCTAGTTTAGCAACTGGTCCGCGCCGCGATCAAGAAAGCCGAGGGCGAGCGCCGTGCGCGAGGCCGGGCCGCTACAGGCGGTGCGTTTCGATGAACGTCCGGACGGCGTCGGCCACCGGAGCGTGGCTGTTCTCGCCGGTCACCAGCCCGTAGTGCGAGTGCGAGTCGAAGGCCACGTAATCGGCGCCCAGCCACTCGGCCAGCCGCTCGCTGTCCGAGGCCGGGAAGAAGTGGTCCAGCCCCGCCCCAACGACCAACCGCGGCACCTGGGGCAGCTGTTCGCGGGCGATCGGTACGCCTTCGAGCATCTGCCGCCGGGCGGCGCCCGATTCAATGCCCAGCATGTGCTGGACGCGCTTCACGTCGGCCGCGCTGAGGTCGGGATTCTGGCGGCGCAGAACCTCGAGTGGAGCGTCCCAGCCGATCAGGCCGCGCCGGTACTGGCGCGGCAGAAGGCGGACCATGTGTGCCGGCGGCGGAGACAGCAGGTCGCCCGGCAGCGCCGGGCTGAGCAGCACTAGTGCCGAGACCGGTCGCTCCTCGGCCAGGCGCAGGGCCAGCAATCCGCCCAGGCCATGGCCGATCACGATCGGCGGGCGGGGCATGAGATTGGCACCGGCGACCACGTCATCGACGTACGTGCCGAAGTCGATCTCGGCAAAGTCGGCCGTCTCGCGACCAGTAGTGGCCGCTCGTGTTCAGCGCATGGCCTTCCCAGCCGCGCGGCGCGAAGTAGCCCAGGAACTGATGCCACAGCCACGAGCCGCCCAGCTCGCCGTGGAGCAGGTACAGCGGCTTGCGCCGCGAGCGGCGCTCGGGCAGCCACGATTCGACGTACAGGCCGCGCCCGGCGACGATCCGCTCGTCCTTGCGAATCGGCCGGCCGGGCGGGCGGTCGGTCAGCTCGATCGTGCGATCGTGCCCGTTCTGCCCGATGCGCTGGCCGTGCATCGTGGCCCCCGTCCTCGAAGTCGGTCATCGCGCGTCGGTCATTCGGCCAGCGGGTTGAAGACCAGGCCGGTGGCCGCCTTGGGGTGGAAGAAGGTCGACTTGGCGGGCATGAAACCACCCGCCGCGGCAACCGACAGGACGGCCTCGACCGGTGTCGGCCGGAGCAGGAAGCAGACATCCGCCCGCCCGGCGTCGACTGACGCGACGGCCTCGCGCGCGTCGCTGACGTAGCTCAGCCGGCCTGCCGCGGATAGTTCGTCTGCCGTGCTGCCGATCATCTGGGGCAGGGTATCCGACACGACGTCAACGTCCAGGTCATCGGCCCGGGTCGAGCCGACCGTCAGCAGCACGCCGCCGTCGCGCGTCCACACCCCGAACACGCCGCCGCCGGGCGAGGACTGGCCGAGCGCCAGCCGGGTGAGCAGGGCATCGCTCTGCGCGATGCGCTCGACGCGATCACGGCGGGCGGCGCGCCTCGAACAGACTCGGCCGGGGCGGACGCCGCGGACGACGCGGTGCCACGGCCGCAGCGCCAGCCCGCCCGAGTGGGCGTCGTACAGCAGCACCAGCACGATGGCGCGCGTCCGGCGGCGCATCGGGTGGGTCGCGGTAGCGCAGTGCCGTCTCGTAGCGATGGTGGCCGTCGGCGATGGTCAGCGGGCCGCCCCGCGGCGAGGGTCAGCAGCTCGGCCGCCGCGGGCGGAGTGTCCAGGATCGATCGCCCACAGCCGCTGGCCGACGCCGCCCGGCCCGGCCGCCTCGACCGTCGCGCGGCGCGCCGGTGAACTCGTCGAGCAGCCGCGCGCTCGCCGCGCCGCCGCGCTCGTCGTCGTACAGCAGCAGCACCGGCGACAGGTTGGTGCGCACCGCCTCGAGGAGGCGGAAGCGGTCCTCCTTGGGCGCCGCTCAGCGTGGCTTCGTGCGGCCGTACGCCGCTGCGCGGGCCGTACTCCTCGAGTCCGCAGCCGGCAGAAGAACGAGCGGGCCACCCGGCGCCCGCATCGGGCAATGCGAAGCGCTGCTCGTATAGGTAGATGAGCGGGCGGGCGTCGCGCAGCACGACACCCTCGGCCAGCCACGTGGCCAGCGTGCGCGCGGCCGCCGCGTAGGCCGAGCCGTCATCGTCACCCGGTCGCGCCGCGGGCAGCTCGAGGTGGATCGCGTTGTGGGCGTCCAGGGCGACGAGGCGCTCACGCTCGGCGGGCGAGATGACGTCGTACGGCGGGCACAGGACGGCGCCCAGGTCGGGCACCGCCGACCGGTTGTAGCGCAGGCCGCGGAAGGGACGCAGGTCGGGCACGGGCTGAATGGTAGCGTCGGTTGCGCCGCAGGCCATGAAGCCGGGCGCCGTTGCCGGGGCGGCTGAGGGCCCGCGGGTGGCGATGCAACTTTCCGGTCGGAGTGCGCGTCATGCGTGTTGGCCGGCCCGCCCGGGGACTGTCCGTTTACCCGCTCATCGCAGCACCTAAGCTGAGGACCAATGGACCGACCCGCGTTCGCGCCCCGCCGCAACGCCGCCCGGCACTCGCGCCTGCTCGTCGCGCTGCCTGCTGCGCTGACGCTGCTGGCCCTCCTCGGCTCGGCCGTCCTGGCCGCCAGCCCCTCGCCCGCTCCGTCCGTGCCGGCCAATGCCGACCTGCGCATCGAGGCGCACGCGCTGCTCGGCGGCCATGTCCGACCGGGCGCCTGGACGGCGGTCGACGTGCTTGTCACGAACGACGGCCCGGCGATCAACGGCGAGCTGCGTATCCGCGGTCAGCAACAGGGCCGCTCGCAGTACGGCGTCGAGGTGCAGCTGCCCACCGGCGCTCGGCAACGCTTCACGCTCTACGCCCAGACAGCGCTCTTCGGCAGCCGGATCAACGTCGACCTGGTCAGCGGCGAGCAGGTCGTCGCCACCCAGCAGGCGACGATCAGATCGCATGACGCGTACAGCCCGCTGGTGGCCGTCGTGGCCGAGCGGCCGGAGAACCTGCTACGCCAGATCAACGCGGCGATGGTCAACCCCAACGTGGTCGGCACCACGGTCATCACCCTGCGCCCGGCCGACCTGCCGCCGCGCGTCGAGGCCTGGGCGGCGATCGATCGGCTGGTCTGGCAGGACGTCGATGCGGCACAGCTCAGCCCCGGCCCAGCTGGACGCGCTGCGCCTGTGGATGGGCGCCGGCGGGCGCTTGACCATCCTGGGCGGCACCACCGGCGTCGCGACCGTGCGCGGCTTCGGGGCAGAGCTGCTGCCGTTCGATCCGCAGCACACCGTCGACGTCGCGCCGGCCGACCTGGTCGCGCTGCTCGGGCAGCTGCCGACCGATGCGGCGGCGGTGCCTGCCGTGGCCGGCATCCTCGACCACGGCGCGGTCCTCGCGCGCAGTGGCGACGACGTCGTCGCCGCCGAGGTGGGCTACGGGCGCGGCGTGGTGACGCCTGGTCGGCTTCAACCCGGCCGAACGCTGGATCGCCGCCGGCCCGGCCAGCAGCCTGCTCTGGCACCGCCTGCTGCCGCAGGTCTCGGGACCGGCGCTCAACCCGCTCAACCTGCCCGATGACTCGCAGATCGTGTACGCGCTCCAGAACCTGCCCTCGGTCGACCTGCCGCCGATCGAGCAGCTGTTCGTGCTGCTCGTCGCCTACATCGCCCTCATCGGCCCGATCAACTACCTGGTCCTGCGCCGGCTCGATAAGCGCGAGTGGGCGTGGGTGACCATCCCGGTGCTGGTGGCCGTGTTCGCCGTCGGCAGCTACGGGCTGGGCGCGACGCTCAAGGGCTCGGACGTGATCGTCAACCAGATCAGCGTCGTGCGCGCGGCGCAGGGCACCGGGCGCGGCATCGGCCAGGTCTATGTCGGCATCTACTCGCCCAGCCGGCGCACCTTCGACGTGCGCGTGCCGGGCGGCGCCCTGCTGTCCAACCCGACCAGCCAGGCCCAGATGGGCCAGACCGAGACGCCGCTCGACGTGCTCTTCGGCGAGACCAGCTCACGGCTGCGCAACTTCGAGGTCGGCTTCGGCGTGCTGCGCGGCTTCCGCGCCGAGGCGCCGGCCGACGCGCCGGCGCTCGAGAGCGACCTGCGCCTGACCGCCGGCAAGCTGCAGGGCACGATCACCAACCGTTCGGGCTCGGCGCTCCACAACGTCGCGCTCCTGTTCGGCGGCGGCGTGGCCGTGCTGCCCAGCCTGGAGCCCGGCGAGAGCCGCACGATCGACCTCGACACGACCGGCGCCAGCCAGTTCGGCTATGCCCTGTCCGAGCGCATCTTCGGCTCGACCTTCCCGCGCGACCAGGTCCAGGCACGGGCCCTGTACACCCGCCGCTCAGTCATCGACCAGCTCTTCCCGTATGGCACCACCGGCGGGGCCGATGCGCCGCTGCTGCTCGCCTGGCGCGAAGGGTCCGTGCTGGACATTGAGCTCGTCGGCGATCGCCCGAACCATGTCGGTGAGGCGCTGTTCATGATCCCGCTCGGGATGAGCCTCGATCGCCCACCAGGTCTACAGCGACCAGGCCATGCGGCGCACGATCGTCGCCACCACGGCCGCCCAGGGTTGGGGCGATATCGGTGGCATGTACCTCAGCCGCGGGACGATGACGATCGAGGCCGCGCCGGCGCGTTTCGACGGCACCTTTGTCGCCTCCTCGCTCGAGATAGCCCTGACGCAGGGCGAGACGCGCCAGCTCGAAGGCACCGGCCAGGCGCTCGCGCCGCTGCCTTCTTCCGAGCAGCCCGACCAGGATCGACCCGGTCGGCGACCAGATCAGCAACGGCCCCGACGGCAGCCCTCTCCCGACCGACGGCGGGGGCACCGAGCCGGGCAGCGGTGGTGGCGCCCCGCCGCCCATCGGACCCATGCCGGACGAGCCCAAGCCGGACGATCCCTTCGGTCGCAGCATGTTGCCCGACCTTCCAACTGTTCGACCGCGTCACCCAGCGCTGGGTCGAGTTCCCCGAGCCGGAGATGACCCGGAGCTACCTGATCGCCAATCCCGAGCGCTACGTCGATGCGGGCGGCGCGGTCCTGTTCCGTTTCGTCAACCGCAACGCGGGCGACGAGTTCGGCTCGGATCAGACGTACTTCCAGCTGCTGATCAGGGTGGAGGGCACGATCGAATGACCGCGGCGGTGCGCACCGAGCGGCTGACCAAGCGCTACGGGCGCAGCCTGGCCGTCGCCGGCGTCGAGCTGGAGATCGAGGCGGGCGAGATCTTCGGCCTGGTCGGGCCCAACGGCGCCGGCAAGACGACGACGCTCAAGATGCTCGCCACGCTCCTCGCCGCCGTCGGCCGGCGACGCGCAGATCAGCGGCCATTCGGTGCGCCGGGAACCCGACGCGGTGCGCCGCGTCATCGGCTACATGCCCGACACCTTCGGCGTCTACGACGACATGCGCGTGTGGGAGTACCTCGACTTCTTCGGCCGCTGCTACGGCCTGTCCGCGGCGCGCCGGCGCCAGATGATCGGCGACCTGCTCGAGCTGGTCGACCTGGCCGACAAGCGCGACGACTACGTCCAGGATCTGTCAGCCGGGGCATGCAGCAGCGGCTGTGCCTGGCCCACGCGCTGGTCCACGACCCGCAGGTGCTGCTGCTCGACGAGCCGGCGTCGGGCCTCGACCCGCGCGCCCGGGTCGAGCTGCGCGAGCTGCTGCGCGAGCTGCGCGCGCTGGGCAAGACGATCGTGATCAGCAGCCACATCCTGCCCGAGCTCGAGGAGCTGTGCACCTCGGTCGCGATCATCGACCACGGCCGGCTGCTGGCGAGTCGGCCGCGTCGACGATATCGCCGAGCGGTTCCGCATCGGGGCCGTCTACCGCGCGCACGATCCTGGGCGACGAGGAGCCGCTGGCCGGCGCCGAGCAGTACTTCGCCGCCCAGCCCGACGTCGCGTCCGTGGTCCGTCGGCCGGACGGGCGTCCTCGAGCTCGCGCTGCGCGGCGACGACGAAGCGGCCGCGGCCGTGCTTTCCGCGCGGTCGGGCGGGCATCAAGCGTCGTCAGCTTCGCGCCCGCGGCGAGCGATCTCGAGGAGCTGTTCCTGCAGATCACCGGCGCCAACCGGCCGGCGCCCCGATCATGGAGGCCGCGGGCATGACCGGCGATCGCCGCAACGGCGCTGGCCCGCCACGGCGGCCGGCCGGCCGCGCGCCTGCGCCGCTTCTGGTCGGGCATCAGCGCCGTGGGATCAAGGAGCTGCGCGGCCGGATGCGCGGCCGGCGCGCCTTCGTCGTGCTGACCGTCTACCTGCTGCTGCTCGGCCTGTTCGCCTTCGGGATCTACGTCTATCTCAAGCAGCAGGCCGACCAGCTCGAGCCGCAGACGTGCTTCCCGGCAGGACTTCGGCTCGGTCCCTGCCGGGTGGCCAGACGCTGGGCAACGGCACGGCCCTCTCGGCCGGCATCGGCCACGGCATCTTCGGCGGCCTGCTCTTCCTCGAGACGCTGCTCGTGCTCGTGCTGGCACCCGCCTTCACCACCGGCGCGATCTCGCTCGAGCGCGAGAAGCAGACGCTCGACCTGCTCGTGACCACGCCGCTGTCGCACGCTGGGCATGGTCGTCGGCAAGCTCTTCTCGGCGCTGACCTACGTCTTCCTGCTCATCATCGCCTCGGTCCCGCTGGCCAGCCTCGTGTTCGTCTTCGGCGGCGTGGGCCCCGAGGACCTGGTGCGCGCCTACGTCGTTCCTGTTCGCGCTCGCGTTCGGCATGGGCGCCGTGGGCCTGTTCATCTCGGCCCTCGTGCGGCGCACCCAGACCGCGACCGTGGTCACGTTCGTGGTGGTGCTCGTGCTGTCCATCGGCACCGCCGCCGGCCACCAGTTCTGGCAGGTCGCCGAGCGTCCAGACGACGACCAGAGCGGCCTGCTGCTGACCCAGCGCGCGGCCCGCGCGCCCGAGGCGCTCCTCTGGCTCAACCCGTTCGTGGCCGACCTGGACATGATCTGCGCCACCGCGCCCGACACCTACCACGACGTCGTGCGAATACGTCAGCGGCGTGACCGGCCGGCCGTACTTCGGCTCGCCCGACCAACCGGTTACCGAGTCCCCATCGGCAGCGTCGGCGGACCGGCAGCCGATGTTCGGCGTCGACGACGTCTTGGTCGCCCGATTGCCCGCGCCGATGCGGCGACTGTCGCGCAGGCTCGGCGCCGCCGGCGCCGCCGATGCTGCGGCGACGGGACGACGCCAGCCAGGCGCATCTCGTTCGGCTTCCCGCGCGACACCTTCTGGCCCAAGAGCGCCGCTGCGTTCGTGGTCCTGGGCGTGCTGCTCACGTTGCTGGCCGCGCAACTTGTTTCGCCCACGCCGGCGTCTACGTCTTCCGCGCCTGCGCGGCCGCGGGCGGACGTCGGCGCAGCGGCTGGACCGCCGCCTCGCCCGACACGTCAATCGAAGCGATCACGGCCGCAGACGGTCCGCCCACGGAGAGGCGCGTCATGACCCTCGACCCGCAACTGCTCGAGCTGCGCCGCTCGCTCGGCCGTTTCCGCCGCCGCGCTCTGGCTGCGCCGCATCGTCCGCGACGGCAGCCTGATCGTCGCCGGCGTCGTCGTCGCTCGCAGCTGGGCCTCGCCGTCGTGGCGCGCCTCATGCCCTTCGAGTGGCACGCCCTGACGGCGGCGGTCATCGCGCGGCGGCGTGGTCGCGCTGCTCATCGACGCCGTCCGCGTCCGGCCCACGCTCGCCGAGGCCGCGCTCGCGGTCGACTCGGAGGACGGCCTGCGCGACCGCGTCTCGACCGCCCTTTCGCTGGCGACCGAGTCGCCCGATCTGGCCGGCGCGGACACCGGCAGCCGACACCGAGGCACGAGCTCCGATCGGGCGCTGTACGAGCGCCTGGTCCGCCTGCAGCGGCGCGACGCGCTCGCACTCGCTCGCCGGCGCCGACCCGCGCGGCCTGCGCATCCCGCCTGCCGCGCCGGCAGAGCGCGACCGCTGCGCTTCGCCGGGCTGCTGCTGGTGCCCGGCGCTGCTGCTGCCCAACCCCCAGAACGACGTGCTCGCCCAGCGCGAGCGGCATGCGCGATGCCGCGCGAGCGCAGGCGCAACGGCTGGAGGAGACGGCCAGTCGCGCTGGCGACCGGCCGCGACCGCGCCCGATCCGCGCGTCGACCTGGCCGAGGAGCTGCGCCGGCTGGCGCGCGAGTTGCGCGATCGGCCCGAGGATCTCGACCGGCCAGCTCGCGCGCCTCGGCTCGCTCGAGGACGCACTGCGCAGTCACGCATCGATCCGGCCAACGAGCAGCGCGCCGCGGCGATCACCTCGCTCTCGCGTTCGCTCAGCCGCTCCGCGACCGGCAGCGACAGCAACCCGCAGGGTGATCCCGCAGCAGACCGCAGCGCGATCTCGACGCGACTCGAGGACCGCCTGCCGCAGATGACCGCCGAGGAGCGCGAGGCGCTGGCGCGCGAGCTGTCCGAGCATGGACAGCACCGCGCGCCAGGCCGGCGCGGACGCACAGACCGCGCTGTCGCGATGCCGTCGAGCGCCATCCGCTCGGCGACGAGCAGGCCGCCGCCGACGCTCTCGATCGTCTGGGTGAGGCGCTGGCGCGCGGCCAGGAGCAGGTCGAGCTCAATCGCGACCTGGCTCGCGCTGCCATCGACATCCAGGCAGGCTCGGCGCGACCTGGCCAACGCCGGTCAGCCAGGGCCAGCCGGGTCAGCACGGGTCAGCCGGGCCAGCCGGGTCAAGGCCAGGGCCAGAGCGGGTCAGGGTCCGGCAAGGGCCAGGGCCAGGGTCAGGGCCAGGGTCAGGGCCGGCAAGGCCAGGGTCAGGGCCAGGGTCAAGGTCAGGGTCAGGGTCAGGGTCAGGGTCAGGGCCAGGGTCAGGGTCAAGGGCCAGGGTCAGGGCCAGGGTCAGGGTCAAGGCCAGCAGGGCAGGGCTCGCTTGGTGGCGGCGGCTCGAACGCCCGCTACCTGGGCAGCGGCAGCGGCGGCAACAGCGGCTTCAGCGGCCCGACCAGCCGGCAACCGCCAGTTCGGCACGGGCGACCTCGACAACGTCTTCGCCGACTTCGATCGGCTCGGCCGGCCGGGCGACCCGTCGTACATCCCGGGTGTCGGCGGCGACGGCCAGACCCAGCAGGGTCAGGGCCAGGGCCAGGGCACCAACACCAACTCGGTCGTGCCCTACACCAACGTCTTCCAGGACTTCTACGACTTCGCCATCACCAGCCTCGACCGGACGTACGTCCCGCTCGACGTCAAGGACTACGTGCGCGACTACTTCGCGTCACTCAACCCGACTCGCGTAGGAGAGGCACACATGACCCAGCCGACACATCGAGCGCGCACCGGCGCGAGCTGTCGGTCGAGGAGTTCGCCGACCACGCGCGGGCGATCGAGACCGAGGTCAAGTCGGTCATCGTCGGCCAGGACGACGCTCGTCCGCCAGACGCTGATCTGCCTGCTCGCCAACGGCCACGCGCTGCTCGAGGGCGTGCCCGGCCTGGGCAAGACGATGCTGGTGCGCACCCTCGCCGACGTCATCGACTGCAGCTTCAGCCGCATCCAGTTCACGCCCGACCTGATGCCCGCCGACATCGTCGGCACCAACGTCCTCGTCGAGGAGGGCGGCCAGCGCGCAGTTCCAGTTCCAGCCGGGCCCGGTCTTCGCCAACCTGGTGCTGGCCGACGAGATCAACCGCGCCACGCCCAAGACCCAGTCGGCGCTGCTCGAGGCGATGCAGGAGCAGCAGGTCACCGTCGCGCGCGAGCGCCACACGCTCGAGCCGCCGTTCTTCGTGCTGGCCACGCAGAACCCGCTCGAGATGGAGGGCACCTATCCCGCTGCCCGAGGCGCAGCTCGACCGCTTCCTGTTCAAGCTCTGGGTGCCCTTCCCGTCCGAGGAGGACCTGGTCGAGATCATCGACCGCACCACGGGCACGCAAGATGCCACAGGCCGCGCACGGCGGCCGACGCGCAGGACGATCGTGGCCGATGCAGCGCCTCGCGCGCAGCGTGCCCGATCGCCCCGCACGTGACGGCCTACGCCGCTCCGTGCTCGCCGCCACGCACCCCGACGCGCCGCGCGCGCCGGAGCTGGTACGCCAGTACGTGCGCTACGGCGGCTCGCCGCGCGGCGCGCAGGCGCTGGTCCTGGCGGGCAAGATCCACGCGCTGCTCGACGGCCGCTTCAACGTGGCCATCGACGACATCCGCGCGGTCGCGCTGCCCGCGCTGCGCCACCGCGTGATCCTCAACTTCGAGGGCGAGGCCGAGGGCATCACCAGCGACGCGATCGTGCGCGCGGTGCTCGACGCGGTGCCGCCGCCGACGGTCGACTGACCGGCCGCGGCGCGATGTTCGTCGTCGGCATGGACCGGTTTCCAGTGACAGCGACACCATCTATGCGCCGCGCCGCGGAAGGTTGCGCTGGATCGTGCCCTCGTCCACGGCCCTGTTGGTGCCTCGTCGCGCGCTGGCGCGACTGCACGGCCCATCCGGGCATCGCTGCCCGACCGGCGCGCTGGCACAGCGAGCCGCGCGGCCGACAAGTGAGCCGCGCAGCCGAAATCTGTGTCGGCGACAGCTGGAAAGCTGTCTGCGGCTTCGCGCGCGGCTGGCTGCCACAGGCAGCGAGGACACGGCCGTGAAGCGCGACCTGCTGCCGTCGGCGGTCGACCCGACCGTCTTCGACGAGGCGTTCCTGCGCCAGCTCGAGCGGCTGATGCTGGTCACGCGCAAGGCGCGGTCCGGGGCGGCATGAAGGGCGTCCGGCGCAGCGTCAAGCGCGGCCAGTCGGTCGAGTTCACCGACTACCGCGACTACTCCCTGGGCGACGACCTGCGGTCGCTCGACTGGAACCTGTACGCGCGGCTCGAGAAGCTGTTCATCAAGCTGTTCGTCGAGGAGGAGGACGTCAACGTCCACGTCCTGCTCGACGCGTCGGCCTCGATGGACGGCGGCACGCCGGACAAGCTGCGTCTTCGGCAAGCGCGCCGCCGCGGCGATGGCCTACGTCGGGCTCGCGTCGTACGACCGGGTGAACATGGCGGTGCTCCAGGGGCGGATCGCGCGGCGCTTCCCGCCGGTGCGCGGCACCGGCCGCGTCTTCCAGGTGCTGGCCGACCTGTCGGGCGTCAAGCCCGCGCCCGGGCCGACCGACCTCGCCGCGGCTGCCCGCCACTACGCGGCCCAGATCACGCAGCGCGGCCCGCTGGTGCTGATCAGCGACCTGTTCGACCCGACACGCGGAGCGGGCGATCAGCGAGCTGGCCGGCACGCGCTGCGACGTGGCCATCCTGCACACGCTCTCGACCGACGAGCTCGATCCGCCGCTCGAGGGCGACCTCCGCCTGGTCGACCGCGAGACCGGGCGACGGCGTGAACGTCACCGCCGACCTGTGCACGCTCGATGAGTACCGGGCGCGCCTCGCGGCGTGGCAGGCGCGCCTCGACGAGGTGTGCACGCAAGCGCGCGCGTGGCCTACGCTGCCGATCGCCGACGACGCTGCCGCTGGCCGACCTCGTGTTCGCCGAGCTGCGCCGGCGCCAGGTCGTCGCGTGACGGCGCTGAGCCGCTGATGGGCCTGCTCGCACCGCTGGCGCTGATCGGCCTGGTCTCGGTGCCGGTCATCGTCGCCTTCTACATGCTCCGCCTGCGCCGCGCCGAGCGGACGGTCAGCACCACCTATCCTGTGGCAGCACGCTGGTGCGCGACGTCGAGGCGAACGCGCCGTGGCAGAGGCTGCGCCGCTCGCTGCTGCTGCTGCTCCAGCTGCTGCTGGCGGTGCTGCTCGCGTTCGTCGTGGCGCGCCCGTTCGCGGAGCATCCCGCGGGCCTGGCGCGCGACCTGGTGCTGGTCGTCGACGCGTCGCGCCAGCATGTCCGCCGACCGACGTGTTCCCCGACCGGCTGACGGCCGCCAAGCGCGCTGGCCATGGAGCAGCTGGCCCAGGTGCCCGCCGACGGCCGGGTGAGCGTCGTCGCGGCCGGCGAGACGGCCCGCGTGGTGGCCAACGAGGCGACCGACCGCGGCCGGATCGCGCGCGCGATCGAGTCGATCGAGGCGTCCACCGCCGCGTCCGACCTGACCGACGCGCTCAAGCTGGCCGACGCGCTGGCCGAGCGCGCGCGCGGCGCCGAGGTGCTCGTCGTCACCGACGACGCCGGCACGACGGTGCCCCTGGTGGTGCTCGACGTGCCGGTGCGGGTCGCTGACCGTCGGCCGCGAGCGCGACAACCAGGCCATCGCCGCGCTCGCCGTGCGCGCCGATCCCTCGGGCCTGAAGCGAACGCTCTTCGTGAGCGTCGCCAACTACTCCGCCTCGATCGTGCGTGCGCCGGCTGCAGATCCTGGCCGACGGCGACGCCGGTCACGGCGCGCGACCTGGTGCTCGACCCGCTCACCCGCGCCGACGTGGTCATCGACGAGCTGCCCGCCGGCACGCGCGTGGTCGAGGCGCGCCTCACCGCCGGCCGACGCGGCCGACGGCGCCGACCGGCCCGCCGGACTACCTGGCCCTCGACGACGCCGCCTGGGCGATCGTGCCGCCCGACCGGCTGCGCCGCGTGCTGCTCGTGGGGCCGGGCAACGTCTACCTCCAGAACGCCTTCGCGCTGCTGCCCAACGTCGAGCTGTACGGCGCCACGGCCGAGCAGTAGCCGACGACACGACGGGCAAGGAGCTGTTCGACCTGATCGTCTTCGACGGCTTCCTGCCGGCCGAGCTGCCGCGACAAGCCGATCCTGGCCTTCGCCCCGCCCCGCACCAGCCCGCTCGGCGTGGTGCGGCGGCACGCTCGACGAGTTCGGCATGGGCCAGCCGCCGGCCGACGATCCGCTGCTGCGCGGCGTCGACCTGACGCGCCTGCACATCGCCCGCACGCAGCGATGGACCTGCCCGACGTGGGCGCGCGCCGTGCTGCCCCGGCTCGGACGGGCCGCTGCTCTACGCCGGCCTGCGCGACGGGCCTGCCCACGGCCGTGTTCGCCTTCGACCTGCGCCAGAGCGACCTGCCGCTCCAGGTGGCCTGGCCGATCATGGTCTCCAACCTCGCCGGCGAGCTGCTCGGCCTGAGCGGCGCGGCGCTCGACCCGCTCGCGCCGTCGTCGCCGATCGACATCCCGATTGCGACCGGGCGTCGCAGGGCGTGCGCGTGACGCTGCCCGACGGCTCGGTCGAGATCATCCCGCCCGGCGCGACCGGCGCATCGAGCGTGACGTTCGTGGACGACGCGCCAGCTGGGCGTCTACCGCGCCGAGGTCATCCCGGCCCCGGCGCCGACCGGCATCACCCGGCGCGCCAGCGTGACGCCGACGGCCAGCGCCGACGCCGACCCCCACGCCCGACCCGAGCGCCTCGCCAGCTACCGGAACGAGCGACGAGCCGCTGCTCTTCGCGGTCGACCTGTTCAGCGCCGAGGAGTCGAACATCCGCCCGGGCGACGGCGCGCGCATCGCCGCCCTGGGCACGGACGAGCCCGTCTGAGCCCGGCCGAGCGCGGGCACGGCGCGCGACGAGTTCTGGCCGCTGCTCGTCGCCCTGATCCTGCTCTTCCTGGTCATCGAGTGGCTGGTCTACGAGCGCGACGGAGCGCGCCGGATCTGGCCGGCATCCGCGGCTCGGACCCGCGCCGCGCGCCGCGCTCCGCCGCGGGAGACGCGGCATGAACCTGCCGTTCAGCGTCGGCCGAGCCCGAGCTGCTGATCGTCGGGCCTGCTGCTGCTGGCCGTCACGCTCGGCCTCAGCCTTGGCGGCGCGCCACCACCTGTCCAAGGGCCGGCGCCGCGCGTCGCTCATCCTGCGCTCGGTCATCCTGTCGTCGCTCGTGCTCGCCGCTGGCCGGCCTCGCGCTCGTGCTGGCCGGTCGACCGGCTGACCACCGTCTTCGTGGTCGACCTGTCCGACTCTGTCGGAACGGCCGGCCGCGAGATCGGCCCTCGCCTTCGTGCGCGAGGCGCTCGAGGAGCGACCCGACGGCGACCAGGCGGCGGTCGTCGCGTTCGGCGGCGAGGCGCTCGTCGAGCGGCTGCCGGCGGAGCTCGACGATCTCGACCGCTTCGCGTCCGTGCCCGCGACGCAGCGCGACCGACGTCGGCGGCGCGCTGCGCCTCGCCGCGGCGCTCTTCCCCGACGAGACGCAGAAGCGGATCGTGCTCGTGAGCGACGGCAACGACACGACCGGCCGCGGCCAGTCGGAGGCGTCGCTGGCGGCGCGCGCGCGGCGTCCAGATCGAGACCTACGAGGTCGGCCTGGGCGCGGCCGACGAGGTCATCGTCCAGCGCGTCCACTCGCCCGCCACGGCGCGCGTCGGCGAGGACATCGAGATCGAGGTGACGATCAGCTCCACCGTCGCCCAGCCGGCATCGGTGCGCCTGTTCGGCGACGGCGCCCAGATCGGCGTGCAGAACGGTCAACCTCGACCGCCGGCCTCAACCGGATCGTGTTCACCACGCGCGCGACCGAGGCCGGCTTCCACACCTTCCGCGCGGTGGTCGAGGCGGAGCAGGACACGTTCGCCGCCAACAACCGCGGCGACTCGCACACGATCGTCAAGGGCGACCCGCGCATCCTGCTCGTGGCCGGCAGCCCCGAGGCCGGCGCCAACCTGCGCGCCGCGCTCGAGGCCGAGAACCAGGACGTGACGTCGTCACGCCCGAGCAGGTGCCGACCGACCTGACCGGCCTGGCCTCGCTACGACTCGATCGTGCTCGCCGACGTCGCCGCCGCGCGCCTCGGCATCGAGCGCATGATCGCGCTGCAGGTCTTCGCCCGCGACCTGGGCCGCGGCCTGGTGATGATCGGCGGCCCGAACTCGTTCGGCGCCGGCGGCTACAAGCGCACGCCGCTCGAGGAGGCGCTGCCGGTCGACATGGACGTGCGCGACCGTGAGCGCCAGCCGGACATCGCGCTGGTCGTGGTCATCGACCAGTCGGGCTCGATGGACGCCTGCCACTGCAACACCGCCAACCGCGACGGCGGCGTCCAGATCCAGGGCATGCCCAAGGTGGACATCGGCAAGGAGGCCATCCTGCGCGCGGTCTCGGCGCTCACCGAGCGCGACGAGTTCGGCGTGGTCGCCTTCAACGAGAACGCGCACTGGGTCATCCACACCGCGCCGCTGGGCAACATCGGCGATGTCGAGTCGCAGATCGCCGGCATCCGCGCCGACGGCCAGACGAACATCTTCGCCGGCCTGTCGGAGGCCGTCGCCTCGCTCGAGGACGACGTCGGCCACGCGCCGCCACATCGTCCTGTTCACCGACGGCTGGTCGAGCAGCGGGCGAATACGACGAGCTGATCCGGCGCATGACGGCGGCCGGCATCACGCTCTCGACGGTCGGCGCGGGCGGCGGCGGCGCGGGCGACTTCCTGGGCGAGCCTCGCCCGAGCGCGGTGGTGGCCGCTACTACGCCGCGACCGATCCGGCATCGATCCCCGACATCTTCCTCAAGGAGACCCAGCAGGTCTCCGGCCAGCAGATCGTCGAGGAGGACTTCTTCCCGATCCTGACCTCGTCCTCGCCCATCCTGCGCGGGCTCGGAGGACGGCCTGCCGCAGCTGCGCGGGCTACAACGGCACGACCGCCAAGTCGGCCGCGCAGACGGTGCTCGTGTCGATCGCGCGACGACCCGGTCCTGGCCCAGTGGCAGTACGGCCTGGGCCGCTCGGTCGCCTGGACGAGCGATGCGCAGGGCCGCTGGGCGACTAACTGGGTCGGCTGGGCCGGCTTCAACAGGTTCTTCTCGCAGCTGGTGGCGTGGACCTTCCCGGGCGAGGAGTCGGGCGGCATGGAGGCCGAGTTCGTGACCGACGGCGACCAGACCCGGCTGCGCCTGCGGTCGGTCGAGAGCGGACGGCACGCCGCGCAACTTCTACGACACGGTCGGCCGGCATCACCGACCCCGACCTTCGAGCGTGCGCGAGGCGCGCCTCGACCAGACCGCGCCGGGCGTCTACGAGACCGACCTGGGCGTGCTCACCCCGGGCGCCTACGCGATGCGCTTCGTGCAGACCCAGCCGGGCGAGACACCGCTCGCGCGCACGGTCATGCTCGTCGCCCCGACACCGGCCGAGTACCGGCTGCTGGGCACCAACGAGCGGCTGCTCGCGGCGCTGCGCGGTGCGACCGGCGGGCGGGCCGTGGAGGACGGCGCCGACGCCTGGAAGCACGACCTGGGCACGACCACCGCCGCGACCGACATGCTGCCGTGGCTGCTGCTCCTGGCGCTGCTGCTGTGGCCGCTCGACGTGGGCGGTCCGGCGCGTGTTCAGTCTCGCGCGGCGATCTGGCCCTTGCCCGCGCCTGGACCGGCGCGATCGCTGGCGGGCGTGGCGCGGCCCGGCGCGGCGGACCCGAGCAGGTCGGCGAGATGCTCGCCGCCGCCCGCCGCGCCGGTGGTGCCGAGGCGCGCGCGGCCCTGACGCGGCCGAGCGCCGAGACCGACGAGGCGGCCGCGCAGGCTCCGTCCAGTCAGCCGAAGCCGACGGCCAAGCCGAAACCGGCGGCCAAGGGCAAGCACTGCGGCCAAGTCAAAGCCGGCGGCCGGGCTCAAGCCGGAGACCACGCCGACCACTCCCCCGCCAGCTCGGGCCGCTGCCGAGCCACCCGGCCCGGTCGACACGATCGCCCGGCTGCGCGACGCGAAGCAGCGCGCCCGCGACAGCCGTGACCGAGGCTGAGGCTCGGCCCCAGCCCCAGGCCTGCGATCGGCCACCGAGCCGGGTCCGGCGATCCCTCATGCCCCCCGTGACTGAACGGTCCGGCCGGCCGAGGATGGACCCCTCGCTTTCGCCTCGGAGCCACCTGAAAGCGGCCCTTCAGCGATCAGCCGATGCGTGTAGCGCATAGAAATCGCGGTAGGGGCTGCGAACGCCTGGCTCAACAGTCGGTTCAGTCACAAGATGCATAACGGGCAAGCAGACTCAACGGGGCCGAGAATGTCCGGGTGCAGATGATCGATAGCGCGGAACCCCGGCGGCTGACCGTGAGTCGCGCCGCTGCCGTGGCGCTGGTCATCCTGATGGTTGCCGCTTGCGGCCAGTTTGTCGCGCCCTCATCCACGCCGGGCAGCATGGACTATGTCATCGCCAACCTCGTCCTGCGCGGCGCGACCGTGCATCGACTGGTCAGCGGCGATGCCGGCTGCCCAACGTCCGAGTTGCACGACAACGCGATCAGCCTCGAGGTGGCGCTGTTCAACCAGAGCGCTCTCCACCAGGTCTATCTGCTGCGCTGGCGTCGCCCGGCCGACTTCGACGCAGCGGCGGCGGCCTTCGCCGACTGCGTGGCCGAGTACCAGGCGCTCCATCCCGGCGCAACGGTCAGCACGCTCGAGAGTGCGCCGTGGCGCGCCTACGGGCCAACCTGGAACGAGATGCTCAGATCGATCCTCGACGAAGCGCTGCGCGCCACCGGCGGCAGCTGAGCGCTCGGTAGCATGAGGTCGTGAAGAGCGACTGGCCGATCTTCGGGCGCGACGTCGCCGACGCGCGTGGCGACCGGCCGCCGACGCGCGGCGCGCGACCCGCCTGGGGCGCTTCATCGTCGCCGCGGGCGAGCCGGACCTGGAGGCGCTCCAGCGCCACGCCGAGCGCGACCCGGCCTGGTTCTGGGGCGCCGCGGCGGACGACCTGGGCCTGGCCTGGCAGCGCCGACCGACGCAGACGCTCGACCTGTCCGCGGCGGCGCCGAGTGGTCGCGCTGGTGGAGCGGCGGCGCGTTCAACTACGCGGCGGCGGCGATCGACCCGCGCGCCGCAGCGCGACCCGGACGGCGCGCGCGCTGACCTGGGAGGGCGAGGACGGCGACCGTCCGCCGCTTCACCAATCGCCGAGCTGAAGAGCGAGGTCGATCGCGCCGCGGCGATGCTCGCCAACCTGGGCATCGGCGTGGGCGATCGCGTCGGGCATCTTCCTGCCGCTGCTGCCCGAGACGGTCATCAGCCGTCCTGGCACTGGGCAAGCTGCGGGCGATCTACGTCCCGATCTTCTCCGGCTACGCCGCGCCGGCCGCTGGCCGGCCGGCCTGAACGACGCGGGCGCGAAGCTGCTCGTCACCGCCGACGGCACGCTCCGGCGCGGCGCACACGGTGCCCATGAAGGAGACGGCGGACGCCGCGGTCGAGCTGGCGCCGACGGTCGAGCGCGTGCTGGTCGTCGGGCGGCTGAGCGCAGCACGCGGGCCGCAGACGGCTGGGATCGAGGGTCGCGACCGCTGGTGGTCCGACGAGATGGCGCGATCGGACCATCGGCCGCTGACACGACCGACGCCCGAGACCGACCCCGAGACGCCGTACATGATCATCTACACGTCGGGCACGACCGGCCGGCCCAAGGGCGCCGTCCACGTCCACGGCGGCTTCCCGATCAAGGGCGCGCAGGACCTCGCGCACGGCTTCGACCTGGGCCCGGGCGACACGCCTCTTCTGGTTCACCGACCTGGGCTGGATGATGGGCCCGTGGGCGATCAGCGGCGCGCTGCTGCTCGGCGCCGAGCTGGTGCTGTACGAGGGTGCGCCCGACTACCCGTCGGCCGGACCGACTGTGGGCGCTGGTCGCCCGCCACGGCGTGACCCATCTCGGCCTCTCGCCGACGGTCATCCGGGCGCTGATGGCGCACGGCACGGAACCGGTCCGGGCCCACGACCTGTCCAGTCCTGCGCGTCCTCGGCTCGACCGGCGAGCCGTGGAACCCCGAGTCGTGGTGGTGGTTCTTCCGCGAGATCGGTGGCGGCCGGCTGCCGCTCATCAACTACAGCGGCGGCACAGAGGTCAGCGGCGGGATCGTGTGCGTGCAATCTGATGACGCCCATCAAGCCGACGTCGTTCGGCGGACCGATCGTCGGCGCGGCGGCAGACGTCATCGGCGCGGACGGCGCTTCCGTGCGCGGCGAGGTCGGCGAGCTGGTGCTGCGCCAGCCGCTGCCGGGCATGACGCGCGGCTTCTGGAACGACCCCGAGCGCTACCTCGAGACGTACTGGTCACGCATCCCCGGCACGTGGGTCCACGGCGACTGGGCGCTGGTCGACGCGGACGGCTACTGGTTCATCCAGGGTCGCTCCGACGACACGCTCAAGGTCGCCGGCAAGCGCGTCGGTCCGGCGGAGGTCGAGAGCGCGGCTGTGTCGCATCCGGCCGTGCTGGAGGCCGCGGCCGTGGGCGTGCCGCACGAGGTCAAGGGCGAGGTGATCGTGGTCTTCGTCCGCCTCCGGCCGGACAGAGAGCGACGACCCGGCGCTGCGCCGCTCGATCTCGGACAAGGTCGTCGAACAGCTGGGCAAGGCGCTCCGGCCGGAGGCGGTCCACGTGGTGACCGACCTGCCGCGCACCCGCTCGGGCAAGGTCATGCGCCGCGTCGCCCGGGCGGCCTACCTGGGCGCCGACCCGGGCGATCTGTCGGCGCTCGAGAATCCACTCGCGGTTGAGGCGATCCGGGAGTCGGCGGCCCACGAATAGCGATTCGGGCTGGCTGGCTCTATTGACGGCCCGCCGAACGCGTGATACTCGCGCCCACCGGTATGGGGAGATAGAGGAGGGAGCTCGAAAATGGTTGCTGAGTTCACCACGCTCAACTGGGTTGCGGTCATCGTCGCCGCCGTTGCCGGCGGTGTGATCGGCGGCATCTGGTACATGCCGATGGTGTTCGGCAAGCGCTGGGCAGAGAATGTCGGCCGCAAGCTGCCGTCGATGAGCGACATGACGCCGACGAACATCGTCGCCGTGATCGCGATGCCGTTGCTCATGGCCTATGTGCTGACGTTGCTCCTGGCCGGCCTGAGCACGCACACAGCGACGGACGGTGCAATCGACGGTGTCATCGTCGGCTTCGTGGTCTGGCTTGGCTTCACCGCCACCGTGACTATGAACGCGTGGGTGTACGACGGTCGCAACTTCGAGTGGTGGTGGATCACATCCGGCTTCCACCTCGTCGCCTACGTGATCATGGGCGCCATCATCGGCTACCTCGGCGCATAGAGCCGCGCGGTGGGAGCGTTACGATCGGCTGGTGGATTCGCCCACCAGCCGACGTGCGATCAGGAGTTCCGCGACGGAAGGTGCCGCGCGCGCCAGATCAAGGGCGAGACGATCGTCATCGAGCGCCTCGCAATGAGGCCTCGGCGCTCGAGCGCCCGCTTGCAGTAGCGGCCATTCTGGCCACCGGGGTGGTGCCGTAATCCGCGCCGAGGGGGCACAAGGAGGGGACAGGAGGAGAGGGTCATGGTTTTCGAGTTCACGAATCTGAACTGGGTCGCGGTTGTCGCCGGAGCGGTGGCCGGTTTCCTCGTTGGCGGTATCTGGTTCGCGCCCCAGGTTCTCGGGCGGCGTTGGTCAGCCGCCGCTGGTGTCGAACTCCCGTCAATGAGCAACACGTCGGTCGTGATGTGGGCCATCGGCGGCGCTGGGCTACCCCTGCTGACGGCATACGTGCTGACCGTGGTAATCAAGGCCCTCGGCGTCGCGTCGCCGGTCGACGGTGCGCTCGTGGGCTTCGTCGTCTGGCTTGGCTTCGTCGCGCCCACGCTGCTCAACCCCGTTATCTACGAGAGGCGCGGCTGGGAGTACTGGCTCATCAATGCCAGCTTCTTTCTCGTTGCGTCGGTGCTCATGGGCGGCCTGATCGGCTACCTGGGGGCCTGATCCCGGCCTCGCTAACATCGCCCGGTGACATCCGGGCGCATAACGAGCACGGCCAATCCGCGGCTCAAGGCCGCCGCGCGGCTGCGCGGGCGGCGCGAGCGTGACCGCCTCGGCCTGACCCTCATCGACGGCGTCCGCGAGACGCTGCGCGCGCTGTCTGGCGGAGCCGTTGTGCGCGAGGTCTTCGTGCTGCCCGAGTTGTGCACAGAGCCGGAGGCTCTTGGGCTGCTTGAGCGCCTGCGCGAGGAATCGGTACCCGTGCTCGAGCTCGGCCGGGAGGCCTTCGGGAAGCTGGCCTACGGCGACCGACTCGACGGCGTGGTGGCCGTCGCCGAGACACCCCTGCGCACGCTGGCCGACCTGGTCCTGCCGCCCGAGCCGCTGATCTGCGTGGTCGAGGGCGTCGAGAAGCCGGGCAACCTGGGCGCCATCCTGCGCACCGCGGACGGCGCCGGACTGGCGGCGGTCATCGTCGCCGAGGCGGCGACGGACCTGTTCAACCCGAACATCATCCGCGCCAGCCTGGGTGCGGTCTTCGCTGTACCCGTCTGCGTCGCGTCGACCGGCGAGGTGCTCGCCTGGCTGCGTGAGCGCGGCATCGCCATCATTGCCGCGCGCGTCGGCGGCTCGGTCGACTACACCGCGGCCGATTACTCCGGGGCGGTGGCGATTGCCCTGGGCAGCGAGGCGCGCGGGCTGTCGGACGCGTGGGCGGAGCTTGGCCCGCGCGTCCGTGCACGTGCCGATGCGTGGCGTGGCCGACAGCCTGAACGTCTCGGCGACGGCCGCCGTCCTGTTCTACGAGGCGCTCCGCCAGCGGGGCGCCTAGGCGGGTCTAGTCGTCGAGGACGAAGGTGACGACCATGACCACCTTGTAGGTGGTGACCTGGTCGTTCTCGATCATCACTTCCTGGTCCTTGATCCAGGCGCCCTTGACGTTGCGCAGCGTCTTGGTCGCGCGCGCCAGGCCCTGGCTGATGGCGTCCTCGAAGCTCTTGCTCGAGGTCGCGCTGATCTCGGTGTTGCGGGCGACTGACATGGCTGTCTCCTTCTCTACTCGACCCGGAGGCCGAGCACTTTCCGGCCGATCACCAGCCGCTGGATCTGGCTGGTGCCTTCGCCCAACTCGGTCAGCTTGGCGTCGCGCATGAAGCGCTCGACCTTGTATTCCTCGACGTAGCCGTAGCCGCCGTGGACCTGGATGCCCATGTTCGTGACGCGCTGTGAGACCTCCGACGCGAACAGCTTGGCCTGCGCCGCCGCGGTGGTGTAGTCGCGGTTGTTGTCCTTGAGCCAGGCCGCGCGCCAGACCAAAGCACGCGCCGCCTCGATCTCGGTGGCCATGTCGGCGATCATGAACGCGACGCCCTGGAAGGTGCCGATGGGCCGGCCGAACTGCTTGCGCTCACGGGCGTAGGCGATCGACGCGTCGAGCGCGGCCTGCGACAGCCCGACCGCCATCGCGCCGATCGAGATGCGCCCGCCATCGAGCGTCTTGAGGAAGATCTTCCAGCCCTCGCCCTTGGCGCCCAGCATCTGGTCGGCCGGGCACGCGGCAATCCTCGAACAGCAGCTCGCCGGTCGCGCTGGCGTGCAGGCCGAGCTTCTCCTCGAGCCGACCGACGACGAACCCGGGCGTGCTCGGCTCGACGATGAACGCGCTGATCTCGGCCGAGCCGTCGCGGCCGGTCGCCGGTGCGCGCGGTGACGATGTACGTGCCCGCCTGGCCGGCGTTGGTGATGAAGCGCTTGCTGCCGTTGATCACCCACGACCCGCCGTTGCCGCGGGCGGCCTTCTCGAAGCGCGCCGTGCTGCGCGTGCCGCCAGAGTCAGAGCCGGCCTCGGGCTCGGTCAGGCCGTAGGCGCCCAGCACGCGTCCCGAAGCCATGGGCACCAGGAAGCGCTGCTTCTGCTCGTCCGTGCCGGCGAGATGGAGCGGATTGCAGCCGAGCGACGTGTGTGCGGCGACGATGATGCCCAGCGAGCCCCACACACGCGACAGCTCCTCGACCGCGATGGCGTAGGCGAGCGTGTCCAGCCCGGCACCGCCCTCTTCCTCGGGAAACGGGATGCCGAGCAGGCCCATCTGGCCCAGCTCGGCGACGATGTCGGTCGGGAAGCGGCGCTCCGCCTCGTGCACGTCGACGTGGCTCTCGACCTCGCGCGCGAGGAAGTCACGGATCGTTCGGCGCAGGAGTTCGTGCTCTGGGGAGAGGTCAAAGTCCACGATTTGTCAGGCTATCAGAGCACTCCATGTAGCCGTTTCCGCCAACCAATGGCGAACTGACGACGGCCATCGATGGCCGCGACCCGTCCTCAGGGCACGTACCTCCAAAGCTCGCGACCATGCACGCCGTCGGTCGCAGTGAAGTACACCGCGTTGCCCACCGCTATGAGGTCGCGCGGGCCGGATGAGTCGGTCGGGTTTATGTCGAAGACCAGCTGCGTTCCGGCTGCAGTCCCGTCGGATCGCCACAGCTCGGTGTCGTGCGGAGGCACAGCTCCGGTCAGGCTGAACTCGAGGACCGTGCCCGAGAACACGAGCGCGTCGCCGACCGCAACCAGGTTCCCAACCCCGTCGGGTTCGATGGCCACGTTCCTGGTCCCATTCTTGGTGCCATTGCTCTTCCACAGCGGGCCAGCCTCTCCAAAGGTGAGGAAGAAGACGCGCGACTTGAAACGAGTCAGCTCTTCCGGCGGTGCATCCGACAGGCTGGTCAGCCGCCTGGTGCCCTCCGGCGTTCCGTTGCTCTTCCACAGCTGGCGGCCATGGACGCCATCGTCGGCGGTGAAGAACAGCCGCCCGCCGCCGCCCTTTACGAAATCCCGCGGCTGACTCGAATCCGGGCCGGGCCAGATGTCGGCCACGAATTGGACGCTGTCCTCCGTCGCACCGAGCGTGCCGTCAGTGCTCACGTAGAGCTCCATCCCGGTCGAGCCTTCGGTCGCCGTGAAGAAGTAGTTAGATCCGACCTGGAGCGGCGGACCCCACATGAACGGGTCGCCCGCATAGAGCTCGGTTCCCTCCGCCGTTCCGTCACTGACCCATTGCTCGGCTGTGAAGTCGGGGTTGAAGCTGCCAAAGAACCATGCGCGGCCATCGAAGGCGAAGACCTCGTCCGGAGCGTTGTGAAGTCCCAGAGGGTCGAGAACCTTGACCAGCTGCGTTCCTTCCGGCGTCCCATCGCTGGTCCATAGCTCGTTGGTCGGCCAGTTGCGGAAGAAGAAGAGCGTCCCGTAGACATCGTTGACCCGGGTCGGATTCGATGATTCCGGGCCCGGTGTGATGTCCGCCACCATCCACGTACCGGCCGCCGTGCCGTCCGAACGCCACAGCTCGTAGCCGTGCGTTCCGTCGTTTGCGGAGAAATAGACAATGCCGTCAATGTCCCTCAGGCGGTGCGGATTCGAGCCCTTCCAGCCCGGGCGGATGTTCTTGACACGGACCGTGCCGCTGCTCGTGCCGTCGCTCTTCCACAGTTCGCGGCCACCTTGGCCGTTGGCCACGAAAAAGAGCGTTGCGCCGACGACGGTCAGCTCTGTCGGCTGCGAAGAGCCCGACGCCCTGATGTCCTTGACCATATACGGACCTGTGGCAGCCTGCGTGCTCGGCACGGCAGTCAGCGCTACGACTACGGCCGAGACCAGCGCGAGTCGAAATCTGTTCAAATGTTGGCCACCATCCATGTCCCGATGTCGGTGCCGTCGCTGCGCCACAGCTCCCGGCCGTGGCTGCCATCGTTGGCGCTGAAGTAGAGGACGTTCCCGATCGGTGTGAGCGAGCCGGGGTTAGCACTCTTCCAGCCAGGCCGGATGTCGAGAACCTGCTTAGTGCCCGGGCCCGTGCCATCACTCCGCCACAGCTCGACGCCTGCGCCGGGGCCATGCGACGTGTAGTAGAGGTCGCCGCCCATCCCGACGCTGTTGGCCGACTGCCGTCCGGGGCATTCCTGGAACGGCAATGTCAAGCACGCGAACGGCTCCGCGTCGCTGACGAACTGCGTGCCGGGACCCGTCAGATCCGACTTCCAGAGGTAAGCCTGCTGGGAGCCGTCCTGGACCGTGAAGAACACGATCCCGGCCACGTACGTCATTACGTTCCTGTACGAAGGCGACGCACCACCGAAATCGCTGGCCACTACCTGTGTGCCGCCGGCGAAGCCGTTGCTCCTCCAGACAGCTCCGGGGGTCTGCAGGAAAGCCGTGCCGCCGGCGTCAGTGACGTTGTACGTGTAGTCCCATTCGTCAGGCACCAGATCCTTGACGCGCCGCGTGCTACGAGGTGTGCCGTTACTCGTCCAGAGCGCGGTCGGGGTTGGAAAGTGGCCGGTGGTGCCGACTCCCTTCCGGAAGAACAGTCGGCTGCCGACGCCCGTCATCGGGTTGAATGGGGAGTCGGCGAGCGTCTTCAGCAGGCGCGTGCCGCCCAGGTAGCCAGACGTCATCCACAGCTGGCCGTCCTCCTCCTCGCTGCCAGATCGCATCAAGTACAGGTTGTCGCCAGCGGCCTCCAGTGCGTCGATATACGGGAAGCCCTCGGCCACGGGCGCGACGAGCTGTTCTCCACCGGGATTTCCGTTCGTCTTCCAGAGTTCGTGACCGGCGCCGGTCGAAGAGATATAGAAGAGTCGGTCGATGAAGGCGTGCAGGTCGTACAGATAGGCATTCGGATCCTGTAGCACCATCACGGTTCCGACGGCGGTTCCGTCACTCTTCCAGATTGCTCGTCCGCTGCCGTCATCGGCTGTGAAGTAGAGGGTGCCACCAACATCTGTCAGCTCCCGGGGCAACGAACCCATTGGCCCCGGGCGGATATTCCGGACACGCAGCGTTCCCGCCAGGCTCCCATCGGTCTTCCACAGTTCGCGCCCACCGCCACCCTGCGCCGTGAAGAACAGCGTATTGCCAACACGCGTCAGTTCTTCTGGATCCGAGCCTCCGGTTGCCGCAGCTGCGGGCGACCCCAGTCCCGCTAGGACCACGGCGAGAACTGGAATCAAGGCAGCCCGCCGCGCGGATCTGAATCGTGTCAGGACCGTCATCGCCCATACCCCTAGTCCAGGGGATGGGGCGGCGCTCGTGGTCAGGGCCCCCCAACGGGTGTCGGACCGATCCCTCACGCGGCAGGCTACGCCACCCGTCAAGACCCGTCGACGGTTATCTTTGCTTAGGCTTCTTCGCGTTCGATCTTGCGCCGGGCGGCGGGTCGGCCACCGGGCAGCGGGATATTGCTGACGCCTTCGACGAGAGACGCCTGGCGGGCCCATTCGGCCATCTGCTCCTGCTCATCGACGCCCATAATGCCCAGCCATGGCGCCGATCGAGATACGCCCGCCATCGAGCGTCTTGAGGAAGATCTTCCAGCCCTCCCCTTGCGCGCCGAGCTCTGATCGGCCGGGATCTTGCAGTCCTCAAAGAGCAACTCGCCCGTCGCGCTTCGGGCTCAGTCAGGCCATAGGCGCCTAGGACACGTCCCGAAGCCATGGGCGCCAGGAAGCGCTGCTTCTGCTCGTCCGTGCCGGCGAGATGGAGCGGATTGCAGCCGAGCGACGTGTGTGCGGCGACGATGATGCCCAGCGAGCCCCACACACGCGAGAGTTCCTCGACCGCGATGGCGTAGGCGAGCGTGTCCAGCCCGGCACCGCCCTCTTCCTCGGGAAACGGGATGCCGAGCAGGCCCATCTGGCCCAGCTCGGCGACGATGTCGGTCGGGAAGCGGCGCTCCGCCTCGTGCACGTCGACGTGGCTCTCGACCTCGCGCGCGAGGAAGTCACGGATCGTTCGGCGCAGGAGTTCGTGCTCTGGGGAGAGGTCAAAGTCCACGATTTGTCAGGCTAGCAGAGGGCCGCGACGGGGGTCCGCGGCCGCTTCGTGGTGCGGTCGGTCGCTCACGTACTCTGCGCGTGGTAGATCGGTCTGCGCTGCGGTTCTGACCCAGGTGCGCGCACGGTGCGTACTAGCCGTGAGAATGCCCCCACCTGCGCGCTCGGTGCCTAAATGGCGGTCAGTAGGTCGGGCTCGAGCGTGAGCAGCGCCGGCGGAGGCGGCACCAGCTTGGCCATGACGCACCGCGCGCGTGGATGGTGCGTGTTTCGGGCGGGCGCGCGGCACGCTCAACCAGGGGTGCGCAGCGTATACAGCGCGCGTGCTCCGCTGATGCCCTTCAGTGCAAAGGAGCCCTTCTCCGAGAGCACCAGGCCCGACCCTGCAACGAGGTCGCGCGTGGTGGTGGAGGCAAGCACTTCACCGGCGTCGGCAGTTGCCATGATGCGCGCTGCGAGGTGGACTTCGACGCCGCGCACATCGCCGCCGGCCAACTCGACCTCGCCGGTATGGACACCCGCCCGGACCGCCAGACCCAGCCGACCTGCCGCGTTGACGATCGCGGCGGCACAGCGCAGTGCTGCCTCGGCTCCATCGAAGGTGATCAGGAATCCGTCACCGGTCGACTTCACCTCGTGCCCGCCGTGAACGCGCAACAGGTCACGTACGTCCTCATGGTGCTGCTCCAGCACGCGGCTCCAGCGGCGATCACCCATTCGTTGCGCCGCCGCAGTCGAGTCCGCGATATCTGTGAAGAGCACCGTCGTCAGCACCACTCGCCCAACCGCCGCCGGAAGGTCCCGTCCAGCCGCGCCCTCGAAGCCGATGCCCACAGCCGGCTCATCACCGACTACCCAGCTGTCGTGTCCTGCGGCGATGTCGTACACGTCGCCCGGACCGATCTGCGTCGCTATCCCCTCGCGGCTAACAGCGACCCACCGGCCACTGATCTGGACGCCGACATGACGGAATTCGCACAGCTCGGTCCCAACAATCGGCTGTATATGAGTCGACCAGCGCCAGCCGGGTTGGATCGTCTCCCGCGCGACGACGAACGTGCCAATCGTCACCTCCTCGATCAGCTCAAGCGGGAGCTCCTCACGCGCATCCGGCTCATCGAAGTTCCTAACGAGGTCGGGCACGGCGAAAGGCTACAGCCGCAGGTGGGTTCTACGCCTCTTCGCGCTCGACCTTGCGCCGCGCGGCGGGCGCGCGAACGGGCAGCGGGATGTTGCTGACGCCCTCGACGAAAGACGCCTGGCGGGCCCATTCGGCCATCTGTTCCTGCTCTTCGACGGCCAGGATGCCCAGCCGGCCGAGCGTCGACAGCTCATCGCGGATGTAGGTGCGCAGCATCTCCGGCCCGTCGGTGTTGATCGTGAACCGGACCTTGTTGCGCCGGAACGTGTCGAAGATCCAGCGGAACTCGTCCCAGCTCGACACGACGCGCGTGTTGAGGTTGCTCGTCGGACAGACCTCGAGGGTGATGCCGCGCTCGCGGATGATGGCCATCGTGCGCGGGTCGTAGGCCGACTTGACGCCGTGACCGATGCGCGACGGCTCGAGCTGCTCGATCACCTCGGCGATCTCCTCGATCGGGCCAGCCTCGCCGGTGTGGACGGTAGTGCCCAGGCCGCGCCGGCGCGCCCGTTCGAACAGGCGGCGGTAGTCGGCCGGCTTGAAGTCGGGCGACTCCGGCCCGGCGATGTCGATCCCGACGACACCTCTGTTGCGGTAGGCGATGGCTTTCTCGACGATGATCTCGTTGAGGTTGTGCGGGAAGGCGCGGTCGAGGCACAGGATCAGCCCCGGCGTGACCGGGTACTCGAGCATGGCCCGGTCCATGCCCCGGATGGCCGCGCTGATGATGTGGTCGAGGTCCTGCTCGCCGCCGCGGTTGCGCTTCATGGGGTTGAAGCGCAGCTCCATCGTGGTCACGTTGTTCTTGCGGTACGCACCGCCGATGACCTCGTAGACCGAGCGCTCGACCGCGATGGGCGAGCTCTGGATCAGCTCGGTCCAGTGGAACAGCTGGAGGTAGCCATCGAAGCTCCGCCCGCGCCGCGCTGAGACGGTGATCAAGTGGCGGAACTCCCAGTAGTCCTTGGTCGGCAGCCGGATGCCCTGCGCGTGGGCGATGCCCCACATGATCGATGGGGCGACCGCGCCACCGAGATGGCAGTGCAGCTCGGTCAGCGGCCGATTGCGGGGCAGGACGTTGGGCACGCCCCGATGCTAGCGGAGCGTGGCCCCGCGAAGTTCAATCCCCATGGCTCTTGCCTAGGACGCCTCTGAAGATGGCACGGGTCGCGGAGTACGGTCCATCGAAGAACTGCTTGGCCAGGCCCGGGCAGTCTTCGTCGAGCGACCAGAGACCCTGGTCCTCGCCGTCGACGTACATCCGGTACTGGCTGAACAGGTAGCTCGCCTTGGCCTTGACGCTGCCGTCAGGTCGATACCAGAAGATCTTGAGCGTGATGTGATACCAGACGTCGTCCTGGTACTCGACGTTGGGCACGCCCACCCTCACGCGCATCGCGCTGAAGCTGGCCGGCTTCGTCGCGGTCGCCGACCCGGTCTGGATCGGGCTGCCGTAGGTCACCTGCCACGGCCCGTTGGCGCGCTCGAGCGAGCGCTCGACGATGAAGCGCCAGCCGACCTGCTGCTTGCCACCGTTGCGTGACACGACGCTCGGCGGCGTGACGGCGATTCTCTTGAGCAGCGCCTCGGTCCAGCCGAACTTGCCGCCCTGTGTCTCGTGGTAGCGACAGCGCGCCTCGGCGCCATAGCTGCTGCCCGCCTGAGCGGCCGACACGGGAGCCCCGAAGGCGAGGCTCGCGATCAGGCCGGCTGCGGCGAGGCTGATCAATCGACGCATGTCATCTCCTCCGATCACTGGTCGAACAACACGCCGTGGTAGCACAGCCCGGTGTCCGTCCACAGGTAGTTGCCGTCCCGGAGGACGTCGTAGAAGACGACGCGGTGCCGCTCGGCGCGAATAACCGATCCGTCGCTGCCATACCAGTAGAACCTGAGGAGCGCGCGGTACTCGGCGCTCAGGTAGCCCCCGTGTCCGTCGGGCAGGAACAGCGGCGAATTGATCAGCGCGCTCAACGGGTTTAGCACAGCCGCCTCGGTCGGCGTTGCCGTCGACTTCTGGATGACGCTGGCGAAGATCCGCTTCCAGGTGTTGCGGTCGTAGGTCCGCTGGATGAGCAAGCGCCAGCCAACCACGCCTGGCGCGTCGACGGAGAACAACGTCGGCGGCATCACGGTGAGCCGGTTGAGCCGCATGGCGCCCCAGCCGGGGACGTAGCTCGATTTGTACATGCAACGCGCCTGCGCCCCGTGGTCGCCGCGATCGGGCGCCGCGGCGGCGGCGGCGGCCGCTGGGCTCGCCAGCCCGCCGACGACCAGCGCCAGCAGGGCGATGGAGATGACTCTGGCCATATTTCCTCATGCTCTTGCGGAGCTATACGAACAGTTGATGCTCCTCGAGGCGCAACTGACAGTGGCGCGGGTACTGAACCTTCTACGGAGCCCGGCTACGTGCCGAGTGTCGAGCGGCAGACGCGAATCAGTCGCGGCCCGGGCGGCATCTACTGGGCGTGTACAGCGAGGTCTACGATTGGCGTGGCCAGGCCACGCTGAGCCTGTTGGGGCAGCGCCTGCAGCCTGAGAGGGTGTCGGCCATAGCGGCTGAAGGACCGAGAGCGGCTAACCCACGACTACATCCCGAAGATGTGACGCTGCCCGTCGCCGCCGCGGCCGACGGCGATGAGGCCGCGTTCGCACGGATCGTCGCGGCCTATCAAGACGACATGGTTCGCGTCTGCTTCGTGATCACGCGCGACACCGACGCCGCCCATGACGCCGTCCAGGAAGCATGGGCGATTGCCTGGCGCCAGCTGCGCAAGCTGCGCCAGCCCGAACGGCTGCGCCAATGGCTCGTCGCGATCGCGGCCAACCAGGCGCGTCAGGCGATGCGCCGGCAGCGTCGCCGGGTGGTCACGGAGCTGCGCGCGGAAGATCCGCGTGACGATGACGAGGGCACCCGCATCTGGAGCGGGCAGATCGACCTGCGCAACGCGCTCGCCCGGCTGAGCGCCGCGGATCGCGAGCTGCTCGCCCTGCGCTACGTCGCCGGGTTCGATTCGGGCGAACTGAGCCGAGTGACGGGCATCTCTGCGTCCGGTACGCGCGCTCGCCTGCAGCGCCTGTTGACGACGCTGCGGCGCGACCTGGAGCCGGCGAATGACTGACCAGCAGTTCGACGAGCTCTTCGAACAGCGCCTCGCGCGCTCGTTGCGCGACTTGGCTGACAAAGGCGTGCGGCCCTTCGACGCGGTCGAGATAACCCGCATGGCAGCCGACAGGGCGGGTGGCCGCGGCCTGCGCTGGCCGTCCTTGCCCCCATCCTGGCGGCCGGCGCTGCTGCTCGCGCTGCTCGCGGTGGCGCTGCTCGGCGCCGCATTGATCGGCGGCCTGATCAAGCTGCCGATCAACCAGATCGTGCCCAACCCGACCTTCCAGCCATTCTCGCCGCCACCTACAGCGCAGTCGTCGGCCATTGTGGTGACCACAGCGCGACCAAGCGGCTCGCTGCCGCCGGCGACGGTGCCGCCCAGCGGCGAACCCGTTGGCTCACCGACCGGCGGGTCGCCTTCGCCCAGCCCGACAACCACTTTCGAGGGCACGCCGACGCCGTCGACGAGCCCGAGCCAGTCGCCCGGGCCAACGCCCACCATCGAGCCGACGGCGAGTCCCAGCCCGACCATCGCGCCGGTTGGCTCGGTGATCGCGGTTACCACCGGCGACACGCACGCCTGTGCGCTGGCCGACGACGGGCGCGTGTTCTGTTGGGGTTCGAACGATGAGGGCCAACTGGGCGACGGGACGCTCGAATACCGCGACTATGCCACCTTGCCGGTGGTCGGCATCGACGACGCTCGGGCGATCGCGGCCGGGATCCGCTTCTCATGCGCCGTCCGCTCCGACGGCAGCGTCTGGTGCTGGGGCGAGGACCCTGCCTTCGATCCGTCCACGACCATGCCACGCCAGGTGCCGGGCATCAGCGACGCGAAGGATGTCGTTGCCGGGGGTGCCTTCGCCTGTGCGCTGCGCGCCAACGGTCAGATTGCCTGCTGGGGAGTCGGGAGCGTCGGCCAGCTTGGCAATGGCAGCTTCGAGAGCAACAGCGGCGTTCCCGACCCGCAGGCGGTTATCGGCATTGACGACGCACGTCAGATCAGTGCGGGCTGGAACCACGCCTGTGCCGTCAGGGCCGACCGCAGCCTGTGGTGTTGGGGCGGCAACGGCGACGGCGTGCGCCTCTACGGCCCGCTCGGCGACGGCACTTCAGACCTCAGGCGGTCGACGCCGGCACCGGTGCCCGGCCTGAGCGACGTGGCCGAGGTTCAGGCCGGGGGCTGGTCGACCTGCGCAACGCTGACCGATGGCAGCGTGTGGTGCTGGGGTTACGGCGAGCGGGGCACGCTGGGTGACGGCAACTCCGCCAACAGCCTCGTACCGCTCCAGGTCCCCGGCATCGACGATGCGCGGCTGCTCGCGCTGGGCGACTACACCGGCTGCGTCAGCCGTGCCGACGAAAGCGTCTGGTGCTGGGGCGACACGTCCTGGGGATCGGCGACTGGTGGTCCGGCCCTGACACCGGTCGAGGGCAACAAGTCGCAATCGCTCGGCGTGACGGCCCTCGCCAACGATCGCTCCTGCCTGCTCATCGACACCCGCGGACAGGCCTGGTGGTGGGGCACCGGCACCAACCAGGCACCGCAGCCGTGGCCGGTCGGACCCTGACGCGCTCTCTCAGGCGCGGGCGGGCGGCCAGCTGGCCATGACCTGGCGGAGCGAGGCGAACTCGCCGATGTGGTAGCTGTTGTGGTTGCCGACGACCATCAGTTCGCGCACGATGGTGTGGCCGGGCGTTCCCTCGAGGACGGCAAACAGGTCGCGCGCCGGGTCAAGGGCGATCGCCTCGAGCGCGGCCAGGTCGGCGCGGAATTGTTCGACCGACTGCGCGAAGCCGGCGGCGTCGGTCTGGGCGTCGGGCGCCGGCCAGTAGCCGATCGGCCAGTCGGGCGAGACGTGGCCAACGGGGTCCTCGATGTAGCGCAGGATGTCCCACTGCGTGATGCGCAGGTGCTCGACCAGCTGCCACGGCGAGTAGGCGACGCGGGGCGCGCGAGCGTTGATCGCCCAATCGGGGAATTCGGCGACGGCATCGTCAAAGCCCATGTGCGCCTGGGTGCCGCGCAGCAGCGCGACCAGTTGCCGGCGCAGCTCGTCGGTCACCTGTTCCCTCGGTTCGTGGATTCGCCCGATGATCGGGGCTGGTGCCCGGTCAGGGCGCCGGCGCAGGCGGCGGCAGCTCGGGCGGCGGCGTTGGCGCTGGGATGGTGACCGACTTGGTCACCGAATTGGATCCGTTCGCGTTCGAGACCGTGAGCGTGACCGTGTAGGTGTCGGGGGAATCAAAGTGGTGAGACGGTGGGCTCTGCTGGTCGGAAGAACCGCCGTCGCCGAAGTCCCACGACCAACTGTCCGGGTTGCCCGTGCTCTTGTCGGTGAAGGTGATGTCCAAGCTGCCGTCCTTGGGGGCCCAGGAGAAATTCGCGACCGGCCCAGCCGGCACCGGCGTCCCGTCGGGCGTGGGGCTGGGTGTCGGGTGCGGCGGGGGCGGCAGCGAGCCGAACGGAACGCGCGTGCCCGCGGCCGGGTCGCCCGGATAGCGGCCGACAAGGTAGATGCCGTCCACCCGGCGATAGCTCGAGCGGTACGTGTCCTCGTGGATGATGGTGCCGTTCGCATCGCGCACGGTGCGCACGACGGATGAGACGAAGCCATCGGCCTGGTACTCGACCTGCTCAACCTGGCGCGGCGCGAGGGTGTCTGTGAACTGGTACCAGCTGGTCGCCGGCCGCTCGTTGGCGATCACCGGGTCGGACAGGCTCACCGTTCGACCGTCCGAGACGCCCCACACCTGGAAGGTCACCTGGCGCTTCTTGTTGATGCTCTGGATGAGGATCGGGTAGGCCGTGTCGTTGGTGAACGACATCGTCTGGCGGTACGAACCGCTGATCCAGATGGTCGCGTCGAGGCCAACCGGATAACGGCTGATGTAGTAGGCGTGGTTGCGCCGGGCGCCCATGTCGAAGCCGGCGCGCAGCGCGGCGTTGAACATCGTCGTGGAGGCCGAGCACAGGCCGCCGCCCAGGACGCCCTCGCCCTTGGTCTTGCCGCCGATGATCGCCGCGCCCTCTCCGTAGCCGTTGGCGACCGTGATCGGCCCGGCAACGTCGATGAAGTCGAAGACCGCACCGGGCTGGACGACGGTGCCGTCGATCAGATCGGCCGGGCGGCGGATGTTGACCCCGTTGGCGTTGTGGCTGCTGGGGATGTAGTGCGTGGTCCACGTGCCGAGCAACCTGAACCGGCCGACCACCGCCTCGGCGTCGGCCGTGTCGAACTCGGGCACGGTCGACACGATGGGCAGGGTGACCACGTTGACCGGGTCGCCCGAGCCGCGCGAGCTGAGCGCGGCGAGGATGCCCTCGGTCGCTGCCGCGCCGTCGACCTCGCGCCCGATCTGGCTGGGCACGGCGACCGGCTGAGCGCCGTTGAACTGGAACTGGGCGTCCACGGCCGGCTGGTCGACCTGCGCCTTGAGCTGCGTGACGAGCTGCTCGACCTGCTCGCGCGAGACGATCAGGGTCCACACGCCGGGAGCGGTCTCTTCGAGGCTGATCCAGCCGCGCAGCGTGGCCGGCTGGACGACCGATGTCTCGGCGCCCACGCCGAGCACGAGCGGGTCGGAGGCGACCGCTTCGGCCTGGCCGACGGCCGCCTGCGCGGCGGGCGTCGAGATGTCTGCCGGCACGACGATCGGCTGAATGGTCACGCTCGAGTCGCCGGTGGTTGCGGCACCGACCGCCGCCTCGGCCTGGCGCACGACCTCTGCCACGTCGACCGTCAGGCCGTCAGAGGCCGGGGCGACCACGTAACGCTCGCCGTCAAAGCTGATCGTGGCGTTGATCGGGGCTGACTGCGCGGACTGGGCAATGGCGCTGACGCGCTGTGCCAGGAGCTCACCGTTCCAGGTGACGATCGGCTCGAGCGAGACTGTGCCAAAGAAGCCGCGCAGCTGCTGCGCGAGCTGCTCGAGCGGGTTGCCGGTCCGGCCGACGCTCATGGCCCGGTCGAGCATGGTGTTCATGTCGTAGTCGCGGCCGATCTCGGCGTACGAGACGGCGCTGGTGACGTTGCCGATGTGCAGCTGCAGCGCGCCGCTGCGCATGTCAGGCAGACCGGCGCGCAGTGTGCGCTCGGCGGCCGCCCGGTCCATCCCGGCCACGGATATGCCGCGCACGGTCACGCCGGGCAGCATGCGACCCTCGTTCATGAGCGCATAGCCGAAGGCGATCATCGTGGCCAGCGCCACCAGGCCGATGAGGCTGATGGCGAACGAGATCACCACGCGGCGCCAGTTGAAGCCGAGCAGCGGCCTGGCTTGTGCGACGGGCTTGGTTTCAGTGGTCATGTGTTCCCCGTGATCTTCGTCGGTCGATGTACCGGCGCGACGCGCTCAAGAGAGCCCGTTGGCAACGAGCGCTGCTCGGCGTGCGGTGTGCCGGCGGCGCGCCTCCTCCGGCACCTGATCTCGGGCGTGGTAGCTCGATCTGACGAGCGGGCCCGATTCGACGTGCTTGAAGCCAAGAGCCACAGCCTCGGCCTTCATATCTGCGAATTCGTTGGGATGATAGTAACGCTCGACGGCCAGATGTAGTTCCGACGGGCGCAGGTACTGGCCGATGGTCAGGATGTCGCAGTCGACCGCGCGCAGGTCGGCGAACGCCGTGCTCAGCTCTGGCGCGCGTCTCGCCCAGGCCGACCATCAGGCTCGATTTGGTGTGCACCGTGCCGTCGCGGCCGGTCAGTGCCCGGGCCTGGCGCTTGGCCGTGGCGAGCACGCCGAGCGAGCGCGCGTACTGGGCACGCTTGCGGACCGGCTTCTGGAGTCGCTCGACTGTCTCGATGTTGTGGTTGAGGATGTCTGGCGCGGCCTCCATGACCGTGAGGAGCGGCTCGTCCCGACCGTTGAAGTCAGGTATCAGCACTTCGACGCCCATGTGGGGCGAAGCGTGACGCAGTGCGCGGATCGTCTCGGCAAAGATGTGCGCGCCGCCGTCGGGCAGGTCGTCGCGGGCGACGCTGGTGACCACGACGTGATCGAGGTTCATGTGCGCCACCGCATCGGCCACGCGGCGCGGCTCATCCTCGTCGTTCCACGTTGGGCGGCCGGTCTTGACGGCGCAGAAGCCGCAGGCGCGGGTGCACACGTCACCCAGGATCATGATCGTCGCCGTGCGCTGCTCCCAGCACTCCCCGATGTTGGGGCAGCGGGCCTCCTCGCACACGGTGTTGAGCGTCAGGCCGCGCATCATGCGCTTGAGGTCGTGGTAGTTGTCGCCGCTCGGCAGGCGCGCCTTGATCCACTCCGGGTGGCGGCGCAACGCGGCGCTCCCGTCTGCGGCGGGGGCGTCGAAGCTGCCGCCGCCCATGGCGATCGTCGGCGGCAGATGTGGCTGAACGCCGTGCGCACCTGCGCTCGGCTGCTGGAACATCGGCAGTTCGCGACCCATGGGCCGGGCTACCAGATCGCCGTGCTCGAGTCGACGGCCTCCAGCCAGCGCTTGACGTCAGCCACGAAGCGGCCGGCCTGGGCGCCGTCTGTCGCACGGTGGTCGAAGCCGAGGCACATGTACATCATCGGCCGGATGCCGATCAGGTCGCCGGTTGGGGTCTCCACGACGACCGGTCGCTTGACGATCGATTCCATGGTCAGGATGCCGACCTCGGGCGAGTTGATGATCGGCTGGGTGATGATCGAGCCGGTCCAGCCGGTGTTGTCGAGCGTGAACGTGCCGCCCTGGATGTCGGTCAGCGTCAACTTGCTGGCCCGGGCGCGATCGGCCAGGTCGCGGATCTGGCGGTTGAGGCCGTGGATGCTGAGCCGGTCGGCGTCCTTGACCACGGGCACGATCAGGCCTTCGTCGACGGCCACGGCAATGCCAAGGTTGACCTGTTGGCGGAGCCAGTGGCCCTCGTCGGTGTAGTGGGCGTTGAACTCGGCGTGGCCGCGCAGCGCCTCGACCGTCGCCTTGGCCACGAACGCGTCGTAGGTCAGGCCGATCCCTTCCCGCTCCTGGTAGGCGCGCTTGGTGCGCTCGCGCAGGGCAACGACGCCGGACATGTCGACTTCGATGGTGGTGTACGCGGCGGGCACCTGGAGGGCCCGGGTCATCTGGGCGGCGATCGCCTTGCGCATCGGCGAGGCTTGCTTGAGCGAGTCACCCTGGGCGACCGGGCTGGGAGCCGACGGGGCCGACTGAGCCGGGGCGGGCGCGGGGGCGGGGGCGGCAGCTGTGGCGGCAGCGGGCTGGGCTGGCTGCGCGGCCTGCTTCGCCCCGCCCGTTTCCACGAACTTCATGATGTCGTCGCGCGAGACCCGGCCGCCGTGGCCGCTGCCGGTGATGAGCGCCAGGTCGATGCCGTGCTCGCGCGCCAGGCGTCGTACGGCGGGCGTGGTCGGGCCGCTGTAGGCGTCCGGCGCGGCGGCGCCGTTGGTGGAGGCGCCGTTGCCGCCGGTCGTGGCCGGCGTCGCGACCGCGGTGGCGGCGGAGGCTGCCATCGGCTGAGCTGTCGGCTGCTCGAAGGAGGCGGGCGGTGTTGCAGGCGCCGGGGATGCTGCGGGCGCCGGGGGTGCTGCGGGCGCCGGGGGTGCTGCGGGCGCCGGGGGTGTTGCAGGCGCCGGGGATGCTGCGGGCGCCGGGCGCTCGTCCGAGCCGGCCGGGCCGTGGCCGGCGGCTGGTGCAGCCGAAGCGGTACTGGTGGTATCTGGGGCGGCGGTGGTGGCTGCGGCGGCCTGGACTGTCGTCTCGGCGGCCTCGTCGGCGCCCTCGATGACCGCGATGTCAGTGTTGTTGGGGACCGTCTCGCCTTCCTGGACCAGGATCTCGGTCAGCGTGCCCGCAAACGGCGAAGGCACTTCGGCGTTGACCTTGTCGGTGATGACCTCGACGATCGGCTCGTACTTGTCGACGTGGTCGCCCGGCTTCTTGAGCCACTTGCCGATCGTGCCCTCGGCAACGCTCTCGCCAAGTTGGGGCATCTGGACCTTGGGCATTCGACGCGATCTCCTGAGTGGCAGGACGGGCGGCAGCTCGCCTTCCTGGCCGCAATAGTGTCGCCCATTCGGGTCCGGCGCGTCCAATTCGCCGCCAAGTCGACGATAAGCGAGGTTGCCCATGCTTGCCGGGTGGACGATCAGCGCACCGGCCGGATATTGCGTGCGCTCCGGCACCGGCTCGGGTGGCGGCAGGATGACGCGGCCAAGGCAGCAGGGCTGACACAGGACGACGTCTCGCGTGCCGAGCGCGGCCGCCTGGCGGACCTGCGCAAGATCCGCCGGCTCGCAGCGGCCCTCGACGCGGACATCGTCGTGACGGTCCGCTGGCGTGGCGGGGAACTCGATCGGCTTCTCGACGAGGGTCACGCCGCGATCGTCGGCTGGATCGTCGAGCTCCTTACCTCACTCGGCTGGGAGCCGGTCGCCGAGGTTTCGTACAGCGTCCGTGGCGAGCGCGGTTCCATCGACGTGCTGGCCTGGCACGCTGCAGCGAGGACGCTGCTCGTAGTTGAGGTGAAGACAGAGCTCACGTCGATCGAGGAGACGCTTCGCAAGCACGACGCCAAGCAGCGTTTGGCGGCTGGCGTTGCCGTCGACCGATTCGGCTGGCAACACCCGGCAGGCGTTTGCCGTCTCCTTGTCTTGCCTGGGCTGTCGACGCCACGTCGCCAGGTTGCACGGCACGAAGCCGTGCTCGCGTCCGCTTATCGGCTCCGCGCTGATGCAGCGCGCGAGTGGCTCGCCCGTCCGGCAGGCGCCGTGTCTGCACTGATCTTTGCGCCACCTACGCGCTTGCCGCGTGGTAGGCGCGGCGCTGTCAGTCGGAGGCGGATTCGGCGTGGCGAACCCAGCGTGCGAGCCCGGACTGGAGAACAGCCCGGCGATCGGGTACGCGCCGACCGCGTAGCCGCGGCGACGCCGATGGAAAGTACGCGGGGCATGCGTAAGTAAAGCGCGGCGGGCCGGACTCGCCGGTTAGTACGCTCGTCGCGCGTACCTGACGCGACACGCGAGAGGCTAGACTCGATCCCCAGATGCCGACCGACGCCAAAGCCGCCGAGGTGGCGGGCAGCCAGGCGAGCCCCGCCGAAAGGCCATATGCGCCGAGCTGGCTCGACGCGTTCGTCGGCTGGATCGACCGCCTGCCAGGGCCGGCGTGGCTCGCCCTCGGCGTCATCGCCGGCCTGTTCGTCGCCTACGTCGCGCTCGAGGCGACGCTCTCGTCGCGCGGCCTGTTCGGGCAGCAGCCGGCGTACTTCGCGTATGCCTTCATCCACTTCTATCCGCTCGCGGCGTACTACTACCTCTCGCGCGGGGCGATGACCGCCTGGGACGACTTCCGACCAGCCACGAGCCTCACCGATTCGCGCGCCGAGAGGATGCGCCTGGAGCTGAGCACCAGCCCGGCACGGCCGGCGGCGCTGCTAGCCGTGCTTACAGCGATCTCCTATGCGGGCCTGCTCCTCGCGCTGCCCGACGGCTTCGATCTGGTGGGTCACCAACCGGCGTTTGTCGGCCTGCGTGTCCTGTCCGAGGTCTTCTGGCTGGCACCGGTGATAGCGAGCGTCACCTACCTGTTCTTCCGTCAGCTGCGCATCGTGTCGCGGCTCCACGACTCGGTAGTCCACGTGAACCTGCTCGAGCCGGCACCGCTGCACGCGATGGCCAGGCTGACAGCCCGCAGCGCCTTCGTCATGCTCGTCTTCCAAGTCGTCTCGTTCGCGCCCCTGCCGAACCAGTCCGACAGCGTGCGGTTGGCTCTGATCCTCATTGCCGCCCCCTTCCTGGTGCTCACGGCGGCCACATTCTTCCTGCCGTTGCGCGGTATGCATGGGCTGCTCGAAAAGGAGCGGGCACGACTGCTGTCGGGCGTCCACACGCGCATCGCGGCGACCATGGCCACGCTCCACGAGGTGGTCGACAGCGAGACCGTCGGCTCGCCCGAAGCCGATTTGTCGCGCCTCGCCCAGGTCCGCATCGACGCTCTCAACAAGGCGCTGGCGAGCCTGCTCCAGGAGCGCGACTTCGTGCGCCGATTGTCGACCTGGCCGTGGGACACGGGGACCCTGCGAGCCGTGCTATCGGCTGTCGCTTTGCCGATCGTGCTCTTCCTGCTGACGCGCTTGCTGGAGCGTTTCGGCTTCTAGCTCAGCAGGGGCGTCGCGGTTCGTTTCGGGCCGGGCGGTGACGGATGACCGCAGGTCCAGCCCAGGGCGCGCCGGGCTAGTGCGGGCGTTCCTGCTGGGCGGTGCAGTCGGAGCACAGCTGGGGCAGGCCGTCGAGGTCGCGCCGGTCGACCGTGTCGGCGTAGTTGCGGCCACAGAAGGTGCGGTAGCCGACCAGCCGGTCGTCACTCCAGCGCGCGGCGGACGCGATGTGCCAGATGTTCTCGTACTGGCCCTGGATACCGAACGCGGGCTCGGGTCGCAGCTCCTCTGGCATCAGGCAGCCGACCTAGTAGGCGGCGAGGCGGCGGACGGCGTCGGCGATGCGGTCCGGGTTGGGCATGAACCAGTCCTCGAGGACGTGGTTGTAGGGCACGCCCGGCACGTCTGGGCCGGTGACGCGCACGATGGGGCCGTCGAGCGACTCGAAGGCCTCCTCGGCCAGGATCGCGGCGATCTCGGCGCCGAAGCCGCCGAAGCGGTTGTCCTCGTAGACGATGACCGCCTTGCCCGTCTTGCGCACGCTCGTCGAGGATCGTCTCGCCGTCGAGCGGGCGCAGCGTGCGGAGGTCGACGACCTCGACGCTCACGCCTTCGCCGGCGAGCAGGTCGGCCGCTTCGAGCGCGTAGTGCGCCATCAGCCCGTAGCCGATGACGGTCACGTCGCTCCCCTCGCGCGTGACCTTGGCCTGGCCGAGCGGGATCGATGTAGTCGCCGTCGGGCACGTCGCCGCGCACCGAGCGGTACATCTTCTTGTGCTCGAAGAAGAGCACCGGATCGTCGTCGCGGATGGCCGAGCGCAACAGCCCGCGCGCGTCGTACGGCGTCGACGGGATGACGACCTTGAGGCCGGGGATGTGGGCGAAGAACGCCTCGACCGACTGCGAGTGGTACAGCGCGCCGTGCACGCCCGCCGCCGTACGGCGCGCGGAGCGTCATGGGACAGGAGAACGCGCCGTTGGAGCGGAAGCGCATGCGCGCCGCCTCGGACAGGATCTGGTTGAAGGCGGGGAAGATGAAGTCGGCGAACTGGATCTCGGGCACCGGGCGCAGGCCGGCGACGGCGGCGCCGATCGAGACGCCGACGATCATCGATTCGCTCAACGGCGTGTCGAGCACGCGGTCGCCGCCGAACTCGTCGAACAGGCCGTCGGTGGCCAGGAACACGCCGCCCTTCTTGCCCACGTCCTCGCCCAGCACGACGATCGATTCGTCGCGCCGCATCTCCTGCGCGAGCGTGTCGCGGATCGCCTCGATGTAGGTCATGACCGCCATCGTACTCCTCCCGCCCGGTCGGCCGCCGTCGCGTCGCCCTTGAGCGCGCCCCACGGTCCGCCGTCGCCGATGAAGCGCGCGCCGGTCCACAGCGGATCGTCCATGCGCGCCGGCGGCAGTCGGCGTACACGTGGCGCTGGGCCGTGGCCGGATCGGGATCGGCCTGCGCCTCGGCCCAGTCGGTCGCGTCCTCGACGACCTTGCGCGCCTCGGCGACCATCTGCTGCCTCGGTCTCCTCGTCGAGCAAGCCCGGCCGTCGCGCAACTGCTCGCGGAAGAGCGGCAGCGGGTCGCGGCCCTTCTCGCGCCTCCAGCTCCTCGGCGGAGCGGTACTTCGTCTGCTGGTCGTCTGACGAGTGGGCGGTCAGTCGCGTGACCTTGGCCTCGATCAGGGTGGGGCCCTCACCCGCGCGCGCGCGATCGATGGCCTCCTTGCCGGCGCGATAGCAGTCGAGCACGTCGGCGCCATCGACGATCACGCCGGGCATGTTGTAGCCGGCGGCGCGGATGGCGATGTCCTCGACCGCCGATCTGGAGCGACATCGGGCACGCTGATCGCGTAGCCGTTGTTCTCGACGACGTAGATGACCGGCAGGCGGTGCACGCCGGCGAAGTTGAGCGCCTCGTGGAAGTCGCCCTGGTTGGACGAGCCCTCGCCCAGATAGGTGATCGTCGACCTGCTCGGTCTTGCGCAGCTTGGCCGCCCAGGCGATGCCCGTCGCGTGCAGGATCTGCGTCGCGACGGGCGACGAGACGGACATGATGTTGCGCTCGGCGATGCCGTAGTGGCCGGGCATCTGGCGACCGCCCGATGACGGATCCACGCCGCGCGCGAACTGGGCGAGCATGATCTCGCGCGGGCTCATGCCAAAGGTGATGAGCGACGCGACCGAGCGGTAGTACGGGACCATCCAGTCGTGGCCCTTGCGCAGGCGTAGGCGAGGCCGACCTGCGCGCCCTCGTGGCCCTGGCCGCTGATGACGAACGGGATCTTGCCCGCGCGGTTGAGGATCCACATGCGCTCGTCGACGGCGCGCGTGACGGCCATCAGCCGGTACATCTCGAGCAGGTCGTCGCGCGTCAGGCCCAAGATCGGCGCCGAGCCGTGCCGACTCGGTCGCGGCCTTGGCGGCCTTCTTCGGCGCGTCTTCGGCCTTGGCGGCGGCGGGCTTGGTGGTTGCCTCGGCGGCGGGTTTTCGTGGCGGTCAGAAGTTGATCGACTTGCCGTCGACGGCGAGCGCGGCCTCGCCGAGCGCCTCGGCCAGCGTCGGGTGCGGGTGGACGGCCGCGCCGACCTCCCACGCGGTCGCCTCGAGCAGCATCGCCGCGCGATGGCCTCGCTGATCAGGTCGGTCACCTGGCGCCGATCATGTGCACGCCCAGCAGCTCGTCGGTCTTGGCGTCGGCGACGACCTTGACGAAGCCCTCCGTGTTCGCCGCGGATGAGCGCCTTGCCGACGGCCTGGAAGGGGAACTTGCCGACCTTGACCTCGCATGCCGTCGCGCTCGCACTCCTCCTGGCGTCCGGCCGATCGACGCGATCTGCGGGCGTGAGTAGGTCGCGCGCGGCATCTTGAGGTAGTCAACCGTCTCAGCCTCGGCACCGGCGATCGCATGTACCGCGGCGATGCCCTCGTGCGCGGCGACGTGCGCCAGCAGCAGGCCGCCGATGACGTCGCCGATCGCATACAGGTGCGGCTCGGCGGTGCGCATCGCGGCCGTCGACGACGCACGAAGCCCTTCTCGACCTTGGCTCGCGTCGATTCGAGCCCGACGTTGTCCGAGTTGGGGGCGCGGCCGGTGGCGACGAGCATCTGCTCGGCGCGCATCTCCTTGGGCTCCTCGCCCTCCTTGCCGACCATCAGCTCACGCCGCGTCTTGTCCTGGTCTTGACCGCTGCGGTGTCGAAGCGCGCGCCGGTCATGACGTTCATGCCGCGCTCGCGGAACGAGCGCTCCAGCTCCTTGGAGATCTCGCCGTCCTCGAGCGGCGTGAGCCGCGGCAGGTACTCGAGCAGCGTGACCTCGACGCCCGCGTCGTGGTAGAAGCTGGCGCAACTCGACGCCGACCGCGCCGGCGCCCACGACGATGATGCTCTTGGGCAGCGTCGCTGCCCGTCGTTGCCTCGTCGCTGGTGATGATGTGCACGCCGTCCGGCTCAAGGCCGGGGAGCGACTTGACGCGCTGAACCGCTGGCGAGGATGACGTCGGTCGCGTCGAGCACCCGCTCGCCGTCCGGCTTGCCGTCGTCGTTGAGCGATCTCGACGCGCACCTTCTTGCCGCCCTGCAGCGTGCCGCGGCCGCGGATGTGCTCGACCTTGTTCTTCTTGACGAGGCATGTCGAGGCCCTTGGCCAGACGATCGACGACGCTCTGGCGGCGCTTGGCACGCGACGGCGTAGTCGAAGCTCACGCCGTCGGTCTTGACGCCGAGTTCGGCCGCGCGTGCTGGATGCGCTCGTACAGCTCGGCCGACTTCGAGCATCGCCTTGGTCGGGATGCAGCCCCAATGCAGGCACGTGCCGCCGAGCTTGGGCTGCTGTCGATGAGCGCGGTCTTGAGGCCGAGCTGGCCGGCGCGGAAGGCGGCCGAGTAGCCGCCGGTGCCACCGCCCAGGACGATCAGGTCGAAGCTGTTGGAGGAGCCGACGGCCACGTTCGGTCAGCCGACGATGCAAGCGCGAGGTCATCGCGGCCGATGGTACGCGGGCCCCCAGAACGGTGCAAGAAACGGCGATACTGCCGGACGTGCTGCCACAACCTGTGCTCGACCGCTCTTCGTCGTCGTTGGCTATTCCTCGCGTCGTTGCCGATGGGCGTTCTCGTTGCCCGGCTGACCGGCGCGCGCGACCCGCGCACGGTGGGCAGCGGGCGGACGGGCGGCACCAACGCGCTGCGCGCCATGGGCTTTCGGCGCGCCATCGCCGTCGCCGCGCTTGACGTCGTCAAGGGCGCGTTGCCGGTGTTGGCGGCAGTGCTCGTCGGCGCGTCGCCGCTGGGCGTCGCGCTGATCGGTGTCGCGGCGGTGCTCGGGGCGTGGGCGTCGATCTTCCTGCGCTTCCACGGCGGACGGGGCGTGGCGACGGCCATCGGCGCGACGCTGGCCATCGCAACCGCTGGCCATCCTGGTCGCGGCGCCGTTCTTCTTCGGCACGATCCTCCTGACGCGCTACGTGTCGCTTGGCTCGTTGCTCGGCGTAGCGTCGGGGGCGCTGACCATCTTCGGATTCGTGGTGCCGGCTGGAACGACCCGGCCGACCTCGCCTTCGCGGGGCTCGGCGCCGGGATCGTGTGGATCGCCCACCACGACAACATCGGCCGGCTGATGCGCGGCGAGGAAAGGCGCTTCGACTTCTTCACCCGCGAGCCCTGATCTGCCCGCGACGTACGGATGAGCGTGGCCGTCGGCGAGCGTGCAAACACGCGCTGCGGCGGCCCCATGCGGTCCCTAGACTCCCGCGAATGGCACTCCCCCGATGGCAAATCGCGCTGTCGATTCTGTGGCTCGCGTCAGTGGCCTCGGCATGCACGTCGAGCCCAGCCCAGCAATCTCCTGGGGTCAGCCCATCTCCGACTGGTCCGGCCGCCGGGCAAAGCATCTACGCCAAGCTCTTCGACGAGGTCCGCGACGACGGCACGGTCAGCCTGGACACGGCGTTGCGCGCCTTTTCCGTCGCCATCGCTCCTTTGCCCGGGGTCGAGATCGAAGCCGGCGATGTCGCGCCGGAACTGTATGAGCGCGCCTCCGGTTCATTCGCAATCCGCTGGATCCGGGACCACATCGATGAGCTGACCGCCGAACAGCGGGCGGTGGTCGAGGCGGTTTTGGCACCGCCGCCAGGCGAGTCGAGGGTCGGTGTCCTGGCATCCCTCGGCGGGCAAGCACGGCTAACTCCGCCGCTGGCCCTCGGTGTGACTGTCGCTGCGGACCCGGAGGCGCCCTACGAGGAGGCTCTGAGGCGGGCCGACGCAGGCATCAGCGCGTCGCTCGGCCGGACGCTGGGCGTGAGTTACATCTTCAACATCAACAAGAGCCCCCCGACCGACCGCGGAGAAGAAGTCGCTACGGCGCTGGCCTACGCCTTTCTCTGGCCAAGGAGTTCAGGCGAGTTCGATTGCTGGATCTACGCCAACCCTGAAATGACCGATCGCCTTCTGAGCGGCGAGTACGGCAGCAGCGAGCTCAACGCGACGATGGCGCACGAGCTGTTTCACTGCTATCAGTTCGACCTGCTGGAGAAAGCCGGCCGACCGCAGACGGGCCCGGATTGGGTGATCGAGGGCCAGGCTGAATGGGTCGGTGAGGCGGTCGGCGGCCCGAGTGGCATCGGGACGGGTTGGTGGGCGAGGTACCTGACGAGCCCAGATGTTCTTGCGTTCCGGCGCACGTACTCCGCCGTTGGGATCTACGAGCACCTCGCCGAGATCGGCCGGAACCCGTGGCAGTTCCTGGACGCGATGCTGCTCGCGCCGTCGAATGAACAGGCCTTCATGGCCACTTACGCCGACCGCGAGGACTTCCTTGACACCTGGGCATCGGGACTGTTCCGCCGGCCCGACCTGGGCGACGCCTGGAACGTACAGGGGCGCTGGGGCACCACGGCGCAGGCGCCCCCCAAGGAGATCGCGATCGGCAATGGATCTGCTGAGTTCCTCCAGGCGATCGGTCCGCTGAACAGGCTCGTCAGCGTCCTGGCGTCCGCGGACATAACCGAGATCAATGTGGACGGTCACGTGCGCCTGGTGTCCGGCGGGATCGAGTTCGTCGACTTCCCGAATGTCAGCCTGTGCACGAAGGGCGATGGCTGCATGTGCCCGGCGGGTCAACACTACGAGGGTCCGTTCCTCACCAGCGTCGACAACGTCATATCGGTCGCCGTCACTGGCGGACTTGGAGAGTCAGTCGGCTGGATCCGGGGCCATTCCCTGGACGACTTCTGCTTTGACGATGACGAGTGGAGCGCCTGCCCCAACTGCGCCTTCACTGCCGGCGACCCGCACCTGTCGACGATCGACGGCACGATCTTCGACTTCCAGGCGGCTGGTGAGTTCACGCTCCTTCGATCTGCGGATGGAACCCTCGAGGTCCAGGCTCGGCAGGAGCCAATGGGCACGGCGGTCACGATCAACACCGCCTTCGCCATTCGCTCCGGCGCGGACCGCGTCACGTTCGTCGCCGAGCCCGCCAATCCAGCGCTGCTGCGGGTCCGCCTGAACGGCACCCTGTTGGCCGTCAACGCGCCCCTTGATCTCGCGACTGGCGCACGCCTCACCCCGGCGCAACTTGGCTGGCAGATGGACCTGCCGGACGGGACGCGCGTGTGGGTGGCCGCATTCAACCTGTTCGTTGAGCCATCGCCATCCTTGGTCGAGACTGCGTCAGGCGTGCTGGCCGCCGTGCCCGACGGCTCCGACCTGCCGGCGCTGCCCGACGGATCGGTCCTGCCGCGCACCGACGCAGCCGATGCCCATGGCCGCTACGTCGCGCTGTATCAGACCTTTGCCGACGCATGGCGGGTGACAAACGAGACGACGCTCTTCGACTATGACGCCGGCAAGTCGACGGCCGATTACCAGCAGCCGGGGTTCCCGCCTGAAGAGGACGGAGCCCCGGGCAGCCGTCTGTCAGCCGAGCAGCTGGCTTCGGCCGAGGCGCTGTGCGCCGGCATCGACGACAACCGGCTGTTCCAGCTTTGCGTCTATGACGTCGCGGTCACCGGCGCGGGTTTGTTTGCTGACAGCTATGCCCAGATCCTGCGCGTGGTCGACCCGCGGCCCGACGTCCGACCCACGCCCCAGCCAACGCCATCCCAGGGCTCGACTGAGCTGCCGGCAGGGTTCGTCGAGGTGCTCAACGAACGGGCTACCCTGCAGGGTCAGGCCCTCGGCAGCGATGGCCGGCTGTACCTCTCTTTCGAGGTCGCGGACGGAGGACTTCTGATCGCGGCCAACCCGGCAACGGGGGCGATCGAGCGGAGCATCAGGTTCAATGGTGGATCCGCCGGCCAGGTGGCCTTCGCCGCCGGATCACTGTGGGTCGGCGATGCAGCCCGCCTGCCGATCTCCACTTGCTCGCTCGCGCGGCTTGATCCGTCGACACTGAGCGTGTTGGAGGTGATCCCGACTATCTGCCCGTACTCCAGGACGATGATCGCCGGGACAGATGAGGGCCTGTGGTATTACGACCACGACACGGCCGGCATTGCGGTGCTGCGGCTACTGGGCGATAGCGCGACCCAGACCGTGCGCTCCGTGAGCCTGCCGTCGTCTGGAGCACTGCTGGTCTCGTCGCGCAGCACGGTCTTCTTCCTAGGCGACAACGGGCCCTACAGGTTGCCGATGGGAGCGCCGGCATTTCAGCCGATGAGCTCCGCGGCAGGGCTGTCGTTCCCGGTCGGCGGTGGCAGCTGGACTCAACGTGCCGGCTCTGCCCTGTACTACGAGAGCGGCGATGCAGCGCTGATGACCGTGCCCCTGGCGGGCGACCTGATGGCGGCAGACGCTGATGCGCTGTATGGCGCAGGGACCGCTGACGCGGCTGCACCGACCAGCCTTTGGCGCTACCCGGTCGACGGCAGCGCAGGGCAACAGATCGCTGCCGGTGTCACGTTCTCTGCCCGCGGCGACGAATGGCGCCTGGGCTACGGCCGAAACGATCCTGAGAGTGGTCCGCTGCTCGTAGGCGACGGCGGCGTTGTGAAGCTATGGCAACTCTTCACGCGGGATCCTGACTGGAACCCATTCCTCATGCGCTATACGGCACTTCCGTCGCCCTGAACGGCGCGACGCTCAGCCCGGCCGCGCTTGGCGGAGGGCGCGGACAAGAACGACGACGGTCATGAGGATCAGCCCGACGATCACCACCGGCGCCAGGCCGATGGCGCTGTCGAGGGCGGGGATCAACCCGGTCAACCAGGCGACGCTGAGGACACCGGCCACGGCCAAAACCGCCGCAATCAGAACGTCGCGGTCGCGCACGCGGGGCTGGGTGGGCGGCGACCCGGGCTCCGGCCCCGACAGATCAGCCGTAGTCGGCCTCGATCGGGATGCCGATCGGCGCAACCAGGATCCGTCCGGCGAAGATGCGCCCGGTGCGCGTGCGCAGCCCCTCCTTGGGCCGATGGAAGGTGACCGTCAGGTCGGCGCGCACGTTCGGCTCGGAGGGCGCCCCTGAACTGAGGTCGAGCGCGGTCGGCGTATCTATCGCCAGCACCGGCACGCCGTGCCGCCGCGCGGACAGACACAGCTCGACCGCCTCGGCGATCGGCTCGCGCAGCTGACCGCGCACGCCGGTCCCGAGCAGTCCATCGATCACCAGCGCCGCACGCTCGAGGCCGTTGAGCAGCAACGCCACGTCGTGGCCCGCGCCGGCGTGGATGCGTTCGACGTTGTCCAGGCCAGCCAGCCGATCCCAGTTGGCGGCCGAGTCTGGTGTGCCCGGGCGCCGCGCGCCGCTGACCAGCACGACATAGCTGCGAATGCCGGCCGTGGCAAGGTGGCGCGCGCAGACGAAGGCATCGCCGCCGTTGTTGCCCGGGCCGGCAAGGACGAGCACGAGGCCGGCCGACGGCCGATCGGTCGAGTTGAGCAATGCGCGGGCGCTGACCGCGACGGCCGCGCCGGCCTGCTCCATCAGGTCGCCACCGGACACGCCGAGGCGCTGCGCGCGGCGGTCGGCGCCACGCATCTGTTCGGCGGTCATCGGCCGCCGCGCCGCGTAGCGCGCCCAATGCGCGGCGAGCGCGACCAGGTCCAGCGCCGGATCGTCGAGGACAGGATCGTTGAGCGGCAGGACCTCATCGGCGGCATACTGCGGCAACGCCGGGCGTAAATTGTCCTGCAACTGCTTGCTCATCGGGACGATGATGCTCTCACGCCAGACGAGGCGCCGTACGGATTCGGCAGCGCAGCCTGGGCGAGCGGTTCAGAATGAGTCTGCGCGTCACGCGGCGCACAAGATTCGAAAAGGAGGGCTGCGGTGGACGTCGCCAGCGAGCTGCGCACTCTGCTCCACGATCCCCAGGTCGAGGGCCTGCTGCGTGTGCTCCTGGCGGGCGGGCTGGCCGCCCTGATCGGACTCGAGCGTGAGATCGAGGGCAAGCCGGCGGGCATCCGCACCTACGGCCTGGTGGGCATGGGTGCGGCCATGTTCACCGTGGTTGCTGGCCTGGCTTTTGGCGGCGGCGACCCAGCCTCGCGCGTCGCGGCGCAGATCGTGACCGGCATCGGCTTCATCGGCGCGGGCACGATCCTGCACATGAAGCGTCAGATCGTGGGTTTGACCACGGCCGCCGGGCTGTGGGTCGCCGCGGGGCTCGGGATGGCCATCGGCGCCGGGCTGTACATCCTCGGCGCAGGGGCGGCAATCGCGCTGTTCCTGGTGCTCCAGTTCCTGCGCCCGGAAGTACTCGCGCGCCTTGGCCTCGCGTCGCGTGCCGATGTCGAGAGCCGGGTCAACGGCGACGCGCCGAAGAACAAGGACGACGAGTAGGTCGACCGCCCGCGCAGGCCGCCACCAGGTGCAGGTGGCCGTGCGCTTATCGACTGGCTGACTGACAATCGGCGCAGGTGTATCGAGGACAGGCCGCGCGCCACCGGGCGCGCAACGGTAACCGCAAGCAGAACGGCAACCTGCGCCGCCTGGCGCTGGCGCGCGTCCGGGCGCGGCCGAAGCCCAAGGGCACGCGCGGGCTGTACCCGGCCATCGGCCTGCTGACCCTGTTCGGGTTCATGGGCATGGCCGTGCTGCTGGCCACCGCCGGCGTGGCCACCGGGCTTTCGTTCCTCGACCGCGTCGAGACGGAGCTGCCGCCGGTTTCGGGCTTCGAGGAGCTCGAGTACGCGCAGCCGTCGATTGTCTACGACAGAACCGGCACGATCGAGCTGGCCCGCTTCCAGGTCGAACGGCGACGGGTGGTTGGCTTCGACGACATCCCCAAGGTGCTGCTCGACGCGACGATCGCGGTCGAGGACCGCACGTTCTGGGAGAACGAGGGCTTCGACCCGAACGCGATCGCGGTCGCCGTCGTCGAGAGCCTGACCGGGGTGCGCGACCGCGGTGCCTCGACCATCACCCAGCAGTTCGTGCGCGCGCGGCTGTTGCCCCAGGACGTGCTCGAGGGCGACCTCTGGACGCGCAAGGTCAAGGAGATCCTGCAGGCGCGCAACCTGACCCGGGCCCATCCCGGCGAAGAGGGCAAGCAGCGCATCCTGACCGCCTATCTCAACCAGATCTACTACGGCCACCAGGCGTATGGCATCGCGGCGGCGGCCGAGGTCTACTTCGGCGTCAGCGACCTGAAGCTGCTCACGCCTGCCCAGGCGGCCCTGCTGGCGGGCATGCCCCAGGCGCCCGACACCTACGACCTGTACAAGTGGGCCGAGCGCGACGCCTTCGGCCGGCTCGTCGTGCCGACCCGATCGATCGCCGGCGAGCAACTGCCGACGCCCGTTGAGCGGCGCAACTTCATCCTCGGCGCGCTCGAGGAAGGCCGCGGCCACTTCATCCGGCTGACGGCCGCGCAACTCGACCAGGCGCTCAACGAGCCGATCGTGCTGGCAGAGCCGGAGCCGATCGTGTTCAAGGCGCCGCAGTTCGTCTGGTACATGAAGTCACAGCTGGATCGGCTGCTGGCCGATCGCGCGCCGGCCGAGCGCGGCGGCTACCAAATCATCACCAGCCTCGACATGCGCGCCCAAGGGCTGGCCGAGCGCTACATCACCGCCGGCACCGTGTACACCAACCTGTCGGCGGACGAGATGGCGGCGGCGATCGAGGCGGAGGGCCTGCAGCTCGACCGCAGCTGGATGGAAACGCTGCGCGGGCTGGACATCCACAACGGCGCGCTGGTCGCGCTCGACGCCCGATCGGGGGACATCCTGGCCTACGTTGGCAGCGCCGGCTACTACCGCGACGACCTCGCCTCGCCGCAGCTCGACCCCAAGTTCGACGTCGCCGGACGCGCTTATCGCCAGTCCGGATCAGCCTGGAAGCCGCTCGTCTATGCCGCCGGTTTCGACAACGGGACGGTCACGCCGGGCACGCTGCTGCTCGACGTGACGACCGAGTTCACGCGCGGCTGGGTACCACGCGACGCGGACGTCAGGGAGCGCGGGCCGGTCCTCGTGCGCGACGCGCTGAGCTACTCGCTCAACATCCCGGTCATCCGCGCGCTCGACCGCATCGGCATCGACACGGTCGCGGACCTGGCCCAGCAGCTCAACCTGACCTTCGCGCGCGGCGAGCGGCACCTGCTCCAGGCCGGCCTGGCCGGCGCGATCGGCACGGCCGAAACGAACATGGTCGAGCTGACCTCGGCCTACGGCGCGCTGGCCAACGGCGGCGTGCAGCGCGAGCCGCGCACGATCCTCGAGATCCGCGACAGCAACGGCAACGTCGTGCCCATCGGCCAGGGCGCCCCGCGCCAGGTGGTCAGCGCGCAGTCCGCGTGGCTGGTCACGGACATCCTGAAGGACAGCACCGACCCGCTCGTCAACCGCATCTTCGGCCCGCGCCTGCAGATCGTGAACGGCCCGGTCACGGAGCTGGCGCCGCAGGGTGAGCGCCGTTACGCAGCGGCCAAGACGGGCACGACCAATGACCTGCGCGACCTGTCCGCGTACGGCTACCTGGGGCCGCCGGCCGATCCCAGCATCCCCCACGTGGTTGCCTCGGTCTGGATGGGCAACAGCGACTACAGCCCGCCGCTCGGCGGTGACGTCCCGATCGTCGCCGCCGACGGCCCCGGCCGCATCTGGTCGGCCTTCATGCGTGAGCTGAGCCGGGAGTGGCCCAACGCGCCCTTCCCGGCCCCGCCGCAGAGCGTGGTCCCGGCAACGATCGACCTCTGGTCGGGCGGCGCACCGGGACCCTGGACGCGCGAGACGCGGGTGGAGTACTTCATCGACGGCACGCAGCCGGGCGGCACACGCGAAGTCGACCCGGCCGGGCTGCTCTACCGCCAGATGTGCGGCAGCTGGTATGTCGACCTGCTCAAGGTCGAGGCAGGCAAGCCCGAGCGCTGGCTGCTGGCCGACACCGACTGGATGAACCGCGCGCGGCGCGGCCCGGGCCGGCGCGGCGAGCACAACAGCGTGACCGCATACCTGTTCGGACGCGTGGACTGGGGCGGCTTCATCGCCCCGCTCGACTGCGCCACCGCCCCGACACCCAGGCCGCCGCCGACCGGCGTTCCGGTTCCGACGCCGACACCGGCGCCCGGCCCGGCTGTCACACCCACGCCGCCGCCCGGGCCGACACCAGCGCCGGGTCCGACGCCGACGCCGACCAAGCCACCCGCAGCGACGGTCGCGCCGCCCGCGCCCCCCTGACAGCCGCTGCTATCAGCTCGCCGGATATCAGTCGTCGGCGCGGCCCAGGACTGCGACCGAGTCGGGTGGCAAGGCCAGGCCGCCGTCAGCCAGCGCCACGGCGTCATCGGAGGCGAGCAACAGCCGGACGCCGCGGCCGACTGCCAGGCGGCGCTCGACGGCTGCCGTGTTGAGGGCGACCGTGATCCGGCCCCGATCGAAGGTCAGCCAGCCCTGCTCCTCGTCAAACTGAACCGCCACCGACTCCAGTCGGCCGTCGCCCAGTTCGGGGAATGCACGGCGCAGTTGGATGAGCTGCCGATGCCAGTCGAGGAGGCGCGCGTGGGATGGCTCGGCCCGCTCGGCCCAGTTCAGCCGGGAGCGCTCAAAGGTCGCGCTTGCCTGTGGGTCGGGCACCGCCTCCGGGCGCCAGCCGAAGGCAGCAAACTCCGCGCGCCGACCCTCGCTGACGGCCGTGCCCAGCTGCTCGCCGTGATCGGTGAAGTACTGAAACGGCGCGCTGGCGGCCCACTCTTCGCCCTGGAAGAGCAGCGGCACGAAGGGCGCCGTCAACACGACCGCCGCGCCGATCATCAGGCGGCCGGTGCTCATCAGGGCGGCCGTCCGCTCACCGGCGGCGCGGTTGCCGATCTGGTCGTGGGTCTGCAGGTAGCCCAGCAGGCGGCGGCCGTCGAGCGCCGGCGCCGGCCGGCCGTGCCGGCGCCGGCGGAATGTCGAGTAGTCGCCCGCGTATCGGTAGCCCTGAACCAGGGTCGTCGCCAGATCGGCCAGCGCGCCGAAGTCCTCGTAGTATCCGCTGCGTTCACCGGTCAACAAGCTGTGCAGAGCGTGATGGAAGTCGTCGCTCCATTGGGCGTCGAGCCCGTAGCCGCCGACGCCGACAGCGCGCACCAGGCGTGGGTCGTTGAGGTCGCTCTCGGCGATGACCAGCAGGTGCCGGCCGACAGCCGCCTGTAGGCCACGCACATCGTTGGTCAGTTGTTCGAGGAAGTGCAGGGCCGAGCCGTCGAAGATGGCGTGCACGGCGTCGAGCCGCAGGCCGTCGAGGTGGAAGTCGCGCAGCCACATCAGGGCGTTGTCGATGAAGAAACGGCGCACTTCGTCGCTGCCCGGTCCGTCGAGGTTGACGGCGCTGCCCCACGGGGTCCCGTAGCGGTCCGTGAAATAGGGCCCGAACCGGGCGAGGTAGTTGCCCGCCGGACCGAGGTGGTTGTAGACCACGTCGAGCAGCACGGCCAGCCCGCGTGCGTGACAGGCGTCGACCAACCGGGCCAGGCCATGCGGCCCGCCGTAGGCACTGTGCGGCGCCCACAGATCGACGCCGTCATAGCCCCAGCCGCGGGTGCCGGAGAACTCGCCCACGGGCATCAGCTCAAGGTGAGTGACGCCCAGCTCGACCAGCTGGTCGAGGTGCTCGATCGCGCCCACGAAAGTGCCGGCCGCACTGAACGTGCCGACGTGCGCTTCGTAGACCACGCCAGCCGCAAGCGGCGGCGGCTGCCAGCGCGCGTCCGTCCAGTCGAACGAGCCCACATCCACCAGCCGCGACGGACCGTCGACGCCGGCCGGCTGCCAGCCCGAGCGCGGATCAGGCAGCAGCGCTCCGCCATCGAGGCTGAAGCGGTAATCGGTGCCCGGCGCGAACGCATCGGCAGACTCCCACCAGCCGCCTTCCGACCGGTCCAGGTCGTGCCTTCTGGCGTCGCCCAGGACGGCCACCACGGCGGACGCGTGGGGCGCCCAGACACGCAGCCGTCGGTGGTGGGCGCCGCTCACAGGGCGGCAGGCAGCAGCAGGGCCACCGGGAAGCGGCTCAGCAGCCGCTCGAGGGGCACTGCACCGCCCGTGAGCTGTTCGCCGCTCAACTCATCGTGCCAGGCGCCGGCGGGCAGGTCGATCTGGGTGTCCCGCCACTCGCCGGCCAGCTTGGCAACGAGGCGCGGGACGACGATCACCGCCTCGCCACCCCGGGCAAAGGCGACCACGTGATCGGCCCGCGCGCCGCGCGCGGTGAGCGGCATGTAGGCGCCGGCCGGCCCGAAAAGCTCCGGCCGGCGGGCGCGCATGGCGAGCGCCTTCTGAATCAGCCACAGCTTGGGCAGCCCCTCCGCCATCCCGGCCAGCGCCTGCTCGGCGTCGGCCGCTCGGGCGCGCTCCAGCATCTGGCGGCGCAACTTGTAGTCAACCGGCCGACGGTTGTCCGGATCGACCAAGCTGAGGTCCCACAGCTCGCTGCCCTGGTAGATGTCGGGCACGCCCGGTGAGGTCAACCTGAGCAGCGTCTGCGCCAGCGACGTTATCTGCCACGCCGGAGCGAGGCGGGCAACGAAGGCATCGAGCCGGCGGATGAAGCTCGGATCAGCAAGGCACGCCTCGACGAAGGTGCGCAGCGCGGCCTCGTACTCCTCGTTCGGATCGGTCCAGTTGGTTACCACCTTGGCTTCACGGACCGCCTTCTCGAGGAACGGCCAGAGCCGATCGAGGCCGATCGGCCAGACGCCGACGAGGGTCTGGTAAACGAGGTACTCGGTGTTCCGATCGGGCGTCGGCGCAGAGTGCCTGGCTTCGTTCAGTTCGCGCCAGGCCCACACCTCGCGTGCCCACTCGTCGGGCATCTCGGACAACAGGCCGATGCGCACGCGCACGTCGTCGCTGCGCTTGCTGTCGTGGGTCGAGGAGGCCAGCATCGTCGTCGGCCAGGCGGCCTGCATCTCCAGCGCGGCGGCATGGAACTCGGCGCTGGAGGCGCCGAACCGGCCCGGGTCACCGCCCACTTCGTTGAGCGCCAGCAAGCGGTTGTAGCGGTAGAAGGCAGTGTCCTCGACACCCTTGGCCATGACCGGCCCGGTGAGCTGCTGGAAGCGCATCACGAACTCGAATTCGTTCGCGCCGCGGATGCGCAGCAAGAGCACGTCGGCCAGCAAGTCGAACAGGTCGGGCGGCAGCTCGGGTCGGCGCCGGCCGGCTTCCTCCACGGCCTGCGCAACGTGCTTCTCGTCGGCCGGACTCAGCGCGTCCGCCTCGGCCCGAACATAAGTGCGGTAGACCGGGAAGCAGGCGATCAACTCGCGCAGCGCATCGCGCAGCTGGCCGCGGGCATGAGTCGCGGTGGCGGCGGTGGCCGCGCACCACCGCCGAGCAGGTATTCGGTCAGCCGGTTGAGCTCGGAAGCCAGGACCTCGCGCAGGACCTGCTGCTTGGCCTCGTAGGCCACCTCGCCGAAGGGCTGGTCGAGACCGGTGAAGTCGGCATACAGCTCGCTCATGGCAGCCTCGGCCGATTGATCAACGAACAGGCGCTCGACATGGTTGACGAAGTCGTAGCCGGTGGTGCCGGCGATGGGCCAGTCGCTGGGCAGCTGCTCGCCCGGCTCGAGGATCTTCTCGGCCACGATCCAGGCGCTCGGGCTGGCCGCGTGCAGCCGGTCGAAATAGGACTTCGGATCGCGCAGCCCGTCGGGGTGGTCGATGCGCAGGCCGTCCAGCGTCCCGTCGCGCAACCAGCCGAGCACGAGCTCGTGCGTCTCGCTGAAGACGTGCTCGTCCTCGATGCGCAGCGCCGGCGAGACGAGGTGACATCGAAGAAGCGCCGGTAGTCGAGGTCCTCGCGCCGCCGCGCGCCAGAAGGCGAGCCGGTAGTTCTGGGCCTGCACGCAGCTCGTCGCAGCCGCTCGGCATCGGCGTTGAGCTCGTCCACGGCGTCGTCGATGGCGCGCGGCGAGCTCCGGCTGATCGCTCGATCAGCCGCGCCGAGCTGCAGCTTGCAGCACCTCCTTGCCCCGATGGCCGCGGGCGACGCTCTCGCGGTCGGTGGCCGTCGACGCCGGCAGCCGGCCGAGCGACTCGGCCGATGACGACCAGCTCGTCCGAGCCGATCGCGCCGTCCGGCGGCCACCGAGGCACTGTCTCGAGCGACGGCGGTGCGACCGGGAACGTCCGCTCGCCGTAGCGCACGACGAAGGCCGACGGTCGCGCTCAGACGCAAGCCACCCGCCTCGAGCACGCGCCCGTAGTGGTCGCCGAGCACGGGCAGCAGCACCGTCGCGCCGGAAGTTCGGGTCGGCCGAATCCCACTCGACGTCGAAGAACCGCGCGTACCGACTGGCCGGTCCGTTCTCGAGCACGTCCCACCACCACGGGTTCTCTGCGTCGCCGATGGCCATGTGGTTGGGCACGACGTCGAGAACCTGGCCCAGGCCGTGCTCGCCGAGGGTGGCGCAGAAGCGCTGGTGCGCCACCGGCCCGCCCAGTTCCGAGTTCACGCGCTGCGGGTCGACGACGTCGTAGCCGTGCGTGCTGCCCGGCGCAGCCTGCAGATAGGGCGAGCGTAGACGTGGCTGACGCCCAGCCCGGCCAGGTAGTCGGCGATCGCCGCGGCGGCGGCGAAGTCGAACGCCGGTTGAAGCTGCAGCCGATAGGTCGCGCGCGGCACCCGCGGCGCGCGGCCGTCTTCAACCTGCCCGTTTCCGAGCTGGCTCACCGGCGCGCTCCCGCTGAGCTCAAGCGACACGCTCGAGCAGAACCATCGAACGACCAGCGAGCTCGATGTCCGCCTGCGCGGCGCGCAGATTCTCGGTCGGCACCGGCCCGGCCGAGGCCGTGATTGCCGTGTCGGGCACCCTCGGCGGCAGGCCGTCGTTGGTGTCCAGCACCAGCCGCCAGGATCGGCCCCAGCGCTCAGCCGGCAGGCGGAACTGGACCGCGTCCGCCGCGGCGTTGAGCATCAGGTAGAAGGACGAGTCGGTGATCGGCTTGCCGCGCTGGTCGACCCCGAGGTCGTCGCCGGCCAGGAAGATGGCCATCGCCCGGCTGGACGCCTCGTTCCAGTTCTCGTCCGACATCGGGCTGCCGTCGGGGATGAACCAGCCGATGTCGGTCACCATCTCGCCGTGGATCCGGCGGCCGTGGAACCAGCGCCGGCGACGGAAGACGGGGTGTCGCCTCTGCAGCGCAATCAGGCCCTGGGTGTAGGCGAGCAGGGGACGATCGGCGTTCTCCCAGTCGTACCAGCTGATCTCGTTGTCCTGGCAATAGGCGTTGTTGTTGCCCCGCTGGGTGCGACCGATCTCGTCGCCGCCGAGCAGCATCGGCACGCCCTGTGACAGCAAGCAGCGTGGCCAGCAGATTGCGCTGCTGGCGGCGCGCGCAGCTCGCTGATCTGCTCGGTCGTCGGTTGGGCCTTCGGCGCCGTGATTCCACGACCGGTTGTCGTTCTCGCCGCGGGATATCGCCCTCGCCGTTGGCCCGTTGTGCTTCTCGTTGTACGAGACCAGGTCGGCCAGGGTGAAGCCGTCGTGGGCGGTGACGAAGTTGATGCTCGCGTGCGGCCGCCGCGCGCTTGTGGCGTATAGGTCCGAGCTGCCCGTCAGGCGGTAGCCCATCTCGCCCAGCGATGTCGGGCTCGCCACGCCAGTAGTCGCGCACCGTGTCGCGGTACTTGCCGTTCCACTCCGACCACAGCGGCGGGAAGTTGCCCACCTGGTAGCCGCCCTCACCGACGTCCCACGGCTCGGCGATCAGCTTGACCTGGCTGACCACCGGGTCCTGCTGGATCAGGTCGAAGAAGGCCGACAGCCGCTCGACCGCGTGCTCCTCGCGGGCGAGGGCGACGGCCAGGTCGAAGCGGAACCCGTCGACGTGCATCTCCTGCACCCAGTAGCGCAGGCTGTCCATGATCAGCTGGAGCACATACGGCTGGCGCGCATTGAGCGTGTTGCCGGTACCGGTGTAGTCCATGTAGAAGTGTCGGCTCGTCGGGCATCAGACGGTAGTACGCGGCGTTGTCGATGCCCCGGAAGCAGAGCGTCGGGCCGAGATGGTTGCCTTCGGCAGTGTGGTTGTAGACGACGTCGAGAATGACCTCGATGCCGGCCTCGTGGAGGGCGACGACCATCTGTTTGAACTCGGCCACCTGGTCGCCATGGCCGTCTCCCCGGCTGTAGCCGTTGTGCGGGGCAAAGAAGCCGATCGAGTTGTAGCCCCAGTAGTTGCGCAGGCCACGCTCGGCCAGGGTTGAGTCGTGGATGAACTGGTGGACCGGCAGCAGCTCGACGGCGGTCACGCCCAGGTCGCTCAGGTGGCGGATGGCGGCCGGGTGGGCCAGCCCGGCGTAGGTGCCACGCAGTTCGGTCGGGATATCCGGGTGGCGCATGGTGAAGCCCTTGACGTGCGTCTCGTAGATCACCGTCTCGTGCAGCGGTCGACGTAGCGGACGGTCGGCACCCCAGTCGAAGTACGGGTTGACGACCACCGAGCGCGGCGCGAAGGGCGCGCTGTCCGTGTCGTTCAGCCCGCCGTCGGGATCGTCGAAGCGATAGCTGAACAGGGCGTCGTTCCACTTGGTTTCGCCTTCGATCGCACGTGCATAGGGGTCGAGCAGCAGCTTCGACGGCTGGCAGCGATGTCCCTCTTCGGGCGCCCATGGGCCGTGGACACGGAAGCCGTAGCGCTGGCCGGCGGGCAGTCCGGGCACATAGCCGTGCCACACGAAACCGGTCGCCTCGGGCAGCCCGAGCCGAGTCTCGTTGCCCTCGTCGTCGAACAGGCACAGCTCGACTCCGTCGGCGACCTCCGAGAAGAGCGCGAAGTTGACGCCCAGCCCGTCGTACGTCGCGCCGAGCGGATAGGGCTCGCCGGGCCAGATGGTCACCTGGGCGCGCCGTGATTGGCGAGATGAGCGAGCGGTGAGCGTGCGCAGGCGGTCAGCAACTTGTTCCTCATCTGCGGTCGGCGGCAGGGACCGCGCTGGTGGCTTGTGGGTCCAGCGATCATGACCTAACGCTACCCCGGTTGGCGTTTGAAGGTGATCGGCCGTCGAGCGGCGGCGGCGGCAACGCCGCGCGGCGCGACATCTGAGGAGAGTGGCCACGCTGTCGGCGTCTGCCACAGCCCGGGGCTCGGTAACCTGAGCGCCCATGACCCTCGAAAGGTACCGTCGCAAGCGCGACTTCGCCCGCACACCGGAGCCCGCCGGAGACGAGCACCCGCCCGCGCCGCCGGTCGGCGGCCGGCGCTTCGTCGTCCAGCGCCACCGCGCGACGCGGCTGCACTACGACTTCCGGCTGGAGATCGACGGCGTGCTGATGAGCTGGGCCGTGCCGCGCGGTCCGTCGCTCAACCCGGCCGACAAGCGCATGGCCGCGCACACCGAGGATCACCCGCTCGCTTACTTCGATTTCGAGGGCATCATCCCCAAGGGCGAGTACGGCGGCGGCGACGTGATCGTATGGGACTGGGGCACTTTCGAGCCCGAGGAGACCGACGACCCAGGCGCCGCCGTGCGCAAGGGCGAGCTCAAGCTCCGGCTTACCGGCGAGAAGCTGCGCGGCCGCTTCACGCTGGTCAAGATCCGCTCGGACGATCCAGCCAAGGACGACTGGCTGCTGATCCACAAGCGCGACGAGGCGGCCGACCCGGAGTGGGACATCGACGCGCTGGGGCGCTCGGTCAAGACCGGCCGGACCAACGACGAGGTGCGCGCCGGCGCGGACGCGCTGTGGGACGGCCGCGCGCCGGCGGGTGAGGCGGCGATCGACCTGGCCGGCGCGCGCGAGGCACCGCTGCCCGACTTCATCGAGCCGATGAAGGCCACGCCGGCCGACGCGCCGTTCGATGATCCGGACTGGCTGTTCGAGCTGAAGCTTGACGGCTATCGCATCGAGGCCGTTGTGGACGGCGGCCAGGTCCGCCTGTGGACGCGCAACCGGCAGGACGCGGCGCGTTACTTCCCTGACCTCGCCGCCGCGCCGCCAACCTGGATCCGCGCCCAGAGCGCGATCGTGGATGGCGAGGTCGTCGCGCTCGATGAGCAGGGCAGGCCGCAGTTCGGCCTGCTCCAGGACCGCGCCGGGATGGGCCGCTTCGGACCGCGCCCGGACAAGCGGGGCAGGGCGGCTAGGGCGGCCAAGCCGGGCGAGGCGGACGGCGGTTTCGTCGCGCCGATCGTGTACTACGTCTTCGACCTGCTCTACCTCGACGGCCGACTGCTGACCGACATGCCGCTCGAGCAGCGCAAGCGGCTGCTGCGCAGCGTGCTGCGCGATCACCCAGCGGTCCGCTTCGCAACGCATGTTGACGAGCACGGCCGGGACTACTTCGCCGCCGTCGACGAACAGGGCCTCGAGGGCATCATCGCCAAGCTGCGTACCAGCCGCTACGAGCCCGGCCGGCGTAGCAAGTCGTGGCTCAAGATCAAGGCGCGCCGCGAGCAGGAGGTGATCGTCGTCGGGTACGAGCCGGGCAAGGGCAGCCATGCCGACCTGGGTTCGCTCATCCTGGCCGTGCACGAGGGCGCCGAGCTGCGCTACGCCGGCGAGGTGGGCAGCGGCCTCGATGCCCGCACCCGGCGCCAGCTGAAGAGCGAGCTCGATGCTCACGCGCTGGACGAGCCGCCGGTCGTCAACGCGCCACGCCTGCCCGAGCGCGCGCTGGTCTGAGCCGCGCTTGGTGGTGCGCGTCGAGTTCAGCGAATGGACGGACGACAACGTGCTCCGCCAGGCGGCCTACAAGGGCCTCGAAATCGGCAAGGATCCGAGTTCGGTGGTGCGTGAGCGGACGGTCTCGGCGCGCCGGGCGGCAACGGCGGCGGAGAGAACGGCGGAGTCGGCCGAGCGAAGTCGGTCGGGCGGTCGGGCGAAGTCGGTCGGGCGGACGATGTCGGTCGGCCCCAGCCTCCCGCAGGCGGCCACGGCCGAGGAGCTGGCCGCGCTCGAAGCGCTGGGCAAGAACGGCAACTGGGAGGTCGGCGGGCACACCGTCAGCCTGACCAACCTGGACAAGGTCCTGTTCCCGGAACCACGCTTCACGAAGCGCGACCTGATCCGCTACTACGTCACCATCGCCCCACTGATGCTGCCGCATCTGCGCGGCCGGGCGCTGAACCTGTGGCGCTGGCCGGACGGCGTAACCGGCAAGAGCTTCTGGCAGAAGGAAGCCCCGTCCTACACGCCGGAGTGGATGACGCGCTGGGCATATCCCGAGGCCCGGTCGAGCGAGTCACACACGTATCTCGTCGCCGACCAGGTGGCGACGATGGCCTGGCTGGCCAACCACGCCACGATCGACATGCACCCGTGGACGTCGCGCACCGACGCCTACCGCAACCCGACCTACGCCCTGATCGACATCGACCCGGGCGAGCGGACAACGTTCGACGAGGTGGTCACGCTGGCCGGGCTGTACCGCGCGGCGCTCGACCACCTGGGCGTCACTGGCCTGCCCAAGACGACGGGCAAGCGTGGCATCCAGATCTGGGTCCCGCTCAAGCCCAGCTACTCGTTCGACCAGACCCGGGACTGGGTCGAGGCCCTGTCGCGCGCAGTCGGCGCGGCGGTCCCAAAGCTGGTCAGCTGGGAGTGGGCCAAGGCCGCGCGCCTGGGCCTGGCGCGGCTCGACTTCACCCAGAACGCGGTCAACAAGACGCTCGTCGCGCCGTACGCCGTGCGGCCCGTGGGCAACGCCGCAGTCTCGACACCGATCGAGTGGGACGAGCTGGACGACCCCGAGCTGCGCCCCGACCGCTGGAACATCCGGACCGTCCTGGCGCGCATCGCCGAGCGCGGCGATCTCTTCGCACCGGCGCTCGAGCTTGAGCAGGAACTGCCCGAGATCGGGTGACCCGACGGCGCCGCGTGTGCTGCCCACAGCACATACCGGCCACACAGCGGCCGAATGTCAGGCTGGCCGCACCAACCAGCCACGCTGGTAGGCTCCCGCCTGGCCGTTCGGCGTGCGCCGGTGCACATACAGCGACTCAACGGCCGTTAGGTGCGCCAGCGCGCACATCTGACGCCACGCCGACGGTGAGGTCGAAGATCATCACACCCAGCCAGAAGTTGCGAAACGACGCGCCGGAGGAGCGGAGGGAGCAGCCGGACCCCTTTGGTAGACTCGGCGGCCACTGGCGAGTGGCCAAACGGTAAGGCACCTGGCTCTGGATCAGGGGATTGAAGGTTCGAATCCTTCCTCGCCAGCCAACCTCCCCAATCATCCGTCAATCCGGGTACGCTCGCGCCCGTGAGCAGCGCACCACCGGCCCGCCCGGATAGAGCCGACTTCATTCGCGAGATCGTGTCCGCCGACGTCCGCGACGGCCGGCACACGACGATCGTCACGCGGTTCCCGCCCGAGCCGAACGGCTATCTCCACATCGGCCACGCCAAGTCGATCTGTCTCAACTTCGGCATCGCCGCCGAGTTCGGCGGCCGCTGCCACCTGCGCTTCGACGACACCAACCCGGAGAAAGAAGAGCAGGAGTACCTCGACGCGATCGCGGCGGACGTGCGCTGGTTGGGGTTCGACTGGGGCGAGCACCTCTACCACGCGTCTGACTACTTCGATCAGCTGTATGCCTGGGCGGTCCACCTGATCGAGGCCGGCAAGGCGTACGTGGACGACCTGTCGGCGGACCAGATCCGCGAGCACCGCGGCACGCTCACCGAGCCCGGCCGGAACAGCCCCTGGCGCGACCGCCCGGTCGAGGAGAGCCTGGACCTGTTCGAGCGCATGCGCGCTGGCGAGCTCCCCAACGGAGCGCGCGTGCTGCGCGCCCGGATCGACATGGCTTCGCCGAACATCAACCTGCGCGATCCAATCCTGTACCGCATCGTGCACGCGTCCCATCCGCGGACCGGCAAGGCGTGGTGCATCTACCCGACCTACGACTTCGCGCACGGCCAGTCGGACGCCATCGAAGGCATCACCCACTCGCTCTGCACGCTCGAGTTCGAGGCCCACCGACCGCTCTACGACTGGTTGATCGACAGCCTGCCCGTGCCCTCGCGTCCGCGCCAGATCGAGTTCGCGCGCCTGGCCCTGACCCACACGGTCCTCTCCAAGCGCGTGCTGCTGAAGCTGGTCAACGAGGGCCACGTGCACGGCTGGGACGACCCGCGCATGCCGACGATCTCGGGCATGCGCCGGCGCGGCTTTCCGGCCGAGGGCATCCGCGATTTCGCCACGATCGTGGGCGTCGCCAAGGCGGACAGCGTCGCCGAGATCGGCCAGCTCGAGTACGCCGTGCGCAGCGTTCTCAACCGGACCGCGCCCCGTCGCTTCGCCGTCCTGGACCCGCTCAAACTGGTCATCGAGAACTACCCCGAGGGGCAGGCCGAGGAAATCGACGTGCCCAACAACCCCGAAGACCCGGCCGCCGGCAGCCGTCCGGTCACCTTCTCGCGCGAGCTGTGGATCGAGCGCGACGACTTCATGGAAGAGCCGGCGCCCAAGTTCTTCCGCCTCGCTCCCGGGCGCGAGGTTCGCCTGCGCGCGGCGTACTTCATAACCTGCCGCGAGGTCGTCAAGGACGCCGCAGGCAACATCGTCGAGCTGCGCTGCACGTACGACCCGGCTACGCGCGGTGGCGATGCGCCCGACGGCCGGCGGCCCAAGGCGACGCTCCATTGGCTCTCGACCACACACGCGCTGCCGGCAACGGTTCGCCTCTACCACCACCTCTTCAGCAAGCCAAACCCGGGCGCCGATGGTGACCTCATCGCCGACCTCAACCCAAGCTCCGAGACCGTGCTCGAGGAGGCGCTCGTGGAACGCAGCCTCGCCGATGCGCCCGCAGGCACGACGGTCCAATTCGAGCGGCTGGGGTATTTCACCGTGGACCCGGACTCGACGCCCGGCCGGCTCGTCTTCAATCGCACCGTCACGCTCAAAGACACGTGGGCGAAGCTCCAGGCGCAGGGACGACCGGCGAGCGGTTGAGGCGGGCGACATCGCCGACGTAGACTTGGCTCACTCCGTGCATCGCTGGCGAGTGGCCTAACGGTAAGGCACCTGACTCTGGATCAGGGGATTGAAGGTTCGAATCCTTCCTCGCCAGCCAAGCCTCCGGTCTCGGCACGAACGCATCCCCTAACTGTATGTGGCGAACTCGACGCCACGGTGCGAGGGGTCCTTCTCGACGAGCTCTTGGGCGGACAGCCCCGTCCCGAAGAGTGCGGCTCCAGCCGCTACTGGGTCGTCACCGGTTTCGAACGGTTGTAGCCTCGACGTCGCCCAGGACGTATCCCAAAGGTCCGAATCCTTCCTGGCCAGCCAACCCGCGTCGCCCTGTTTCTCGCGTGACTGCAGCCGGGATGGCGCTAAGCAAGCGATCGGGCGACGGCGTGGTCGAGGCGGCGACGTTTCACGCTCGTTCGCGCGCCCGCACGCTCGGAAGTCGGGGCCGAACCGGGGCAAGTCCCTACTTAACGCCACTCCCGGTGGAGTTGCGCAACTTCGGTATCAATAGCCCGCTTCATGCGCCATGATGCCCCGAAAGCCGAGCCCTGAGCGCAAGGAGTCATGCCCATGGATCCCGCCCGACGCGGCACGGACAAGCCGCGCTTTGTCGCCTACGACCGTCCGCGGCTGCCGGCCGCCGACATGCGCGAGCGCGCGCGGGCGTTCCGGGCCGAGATGGCCGCCCGGCGGAGCGTGCGCGCCTTCGCGCCCGACCCGGTGCCGCGCGAGCTGATCGAGCAGGCGATCCTGACCGCCGCGTCCGCGCCGTCGGGCGCGCACCAGCAGCCGTGGACGTTCGTGGCCGTGTCTGACCGTGAAAAGAAGCACGAGATCCGGGTGGCGGCGGAGGCAGAGGAGCGGCGCAGCTACGAGGGCGGACGGATGCCGGCCGAGTGGCGGGCAGCCCTCGTTCCGCTGGGCACCGACTGGTCCAAGCCGTTCCTCGACGTCGCCCCCTGGCTGGTCGTGCTGTTCGAGCAAGTACACGGCTGGTTTCCCGATGGCAGCGTGCGCAAGCACTACTACACCCGCGAGAGCGTGGGCATCGCCTGCGGCCTGTTCATCGCGGCCATCCATCGCATGGGGCTGGTGACGCTGACCCACACTCCCTCGCCGATGGGCTTCCTGTCGCGCACCCTGGGCCGGCCCAAGAACGAGCGCCCCTACGTGCTGCTGCCCGTCGGCTTCCCGGCCGAGGGCTGCACCGTGCCCGACCTGGTACGCAAGTCACTCGATGAGGTTGCGATCTTCGTCGAGGGCTAGCGTGGACGTCCGGGCCCAGCCGGACGCCACGTCCCACCACCCGTGAATGTCAGGCCTAGGCGCTTTCGGAAGCGCTACGAAGGCTACCCGCCGCGCTCGACGTAGCAGCGCCGACAGCGCGCCTCGTATGCCTCGACGTGGGCCACACCGTCGCCATCCATGCCGCCGATGACGACCAGCGGCGCATCCGGATCCGTGACGGGCACACCGTCGATCAGTCGCTGCGTCCGCGTCGCTTGCTCGGAACCGCAGACGTGGCAGATCGCGGTCAGCTTGCGCACCTCGTCGGCGATCGCGAGCAGTGCCGGCATCGGCCCGAAGGGCCGTCCGGCGAAATCGGTGTCGAGGCCGGACACGATGACCCCGCGTCCCTCCGCGGCGAGCCGGGCGAGCACATTGGCCAGTCCCGCGTCGAAGAACTGGGCCTCCTCGATGGCGACCACCTGGGCCCTGCCCGCGGCGACGATTGCCGGGATCTCGGCCGAGCTGGCCACGGCGGTGGCGTTCCAGGTGGCGTTGCTGCGGCTTCTGATCTCACCGCCGCCGATGCGGTCGTTGACCGCGTGGTCGAAGACGATCACCCGCCGGCCGGCGATCTCCGCGCGGCGCACCAGGCGCAGCAGCTCATCGGTCTTGCCCGAGTACATGCAGCCGGCGATGACCGTGATCCAGCCACCCTGCGAAAACATGGCGGTCCTCACTCGCTGAAAGGGGCGGTAGTGCGGGCGGCGACGGACCGGCGCGAGATGGCGGCGGTCAGAGGCTCAATGTCGCCCTTCGGTTCGCCCGCGTCAAGCGCGGCCCTCCCGGACCTGCGGGGCCGGATCGCCGGTCACATCGGCATCGGGCTCATCAGCTGGAAGTAGTTGCCGTCCGGATCTGTGAACGTGGCGATCCAGGCGTCGGGCGCTCCCTCGAGCGCTCCATCGGGCTGGTACGGCTCCCGGACGACTGCCGCTCCGGCAGCCCTGAGCCGGTCGAAGTCGGCCTGCACGTCGGCGCTCTCGATGTTCCAGATGATCCGGCCCGGCTGCGCGTTCGGTCCGTGGACCTGGTCGTGCGGCCCGACGGTGACAAGGCCGGTCCCGAGCTGCCAGCCGGTGTAGCCGCCCTCGGCCCAGCCCGGCTCGCCGAAGAGCCGGCTGTAGTAGTCGGCCAGGCGCTGCGGATCGTCCGAGCCGATGAGGATGCTGTTGAGGTTCATAGGGTCTCCTGGTGGTCCGCGACGGTTAGGGCTGGACCATAGCCTGGCCATCGCCTGCACGCATAGGTCGCCGAGTCACGCGGCCTTCGGAGAATCAGTCTGTGTCAGAAGTCGCTGTCTGGGACCTGATCGCGCGCGCCGAGCCGCACCTTGTGTCAGGAGTACGGCTTGAGCGACGTGTGGCGCGAGATAGCGCGGGTCGGGCGGAATGAGGTTGCTTCAGCGGACAATTGGCGCGAAAGGCGTTGCGGCAACAGGCGAAAGGCGTTGCGGCAACAGGCGAACGGCGTATCACCGCGAGTCTGACTGACCGACGCGCTCCTGGCCCGTACGCAGGTCCTGAGCTGTCAACAACGTGTCCGGGTAGCACGGGCGAGTCAACCCGCCCTCAGACCGCCTGCGCCGCACTGGTGAGCAGCAGCACGACGGCGCCCAGCACGACCATGCCCCAGCACGCCATGCGCAGCAGGCGGAACCGACCCGCGAGCCAGGCCGCGTCAGTGTCGACCGCCAGGTCTGGCACGAGGATGCGGTCGATGACGATCCCGAGCCCCACCAGCCCGACGACCACGAGATGCTTGACGAGGATGAGGGCGCCCCACGCCGAGCCGGCGATCGCGCCGAGGCCGCCATACGAGGCATCCACGACCATCAGGTAGATGCCGCTGAAGGTCATTACGCCGATCGACGCCAGGATCCACGGTATCGCCCGCCTTTCGAACGCGACGAGGAGCGGTCCGGCCGCGACGCGACTGTCCGAGAGCGACGGCAGCACGACCAGCGCGAGGGTGGCGTAGTAGCCCAGCAGCACCACGACCGAGAGCGAGTGGAGCCAGGCGGCTCCGAGATCCACGAGGCTCACGTTGACCTCCTTCAGAGCGAGGCGACTGGCGGCTGAACTGGCCGGGGCGTCCGGGCCAGCAAGCGACCTGGATATGATGCCCGATGGCGCCTGTCACGCTCGCGGTTGACGGCCCGCTGGCGTGGAGTACGCTTCCCGGCCACAAGCCTGTTCAGCCCGAGCCGCGCGGCGCCGTTGCGCGATCAGCCGGGAGACAGGTTTGCGGGTGCCGGTGAATTGGCGCGGGAGCGGAATGTCCGTCCGGATACGGGTGTCGCGCCACCGGCCGACGCGTCTGCTCGTGTCGCTCGCGTCAATGGTCTTCCTGCTCGCATCGTGTGCCGCCCCGGCCCTGACTCCGCCGCCGGGCAGCGGCGCTCCCCCCGGCAGCACCTCGCCGCTCGAGACTCCGGCAGCCTCAGTGCCGCTCGTGGACGCGACGCCCACGATGCTCGACAAGATCGCCGCCGCTGAACTGGCCGGCACGCTCGACCACGACACCGCCCTGTTGTACGAGGTATACGCGGCGCTCGATGCGCGCAGCCTGCCGGCCGAGTATCAGAGCGGCGCCGCGCAGACGGCCGAGGCGACCGGCGCGCTGGCCGAACTCGTCGGCCGGCTCGACCAACTGACCCCCGAGCTGCAGGCGAAGGTCGGTCCGTTCCTTCGGCGACCGACCGAAGCGGACAGCTTCTGGGCGTTACGCCAGCTGGCAGGCGGTCAGGCGGCCGCGCCGCTTGGGCTGGCCGTGGCCGCGCCCGACTTCGCCATCGAGTACGACTTCGTCGATGTCGTGTCGCCCACGCCCATCCGCGTGTGGTACGCCACCGCCCTGGGCGACACGGAGCGCCAGGCAGCGCAGCGCCTGGCAACGGAGATCGACGCCAGCGACATGTGGGGCAAGGAGACCGAGGCGATGGTCGGCCGCCAGCCGTGCAGCGATCTAGAGCAGGAGGCACCGCGCAACGGCGGCAGCGCGGCGCTCGATGTCTACCTCATCTACCCGCTGACCGGCCTTGATTGGTATGGACGGAACACCGGTCTCCAGAACGCAGATGATCCAGCGAAGTCGAACATGGGCGTGACCGTCGCGGCGCAGTCCGGCACCGGCTGCGCGTGGATCACCTATATCGCGCTCAACGCCCGGCTGGGCTGGGATGACCTGCGCGCGACGATGGCCCACGAGCTGTTCCATGCGTTCCAGCTCAGCTTCAGGAGCTCCGAGCAAGCCGATCGCAAGTGGTGGAAGGAAGCGACCGCCACCTGGGTCGAAGACCTCGTCTATCCCGCTCTGAACACCGAGCAGGGCTACCTCGAGCAGTACTGGTCGCACGCCCTCGGGCCCAACGGCCCGCTCGACAGCACCGACAAGACCGCGGAGTACGCCGCCTACCTATGGCCGTTCTACGCCAGGCAGTCCGCGGGCGGGGACGAGGGCGTAATCGGTCGCCTGTGGGAGGAGATGCAGGGAGCCAAGTCGCCACTCGAGGTGCTTCGCGACAGCCCAGGCTGGACGGCCGGGTTCAAGGAGTTCGCACTCTGGAACTGGAACAAGGACCCGCTATTGGACTACCGCGACAGCGGGCAGCCAATCCCGGAGTCGGTGCTCGGTCAGAACGCCGGCTGTCTCAAGGAGAACTGCATCGTCCCACTCGGCAAGCAGGACCTGTACATCGACCTTGAGCACGCGTCGGTCGTCTACTACCAGGGCACGCCCGAGATCACCGTCGAACAGCTGCGCTTTGATCTGGCCGACCTGAGGGGCAAGCCGGGCGCCGGCCTGCAGGCGATCATCACCATCGGTCAGCCAGGCCCCGGGGCCGAGACGCGGACGGAGGACTGGACGGATCTCGACAAGCGAGTCTTCTGCATCGCCCGCGAAGACGTGCGCGAGATCGTGCTCGTCGTTTCCAACAGCGGCATCGATGCGGACCAGAAGCTGCAGGGCAAGATCGCCATCGAGGCGCTGGCCGCCCACTGCGGCGGCGGGCTGGCTACCTTCAGCCGGACTCAGACCTCATCGCACGCCGCCGTGGCCCAATGCGGCGTGTCCTCGTCGTACGAAGAAACCGCCACCCTGACGATGGTGGTGACGTTCGCTGCAGACGGCACGGGCACAGCCACGCTCAACGCGGAGCGCAATTCGACCGAGGTCTCGCAGGACGTCCTGTGCGGCGACGGCAGCGTCCACACCAAGACCGTTTCGGAGCGCATCTCGGGCACCAAACCCACTGATGTCACCTGGAACATCACCGACGACGGTGTGATCGACTTCTACGCCGGCTGGGACTTCGTCACCGGCGGCACCACCGTGACCACGACGAGCTGCACGGCGCCCGCCTCATGCGACGGCACAACGACCGAGGAGTACGTCCTCGAGTACGACGCGCTGTACTTCACCGCCGCGGGCGATCCCTCCAGGTCGGTCATTACCGGCACGATGACCGAGGATGACTCGGGCGACGGCTATACCGATGTGATCATCTACACCTGGACGCTGGAGCGCTAGCTCTCGTCGCGCGGACCGCGGCGTCACCTCGGCCAGCCCGACGGTGCCCTTAGCACGTGATGTTACGCAACGCGTACGATGGGGAACCCCGTCCCCGCCGGTGGCGAGCACCGAGGAGCGTATCGACCATGGCCAGCCCTGTGACCAGCACGAGCGATCTGCTGCGTTCGCTGGGCCTGTCCGTCGACGGCCCGGCACGCTGGGGCAACCCGGTCGCCAGCCGCGCGGCCGGTGTCTTCGTGGTCGAGCTGCCCGGGGGCGCGGACAGCCCACCGATCGACATGATCTCGGTGCGCCGCTGGGTCGAGCGCGTGCCGGCGATGTTGCTCGATGGCGAGCCAAGCACCGCCCAGGAGGTGGCCCGCCAACTGGCCGCCTTCTGGCTGCCCGGTGAGCCGATCCTCTATGTCGGCCGCTCAGCCAAGTCGATCGGTGCGCGCGTGGGGTCGATGTACGCCACCGAGCTGGGCGACGCGCGGCCCTATCCCGCCGGCCATTGGCTCAAGACGTTGTCGGTGCTGACCAGCATGCGCGTGTGGTGGGCCGAAACCAACGCCCACGAGGAGTACGAGGACGCGCTGCTGGCGGCAGTCGCCGGACGGGCGAGCCCTGAGGCCATCGCCACGCTGCCCGACGCGAGCGTGGTGCTGCCCTTCGCCAACCTGTCCGGACCGGGCGGCCCCAAGCGCCATGGCCTCACGCACGCACTGCGCGACGTTGACAGCACGACCGTGTCGGCCACTAGCGGCCCCGCCCGCCGGCGCGCAGCGGCCCGCCCGCGCTCCGCCGCCAGCACACCGCGCGAGCCGCGGCTGAAGGTCAGCCGGCCGGTGCCCGACCCAACGTACGTGTCGCGCGAAGGCCTCGACCGCCTGACCGCGGAGCTCGACGAGCTGCGCGCGAACGTGCGACCCCAGGTCATCGCCCGCGTCAAGGCCGCGCGCGAGCTGGGTGACCTGAAAGAGAACGCCGACTACGAGTACGCGCGCAAGGAACAATCGTTCGTCGAGGGGCGCATCAAGACGCTCGAAGCGATGATCACCACCGGCGTCGTGATCGATGCGCCGGCAGCCGCCGAGACCGTGCACCTCGGTTCGACGGTGGTCGTCGAGTCGGACGGCGAGCAGGATGTCTACCTCGTCGTTGGTTCGGCCGAGGCCGATCCGCCCAACGGACGCATCTCGTACATCTCGCCCGTCGGCCGCGCCCTGATGGGCGCGCGGGCAGGCGACGAGGTCTCCGTTCAGCTCCCGCGCGGGTCGATCAAGTACCGCATCCGCGAGATCCGCTGACCTTCAGGGTCGCTCGAGGCCGTGTGCCTCCAGCAGTCGCTCGTCGCCCAGGATCGTGGTCGCGGGCCCGTCGGCCACGATCAGACCGTCGTCCATCAGGACCACCCGCTCGAATACCTCGGCCACCAGGCGCATGTCGTGCGTCGAGGCCACGATGGTCTGCGACCTGGCGCGCAGCACCGCGATGAACTCCCTTCGCCCACGCGGGTCGAGGCCGGCTGACGGCTCGTCGAACACGAGCACCTGCGGATCCATCGACAGGACCGTGGCCAGGGCGACGCGCTTGCGCTGACCCAGGCTCAGCCGATGCGGCATGCGGCGCTCGAAGCCGGTCATGCCGACGGCGGCCAGGGCCCGCTCGACCCGATGGTGGATGTCCTGTTCGGGCAAGCCCATGTGCAGCGGGCCGAAGGCGACGTCCTCGAACACGGTCGGGCTGAAGAGCTGGTCGTCGGGATCCTGGAAGACGACGCCAACGCGAGCGCGAACGCGGCGCACCGTCGACCGGTCGACGACCAGGTCGCCCACCCGGACCGTCCCGTGGGTCGGCTCGAAGATGCCGTTCAGGTGCAGCAGCAGCGTGCTCTTGCCGGCGCCGTTCGGCCCGACCACGGCGACCTTCTCACCGGCCGCGATGGCCAGCTCGATCCCCTTGAGCGCCTCGAAGCCGTCCGGATAGCGGAAGTGAAGGTGCTCGATCAGGACCTCGGCGCCGGCCGCGTTGCCCGGGCCGGTGACGTCCGGCTGGTCATGATGATGGGCGCCGGCCTGATGGGCGTGGGCGTGTACGTGCGGCGCGGGTTGGGTCATATGCGCGGCAGCCAGAGCTGCGCCGTGACGATCAGGCCGAGGCAGGCCAGCAACACGACCGCCAGCACCAGGTATTCACCGGCGCGCACCTGTCGGCCGTGCATGTGCCGGAACTCACCTTCGAAGCCGCGCGCTTGCATCGCCGCGTAGATCCGTTCGCTGCGCTCGTACGAGCGCAGGAAGAGCGAGCCGACCAGCGCGCCGGTCACCCGCGCCCGCCACAGCCAGCTGCCGCCGCCGCGTCCGTCGACGACCGCCGAGCGGGCCGCGCGCGCCCGGGTCATACGCCCACCCTCGCTGACCAGGACCGCCAAGTAGCGATAGGTGAAGCTGATGATGGCGACCATCACCCGCGGCAGACGCAGCTGGCGCAGACCGTCGACGAGCTCGTGGAAGGGCGTCGTGAAGGCGAGCAGCAGCGCGGCCTGGACGCTGATCCACGATTTGAGGGCAATCGTCGTGAACTGGCGCAGCCCTTCCCCGCTGACGGTCAGCGTCAGCGGGCCGAGCGCGATCTGGCCCAACGGATCCTCGGGCCGGGTGAAGACGAGCGGCAGCGCGGCGAGCATGAACGGCAGCGCGAAGAACGCCCGGCGAGCCGGCAGCAGCGGACCGAGGTGGGCGCCAAAGGCAGTCGAGACGACGCCCAGCCAGGCCACGGCGAGGGCGAGGTAGCCGCCCACCGGCAGCAGGCTGACCGTGACGATGAACGCGATCGTCCCGAGGAACTTGACCCGTGCATCGGCGCGATGCAGCGGGCTCGGACGGGCGATGTAGCGATCGAGGTCCAGGGTAGTGGCCTACGACTGCCGGCGCCGGGAAAGCAGACGACCGAGCAACACCATCGCCCCGAAGACGAGCGCGACGCCGATCAACCCGGCGATGATCTTCGACAGGTTGCCGTCGATCCCGGGCACGTTGTAGCCCGGTAGGAGCGAATAGAGGGCGGCCTGGGCGGCCTCGAGGAAGCCCTGGTCCTGGGCCACCCGCTGCAGACCATCGGGGTCAGGCGAGGCCAGCGGCGCCAGCACGATCACGACCAGGGCGGCGATGGCCAGCCCGGCCAGCCACCAGTGGCGCCGGATGGCCGAGCGCGGGGCGGGCTGCCTGTTCGGCTGATCGGCCATCAGATCGCTCCGCCGGCCGGGGCCGGGCGGGCGTCGCGCAGCCTGAGCAGGTCGGCCCGGGTAACGGCGATGAACGCCAGCGCGGCCATGGTGATCAGGGCTTCGCCGATCCCGATCAGGGTATGGACGCCGACCATCGCCGGCAGGGCGATCTCGAGCGGCGTGGTGCCGCTCAGGACCAGCTGGACCGTCATCGCGATCGATCCCAGCACGACCGAAGACCACGCCGCGATGCCCGCCGCTGGGATGCGCCGCCGCTCCTCACCGCCGAGCAGCCGGGCGATCACCCGATACAGGTAGTACCCACCGAGCGTGCCGACAATGCCCATGTCGAAGATGTTGGCGCCCATGACCACCAGGCCGCCGTCCTGGAAGACGATCGCCTGGATGGCAACCACGCAGGCCATCGCCAGCGTGCCCGCCCACGGTCCGAGGAGTACCGCGGCCAGGACGCCGCCGAGCAGGTGGCCGGTCGTGCCACCAAAGACCTGGAAGTTGAACATCTGGGCGGCAAAGATGAATGCCGCCATCACGCCGAGAAGCGGCACGGCGCGCTCGTCGAGCGTGGCGTTGGTGCGTCTGACCGCGACGGCCAGGACGAGGGCGGTGAGCAGCCACATCGCCGCGGCAACGGGCAGCGACAGGAACCCGTCCGGCGCGTGCATCTGCAGCGGATCGATGATCCGGCTCGGTCCAGAGCCGGCGATGGCGGCGAGCACTCGTCTTTCCTCCAGCCCAGTTGCCCGGCATCGTAGCCGCAGCCCGTCCTTATTGCAACAGCAGGCAATAACTTCGCCGTGCATATACTGGGTAACGATGACCAGCCCCGGAGCGGCGGCGACGCGTGATCAGGCGGCCCAGTGGAGCCAGGTCCGCGCCCGGTTGCGCGCCCGCGGGCTGCGTTGGACGCCGCAGCGACGGCTGGTCATGGAAGTGCTCGCCCAGGCCCGCGGCCACGTCACCGGCAGCGACCTTGTCGAACGCTGTCGCGTGCGCGACCCGGACACGACCCCCTCCACCGTCTACCGCACGCTCGACGTGCTCGAGGAGCTTGGCTACATACGCCACAGCCACTCGGCCGCCGGACGAGAGGAGTTCCACGTGATGCCCGGGGCGGAGCACGGACACCTAGAGTGCCGCATCTGTGGGCGAACCTGGGAGCTCGAGGCGCGCGATACGGCGGCCATCGCCGATCCGATCAGCGACCGCTTCGCCTTCAAGCCCGATGTGGGCCACCTGACCATCTCGGGCGTCTGCTCAGCCTGCGCTGCCGGCGGCGGCTGAGCTCCTGATCAGCACGCGCCCGGGAGGCGCTGCGGCCGTCGCTCGCCCTGGGCGAACGGGTCGCCCATCAGCTGGGTCAACAGATCGATCGTGTCCTGGTCGGCCCCCAGATACAGGACGATGATCCGATCGCGCTGCCAGAACTTCGGCCAGCCGTCCCAGTCGATCATGGAGGTCCCGATGTTCGAGGGATCGGTCGGGTCGATGGCGGCGCTGACCGACGCACGCTCCTGCTCGGATGCGTAGGCGAAGACGCGGACGTCCTCACCGGCGACGCAGATCACGAGCTGTTCGACGGCCAGTGGCTGGCCGTCGAACGAGTCTGCAACCGCGGCCTCAGACCCGGCGTCGGTGAGGTCGTCGACCAGCCCGACCGGGCCGTGTCGGAAAGCTCGGCGTCGCCTGCGGTGGCGAGGCAGTCGCGTTGCCCGGCCCGCCGGATGCGACAGGCGACGGGGTCGCTGATCCGGGCGCGGGTGCGGGGCTTGCGCAGCCGAATATCGAAAGGCCCAGGGCAACGAGCAGCAGCATCAACGGTCTCTTTGCCATTGCCGCATGACCGTGAACGCAGCGCGCGAGTTCCCGGGCTCAGCGCCTGCCGCCGCCGTCGGCGGCGGCTGGGAGTATCGGCTCAGGCGCCGTTATCGGTCCCGCCGTCATCCTCTTCGTCGCCCAGCACCGTCAACTGGTGCGGTGCGTCGGGGGCGATCTCGACGCGCCGGCTGCGCGGCCGCGCTGGGTCGGCGCCCATCCGCCGGCGCGTCTCTACATCGACGCCGCCGCCGTTGCCCTCCAGCGCCGGGTGCTCGACCAGCGCGATGAGTCGGTTGGCCATGAAGCGGCCGGTGCGCACGGGCGTGCCCGAGCGCGTCACCTCGCGTGACCTCGACCACGCCGCGGCGGTTCGTGATCTCGATCCGCCGCCCGGCGCGGCGCGCGACGATCTCGAACGTCTGGGTGCCCTGGCCGGTATCGACTACCGCCTCAACCCGATCACCCTTCATGGCCGGAGGATACGCCTGGTATAGCGCGCACTTCCTGGCGCATGAACGACCACGTAGGCCAACGCGAAGGCGCCGCGGTGAGCGCGATCAGGCCGATGAACTGCGGCCAGACCACGAGCAGGCTCTGGTCGAGCGACAGGATCGATGGCAGCGCGCGCTCCTCCGGCCTGCGCCCCGAGTACGCCGTTACATCGAACGTCCGCATACTCGGGTCGAGCATTGCCGCGCGTCGACTCGCTAAAGAGCTGGCTGGGCGAGATGAACGACAGGTTGCGCTGCGTGCGCCTCGTTGGCGACGACCGCCTCGGCGCTGTCCTCGCCCATCGGCGGGACGAGCGTCAGGAACGACGCCGACCAGCAGGCTGACGAACAGCGTCAGCACGAGCCACACGGCGATCGCCACCAGCGCCGACGTCGCCGCCCGACGCATGAGCACCGAGCAGAGCAGCGCCAGCGCCAGCCACAGCGCCGACGTAGACGACGGCGAGACGATCCAGACCAGCGAGGCGGACGACCTCCTCGATGCTCGGGCAGGATGCCCAGCTGGAGGACGCCGATGGCCGCCGACGACGGCGATGATGGCGATGAAGATGACCGCGATCGCCGACAGCCCGGCGACGAACTTGCCGTTGATGACGTCGTCGCGGTGGATCGGCTGCGACGATCAGGCGCGGCAGCGTGCCCTCGGACCGCTCGCCGTTGATCGCCGTCGAAGCCGAAGGCGATGCCCAGCAACGGGCCCGAGGAAGGCCGATGAACGAGGTGAACGGCGGGACTTCGCCGCGGGTAGGTGAACAGGTTCAGGAACAGCGACGGCGCGCCGCTGGCGTCCGGGGCCACGTCCTCGGATCGCGCCGGCGGTGGCATAGACCGACGCAGCGGCGGCCAGCGCCAGCACGAGCGTGAGCACCAGGAACCGGACGCTCGAGGACGTGGTCGGCGAACTCCTTGGCGGCGATGACGCGCCAGCCCGGCGCGCAGGCCCGTTCGGCGCGCGGCGCGGTCGTAGCGGCGCTCGGCCGGCTGCCGGGTCGGCCGGGCGCGGACGGAGGTTCTTGCGCCGCCGGCCGCGCGCGGTCGCGTCCGGTGCGCTGGCCACCGAGTTGGACTGGCCGCTCATGCGGCCGCGCTCGCTGGCCGCGAAGTAGCGCCGGTAGATCTCGTCGAGCTCGTCGCCGCGGCGGCGCAGGTGGGACGGCGGGTGACCGGCCTCGACCATCGCCCGCACCAGGTCGGCCCGGATGTCGCGCTCGGCCGACACGACCAGCATGCGCGCGATCGCGTTCGTCGGCGTCGACGCCGAGTCACACCGCGGACCTTGGCGACGGCCTGGCGGCGTCGCGTCGAGCGGCCGGCCGCCTGGACGCTCGATCTCGATCGGCCCGCTGCCGAGCTGCTCGGCCAGCTTGTCCATCGCGCCCGCTGGCCACCAGCTTGCCGGCGACGAAGATGCCGACCTGGTCGCACACCTGCTGGACCTGGTGGAGCAGGTGGCTGGCCAGCAGCACCGCAGCACCGTCGTCGGGCCAGCTCACGCACCAGTCCAGCACTTCGACCGACGCCGGCCGGGTCGATCGCGGTGGTCGGCTCGTCGAGGATGACGATCGACGGGCTCTTGACCAGGACGTCGGCGAGGCCCAGCCGCTGGCGCATGCCGCGCGAGTAGGTCTCGACCTTGTTGTCGGCGGCACCGGTCAGACCGACACGCTCGAGCAGCTCGTCGATGCGCTCCTCGGCCGCGTGCTTCGGTCGATGCCGTTCAGGCGGGCCGTGTAGCGCAGGTTCTGGCGACCGGTCATGGCCGCCGTAGAAGCCGACGCTGTCGGGCAGGTAGCCCACCTGACGCTTGACCGCCAGCGGGTGGCGCACCGGATCGAGGTCGAGCACGCGCGCCGTGCCGGCCGATCGGCTCGGTACAGGCCGAGCAGCATCAGGATGGTCGTCGTCTTGCCCGCGCCGTTGGGCCCGAGCAGGCCGAATACCTCGCCGTGCTTGACCGTCAGATCGAGCTGGTCGACCGCGGTGAACGTCCCGTAGCGCTTGGTCAGGCCCTTCGTGCGGATCGCCGGGGCGCCCGATGGCGCGGTCTGGCCGACCGCCGACTCAGCGCCGGCCATAGCGCTGGAAGACAAAGAACAGGCCGATGGCGCACGACGGCCAGGATGCCGATTCCGATGACAGGCCGCCCAGCGGCGACGTCTCCACCGTCGTGCGAAGCTCGATGCGAGTCGCTGGCCTCCTCGGTCGAGGCACGCAGGCTCACCACGTAGTCGCCGGCGACGGCGTTGTTGGCCGCCTGGATGGTGACCGGAATGGTCACCTGCTGACGGGCGGGGATGGACCGGGATCGTCTCGGACTGGAAGGTGACCGTCCAGTTGCGCGGCGGCGTGGCCGTCAGGGCGACGTTCTCGAGCGGCGCGCTGCCTTCGTTGAAGACCACGATGGACAGCGTGGTCGTGCTGCCGACGGTCACCTTGGCGCTCAGGCGCTGGTCCTCTGTCGTCATCGACATGGCGTAGTTGCCGGTGATCTCGACTCCGAGCTGCGCCTCGACTGGCTGCGGGCCACCGAGTGCTCGAACCGTGATCGGATAGGTTCCGGCAGCTTCGTTGTTGGGCGGGTTGATCGTCACCCGGACGGTCGACTTGCCGCCCGAATCGACGACCGCCGTGGTCGCCTGGGCGTCGCCACCCGGCCGCGCGTCGATCAGCCAGCCGGGAAAGCCGTCAGCCTCGAAGCTGAACGTGATCTGCTGGTTGGTGTCGTTCTGCAGGTCAAGCGAGAAGTCGAAGGTCGCATCGGCCGAGCCGCTCTGGGTCGGGAAGTTGGAGGACATCGTCACGGCGCCCGGCTCGACCTGCTCGATGGCGAGGTCGAGCGTCAGTCGAGTCGTGATGCCGGCCCCGCTGCGGCCCTCGATGACCACCTGGTTGGTGCCCGCGACGGCGACGTCGGGGACGGCCACCTCGGCGCTGAACTCGGCGCTGAACTGCGTCGGCAGATCCGGGTTGGCCTCGGTCGTCACCGCCGCGATGGTTGAGCCACCGCCACGCAGACGGGTCGTCCAGCCGTCGGGCTGGCCGACTACGGCAAGGTCAACCCGCTGGGCCGTGTCGGTGGTGACGGTGACAGCGAACTTGGCCGTTGCCCCGGGATCGGCCACCACGGATGGGAAGGGCGTGGTGATCTCGAGCGGCCCCTGGGCCAGCACGGCCGCCGGCAGGATCAGGAGCATGACCAGCGAAGCGGCCAGAACCGCACGCAGAACGCGCATCTTCAGCAAACTCCAGTCGTTGGTGGGCTATTCACGGCAGGCGGGCGGCATTCGTTGCTGCAGCTCCGATGTCAGCCGGGGCCGCTCGCGCCCAATATCGTCGCTCGCCAACGTTGCGAGCGGGCGATCGGCTGGTGCCGTTTTCTTTAACTGTCGGCCGCGATGCTACTCGCGAGTTCGACAATTGTCCGGATCATCGGCCCGAGCGGGCCCTTGGGTGCGTACGGGCGATCCTCGTCCGACCACGCCGTGCCCGCGATGTCGAGATGGACCCACTCGGTCTGCGGCTCGACGACGGCATCGATGAACGCCGCGCCGAGGCTGGCACCGCCGCCCCGTCCGCCGCTGTTCTTCAGGTCAGCCACGTCGCTCTTCATGTCCTCGCGGTACTCGTCCGACAGCGGCAGCTGCCAGATCCGCTCGCCGCTCGCCTCGCTCGCCCGTCGGACGGCATCGACAAAACCGGCCGGGCGGCCGAAGAGGCCGCTGTAGTGCCGGCCCAGCGCGACCATCACGGCACCGGTCAGGGTGGCCACGTCGACGATCCGGGTGGCGCCCTCGCGCTGCGCGTAGGTGATCGCGTCGATCAGCACCAGCCGGCCCTCGGCGTCGGTGTTGATCACCTCGACCGTCTTGCCGCTCATGCTCGTCACGACATCGCCCGGCTTGGTGGCGCGGCCGCCGGGCAGGTTCTCCGTGCATGGCGCGACGCGATCAGGTTGATCGGCAGGCCCAGCCGAGCGACCACGCCGGCACCGGCCAGCACCACCGCCGCCCCGGTCATGTCCTACTTCATCAGGTGCATGTCCTGGGCCGGCTTGATCGAGATGCCGCCCGAGTCGAAGGTGATGCCCTTGCCCACCAGGCCCAGGTCATAGCCGTCGCCGGGCCGGCCGCGGTAGCGCAGCACGACCAGCTTGGCCGGCTCCGCGCTGCCGTGCGCGACGGACAGGAAGCTGCCCATGCCCAGGGCGGCACAGGCGTCCTCGTCCAGGATCTCGATCTCGAGCCCGGCCAGAGCCGCGAGATCGGCGGCCGCCGCGGCGATCGCGGTCGGCGTCATCAGGTTGGCCGGCTCGTTGGCCAGGCCACGCGACCAGTTGACCGCCTCACCCACATACTGCCCACGCGAGATCGCCGCCGCGTCAACCGGCGCGCCGTGCGCCGACCATCAGCAGGACTTCGTCGATCGGCGGCAGGCGACGCTCATCCGCACCGGTTCGGTGCGCCTCCGGCCGCCACATGGCGTAGATAACACCTTCGACCGCGCTCTGAGCGGCGGTCTGCGAGTCGAACGCCGACGTGTCGAGCACGACCCCGATACGCCGTGCGTTCGACGGCCACAGCGCACGAACGCCGGCGCTGACCACCTGCCAGCCGCGCTGGATGTCGAACTCGGCGCGCGGGCCGGCGGCGACGATGACGAGCTGGGTGGGAGTGCCGTCGGCGCCCTGCTCGAGCTGCGTCATGGCGCTGAACAGCTTGCGCTGGCCGCTTTCGCGGGCCACCCATTCGGCCTGGCGGCGGATCACGGCCGGCGCGGCGCTGGCGGCGTCGCCCTCCTTGAACACGGGCACGATGAGCGCGTCCAGCTGCTCGCCCTCGAGCGATGCGACAGTCCGAAAGTGCACGGCGAACAACCTCATGAGCGTGGAAAGGGCCCGGGAGCAGAAGAGTATTAGAGTCACTGTCTTCGCGCCCAGCCGCGCCGGTCGGGCGTGGCCCCATCGTTCAACCGGAGATCGCATGCCGCGTCGCGTCTTCAGCTTCGACCAGCCCGATCAATTCATCTGCGCAGCGGTGGGCGAGCCCGGTCAGCGGGCGTTCTTCCTGCAGGCGGTCAAGGGCTCCCGGGTCGTGTCGGTCGCGCTCGAGAAGGGCCAGGTGGCCGTGCTCGCGGAGCGCCTCGCGATGCTGCTGCTCGCCCTGCGCCAGGGCGGAGTGGACGTGGGCGAGGAGTTGCCCGGACCGTCACCGAAGCTGGCCGAGCCGATCATCGAGCAGTTCCGCGTCGGGACGCTGACCCTCGGCTGGGACGCCGACAAGGGTCGCGTCGTGATCGAGGCGCGCGAGCTGGGCGACGACGACGAGGAGACCGACGAAGACGAAGACGAACCGGCGGAGGAGACAGAGCTCGCGGCCCAGGGCGAAGATCTTGACGAGGAGGGCGACTTGGTCCGTGTTCAGCTCGAGCCGCCCGCCGCGCTGGCGTTCGCCAGTGGTGCCCTGGCGGTTGTCCAGGCCGGCCGGCCACCGTGTCCGCAATGTGGCGCGCCGCTCGAGCCGACCGGCCACTTCTGTCCGCGGCGCAACGGCTACACCCACGTAGCGCGGCCCGGGCATGGACCCTGGCCGCGCCAGTCGACGGCCGTCCCTCGAGCTGCTGCGCGACGGTGAGCTGAGATCCTCGGCCGTCTGACCGACGCGTCCAACGCGACTTCCTGTGCCGCGTCAGCCGCCGGACTCGACGGATCCCGACGCATGGCCCGATGACGACCGGCCCCGGCGAGCCGACGTGCGTCTACAAGCCGACCCGCGGCGAACGGCCGCTGCACGACTTTCCCGACGCACACGCTGGCCCAGCGCGAGGTGGCTGCCTACCTGCGTCTCGGAGGCCGACGGCTGGGGCATCGTGCCGCCCACCTGGTGCGCGACGGGACCGTTCGGACAGGGCATGGTCCAGGCCTGGATCGAGGTCGATCCAGCGGTCGACGTGGTCGAGCTGGTCATGGCCGCCGATGATCGCCTGCGCTCGATGTGCGTCTTCGACGCGCTGGTCAACAACGCCGACCGCAAGGGCAGCCATCTGCTGCCGCTGGTCACGGGCGAGATGCGGGCGTCGACCACGGCATCTGCTTCGCCGTCGAACCCAAGCTACGCACCGTCCTGTGGGCGTGGCGGGGCGAGCTGCTCGCACCTGCCGAATTGGCTGCGCTGAGTCGAGTGCGTGCCGCGCTTGACGCAGATCTGGGTGCCGCCCTGGGTGAGTTGCTCGAGCGCGCCGAGGTGCGACGCCACCATGGAGCGCGCCGAGGCGCTGCTGACGACCGCTCGGCTTCCCGAGCCCGATCCCTCGCGCCCAGCGGTGCCCTGGCCGCCCTTCTGAGCGCCCGGTGAATCCGGCGATCAGGCGCTGCGGCCGAACAGCTCGAGCAGGCCGCGCAGCGGGATCGAGACCCAGTCGGGCCGGTTGTTGAGCTCGTAGTCAAGCTCGTAGAGCGCCTTCTGGATGGTCGACAGCTCAAGCAGCGCAGCCAGCTCGTCGGGTTGTGCGGGCACGAAGGCCTGGCCGCGCGTGCCGCCGAGGTACGCGCGCACAAAGGTCGCCGCGACCCACAGGTACCACAGTGCCGCCCAGTTCTCGAGACGCGGGACGTCCTCGGGCCGGACCGCGCCGCCGACGCGCGGGTTGAGCAGCGATCCATAGGCGGCGTAATGGAACGAGCGCAGCATGCCCGCCACATCGCTGAGCGCGGCGCGCTTGTGGCGCCGCTCGGACAGCGGCCGGCCCGGCTCACCCTCGAAGTCGATGAAGACGACGTCGCGGCCGGTCCACAGCACCTGCCCGGCGTGGAAATCGCCGTGGGTGCGGATGCGCATCGCCGAGACGCGCGTTCCGGTCAGCTCGCGGATGCGGGCCAGCACATCATCGGCCAGCTCGAGGACCTGCTGGGCCTGCGCGGCGACGTCGTCGGGCAGATCGCCCACCCGACGGCCGAGCAGGGCCCACGTCGAGCTGGCCTGGTTGCGCAGCGTCTGGAACAACGAGCGTTGATAGAGCGCCGTGAACGGCTCGGCCGAAAAGGCCGCGTCGTCACTGGCCCCGCCCAGTGAGACATGCAGCTCGGCCGTCCGCTCGCCCAGCAGGCGGGCGACATCGAGGTAGGCACCAATCGTCTCGGCGGCCAGCGGCGAGACCTCCCTGGCCGCAGCCGCAAGCACGTCGGTGATGGCCGCCGGGGTGCGGTCGGGCGGTCCATCCTGTCCGGCTGCGGCGCGCTCGAGGAATTCGCCGACCGCGTCGAGCGTGAACTCCCACACGTCGCCCTCGTTGGGCACGAACTCCTGCAGGATAGCCAGCGCGCTTGGCTCGTCGCGCGGGCCGCGATAGGCCAGCCAGCCGCCAACCGCGGGCGTGTGGCTGAAGCCTCTGTCGGTCAGCGCCAGGCCGATCTCGAGGTCGGGATTGATGCCCGACTCCAGCCGCCTGAACAGCTTCAGGATCAGGCGCTCTCCGAAGTTGACCGAGGTGTTGCTTTGCTCGGCGCGGCCGACGTTGGCCTCCAGCGCCAGGTTGCGCGGTCCGCGCAGGCGGCGGTAGGCGCGCGTCGGGGTGGCGGTCACCTCGCCCCGCCGGCCGGCGAAGCGGCGCCGCGTGCCGATCGCATCGAGCAGGGCGGTGCTGAACCCGGGCTCGAACATCGCGTCGTAGAGCAGCCACTGTGCGCCGTCGGCGCCCTCAGGGGCCACGTAGGCCACCAGCGCCTTGGGTGTCTGCTGGACGATCCGCTCCGCCTCCGGGCCGCGCGCCAAAGCCAGCGGCAGAACGTAGCGCTCCGCCTCACCCTCGGTGTACTCGACATCGAAGATCGCCAGCCGCGCCTGGCACGAGTCGTCGCCGTCGAAGGGCACGTCGATCTGGTCGTGCACGCGGACCGACTTGATCCGGCGCGCCTTGGAGCGGAACCAGCGCCTGGCGCGCAGATAGCCGGGCAGGACGGCGACCAGCTGGGCCGCGCGGGCGGTGAGCAGCGCCTCCAGGTCGGCCGGGGCGTTGATCGAGGGCGCCCGCTCGTCGGCCGCCCGGACCTCGATGCCCCGCCCGCTCGGATCGGCTTCGAGCGAGAACCAGATGAAGGCGTGCGGGCCGAGGGTCAGGAACAGCGGCCGGTCCTCGATGCGCGGAAACTCGACGCGGCCGAACATCTCGACTGGGACCAGCCCGCGCTGGGCCGACAGATCCAGCTCGCTGTACTGCACGTAGCGCGACATGTTGGCCACGACCAGAATGCGCTCGCCTTCGTATTCGCGGATGAAGGCCACAATGCGCCGGTTGTCGGGATGGATCAGGAGTCAGCGACCCGCGCCCGAAGGCGCGGTATTGCTTGCGCAGCGCGATGAGCCGCTTCATCCACCACAGCAGCGACGTCGGGTTGCCCTGCTGCGTCTCGACGTTGACCGCCTCGTAGTGGTACTCGGGGTCGGTGATCACGGGCAGGAACATGCTCTGCCGGTTGGCCTCGCGAGAAGCCGGCGTTGCGATCGCCGCTCCACTGCATCGGCGTGCGCACGCCGTTGCGGTCGCCCAGGTAGATGTTGTCGCCCATGCCGATCTCGTCGCCGTAGTAGATGACCGGCGTGCCGGGCAGCGAGAAGAGCAGGCCGTTGAGCAGCTCGATCCGCCGCCGGTTGTTGCCCAGCAGCGGCGCGAGGCGGCGGCGGATGCCGAGGTTGATGCGCATCTGCGGGTCGTGCGGCGTAGACGCGGTACATGTAGTCGCGCTCTTCGTCGGTGACCATCTCGAGCGTCAGCTCGTCGTGGTTGCGCAGGAACAGCGCCCACTGCGCGTTGTCGGGGATGGCCGGCGTCTGCTCGAGGATGTCGTACAGCGGGAAGCGGTCCTCCATGCGCACGGCCATGAACATGCGCGGCATGACCGGGAAGTGGAAGCACATGTGGCACTCGTCGCCGTCGCCGAAGTAGGCGACCGCGTCTTCGGGCCACTGGTTGGCCTCGGCGAGCAGCATGCGGTCGGAGTAGTTGGCGTCGACGTGCGCGCGCAGCTCGCGCAGGAAGGCGTGCGTCTCGGGCAGGTTCTCGCAGTTGGTGCCCTCGCGCTCGTAGAGGTACGGGACGGCGTCCAGGCGCAGGCCATCGACGCCCAGCTCGAACCAGAAGTCGAGCGCCTTGGTGATCGCCTCGCGGACCGCCGGGTTGTCGAAGTTGAGGTCGGGCTGGTGGTGGTAGAAGCGATGCCAGTAGTAGGCGTTGGCGACCGGGTCCCAGGTCCAGTTCGAGCGCTCGAAGTCCTTGAAGATGATGCGCGCGTCGGGGTACTCGTCGGGCGTGTCGCTCCACACGTAGAAGTCGCGCTGCGGGCTGCCGGGCGGTGCGCGCCGGGCGCGCTGGAACCACGGGTGCTGGTCGGAGGTGTGGTTGCAGACCAGCTCGGTGATCACCCGCAGCCCGCGCCGATGGGCCTCGCGGATGAGCGTCTTGACGTCGCGCATGCGTGCCGTAGTCGGGGTTGACGGCGGTGTAGTCGGCGATGTCGTAGCCGTCGTCCTTGCAGCGGCGAGGGGTAGAACGGCAGCAGCCAGATGCGCCGTGACGCCCAGGTCGGCGAGGTAGTCGAGCTTGCGCGGTCAGGCCGGCGAAATCGCCCGACCCGTCGCCGTCGCTGTCGAAGAACGAGCGCACGTGCAGCTCGTAGATGATCGCGTCCTTGTACCACTGGCTCTCCGCGCCGATGCCCACGCTCGGCCCGCGACGCGACCTGCGCGAAGATCCAGGCGCGGTCATGCGTGGGCCTCGGACGATCGCTCGGGCCGAAGCCCCGGGCGCAGCCAGAAGAGGTGCGCGGCCCGCGTCTGGGTCGAGCTCGATCTCGTTGCGCGCGCCGTGCCAGCGGTAGGTCGCGCCGTCGAGCAGGTCGTGCACCTCGAACGGCGCATCGGCCGGCAGGCCGAGGCCGCGAGGTCCAGCTCGAGCGTTCCCGACTGGGTGCGCACGAAGTCGAGGTTGACGACGGCCAGGATGCACGTCGCTCCGATCGGCGCTCAGTCTTGCTGTAGGCAAGCAGGCTGTCGTTGTCGATCGGATGGAAGACCAGCCGCTCGTTCGCGCTGCAGCGCCGGGTGCTCGCGCCGGGCGCGGTTGACCGCGCGCGATCAGGCGGCCGAGGCGAGTCCGGCCGCTCGCAGATCCCACGTTCGCTGCTGGTACTTCTCCGAATCGAGGTACTCCTCCGTCCCGGGGTCGCGCGGGCGGCTCCTCGCCAAGCTCGAACGCAGGGCCGTAGATGCCGTAGCTGGCTGACAGCGTGGCGGCCAGGATGAGGCGCGCCACGAAGGCCGGCCGGCCACCTGTCTGCAGGACCTCGTGCAGGATGTCCGGCGTGTTGGGCCACAGGTTGGGCCGGAAGAATTCGGTCACCGGCGGGCTGGTCAGCTCGGTCAGGTAGTGCGGCCAGCTCGGGCGCGCTGTTGCGCCAGGTGAAGTAGGTGTAGGTCTGGCTGAAGCCGAGCTTGGCCAGCCGGTACATGACCTTCGGGTCGCGTGAACGCCTCGGCCAGGAAGATCGTCTCGGGATGGTCGCGCTTGATGTCGGCGATGCACCACTCCCAGAACGGCGAACGGCTTGGTGTGCGGGTTGTCGACCCGGAAGATGGTCACGCCGTGGCCGATCCAGAAGCGGAAGACATCGTTGAGCGCCTGCCACAGCGCCGCGCCAGTCGCTGCTCTCGAAGTCGAACGGGTAGATGTCCTGGTACTTCTTGGGCGGGTTCTCGGCGTACTGGATGGTGCCGTCGGGCCGCGTCGCGGAACCACTCCGGATGCTCGGTCACCCACGGGTGGTCGGGCGACGCCTGGAAGGCGATATCGAGTGCGATCTCGATGCCGCGCGCGCTGGTCGCCGCGCCACGAGCGCGTCGAAGTCGGCGAGCGTGCCCAGGTCCGGGATGGACGTCGTGTGGCCGCCCTCCGGTCCGCCGATCGCCCACGGCACGCCCGGGTCGGCGGGATCGGTCGAGGGCCGTGTTGTTGGGGCCCTTGCGGAACTGGCGGCCGATCGGATGGATCGGCGGCAGGTAGAGCACGTCGAAGCCCAGCTCCGCGACATAGGGGAGCCGGGCGACGACATCGCGAAACGTCCCGTGCCGTTCGGGATCGGGCGACGCAGAGCGCGGGAACAGCTCGTACCAGGCCGAGAAGCGTGCCCGTTCCGGCTCGACCACCACTTCGAGTGGGCTCTCCACCGTCACGTCGTACGCTCGGTCCGGGTAGCTGTCGACGAGCGCGGCGAACCGCTCGTCGAGTGCCCGGGCCGCGGTCAGACCCGATGCGCCGGTGCGCAGCGCAGCGGCATCGCCTTTCGCCGCCCGGCCCGCGGTTGCGTCGACGATCTGGGCACCGATGCGCAGTTCGACCGCGACGTCCTGGCCGGCATCGACGCGCTTCCTGAGGTCGTGCTGCCACGTCCGCCAGCGGTCGATCCGGCCCGTCACCGCGTAGCGGTAGCGGCCGATCCCGGTCAGCGTGAACGACGCGCGCCAGCGGTCGTTGCCGAGCGGCTCCATGTCGAGCTCGTGCCACTCCCCTGCGTCACCGACTCGCTGCCAGCGCAGCACGGCGCGGCACTCGTCGTGACCGTCGGCGAAGACGTCGGCCTCGACCACGAGCGTGTCGCCGACGATGCGCTTGACGGCGAACCGGCCTCCGTCGACCTGCGGCGCGACGTTCTCGATCACGACCCGCCGGCGGCCGTCGACCTCGAGCCGGCCGCTCACCGGATGCTCACCGGATGCTCACGCAATGTGCCGCTGCGCGCACCCAGCGGCGAGTCAGCCGCGCGAAGTGCAGCTGGACGCACGGATCAGCCACCCTCATGGAGCCACGCCTCTCCGACGCGCGCGCCGGAGAGCACCTCCCGCCGCCGTGTGTCCGTAGGCTGCTGCCCAGCGCACACACCGCTGCGTCTGCGCTCCGTCGGCGGCGGCGCGGCCGGCCGGTCACTTCTTCTCGCTCTTGCGCGGTGCTTGGGTGCTGGGCTTGGCCGTCCGCTGACGCACTGGCCGGGTCGATGTCTGCTTTGGCTGTGGCGCCGATGCCCGCTTGGGCGGGGTCGCGAGCCGGCGCTCGAGCTCGTCCAGCCGATAACCGGACTTGCCCGCCGCGGCGATGAGCTCGCGCAGGCGGGGCAGGTCAAGCGACGTCACGGCGTGCTCGAACAGCTCGCGGTTGAACCAGGTCACGCCATCGTGCTCGTTGACCCCGATCGCGCGGCGGAAGCGGTCGTCGTGCAGAACGTCGGCGGGCAACGGCGCGCTGTCGATGCGCGGACGGGCCTTGCGCCGGCCGAGGGTGAGCGCGACACCGGTCAGCTCCGGCTCGGGCAGCACGCGCTCGGCCTGCCAGCGCTCGATCCAGCGGCCACCGGCCAGGCCCTCGTCATGCTCGCCCACGAAATGGTCGAGCGCCAGCGCGACGACGAGCGGCCCCTCGCTCGCTGCCGATGCGGCGGGCGCTGGCGCAGATGGCAGCGCGACGCCGAGCAACGCTGCCGCCTCGCGCAGCAGGGCGTCGACCGGTTCCCCGCCGAGTGCCGCACGCAGCGCATCGTGGAACGGCTGCAGCTCCAGCTCGCGCAAGCGCGTCCTCGATGCTCGGCACGCCCCGACCGTCCAGCCAGCCCGCCAGGCGACCGTAGCGGCCGTCGCTGTCGCGCACGTCACGTAGGTCGAGGAAGGCCCGGCACTCGTAGGCGTGCAGATCCAGGTACAGACCGTGCTCGCTCAGTCTCGCGCTGGTTGCGCAGGTACTCGAGGCCGGAGCGGTCGTCGCGCAGCGACGAGGTAGTCGTCGGCGCCACCGCTCAGGCCAAGCCCGTCGACCAGCGAGCGGCCGGTCACGGCCGCGCTCCTGATCCAGCCGCGCGTGTCGCCGAAACGGTTGTGGTAGACGATCAGCGTCCGCTCGCCGTGGCGCCGGTTGGAGTACGCGAAGACGTCCTCGTTGACCGTGCCGTTGGCGGTGACGAAGTCGTACAGCGCAAAGTCGGCCACCTCGGCGAACAGCGCGCGGCGGTGCAGCAGCGGGAAGATCTCGCGCTCGTGGCGGGCGATCAGGTCGGCATCGGGCGTCTCGTCAAGGTAGGCGCGCCGGTACTCCATGCCGTAGTTCTCGGCGAACCCCTCGACCTGGCCGTGGCCGAACATGGGCAGCCCGGGCATGGTCGCCATCAGCGTCGCGACGCCGAAGTACTTGTCGCCCTTGCCGAACTGGTCGACCGCCGTGCGCTCGTCGGGGTTGTTCATGAAGTTGACGTAGCGCTTGAGGATCTGCGGGTCGAACTCGAGCGTGTTCTTGATGACCAGCCGGTACTCGGCGTTCTTCTCGTCGCGCAGCATGTTCATGAACGCGCTGTTGTAGACGCGGTGCATGCCCAGCGTGCGGACGAAGTAGCCCTCCATCAGCCAGAACGCCTCGGCCAGCAGCAGCGTGTCGGGCGCCTCCTGCGCGACCCGATCGACCACCTCGCGCCAGAACTCGACCGGCATGGCGCGTCGAAGTGCGCGCTTGGTGAGCGCGTACTCGGCGCGCGACGGGATCGCGCCGCCAGTGCCCGGCTCGGGGTACCACAGCCGCTGGACGTGCTTCTTGGCCAGCGTCATGGCGGCGTCGAAGCGGATGATCGGGAACTGCCGCGCGACGTGGAGGATGGTCTGGATGACCGCCTCGCGCACCTCCGGCTTGAGGTAGTCGAGCTGCGCGGTGTCGTTCCAGGGCATCGAGGTGCCGTCGTTGCCGTGGTAGATGTAGCGCTCCTCGCCGCTCCAGCGATCGACGCGCTTGAAGACCACCGCGGCGTCGGTGCGGTCGTAGTAGTGGTCCTCGATGTAGATGCCGACGCGCTCGTCCGAGGACAGGTTGGGCCCGTTGAACGTGTAGGCCGGATAGGGCGGATCGGGCGCGCTGCATGAACCAGTCGGGGTGCTCGATCACCCAGCGCGAGTCGATGCCCATGTGGTTGGGCACCATGTCGCTGGCCAGGCGGATGCCGCGCGCCCAGGCGCGGTCGCGCAGGTTGCGGTAGGCCTCCTCGCCGCCCAGGTCGTCGGCGATGCGGTAGTCCATCAGCGAGTAGGCCGAGGCGACCGCCTCTGGGTTGCCGCGCAGCTGCTTGATGCGCTGCGAGGCGCGGCTGCGCTCCCACAGGCCGATCAGCCACAGGCCGGTGAAGCCGCTGCGCGGCCAGCCGGTCGAGCTCCTCGTCGGGGATCTGGTCGAGGCGCCAGATGGGCCGGCCGTGGGCCCGACTCAGCTGGTCGAGCCAGACGTAGGTGCTCTTGGCCAGCAGCACCACGCGCGGCATCCAGTCGAGGTCCTGGCTGAAGCGCTCGACCTCGGTGTCGGACTCGCCGAAGCCGTGCAGCGCGGCCGTGTCGCTGGCCGCGTCGCCGTCCGCGGCGCCGCCGTGCGTGGCGTGGAAGCGCATCCAGACGGCACGCTCATCTTCGGTCAGCACGTCGAGCGAGACGACCAGCCGGTCGCCGAAGCGCTCCGCGACGAAGCCCCAGCGCTCGCTGATCCAGCGCAGTTGCTCGGCCAGCGAGCCGGGCGCCTCGAGCGCCGGCCGGCGCAGCAACGTGATCAGGTCGTCGTCTGCTCGGCCCAAAGCCGGGCTGGGTCTTGAAGTACGCCTCCACTGCGCGCACGGCGGCGAGGTAGGCGCTGCCTTCGGCTCGAGCGGCGTGTCATCGAACAGCTCGCCGTAGGTCATGAAGGCCGGGTTGCCGTTGGCCAGCCAGACCATCAGCAGCTCTTCGAGCACGATCTGGCGGTTGGGTACGCCGTCCGTGGTGCCCAGAACGTAATCCTCGGCCTTCATCTCGCCGCGGTAGGCGGCCAGCGCCGGGAAGCGTTCGGCAAACGCAACCAGGGTCGCCTCGAGCTCGTGCTGGCCGAGTGCCTGCTCGAGCGCAACCAGCGCGCCAGACATGGCCCGTGGATTGCGCTGGCGGCGATAGAGCTCGACAACGAAATGGAGGATCTCGTCGATCAGTCCCAGCGCGTTGATGTCGCCCGCCCTTACCGTCGCACCGGGGTCGGCGACGAGGTCGCGCCGGGCGTTCATCCGTTGTGCAAAGCGGCGCGCCGCGGCGTAGTCGGCGAAGACGACGTTGCCGCTCAGGGCAAAGAGCGCCTCGTCGAAGCCGTAAAGATCACGCGACGCGCCTGAGACATGGAACTCGAAGGTCATACGACGCGCGCTCTCATTGGTCAGCGCCATCCTACCGATCACGGCCGATCGCGGCCGATCGCGGCCCGCGGGCAGCCTCGTCAGGACGGTCGCTGCTAGAGTTGCGCCCCGATGACCCCGGGCACCAAACGGGCGGGCGAATGACACACCAACCAACGAAGGCGTCTCGTGAGCGGCACGGCGGGCTGGTCCGCCGGGCGATCCTGGTCCTGGGCCTCGTGGCGCTGCTGATGCCGGCCGGTGCGCCGCCGGCGATGGCCGCCGGGCTCGGCCTCGCGCTGGTCGAATTGGGCTTGTCGCAGCCGGTCTTCGTGACCCATGCCGGCGACGCGCGCCTGTTCGTGGTCGAGCAGGGCGGCCTGATCAAGATCGTCGGCGGCGGGACCTTCCTCGACCTGTCCGGCCTGATCAGCCAGGGCAGCGAGCGCGGATTGCTCGGCCTGGCCTTCCATCCCGACTACGCATCCAACGGCCGGTTCTACGTCAACTACACCCGTGCCTCGAACGGCGCCACGGTGGTCGCCGAGTACCGACGCTCGGCCGGCAACCCCGATCAGGCCGACGCGGGCAGCGCGCGCACGGTGCTGACCATCGACCAGCCGGCGTCGAATCACAACGGTGGCTGGCTGGGCTTCAAGGGCGCCAACCTGTACATCGCCACCGGCGACGGCGGCGGCCTGCCCGGCACTCGAGCCCAGAGCCTGACCAGCCTGCTGGGCAAGATCCTGCGCATCAACCCGCTCGACCCCGACGGCAACGGACCCAAGACCTACAGCATCCCGGGGGGCAACCCCTACGTCGGCCGGTCGGGCAGTGACGAGATCTTCGCCCGCGGCCTGCGCAACCCGTGGCGCTGCTCGTTCGACCGGCTGACGCGCAGGCTTTGGTGCGCCGACGTGGGCCAGGGCGCATGGGAGGAGATCAACCGCTCACGCACCGGCCGCGGCCTCAACTATGGCTGGCAGCTGCTCGAGGGGCGCCACCGGTATCCGTCGGGCGACGCCTGCACCAGCAAGTGCCGGACGCTGCCCATCGCCGAGTACTCGCACGCGGCAAATGGCGGACCCTGCTCGTCCGTGACCGGTGGCTACGTCTCGCGCCGGCCCGGTGCCGTCCTGCACGGCCAGTACATCTTCGGCGACTACTGCTCGGGCAAGGTGTGGATCATCCCGGCCGGTTTCGGGGCCGGCTCGGCCCTGCCCGCCCCGGTGGCTGACACGGCCCATTCGATCAGCTCGTTCGGCGAAGACAACGTCGGCCGCCTCTACCTGGTCGACCGCGGCGGCGTTATCTACCGGCTGACCGACTCCTGACGCCCGCCTCCCGCGCCTGTGCTCGAGGCGTCGCTCAGTGGAAGTTGTTCCACAGGTATTCGCGCACCGTCAGGCCGCTATCGTGCACGGCTGCCGCCAATTCGCGACCCAGGTAGCGCCAGTGCCAGGGCTCGTAGCGGTAGCAGGTGACGGACTTCTTGCCCTTGGGATAGCTGAGCATGAAGCCGTAGCGCCAGCCGTTGGCGTTCAGCCATGCGCCCGCCGGCGTGTCGGCCCAGTCGTTGTAGTGCCAGCCCTTCTTGGCGGTGTCGGCGCTGCCGAAATCGATCGTCGTGCCCAGTTGATGCTCGGAGTGGCCCGGGCGAGCCACGGTCGTGCGCGCCAGGGTCTCGCCGTACAGGGCAACTTCCCGGTTGTAGAGCGATTGCTGCTGGCTGTAGGTGCGGTACGCCGACACGACGCGCAGCGGCGCGCCGGCGGCGCGCGCGTCCGCGGCCAGGGCGGTCAGATCGGCCAGCATCGTGCGCCGCACGCGCGCGCCGCCGTTCAGGCCGGCGGCGGAGGTTGAGACCAGGCGCCGCGGGGCGTAGCCGGGCGGCAGCCGATAGATGGTGTCGAGCAGCGTCGTGCGCCACTCGCTGCGCAGCCCATGCAGCGTCACCAGGTCGTCAAACTGGCACGCCGGCAGCGGCTCGGCCGCCACGCTGCGCGCGGGATTGGCCGCCGCGCCATAGAACAGCAGGCTGAGCACGAGGCCCAGCGCCAACAGCTGACGAGACCACCCAGTTGACACGGCACTCCCTGGAGACGGCGGCTTCACACCCGACTGTGGACGTTTGGGGCACAGCGCGTCAAGTCGTCGATCGTCCCGGCCTTGGTCACCCCCTGAAACCGATCCCGGTTCCTGTGCGTACTCTTCCCCGATGGATCGCCCGCGTTGGATGTGGTGGCTGGCCGGTATGGCCGCCACCGCTGTGGCACTCGGCGCCGGCGAGCTGACCGCAGGGCTGCTCGGCGGGGGCTCGATCATCGCCGCCATCGGCGCGCTGGTCATCGCTCTCCAGCCACCCGGTGCCAAGGACCTGATGGTCTCGCTGTTTGGGACCTACGACAAGCTGGCGCTCGAGGTCATGACCGCGAGCGGCGGCCTGCTGGTCGGCGGGCTGCTCGGCCTCATCGCGCGGCGCGACATGCGCGGCGCCGTAAGCGGACTCCTAGCTATCGCGGTCGTGGGCTTCCTGCTCCTCGTGCAGGATCCGCTCTCCGGCCCGATCTCCTCGGCCGCCACCGTGGTCGCTGCGGCCGTCGCGGGGAGCGTGTCGCTGACCTGGCTGGCGCGAATGATCGGGCGGCCGCAGGCGGACGATCCGGCGTCAGGCGACGCCGCGCTGCAAACACCCAGCGCCCTGGCGCGGCGCAGCTTCCTCGCGGCCGGCGCGACGGTCGTGGCCGTGGGGGGCGTGGTCACGCTGGTGGGCCGCTATCTGGGAACGCAGCTGACTTCAGTTGGCCCGCCCGTCGCCATTCCGGCGCCGAGCGCAACTCTGCCGCCCGTACCGAGTGGCGCCGACTTCGGCATCGCCGGGCTGAGCCCGATCGTGGTGCCCAACGACAGCTTCTACCGCATCGACACGCGCCTCAGCACGCCGCACCTCGATGCCAGCACCTGGAAGCTGCGCATCCACGGCGTGGTCGAGCGCGAGGTGACGCTGTCCTACGCCGACCTGCTCCGGATGCCGCTGGTCGAGCGCTACGTGACCATCTCGTGTGTCTCGAACGAGGTCGGCGGCTACCTCGTCGGCAACGCCAAGTGGACCGGCGTCTCGCTCGTGTCGGTGCTCGATTCGGCCGGTGTGCAGGCGGCCGCGACGCAGATCGTGCCGCGCTCGTTTGACGGCTGGACCGCCGGCTTCCCGACCGCGCACCTGTCCGGAGCGGGCAGCGAGGCGATGATCGCGCTGCAGATGAACGGCGTGCCGCTGCCCGCCGAGCACGGCTTCCCGGCGCGACTGATCGTGCCCGGGCTGTACGGCTACGTGTCGGCGACCAAGTGGCTGACCGAGCTCGAGCTGACCACCCTCGAGGCATTCGACGCCTACTGGGTGCCGCTCGGCTGGGCCAAGCAGGCGCCGATCCTGACCCAGTCGCGCATCGACGTGCCCCGGCCGGGCAGTGTCGGCGCCGGCCCGTTGCAGATCGCCGGAGTGGCCTGGGCGCCGACGCGCGGCATCAGCCGCGTCGAGGTCAAGCTGGACACCGAGCCGTGGCGCGAGGCAGAGCTCTCGCTGCCGCTGTCAACGGCCGCCTGGGTGCAGTGGCGGACGACCGTCGATGTGGCCGCCGGCCCGCACTCGGTCCAGGTCCGTGCGACCGACGGCACCGGAGAAACGCAGACCGAGACCCGCACGCCGCCCGCCCCGGATGGCGCGCGCGGCCACCACTCGATCCGCTTCAACGCCGCATAGGCCCCTGCCGGCCGGATCCGCGTCGCCGCCAGCGCGCCCTAACGAGTGCGGCTATCGCCCCCATGCTTAGCCGTGGGGTAGCGGGGTCGACAAGGCGGGCTCAGCCGGTGAAAGGCGGGGGCTATCCGCCCGACTAACGCCGCCATGCATAGGTCTGCCCGTTTTGGTCGACAACGACCCTCGCTCGCCGCCTGCACCCGCCCGATCAAGCACTATCGATCGCCAACCTGGATGGATAAGCATGGGAGGACTACGCCAACCCTCAAGCAGCGTTGCCGTCCTGCGTGGTCGCGAGTCAGGCCCACGTCCAGCGCGGATCTGGAGAGGTCTATCTGCCGGTCGACCGAACACGCCCACGAAGGACGACCACCACCCACCCCTCCTAGAGGCGGCCGGCGCTGATGATGCGCTGCAGGAAGCGTTGCGTGCGTTCCTGGGTCGGCGTCTTGAGCAGCAGCGACGGCGGGCCCTGCTCGAGGATGACCCCTTCGTCCAGGAAGCAGATCCGATCGGCCACGTCGCGTGCGAAGCCCATCTCGTGCGTGGCAATCACGAGTGTCATGCCCTCATCGGCCAGCTCGCGGATGACGTCGAGCACCTCGGCCACCAGCTCCGGATCGAGCGCTGCCGTGATCTCGTCGAGCAGCAGCAGGTCGGGCTTCATGGCCAGTGCGCGGACGATCGCGGCGCGCTGTTGCTGGCCGCCGGACAGCCGGTCGGGATACTCGTCGCGCTTGTCGGCCAGGCCGAAGCGAGTCAGCAGCGCCCCTGCCTCTTCCTCGGCCTGCTCGCGCGACATGTGCAGGACCTTGCGCGGCGCGAGGGTGATGTTTCTCAGCACGCTCATGTGCGGGAACAGGTTGAAAGCCTGGAAGACGATGCCAATTCGGCGCCGTACGCGGTCGACACTCACGCCGCGCGCGGTTATCTCGTCGCCCTCGATCCAGATGCGGCCGGCGTCGATCTCCTCGAGCAGGTTGATGCAGCGCAGCAGCGTCGACTTGCCTGAGCCGGAAGCACCGATCAGGCACACGACCTCGTGCTCGGCCACGGTCAGGTCGATGCCGCGCAGCACCTCGAGGCGGTCGAACGACTTGTACAGCCCCTCGATCTGGAGTGCCGGCGTCGCGTCGTTCATCGCGGCCGTCATCGCGCGCCCGCCAGCTGGCGCCGCCGGTCGCGCGCCGCGAGCCAATCGACGAAGCGAGCCATGGGGATGGTCAGCACCAGAAAGATCAGGCCAGTGGCCAGGTACGGAGTGAAGTTGAACGAGCCGCCGGCCTCGATCTGCGTCCGCCGAAATATCTCGATCACGCCGATGAACGACACCAGCGCGGTGTCCTTCTGAAGGCCGATGAAGTCGTTCAGTAGCGGCGGGATGACGCGCCGCACGGCCTGCGGCAGGACCACATAACGCAGTCCCTGGACGCGCGATAAGCCGAGCGACCGGGCCGCCGCTTCCTGCGATGGATGGACGGCCTCGATGCCCGCGCGGTAGACCTCGGCCACGTACGCCGACCAGACAAGCACCAGTCGCGACCAGGCCCCACACGAACGGATCGGTCGTGACGCCGGGCAGGCGCAAACCGGGTATTCCAAAGCCAAGGATGTAGATGACGAGGATGCTCGGCACGCCGCGAAAGACATCGACGTAGATCACGGCCGACAGTCGGAGCGGGAAGAAGACCGGACCGGGCAGGCTGCGCATGACCGCAAGCAGCAGGGCGAGGATGAGGATCAGCATCTCGGCCATGACGAACAGCTGGACGTTCTTCCACAGCGCACGGACGACGTTGGGCAGCGTCGCCCAGAAGATCTCGGGGTTGAAGAACGACTTCTGGACCTGGGCCCAGCCCGGTGAGGTGACGATCAGGTAGCCGGCCAGACCGAATACGACGATCGTGCTGGCGAGCGCGACGAGCGTGCCACCGGGCCGCAGGCGGCCGAGCAGCCGAGATTTGCGGCTGCCCGGCAGCTCGGGCGGGGTCGTGGGTGCGACCCCGCTCATTCGTCTACCTGAACCTTCGGAGCTACTCGAGGAACTTAATGTCCTCGCCGGTATTGATCCATTCGTCGAGGATGTCCTGGGCCGAGCCGTCGGCCTGGATGTGCGGCAATGGCCTGGTTGACGCAGGCGACCAGCGGGTTGTCGAGCTCGAGCACGAAGCCAACGTGGTCCGGCTCGGCCGGCGGGCCGAACTGGCCGACGATGGTGCCTTCCGGCTCGTCGGTGCCGAAATCCTCGAGCTGGGCGTCGCGCATGTAGAACGCGGTGGCCAGGTCGACGATGATCCCGTCGATCGTGTCACCCTGCAGCGCCTGCAGCGCGCCCGTGTTGTCCGGGAAGTTCAAGGGCTCGACAGTCGGCGCGATGACGTTCTCCAGGAAGTTGAAGCTCGTCGTGTCGGCTGCGGCACCAAGTCGGAATGCCCGCAGCTCCGCGATCGAGGTCACGGCGGTGATGCCGTTCGGCGTCAGCGCCAGCACTGACTGGTTGGATTCGAAGTACGGGTCGCTGAAGGTCACGGCCTGGGCGCGCTGCTCGGTGATGGCGATCTGGGCCATGTGGAAGTCGAACGCCTTCTCGCCCGGCGCGAACGCCTGCTCGAAGACCGGGTTGGCGATCCAATCGACCAGCTCGGGACCGAAGCCCATCGACTGCGGCGACCGCATAGGCGGTCGCGCCCTCGAAGCCCTCGCCCGAATAGGGCTCGGCGCTGAAGTCGCTCTCGCTCCATGGCGAACCACCCTCGGGCTCGTTCGGGTACGGATCCGCGGCGTTGCCGCCCATCCACGGCGGGAAGGCCGGGATATCCGTGCTGAGCGTCAAGCGGCCGGGGTTCTTGAGCGCCAGGTTTGCCGGCGCGCAGGCGTCAGGCGTGGCGGTGGGCGCGGCGGTTGGAGCAGCCGTTGGCGTCGGCGCGGCGGTGGGTGCGGCCGTTGGCGCCGCGGTTGGCGCGGCCGTTGGCGCCGCGGTTGGCGCCGCCGTCGGAGCGGCGGTCGGTGCAGCCGTTGGCGTCGCCGCCGGGACCGCTGTGCAGGCGGCCAGCAGCAAGGCGGCTGGCACGAGCGTAATTGCGCTTCGAAGTCTCATGGTCTGTCCTCCTCTGTGTGGGCGAGGATAGCCATGGCGCGCCGATCGCGCGAGCCCTAGGGCCGCCGCTCACCCGCGCTGTGCACGATCGCGGCGATGATCGTCAGCAACCCGAACCCGAGCAGCGCGACGAGTGCCCACGGAAACGTCCCGACGGCCCCTTCGGAGATTGGGGCGCTGATGATCACGCCCAGTCCGGTGGCCATCAGGATCAGCCCCCAGCCGGCGACGATCCAGCGCGGCAGGCGCGGGATGAAGATCCACGCCAGCAGCAGGCCGAGCTGGAGGAGCCCAGCCAGCCAGAGCACGACCACGTCGACCGGACGGCGCGTGGCCTCGACCATCGCCATCGCCGCGGACGTCGTCAGCGCCGACACGGTCAGCCCGGTGAGTGCGAGCGCGAACCGGTCGCGGATCGGCATCAGACCTCCTTGAACTGCTCGAATGGCTGCCGACAGTCGGCACAGTGGTAGATCGCGCGGCACAACGTCGGCCCGAAGGCGTTTTCGAGCGTTGTGTTGTGCGAAGCGCAGTATGGGCACTCGGCAGCCGGCAGGACAGGCAGAACCGACAACTCCCGTGACGCATCATCCGACCGCGGCGAAGGCGGCGCGAAGCCGCTCGCGCGCAGCGCGCTGCGACCGTCGGGCGTGATGCGCTCGGTTGTCCACGGCTCGGCGAAGCTGATCTCGACGCTCACGTCGGCAGCGAACTCGCGCAGCCGCTCCTCGACCGAGGTGCGCATGACCTCGATCGCAGGGCAGCCGACGAAGGTTGGCAGCAGCTCCACGCGCACCCGGCCGGGCGCGGCCTCGACGCTGCGCACGACGCCCAGATCGACGACCGAGATGGTCGGGATCTCCGGGTCGTGCACGTCGTGCAGCGCGGCCCAGATAGCCGCCTCGAGCGGACGGGCGGCGACCGACGGCGCTACCACTCGGCGCCCTGCTCGAGCCGGGCGACGGAGGTGAACTGCCCCACAGCCAGCGGAACGATTCGGCCGGCTGAGCGTGGTCGCGTCCGTCCGCCGGCGGCCGGCCGGTCGCCGGGATCGGCGCAGCCTCAGCTGATCGAGTCAGGCCGTTGACCTCCGACCGCCAGCGGTCGGCCAGCACGGCCAGCGGCGTGGCGAGTATCCCGGCCGCGATGAGCACCTCTTCCCCGGGCAGCGGCGTGAAGACGGTCAGTGCGTCCGGCGCAAGGGCGTGCAGGGCGTGACACGAGCCTTGTCGCGCGGCTCGCCGTCGTGGGCGGCGAGCCGGCGCAGCCAGGTGTCGAGGTGCATCAGGTGGTAGCGCTCCTCGCGCCGGACCTTGGCCACCACCTCGGCCAGCGGCACGAACGCGGATGCGGCCAGCGCGGCGAGGCGGACGGAATCGGCCGTGTCGTACAGCCAGCGCCGGGCGATCGAGAATGCCCAGTCCTGGTACGCGGCTGGTCGAGCAGGCGCGCGTGGCGGTACTCCTCCGGCGCGCGATGGAAGGCCAGCCGATCGGCGTTGCTCATCGGTCAGCTGCGGCGACGCATCTCGTACCACACGCGGGCGTGGCCGATCTCGTCCTGCGCAAGCGAGCTGAAGGCGACGTCCTCCTCGAGCAGCGGCGCGATGCCGGTCCACTCGGAGTCCCGGAAGCCGCAGACGAACTCGTCATCGGCCATCGTCAGCAGCAGCTCGGCCAGGGCGCCGCGCTGCGCCGCGTCGAGCGCGTCGGCCGAGAAGGCAGCAACGTCGGGCTGGAGCAGCTGGCGCGTGGGTCGTCGGGCGTGCTCTGTCGTGCTCATTGCCGGTCGCCCCCGGGCCTGCGCCTTGGCGCGCTTCTTGGCCAGGTCGAGCTTGTCGCGCAGGACGTAGCCGCCCGGCTTCTTGAACGTCCGGTCGAGCGGCGGCTGGAGCAGGTCCGGGTCGGACAGGTCGCGTGATCTGCGTGCGCTGCACGACCCACAGCCGGACACTCTCCTGGCGCCGGCGTAGAACTCGCGCGCGTAGTGGATGCGCCAGGTCGCGATCGGGCGCGCGGACGTTGCCCGCGTGGACCATCGGGTCGCCGTCCTTCTCCTGGCGAAAGACCTCCCACACGCCCGGGTCGGCCTCATCGCCCAGTCGGCCGGCCTCGTCGCGCCGCCCCTCGGCGCCGGTCGCGGCCGCGGCGGAAGACGCGTCGTCCTTCATCGGGCACTTTCCCGTGTGACGGAACGGAACGTGCGCTTCGCGGCCTCATGCGGCCGTTGAGACCGGCTCCCGATGCACACCAACTGACTCACGCCAGGTTGTTGGGTGACATACATGGGCGTTTTCGCCGGCCAGACACTCGGGATTGGCCGAGCGCGTTCACTGATTTCGGGATTCTGCTCGGTAGCCACTCTGTCAGGCCGCCGCCGAAGGCGCGGCGAGGATGGTCGCCCGCACCCACGCGGTCTGCTCGTGGTTCAGCCGCCGGAAGTCGAGCCGCTCCTGCGCTCTTGGGGCCGTGGCCGGTAACGACCGTGCGCAGCTCCTGCCAGTCGGGCTCGGTGTAGCGCCACTCCCCGGTCGCGCTCGTCGAGGTGCAGTTCCGGGTCAGGCGGGAAGAGGCCGATCTCCCACAGCCGCGGCACGTACGTCGACAGGAACTCCTGGCGCAGCTGCTCGCCCGTCTTCTCCTTGATGCGCCAGAAGAGGTCGCGATCCCTGGCCGGGTCGGTGCGCGGGCCGTGCATCTGCATCAGCGGCCCCCACCACCGATCGAGCGCCTCCTGGACCATGTCGCGCTGCATCTGGGTGCCGTTCATCATCGTCACGACCACGTCGCGGCCGTGCATGATGTGGACCGACTCCTCCCAGCAGATCTTCTTCATCGTGCGGCTGTACGGGCCATAGCTCGACTCGCGCAGCGCCTGCTGGGCGACGATCGCGGCCGCGTCGACGAGCCAGGCGATGATGCCCACGTCGCCCCACGACTTGGTCGGGTAGTGGAAGACGTTGTGGAACTTGGTCTTGCCGTCGAGCAGGTCCTGGTACATCTGCTCGCGCGTCTTGCCCAGGTCCTCCGCCACGCGGTACAGCAGCTGGGCGTGGCCGGCCTCGTCCTGGACCTTGGCCGTCAGCGCCAGCTTTCGCTTGCAGGGTCGGGCGCGCGCATGATCCACTCGCGCTCGGGCAGGATGCCCATCAGCTCGCTGTTGGCGTGCATCTCGACGAAGCGCAGCACGCTGGTGCGGTATTCGTCGGGCATCCAGTCGCGCGCCTCGACCTTGTGGCCGGCCTGGACGTGCTCGACGAAGGCGTCGTAGCGCTCCTCGTGGGTCAGGTCGGGATCGGCGAACAGCGCGCGTCCCGCGGTCTTCGGGCGCCAGGATGGGCGCGAGGCGAGAGCGGATCGGTCACGCGAACGTCCTCATCATGAAGTTCGGGCTCGGGGTTGGCCAGGCCGTGCAAGGAGAGGTCGGCGTGCTGGTCGGCGATCTCGTCCGGCGTAACGTGTGCCATCGGGTCGGAACCAGGTCGCGATGCCGTTGAGCGCGGAGAGGATCGCCATCGCCGTCAGCGCGCGGGTCGACCGGCTTGAAGTCGCCCGTGCGCGACGCCCTCGCGCGATCGCCTGGCGAAAGAGCGCTTCATAATCGTCGCGCCGGCCGGCCATCTGATCACGCCGCGTCCTGGGACAGGAAGCGCCACTCGTGCAGGAACACGGCGGCGTCCTTCTGGGCGCTGGTCACGACACCGACGTGGGCGCGGATCATTGCTCGCAGCCGGGCCGATGCCGGGCCGTCGCTGGCAGCCAGCGGACCGACCTCGGCGTTGAAGCGATCCGCCGCACGGATCACGATCGCCCACAGCATGTCCTCCTTGGACGCCACGTGCGCGTACAGGACTGCCGCCCTGCATGTCCAGCGCGTGGGCGATGTCGCGCACGCTCGTCGCCGCGTAGCCGCGCTCGCGGAAGAGCGTCGGAGGCGGCGTCCTCGATCTGCTGGCGGCGCGGCGTCTCGGTCGTCATGAGCGGGGCAGTCTAACTAACGATTGTTAGGTCGGTCAAGTGGCCCCCCTAGCCGGCCACGCACTCGTGGATGCGAAACTTCACCACGTGCCCGCCCGTGGTTGGAGCTTCACGTTCCGCCGATCCTTGCCTGGAGCGGCGCCGGATTGAGGTGTAGTCGGCTCGCTGAAGCGGCTTATACTGCGGGCATGCAGCCGCGTCGCCACGCGTGGTGGCTGATCATTGCGCCCTTGTTGGCGGCCGCGTGCTCGGGTCCCGCGCCGACTGCCAGTGCTCCTGTGCCACACCCTCCGCCACGGCTCAACCGTCTGAAGGCGCCCTGGCGCATTACGCCGGCGACACTTCGTTCGACTATCCAGCCGAGTGGCGGGTGATCGCCGAGAACGACATCCGAATCGGCCAGATCACCTACGTTGTTGTCGGGACAGGCGAGTGGCGCTCGGGATGCAACCTATCTGAGTGCACCGGCGCCGATGTCTTCGTTGCCGATCCGGGCGAGCTCGTTGCCCACTTCAGCTCGACCTATTCGGGCCCTGCTGATCCTGTCTATTCGACACCGCCTCTGGATGCGCGGCAGCTCCCCAGCGGATTGGCCGCAACGATCGAGGACGGCGCACAGACCACACTTGCGACGGTATTCATCCCTGGACGTCGCGCGCTGACCGTTGACGTGCGCTACGGCGGCGAGCCCTCTGATTCCCGACGGGTGGCAGTGCACCGGATGATCGACAGCATCGCCGCGGGTGGCCAGTCTCCCGCCAACATTCGCACGGCTGCGTCATCGACCTCCTCCGTGGACTGCGTTGACCGGACCATTCAGGGGCAACTGGCGCGCGGCGATCTCGGCGGGCTCAACATCGCCCTGCCCGCCTTCTCGTGGGCAGCTGTCGAGTGGCCCCACGGCTGGACGGCGAGCATGGGTGAGGATCGTCGCGTCGAGCTGTTCGACGAATTGGGTGAATACGTCGCCCGAGAGTGGGACGACGTGGAGGTCGGCGGTCGTGGCGACAGCAACGAGTTCGTGGCGTGCGCCGATGCGGTGTCGGTTGTCCAGCCCTTCCCGCTAGCACCCGACTAGATCCGGCTGAGAGCCTCGCCCGCCGATCAGGGCGAATCGCCAGCCGGCGGTGGCCGGTCCATGGCGCGCATCGCCGGATTGATGAAGATCGAGATGGTCACGGCGAGGTACGAGGCGGCCATCAACACGATGGCCGTGACGACGCCGAATCGCTCGCTGATCAGGCCGGCGAGCAGCATGCCGACGGGCATGGCGACGTAGGCGCCGGACGTCAGCGCTCCGATCACCCGGCCACGCATGGCGCGCGGAACACGTTCGAACATGACCGTCGAGAGGATCGGGTTGATCGGGCCGGCGGCCAGGCCGGTGACCACCAACGCTGCCAGCGCAACTGGGAAGGGCGGGCGAAGCGCCGAGCACCCAAAACGGCAAGCCGACGATCACGAACGAGAGACCAAAGGTCAGCCTCCGTGGCAGGCGCGGCCCGACGATGCCGTAGCCGATCGCGCCAACCAGCGCCGCGCCACCGAAAGCCCCGATCAGGAGGCCCAGCCCAACCGCCGAGCCGTAGGTCTCGAAGCTGTAGACAGGCATGATCACCGCCAGCAGCGGCGCGTCGAGGAAGTTGGTGATCATGACGGTCAGGACCAGTGCGCGCGCCAGCCGGTCACGCCACAGGAAGCGCAGGCCCTCGAGCAGCTCGTCGATGTAGCGTCCTCTGACCGGTACTTCGGCGACATCCTCGCCCGCCGCGGCCGCGTGCTGCCTGATCGCCGGAGTCAGCAGGCCGATCAGCACCGCCGAGACGAGGAAGCTGGCCGCGTCCAGGAACAGCACATTCTGGGTGCCCATCAACAGGATCAGGGCGCCGCCGAGCGGTGCGCCGACCAGCATCGCGCCACGACGGACGGCCTGCGAAACGCTCGTCGCCCGCTCCAGCGGCGTGCCCGAAAGCTCGGCCAGGTCGGGCAGCATCGAGCTGCGGGCCGCGGTTCCCGGAGCGTCGAGCAGGGCGCCCAGGAAGACGAGGATCAACAGCTGCCAGGCCTGGATGCCCCACAGCAGGTGAACGACCGGGACGGCCGCGACCGTCACGGCGCTGGCCAGGTCGGCCACGACCGACACCCTGCGAAAGCCGATCCGGTCGACCAATGTGCCGCCCAGGAACGACGCGACCAATGACGCGAGAGCGGTGAAGAAGGCGACCAGGCCGGTCAGCGCGGCGCTGCCGGTCAACTCGAGCACGAACCACGGAATGGCGATCAGCGTCAGCACGTTGCCGGAGACCGAGATCGCGTCGCTCGCGTACAGGGCGAGCAGCGGTATGCGTCGCGCTATCAACGAGAGCCTAGCCAGACGGAGGTGGCGCCGCCGGCCCTACGGCGTCGTGGTGTCGAGTACGACGGCGATGGCCAACCCGTCGTAGCCCTTGGCGCCGACGGTCTGCACGATGGTCGCCGTCAGGCGCGGGTCGGCGGCCAGCCGCGCGTTGAATTGGCGGATCCCCCGGACGGCTCGATCGGGATTGAAGGGCTCGACGACCTGACCCCCGCGGACGACGTTGTCGGCCACGATCAGCGTGCCCGGTCGGGCGAGGCGAACCGACCAGTCGAGATAGTCGGTGTAGCCCTCCTTGTCGGCGTCGATGAAGACCATGTCGAAGGGCTCTACGGACTGGTCGGCCAGGCGAGCCAGGCTGACGATGGCCGGCCCGACCATGACTTCGACGACCATGCCCAAGCCGGCCCGTTCGAGGTTGGCCCGCGCCACGTCCGCGTGATGCGCGTCGAGCTCGAGACTGATCAAACGGCCATCGACCGGCAGCGCCCGGCCGAGCCAGATCGCGCTGTAACCGCCGAGCGTGCCGACCTCGAGGATGCGTTTCGCCCCGATGGCGCGCGCCAACAGGTGGAGCAGCTTGCCCTGCGCGGCCGAGACCTGGATGGACGGCAAGCCGCCCGCCGCGCTGGCCCGCAGCGCCTCATCGAGCACGGCGCTGTTCAGCCCGAACAGGTCGGCCACGTAGTCGTCCACGCGGTCCCATGCGGCGCGATCGTCGGCAATACCGGGTGCCATCTGCTCCGGAAATATGAGCGACCAGTCAGCGGGCGTCAATCAACCCGCCGATGCGATGCACGGGATGTGGGCATACGCTCCGCCACCCGAGTGTGACCATTGCTGCCCGCCCCGCAGTACATCAGGCGACCCCCACGGGCGGCTGCATCTGGTCACGATAGGGGTGCTATGAGATGGTTGCGTGGACACGGATCCCACTTCTCTTCACAACCGCTCGCCCGCTGCTCGCGTTGCCGACCCGTTCGGCCGGCACATCAGGGCCAGGCATAGGGTGCCGGGTGTGGCCGTCGATGTCGAGGTGGAAGTGAGCCAGGAAGCTATCGTCCGACACTACCGGGCCGCGACACGCGAGGAGGTTGAGCAGGCCTTCCGAACCGAGGCCGCCCAGGCGGCGACTGCAGGCTATGTGCCGGCCGGCCACCGCTGGAGCCAAGACGCGCAGGGTTTGCTTTTGGCCGTCACCTACCAGCTGCCGGCGGCGGCACCCACCCCCACCCCTGCCGGCGCAGCCGACCAGTTCGCACCCTCCCAGCTGACCGCTCGGCAGGGTCAATTCGCGCCGGCCGAGGCGCACCTTGCCCCGGTTGCGGCCCAGAGCGCACGGTCGGCCCTCGTGGCACGTCCCGAACCAGTCGCGGCGACTGAGAGATACGCACCGCCGGTCGAGGCGCAACCTGCGCCCGCCCCTGAGCAGCCGCCGTTCGCCGCCCCTCCCGTCGCGCCTCCCGCCGCTCCTGAGCAGCCGCAGTTCGCCGTCGCGCCGGCACCCGAGCCGGAGCCCACGCCGGCAGTCGAGCCGGAGCCGGAGCCCGCGCCGGCGCCTGAGCCGGAGCCCGCACCGGAGTCGGTGGCCGAACAAATCGGGCGCCAGGTTCGGCTGACCATCCAGACGATGGATCTGCATTGTGCCGGTGAGCCGCTGCGCATGATCAGGAGTGGCTTCCCGGACGTGCCCAGCCTGCCCGTGCTCGAGCGCCGGAGGTGGGTGATGGAGCACGCCGACCACGTCCGGCGCGCGATCATCCACGAGCCGCGCGGCCATCGCGACATGTATGGCGCGATCCTGCTGCCGCCCCACGCCGCCGACACCGACATGTGCCTGCTGTTCATGCACAACGAGGGCTACAGCACGATGTGCGGCCACGGAATCATCGCTATCACCACCGGAGTGATCGAGGAGGGGCTGTTCCCGGCGACCGGGCCAGTGACCACCATCCGCTACGAGGTGCCGGCCGGCATTGTCGTGGCCGACGCGGCCACGGTGCAGCTCGAGGACGGCAGCTGGGCCGTCCAGGGCGTGCGCTTCACCAACGTTCCCGCCTACCTCGCCGCCCCATCGCTCTCGGTCCACGCCGACGGCCTCGATCTCTACGGGTCGGCAGCACAGCACGGCGCTCTGGCCATCGATATCGCATTCGGCGGCGCCTACTACGGCATCGTCAACGCGGCTGATCTGGGCCTGCGTGTCGTGCCCGAGCAGGCAGCTGCCCTGCGCCGCGTCGGAGCGTTGATCACCGACGTGCTGCGCCGTGATCACACCCCGGCGCACCCGATCGACTCCGCGCTGGGCTTTGTCTACGGCACGATCATCGTCGACCTCGACCCGCGCTCGTCGCCCGACGGGCGCGGCCAGGGCGCCCACATCCGCAGCGCGACGGTCTTCGCCGACGCCGAGCTCGATCGCTCGCCGTGTGGTTCGGGCACCAGCGCGATCCTCGCCCAGCTCCACGCCCGGGGTCGGATGAGGGTCGGCCAGGAGATCGTCAATGCCGGGATCACGGGCGAGCATTTCCTGGGCCGGATCGAAGGTGAGACGGCGCTCGGGCCGTATGCCGCGGTAAGCACCAGCATCGCAGGCACGGCCTACGTGACCGGCTACTCGACCTTCATCGTCGACAACCGCGATCCGCTCGGCGAGGGCTTCGTCCTGAGCTAGATCGGCTGGATCGCAACCAACTGGCTCGCGGTTGTGTTATCCCAGAGTGCACATGGAAGATCTCGCCGCGCGCCTGGCCGTCGACATCGATGACGCATTCGCTGACGTCGTGCGCAATCACCAGGACCTCGTGTTCCAAGTCGCGCTGCGCGTGGTCGGCGACAGCCCGAGTGCGGAGGACGTCGCGCAGGAGGCTTTCGTGCGCGCATATCGGGCGCTGAAGTCGTATCGGCCGGATCGAGTGCGCGAGCTGCATCTGCGGCCGTGGCTGGCCCGCATCTCGCTCAACCTCGCGCGCAACCATGTCCGCGACCGGCGTCGGCACGATGTCCTCGACGACATGGTCCAGGCCGTGCCCGACGCGTCAGATGGACCGCTGCGCCTGGCTGAGCGACGCGACGAGCGGCGCATGTGGGCGCGGCTGCTGGCGGTGTTGCCGCCCCGCTTCCGGCTGGCCGTGGCGCTGCGCCACGTCGATGGCTTGTCGTACGAGGAGCTGGCGGAAGCGCTGCGTCGACCCATCGGCAGTGTCAAGTCGGACGTACACCGCGGCGTAGCGCTGCTGCGTGCGGCCTACGATGCAGAGCAGCGGCAGCTGGCCGCACGGGAGGCAGTCTGATGAGTACCTCTTCTCGGAGGGAGCATGATCCGGGCGCCGACCGACTCATCACCGGCGGGCTGCGCAGCCTGCGCCAGGCTGCGCCAGCCGGCCTGGCCGACGCCGTCCTGGGACGGCTGGCGATCGGCGACGCGTATGTCGAGGTGGCCGGGCCGATCGGGCCGCTGTTCGTCGCCTTCGGGCGGCGCGGCATCTCGCTCGTCGAGCGAGCCTACGACGCGGGCCAGTTCGAGGAGGAATTCCGAGCCATGTTCGGCCGGCCGGTGCGCCGCGTGGAGCGGGCGCCGGAACTGATCGAGCGGGTGATCGACGTTCGCGTCTGGGGACGCAGCCCGGCCGGCCGGACAAAGGTGCCGCTCGATCTGCAGCAGCTGCCCGACTTCGAACGGCAGGTGTTGCTCAAGACGCTCGAGATCCCGCGCGGCGAGGTCCGGCCGTATGCCTGGGTGGCAGCCGAGATCGGCCGTCCACTCGCGGTGCGCGCGGTGGGCAATGCCCTGGCACGCAACCCGGTGCCCTTCGTCGTGCCCTGCCACCGCGTCGTGCGCAGCGACGGGCGGATCGGCCAATATGGCGCCGGCGGCCCGACCGCCAAGCGCGCCGTGCTCGAAGCAGAAGGGCTGGACACCGCCGAGCTGGAACGCCTGCCGGCCGCCGGCGTGCGCTTCACCGGCTCCGACACGACCCACATCTACTGCTACCCGTCGTGCCGCAATGCGCGGCGCATCACGCCCGCCCACGTGGTGCGGCTGCGCTCGGGCGACGAGGCACGCCGAGCAGGGTTCCGGCCGTGCCGCGTGTGCCGCCCAGTCGACGCTCCCTTCCGCGCAGCGTGAACCAACGCGCGTGAGCCGGCCGGTCGCGACCATCGCGGGCACCGCCGTCATTTCCGTCCTAGTCCTGCTGGGCGTCCACATCCTGTTCCCGCAGCGGGCTGGCGTGGTGGCGTTCACGCAGGTGATCGAGCCGTTCATCGTGCTGAGCGCGCTGATCGTCGCGCCGCTGGCGTTGCCCGGTCGCGCGCGGTGGCGGATCGCCGTGGTGCTCGGCCTTGTGGCGCTGGCCGCCCTTCGTTACGGCCCGCTGCTCGTGTCGTTGCCGTCGTCCGCCGCGTCGGACGCAACGATGCACGTGGCAACATGGAATCTGCTCGCCGGGGGTCCGAGTGTAGAGCGCGCCGTGACCGGGCTCGCCAACGCCGATCTTGACATCGTCGGGCTCCAGGAGCTCCAGCCCCGGGCTGCGGCTGCGCTATCGGCCGACCCGACCACGGCCGCGCGCTACCCGTTCCGGGTACTTGCACCGGAATCCTCCGTTCTCGGTATGGGCCTGCTCAGCCGATACCCGATCGTGTCGCATGAGGAATGGTCGGACCCGCCGCTGATCCGGGCGGTTGTCGCACCGGTCGGAGCTGAGCCGGTGACAGTGTTCGTCGCACACCCGCTCCCGGCCCGCATCGACACGCTCGTCGGCGTTCCGATGTCACTTCAGACCGCCCGTCGCGACGCGGACATCGCCTTCATTCGGTCACTGGTCGAAGCCGAGCTGGAGACGGGCCGGGCGGTGTTGGTTCTGGGCGACCTGAACGTTACCGAGCGGGAACCGGCCTACGCGACCTTTGCCCAAGGCCTCGACGACGCCCATCTCAACGCGGGCATAGGGCCAGGGCTGACCTGGCTGCCGGAGGAACTAGCCTTCCTGCCCTTCGGGCTGCTGCGCATCGACTACATCTTCACGAGCCCGGCCCTGCAAGCATCTGGGATGCACGTCGACTGTCGGGCGCGGAGCGACCACTGCCTCGTCGTAGCCGACATACGAGACACCAGGCTCGCAGGGAGGAGCCTCTTGTAACCCGTCGATTGACCGAGCTGAGTCGAGGGCATGGGCACATGGCCACTCCGCGCGTTCGCCAGGCTCGACTGAGGCGGGCCGAACGCGGTCCGGATGAGCGTATCGTTATTTCCCTCTGATGAAGGAGAACACCGAGCCGCAACGGCCCACGAGGCTCGACGAACGCGTGACGCCCGGCTGGGCAAGCCTGACCGCCAATGTGCTGCGCGGCGGCGGCATCGCCGTCGGCCTGCTGGTGCTGTGGCTGGGCGTCCTGACCGGTGGGTTCTTCCTTCTGCTCACGGCCGTGCTCGCAGCCATCGCGATCGTCGGCGGTTGGCTGCTCGGGAGCTTCGTCCTGAGTGAGAAGTGGCGCGCTCGACCCACGGCGCGCCTGCTGTCATTCGTGCTCGTCGTCGCCTTCCCCGTGCTGCTGGTCGTGATCGCCCAGGTCGCCGGCCCGCTGCTCACGCCCGCGCCACAGACCACCGCGTGCCTGACCGGGTCACTTGCACGCGGCGAACAGCGCAGTGAGCCACTGGCCGTTGATCCGCGCATCACCTCGATGCAGTTCAGGCTGCAGGTCACGTCCGTGGCCGGCGGCTCGCTGCGCTATTTCGTCGAGGACCCGTCCGGCGGATCCGCATGGAGTGGCCGGCAGGAAGTGGCCGGGCTTAACGAGAGCGCCGAGATCGCATCGATTGGTGGCCGGTGGACGATCAACATCTTCGGCGAGGCGGATCGGGCCGAGTATCAGCTGGAGTGGATCGGGCAGGCGCCGGGCGTGGACCCGACCCCGGCGCAGTGCATTGAACCGAGGATCTAGCTCGGTCGCTCGGCCCTGGCGAAGACTACCGGCGCCTGCCAGCGGAGGTCCCGCGGCGACAGGCGGGCCAGGCGCGCCCGGGCGTTGCGCTCCAGCTCGGCCCGCCGGCCCTGGTCGAGCCACTTGACCAGGGCGCGCTCGTCGTAGGCCAGCTTGTACTCGAGGTATGACTCCATCGTCCAATCGTGAACGAGCAGCTCCTCGCGGGCCGATGCGTTGACGAAGCCGGCCCGGCGCAGCTCGGCGGCCGCTGCCCGGCCGGAGCGGACGTCGCCCGCGTGCGGCTCGTGGCCTTCTTCGGGCTCCTCGATCTCGAGCTCGAAGACAGCCTCGTCGAACTCCTCGGCCGCCCGGAACGGCCCGGGAGCGTCCCGGTCGAGCCAGGTGACGTAGGCGAGCAGCCCGCCCGGGCGCAGGACGCGGCCGATCTCGCGCAGGGCAGCCGGGCGGTCGGGCACCAGCTGCAGCACGAACGACGACATCGCCACGTCGACCGACGCATCGGGCAGTGGCAGCCCATCGGCCGGGCCAAGAGCGAACTCGATCCGCGCTGCGTCCGGCTGCGCCTTCTCCGCCAGCCGTCGGCGCGCCACATCGAGCATGCCCGCGGCGGCGTCGCTGACGACGACGCGCGCCTCCGGCCAGCGCTGCACGGCGCTCAGCGCGAGTGTGCCGGTACCCGCGCCGACGTCGAGAATGCGCGCGCCGCCGGCGACCGAGCCGCCGCCGACCGCGCCGTCTGCCGTTCCCCGTCGCGCGCCGGCAGAAGCGACGGCCGCGTCGATCGCGTCCAGCAGCCGGCCCGACGTCTCAACCAGAACTGGTGCCCAGTAACGCTCGTAGTCGGCCGCGTCGGCGTCGTAACGCGCAACGATCGCGTTCGCGCTCACCCGGCATCCGCCGCGGCGCGATCCTCGACATGGCTGAAGCCGAGCCGGTCGGCCAGCCGGCCGAGCGGGCCCGGCGCCCACCAGTTCCAGCGACCGAGCAGCCTCATCGTCGCCGGCACGAGCAGGACGCGGATGATCGTCGCATCGACGAAGACGGCAATGGCCATGCCCACACCGAGCGACTTGATGATGATGATCTCGGCCAGGGCGAAGGCGGCGAAGACGCTGACCATGATCAGCGCCGCACCGGTGATCACTCCCGCAGTGCGGGCCAGGCCTTCGGCAACAGACGCGGCGTTGTCGCCTGTTCGCCGGTAAGCCTCCTGCACGCGCGACAGGAGCAGCACCTCGTAGTCCATCGACAGCCCGAAGATCATCGCGAACATGAGCACCGGGTTGCCGGCCACGGTGTAGCCGAGCGGCACGAAGTCGAACACCTCGTGCAGATTGCCCTCCTGGAAGATCCAGACCAGGGCGCCGAAGCTGGCGCTGATCGAGAGCAGGGTCATGATCACCGCCTTGATCGGCAGCACGACCGAGCCGAAGAGCAGGAAGAGCACCACCGCGCTGACGAGCAGGGTCATCGCCACCGCCCACGGCGTCCGCTCGCGCATCGCGGCCAGGGTGTCGTAGTTGGCCGCGATGTAGCCGCCCACGCGGGTTGAGATGCCGTCACCCGGCTCGACCGCGCGCAGCGTGTGGGTCAGGTTGAGACCGGCCTGCGCGGACGGGTCGGCGGTGGTGTGAACGACCAGCCGCACGGTCGAACCGCTGACGTAGTGCGCCCGAAGACGGGCCAGCTGCTCGGGCAGGCCGGGCAGGTTCAGCGTGGCCGGATCGGCAGCGAACAGTCGCGCCACCTCGGCCGCCGTCAGATCGGCACCTGTGAGCGGGTTGGGCAGCGCGAAGGGGCTCTCGATCGAGCTGACCTGGTCGATCTGGCTCGAGCCGTTCCCCGTAGTCGAGCAACGCGCGATGTCGGCCTCGGAGTACGGATCGCCGGGCACATCGGCGAGGATCTCGAACGGCGTCGTCGCGCCGCCCGGGAACTGATCGCGCAGGGCGACGTAGGCGTCGCGGCTCTCGCGCCCCTCGGGCAGCACCGAAGCATCGGGCACGGCCTGGTTGAGGCGCAGGAAGGGCGATCCGGCCACGAGCAGCAGCAACAGCGTTGGGATCAGCACCAGCGTCGGGTGGCGCATGACCTGCAGGGCGACGCGCTCCCAGCGGCTGTCGGCGCGCGCCGCCGCGCTGCGGGCAGGCCGACGCGGCGGCGGATGACGCCCAGGCCGCCCGACAGGCTGAGCATGTTCACCCGCGGCCCGAGCATGCCCAACAGAGCGGGCAGGAAGGTCAGGCCGTAGATGACCGAGCAGAGCACCACGAACGAGCCGGCGATGCCGATCGACGAGATCGCCGGCGAGGCGAAGAAGAGCAGTCCGAGCAGGCCGATGGCCACGGCGATGCCGGAGAAGGCGACCGCCTTGCCGGCCGTGCCCACGGCGACCTGGACGGCCTGCTCGACCTCGCTCCCGCGGCGCAGCTCCTCGCGGAACCGGCTGACCAGGAAGAGCGAGTAGTCGATCGCCAGGGCGAGGCCGAGCATCGTCGCCACGCTGGTGACGTAGATGCTCATCTCGGTCTGCTGCGCCGCAAGGAAGATCAACGCCAGGCTGCTGGGCACGGCCAGACCGGCAATGAGCATCGGCAACCCGGCCGCCAGCAGCGAGCCGAAGACGACAACCAGGATCAGCATGGCGAGCGGCAGCGAGAGCGCCTCGGCGCGGCGCAGGTCCTCCTCCGACTGGGCGTTGGCATCGCCGGCAAGAGGTCCGTAGCCGGTCAGCTGGTACGTCAGCCCGGGCTGCGGCCTGATCTTCGCGCGCAGACCGTCGACCAGGTCGATCGAGCCCTCGTCGGTCGTGTTAAGCAACACGATGAGGTACGTCGCCGCGCCGTCGAAGCTCAGGAAGCGCGGATCATCGCCTGCAGCGCGGAAGCCGAAGACGCCCTGCACGTTGGCATCGTCAACCAGCGCGGCGACGGTCTGGTCGACCTTGTCGAGCACCTCGGGCGTGTCGGTGCGACTGCCGTCCGTGGTACGCAGGACGACGATCAAGCTGCTCTGGCCCTGCTGAAAATCGCTCGCCAACCGCTCGGCCACGAGCGCCGACTCTGAGCCACCGACCAGCCAGCCGCCGGAGCTGAGTACGCCACCCGCCTGGCCGGCGAGAGGCAGGCTGGCCAGCGCCGCGAGCAGCGACAAGAGCACGACGAGCCGGCGGTGGCGGTAGACAAACGCGCCCCACGCAGAGAACAAGAGGCAGCTCCTCGATCCGCACTCACCCGATCGCGCTGCTGGCTCGATGCACGACGACGGCCAAGCGTTCGCGGCCGATCATAACGGCCGCGACGCTGCTAACCTGCGCCGCGTGAGCGACATCGCTCCGCCGACCGCCGATCGTCCCGACACTCGCGGCCGGCGCCGGTGGCCCAACCTTTCGACGCGCTCGGGTCGCCAGCCATGGTGGCTCCTGCTCGGGCTGGTCGCCGGGCTGATCGCGCTCATTGCGCTCGTAGTGGCCAGCATCACCCTGCTTGCCGCCCCTCCCCAGCCATCCCAGGCGGTGCTCGAGCTGGCGCCTGCGGCCGACCTGGACCGGCGCTGGGGCTCCTATCTCTCGGAGCGTGAGTGGGGCACGCCGCGCGAGGCCGTGGGCGCCAACGGCTGGGGCCTCAGCTGGCGCGGCGCGATCGACACCGAGTACCGCTACAGCGACGACGGTATCGGCGGCATGACCGACGCGGGCAACGAGTTCCGGCTCAGCTGGGCATTCTGGGATGGCGCGGCCGCGCACGTCAGCGAGCGCTTCAACGGGCTGGCCAATCCGCAGGGGCCGGCGGGCGAGCAGATCACGGACAACCGGGTCTTGCGCGAGAACGGACCGACCCATGCCTACCAGCGCCTGACCTACCACTACCCGAGCGAGACCGCGTGGTTCTCGATCGATCTCGAGACGGCCAGGCGCAATTCATCGAGCATGACCATGGTCGCCACGGCGACCAACACGACCGCCGAAACACGCACCCTCGATATCGTCTTCAAGGCCCGGCTGGCACCCGGCGGCGAGGTTGAGCCGCTGACCAACGGACTGCTGCTGGGCGGCGGCGAGTCGGTCGTCGCCGTCGTCGGCCAGACGACGAGCGAGTGGCAGATCACGGCACACAAAGGCGCCCTCGACGAGAACCTGCGCAGTGACGGGCTGGCCGGCGACCTGGGCGGCCACATCGGCGCGCTGGCCTATCGGCTGGAGATTCCGGCCGGCGCCAAGAGCGTCATCCGCATCGGCGCCGCCGAGGTGCTGTCGGCCGACTCTGAGGAAGCCGTCGCCAGCGCCACGCGCGTGGCGAGCGAGGTGCTCGCCGCCAGCGACAGGATCGTTGACGCACGGCGCCTGGAGGCCGCCGGACTCTTCGGCGGCGAAGTGACAGAGCATCAGGAGCTCTACCGCCAGGCGCTGATGAGCCTGATGTGGAACGAGACCTACTACCGCTGGGACGGAGCTTCGGGCGTCAACCCGACGTGGGCGGGCCTGATCGACGCGCACGACGTCCTGATCATGCCCGACAAGTGGGAGTTCCCCTGGCCGGCCAGCTGGGATTCGGCGTTCCAGGCGGTGACGGCGTCGCTGGTCGACCCGGTCATCGCCCAGGATCAGCTGCGCTTCCTGTTGTCCGATCGCTGGCAGCAGCCGGACGGCCACATCCCGTGCGCCGAGTGGGTGATGAACAACGAGTGCCCGCCGATCTTCGCCTGGGCCGCCTGGCGGGTGTACGAGCGGAGCCACGACACGGCCTTCCTGCAGGAGATCTACCCCGGCCTGCAGCGCAACTACGACTACTGGTGGGCGAGCAACATGGTCAACGATGCGCTCTTCACGGGCGGCTTCCTGGGCATGGACAACCTGCCCCGCGGCCTGACCGGCGCGCCGCAGGCGGACGCCAGCGCATGGATGGCCCTCTTTGCCCGGGACATGGCGCGCATCGCCAGCGAGCTGGGTGACCCGCTCACGTCGGAGCGTTACTGGGTCGACCGCGGGCGGATCCAGGAGGCAATCAACGTCCACCTGTGGGACGAAGAGTCGGGCTTCTACTACGACCTGACGTCAAGTGGGGGCAGGCTGCTCAGCCAGAAGTCGTACAGCGGGCTGATCCCGCTCATCGCCGGCGTCGTCCCGCCCGAGCGCGTGCCGGCCATCCTCAGTGCGCTGCGCGACGAACGGCAATTCCTGTCGGTAGGCGGCGTCCGCAGCCTGTCCAAGTCCAGCCCGCTCTACAAGCCCGCCCTTGGCGGGCGAGGAGTCAACTCGAACTGGCGCGGGCCGGTGTGGGTGCCGATCAACTACCTGCTGATCGAGGCGCTGACCGACATCGACCCCAGCCTGGCTGATGAGCTGCGCAGGCGCGTTGTAACCAACGTGGAGACCGACTGGCAGTCGACGTCCCGCCTGCACGAGTTCTACGACGGCGACACGGGCACAGGGTTGGGCGCCGATGCCCAGGCGGGCTGGACGGCGCTGGTGGCCAACCTGATCAGAGAGGGCTGGCCGGCCCCGGCTGGTCCCTGACCCGCAGCGTCAGGGGGTGCGAGCGACGACGCGGTAGATCCCGCCGTTGCCGTTGACGACATACAGCTCACCGGCCTCGTCCTCGCCGAACGAGGACGGGTTGAGCGACGACGATCCGAGCTCGAACATCCGCGCGCGGCCGGTCTCAAGTGCCTCGTCGGCGTCAATGGCCCACAGCAGCCCGCTGCAATAGTCGGAGAAGACGTATGCGCCGTAGAGCGCCGGATACTGAGCACCGCGGTAGACGTAGCCGCCGGTCACCGAACAGTGGCCGGCGTGGTCGTATGAGACGACCGGCAGGGTCAGGCCGCCGCGGTCGCAGCCGCTTCGGAGAAAGCAGCGCTCAGCCTCCATGGTGTTCCAGCCGTAATTGCGGCCGCCCGCGCCGGCTGGCTCGACGTCGATCTCCTCGTGCAGATCCTGACCCACGTCGCCGATGAACAGCCCGCCGGTCAGCCGGTCGAACGAGAGGCGCCACGGGTTGCGCAGCCCCCAGTCCCAGATCTCGGGCCGGCCGCCGCCGTCGGCAAAGGGGTTGTCGGCCGGGATGGCGTACGGATCGCCCGAGTCGACGTCGATGCGCAGGATCTTGCCCAGCAGCGTGTCGAGCCGCTGGCCGTTGCCCAGCGGGTCATTGGCCGAGCCGCCGTCACCGGTGCTGATGTACAGGTAGTGATCGGGGCCGAAGGCGATCATGCCGCCGTTGTGGTTGCTGAACGGCTGGGTGATGCCCAACAGCACTCGCTCGGAGTCGGGGTTGCCCGTTCCATCTGCGCCTCGCGCGAACTCGGACACGACCGTGTCTCCCCGGCCGTTGGTGTAGTCGACGAAGAAGCTCCCGTTCGATGCATAGTCGGGATGGAAGGCCAGTCCGAGCAGGCCCTGCTCGCCGCCGGACTTGATCCGCGCGCTGATGTCGAGGAACGGCGACGGCGCGACGTTGCCCTGGGTGTCCAGCGTCCAGACCACGCCGCGCTGCTCGACCGCGTAGAGCAGGCCCGAACCGTCACCCGCGTTGGTGACCAGCGTCATGGGCCTGAAATCGGTCGCCAGCGGCTCGACGGTCAGGCGCACCGCAGAAGGATCGAATTCGCCGCCGGGAGGCGGGCTGACCGAGGCAGGGGGCGTACCTGTGGCAGACGCTGAAGGAGTTGGTGCGACGCTCGGCCCGACGGTCGGGGTGGCGGGCGGCGATATCTGGCTGGGCTGCGGGCTGGCGCTGGACGGGAAGGTCGGTGTCCGTTGTGGGCTCGGGGAGGATGCTGGGTCGAGCGGGCTGGAGGTCGGCAGGCGAGCGGTGGCACAGCCGGCAAGCACCAGGCAGAGCACCCCCGCAGCCGCTAGTCGCAAACGAGTGCCGCGCACAGTGTGATGGTGACGCAGTCGGCTGATCCGCGCTCCACCGACGGCGATCCGCCGGATCGGCTGGCCAGTCAGGGTGCCGCGTCCGAGTACGCAATTGCGACGAGCGTGTCCTGGTCGGGGTAGTAGAAAACGCGGACTGGCTCACCGCTCACGAGGTGTTCACGCAGATGCGCTGCCGGCAAGTCGCCGCCGCCCACGTGGAGTGTCCCAACTCTGAAGCGCAGGGACTTGCCGTCTGGAGTGCGCAGCGTGAACTCGTCCACGTGGGCAAGATCCGGCCCATCGACGGCAGTCACGACGCCGATGGCCTCGAGCGGTGGGCAGCTTGAGTTGTCGGCGCACACTTGACAAGCTGCGCCAAACGACGCCAAGACGACGGCGAGCAGGGCCCAGCGGGCAAGGCGCATGGGCGGAGCCGGCGCTAGGAGCGCAGTGCGAACGCCGCCTCGGGCTCCAGGCCGAGCTCGGCGATGTGCCTGCGTGCCGCGCTTCCGTCGAGACGACCGCTGCGCGCCAGCTCGGCCAGAGTCGCCGCGCACGATGTGCTCGGCGTCGACCTCGAAGAAGCGGCGCAGCGCCTCGCGCGTGTCGCTGCGGCCGAAGCCGTCGGTGCCCAGGGCAGCGCCACGCAGTCGCCCGGCACCCAGCGCGCAGATCATGTCCGGCCAGGCGCTGATGAAGTCGCTCACGGCGATGATCGGGCCGCGTCTCGGCCGGCTCGCGCAGCAGGTCGCTGACGACCGGCGTACGCGGCGGCTCGTCGGGATGCAGCCGGTTCCAGCGCTCGACCTCGAGCGCCTCGTTGCGCAGCAGCTGGTACGACAGCGCGCTCCACACGTCGGCCGCCACGCCGAACTCTCGGCCAGCATCTCCTGGGCGCGCAGGGCCTGCTGCATGATCGCGCCGCCGGCGAGGATGGTCGCGCGCAGCGGCGCCTTGGCCTTGCGCCCGTTGCCGGACGGCGCAGCCACGTCCGGCGCGGGCCGGAAGCGGTACAGCCCGCGCACGATGTCCGCGTCGCTGACGTCGGCCGGCCGCGCGGGCATGACGTGGTTCTCGTTGTACAGGGTCAGGTAGTAGAAGACGTCCTCGGGCTGCGCGCCGTACATGCGCTCGATGCCGTCGCGCACGATGACTGCCGTCTCGTAGGCGAAGGCCGGGTCGTAGATGCGGATCGTGGGGATGACCGAGGCGAGGATCAGCGAGTGGCCGTCCTCGTGCTGCAGGCCCTCGCCGTTGAGCGTCGTGCGGCCGGCCGTGGCACCGAGCAGGAAGCCGCGCCCGCGCGCATCGGCGAAGGCCCAGAACTCGTCGCCGGTGCGCTGGAAGCCGAACATCGAATAGAAGATGTAGAACGGGATCATCGGTTCGCCGTGCGTCGCGTAGGCGGTGCCGGCGGCCTGGAACGAGGCCGACGAGCCGGCCTCGGTGATGCCCTCCTCGAGCACCTGGCCGTCCTTCGCCTCGCGGTAGGACGAGCACCAGGTTCGAGTCGACCGGCTCGTACAGCTGCCCGAGGGCCGAGTAGATGCCGACCTCCTTGAACAGCGGGTCCATGCCGAAGGTGCGCGCCTCGTCGGGGATGATCGGCACGATCGCGGTCGCCGATGCACCTTGTCGCGCAGCAGATTGCGCAGCAGCCTGGCAAAGGCCATCGTGGTCGACGCTTCCTGGGTGCCCGAACCGGCCATGAACTCGCCGTAGACCGGGTCCGCGGGCAGGTCGAGCGTCTTGGTCAGCACCACGCGGCGCGGCATCGGCCCGCCGAGCGCCGCGCGTCGCTCGAGCAGGTACTCGATCTCGGGCGCCTTGGGGCCGGGGTGGTAGTAGGGCGCGTCCTTGAGGTCGGCGTCGGGGATGCGCAGCTGCAGCCGGTCGCGGAAGACCTTCAGCTCCTGCTCGGTCATCTTCTTGGCCTGGTGGGTGATGTTGCGGCCTTCGACGCCGGTGCCCAGCGTCCAGCCCTTGACGGTCTTGGCCAGGATCACCGTCGGCTGGCCGGTCACCTTGGTCGCCGCGTCGTAGGCGGCGTAGACCTTGCGCAAGTCGTGGCCGCCGCGGCGCAGGTGAGCGAGGTCGTCGTCGGACAGGTGCGCGACCAGCTCCTGCAGCCGCGGATCGGGGCCGAAGAAGTGCTCGCGCATGTACGGCGCCGGACTCGACCGACAGCTTCTGGTACTCGCCGTCGAGCGTCTCGTTCATCTGCTCGACCAGGACACCGTCGACGTCATGCGCGAGGAGCTCGTCGAACTCGCGCCCCCAGATGACCTTGATGACGTTCCAGCCGGCGCCGCGGAAGACCGACTCGAGCTCCTGGATGATCTTGCCGTTGCCGCGCACCGGGCCGTCGAGCCGCTGCAGGTTGCAGTTGACGACGAAGGTCAGGTTGTCGAGGCCCTCGCGCGCCGCGATCGAGAGCGCGCCCAGCGCCTCCGGCTCGTCGGTCTCGCCGTCGCCCAGGAAGCCCCACACCCGACTGGCCGAGGTGTCCTTGATGCCGCGCTGGTGCAGGTAGCGGTTGAAGCGAGCCTGGTAGATCGCGGCGATCGGCCCGAGGCCCATCGAGACCGTCGGGAACTCCCAGAAATCGGGCATCAGGCGCGGATGCGGGTAGGAGGTCAGGCCGCGGCCGGGCTGGACCTCGTGGCGGAAGTGATCGAGCTGATCCTCGGTCAGCCGGCCCTCGAGGAAGGCGCGGGCGTAGATGCCCGGTGCGGCGTGGCCCTGGAAGAAGATCTGGTCGCCCATGCCGGGAGCGTCCTTGCCGCGGAAGAAGTGGTTGAAGCCGACCTCGTACAGCGTCGGCGGCGCTGGCGTATGTCGCCAGGTGGCCGCCGATGCCCGGGGCGCGGGTGTTGGCGCGCAGGACCATCGCCACCGCGTTCCAGCGGATCATGCGCCGGATGCGCAGCTCCATCTGCTCGTCGCCCGGGAACGTCCGGCTCCTGCTCGGGCGAGATGGTGTTGATGTAGCGCGTCGCGGTCAGCGGCGGCAGGCCGAGGTTGAGCTGGCGGGCGCGCTTGAGCAGCCGGTACAGGATGAATTGCGCGCGGGCGCGCCCCTCGTCCTCCACGACCGAGTCGAGTGATCGCGTCCAGTCGGACGTCTCATCCGCGTCGCGGTCGGGCAGCTGGCGCTTGAAGTCACCGAAGTGGTCGAACATGTGCGGCCCATCTTACGGGCGCCCGCCGGCACTGTCGTCAGACGCATCGGTTTGGCCTTTGAGGCGGCCGTATGCTTCAGGTGTGCCAGCGACCCCAAAGCGAAACCCGGCCAAGCCCGATCAGCGGCCCGCCGGCGGCAACGACGTTTCCGCGCACCCCGCTCCGTCGACGGGCATTGCCCTGGGCATCGACGTCGGCGGAACCGGCGTCAAGGCAGCGCTGGTCGAGGTGGCCACGGGCACCATCGTGTCGCGCCGGGTTCGCGTCAATACGCCAAAGCCGGCCGCCCCTGAGCCGGTCGCGGCGACAATCCGGCACGTCGTCGACATGATCGCCACCGAGCGTCGAGATTCCCGCGGGCATCCCGGTCGGCTGCGGGCTGCCGTCGGCGATCAAGGCGGGCCAGGTCATGACCGCGGCCAACATCGACAAGCACTGGGTCCGTCTCTCGGCCGACGAGGTGATCGGCGCGGCCCTGGGTCGGCGCGTCGTCGCGCTCAACGACGCGGATGCTGCAGGGCTGGCCGAGATCCGCTTCGGCGCCGGCCGCGACTGCAATGGGACGGTCCTCGTGCTGACCGTCGGCACGGGCATCGGCAGCGCCCTCTTCGTCGACGGTCGGCTGGTGCCGAACACTGAACTGGGCCACCTCGAAGTATCTGGACGCGACGCCGAGACACGCATCATCCGGCGTGGCGCGCGATCGGCGCCGCCTGCGCTGGCGGTCGTGGGCGACGGAGTTCAACGTGTACCTGGCACGGCTCGAGGTCTACTTCTGGCCCGACCTGATCATCCTCGGCGGCGGCGTGAGCAAGGTCATCGAACAAGTACCGACAGATCCTGCGCGAGCCGCGCGCCGATCGTCGCCGGCACAGTACCTGAACACGCGGGCATCATCGGCGCGGCGATGTACGCGGCCGAGACGTACGCGGCCGAGCTGGCGCGACGGGTGAAACGACCGCCGTCGACAGCTGGCGCTCGGTCGCGGGCGGACCGCCGTGAGCGCTGCAGGTCCACCTACTCGACGCGACCTACGAGCTGTTCCGCGCCCACTTCGCGCCGCGCCCGCAGCGACTCGACGCGCGCGGGCAACCCGGCCAACGCAACGATCGGGCTGATCGAAAGCACGCTCTAGCTGCTGCGCGACGATGGCGTGACTCATCTGGGTTGCGCGGCCGACCACGTCATCCGATCGTGGCGCAACGAGCGCTGGCCGGGCTACAAGACCGACGTCGGCGTGGACCGCGCGAGCTGCTGCGCCAGTTCGCCCAGGCCGAGGACGCGCTGCGCGCGCTGGGCGTGGTCGTCTGGCCGCTGGTCGAGTGGGAGGCCGATGACGGGCTGGGCACCGGCGCGCTGCGCTGGGCCGATCACGCCAGGTGTCGAGCGGGTCGTCATCATGACGCCCGACAAGGACATGGCCCAGTGCGTGCGCGAGGACGGCCGGGTGGTCATGTACGACCGGCGCAAGCGCGCCTTCGTCGATGCCGACGGGGTGCGCGCGCAAGTTCGGCGTCTCGCCGCGAGTCGATCCCCGACTTCCTCGCGCTGGTGGGCGATTCGGCCGACGGCTACCCGGGCGTGCCCGGCTGGGGCAAGGTGTCGGCCGGCGCGGTGCTGACGCGTTACGGGCACCTGGAGGACATCCCCGAGCGTGTTGCGCACTGGGATGTGCACGTGCGCGGCGCGCGCGGCTTTGGCGGCGTCGTCTGCGCGAGCATCGCGAGCTGGCGTTCCTCTTCCGCGAGCTGGCGACGCTGGTCGACCGATGTCCCGCTGGTCACCGAGTCGCTCGACGATCTGCGCTGGCGCGGCGCCCACCGCGCGGCCTTCGAGGCGCTCGCCGAGCGGCTGGCCGCGCCCGATCTGATCGCCGCGTCCCGCGCTGGGCCGACTAGCGCAGTGGCAATGCCACGGGATGTGACTACCGCCAACGGCGTGCTTCGTGGCTTGGCGAGGTCCGGACTCTGGATCGCCGTTCCGTGGTTCCTCGCGCTCGTTGCACAGGCAAACTCGGCGCTCGTATTCGGTTGGGCCGGCGCGGGTGGCTTCCTTGTGATGACTCTGCTGTGGGTCGTCGCCGTGGGCTCGAGCGTCGTCGCGGCGGGGGCATTCCTGGCAACGCATCCTGATATCGGGCATTGGTTTCTCTTGGTGTGTTTCGCTTGGTCGGCCCTCCTCATTGTCAATCTGTTGAGGCTCCCGATAGCCGGAGTGATCTGGATCTTCTATCTCGGCGTGTTGACCGTCGGCTGGATCTCCGCCATCTTGGTGTCGCTGATCGCGTTTCGCGCCGCCTACGTGCTCCCATCGGCCAAGCTCGCGCTGGCAATCGTTGTTCTCGGCGCGGTGGGGACGATCTTCGCCATGACCGCGCCCTGGAATGACGCGTATGCGATCCTCGTGTACCGCGTCCACGAGGCGGGCTATGGACAACTCGCCACGGATGCCCGCCGAGGCGCGCTTGCCGGCGATCTAGCTGACGACAGAGCAGCGGTCCTTCCCGCTGGCCTTTCGGACCTCAGCACCAGTGGACGACTCCTGGTTGCCGGCGCCTGCGGGGGCGAGCCAGTGCTGTTTGCGCCCATCTACTTCGGCATTCCAGACGGCGCCGTCGGCTACATCAACTCGTCCTGCTCACAAGAGGAGTTGAACCGCTCCTATCTCGACGGCGAAGGCGACGACTTGTACCCACGCATTTACCTCGGTACTGGCTGGTGGTGGGCGTACTAAGGTCGAGCGACTGAGTTGGTCAGTTTCTGCTCCTCGCCGCGCCGCTCCTTCTTCCTGTGTGAAATGTCGACGACGCTGACACACCCGGCACAGGAGAGGCGTTAGCAGTCGCTCGCACTACGTACCGGAGCGTGGCCGAGCACAAACCGAGGTGTATTCGGCCGGCTTAAGCCCCTCGTTAGTCGAGTTATGTCAGCCTGATCGACATCTGGGTAATCAAGCTTCGCGGGGGCGTACTATCCCGACCGGAAGTCGGCGAGCAGGAAGCGCAGCGCGTCGGGCAGGCGGTGCGACCACGCAGCCCTCGTTGTGAGCGCGTAGCGCTCCTCGACGTAGTGCAGGTCGCGGCCCTCGCGCCGAGCCGCGCGCGATGCAGCGCGTCGCGCACCCGCCGCGCGTCGGCGGTCTGCCGCGCCACTCGCGGCCGCCCATGTCGAGATGGATGCGCGTCGGCGGCAGGGGCGACTCCTCGATCAGGCGCACGACGGCGGTAGTCATTCAGAGCCACAGATGGGCTCATCACCCCGGCCAGGCCGAACACTGCACGCTGGGCGAAGAGCGCGTAGAGCGCTGATCAGGCCGCCCATCGATGAGCCGATGATGCCGGTCGCTTCACGCTCGGCGCGCGTCGGAAAGGAACGGTCGATCAGCGGCTTGACCGCGCCGACGAGCCAGTCGAGGTAGGCGTCGCCCTTGCCGCCCATGATGCGCCGGCACGGCCGCGCCAGGTGAGTCGTGCTGCGCCACGGGTTGTACTCGTTCATGCGTCGTCGCCGCGTTGGGCGACGGCGACCGCTATCGCCTCGCAGCCCTCCTGCGCCAGCTGCTCGAGCGCCTCGTCGGCGTCCCACTCGACGCCGGAGAACGAGGTGCCTCCGTCGAACACGTTCTGGCCGTCGTGGAAATAGAGCACGGGTAGCGCCGACCGTCGGTCCGCGCGCTCCCGGGCCATCGCGTTGGCCGAGCGACGGCGGCAGGTAGACGACGATCTCGCGCGCGCCGCCCAGCTCGGGGCTCCCTCGAGCTTCGGGCCACACCAGGACGGTGCCCGCTGACGGTGTTGTCCGACCCGTGGACGTCGGCGTATGGCTTCCACCCGCCGGCCAATGGGTCACTCGGCGGCTCACGATCCGTGATGGCATGCCGTGTCGGCGCAGCTCCTCGGCCAGGTCGAGCGGCGCGACGATCGCTCGGTTCTCCATGTCTGCCCACTGCTCGCGCGGCACACGCCACATGATCTCGAACTCGTTGCCGTCCGGGTCCGCGGCCGTAGAGCGACTTGGTCACGCCGTGGTCGCTCGCGCCACCCAGCGCGCCCGCCTGCCTGGAGGACCTCCGCGGCGCGACGCCAGGTCCTCGATGCGCGGCACCTCCCAGGCGAGGTGGTACAGGCCGGTCGAGCCGCGCGGCGGGCGTGGGCGCGCCTGAGCCAACGGCATCAGGCCCCAGGTCGTGATGGTTGGTCGAGCCCGCCGCGCGCAGGAAAGCAGTGAAGTTGCGGATGCGATCGACGATCTCCGAAGCCGAAGACGCCCGGTAGAAGTCAACCGACGACGATCAAGGTCGCGCACGTAGAGCACGGCGTGGTTGAGGCCGCGCAACGGGGATTGGCAGTCATGCGAGCAGCTCCAAGAGCGCCTGGTGGTGGAGCGGCGCCGCGCCGAGCAGGCCGATCGATCTGGCTCGGCGCCGGAGATATCGAACCACGGCCCGCCTTCGAGCGTCGTCAGCCGCGCCCCGCCCTCGACCGCGATCAACCCCGGCAGCGCAGATATCCCACAGCGACAGTGCCGCCGGACTGGACGAAGCGCGTCGAAGCGACCGTTGGCCAAGATAGGCGAGGCCAGCGCGGCACTGCCCATCGAACGCGAGACGCGGATGCTGCGCCGGATCGCGATGCTCGCGCTTCGCCCAGCCGCGGCGCGGTAGGGACGAGCGAGACGACGCAGTCGGACCAGCCGGTCTTTGGCCGGATGCTGGATGGGTTTGCCGTCGAGCCGCGCCCCTCGGCCGGCCATGCGCGGTGAACATCTCGTCGCGCACCGGGTCGTAGATCACGCCCAGGACGGACGGCCATTGACGGCCAGGCCAATCGCGACGCAGAAGACGGGGATGCCGTTGGCGTAGTTGACCGTGCCGTCGAGCGGATCGATGATCCACACTCGCTGCCGGTCATCGGCCGCCGACAACGCATCGACCGACCCGGCCGACCGTGCGACGGCCTCGATCTTGCGCCTCCTCGGCCAGGAACGCGTCGTGCGGGAAGGCACCGCGCAGGGCACCGATGATGAGCTGCTCGGACAGCCCGTCGACCTCGGTGACGACGTCGTGCTCGGCCTTGTGGACGATCCGCTCGAGCCGCTCGTAGCGCTCCATCTGCAGCCGGCCGGCGCGCCGGGCAGCCTCGATCGCGACCGCCAGCTCATGGTCATGGCGCGCCGCTGAACGGCTGCCGGGGGCGGGAAACGATCTACGCCACAGGCCGATTGTAGGATTGCCGCCCGATGACAGCCCAGGCACGCCATGACGCCCGCCAAGACCTGGACGCTCGTCGCTGCCGTCCTCGGCTCGAGCATCGTCTTTCTCGACTCGGCCGTGCTGACCGTCGCGCTGCCGGCGATCGGACGTGAGCCGCGCCTGTTTGTCGACGTGCTCGAGGGCCAGAACTACATCCAGTACGGCTACCTGCTGACGCTCAGCGCGCTGCTCGTGCTGGCCGGCGCGCTGTCCGACTTCTACGGCCGGCGGCGGCTGTTCGTCATCGGCCTGATCGGCTTCGGCATCACGTCCGTCCTGTGCGCCGTGGCGCCCAACCTTGAAGTGCTGATCGTCGCGCGCCTCTTCCAGGGCGCGGCCGGGGCGTTCTGGTGCCCGGGTCGCTGGCCATCCTGACCAACGCCTTTGAAGGCGTTGGCAGGGTCGGGCATTCGGGGTATGGGCGGCCGCAACCGCAGGCGCGGTGGTCCTCGGTCCGTTGGTCGGCGGGCTGCTCGTCGATGACGTTGAGCTGGCGTTGGATCTTCCTGATCAACGTGCCCTTCGTCGTGGTTGCTGCCTGGGCCGCACAACGGTACGTCGTTGAGAGCCACGATGACAGTGCCGCGGGCAACTTTGACTGGCTCGGTGCCTTCCTCGTCGCCCTCGCCGTGGGCGGGCTGTCATTCGGAGCGATCTATGGCCAGCAAAGGCAGTGGCAGGAGCCGCTGGCCTTCGTCGTGCTGGCGGTTGGTGGCCTGGCGACGGTCGTCCTGCCCCTGTACTTCGGTCGCCGGCGCAACCCGCTCGTGCCGCTGGCCATGTTCCGCTCGCGCAACTTCACGGTCACCAACCTGTCGACGTTGCTCATCTATGGCGCGCTCTACGTGCTGCTGATCTTCATCCCGATCTTCCTGCAAGGCGCGCTCGGCTACAGCGCTGTGGCGGTCGGCGTGAGCCTGATCCCCGGGCCGCTGTTCCTGGTCGCTTTGTCGACGCGCATGGGCGCGTGGGCCGGTCGGATCGGCCCGCGCTGGTTCATGACCGTCGGGCCCGGCGCTGATGGCGATCGCGGTGCTGTGGCTGGCCCGCTTGCCGGCCGCCAGCGAGCCCTGGCAACTGGAGGTCAGCGATGCCGCCAGCTACCTGCCGAGCGCCGACTACCTGACCGATCTGCTGCCCTACTCGCTGCTCTTCGGGCTCGGCCTGGCGATCATGGTTGCGCCGCTCACGACGGCGCTCATGCGCTCAGTGCCCGAGCGCCAGGCAGGCCTCGCTTCGGCGATCAACAACGCCATCTCGCGCGTCGGGCCGCAGCTCGCTGGGGCGCTGATCTTCGTCGTCGTGACGGGCAGCTTCTACAGCTCGCTGGCCGCCCGAGTGCCGGGCCTCGATGTGAACTCGGCCGAGGTGCGGGCGGCCATACCGCCGCTCAACCTGCCCGCGACTTCAGTCCCACCCGAACAGGTCGTCGCGGCGCGCGAGGCATCGACCGAGGCATTCCACCTGGCCATGCTGACCGCCGCCGGCCTGCTCGCGCTGGGCGCCATGGCCAACGGCGTGGGGATCAGCAATCGCCAGGCGCTCGCCCGCCCGGGAGCGGAACCCGACCCGGTCTAGTTGCAGCGGGCGACTACCGCATCGGACGAGAGCGTCCTGCCGTCGCTGCGCGGGGCCAGCGTCCGACTGAACTGGCGCGTCTCGCCGGCCGGGATCGGGCCGCTGAAGAAGACCATGTCGCGGATAGTCGGGCGCGCCACCGGCCGAGACGCGACAGCTTGCGCCGGCCGTGCGCGTCCCTCCATTGACCACCTGGATGATCACGTCCAGCCCGCCGTCGACACGCGTCGCGGCGCCGACCACGGCTGAGTGGAACGGGCCTACCCCGGCCGTCGCGACACCCAGCAGCACCGCCAGCAGCAAGAAGCCGGCAAGCACGCCGATGACGATCGTGCCGTGCACCTGGGTTGAGCTGGGCGACTTGATCCGGCCCGGGTTGTCACGCTCGCACAGCGACACGCCGAGCGGGGTGGGCCGACCGCAACGGAAGCACGTGTCGTGGACCCGCTCGAGGGCGACCGCGCCGGGCGTGTCGGTTGCCGGAACCGGCCGGGGTTGCTGGAACATCTGGTCCAAGCCTAGCGCGGAAATGACTCCGCTGCCGTCGTCGGCGACTCCGTGCGCCACCTGACCGACGGCCGGCGTGGCACGTACCAGTCGCGCGTCGGTTTGGTGGATCAGTCACGTCGACCGACTCACGGCATCGGAAACACCCGGAGCCAGGGCAGCCGACTGAGCCGCCCGCCATCGCCGATCCACACAACCGACTCACGGCCTCGGGAGAACGCGCATCGGCTTCAGCCCCCGAGACCGGCACGCGCGGCGGCGTCGAGCAACGCGGGCAGCTCGGCCGGTCGAACCCAGTTGACGATCAGCTCGTCGGCACCACGCACCTGCCAGTCAGCGGCGAACGCGGCCATGTCGGCGATCAGCGGCTGGCGCTCGAGCGGCTCGTCGCGCGCCAGATCCACGGCCAGGATGTGGGTCAGCGCCGCGCGCGATCGGCCGTGGGCGACAAGCTCTGAAAGGTGGATCGGCAGCAGCCGCTCGTAGTCGGGCGCATTGGCCGTCCAGCCGTCGCCGACGCGTGCCGCGAGCCGCGCGCCGGCGGGTTTCTCGCCACCGACGATGATCCGCGGCGGCGGCTGCGGCGCGGGGTGTGCCCAGGCCCCACGCAACTGCGCGAAGCGGCCGTCGAAATCGACCGGGCCGCCGCTCCACAGCAGGCGCAGCACGGCGACGGCCTCCTCAAGCACGGCCAGGCGCTCCGCGGGCTCGGGAAACGGGATGCCGTAGGCCGCCTCCTCGGCCGCGTAGCCGCCGACGCCGATACCCAGCTCGACCCGGCCGCCGGACTGCTCCCAGACCGTCGCCAGCATCCTCGCCAGCACGGCCGGGTGACGGTTCATGACGTTGGTCACGAAGCTGCCGACCTTGATGCGCGAGGTGACCGCGGCGGCGGCGGCCAGTGTGGTCCAGCACTCGAGCACCGGGTCCGACTTCCGCCCGCGCGAAACGAAATGGTCCCAGCACCAGACGCCGGCGAAACCGGCCGCCTCGGCCCGGCGGGCCGACTCCAGCCACCAGGCCGAGGAGACGCCGATCGAGGTCAGGTTGAGCCCGATCGGGATCACGCCAGCGCGGTTCCAGCCTCGAGGGCGATCTCGATCATGCGCACCGTGGCCGCTTCGAGATCGGTCAGCTCCATGTACGTCTCCTCGGACGTCTCATCCTCGGCCAGCGTGTCGCTGACGGTCAGGATGCAGCCGGCGCGCACGTCAGCGCCGCCGCCCATGGCCCGGGCGGCGAGATAGAACAGGGCCGCGGCCTCCATCTCGAAGGCGAGGATGCCGCGCGAGCGCCACTTCGTGACGTAATCCTCGTCGGGGTTGTAGAAGACGTCGACCGAGGCGACCGGGCCGATACCCGGCTCGACGCCCTTGGTCCGTGCTGCGTCGACCAGTGCGCGGGTCACTTCGAAGTCGGCCGCCGGCGCGTACGGGTCGCCGTGCAGGTAGGTGTTCGTCGAGCCGTCAACCGGTGCGGCGGCGGTGGCAATGACGATGTCACCGGTGCGCATACCACGACCGATGCCGCCGCAAGTCCCGATGCGAATCAGCCGCCGCGCCCCGAGGCGGAGCAGCTCTTCGACCACGATCGACAGCGACGGCGTGCCGATGCCGCTCGTCTGGACGCTGACCGGCACGCCCCCGAAGGTGCCCGTGTAGCCGAGCAGCAGACGATGGTCGTTGACCAACCGCGCGGCTTCGAGACCGCCGTCGAACATGCCCGCAACCAGGCGGGCCCGGTTCGGATCGCCGGGCAGTAGAACGAGTGGCGCATAGTCGCCTTCCTCGGCGCGCAGATGGATCTGGGGCATCGCCGGAGTCTAGCCTCCCTGGGTGTGGGTCCGCGGCTGACCGAATGGCAGCCGCCAGAGAGTGTGCCACGGCACACCCGGCATGTGGCCGATCAGCCACGCCTCACGCGCCACGTCGCGCAGGGGCAGCATGGCCGGAAGGGCGTGCTGCGCTGCAGCGTAGTAGTCGTCGGCCACGTCCTGGGCGATGGTCATGTGCGGCACGACGTCGGGGTGAGCGCCTTCATAGGGCGGGTAGTCGGGGAAGGCCGCGGCCAGCGCCAGCGTCAGGCGGCGGAACGGCTCGGCCGGCGCGGGGACCAGGTAGACCACGTTCGGCCACCGACCGACCGCGGCGAACGTGAGCGGGAAGACCGGCTCGGCGGCGATGATCTGGGCCACGCTCCGGCGGACGTCGTCGGTCAGCAGCTCGACTGGCATGAACGGATAGATCAGCGTCACGTGCGCGGGCACTCCCTGCGCGGCCGAAGGATCCATTCGATCGCGTAGTCGCGCGACTGCCACCGGCACCTGCACAGGGACGATGACGGCGCTCTCGCCGGCGACCGCCCGCAGCGGCTTGGAGTCCACCGACGAAGCGTATACGGTGCCCGAATGAAGGCGGTCGAGCTCGAGTTCCGCAACGTCTCGCGGCGCTACGGGGCCGTCACCGCGGTCGACAATCTGAGCTTGATCGTGCCGCCGGGCAGGATCTGTGTCCTGGTCGGCCCCTCGGGCTGCGGCAAGACAACCAGCCTCAAGATGGTCAACCGGCTGATCGAAGCGAGCGCCGGCCAGATCCTGATCGGCGGCCAAGACGTGATGGCACAGGACCCGATCGCCCTGCGCCGCGGCATCGGCTACGTCATCCAGCAGGTCGGGCTGCTGCCGCACCTGACCGTGGGCCAGAACGTGGCCGTGGTCCCGCGCCTGCTCGGCTGGGACCGGCAGCGTCAGGAGGAGCGCGTCGCGGAGCTGCTCGGGTTGGTCGGGCTCAAACCGGCCACGTATCGGGATCGCTACCCGGCCCAGCTGTCCGGCGGCGAACGGCAGCGCGTAGGTGTCGCCCGAGCGCTCGCGGCCGACCCGCCGCTGATGCTCATGGACGAGCCCTTCGGCGCAGTCGACCCGATCGTCCGCGACCGGCTCCAGAACGAGCTGCTCCGGCTCCAGGAGCAACTGGCCAAGACCATCCTGTTCGTCACCCACGACATCGACGAGGCGATCAAGATGGGCGACCTGGTCGCGGTCATGCAGGTCGGGGGTGCGCTCGCCCAATTCGGGCCGCCGGCCGAGATCCTGGCCAATCCGGCCTCGGATTTCGTGGCCCGCTTCGTGGGCACCGACCGCGGCCTCAAGCGCCTGTCGCTGCAGCGCGTGGGCGACCTCGAGTTGCGCCCGGCGATCACCGCCCGTGCCGGAGAAGCAGCCGGGCCGGCCCGCACGCGCATCCTGGCCGACCCCTTTCCGTATCTGCTGCTGGTTGACCCAGACGAGCGGCCGATCGGCTGGCTGGACCAGCGCCAGCTGCCGAGCGATGGCCCACTGAGCGCGGCGCTGGCCGAGTCGATGTCACCGCTGCTCGACGCGCGTACGACCCTCAAGGACGCCCTGTCGCAGATGCTCGACGCCGACGTCATGGCCGGCATCGTGGTCGACGAGAACGAGCGCGTCGTGGGCCTGGTGACCGTCGAACAGATCGCCGCCGCGCTGCGCGAGGACGGCGCCGACCGGGCCGGCTGATGGACCTGTCACGCGATGTGCAATGGATGGTCGACCACCTCGACGTCCTAGCCGAGCGTGCCCTGCAGCACGTAATCCTGACCACGATCGCCGTTGGGGTGGGGTTCCTGATCTCCTTCGCGCTCGCCATCGTGGCCGTCCGACGCCGGCGCAGCTACGGCCCGATCCTAGCCTTCTCCGACATCCTGTACACGATCCCCAGCCTGGCCGTCTTTGCTGCGCTGGTGTCGGTCACGGGCATCTCGCTGCTGACCGTCGAGATCCCGCTGGTGATGTACACGCTGGTCATCTTCGTGCGCAACATCGCCGCCGGCCTCGATTCGGTGCCGGTCGATGTGCTCGAGGCGGCCAACGGACTGGGCTACACCAGCCGCCAGCGGCTGTGGCGGGTGGAGGTGCCGCTGGCCGTGCCCTTGATCGTTGCCGGCCTGCGCCTGGCGACCGTCTCGACGATCGGCCTGGTGACCGTCACCGCGATCCTGGGCGACGGCTTCGGTGGCCTGGGCTATTTCATCCTCGAGGGCTACCGGCGCAGCTTTCCGGCCGAGCTCTACTTCGGTGCGCTGCCCTCGATCCTGCTCGCCGTCGCGGCCGATGTCGTCCTTGCCCGGGCCCAGCGCGCGGTCACGCCGTGGTCGCGCACTGCCGGCGCGCCAGCCTGAGCCGAGGCGATGGAAATTCTCGGCGCACTGATCGGCTGGCTGACCGACGCGACACACTGGAGCGGGCCGAACGGCATCGTCGTGCGCCTGGCCGAGCACGTCGCCATCTCGGCCGGCTCGCTGCTCATCGCCGTCGCCATCGCGCTGCCGCTGGGCCTCTGGATCGGGCATACGGGGCGGGGGGCCGCGCTGGCCGTCAACTCGGCCAACATCTGGCGTGCCCTGCCGTCGCTGGCGGTCATTGCGATCGTGCTACCGATCACCGCGGCGTTCGATCCGCAGGCCGGCTTCAAGGTCTATCCGACGGTCGTGGCAATGGTCGTGCTGGCCATTCCGCCCATCCTGGTCAACGCCTACGCCGGGCTGGCCGGCGTCGACCGCGAGGTGATCGAGGCCGGTCGTGGCCAGGGGCTGACCGAGGCGCAGCTCCTGACGCGCATCGAGCTGCCGCTCTCGGTCGGCGTGATCGTCGCCGGCGTCCGCTCGGGGGCGGTCCAGATCGTGGCCACCGCCACGCTCGGCGCCATCTTTGGTTTCGGCGCCCTCGGTCGCTACCTGGTCGATGGCGTCGCGCAGCGCGACAGCGGCCAGATATTCGGCGGCGTCGTCCTGGTGGCCGCGCTGGTGGTCGCGGCCGAGCTGTCCTTTGCCGGGCTGCAACGGCTGCTCACGCCGCGCGCGCTGCGCCTCGAGCGAACCGCAGCGCCAACTCCGACGTAGTTGCTGTGACCTGCGCCTCATAGCTGGCGTGAGTCGGGCGCTATAGTCCGGATCTCAGCCGGGCTAACCGGTAATACGAAAGGAGTAGGTTACCCATGCGGACGAACCGCAGGCTTGCCCTCGGGGCGATGCTGCTTGCGCTGATTGCCGGCGCGTGCAGCTCGGGTGGGAGCAAGCCAACCGTGAAGGTCGGATCCGTCGGCTTCGATGAAGCGCGCGTGATGGCCGAGATTTATGCCCAGGTCCTGGAGGCGGACGGATACACGGTTGATCGCGCAGGCATAGGCCTGGGTGCACGGCCGGTGGTGGCACCGGCCATCGAGAGCGGCCAGATCGACCTCCAGCCGGAGTACATCGGCAGCCGTCTATCGCACGAGGGCGGCACGCCGACCGGTGACGCGGCGGCTAACGCCACGGCACTCCAGGCGGCGCTCGACGGCAAGAACCTGACCGTGCTGAACTTCACGCCGGCGCAGGACCAGAACGCCTTCGTCGTTCGGCCGGAGACGGCCAGCCAGTTCAACCTGGCCAGGATGAGCGACACGACGGCCGTCCAGGATCAGCTCAGGTGGGGCCTGGCCGCGGACTGCGCGACCAACTTGCTGTGTGGCGCACCGGGTGGGGCGCTTCAGGACGCGTACGGCATCACACCGGCAACGCTGGCTGGGGCAACGCTCCTGTCGGCATGCGATACACCGATGGCCGATGCGCTCAAGAACGGCACGGTCGACGTGGCCGAGTTGTGCTCAACCCAGCCCGACATCATCGTCAACGGCTGGGTCATCCTCGAGGACGACCTGCACACCCAGCCGGCCGACAACATCGCGCCCATCGTGCGTGACGATCTGCTGGTCAAGGTATCGTTCACCAGGCTGCTGAACGACATCTCGGCCAAGATTGATACCCCGACGCTGGCCGAGCTGTACAAGCAGGTCGCCGTTGACCTGGTGGATACCAAGGACGTCGCCTCGGCGTGGCTGAGGGCGAACGGGTTCATTCAGTAGGCGATACCTCGGCCGGCCTCCGGCTGGAGTTGGCCGACTGGCGCCGCCGGGTGGCTGAGATCTACGCCCGCTGGCGGGTTATCCCGCTTCGGCGGGCTCTCATACTTCGACTACGACCCGGCCTACCGCATGAGCGCGGCGCTGGAGCCGGCCGCTGCGCTACTCGTGACGGCGACCGTCCAGCTGCCCACGAGCGGCAGCGAGCCGTTCCCCATGCACCTCATCGGACACGTCGCGCTGAGCGGCCCGCTCGCTGGCGCCGCATTGCCCGTCTTCTAATCGTGCACCTACGACCCGCGCTGGCACTGCCCGCTCGCACAGCCCGCCAGCCGGCTGACGCTGGCGGTCACGGCCGGCGAACGCCTCGCCTGAGCCGCGCGGATACCATCGTTCGCATGACTGCTCAAACGCCCGGCGAACTGCTCAGCCCGGAGACACGCAGCTTCCTGGCTGCCAGCACCCCGCGTTATGCAACGATCGCGACGATCAACCCCGACGGCAGCCCGCACCAGATCGTGATCTGGTTCCTGCTGCGGGACGATCACCTGGTGGTCAACTCGCGCCACGGCCGGCGCTGGCCGGCCAATCTGCGGCGCGACCCGCGCGCCAGCCTGGCCGTCTACCGGGCCGAAGACGCCGTGGTTCTGACCTGCAGCGCCGAGATGGTCGATGATCCCGATCAGGCGCAGGCCGATATCGCCGAGATGGCCCGCCGCTACGACGCGCCGGACATGGCCGAGCGCGAGATCGCCCGTTTCCGGACTGAGCCGCGGGTCAGCTTCATCCTGCGCCCGCAACGCATTCACGTACACGGAGACCCACGCTGATGACCGCGCCGCAGATCAGCTATGCCGCGATGCTCGAGCAGTTTCACCCGACCGAGCTGCTCGACTACTGCGTCGCCGCCGAATCGGCCGGCTTCTCCGGCGTGATGGCCGCCGACCACGTCCAGCCGTGGGTGCCGCAGCAGGGCCAGGCCGCCTTCGTGTGGGCGTTCATGGCCGCCGTCGCGGAACGCACCAAGGGCGACATCGGCCCGGGCGTGACCTGCCCGACGTTCCGCCAGCACCCGGCGATCATCGCCCAGGCGGCAGCGACGCTGGCGGCGATGTACCCCGGCCGCTTCTGGCTCGGTCTGGGGTCGGGCGAGGCGCTCAACGAGCACATCGTGGCCGAGTACTGGCCCGAGGCGCCCGAGCGGATCAGCCGCATGTTCGAGGCGATCGAGATCATGCGCAAGCTGTTCACGCGGCAAGGACGTCAAGCACAAGGGCGAGTTCTACAAGATGGAGACGACGCGGCTGTGGACCATGCCTGAGCCAGCCGCCGCCGATCTACGTCGCCACGGCCGGGCCGATCACGGCCGAGAAGACCGGCCGGTTGTGCGACGGGCTCATCACCGTCGGCGCGCCGCGAGGGCAAGATCGAGGGCATCTTCGAGCGCTTCGAGAAGGGCGCGCGCGAGGCCGGCAAGGACCCGTCAGCGATGCCGCAAGATCATCCAGATCCACCTGTCGTGGGCCGAGACCGACGAGGCAGGCCCTGGCGCAACGCGCTGACCGAGTGGCCCAACGGGGGCATGAAGTTCCCCAAGCAGGACATCCGCTCGCCGTTCGACTTCGAGCAGATGGCCAAGCTCGTCCGACCCGAGGACTTCGAGGGCCGGATGCTGATCTCGGCCGACCTCGAGGCGCATCGGCGCGAGATCCAGAAGTTCGCCGACCTCGGCTTCGACCGGATCTACCTGCACAACGTTGGGCGCAACCAGCGCGAGTGGATCGACGCCTTCGGTCGCGAGGTCCTGCCCGGCATCACCCGCTGAGCGTGACCGGCGCCCGCCTCAGGCGCGCTTGAAGCGGAAGTTGCGGTCGAGCTCGGAGGAGTAGCGCCGGCCGACCAGGTCGGCGTTCTGGGCGACCCAGTCGCTGAAGCGGGTCGGGCAGGCTTCAGCCGCGTGCCGCGACGACGAGCAGGCTCTCCATCAACTCGCGGATCTCGTCGCGCGTGAGGACCACGTCGTGCACGAGCAGGCCGAGCAGTCGGGTGGTCGCCAGCACGACCGCCACGGGCAGGTGGACGACGAGCGCCCGGCTGCCGACGGCGCGGCGCACGCTGGCCACGATCTCGTTGAAGGTCAGCGTGTCCGGCCCGGGCGCGTCCATCTCCTGGCCGCGTCGGAACCGCCCAGGCGCACGCACAGGTCGGCAACGTCGTCAACGTGGACGGGCTGGACGCGGTAGTTGGCCGTCGCCGGGAATGCCGAAGACCGGCAGGCGGCGCAGCGTCCAGGCCAGGTTGTTGATCAGGATGTCGCCCGCGCCGTAGAGCAGCGTGGGGCGCACGATGGCGATCGACATGATCCGCCGCCGGCTGCACGCGGACGGCGTCCTCGGCCGCCGCCTTGGCCCGAAAGTAGGGCGTCGATGAGTCGGGCCGGGCGTTGGTAACGCTGACGTAGACGAAGTCGCCGGACGCCGGCGCGCGCGGCCGCGGCGCCAAGCCGCGCGACGTTGATCGACCGATCTGCGCCCACGTCGCGTCACCGCGCGGAAAGCGCATCCAGTAGGTGACGTAGACCGTGTCGACCCCTCGCCAGCGTGTCGGCAAGGTTAGGCGGCGTCAAAGTCGGGCAACCCGCTCCGACCCGCTCCGCGAGCGCATGATCGACCGGCGTCCGTCGGGTGATCGTCCGCACCGCCGTCCGTCGCGCAAGCAGGCGCTCGGCGATGCGGCTGCCGGTGAAGCCGAAGGCACCGGTGACCAGGTCAGTGGCGGACATGCTGCGCATTGTCGCCCGTGACCGGCGGCACAATGACACGGGCCACACTTGCGCGCATGATCCGACCAGACCGAGGTCGTTCTGCTGGCCGGCGGATTTCGGCGGCGCGCGCATGGCACACGGTTTCGCAACTGCTGGGCGAGCGCGCTCGGCTGACCGTCATCGGCAACACCGGGCGACGACCTCGAGCTGCACGGGCTGCACATTTCGCCCGATCTGGACACGGTCATGTACACGCTCGCCGGGCTGGCCAACGACGCGACCGGCTGGGGCGTGCGCGACGAGACGTGGTCGGCGGCGGAGATGCTCGAGCGCTACGGCGCGCCGACCTGGTTCCGGCTGGGCGACCGCGACCTGGCGACGCACATCGTGCGCACGGCGCGACTGGCCGGTGGCGCCCGCCTGACCGATGTGACGGCCGACCTCGTGCGCGCCCTGGACGTCGGCGCGCGCCTCCTGCCGATGACCGATGAACCGCTCCGAACCAAGGTTCGTACGGCCGACTCGGCTGGCTCGACTTCCAGGATTACTTCGTCCGCCGCGGCCACGCCGATGCGGTGCTGGAGCTGCGCTTCGAGGGCCTCGCCGACGCACGACCGACATCGGAGGTGCTCGATGGCGATCGACGCCGCCGAGCTGGTCGTGATCGCCCCGTCCAACCCGTTCGTAAGCGTGGCACCGATCCTGGCCCTGCCCGGCGTTGCCGGAGCGCCTGACGAGAGCGCCGGCGCCCTGTCGTGGCGGTCAGCCCGATCGTCGGCGGCGCCGCGCTGCGCGGTCCGGCGGCGGACATGATCACCTCGCTGGCCGGCCTGCCCGCGACTTCAGCCGGGATCGCCGCTCACTACGCAAGCCGCTACCCGGGCCTGGTCGACATCCTGGTCATCGATCACGCCGATGCGAGCCGAAGCCAGCCTGATCGCCCGCAGCGGCATGCAGGCCACTGGTCACGAATACCGTTGTCGGCGCTCCGACCGCGCGGCGCCGGCTGGCCGCGGAGCTGCTCGAACTGGTTCGCGGCGCGCCCTAGAAGCGCCCGATCGCGGTCGTACCCAGCGCGCTGATCTTCTGCACGGCGGCGTCGCCGGTCTCCGACCAGATGGCCTGGACGACCAGGGTGCGGCCGCCCTTCTCAATCCACAGCAATGAGCTGGCGAACTCGCCGTAGTAGGCGGGGAAGCCGCCGATGGTGAGGTCGCGCCCGTTGGACGAGATCAGCTTGCCGTTCGCGATCGAGTCGCCCGATTCGTAGCGGATGATGACCGAGGGCAGAACCGATGGCGAGGTCCAGGTGCACTCTGTCTCGTCTCGGCTGGCGACGGTCATCGTCGCGCCGAGGAGGGCGCCCATCTCCGCCTCGCTGACGAGCGCGCAGGCGCCGCTCGTGTTACCGCCCGGCTGCACCGTGGGGAGGACGAAGCTCGCAATGTCGAAGGTCGGGATCGGGGTCGGGGTCGGAATGGTCGGAGCGACGGCGACGGCGCAGGCGGTGGCCGCCACGGCGGCGGCGACAAGCAGAAGAACTCTCAGGCTGCGCATCTGATGGCCCTCGCGGCGCGGTGGGACCGGCTGGACTCGGCCGAGTTGTAGCACAGCCGATCGCCATGCCGACCGGCCGGCCGGCCGAGGCGGGCGCGTACCATCGCGGCGTGATCCGGGCAGCCCGCGCAGATCTGACGGTAGCTGGACGTCATCGTGCCCCTGCGCAGCGCCGCGTCGGGCAAGAGCCGGCTTGGCCTGGCGCTTGACGCCGAGGAACGTGAGGCCCTCGTTCTGGGCATGCTCGCTCAGACACTCGACGTGGCCGCGCGGCTGGTCGCCCTGCCGGCGCATCCACCTGGTCAGCGACGACACGCTGACGACTGACCTGGTCGGTCGCGGGCGCCCGGCGCTGAACGTGGTGTCCGAGCCGCGCGACGGCGGCCTGAACGCGGCCCTGCGCGAGGCGCGCGACGCGGCCATCGCGGGCGGCGCCACGGCGGTGCTGATGCTGCCGGCCGACCTGCCGCTCCTCGACGGCGGCGGCGCTCGACCGGCTGCTCGATGCCGCCGACGCGGCGGTCGCCGCCGGCGCGGGGCTGCCGGTCGCAGTGATCGCCCCGGCCGATGCCCGCGCCGGCACCAACGCCCTGCTGCTCTCGCCGGCCGACGCGATCGAGCCGGCACTTCGGCGCGGACAGCCTGGAGGCTCACCTGCGTGCCGCCGCCGCGGCCGGTGTCAGCGTGCAGCTGGTCATCGATCCGGCGCTCGGCTTCGATCTCGACACGCCCGACGACCTCGAGCGGCTCGACGTGGCACGGTTGCTCGCCCTGCAGGGCAGCGGCCAGGCAGCGCTGGCCGGGCTCGAGCCGGCCGCTGCGGAGGCTGGCTGAGCCGTTGCCCACCATCCTGGCCGTGCCGCTGCCGGCACTCCCCGAGGTTCGAGCGGGCGACGATCTGGCCGTCCTGATCGCGTCCGCCTGGCAGTCGCTGGCGGCCGAGCAGCCCGAGCTCGCGCCACGCTCCACGGACATCCTCGTCGTCACCCAGAAGATCGTTTCCAAGGCCGAGGGCGCCGTCGTCGACCTGGCCACGGTCACGCCGCGCCCCGCGGCCGTCGAGTTCGCGCAGCGCTGGGAGCGCGACGCACGCCAGGTCGAGGTCGTGCTGCGCGAGTCGGCCGCGGTGCTGCGCATGGAGCGCGGCATCATCGTCAGCCGCACGCGGCACGGTTTCGTCTGCGCCAACGCGGGCGTAGATGCCTCGAACACGGGTGCCCCGGACACGGTCACGCTGCTGCCCGAAGACCCCGACGCCTCCGCCGCCCGGCTGCGCGCGCGGTTGCCGGCGCTGCTCGGACTACCGGCCGAGGACGCGCCGGCGGTGCTGATCAGCGACTCGTTCGGCCGGCCGTGGCGCTTCGGCATCGTCGACGTTGCCCTCGGCGTGGCCGGCCTCGCGCCGATCGTCGACCTGCGCGGCACGCCCGATGCCGACGGACGGATGATGCGCTCGACCGTCGTCGCGCTGGCCGACGAGGTCTGCTCGGCCGCCGAGCTGGCGGCCGGCAAGACGTCACGCCAGCCGGTCGTGCTGGTGCGCGGCGTAACCCCGCCCGGCGGCAGCGGCACGGTTCGCGGTGACGTGGTCATGCCCGTCGAGATGGACCTGTTCCGGTGAGGGCGCCGGTGAGGGAGTCAGCGTGAAGGTCGGCCTCCAGATCTCGTCGTTCACCTGGCCCGGCGGCGACGCCAAGATCGGCCCGACCCTGGCGCGCGTGTGTCGCGCGGCGGACGACGCCGGCTTCGACTCGATCTGGGTGATGGACCACCTGTTCCAGATCCGCAGCGTCGGTGACATCGAGGAGCCGATGCTCGAGGGCACGACGGCGCTCGGCTTCATGGCCGCGCACACCAGCCGCGCGCGCCTGGGGCTGATGGTCGGCGCCGTCCCCTATCGCCTCCCGGCCGTGTGGATCAAGGGCGTCACCACGCTCGACGTGCTGTCCGGCGGGCGGGCCTGGTTCGGCATCGGCGCGGCATGGAACGTCGAGGAGTCGCGCGCGCTCGGGGTTCCCTTCCCCGAGCTGTCCGACCGCTTCGTCCTGCTGGCCGACACGCTGCAAGATGGCCCATCTCGCGTGTCTCCGGCGAGCGCGGCGCACAAACGCGCTTCGTCGGTCGCCGGGTGAGCGCCGAGCGGCTGCTGAACCGCCCGCAGGCACTGTCGCGACCACGCGTCCCGATCCTGGTCGGTGGCGGCGGTGAACGAACCACGTTGCGCCTGGTCGCCCGCTTTGCCGACGCCTGCAACGTCTTCGGCGCCCCGGACATGCTGCGCCACAAGTTCGCGGTGCTCGAGCGTCACTGCGCGGAGGTCGGGCGCGACTACGCCACCATCGAGCGGACCAACCTGTCGGGCATCTCGATCAGCGCCGATGGCGCGCGCGGCTCGCTCACCCCGTCGGGCCTCGTCGAGCGGCTGGGCAACTGGGCCGCGGCCGGCTCGCACCACACGGTCTTCTCGGTGCGCGGCGTGGACGACATCGCCAAGCTCGAGCTGATCGGCCGCGACGTCATCCCGCAAGTCCGCAACCTGGGCCCGCCGAGCCCTCTCGACTGATACCCCCAGGGAGTATTCCTCTCCTGCTACCATTGGAGCCCATGGACCGACCGAATCTCGGCTTTCCGAGCCTGACGATCATTGACGACGGTGCCCCTGACGACACCGCCGGCAAGGGCGTGTCGCTCGCCCGCAAGTCGGGCGACGACGGCGCCGCCGCGGCCGAGGGCGGCAACCAGGCCAAGGTCGTCATCATCGGCTCCGGGCCGGCCGGCCTGACGGCCGCGATCTACGCCGCGCGCGCCAACCTCGAGCCGATCGTCATCGGCGGCTACGCGCCGGGCGGCCAGCTGATGATCACCAGCGACGTCGAGAACTACCCCGGCTTCCCCGACGGCGTCCAGGGCCCGGAGCTGATGCAGAAGTTCCGCGAGCAGGCCGAGCGTTTCGGGACGCGCTTCGTGGACGTCGACCTCGATCGAGTCGACTTCTCAGCGCGCCCGTTCCGGCTGTGGGCCGGCAAGAGCGAGTACACTGCCGACACGGTCATCGTCGCCACCGGCGCGTCGGCGCTGTGGCTGGGCCTGGAGAACGAGACCCGCCTGCGCGGCCGCGGCGTGAGCGCCTGCGCCACGTGCGACGGCTTCTTCTTCCGCGACAAGAAGGTGGCCGTGGTCGGCGGCGGCGACACGGCGCTCGAGGAGGCCACCTTCCTGACCCGCTTCGCGACCGAGGTCGTGCTGCTCCACCGGCGCGACCAGTTCCGCGGCAGCAAGATCATGCAGCAGCGCGCGTTGGACAACCCCAAGATCAAGGTGCGCTGGAACACGGAGGTGGCCGACGTGCTCGGCGCGGACAAGGTGGAGGGCCTGCGCCTGCGCGACACGGTCAGCGGCAGCGAGACGCGATGAGCAGATGGACGGTCTGTTCCTGGCCATCGGCTACAGGCCCAACACCGATGCCTTCCGCGACTGGCTCGAGGTCGACGAGAAGGGCTATCTGGTGGTCAACGACGAGACGCACACCAGGTTGATGGCGTCTTCGTGGCCGGCGACGTGCACGACCACCGCTACCGCCAGGCCATCACCGCCGCCGCCGATGGCTGCAAGGCGGCCATCGACGCCGAGCGCTGGCTGGAGGCACAGGGCATCGCCGAGGTATCGACCGCTACCGCCTGGTAGCGCGCCAGATGCAGCCAATCGTCGAAGCTCCCAGGTGCTGAGCCGTCGACGCTTGCCGATATCGCTCCTTCTGCCTGCGGCCGTTTCTGTGTGCCTCCTGGCGGCTGCTGCCGGATGCCGCGGGAATCTGGTCGCTGAGACGCAGGCGGCGCCCAGTAGTAGTCAGGACAGCCCGTCAATCTCGAGCACGCCATCGCCGTCCATTCCGCCACTTCCCTCGGTTACACCATCACCTTCGCTGCGCGTAGGCCTTACCCGCGAGGAGGCCATCGCACTGGCGAGACTCGCGCCTGGAGACTTCGAGCGCGACGCTCCGCTCCTTTCGGCCCGCGTCGAGCGTTGGGGTGACGAACCCCGGTACTCCCTCGTGTCCCCATCTCCGGAGCCATCGAGGCCCGTCTGGGTCATCGATATCGGAGAACAACCCAGCCCAACGGGCGGCCAGGGTTGGTACATCGTGCTCGACTACGAAACGGGCGAGCTCCTCTCGCTCACGGACTGGGTCAGTTGACACCTACCTGTTGTAGCCGAAGCGGCGCATGTAACCGCCCAGGAAGAAGCGCAGCCAGCGCTTGGGAAACGAGCGGATGTAGCCGCGCCAGCGGTCGGCCGCCTCGGCGTCGAGGCCCTCCTCGCCCCACTTGAAGCCGCGCGCGAAGACCTTGACGTTCGTCGGGTCAGGCGGGGCAGCAACGTCCAGGAATTCGAACAGGGCCCCGAGGGTCTCGTCAGGTCGCTGGACGACGTCCTCGAAGCGGACCAGCCGGTAGTGGTCCGGGTAGCGCTTCTCGTACGCGGCGTGGCGCCGCGCGGCGCCGCGCCAGACGAGCGTGGTCTGGACGAGCATCACCGCCGGCAACAGCAGCGGCACCTTGGCCAGCCACGAATACGGCTTGCGCGGCTTGCTCAGCCGGCGGCGCAGATCGGACACGTACACGCCGCGTGGGTCGCGCAGCATGTGCACAACGCGGCCGTTGGGGAACCACTCGAGCAACGTGTCGACATAGGCCAGGTGGGCGGGCGTCTTCTCGCCCATCACCGGCCGGCCGTGCATGTCGGCGTAGGCACGCAGGAAGGCGGCGAACAGCCCGCGCTCGGTCCGCTCGGCGGCCAGCAGCCGCTGCTCCATCTCGGCGCGCGGCACGGCGTCGACCAGCCAGCGCCAGAACGGGCTGACCTCACGCCATTTCGAGCGGCGCTGGAAGCCACCGGCATAGATCATCTCGACGATCCGGCGCACGGTCTCGTCCGCGGCCAGGTCGCCGGCGCGCCGAAAGTAGTAGCGCGCTCCCTCGCTCGCCCGCAGATGACCCAGGAAATGGTTCTCGCGGGCGAGCGCGATGCGCTCGGAGCGCTCGAGGATGTTGCGCATCAGTGTCGTGCCGCTGCGGCTGGCGCCGACGATGAAGATCGCCTCGGGCTCGGATGGCAGCCGATCGGGCACGGCGGGTCGCGGCTGGGCAACGGTCGGGTCGCTGGTCGCTACCATGCGCATCCAGCCCCGTGAGACGCGGTCGGCAATGGTCAGCTCCGGGGATGCTCAAGGTGGGTGGCCCCGGTATTCGGAACCAGGGAAGGGGTCATTCTATTGGCTCTGCTGGCGCGTAACGAAGTCCGCCTGTTCCTGACCAGCCTGGCGATCCTGTTCGTCGAGCTGCTGCTCATTCGCTGGATCCCGGCCAACGTCAAGTACATCGGCTTCTTCAGCAACTTCCTGCTGATAGCCAGCTTCCTGGGCATCGGCCTGGGCATCCTGCTCGGCCGCAACGGCTTCAACCCGCGCCTGTCGCCCTTTGCCCTGCTGCTCGCCACGGTCGTGGCGCTGATCTTCAACCTGCAGCTCAACGTCCAGGTCCGTTCACAGGACGAGCTCTTCTTCGGCCTCGCCGAGAGCCGCGCGGTCGACCTGAACTTCCTCATCCTGCCGCTCGTCGTGGGGCTGGTCGTGGCGCTGCTGGCCACGCTCGCGCTGCCGCTCGGACCGCTGCTCAAGAGCATGCGCCCGCTGCGCGCCTATGCGATCGACATCGGCGGCTCGATGGCCGGCATCGCCGCGTTTACCGCCCTGTCGGCGGCGGGGACCGACCCGGTCGTCTGGTTCAGCGTCGCGGCCGGGCTGGTCCTGGCGATCGAGTTCGGTCGGCGCATCACGGTCTTCAGCCTGCTCAACGTCGTCGCTCTGGCCGCGCTGCTGGTCCTCGTCTTCCAGCAGGCCGGCACTCACACCGGGCGACATCTGGTCGCCCTACTACCGCATCGACTCCTTTCGCGCCGCCAACGGCCTGGAGCACATCACCGTCGACGGCATCCCGCACCAGGCGCTCCATCCGCTCGACCAACCGGACAAGGAGCCGTTCTACGAGCAGGTCTACCGCTGGTTCCCCGGCCGGACCTATCCGAACGTGCTGATCGTCGGCGCGGGCAGCGGCTCCGACGCGGCGATCGCCCTCGCTCGCGGCGCCAGTCAGTCGACGCGGTCGAGATCGACCCACGCCTCCAGCAGATCGGCCGTCGAACGCCATCCCAACCAGCCCTACAGCGACCCGCGCGTGACGCCCTACATCAACGACGGGCGCGCCTTCCTGCGCACCACCACCAAGCGCTACGACCTGATCATCTTCGCGCTGCCCGACTCACTGACGCTGGTGAGCAAGCAGTCCGCGCTGCGCCTCGAGTCGTTCCTGTTCACCGAACAGGCCTTCGCCAGCGTGCGCGACCACCTCGCCCACGGACGGCATCTTCGTGCTCTACAACTACTACCGCGACGACTGGCTGGTGACCAAGCTGGCCAACATGCTGGCCGACACCTTCGGCCATCAGCCCCTCCTGCGCATCTACGGCGTTCCGATGGCGACGCTCGCCGCCGGACCGCTGGTCGCCGCGCTGCCCGACGGGCTGCCACCGGGCGACGACGATCAGCCGCGATCCCCGATGTCGGCCAGCCGACTCCTCGGCCGGCGACCGACGACTGGCCGTTCCTGTACCTGCGCACGCCGTTCATCGCCCCGCACTACCTGGCCGCGCTGGCGCATCGTGCTCCTCGGCGCGCTCGTGGCGGTGGCCTGTGCGGCGCGCGCTGACGGGCACCACCGTCCGCCGCTTCAGCCCGCACTTCTTCGTGCTCGGCGTTGCCTTCCTGCTGCTCAACACGCGCAGCCTGACCAGCTTCAGCCTGCTCTTCGGCACGACCTGGCTGGTGAACTCGCTGGCCTTCTTCGCCATCCTGGCCAGCGTCCTGTTAGCGATCTTCGTCAACTCGCGCTGGCCGATCAGCCGGCCCGACGCCGCTCTACCTGCTCCTGTTCGGCTCGATCGCGCTGGCCTACCTGGTGCCGCCCGAGTCGCTCCTGCTCGACCCACCGGCGCTGCGCTATGGCGTCGCCGCGGTGCTCGCGTTCGCACCGGTGTTCTTCGCCAACCTCGTGTTCTCGTACTCGTTCCGTGACACCACGACGGCGGACATGTCGTTTGCCAGCAATCTCCTCGGCGCGATGGTCGGCGGAGCGGTCGAGTACCTCGCGCTGATCACCGGCTACCAGTTCCTGCTCGCTCGTCGTCGCCGCGCTGTACGGCCTGGCCTGGCTGTTCGCAACCCGCCTGCGCCTCGGCGCCGACCGTGACCTGACCGGCCCCGCACCTGCCCGCGATATCCCCGCGCCGAGCCCCGTCCATCCGGAACCGGCGGTCTGACTGCGCTAACGCGAGGGGCGCGCCGTCCGGAGGCGGCAATCAGGTCCGATCTGCCGCTCGTGATAAGTTCGAGACGGTGATGGGCGGATGACTTCCTGGGCGCGCGGCGGCATGGGCCGCCTGATGCCGGACGAACCGGAGCGCGAGCAGGTACCTCGAGAGCGGCGCGGACGGACGATCCGGCGCATCGCGGCGTTCTTCGGGCCCTATCGCTGGTCGGTCCTGTTCGTGCTGCTGACCATCGTGCTGACCAGCCTGCTCGGCCTGATCAATCCGTACCTGCTCAAGCTGCTCATCGACGAGGCGCTGCCGCGGCTCGACTTCGGCCTGCTCAACCTGTTCGTCGGGCTGATGATCGTCGTGCCCATCGTCAGCGGCCTGATCGGCGTCGGCCAGACGTACCTCAACAACGTCATCGGCCAGCGCGTGATGCAGGACCTGCGCAACGCGCTGTATGCCCACCTCCAGCGCCTGCCACTGCGCTTCTTCACCGAGACGCGCACGGGCGAGATCCAGAGCCGGCTGTCGAACGACGTCGGCGGCGTCCAGTCGGTCGTCACTGACACCGCCAGCAGCGTCTTCGCCAACATCGTCATCTCGCTCAGCACGATCGGCGCCATGTTCCTGCTCGACTGGCGGCTGACCGCGTTGTCGCTCGCCGTGCTGCCCTTCTTCCTGTACCTGACCTACCGGGTGGGCAAGGTCCGCCGGCGGCTGTCCGGCCAGACACAGGCCAGCCTGGCCGACATCAGCGCCATCACCGAGGAGACGGTCAGCGTCAGCGGCATGCTGCTAACCAAGACCTTCGGGCAACAGGCGGCCGGCGATCGGCCGCTTCCGCGACGCGAATGCCAAGCTGGCCAAGCTGCAGATCCGCCAGAACATGGTCGGCCGCTGGTTCTTCATGATCGTGGGCACGATCTTCTCGATCACGCCCGCCTTCGTGTACTGGCTCGCCGGCTAGCTGGCCATCGGCGGCGATCTGACGGCGCCCACGATCGGCGACATCGTCGCCTTCACCACGCTCCAGAGCCGGCTCTTCTTCCCGCTCGGGCAGCTGCTCAACGTGCAGGTCGAGGTGCAGGGCGCGCTGGCCCTGTTCGACCGCATCTTCGAGTACCTCGACCTGCCGGCCGAGATCGCCGACCTTCCGGAGCACACGCGCTCGAGCCGGACAAGGTGCACGGGCAGGTCCGCTTCCGGCACGTCTCGTTCAGGTACCGACCATCGGCCCGCCGGCCGGCCGCCGCCAACGACGCCGCACTCGATGTCGTCGAGGTCGGCGCTGTCGGTGCTGTCGCCGCCGAGCCTGACGCCGAGGGGCCGGACGCCGAGGGGCCGGACGCCGAGGGCGCCTTGTCACGGAGCGCCTGCCGTTCGGGCTTGTTGGACGTCGACTTCGAGGCTCAGCCGGGGCAGCTGGTGGCGCTCGTCGGGCCGTCCGGCTCGGGCAAGACCACGACCACCTATCTGCTGCCGCGGCTGTACGAGGTCGACGAGGGCGCGGTCGAGATCGACGGCCAGCGACGTGCGCGACGTGACGCTCGCCAGCCTTGGCCAGGTGATCGGTTTCGTGACCCAGGAGACGTTCCTCTTCCACGCCAGCGTGCGCGAGAACCTGCGCTACGCCAAGCCCGAGGCGACCGATCGAGAGCTGCAGACGGCGGCCCGGCTGGCGGCCATCCACGATCGGATCCACGAGCTGCCCGGCGGCTACGACACGATCGTCGGCGAGCGCGGCTACAAGCTCTCGGGCGGCGAGAAGCAGCGCATCGCGCTCGCCCGTGTGCTGCTCAAGGACCCGCGCATCCTCGTCCTGGACGAGGCGACATCGGCCCTCGACACCGTGTCGGAGCGGCTCATCCAGGCGGCCATCGAGCGGGTGATGAAGGGCCGCACGACGATCGCCATCGCCCACCGGCTGTCGACCATCCTGCGCGCCGACCTGATCCTCGTCTTCGATGGCGGGCGGATCATCGAGCGCGGCCGCCACGCCGAGCTGCTCGAGCAGGGCGGGCTGTACGCGGCGGCTGTATCGAAGAGCAGTTCCTGGCCGCAACAGGGGCCGAGGCGGCGCCGGCGGCCGGCTAGTCCAGAAACATGCGCGGGATGGCGGTCTGCGCGATTTCGATCAACAACGGCACCTGATCCGCCTCGCTCTCGCCCAAGGTGAAGGACACGCTGCAAACATGGTCGCGGTACAGAAAGACGAGGGACCCGCGGACGTCCCAATAGGCGCCGTCGCCCACGTCGGCGAAGCGCTGCTCCGGGGGCACCGTCTGGTAGTTCGTGTTGAAGACGGCGGTGTCCCACGGCGACACGTGCAGGGAGACGTTCGACACGCCCGAGGCAGCCGCATCGGGCTCAAAGTTCCACATGCAGCCGCCCCTTTCGGTCTGGTAGGCATTGCTGATCTCCCGATCGACGATGCCCGTTATCTCGTCGAGCGTCAGCAACGGGCAGTCGTAGGCGATCGTCGGCGCGGGGGTGGCGGTGGGCCTGGGCTCGATGGTCGGCGTCGCTGACGGCGTGGGTGGCGCAGTCGCGTTGGCCGCCGGCGTGGGAGTCGCGGCTGGGCCGCCCGGAGTCGTTTGCCCGGGCGCGGCGTCAGAGCACGCCGCCAGCAGGGCCAGCACAAAGATCGCGGCCAATCGGCATCTCATGGCAGAAGCCCTCGCGCGAACGTAGCCAACGCCATCGAACACGATCGAGGCGTTGCCGGCCAGAGCCGAACGGACCAATCAGGGCGGTGCTGACGACGCTCGGGCCCTCAGTCGGGCCGCCTCAGGATCGCTCAGCCGCCCATCCCGTAGACCATCGGCGCGGGCATGGCGCAATCGGACTCGCCCGAGCCCAATACCCGGAACCGGCGCGCGGCAGCATCGAGATCGATATCGACCCACGAGCTGTTGTTGGCCTGATCGAGTCCTCCTCGAGCCACATCCCGTTGCTGTTGACCGTGGCACACAGCCGATAGGCGCCCACCGGCAGGCCGGTGATGTCGACCGACTGGTGGTTGAAGAACGGCTTGTAGTCGTCGCCATAGCCAACCGAGATGCCCATGCGCACGTTGGTGCTGCCCGCCAGTCCGCAGCCGCTGACCGGGAAGCGGATCCGCTGGGCGGAATTAGCGGGACGCAACGAGGACGGTGCGCGCACCAGGTCGGTCAGGCAGAAGCCGATCTTGCGCAGCCCGCGCTGGTAGTAGGTCGGCCCGTGCGTGTCGTCCGCGGTGGCCAGGTCCGAGGTCGGGAAGAGCGAGATGACGACGAACGTGCTGATGTGCCAGTGATCGTGGCCGTCGCCGGCGTAGAACGCCGTCGCGCCGGGCGGTATGTATTCGCGCTCGCCACCCGCGCGGGTGTGGATGATCTGGGCCAGGTCGTACATCATTGTCTTCCCGATCGCTGGCGCGGACCTCGATGCGGACCATCGCCGACGTTCCAGACGATCGTTCCGAAGCGCAGCCTGGGGCGCCCAAAGGCGCCGAGCTCGATCTGAGGTTGTAGGCGGGGCCATCTTCAGATCGGGCAGCAGGTCGTCGCCGCCGCTACCGGCGCGGCGGCGAAGGGCGTGACGGTCAGCGTCAGGGCGATCGCCAGCACGAGTCCGCACACGCGTCCGGAGCGAGGTCATGCGCGGAACGTCAGCGCGGCAGCAGCTTCGGCAGCGACCGCTCGCTCGGGCCAACGTAGCGCACGTCGGGCCGGATAAGCCGGTTGGCCGATGCCTGCTCGAGGACGTGCGCCGTCCAGCCGGCGTGACGGGCGAGCGCGAACGTGGCCGGGAAGAGGTCGGGCGGCAGGCCCACGCCCTGCAGGACGGCTGCGGCGTAGTACTCGACGTTCGTCTTGAGCGGGCGTTCCGGATGGCGTTCGGCCAGCTTGCGCAGCGCAACGTCCTCGACCGCGACAGCAAGCTTGAGCCAGTCGGCCATGCCCGCCATGCCCTCGGCCACCGTCCGTAGCGCTGCCGCCCGCGGGTCGTAGGCGCGGTACACGCGATGGCCGAAGCCCATCATGCGCTCGCCCCGATTGAGCGCATCGTCGATCCACTGTTCAGCGTGCTCGACCGAGCCGATCTCATGCAGCTGGTTGACGACCTCTGACGGGGCGCCGCCATGCAGCGGGCCCTTCAGCGCGCCGATCGCGCCGGCAACAGCGCTGGCGATGTCCGACTGGGTCGAGGTGATCACGCGCGCCGTGAACGTGGAGGCGTTGAAGCCGTGCTCTGCGCCGGTGATGAAGTACGCGTCGAGCGCGCGTGCGGCGGCAGGGTCGGGCGCTTCCCCGGTCAGCTGATAGAGGAAACCGGCGGCCAGCTCGAGATCCGGATTCGGATCGATCGGCTGGTGGCCCTCGCGCAGACGCGCGAACGCGGCCAGGGCCGACGGAGCCAGGGCGGTCAGCAGGCGGGCCTGCTCGACCGTGGGCGGCCAGCCGGGCCGATTGATGGCGCCCCACACGGACGTGGCGGTGCGCAGTGCATCCATCGGGTGGGCGTTCGAGGGCAGTGCGCGCAATGCGGTGAGCACCGCGTCGGGCAGCGGCGCGGTGGGCAGATGCGCTGTTGCGGGCCACTCGCCGGTCCACAGCAGCTCGGCCACCTGGGCGTAGGTGCCGTGGCGCACGAGCTCGACGATCGAGTAGCCGCGATAGACCAACCGACCGTTCTCGCCGTCGACCTTGGCGATGGTCGTCTCGCCCGCCAGCACCCCCTCGAGGCCGGGTGAGTAGGGACGCTCGGCGACTGCCTTCTCCATGGTCGCCAGTCTATCCTCCGCCCTGGTTGACCGCGGCGCGTGACTCCAGCAAAGCGCCCGCAGCAAGCATCTCCTCGATCGCCCGATCCCCGTCGCCCGGCTGCAGATCAACCGCCCGTACGGCGTTCAAGAACAGGGTCACCGGGTAGCCCCGTTCGCGCGCGTCGAGCACGGTCGACTTGACGCAGTAGTCAGTGGCCAGCCCGCACACGACCAGCTGCGTCACACCCGCCTCCCCCAGCAGCGGCCCGAGGGCGGTCGGGGCGGTCTCGCCGCTGATCGGATCGCGCATCGTGAAGCCCGAATAGCCGTCCTCGCCGTTACTGCCCTTCTGGACCACTGCCCCACCGACATCAAGACCGGGCGGGAACTCGGCGCCCCATGTCCCCTGCACGCAGTGCACCGGCCAGAGGCCGCCATCGCGCTCGAAATGCGGGGTCGACTCGGGGTGCCAGTCCTGGGTGTAGTAGACCGGCGCGCCGGCGGCTCGGGCCCGGGCGATCTCGGCGTTGACCAGGGGCACGACCTGCTCGCCGCCCTTGACATAGAGGCTGCCCTGCGCATCGGCGAAGTCGTTCTGGACATCCACCACGAGCAGCGCGGTGGTCGCGTCGTAGGTGGGCATGGCGGTCATTCTATGGGCGATCCATGGGCAGGCGGCCGTGGTCCCGAGAGGCGACTGCCGCGCGGAGCCTTACAGAGACCACGTATCATGTGGCGACTCATGAGACTCGGTATCAACCACGACTCAACGGAACCGCTGATGGCCGCGCTGGCCGGCGCCGGCAGCCGCGTGACCGAGCCGCGCCGGGCACTTGCCCGGCTGATCACGCAGCGGCACGGCCACTTCACCGCGGCCGACCTGCTCGCCGACGCGCGCCGGCAGCACCTGCCGATCGGCCGCGCCACCGTCTTTCGGACGCTGGAGTTGCTGACCGCCCTCGAGAAGCTCGAGCGACTCGACCTGCCTTCGGGCGATCACGCCTATGTCGCATGCGCGCCGGAGCAGCACCATCACCATGTCGTGTGCCGGAAATGCGGCCGATCGGCGGAGGTGAGCGATGCCGGCCTGGCGTCGGTGGTTGGCGAGATCGGCCGGCGCAGTGGCTTCGTGATCGACAGCCATCGTCTCGAGCTGTTCGGGCTGTGCCCTGAGTGCGCGCGATGAGGTTCGCGGTCGCCCTGACCGCGCTCGCTCTGGTTGGCGCGTGCGGCGCGCAGCCGCAAAACCCCTCCCCGACCGGTGCGCGGCTGACTGTCGTCACGACCACGACCGTGCTGGCTGACTTCGTCCGCCAGGTCGGCGGCGCGCGGGTCACCGTCCACGCCCTGGTGCCCAAAGGCGGCGACGTGCACACCTTCGACCCGGCACCGTCGGACGCCGCGCAGTTGAGCCAGGCCGACCTGCTGGTCATGAACGGCCTCGGCTTGGATGACTGGCTGCTCGCCTTCGCCGAGCAGGCCGGCGCGCGTGACGCAGCGGTCGTGACGCTGGCCACCAATCACGCCGACGTCGACTACATCAGCGACAACCCGCACCTGTGGATGAACCCTGCATACGCCTCAATCTATGTCGATCAGCTGCGGCTCAAACTAATAGAGATCGACGCGGACGGACAGCAGACGTACGACGCCAATGCCGCGGCGTACGACGACAGCTTGATCGCGCTCGACGACTGGGCCCGCGGTCAGCTGGCTACGATTCCGGCGGCCGGTCGGCGCGTCGTCTCTTTTCACGACGCCTTTCCGTACCTTGCCGCGGCCTACGATCTGGAGATCGTGGATGTGCTGGTCGCGGCGCCCGGCCAAGACCCCAGCCCGGCCGAGGTGGTGCGCGTGATCGAGGCAATCCGCAGCTCCGGTGTCAAGGCCATCCTGGCCGAGGCGCAGTTCAGCGACGAACTCGCCGACACAATCGCCGCTGAGACCGGCGTGGTTGTCGTGCGCGATCTGTACACCGATTCGCTGGGCGATCCACCGGTCGACACGTACGAGGGCGCACTGCGCCATGACATCCAATTGATTGCGGCGGCACTTAGGTGACGACGCCCACCGCGCGCCCGCACGAGCACGAGCCGGGGCACACGCGGGCCCACTCCGATGTGTGGCTGTCCGGCGTGACCGCCGGCTACGGTGACCGGCCGGCGATCGAGCAGGTCGACCTGGCCGTCGCGGCCGGCTCGCTGCTCGCCGTGGTCGGGCCCAACGGCGCCGGCAAGAGCACGCTGCTCAAGGTCATGGCCGGCCTGCTGCCGGCGTGGGGCGGTCAGGTCGAAGTGCTTGGCAGCGGCCCGGGGCGCGAGGCGCGCCGAGTGGCCTACGTGCCGCAGGCTGAAACGGTCGATTGGGCCTTCCCGGTTGCCGTTGGCGACGTCGTGCTGATGGGCCGCTACCCGCTGCTCGGCCCGCTGCGCCGCCCCGGGGCAGTCGATCGGCGCCACGTCGACGAGGCGCTCGACAAGGTGGGCATGGCCGACCACCGCCGGACGCAGATCGGGCGGCTGTCGGGCGGCCAGCGGCGGCGCGTGTTCCTGGCCCGCGCATTGGCCGCCGACCCACAGCTGTACCTGCTCGACGAGCCGGTGACCGGCATCGACGCGACGACCCAGGAGGACCTGATGGACATCCTCGAAGCCGAGTCGCGCCGCGGCCGGACCGTCGTCGCCACGACGCACGACCTGGCCTGCGCCGCCGATCGTTTTCAGCGCGTCGCGGCAATCAACCGGCGGATCATCGCCGACGGTCCGGCCTCGCTGATCCTCGATCCGGACGTCCTCAGCAGGACGTATGGCGGTCACCTGCTGGTGCTCGGCAGCCAGACGGTCGTGCTCGACGACGCCCACCACCACGACCAGGCCGACGAGGGCGAGATCCACTACCACGACGAGAACAGTCAGGTCCCGTGATGGACGCGTTGCTCGACCCGCTCGCGTTCCAGTTCTTCCAGCGTGCGCTGCTGGCGTCGGTGCTGGCCGGCGTCGTCTGCGCGGTGGTCGGCAGCTACGTCGTGCTCAAGGGGCTCGCCTTCATCGGCGACGCTGTCGCCCACGCCGCCTTCCCCGGCGTGGTGGTCGCCTACATCGTCGGTGCGCCATTCGTCATCGGCGGCGGCATCGCCGCGTTCCTGACCGCCATCTCGATCGGTTGGGTCAGCCGCCGCGCCCACCTGCGCATCGACACTGCCATCGGCGTCGTCTTCGCCGGGACCTTCGCGCTCGGCATCTTCCTGTACAGCACGATCGAGGGCTTCGTTGGCGACCTGTTCGGCTTCCTCGTTGGCAATGTGCTGGCCATCGGCACCGACGACCTGATCGGCCTGCTGCTGCTCGGCGCAATCGTGCTCGGCATCCTGGTCGTGTTCTGGAAGGAGTTGCTCTACTCCGCCTTCGACCCGCTCGGCGCGGCCGCCTCGGGCCTGCCCGTCGGCGGCCTCGACTACCTCTTCCTGGGCCTCATTGCGCTGACGATTGTGATCAGCCTCCAGGCAGTGGGCATCATCCTCGTCGTGGCGATGCTGGTCACACCGGCCGCCAGCGCACAACTGCTGACGGTGAGCTTTTCGCGCCTGATCGTGCTCGCCGCGCTGATCGGCGCGACCACGGCGATCGCCGGCCTGTACCTGAGCTACTGGTTCGACGTGGCCAGCGGGGCTACGATCGTGCTCGTCCAGACGGCCCTGTTCATCGCGGTCCTCGGGCTGCGGCCGATCAGCGGATGGCGCGCTCGACGACGCGTCCCGGCGTGACCCGCATCCTGATTGGCTGAGCCGTCGGCTGTGACACCCGGCCGGCTGTTCGTCGGCACGAGCGGCTTCGCCTATCCCGATTGGGCGCCGCGCTTCTATCCGGCTGGCACGCCCGGCGCTGCGCTGCTGGGCGCGTACGCCCGGCTCCTCCCCGCGGTCGAGCTCAACAACACCTTCTACCAGCAGCCGCGCCCGGAGCGGATCGCCGCCTGGCTGGCCGCGACCCCGGATGGCTTCCGATTCGCGGTCAAGGCGCAGCGCGGCGGGAGCATGCGCGCCTTGGGCGAGGCCGCTGCCGAGACTGTCGAATGGCTGACCGCGCCGTATCGGCTGTTTGGACAGCGCCTGGGCTGCGTGCTCTTGCGGGTACCCGACAACGTCGCCCGCGACGACGCTCGATTGCAGGTGCTGCTCGGCGCGTGGCCGGCCGATCTGCCGCTGACGCTCGAGTTCCAGCACGCCTCGTGGCAGGCAGACGAGGTCTTCGACCTGTTGCGCGCCCGGCGCGCCGCCCTGTGCGCGACGGACCTCGACGAGCGTGATCCGCCCGATCTGCGCCTGACCGGCGATCTCATCTACCTGCGCCTGCGGCGGGCCTCATACACCGACGCCGACCTAGCCGCCTGGGCCGACCGCCTGGCCGCCTTCCTGGCCGACGGCATCGACTGCTTCGTCTTCCTCCGCCACGACGAACACGGCGCATCGGCGCTGCGCGCAACGTGGCTGCGCAAGCGCCTTCGGGGCTACAGCTAGCGCGACGTCACATGCCGATCGGGTGCCAGACGGTCTTCATCTCGAGGTAGGCGGCGATCCACTCCGGTCGCTGGGCGCGCCGATCATCGAGCCAGTCGAAGCGCTCGTCGCCGTCGCGCGGCGCGCGGGCCACGCGCTTGACGTTCTCGACCGCCGACTTCCTCGACCGCGTCGCGCATCTCGCGCGGCACGCCCCATGGGTCGAGCGCGTTGACGTCCATGTGCCCGGCCAGGATGGGCACCAGCTCGCGCCGCAGGCCGGTCAGGATGTTGATCACGCCGCGGCGGCACATCGGATGTCGCCAGTACCTCGGCCAGCGTGACCGCGGACAGCGGCCGCGACTCCGACGCGAGCACGACCACGGCGTTGCCGCCGACGACCGCCGGCGCGACGCGCGAGACCAGGCCGAGCAGCGACGAGCTCTCCGGCGCGACGATGCCGACCACGCCGGTCGCCTCCGGGAACGTGAAGTTGAAGTACGCCGCGCCGACCGGGTTGACCGTGCCCAGCAGCTGGCTGATCTTGTCGGCCCAGCCGGCGTACCAGACCCAGCGGTCGATCGAGCGATCGACCTGGGCACCGGCGTCGGCAGCGGACAGCCCCTCGGCTGCGGCGACCTCGTCGCGGAACTGGTCGCGCCGACCTTCCATCAGCTCGGCCACGCGGTAGAGCACCTGGCCGCGGTTCATCGCGGTCTTGGCCGCCCAGCCGGCTGCAGCGCCGCGCGCCGCGCGGATCGCGTCGCGCAGGTCCTTGCGCGACGACCGTACGGCGTTGGCCAGCGGCGTGCCGTCCGGCGCGCGAACGACGTACGAGCGGCCCGATTCGGAGCGCGGGAACTGCCCGCCGACGTACAGCTTGTACGTCTTGCGCACCGCGATGCGGTCCGCGGCGGGCGCGGCCGTCGGTGGCGATGGCGGTCCGCGGCGCAGCGGGCCGGCGCGCGGCCATCAGTGCCCTCGCCCAGGTCGAGGTAGGCCAACAGCCCGTGCAGGCCGCCCTCGCGCCCGAAGCCCGATTCCTTGTAGCCGCCGAAGGGCGAGGTCGGATCGAAGCGGTTGAAGGTGTTCGCCCAGACCACTCCGGCACGCAGCTTGCAGGCCATCGCCAGGATGCGGCTGCCCTTCTCGGTCCACACGCCGGCCGACAGGCCGTAGGCGGTGTTGTTGGCCTTCTCGACTGCCTCGGCCGGCGTGCGGAAGGTGAGCACGGACAGCACCGGCCCGAAGATCTCCTCCTGGGCGATGCGGCTCGATTGGGCCACGTTGGTGAACAGCGTCGGGCGCACGAAGTAGCCGCGCGCCGGCAGGTCGCACGCCGGCTGGTACATCTCGGCGCCCTCGGCCTGGCCGGCCTCGATCAGCTCCTCGATCTTGGCCAGCTGGGCCGCGTTGTTGATCGCGCCGACGTCGGTGTTCTTGTCCAGCGGATCGCCCACGCGCAGCGTGGACAGCCGGTCCTTGAGACGCTCGATGAACGGCTCGGCGATCGATTCCTGGACGAACAGCCGGCTGCCCGCGCAGCACACCTCGCCCTGGTTGAAGTAGATGCCGTTGACCACGCCCTCGATGGCCTGGTCGAGCGGCGCATCGTCGAAGACGATGTTGGCCGCCTTGCCGCCCAGCTCCAGCGTGAGCGCCTTGTTGCGTGCCCGCGATGCGCGCGACCGATCTCCTTGCCCACGGCGGTCGAGCCGGTGAAGGCGACCTTGTCGACGTCGGGGTGGCTGACCAGGGCGAGGCCGATCTCGCCCGGACCGGTGATGATGTTGACGACGCCCGCTGGCAGGTCGGCCTGGCGGCAGACGTCGGCGAAGAAGAGCGCGCTGAGCGGCGTCGAGCTGGCCGGCTTGAGCACGACCGTGTTGCCCGCCGCCAGGGCCGGGGCGATCTTCCAGGCCAGCATCAGCAGCGGGAAGTTCCACGGTATGACCTGCGCGGCCACGCCCGAGCGGCCGCGGATCACGGGCCGGGAAGGCGTACTCGAGCTTGTCGGCCCAGCCGGCGTAGTACCAGAAGTGCGCCGCCGCGAGGGGCACGTCGACGTCGCGCGACTCCTTGATCGGCTTGCCGCCGTCGAGCGACTCGAGCACGGCGAACTCGCGGCTGCGCTCCTGCAGGATGCGCGCGATGCGGAAGAGGTACTTGGCGCGCTCGCTGCCGGGCAGCGTGCCCCACTCGCGCTTGAATGCACGGCGCGCGGCGGCTCACGGCCTGGTTGACGTCCTCGACCGTCGCCCGTGGCGACCTCGGCCAGCGGCTCCTCGGTCGCCGGGTCGATCGTGCGTGAACCACTGTCCGCCGCGCGGCGCGACCTCCTTGCCGCCGATGAACAGGCCGTAGCGCGACTTGAGCTGCGATGACGTCGCGCGACTCGGGGGCGGGCGCGTACTCCCAGGGGACCAGCTGGCCGTCGCCGAGGCCCCACGTTGCCGGTGTGTCGGTGCCCCGGCCCACGTCGGCCGACTTGCCGCGCGGCACGACCGCAGCGGCTGCGGGACTCCGGCGCGGTCGTCGATCGCTCATCAAGAGAAGCGTACACCCGTCACTGCCCGACTTCCAGCGTCTTTGGGTGACTATATGGTCACTTATCGCAGATACGGGCTGCGCACGCTCCCGTGAAGGGCTTAGGCTAGGGCCCATGGCCGAGGCCGAGGAAGTTCTGGCGCCGCGCCCGGCGCAACCACCCGAGCCGCGCACGCGCCTTGCGGCATACGCCCTGTGTACCGACGGAGCCTCGCTGCTGCTGTGTCGCATCGCCCCGGGCTACCCGGCCGCCGGCCACTGGACGCTGCCCGGTGGTGGCGTCGCGTTCGGCGAGGATCCGGCCGACGCTGCCCTGCGCGAGCTGACCGAGGAGACGGGCCTGACCGGCCGCCTGGAACGGCTGGCTCTCGTCCACTCTGGGGCCGGCGTGGATCGGCCGGAGGCGGGCCGGGCGGCTTGGCACGGGGTGCGCATCGTCTATCGCGTCGCCATCACCGGCGGCGAGCTGCGTGATGAGACGAACGAATCGACCGATCGTGCGGCGTGGTTCTCGATCGACGAGGTCGGCGATCTGCCGGTGGTCGACCTGGTCGCTGCGGCCGTTGCCGAGCTCAGGACCGAAATCGGGCGCCGAAACCACACGTGACCGAACGATCACTCAATCCGCATACGGTGTGGGTAACGGGACTGGGCGGCCAGCTTGAGACCACAGGCAACGCCGCTGCTGGCGAAGGCGGCGCCGTCCGGCGCTTCGATGGTCCGGCGGCCGATGGTGCGCTGGGCGAAGCGGCGCACCTGATCCGGGAGGGGGTGCTCGACGCCGCCCTGGTCCGCGGACCCGGCATGGGTGCTGGCCTGCATCTCGTATTGGAGTCCGCCCAAAGGGCCCGACAGCGAGGTGCGACCCCGCTTGCCGAGGTCCGCGGTCAGGCGCGAACGGTCGACCGGCAACCCATCAGCGATGAAGAGGCCGGCCTGGAGCCGGCCCGAGCGATCCGCCGGGCATTGGCCGACGGCCGCATGAAGGCCGTCGAGGTCGGCTACGTGGCAGCGATGGTCGTACCGACACCGGAAGCCGAAGCGCGCGCCAGGCGGGCGGTGGCGCTCGGGCTCGGCGCTCATGCCGGCGCGGCTGTCGTACACATCGGCGCCGCGGCCGACATCATGTGCGTTGTCGCAATCGCGATGCGCTGGCCGCCGGCGGTGGTCGGTCTGGCCGGCGCCGGTCAGGATGTGGAGGCCATGATCAACCAGCTCGAACGGTCGCTGCCCCGGGGGCTCCTGCGCGGCGCCGTGGCGCTATCAATCGGTACCGGCGGCACCAACAGCGCGCTGGCCTTCAGCCCGCCGCGATGAACGACGACGACGAGCCCACGATCCTCCCCTTCGCCGGCCAACGCGTCCGCCTGCGCGACGTGACCCTCGCCGACGCCGATCTGCTCGACAAGTGGGGCCGCGACATCGAAGTCGGCGGGTTCAACGACTTCGGACCGCGCCAGCCCACAGAGCGCGAGACACTCGCCAATCGGGCCGCTGCGCAACGAACGCAACGGCACGCTGATCGTCGAACGAATCGGCGACGACGCCCCCATCGGCACGATCAGCTGGCGGCGGGTGTTCGTCTACGGCCCGAGCCCGATGTCCGACGCATGGCAGATCGGCATCGAGCTGGTGCCCGAGGGGCGCGGCCAGGGCTTCGGCACCGAGGCACAGCGCCTGGTGGCCGACTACCTGTTCGCGACGAGCGAGGTCAACCGGGTCGAGGCGTCAACCGACGTTGACAACCGGCCCGAGCAGCGCTCGCTCGAAAAGGCGGGCTACAGTCGCGAAGGCGTGGCCCGCGGCGCGCAGTTCCGCGGCGGCGCCTATCACGACCTCGTCTACTACGCCCGCCTGCGCGAGGACTGAACGCGACGCCGCGTAGGGCCGCGCATCGGAGACGATCCGGGCCGCCGGTCCCTCGACGGTGGCTGCCGCGGTGCGCGTTGGATACCGGTCGCGCATCCCTTGCACGGCGGTCAGTCGATCGTGAAGTAGTCGAGCCCCTGGTAACGGCCGGTGCGCTCCTTGCGGATCTGCATGAGCAGGTCGTTGAGCAGGGTGCTGGCACCGAACCGGAACAGCTCGGGCGTCATCCAGCGCGGGCCGAGCGTCTCGTACAGCACCACCAGGTACTGGATCGCCTCCTTGGCCGTGCGAATCCCACCGGCCGGCTTCATGCCCACGATGCGGCCTGTGCGGCGCTGGAAGTCACGGATGGCCTCGAGCATCACCAGCGTCACGGGCAGTGTCGCCGCCGGCTGGACCTTGCCGGTCGAGGTCTTGATGAAGTCGGCCCCGGCGGCCATGGCCAGGATGCTCGCCCGGCGGACGTTGTCGTATGTCTCCAGCTCACCCGTCTCGAGGATGACCTTCAGGTGAGCTGCCCCGCACGCCTCCTTGACCGCCACTATCTCGTCGAACACGTGGCGGTAGTCGCCCTGCAGGAACGCGCCGCGGTCGATGACCATGTCGATCTCGTCAGCGCCGGCGGCCACCGCCTGGCGCGTCTCGAGCAGCTTGACGTCGGTGTATGTCTGGCCCGCCGGGAAGCCTGTGGCCACGCTGGCGACCTTGACCGTCGACCCGGCCAGGGCGCGCTTGGCGATCGGGATGAGCGCCGGATAGATGCAGATCGCGGCCACGCTGGGGACGGTCGGATCGGCCGGGTCGGGGCGCATGCCCTTGGCGCACAGGGCGCGCACCTTGCCCTCGGTGTCCTTGCCCTCGAGGGTTGTCAGGTCGATCATGCGCACCGCGAGGTCGAGCGCCCAGACCTTCGATTCGCGCTTGATCGAGCGCCGCCGCAGGCTGTCGACGCGCTCCTCGACGCCGACCTGGTCGACGCCGCCCACACGGGCGACGAGCGCCTCGATGCCGTCGCCGCGCCCGGCCCAGGAGCGCACCAGCGCGCTCGCCCGGCGCTGCGCGGAATCAGACGGGGTGGCTTCCAGCACGCGGCTCACCGGCCGATGTTACATCGGGCCAACGCGCGCGCAAGTCACCGTTGACAAGTCACGGGCCACATGTGACCCTTTGGTCACTCAACATGAGCACCGACCTCGAGCTGGACAGCCTGCTACGTGCCCTGGCCGACCCCACACGGCGCCGGCTGTACCTGCTCATCGCCGAGCAGCCCGGCCAGAGCACAGCCCAGCTTGTCGGCCGCGTACCGGGCATGACCCGCTGGGGAGTGATGAAGCACCTCAGCGTGCTGCGCGCCGCGCGGCTGGTCCAGACGTTGCCCCAGGGAAGGCAGCGGCGCCACTACCACGAATTGGCTGCGCTGGGCCCGCTGCGCGCCTGGCTGGGTGCGGCAGACCAGCGCCACACGCTCTGATCAGGCGGCGAAGAACTCCTCCAGCCGATCGGGCCACTCCTCGGCGAAGCGCCACTCGGCGATGATCGCCCCGTCGCGCAGGCTGGCCTGCGAAACCTGTGCCTCCTCAAGCCCGAAGTGGTTGAGCAGCACCTCGACGATCGCCGCTCCGGCCGCCAGCTGACGTGCCCGCCGCGGCCGGACCCCGAAATGCTCGCCGATCGCGGCCGCGTCGAGCCGGGCCAGGGTGCGCCGGTCCTCGGCCAAGCCCGACCTGGTCAGCCGGCCCAGGCGGGCCACGTTGGTCGCGCTGCCGCCGACGAAGACGGCCTGCGCTGGGCGGCCGCGGTCATCGGCCTGGGGCGTGGGCAGCTGGCGCCGCATGTCCTGTGCGGCCTCGTGCAGCTGGTCCAGCTCGGTGCCGGTCGGCGGGTCGTGGGCGACGATCAGGTTGGTCAGCCGGGCCGAGCCGACGGGCAGCGCGACGACCTGCAGCGGCTGGCCGGGGAAGTAGACGCCGACCTCGGTTGAACCGCCGCCGATGTCGACCACGATGAGCGGCCCCGCTGGCGCGCGGCCGCCGGTCACGCCGAGGAACGTCAGCTCGGCCTCCTGGCGCACGCTGAGCACGTGCAGCACGAGTCCGGTCGCGCTCAGGACGTCGGCCGCCACACGATCGCGATTGGCCGCTCGGCGCAGCGGCTCGGTGCCGATCAGCGTCGAGCGCGCGGCGCCGGCCTGGCGGGCCAGGGCATCGAACCTGATTACTGCGTCGAGGACGAGGGCGCGCGACTGGCGCGCGATCTCGCCGTGGACGTCGACCGCGTCGCCCAGGCCGAGCAGCTCGCTCTGATCGAGCAGTACGGTCAGGCCGCCCGTTGCCGCCGCCGATGGGCGATCCTCGCGGGCGACCAGGAGGTGGATGCTGTTGCTGCCGACATCGATCGCCGCGCCGACTCGGCCGCTGGCCGCCATGGACACTGCTCCTCAATTTGCCGCTGCAGGGAGTTATTCGGTAACGTTGGCGCTGTGACCACAGCCACTCGAGCGCACAGATCGGTCGTCATCGCCAGTCTGCTCCTGCTCGCCCTGGTCGGGACCAGCGTGGGCCCGGCGTCGGCCGCCACGTGGAGCGGACGGTTCAGTATCTGGCGCAACGGCGCGTTTGCCACCCAGTATCGCGACTATTCGTGCGTCGGCGCGACGATCCAGATCATGCTCAACCTGATCCACGGCCGCTCCGATCACGCGCGTGGCAGGCAGTTCGAGTATCTCGACTACGCCCAGGCGCAGAGCCGCTACCCGGTCACCGACCTGGGCGCCGACCCGGAGGGCTGGGCGGCGGCGATGATCCGGTATGGCGGCGGGGACGACTACGGCTGGTCGGCTTCTTGGAGCATCGACTCAGCCCTGCGCACCGCGGCGCGCCAGATACGCTCGACGGGCAAGCCGGTCGGCCTGCTCGTACACTTCGGCCGGCACGCCTGGGTGATGACCGGTTTCGAGTCAACCGCCGACCCGGCGGTGACCGACTCGTTCACGGTAACTGCGGCCGAGGTCGTCGGCCCGCTGTGGCCATCGGGCACGCTCAACGGCGGGCTGTTCGACCCGGGCCCCCAGACGTGGATGAACGTGCGCACCCTGTCGCGCAAGTTCGATGCCTACGCTGAGCCCGGCCAGCCAATCTGGTCCGGTCGCTATGTGACCCTCGTGCCGCGCGCGAGCGAAGCCGGCCGGGGCGAGCCGGGTGGCCCGCAGGCCGAGAATCTGCCCGACCTCAACTCGGCCTTCGGCTGGATCTGGGTCTTCCGCCAGCTGGCGGCGCGGATCGCCGTGCGCGACCTGATCTGGCTGCGCTGACAACGGCGCCGCCATGAGCTCGTTCGTCGGCGGCCGGGAGTACCTCACGCCGACCCGCGTGCACGCCAACCGTGCCGGCGCGACACTCGAGCTGGAATGGCCCGATGGCCACCTCACCGCCTACGACTTCGTCACCCTGCGCTGGCTGTGCCCGTGTGCCTACTGCCGCGGCGAGGCCGGCATCCCCGGCTGGCTTGACTCGAACCCCACTCTGTCGGAGACGCAGACCCAGTTGACCGATCTGCAGCTGGTCGGCAGCTATGCCCTCCAGCCGACGTGGGGCGACGGCCATCACACCGGCTTCTATACCTTCCTGCGCCTGCGCGACGAATGCCCGTGCGCCGAGGACACGGCGCGGCGTGAGCGCGGGCGGGGCGAGCACGCCGGTCACCGCCGGCTGGGTTAGGCGCACGTCGTAGACTGATCGGCCCCATGGCCACCGTTCGCCAACCGACTGATCCGATGCCCAGCGCACGAACCGCGAGCCGCCGTCCATCCGGCGCCAGCCGCGCGCGACGGCTGGCCGCCCAGGCGCGCATCCCGTACATCAACCGCGAGCTGTCGTGGCTCGATTTCAACGACCGTGTCCTGTACGAGGCGGTCGACGAGCGCAACCCGTTGCTCGAGCGCGTCCGATTCCTGGCCATCTTTGCCGGCAACCTGGACGAGTTCTTCCAGGTGCGCGTGGCCGGCCTCAAGCAGCAGGTCGTCGCCGGCCGCTCGAGCCCCACGCCAGACGGCATGAGCGCAGTCGAGACGCTCGACGCCGTCCGCACCAGGTTGCTGCCCATGGTTGCGCAGCACTCGCAGACCTTCGCCGAGGTGCGTGACGAGCTGGCCACAGAGGGCATCCGCATCGTCGGCTACGACGAGCGTCCTGAGCGCCATCTTGAGTTGCGCAGCCGTTTCTTCGATGAGATCTTCCCCGTGCTCACGCCGCTGGCGGTTGATCCGGGCCACCCCTTCCCGTACATCAGCGACCTGTCCCTGTCGCTCGCGGTGACCGTGCGCGATCCGGAGAGCGACGAGCCGCTCTTCGCCCGGATCAAGGTGCCCGCGATCCTGCCGCGGCTGATCGAGGTCGGCCAGCGCACCTACGTGCTGCTCGAGCAGATCATCGCCGCCAACCTCGACACGCTCTTCCCGGGCATGGAGATCGTCGAGCACCACGCCTTCCGGGTGACGCGCAACGCGGACCTCTCGATCGAGGAGGAGGAGGCGCCCGACCTGCTCATGGCGATCGAGGAGGAGCTGCGCAAGCGGCGCTTCGGCAAGGTCGTCCGGCTCGAGGTCGAGCGGTCCATGCCGCACCCGACGCGCAAGCTGCTGATGCGCGGCCTGGGCATCGCGCCCGAGGATGTCTACGAGATCTCGGGCATGCTCGACCTGGCCGCGCTGAACGAGATCGTCGACCTCGACGTGGCCGCGCTGCACTCAGCGCCGTGGCAGCCGGTCACGCCGCTGCCCTTCGTGCCCGCCGATCCGGACGAGGAGAGCGACATCTTTGGCGCGATCCGCAACGCGGACATCCTCCTCCATCACCCGTACGAATCGTTCTCCTCATCCGTCCAGCGCTTCATCGAGCAGGCGGCCGAGGATCCCGACGTGCTGACCATCAAGCAGACGCTGTACCGCACGAGCGGCGATTCGCCGATCGTGCGTTCGCTCATCGCGGCCGCCGAGGCGGGCAAGCAGGTCGTCGTGCTGGTCGAGATCAAGGCGCGCTTCGACGAGCGCGCCAACATCGTCTGGGCGCGCGCGCTCGAGCGTGCCGGCGCCCATGTCGCCTACGGCCTGGTGGGGCTCAAGACGCACTCCAAGGCGGCGCTCGTGGTGCGCCGCGAAGGTCGCGGGCTGCGCCGCTACGTCCACATCGGTACCGGCAACTACAACCCCAAGACGGCGCGGCATCTACGTCGATCTGGGTCTGCTGACGGCCGATCCGGAGCTGGGCGCCGACGTGACCGAGCTGTTCAACCTGCTCACCGGGCACTCGCGCCAGATGAACTACCGCAAGCTGCTCGTGGCGCCGACCATGCTGCGCAAGCGGATCGTCGAGCTGATCGACGCCGAGCTCGACCGCCAGCGCGAGCACGGTGACGGGCGGATCGTCATCAAGTGCAACGCGGTCGTCGATCCGGCGATCATCGCGTCGCTCTACCGCGCCAGCACGGCCGGTGTCCAGATCGACCTGATCGTGCGCGGGATGTGCTCGGTCCGGCCCGGCGTGGCGGGCGTCAGCGAGTCGATCAGGATTCGCTCGATCGTGGGCCGCTACCTGGAGCACTCGCGCATCTTCGTGTTCGGCACCGGTGAGCGCGAGCGCTTCCTGATCGGTTCGGCCGACATCATGGAGCGCAACCTGGACCGGCGCGTGGAGGCCGTCACCCCGGTCGACGATCCGGCCAGTCAGGCACGCCTGCGCACGATCATCGAGATCATGCTCGCCGACGACCGGCGCGCATGGCTGCTCGGCCCGGACGATCGCTGGCGCAGGGTCGAGGAGACGGTCGAGAACGCGCCGGGGGTCGATACGTTCGAAACGCTGATGGCGCTCGCGACGACGTCATCGCCGACCTGATGGACCGCGCGCGGCGGGGGGCCGAGCAACCGTCCAACAGCGAGCGCGAGCTGGAGCTCAAGTTCTCGGTCAGCGACATTGATGCCGCCCGCGAGCTTGTCGCGGCCGATGTCCTGGCCGGTTTCGAGGCCGGCCCATGGAGCACGGTCGAGATGGTCGACCAGTACCTCGACACGTCCGGCGGCGCGCTGGCCCGCGCCGGCTACGGCGCGCGATTGCGCCACCTCCGGCGACGCACTCTGCTGACCATCAAGAGCGCGCGCAGCGCGCCTGCGGCCAGGCAGGGCCGCCATCAGGCGCTGCACGACCGGATGGAGCTCGAGGCACGCGCCGGGCGCGGGCTGGATCCGGGTCGCTGGCCGGAGAGCGGTGCGCGGTCGCTGATCGAGGCGACGACCGCCGGAGAGCGGCTGCGCACGCTGTTCTTTATCGACCAGCGCCGCGAGCAGCGCGATCTGTTGCGCGCTGGGACGGTCGTGGCCACGCTCTCGCTCGACTCGGCCACCGTGCGTCGCTTCGGCAAGCGACTGGGCTCATTCGCCACGCTCGAGATCGAAGCCGTCGCGCCCGCCGCGCGCAGTTCGCGGGCGATGCTCGTGACCCTCGCCGCGGCTTTCGACGAGAGCAGTGCCCTGCAACCGGAGCAGCTCTCCAAGGAGCAGATCGCGCGGGCCATGGTCGAGCGCACGGTCGACGCCAGGCGCTCGCTGCGTCCGCCGCGCCAGCCCGGGGTCCAGGCCGACGATCAGCTCAGCGAGGCCGGGCGCAAGGTCCTGCACATGCACCTCCTGCGCATGCTCGCGGCCGATCCCGGCGTGCGTGCCGGCGATGACATCACGCCCGTCCACAAGATGCGCGTCGCCACGCGTCGGATGCGCGCCGCCTGGCGCGTCTTCAACGGTGCCTACCGGCCGCGGCTCCAACGGCGTTACGTGGATGAGCTGCGCTCGGTCGCCGGCGCGCTTGGCGCGGTGCGCGACATCGACGTCCAGCTGGGCCGCCTGAACGATTACCGGGCGCGGCTCGAGCCGGCGGCCGGCGCGGCCCTCGCGCCGCTCGCCGACGAGTGGCAACGCCGCCGCGCGGGGGCGCGGGTCGAGCTGCTCGACCTGCTCGGGTCGGCCGCCTACGACCGCTTCATCGCCGACTACCGCTCCTTCGTCGAGACACCCGGGGCGGGCGCGCTGGACCCGCCCGGGGATCGCGTGCGCCACGTCGCCGCGGGCCGGATCTGGCGCGCATACGAGCGCCTGCGCGCGCACGACGCCACGCTCGCGTGGGCCGATATCGAGGCCCTGCACGCCGTGCGCATCGACGGCAAGCGCCTGCGCTACACGCTCGAGTTCTGGCGCGAGATCCTGCCTCCGAGCGCCGACGGCCTGATCGCCGACGTGACCCAGCTGCAGGACCACCTGGGACTGCTCAACGACGCGCAGATCGCGGCCGACCTGACCCGCACCTGGCTGCTGGGCGCGGCCGGCGGGCTGCTGCAGGCGGAGCGCGAGGCGGCCGGCGCCTACCTGGAGGCGAGCGAGGCCGAGGTCGTCCGGCAGCGCCGGACCCTGCGCCCCATTTGGCGCCGGCTGACCGGCCGCGCGTTCCGGCGCCGGCTGGCCCTGGTCATCGGGGCTATCTGACCCAACCGCTTTGGGCGAGTTAACAGGACGTTAACCAGGCGCCAACGATTTGTTGACCGGACCGGCCAAGACTTGAGCGTGCCACCGAAGTTCGCACGTCAAAGGAGAGAGCCCCAGTGAGACTCAGCACGCCGATCGCTGCTGTGGCGATCGCGACGGCAATCCTGGTCACCGCATGCGGCGGTAGCACTGCTCCGACCTCCGCCGGGACGATGACCGGGGTGAGCGGCGAGATCTACGTTTCCGGCTCCTCAACCGTCGAGCCCGTTTCGCTCGCCGTCTCGGAAGCCTTCCAGGCCATGAACCCCGACTTCGGCTACACCGTCGTGGGCCCGGGCACCGGTGACGGCTTCGCCCTGTTCTGCGCCGACACGACCGACGTTGCCGACGCGTCGCGCGCCATCAAGGACAGCGAGGCGCAACTGTGCGCCGACGCCGGCATCAACTACACGGAACTGCTCATCGGCCTCGACGGCCTGACCGTGATGACCCACCCCGACACTCCGATCGACTGCCTGGCCACGGCCGACCTGTACGCCCTGTTCGGCCCCGAATCGGACAACTTCGCCAACTGGAACGATGCCCAGGGGCTGGCGACCGAGCTTGGTTCGACGACCGTATTCCCCGACCTGGCGCTGCAGATCACGGCGCCGGGCGAGGAGTCGGGCACCTACGACGCGTTCATCGAGCTGGGCGGCATCGACGGCACCGGCACGGATCGCGGCAAGTTCGATGACAGCCACCCGGCCGCCCTGCGCGTTCCCGGGCCGAACTACACCGCTTCACCCAACGACAACGTGATCGTGCAGGGCGTCGAGTCCGGCGCCGGCTCGCTCGGCTTCGTCGGCTTCGCCTACTTCGAGGAAGCCGGCAGCGCGGTCAAGGCGATCGCCATCGACGAGGGCAACGGCTGTGTCGCGCCCTCAATCGAAACCATCGCCGACGGCAGCTATCCGCTCAGCCGGCCGCTGTTCATCTACCCCAACAACCAGAAGGCTGACGAGAACCCGGCCGTCCAGGCGTGGGTCGACTACTACCTGTCCGACGCAGGCATCGCCAAGGTGGGCGAAGTTGGCTACATCGGCCTGCCGGCGGATGCGCTCGAGGCGACGCGCACGGCGTGGGCCGATCGCTAACCGCGCTGTATCGCTCTTGCCTCCTCCCCCCTGAACGTGAGCGGCTCGAACTGATGATCGGCGCCACGATCTCGCCCCGCATGAGCCTCGAGGAGTTGCGCGGCACGCCCGCGCGGCGGCGCCGGGAATCGCTCATCCGGGGCGTGTTCCTGGCCGCCGCCGGCACGTCGATGCTGATCAGCCTGCTGATCCTGCTCGCGCTGGTCGGCGAGGCCTGGAACTTCATCAGCCGCGTCGATTTCGGGGTGCTGATCAGCGACGGCTGGTTCCCGCGTCGCGGGCGCTATGACATCGCCACACTCCTCGCCGGCACGCTCTCAATCTCTGCGCTGGCGATGTTGATTGCCACGCCGCTCGGCCTGGGCGCGGCCATCTTCCTGTCCGAGTACGCCAGTCCGCGCATGCGCCGGATGCTGAAGCCGGTCCTCGAGATCCTGGCCGGCATTCCCTCGGTAGTGCTCGGCTTCTACGCGTTGGCCGTCCTGGCGCCTTCGATCATCCAGCCGCTGTGCAACAGCAACTCGATCTTCAGCATGGGTGCCGCCGGCGTCGGCGTGGGCATCCTGATCACCCCGCTCATCGCCTCGGTGGCAGAGGATGCGCTGCACGCCGTGCCCGTGTCGCTGCGCGAGGCCTCGGGCGCCCTCGGCGCGCGCAAGCGCTCGACCAGCCTGCGCGTGGTCGTGCCCGCAGCCGTGTCGGGCATCGTTGCCGCGCTGATCCTGGGCCTGTCGCGCGCGGTCGGCGAGACGATGATCGTGGCCATTGCCGCAGGCGCCGTGGGCGGGTCGCAATTCACGGTCAACCCGTGCTACCCGGGGCAGACGATGACCGCCGCGATGACCGCCCTGGCCACCGGCTCTGACCAGGTCCGCGGTGACGCGCTCGCCTTTCCGAGCCTCTTCTTCGTCGGCCTGGTGCTGTTCATGCTGACGCTGGTCCTGAACGTGATCAGCGAACGCTTCGTGCGCAAGTACCGGCGCGCCATCTGATGGCCGGCCAGGGCGCCGTCGTCCGTCCATCGGTGACCGAGGAGTCCGTCCGCCGCGCCCTCCGGGGCCGCCGCTTCAACGTCGGCCAGGCCTGGTTCCAGGCCTTGCTGTTCGCCTCCCTGGTCATCGCCCTGGGCGTCCTGATCAGCCTGCTGGTCGACGTGTTCCAGCTCGGCGCGCCGGTGCTGGTCAACCGCGGCATCGACTTCCTGACCGCCAACACCTCGTCACATCCGGACATCGCCGGTGTCGGCCAGGGCATCTTCGGTTCGCTGCTGATCACTGCCTTCGTGGTCGTGTTCGCGTTCCCGGTCGGTGTTGGCGCGGCGATCTACCTCGAGGAATACGCGCGTGACACGTTTCTGACGCGCGTGCTCAACGCGACCGTTCGCAACCTGGCCGGCGTGCCGGCGATCGTCTACGGCCTGCTCGGGCTGGCCGTCTTCCTGATCGCGCTCGAGTGGTTGACTGGCGGCAGATCGGTCATCACCGGCGGACTGACCATGGCCGTGCTGGTCATGCCGATCGTGGTCATCACCACCGCCGAGGCGCTGCGCGCGGTGCCGGCATCGATCCGCGAGGCCGGCTACGGGGTCGGCGCGACGAAGTGGCAGGTCATCCGCCACCACGTGCTGCCCTACGCCCTGCCGGGCATCTTCACCGGCAGCATCCTGACCCTGTCACGCGCCTTCGGCGAGACGGCGCCGCTGGTCCTCGCCGGCGGCGTGCTGGGCGGCTTCGCGGCGCGGCCCGGGCAGGGCGTGGTGGAGACGCTCCAGGGTCCCTACACGGCGCTGCCGCTGATCATCTTCAACTGGGCCCGCCAACCGCAGGACGAGTTCCGCGAGATCGGCGCAGCGGCGATCATCGTCCTGCTCTTGGTCATCCTCGCCCTCAACGCCGTCGCGATCATCCTTCGCAACAAGTTCGAACGCAGGTGGTAGATGACATGACCGTCCCAGCCGAACCCCACGAGCGGCCGATCGAGGTGCGCGCCGGGAACACTCAATGCGCCGCGGCCGGACGCTTCGGCCGAGCCGGTCTTCCGGTTGTCCAGGTTCTCGGCCTGGTACGGCACATTTCGCGCCGTGAACGAGATCGACCTGGAGATCGGCGAGAAGCGGATCACCTCGATCATCGGCCCATCGGGCTCGGGCAAGAGCACCCTGCTGCGCGCCTTCAACCGGATGAACGACCTGATCGAGACCGCCCATGTCACCGGCACGGTGACCTACCACGGCGTCGACCTGTACGCGCCCGAGGTCGACGCGGTCGAGGTCCGCCGGCGGATCGGGATGGTCTTCCAGAAGCCGAACCCGTTCCCCAAGTCGATCTACGACAACGTCGCCTTCGGCCCGCGCGTCGCCGGTGTCAAGGGCAAGGCCAGGCTGGACGACATCGTCGAGCAGTCGCTCCGCCGCGCTGCCATCTGGGACGAGGTCAAGGACAAGCTCAACTCGCTCGGCACCGACCTGTCCGGTGGACAGCAGCAACGGCTGTGCATCGCGCGCACCATTGCCGTGCAGCCGGACGTGATCCTGATGGACGAGCCGTGCTCGGCGCTCGACCCGATTGCCACGCTGCGCATCGAGGAGCTGATGTGGGAGCTCAAGCAGAACTACACCATCGTCATCGTCACCCACAACATGCAGCAGGCCGCGCGAGCATCGGATGAAACCGTCTTCCTGAACATGGGCGAGGATCGCGGCGGATACCTGGTCGAGCAGGGCCCCACGGCGCAGATATTCACCAACCCGCAGAACCGGCTGACCGAGGACTACGTCTCCGGTCGCTTCGGATAGGAGAATCGCGATGACCGACCAGCCCACGGACCGGCCAACCGAAGACGAGACGGCAAAGATGGCCGACGACGACCGAGAGGCCGAGACGCTCGTCGCCGATGCGGCGGGGGTCGAGCCGGTCGGCCCGCGCGGAGATCGGCCCAGCCACTATGCCAGCCGTGACACGCTCGACCGGGAGATGCGCAGCATCAAGGACGAGGTGCTGCGCATGGGCAGCATGGTCGCCAGCCAGATCGCGCTGGCCATCGAGGCGCTGGTCACCCACGATGCGCGCAAGGCGACCGAAGCGATAACCGGCGACGGGCGGATCAACGAAGCGCAGCGCCACATCGACCAGCTCGTCACCACGGCCATCGCCACGCAGCAGCCGGTGGCGCGCGACCTGCGCTTCCTGCTCGCGCTGGATCACGTGACCTATGAGCTCGAGCGGATGGGCGACCATGCCGGTTCGGTCGCCAAGCAGGCGCGCAAGCTGGCCCCCGAGCCACCGCTCAAGCAATACGTCGACCTGCCCAAGATGGGCACGCTGGCGGCCGAGCAGGTGCGCGGCGTGCTGCGTGCGCTGGTCGACCTCGACGTGTCGCTGGCACGCGCGGTGGCCGCGGTGGACGATGAGGTCGATCGCCTGTACCACGCCATCTTCGACGAATGCCTCGAGTTGATGCGCGCCGACCCGGACAACGTCGATCGCGGCACGCGCATCATCTTCGCCGCCCACTACCTCGAACGGATCGGTGACCGCGTCACCAACATCGCCGAGGATGTCGTCTTCCTGGCCACCGGCGACGTCGAGGACCTCAACCCCTAGCGGCCCCGCGCGCGCGGTGGCGTCGCGGCTACCATCAGCGGCACGACATGGATGGCGGTCCGGGGCACCACGACATCGAGCTGTACCTGCTCCGTCACGCCCACGCCGGCAACCCGGCCGACTGGACCGCAGATGACGCGCTGCGCCCGCTGAGCCAGAAGGGGCGCCGCCAGGCAGAGCGGCTGGGCCAGTTCCTGGCCGACCGGGCCTTCGCTCCGGACGCAATCGTCAGCAGCCCCCGGCTGCGCGCGCGCCAGACGGCGGAGCTGGTCGCCGACGCGCTGGGCATGGGCGTCTCGATCGACGAGCGCCTGGCCGGACCGCTCGACCTCGATGTGCTCGCCGCGCTGCTCGACAGCTCCGGCGGCGACTCCGCCGTGCTGGTCGGCCACGATCCTGACTTCAGCGAGGTGATCGCGGCGCTGTGCGGCGCGTCGTACCTGCCCCTGCGGAAGGGCGCCATGGCGCGGATCGACGTCTCGCTGCCCATCCAACATGGGACCGGCATCCTGCGCTGGCTGCTGCCGCCCGACCTGCTCGCCGATCGCGTCTGACCGCCCGCCCAGGTGTTCGAGGCAGCGCTCGCCGGGGCGATAGCCGGCTACGCCATTGCCATCCCGGTCGGCGCGATCGCCGTGCTGATCATCCACGTCGGCCTGACCAGCGGCTTCCGCAGCGCCCTGGCGGCGGCCGCCGGAGCTGCTTCGGCTGACCTCATCTACGCCACCCTGGCCGCGCTGGCCGGGTTGTGGGTCACGACGTTCGTCGGTCCGCTCATAGGTCCGCTGCGGCTCGTCGGCGGAGTCGTGCTGGTCGCTATCGGGGTACGCGGGCTGCTGATCCTCCGCCAGGCACGCGCGCCGGTCGGCGCGACCGGCCCGGCGCGAATGCAGCGCCGCCATGGTCGGACCTACCTCGAGCTGCTCACGCTGACGCTGCTCAACCCGGCGACCGTCATCTACTTCGCCGCGCTGACGATCGGGCTGCCCTTCCTGGGCGGCCTGACCGAGCGGCTGGCCTTCGTGGTGGCCGCGTTCCTGGCCTCGCTTTCGTGGCAGTGCCTGCTGGCCGCTTTCGGCGCAGCTCTCGGACGCGGATCAGGCCACCGGCTGCGCACACCGACCATGCTCATCGGCAACCTGGTCATCATCGGCCTGGGCCTGCTCGTCCTGACCGGCGGCCTGGCGGGCAGCCCGGCGAGCGCCGCGTGACCGGCGCGTGACCGGGAACACGGTGGGGCCAGGGCGCGTCAGAGAACCGATGCGCGCCGGCCTGCTGATAGCGGTTCTCCTCCTCACCGCCTGCGTCGGCGCGTCTCCCTCCTCTCCAGCACCGGTTTCCGAGCCGGTGCGCCAGTTGGCCGACAAGGTGTCGCTCGCGTTCGCCTTCGAGGACCCGCTCACCGTCAGCGCGATGACCAACCAGACCGACTACGACGCGTTGTGGACGCGGTTGATGCGTGCAGGCCTGGCCGGGCCGCCGCCCGTCGATTTCGAGCGCGAGCTGGTGGTCTACCTGGGCATGGCTGGCAGCTCGAGCTGTCCCGAGGAATTCCAGCGCCTGGTGGTCGATCTCGACGCGCAACGCGTCTACGGCGAGTGGCAGACCAAGGGCGGGGGTGCCTGCACTGACGACCTGCAGTCCCAGGGCGTGCTGCTGGCCGTCAGCCGCGCCGTCCTGCCCACCGGCCCCTTCGTGTTGTCGCTGCGCGAGCGGGCGCTGTGCGCCGACTGCACCGACCATCCCGATCAGACGCTGGTCGATCCGACCGCGCGCTAGGTCCGGGGTGCCTCGGCCAGCGGGACCGTGAAGGTGAACACCGAGCCGCGGCCCTCGTCGCTCTCGACCCAGATCCGTCCGCCATGGCCCTCGACGATGTGCCGCGCAATCGACAGGCCGAGCCCGGTGCCGCCCTGGCCCCGGTTTCGCGCCCGGTCGACCTTGTAGAAGCGCTCGAAGACGCGGTTGATATCCGCGCGCGGGATGCCCACGCCCTCGTCGCGCACCTCGACCACCAGCTGCCCGTCCGACTGGTGAGTTGCCACTGTGACGGTCGATCCCTGGGGCGAGAACTTGACCGCGTTGTGGAGCAGGTTGACCAGCACCTGGCCGAGACGCTCCTGATCGCCCCACACCCGTGACTGACCCTCGCCGCTGGGCATCTCGCTCACCAGCCGGATGTGCTGGCGCCCGGCGAAGGTGCGCAGCCGATCGAGCGCGGCATTGGCCACGGCGGACATGTCGACGCTGTCGAAGTGCAGCTCCGCTGCCCCGCTCTCGATGCGCGACAGGTCGAGCAGCTCGTTGACCATCTGCACCAGGTGACCGGTCTCGACATCGATCTTGGCGACCCGCTCACGGATGCGCGGCGGCACGTCGGCCCGCTCCAGGTCCTGGGCGAGCGTCTCGGTCAGCAGCCGGATCGTCGTCAGCGGCGTGCGCAGCTCGTGTGACAGGTTGTCGATGAACTCGGAGCGGATGCGTTGCAGGCGGCGCAACTCGGTAACGTCGTCGAGCAGCAGCCACAGTGCGCCATCCGCCGCCCGTCGGATGCGGATGGCGATGCGCCGCTCCTGGGTGTCGCTCACGGCGATCTCGATCGCGGCGGCACCGTGGGTGGCGGCGGCGAGCGCCGCCTCCTCGACTCGATGGTCGACGAACGTCTCCATCAGCGAGCGTCCGGCTGCGGCACGCTGGTCGATGCGCAACATGCGCGCCGCCGCCGGATTGAGGCGCACGACCCGCAAGTTGTCGTCGACGCGCATGACGCCGACATCGAGCAGGTCGACCACCCCGGCATCGGCCAACTCCTCGGGCACGGCTAGCTCGCTCCCGGCCAGCGGAAGACGTAACCCACACTGCGCACGGTCTGGATGTAGCGCGGGTTGGCGACGTCTTCCTCGATGTGCTTGCGTAGCCAGTGCACGTGCACATCGACCGTGCGCGTCTCGCCGGCGTAGTCATAGCCCCACACCCGTTCGAGCAGCTGTTCGCGACTGAATGCCTGGCCGGCATTGCGGATCAGGAAGGCGAGCAGCTCAAAGGCCTTGGGCTTGACCGCCAGCGGCACGCCGTCACGCAGGATCTGGTGGCCGGCCAGATCGACGCGGACCTGGCCCAGCTCGACCGTGCGCAGCTCGGCCGGGCTGTCGGTGGGCGTCTTGGAGCGCCGCAGCAGGGCGTGGATGCGCGCCTGCAGCTCGCGCAGGCTGAACGGCTTGGTGACGTAGTCGTCCGCCCCCAGCTCCAGCCCAAGGACCTTGTCCAGCTCGCTGTCACGCGCGGTCAGCATCAGGATCGGTACCGACGATTCGGTGCGCAGGATGCGGCAGACCTCGATGCCGGACATGCCCGGCAGCATCAGGTCGAGCAGCACGAGGTCGGGATGATCGGCCCTGAAACGCTCCAGCGCCTGCGGGCCGTCGGGGGCCGTGGTGACGCGCAGCCCGTCCTCGACGAGCGCTTCGGCGAGCGTCTCCCGGACGGTCGGCTCGTCCTCGACGATCAGCACCGTGTGCGCCACAGTTTCAGCTCGCCCCGGCGGTCGGTGATGAGCTGCGCTTCAGCTCGTCCTCGTCGCGCTTGCGGAACTCGCGGTTCTGGATCCAGTACTCGGTGAAGTCGGTGCACTCGCCCGCGGCATTGAAGCGGCAGATGTAGACGTTGCAGTACTCGTCGCGCAGGTTGCCGTCGGCCGCGAAGTAGCGGCTCCAACCCGTCGCAACGTGGACCTCGCCGTCGATCGCCAGCGGCTCGTAGTGCGCGTCGTAGGTGCCCGGGTCGTCGCGCTCGTCGAGCCACGAGGCGACGATCGCGGCGCGACCGCGCAGGCCGTCGTCCTGGGGGTGGTAGCGGTAGACCGCGTCATCGCTGAACAGCGCGCCGATCTTCGCCTCGCCGTACGTCTTCCATGCCTCGACGTAGCCGTCGAGCCAGTGTTGGAACGCCTGTCGGTCCACTCTCGGTTCCCCTCCTTGTTCGGCTAGGTGCTCGTCTTGGCCGTCACCGGCTGACCGGTCGTATGACACATCCCTCCAACTGAGTCAGTTATGTGGATCACGCGGGGACGGCGGTGGCGCGCTGATCTGCGTAACCGACTCACGGCCGGCAACTTGACCACCGCCGACGGGCGGCACGGGCTCATCTCAGCCCGAGCCGAGCATCTCGCGCGCCGCGTCGAGGCGCGCCAGGGTCCGTTCCTGGCCCAGCGCGACGAGGGTATCGAACAGCGGCGGTGTCGCCGTGCGCCCGGTGACCGCCACGCGGATGGCCATGAACAGGTCGCCCGCCTTCCAGCCGCGCTGCTCGGCCAGCATGCGCAGCGGGGGCTCGATCTCGTCGGCCTCGAAGCTCACCTCGCCGACGCTGGCAATCACTTCGCGCGCGGCAGTGAGCGCCTGAGCCGTTGTGGCTGCGTCCCAGCGCTTTGGCGTCAGCAGCTCCGGCTCGAGCTGCAGCTCGTCGACGAACAGGAAGTCGAGCATGTCGCCCACGGCGGACAGCGTCGACATGCGCTCACGGACCATGGGCATCAGCGGGCGCAGCTCCTCGGCGGTCGGCAGCCAGGCGGCGCGTCCCGCGGCACGGGCAGCTTCGAGCGGCGCGATCAGGTACGGCAGCGACCGTTCGAGCAGCTCATCGTCAGGCAGGCGCCGGATCCACTGGCCGTTCAGCCACTCCAGCCGCTCGCGGTCGAAGATCGCACCGCCCGACTGGACGCGATCGAGGTCGAAGCGCTGGGTCAGCTCGTCGAGGCTGAAGATCTCCTCCTCGCTGCCGCTCGACCAGCCGAGCAGCGACAGGAAGTTGACCAGCGCCTCGGGGATGAAGCCCTGCGCGCGGTAGTCGTCCAGCGCGGTCTGGCTCTTGCGCTTGCTCATCTTGGTCCGATCGGGGTTGAGGATCAGGGGCAGGTGGGCGAAGGCGGGCATGTCGGCGCCCAGTGCCTGGAAGAGCAGGATGTGCTTGGGCGTGTTGGACAGGTGATCCTCGCCGCGGATGACGTGCGTGATGGCCATCTCAGCATCGTCGACGACCACGGTGAAGTGGTACAGCGGCGTGCCGTCGCTGCGGACGATGATCAGGTCGCCGCCGAGCGCGGTGGTGTCGATCTCGACCCGCCCGCGGACCAGGTCGTCGAAGCCGACCACACCTTCGCCGACGCGGAAGCGGACGACCGGCTTGCGTCCCTCAGCCTCGCGCTGTCGGCGCTGCTCGGGCGTCAACGTCGCACAGCGGCCGACGTAGTGTGGCGGCTGATGGGCCTGTTCCTGGGCCACGCGATCGTTGGCCAGGTCCGCCTGCGAGCAGTAGCACGGGTAGGCCCTCTCCTGAACGAGCAGACGCTCGGCCGCCGCGGCGTAATGCTCGAGGCGCTGCATCTGGCGGTACGGACCGTACGGGCCGCGCGCGGGCAGGCCGGCCACCTCGGGCCCCTCGTCCCACTCAAGCCCCAGCCAGTGCAGGCCGTCGAGGATGTCGCGCTCGTAGGCGACCGTGGAACGGGCCACGTCGGTGTCCTCAAGGCGCAGGATGAAGGTGCCCCCATGGCGCCGGGCGAAGAGGTAGTTGAACAGCGCCGTGCGGGCGGTACCGATGTGCAGCGGCCCGGTCGGGCTGGGCGCGATGCGGCAGCGCAGGCTCATCGGGATCTGTCGGCGCTGAGCCCGGCGCTCCACGGACGGCTGGCCGGATTGCGCAGCAGGACGGCGGCCGCGCTGGCCGCGTATGCGAGCAGCAGCACTACGCCGAGCGCCGCCGTCGCTGCGCCGGTCAGCGGCAGCCCGACGCCCCAGACGGTGATGGCACCGACCGACAGCCCCGCTGCCAGCAGCAGGCCGACGGTCGCCAGCGCGCCGACGTAGGCGACCCTGGGCAGGACGGCCAGCAGCCCGAGGGCAGCGGCGCTGAGCAGCGCCTGGCCCGACTCGAACAGCGGCGTGCAGCCCAGCGCGTCTCGATCGCAGCCGGTGGCGAAGGCCGCCCCGTAGCCGATCAGCGCCATGATGGGCAGCCAGGCAACGAGCGCGTAGAGCAGCCGCTCACGCAGGCTGGGCCACGCCCGGGCGCGCACCTGGCGCAGGAACCGCTCGCGCACCTGGAAGATGCGCCGGGCGTCGCGCGCGACGCCGGCGCTGGCGTAGGCATAGGCGGGGTCGGGACGGGGTCGGTGCGACCGCGACGGGGGCGGTGCGGCCTGGGACGGGGCGGCGGGGCCCGGGGCGGCAGGCCCGGCCGCGGCACGGCGGCGCGCCTCTGATTCGGCGGCCGCGCGGGCACGCGCGGCGGTCAGCGGTTGCGTGCCCTGGTGGTTGAACGAGCCGCGACTGGGCAGGTCCTCGTCGCCGCGCCTGAAGTACGCCCGCGCGGCCATCGACCACGCCGCGCCGCTCGAGCGGTTGTAGACGTCGAAGTCGTGGGCGGTCTCCGGGCGGCCCGATTCGGGCGGCGCGACGGGCTCCTGGCGACGGCCCGGCCGAGAGCGGCCGTCGCGCGTGCCTGTCTCTTCCCACCACGGCACCTCGGCCGCCGACCAGGTGTAGGCGCGCGTGCTGCGCGGCCGGCCCGGACCGGTTTCCGACGGCCGGCCGGTGGTCGGGTCGGGCGGCGGGCCGGCGGAAGCGCCGGTAGGCTGCTGCGGAGGGGGCGCATGGCGGGCCGGCCGCGGTCGTGCGGCAGTGGGCGGGGCACCGGCTGGTCGGGCGGCAGCGGGTCTGGCGCCGGGTCGCGTCGCGGCCGGTTGGGTGGCACCCGGTTGGGTGGCGCGCACCGGGCCGGCGTGACGGGCATCCCATTCGCGCCGCAGGAGCGGGTCAGACAACACGCGATAGGCCTCCTGGACACGCAGGAAGCGCCGCGTGTCGCCGTCGCCGGCGTCCGGGTGATGGCGCTTGGCGAGCTTGCGGTGGGCGGCCTTGATCTCGGCCTCGGAGGCGCCGCGCGACACACCCAGCGCGCGATAGGGGTCGGCCACCTGTTGCATCTCGGCAGTCCGTCAGGCCAGCTCGGACAGGGGCGCCAGCCGGAACGCGGGCACTGTCACGGCGATCTCCAGCCCGCGTGGGTCGCGTGCCGGCGGCCGATGCACCTCGTTCAGCCGCTCGAGCGCCACCGCATCAAGCGCGCCGAGCTGGGCCAGCACTTCGACGCTGGCGGCCCGATTTGCGCGCCCGTGACCGTCGCCATCCTCGATCTTGACCGCCACGCCGGCCGCCGGCGTGCCGGCACCGCGCGCGCCGGGCAGCAGGCCAATCCCGCGCAGGCCCTCCGCGCCGCCCTTGCTGACCAGCAGTCCCGGGTACGCGCGCATGAGCATCGTGTCGACCGCCGCGTGGGTGCCACCGACCATCTCCGGCGCGGCGATCATCGCGTCACGGATGCGCGTCAGGTGCGGGATCAACGGCGCCCGCGACGCGTCGGCGCCGCCCGCAGGATCGGCCAGCAGGGCGTATGCCCGGGCGATCGCGGCCAGTGGGAAGGCGTAGGTCAGCACCCCGCAGTTGTCGATCGCTCCGACCAGCGCAGCCGGCTTGACGCCGAATATGCGCGCCACCATCTGGGCGCTGGCGACCTGGGCTGGATGCTCCGGCCGCCAGTAGTCGGGCAGCGACCAGCCACCCAGTCGGGCCACCAACAGGCCGGCGACGTGGGAACCTGAGCACATGTGGCGGATGGGTCCGGGGATCTCGCCCGCGCGTGCCAGGCGGGCTGCGGTGAGTTGGTCGACCGGCGCTCCCTCACTGCCGCAGGCGAGCAGCGCCTGGCTCAGCCCGGAGCGACGCAGGACTGCCTGGAGCGTGCGCACGTGGGCGTCCTCGCCGGTATGTGACGCACACATGACGGCCAGCTCGGGGTCGGTCAGATGGAGCGCATCTACCCCATCCGCTTCGAGCAGGGCGGCCACGGCGAAGGGCTTGATTGCGGAGCGCAGCGATGTGATCAGGTCGGGGTCACCGATGCCCTGCTCGACCCGTCCGCGAACACCGACCTGGACCACGTGGCCGCGCTGGCGGCTCTCGACGATGGGTCCGCGGCGCACCTCGACGAGCACCGGCGCGGCAGCGCCGCGCGGGTATCGGGCACGCGGCAGCGCGGGTCGACTGGTCGATCGCGGGCTGGGACGGCGGCCTTCCGGGGCGCCGATCTGGGGTCTTGTTGGGGTCGTCGCCATGCCCGCCGATGGTAGCGCGTCGGGTGCCCGGCACCCCTCCCACGGGCTCTTACAATCTGGCTGATGGACGAGTCCCCCAACCTGCACGTCTCAGCCCATCCGGCCGTGCTGCACAAGCTGGCCCTGCTGCGCGACGAGGCGACCGAGCCCAAGAAGTTCCGCGAGCTGGTGCGCGAGATCAGCTGGCTGGTCGGCTACGAGGCACTCGCCGACGCGCGGGTACGCGCCATCCGGGTCGAGACGCCGATCGAGGAGACCGACGGGATGCAGCTGGCCGACCGGATCGGCCTGGTGCCCATCCTGCGCGCCGGACTGGGCATGGTCGATGCGATGCTCGAGCTGATGCCCACCGCGCAGGTCTGGCATCTCGGGCTGTTCCGCGACGAGCGCACGCTGCGCCCGGTCGAGTACTACAACAAGCTGCCCGATTCGGCGACGGTCGACCTGTGCCTGATCCTCGACCCGATGCTCGCCACGGGCGGCTCGGCGACGGCCGCGATCGAGGTGCTCAAGCGCTGGGGCGCGTCACGCATCAAGCTGCTCAACCTGATCGCTGCGCCGGAGGGAGTGGCGGCCGTCCGGGCAGCGCACCCCGACGTGCCGATCTACACCGCGGCGCTCGACCGGCAGCTGAACGAGAAGGGCTACATCATGCCCGGCCTGGGCGATGCCGGCGACCGCCAGTTCGGGACCGGCCAGAGCGACTGATCGGCGCTCGAGGGCTCAGCCCAGGAAGATCAGCTTCAGCCCGGCCAGGGCAAGCACCGCGGCAAGCGCCAGGCGCAGTTGGGGCGGGCTGGCCCGGCGGCTGCCGATCTCAGCGCCGATGACAGCTCCGACGAGCACCGCGCCGGCCCACAAAGGCAGGTCCGACGGAACTGCCCCGACACTGGAGATGTTGCCCGCCAGCCCGGCAATCGAGTTGAGCAGGATGAAGCCGGCTGCGATGCCCGAGGCCTGGCGTGTCGTTGCCCAGCCCGCGACGATCAGTAGTGGCGACAGAAATATGCCGCCGCCCGTGCCGGTCAGGCCGGAGACAAAGCCGATGGCCGCGCCGACGACCAGGGCCACAGCCCAGGGGATGCGTGGCGCAGACGCCTGATCGTCGCTCACGCTGCGCGCAGTGCGCGCGAAGCCGACCGCCGCGACGAGCAGCACGACGCCGAGCATCGGCCTGTAGATGCTCGTCGGCACGTCGATCGCGCCACCCAGGAAGGCGAGCGGGATCGAGCCGATAACGAAGGGCGCGATGGTCGGTATCGAGATCAGGCCCGCCCGCCAGAAGCGCAGCACGACGAAGCTCGCCACGAGGATGTTGAGCGTCAGCGCGGTCGGCCGAGCAATCTCCGGTCCCACGCTCAAGAGGGCCATCGCGGCCAGATAGGCCGATGCGCCGGCGTGACCTACCGAGGTGTACAGCAGCGAGGCGACCAGGAACAGCGCGGCCAGGACGAGCGGGTCAGGCACGGCCAGAGGTTACCCAGCGCCGCCCCAAGCCGGCGCGACCCAAACCGCGGCGCCTCAGCGAATATGGAGGCCGGCCCGTGCGGGCCGGCCTCCGGTGTTGTTGCGCTAGACGCGGACGAGGCTAGACGCGGACGAGGCTAGACGCCGCCCGACGTGACCTCGACTGTGCCCTTGGTGAAGCCTGTGCCGGCCAAGTCTTCGGTCACGCCGCTGCGGGCCGCGTCGGCCAGGTCGGTCCGGAAGGCGCCCTGCTCGGGATCGGACGGGATGATGCCCGCGTCCTTCGAGACGCGTACCGTCTGGGCCCACGAGTCACCGTTCATCGCGCCGATGCCACTGGGCGACGGCCAGATGAGCGGGTTGATCTCGTTCATCATCCAGGCCTGGTGCCCGGCGGGGAGCGTCGAGCCGGCGTCAACCGTGTACTGGATGCACTTGTCGGCGTTCTCGCGGCAGAAGGCCCAGCCGCGGAACGAGGCGCGCAGGAACTTGATGGCAACGTCTTCGTTGCCGGCCTCGGACAACCACGCCGCGCGGGCGAAGATGGCGTCCTGGAGCATGGCCGTCCCGACATCGTTGTAGTCGATCACGTTCAGATCATCGGGCTGGTACAGCCCGCCTGTATCGCCGTTGGTCGCCTCGAGCACCTGAGCGTACTCGTTGTAGATCATCGCCTCGGCGACGTCCACTTCGCGGTTAAGCAGGAGTGACATGTCGAACGGTTGGATCACCTTGGTGTAGTCGACATCCTGCACGAGCCCGAAGAGCAGGCCGGCCGCGGTTACTTCGTACTCGTTGCCGAAGGCCCACGCCCCGACGTTCTTGCCCGCGAATTGCTCGGGCGAGGTGATGTTCTGGTCGCTTGTCGGCGCGGGGCCTTTGCCCGCCGCCCACGAGACGGAACGAGTGCCGGAGCGCTGGAAGACCTGCGCGATGTTGACCAGATCGGACTGGCCGTTGGCGCGTACTTCGAGCACCTTGGGCACCCACGAGATGGTGAACTCGGGTCCGTTCGGGTCGGAACCGACAACCTGCGGGATGACTTCGGCGCCGCCGCGCAGGATGTTGACGTGCAGGCCCTCGGCCGCGTAGTAACCCTCGCGATCGGCGGCGAAATAGCCGGCGAACTGCGCCTGCGGCTCCCACTGCAGCTGCAGCGAAACCTCGGTCATGGGCGCTTCGGTCGGCGCAGCGGTCGGCGCAGCAGTCGGCGCAGCGGTCGGCGCCTGGGTTGGTGCGGCGGTGGGGGTCGCTGCGGCGCCGCCGTTACAGGCGACGATCAGGACCGCGGTCGCTGCCAATGGGCCCAGCGATCTTCTCGTATGGAGCATGCTTTCACCTCTATGCCGGCCGCCGACGCTCACGGCCGATTCCTCCTCGGGCGTCGCGGGCACGATAGCGCACCCGCGACCAGGTCGGAACCCGTCGCCAACGCTAAGCGGCACGAATGGAGGAGTGCCACGGGATGGCCAGCCGCTCAGCGAGCGTGACGACCAGGTACGCGCCCATCGCGGCCACCGCGCCGATCAGGATGCCCGCCCAGGCCAGGTCGAAGTCGGCCGCTGCTCATCGAGGTCAGCACGTACTGCCCAAGAACAGTCGACGTGCCGCCGAAGTACTCGCCCACGATCGCGCCAATGAAGGCCAGCGTGGCACCCACCTTGAGCGCCGTGAACAGGAAGGGCAGCATGTTCGGGATGCGCACTTTGCGCAGCACGGCAAGGCTCGCTCGCCGCGTAGGAGCGCATCAGCTCCAGGCTGGCGGGCTGCACCTCGACCAGGCCGCGCGTGACGTTGATCAGGATCGGGAAGAAGACGAGCAGCGCGGCCATCGCCATCTTGGACAGCGGGTTAGTCACGCCGAACCAGTTGTTGAGGATCGGCGCGACAGCAATGATCGGGATCGCGCTGGTGGCGATGGCGACCGGCAGGAGTACGTCGCGCGCGACCACCCAACGTGCCGTGGTGAAGGCGACCAGGATGCCGCCGACGGTACCGATGACCAGTCCGCCGAGTGCCTCGAAGGCCGTCGCCTGGGCCGAGCGGCGGAGAGCGTCGAAGTTCTCGAAGCCAGCGTCCAGGATGGCGCTCGGCGGCGGAATGACACGCCGGCCTTCGCCCGCGGTCGAGATCTCCCACAGCGCGATGACTGCGGCAAAGACGACGAGCGGCGGCAAGTAGCGCTTCAGCGCACCCGGCCAGGCGCTCGGGCCTCAACCGACCGAGCCCTCGGCACGCACGCGACCGGTGGACACGGCGCCTTCACCATGCCGCCCACGCAGGCTCTCACGCACCTCCGTCACGAGCTCGAAGTAACGCTCGCTCTCGCGCGTGGCGTCGTTGCGCGGCTGCGGCATGTCGATCTCGACGACGTTGATGATCCGGCCCGGGCGTGGGCTCATGACCACGACGCGCGTCGAGAGGAAGACCGCCTCGGGGATCGAGTGGGTGACGAAGATGACCGTCGTGCCGGTCTGCTGCCAGATGCGCAGTACCTCGGCGTTGAGCCGCTCGCGCGTCATCTCGTCGAGCGCGCCGAAGGGCTCGTCCATCAGCAGCAGGGTCGGCTCGAGCGACAGCGCGCGTGCGATCGCGACACGTTGCTGCATGCCGCCCGAGAGCTGGTACGGGTAGTGGCGCATGAAGCCGCCCAGCTCAACCAGCTCGAGCATCTCCTTCGCCCGTGCGTAACGTTGCGCGCGCGGCCATGCCCATCAACTCGAGCGGCAGGCGCACGTTGCTCTCGACATTGCGCCAGTCGAACAGGACGGGCGCCTGAAAGACCATGCCGTACTCGCGCCCTACTCGCGCCTGGTGGGCTGGCTTGCCGTTGACCTCGACTACGCCGGCGGTGGGCTTGATCAGGTCGCCCACGACGCGCAGCAGAGTGGACTTGCCGCAACCCGACGGGCCGATGAGCGACACGAATTCGCCCGGCGCGATGGACAGGTTGATGTCCTCCAGCGCGGTCGTGCTCGCGCCGCCGGTCGTGAACGTCTGCTCGATGCCGACCAGGTGGACGGCCGGTTGATCGACGGTCATTTGCCCTCCACTACGACATTGCGCCGGCGAACGACGAGCGACTCGACTGCACGGACGAGCACGAAGAACATGATCCCGACGGCCGAAGCGACGATGATCGCCGCCCACAGCTTCTCTGGTCCGGAGATGTACTGCTGGTTGAAGTTGAGGATCGCCCGACCCAGGCCCTTCGGCACGCCGCCCGGCCCCTCCCCGATGATCGCGCCTACGACACTGGCTGCGGCGGCGATCTTGAGCGCGGTGAAGAGATACGGCACCGAGGCGGGCAGGCGGACCTTGCGATAGACGTCCCAGCGACTGGCGGCGTACGAGCGCATCAACTCCACGGCGCGCGGGTCGGGTGAGCGCAGGCCGCGCATGACCGCGATGGTGACCGGGAAGAAGGTCAGGTATGTGGCGATGATCAGGACGCTCGTCAGCCCGCGGCCGAAGCTGGCCACGATCAGTGGCGCGAGGGCGACGACGGGCACCGTCTGGCTGGCCACGACGTAGGGCACGAAGGCGCGCTCGAGCAGCCCCGAGTGGACGAAGATGCTGGCCAGCGTGATGCCGATCACGGCCCCCAAGGCGAAGCCGAGCAGGGCCTCGGCCCACGTATATAGCGCCTGGTCAAGCAGGTAGTTGAAGAGGCTGTAGTCGGCGTTGCGCTGAAACGGCTCGCCGAACGCGCCAAAGATGTCCCACAGGTGCGGCAGCTGACGATCGGTCAGCTGGAGCACGTGGAACGGTGGCGCGTGGTAGTAGCCGATGCTCGGCAGGCGCCACGGATCGCCGGCCAGCCACTTGAGGCCCTCCCAGATCACGCCGAACGCGACCAGAAACAGGACCAGCCCGACTGCCCTCTTCATCGCTTTTCACTCTAGCGTGGTCGTCGGGCGCGTCGATGGGCGAACAGGCGCGTCGCGTGGAGATCACACCACACCAGGCCGGGCCCATCCGGTTGCGGCGCGCCACCGGTGAGTGCCTTGACCCATTGGGCTGAGGAGCCCGGGAAGCGGCTTGCGAAGATGTGCTCATAGCGGTTGCGCAGCGCCCGGTTGGCGGCCGTGTCACGCACGATCCAGACGAGTCCCACCTTGTATGGCGCGCCGTCACCCGCGCTGGCTTCCGCCTTCTCATGAGCGTCACGAAGCTTGTTCGTGCTCGAGCGCGTAGCCGCGCCCAGATCCCCGAACGTGTTCCAGCACTCCCCGATCACCAGCCGGCGGCCCGTCCGATCGAGCAGCCGGCAATCGATCGAGCGCTCGCTGCCCCACGCCCGGCTGGGCGCCTCGAACTGCGCCTCCCAGCCAGCGGCCGTTGCCAGGCGCAACACGAGCTCCTGCATCTGCAGGTGACCGGCATCGGCCGGCGCCTGCTGGGGGTCGCGTGCAAACTCGAAGTGCAGGTAGCGGCCGAGCGCCTCAGCCAGCGCCAGCCACACCTGCAGCGGCGCCCCGCCACCATGGCCCGCCTCGATCTCGGCCAGCCGTGAGCGACTGATGCCAACCTGGCCGGCGAGATCGCTCTGTGTCAGACGGCGCCGGCAGCGCGCGGCGCACACTTCGTGTCCTGCCTTGGCTGCAAGCTCATGCGCACGCAACCGGCCAGTGATTCGGGCGCGCGGCCGCTTGACTCCCGCCATGTCGACCAGACTGACAAAGACGCGTTACCAGGGCCTTAAGCCCGCGTCATCGGCCGGTTCTCACGCTCGCTGATGCTGCGTCGAGCGTGGCTCGTTGGGCTGGATGCGTGCCTATGGTCGGATTAGGCCGCTTATGTCAGCTACGTCGACATCGCGCCCGGCACGGGCGAGCGCGCGACCGCTCGGCACGGGCGGTTGGCAGCGCGCGACGCGCCCGGCACGGGCGAGCGCGCGACCGCTCGGCACGGGCGGTTGGCAGCGCGCGACGCGCCCGGCACGGGCGAGCGCGCGACCGCTCGGCACGGGCGGTTGGCAGCGCGCGACGCGCCCGGCACGGGCGAGCGCGCGACCGCTCGGCACGGCGGTTGGCAGCGCGCGACCGGCCAGCGCCCGCGCCGGCGCCGACTCAGCGCGCGGCTTAGCGGACGGCCTGGTCGGCGATGTCGAGGGCGCGGTCGATGATGTCGAAGCCCTCGGCGAGTTGCTCCTCGGTGATGATCAGCGGCGGGTTGGTGTGGATGCCGTTGAAGCGGAACATGGTGTACAGGCCGTTGTCGCGCGTGAACTTGGCGATCGCCTTCATCTCGTCCGAGGTGCCGTTGTAGGGCGCCATGGGCACGAACGGGGAGCGCGAGCGGACCACGTCGATCATGCCGAAGAGACCGATGTTGCGTACCGCCCCAACCGACGGATGCTTGTCCATCAGGCGCCGGTGGTGGCCGGCCATGACCTCGCCCATCTGGCGCGCGCGATCGATCAGGCCGTCCTCTTCGTACACGGCGATCGTGGCCAGCGCCGCTGCGCAACCCATGGGGTGCGAGTTGTACGTCAGGCCGCCGTGGAACACCTTGTCCTTGAAGGCGTCGGCGATCGAACGGCGCATGCCGACCGCGCCGAGCGGCAGGTACGACGAGGTCAGGCCCTTGGCCATCGTGAGCAGGTCGGGCACGACGCCCCAGTGGTCGACTGCCCACCAGGCGCCGGTGCGGCCGAAGCCGCTCATGACCTCGTCGGCGATGAGCAGGATGCCGTGCCGATCAAGGATCTCGCGCACGCCCTGCAGGTAGCCGTCAGGCGGGATCAGGATGCCGTTCGTGCCCACGACCGGCTCGAGCAGGAACGCCGGCGATGGTCTGCGGCGCCCTCGTACATGATCACGTCTTCGAGGTCCCGCAGCGACTCGCTCGACCGGCTCCGGGGAGGGCCGGCCCCAGCGATGGCAGTCGGGCGCGCGAACGACGCCCCACACGCCGGTCTCGGCTGCCCAGCGCCGCGGATCGCCGGTGGCGACTGATGACCTGTCCGGTCGCGCCGTGGTACGAGCGGTAACGGGCCAGGATCTTGTGCCGGCCGGTGAACTGGCGAGCGAGCTTGATTGCGTTCTCGTTCGCCTCGGCGCCGCCGTTGGTGAAGAAGAAGACGTCGATGTCGCCCGGCGCGAGCTCGGCCAGCTTCTCGCCCAGCCGCGCGCGCGGCCTCGGTGGCCATGAACGGGTTGGCGTAGGCGAGCTGATCGGCCTGGCGCTTGATGGCATCGATCACGCGCTGGTCGCCGTGGCCGATGTTGACGCTCATCAGCTGGCTGTTGAAGTCGAGGTAGCGCGTGCCGTCGGGCGTGTAGAAGTAGACGCCCTCGGCGCGCTCGACCGGGATCGGGTCGACGGCCGATCTGGGCCGACCATTCGTACAGCGTGTGCTTGCGCGACAGAGCGACGATGTCGGCGGCACTCATCGTGCCGGAGCGACTGAGATGCCCATTCGACTACGCCTCCTCTATGGCCGCGAGTGTAGCCAACGAGCGCTGCGACGCGGTCGTGCTGCATGCCGCGTTGCGAATTGGCCTTGCGCCGAGCGCAGTCAGCGCTGCCATACTGCCGCGAACGGGCCAGTCCAAAGGGTCGTCGCCGTCACAACTGAAGAAGCGGAAGAGTCAACACCGCCCCAGCGGATGACGTGCCCTCGCCGTCCAGGGTGACCGCACCACCGACCGTCGTCGTGCCCCGTCGGTCTCGAGAGTAGGGAGGGTACCTCGGGATGCCGGACAACCGACGCGCGCCCAGCAAGTTGCTCGTGTTCACACTTGCGCTGCCGATCATCGCCCTCGTCTACCTGACGACGTTTGGCGGTCGGCTTTGGGCTGCCCTGCGGCCGGCGGTGGCGACCTTCCTGGGCGCGACGGTCATCGGCATCGATCTACGCCGAGGAGGCCATCGAGCGCGCGCCCGCGACGTCGCTGCGCGCGACGGCCGTCGCTGGCGCTGGCGGTGGCGCTGGTCGGCCCGGCGGTTGCCGCCGCCGATGGCCGGCGGCGGCAGCGGCGATCCTGCCGAGTAGGTCATCGCCGCGGCGCGCGAATACCTCGGCGCTGACTTCCGCCTCGGCACCGAGGGCCCGCGTACGTTCGACTGCTCGGGCCTCATCTTCCGTGTCTTCCCGACGCCGGCGAGTTGCCGCGCGTCGGCGGCATGCGCCTGCGCGCCGCCGGCTACATGCGCTGGTTCATGGCCCGCGGCCTGCTTCACCGCGAGGATCGGGAGAGGCGCGACGCGGCGATCTGGTTGTCTGGAACAACGGCTCACACATCGGCATCTATCTCGGCGAAGGCAAGGCGCTCAGCGCGCTGGTCGAGCCGTGGGGCGTCTCGATCCACTCCGTCCACGGCATCCATCTTACCAGTGAGCTTACTATCCTGCACGTGAACTGGTGGGCGGTGATGGCAGCGGCGAAGGGCAATGGCCGACCAACCCGGGCGATCCGCCCGGCAACGGCGGCGGCGACAACCCGGTGACTGACAGCATCCTGGCCAACGGCAATAGCAATGGCAGACGGCAGCGTCGCCGACGGCCAAGCCCCAACGGCCAGAGCACCGATATCCAGCACCCCGACAGGCCGTCGACCCAGGACAACGAGGGCGTCCAGCCCGACCGAGTTCAACTCCCTGGCCACGGGCACGATGAACATCCGCGTGGCGCCGATCCCAGCGCACGGATCATCGGCTGGGTCGGCCGCGGCGGGCTGTTCAAGATCATCGACCAGGGCACCAGCCCGGCAGGCTATCTCTGGTTCAAGGTCCTGACCCGCGGCGGCAAGGAGGGCTGGGTCTACTCCCGCTGGGTGCAGCCAGCGGCCAACTAGGCCGAGTCAGCCGTCCGCCCCCGGTCGCCGGGGGCAGCGACCAGGTTCTGGTCAGGACAGGAAGGTCGCTCCCTCGCGCCCGGGCAGCACCTCGAGCCCGGTCGGGGCCAGCGACTGGCCCTCGGCCAGCATCCGGTCCAGCTCGGCGTCGTCGTGCGCCGGGTCGTGATGGAAGGTGACCAGCTGACGAGCGCCGGCCATCGCCGCCAGGCCCACTGCGTCGGCAATCTGGCTGTGGCCCCAGCCGATGCGCTCGGCGTACTCCTCGGCCGTGTACTGGGCGTCGTGCAGGAGCAGGTCGGCGGCCCGGGCCAGGTCGTGGCCTGAGGTCCAGTCGGGCTCATCGAGCGTGCCGTTGGCGCCCAGCGCGGGCTCGTGGTCGGGCGCCAACGGCACGCTCGATGAGCCCGACTGGACCTCAGGCCACGACCTGGCCCGACCTGCTCCTGCACGACGCCCTACACGGCCGAGGAGTTACGCCAGTCGGCTGGGGCCACGAGCCAGATTGCCGACGCAGTGGGCCTGGCGGCTCGAGATGGCCGGCGCTCGTTGCGCTGGTCACCTTCCATCACGACCCGGCGCACGACGACGCCGAGCTGGACCGGATGCTGGCCAAGAGCCGCCACTGGCCCCGACCGGGCTCGAGGTGCTGCCCGGGAGCGACCTTCGTCCGTCTCTGAGCTCAGAACCTGGTCGCTGCCCCCGGCGACGGGGGCGGACGGCGGCTCGGCCTAGTTGGCCGCTGGCTGCACCCAGCGGGAGTAGACCCAGGCCCTCCTTGCACGGTCAGGATCTTGAACCACCAGATAGCCTGCTGGGCTGGTGCGTCCTGGTCGGTGATCTTCAACACAGCCGGCCGAGCCCAGCTGTTCCGCGCCTGCGGGTCCGGCGCAGCGCGGATGTTCATCGTGCCAAGGGGGAGACACCCTCGCTGCGTACGGGCCGACGGCGTGTCGGGGTGCTGGATATCGGTGCTCTGGCCGTTGGGGGCCGCGTCATCGGCGACGCTCCTCTTGCCATTGCTATTGCCGTTGCGCAAGGATGGGGTATCCGCCGCCGCCGGGCGGGTCGGCCCGGAGTTCACCCATCCCGCCGGCATCTCCGCCGAACCGCGTTTCACGTGGAGGTAGTAGCTCACTGGAAGGCGGATGCCGCGGACGGAGTGGATGACGCCCCACGGGTTGACCAGCGCGCTGATCGCCTTGCCCTCGCCCAGGTAGATGCCGATGTGGGATCCGTATTTCCAGACCACCGGGCTGCTTCCCTGATCCCGCGTGAAGCGTCCGCGGGCCACGAAGTCGTGCATGTAGCCGACGGCGCGCAGGCGCAGGCCGCACGGCAACTCGCTGAAGCCCGAGCAGTCGAAGGTACGCGGCCCCTCGGTGCCGAGGCGGAAGTCAGCGCCGATCACGGCTCCGGCGGTGACCCGGCGCTCCGCGCCGGCCGTCGGCGGGGCAACCGCCGGGCCAAGGGCCCGGCCACGCCGGACCGCCGTCGCGGCGCAGCACTGTGGCGTGCGCTTGATGGCCTCCTCGGCGTAGATCGAGCTGATGACCGTTGCGCCAGGAAGGTGGCCACGGGCAGCGAGGCGACCGCCAAACGTTGTCAGGTAGACAAGGGTGAAGATCGGAAGCGCAAGCGTGAATATGAGCAGTTTGCTGGGCCAGCGTCGGTTGTCCGGGCGTCGCGGGTTTCCCTCCCTTCTCGACGGTCGGTGGTGCGGCGGCCCTGGACGGCGAGGGCACGTCATCCGCTGGGGCCGTGACTCTCCGCAACCCGACGGACCCTTCGGACAGGCCCGTTCGCGCCCGTATGGCAACATTCGACGCGCCGCCGCCCAATTCGCAACGCGGCATCCAGAACGACCCGCGCAGCGCTGGTTTTTCTACACTCCGGCCATGGGAATATCAGTCACCCCGGGCACGATGAGTGCCGCCGACGCATGCTCTGTCGCGCAAGCACACGCTTGTACATGGTCGGCCCAATCGGCCGTCGACCGATCCCCCGTCGAGCGCACCGATGCTGCTTACAGCGCCGGACGGCGCGCGCTACCTCGACTTCAACAGCCAGCTGATAGACGTCAAGGAGCAGCGGGGACAAGCGCGTGATCGATGCCATCAAGCGCCAGGCCGATCAGCTGCGCCTATGCCAACCCGTCCATGGCCACCGAGGCCCGCGCGCGGCTGGGCGAGAAGCTGGCCGAGGGGATTCGCCCCGGCGACATCGACGTATTTCTCCGCCGACGGCGGCGCCGAGGCGAACGAGAACGCAATAGAGCTCGCTCGCCAGTTCGCCGGCCGGCACAGGATGACCGGGCAGCCGCTAGATCACGGTGCGACGGGACAGGCCATCAATGCCACCGGCGATCCCCGGCGCTGGGCAGCCGAGACCGGCGTGTGGGGCGTCGTCCGCGCGCCCACCATGACACGCTGACCCTGCCCGGAGCCGCTCGAGCAGTCGCTGCAGGACCTCGAAGACGTGATCATGTACGAAGGCGGACACACCATCGCCGCGTTCCTGCTCGAGCCGGTCGTGGGCACGACGGGCAACGTCGGTCACCTGACGGCTACCTGCAGGGGGTGCGCCGGCATCTGCACCAACGAGGTCATGGCGGCTCGGCCGCACCGGCGCCGCTGGTGGCAGTCGACCACTGGGCGTCGTGCCCGACCTGTGCACGATCGCCAAGGGGCTGGGCGCGTCCCGTATGTCGCTCGGCGCGGTCGGCATGCGCCGTTCGATCGCCGATGCCTTCGACGGTGGCGGCGCGGCGGCATCGGCCACGATCGCCGTGCAGGACAGCCATCGCGCGCCAGATGGGCGAGCATGGCCGGCCACCACCGGCGCCTGATGGACAAGCATCCGTGGGTTGGGGCGGTACGCAACATCGAGTTCTCTTCGGCATGATCGACGTGGTCCGCTCGCGCTCCCCGTTCGCTGCCATGGCGCCCTACAACGGCACCCTGGATGATGAAGGCGATCACCAGCGCGCCAAGCGGTGTGCACCATGTTCCGCTTCAACGGGATCCACACCAACCCGCCGCTGATCATCACCGCGGAGCCATATCGCCGAGGGCTTCGACATCATCGACCGCGCCTTCGACATCGCCGACCAGGCCGTCCGCTAAGCCGCGCGCTGGCGCCGGCGCGGGCGCTGGCCGGTCGCGCGCTGCCAACCGCCGTGCCGACGGTCGCGCGCTCGCCGTGCCGGGCGCGTCGCGCGCTGCCAACCTGCTGCCGAGCGGTCGCGCGCTCGCCCGTGCCCGGCGCGTCGCGCGCTCCAACCGCCCGTGCCAAGCGGTCGCGCGCTCGCCCGTGCCGGGCGCGTCGCGCTGCCAACCGCCCGTGCCCCGAGCGGTCGCGCGCTCGCCCGTGCGGCGCGTCACTGACATAAGCGGCCTAATCGACCATAGGCACGCATCCAGCCCAACGAGCCACGCTCGACGCGGCGTCAGCGAGCGTGAGAACCGGCCGATGACGCGGGCTTAAGGCCACCTGGTAACGCGTCTTTGTCAGTCTGGTCGACATGGCGGGAGTCAAGCGGCCGCGCGCCCAAACACGCCGGTTGCGTGCGCATGAGCTTGCAGCAAGTGTGCGCCGCGCGCTGCCGGCGCCGTATGACACAGAGCGATCTCGCCGGCCAGGTTGGCATCAGTCGCTCACGGCTGGCCGAGATCGAGGCGGGTGGCGGGGCGCGGCTGGTGGCTGGCGCTCGCTGTAGGCACTCGGCCGCTACCTGCACTTCGAGTTTGCACGCGACCCCACAGGCGCGGGCCAATGCGGGTCACCTGCAGATGCAGGAGCTGGTGTTGCGCATTTGGCAACGGCCGCTGGCTGGGAGGCGCAGTTCGAGGCGCCCAGCCGGGCGTGGGGCAGCGAGCGCTGCTCGATCGGACGGGCCGCGCTGGTGATCGGGGAGTGCTGGAACACGTTCGGATGTCGGGGCGCACTTGTCGGCGCGAACAAGCTTCGTGACGCTCCCCATGAGAAGGCGGAAGCCGCGCGGTGACGGCGCGCCATACAAGGTGGGACTCGTCTGGATCGTGCGTGACACGGCCACCAACCGGGCGCTGCGCAACCGCTATGAGCACGTCTTCGCAAGCCTCCGGCTCCTCAGCCCGATGGGTCAAGGCGTAGCATTTCGCACAACCCGATGGGCCCGGGCGGCTTCATAACGATG
>CAVPHB010000002.1:0-394335 GCA_963704145.1 uncultured Chloroflexia bacterium
GAACGTCCGGCCCCGCAACATGAGCGAACCGTTGTCGGTTGCCGGTTGCTGAATCCGAACCGCCGCCCTGCCGGGTCGACGCGTTGTCGGGTTGACCAACTGGGAACCGGCCGATCGCTCCAGAGGCGCACTCCCGAGGGGGAGTGCACACGAAAGGAGCCCTTGTGGCTGACCCAATCATCGTGTCCGGACCCGTGTCCGGAACCGAGAAGACCCTGACCTTCGAGACGGGCAAGTTCGCCCCCCAGTCGATGGGTGCCGTCGTGGCATCGATCGGTGGCACGAAGGTCCTCACCACCGCCAATGCCGCCAAAGGCGTGCGCGACGGTGTCGACTTCTTCCCCCTGACGGTCGACGTCGAGGAGCGGGCGTACGCCGCCGGCAAGATCCCCGGCTCGTTCTTCCGTCGTGAAGGACGTCCGACCGAGGACGCCATCCTCACCTGCCGTCTCACCGACCGGCCGCTGCGCCCGTCGTTCCCCGACGGATTCCGCAACGAGACCCAGGTCGTCACGACCGTGATGGGCGCCGACCAGGTCAACCCGCACGACGTGCTGTCGATCAACGCCGCGTCCGCTGCGCTCATGATCTCGGGCATCCCCTTCGAGGGCCCGATCGGCGCGATCCGCATGGCGTACAGCCAGAGCGGCGAGTGGATCCCGCACCCCACCTACGAAGAGGCCGAGAACGGCACCTTCGAGCTGGTCGTCGCCGGCCGTGAACTCGACAACGGCGACGTCGCCGTGATGATGGTCGAGGCCGGCGGTTCCGAGAACGCGTTCTACTACTACGACGACGGCGCCAAGAAGGTCACCGAGGAAGTCCTCGCCGACGGCCTCGACGCCTGCAAGGTGTGGATCAAGGAGTCGATCGCCCTGCAGCGCCAGCTCGTCGCCTCGGTGATCGCCACCAAGGGCCCGATCACGCCGATGAAGTGGACCCCGGTCCTCGACTACACGCCGGAGATCTTCGCCGCCGTCGAGAAGGTCGGCAGCGACAAGCTCGCCCCGGTCATCACGATCGCCAACAAGTCCGAGCGCAACGAGGCGACCGATGCCGTCACCGCCGAGATCCTCGCCGAGCTCTGCGGCACCAAGGACGAGCCGGGCGAGTTCGCCGGGCAGAACTCCATGGTCAAGGAGGCCGTCCGCTCGCTCAACAAGAAGCTGATGCGTGCACGCGTCGTCAAGGAGGGCGTCCGCATGGACGGCCGTGGCGTCGCCGATCTGCGTCCGATCTCCGCGGAAGTCGGCGCACTGCCGACCGCTCACGGTTCTGGCCTGTTCCAGCGTGGTGAGACCCAGGTCATGACCGTCCTCACGATGGCGATGCCCCGGATGAACCAGATGATCGACTCGCTGTCGCCCAACGACACCAAGCGGTACCTGCACCACTACAACATGCCGCCGTGGGCCAACGGTGAGACCGGCCGCGTCGGTTCGCCGAAGCGCCGCGAGATCGGCCACGGTGCGCTGGCCGCCCGTGCGGTCCTGCCGGTCATCCCGAACCAGGAGGACTTCGCGTACACGCTGCGCCTGGTCTCCGAGGTGATGTCGTCGAACGGTTCGACGTCGATGGCGTCGGTGTGCGCCTCCAGCCTCGCGCTGATGGACGCCGGCGTGCCGGTTCGCGGTCACGTGTCCGGTATCGCCATGGGCCTGATCTACGAAGACGGCGATTACATCACGCTGACCGACATCCTCGGCTCCGAGGACGCGTTCGGCGACATGGACTTCAAGGTCGCCGGTACCGAGGACGCCATCACGGCGCTGCAGCTCGACACGAAGATCGACGGGATCCCCGCCGACGTGCTCGCCGCTGCGCTCGCCCAGGCCCGCGTCGCTCGCCTCGAGATCCTCGAGGTCATGAACGCCTGCATCGCGCAGAGCCGTGACGAGGTCGCCGAGACCGCACCGAAGATCTCCACGATCTACATCCCGCTCGACAAGGTCGGTGAAGTGATCGGCCCGAAGGGCAAGGTCATCAACACGATCCAGCAGGAGACCGGAGCCGACATCGGCGTCGACGACGACGGTGCCCGCGGCATCGTCACCATCGGTGCCGTCGAGGCATGGCGCATGGAAGAGGCCAAGGCGGCGATCCTCGCGATCGTCGACCCGCCGAAGGCCGAGCTGGGCGCCGTCTACACGGGCCGTGTGGTGAACATCACCAAGTTCGGTGCGTTCGTCAACATCCTGCCGGGCCGCGACGGCCTCGTGCACATCTCGAAGCTGGGTGGCGGCAAGCGCATCAACTCGGTCGAGGACGTGCTCGAGCTGGGCCAGGAGATCGAGGTCCGCGTCGAGGAGATCGACGACAAGGGCAAGGTCAGCCTGACCCCCGCCGGCGATCCGCCCCCCGCCAAGGAGGGCTCCTCGTCCGGTGAGTCGAGCGGTTCCTCCGATCGCCGCGAGCGTGCGCCCCGCAAGGAGCGCTCGAGCGACTCCGACGCTGCGCCCGCCAGCTCGGGTGGCGGCGTCGACGTCGTCGAGGTGAGCTTCGAGGACAGCTTCGACGCCCAGCTCGCCGACGAACTCGGCGACCTCGGCCCGAAGTCGGACCGTCCGTCCGGTGACGGTGGTGGCCGCAGCGGCGGCCGTCGTCGCCACCGCTGATTTCACCAGGGGTCAGACCCCTGCTGCAATCGCGGTCGGTGCGTGCGCATCGGCCAGACTGAACACATGAGAATCGGGGTCAACGGCGCTGCCGGACGAATGGGTCGAACCGTTTGTGCGGCGGTGGTCGCTGACCCCGATCTCGTTTTCGCTGCCGCGGTCGACCCGTTCGGCGTGGGGCAGGCGGTCGAGGGCATCGAGGTGTCCGAACACCTGCACGCGTTCGCCGAGTCGGCGTGCGATGTCGTCGTCGACTTCACGGTTGCCGACGCCGCCCGCAACACGCTGCCGTGGCTGGGCATGCACGGCATCCACGCCGTGGTGGGCACGACCGGGTTCACTGCAGACGATCTCGCTCTGTTCGAGTCGACGTTCGGGTCCGACGGCGGCCCGAACTGCGTGATCGCACCGAACTTCGCGATCTCCGCGGTACTGATGATGCGCTTCGCCGAGATGGCGGCACCGTTCTTCGACACCGCCGAGATCATCGAACTGCACCACGACCGCAAGATCGACGCACCGTCGGGCACCGCGGTGAAGACCGCCGAGCGGATGGCCGACGCCCGGGGACGACGCTTCGATCCCGACCCGACGACCGACGAGGTCTACGAGGGCGCCCGCGGCGGCGAGGGCCCGAACGGGATCCGAGTCCACTCGGTTCGCATGCGCGGCATGGTCGCCCACCAGGAGGTGATCCTGGGAGCCCAGGGCCAGACCCTGACGATCCGCCAGGACAGCTACGACCGCGACAGTTTCATGCCCGGTGTCGTGCTCGCCTGCAAGAAGATCGCCGACGTCCCCGGCCTCTCGAGATCCCTCGACCCCTTCCTGTAGGAATTGCAGCAGGGGTCAGCTCGCAACACCCCTTCGTCAGAGTGGTGGGCATGGGACGACGATTGCGCATCGATCTCGAAGACGGCTGGCACCACGTCATGAACCGTGGCACGACCACGGCGTGTTCGACGACGGACCGCATCGAGTGGGCAGCGACTCGCGACTGGTCGATCGATTCGACGTGCACGCACGCGTACTGTCCATGACAATCATTCCACCTGTGTCACTGCCCGACGGCGGATGTCCGCCGCGATGCAGCGCTCGGCTCGATCTACACCCGCCCGAACGATCGGTCGGCGCGACGGGGCGTCCGAGGCGGTTCCACTCACGATGTGTCGACGACCCCACCTCTCTCGACGGTCGCTACGCAATGCGCTGGACCTCGCGGGGTCGAGCGGGCCAGCGCATACCTCGGCCATCGGGCGTCCTCGGCCTCGCCCGCGCGGTGGCTAACCATCGCCTTCGTTCGGGCTGGACGACGTCCGGGATCGACGAGTTCGTCGAGCGGCCTCGCTGAAGCGGCTGTCGGATGCGGTGGACGAGCCTTGCCAGTTCCCGAGCCGCGACCCAGTCGACGACGCTGCGATCGGCCGTCTCGCGGATTCGTTCCCGTCTGGCGACCGACGCGGCGTTCGCCGCCGCAGTCACACGAACGGCGGAACTCGTCTTCCCGACGCGATTGCAGCAGGGGTCTGACCCCTGGTGCAATCAGAGGGCGGCGAGGGCGGCGTCGTAGTTGGGTTCCTGGGCGATCTCGGGGACGAGTTCGGTGTGCTTCACCGTGCCGTCGGGGCCGATCACCACCACTGCACGGGCGAGCACGCCCTGGAGCTTGCCGTCGGTCAGGTCGACGCCGTAGGTCGAACCGAAGTCGGACCGGAACGTCGAGCCGACCTTCACGTTCTCGATGCCCTCGGCGCCGCAGAACCGACCCATTGCGAACGGCAGGTCGGCCGAGACGCACACGACCACCGTCTCGTCCATGCCGGCGGCGCGCTCGTTGAACTGCCGGACGCTCGTGGCACACGTCGGCGTGTCGATGCTCGGGAAGATGTTCAGGATGACGTTCTTGCCGGCGAACTCACCGGCGTCGAACTCGCCCAGGTCGGCGCCGACCAGCGAAAACGACGGCGCGGCGGCACCGACAGCGGGGAGATCTCCGGACGTGTGGACGGGGTTTCCCCCGAGGGTGACTTCAGCCATGACTGTCGTTCTAGCAACGTCGGGCCGGTTTGGCCCAGGCGAGCGGCCCTCGAACTGCGGATTGCATCGGGGGTCTGACCCCTGATGTAATCAGGCGCCGCGGAGGTTGCGGACGTTGACGAGCACGACCAGGGCGATCGAGATGCCCACCGCCCACCACTGGTACCGCTGCAGCCACTCGAGGAAATCGACCAGCTGGGCCTCGAATGTGCGGGCCAGCCACCACATCAGCGCCAGGCGCCCTGCGATGCCGACCGTGAGCAGAACGGCGAGGCGCACCGGGGGAGTGCGGTGGACGCCACTCAGCGCCGCGACGATGTTCGAGCCGGCGAAGAACGGGATCAGGAACCACTCCGCCTTCGAGAATCCACGGTTGAACGAGTCGATGGCGTCCTGACGGACACCGAGGTACTTGCGGAACCAGCCGATCGCATCGTCGTGATACGCCCGGCCGATCATGTGGCACACCAGGAACGCCGCGCCGATCCGGACGAAGCCGATCACCACGTACACCGGAACCGAGACACCGGCGGCCAGCGTGAGCGAGGTGTCTGAGACTGACACAGGAGAACAAGACGACGAGTCGAGCAGATGTACAATAGCCGCATTGCTGCACGACGGGCAACCGGCTTCGAGCGTCGTGCCGCACTCCATGCAGAACTTCGCGCCCGGAAGATTCTGTGTGCCGCACGTTGGGCAGTTCAAGCCGGCGCCTCTCCAATCGGACTGCTACTCGCGCTGCGAAGGATACGCGCCGCGGGCCCGTTTCCGACACCGCGGAGAACCGGCGGCCGGCCATGCGCCGAATGATGGTTGCGCCCTGGTCGGCGGCTCAGAGGATTGTGACGCGTGGTGACCTGGCGCGAGGGAGGGGCGGGCGCACCGGCTGCTGCGCTGGCCGGGACTGCCTCCGCGGCCTGGGCGGCCTGGGCAGCTTGGGCTGCCGGGGCTGCAATGTGCGGCGAGATGAGCTCCCAGCCAGCTGGGCCACACGCTGGTGTGAAATGTCGAGCAGCCGGCCTATGTCGCGCAAGGGTAGGCCCAGCTCGATCAGCGTGCGCACGGCTTCGCGCGATGCCGCGGCGGCGTCAGCCTGCGCCCTGGACATGTCGCGCCGAGCAGCCACTGCAGCCTTCACGACGAGCTCGACGGGCGGGTCAAGAATGGGCTCGACGATCAGGTCGAACGACTCGGCTGGGACATCCAGTTGCAGACAGATAGCGTTGCGTGCCACATCGTTGACGTGCTCAAGCCGCTTGGCCTGGCTGAAGATGCCGGGCAGCTCGACCACCTCGATCGCCCACCACTTGCCCCTGGGTCGCGCGCGAACCGTGTAGCCGTGCCTCATGTCCCCTCACCAACGCTGGCCCCAGCCGTGTCGCGCCAGTCTTCGGCGCGGCGGCTTGTGTCTATTGTGCTTGCCTTGTCAAGGCTATTGCCATAGACACGTCGCAAGAGCCGCTCCACGGTTCCGCAGCACAGCACGCGGACAATCGGCGGTGTCGGATGCCCGCCGCGGCATCGAGCTGAAAGGGGAGCACAAGGATGGTCAAAGACGCGACTGGACGAGAGGGCCTCTCAGCCGGAGCCATCGCCAAGGAGCTCGACGCGACTCCCGGGGCGGTGAAGAAGGCGCTCGCGGCAATGAAGATCGAGGCCGACTTCGTCAAGGCCGGCTGCGCGTACTACTACGCCGAGCGCCTGCCAAAGGTGAAGCAGGCTCTCGCCTAGCCGGAATCGACCCTCGCACCTTCGGAGGCTCATACTGTCAGCTGACGGTGCGCACTCGGTCGTACCCGATAGCGAGGATCTGGGTATGGCCAAGCACTCGAAGTCAGAACGCGCCCGACGCGTCGTGGAGAACGAGAACGTCGCGCGCATAGAAGCGGCCTGGCAGGCGAGCGTCCCTGCCGCCACGGCCAAGGAGTTCGCCCGCGCGGTGGCCGAGGCGAAGGCGCGTGGTCCCCAAGAGCGGCGGCCGGACATGGCCCCCGGGACCGCCCCCCGACCGCCCCGACCGGGCCGCGAACCGAAGCCACCCAAGGAGCAGACCCGGTCGCGCCGGAGCTACTGATGCTCGTCCGACCACCCTCCGCCACCGTCGGCCGACGGTTCGCCGATGCGTAAGCGCAAGGTCAACTACCCGCCGGCCAAGACGGCCACCAAGCGGGCCCCGGCGCCGGCCCCCGACCCGACCTTCGAGCGCCCCAACCTGGCCACGATCAACCTTCAAGCCGGCGCAGGCCGAGCGGGCTTTGCCGTCGGCGACCGCGTACGCATCGAGGCCGCGGGCATCTACGCCGGCCAGATCGCGGTCATCGAGCGACTCAGCAGCGGAGTCATCCCATCCGCGCTGGTGCGCACCGACAGTGGCGGCACCCGCCAGGTCCGAACGATCGATCTCGTTGCCGCGCCCGCGGAGCCACCGCCCTCAGGCTGACCCGACGCGGGTGTCCTCTTTCGTTGGGACGGCGAGCAGTTTGAGGATGCGCGCCCTGATGGCCGAAGCGGTGGCCGAAGCGGTGGCCGGAGCGTCGAACTCGAGCAGCGTCCATTCGTCGGCCGGACCCGACTCGTCGTCGTCCGTGCGGACGATGCACACGCCGTCCCAGAAACCGTCGCGCCCGAAGCCCGGCTGGCCACCCTGGTCGAGCGCTCGAAACGGGAGCACCAGGCTGCCGTGGTCCATCTGCAGGAACTTGGCCGTTATGCGCATCAGCGGGTACGGCCCGCCGCGGTGCGCCGGGCTCCAACGGTAGGCAGCGCCGCGGCGCTCGACGTAGATGAGCGGCGTGAACGGGATCGCGAGGGCGATGCCCTTGGCCACGATGTCGATCGTCGTGGCGTGGTTGATGCCCTGGGCGAGGCTTACGCGCTCCGGATTCGGCCGCGCGCCAACGGCGCCGGCAGGATTGGATGACATCCCCATCTCCTATCGCACCTGGCAGTGGCACCGTGCCGACATGAGGGATGTCGGTGGTTGCCGGGCCGTCAACGAGCCAGGACTCTCGGGCCGCTCTGGATAGGCGCCGCGCGTCTGTGCGCGGCAGCTCCCATTCTACGCTGCGGGTCGGTCGGGGAGACGCCCGCAGAAGTCAGGCGTGCGAGTGATCGTGGTCCTCGTGCGCCGGTGGGCCGGGCAATGCTCCTTTGACCACTCGACCGCCGCGCACGACCGCCAGCGTCCGAACCGCCGGGCTCGTGGGCGAACCGGCACGGTGGGCCCGCCCCGTGCGCGGGTCGCTGCTGAGCACCGCCAGGTCTGCCCGCCCGCCGACCTCGAGCCTCGCGTCAACCGGCCACCCAGCGTCGGCATCCCCGGCAATGGGAATGACGCAGGCGCCGGCAAGGTCGATGAAGTGCGAATCGCCGCGCGAGATCGAGCGCACGGCGTCGTCGCGGCCGAGGGCGATCACCACGTCGGCGGCCCAGACGATGGCCGAGGCATCCGGCTCGTCGCCACCCGGAATGACGACGCCGCCGACGAGCACCGTGTACAGGTGGGTCACGACGGCCCGTCGGCTATTTGGCGGCCGGGCTGGGTATCGCGCCCGACTCCTCGCCCGCCACCAGCGCGACGACCGGCTCGTAGGCAGCCCACAGGCTGCTGAACTTGCTGGCCGAGATGAACGGCCGCAGCATCACCAGGCCGAGCGCGGCGCACGACGCGTCGATAAAGGCCATCTCGTGGGCCGGCGGGAGGTCTTCCGAGAATGCGGTCTCATGCTGCCCATCCCAGGCGTTGACCGCGGCCACGTGCTCCAGGGTGCGCGGCTGCTCGTGGACTGCTGCCGCGTACGCCTTCGCGGCGGCACGGGCAATCTCGGTCGCCTCGTGGCGCATGGCGAACCACTCCTCCCGGAGTCCGGAGTCGTCCAGCGCGGTGGCCAGCGCATCCTCAAGCTTCTCGACCGAGTTGGCGCCGTAGCCATCCTCGAGCTTCTTCCAGCGTCGCGCCGGCAGCTCGCGCAGGTATGCCAGCAACCACTCGACCTGCTGCGTGTTCGGGCCGTACATGTCCCCAATGGTAGCCATGCCTGCACGGCACGCCCGAGACGCGCTGACCCCGCCGGCTGGTTGAGTCGGTTCGGTGGCTAGACGGGCGCGGACGGCGCCGGCCTATACCTCGCGGTAGATCTTGTCGTGCTCGCGGACGTGGTCGTCGACGTGCAGCGCAACGTCGTCGCCGGGTTTGGCCCGCTCGATCGCGGCGTGCTCGACCTGCATCGAGTCGACCGTCTGAACGAGGTTCGTGGTGTGGCCAATGATGTGCACACGCTCGCCCACCGACAGCGGCTTGTCCAACGCCACCGCCGCCACTTCAAGGTGGGTGAAGTAGTGGGTCACCGTGCCAATCGCATCGGCCGGATCGTGATCGGTCGCCATCCATCCACCTCCCGCGCTACGTTACTCGCTCCGTCCACTCGTTTTCCAGCCCCGCCATGCTCGTGCCGCACGCAGCCCGTGCCCCGCGCCGCCTACCTACCGCCACAGGTCGCCGTATGGATGGTCGCCGCGCAGCTGCTTGCCGGCCGCGAAGCGCCCCGGATCGAACATCGAGATGTCTGCACTGGCCGCGGCGCCGTCGAGGATCAGCTCGGCGACGGCCAGGCCCACCGCGGGCGCGATCTTGAAGCCCGTCCCGGAAAAGCCGGTCTGGAATACCAGCCCGTCCGGGCCGTAGCGGCCGATGATCGCGCGCTGGTCGGCGGTGATCCCGTCCGTGCCCCCGTGCGAGCCGCGGAACTCGGACTGCGCGAAGGCCGGCACGCGACGGCACAGCCGGTCGACCACGTGGTCGATGAAGGCTGGATCGCTGGGGCTGTCGTCGCCGGCCAGATCGTCGATCCGGTTGCCGTCCTCCAGGCCGACCAGCGCCAGCGTGTGCCCCTCGGGCCGGAAATAGAGCTCGTTGATGTCGTCGATGACCGTGGGCAGAGCGCCCTCCAGGGCGTCCGGGCGGGAGACGTAGCCCGTGTCGTGGTGCCAGGCGCGGATCTCCACCTTGACGCCGGCGGTCGCCGCCAGAGCAGCCGACCAGGCGCCCGCCGCAAGCACGACCACCGGTGCCGAGATCATGCCGCCCGCCATGCGCACACCGACCACCCGCCCGTCATCGACCTCGATCGCCTGCACGACACTCGCCTGGCGCAGGACGGCGCCCTTCGCGCGGGCCGCGGCGAGCAGGGAGGTGCACGTGCTGGTCGGGTCGGCGTAGCCCGAGTCGGGCTCGTAGGCGGCGATGTTGAAGTCGTCGGTCACGAAGCCCGGGGCAAGGCGGGCGACGTCGGCGGCCGACACGACCGTGGTCGGGATGCCGATCCGCTGCTGGTCGGCCACGTTCGCACGCAGGTTGTCCTCTTGAGCCGGGGGCACGATGCGCACGAAACCGGTGCGCGTGAAGCCGGCGTCGCCGCCCACGCGCTGGGCCCAGTTGGTGAAGTAGTCGAACGACTTCCAGGCCAGCGCGCTCTCAGCGGCCAAGTCGTAGTGCATGCGCACCAGGCCGCTCGAGCGACCCGTCGCCGCGGAGCCGGCCACCGTCCGCTCGAGCACCATGACGCGAGCGCCGCGCTCGGCCAGGTGGAAAGCCGTGCTCGCGCCGTGCACCCCGGCACCGATCACGACGACATCGGCGATCTCGTTCACCCTCGCTCCTCCTGGCAGCGGTCCGCGTTGGATCAGACGTTAGCCGATCGAGTGTCGACTGGGTCTGTGCTCGCACCGCCCGCTTCTCACCAAGGACGTCCATCCAGTCGGTGAGTCGGTCTTGTGGATCATCGACAGTCGGAGCTCCCTCTGCCCGGGCCGGCCGCGCGGGGTGCCGGCCGCGCGGGTGCCGGCCGCGGAGGTGCCGGCCGCGGGGGTGCCGGCCGCGCCGGGTGCCGGCCGCGCGGGGTGCCGGCCGCGGAGGTGCCGGCCGCGGGGGTGCCGGCCGCGCCGGGTGCCGGCCGCGCGGGGTGCCGGCCGCGCGGGGTGCCGTCCATGCCGCTGAGTCGGTTATGTGGATCAGTCTTCGAGCAGGCGGGCGAGCGTGGACGTCGCATCTGGGTTGAAGGGGTAAGCGCAGCTGTGCTGGTGCGGGCAGAAGCCGAAAGGAAAGTGCGGACCGATCGCCGTGGCGATGCGAATGACCCGTTCCGCGATCATGCCGGTGGCCAGTCCGCGCTCAAGGCGCGAGATGCCGCTCTGGCTGATGCCCGACAGCTCCGCCAAGCGCCGCTGCGACAGTCCAGCCTGGCGCCGACCATTCCGAAACCGGGCACCCACGATCACCATCTCGGGCACGGGCCAGACCAGGTATCGGCTGCCCTTCCAGGGGGTGCGCGCCCACGGGCCACCTTGCATCGACCCATGAAAGCAGACGGCTCTTGTCGGTCGCTTACCCCCGACTCATCGCCCAATGCATGATCCACGTAACCGACTCACTGCCGGGCAATGGTGCGCGAGCCCTACGGACAACGTATGGCGGCTCGGGACGACCTGATCCACGTAACCGACTCACTGCCGGGCAATGGTGCGCGAGCCCTACGGACAACGTATGGCGGCTCGGGACGACCTGATCTACGTAACCGACTCACTGACCGGGAGCTGGTGCCCGAGCCCTACGGACAAACGCATGGCGGCTCGGGACGACCTGATCCACGTAACCGACTCACTGACCGGGAGCTGGTGCGCGAGCCCTACGGACAAACGCATGGCGGCTCGGGACGGCCTGATCCACGTAACCGACTCACTGACCGGGAGCTGATACCCGAGCTCATTCGCAAGAACGGTCTTCGAACTCCGTGACGGGCAATGGTGCGCGAGCCCTACGGACAACGTATGGGGGCGCACCGACCCGACCCTAGTGGCGCGCGAGCCGCTCCTCGAGCGATCGGCCGCGGGGCGGCTGCCCAGACTGCTCGGACAGGCGGTCGACCCGGCCGAGGGCGGCCTGGGCGAAGCGCACGCCGAGCCAGCGCAACGGCTCGGGCTCCCACGCACGCGAGCGGTGGCCGACCAGCGGCAGCGCGGTGCGCGCGGTCTCTTGCCCGGTGATCAGCTCGGCCAGCGTTCGGCCACTGAGGTTGGCGGTCGAAACGCCGTGGCCGACGTAGCCGCGGGCGGTCGCCACCCCGGCAGCCCGGTCAAGGGCGATGGTTGGATGCCAGTCGCGCGGCATGCCCAGCGGACCGCCCCAGGCGTGGCTGAAGCGGACGCCGTGGCGGGCCAGCGCCGGGAACCACTCGCGCGCCAACGAGCGCAGCATCTCGTGCGTCGGTTCGTGCAGGTCGTACTCGTCGCGGATCGGCGACCCGAAGCGATATGGCGCGCCACGGCCGCCGAACAACAGGCGGCCGTCGGACGTGCGCGACAGATAGACGACGGTGTAGCGCGGCGAGCCGATCAGTTCGTGCCCCTGCCAGCCGATCTCGGCCCACACAGCGTCGGGCAGCGGCTCGGTCAGCACGATCAGCGACCAGATCGGAATGAGCGAGCGATGCAGGCGGCGCAGGCGTGTCAGGTAGGCCTCGCCGGCGAGGACGATCGTGTCGGCCGTCACCGATCCACGGCGGGTTAGCAGCGCAGGCGGCGCATACGCCGACCGCGGCTGGAAGTCGGTGACCCCCGTCTGCTCGTGGATCGTGGCGCCCATGCGCTCGACCACCCGGGCCAGGCCGCGCGCCAGCTTGGCCGGCTGGATGGCCGCGGCGTCGGGCGTGAACAAGGCGGCCGTGGCTCGGCCGATGCGCAGGTGCGCGGAGAGTGCCGGTCCGTCGAGGAGCTGGTAGCGCGAGGCGAAGCCGAAGCGGTCCAGCTCGGCGAACTCGTCCTCGAGCTGGGGCGTCTCGTGCGGGCCGCGGGCGACAATCAGCTCGCCGCCGCGCCGCCAGTCGATATCGATCCCCTCCTCCACGGCCACGCGGCCCACCTGGTCGACTGCCTCGAAGACTGCCTCGTACGTTGCCCGCGCGGCGTCGAAGCCGTGCAGCTTCTCCAGCCGGCCGAGCGAGATGTTGAGCCCCGGCGCGCACCACGCCCCGTTGCGTCCCGACGCGCCGAAGCCACAGATGTCGCGCTCCACGATCACGACGCGCAACGACGGCTGTGCGCGCAACAGGTAGTAGGCCGTCCACAGGCCGGTGTAGCCAGCGCCGAGGATGGCCACGTCGGCGTGGACGGATCCGTCCAAGGCCGGCCGCGAAGTCAGGTCATCGCCACACGATTCGAGCCAGAACGAGACCAACGAGTAGTCGCGCGTGGTCACGGTGATTACGATACGTGTACCCAGCACATCACAACCGAGCCTTGTTGCAGCAGAGGTCACCACCATGACGCTTACGGCCACGCGTCGCAGCATGTTCATCAACGGAGAGTGGACGGACGCGGCGAACGGCGAAACGACATCGGTCATCAACCCCGCGACCGAGGAGGCCATCGGCGACGTGCCCAAGGGCGCCGAAGCCGATGCCGACCGCGCCGTGTCGGCCGCCCGGGCAGCGTTCGAGGACTGGTCGCAGACCACCCCCGGCGAGCGGAGCCTGATGCTCTGGCGCTGGGCGCAGAAGATCGAGGACAGCAAGGCCGAGCTGTCGGCGCTCGAGTCGGCCAACGTCGGCAAGCCCAAGGGCGTGGCCGACTTCGACATCGACTTCAGCGTCGACAACCTGCGCTTCTTCGCCGGTGCCGCGCGCGTGCTCGAGGGCAAGGCGGCGGGCGAGTACACCAAGGGCTGGACGAGCATGATCCGGCGTGAACCGGTCGGCGTCATCGGCCAGGTCGCGCCGTGGAACTACCCGTTGATGATGGCCATCTGGAAGCTCGGCCCGGCCCTCGCCGCGGGCAACACGGTGGTCCTCAAGCCGGCCTCGAGCGACGCCGCTGACCGCGCTGGCACTGGCCGAGCTGGCCGCCGACATCTTCCCCAAGGGCGTGCTCAACGTCATCACCGGGCCGGGCATGACGCTCGGCCAGCAGGCTGATGACGCACCCTGAAGTGGACATGGTCTCGCTGACCGGCGACACGGCGACGGGCATCGAGATTGCCGCGGCGGCGGCACAGACGGTCAAGCGCGTCCACCTGGAGCTGGGCGGCAAGGCGCCGGTGGTGGTGTTCGACGACGCCGATCTGGGCGCCGTGGTCGAGGCGGTCAAGCTGGCCGGCTTCTTCAACTCGGGCCAGGACTGCACCGCCGCGACGCGGATAATCGCGGGGAGTGGCGTCTACGAGAAGTTGCTCGCCGATTTAGTGCCGGCAATCCAGTCGCTCAAGGTGGGCAACCCGGCCGACGCCGAGGATCTCGACATGGGCCCGCTCGTGAGCGCCAGCCAGCGCGAGCGAGTGGCCGGCTACGTCGACCGGGCGCGCGGCTACGGTGCGAGCGTCGTGCTCGGCGGCGGCAGCGGTGCGCACGGCAACGGTCGCGGCTTCTTCTACGACCCGACCGTCGTGACCGACATCGGCCAGGACTCGGAGATCATCCAGCAGGAAGTGTTCGGCCCGGTCGTCACCGTGCAGCGCTTCAGCGACGACGAGGAGGCGATCCGCTGGGCCAACGGCGTCCCGTTCGGCCTCGCGTCGTCGGTCTGGACGCGCGACGTCAAGCGGGCACTCAACGCCGCGCGACGGTTGCGCTACGGGACGGTGTGGATCAACGACCACCTGACGATCGCGTCGGAGATGCCGCACGGTGGCTTCGGCCGCTCGGGCTACGGCAAGGACATGGGCATGTACTCGATCGAGGACTACACGATCGTCAAGCACGTCATGGCCAAGATCAGCTGACCGGCGAGCTCGTCCCCCGATGACTGGCGGGCTGCCGACCGGCGTCGTGACCTTTCTGTTCAGCGACGTCGAGGGCTCGACCAAGCTCCTGCACGAACTGGGCGACGGCTACGCCGCTGCGCTGCACGAGCATCGCCGCCTGCTCAGAGGGGCATTCGCGGCGCACGACGGCGTCGAGGTCGACACCCAGGGCGATGCCTTCTTCGTGGCCTTCGGCCGCGCGTCGGACGGCGTCGCCGCAGCGATCGACGCGCAACGCGCCCTGGCGGCCGGCCCGATCAAGGTCCGCATCGGCCTGCACACGGGCGAGCCGCGCCTGACTCCGGAAGGCTACGTCGGGCTCGACGTCCACAAGGGCGCGCGCATCGCCGCCGTGGGCCATGGCGGCCAGGTTCTGGTGTCGCAGGCGACGCGCGCGCTGGTCGAAGCCAGCGTGCGCGATCTCGGCCCGCATCGCCTGAAGGACCTGACCGCGCCCGAGCGCATCTTCCAGCTCGAGATAGAGGGCCTGCCGTCCGACTTCCCGCTGCTCAAGACGCTCGAGGCGGGCATGCGCAACCTGCCCGCCGCGCGCACCTCGTTCGTGGGCCGCGAGACGGAGCTGGGTGAGATAGACAGGCTGCTGGGCGAGCCCGACTGTCGGCTGCTGACGCTCGTCGGGCCGGGCGGCACGGGCAAGTCCAGGCTGGCCCTCGAGGCTGCCGGACGACGGATCGAGCACTACCCGCACGGCGTCCACTACATACCCCTCGCCGGAGTGCCCGAGCCGGGCCTCCTCGCACCGGCCGTGGCCGAGGGACTGCAGTTCCAGGTCGACTTCGCCCACAGCGCCATACCTGCTCGCGATCAACTGGTCGATTACCTGCGCGATCGCTCGGCGCTGCTCGTGCTTGACAACTTCGAGCACCTGCTCGACGCACGAGACGTGGTCACGCAGATCATCGACGAGGCGCCGCTGGTCGAGCTGCTGACCACATCGCGCGAGCGGCTGCAGGTGCAGAGCGAGTGGGTCATCGATGTGGCCGGGCTCGAGTTCGTTCCCGGCAACGGGCACGCTTCCGGTAACGGGCACGCTTCCGGTAACGGGCACGGCAGCGGGCACGGCAGCGGGCGCGGCAGCGGCAACGGTCACGCTGCCGACAGCCCGGCGACCCGGCTGTTCGTCGATCGCGCTCGGCACGTCGATCCGGCGTATGCCCTGACCGAAGCGGAGCGTCCGCACGTCGAGCGCATCTGCCGGATCGTCCACGGCATGCCGCTCGGCATCGAGCTTGCCGCGGCCTGGGTGTCGATGCTGTCGGCGGCAGAGATCGCCGACGAGATCGAGCGCAACCTCAGCTTCCTGCAGACCACCATGGCCGACGTGCCCGAGCGTCACCGCAGCCTGCGGGCGGCGTTTGACCAGTCGTGGCGGCTGCTCGCCGATGATGGGCGGCGCGTGTTCGCCCGGCTGTCCATCTTCCGCGGTGGCTTCACCCGCGAAGCAGCAGCAGCCGTGGCCGAGGCGGGCATCGTCCAGCTGCACGATCTCGTCGCCAAGTCGCTCGTGCGCCGGACCGAGCTGGGTCGCTTCGAGCTGCACGAGTTGCTGCGCCAGTACGCCGCCGAACGGCTGGCGGAGACAGCCGACGGGCAAGCCGCCACTGCCGAGCGACATGGCCGTTACTACGTCGGCATGCTCGGCGAGCGAAGAAGCGCGCTTGCGGGCCCGGGAATGGCCGAGGCGCGCGATGAGTTGCGCCGCGATCTCGACAACCTCCGCCTGGCGGCCGAATGGGTGGTCGGTCATGGATCCGATCAGGAGTCGTTTGCCCTGACGGCCGCACTCGGTCTGTTCTTCTTCGTCCACGGGCCATTCGAGGGCGCCCAGACGTTCGAGCGCCTGGCAGAGGCGGTGGGCGTGACGGGAGGCGTCGCAGTCGACCCGGCTTCGGTCTCCGATGCTGCGTTGTCTGTTCTCACCCACTGGGCGGTCGTGCGCACCGACCTGGGCTACGACGAGGAGACGGAGCAGCTGCTGCTCGCCCTCGTGCCCGTGCTGCGCGAGCGCGACCTGCGCGCCGACCTCGGCTACGCACTCTATGGATCTGGCGTCGTGGCTTGTTACGAGGACGTCTACGCCGATTCTGCGCGCTTCCTCGAGGAGGCAATTCCCCTGCTCAGGGCGGCGGGCGACCTGTTCTATGTGGGGGCCGCGCTGTCGTGGCTGGGCTTCGTCCGCTTGTTGCAGAACGATCTCGAGGCCGCGGGCAGGAACTTCAGGGAGTGTGATGCGGTCGCGCGCGAGTGTGGTCAGCCGCTCACACGCGCCTATGCGACGAGCAAGCTCGGCATCCTGGCCGATGCCGAGGGCCGTTACGCCGAGGCGATGCGCCTGCACATGGAGGCCAACGCCCTGTTCGAGAGCGTGGGCGACGTGGGCGGCACGGGCTACACGCTCAGCCGGGCCAGCCTGAGCGCGTTCGGCGTGGGCGACTTCGGCGAGGCGCTGCGCTTTGGGCGAGCCGGGTACGAGGCCTTCCGGCAGGTCAACCACCGCTGGGGCATGATCGGCGGGCTGTGCCGGATCGGTTTCGCAGAATTCGCTCTCGGCAGCAGTGACGAGGCACGCGATCACCTGCGCGACGCGCTCAGCCGTGCCCGCGAGTCCAAGGCGATCTCGCTCGAGCTGCTCGCCCTGAGCGGGATCGGGGCGGTGCTCGCCAAGGGTGATGATCCGAGCCGAGCCGCGCTGCTGCTCACGTTTGCGCTCGGCCACGAACAGCTGCCGGCCGCGTACGGTTTCGCCGCGCGGCCGGCGCTGGACGCGCTCGAGGCGTCGCTGACAGCCGACGAACTGGCCGCCGTGCGCGAGGCAGCAGCCACGGCCGACCTCGACGAACTGGTGGCCAACGTGCTTGGAGAGCACACCCTGATTGGAGGTGGCAGCCCATGAAGACGCTACGCGTACTGCTGGTCGGCGCCGGCACGGTCGGCGAGGCGATCGCGCAGGTCAGTGCCGGGCGCGACTGGCTGGAGCACATGGTCGTGGCCGACTACGACGCCGTCCGGGCGGAGCAGGTGGCTGCCGGCGCGACGCAGACGGCCAAGGCTGCTGGTCGGTCGGACCAGTTCGAGTCGGCCCGGATCGACGCGTCCTCAGCGCAAGCGGTGACCGACATGGCCCGCCAGCATCGGGCCGATCTGGTCATGAACGCGGTTGACCCGCAGTTCGTGATGCCCGTCTTTGACGGTGCCCTGGCCGCCGACGCGAACTACATGGACATGGCCGTGAGCCTGTCCAAGCCGCATCCCGATGTGCCGCACCAGAAGCCCGGGTTGAAGCTGGGCGACGAGCAGTTCGAGCGGGCGGCCGATTGGCAGCGGGCGGGCCGGCTGGCGCTGGTCGGCATGGGCATGGACCCCGGTCTGACCGACGTCTTCGCCGCGTATGCCGCCAAGCACCTGTTCGACGAGGTCGACGAGGTCCACATCCGCGACGGCGGCGACCTGGCCATCCAGGGCTTCGCCTTTGCGCCGGTCTTCTCGATCTGGACCACGATCGAGGAGTGCCTCAATCCGCCGATCATCTGGGACAACGGGGCGTGGCACACCACCGAGCCGTTCAGCGCGCCCGAGATGTTCCCCTTCCCCGACGGCGTGGGCGAGGTCGAATGCGTCAACGTCGAGCACGAGGAGGTGCTGCTCGTGCCGCGCGGGCTGCCCGCCGTGCGCCGGGTGACGTTCAAGTACGCCCTGGGCAGCGACTTCATCGACAAGCTGAAGACCATCCACGCGCTGGGCATGGACCGCACCGACCGCGTGTCGGTCAAAGGCGTCGAGGTGGCGCCGCGCGACGTGCTGGCGGCAATCACGCCCGACCCGGCCAAGGTGGGCGACCGCATGATCGGCCGGGCCATCGTGGGCACGTGGGTGATCGGCAAGCGCGACGGAGCGCCGCGCGAGGTCTACCTGTACCAGACGACAGACGCGGCCGATGTCTGGCGTCGACTCGGGCTGGGCGCGGTGGCCTGGCAGACCGGCTTCAATCCGGTCATTGCCATGGAGCTGCTGGCCAGCGGGGAGTGGCAGGGCAGCGGCGTGCTGGGGCCGGAAGCCTTCGACCCCGACCCTTACCTGGGACTGCTCGACGCGTACGGCATCCACCACGCGATGGCGGAGATGGAGCCCGGCCGGCACCGACCGACCTGACCGGCGGCACCCGCCGACCTGACCAGGGGGATCCGCCGACCCGACCTGAGCAGGGGGGATCCGCCGACCCGACCTGGGGACGTCCTACCTGCCGGTGAGTCGGTTACGTGGACCAGCCGGCGGTGCCGGGCCCGCGATGGGGCGCGAAGTGATCTGCCTAACTGACTCACTGACCGTCAGGCAGGCGCGCCAAGCCGGGGCTGGCTGAAGGATCTAGCGCGGGGCGGGCACCGTGCGAGGCTTGGCGGCGGCGGTCGGTGTATTTGGGCGACCGGCCGATCCGGCCAGCGCCGCTTCAAGTCGCTCGAGGTAGGGCTGCGCGCCCAGTCGGGCCAAGGTCAGCCGGGCGGCTTCGGCCGCGCTGCGCACCTCCGGCTCGTCCGGGCCCAGGAAGGCGACCATGTCGACCACGGTGAGCGCCTCGTCCCAGGCCAGCTTGAGCGCCCGCCAGCCGCCCAGCGTCTCGCGGTACAGCACCAATGCCTCGGCCGGACGACCTTCGAGGGCCAGGATTCCGGCGCGAACCGCCGCCTTGTCGAGCGCCAGCGCATGCCCGCGATACATCGTCCGACCCAGCACGTCCATCGCCTCGCGAGCGCCTGCCGCGTCCCCCGCCCAAAGCGATGCCCGCGCCGCCAGCGGTACAGAAAGGGGGTGGAAGTAGGACGTCGTCTCGGCGGCTCGTAGACCCTCCGTGCGCGCCTCGCCGAACCGGCCGGCGCTGAAGGCGGCCCATGCCCGGGCCCACATGTCGTACGACTCGTACTGCGGGTCGGTGATCCCGACATGCATGGCCGTCCCACGCGCGATGTCTGCGGACGGGTCACCGCCCCGCAGCGCGTTCAGGATCGCGCGGTCCACGAAGAACTCGGAGAACTGGCCGGCGGCCGCGTCGGCCGGGATCCAGTCCTCCAGCAGGGCGGCGGCCCAATCCCACTCGCCCACGCGAATGGCACACACGACTCCATTGCCGACCATCAGGAAGCCGTACACGCTCGAGCCTATCTGGCGGGCGATCTCAAGGCCCTCGCGGGCCAGTTCGAGGCCTGCCGCCGGCTCGGCCCATTGCTCCCAGAAAGTGAGCAGCGTGCGCCCGCCGCGCTCACGGTCGCGAAATCCATTGGCCAGCGCCATGGCGTGAGCGCCGCGCAGGAGGAGCAGGCCTTCCCGCGGCCGATCTGTCCCAGCCAGGCTCACGCCCCTGCCGAGCAGCGCGCCGACCAATTCGTCGAGCAAGTCAAGGCGCTCGGCGATGGGGATGAGGCGATCGAGCCAGACGATCTCCTCTGCCGGCCGGTCCAGTTTGCCGTAGGCAGACGCGATCTGGCCCATCAGCTTGACGCCGACCGGTGTCGCCTCCAGGTCGGCGAACTCATCCCACGCCGGCAGCAGCAACCCGAGCGCGCGGTTTGGATCGCCAAGGGAGTTGGAGACGGCCCGCGCGTGCGTGGCGACGGCGTCGGCGATCGCCGTGCGCTCGCCGAGCTCGCGCCGCGCGGCCAGCGCCTCCTCGGCGTGGCGCACGATGACATCCACCGACAGACCCTCGACCGCCGATTTCAGGGCACGCCCGTGCAGTTCGGCCCGCTCGGCTGTGTCGGTGGTCACCTCGAGCGCCTCCTCAAAGAAGGTGACCGCCTGCTCGTGCGAGCCGAGCGCCGCCGCCCGGTCTCCGGCACCGCGTAGGGCCACCCGGGCCTGCGCGGCGAGAGCGTCCGCCTCGGGCCCCTCCCCGGCCAGCCGATACGCGGCCAGGTAGTGCCCGGCCAGCGCGCCGGCGGCTTCGCCCGTGGCCTGACCCTCGAGGTAACGCGCGGCGGCCAGGTGGCGCGCCTTGCGATCCTTCTTGGACAGCGTGTTGTAGGCCACCTCGCGAATGAGTGCCTGGACGAAGACGTACTGGCCCAGTTCCGGTGAGCGTGGGTCCGCCTCGCGACGCAGCAATTCGCGCCGCGCCAGCCCGGCCAGCCGCGCCTCGAGGGCGTCGGGCTTGACCCCGGCCAGTACTTCTAAGGCGCCCGGCGTGAAGCTCTGGCCGAGGACGGCCGCGTCGGCGATCAGGGCATGATCGGCCGCGTCCAGGCCATCGAGTCGCGCCGCGATAAGCGCGGTCAGCGTCTCGGGCACGGCGATGTCGTCGAGGTCGCCGGTTGGCCGGTAGACGCCGTCCTCGAGCGTCAGCCGGTCCTGCGCGAGGAGCATGCGCACCGTCTCGACGGCATACAGCGGGATCCCGTCGGCGCGGGCCACGATCGCCGCCGCCGCCCGCTCGGGCAGACCGGGCACGAGGCCGGCCAGCAGCTCGCGCATCTGGGCGTCAGCCAGCGGCTCGAGATAGATCGACGTGAAGCTGCGCTTGCCGGCACCCCAATTCGGGCGGCGTTCGAGCAGCTCGGGCCGGGCGAGAGTGATGATCGTGATCGGCGACGTGCGGCTCCACTCGAGCACGTGGTCGATGAAGTCGAGCAGCCCCGGGTCGGCGAAATGGAGGTCCTCGAAGACCATCACCACCGGCAACTCGTCGGCCAGGCGCTCGAAGAACGTCCGCCACGCGCCGAACAGTTGCTGCGGGTCGACGCCCGACTCGAACCCGAGCAGGACCAGCAGCGCCCGCTCGATCGGTGCCCGCTCCGCGTCGCTGGGCACATGCTCGCGCACGGACGTGGCCAGCTTCTCGCGCGTGGTTTGTTCGTCATCCGATTCGAGCAGCCCGGCGCGGCCGCGGATCATCTCGCCCAGCGCCCAGAAGGTGATCCCGTCGCCGTACGCCGGGCTGCGCCCGTCGTGCCACCAGACGGTGTCCGACAGGCCGTCGATGTACTTCAGGAACTCCCACGCCAGGCGGCTCTTGCCGATCCCGCCCGGGCCGATGACCGACACCAGCCGCGGCCGCTCTTCCCGATTGGTAGCGTGAAACAGGTCCTTTAGCAGTCGCATCTCTTCGTCGCGGCCGACGAACGGCGCCTCGAGCGTCTCGCTCCGACCCCGACCACCGCGCTGGGCGACGACGCGCAGCGCGCGCCACGCAGCGACGGGCGTGCTCTTGCCCTTGAGTGCCTGGTCGCCCAGCTTCTCGAAGACGATCGCCTCGCTCGAGGCGCGCTGGGTCGCTTCACCGACCAGCACGGTCCCCGGTTCGGCCACGCCCTGCAGACGGGCGGCAGTATTGACCAGGTCACCCGCGACCATGCCCTGGTTCGTGGCGCCGAGGGTGACTGCTGCCTCGCCGGTCAGAACGCCCGCCCGCGCCTGGATGCCCGGGCCAAGGCCGCCGACGCCGGCCACCAGGTCGAGCGCCGCACGAACGGCGCGCTCGGCGTCGTCTTCCTGCGCCGTGGGCGCGCCCCAGACGGCCATCACCGCGTCACCTATGAACTTCTCGACCGTGCCGCCGTACAGCTCGATGACGTTGCGCGCCATATCGAAGTAGCGCGTCAGCGTCTCGCGCACGTCCTCTGCGTCGCGCTCCTCGGCGAACGGCGTGAACCCGACCAGGTCGGCGAACAGGATGCTGACCAGCCGCCGCTCGGCGCCTGGCTCCTGGGCCGCAGCGACCACCGGCACGGCGCCCGCCGCCAGCGGGGTCGCGCATTCGGAGCAGAACTTCGCACCGGGCAGGTTGGCGAAGCCGCAGCTCGGACAGGTCGCCGCCAGCGGACTGGCGCACTCCATGCAGAACTTGGCCCCGCCGAGGTTCTCGGTCCCACACTGCCCGCAGATCACGCGCAGGAGCATAGCCGACCGCCCTTCCGTGTCACGCTATCGTTGACGGGAACCTGGCACAGGAGTTGACCGATGAAGACCACCCCGGCAGCGATCGATCGTCAGCGAATCAAGCGCATCGGCGACGCGCGAGGAGGCCGAGTACCGGCGCCGAACGCCAAAGTCGGCCGCGCTCCACGAGCGCGCCAAGAGGGCACTGCCGCTGGGCGTGGCCAGCTCGTTCCAGTCGTACGAGCCTTACCCGCTCTTCATGACCGACGCGCGCGGATCGCGCATCAGGGACGTCGACGGCAACGAGTACATCGACTTCGACATGGCCTTCGGCGTGCTCGCCGCCGGCCACTCGCACCCCGATGCTTCGCCGAGGTCCTGGCGCGCGCGCGTCGCGAACGGCACCTGCTACACCTTCCCGGTCGAGGACGGCATCATCCTGGCCGAGGAGATCAAGCGCCGCTTCGGCTGCGACCTGGTGCGCTTCTCCAACTCCGGCACCGAGGCGACGATGGACGCCATCCGCGTCGCGCGCGGCTTCACCGGCCGCGAGAAGCTGCTCAAGTTCGAGGGCGGCTACCACGGCCACCACGACGACGTGCTCGTGTCGATCCAGCCGCCGCGCGAGCTGATCGGGCCCGGCAGAGGCGCCGAGCGACCGTCCCGGCCTCGGCCGGACTGCCGCGCTCGCGCGTCGATGAGACGGTCGTCGCGCCGTACAACAATCCCGAGGCGCTGGAGGCGATCCTCGACCGCCACCGCGGGCGAGATCGCGGCGATCATCGTCGAGCCGGTGCAGTTCAACATCGGCGTCGTGCCGCCGCTGCCCGGCTTCCTGGAGCGCGTGCGCGAGCTGGCCACGGCGCACGGCAGCGTGCTCATCTTCGACGAGGTCAAGACCGGGCGTGGTGCTCGCCTACGGTGGCGCGACCGAGTGGTTCGGCGTCAAGCCCGACCTGTTCTGCCTGGCCAAGAGCATCGGCGGCGGCGTGCCGATCGGCGCCTTCGGCGGCCGCGGCGAGGTCATGGGCGTGATCGAGCGGCTGCCCGAGTCGCGTCTGGCCGGGGCGACACGGGCACCGCCCTGGAGCACTCGACCATCCCCGGCGGCGCCACGCGCGTGGCCCACCTGGGCACGTTCAACGGCAACCCGCTGTCGATGGCCGCCGGCGTGGCGGTGCTGACGCGCATCCTGACCCGCGACGTCTACCCCCGACTGCAGGCCATGGGCGACCGACTGACCGCCGGCTGCCAGGCGGTGGTCGACGAGTTCGGCCTGCCCGGCTACGCGGTCAACGTCGGCCCCAAGGGCTGCGTCATGTTCACGCCCGGTCGCGGGTGACCAACTACCGCGACTTCATCGGCCTCGACTCCGAGCTGTGGGCAGGCGTCGTTCTTCTACCTCGCCAACCGCGGCATCCTCCTGCCGCCCGGACCGGACGACCAGTGGACGCTGTCCGTTCAGCACACCGACGCCGAGGTCGACCGCTACGTCAGCACCTTCCGCGACTTCGCCGCCGAGCTGACCGCCTGACCGTCGCTGGCTGTCCGTGAGTCGGTTATGTGGATCTGTTGGGCGGTCGACGGTACGGCGCCCGGTGAGGCCGGCCGCGCAGCAAGGTGGTGATCTGCCTAACCGACTCAACGACGGATTGGGGCCAGAGACAACGGCTGCGGACGGCCCGGCGCGGGCCCGGGGGAAGCGACTGGAGACCCGGCTCAGGCCACCGGTAGCGACTCGCCGATGATCGCGATCGCCTGATCGATCTCTGCGTCGGTCGTGACCAGCGGCGGGATCACGCCGCACGACCTGACCGTAGGTGCCGCAGGTCAGCAGCAGCAGCTTGCGGTCGAAGGCATCGTGGAGCAGCCCCTTGGCCAGGTCCGGGCCGCGGCTGCAGCGTGCCGGGCTCGGCGAACTCGATCGCGGCCATCAGGCCGCGGCCGCGCACCTCGGCGACGTAGGGCTTGCCCGCCGTCGACGCGCTGCAGGCCGGCCAGCAGCCGCTCACCCTGCCGCGCGGCGTTGGCGACCAGGCCCTCGTCCTCGAACACGTCGAGCGTCGCCAGCGCCGCGGCACAGGCGACGGCGTTGCCACCGTACGTGCCACCGTGCGAGCCGGGCGCGAACGCCTCGAGCAGCGACCGGCGGGCCATGATGCCCGACAGCGGCAGGCCCGGAGGCGATGCCCTTGGCCATGACGACGACGTCGGGCCACGGCGGCGGTCCACTCGGTCGCGAAGAAGCGGCCCGTGCGGCCGTAGCCGGTCTGGATCTCGTCGACGATGAGCAGGATGCCGTGCTGGTCGGCCACCTCGCGCAGCGCCGGCAGGAAGCCGTCTGAGGGGACCACGTAGCCGCCTTCGCCCAGGATCGGCTCGACCAGGAACGCGGCCACGTCGTCGGGATAGGCCATCGTCGCGAACAGCTCGTCGATCGCGGCCATGGTGCTGCTCGAGCGCCACTGACGCGCGCCGTCGCCCAGACGCAGCGGATCGGGGAACGGGACGAAGTGCACGCCGCCGGGGAGTGGCTCGTAATGGCCGCGGTACTTGACGCCGCTGCTGGTGAGGGCCATCGTGCCGTGCGTTCGGCCGTGGAAGCCGCCCCGGAAGGCGACGATCAACGGCCGCCGCGTGGCGATCTTGGCCAGCTTGACCGAGGCCTCGATCGCCTCGGCACCGGAGTTGGACAGGAACAGGCCGAACTCGGATCGCGGGCGCGGCGGCGCCGGGAAGAGCCGCGGCAGTCGGTCGTGCAGCTCCAGGCCGGGCTGGTGGTAGAGGATGTTCTGCTGGGCGTGGATGATCTTGGCCGCCTGCTCGGCGATCGCCGCCGCAACCCGCGGATGGGCGTGGCCGGTGTTGGTCACGCCGATGCCGCTGGTGTAGTCGAGATAGCGCTCGCCGTCGATCGTCTCGATCCACGAACCGCTGCCGCGTTCGACGACAAGGTCGGTGTAGCGCGCCCAGACGGGCGCGACGCCGTCGCGCAGGGCCAGCCACGCGGCGGCTCGGCTGGGCGGCGGCGGCCTGTGTCGGCAGTTGGCTGTGCGGTGACGACCATGGTTACACCTCGGTCGGTCGCTGGTCGAGCGGCTCGCTGCCGGCGCGCCCGACCAGATCTGGAGCAGCGATGAACAGCGCCAGGCGACGAGCAAAGATGAGCGTGCCCAGCACGTTGACCTCGGGCGGCACGCCGAAGCGGCGAGGCGCCGTAGACCCACAGCGGGAAGGTCACGCGTCTGCCCGGCGACGAACGAGGTGATGACGTAGTCGTCGATGGACAGCGCGAAGGCGAGCAGCGCGGCGGCCAGGATGCCCGGGAAGATGAGCGGCAAGGTCACCTTGCGGAAGGTCGTCCACTCGTCCGCGCAGAGGTCCATCGCCGCCTCCTCGAGCGCGCGGTTGAAGCCGGCGATGCGCGCGCGCACGGTGACCACGACGAAGCTGATGTTGAACATGACGTGGGCGATGACGATGGTGGTCAGGCCGCGCTGGGTGCCGAGGCTCACCCACAGCGCCAGCAGCGAGGCGCCCAGGATCACCTCCGGCGTGGCCATGGGCACGTAGATGAGCAGGTTCAGCGGGCCGCTGCCCGCGGAACTGGTAGCGCGTCAGCGCCAGGCCGATGAGCGTGCCCAGGATGGTCGCCACGATCGGTCGCCACGATGGCCACGATGAGGCTGTTGAGCATCGGGCCCGGTGATGTCCGGGCGGTTCCAGACGGTGAGCGTAGTTCTCGATCGTGAAGCCCTGCCAGGTGATGTTCTGGCGGCCGCAGCGGGTCGTTGAACGAGAAGGCGATCATGACCGCGATGGGCAGGAACAGGTAGAGCACCGCCAGCGCCGTGTAGCAGCCGGCAGAGACCGCCCGCGACAGGCGCTGGCGCGAGCGGCGGCCGGCGCATCGACATGGCGGTCATCCGGAGGTCAGTTCGCGCGTGCCCACGGCACGCGCGTAGATGGCCACCAGGACCAGCACCGCGCCCATCAGCACGAAGCCCAGGGCGGCCGCCTCCGGGTAGGCGTTGGTGTTCAGGAACAGACGCTGGATGACGTTGCCGATCATGGTCGTGTCGCGGCTGCCCAGCATGTCCGCGTTGATGAAGTCACCCACGGCCGGGATGAAGACGAGCAGCGAGCCCGGCGAAGACGCCGGGCATCGAGAGCGGCAGGGTGACCCGCCGGAAGGCCTGCAGTCGGCTGGCATACAGGTCGTTGGCCGCCTCGATCAGGCTGCGGATCGATCTTCTCCAGGGCGACGTACAGGGGCAGGACCATGAACGGCAGGAAGTTGTAGGTCAGGCCGCTGATGACCGCCAGGGGCGAGGCCAGCACGTGGAAGCTCGGGTCGAGCAGGCCCATGTCCTTGAGCGTGCCGAGCACGAAGCCGTTGTCGGACAGGATCAGCCTCCAGTTCAGCGTGCGGATGACGAACGCGGTGAAGAAGGGCAGGATGACCAGCAGCAGCAGGATGTTCTTGGCGCGCCCACCGCGGAAGGCGATGGTGTAGGCGATGGGGTAGCCGATGAGCAGCGTCAGGACGGTGACGATCAGCGCGTAGATCGACCGAGCGCACGAACTGGTGGCAGTACTCGATCATGACCTCGGGCGTAGACGCCGAAGTTCCAGGTCAGCGCGAAGCCGGTCCCGAGCGTGCCCTCCTGCAGGCTGAGCGACGACCATGACGATCATCGGCACGACGAAGAAGACGATCAGCCACAGGCCGCCCGGGACCAGGAACAGGTACGGCGTCAGCCAGCGCAGGCGGCGGCGGCATCCCGGCCCTCGGTCAGCTGGCTGCCGCCACGGCCGTAGCCGGCTCAGCCGATGACGCACCTCGTTGAAGAGGTCGTTCCAGATGCGCTCCTCGTCCTCGGTCAGGATCTTGTAGTCGTAGATGTTGGCCGAGCTGCTCCGCGGTCGGGAAGGCGTCGATCGCGACCTGAGTCCAGCGTCGGCCGCGCATTCCGCGTCGACCCTCGTCACGCGCGGCCTGCGGCGTCGAGCCGGACCTGCTCCTGGACGCCGGTCGACGGGGCTGAAGTAGCCGATGTACTCGGTCAGCGGTCGGCCGCCTCGAGCGTGTACCAGTAGTCCATGAAGCATGAGCGCGTCGGTCGGGTGCTGCGGCGCCGTTGGGGATGACCATGTTGTCGACGAACAGCATGCCGCCCGTCTCGCGGGACGACGAACTTCGACGTCGGGGTTGTCGTACAGCTGCATCTGGCTGACGTCACCTGACCAGGCCATGGTGATGGCCAGGTCGCCGGCCGCGAGCGCGTCGTAGTAGTCGTTGCCGTAGAAGTCGCGGAACTGGCCGGCCTGGGCCGGACCCGAGCAGCTTGTCCTGCGCCGCCTGGACGTCGCCGATCGGTCGCGTCCTCCGGCTGCACGCCCATCGACAGCAGGGTCAGGCTCATCGTGTCGCTCATCTCGCTGAAGAGGCCGACGCGGCCGGCGAAGGCGGGATCGAGCAGGTCGTCGAAGGTGGTGATCGCGCGCCCGGTCAGCTTCGGGTTGTAGCCGATGCCGACGATGCCGGCCTGCCACAGGATACGGAGTAGCACGTTGCCCGGGTCGTACCACGGGTCGCGCAGCACATCCTGGGCGTTGGCCTGCCAGTTGGGCAGCAGCGACTTGTCGAGCGGCTGGAGGTAGCCCAGGCGGATCATGCGCTCGATCATCCAGTCGCTCGGGGCGATGACGTCGTAGCCGGTCGAGTGCCCGGCGGCGAGGTCAGGCTGGATCTGGCCGAAGAACTCCGCGTTGTCGGCGATGGCCTCGATGTAGGTCGACGTGCGATGCCGGTCTCGGCGGTGAACTGGTCGAGCGTCGGGTAGGCGCCGGTCTCCTCGTCGATGTCGATGTAGAGGGGCCAGTTGCCGAAGATGACCTGCCCGGCGATGCGTGGGCTGCGGGTCGGCGCCGGGTGTCGGTCGGTGCGGCGGCCGGCCGCGGCGTGTGATCCGGCTGGCGGCGACGGCCAGGGCGTGGCCGAGGCACGCATCGGCTGGCGTCGGCGCGACGGTCGGTGCAGGAGTCGGGCTCTGCGCGGCGATGCCACAGGCACGCAGACCAGCGGTCGATGCGACAGCCGATGGCCATCGACCGCGCGTCACTCTTAGCTCAGGCATTGGCTGTTCCTCCTCCGGCTTGGATGACGAAGGTGTGCTGCGGCTTCCAGCTCAGCACGCACCGCGCTGGCCGGCCGAGAGCTGATCGCCGGCACCGCTCACCTCGATGTTCTGGCTGTAGACGACGACGTCGTGGCCGTCGTCGGTGCGGACGACGTACTGCGTGCTGACGCCGACATAGCTGGCGTCGAGGACGCTGCCGTCGAGCGAGTTGCTGGCTCAGCGGCGTCTCAGACGCGCCGGGCTCGGCTCGTCGAGCTGCGATCAGGTGCAGCTTCTCGGGCCGCACCCCGACCTGCACGCGCGTCGCCCTGGCGCAGGCCGTCGGCCGGCGCGCGCACCCGCGTGCCCGACGTCGAGCTCGAGCGCGACCATGTCTCGCATCGCGCCCGACGACAGTCGCCGGCAAGCAGGTTGCGACACGCCCAGGAAGCCGGCCACGAACGCGGTCGCCGGGCGCTCGTAGAGCTCCTCCGGGCCGCCCAGCTGCTCGATCCGGCCGGCGCGCATGACGGCGATGCGGTCGGACATCGTCATCGCCTCATCCTGGTCGTGGGTGACGTAGACGAAGGTGATGCCGACCTCGGTCTGGATGCGCTTGAGCTCGAGCTGCATCTGCTTGCGCAGCTTCAGGTCGAGCGCGCCGAGCGGCTCGTCGAGCAGCAGCACCTCGGGGTGGTTGATCAGCGCCCGGGCCAGCGCGACGCGCTGCTGCTGGCCGCCGGACGAGCTGGCTGGGCTTGCGCCGCTCGTAGCCGGGCAGCTCGACCAGCTCGAGCATCTCACCCACCTGGCGGCTGATCTCGTCGCCGTCCGACCTTGCGCCGGCGCAGGCCGAAGGCGACGTTCTCGAAGACGTTCAGATGCGGGAAGAGGGCGTAGTTCTGGAAGACCGTGTTGACGTCGCGCTTGGTAGGGCGGCCGATTGGTGACGTCCGCCTCGCCCAGGATAGATCGGTGCCGGCGCGTCGACCTCCTCGAAGCCGGCGATCATGCGCAGCGTCGTCGTCTTGCCGCAGCCCGACGGGCCGAGCAGCGAGAAGAACTCGCCGCTGCTCGATGTCGAGCGACAGGTCGTCGACGGCCACGACATCGTGAAAGCGCTTGGTGACTCGGTCGAGCCGTACGTCGGTCTGGGCCAAGCCAACCTCATCGGAACGTGTCCGGCCGCGCGCCTGGGTGCGCCGCCGGACGGATAGCCCCCGTCGATCGACCGCGAGTATAGGCCGTCCGCCAGGCACGCCCGATTGTGTCGCGTGACGTCGCCGCTGAGCGCTGGGCAAGGTAGACCGGGATGCACGCTGAGCACGATCAGGACCAGCGCCACGACGTTGACGACAGGCAGCTCGTTGGGACGCTGGATGGCCGCGAAGATCCACATCGGCACTGTCTGCGTGCCGGCGCCGGCAGTGAAGATGGTCACGATGACCTCGTCGAATGACAGGCCAAAGGCGAGCAGGCCGCCGGACGACGAGCGCGGTGCAGCATGCCCGGCAAGGTCACCCGTCCGGAAGGTCGTGAAGGCATCTGCGCCAAGGTCGGCCGACGCCTCCTCGGGCGATGCGCGGGCAGGCGCCGCAGACGGGCGATGACGTTGTTGTAGACGACCACCACGCAGAACGTGGCGTGGCCGATCGATGATCGTCATCAGGCCGAGGTCGATGCCGAACGTGGTGAACGTCGTGCGTAGGGCGATGCCCGACACGACGCCGGGCAGCGCGATGGGCAGGACGCAGGAGGAACGAGATCGGTCTGGCGGCCGAAGAAGTCGTAGCGCTGCACGGCCAGCGCGGCGAGCGTGCCCAGGACAGAGCGCGACCGAGTCGCCGCGCCGGCCGCAGCGAGCGAGTTGTCACGACCGCGCTGATGACGCCCGGGTTGTTGGCCGCCTCGGCGAACCAGTTGAGCGTGAAGCCAGCCGGCGGCCATGCTTGCAGCCGGCTGGTGTTGAAGGCGTAGATGGCCAGCACGACGATGCGGCAGGTAGATGAAGGACAGGATCGGCCACCGTCGCCAAGCGCAACGCGACCCGGACGAAACGCGGCTCAGCCACTGTGCCGTGCTCACAGCGACTCGAAGGCGCCCAGGCGCCGAGCGAGCAGAAGGTAGACGATCATGATCGCCGATCGGTACGAGCGAGTAGGCCGCGGCCAGGGGCAGGTTGACGTTGGCCGAGTTGTCATAGATCACGTTGCCGATGAACTTCGCGTCCGAGACCAGGTCGGGCGTGATGTAGTCGCCCAGGGTCAGCGAGAACGAGAAGATCGAGCCGGCCACGAGCGCCGGGAAGACGAGCGGCAGGACGACCCGCCGGAAGGTGGTCAAGGCTGCGCGCCGCCCAGGTCGGCCGATGCCTCGAGGAGCGAGTTCGGGATGCGCTCAAGGCCAGCGTAGACGGGCAGGATCATGTAGGGCAGCCACAGGTAGCTGAGGACCAGCCACGAGTTGAGCTCAGCCGGATAGACCCGGGCCGCTGCATGCCAAATGGGCGTCGAGCAACCAGTCGACCAGGCCGTTGCCCTGCAGGATGATGCGCCACGAGTAGACCTTGACCAGGTACGCCGCCCAGAGTGGGATGAGCACGGCGACGACGAGAAAGCCGCGCATCCGTGGCGATGCGATGCGCGCCATGTAGTAGGCGATGGGGATGGCCAGCAGCGCGTCGGTGATGGTCACGAGCACCGCCATGCCGACATCGTCCGTATCGGCGATGGTGCCGTAGACCGCGTTGCTGACCAGCGTCTCGAAGGCGGCGAGCGTCCAACTGAACGGCTCGACGCGGCCGGTGAACGCGTCCTTGGCCCAGAGCGAGTTAAGTAGCAGGATGAGCGAGCGAGCCGAGATAGGCGATCAGCAGCCAGCCGACCGGCCCGGCCAGCAGCGGCGCGCAGCTGCACGCCGCGGCGCGGTGCAGCCACGATCCGAGGCGACGACGCAGGCTGCGCTGTGGCGCCGGCCTCGAGTACCTCGGGGGTCGTGAGTCGGGACGGTCGACTAGGCTCATGCGCTTCCTAGAGTCGAGGGCTCCCCGGCTTACGCTCGGGGAGCCCTTGAAGCGGTGTTCCGGATTAGCGGATCAGCTGCCGCGCAGCGTGGTCCATGCCTGGACCCAGTCGTCCTGGGCTCTTGCACGTGGTCGCCGCGTCGTCGTCGGCGCAGTCGGCCTGTGGGGTGCTCCAGTACCAGATCGTTGTCCCAGTAGGCTTCGTCATCGGCGTGCGCAGATGCGCAGTGACCGGGCGACAGCGTCTCGGCGAACTCGCACGCCTGTGGGCTGGTCGCGCCTCGCCGAACCAGACCGTGCGCCTGCGACGTTCGCCTCGGCCGACATCATGTGGTCCATCCACATGAGCATGCAGTTCGGATGTGCTGCGTTCTTGGCCATCATCCAGGTGTCCGACCAGCCGGTCGAGCCCTCGTCGGGCTGCACGCCAGCAATCGGCCGACGCCGTCGCCTGGAGCAGGTTGGACCTGAAGCTGCCACGTCGTGCCGACGACGACGTCGCCGGCGGCATACGACGCGATCTGGTCGGTGTAGGTCGCCCCAGTACAGCGGCGCGTTGGCCTTCTGTGCGTCGAGCAGCGCGATCGCTGCCGCGAATTGCTCTTCGTTGAGCTGATACGGGTTGGTAGATGCCCAGCTCGGGCTGCGTGGCCATCAGGTGCACCGCGGCGTCGGCGATGTAGATCGACGAGTCGTAGATGCTGATGTCGCCGGCGTAATCCGAGCCGCCTTCCCACACCGGCGTCCCAGCTGGTGGGCGCCTCGGTTACCAGCATCGGTGTTGTACATGAGCAGGTTCGGCACCACGTCCGTGCGGCACGCCGTAGTTGACGCCGTCGACGGTGTTGTGCGGCAGGTCCTTGAGGCCGTCAAAGACGTTGGCGTAGTTGGGCAGCATCGACGTGTCGATCGGGGCGACGTAGTCGCCCGAGATGAGCCGCGTCGTCGCGTCGCCCGAGGCCGAGATGCCGTCGTAGTTGCCCGACTGGATTAGTGAAACGCCGTTGTTCGAGTCGGTCATGTCGGTCGTGTTGACGGCACAGCCCGTTCGCTCTTCGAACGGCGTCACCCAGTCATAGGCCGGGTCGACTGCGCCGCGCTCGGCGTAGCCAGCCCAGATGACCAGGTTGAGCGCGCCCTCGCCCGGGCCAATGCCGGCAGGCGTTGGTACGGCCGTTGGTGCGGCCGTTGGTGCGGCCGTTGGTGCGGCCGTTGGTGCGGCCGTTGGTGCGGCGCCGGCACAGGCCGAAGCCACCAGCGCGGTGATGGCGATGAACCCCCAGATGCGTCGGTTGGTCAAGACTCCTCCTTGTCGTGGATGCCCTCGTGGGTGAGTGTCAGATTATGAATGCGTTTCCAGGTCAGGCGCACCCTTTTTTCTTCGAGTGCGAGCGCCTCTGACGAAGATGTGGCCAGATTCTGTTGGGCGACGACCAGTTGCGCGCCCGCGTCAAGCTCGACGATGTAGCGTGTTTCGTGGCCCAGGTAGATCACCTTGCCGATGTGGCCGAGGGCCGAAACCTCGTCGGCTGCCGGCTGGTCGTCCGGCTCGACCAGGCGGATCTTCTCCGGTCGGACGGTGAACGTCCCGGCGTGGCCGACGATCGCCCGGGCGACTTCGCCGCTGAGCAGGTTGGACGTCCCCACGAAGCCGGCCACGAATTGGGTCGCGGGGCGCTCGTAGACGTCGGCCGGGGTGCCGATCTGCTCGATCCGGCCGTGGTTGAAGACGGCCAGCCGATCGGACATCGTCAGCGCCTCGCCCTGGTCGTGGGTGACATAGATGAAGGTGATGCCGACCTGCTGCTGGATCTGCTTGAGCTCGATCTGCATCTCCTCGCGCAGGCGCAGGTCGAGCGCGCCCGAGTGGCTCGTCGAGCAGCAGCACGCGCGGCCGGTTGACCAGCGCTCGGGCGAGCGCGACGCGCTGGCGCTGGCCGCCCGACAGCTGGCCCGGCTGGCGCTGCTCGTAGCCTTCGAGGCGGACCATGCGCAGCGCCTCCTCGACCCGAGTCTCGACGCGTGGCGCGGTCGACCTTGCTTGATCATCAGGCCGTAGCCGACGTTGTCGCCGACCGTCATGTGCGGGAACAGCGCGTAGTCCTGGAAGACGGTGTTGACGTCGCGCTCGAACGGCGGCACGTTGGTCACGTCCTGGCCGTGGAGCAGGATGCGGCCGCTGCGTCGGCAATTCGAAGCCGGCGATCATGCGCAGCGTCGTGGTCTTGCCCGAGCCGGACGGGCCGAGCATCGAGAAGAACTCGCCGTCGCGCACCTCGAGGTCGATGCCGGCCACGGCGACGACGTCGCCGAAGTGCTTGACGACGTGCTCGAGCTGCACGGCCAGCGACGGTGCGTCACGGGGCGCGCCGGGCGCGCCTGATTGCCCTCTCGTATCAGCGGCCAGCGCCACAACCCCTCCGAACCGGTGAAGTAGGGCGACTATCAGCGCAGGCGCAGGCGACTGTCAAGCGCTGGCTGAGCGCACGCGGGTCCAGCGGCGCGGGTTGGCGCCGATCCGGTCATGCACCTGGTCCACGAGTCGGCTAGGTGGATCAAGGCGGCGGCTGGTCCGCCGCGGCTGGTCCGCGGCGGCTGGCTTGCGCGAGTCGGTTATGTGGATCAAGGCGGCGGCTGGTCCGCCGCGGCTGGCCCGCCGCGGCTGGCTTGCGCGAGTCGGTTATGTGGATCAAGGCGGCGGCTGGTCCGCCGCGGCTGGTCCGCCGCGGCTGGCTTGCGGCGGACCAAGTGCGGGTCCGGGCCAGTGATCCACGAAACCGACTCAACCACTGGTTGCCACGCCCGGCGCGGGCGAGCCCAATTGGGCGCACGCCGGCCCCAACAACGCCAGCGCCGCCACACGTGAGCGGCCTAGAATCAGGCTCCCACTGACCACGGAGGCAGGCAATGCAGCAACACCAGATCGCCATGCTCGGTACGGGCCTGATCGGCGATTTCTACACCATGGCCCTGCATGCCCAGCGCAGCCGTGACCGGGTGCGCGTCGTCTATTCGCGCAGCGAGGAACGCGGCCGCGCTTTCCGCGAGCGCTGGGACATTCCCGAGTCGGTGACCGACCTGAAGGCGGCCATTGAGCATCCCGAGGTCGACGTGGTCGTTGTCGGGCTGCCCAACTTCATGCACGAGCAGGCAGTCGGGATGGCCGCTGCGGCAGGCAAGGCGGTGCTGTGCACCAAGCCGCTCGGGCGCACCGCCGAAGAGGCGCGCCGGTTGCTCGAGGTGACTGAGCGGGCGGGAGTCTTCGCCGGCTACCTCGAGGATCTGTGCTACACGCCCAAGACGCTCAAGGCGATCAAGGCCGTTCGCGGAGGCGCGATCGGCGAGGTGACCTGGGTTCGCTCGCGCGAGGCCCATCCGGGTCCCCATTCGGCCTGGTTCTGGGACGGTCGGCTGACCGGCGGCGGAGCCATTGTCGACCTGGGCTGTCACTGCATCGAGATCATTCGCAATTACGTGGGCAAGGACAACCGGCCGCTGGCGGTCATGTGCCATGCCGACACGCTCGTCCACCCGATTGCCGACGAGGACAACGCCGTGGCCCTGATCCGCTTCGAGAGCGGCGCGCTGGGCCAGTTCGAGGTCAGCTGGACGTTTCGCGGCGGGATGGACCTGCGCGACGAGGTGGCCGGCACGCACGGCACGGTCTGGGTCAACAACTTCCTGCGCACGGGCTTCGAGATGTTCGCCGCCGGCGCGTCGGGCGGCTACGTCGCCGAGAAATCCGAGTCGGACAAGGGCTGGCTCTTCCCGGTCGGGGACGAGGTCGTCGAGCTGGGCTACGTCGACATGTTCAGCGACATGTTCCGGGCGCTGGAATCGGGCGTCAGTCCGCAGGAGACCTTCTACGACGGCTACGTGGTCAACGCGATCATGGATGCCTGCTTCCGATCGGCCAAGAGCAGCCAATGGGAAACCGTGCAGCTCGTCGACTGGCGCGGCGCGGCGGTGCCGCGCATCGGTGCCGGGCGCGAGCCCGAGACCTACGATGGCATGGTCGTCATCAAGCGCGAGATCCTGCCCGACGGCAGACACAAGCTGATCCTGAAGGACCCCGCCAACGGCGACTTCACAGATCGTGTCGTGAGCACCAAGGGCAACTGAGTGCACCGTGCGCTGACGGCCGCGGGGCGCTAGCCCGTCGGGACCGGCGCCTCCTGCGGTCCCCCGGCGGCCATCCAACCGGCGATGTAGTCGCGCGCAAAGAGCTGATCAACGACCATCGCCGACGCGCCGATGACGCCGGCCAGGCCGGCCAGCGATGAACGGGTGATGAGCAGTTCGCGCGTGGCCAGGGGCAGCGAGCGCCGATAGACGGTCTCGCGGACTGCGTCCAGCAGCTGGTGACCGCTCTGCGCCACTCCCCCGCCGATGATGATCAGCGACGGATTGAAGAAGTTGACCACCGAGGCGAGCACGCGCCCTACCCGCCGGCCGGCCGTCTGCAGCAGATCGACCGCGATTGGATCGCCGAACGAGGCGGCGCGGGCAACGTCCTCGGCGGTCAGCCCGCCGTGCTGGTCGAGCGCCATCCGCAGCCGCTCGCTTTGCCCGGCGCGCGCGGCAGCTTCTCCGTCACGCGCCAGCGCGGCGCCGCCGGCGAGCGCCTCCAGGCAACCGATGTTGCCGCAACGACAGACGACCGACGGCTCATCGACAACCTGGATGTGGCCCACGTCGCCGGCACTGCCCTGTGCCCCGCGGTGGAGCCGGCCGTCGGAGATGATGCCCGCGCCGATGCCCGTGCCGACCTTGATCACGACCACGTTGTCGTGGCCGACGGCCGCACCGCTGCGCCACTCGCCGAGGGCAAGCAGGTTGACGTCGTTGTCGACCCAGACCGGCGCGCCGTAGGCCGCCATGTACCTCTCGCGCAGCGGATAGCCGTCCCAGCCGGGCATGATCGGTGGCGAGGTGGGCTGCCCGGTCCGGAACTCGACCGGCCCAGGCACGCCGATGCCGATGCCCCACAGCCGGCCGGGCAGCGAGCGCGCCCCGCCGACCAGCTCGGCGAACAACTCGTCCACCCGGGCCAGGCAGCGCTCGGGTCCGGCACCGATGTCGGCCGGCTCATCGCGATGAGCCAGGATCCGTCCGTTGAGCGTGGTCAAGGCGACGTCGATGCTGGTCGCGCCCAGGTCGGCGACCAGCACGTGGCCGGCGTCGGCGTTGAAGGCCAGCTGGCGCGGCGGCCGGCCGCCGGTGCTGCGTCCGTGGCCGCCCTCCCGGATCAGGCCGCGCTCGATCAGCTCGCCCGCGCGCTGCGCGACCACCGATCGGCTGAGGCCGGTGCGCGCCAGCAGCTCCGAGCGTGAGCGCGAACGGCCGAGCCGGATCTCGTCGAGCACGGTCACCAGCGCGTCGAGCGTCTCCTCGGCCGGGACGGTCGTCACCCCCTAACTATAGCGGTCAGGGGTGCTTACTCGACCGACTTTTGCTCTTGACATGCAGAAGTACCATTGGACGAGGAGGAGCGCACCCACGCGGGTCTCGTGGCTGGCTCCATATCGTCCCAGGCATCGCCCGTTCCCACCCAGCAAGGAGACGGAAAGCGGCCAATGCGGGCAAACAGCGCCATCGGCGCGGCAGTCATCGGCAGCGGCTTCATCGGAACGGTCCACATCGAGGCGCTGCGCCGGATCGGAGTCCAGGTCCACGGCCTGCTCGGCTCTGCGCCCCAGCGCGCCACGGAACGCGCTGCCGCGCTTGGCCTGCCCCATGCGTACGCCAGCCTGGACGAGCTGCTCGACGACGAGAAGGTCGATGTCGTCCACGTCACCTCGCCCAACCACCTGCACCATGACCAGGTCAGCGCGGTGCTCCGCGCCGGGCGCCACGTTGTGTGCGAGAAGCCGCTGGCCATGACGGCGGCCGAATCAGCCGAGCTCGTGCAGTTGGCCGGGCAGAGCGGGCGGGTGGCGGCGGTCAACTTCAACATCCGCTTCTACCCGCTCAACCAGCACCTGCGCGAGGCGGTTGCCGGCGGCGAGCTGGGCGACGTGCGCCTGATCAGCGGCCACTACTTCCAGGACTGGCTGCTGCTGGAGACCGACTGGAACTGGCGCCTCGAACCGGAGCGCGGCGGCGCGCTGCGCGCCGTGGGTGACATCGGCTCGCACTGGCTCGATCTGACGTCGTTCATCAGCGGCCTGCGGGTGACCGAGGTGATGGCCGACCTGGCCACCTTCATCCCCGTCCGCCGCCAGCCGGCCGGACCGGTCGAGACCTTCTCCCTCGCCAGGGCCGAGCAGACTGTTGCGCGCGAGATCAGCACGGAGGACGTGGCGACCATCCTGCTGCGCTACGACGGCGGCGCGCGCGGCGTGGTGGGCATCAGCCAGATCAGCGCCGGGCGCAAGAACTCGCTCCAGTACGAGATCGACGGCTCGAGCTCCGCCGCGGCGTGGGATTCGGAGCAGCCCGATTCGCTCTGGCTGGGTCACCGCGGCCGGCCCAACGAGCTGCTGGCCCGCGATGCGGCGTTGATGAACGCAGCCGGCCGCGCTGCGGCGGCCCTGCCCGCCGGCCATGTCGAAGGCTTCGCCGACACGTTCGCCGCTTTGTTCCGGGCGGTCTATGCGGACGTGACCAACGGCACGGCACGCGAGCGGCCGCCCTACGCTACGTTCGCTGACGGCCACGAAGAGATGCTCGTCGGCGAGGCTATCGCGCAGAGCGCCCGGAGCGGCCAGTGGGAGCCGGTCGGCGACCCGCGGCCCGCCGTCCGGCAGGAGATGGAGGAGGTTCGCCGATGAGACTCGGCTTCCTGACCGCACCCTTTCCCGAGACGCCGCTCATGGACGTCGCCGATTGGGCGGCGGCAAACGAGTTCGACAGCCTGGAGATCGCCTGCTGGCCGCCGTTCGAGCGGTGCCACGCGGCGCTACGCAGGCACTTCCCACATCGACGTCGTCAACCTGTCCCAGTCAGCGGCGAGTGACCTCGTCGGCCAGATCGCGGCGAAGGGCCTGGCCATCTCCGGCCTGGGCTTCTATCCCAACCCGCTGCACCCGGATCGCGCCACTGCGTGCCGCGGCGATCGCGCACATCAGGAAGGTCATCGAGGCGGCGCGATTGATGGGCGTGCCGTTCATGAACACCTTCATGGGCGGCGACCCGGCCAAGAGCCTCGACGAGAACTGGGCAGGCCGCGCTGCGAGGTCTGGCCTGACATCGTCCGCCACGCGCAGGACCAGGGCGTGCAAGATCACGATCGAGAACTGCCCGATGATCTTCTCGCGCGACGAGTGGCCGGGCGGCAACAACATCGCCTGGTCGCCCTACATCTGGCGGCGCATCCTCGAGCAGTGGGGCGGCACCGTCGGGCTCAACTACGACCCATCGCACCTGGTCTGGCTGATGATCGACCAGGGCCGCTTCATCCGCGAGTTCGGGCCGCACATCCTTCACTTCCAGGCCAAGGACGTGATGATCGATCGCGACGGACTGTACGAACGGGGCACCATGTCGTCCGGCATCGGCTGGCAGATTCCGCGCCTGCCCGGACTGGGCGACGCCAATTGGGCCGAGATCTTCTCCAATCTTTACCGCGTCGGCTACGACGGGGACTGCATCATTGAGCACGAGGATCGGCGCTTCGAGGGCACCGACGCGCTGGTCAAGCGCGGCTTCCTGCTGGCGCGCAACATCCTGCGCCCGTACATCCCGAAGGAGTCGTGAGCGCCGATGAGTGACCTGTTCGAGCGCCTGACCTACGCTCAGATCGCCAAGACGATCGACCACTCGCTGCTCCGACCCGAGCTGGACGACGAGTTCATTGCGCAGGGCCTTCGCCTGGCCGCCGAATACGACGTCGCCTCGGTCACCGTGCGCCCGGTCGACGTCGTGCGCGCGGTCGAGATGCTGCGCGGGACGGACGTCAAGGTGGGCACGGTGGTCGGCTTCCCGCACGGCGACGTGTTGACCGAGACCAAGGTGTTCGAGGCACACCGCGCGCTCGAGCAGGGCGCGCGCGAGCTGGACATGGTGCATCCAGATCAGCTGCGCTGCGCTCCGGGCGCGACGGTGACGTGCGCGCCGATATCGCGGCCGTGGTCGAGCCGGCCCACGCCGCCGGCGCGATCGTCAAGGTCATCTTCGAGAACGCGTACCTGACCGACGACGAGAAGATCCGCGCCTGCCGCGCGACCGAGGCCGCCGGCGGCGACTTCGTCAAGACGTCGACCGGTTTCGCGCCGACCGGCGCCACGCACGACGACCTGCGCCTGATGCGCGCCAACACCGGCATGCACATCGCGGTCAAGGCGGCCGGCGGCGTGCGCACCCTTGACGCGCTGCTGGCGGTCATGGAGCTGGGCGTGACGCGCGTCGGCGCGACGGCGACAAAGGCGATGCTCGACGACTTCAGGGCGCGCAAGGCGGGCACCGCCGCGGCTCAGCCGGCGGCGGTCGGGACAGCGGACAGGGGCGCCTACTAGGTGAACGGCGGCGGTTCCGCGACGATGCTGCCCGCCTCGACGCTGCGCTGGCTGGGCGACGCCCAGGCGCTGCTGGAGCGCATCGTCGACGACGCAGGCCGACGCCATCGAGCAGGCCAGCCAGTGGTGTGCCGAGGCGATCGCCGCCGACGGGCTGGTCGCATCTGTTCGGCACGGGCCACTCGCGCATCCCGGTCGAGGAGATGTTCCCGCGCTACGGCTCGTATCCGGGCTGGAACCCGATGATCGAGCTGTCGATGACCTTCGTCGGCCAGGTGGTCGGCACGAACGGCCAGCGCCAGGCGATGTTCGTCGAGCGGACGCCCGGCCTGGCCGAGGTGATCCTGTCCAACTTCACCTTCGGCCCTGGCGACCTGATGATGATCTTCTCGGCCAGCGGCCTGAGCACGGTGCCGGTCGAGATGGCGCGCGGCGCGCGGGCGCGCGGCCTGCGTGTCATCGCGGTCACGTCCGTGGCGCAGTCGATGTCGTCTGAGCCGGACGAGGCGGCCGGCGCGCGGCTGCTCGATGAGGCTGACCTGGTGATCGACCTGTGCACGCCGGCGGCGGACGCACTAACGATGATCGATTATCTTGAGACACCGGTGGGCCCGGGCTCTACCATCGCTGCGGTCGCCATCGTCAACTCCATCAAGGTCCGCACCGCCGAGCTCCTCGTGGAGCGTCAGGCAATGCCGCCAGTCATCACGCGTAGCGCGGTGGTGGGTGAGGCTCGGTCGCGGGCTCTGTTCGACAAGGCATACCGGGAACACGCGCGGCGGATCGCGCGGGTTCTCGATCAACAAGGAGGTGAATGACGCGCCAAGAAGGACGCTCGACAATTCATCAAGCGACATTGAGGAGGATCTCTGACCAATGACTAGTACCAAGAGCGCCAAGCTCCTGGGTCTGCTCGGCGCGATGCTGTTGGTCGTCGCAGCATGCACCCCGGCTGCTGCGCCCACTGCCGCGCCGACCGCGGCCCCGACCGCGGCCCCGACCGCGGGACCGACTGCGGCGCCGACTGCGGCGCCGACCGCTGCGCCGACCGCGGGACCGACCGCTGAGCCGACGGCCAACACGGGCCCGTTCAAGCTCGGCTACTCGAACGGCGGCGGCGTGGGCAACGGCTTCCGTGAGGAGCAGGTCTGCACCTTCAAGGCGGAGGTCGCCTCACTGGGGCCCGACAAGATCTCGCCTGACTACACGCTGAATCACCGCAATACCGACGCGGCCGGACAGCTGTCCGACCTGCGCGACCTGATCGCCGCAGGCGTCGACGCGATCATCTTCAACCCGAACGGCCCCGACGCGCTCAACCCCGCCCTTGCGGAGGCGCATGCGGCCGGTATCGTGACGGTCTCGGTTGACGCCTACGTTACCGATCCCAACACCTGGAACCTGTACAACAACCAGATCAAGTACGCCGAGCTGGGCGCCAAGTGGCTGTTCGATCAGATCGGCGGCGAGGGCACGGTCTGGTACACGCGCGGCTACGCCGGTCACCCGGCCGATTCCGACCGCGACATCGGCTTCAAGAACGTGCTCGCTGACTACCCGGGCATCACCGTTCTCCCGGACGTCAACGGTGTCCATACCCAGTGGGATCCGGCCATTGCGACGCAGCTGACCAACGACTTCATCGCCAGCGGTCAGTACGACCAGATCGACGGCATCTGGGCTTCCGGCATGGGCACCCAGATAGTCGAGGCGATCGATGGGGCCAACAAGCCGTTCGTCCCGATCGTCGACGCTGACATCGGCGGCTTCGTCAGCCAGCTCCTCGATCCCGACGGCTATCCGGGCCTCGTCGGCGCGGCCGTGACCAACACGGCGGCGGTCGGCGGCGCTGGTGTTGGCATGGCCTACAAGCTGCTGACCGGTCAGACGGTCGAGCAGTCTGAAGGCGCTGGGCGCCCGAACACGGTCCTGCTCGATCCGCAGATCCTCGACAACACGACCGACGAGGGCAAGACGAACCTCCAGGCGTGGATCTCGGTCCCCGGCATGGACCCGTTCTGGCCGCTCGGCCTGTCGATCCCCGGCTGGACGACCTACGACCCGAATGACGGTCCCGTCGACCTGCTCGGGCGCATAACCCAACGCTCGTAGCCGATTTGGACGGCGGACGCCGGCTTGTCCGGCTCCGCCGTCCAGTCCAATTCACTGGGAGCTGATGAACGTCACGACCGAGTTGCTGCTCGAAGCGACCGGGATTACCAAGGCCTACGGCGCCGTCGTCGCGCTCAAGTCGCCTCGCTCGCCGTCAGGCCCGGCGAGGTCCATGCCCTGATGGGCGCCAACGGCGCCGGCAAGAGCACGCTGGTCAAGATCCTGACCGGCGCGGTACGACCCGACAGCGGCCGCATCGTTGTCCGCGGACGCGAGCGGACCTCCCACTCGCCGGCCGAGGCACGGCGCAACGGCCTGATCTCGCGTCTACCAGGAACCGGCGGTCATTCCCGACCTCGATATCCGCTCCAACCTGAGCCTGACCGACACACCCGTCGAGACCATTCCGGCACTGGCTGAATGAGCTCGGCCTGGGCGATCTCGACCTGTCGAGCCTGGCGCGCCGGCTGCCGCTGGCCTCGCTGCGCATCGTCGATCTTGCCCGTGCACTGGCCATCGAGCCCGACGTGCTGCTGCTCGACGAGATCACCGCGGCGCTGCCGGCCAACCTGACCGAGCGCGTGCTGGAGATCATCCGCGCGCCCGCGCGGCGACAAGTGCGTCATCTTCATCTCGCACCGGCTGATCGAGATCGGCGCGGTGCTGCGATCGGGCGACGGTGCTGCGCGAGGGCGAGACCGTCGGCGTGGTCGACGTAGCCGCCGGCTCGGAGGACCGGATCGTCGAGCTGATGCTCGGCGAGAGCGCGGCTTCCCTCGGGAAGCGAGCGGCCGAGACGGCCGGGGCGGTGGCGCCGGCCACGGAGCGGACGCCGCGCATCTCGGCACGCGAACCTGGGCCGATGGCCGGCTGCACGAGGCGTCATTTGATCTCTATCCGGGCGAGGTGCTGGGCGTCGTCGCGCTCGAAGGCCAGGGCCAGGACGAGCTGTTCGGCATCCTTTCCGGTGCTCAGCGCCCGACTGGCGGCACACTGCGGGTGGACGGCAGGCCCGCGTCCTTCGACCATCCAGCCGATGCCATCCGCGCCGGCTTCGTCTACGTGGCGGCCGACCGGGCGGAGGCGCTCCTGATGCAACGCTCGGTGCGCGAGAACATCGCGCTTGCCCAGCGGTGCACGCATCCGCAACTGGGGCTGGATCAACCTGGCCAAGGAGGGGCAGACCGTCGGCGACGCGGTCGAGAAGCTCCAGATCGACGCCCGCGCCGGCGGCGAGGTGCGCCGGCTGTCGGGCGGCAACCAGCAGAAGGTGACGATTGCTCGCTGGGTCGCCGGCGGCGTCAGGACGATGCTCTGCTTCGACCCCACGCGAGGCATCGACATCCGGACCAAGAACCAGATCTACCTGCTGCTGCGCGACCTCGCCCGAGCCGGAGCTGCAATCCTGCTCTACACGTCCGAATTGAAAGAGATCGAGCTGGTCTGCGACCGCGCGATCGTGATCTTCGGTGGCGAGGTGGTCGCCGAGCTGCCGGCGGCAGACGCTGACGAGGCGGCCCTGCTGCGTGCCGCCCACAACCTCAGCGCGGACGCGCCACTGCCCGAGGCAATGATCGCTCAGACGGCCACGGCGGCCGACGCATGAGCGCAGCCGCCGCGAGCGCCGGCGAGGCCCGCGCGCGACCCGTTGACTTGCTCCGAGCGTGGGCGAGCAACAATTCTTGGACGCTGGGACTGCTGGTCTTCCTGGGCGTTCTGCTCGTGTTCACCAAGATCATTCAACTCGTCCTACGGCGTCACCGACGTGCAGGGCCTGGCGATCTCGGTCCTGCCGCTGGCCCTGGCGGCGGTCGCCCAGACGGTCGTCGTCATCAGCGGCGGCATCGATCTTTCGATCGCCTCGGTCGATGGCCCTGACCAGTTGCGTCACCGCAGTGCTGATGGCAGGACCAGAGCCCGGAGGTGGGGGTGCGGTGGTCATCGCCGTGCTGCTGTTCGGGCTCGTCATCGGCGCCGTGAATGGCGCATTGGTGGTCGTCACGCGGGTGCCGGACATCGTCGTCACGCTGGCGATGGGTTTCGTCTGGGCCGGCATCGCGCTGCTCGTCCTGCACAGCACCGGGCGGCTCCACGGCACAGTGGCTGAAGGACCTGGTCATCGGACCCTCGTCATCGAATGGATCCCCAAGGCCGCCGTTCGCTGCTCATCGTGTCGTGGCCATCGTCTGGATCCCGTCTGACGCGATCGCAGCTTGGGCTGTCGCTGTACGCCGTTGGTAGCAACCAGCTGGCGGCGTTCCGGAGCGGCGTATCGGTCGGCCGGACGAAGGTCATCTCGTACGTCCTCACCGGCTTCTTCGCCACGCTCGCCGGCCTCTCGCTGACCGCCAGCACGGGCATCGGCACGCCGGTTCCGGAGGCACCTACGTGCTGCTCGCCATCGCCGCCGTCGTCCTGGGCGGCGTCAGCCTGGCGGGTGGCGTCGGCGGCGTGCTCGGACCCATCGTCGCGGTGCTCGTGCTGCAGCTGATCCGCAACGACATGACATACCTGCGGGTCGATACCAACCTGGGCACGGTCGCCCAGGGCCTGATCCTCGTCGGCGTGCTGATGGTCGCTAACTACATCCAGATTCGCCGGCGCCGAGCATGACCGCCGCCGCAGCACCGATCGAACGCCGCGGTCGTTGGCGTGGCGCAAGCTGCTACGCGACCAGCCGCTCGATTCCGCTGAGCGTCCTGCTGGCGACGCTCGTTCTCATCGTGTGGGCCGGTCAGCCCCTCAAGCCGCGACGCGGGCTGGGTCGGCGTGATCGTGCGCGCCGCGGTGCCGCTCGCCATCCTCGCCGGTTGCCAGACGCTGACGATGCTGACCGGCGGCATTGACCTGTCGGTCGGCTTCGTCGCCTCAATGGCCGGCTTCGTGACCGCAACATTCATCAACCAGCCGGGCGGCTGGCCGCTCGGCGTCGCCGTGGCGCTCAGCGCGGCGGTGCTCGTCGGACTCGTCAATGGCATCAGCGTGGGCGTCTTTCGCGTCCATCCGCTCATCGTGACCCTGGGCATGGGTCTGGTCGTGCTGGGCTTCTCGAACGTCTGGCAGCTGCGCATGCTCCAGACCGGCTCCGGCGATCCCGGTCGAGCTGCGCAGACCCTGGGCACCGGCCTATGGGCCGACATCGTGCCGTACAGCCTGATCGTCTTCGTGCCGCTGCGCGGTCATCATCATCCTGGGATTGCGCCGTTCGGGCTACGGGCGAATGCTCTATGCGCTGGGCGACAACCCCGTCGCCGCGCGCCTGTCGGGCGTCCGCTCATGGCAGGTCCTGCTCGTCCTGTACGTCATCTCGGCCGTGCTCGCCGCGATAGCCGGGCTGATCTACGCGGGCCTGAACCAGACGGCCAGCGTGAAGCTGGTGGCCGGCGAGCTGTTGCCTTCGGTCGCGGCCGCGGTCATCGGCGGCACGTCCATCCTGGGTGGCCGCGGCACGTTCACGGGCACGATCATGGGCGCGCTCATCCTGACCGTGCTCAGCGCCCTGCTGACGATCCTGCTGCTTGCCCGAACCGGTCCGCCAGATCGTCTTTGGCTCAATCGTGGTGCTCGTCGCTGCGGCCTACACGCGCGCGACCACCGAGTCTGAAACGTGGGCCGGCGAGCGTTACTCGGCCTCGATCTCGGCGCCACCAACATTAAGTGCGCCATCGTTGACTGGGACGGCGACGCATGGAAGGTGGCTGATCGGGGCCAGCAGCCCACGCCCAAGGGTGAGCCAGCTGAGGTCGTCGATCGACTCATCGCCATCGCCAGGGAAGTCATCGCCCAGGCGCCGGGCGCGAGCACCATCGGTATCGGGGTGCCGGGCTCTACTACCCGGAGAGTGGTGCGACCAGGTTCCTCGTCAATCTGCCGGGGGAATGGGACGGCGTGCCGGTGCGGCCGATGATCCGCGGAGCGCTGGGGCTGCCGACGCACCTGGTCAACGACGCGCGCGCTTTTGGTCTCGCCGAGCTGCGCCTGGGGGCGGGCCGCGGCGCGTCGTCGATGGTCGGCCTGACGCTGGGCACGGGCATCGGCGGCGTCGTCGCCATCGGCGGGCGCATCGTCCAGGGTCATGACGGGACCGCGGGCGAGCTGGGCCACCAGACGATCGACCCGGACGGGCCTGACTGCAACTGCGGCAACAACGGCTGCCTGGAGGCGTTCGCCCGGGCAGACCGGCTGGCCGAGGCGTGCGGCGCATTGAACGCACGGGAGGCGATCGAGCGTGCGCGCGCCGGTGATGAGGCAGCGCTGGCCGGCCTGGCGTCGGTCGGCCGATGTCTCGGTATCGGCATCGCCAACATGGTCGTCGTGCTCACGCCGGACAAGGTGGTCATCGGTGGCGGAAACGCCGCGGCCGGTGACCTGCTGCTCGATCCCATTCGGTCCGAGGTCGCGCGACGCGTCCATGTGACATCTCTCGACAAGGTCACCATCGCGCTCGCCGAGCTGGGCACGTGGGCCGGCGCGATAGGTGCGGCGATCCACGGCGCGGAGACGGCGGAGGCGACGCCCCATGACGGAGCGCATTACCGGCCGATTGATCCTGGAGGACCAGGTCGTCGCGGGAGCGCTGACGGTCGAGGACGGGCTGATCACCGACGTCCAGGCTGGGGCCGATGCCGCGGAAGGTGGCCCATACATCAGCCCCGGTTTTGTCGACGTCCACGTTCACGGTTGGGGCGGCCACTGCAGCGATGGGCGACCGCGCGGCACTCGACGGGATGGCGCGCGCCCTGTTGCGGCGCGGCGTCACGTCGTTCCTGCCGACGGCCGTGAGCGCGCCGCTGTCGACGCTGGGCGAGTTCGCGGAGCAGGTCCGCTCGTGGATGCCCTACGCGCCAGATGACGGTGCCGAGCCGCTCGGCTTCAACCTCGAGGGGCCGTTCCTCGCACAGGCGCGGCGCGGTGCGCACGACCCGCCATCCTGCAGATCGCCGGCCGACGTGGCCAGCGAGCGCACTCGCCCCACTGCTTGAGGCGGCTACGTGTCTCACCATCGCGCCCGAGCTGCCCGGCGCGCTCGAGCTGATCGCGTGGCTGCGGGTCGGCCGGGGTGTGCGTGTCGGTCGGTCACTCGGTCGGCGACGCTCGAGCAGCGCGCGGGCGGCGTACGCGGCCGGCGCGACATCGACCACGCACCTGTTCAACGCGATGACCGGCGTCGACCACCGCGCCCCGGGCGTGGCGGTCGCGGCGCTGCTCGACGACCGCGTCTACATCGAGCTGATCGCCGACGGCGATCCACGTCGATCGCGAACTGTGGCCGCTCATTACGCGACTCAAGCCCGTCGAGCGGCTGCTGCTGGTCAGCGACGCGATACCGCTCGCCGGCACGGGCGACGGGCGCGGCCGCCTTGGCTCGCTGGACATCGAGATTGTCGGGAGCGCGTCACGCTCGCCGGCACGGCACCCTGGCGGGATCGGTTCTTGCCCTCGACAAGGCGGTGCGCAACATGGTCGCCGCCGGTCTCGCGCTACCAGCCGCGGTCGCCGCGGCGACGCGCAACCCCTTGGAGATGCTCGGCATCAAGGATCGCGGCCGCCTCGCGCCCGGGCAGCGTGCGGATCTGGTCGAACTCGACACGGAACTCAACCTTCGCCGCGTGATGCGCGGCGGCGTCTGGGTCGCCTAGCCGACCGGGGCCGTAGTCGGCTCCTTGCCGTTGACCGGTGCCTTCTCGGCTCGGCCATCAGCTCGTTCATGCGCACCTGGGTGTAGCCCGGCCCTACCGTTCGCTTGAGCTGGCCCAGGATATCGATCGGCAGGTCGTTGACGATCGCCCCATTGGGGTTGAAGAGCAGTTCCTGGTCCACCGCGAGACCGAAGGCGGCCCCTTCCTTGACCGCGTGGTAGAGGTTGCGCGGCCTGACCGAGTCGCCCACGTTCAGGACGTGCACCCCGGCCGCACGAAGCTCGTTGTACAGCGCGAGTCTCCGGTCGCGTGTGGCAGGCGACCACGTCGTCCACCGCCAGGACGGTCCGGTTGAAATCCTTGTCCCGGAGCACCACCTCGCCGTCACGAATCTCATCCACAGTCGTGCTCGTGAGCACGGTCACCGGATGCTTGTAGGGCCGCGACGTGAGGACTTCCGCGTCCTCTGTGCGAACCGCTTGCGCAGCACGTACATGTGGATGACCTCGACAGTCGGCCGCGAATTCGCGGTTCTCGGTCACGATCGTGACTCTCTTGCCGATGTTGGCCAGGAACGCCGCCGTGTCGGTCGCGGCGTAGCTGTCACCCCACAGCAGAACTCGGTCGCCCAGCTTGCGCATCTTGCGCCCGCCCGGATGGCACTCGCAGGCGATCTTCGGACAGGCCATCGATTCCTCGAACGGGCATCGACGCGCGATGCGTCGCCGACCACCGGCGGGCACGATACGACGCCGCACCGGTCGCGTTGAGCACGACGTCGAAGCCGCTTCAGCTCGTCGACGCTCGGGGCATGGTTGAGCCGGATCTCGACGTGCAGGTCGAGCAGCTGGTCGCGGATCCAGTCCAGGTACCAGCGCATCTTCTCCTTGCCCGGCACCAGGCAGACGTACTTCATCGCGCCGCCCAGCTCACCGGTCTTCTCGTAGAGCGTCACCAGGTGGCCGCGCTCGGTCGCGATGCGCGCCGCCTCCATGCCCGCCGGGCCGCCGCCCACGACGGCGACGTTGACCGGCTTCTCGGTCCGGGCCATGTCGGCGAACGCGGTGATTGCCGCAGGCCGGGTTGATCGAGCACGCGATCTCGTGCTTGGCCATGAGCGATTCCTGCCAGCAGCCGCCCAGGCACGAGATGCACTTGCGGATGGCCTTGACCCGGCCGTAGCGGGCCTTGACCGGCCAGTAGGGGTCGGCCAGCAGCTGCCGCGACAGGCCGACCAGGTCGGTCTTGCCCTCGGCCAGGATCTGCTCGCAGTACTCGGGCTCGCGCAGCGAGTGGGACGTGATGACCGGGACCTTGACAACCTTCTTGATCGCCTCGGCCGCGTACGTCGCCCAGCCCTGCGGGTAGTGCATCGGGTCGAACCCGGCACCGGGGCTCTCCTGCATGCCCTGGCTCAGGTCGAGCGCGGCGACGCCGGCGCGCTCGAGGACGCGCGCCGTCTCCAGGCCTTCGTCCATGTCGCGACCGCCCGGACACCACTCCTCGAACGAGTAGCGCACGAGGATCGGGAAGGACTTGCCGCACTTCTTCTTGATCGAGTCGATCACCGCCAGCGGGAAGCGCATCCGGTTCTCGAAGCTGCCGCCGAAACGGTCGGTGCGCATGTTCAGGTACGGGCTCATGAACTCGGACAGCAGGTAGCCGTGCGCGGCGTGCAGCTCGACCGCGTCGAAGCCGGCCTGCTTGACTCGCCAGGCCGCCTCGCTGAACAGGTCGACCAGCTCGAGGATCTCGGGGATCGACGCCTCTCGAATCTCCTTGCCCTTCTCCTCGGCGTTCTCGTAGATGATCTCGTGCCCGGCCGACCAGGGCAGCTTCAGGACCCGATCGGTGGCGCCCAGCGTGTTGTAGCGCGGGATGGCGGACTGGCGGCCCGGATGCTGGAGCTGGACGGCGCACTTCGCGCCGTAGCGGTGCATCGATTCGGCCAGCCGGGCGAGGCCCGGCACGTAGTTGTCGCCGTCGGCCACGAGGCAGGTCACGGTCGGCCGGCCGGTCTTGGCGTCCGGCGTCGTGGCACCGACGATGATGAAGCCGGTGCCGCCGCGGGCGATGTCGGCGTGATGGTGGATGTCCCGCTCGCTTACCTCACCGTCGGCGTGCGACGAGCTGATGTCGGTCGGCACGTGAACGATGCGGTTGGGGAGCTCCATGTTGCCAAGCTGGAGGGGGCTGAAGAGATGTGGGTAGGTCATCGTGGTCGCTCCTGCTGGCGCGGTAGCTCTCGACCCCTCGATGCTCGGCCCACGACCCCGCCCCTGGCTACGTCCGGAGGAACCCCCGGCGACGGTCCGGATGGCCCTGTCCGCCGAACAGCCGAGCGGCGAAGGTCCGGTCATGTCGACGGCGACGAGCGTCACGCTCCGTGCGGACGCGCGCACCCAAGGGACGTCAAGCCTCGATGTGCCACGTGCGCGAGGCGCGAGCCGAGGATGCGCCGGAGGCCGGCCGGATCTGCTACGAGGCGTTCGCGACGGTGGCCGACGAGCACGGGTTCGCGCACGACTTCCCAACGGTCGAGGCTGCCGCCGCGCCGATCCGCTGGATGATCGAGCACCCGCGCTTCCATGGCGTCGTGGCCGAGGCCGGCGGGCGCGTGGTCGGCAGCTCATTCCTCGACGAGCGCGGCACCATCCTCGGGATCGGTCCGGTGAGCGTCGATCCGCAGGCCCAGAACCGGCGGGTGGGGCACGCTCTGATGGGCGCGATGCTGGCCCGTGCCGCGCACCATGCGGCACCCGGGGTGCGACTTCTCCAGCTTGCCTATCACAACCGTTCGCTGAGCCTGTACGCCGAGCTCGGCATGGACGTGCGCGGCTCGTTCGCCGCGATGTACGGCCGGCCGATCCGCGTCGCGCTGCCCGGCTACACGGTCCGGACCGCCACGCCTGCGGACGAGGCAGCCTGCAACGCGCTGTGCCTGTGCGTCCACGGCCACGCCCGCGCGGGCGAGGTGGCCGAGGCAATCGCGAACGGCAGTGCCAAGGTCGTCGAGCGGCTCGGACGGATCACCGGCTACACGACCGGCGTCACGTACTTCAGCCACTCGGTGGCCGAGACGAGCGACGATCTGCGCGCGTTCATCGGCGCGGCGGACGACTACGGCACGCCCGGCTTCCTGGCCCCGCTGGCCGACGCCGACCTGTTGCGCTGGTGCCTGGGCTACGGCCTGCGCGTCTTCTTCGTGCTCAACATGATGACTCTCGGTCTGTACCAGGAACCGCTGGGCGCGTACATGCCGTCGGTCGGCTACTGAACAGCGCGGCGGCAGCCGAGGCGCGCCATATCGGCAGCCTGTCTGCCCGCGGCGAAGGTGCTCGCCGGATGGCCCGCCGAGGCGGCAGCGCGATGGTCAGTCCCCGGAGCGCGGCGGCATGGCCGTGAACGTCCGGCCGACGTCGTTGATCATCCGCTCGGTCGCGGTCGTCATCACCTCCAGGTAGCGCTCGCCGAACTCCGCGGTCGCGTCGCGCGCGTCGCCCCACGTGCCCGAGCGCGTGGCGCGATGGACCGAGCCCGGCGAGGTGAAGAAGAACGCCGTGTGGACGGGGCCCGGGCTGGTGACGTCGGGGAAGGGCGGCATCTCGGCATTGGCCCGGTCCATGTCGACCAGCGCCGGGTTGATCGCCAGCATCGCCGACGTCTCGCCGCGGTTGGCGTGCAGGCCGTCCTCGGGACCGAAGAACTCGCTCGCCTCGTCGGCCGTCATGCCGTCCCAGTAGTTGACCGGGAAGCACGCGACCCCAGCGGGCAGGCGCGGCGCCGCGTTGGCACAGGCGTAGGCGATGGCGTAGGTGTTGTCGTAATGGCCGTTCAGAAAGACGACGCGCTTGAAGCCGACCGTCGCGAGCGAGACACACAGGTCCTCGATCAGCGCCATGAAGGTCGGGATCCGGATGTGGACCACGCCCTTGAAGCCGGCGTGTGGGTAGGACAGCGAGTAGCAGATGGGCGGCGCGACGAGCGCTTTGACGCGCGGCGCGACGCGACGCGCGACCTCCTGCGCGGCGAGCATGTCGGTCAGCAGCGGCCCGTGCGGGCCGTGCTGCTCGGTCGAACCGGTGGGCACGATGACCGTCGGGTGGACGTTCGGGCGATCCTTCAGGAACGCCTCGACCTCCGGGTTGGTCATCTCGCCCAGGAACACAGTCGCTGGCTTCATGTCTGGCGGTCCTCCTCCTTGCGCGGCTCAGGCGATGGTGTTGGTCAGGTCTCCGATGCCCTCGATCCAAGCTGTCATGACGTCCCCGGGCTGAAGATGCCGGCCGGCGTCCGGGCCGATCCTGCCCGGGGTGCCGGTCGCAATCAGGTCGCCCGGTCGAAGCACGACGTGCGCGCCGAGATACGCGATCACTTCGGCGATCGAGAAGCGCATGTGCGACGTGCGCCCTTCCTGAACGGCCGCGCCGTTGACGGTGAAGCCCAGGCGCAGGTCGGCCGGGTCCAGGTCGCTGGCCGGCACGATCCACGGACCGACGGGGCAGAAACCGGGCATCGACTTGCCCAGCAGCCACTGGTCGCCGTCGAGCCATGCATCCTGCGACGTCACGTCGTTGACGATGGTGTAGCCGAGGACCGAGTTGGCGGCCCCGATGACGACGCCCAGCTCGCACTCGCCGTTGACATTGGCCGTCAGCGAGCGGTCCCAGGCGATGACGAACCCGTGGCCGGTCAGCGATGACGACGCCTTGCCGTAGATCAGCGGCCGCTCCGGCCTCCGATCATCGACCATGGCTGGGTCGCGGTAGTTCAGGCCGACGGTGTAGACGGCACCGATCTCGACCTGTGGATGCTTACCCCCGCGGACGGGCAACTGCATCGGCTCAGGCCCGCGCGGCCGGGTCGGCGAGGAGCGGCTCCACCGCGGCCCGCATCAGGTCGGCCATTCCGCCCACGCCAGTCCAGCGCTCGAACGCGATGGCCGCCTGAGCGATGAGCATCTCCGAACCGTTCGCGGCGCGCAGGCCGCGCGCCCGGGCAGCGGCGAGCAGCGGCGTCTCGAAGGGCACGTAGACGAGGTCGAAGACGGTCGCGCTGGCGGGCAGCTCGTCGACCGCGACGGTCATCCCGGGCGCGAGCATGCCGACCGTCGTCGCATTGACCGCCAGATCGGCCGAGCGCAGAGCTGCCGCAAACTCGGGGCCGTCAAGGGCCACGGCGGATACCCCGTGCACAACGGCGGGCACGCTCCGGTTGCCCAGCGTCAGGCTGCGCACGCCGGCCTGCAGACATGCGAAGACCAGTGCATGGCCCGCGCCGCCGGCCCCGGCGACAACGACATCGAGACCGGTCAGCGAGCGTCCGAGCGCGAGCTCGACTCCGGCGCGAAAGCCGGGCGCATCGCTGTTGAAGCCGACCAGCCGGCCGGCGGCGGTGCGCACGACGTTGTTGACCGCGCCGATTTGTGCCGCGTCAGGCTCGACCTCGTCGAGCAGCTCGGCCACCAAGCGCTTGTACGGTGCGGTCACGCCCAGGCCCAGCCACTCCGGTCCGTGCGCCTCGGCCACAACGCGCTCGACCTCGCCCGGCTCGATCTCCATCAGCTCGTAACGGGCGTCGATGCCGGCCGCCTCGAAAGCGGCATTGTGCATCACGGCCGAGTGGCGCCGCCGCAGCGGCTTGCCCAGCAGCGCGACGCGCCGGGTCACGATGTCACTCCGCGGCGACGGCGCTGCGCCGGACGGGCCCGGCCGTCGGCGGGAACTTCACGTTGGGGATGATCTCGTCGATCCAGTCCTGGAGTTGCGCCGGATCGGGGGTCATCGTGTGCAGGAAGAAGTACTCCACTCCGGCGTCAACGCGCGCCTGGAGCGAAGCGATGATCTCGTCGGGCGTGCCAAAGAGATAGACCGACTCGAGGTAGCTCGGACCACGCTCCGTGCTCATTACCTTGAGAAAGGTGCGGTGTTGCTCCTCGCGTGCCTTGACTGGGTCGTTGGTCAGTACGAGGTGCACGAAGTTTTCGTGGGCGACGAAACACTCGCTCGGGTCGCGCCCGTGGGCGCGGTAGTAGTCCTGCAGCTCACGCCAATCGCGCGCAATGTCGTCCGGTGGGCAGGTCGGCCGCGGGATCCACCCGTCGGTCCTGATCGTCCTGGCCTTGACCGACTCGACGAAGCGCGGCAGGTCGGGCGACTTCGGGTCGGCCAGCTGCGAGCCACCACCGATCCAGATCTCCGGACGCTGCGAGGTGCGTGGCTCGATGAACAGGTCGTCGACCGAGTAGAACTGGCCGTGGTATGTGACCGTCTCGCCCTCGAGCAGCGGGATCATGATGTCGAGCATCTCGTCGGTGCGCTTGCCGCGCTCCGATTTCTTGACGCCCACGGCCGCGTACTCGAGCTCGTTCCAGCCCACGCCGGCGCCGAGGATCATCCGGTTCTCCGACAGGAACTGCATCGTCGCCAGCTCCTTGGCGAGGAGGACCGGGTTGCGCAGCGGCATGATCAGGATCGATGTGCCCAGCCGGACACGCTTCGTGACGCCCGCCGCGACCGCTAGCGCGGCCAGAGGCTCCAGCCACGAGACGGAGTAGAAGCGCTTGGCGGCGAGCATGTGATCGGTGATGAACAGCGAATCAAAGCCGAGGTCTTCGACCGTCCGCGCGAACTCTTTGATGCCTCGCGCGCGCTCAGGGCCGTCGCCCTCCCAGATGTACGACGGCAGGAACACGCCGAAGCGCCCGATGTCACTCATTCATTTGCCCCTGTAGTTCGGCCGTCTCTTCTCGAAGAAGGCGCGCGCGCCTTCCAGCATGTCGTCGGTGTTGAAGACCCGTTCCGAGGCATCTGTCTCGGCCGCGATGCCGGCCCCGATGCCGACATCGGACGAAAGGTCGATCAGCCGCTTGACCTGGCGCACCGCGATCGGGCCGCGCTCGCTGATCTGCGCCGCAATCTCGTCCGCCGCAGCTCGCGCTTCGCCAGCGGGCACGACGCGGCTGACGAGCCCGATCCGCTCTGCCTCTGCCGCGTCGACGATGCGTCCGGTGAGCGTCAGCTCCTTGGCCCTGCCGACGCCTATGACGCGCGGCAGCCGCTGCGTCCCGCCGGCGCCGGGCGTGACAGCGAGGCGCACTTCCGGCAGTCCAAGCCTCGCCCGCTCCGAACAGACCCGGATGTCACACGCCAGCGCCAGCTCGAGGCCGCCGCCAAGGGCATTGCCCTCGATGGCGGCGATGGTCGGCATGGGCAGGTCGGCGAGCCGCGCGAAGACGCTCTCCTCGCGCTCGAAGTGGGCGCGCCCCGCCGCGCCGCGATAGGACTCGAAGAGCTTGACGTCCGATCCGGCCGAGAACGCGCGGTCACCGCTTCCGGCGACGACGACGACACGGACGTCACCCGGCGCCGCCGCCTCGAGCCGTGCCAGCGCGGCATCGAGCTCGGTCAGCAGAGCCTCGGACACCAGGTTCAGCGGCGGGTTGTTGAGCGTCAGATGAGCGATGGTGCCCAGCTCGAGGTCGATCAGGCTCATCGCTCGAAGTCCGCCGCGATGCCCATCGGCCCGGCGGCGTAGACGCGCGCGGTCGGTCGTGCGCAGCGTCGTCCGCGACGCGCGGCCGGAAGCCCATCTGGCCGAGCACGTCGCGCTCGACGTCGATGCCCGGCGCGACCTCGGCAGGACCAGCCCGTCGTCGTCGAGCGCGAACACCGCGCGGTCGGTGATGTAGCGCACCTGCTGGCCGCGTTCGCGGGCCAGCTGGCCGTTGAACGACACCTCGCGCACCGCGGGCACGAACTTGTGCAGGCTGCCCTCGTGCGCGATGCGCACGCCGCCGTCGATTCCGAGCTCCAGGCCCTGCGCGGTGAGCGTGCCGACGAAGTTGATGCGCGGCGTGCGCGCGCTGATGTTCGGGAAGCCGCCCGGACCGCGGACGCGGCCCTCGAAGGCGTGCACGTTGACGTTGCCCTGCGCGTCGACCTCGGCGAAGGACAGGCTGGCGATGTCCAGCCCGCCGCCGTCGTAGAAGCCGAACATGTCGGGCTGGTCGATCATCGCCTGGTAGTTGAAGCCGGCGCCGCCCTCGTTGCCGGCGACCGGCACGCCGCCGAAGATGCCCTGCTCGACGGTCAGCACGAGCTGCTCGGTGATGCCCTCCTCCCACGCGACGCGGCCGATCAGCTGGCTGATGCCGAAGCCGAGGTTGCAGATCGCACCGGCTGGAAACTCGAGCAGCGAGCGGCGGGCGATGATCTTGCGCACATCGAGCGGCAGCGGCGGATCGCCCGCGACCGGCTTGCGCATCTTGCCCGCGTAGTACGGCGAATCCTGCGTGATGTACGTCTGCCACTGCTCCGGGTCGACGAAGACGTGGTCGATCAGCGCCCCGGGCACCTTGACGTCGCGCTCGGCAGCGAGCCACGCGGCGCGACCTGGCGCACCTGGGCGATGACGATGCCGCCGCTGTTGCGCGCGGCCATGGCCATGGCCAGCATCTCGGCCTGGATCGCCTCGCCCTCCATGGTCAGGTTGCCGTCCTCGTCGGCGGTCGTGCCGCGGATGACCGCGACGTCGATCGGGAAGGCGTGGAAGAGCAGCCATTCACGCCCGCGCAGCGTGACGAGCTCGACCAGGTCGTCCGTGGTCCGCGCGTTCTGCTTGCCGCCGGTCTGGCGCGGATCGACGTACGTGCCCAGGCCGACGTGGGTGACCAGATCCGGGCCGGCCCGCCGCGATCTCGCGCATCAGCTGGCTGAGCACGCCCTGCGGGAACGAGTAGGCCTCGATCTCGTTCGCCTCGACCAGCGCGCCCAGGCGCGGCTCGTTGCCGATGTTGCTGCCGATGGTCCGGCGCTGGAGGCCGGGCAGGCCGAGCTGGCTGAAGCCCCGATCGGCGAAGTCGCCGATGCCGACGATGCGCACGGTGGTCAGGTCGCGTGGGTGGCCTTGCGCGCTGTACACGGCGGCCGACTCGTCGATGAAGCGCTGGGGCAGGGCGTGACCGGCGCCCGAGCCACCGATCAGCAGCGTCGCGCCGTCCTTGACCAGGCCAACCGCCTCGCGCACGGAGATGACCTTGCTCACGGCATGTACCCGCCGGAGTTCGGATTGAGCGTCTGGCCCAGGAACAGGCTGGCCCGGTCCGAGAGCAGGAAGATGACCGCCTCGGCGACCTCATCGGCGCCGCCCGAAGCGGCCGAGGGGCATGTCGCGCAGCCGGCGCCGGCCCTCTTCGCTGCGACCAGGTCGGTCGTCATCCCGGTCATCGTCACGCCCGGCGCGACGGCGTTGATGCGGATGCCGCGCGGGCCGAACTCGCGCGCCAGGGCGCGGGTCAGCCCGATCAGTCCGGCCTTGGCCGCGCTGTACGCCGCGGTCTCGGCGACGCCCATCTGGCCCAGCCGCGAGGCAGACGTTGACGATCGCGCCGCTGCCCGCTCGAGCATCTGCGGCAGCACCGCGCGGCAGGTGTGGAAGGCGGCAGTCAGATCGGTCGCGAGGACGGCGTCCCACTCCGCGGGCTCGATCTCCAGGAACGGCGCCGACCTGCGTCAGGCCGGCGTTGTTGACCAGCGCGTCGAGCCGCCCGAAGCGGTCGATCACGTGTCTGACGAGCGCCTCGGCCTGGGCGCCGTCGGTCAGGTCGGCCTGGAAGGCCTCCGCCTCGGCGCCCGCCGCTCGTTCCGCGTCGACCGTCTGCCGCGCACCATCGGCGGAGCTGCGGTAGTGGACGGCGACCGGTCGCGCCCTCGGCCGCGCCTGGGCGGCGATCTCGGCACCGATGCCGCGGCCGCTACCGGTCACGAGCACGCACCCGGCCGGCGAGAGCGTCACCCATCAAGCAGGCCGGCGCGCGACGAGCGCGGCGCCGGATTGCCGCGGCCTCGGTCGCCGACTGGGCATCAGCGGCGGGCGCATGACCGTGTTCTCGATCACGCCCAGCGCCTTGAGCGCAACCTTGGTGCGCGCGCGATAGTCACGCACCGGCTGGCCGTAGACGACCTCCTCGAGCGGCAGGATGCGCTCCCAGATCGCGCGCGCCTCGTCCCAGCGGCCGGTCGCGGGTCAGCCCGTACATCTCGCACCTGCAGGTCGGTGGCCAGCGTGCCGAAGCCGATCAGCGCGCCCTCGGCGCCCATCACGAACGACTCGTAGATGAAGTTGTCGTCGCCGGTGAGCAGGTCGATCGGGCGCTCAGCGCGCTCGATCATGCGCCGCGTCGCAAGGTACAGGCGCGCGTCGAAGCGACGCCTCCTTCAGCGCCACGACGCTGTCGATGGCAGCGATCCGGCGCAGCGTCTCCTCGCGAGAAGATGACGCCACCGAGCGCCGGCTGGAGCTGGAAGGCGACCATCGGCAGGCCGCAGCCCTGGGCGATCGCCTCGTGGTAGGCGACCGGGACTGCCGGATCGAGCGGCGTGGCCCTGGTAGGCCGGGATGGGAAAGACGAGCAGCCCGCGCGCGCCGGCACCCTCGGCCCGCTTGGCCTCCTCGATCGCCTGGGCGGTGAACGTCGCGCTCAGGCCGGCGACGATCGGCACGTCGCCCGCCTCCTCGACCGCGACGCGCAGAACGAGCTCGCGTTCGTCGGGCCACAGGTGCGGCCCCTCGCCGGTGTCGGCGTTGATCGCCAGCGCCACCGGACCCTGCGGCAGGAGCCATTGCAGGTAGCGCCGGTAGGCGGCGCTCGTCGAACTTGCCCGTCGCCGTCGAAGGTGACGACGCAGGCGGGAACTGATGCCGCGCAGGTTGAGGACTCATGCGCTTCCTCTCATCGCTGCGGTGGAGTCTCGAAGGACGACCTCGGTCGGCAGGGATCGGGGTTCGACCGGCTCGCCGGCCAGCAGCCGAATGGCGCACTCGAAGCCGCGCCGGCCCATCTCGCGCAGCGGCAGACGCACGGTCGAGAGGCTCGGCGCCGTCAGGGCCGCGACGGGATGTCGTCGAAGCCGGCCACCGACACGTCGCCCGGAACGTCGCACGCCGCAGCTCTGCCAGCCGCTGCAGCGCGCCCAGCGCGAGCAGGTCGTTGGCGCAGCGATCGCGCTGAACTGGACGCCGCCGTCGAGCAACACGTCGACGCCCGCCGCGCGCCGTCCTCGGTCGAAGCCGGTCTCCACGATCAGCCGCTCGTCAACGTCGATACCCGCCGCGCCCAGGCCGCGCCGGTAGCCGGCCAGGCGCTCGCGCGCGACGTAGAGCGACGCCGGTCCGGCCAGGAACGCGATCGCGTCGATGCCCCAGTCTCGACCAGCGCGCCGATCATCTGCGGCGATGCCGCCGACGTTGTCGACGCCCACCTCGGGCTCGCCGAGCGTGCGGCGAGAGGTGCACCACGGCGGCGCCTGGCGCGCGCAGGGCGGCGAGGTGCCTGGCCAGCTCCTCGTTGAGCGTCGGCATCGTCCAGGCCGCTGCCGGCGAAGATGACGCCCGCCGGCGCGCATCGAGCGCAGCAGCCGGACGTAGGAGTTCTCGCGCTCGCCGCTGCGCTCGGACGAGCAGGTGATCGACCAGGTAGCCGCCCGATTCGCGGCGTCCTCCACGCCGCGCACGACCTCGGCGAAGTACGGGTCGGTGATGTCGTGGACGATCACGCCGACAACCGGCAAGGTGCTCTTGAGCAGGCCACGCGCGAGGGCATTGGGCACGTAGTCGAGCGTCGCGGGCGGCGTCGAGGACGCGCTCGCGCGTCGGCGCGCTGACCGGGTAGTCGGCCGATGAGACGACGCGTGAGGCGGTGGCGATCGAGACGCCCGCGCGGCGCGCGACCTCCGTGATCGACGTCAAGCTGGCTCGGCTCAAGTACGGCGCCGGGAACGACTTGGGCTCGTCGCGCACGGTCAGCCACTGCCATTGCGTGAACGTCTCGAGGTTGGCCTCGCCGCCGAAACGCGATCCGTTGCCCGACATGCCCATCCCGCCGAACGGGATGGTCGCCTCGTCGTTGATCGTCTGGTCGTTGACGTGGAGCATGCCCGCCCTGATCCGGTTGGCGACGGCCAGGCCGCGCGAGATCGAGCGCGAGTAGACGCCCGCGGCGAGGCCGTATTCGGACGAATTGGCCAGTTCGACCGCCTCGTCGTCCGAGGCGAACGTGACCACTGGCGCGACCGGGCCGAAGACCTCGTCGGTCCACGCCGGCGCGTCGAGGCGCACGTCGACCAGGACGGTCGGCCGATAGAAGAGGCCGTCGTACGTCCCGCCCGTCGACGAGGCGCGCGCCACCGCTTTGCGATCGAGCGCTGGACGATGTCGTTCACGCGCTGGAGCTGCGTTCTGGTTGACGATTGGCCCCAGGTCGACGTCGTCGCGAAACGGATCGCCCGTGCGCAGGCCGCCTGGCCTTGCTGCGCGAGCAGCTCGATGTACTCGTCCGCGACCGAGCGCTGGACGATGTGCCGGCCGGTCGCGAAGCAGACCTGGCCCTGGAACTGGAAGCTGGCGTAAGCGCCTGCGCTCGCGGCAGCGGCGACGTCGGCGTCGTCGAGCACGACCAGCGCGTTGTTGCCGCCCAGCTCAAGGCTGACCTTCTTGAGCAGACCGCCCGCGAGCGCGCCAACCAGCCGGCCGACTTCGGTCGAGCCGGTGAACGAGACCATGTCGATGTTCGGATCGGTCACCAGCGCCTGGCCGGCCTCAGCGTCGCCGATCACGATCTGGAGCAGCCCTTCGGGCAGGCCTGCCTCACGAAAGACGGCGGCGAACACCGCGCCACCGCAGACCGGCGTCTGCGGGTCCGGCTTGAGCACGACCGCGTTGCCCAGGGCCAGCGCCGGCGCGACGACGCGCATGCCCAGCACGCTGGGCGAGTTCCATGGCGTGATGGCGCCGATCACGCCGACCGGCACGCGACGGATCATCGACAGCCGTTCCTGCTGGACGGTCGGCACGAGCGATCCGTACGGCTGCCAGGGCATGGCCGACGCGCGGCCAGCGCCTCGCCTGCGGTGAAGTTCTGCTCGTGGTGCATCTTGTTGCGGTGAGCGCCGGTCTCGCGCTGCGTCCAGGTGCCGAACTCAGCGCGGTGCGCTCGTAGATGTCGGCCGCGCGGCGCAGGATCGCGGCGCGTTCCTGGTAGCTCGTCTGCTGCCCACGCCGGTTGGGGCTGCGGCCGCGGCGGCGGCGGCGCGCGCGACGTCCTGCGGCGTCGATTGCCTGACGGTCAGCAGGAAGCGGCCGGTCGCCGGCTCGTGGACCTCGCGCGTCTCACCGGTGCCGGTCTGCCACTCGGCCAGGAACGAGTCGAGCCAGCCCTGCCGGCACCTGTGGCAGCTGGCGTCAGGCGCCGTCGCGACCATCGTTGTCCTCCTCGTCCGCGCCGGTTGCGTCCGACCAGCGTTCGGCGTATGTCCTGGGCGCGTCCGTGGCCACGCGCGCGCCGGCCGGTGGCCGGGTCGCGCCACACCGGGCCGCGCTCGAGGACCTTGTCGATCAGGCCCTTCCTCGAGATAGGGCGGCATCACCCACGACTTGACGTCGATCGCCTCCTGGCCCGGGTATCCGATCAGCTCGCGCACGTGCTCGTCGGTGTAGTAGCCGCCGACGATCGACCAGCTGCAGCGCGCCGAGGTGGGCCGGCTCGTCCTTGCCGAGCGCGTCGAGGCGGGCGTGCGACGTCCTCGCCGAGCTCGGCCCGCAGCGCCGCGACCAGTGGCCCGACGCAGGTCCGGCCGAGCGCGCAGGACGAAGCGCAATCCGCTCGTCCGTCGACGACATCGGCCGCCGAGGGCATGCCGTGCGCGGCTGGGATGAGGTGGTCGGCGACTGGCCGCGCAGGTCGCGCCGGTCGCCGCGAATCTCGGCGCTCATGCCGGCACCTGCTGCTCGAAGCGCGTCTCGACCATGTGCTCGGCCGCGCGCAGCGCGATGCGCCACGATGGTCGAGGTGGGATTGACGCCGCGACGAGGTGACGAAGCACGGAGCCGTCGACGACGTACAGGTTGGGCACGTCATGCGTCCGGTTCCAGCGATCGACGCACGGAGGTCGCCGGTCGTCGCCCATGCGCGCGGTGCCCAGCAGGTGCCAGCCGCTGTAGCGCATCAGCCGGTCGACCTCGATCTTGTAGGCGCCGGCCGCCTGCAGCGACTCGGTCGCCCGCTCGATGTGGAAGTCGAGCATCCGCCGCGCGTTATCGGACATCTGGTAGTGGACCTCGGGCGCGGCGATGCCCGAGCAGTCCGTGACCGTCGCCGAGAGGGTGATGTGGTTGGTCTCGTCGGGCAGGTCCTCGGCGAAGAGGCCCCAGTTGGCGCCGTGCCCCAGGTGGGACTTGACGTGCAGGTGGTGGTCGGGGCCCCAGGCCTGCTCGCCGGCTCGGCTGGGCAGGGCGGTGTTGATCGGCCCGCCGGTCGGCGCGAGCCCCCAGCGCGCGCCGCGCACGAAGCCGCGCTTCTCGTCTGTCTCGTAGAACTCGAGCGACTCGATCAGGTCGCCGAACTGGCCCTGCCAGCTCATGAGCGGCTCGTCGAACAGGCCGGCGACGTTGGCGAAGGGGTGCATCATCAGCCGCTTGCCCACCAGGCCGGACGAGTTGGCCAGGCCGTCGGGGGCTGGCGCACGTCGGCCGACAGCAGCAGCAGCCGCGCGGTGCCGATCGCGTTCGCGGCGAGCACGACGACCTTGGCCGGCTCGAAGTGCTCCTTGCCCTCCCGATCGATCCACGTTGCGCCGGTCGCGAGGCCGCGCGCGTTGGTCTCGACGCGCCGCACGCGCGCACCCGTGACCAGCCGCGCCCCAAGCCCGATCGCTTTGGGCCAGTGGGTCAGGTCGGTCGATGCCTTGGCGCCTTCGTTGCAGCCGGACTGGCAGGTGCTGCGCTGGACGCACGGACGCCGCCCGTCGTAGGGCACGGAGTTGATCGAGTTGAACTCGGGCCACCAATGCCAGCCCAGCTTGGCGTGGGCGCGCGCGATCTTCAGGCCGGCGGCGCCGATGGGCAGCGGCGGCATCGGCGGATCGTCTGCCTCGGGCGGATAGGCCGGGTCGCCCGCGAGACCGGAGACACCGAAGTCGCGGTCGGTCTGCTTGAAGTAGGGCAGCAGCTCGTCGTAGGTCAGCGGCCAGTCATCGGCGATGCCGTCGAGTGAGCGGACGCGGAAGTCGGAGGGCAGTGCGCGCGGCCACGCCCCGGCGAAGATGAGCGTCGAGCCGCCGACGCCGTTGAACATAAGTGGCGAGACGGGCGTGTCGTCCTCGACGATCGGGTAGTCCTGCGCGAGGCCGCGGATGTTCGGGCTGGTCGCCCAATCCTTGCGCGCCTTGAGCTCCCAATCAAGCTTGTCGCCCGGGTAGTCGGCCCTGTCGTGCCACTCCCCCTGCTCGAGGCAGACGACCTTGAAGCTGGCCTCGGCCAGGTGCTTGGCGACCACGCCACCGGATGCACCGGCGCCGATGATCAGCACATCTGCGGGTTCCGCAACCACGGCGCCTCCCTCTCGACGACTGGCGGCCCAACGCCTCGTCCGGCCGGTCAGGCCCGAACCAGACGACCTCCCTGGCCACTTACAGTAAACGTTCTCTATCGCTGCCGCAAGACTCCCAATCCGGTCAGCCTGCCGGGTGCTGGACGCGTCCGGGCCGCGTGCCCAGGACCTGCGCCTCAGCCTCCCGCGCGTGGACGCGCATCGCGTCGGCAGCCCGCTCTGGGTCGCGCGACTCAAGTGCCTCGAGGATCGCGTCGTGACGGTCGGCCAGCCAGCGCAGGTCGGCGCCGGGCGCCGTCGCGGTCACGTAGGTCCGGGCGAACGGCTCGAGGATCGACCACAGGCGCTGGACGGTTCGGTTGCCGGAGGCGACTATGACGCAGCCGTGGAACTCGGAGTTCTTGAGCGCCTGGGCATGGGCGTCGCCCCGCGCGGCGCTGGCGCGCATGTCATCGAGCAGCCCGCGCATCTTGTCCAGCACCACGGCGTCGATGGTCGGGGCTGCCTGTCGCGCGGCGATGGCCTCCAGCTCGCCGCGCACCTCCATTGCCTCGATCAGCTCTTCTGGAGCCGGCTGGCGCACGCGTGCGCCGCGGTAGGGGTGCACTTCGACCAGCCCGAGAGTCGCCAGATCGCGCAGCGCCTCGCGCACCGGCGCCTGGCTGGTGCCCAGCTGGCGTGCTACGCGCGTCTCGATGATCCGTGAACCGGGTGACAGCTCTCCCTCCAGGATCCAGCGCAGGAGCTTGTCCTTGACCTGGGCACTCAGCACGCTGCGCGCCAACGGGGTGGTGGCCTGCTCGACGTCCACTGCTCAGTCCATGGTCAGGTAGAAGGCGCGCTCGCGGCTCTCGAGCCGGGCCAGGGCCTGGCCGCGAACGTACTCTTCGAAGTGCCTGGTCTTGGTATGAGCCCTGAAGCCCGCCTCGTCGTCGTACTGCTCATACAGGAAGAAGAGGCGCGGATCTTCCGGCGAGCGGTGGGCCTGGTACATGCGGCAGGCGGGCTCGGCGCGCGAGAGCGGCGCCATGATTTCGACGATCTCCTGGATCCTGTCCTCCTCGCCCGGCTTCGCGCGCCAGGTCGCGGCGACGACATAGGCCATCTCACCGACCTCCGTTGTTCGAGTTGACGCGATTGCCCCAGGACACCGCTCGCCGGCCCGGTCTATAGGTCAGGGTTGGGCAGCTGCGCATCGGTCACTGCCGCGAGCAGGTCGTGGTAGCTGCTGATGAAGGAGCGCAGCGTGCGCACCGTGGGCGGGAAGTCGTCGAACTCGTCGAGCGCCAGCCCGTCCGGCTCATACGCCCGGCGGAAGTCGGGAAAGAGCGCGAGCAGCTCGTCGACGTACGCCTGATCGACCGGCTCGTCCATCCGCTCGCGGACCTCGACTGACGATGCGTTGAACTTCTTCTGCCACGCAGACGGGAGCGTGATCACGACGTCGCCGCCGATGAATTCCGACCAGTGCAGGTGGTGCCGGATCGCGGCCGCCAGCAGCCGCGCGCGGAAGCCCCGCTCGCGGAAGATGCCGTAGGCGCGCTTGAAGACCGCCACCCCGGAGAGCGGCAGCGCGCCGGGATGGGCGATGATCCCATCCCGCTCGGCCTGCACTCGCAGCCAGTCTTCGAGCCGGCCGACCATGATCGTGATGACCGGGCCCATGTCGGCCGTGGGCAGGCCTTCCCGCTCACGCCGCGCCAGTCCGCGCTCGACGGCCGCGGCCGCGGCCACGGCCTGCGCGACGGAGAACGAGACGGTGCAGTTGACCGACACGCCGCGGTAGGTGGCCTCTTCCATCACCGCGATGCCGATTTGCGTGGCCGGGAACTTGACGATGATGTTGGGTGCCACGGACGCGAAGTGGACGCCCTGGGCGAGCATCGGCTCGGGGCTGCGCCAGAAGGTCGGGTTGGTCTGCATCGACAGCCGCCCCTGGCGGCCGCCGAAGCGCTCGAAGGCGGGCTCGAGCAGGCGTGCGCCGGCAGTCGACATCTCCTCCACCACCGCCCACGCAAGGTCCACTTCGGTCGCGTCGCGCTGCCCAGCGGCCAGCTCGCGCACCCGTGCGCGCCAGCGCGCGGGATCCCTCTTCCAGACGTCGTGGACGATGGTCGGGTTGGCGGTCGCGCCAACTGCACCGTGCTCGATGGCGTACGCCAGCTCATCGACCGCGCAGGAGTCGTTCCAGATGTCTGTCGCCGTAGCCGCCGTCCGCTGAAGCGGGCTCAGCCCTCGTAGGTCGGACCCCGACTTCACTTCGTTGCCCATCGATGATCGATCATAAACCAGCACGGGTCGGGGGCTAGTTCCCTGCGCTGATCGACCAGCCGGCGTCGACGTCGATCACCTGGCCGGTGACCATCCGCGCGTCGTCGCTGAGCAGGAAGAGGGCCGTGCCGACCAGGTCGTCCGGGCTGAGCGGCCCGCCCGCCAGGGGCTGCTTGGCGCGCACCAGATCCATGATCTGCGGATCCGTCTGAGCGCGCTCGCTCATCGGTGTGGCGACCAGCGATGGTGCGATGACGTTGACGCGAATGCCCTGGCCGGCGTAGTAGGCGGCGATCGACCGGGAGAACGCCTCGATCGCGCCCTTGCTCGCGGCATATCCATGAGTGCCGAAGAAGCGCGGTGAGGGGCTGCGCGCCAGGACGCTCGACATGTTCAGGATCGCGCCGCGCTGGCCGTTCGCGCGCTGTGGCTGGGCGAGCATCTGGCGCACCGCCGCGCGGCAGACGAGCATCATGGAGGTGACGTTGTTGTCGAGCACCGTCCGCCAGCCGTCGAGCGTCAGATCGTGCAGCGGCCCGTCGCCCAGGCGACGGCCGCTGATGCCGGCCACGTTGTAGACACAGTCGAGGCGACCGAAGAGCTTGACGGCGGCGGCGACGGCCGAGTCGACGGCCGATTCGTCGGTCAGGTCGGCGGCCGCCCAGCCCGCGTCACCAATCTCCGCCGCGAGTTGCTCGGCGTGCGCCGCGGTCCTGGACACGACGAAGACGCGTCCACCTTCCGCGGCCAGCGCGCCAGCCGCGGCGGCGGCAATCCCGGTCGACCCGCTGACCAGGCACACGCGGCCCTCGAAACGAGCGCTCATCGATCAGCCATCGTGCCTGATGTCCTCGATCAGCGCCCGGCGCGCAGCGGCGTCGGCGCGGACGATGGCACTGCCGATGCCGACAGCCACGGCGCCGGCGTCGAGGAACGCCCGGGCGTTGCTGGCGTCGACTCCGCCGGTCGCGATGAGCGCGATCTCGGGCAGCGGTCCGCGCAGCTCGCGGATCAGCTGCGGGCCAACGGCCGAGGCGGGAAAGAGCTTCACGAAGGTGGCCCCGGCCGACCACGCTGCGCTCATCTCGGTCGGCGTCAGCGCGCCGGGCACGAACGGGAACCCGGCCCGCGCTGCGGCACGGACAAGTTCGAGATCGAGCAGCGGCGATACGCCGAAATCGGCCCCGGCGGCACGAGCGGCCTCGAGCTGAACGCCGGTCAGCAGGGTCCCTGCGCCGAGCGCGTAGGGCCCGTCCGAACGCTGATCAAGCCGCTGGCGCAGGGCAGCGATGTCGGCCGCCGCCGAGGGCGCATCGAAGGTCACCTCAAAGACACGCGCGCCGGCATCGGCCAGCTCAGTGACCAGTGCCAGCAGGCGGGCCTGGGGCTCAACCCGGCGCAGGATGACGATCAGCCGGTGAGCGCGGATGTCGGCGGCGATGCGGCCCTGGCGAAGCTCGTTCACAGCTCGAGGATCGCACCTCCGGCGCGCAATCGGGCGCCGAGCTCGACGGGCGAGACCTCGCGCGGAGTTCCGCCGACCGCGGCCGCCATTGCTGCCGCGGTCCCCGCCGCCTGGCCCATCGCCATGCACGTCGCCATCGAGCGGGCCGAGGCATGGGCGTCGTGCGTGGCGGAGAAGCAGCGCCCGCAGACCAGCAGCCCCTCGATGCCGGACGCCAGCAGCGTCCGGTACGGGATGCCGTACACGCCACCGTCAGCCACGTAACGCCACTCGGTGTCGCCGCCCGCGCCGTGATCCTCGATCGGCGCGCCGCACAGTGCCACCTCGTCCGGGAAGCGGCGCGCGGTGAGCACGTCAGCGCGCGTCAGCTGGTAGTCGCCGATCACGCGGCGGCTCTCGCGCACGCCGATCGAGGGACTGGTTGCGACGACCACCGAGGCCTCGAACCCGGGCACCTTGTCGCGCAGGAAGCGGTGGTACTCACGCACCTGGCGGCGGCCCTCCAGCTCGGCCTGCGTCAGCGCCACCGGATCGATGGCATCGACGTTAGGGATGCGCGTCATGTGGACCATCACCACACCCGCGAACGGCGTGCGGTGCCACGAACCTTCGAGCCGCGGCAGGTTGTAGTCGCCGGTTGCCGCGGCCGCGCGCATGAGCGCCCACAGCTCGGCCTTCTTCGTCTGTGACGCGCGCTCGACGTCGACATTGGCCAGTCGAAAGAGGGTCGACAGCGACTGGACCTTGCCGGTCGTGCCAAGGTCTTCGTATGGCACGCCGGCCAGCGCGGCCACGTCCGCGTCGCCCGAGGCGTCGATGATCACGCCCGCGGAGATCCAGCGCTCGCCGCCCCTGTTCCAGATGCGTATCGCGTCGACACGGCCGTTGTCGACGCGCACGCCGGTCGCCCACGTGTGGAGCAGCAGCTGCACCCCCGCATCGTCGGCCAGCTGCTCCCAGGTCAGCTTGAGCGTCTCCGGGTCGTAGGTCACACCGGTGCCCGCGCCGTATGTGTTCGGACGCTCGAATGCAACGCCCGCGGCAGTCAGCCTCTCGACGACCTCCCAGCCCACGCCGCCCACCACGCGCTGCGGCACGGGCGCGGGCGTGTAGAAGGCGTAGAACGTGTCCAGCACGGCCGTCGACGTGCCGCCCATGAACGCCAGCCGGTCGATCAACAGGGTGTGTGCACCGAGGCGGGCCGCGCTGATCGCCGCCGACGAACCGGCCGAGCCGGCGCCCACGACGATCACGTCGTAGCGGTCGGCGATCCGCGATCCGATCATTGCCCCGCTCCTGTCGCCTCGCGCAGGCTGTAGGCACGCGCCGGGTTGTCGACCAGGATGCGCCGCGCCGCGCCGACACCGATGCGCCGCTCCAGTCGCGGCGCGAAGCTGGCCAGCAGGTAGCGCAGGCCCGGCCCGCCGCCATGGGCGCGGAAATAGGCGCGCCGGCCAAGGTCAAGGCCGAGCATCAGCTGGTCGCCGTGGCCGGCGTTGCAGACGGTCTCGATCAGCGCGAGCAGGGTGCTGTCGGGTTGGTACTTGATCCGGCCGACGGTGTCGTAGACCAGGTACACGCCGCGCTCGGCCAGCTCGAGGTGCAGCTCGGGGTCCGGGTTGCGGTCCAGGTGGGCCAGGATGATGGCCTCGGCAGCCACGCCTGCGGCTGTGAGCAGCTCCACGATGTCGTGGGCCGCGGTGCCCACCTCGGTGTGCACGACGATCGGCACGCCGGTGCGCCGGCCGGCCTCGCCGGCAGCCGCCAACCGCCGGCGCTCCGTGGGCGAGACGCGATGGTAGGAGGCGCCGGCCTTGATCACCCCGGCACGCGCCGCGTCGAGCGGCAGGTCCGGATCATGCCAGTCGGCCGGGTGCATGCCCTGCTCGATGTCGATCACCATGCGCTCGATCAGCTGCGTCTCGCTCGCCTCGCTGACCCAATGACCAGGTGCGTAATGCGCGTCACGGTGGTAGCCGGTCGCGCCGACGATCGCGACCCCGGTCGCGGCGGCCACCCGGCGCAGCAGCTCGGGCTGCCGGCCCAGGCCGATGGGCGTCAGCTCGACGATTGCCGCCAGGCCAATCGCGTGAGCGTCGCTGACCTCCTCGATCGCCCGGCCCGGATCATCGAGCTCCTCGCCGGCCAGGGCGGGTGAGCGGAGGAAGAGATGTTCGTGAGCGTCGGTGACGCCCAGATCGCCCCGCTCGATCGGCCCGCTGACGGTCATCACCTTGCTCATCGCGTTGATCATGGCACCCTGCGGGAACCCGCGGCGCCATGAACCGTCTAACGGCGCATGATCAAGATGGTTGCCCGCCCGAGCCTCGTTCTGCTGGCACTCCTGCTGATCGCCTGTGGCGCCGGCACGGGCTCGAGCCCGACTCCCGGCGCCTCCGCGACCGCGGGCCCCACCGGCGCGCCCTCCCCGACGCCGACCAGCGTCCCCAACGCCAATGTTGCCGTGGTGCGCATCGAGCAGACCGGCGGGATGCTGCCGCCCTGGGAGACGATGCGCTGGTACCCCAGCGTCGTGCTCTATGGCGACGGGCGGTTGATCCTGCAGGGGCCCCAGATCGAGATCTACCCCGGGCCGGCACTGCCCAACCTGCAGGTCACGCACGTGTCGCAGCGCGGCGTGGAGCAGGTCCTGCAGTGGGCGGCCGAAGCCGGCCTGCAGGGTGAAGACCGGCAGCTGGGCGACCCGATCCTCGATTCCGGGGTCACCCTGTTCACGGTCGTCAGCGCCACCGGCACCCACCACACGTCGGTCACCACGATGGCCAGCGCCCGTCCGGAAATCGGTGCCCTGGTGGCGTTCCAGACGTTGATGCTCGACCTGCGCAGCTGGCTGCCCAACGATATTGCCGGTGCCGAGACGCCCTACGCGTGGGATCGCCTGCGCATCATCTCGTTCCCGGGCGACCCCAACAACCAGCCCGATCCGAACCTGGTCTCGATCGTGGATTGGCCGCTGGGCGGCATCTCGACGATCGGCAAGTCGTTCGGCGAGCCGGTCACATATCGCTGCGGGCTGATCGAGGGCGACGACCTGGCCACGCTGCGGCCGCTGCTCGAACAGGCCAACGAGCTGACATTGTGGCGCTCGGACGACGTCACCTACCAGCTCTACCTGCATCCGCTGCTGCCTGACGACGAGGCCTGCCCGGGGTTCTGAGCCCGGGCCGCGCTCGGGCTGGAGCGTCTTCAGTCGGTGATGCTGACCGCCGTGACCGATGCCTCGTTGGGCAGGTACTGGGCCAGGATCTCGCGGTAGGTGCCGTCCGAGATCATCTGCGCGAGGGTCCTCTCGACCGCATCGAGCAGCGCCGGGTGGTCGAGCGCGACGGCGATGCCCTGGCGCGCCGGCGGCAGGCTGGCCGGGGAGTAGATGATCTGGTCGGGGTAGTCGAAGACGAAGCTGGGATTGCCAAGGTAGGCGACCACCTCGTCATCGAGCAGCGCCGTGACCGCGTCCAGCTCGGTCGGAAAGGTGCGCAGGTCGATCGGCAGTTGGCTGGCAGCCGCGCAGGCCTCGTTCAGGCCCTGGCCGGTGTAGTCACCCAGGCCCTGGACCAGGTCGACGTGCGTCGTCCCGGTCGTGGTCGACACGGCCAGTCCACACAGTGTCTGGAGCGAGTCGATCGTCTCCGGGTTGCCAATCCTGACCAATACGGGCTGGATCGAGCGGGTGTAGGGCACCAGGCTGACCTGCTCCAGGCGCCCAGTGGTGATGTTCTGTGACGAAACGCTGATGTCGCAGCCGTGGCCGGCGACCAGGTCGATCAGGTCTTCGAAGAGCGGCCGGTCAATCTCGAGCTCGAGGTCCAGTCGATCGGCGATCTCGAGCGCGAAGGCCACGTTGTAGCCGTCGAGCAGGCCCTCCTCGGTCAGCCCGGCGGCCGGCGCGCCAACGACCGATACGCACGCAGTCAACTTGCCGGCCGAGGCCAATTCGTCGGCCACGCCCGGCGACGCCGCGGCGGTTGGCGTTGGCGCGGGTGGCGTCGCGGAGGCGGCCGGCGGAGTGGGCGCCGACGAGGCGCTCACGTCCGGCGTCGCCGGCGGGCTGGCCGTCGCGACGGCTGGCGGCGGCGGCGGCGCTGAGCTGCACGCGGCCAGAAGCACGGCAATGCTCAGCGCGAAGAGGACCCTGGTCACGCCGGGAAGTCTGACAGGTCGCCAGAGCCACCGGGTCCGGCCCACGGTCGACCATGCCGTCTGGGTCCGTGCGCCCTGCCCTAGGCCCTCCGGCCGGCACAACAGTCTGCCGACGTTCGATCCGATGGCGCACGCGGAGAGCGGACCTCAGACGGCGCGGTCGGATCCATAGCGGCTGGGGCAGATCTGGCGGTACTCGCAGCGGCCGCAGCGCCACTGGTCGGGCGCGGCGGCGAAATCGCCTGAGCGGATGCGACGCGCCTTCTGGAGCACCGACAGGCGAAACTCAGCGAGCTGTTCGGGGGTGCGCGTGGTGCTCAGGGCGAGGTCGTTCTCGGTGAAGTAGAGGGTCAGCTTCGACGCCGTGGGCAGGGGCTGCTTGGTGGCCGGGTCGATGACGGCGCCCAGCGCCGTGGCCAGGGCGTAGGCGGACAGTTGCTCGTCCGGTCGACGTCGGCCTGGTTCTTGGAGCGGCCGGTCTTGTAGTCGATGATCTCGATCGTGCCGTCGGCGTGGCGGTCGATGCGGTCGATGACGCCGTACAGCAGCACCGGCGTCTCGTCCGGCTCCCCGGGCAGCTGGAGCATGAAGCTCTGCTCGAAGGCGACCGACTGAGCCAGCGTGGCAAGCTCGCGGTCATAGAAGCGTCGCAGCGCCGGCTCGGCGCGTTTGGCGTAGTGCTCGGCCGCCTGAGCGTCGGCAAAGTGACGCGGCTGCCAGGCCGCGTCGAAGGCCTGCTTGAGCGCGTCGTAGCCGGGCAGCGGCAGCCCCGCGGCAGCGGCCGTCGCGCCGGGACCGGGCGTAGACCTCGAAGGCGCTGTGGATGACGTGACCGAACTCGAAGTAGCCCGGCGTCTCCGCTGTGGGGATGCGGTAGACCTTCTGAAACGCGTACTGGAGCGGGCACTCGTTGTACGTCCCCAGCTGCGAGTGCGAGAACGTCTGGGGCAGGCCCGTCATCTCGAGCAGCGTCCGGCCCGCCGGGGAGTGACGCGCCAGGACGTTGAGCGTCAGCGGATCGAGACCGTTGCGACGCGCCTCCGCGGCCGTGCCCGCGACCGCCTCGGCTACTCCGACCAGCTCGGCCGTGAGCGCCGCCCGGCCGGCGTGATCATCGGCCGCCAGCCCCTCGAGCATGCCCATGATCTCGATCGCCCGGCGGCGCAGCGCGAAGCGCTGCTCGTGCGCCAGCGGCACGGGCATCAACTTGAGCAGCTGGACGGTCGTCTCGGGCGTGATCTGGGCCACCGACGGGGCGCCCACTTCGCCGTCCGCCTGCGGGGTCGCGGCACGCCGCTCGATGACGACGTCGGCCGGCACGACGCGCACGTAGTCGTCCGACGAGACGCGGCGGACCGTCCTCGCTGCTGCGCTCGATCTCGGCCACGAACCGGCTGGGCTGGATCTTGGAGTCGGACGGCTGCAGGCGCGCTCAGCAGCAGCCGGCTCCTGGCCCGGGTCATCGCCACGAACAGCAGGCGACGCTCCTCGTCGATGGCGAAGTCGTCCGGCGGGCGCTGCTTGAGCAGCTCGATCGGCAGCAGCTGCTGCTCGTCGCGTGTGTCGGGGAACTGGCCCTCGACGAGGCGCGGCACGACGACCGCCTCGTATTCGAGGCCCTTGGCCTGGTAGACGGTCATCAGCTGCACTCCCTCGACGTCGAGGCGGCCCGACTGATCCGTGTCAAGGTCACCGCCGACCTGCTGGTAGATGTCCAGATAGGCCACGAACTGGGCCAGGCTGTCGCGCGGATGGGCCTGCTGCCAGTCGGCCACGAAACGCATGAAGCGGGCCAGAGCAAGCACGGTGCGCTGGGCGTCGGGCGTCTCGACCGCGATCAGGTCGTGCAGCAGGTTGGTGCGCACGAGGAAGTCCTCGAGCACCGCGAACGGCCCGTCGCGCTGCCCGCGCGGCACGAGCTCGTTGAGCAGGCCGAGCAGCCGCTCGAGCTTGACCCGCAGCCGCGCGTCGAGCTGCTCGCGCCGCCACTGCGACGCGCTGCTCGCGGCTGCGCCGCTGGCGAACGGTGTCGGGCTCACGCTCATCGAAGTCCGCGTCGTCCCACAGCGTCGGCGCGGGAACGGTCGCAGCGGCAGGACCGACGGTCAGCGTCGCTGGCAGTCGGCGGCTCGGACACGGTGATCTCGCCTTCGCGCAGGATGTCGCTCGCGGCCTGGTAGATGGGCCGGCCGTCCCACGCCGCGGCGTTGGTCACGCGCAGGATCTCGGCCGCATCGAGCCGCCACGGGCCAGCCGACAGCAGGCGCACGAAGGCGGCCGAGTCGTCCGGGTTGGCGGCCACGCGCAGGGCGGATTCGACGTCGCGCACCTCGGGCACCGCAAACAGGCCCGTGCCACCAATGACGATGTAGGGCATGTCCTGCTTGCGCAGCCGGTCGACGATCAGGTCGCGGTGGCGGTGCTTGCGATAGAGCACCGCGATGTCGCTCCAGCAGCCGCGGGGCGGGGAGTGCCGCGAACGTCTCCTGGATCCAGGCGACGATCACGTCCGCCTCGTCCTGCTCGTCCGTGGCGTGGACGACGCGGACAGGCTCGCCAGCTGGTTTGATGGGCTGGAGCGGGCCGCTCTTGAGCCGCTTCTGGTTGCGCGCGATGAGCCGGCTGGCGGCCGACAGGATGTGGCCGGTCGAGCGGCGGTTCTCGAGCAAGGGCTGGCTGGCCACCGGCACTGCGGGCCGGTCGGCGGCCCACACCGGCGCCATCTCGAAGCGTTCGCGGAAGCGCTCAAAGGCGGCGTAGCTGGCGCCCCGGAAGCGGTAGATCGACTGGTCGTCGTCACCGACCACGACGACGTTGTCGGGCTTGTCCGGGCCGCGGCCGACCAGCTCGAGCAGCAGGATCTGGGCCATGTTGGCGTCCTGGAACTCGTCCACCAGCACGTGCCGGAACTGGGCCTGGTAGCGGCGCACGATGTTCGGACGCTCTGTCAGCAGCTGGATCGTCAAGCAGCTGCTGCTCGCCGAAATCGAGCAGCCCTCGCTCGCGCAGCGCGCGCTGGTAGATCTGCGTACGCCTCTGCCTCCTCGATCAGGCGCAGCACGTCGAACGCCTCTGCATCGCGCAGGTAGTCCGGCGTCAGGCCGCGCGCGCGGCGCGCCTGCTCCTCGGTCAGTTTGTTCCACCACAGCGCCTCGCCGGTGCCCGACACGTCGCGCCGCGCCTCGCGGTTGGCGATCTTGGTCGCCGCATCCCGACCACCCTTGGCCAGCTCACGGCGCACGACCTGGACCTGCCACAGCGAGCCGAGCCCATCGCGCTCGCGCAGGGTGCCGAGCACCTTCTCGAACTCGCCGCTGCCGTAGGTCAGCTCGAACGCCTCGCGCCGCGCGTTGGCAAAGGCGAGGTACTCGTCCGGCGTGACCAGCTCATCCTTGGCCCGGCCGATGACGTCGGCGAAGCGGCCCGCGGCATTGGGGTCGCGCGCCAAACCGTGATAAATGAAGTCGGCAAACTGCGGCCGGAGCTCGCGCAGCAGCAGCCGCTGGCCGACGCCATCGAGGACGTCCGCGTTGTCCGCCAGGCCGAGATCGGCGTGATGGTCCGAGAGCACGCGGTGGCCGAACGAGTGGAAGTTGTGCACCCACAGCCGGCTGGCAGTTTCGAGCCCGAGCAGCTGCTCGAGCCGCTCAATCAGCTCCGCCGCCGCCCTGACGTTGTAGGTCAGCACGAGGATGTTCTCCGGCGCCAGGGCCGGGTTCGCCGCGAGCAGGTGACGGACACGCTCGACCACGACCGTCGTCTTGCCTGTGCCCGCGCCGGCGAGGACCATCAGCGGACCGTCGCCCCACTCGACGGCGGCGCGTTGCTCAGGCGTCAGCTGGATGGGGCCAGCGGCGATCGTACGTTCGGGAAGAGAGACTGCCATCACCGCCAAGGCTACGACCTCGGCGTGACAGCTTGCCCGTCACGAGCTCAGCGCGTTATCTGCCCGCGCTGCGCGACGCTGTTCGAGCCTACGCGTGGAACCGCTCGGTGTGCACGTCCTCGGCGCGGAAACCGGCACGCCGCAAAATGGCCGAGCAGGCCTCGATCATGTCCGAGTTGCCGCACAGGTAGGCCACTCCCGCGCGGGCCGAGGCGTCCTCGTGGAGCAGCCGGTCGAGCTGGTAATCGGCGCGGCCGGTCAGGCCGGACCAGGTCGAGTTGCGCTCGTCGGTCGGGCGCGACACGGTGGGCCGGTAGTCGATCGGCACGCCGGCCTCGATCCAGCCGCGGATGCGCTCACCAAAGGCCAGCTCGGAGTGGTAGGAGACGCCGTGGATCAGCGTGTTTGGCGTTCGATCGGCGCGGGCGGCGGAGTCGTCGAGCATTGCCAGCAGCGGCGCCAGGCCGGTGCCCGTGCCGACCAGCAGCCGCGGCCGGGCATCGAGCGGGTCAAGGAAGAAGAGCCCCTTCAGCGGCCCCACCCGCACTCGCGCGCCGAGTGGCAGCGACCAGAGCAGGTTCGAGAAACGGCCGTCGGGCAGGCGGCGGATGAACAGCTCGAGGCGCGTCCCGGTCGGGTCGAGCGACACGAGCGAGTACGGCCGCTGGACGAGCTCGCCGTCGCGGACCGCACCGAGCGAGGCGTACTGGCCGGGCCGGAACACGCCGAGCGGGTGGTCGAGCACGACGCTGAACGTGCCCAGCGTCCCGGTCACGTCCTCGCGCGCGGTGAGCGTCGCGTTCGGCGCGAGCGCGGCGCCCGACAGAGCCTCGGACCGCGGCGGCAGCGATCGCCGGGGCAGCGATCGCCCCGGGAGCGGCCGGCTGTAGACGGTCATGTCAGGCCGCCGCCGCCTCGGCCAGTACCTCGGCGAGCACGTTGCGCGCCACGTCCGGGTCGCGGAACCAGGCCGCATCGATCCAGGCGTAGTCGGCCCACGCCGCGGGCAGCTGGGCGAGCGGGTAGATCGCGTCGTTGGGGCAGGCGCTCAGGCAGCTGCCGCACTCGATGCAGCCGTCGGGGTCGATGTAGAACTTGCGGTCGACGCCTTCCAGGGCACTGATGCAGTCGACCGGGCAGACCGCCACGCACGACTGATCCGTGTGGTCGACGCACGGTTGGGCGATGACGTAGGTCATGCTGGTTCCCTCCTGTGGGCTGCGGAACGTGCAGCTGATTGGGCGATGCCGAGCGTGATGCGGTAGCCGAGCAGGAAGACGACGGCGGCCGATGCGCTGGCGTAGGTCCAGAACGCCCACGCCGCAGGGGTATCGGTGCCCGCCATCAGTCCGTGCGCGGTGGCGCCGGCGAAGGCGAGCAGGGTCGTGTAGTGCAGCAGCCGCCAGGTGCGCTGACCGAGCCGCCGGCGCAGATAGAAGCTGACGTAGACGACGACCATCAGGTAGAAGCCCAGCTGGCCGATGCCGACCCACTCGGGCCGGTACGGGCCGCTGAAGGGCACGGCGAGTTGCACCACGCTCGTCGGAACGTACGTGTCGAGCGCGAGCAGCGCCCCATGCAGGGCGGTCAGCCCGATGGCGATCGCGCTCAGGTCCTGGTGCAGCGTGAACGACACGGCACGGTGGGCGATGGCATCGAGGACGCCGGTCGACAGCAGCAGCCCGTAGATGACCGACACGGCCAGCGCTCCGTAGGCCAGGAAGCCGAGCAGGCGGCTCGAGTACCAGGGCAGGCTGTCCTGGTGCGCGGCGAGCCAGTCGGCGGCGGCGGCGACCGCGCTCGGACCGGTGGCCACGAGCACGCCGCCGATCGCGAGCAGGAAGAGCGACCAGCGCAGACGCCTAGTCTGCGGGGTCAGCCCGCTGTACTTCACGCCAGCCATGCTTCGATCCCGGGCAAACAGACGATCTCGCCCGATTCGAGCAGCAGGATCGCCGCCTGCGCCGCCGAATGGCTGAGGAAGCCGAGCGCCTGCTGCGAGCCGAGGATGACGGCCGACTTGGCAATCATCTCCGCCTCGCGCGCGCTCTGCGCGACCACGGTCGCCTGGATGACGTCGGTCAGCGCCGGGCGGCGCGTACGGCGATCGATCAGGTGGTGCGTCTGGTGCCCATCGGCGAGCTGCCAGCGATGCACGCTGGTGCCCGACGTGGCCACGCCATAGGAGCGACTCCAGGCGTTGCCGCCGTGCAGGCGCAGGGTGGCCAGCGGCGGAGGCTCCTCGGCACCGGCTTCGGCGCGCGGATCGGCGACCGCGACGAGCCACTCGACGTCCGCATCGGCATGCAGCGAGATGTCGCCATCGGCATCGACCGCGACGCCCGGCCAGCCCGCGAGCAGGTCAGCCGCGCGGTCGGCGATCCAGCCCTTGGCCAGACCGTCGAGATCGAAACGGACGCCGGGCCGGCGCTCGACAACGGCCGAGCGCCCAGCTGAGCCCACCCGCCAGGCATGGTCGCCGGTGGGCACGTCCAGGTCGCCAGACTCCGCCGCGAGGCGAGCGTCGAGGAGGGTTGCGTCGACCACGCCGTCCGAGCGTTGCTGGGCCAGCACGGCCCAGCGCAACGCGGCGGCAAGCGTTGGTCCAACGCCGACGCGCGTCTCGGCGGCGGAGTTGAGGCGGGAGAGGTCGGAATTGTCATTGAAGCGGGTCAGGCGGCCGGCCCATGCCTCGACCCGTTGGGCCGCGCGCCGCGCGGCATCGGCCGCGGCGGCGCGCCGGTCAGCGTGGGCGTGGATGACTATCTCCAACTGCCCGCCCATGGATGGCGCCGACCAGGTCACCAGCTCATAGGGAGCGGTGCCTTGCGCGTTCACGGCTTCTTGCCCGACTGGCGTGTCTTGACCGGCGTGGGCGCCGGCGCCGGCGGCCGGGTGGCCCGTGGCGCGGGCGGCTGTGGTGCGGACGTTCGCGGCGCGGGCTGGTTGCCCGTGGTGCTGCGCGGCGGTTGGGGCTGCGTGCGGGTGACCACCACGCGTGGAGCAGGCGCGTCGGGCTGGATGACCGTGGCGCCAGGGGGAGCGGTCTGGCCGGGCTTGAGGTGGACGTAGCGGATGACGTGGCGCACCCGGACGTCGGCCTGCTGGCGGGCCGGCCACGCGTCGCGCTGGCTGCTGCCCGGTGGCGCGGCCGTCGGGTCGAGCCAGGCCACATCGGTGGCGGATTCGGCCGGCTGATCGGCGGAGGCGGCGAAGTCAGGCTGCACGAGTCCAACGGCCATGACACTCATCGCCGCCACCGCCCCCGCCCCGTAGACGACGCGCATCGGGCGCGCATCGGGTTTGGCCGGGCGAGGCCTGGGTCCGCTGTCGCCGGGGCTCCGGGCCGGCGAGGCCTTGGCGGTGGCGGGCCGCGGCGGGGGCTCGCGCTTGGCCGACGGATCGGGCCTGGGCGGGAGGGGCGGGAGTGCCGGCATCAGTCGCCGTCCTCGGGCTCGTCGCCGTCCTCGGGCTCGTCGCCGTCCTCGGGCTCGTCGCCGTCCTCGGGCTCGTCGCCGTCCTCGTCGTGATCCTCGTCCTCGTCGTCGTGATCCTCGTCCTCGTCGTCGTGATCCTCGTCCTCGTCGTCGTCGTCGCCATCCCTATCGTCGGCGCCGGGGTTGCTACCCGGGTTCGGCTCGTTCGCGGTGTTGTTGCCGCGATTGCGCGGGGTGGCAGCGTCGGGCGTTGGCCGGTCGGCTTCGTTGCGTGCGGGACGATTCACATGCACGACCGGGACTTCTGGCGTCGGCAGGACGTAGACCGTGTCGACCACGGTCCGGACCTCGGCAACCGGCACCTCGGTCGGCGCTGGGGATGCCTGGGTCAGCGTCGCGGTGGTGTCGAACCCCGGATCAAAGGCGTTGTCTGTCGCCAACGCATCGGCCTGGACCGCTACGGGAGCCGAGATGAAGCCGCCAAAGCCGAGTGCGATGGCCAGGACGCCGACCGCGCCGACGCCGCCGAATAGAAGAGCGAGCCTGTGGACCATTCCTGTTTCCTCCGCTGATGTGGGTTCATGGCGCAGTCTCTGGGTCGTCCCTGTTGCCCTGCCTTTGAACAGCATGTGAGTTCACACACGGGGCGGGCCCCGGTCGTGAGCGTTCTCAAAGAAAGGCCCTTCGGCCATTGCGCGACTGGGCGCGACGACGGTTAATGGGCACATGACACGCATCCTGGTCGTCGAGGATGAGCCGCGCATGGGCGCCGCCATGCGCCGCGTGCTCGTCGCCGAGCACTACACCGTCGACCTGGCTCACGACGGCGCCGAGGCACTGGCGTACGTCGACCAACAGACCTATGACGTGGCCGTCCTCGATCGCCTGCTGCCCGACATGGGCGGCGTCGACGTGCTCCGCGCGATGCGCGCCAAGGGCAAGACCACGCCGGTGCTGATGGTCACGGCGCTGTCCGGGCTCGAGCACCGTGTCGAAGGGCTGGACGCGGGCGCCGACGACTACCTGCCCAAGCCGTTTGCCTTCAGCGAGCTGCTCGCCCGGCTACGCGCGCTGACCCGCCGCCGGCCGGAGCTGGTTGTCGAGCGGCTGACCGCGGGCGACATCCAGCTTGACCCCGAGCGCCACCAGGTGACCGTCGCCGGACGGAGCGAGCTGTTGTCGGCGCGCGAGTACGCGCTGCTCGGCTATCTCATCCGTCATGCCGGACAGGTCGTCACGCGCCAGCAGATCCTCGATTCGGTCTGGGGCGCGGAGCCGGACGTCTACTCCAACGTGGTCGACCTGTACGTCCACTATCTGCGCCGCAAGCTGGCCTCGCTCGGCCGCGAGCGCGCGCTGCAGACCGTCCGCGGAGTGGGCTATGCGCTTCGGCCGTAGGGCTGCGACGGCGCCCGTCGAGGCGCTGATCGCAGGTCACGGAACGACCCCCGCCGAACGGCTCGTGCGGCGCACAACCTTGGGCCTGGCGCTGCTGACCATGGCCCTGATCGCCGCGCTGCTGGCCGCCGTGGGCGTGGTCACGGCGGCGGCCGCCATCCGGGCCACCGATGCCCTCGTTGATCGCGACCTTGCCGCAGCCGCAGCGACCGTGGTCGATAGCCTGCGGCCAACCCCGACGCCCGAGCCCGGGGAGACGCCCGAGCCCGGGGAGACGCCCGAGCCCGGGGAGTCGGACGAGCCCGGGGAGTCGGACGAGCCCGGGGAGTCGGACGAGCCCGGGGAGTCGGACGAGCCCGGCCATTCCGCGCGTCCCACGGACAGACCCGGGGCCACGGCTACGCCGGGACGCTCGGCCAGCCCGCGGCCGTCGCCCGGACCGGTGGACTCTGCCGAACCGGGAGTCACGCCCCTGCCAGGTCAGACCGAGAAGCCCGAGCAGACCGAGAAGCCCGAGCCGACGGAGCCGACGGAGCCGCCCGAGCCGACGGAGAAGCCCGAGCCGACGGAGAAGCCCGAGCCATCGCACGCCGTCAACGCAATGGCCCCCGGCATCGCCCTCGAACGCCGGTCCGTCGCCGCCGATCGCGCCGGCCAGGCTGCGGCCGGGGTTTCCGCAGTTGCCGCTGTGCCGGCCCAGACAAGCGCCCCAATCGCGACGCCCTCGGCCGGACCCAGCCCCGCCGCCGGAGGGACAGGCCAGGAGGAAGACGAGGAGCGTCCGCCCGGCTCGTCCGACACGTTCTTCCTGGTCCTCGATGCGGCCGGTAACCTGACGGCGAACCCGCAGCGGGTAGCCCTGGCCGGCCTGCCCGACGCCGACGCGATCGCCGTCGCAACGCAGGGTCGCGAGGACTGGCGGACCGTGAACGCAGGCGGCCTGCGGGTGCGCTTGCTGACCGTGCCGGTGACCGATTCGTCGAACTCCATCGTGGCCATCGTTCAATCGGGCTTCGTGCTCACGCAGCATGACGAGCAGGGTCGCCAGATCATCTCCACCATCGCCGTCGCGAGCCTGATCGGGCTGTTCGGCGCCGCGCTCGTCACCCTGCTCGTGACGCGGCTCGCCCTGGCCCCGATCCGCTCCGCGTTCGCGGCCGAACGGCGCTTTGTTGCCTCCGCCTCCCACGAGCTGCGCACCCCGGTGGCGGTCGTGCGTGCCTCGGCCGAAATCCTGCAGCGCGAGGACCTGGTCAGCCCAGAGGGCCACAAGCTGGTCGAGGACATCGTCGCTGAATCCGACCGTCTCGGGCGGCTGGTGGGCGATCTGCTTGCGCTCGCCTCGGCCGATGCCGGTCAGATCTCCATGGCGCCATCGACCTTCGACATGCGCGCGCTGGTCGATGAGCTGGCCGGTCGCGTCGAGAGCATGGCCGCCGGACGTCACGTCCGCGTCGAAGTCGCCCAGGAGGGGCAGGCGGAGAAGGCTGGCAGCTCGCTGCTGGTCCATGCCGATCGCGAGCGGATGACCCAGCTGCTGCTGATCTTCATCGACAACGCGATCGACCACTCGCCGCCCGGCGGCACCGTCCGCCTGGTGGTCCGGCCGGTGGTCGAGGGCGGCCGGCCGCAGGTGTCGGTCGGGGTCGCCGATCAGGGTCCGGGCGTGCCACGCGAGGAGCGGACGCGGATCTTCGAACCCTTCGCACGACTGGCCGGGCGACGGCGGCAGACGGGCAACACCGGCCTCGGGCTGGCCATCGCGCGCATCCTGGCCGCACGCCAGGAAGCAACGTTGCACGTCGATGACGCCCCCGATGGGGGCGCCGTGTTCAGCGTTTGGCTGCCGCGCCGCGCGCCGAGTGAGGCGCCCGCGAGCTCCTGACGGAGGCGGTCCCCGAAACGGGCACCGGCGCACCCGCTTCGAGCCGATCGATCAGGCCGTCGGCGCCCATCGCCGCGAACAGCTGTGCCGCTTCGGCACGCCCGGCGGCGGCTTCCTTGTCAACGTCGCCCAAGAGACGGGCGCGCTCGAGCAGGGTCATCGCCAGGTCGAGCCGCAGGTCCTCGGCGCGCCACTCATCGATGACCTGCCGATAGGCGATCAGCGACTCGTCGACCCTGCCCTCGAGCGCCATCCGGCCGGCATCGATTGTGCGCCGCGCCCGCTCCAGCCAGCGCGCCGCGAGGCGGTTCTGATCGAGCCATTCCAGGTCCTGCTGGACGGCGGGCAGATCTGCCTTCAACAGGGCGACGTGTGCCCCCAGGACGGCCGACAAGTGCGAATCGGTGCCCGCGTAGCCGGCGCGTGACTCGAGCGCCAGGCGGCGCGCCTCATCCAGATCGCCTGCGCCCAGCGCCACCAGGGCCTGGAAGTACTGCAACCCGGCCACATCCTGCATCGATGTCGAGCCCGATGTCGCCTCCTCGAGCGGCGCCAGCATCTCGCGCGCAGCGTTGTCGTCGCCGCGCAGGGCGACCGCGGCCGCGGCAATGCCGTGGATGGCCGCCGACATCACTGTCTTGACCTCCGCCACGGCGGCCTTCAGGCGCAGGACCTCGTCCAGATCACCGATCACCAGGGCGTTGTGAGCGGCGTTGCCGGTCATCGACGCCGAGAAGATGCCGTACTGCTCATCGATGGCTTTCCCCTCGAGCCCGATCTGCAGCCCGCGGTGCGGGTCGTCAACGACCGAGAACGAGCTGAGGTTGAAGCGCGACCTGATGCGGGCCCACAGCTCGCCCTCGTCGTCGGCCATCTGCTTGGCGCCGATCAGCAGGGCGACCGCCTCACGGAAGCGCCCGAGCTGCTGGAGCGCCCACGATTTGGAGATGATCAGCTGCAGCGTCGGCTCGCGGATGTCGAGCTTCTCGGCCGCCTCCAGTGCACGCGAGGCGGCGGCCAGGCCCTGCTCGCCCTCGCCACGCAGCAGATGGCCGCGGGCGAGCTGGCCGGTCAGCTCGATCAAGTCCCGGGTGTCGTCGCCCGGCAGCTCGTCGAGGGCATGGCCCAGCAGCTGCATCGCCTCATCGACGCGGGACAGCTCGAGCAGCCACCCGCCGAGCCGCGCCGTCAACCTGGCCGCGAGGCTCGCCTCGCCCTCCGCCTGTACCCAGGTGAGCGCCGCACGCTGGTACTGCTCAGCCTCGAGGACCTGGCCCGCGGCCCAGGCCGAGGTTGCGGCGCGCATGCGCAGCTCGTTCAGGTCCGGCCCCTCGAAGGTGACCGCCATGGCCTGCTCGTAGAAGCTCATCGCCTGCTGGTGCGAGTGCAGCCGCGCCGCTCGGTCGGCGGCCGCGCGCAGGGCCACGCGCGCCTGTGCCGCGACGGCTGCCCCCTCCTCGCCCTCGGGCGCCGCGCGAAATGCCTCCAGGTAGTGGTCGGCCAGCACTCCCGCCAGCTCGTCGTCGTCGCGCGTGTCGAAGAAGCGGGCGGCGGCCAGGTGACGCGCGCGGCGCTCCCGCTTGGACAGGGTCGTGTAACAGATCTCGCGAATCAGGCCTTGTTTGAAGCGGTACTGGCCGCGCTCCGGCGAACGCGGGTCCGCTTCCAGCCCGATCAACTCCTTGTGCGAGAGGGCGCGCAGGCGCTGCTCTATCTCCTCGGCCGGGAGTTCGGCCAGCGCAGCCAGGGCGGGCAGGGCGAAGACCTGCCCGATCACCGCCGCGTCTTGGAGCAGTGCCCGGTCGCCGGGCTCGAGCGCATCGAGGCGCGAGGCGATCAACGCGCGCAGGGTTGGTGGGACGTCGAGCGTGGGCAGCTCGCCGACCAGCTCGTAGGCGTCGCCACGGCGCACGAGGTGGCCCGCATCAGCCAACGCACGAACAGTCTCGACCGCGTAGAGCGGCATCCCCTCGGCGCGCGCCACGATGCGCTCCAGGTCCACCTGTGTCAGCGCCGGGACCAGGCCGCGCAGCATCTCGGCCATGGCGTCGCCCGGCAGAGGATCGAGGTGCAGCGCGACGAGGGCCCGGTAGCCCAAGCCGAAATTGGGCCGCCGTTCGAGCAGCTCCGGCCGGGCCAGCGCGACGATCAGGATGGGCTTGTCGCGCGCCCACTCGAGCATGTGCTCGATGAAGTCGAGCAGGCCTTCGTCGGCCCACTGCAGGTCCTCGAAGGCGAGCACCGTTGGACCGCGGTCGGAGACCCGTTCGAAAAAGGTCCGCCAGGCGCTGAAGAGCTGCTCGCGCGCACCCCAGTCTGCTTCATCGATGCCGAGCAGAGCGCCCAGGGCCGGCTCCAGCCAGCGCCGCTCCTGGGCGTCGGGCACGAACTCGTCGAGGGCTTCGCGCAGCTTGTCGCGCGTTGGACCCTCGTCCTCGCCCTCGGTGATCCGGGCCCGGCGGCGAACCATCTCGCCCAGCGCCCAGTAGGTGACGCCGGAGCCGTATGAGGGCGAGCGACCCTGGTGCCAGTAATAGAGCGGCCCGGCCAGGCCGTCGAGGTACTTCTCGAGCTCCCAGATGAGACGGCTCTTGCCGATGCCGCCCTGGCCCGAGATGGCCACCGTGCGCAGCTTGTGCTCTCGCTCGGCGGCGTGGAGCTGATCCTTGAGCAGACGCAGCTCCTCGGCGCGCCCGACGAACGGCGGCTCCAGGCCTTCGTCCCGTCCCGCGCCGCCCACGCGGGCCACGACGCGCAGCGCGCGCCAGGCCGAGACCGGTGCCTGCTTGCCCTTCAGCAACTGTTCGCCGGCGGGCTCGTAGGCGATCGCAGCGCTGGTGGCGTGGTAGGTCAATTCGCCGACCAGCACGACGCCCGGAGTGGCCACCGACTGCAGGCGCGACGCGGTGTTTACCAGATCGCCGGCTACCATCCCCTCGCCCGTCCGACCGGGCACGACGGCGGCCTCGCCCGACAACACGCCCGCGCGCAGGGCGAGCTGCTGACCACCGATGCTGATCTCACGGACCCGATCGACCAGCTCGAGCCCGGCCCGCACGGCCCGCTCGGGGTCGTCCTCGCGCGCCACGGGTGCGCCCCAGATGGCCATCACCGCGTCGCCGATGAACTTCTCGACGGTGCCGCCGTAGCTCTCGATGACCTCGCGCGCGGTATCGAAGTAGCGCGACAAGAGGTCGCGCACCTCCTCCGGATCGTGCTCCTCGGAGAGCTGGGTGAATCCGACCAGGTCAGCAAAGAGGATCGACACGTAGCGCCGCTCGGCTGGCGGGCCGGCTGGCTGGGCGCTCGACGAGGCGGCGGCCGGGCGGTTCGTGGCCACGGCCGCTGGCGCCGCGTCGAGTGCAAGACCGCACTCCGCGCAGAACTTGGGGCTGCCCTCGAAGGGCGTGGCGCAGTTGGGGCAGCTGGCGGCCAGGGCCAGCCCACACTCGGCACAGAACTTCTGGCCGGGGTGTGTTTCAGAACCGCAGCGCGGGCAGGCCAAGTTTCACCATTAGTGAGAAAGCGAAGGGTGAGCGTACTACTTTGACCGCACGCGGCAGCGTCACGATCGAGAGCGGCGAGCGTCCGCATCACGCGCGATGCACTCTGGATCACACGTTTCGCCACATATCCACTCATGGTGCATAATCCACCCAGCGCGCCCCAGCGCTCGTAGAGGAGAACCAACCCAGCCGCCGCCCCAGCGGAGGCAGTCGTCGGATAGCGCCAGGCAGTTGTTCTTCCGCCTTGGCCGCCGACCACGCGTGGTATTCCGGTCTGCGGGACGCTCTACGTCCGACCGCCTTGCTCGTTAGCCGTGTCCGACTGCAGCCGCCGGTAGCACCAACACATCCGGTCAACCGTCAGCCGTGTCGCGTTGCCCGGTGCCGAGGAGGCAGCAGTGCCATCTGCCAATCCGGCTGTCCAAGCACAGCCGACCATCACCATGCGCGCCCCAGGGCGACGCTTTGCTCTGCACGCCGTGGGCGTGCTGATCGGACTGGCACTGCTCGTGCCGGCCGCCACCATCGCCGCGCCCTCCGTCGTCGGGCGCGCGTCACCGAACAACTGCGCGGGCTGGAACAGCACCACCCGCCCACCGGACCGGATCCGCGTGCTGCGCGTCAAGAGCGGCCGAATCGACTCGGTCCCCTTCAAGGAGTACGTCACGACGGTCCTGGGCAAGGAATGGCCGGGCTACCTGCCCCTCGCCGTCGTAGAGGCGGGCGCCGTGGCAGTCAAGCAGTACGCCTGGTTCCACGCGCTGGGCAACGGTCGGCGAACCTCTGACGGGCGCTGCTTCGACGTCAGGGACAGCACCGGCGACCAGCTCTACAAGCCGGGCAAGGCGCGCGTGCGGATGGACCATCACCGCGCCGTGGAAGCGACCTGGGCCGTGACACTGTTCAAGGACGGCCGGCTGTTCATGACCGGCTACCGGCGCGGCAACAAGGGCAACTGCGGCCGGGACGCAACCGGGTGGAAGCTCTATGCGCGCAGCGCCACGCGCTGCGCCAACCGGGGCTATGACTTCCGCCGGATCCTGCGCACCTACTACGGCCCCAACCTGCGCATCAACGAATCCGGCTCGGGCGCCAATGCGCAGCCGGCGTCGCAACCGGCGCTGGAGCCGGCGCTGGAGCCGGCAGCCGTTCAGTCGGCCGATCCGAGCATCAGCGACAGGCTTGGGCCGGACATCGAGACTAGCCTCGCGCCACGCCGTGAGGAGTCAATTCGGTCGCTGCTGACCGGCTGACGGCCGCGGCCAACCTGGCTCCCAGCGGCCGCGCTCGACGGCGGGTCGCTGAGCGCCCCGGCCGCGCGCCGTTGTAGGCTGGTGCGCGTCACCAGCCACAACTCAATTGCCGAGGTGGAATCAGATGGCCCGTATCGTCCGTGGCGCGCTGCTCCAGGCGGAGTGGACCGGCGACAAGGAATCGATGATCCAGAAGCACGAGCGGTACACGCATGACGCGGCCAAGCAGGGCGCCCAGGTGATGCTCTTCCAGGAGCTGTTCTACGGACCCTATTTCTGCCAGGTCCAGGATGCGCAGTACTACTCGTACACGGAGAAGATCCCCGACGGCCCGACGACCGTTCGGATGCAGGCGCTGGCCAAGGAAACCGGCATGGTCCTGATCGTGCCGATGTACGAGGAAGACGAGAGGGCGGCCGGGATCTACTACAACACCGCGGCGGTGATCGACGCCGACGGCAAGTACCTGGGCAAGTACCGCAAGACCCACATCCCGCACGTCAAGGGCTTCTGGGAGAAGTTCTACTTCCGACCGGGCAACCTGGGCTACCCCGTGTTCGAGACCGCCGTGGGCAAGGTCGGCGTGTACATCTGCTACGACCGGCACTTCCCCGAGGGCGCCCGAGCACTCGGCCTGAATGGCGCCGAGATGGTCTTCATCCCCTCGGCCACCTCGCGCGGCCTGTCCGAATACCTGTGGCGGATCGAGCAGGTCTCGCATGCCGTCGCCAACGGCTACTTCGTGGGCACGATCAATCGCGTCGGCATCGAGAAGGACCTGGGCGACGACGACTTCTACGGTCAGTCGTACTTCTGTGATCCGCGCGGCCAGTTCATCGGCGACGTGGGCGACGCGTACAAGGAAGAGCTGATCGTGCGCGACATGGACCTCGACAAGGTCGCCGAGGTGCGCAACACGTGGCAGTTCTACCGCGACCGCCGGCCCGACGCGTACGGCGACCTCGTCCGGCCCTAGCGCCATGTGGGGGTTCGATCCTAGTGCACGCTGGGTGGCGCCAACCCCGTTGAGGGCCCCGTTTCTTCTCCTACACCACTCCGACTAGCGCCAGGCAAACTCCGGGATCCACAGAGCACGGCCGCATTCGTCTCGACCGGCGCGTTCGGGGCGACACATCATGTCCAGCGCTACGCCCAGTGGCGTGTGACGAGAACCGGCGTCGTGCGGCGGTAACATCCCGGGATGCGAACCACCGCACGCACCGCCATCCGCCGCGCCGACCTGCTCCGCCAGGCCATCGCGCCATTCCTGGGTTTCTTCAATGGGCCTTACGCGAGGCTCGAGCCGGACCCGGAGGTCGCCAACTTCGCGGTCGGCAACCCGCACGACATCGCCATGCCCGCCTACGTCGACGCGGTGCGCGGCTCGCTGGAGCCGCGCAACAAGGACTGGTTCGGCTACAAGATGAGCGAGCCGAAGCCGCGCATCGTCGTTGCCCGCACGATGAGCGCGCTGACCGGACTTGACTGGGATGCACGCGACGTCCAGATGACCAACGGCGGGTTTGCCGCACTGGCGATCGCCTTCCGCACGCTGCTCGAGCCCGATGACGAGGCGATCTTCCTTTCCCCACCGTGGTTCTTCTACGAGCAGCTCATCCTCGCCGCTGGCGGGGTGCCGGTGCGCGTCGGCTTTGACTTGCCCGACTGCCGCCTGGACCTGGCTCGGATCGAGGCCGCCATCACACCCCGCTCGCGGCTGTTGGTGCTCAACTCGCCGCACAACCCGAGCGGCCGGATCGTGCCGCTCGACGAGCTGCGCGGATTGGCCGACCTGCTCGCCACGTACTCGGAGCGCCACGGCCGGCCGATCTACCTGGTCAGCGATGAGCCCTACCGTCGCATCGTGTTCGACGGCCGCGAGTTCCACTCCCCGGCCGAGGTCTACCCACACACCGTGGTCACCTACTCGTACGGCAAGCAGCTCCTCGCGCCGGGCATGCGCATCGGCTACCTGACCTGGCCGCCCACGATGTCCGACCGCGAGCGGCTGCGCGAGGACGCCTTCGTCCATCAGCTGGCATCCGGCTACGCCTTTCCGAACGCCGATCTGCAGCACGCGATCGAGGACCTGGAGCCGCTGTGCGTCGACCTGAGTGCGCTCGAGCGACGCCGCGCACGGCTGGTGGGAAAGGTGCGCGGCATGGGCTACGAAGCTACCTGGCCGGAAGGCACTTTCTACGTCATGGCCCGTTCGCCACTTGCCGACGACGAAGCCTTCGCGCGTATCCTCAACCGTCACAAGGTGCTCGTCCTGCCGGGCACCATCGTCGAGGCGCCAGGCTGGTTCCGGATCAGCCTGACCGCGTCGGACGAGATGGTCGAGCGCGGCATCCCCGGCTTCGCCGCAGCCCTGAGAGAAGCGCGCGACGGCACCGAGGCCGCGCCCTGAGGATCAGCTGCGCGGGCAGCAGGGCCCCCGAGACTGACTAGTGCCGGTACCAATCCTCGGCGATCGGCGCATCTGATCGCGCGAACGCGGCGGCCTCGGTCCACGGCCGCGCCGCGCCGTCGATGAGCGCCGCCAAATCGGTCAGCCGACGGTAGGCCACGTCGCGCAAGAACGATTCGCGCTCACCGGCGGCCGTCGTCGTCGCCTCGGCCCAGATCGCCCGACCGGCGGCGACACCGCTCGCGCCGGCCGCGCACGCGACTGTCACCTGGGCGTTGAAAGTCTCGGGGTCGGCGCCACCGGACAGCAGCACCCACGGGATCGAGACCACCGAATTGAGCTCCGCGCAGGCGTCATGCCATAGCCGCCGGTCGGTCACCGACAGGTCGTACGGGAACTCGACCTTCAACACGTCGACGCCCAGTCCGCCCAGCCGGCGGGCGGTGTCGATGACCGCCCGCCGCCGGTCCTCGCCGGTCAGCCGCTGACCGTCGAGCGGCGAGAACGTCAGCGGCTCGAGGAAGAGCGGCAGCTCGAGCTCGCGGCACTGCCGGGCAACTGACTCGACCAGCTGCTCCTGCCGCGCAGCCGATAGCGCGTCCGGGTGGTAGTAGACGAGCAGCTTGGCCGCCGAGGCGCCCAGCCGGCGGACGCTTTGCGGTCCCCAGCCGTCGAGCAGCCGGCTGGTTCGGTCGGTCGCTGGGCCGAGATAGCCGGTCGCCTCGAGGGCGACGATCAGCCCGACTGAGCCGGGCATCGAGCCATCGGCAATGCACTGCGGCGCGCCGTATTCCGGATCGAGCAGAACGCCCGTGGCAGCGTCGCCGATGGCGCCAACCACCTGGCGCTTGAAGTCGGTCAACTCGGTGCCGCTGACCGTGGCTGGGCTGGCCGGCCTGAGGTCACGACGGAGGTTCTGGCGATGGTCGAGCGCCAGGATGGTGAACGTTCCGCGCCGCGAAGCGCACTCGCTCAGGCCGCGCAGGATGCCGAAGGGAGTCATCGGCGGCCCTCCTCTTTGCCGACCGGCTTGGCTGACCAGATTACGCACCGGGCGCCGCTTGCGCCGGCGCTGGGTATTCTGCTATACCTTCGCGGTGACCGTCAAAAGTGCGCGCACAAATGTGCAGGCGGGGCAGGCTGACGCACTGTTCGTTGATATTGCGCAGGCCTACTACGAGCAGAACCTGACCCAGCAGGAGGTCGCCGCGCTGTTCGGCATCTCGCGGACGCAGATCTCGCGCTACCTGCGTGAGGCGCGGGAGCGCGACATTGTCCAGATCCGAGTTGTCCGGCGCGGCGCGCGGGTCGCTTCCGTGGAAGCGGACCTCAGGCGCCATTTCGTCCATCTGCGCGAGGTGGTCGTGGCCGCCGTGTTCAGCGACGACGAGGCCATCCGCCGGCGGGCCGTGGCACGCGAGGTGGCGCGCCTGCTCGAGCACAGCGTGCGGCCGAACACGACCATCTGCTTTGGCGCGGGCCGGACGCTGGCCGAAGCAGTCAACGTGCTCAAGCCGCGCCGGCTGACCGGTGTCACTGTCGTCCAGGCACTGGGCAATGCCGGCCATGAGGCGCTGCACATCGACTACAACGCCGTTTCGAGCGCTGCTGCGGCCGCCTTCGGCGGGCGGGTGGTGCAGATCAACGCGCCGGCCATCCTGGGCCGCGGCATGCGCGCGGCAGATCTGGAGGCGTCCAGCCCGCAGATCCGCACTGCGATCGCGGTCGCCCGCGGCGCGCAGATGTTCGTCCTCGGCCTGGGCTCGATGAGTGGCGATCAGATCTACGTCCAGACCGGCCTGGTCTCGCCGGCCGAGCTGGACGAGGCCAAGCGCGGCGGCGCCGTGGGCGATATCTGCGGCAACTTCTACGACCTGGCCGGCCGGCCGCGCCCCGGTCCTTTCGCCGACCGGGTGGTCGGCATCCGCCTGTCCGACCTGGCGGCTGCGCCGACATCGATCGGCTGCGCCAGCGGCAGCGAGAAAGTGCCATCGATTATCGGCGCCCTCGAAGGGCGCTACCTCAATGTCCTGGTGACCGACGAGCTCACCGCGCTCGGTGTGCTCGAGTCCATCGGCGATCGATCGCCGTCGTCACGAGCCGACCGCTTGTCGTCGAATGGCCGGGTGGGCCACGAGGCGGACGCAGTCGGTGGGGAGGTTCGACCAGGGGGCGCCGAAGGCAGGCGATAAGGCGACTGGGGGCAGCAGGCGACAGAGGAGAGGTCAATGAAACGTTCGTGGTGGGCCGTATTGGCGGCCCTGGCAATCGTCGTCGCAGCATGTACGAGCACGCCGGCGGCAACACCCACACAGGCACCATCTGGCGCGCCGACGACGGCGCCGACCGCCGCACCGGCAACTCCGACCGCGGCACCGACCCAGGCGCCGACTGAAGCACCCACGCCGGTGCCGGCGGAGCACGGCAGCGTGCTCGTCGGTCAGGCCGGCACGGCCGACGACCTGGCACTGTCGGCCGCTGAGTCAACCGCCGCTGCTGCGGCGCTGGCCGGCAAGAAGGTCGGCATCGTCGCGACGACGATGGAGACCGAGTACCACTCGCTGCTCAACACGACCGCCAAGGAGGCGCTCGAGGCGCTCGGCGCAACGGTCGAGATCTGCGATTCGCAGGTTGACCCCGCGACAGCGCTGCAATGCTTCGAGGGCTTCGTCCAGAGCGGCGTGGCCGCGATCATGACCACCAGCTCGGCAGCGACCGTGGGCGAGGCCGCCGAGACGGCCATCAACGCGGGCATCATCGTCGTCCAGGTCACCGGGCTCGACCTGGGTGACAGCGGCGCCGTCGGGATCAGCGTCAACAACCTGACCATCGGCCTCCAGGAGGGTCGCTCAGCGGGCGAGTTCGCCGCGCAGATGTGGCCCGGCGAGGCAGTCCAGGCGATCATCCTCGACTACCCCGACATTCCTGACCTGGTCGCCCGCGCTGATGCCATCGAGCAGGGCATGGCCGAGACCAACGCGCAGGTCGAAGTCGTCGGTCGCTTCCTCGGCGGACTGGCCGAGAACGGCGTCACCTCGATCGAGACCGCGCTCCAGCAGTTCCCCAATCTGCGCATCGTCACCGGCATCAACGACGGCGGCAACCTGGGTGCCTACCAGGCGCTCGAATCCGCCGCCAAGACCGCCGACGACGTGGCCGTCTTCGGCATCGATTGCGATCCGGCTGCGGTCACCCTGATCGACCAGGGGACGATGTACCAGGGCTGCGTCGACACCAACCCGGCCGGCACAGGCACGCTGGCGGCCAACGCCATCGCCAAGCTGATGGCCGGCACCGACGTCCCGGGCAACATCGAGGTACCCGTTTCGACCTATCAGGGCAAGGTCGCGGTGGGCAATGGCAACGTGCTTCTGGGCCAGCAGGGCCAGGGATCTGACTTTGCCCTGTCGGCCGCTGAGTCAACCGCCGCTGCTGCGGCGCTGGCCGGCAAGAAGGTCGGCATCGTCGCGACGACGATGGAGACCGAGTACCACTCGCTGCTCAACACGACCGCCAAGGAGGCGCTCGAGGCGCTCGGCGCAACGGTCGAGATCTGCGATTCGCAGGTTGACCCCGCGACAGCGCTGCAATGCTTCGAGGGCTTCGTCCAGAGCGGCGTGGCCGCGATCATGACCACCAGCTCGGCAGCGACCGTGGGCGAGGCCGCCGAGACGGCCATCAACGCGGGCATCATCGTCGTCCAGGTCACCGGGCTCGACCTGGGTGACAGCGGCGCCGTCGGGATCAGCGTCAACAACCTGACCATCGGCCTCCAGGAGGGTCGCTCAGCGGGCGAGTTCGCCGCGCAGATGTGGCCCGGCGAGGCAGTCCAGGCGATCATCCTCGACTACCCCGACATTCCTGACCTGGTCGCCCGCGCTGATGCCATCGAGCAGGGCATGGCCGAGACCAACGCGCAGCGTCGAACGTCGTCGGTCGCTTCCTCGGCGGACTGGCCGAGAACGGCGTCACCTCGATCGAGACCGCGCTCCAGCAGTTCCCCAATCTGCGCATCGTCACCGGCATCAACGACGGCGGCAACCTGGGTGCCTACCAGGCGCTCGAATCCGCCGCCAAGACCGCCGACGACGTGGCCGTCTTCGGCATCGATTGCGATCCGGCTGCGGTCACCCTGATCGACCAGGGGACGATGTACCAGGGCTGCGTCGACACCAACCCGGCCGGCACAGGCACGCTGGCGGCCAACGCCATCGCCAAGCTGATGGCCGGCGGGTCGGTACCGAACATGCTCGAGGTGCCCGTCTTCACGTACGCGGGCCAGTAGCCACCTTCGGGTAGTAACAGGCGCCGCGTGGATCGTTGGCTCGAAGTAGATATCGACTGGTTCGGAGACCCACCGTGGGACCGGGCTCAGCTCGAGTTCGTCGAGCGCACCCTGCCGCTGCTGGCCGGGGAATGCGATCTGCGCGGCATCTGCTTCAACATCGGCTGGCTGGCCGATCTCGTCACCGAATGGAGCGGCAGCGGCGCTCAGCCGCTGCCGCTCCGCTCTCGTCGGTACGCGCGCTGGGCTCGCCTGGCCTATGACGACCTGCGCGCATTCCTCGCGTCGCTGCGTGCGGTCGCCGCATCGCACGGCCTCGCCGATCTCAAGCTCGGGCGTGCTGATCGCCGGTCTCGGCCAGGTCGTGGCGCCACCCGACACGGGCAGCATGTACGACCTCTACAGCAACTGGTACGACCGCCATCCCGAGCTCTACCCGCTCGACATCTCACCGCTGCCGGGCCCGGACCTGGACCCGCGCGTGCCGATGCACGCGGACTCGTACCGCTACGTGACGCGCCCCGACGGCATCGCCGAGGGAGAGCCGTTCCCCGAGTTCTTCGGTGCGCAATGGGGCGCGGTGGCGCAGTATCTCGGACTCGACCTCATCCACCTGCGCGACGGCATGCTGGGACCAATGCTCTACACCCGCGTCGGCCCGTACGGCAGCGTTGCATCGGCCGATCCGGCCGAGAACCGCAGCTGGACAGACGCCGTCAAGCGCCTGTTCCGCGCCTGCAAGCAGGCCCATCCCGGTGGACTGGTGATGGCCTATTCGAGCGGCCTCAGCGGCACGGCCGAATGGCTGGCCGGCTGCGTCGATCTCGAGGACATCGTGGCCGATGGCGCCCTCGACATCTTCGTCGACCAGACCTGGGGCGGCGCGTGGCAGGACTGGTGGGACGACACCTGGAAGGGCTGGACCTTCCAGCTCGCCTACCTGCTCGGCCACGGCGCCCAGATAAGGGGCGGCAACGTCGGGCGCAGCGCGACGGGGGGGGCGTTTGGCGGAGCGGCGTGCCGGCAATACAACCTGATCGAGACGTGGGACGGCTGGGAGCCGTGGGACACGCTGCATGACACACCGGGCAAGCTCGAATGGGCGATCTGGGCCTTCGCGCACGCCTGCAGTGCTGGGCCGCGATGGGCTACCGGTGGTGCCCGAGGGCGCCTACATCAGCTGGATGAACGACTGGAACAAGCGGCTGATCAGCGCGCGCGACGTCGACTTCCTGGCGTCCAGGCTGGCCGCCGCCGAGACCAGCGCGGGGGGCATCGAGGCCACGTTCGGTCCGTTGCTTGTCCATGACCGGGACGGGCTGACCGCCAAGTACGAGCAGGACCCGCAGAGCAACGCCAGCGAGTGGGCCGAGGACCAGGCTGGCATGCTCCTCAAGTGGGGCGCCGGCATGATGACCGCGACGCGCGCCGAGTGGCTGCCCGAGCGCTGGCCGGACGGCCTGCTGTGGCAGCTCCCCGGGGCTGCCGCCGCGGCCCGCCTCGACGGGCCGTACGGAGCGCTCGTTGCGAGCGGCCGCGCCGACCGGATCGACAGCCGAGTGCTGGCGGCCGCGGGTGTTGCGCCGACGGGCAACCAGGTGCCCGATGGCTATCGGCTCGGGGCGCCCACCAGCGCCGACCTGGCGCCCGAGGAACGCGTCCATCTGCCGCAGCGCGCCGAGCTGCGCGCAGAGCAGGGAACGTGGGTCGGCTATTCGTCGGACGGCATGCCGCTGCTCGCCGGACGCCACGGCATCTACCACTGGCAGCCGCCCGATCTGGCCGATCCGGGCAACCCGCTGCTGCCCCATTCGCAGATCGGCACCGTCAACCCGTACGTCGAGGTTGCGCGCCTGATCAACCGGCGCGCCGCGGAGGCCGGCGGGTTGAGCGTCGAGCCCATGGCGGCGCACGAGCCGGTGACGGTCAGTTGCTGGCGCAGCGACGGACAGGTGCACCTGCTGCTGGGCAACCTCGAGTCGGGCTGGATCGGCGATTCGCGTTTTGCGCGCCACGTCACGGTCAGGCTGCCGCGCGCGCGCGTCGGCCTGGAACCCGGGGTGGCCTACCAGGGCGTCCACCTGAACGGGGGCAATGAGCCGCTCGCGACCGATGACGAGCTCGATGGCTCGGTCGTCTCGTTCACGATCGAGGTGCCGCCGCAGGGCTGCATCGTCCTGCGCCTGGAGCGGGCGGCGTGAGCGGCGCGACGACATCTGCGCGCACGTCGGCGGGCCGCCAGCGCATGGTGCGCGTGGTCGACTTCCTGGCCGACTACGGCTTCATCGTCTTCTTCGCCATCTGGGTCATCTTCCTGTCGCTCATGACGGACGACGTTCTTGACCGAGCGCAACATCCCGCTCCTTCTGCGCCAGGCGTCGATCTATGCCATCCCGGCCATCGGCGCAACCTTCGTGATCCTGCTCGGCGAGCTCGACATCTCGTTCGGCAGCGTGCTCGGCGTGGCCGGCGTCGCCGCGGCCGAGGTGCTCGTCGCCGGCCACGACCCGGTCGCTGGCGATCGGGGCGGCGATCCTGGTCGGCGCGCTGGTCGGACTGGTCAACGGCACGCTGGTGACCTTCTTCCGCATCCCGTCGGTGGTCGCCACGTTGGGCATGCTCAGCGTCGTCATCGGCCTCGGGATCGTCTACACCAAGGGCCGCGCGATCACCGGGCCGTTGCTCGACCCGATCGACTGGCTGGCCCAGGGCTACATCGGCATCGTGCCGATACCGGTCGTGCTGATGTTCGTGGGCTACACGATCGCCTGGCTCGATCCTCAACCGAACGGCATTCGGGCGCCCACGTCTACCTGACCGGCGACAACCGCGAGGCGGCGTTCCGCGCCGGCATCGCCGTCAATCGCGTGCGCATGACGGTCTTCATCGCGGCCGGCGCACTGGCCGGGCTGGGCGGCGTCGTGCTCGTCTCACGGGTGTCGCAGGCCACCGCGTCGCTGGGTGACTCGGCACTCTTCCCGGTGCTCACCGCGGTCATCCTCGGCGGCGCTGGCCTGCAGGGCGGACGCGGCCGGATCGAGAACACGCTGATCGCCTCGGTCTTCCTGGCCAGCCTGCTCAACGGCCTGATCCTGCTCGGGGTCGATGCCGAGTACCAGCGCATCCTGCTTGGCGCGCATCCTGATCGTGGCCATCTCGCTCGATCGGTTCAGGGACTAGAGATGACAGTCGCCAGGTCCGTGTTGTCGATGCCCAACCAGCTGATCAACGGCCGCTGGGTGCCGTCCGCAACCGGGCGCACCGTGGCCGTGCACAGCCCGGCCAACGGCGAACAGATAGCCGAGGTCGCCGCGGGCGATGTGCGCGACGTCGAGGCGGCCGTCGCCGCGGCGCGGCGCGCCTTCGACGAGGGCCCCTGGCCGCGCATGGCGGCCAGTGAGCGCGGGCGCTATCTGCTCCGCATCGCGGCGCTGATCGAACGCGACACGGCCGAGATCGCGCACCTCGAAAGCCTCAACAACGGCAAACCGATTCGCGAGAGCAGCCGGATCGACGTGCCGCTATCGGCCGACTGCTTCGAGTACTGGGCCGGGTACGCGACGAAGATCACCGGCGAGACGCTGCCCGTGCCGGGCGACGTGCTGAGCTACACGCTGCGCGAGCCGCTCGGGGTGGTGGCCGCGATAACGCCGTTCAACTTCCCGTTGCTGCTCGCGAGCTGGAAGCTGGCGCCGGCGCTCGCGGCGGGCAACACGGTCGTCATCAAGCCCGCTTCGGATACGCCGCTGACGACCATTCGGCTGGGCGAGATCTGCCAGGAGGCGGGCCTGCCGCCGGGCGTGGTCAACGTGGTCATCGGCGACGCGCAGGTTGGCCAGGCGCTGGTCGACCACGACCAGGTCGACAAGATCACCTTCACCGGCTCGACCGAGGTGGGCAAGATGATTGCCGCCGGAGCGGCGGGCAACCTGAAGCGCGTGTCGCTCGAGCTCGGTGGCAAGGCGCCCAACATCGTCTTCGCCGACGCACCGCTCGAGGACGCCGTTGCCGGCGCCCTGTTCGGCGTTTACTGGACGCAGGGCGAGATCTGCACTGCCGGCTCACGGCTGCTCGTCCAGCGGCCGATCTTCGATGACTTCGTCAGCCGCTTCACCGAACGCGCTCAGAAGCTGCGCGTGGGCGACCCGCTCGACCCGCGCACGGACGTCGGACCGCTCATCTCGGCGCGCCAGTGCGAGCGGGTGATGGAGCACATCCGCTCCGGCAGCGCCGAGGGCGCGCGGCTGCTGGCGGGCGGCAATCGGCCGACCGACGCGGCGCTCGCGCGCGGCCACTACGTTGCGCCGACGGTGTTCGTCGACGTGCGCCCCGACATGCGCATCGCGCGCGAAGAGATCTTCGGGCCGGTCGCCTCGATCATGCCCTTCGACGCGCCCGAGGACGCAGTCCGGATCGCGAACGACACCGTCTTCGGCCTCACTGCGGGAGTCTGGACGCGCGACGTCAAGCTTGCCCACCGGGTGGCGCGCGCGGTCAGGGCGGGCACGGTGTGGATCAACATGTACAACGTCGTCACCAGCGAAGCCCCCTTCGGCGGCTATCGGCCAGAGCGGCTGGGGGCGCGAGAACGGACCCCATGCGATCGCGGCTTTCACCGAGGTCAAGCACGTCTACGTCAACCTCGCCGAGCGCTCGACCGATTGGTTCGGGGAGGCTTCGTGATCGCCCGCAGTGCGTCTGCCCGGGTCGAGCCCGGCCCGGCCACGGCCGTGGCCGAAGTGCACCTGCCGCCGCGCGTCAACTTCGGGCGCGGCGCGCTGGCCACACTCGGCCCCGCCGCGCGTGGTTACGGGCGAATGGCCCTCCTGATCACTGACCGCGGCCTTGCCGCCAGCAACATCGTGCGCTCGATCGAGCGCACGCTGGCCGAGGCCGGCGTCGACTGCGTCGTGTTTGATCGGGTCGAGCCCAATCCGACCATCGAGCAGGTCGAGGCGGCACTCGCCGCCGGCGCCGGCCAGGATGTCGCGGTCGTCGTCTCGGCCGGCGGCGGCAGTGCGCACGATTGCGCCAAGACCGTCGCCCTGGTGGCGGCCAATGGCGGGGAGGTGCGCGACTACGAGGGCGTCGACCGCTCGGCACACCGCGCCATTCCGCTCATCTGCGTCAACACCACCTCGGGCAGCGGTGCCGACGTCAGCCGCTACGCGGTCATCAGCGACACCACGCGCGAGCTCAAGATGATCATCGCCGACCGCCACCTGATGCCGCGCCTGGCGATCAACGACCCGCTCCTGACGGCCGGCCTGCCGCGCAACGTGACCATGGCGTCCGGGCTCGACGCGCTGACCCACGCGATCGAGGCGTACGTCTCGACGCTCGCCTCGGAGCTGAGCGACGTGTACGCGCAGCGCGCGATCGAGCTGATCAGCGGCGCGCTCGTCCGGGCGGTCGAGGACGGCGACGACCTCGAGGCCAGGGACCAGATGATGCTCGGCGCGCTGATGGCCGGACTGGCCATCAACTCGGCGCTCGTGGGCGCGGTGCACGCCATGGCTCACCAGTTGGGCGGCGTGTACGACCTGCCGCACGGTGTGTGCAACGGGATCCTGCTGCCGCATGTCATCGAGTTCAACGAGCCCGCCGCGCGAACCCGCTACACGCGCATCGCGCGGACCCTCTCGGCCGGCGCATCGAGCTCGCCGATTGCCGGCGCTCGTGCGTACGCTCGGTGATCGAGTCGGCCTGCCCAAGCGGCTCTCCGATCTCGGCGTCGAGACGCGAGCGCATACCCGACCTGGCGGCGCGCGCGATGCGCGACATGACCATGGCCACCAACCCGCGGCCGATGACCGAACAGGATGTCGCACACCTGTTCGAGCGGGCGCTGTGAGCAGCGCGGGCAGCGCCGTTGGCCTGATCGAGGTGCGCGGGCTGACGGGGGCCATCGGTGCCGCCGACGTGATGGTCAAGGCCGCGCCGGTGAGCATCGGCGCGCCGATCCTGATCGGTGACGGGCTGGTGACGATCGTCTGCCGCGGCGATATCGCCGCCGTCCAGGAAGCCGTCGCGGCCGGTGCCGAGGCGGCCGGGCGGCTGGGCACCTTCATCGGCGGCGCGGTCTTCGGCCGGCTGTTCCCCGAAGTCGGCCGGGCATTCCGCTTCGAAGGGAGGGAGCCGTCGGCAGAGACCTGACCCGCTCATCAACCACAATAGGTTCGACATCGAATTGACATGGAGGAACGCACCAATGGCAGAAACAACGCGCAGCGGCGGCACCGCCCTGGGGCTGGTCGAGACACGCGGCCTTGTGGCGGCAGTCGAGGCGGCCGACGCGATGGTCAAGGCTGCCCAGGTCACGCTCGTCTCGCGCCAGCTCGTCGGTGACGGGCTGGTCACGGTCATCGTCAAGGGCGAAGTCGGCGCGGTCAAGACCGCCGTCGAGGCGGGTGGCATGGCCGCCCAGAAGGTCGGCGAGCTGGTCAGCCAGCACGTCATTGCACGGCCCGACGACGCAGTCGAGGCGATCATGGTCGCCGAAGGGTGACCGTCGCCGCCCTGAGCGGCACCAGCCTGCGGGTGATCGCGCACGTCGATCGGATGGGGCCGCAGTACGCGGCCTACTGGGGATTGATGGCGCAGGGCTCGATGCCGCGCGCCGGATATTCACAGTTGCTGGTCGAGGTCTCGCCGAGCAACGCTGTCTTCCCATTGACCGACGGGCGATGAAGGCCAGCGACGTTCGCTCGGCGGGGACGTTGATCGAGCGCGACTTCGGCCTGCTCGAGCTGCACGCTCCGACACCGGACGTCGTGCTCGAGGCGGCCGAAGCGATCCTGGACGAGCTGGGCATGCGCTTCGCCGACCGGATCGCGCCCACGGTCGTCTCGTCACAACTGCTGCCCAACATCGCGCCCGACCATAGCCAGCTGTTCAACAGGGTCCGGCGCGGGGCGTGGACGCTGCCCGGCGATTCCCTCTTCGTGCTGGAGGTCACGCCGGCGGCGTACGTCTACGTGCTCGCCAACGAGCTCGAGAAGGCGGTCGACATCGAGCTGGTGCGGGTCGCGGGTACCGGCCTGTTCGGAAGGCTGCTGGTGGCCGGAACGGAGGCCGACGCGCATGCCGCGCAGGAAATCGCGCTGGCGGTCGTCGACCGGCTGCGCGGCGAAACAAACCCGGCGCCGGTCGGCGCGGGAGGAGGTTGAGATGCAGCTGGCTCGAGTCGTGGGCAGTGCCGTCGCGTCGGTCAAGGAGCCGCGCATGACGGGCATGAAACTGCTCCTCGTGGAGGAGGCCGCGCCGGACGGCTCGTCCGATGGTGGCGCATACATTGCGGCCGACCTTGTGGGGGCCGGCGAGGGCGAGCTCGTCATCGTGGTGCGCGGCTCACCCGCGGCCGCGATCAATCGGCATCGACGGCGCGCCGGTCGACGCAGCCATCGTGGCCATCGTCGAGTCGGTCCGCCAGGCCGGCACGATGACGTACGTCAAGTCCTGAGCAGGTGACAGTGGCCAGTCGCGAACTGCGCGCCTACGGGATCATCTCGCGCATGCAGCCGCGCTATGCGGCGTACGAGGCGACCGTGGCTGACGGCGATATTCCGCTGGCCGGCATGGCTCAGCTGTTCGTCGAGATCGCGCCCGGCAACGAGATCTATCTGCTCGCCGACGCGGCGCTCAAGGCGACCAACGCGCGGCCCAGCTCGCAGGTCGTGGAGCGCGAATTCGGGATGCTCTCGCTCCACGCCGACGATCCCCAGGAGGTGGCCGAGGCGGGCCGCGTCATCCTCGAGCGGATCGGGCTGACGATCGAGGATCGGCTGCGCCCAACCGTCGTCTCGCAGAACCTGATCACCAACGTGACCCCCTTTCAGGCACAGCTCATCAACCGCTTCCGCAAGGGCTCGCTGCTCGTGCCCCAGCGAAACGCTGCTGGTGCTGGAGGTCACGCCGGCGGCGTACGTGCTGCTCGCGGCGAACGAGGCCGAGCGGGCCGCCGACATCGACATCATCGACGTGCGCCCGATCGGCCGTTTCGGGCGCCTGTATGTCAGCGGTGATGAATCGAGCGTCCGGGCGGCCCAGGAACGCGCGCTGCAGGCGCTCGAGGACGTGACCGGCCGCGCATCGCCGGCGCAGACGCGGGGCAGTGCCGCATGAGCGGCGGCGGACCCGTGCTGTGGGTCGAGGTGAGCGATCGCGACGAGCTCGACGCGGCGCGGCGGTCGGGCGCGGCGGCGGTCATGGTCGTGAGCTCAACCAGCACGCTCTACGGCCGTCCGGGCGACCAGCTGTGCATTCGGATCGGCGAGCGCGATGCCCGTGTGCCGCCGGGCCAGCTGGCGGCGCGTCTGCCCGTTCGGGCCGGCATCCTGTTCCGCCCGACACCAGACACGGACGAGCTGGTGGCCGATCTCGCGCGCCGCAGGCGGCCGCTCGCGGCGGACATCAGGAGCCAGGCCGAGGCTCGCCGCGCACTCGACTCCGGCGCGACCGCGCTCGTCGTCCACGACCCGGTGCTGGTCCGCGCGCTGCGTGATGAGCTGTCCGGCATGGGCGCGGCCGGTACCGGGCCGGCGAAGGCAGTGCCGATCATCGGCGTGGCCGCCGGGAGCGACGCGGTCAACGAGATGCTCGGCGCCGGCGCCCAGGGCCTGCTGGTCAGGGCCGCCGAGCTGCCCGCGCTGCTGGCCATGCCTGCCTTCGCCGCGCTGACCGCGCCGTGCGCCGCCCGTCGTGCGCAGCGCAAGCGCCGGCGCGACTCGCGCCTCGGCTCCACGCGGCGCGACCATCGGCGCGGCACTCGATCGCGCGGCTCGCTCATTCGGACCGCGCGAAGCACTCGTCCACGTAGCGCGCTCGCAGCGCCTGACGTACGCCGAGCTGGCGGCGGAGGCCAAGAGCGTGGCGCGGGCGCTGCTCGCGCTGGACGTCACGCCCGGCGAGCGCGTGGTCGTCTGGGCGCGCAACGCCCTTGAGTGGCCGCTCATCCAGCTTGGCGCGGCGTACGCCGGGGTCGATCGTCGCGACGGCCAACGCCAGCCTGTCGGATGAGGAGCTCGAGCAGATCATCGCCAACTGCGGCGCGGCGCTCCTGTTCGCCGGCGCGCACCGCACACCGCGCACGGCGCTGCTCGACCGGCTGGCCCGTGGCGCCGGCCCGCGTGGCCTGCGCCACGTCGTCGCGCTGCCGGAGGTCGAGTCCGTGCCCGAGTCGGTCACCGGCTGGGAACAGTTCGTGGCGCGGGCGGCGCAGGTCAGCGAGTCCGACCTGACGCGCTCGGCTGCGCGCACCCAATCGGACGACGTGATCATGATCCTGTACACGTCGGGCACCACCGGGCGTGCCGAAGGGCGTCCAGCTGACCCATCGCGCGATGCTCCAGAACGCGGCCGCCGTGGGCGCCAACATCCGGCTGCTCGACGGCCGATCGCCTGTGCCTGCCCGTGCCGTTCCACCACTGCTTCGGCGCGGTGATGGGCTCGCTCGCCGCGCTGACCTACGGCGCGACCCTCGTCCTGCCGGCCGAGGCGCTTCGATCCGGGCGCCGTGCTGCGCGCCGCCGCAGGCCGAGCGCTGCACCGCCCTGTACGGCGTGCCAACGATGTTCGTCGCGCTGCTCGAGCATCCCGATCTGACCCGGACCGACCTCTCCAGCCTGCGCACCGGTATCGTCGCCGGCGCCCCGGTCCGCTCGAGCTCGGCCGGCGGCTGAGCCACGAGCTGCACCTGCCCGAGCTGGTCGTGGCGTATGGCCTGACCGAGGCTGCGCCGGTCGTCACCCAGACGTCGATCGACGATCCGGAAAGTGTTCGCCTGGGCAGCGTCGGGCGGCCGATCCTGGGCGCAGAGGTCCGGGCCATAGATCCGCAGACCGGCGCGGCCGGTCCCGCCGGGCACGCCGGGCGAGCTGCTGACGCGCGGCCCGATGGTGATGCGCGGCTACTTCGACATGCCCCAGGCCTCGGCCGAGGTGATCGACCGCCAGGGCTGGCTGCACACAGGCGACCTGGCCACGTACGACCAGAACGGAGTGTGGCGCATCGTCGGCCGGATAAAGGACCTGATCATTCGCGGCGGCGAGAACATCGATCCAGCGGCGATCGAGGCCGCCGGTCGGCGCCACCCGGCCGTCGCCGACATGCACGTTGTGGGCGTGCCGTCGGAGTACTACGGCGAGGAGATCTTCGCCTGGGTGCGCTTGGCGGCCGGTGAGCAGATCGACGAGCAACAACTGCGCAGCCATCTCGAACAGCACCTCGGGCGGTTCGAGGTGCCGCGCTACATCCGCTTTGTCGACTCGTTTCCGATGACCGAGTCGGGCAAGGTCCAGAAGAACCGCCTGCGCGAGGACGCGCGCCACGCGCTGGCGACCATGTCCGCCGCCGGCGGGCCGATCAACGCGCCGGTCATCGCGCCGGTCATCGCGCCGGGCGTGGCGCCGGTCGTCGCATGGACGGCCAGCGATGGGCGGCCGCCACTGCCGCTGCTTCCGCCCAAGAACGCCACGCAGGCCATCGTCGAAGCCGCGAGTGCGGCCCCGGCCGGCGGCCCCGACAGCGACCCCGCCTCGACCGAGCGCCACGGCCCCGTCCCGGGACCGCGCTCGGCCAACCTCCCACCACGCAGCGGCTGGCACCGGCCCGATGGCCCGGGCTGGCGCTGGCGCCCACGCAAGGAGCTGACTGACATGTCGGAGACTGATCGGCCCTCGACCGCGGGTGAAGCGCCCGCTTCATCGGTCGATCTCGACGAGGTCCGCCAGCGCGGGCAGCGCATCAAGACATGGGGCATCGTGGGCGACATCCGCGAGCAGATCGAGGCAACCGGCGAAGAGCCGATCATGTACAAGGCGCTCGGCACGCCGTCCCAGACCCAGCACCCGTTCAACCTGTTCGGCGACATCAGGAGCCAGCCGTCGGCGCTGGCGCGAGACGTTCCAGCACGCCGACGAGATCGCGCAGGTCGCGCGCACGCTCAACGAGCGTGACTTCACCGGCATCATCGGCCTTGGTTCGGGCACCTCGCAGTTCGTGGCCCAGGTCGCCAACGCCGCGTTCGCGCGTTTCGCGGGCATCGCCGGCGGCGACTACGACTCGCAGGCGTTCCTGCGCTACCCGCCGCCGCACGACTACAGCAAGCTGCTGGCGGTCGCCTACTCGGGCAGCGGGAGCACAGTCGACACCGTCGCCGCTGCCCGCGAGTGCCGCCAGCGCGGCGCCTACACGCTGTCCTTTACGAGCGTCGAAGGCAGCCCGGTGGTGCAGGCCACCGACGCGCGCATCCTGACCGCGGGTGGCTTCGATACCGGCGGCTCGGACACGTTCCACTACACCACCCGCGTCGCCGCCGCGATCTATCTGGCGCTCGAGCTGGGCAAGCTCCGGCTGCCCGGAGCGCACGACTACGACGGCCTGCAGCGCCAGCTGCTCGAGACGCCGCGCCTGATGGCCGACGTGTTCGATGCCGTCGACAAGCGCTGCCGCACCATCGCCGATATGTTCCTCGGCGTGCGCAGCGTGCTCGTCGTCGGCGCCGGTGCGAACTACGGGACGGCCGAGGAGATCGCGCTCAAGTTCGACGAGATGAGCCATATCCCGGCCAAGGCAATGTCGCCCGGCCGCCACATCCACGGCGCTCTCGGCCTGACCGAGGAGTCGATCCTGACCGTGCTGGTCGCGCCGCCGGGCGAGTCCTACGGCGATCTGTACGACATCGCCCGGGTGACCGAGCAGCTCAAGAGCCCGGCCATCGCGATCGTCAGCAACGGCGACGAGAAGATCGCCGATATCGTCGACTACGTCATCCGCCTGCCGATGGAGGACGAGACGATCTTCGCGGTCCTCGCCGTGCTCCCCGGCCAGCTGCTGCCGTACTGGTGCGGCGTTGGGCTCGGGCTCAACCCGGACACGCAGCGCTCGAACGTGCCCAAGCACGCACGGGTGTGGAACATGCTCTTCCCGCCCGGGACGCACTGATCGCGCGCGGCCGACAGAGCGACAGGATGCCAGGCGACCCCCGGACCGGCGCGATCGGCACGGCCAGCACAGCCGGTGCCGCTGCCGTGCAACGGCGGGTCGCGGTCATCGGTCCGTTGAACATGGATCTGTTCATGCGCGGGAGCGCGCCACTCAAGCGCGACGAGCTCAACTCGTGGGTCGGTCCGTCCGAAGTCGAGCTGCTCGTCGCCGGCTCGATCGGCTACACGGTGCAGGTCTTCGCCCGGCTGGGCTGGCACGTCGACGTCTGCTCGACCGTCGGGTCGGATGCGTTCGGGGCAACGATCAGGCACGAGCTCGAGGCGCGCGGCATCGACTGCCGCCACCTGGCCCAGGCCGACGGCGTGACCGCGATCGCGCTGTACGTGATGCTGTGGGGCGGCACGAAGCGACCGATGACCTACCGGCTGCCCGGCTTCGAGCCCTGGCCCGACCCGCCGCCGGCGCTCGACAGCGATGCGCCGGCGGACGGCGAACCACCGCTCACGCTGCTCCATTCGGGTGGCTTGCTGCACTTCCCACAGATGTGGCGGCGCGGCATGGCCGAGCTGTTCGCGCGCACCAGGGCGCGCGGGGTGATGACGTCGATCGATCCGCAGTTCCCACTGACCGACCTGCCCGCTCCGTGGCTGCCGCACGTCGCCGACGTCGTCGGCCATGCCGATGTGCTGCTGTGTGACGAGCACGAGGGCCGGATGCTGTTCGAGCAGACGTCGGTCGAGGGGATGATCCAAGCCGGCCACAAGGCCGGGCCGCGCATCGTCGCCATCAAGCGTGGCGCTGCCGGCGCGGTAGTCAGCGACGGCCGGACGATGATCAGCCAGCCCGCGGCGCACGTCGACCAGGCCCTGGTGCGCGAGGCGGTCGGTGCAGGCGATGCCTTCGATGCCGGCTTTCTGGACGCACTCGCGGACGGTGCCGACATCGCCACGGCGGTCCGATTTGCGACCGCCGCGGCAGCGGTCAGCCTGGCCGGCCGCGGCGGCGCCGAAGCGATCGGCGGCCGCGCATCGGTCAACGCGGCGTTCGATCTCGTCCCGGACTCCAGGGCGCTCGAGCCCAGCAGCATGCCGGCCGGATGATCGTCGGCGTCACCCTCGCGCCGGCCGTCGACCGCACCGCCCGCGTCGAGCGACTGGGGTTCGACACCATCCTTCGACCCACGGCGATGCGCGTTCTGCCCGGTGGCAAGGGCATCAATGCCTGCCGCGCGGCACATCTGCTCGGGGCGCAGGTGGCGACAACGGGCATCGCGGGCGGCCACGCCGGCCGCTGGCTGGTCGAATCGCTGCAGCGTGAGGGGCTCAACCCGCACTTCGTGATCGTGGAGGCCGAGACGCGGACGACCTACGTCACCACAGATGACGCCGGCCGTTCGGTGCTCGTCTACGAGCCCAGCCTGGCGATCCCAGCCGACGCCCTTGAGAAGCTGCTCGAGCTGCTCCGGACGGACCCGCTCAGCTCCGCCGAATGGGTGATCTGCTCTGGGTCGCTGCCGGCCGGGATCGGCGACGACGCGTATGTCAGGCTGGTGCGCGCGGCGCATGACGCGGGCCAGAGATGCCTGATCGACGTGGGCGGGCCGGTGCTCGAGCGAACGCTCGCCGAACAACCGGACGTGGTCAAGGTGAGCGCGTCGGAGGCCCGGGCGGCAATCGGAGCGCCGGCGCACGCGCGCGCGGCGGACATGGCCCGTGCGCTGGCTCGCCGCGGCGCACGGCTGGCTGTCGTGACCGACGGACCGCGGGGCGCATCAGCATCGGACGGCCGCCGGTCGTGGACGATCCGTGTGCCGCGCGTCAGGGCGGTCAACCCAATCGGGGCAGGCGACGTGTTCAACGCCGGGCTAGTCGTCGCGCTCGGCGCCGGCGCGATGAACGAAATGGCGCTCGCTCGCGCGGCAGCGGCTGCAAGTGCGAGCGTGCTCGAGCTCGGCGCGGGCGAGGTCGATCCAGTGCGCGTGGCCGAGATGCTGCGGCTGGTCGTCGTGCGCGAGGTGGGTCATGCAGCGATCTGACGACGCGCGGGCGCTGACCGATCGCGAGCTGGGGCGCCAGATTGCCGATCTCCAGGCCCGCCGTCCCGGCGCCGGAGTCAGTTCAGGCGTTCGTCCGCGGCGCCGGCCCTGGACGTACATCGACATCTGGCGCCTCGCTCAGCTGCGCGCCGAACGCGATCGTCGAGGCGGCTGAGCAACTCACGCGGCTCGAGGCCGCGGAAATCGGCGATCACCAGGGCAGCGCCGACGAGCAGGTCGGGTCGGCCCAGCGACGCGACTCCGACACACGCAGCTCCGGCCGCGTGCGCCGATGCGATGCCAGCCTGCGTGTCCTCGAAGACGACGCACTGCGCGGCGCGCAGACCAAGCGCATCGGCGCCGGCCACGTAAGGATCGGGCGCCGGCTTGCCGCGACCGACCCGGTCGTGGTCGACGATGACCTCGAACGCGTCCGCCAGGCCGATGGCGTCGAGGGCAAGCCGGATGTTCGTCCCGGACGCCGAGCTGACCACCGCGCACGGAACCCGAGCGGCGAGCGTGGCGCGGACGAACTCAGCCGCGCCGGGTATGGGACGCAGTGCGGCGCCGGCAGCCACCTCGGCGCGTTTGTCGTCGATGCCGGCGGCGACGAGGTCGGCCGCCGCAGCTGGATCGAACGCGAAGACGTCGGTCAGCACGTCGAGCGTCCGCCGCCCGAACATTCGATCGACTATCTCGCGATCGGTGAAGGACAGCCCGCGTTGGGCGGCGAAGGAGCGCCAGCCGGTCATGACCAGCGCGTGCGTGTCGACCAGCACCCCATCGAGGTCGAACAGGAAGCCCGAGATCGGGTCCAGCGGGCGGGACGGGCGCGAGGTCAGGCCTCGCGTGCCGCCGACGTGGCCAGGCCGGCGATCATGCGCACGATCTCCTCGTGGTCCGTGTCGGTCGTGTCGCGCACGCCGGCGAGCCGGCCGAGGCGCATGACCGCGATGCGGGTGGAGAGCGTGAAGACGTGGTCGAGGTTGTGGCTGACGATGATCTGGGTCAGGCCGCGCTCGGCCAGGCGGCCGATCAGGCTCTGTACGCGCGCCGCTTCCTGCAGCCCGAGCGCCGCCATCGGCTCATCCATGATCAGGATGCGCGAGCCCCAGTGGACGGCACGGCCGATCGCGATCGCCTGGCGCTGGCCACCCGAGAGGCGGCGCACCTGCTGGCGAACCGACGGGATGTTGACGTTCAGGTCGGCCAGCGCTGCGGCCGTCTCGCGCCGCATCCGGCCCGTGTCGATGTACCGGAACGGGCCCCAACCGCGAGTCAGCTCGCGGCCCATGAAGAGGTTCTCTGTCACATCCCGGTGATCTGCCAGGGCCAAGTCCTGATAGACGGTTTCGATGCCCGCCGCACGCGCGGCCGCCGGGCTGCCGAAACGCATCGAAACGCCGTCGACCTCGAGGTTGCCCTGGTCGGGGTGAAGCACGCCGGCGAGCATCTTGATCAACGTGGTCTTGCCCGCGCCGTTGTCGCCCACCAGCGCCGTAACGGTGCCCGCCGGAAACTCGAGGGTGACGTCCTGGACCGCGTGGACACCGCCGTACGCCTTGGAGATACCGCGCGCCGCCAAGAGCGGGACGGCGGCAACCACGGTCGAGCCGTTGGCGATCTGCATCGGCTGCTCCACGCCCGCACTCTAGCGCGGCAGAAGGACGTCGGCAATAGTGCGCGCACATTTGTGCGGAGCGAGAGAGCGCCGGCGGCGGGCGGTGACCAACACGGGCGGTTCGCGTCGCCGTGCTCGGCGTATGCTTCGCGCTTCACGGCGAGGGAGACCACCACCCTATGGACTTCGGATTCACGCTCAAGACGGATGAGTCGATCGACAGGACGATCGCGCTGACGCGCGCAGGCCGAGGCGGCCGGCTTCAAGTACGGCTGGCTCTTCGACTCGCACGTCCTGTGGAAAGAGCCATACCCGCTGCTCACGATCATGGCGCTCAACAGCGAGCGGCTCCGCCTTGGTACCTGCGTGACCAACCCGGCCACGCGAGAGCCGTCAGTGACCGCCAGCGCCCTGGCCACCCTCGACGTGATCAGCGACGGCCGGATGGACCTGGGTATTGGCCGCGGTGATTCGGCGCGCCGCGTGATGGGCAAGCCGCCGACAACGCTCGCGCGCCTGGAGGAAGCGACCAATCTCATACGCGACCTGGTCGAAGGACGGACTGTCAACCAGGACGGCACGGACATTCAGCTGGCCTGGACACGCGGCGACAAGCTGCCGGTCTGGATCGCCGGCTACGGCCCCAAGGCGCTCGAGCTCATATCGCGCATCGCCGACGGCGTCATCCTCCAACTCGCCGATCCGGACCTGATCCGCTGGTTCGTGGGCCAGCTCCACGACTACGCGCGCCAGAACGGCCGCGACCCAAGCGAGATCAAGGTCATGGCCGCGGCTGCTGCCCACGTCGGTGACCTCGCCGATTGCCGTGATCGGGTGCGCTGGTTCCCGGCGCTCGTCAGCAACCACGTCGCCGACCTGATCGAGCGCTACGAGCCCAAAGACCTGCCCCAAGAGCTGACCGACTACGTGCGCAAGCGGACCGCCTACAACTACCAGCACCATGCCGAAACGGGCTCAGACAACGCAGCGTTCGTTGCCGACGACGTGGTCGATCGCTTCTGCGTCATCGGTTCGGTCGACGACCACAAGCGCAAGCTGGCCGAGCTTGCCCAGGCCGGCGTCGACCAGTTCAACATCTACCTCATGAACGGCGACGAGGAGCAGACCCTGGAGGTCTACGCGCGCGAGATCATCCCGGCCACCAGGAACCTGGTGGCGTCGCGCGGCTGACGGTCGGCGCGACCGGGCTGACGCCACGGAACCGGGCCCGCACAGGGGGCGTCTCGAGGGCCCGGCCTATACTCGAACGGTCAACTCCCGGGCGCTGAGGCCAACCAAGTGATCTGCCCTTACTGCGGGCGACGCAACCCAGCCGGCGCCACGTTCTGCAGCCGGTGCCGACAACGACTGCCCGTTGCCGGGCGCGTTCCCAGCAACAAGCGACTCATCTTTGCCGAGCCGGCGGGCGGTGGCGGGGTCGGCGCGCTGGCCATTGGCGCGGCGCTGCTGGCCGGCTTCGTGTTCATCGGCGGCGCGGCGGCGCTGTACCTGTCGTCCCCGCCCGGCAACCCCACGCTGCCGCCCAATTTCGGCGGCACGCAGACCCCCGGGCCGACGCTCGACATCTTTGTCCAGCCGACCCCGACGCCCAGCCCGTCGCCACAGCCCACGCCCAGCCCGACCTTCTTCCTGAACTCCCCGACCCCGACGGCGTCGTTCGAGCCGTCGCCCTCGCCAACGCCGTTTGGTCCGACTCCGTCGCCCAAGCCCACCCGCACACCGCGACCGCCGTGTGACGCGAACGGCCTGCCGCCGGGCTGCAAGCCGACCCCGCCACCGGCGACGCCGACGCCGGAGCCGACGCCCGCCGGCCCGGTCGCGAAGTTCTCGTGGGATCAGGTGGGGACCAGCTTCACCGTCAGCTTCACCGATACCAGCACCGGCGGACCCACGTCGTGGGCGTGGGACTTCGCTGGCCTGGGCACCTCGGACCTCCAGACCCCCCCCAGCTTCGAGTTCCCGGCCTACGACCGTGACTACACCGTGACGCTAACGGTGACCAACGCCAACGGAACGAGCACCAAGCCGAAGACCGTCACCCTGCAGGCGCCGCTGTGCACTGGGACAGACGACCCGCCGGGGTGCATTCCGACCCCGCCGCCGCCGGCGCCGGCGCTCTGAGTCGCGGCACGCCGCTCGGATCCGAATTCATCGACCCCAGAACCAGGAGACCGCCGGTGGTGACCGGCGGTCTCGTCATCTGGATCCAGCCTCGGAAATGAGGCCCGATCAGTTCCAGCGGTGGCCAGACTCAGCGAGGGGGGCGGTGCCGGAACGCACCGGCGTCGGAAGCGCCAGGAACTCGTCGCCACGAAGCGAGCGCTTCACGGCCTAGAGCTCCGCGGCGTACGGCGCGGGTGGGGGCGGCGCGTACGACGGAGCGAAGCCCCACCGCATCCCTGCGCCAAGGGTCAGGGCCATCGATGCAATCAGCACGAGGGCCAGCGTGAAGCGCGCCAGGTTCGCCTTCACTTCTACTCCTTTCGAGCAGTTGCGGAGCACCAGTTGGCCGGCGGCTGGGCGGTCTTCCAGTCCCATAGGTGGAAGGTCCCTGGCTTTGCGTCCCCGCCTCACGACGGGTTTGCCCTGGACGGTTGCCCGGTGGAGGAATCTTGCGTTCCTCGGGTGGCACGCTACGGCGGCTGTCCTGCGCGGCCAATGGCCCATGTGTACTCGCGCCGTCGCTGACCAACGAGAGGTGTCCCCGCGCACCGGCTGCCGCGCCTCGTGCATGCCACCGCCGTGAGTCGCAGCACAGGGTCCGCGCGCCAGCCGCGGGAGAATCACGAGACCGCCGGTGGGGACCGGCGGTCTCGGTTCGAGATCGAGCCTCTTGATTGAGGCGAGATCAAATCCAGCGGTGGCCGGCCTCCGGAAGGGGGGCCGTGCCGGAACGTACCGTCAGCGACAGTGCGAGCTCACAGCCGGTCAGCAACTGCTTCACGGCTAGTACCACCGCATCCCTGCGCCGAGGGTCAGGGCCATCGATGCGATCAGCATGAGGGCCATTGTGAAGTGCGCCAGGTTCGCCTTCACTTCTACTCCTTTCGAGCAGGTGAGCAGGCACCAGTTCGCCGGCGGCTGGGCGGTCTTCCGGTGACCCAGAGATGGAAGATCCCTAGCTTTGCGTCTCCGCCTCACGACGGGTTTGCCCTGGACGAGTTCACCTGTGGAGGAGCTTCTGTTCCTCGGGTGGCACGCTACGACGGCTGTCCGGTTCGGCCAATGGCCCATGTGTACCCGGCGCCTGAACGACCAATGAGAGGTGCCTCGGTGCACCGGCCGCGTGGGTGCGCGCCCGGTCGCGGATCGACCGGGTCACCCCGGCCGCGGCAGGCACGCACCGGCTCCTGGTGCGCATGGCCGTCGCGATCGCCCACACCACGCCCACGGCGATCAGCACGTCGCCAATGCTGAACACGTTGGCAAGAGGCAGCCAGCGCGGCAGGGCGAAGATGTCGGTCAGCATCTCGAGCGCCGGATGGGCCATCATCGCGCTGTTCGAGTAGCCCTCCGGCACCCCTTTGCCGAGCGCGGCCATGGCAGCCGCCCCGGCCGGCATATAGCCACCGTTGGCGATGATCGCGGCCAGGTTGCCGACCGATCCCAGCGCCACGATCGGAAGGCCCGGGATGCGCGCGTTGCGGATGACGGCGGCCAACACGGCGGCCGTCGAGGCGACATAGAGCAGCGGCCCCAGGTCTCCGACCCGCTCCGAGACAACGGTCGAGAAGAGCACCACCTGGACGATGAGACCAGCGAAGACGACCGGCTTCCAGTGGAACCTGATGTGGGACAGACGCGTCGTGTCGCCGCCGAGCAGCACGCCCAGCGCGACGCCGATCAGAACGGCGTAGAGGATGAACATTGCCGCGTCAGGACGCCGGGTTCAGTCGCACGGCGGGCCGCCGACGGCCGGCTGGCAGCGCCGCCGGACGGGCAGCCGCGGATGCGGGCCGGTCGAGCAGCAGGCGCCGGACGGCGGCAGCAGTGAGCGGGCGGGCGAACAGGTAGCCCTGCCCCAGCTCGCAACCCAGGTCGCGCAGGCGCTCGAGCTGGCCCCGCTGCTCGATTCCCTCGGCGATGATGCGCAGGTCCAGCGTCCGGCCAAGAGCCACGATGGCGTGGGCAAACGCCCACTCGTCGGGGCCGGCATCGGGGTGCGGAACGAAGTCCTTGGCGATCTTGAGGATGTCGACGTCGAACCGGCGCAGGTAGCCAAGCGATGAGTAGCCGGTCCCGAAGTCGTCGATCGCGATCTGAACCTTGAGTGTGCGCAGCGCCTCGAGCCGGGCGATGGTCATGTGCGTATCGCTGAACATCGCCGTCTCGGTCATCTCGAGCACCAGCCGTTCGGCGGGGAACCCGGTCTCGTGCAGGATGCCCTCGAGATCGGCCGCAAAGTCGGGCTGCTTCAGCTGGTGCGCCGAGAGGTTCACCGTCAGCAACAGCCCGTTCGGTCGGCTGCCGAGGCGGTCGAAGACAGCCGCCTGGCGGCATGCTTCGACGAGCACCATCCGACCCAAGGGCAGGATGGTGCCGCTCTCCTCGGCCAGCGGAATGAACTCGTCCGGCTCGACCAGGCCGCGCACCGGGTGGCGCCAGCGGACGAGCGCTTCGACGCCCACGATCGCCCTGCTGCGCAGGGCGACGATGGGCTGGTAGAGCACGCTCAGCTCGCCGCGGTCGATCGCCTTGCCCAGGTCGGAGGTCATCGAATGACGGGCGACGATGGCCGAGTGGACGGTCGGATCGAACACGGCGAACTTGCCGTTGGCCCTCCGCCTTGGCGGTGTACATCGCCACGTCCGCGTTGCGCAGCAGCTCCTCGGGCCGCCGTGTGTCAGGCGTCGCCGCCGCGATGCCGATGCTGCCCGAGATGCTGACATCCTGGCCTTCGACCGAGAATGGGACCTTCAGCGCGTCGAGCACACGATGCGTGACCGCGATTGCGCGGGCCAGGTCCGGCCCGTCCTGCATCAGTACCGCGAACTCGTCGCCGCCCAGCCTGACCACCAGGTCGCTCTCGCGCATACAGTCGCGCATCCGGGCGGCCACGGCCACGAGCAGCTGGTCGCCGGCGGCATGGCCGAGGCTGTCGTTGACGAACTTGAAGTCGTCCAGGTCGAGGAACAGCACGACCGTCAGCCGGCCCACCTCGTTGTCGGCGAGCATCTCTTCCACGCGCTCGGCCAAGAGACTGCGATTGGCCAACCCGGTAAGCGGGTCGTGATAGGCCTGGTAGCGCAGCTCCTCCTTGAGCCTGGACAGCTCGGCCAGCGACTGCTCGAGCTGGCCGTTCTCGAGCGCGACTGCCGCCTGGTTGGCCAGTGTCTCCAGCAATCGCAGATCCTCGGCCAAGAAGGACGTGCCTTCGGTTAGCCGGTTGGCAACCATGATCGAGCCGATCAGCCCCGATTCGCCGCGCAGCGGGGCGACCATCGCCTGGCGCACGCCGGATTGGTCTCGCTCCGCCGGGGTGGGGATGTGGAAGAAGGCGTGGTCCTCAACCGCGACGCGGGCGAAGATCGGATGGTCCTGCGCCACCCGCACGGGCGTCATGACCTTCGACACGTCGCCGTTGGCGACGCTCGTCAGCAAACCCTCGGTCTGATCCTCGCGCGGATAGAGGAGCAGCTCCGCGCGCTCCGCGCGGAACATGTCGCGCGCGTGATCGAGCAGCGCGACCACGGCCAGGTCAAGCTCGCGCGAGTCCTGCAGGATGCGGCTGGACTGATAGAGCAGCTCGAGCCGCTCGTGCTTCTCGCGCTCGGAGAGGTAGGCCCGATAGGCCAGGAAGACGGTCGCCAGCGGGACGATCAGCAGCGTCATCAGCCACGCGTCGCTCTGGATGACCGTTACCGCGAGCAGTGCCAGGCTGGTGTTGGCGACGGCCACCAGCCCCCCGAACTGGACCATCTCGGGCAGCTTTTCGTACTGCGGCGCGCCGCCCGAGAGTGAGATCGCCGTGGCGATGGTGAAGGAGCTCAGCACCGCCGCGGCAAATGTCGCGGCGAAGGCCGTCATCCACATCTCGGGCCGGCCGCCTTGGGCGAGGTCCAGGCCAATGTGGAAGATGGCCAGCGTCAGTGTGCCCGCCGCCGCGAAGTTGACCAGGTTGAACGCGAGCTTGAGCGGCGACTGGCGTGACAGCACGAGCGCGATCGCGGTGCCGCTCATCAGGGCCAGCAGATAGCTGCCCGGCTCGAGCGTAAACAGGCCGATGACGGCCGGGAACTCGCTGAGCGAGAAGGAGTGCTTCTCACGCTTGAAGTGGACGTCGACGACCTTCAGCTCGGCGGCCAGGAAGCCGGCCGCCAGCAGCGGCCATGGGAGGCGCACCCCGTCCGGCAGCGCGAAGGACCGGCCGCTGAGAACGAACGCGTAGACAACACCGGTGATGAGGGCGAGCAGCAGCGTGAAGAGCGCCACGCGCAGCGCCGGTCGCTCCGCGAACGCAGCAGCGATCGATCGGACTAACGGCGTCATTTCGTCGCGAATGTTGATCCCGGGGCCTGGCCGCTCGGAATTCGGCATGCCTCGACCATCGGCCACGCTGATAATGCCCTCGGTAGCGGTTGCATAACCCTTTCTACTCGGCTCGCAGGGCAATGGCGGTAACTCGAAGGTACTGCGCCGAACACCTGACCCGTCCAGATGGGTGCTGTAGGGCCATCCAGGCCCCTCGTGTGGCGTGTCGGTCGCCTGTACTATTCGGTTCGGTGGTGAGCGAGGCGATCGGACGCCGTTCCGGGCTGTGAGGACGACGAATTGAACTGCCCGAGTTGCGATCGTCTCAACCCACCCGACGCTCTCTTCTGCAACCGCTGCGGTGCGCGATTGCGAAAGGGCGGCGTCACCTACCGCAACAGGCAGCAGACCCAGCCGTGGCGCGTGGGACAGGCTGTGCTGGCTTTCAGCCTCCTCCTGTTGGCCGGTGCCGTCGTGGTCGTTGGCGCGATGGTGCTGGTCAAGTCTGGGCAGCCGGGGGCGACGCCCACGTCAGCCGCGGCCGCTTCATCGTCGCCCAGCCTGCCGCCCTTCGTGCAGCCAACGCCCACGGTCTTGCCAAGCCCGTCACCGCCGCCCAGCCCGACGCCGCCGTTCGTCTTGCCTACCCCGTCCGTGTCACCGTCGCTGCCGATCGAGTCGCCCAGCCCGAGCGCCGGTCCAACGCCAACCCCGACGGCGGCTCCCACACCCACACCCGAGGCAACGCCGGTCGACTGCGCCGTCCAGCCCGGCACCAACATCAAGACGATCTTCCTGGGCATCGGCAATCCGGAGTCACGCGGGCCGCTGCCCAAGACGTGGTGCGTCCGCAGCGTGACCATCCGGCACGTTTCCGGCTTCGGCACGGCGCGGCTGCTGCGCGACGGACGGCTGCTCTTCGAGGCTTCCTGCGCGGCTCCCGGAGCGTGCCCTGACTCGGTCAACGAGTTCTCGCCACCCCGTCGCGTCCGGCTGGGTTCGACCCTGATCTACGGGTTCGTGTGCGCCGACGACCCGGCCACGATCGAGGTCGACGAGTGCACCGATGCCACGCCGGACGGTGCGACCATCCAGATCGACTACGAGCCGATCGCCGGACCCTGAATCGGCGGCGGCTCAGCCGTCGCCACCATTCGGCCAAGGCCTGAGGAGGGACAGATGCGCACCCTGATCATCAACGGCACGGTCGTGAACGCCGATGTTTCGACCGTCGCCGACGTGCTGCTCGATGGCGAAACGATCACAGCGGTAGGTCGCGGCCTGGCTGGGACCGGCATGGCCGGCGCCGTGGATCGGACGATCGACGCCGCGGGCAAGTACGTCATCCCCGGTGCGATCGACGTCCACACGCACATGGAGCTGCCCTTCGGCGGCACGTTCGCCAAGGACACCTTCGAGAGCGGCACGCGCGCGGCGGCCTTCGGCGGGACGACCTCGATCATCGACTTCGCCGTCCAGCCGCGCGGCGGGTCGCTGCGCGCAGGGCTCGATATCTGGCATGCCAAGGCGCAGGGCAACGCCTACGTCGACTACGGCTTCCACATGATCATGTCGGACGTCAACGACGCGACGCTGGCCGAGATGGACCAGCTGGTCCTCGAAGGCGTGACCGACTTCAAGCTGTTCACCGCCTACCCGGGCGTCTTCCTGTCCGACGATGGCGCGATCTTCCGCGCCATGCAGCAGACCGCCAAGAACGGCGGCCTGATCATGATGCACGCCGAGAACGGCCCCGTCATCGACATCGTCGCGGCGCAGGCGGTGGCTGAAGGCAAGACCGACCCGTACTGGCACGGCGTGGTGCGCTACCCCGTCTTCGAGGGCGAGGCAACGAACCGCGTCATTCGCCTGGCGGAGGCGGCCGGCGTGCCCGTCTACATCGTCCACCTGTCGTCGCGCGACGCGCTGAACGAGGTCCGCGCGGCCCGAGATCGGGGCTCGATGGCCCTTCGCCGAGACGTGCCCGCAGTACCTGTTCCTGTCGCTCGACGACATGGGCAACGGCTTCAACGGCGCCAAGTTCGTGTGCTCGCCGCCGCTCCGCCCGGCCGACCACCTCGAGGAGCTGTGGCGCGGGCTGGTCCGAGATGATCTGCAGGTCGTCTCGACCGACCACTGCCCGTTCGACTTCGAGACGCAGAAGCAGCTCGGAGTGGGCGACTTCCGCAAGGTGCCCAACGGCCTGCCCGCCGTCGAGGATCGGGTCGACCTGCTCCACGACGGCGGGGTGGTCGGTGGCCGGCTGACGAGGGAGCGCTGGGTGGAGGTCATCTCGGCCGCGCCGGCGCGCATGTTCGGCCTTGCCGGCGTGAAAGGCGTCGTGGCGCCGGGCGCCGACGCCGACATCGTGATCTACGATCCGGCCCGGCAGCACACCGATCTCTGCCTCGACGCATCACATGGCTGTCGACTATTCGTGCTACGAGGGCCGCCTCGGTGACCGGCGGCTCCGACATCGTTCTGTCGCGCGGCCGAGTCATTGTTGAGAACGGTGAGTGGACGGGCGAGCGCGGCTGGGGCAAGTTCCTGAAGCGCAGCACCGCGCGCGAGTACCTGACCTAGTCGGGCGCCCGCGCCAAACGCTCAACTGTCCGGTCCGCAGCCCGGCGGCGATCAGACGGACGCAAGGCGGGTTGTATTCGCCACACGCGGCTGTAATGTGTGCAGGTGGACGGCCTCGACGCCGCGCGTTCGCTCCTGGACGACTGCCTCATCTGCTACGTCCGGGACTATGCGCGTGACTTCTTCGATGGCCTCGCCACACTGGGCATCGGCGCGGCGGCGGCGGCCGGCGCAGCTGCCGGCACGGTAGCCGGGACGGCCACCCGCGCGGTGGGCGCCGCTCGCGATTCGTTCGGCTCGGCCTACCAACATTCGCAGGTTCACGATCCCAACAATCCATACGACTCCGACTCGCCGGCCCACGCCGACTACGACCGCAAGTCGCAGGATTGGAAGGACAGTGGGATCCATCCCAGGTATTGGCCTGACGCACCTGTTGCGGGCGACACTGGCGTCGGGCCACACAAGGACTGGTGGGCGGGACCGCAGAGCCAACCCGGCACCCCCAGGTACTTCGGCGGCGTCCGGCAGGATTGATGAGCGCCCTGCGCCGCATGCCGACGTGGCAGCTGATCTCGCTGGTCGGCGTCGCACTGGCCCTGCTGCTGATCGTTCTCGATTTCGGCTTCTTCCTGCGGCCGGGGCCATTCGAAACGCTTGTTGGTCTGGGACAGCACCTCTTCGTCCTGGCCGTGCTGCTGGTGATCACCGCGAGCACGCGAACGGTGTCGATCCCCTCCCTGGGCGCCTTCTGGCTGGTAGGGGTGTTCCCGGTTGTGCTCTTCGTCCTCGCGCTGACCTGGATCCCGGCCGATGTGCTCGGCACGAGCGGGAGCTCGCTGGTCCCGACCGTGATCGTCCCGATCGTCGACGTGGTGGCCTACCTCCTGCCGGTCGCGGCGTACTACTTCTTCGTCGGTCGCGGGAACAACCTCCAGCCGGCGGCCTCTGACGGCCTGCTCATCGGTTTCGCGGTCGGTGCCGGCTACGCCTTTCACGAGGATGCCTTCGTCGGGGAGCTGGCCAATTCGGGCAATGGCTGGTTCGCGACCCAGCCGTGGAGCCTGCTCGTGCCGACCATCTCGCCGATCGGCGCCGACGGCCTGGGCCTCAACCACGCGCTGTGGGCAGCCCTGTGTGGGCTCTCGCTCGGAATCGCCATCCTGTACCGGCACCGCCGGTTTGTCTGGGCCATCGCCCTGGTTGGGCCCGTCCTGGCGGTACTCAACCACGGGCTTTTCAACACGCTCGCCGTCGATCCATTCCTCTTCGTCGGCCGCGGCGCGATGCCCCCGGTGGCGGAGCTCGTCAACCTGGTGACGGTCGGCGGCAAGCTGCCCCTGCTGACGCTCTTCCTTGGCGCGATCGTCGTCGTGTTCCTAGAGTGGCGGATGCTGGGCTGGGTCGCGGCTCGGGTGCCGAGATACCCGCAGGTCTCCCTGGTGACGCTCGGCCGCCTTCTGACCCAGGCGCGGAGCTCAGCCGGTGTGGCACGCTTCCTGGCGGCCAGCCGCTATGCCCGCTTCCGGCGGCTGGTGTACTTCGCCGCCTGGCGGGGCGAGCGCGCGGGGGTGGATCCAACTGAGGCAGAGATCATGCTCGGTGGCCTCGCCGGATTGGCCGAGCGAGCCGGGCTCCGTGATCAAGCACCGCAACCAGCCGCCTCAGCCGAGACTTGAGCGGCTTTCTGACCAGCCGGTCTGCCGCCGGGCGCGGAGGACCGCAATACGTGGACAGGAGGAGCATATGACGCGCTGGCATTACGCCTGGCTGACGGACCAGCCCCAGGCGACGATCGGCTTCAGCCATCCACAGCCCGGCCTGGCGGCCGAGCTGACGGCCAGCCTGGGCCCGGTCATCCTGCCCCAGTCAACCGAGTGGTCGATCGCCCTTGACCGATCACGCGTCAACCTGGGCTATCTGTCCGGGCTGCTGGGCGACCGCGGCTGGGAGATGTTCTCGGTTGAGACGCGACTGCAGCCGGGGGCGATGACGCCCGCGCAGCTGCAGACAAGTTGGTATTTCAAGCGGCCTGCCGCCGACCAGCCTGCCGCCCAGGCTGTAGCCGCTCAGCCCGCCGCTCAGCCCGCCGCCCAGCCCGCCGCGCAGCCCGCGGCGCAACCGGCCGCCGAGCCGTAACCCTCGCCCCCACGCCGGGCGGGGAACCATCTGGTTGTTCGCCGGCGGATACCGTCGCCGGCTGGGCTACTTGGTGACCGTTGCGGTGTAGTAGGCGGCCAGGATCTGGCTCGCCGACCAGCCGTGCTTGGCGCACTTGCGGGCCGAGCGCACATACAGCCGGTAGCCGCCGTTTTCGGCGCAGCCCACGTCGGCGCCGCGCCGGTAGCCGGTCATGGGCAGCTTGCCGTCGCGGTACAGCCGCCACGTCCAGGTGGACCGGACGGCGCGCCAGACGCGGGAGGGGATCTGACTGGCCGCCTTGCTGGCGTAGAGCTGGTCGGCAGTCGAGTCGCGCACGTCGAAGCACTCGCCGTTGTACTTGCCGCCCCGCCAGTGCAGGACGTGGTACCACGCGTACTGCTTGACGGCGACCGCTCCAGCGCGGCGCAGCGCGTGCTGCTTGACGTTCCACTCGCGCGACACGACGCGCGCGACGTAGAGCTTGAAGTCGACCGTCTCGACGCGGCCCTCCGTGACGCGATAGACGCGGATCTCGGGCGGCGGCTCCGTGGTCGACGACCAGTCCGTGCACGACCCCTTCGCGGCGGCGACGGGCTGCACGGGCATGGCCAACGGCACAACAAACAGGCTGGCGACGAGGGCCAGCATCGCTGGGGCGATGCGCACGGCTGTCCTCCTGTAGCAACAGTAGTCTACCCCGGGCAAGGGCCATGCGGCCCCGGCGGCCCCGGCGGCCCAGGTCGCACGCCGGCCTGGGCCAGACATCCAACCGTGCCGAGAGGCGGTCAGGTCGGCCGGCTACGCCACTCGATCACGCGCGTGGCGTCGACGTTCGCGCCACACGAGGCCCGCTTCGGCTGGCGGTTCGGATCCTGTTGTCAGAGCACCGATCCAGCGCCGCGACGACCCTCGGAACCGCGCCGCGAACAGTTCCGGATACTGGGCCAGGGGCTGTCGATTTCGACGGGTCGCACGCACGATCCAACAGCTGAAGACGGCGTATGGCGCGCCATGGCCGATGGAGATGGCGAGCGCACCGGCTTCGGCCCGCTTGCGGTCGGAAGAGCGGATCGACGCGTTGATGTTGCCAAACGTGTTGACGCATTCGACCAGGAGGAGCCTCCGGTTCGCATCGTCGATCAGGCCGACATCCGTGGAGAGGGATGGGTCGGCCGGTTTGGTGGGCATCTCGTACGTGCGCCGGTAGCCAGCCGCCCGACCAATCCTCAGCGCGAGCTCCTGTACGGCCAGGTGACCAGCGTCGGCCGGCTCCTGGCGTGCATCGCGTCCCAGTTCGACCGTGAATGGGAGACCGAGCACGAGCGCAGCCTTCTGCCGTACCAGGAGCGACAGCGCGCCGCCCTCGCCGCGCTCGATCCGGCTGACGGACGACTGCGACACGCCGGTCAGCTCGCCGAGCCTGCGCTGCGTCCAGCGGCGCCGCCTGCGGGCCTGGCGGACCTTGCCGCCCTCGCGCAGCAGGAATTGCCCGAGCTGGCGGGCGGCCTCGGCGTCGAGTTTCGAACGTCTACGGTTCCCCATAGTCCGCGCACTATTGGCCTCGGGGCATCAGGCGCCATTACCGCCGGCTTTGCGCTGGATTCGTTGCTGCCCGGCGCCGCTGTCGTGCGCAGGCCCGCCCGGCAGTCACGGGCCGAATACGGCGGACGTCAGCGACCGGCCGAGCCCGCAGCTGAACGCGGTGACGAGGCGGCTCCTGCAGAGGTAGCAATGCGTGGAATACAGGGCGGCTCATCTGGCCGCGGTGGCATGAGTAGTGCGGACGGGTGGTGCGACGGGCGCCTAGACGGACGCCGGGCGCGGGACGTCCGCCTAATCCGGCCGGCGCGGGACGAGCAGCGTCCAGTCCTGGGTCAGCACGGGCACGCCATCCTGGCGCAGCGTGCTGATGCGCAGCACGAGGTAGCCCCGGTCAGTGTGGCTGCGTGACGGTCGCACCTCAAGCACCTCGGCCTGGGCACGCAGGCGATCCCCGGCGCGTACCGGCTGGAGGAAGCGCAGCCGCTCAATGCTCACGCCAACGATCGACTCGCCCCCGAAGAGCGCCGACCTGACCATCAGGCGCATCGTGACCGACAGCGAATGCCAGCCACTTGCCGTGATCTCGCCGAACGGCCCGCGGGCGGCCGCCTGGGGGTCGAGGTGAATCGGCTGCGGGTCGTACTCGGCCGCGTACTCCGTCAAGCGCTCGGGCGTGATCTCGTATTCCTCGGGCGAGATGATCACCTCGCCGACGCTGAAGCCGTCGAGGTAGCGGCCGGCCACCGGTTGATTATCAGGCGTGGGATTCGGACCGGCATTCCCAGCTCGAGATGCGGTGGTCCGTCACATGCGCGCTCGGTTACTCGTTCCGATGGTCATACTCGTCGCTGCCTGCGGCTCGACCGCCGCATCGCCCACGTTTGTCTGGCCGGGGCGGCCTTCAGCGTGTGCGCGGGGAGCCCAGCTCAACCTTGCGCGTGCCCGGCCGCTCACGTCGCGACGCGCGAGCTGCCCCGTCTGATCCGCCGCGTTGGCGAGATCAACTGGGTCGTCGCGAGCGTCAGGCCCACGCCCAAGGCGAGAAAGGCGAACGCCGAGCGCGGCCAGAATGCGTCGCGCGGCGGATTCGCGTGATCGAACCGCTGGCCGCTGACGGTCGAGATGTACGAGCAGGTGACGCTGTAGCTATCCGGGATCGCGGTGCAGCCGAGGTCGACGACGGCCACGATCGGATTCAGGAGCACGATGATTTCTGGCGCATGCGGCTCGATGCCGCCGTCGCGGGTGATCCGCTGCGACGTCGCGAGAAAGTAGGTATGGAGCACGAGTGACCCGATCGTCAGCGCAAAGACGATCAGGTACGACAGGGCGGTCGCTATCTGGGTTCGCTTGAACAGCGCCGATACGAACAGACCGATCGAGCCCACGCCGATGGCCACCGCGAACAGCAGCACGTATGCCCGTACGACATCCTCCGGCGCAACACCGCCGAAGGCGAAGACGATGCTCATCAATGGGACGGAGGCGACGATCAGGACGAGGACGTAGGCCAGCGACGAGATCAGCTTGCCGGCGATCAAGCCCAACGTGCTGACCGGGGTCGTGATCAGGAGCTCGAGCGTCTGCTTCTCGCGCTCGATCGAGATCGCGCCGCTCGTGAGCGCCGGCGCCAGGAGGAGGGTGAGCACTGTCTGGACGACGAGGATGACGGTGAAGATGGCCTGTCCGATAGTGGCCGACACGGCCCCGGACACGAACTCGGGCGACACGAAACCGCCGTCAAAACTGCTTTGGACCACCGCCCGGTCGTACATGAAGCGGTAGACGGCGAAAACGAGCAGAGCGAGCAGCGCGAGATAGATCGTCACGATCACGAATGCGCGGCGACCACGCATCCGACCGCGGGACTCCTTGGCGAGCACGGCTGACACGCTCGCCCACAACGTGCGCAACACGCCTGGCTCGTCGACAGAGGGCTCGTTCGAGGCGGCCGGTTTGGTGGTCATGCCGCGGGCGCCTCATTGGCACCCGTGATCTGCAGGAAGAGCTCCTCGAGGTCAGACGCGACGGGAGTGAACGAAGCGACACGATGGCCATTCGACATCGCGCGATAGAGGACGGCCGCCGCCGCGCCCTCGTCTCCGGGCAACGCAAGCTCGAGACGACCTTCCGATAGTGCGGTCACCGACACGACCTCGGGCTGGGCAGCGAAGAAGTCGTGAGCCGAGCTCCATTCGTCACTTTGGCCGAGGATGCGCGCCCTGATGACCGACCCTTGGCGAAACCTGGCCTGAATCTGGTCGACCGATCCGGCGGCGAGGACACGGCCGCGGTCGACGATGGCGACGGCCGTACAAAGTTCTTCGAGCTCGGGCAGGATGTGGCTGCTGATCAGGATCGTCTTGCCCATCGCGCTCAGTTCGCGGAGCAGCTCACGCAACTCGGCTCGAGCTCGCGGGTCGAGGCCCGACGCAGGCTCATCGAGCAGGAGCACCCGCGGGTCGTGCACGAGTGCGTGGGCGAGGCACAGCCGCTGCTGCATTCCGCGGCTCAGTGATTGCACGTAGTCGTCTCGCTTGGCGGTCAGATCGACAAGCTCGAGCAGGTCGTCGATCATCGGCCTGCGCCTCGCTGCCGACATGACGTAGACACGGGCAAAGAAGTCGAGGTACTCCCACACGCGCATGTCGTCGTAGACGCCGAACGTGTCGGGCACATAGCCGATGATTCGTCGGACCGCGTTGGGCTGGCGGCGGATATCCCGGCCGCAGATCAGAGCCTCGCCGGCCGAAGGCTCGAGCAGCGTGGCGAGCATGCGCAACGTGGTCGTCTTGCCGGCGCCGTTGGGGCCGACCAGGCCGAAGATCTCCCCGGCGGCGATCTCCAGGTCGACGCCGATGACTGCCAGCGTCTCGCCATAGCGCTTGGTGAGGCCGCTGATCTCGACCGCCGCCGTCACTCGACAGTGCCCTCGAGCCGGGCGCTGAACGTGAATTGCGCGTACTCGTCGCGCCCGCGCACCACGAAGCGGACACGGAACGCACCGGACTCGTCGACGTACCGCGCGGGGTCAGTCACGACGTACGCGCGCGACCGCGCGACCGGCTCGAACTCGATCCACGTCCGCGCCACGCGATCGAAGAGCTGTAGCCGGGGGATGTTCGGAGCTCTGTCGTCCGGCCGCGGGTCGGTCGCCAGCGGTTGCTCGGGATCGGGCTGCTCGTCGGCCGGCAGCGGCACGAGCGCTTCGCCGGTGGCGGCCGGCGTCTCGACCCGGTCAACCCCGAGCCGCAGTGACATTCCGGTCACGTCGAACGAACCAGTGAAATCAAGGGGGCGGTAATCGACGGCGATCGTCCCCCGGCTGAGGTAGAACCCCGCGCCGTCCTCGAACGCCTCAGCCGCGTCGATGGAGACGTCCGAGTGCTGGATGAGTCCGCCCGAGAACACGACGGGCCCGCTGACGCTGGCACGGGCGTGGAGCACGTAGAGCCTCTCGCCGACGTGCTCGGCAGGGGCGCCGACATCAATATCGAGCGTGCTGCCGGAGCGCCAAGCGAGGACGACCGGGCCGCTGGCGAACGGCGGGACGGCCGATGTGCCGGGCCCCTCGTTCCAGCCCCCGCCCAATTGCTGGATGATCGCGCGACGAGCCGCGACCGTTCGAATCGTCGAGGGGTCCGTTCCAGCCGCGGTCGGAAACAACCGCCACGAGAGTGGCTGCTCGACCACGTCGGCGCGCAACGTTGCGAGCCGGACGGTCCGCACCGCACCGGGCAACATGTCGCCGACTGTCTCGGCCGCGCTTCCATAGACCAGGCTGACGTCGGCGAGCGTGTCGGCCGACGAGTTGGTGAGCGTGCCCTCGAGCGTCCCGTCGACGAGCGTGAGGGCCGCATCGATGCGCGGCGTCGTCGCCATCGCTTCTGCTTTGAACGCACGCAGGGCGCCGAACCCGATCCCGTAGTGACGCACGGTCGCCGGGTCGCCGAGGACAACGTCGAGCGGTCGCGCAAGCGACGGTTCGCCCCGGTTGGGACCAGCAGCCAGTGCCGAGATCAGGGCGCCGCCCCCGACGTTGACGTTGAAATCGCCCCGGTTCGGCGAATAGACGCCGACGAAGACCTCCGCCAGCCCGCGGTCTGCTCCGGCAGCGCCGTGAACGATTGCGAGTTCGTTGATCACGACGTTCGCACCTCGGAGCGCGACGCCAAAGCCGTAAGCGGCGACGGCAAAGGCGACGATCGTCGCCGGCATCGTCAGCCAGGCCCATTCGCGACGATCCCGACGCCGCAGCAGAAGGTAATTGAGCGGACCGATGGCGACGATGTACGCCACGAACAGGACGAACACGAGGTCGAGCCGCGGGAGCTGGGTGGCGGGGAGGTTGCTCAGCGCACTGACCAGGAACTCGTCACCACCCGACCGCGCGGGATCCGTCGATCGAAGGCTTGAGGGCATGACGCGCGCCCAAAGGCCGCTCGCGGTCGTCGAGCCGGCGAGCCACGGTGTCGCCGGATCGAGCCCGACGAGAGCCACCGTCCCCTCGCCGTAGTCGCTCCGAGCCGCAACGACGACATCGCCGCTGCGTGCCAGCGCGACGCCGCGCTCAAGCAGGCCGCTGAGCGCCGGCATCGGAGCCGCGGACGCGGGCAGGCCGCCAAGAAAGGTCTCGAGGTCCGCAACGGGCACCTCGATCACGTTCACCGGCCGATAGGGCAGCAGATCGGCGGGGAAGGCGCCGAGCGTCGCGACACCGGTCGACCCGCCCAGGATCACCAGGTGGCCCCCGGTGATCGCCCAGATCTCAAGCGCAGCGAGTTGCTCGTTGCTCAGCCGGTTCGAGTCGACGTCCTGCCAGACGAGCACGTCGATCGATGACCAGACCTCGACCCGCGGCGGTAGATCCTCGGGCGCAAGGGTGACGATGTCAGGTGCCGTCTCACGACCCGCGGCGGCGGCGGCGCGGATGGACCCGAGGAGACGTTCAGGGTGCTCGGCAATCAGATAGACGCCGGGCGCGGCGCCGTCATTCGCGGCAACCGGCACTTTCACGCTGCTGACGACGGACCCACCACTCACGAGGTCGATGCGGAGGCGGTTCCCGAACGGGCGAACCTGACCGTACAGAAGGTGCTCCTGGCGCGCGCCTGTCGCGAGCTGGACGGGCACGCTGAACGTCGAGCCGCCAACGGAGTCAGACGACATGGTCAGCTCGCCATCGACGACCGGCCCGTCGTTCTCCAGCTTCACGCGCACGGCGCCCCACGATCCCGATCGGAAGCTGCCGCCGAGCATTGGCACGGCGGACATCGACACCGACGAATTGGGCGTCGGCTCCGGAGTTGCGCCGCGCGTGCTCTCGGGAACGACAACGCTGCCAAGACCGACGGCCAACGACAGACCCGCGAGGAGCGCGAGCACACGGACGGCGGCCAAGCGGATCATCGCCCTTGCCGACGGCCGGGCGTCGTCACGTGTGCCGCATGAGCAGCATCACCCGGGAAGGATGGCCAAATCCAACGGCACTAGCGCGTGCGCGGGAAGCCGAGATCCACCTTGCTCGTGCCCGGATCGGGCCAGCGCGCGGTGACGACCTTGCCCCGGGTGTAGAACTGCACGCCCTCCGGGCCGTACATGTGCAGATCGCCGAAGAGCGAGTCCTTCCAGCCACCGAAGCTGTAGTACGCGACGGGGACGGGGATGGGCACGTTGATGCCGACCATGCCCGCCTGGGCCTCGAACTGGAACTGGCGCGCGGCCCCACCGTCGCGGGTAAAGATGGCCGTGCCGTTGCCGTACTGGTTGTCGTTGACCAGCTTGACCGCTTCGTCGTAGGTCGCGACGCGGATGACCTCGAGCACCGGCCCGAAGATCTCGTTGCGGTAGGACTCGTGGTCGGGCTGGACGTTGTCGATCAGCGACACGCCGAGGTAGAAGCCATCCTCGGCGTAGATCGGCGCCTCGCGCCCGTCAGTGACCACCGACGCCCCGGCGGCTGTCGCCTTGTCGAGATAGGACGCCACTTTGTCACGGTGCTCGCGGGTGACCAGCGGGCCCATCTCGGCCGCCGGGTCGGAGCCCGGCCCAACGTTGATCTTGGGCAGCCGCTCGCGGATGGCGGCCACCAGCGGGTCGCCCACGTCGCCCACGGCGACCACCACGGACACGGCCATGCACCGCTCGCCCGCCGAGCCGTAGCCGGCCGACACCGCCGCGTCGGCGGCCATGTCGATGTCGGCATCGGGCAGCACGATCATGTGGTTCTTGGCGCCGCCCAGGGCCTGGACGCGCTTGCCGTTGCGCGTCCCGGTTTCATATATGTACTTCGCGATCGGCGTCGAGCCGACGAACGAGACGGCCTTGATCTCTGGATGGTCGAGGATCCGATCGACGGCCACCTTGTCGCCCTGGATGACGCTGAAGACGCCCTCCGGCAGGCCCGCCTCGGCCATCAGCTCGGCCAGCAGGATCGACGCCGATGGATCCTTCTCGGATGGCTTGAGGATGAAGGTGTTGCCGCAGGCGATGGCGTTGGCAAACATCCACATCGGCACCATGGCCGGGAAGTTGAAGGGCGTGATGCCGGCCACCACGCCGAGCGGCTGGCGGATCTGATAGACGTCGATGCCGCCACTGACCTGCTCGCTGTAACCGCCCTTGAGCAGGTTCGGGATGCCGCACGCGAACTCGAGGTTCTCCACTCCGCGGGCGACTCGCCCAGCGCATCTGACGGCACCTTGCCGTGCTCGGCTGTCAGCAGGGCGGCGATCTCCGTGCGCCGCTGGTCGACCAGGTTGCGGATACGAAACATGATCTCGGTCCGGCGCGAGAGCGAGGTCGCGCGCCAGGCCGGGAAGGCCGCCGTGGCCGCGGCGACGGCCGCGTCCACTTCGTCGACCGAGGCGAAATCGACCCACTTGGCCTGCCGGCCGGTGGCCGGGTTGTAGACCGGCCCGCGCCGGCCCGACGTGCCTTCAACCAGCCGGCCGCCGATCCAGTGGCTGACTCGGCCAAGCTCGGCACCGTCGGCGGCGGTCTGGATGGGTCGATCGGCGATCTCGGTCATGGCGCTGGGCTCCTCGGGTGCGACGGACGCCTCCCGACGTCTCTTCAGGCGTTCACGATAGCGCGGGCGCCCAAGACCGGCTCCCGAGCCAACATGTCCCGATCAGCGCTGGCGCCCGTCGCGCGCTCGGCGCCGGCTGAGCACGGGCAGCGCACCAATGTGGCCGCCGCCGGGCAGACGCAGGAAGCCGACGCCCGCCGCGAGCACGGCGATCGCACCACCGGCGATCAGCGCGGCCGGGGCACCGCCGAAGGCGGCCAGGCCGCCGGAGAAGATGCCGCCGAAGGGCGTCGAGCCGGCGAAGACGGTGGTGTAGACGCTCATCACCCGGCCGCGCAGGACGTCGGGCACGGCCAGCTGGATGATCGTGTTGGTCGTGGCGGCCATCGAGATCGTGCCCCAGCCGGCGAGGAACATCAGCCCAAGGCTGATCGGCACCGAGCGCGAGACGCCCAGTCCCATCATCGCCACACCGATCGCGGCCGCACCGACGAGCAAGCGCCCCAGCGACGGCCGCTGGCCGAAGGCCATGGACAGCGCGCTCAGCAACGAGCCGACGCCGGCGGCCGACATCAGGAAGCCGTACGTGTCGGCGTTACCGTGCAGCACGTCGCGCGCCAGGACCGGGATGAGCACCGAGAAGTTGAGCGCGAAGGTGGACACCACGGCCAGCACGGCGAGGGCCAGGAAGATGCTCGGCTCGTGGCGCGTGTAGCGCAGGCCTTCGACGAGCCGGTCGACCACCGACCGCCAATGGCGCTCGACCAGCGCCCGCTCGCCGGGCGAGAACAGCTCGGCCGGCCGCATGAGCAGGAGTGAGGCGATGACGGCCAGGTAGCTCGCCGCGTTGACGAAGAAGAGCGGCTCGAGCCCGATGACAGCGATGCTCACCCCGGCCACCGCCGGGCCGATGATGCGCGTCAGGTTGAAGACGGCGCTGTTGAGCGCGACCGCGTTGGCCACGTCCTTGCGCCCGACCATCTCGACCACGAACGCCTGGCGGACGGGCATGTCGAACGAGTTGACGACACCGAGCAGCAGCGCCATCAGGAAGACGTGCCAGACCTCGACCCGGCCGCTGACCACGAGCAGGCCGAGCGCGAGAGCCAGCGCCCCGGCCGCGGCCTGGGTGACCATCAGCGCGCGCTGCTTGTTGACCGCATCGGCGACGATGCCGCCGAACAAACCGAGGAAGAGGACCGGCGTGAACTGCGCCGCGGCGACGATGCCCAGCGCGAGCGGGTCGTTGGTCAGCTGCAGCACCAGCCATGCCTGGGCGACCTGCTGCATCCAAGTGCCCGCGAGCGATACCGCCATGCCGCCCCAGAACAGGCGGAAGTTGTAGTGGCCGAAGGCGCTCAGGCCCTTGGGCAGGCGGGTCGTCGGCGGCGGGGTGGAGAAGCCGGCGTCGGTCGGCGCCGGCAGGGTCGGGTCGAGCGGCTCGCTGTCGGCGTCCCAGCCGTCGGGGCCGGCCTCCGCGGTCGGGTCGGTCTCCGTGGCCGGGTCGGTCTCCGTGGCCGGGTCGGTCTCCGTGGCCGGGTCGGTCACATCGAGCGGGCCAGAGCTCATGTGCCCGGCTCCGCCACGCTGCGCACCAGGCCCTCGATCACGTCCACCGTTCGGCCCACGCCCAGCCGGCCGGTGTCGACGGTCAGGTCGTAGTTCGAGGCGTCGAGCCAGTCGACGCCGAAGAGACGCTGGATGTACTCGGAGCGCGCCGCGTCGATCGACTGGCACAGGTCGCGCAGCGAGCGCTCCTCCGGCCGCGCCTCGGGCGGGATCTCCTCGACGCGCGAGAGCAGGTAGCGCACGCGCGCGTCGAGCGAGGCGTGCAGCTCGACGTGAACCAGCCCCGGCCGCCTGCCCAGGATGAACGCGGCGCCGCGCCCGAGGATGATCGCGTTGCCGCGCTCGGCCGCCTCCTCGATCACCGACCGGGTGATCGCCACCAGGCGATCGTGGATCGAGATCGGCGGCACCTGCTCGCTGTACGGCAGCATCGGCACGGACGGCTCGGGCGAAGCCGATGCGAGCGCCGAGGCGACACGCTGCCACAGGCTGGGCAGCCGCTCGTCATAGGTTTCCAGCTCCTGCTCCGGAATACCCGCGCGCAGGGCCACCTGGGCAACGATCGCGCGATCGAGGAACTCGGCCTTGAAGCGATCGGCCAGCGCGCGGCCGACCGGCACCCCCGCCGCGCCGAACTGGCGCGAGATGGTGATTACCGGCATCGGCCGTCGCGCCTCGACGAACGCGGCCCGGGCCGGCTAGCTGGCGTCGGCGTCCTGCGCGGCCATGCGCGCCAGCACCTCGACCAGCTCGCGCACGGAGGCCGCCGAGCGGTCGAAGGCCGCCTGCTCTTCGGGCGCCAGCTCGATCTCGACAATCTGGGTGATGCCCGCCCGGCCGAGCTTGACCGGCACGCCGACGAACAGGCCGTCGACGCCGTACTGGCCGTCCAGGCGCGCCGCGCAGGGCAGGATCTCGTTGCGGTCGTTCAGGATCGAGTCGACCATCTGGGCGACTGACGCAGCCGGCGCGTAGTAGGCGCTGCCGGTCTTGAGCAGCGCGACGATCTCCGCGCCGCCGTTCCGGGTCCGCGTGACCAGCGCCTCGATCCGGGCGGCGTCCATCAGCTCGGTGATCGGCACGCCGCCGACAGTCGAGTAGCGCGGCAGCGGCACCATCGTGTCGCCGTGGCCGCCGAGCACGAAGGCGTGGGTGCTGGACGACGCTGACGCCCAGCTCCTCTGCGATGAAGGTCCGGAAACGCGCCGAGTCGAGCACGCCGGCCATGCCGATGACGCGCTCGCGCGGGAAGCCGCTCGCGTCGAGCGCCACGTGGCACATCGCGTCGAGCGGGTTGGTGACGATGATCAGGATCGCGTCCGGCGAGTGGGCCGCGGCCTGCTCGCACGACCGAGCGGACGATGCCGGCGTTCTTGGCCAGCAGGTCGTCGCGGCTCATGCCCGGCTGGCGCGGCAAGGCCGGACGTGACGACGATGATGTCCGAGCCGGCGGTGTCGGCGTAGTCGTTCGTGCCCGTGACCTTCATGTCATGGCCGACGACAGGCGCTGCCTCGGCCAGGTCGAGCGCCTTGCCCTGCGGCAGGCCCTCGACGATGTCGATCAGGACGACGTCGGCCAGCCTGCCCTCGGCCACGCGTTGGGCGACAGAGGCGCCCACGTTGCCGGCGCCGATGACGGTTACCTGGGGACGCGCCATGGGCGGACTCTCCTCATGTTGGGGGCCGTGCTGTAGGGCCACTTGCTGGATTGTCCCGATTGTACCGACGGCTAGTGCCTTTCAGCCCTGAGCGGGCTGGCGCCAATTCCTATCATTGGGTGGATCTACCCAGCGAAGGGAGCACCGATGGCCGCCATCATCCAGACCGAGAAGCTGACCAAGTTCTACGGCAGGCACCGCGGCATCATCGACGTCGACCTCGAGATCAACGAAGGCGAGTCGTTCGGCTTCCTGGGCCCCAACGGTGCGGGCAAGACGACGATGATCCGAACGCTCCTCGACCACATCCGGCCGACGAGCGGGCGCGCGACTGTCTTCGGCATCGAGACGACGGTCGACCCGGTCGCCATCCACCGCCGGCTGGGCTACCTGCCGGGCGAGTTCGCGCTGTACGACAAGCTGACGGGGGCGCAGACGCTGGAGTACTTCGCCAATCTGCGCGGCGGGATCGACATGGCCTACCAGGCGACCCTGATTGCCCGCCTCGACGTCGACCCATCGCGCAAGTTCCGCGAGTACTCGAAGGGCAACAAGCAGAAGATCGGGCTGATCATCGCCCTCCAGCACCGACCCGATCTGCTGCTCCTTGACGAGCCGACGGCCGGCCTCGACCCGCTCATCCAGCAGGAGTTCTACGGGGTGGTGCGCGAGGCCAAGGCGGAGGGCCGGACGGTCTTCCTCTCCTCGCACATCCTGTCCGAGGTCGAGCGGACCTGCGACCGGGTGGCGATCATCCGCGAGGGCCAGCTCGCGCGCGTCGACCGGACCGAGGCGCTACGTGATCTCGCCCACCACCAGGTCGAGCTGGTCTTCACCGGCCCGGTCCCGACCGACGAGTTCGCCGCGCTGCCCGGTGTCAGCGACGTCGTCGCCGAGGGTCACATCCTGCGCCTGAGAGTGTCGGGCAACATCGCGCCGATCGTGCGCACCGCGGCGAAGTACGAGCTGTCCGACTTCGTCAGCCGCGAACCCTCGCTCGAGGAGACCTTCCTCGCCGAATACGGTCGCGGACCGGCCGAGGAGGCGGCCCAATGAGCGGCGGCACGCAGACTGCAGCCCTGCCCGGCGCGTCGCTGTGGAGCCGTCTGTACGGGCTGGGCAGTGTGTTCGGCAAGACCGTGCGCGACTCGCGCCGGGCGACGATCTTGATCGCCGGCGTGGTGGCGCTCGCCTTTCTGACCCTCAGTCAGGCCGTGGTCAGCGAATTCAGCACGCCCCAATCGCGCGCCGAGCTGGACGCGCTGATCAAGGCCGTGCCGCCCATCCTCCAGGGCCTCGCCGGCAAGGTCGTCGACGTGGGCACGCTGGGCGGCTACCTGCAGTACAAGTACGGCACGTTCTTCCCGCTGCTGGTCAGCATGTGGTCGATCCTGGTGCTGTCCGGCACCCTGGCCGGCGAAGCGCGTCGGGGCAGCCTCGACTTCATCGCCGCGGCGCCTCATTCGCGCCGCCGGATCGCGCTCCAGAAGCTGTCCGGCCACCTGCTCGGCCTGGTCGTGGTGGGGATCGCCGCCTTCGCATCGCTGGCCATTGCCGGCGCTGCCTTTGCGGTGCTGCCCGGCGACGAGATCAGCATCACGTCGGCCTTCGGTTACGCCGTCTGGCTGGGTCTGCTGGCGCTCGTCGCCGGCTCCGTGGCCTTCGCGCTCGGCCCGTTCGTGGGACGCGGCGCGGCGGCCGGCATCGCCGGTTTCGTCGCCTTCACGGGTTTCATCCTCAACGGCTACCAGGCCGCCGTTCCGGAGCTGGCCCCGTTCGCCAACCTGACCTGGTTCGGCTGGACGTCGAACCACGTTGCCCTGAGCGGCTTGTATGACTGGCCGGCAGTGGCCCTCGTGGCAATCGTCAGTGTTGTCCTGCTCGGCGTCGGAGTCGAGGCGTTTGCGCGGCGCGACATCGGCGTGACAACCGCCCTGCCTGTGCCGTCGCTGCCGCGCGGACTGCTCGGGCTCGGTGGGCCAGTCGGGCGTGCGATCGGCCTGAATCTCGGGTCGGCCGTGGCATGGGGTGCCGGAGTCGGCTTCTTTGGGCTGGTCATGGGCGGGGCGGCGAAGGGGTTCATCGATCAGCTCGCCGAATTCGCCCCAGTTCATCGAGCTGTTGTCGATGGTCTGGCCGGGCATCAACTTCGCCACGGCGGGCGGCTTCCTGCAGCTGCTCTTCGTCGAGTTCGGGGTCATCCTGGCCGGGCTCGCCGCGGCGACTTTCGTCGGCGGCTGGGCCTCTGACGAAACGTCAGGGCGGCTCGAGATCCTGCTCGCCGCTCCCCTTGCTCGGCTGCGCTGGGCCATCGCGGGTGGGCTGGGCATGTTCGTCAGCGTCGGCATCTTCGTGTGTCTGACCGCGGCCGGCATCGGCATCGGCGTGTCGAGCACGGGCAGCGATCTCGCCACGCCCCTCACCGGATCGCTCGTGCTGGGCCTGTATGCGGCCGCACTGGTCGGCATCGGCGTTGCAGTGGGCGGAGTGTTCGGCACCCGGTTCGCCGCGCCGGCGGTGGTCATCTTCGTCGTCGTTACCTGGTTCGTCCAATTGCTCGGGCCGCTGCTCAACCTGCCCGACATCATCCGCCAGCTGGCGCTGACATCGCACTACGGCCAGCCGATGGTCGGTGCCTGGGACTGGGCGGGCATCGTCGCCTCGCTGGTGCTGGCGGTCGGTGGTGTCGCCCTGGGGGCGTGGGGCATGAACCGGCGCGACCTGAGAGTTTGAGTCGCGAGTCAGTAGCTCTCGACGCGAACCGGCGTCAGGCCGAAATCACGAACGTTCCGGGTCAGGACGACAGCGTCGGCTGCGTCAGCGGCCGCGGCGATCAACGCGTCGGCCAGGCTCAGTACGCGGCCCGAGCGTCGGGCGTCGGCACGCCACCCGCCGGCGTTGATCGCCCCGGCCGGCCCGGGCTGTACGAACTCTGTCGGTCGCAGTAGCGCGTCAAGCAGCGCCGCCTGCTCACCTGGCACACCGAAGCTGACTTCGCACGCCACGACTTCGTTGACCAGCACATCGTCGCCCTCGGCAAAGAACCGCTCGAACCGCGCGACCGCATCAGGATCGTCGCGCAGATAGTCGATCAGGAAGGTCGTATCGACGAGGTAGCGGGTCAAGGCGATGAAGTGCCTGGGTCGGTCTTCTCGACCCGTCGCGCTCGCACCCACTCGACCACGGCGTCCGACGTGGAAAAGTCGGGATGCGCCTTCAACATCCCGCGCGCCGCAGCCCAGGCGCGGCGCATCTGCTCGCGTCGAAGGCTGTAGCGCACGGCCTGCTCAACGAAGGCGCTGCGGTTCCGCGTCCCGGCCACCTCGTCGAGCTGGTCGACCAGATCCCTCGGCAGGGTCATGTTTACCGCTACGCGCATAGTCATACGCAGATTCTTGCGCATAACGTCGCAGGAGTCAACCGGGGCGCCCGCGGCGCGCTCCGCTATGCTCGGCCGCAGATGACCGACCAGCCGCTCCCCGATCAGCCAGGCACGGGCGATGCGCCCGCCGCGCCCGGCCATGCCGATCCGTCCTGGCGGCCCGGAACGCTGGCCGTCCACGCCGGCATGGCCCCCGATGAGCTGACCGGCGCCGTCGCGCCGCCGATCTACCAGACGGCGACCTTCGCCCAGGCGGGCGTCGGCCGGCCGCGCGGCGGGTGGGAGTACGCACGGACCGGCAATCCCACGCGAACCCGGCTGGAGACGGCCATCGCTGCGCTCGAGGGAGCGGCGCACGGCCTTGCCTTCGCGAGCGGCTCGGCGACCGGCCAGGCGATCGCCGCGCTGGCGCTACCCGGTGAGCAGATCCTGTGCGTCAACGACGTGTATGGCGGCACGTTCCGCTACTTCGAACGCGTGCTGCGCGACATGGGTGTCGGCGCCAGCTACCACGACTTCGCGGGCGATCTGATCGGCCAGCTGGACGCCGCACTCGACGAGCGAACGCGCCTCGTCTGGATCGAAACGCCGACCAACCCGCACCTGCGCGTGATCGACATCGCGGCCATCGCCGGTCGTCTGGCGGCGCATGCCGGCGCGCGCGGTGAGCGGCCGATCCTGGTCGTCGACAACACGTTCGCCTCGCCGCTCGGCCAGCGCCCGATCGAGCTCGGCGCCGACATCAGCTACCACTCGGCGACCAAGTACCTGGGCGGCCATTCGGACGCGGTCAGCGGCGCGTTGGCCACCTCGCGTGACGACCTGTTCGAGCGGCTCAAGTTCCTGCAGAACGCGATCGGCGCGGTGCCCGGGCCGTTCGACTGCTTCCTCGTCCTGCGCGGCCTGCGCACGCTGGCGCTGCGCATTGAGCGCCACTCGACGAATGCGCAGGCCGTGGCGCAGGCGCTCGCGGCGCGCGACGACATCGAGAGCGTCAACTACCCGGGGTTGCGCGACGGCCGCCACGCCCACCCGCAGGCCGCCCTCGCCGCGCGCCAGATGAAGCTCAGCGGCGGGATGCTCTCCTTCGTGCCGGCAGCGCGCGACGGCCGCTCGCCGCAAGAGCGGGCACACCGCTTCGCCGAGGGCACGCGCATCTTCGCGCTCGCCGAATCGCTGGGCGGGGTCGAGTCGCTGGTCGAGATCCCGGCGCTGATGACCCACGGCTCGGTCGCCAACTCGCCGCTCGAGGTCTCGCCCGCGCTGGTCCGCCTGTCGGTCGGCATCGAGGACGCCAACGACCTGATCGCCGACGTCACCAGGGCCCTCGACCGCGCCTGAGGCGCGATCCACATAACCGACTCGTCAGCCGGCGGCGGAGTGCCCGACGCCCGTTGCTGGATAGAGCTCGGCCAGGCGCTCGATGCGCTCGTCGAGCGAGGGGTGCGTGGCGAACAGGTTCCATCGGCCGGCCTCGGAGGCCCCGAACGGGCTGGTGAACCACAGGTGCTGGCTGCCGCGGTTGGCGTGCGCGAGCGGTCGCGGGTGGTTGCGGATGGCAGTCAGGGCACGGCTCAGGGCAGCCGGGTTGCGCGTCAGCTCGACCGACGTGGCGTCGGCCAGGAATTCGCGCTGGCGGCTGACCGCGGCCTGGACCAGGAGCGAGGCAATCGGCGCGAAGAGGCGCAGGAAGCCGGCCACGAGCAGCAGGAAGAGCCCGGCAGCACCACCACCGACGAGCGCAGCCAGCGCCCCCTTGGCATCGTCGGATTCGCCGCCGCGCAGGAAGACACCGCTGCGCCAAGCCTCCAGGACCAGGCGCAGGAAGCCGTCCGTGACCAGCGCCACCAGTCCGACCAGGATGGCCACGTACACGCCGTAGCGGCTGTCCATGTTGCGAATGTGGCCCAGCTCGTGGGCCACGACGCCCTGCAGCTGCTCGCGGTCGAATGAGCCGAGCATGCCGCGGGTGACCGCGATGGCGGCGTTGCGTGGATTGGTGCCCACGGCCATCGCGTTGGGGCTTAGATCGTCGACGACGTAGACGGCAGGCGGGGGCATGTTGGCCGCCAGGGACAGCTCGCGCGCCACATCGAGCAGGACTCGGTCCCGGCCGATTGGTGCGACCGAACCTGCTTCGCCCGCATCGCTCAACAGCCGTGCACGGGCCGACCCGAGCACCGCGCCGGGCCCGCGGAAGTGCGCGTACGCGGCCGCTCCCAGCCCGGCAATCGATGCCAGGCCGGCGCCAACCAGCGCGCCGTACGCGTCGAACGTGAACGTGGCCGCGATGGCCTCGCCAAGCGCCACGAGCAGGCCAATGATCACGACCAGCAACAGCGCGGAGATCCAGCGGTTGGCGTTCTGCTGGGCGTAGAACGTCCTGCCCTCGGAGCGGCGGCTGATGAAGAAGGCCAGCAACAGCGCGACGATCGGGATGGCCACGATCGCCCAGGCCGAAAGGCGCGGCCAGCGCCGGTCCGGGTCGGGCAGAACGTTGAGCGCGCCGAGAACGAGCCACGCCACCACCCCGAGCGCCACGGCGATCAGCGCCAGGAAGGCGAGCGACGCGAGCAGCGAGGCAATCACCAGAAGCACGTCGCGCAGGCGCCCCCGCGCCGGCCGCGCCCGCGCCGGCGGCGTGGTGCTCACCCCGTTGCCCCGCACATGTCGTTGAGCATAGGGCGACGCGAAACCTGCGGATGGCCCGCTCGCGCTAAAGTCAGCACGTGGAACGCTGGCGGACGATCATCGAGCCCTTCCGCATCCACTCGGTCGAGCCGATCCGGATGACCACGGTCGCGGAGCGCGACGCCGCGCTCGAGGCGGCCGGCTACAACCTGTTCAACATCCACGCCGACGACGTGATCATCGACCTGCTCACCGACTCGGGCACGGGCGCCATGAGCCGCGACCAGTGGGCGGCCATCCAGCACGGCGACGAGTGCTACGCCGGGTCGCCGTCGTGGTACCGCTTCCTCGACGCGGTCCAGAAGCTGTTCCCGTTCAAGCACGTCATCCCGACGCACCAGGGCCGCGCGGCGGAGAAGATCCTCTTCTCGGTCATCGGCGGCCCGGGCAAGGTCGTGCCCAACAACGCCCATTTCGACACGACGCGCGCCAACGTCGAGTACACCGGCGCCGAGGCAATCGACCTGACCCCGCCGCACTCGCCGCACGAGATGCTGCCCTTCAAGGGCGACATGGACGTCGCCGCGCTGGAGCGGCTGATCGAGGAGCGCGGCGTCGAGACACATCCCGGTCGTGTTCATGACCGTGACCAACAACTCGATGGGCGGCCAGCCGGTGAGCATGGCCAACCTGCGCGCGGTGCGCGAGGTGTGCCGCCGCTACGGGCTGCCGCTCTTCCTCGACGCGTGCCGCTTCGCCGAGAACGCCTGGTTCATCAAGCAGCGCGAAGCCGGGCTACGCCGACAGGCCGATCCGCGAGATCGTGCGCGAGATGGCTTCGCTGGCCGACGGCATGACCATGCGGCCAAGAAGGACGGCCTGGCCAATATCGGCGGCTGGCTGGCGATGAACGACGACGCGATCGCCGAACGGTGCCGCAACATGCTCATCCTGACCGAGGGCTTCGTGACCTACGGCGGCCTCGCCGGGCGCGACCTGGAGGCGATCGCCCAGGGGCTCGCGGAGGTGGTCGACGAGGACTACCTGCGCTATCGCATCCGCTCGACCGCCTACCTGGGCGAGGCGCTCGACGCGGCCGGCGTGCCGGTGATCATGCCCATCGGCGGCCATGCCGTGTACATCGATGCACGCGGAGATGCTGCCCGACATCGCGCCGCTCGAGTACCCCGGCCAGTCACTTGTCGGTCGCGCTCTATCGCGAGGGCGGCATCCGCGGCTGCGAGATCGGCACGGTCATGTTCGGGCTGCATCCCGATGGCAGCGAGGTGCCGGCGGCGCATGGACCTGGTCCGGCTGGCCATCCCGCGCCGGACGTACACCCAGTCGCACGTCGACTACGTGATCGAGGTCGTCAAGTACGTGGCCGAGCGCGCCGCTGAGCTGCGCGGCTACCGGATCGTCAGCTCGCCTGCCCAGCTGCGCCACTTCACAGCGAGGTTTGAGCCGCTCGCTGCCTGATCCGGACGGCGATGGGTCGCGCCAGCCCCAGGGCCATTGACAAGCGACCAATTGGTGCAACCATGGCTGCTCCGAGGCAGCGCCTTGGACGAGGGGGCCGAGACACACCACGCTCACGTGGGAGATGGCATGCGCGGACGTTTGACATTCGCCTTGACGCCGTTCGTCATGGCGTTGGCGCTCATGCTGCCGGCTGCGACCCTGGCGGCCGGCCCGTACGTGTACAGCATTGAGAAGAACTACTGCACGAACTACCCGGCAAACGTGTTCAAGGTCCTCTTCGCGGCGGACGGAACGACGAATGCGAACAAGCTGACGATCGACAGCAAGGGCCAAACCGGGTCTCCGGGCCATTGGACGACGTACAAGACGTGGCCCCGAGTATCCACCACGTGGGCGCCGGGAAGCTTCGGGGTACTGCCACTGAAGCGAACGTACCTCGGGGACGCGTTCGCCTACAACCGCATCGTCTTCAAGCTGCGTGTCTGGCGCAACTCGACGTTGTTGTGGTCCACGAAGCTGCGCAGCAAGGTCTGCTGAGTAGCGCCGCCCCCGCCCGGCCAACCGAGGTCGCCACGTACCTCGCCGAACGGGCCGGCAAGCTGCCCGGCTACTGGATCGTCAGCGCCCCTCCCGCGCTGCGCCACTTCACAGGACGCTTCGAGCCGCTCTGACCGGAGATGGGGCGGTCGGGACGACCGGCCCCCGAACAGCACGGCCATTTGGCAGTTTCGGCGTATCGGTCGCACCGCGAGCATGGGCGCATAATGGCGTCATGGCGCTGCCGAACAGGCAGATCGCGGCGCCGGTTCGCTTGGAGGAGGGGTCTCATGCGCCGTCGACTGGCATTCGCTTCCACCCTGGTCGCGCTCCTGCTGGTGTTCGCCCTGCCGGCCACCACTCTGGGTGCGACCTACACGTACCAGGTCAAGAAGAACGTCTGCACGGTGTCCGGCGGAAGCCATGGCTTCGGCCACCTCTACTTCAAGGTCAAGCTGACCGAGTGGGGTAACTCGGGCGCCAACAAGTTCACCTTCACCGCCAAAGCACAGCACCGCAACCTGGGTGGCAGCCGCTGGAAGACGGCGTACAAGTTCGGCACTTTCACCTACAACTTCCTGAGCAACGGAAGCAGCTACAACTACGTGCGCTGGTACACCTACGATCCGGCCGACTTCGCCTGGCACCGCATCAAGGTCGTGCTCAAGGTCTGGCACAACGGCTCGCTGCTGGCCAAGAGGACGCTCTACGGCAAGGACTGCTGACGCCGGAGCCTGCCGACCTGATCAGCGGCAGGGCCGGGCGCCCTGCCGCTTTCCGTTCCTAGCTAGAGCGGCGCCGGCGTCCCGAGGTGGCGCGCCACGAAGTCGAGCTGCGCCTCCATCTGGCGGATGCGCTCTGCGGTGCGCAGCGAGCCGTGGCCGGCCTCGTAGCGCAGGACCTCGTGCGGCTTGCCCAGCTCGACCAGCCGGCCGAGGTAGTTGTCGATCTGGCGGATCGGGCAGCGCGGGTCGTTCTCGCCGGCCAGGATCATGAGCGGCACGCGCACCTGCTCGATGTAGGTCAGCGGCGAGCGCTCCTCGTACAGCGCGCGGTTCTCCTCCGGCGAGGCACCGAACAGCGCCCGGTCGTACGCCTTGAGCGGCTCCATCTCGTCCTCGTACGCGGCGACGTAGTCGGCCACCGGCACCCCGGCGACGCCGAGCGCCCAGCGCTCCGGCTGGGTGCCCAGCCCGAGCAGGGTCAGGTAGCCGCCCCACGAGCCGCCGCTGATGACCACACGTGCCGGATCGGCGATGCCGTCGGCGACTACCCGATCGAGCAGGGCAGCGATGTCCTCGAGCTCGGTCAGCCCGGGGTTGCCGGTCAGCGCATCGCGCCAGGCGCGGCCGTAGCCGGTGCTGCCGCGGTAGTTGACGAGCACGACCGCCAGGCCGTGGTCGACCCACGCCTGGACCGGCGGCGAGAACGTGTCCCGATCGTGCGCCTCGGGGCCGCCGTGGATGACGAAGATCGCCGGGTGCTGGCGACCGGCGGGCGGCTGGGCGACGAAGGCATGGATGGCGCGGACGTGGAAATCGGAGTAGCGCACGCCGGCCGGTGCGTCCTCGCCGGGTGGCCGCAGCACGACGCCGCCGTTCGTCGAGCGGACCTCGGGCGTCGATGCGGCATCGCTCCACTGGTACCAGACCTCACCGTCGGGCCGCGCCGCGGCGGCAGCGATCGTGCCCGGATCGGTCGGCAATCCGATCAGCCGCTCGGTATCGAGCTCGAGGCGGAACAGCTGCGAGCGACCGGCTTGCTCGTGGACGATCAGCACCGCGCGCCCGTCGGGATACCAGGCGGCCTCGACTTCGCCGGGCAGGTCGAGCGCCAGGGTTCGTGTCGCGCCCGTCCGCGGCCACCAGATGAGCGGCCGGCGCAGGTCATGGCGCTCGTGCATGACCAGCACCCGCTCGTCGCCGGCCATGTCCGGGAAGCCGGCCGACTGGAGCCCGAGCCCCGGTCCATCCGACAGCTCGCCGACGATGCTGCCGTCGAGGTCCACGACGCGCAACGAAGGATGGCGCGAATCGCCGTGCTCGGAGTGGTGGAAGCAGAGCAGCCGCTCATCGTGGGCCAGGCCGCCCAGCCAGCTCTCCTCCGCGTGGCGGTAGATCTCGCGCGGCTGGCCGCTGGCACCGACCACCACGACGGAGCTGCCCGCCGCGGTCGAGCTTCCGATCACCGCCACCGACCGACCGAGGTTCAGCCCGGCGTCGTAGGCGCGGCCGAGCTCCTCGGCGGCCACGCGCCGTTCGCCGCGCCGCGAAGGGCTCGACCATCCAGCGGCCGAGCTCGTCGCCGTCGGTGTCGTCGAACCACCAGATCTTCTCGCCGGCCGGGTCCAGCAGGCCGTCCATCGTCCCCTCGCGCCGGTCGGTCACCTGGCGATGGGTGTCGACGGCGCGGTCCCAGGCGATACAGCTCCCAGCGGCCGATGTGGTTGGCCGCGTAGAGCAACCGAGCGGGAGCATCGTCGGCCCACTCGGGCAGCGTCGTGCGCGGCGCCCGGAATCGACGCCGCCAGGCGGCTTCCTGGGTCAACTCGGCGTCGCCGTGGTCAACCGGGCTGGGTCCGGCAGCGCGGACGAGATTCGGTCGCTCGGTCCTCGAAGGCGTGGAAGTTCTCGACGAACATCTGCGCCAGCTTGCGCGCCTGGCGCGTCGTAGGCGTCCGTGTCGGCCCACGTGTCGCGCGGCCAGAGGACCTCGGCAGGCACGTCGGGGCACGACCGTGGAACCTCGAAGCCGAAGATAGGGTCGGTCCTGGTGGGCACGTCGTCGAGCCGTCCGCCCAGCGCGGCGCGCACCATCTGGCGTGTCCAGGTGATGTTCATCCGCTCGCCGATGCCGTACGGGCCGCCGGTCCAGCCGGTGTTGACCAGCCAGACCGGGACGTTGAAGCGGTCCATCCGCTCGCCCAGCATCTCGGCGTACACGCTCGGGTGGCGCGGCATGAACGGCGCGCCGAAGCAGGTCGAGAAGGTGCGCCGACGGCTCCTTGATGCCCATCTCGGTGCCGGCCAGCTTGGCCGTGTAGCCGCTGATGAAGTGGTACATCGCCTGGTCGCGCGTCAGCCGCGAGATCGGCGGCAGCACGCCGAACGCGTCGGCGGTCAGGAAGATGATCGTCGACGGGTGGCCGGCCATGCCGTCGCTCGTGAGCTGTTGCTGATGAAGTCGAGCGGGAAGGCGCCGCGCGTGTTCTCGGTCACTGCCTCCGAAGTCGAGGTCCAGCTCGCGCGTGACTCGGGTCGATCGACGACGTTCTCGAGGATCGTGCCGAAGCGCGCGTGGTCGAGTAGATGTCCGGCTCGTAGATGTGCGACAGGCGGATCGTCTTGGCGTAGCAGCCGCCTTCGAAGTTGAAGACGCCGTCGTCGCTCCAGCCGTGCTCGTCGTCGCCGATCAGGATCCGCTCGGGGTCGGCCGAGAGAGTCGTCTTGCCGGTGCCCGACAGGCCGAAGAAGATGGCCACGTCGCCGTCCTGGCCCGACGTTGACCGACGAGTGCATGGGCAGCACGCCCTCGGCCGGCAGGCGGTAGTTCATGATCCCGAAGGCGCCCTTCTTGATCTCGCCGGCGTACTGCGTGCCGCCGATCAGGATCTCCTGCGCGCGCCAGGTGCACGAGGATGACCGTCTCGCTGCGCGTGCCGTCGCGCTCCGGATCGGCGCGGAAGGACGGCGCGTTGATGATCGTGAAGTTGGGCTTGAAGCCGTCCAGCTCTGGCGGGCTTGGGGCGGATGAACAGGTTGTCGCAGAAGATGCTCGCCCAGGCCGATTCGGTGTACACCCGAACGCGAACGGCGGTAGCGCGGATCGGCGCCCACGAAGCCGTCCTGGACGAAGACCTCGCGCTCGTTCATGTGCTCGATGAAGCGCGCCCGCAGCTCGTTCGTAGCGCTCCTCGCTGATGGGCTGTTGAAGCCGCCCCACCACACGCCGTCGTGCGCGTCGGGCTCGTCGACGATGTACTTGTCCTTGGGCGAGCGGCCGGTGTGCTCGCCAGTGCGCACGACGAGCGGACCGGCCGCGGCGAGGATGCCCTCCTCGCGCTCGATGGCGTGCTCGTACAGCTGGGCGACCGAGAGGTTGGCGTGGCGCGTCGGCGCCGAGCAGCGGGCAGATCGCTGGCGCGGCGAGCTGGTTTCGCGAGGGTTGTAGCCACGGGCCGGATCTCCTTGCTCAGTGGAGGTGCGCCAGGCGCACACTCGTCATCTGGCGGACCGGCCGCGCGTGCCCGGGTCAGTCCGGGAGTCGGCTTTCGCAGTTCGTCGGCCGCTGATTGTACCCCGTGCGTCTCAGGCTCGCGGCGTGCGGCGTCACGCGGCAATTCGCAACCGCTGCCAGACTGCGCGAGTTACATGACTGTGAACGACTCGAGGGGCACGCGCGCAGACTGGCTGCTCTTCGTCGCGCTCGGCTTCTTCTGGGGCAGCAGCTACCTGTTCATCAAGATCGGCGTCGACGCGGGGCTGGAGCCGTTCACGCTGGTCATGCTGCGCCTGCTCGTGGGTGCGCTGCTGCTGGTGGCCGTCGTGCGCCGCCGCGCGCGAGCCGTTGCCGCGCAACCCGCGCATCTACGGCCACCTCGTCGTGCTCGGCTTCTTCAGCGTCGCGCTGCCGTTCTGCTTGATCACGAGCGCCGAGCAGTCGGTCGACTCCGCGCCTCGCCGCCACGCTCACCGCGCCCGTGCCGCTCTTCGTCATCCCCATCGCCGCGCTGCTGCTCGGCGAGCGCATCACCCTCGCCAAGATCGTCGGCGTGACGATCGGCATGGTCGGCGTGGCGATCCTGGTGGGCTTCGATCCGGCCCAGATCGGGCGGACTGACCTCTCGCCCCAGCTCGTGCTCGTGGGTGCGGCATTGTCGTACGCGCTCGGCGGCGTCTATGCGCGGCGCTTCGTGCATGGCCTGCGGCCGATGATCCCGGCCCTCTTCCAGGTCACCTTCGCCATGATCATGGCCGGCGTCGGTGCGTTCGCCTTCGAGAACCCGATCGGCGCATTGGGTGGTCTGCCGTTCGAGGCGTTCGTGGCCGTCATCTGGCTGGGCCTGTTCGGATCGGGGCTGGCCTACCTGATCTTCTACCGGCTGCTCAACAACTGGGGTCCCACGCGAACGTCGCTGGTCGCCTACACGCTGCCCGTGTGGGGCATCGCGCTCGGCTGGCTGGTGCTCAACGAGCACATCAACGAGGGCCTGGTGCTGGGCACGGCGCTGGTCATCGCCGGCATCGCGGTGGTCAACCTGCGTCGCGACGCGCTGATCGCTCGCGCCGGCCGCCTGCACACTCGACTGCCCGGCCGATAGCGGCAACGGGTACCGACGAGGCCAGGCACACTCGACCCCGCCGCCGACTCCCATGAGCCATTAGCCTTCAGGCCATGACGACCGCCATCCCCGCCCACGAAACACGCCGCCCGACCGATCACCCTGCGCGACCGACTTCGCGGCTGGGCGGAGATCATGCAGACGGCCAACGCGCCGGCCAACGGACAGCTCGACACGGTCGGCAAGTGGCTGGTCATGACCCGCGCGGCGGTCTTCCCGATGACGCTCTGGTCGGGCACGATCGGCGCCCTGCTTGCGGTCGAGGTCGCGCGCGTCACGGGCTCGGTCACGCATCGACTGGATCGCCGTCGTGCTCGCCGTGGTCGGCCTGGTCATCGCCCATGCCGCCAACAACCTGATCAACGACTACTTCGATATGACCGGTGGCGTGGACACCGAGGGCTACGTGCGCGCCCTGTACGCGCCGCACCCGGTTCTGTCGGGCTGGGTGACCAAGTCGACGCTGCGCAATGCGATCCTGCTGCTGACCGTCATCGACGGGCTGATCATGCTGCTGCTCGCCCACTGGCACGGGCCGCTGGTCATCGCCTTCGCCCTCGCCGGCCTGTTCCTGTCCGTCTTCTACGTCGCGCCGCCGTTCAGCCTCAAGCGCCATGGGCTGGGCGAGCTGGACGTGTTCCTGACCTGGGGGCCGCTGATGATCGGCGGCACCTACCTCGTCGCAACGGGCTCGGTTCCGCTGTGGGTGATCGTCTTCTCGATGCCCTACGCGCTGCTTGTGACGATCAGTCCTATTCGGCAAGCACATCGACAAGATCGTGCCCGACACCGCGCTCGGCATCCGCACCGTGCCGGTCATCCTGGGCGAACACGCGCCAGGCGCACCAACCAGGCGCTGATGATCATGTTCTACCCGCTCGTCCTGCTCGCGGTGCTGGCCGGCTGGGTCGGCCCGTGGGTGCTGCTGGCGGCGCTGGCCATCCCGACGCTGATCGCGCATGCTCAAGGTCTACAACGCGCCCAAGCCAGCCGGGCCGCCGCCGTGGTACCCGGCGCGCGGCTGGCCGCTGTGGTTCGTTGGCTTCGCCTTCCGCCACGTGCGCCTGGCCGGCGCGCTGCTGACGGTCGGCCTGCTGCTCAACGTGCTCGTACCGGTGAAGCTGTCGCTGCCCTGGCTCTAGGCGAGCGCTTAGGGCAACGGTCGCGCGCTTAGGGCAACGGCTCGCTGACGGCCCATTCGCAAGAACCGTCAACGGCGAACGACACAGTCATCCAGAGATCTTGATTCGCGACCAGGTCGACGTCGGTTTGACACGGTGGACCTGGCGGTGGACTCGTCAGATCGCCGACGATCTGTCCGCGCAGGGTGTAGCTGCCTGGTGCCAGCGAAAACGGAGTCTGACTCCGGATCTCGAGTCCGGCGACGTGGGCGACCGTGAAGCTCGCGTAGCCCCACGCGCCGCCGGACGGCGTTCGCTCGTCAAACACGTTGACCGTCAACCGCGCGGGGGCATAGTCATCGGCAACCTCGAGGGGCACTGTCCGGAGGATGCTTCCGTCAGCGTCGTCCACGACCACGTTCCTGGCGGGCGCAGTTCCGGCGGCATCGGCGCTGCCCGAGACGGCGCGGACGGCCCACACGACGTCGCCACCGACACCCACCAATCGAGGATCGATCGACCCGAGCTCTGAGCTCCGGACTGGGTACGCCGTCAACGCCAGCGTCGGGTCGATGTGCCCTGCCGCCAGGACAGCGTCGACCGTGAGGCTCGCTTCGAGCTCGGTGTACGGCACCACGAGGCCCTGGTCGATGCCGTTGACCCAGGCGAATCTATCGACCACGAACACATCGCCACACTCGTCGCGCTGGTCCGGCGCGCATTGCCACAGCCGCGCGTCACCGGCGTGGCCGATCACCACGACCCGCTGCGCAGGATTGGGGTTGTCGGCCGTCATCTGAGCCGGCACAAAGCCACTGCGCCCCTGGCTGGTTTCACTCACTGTGAGGGGGATCAGCAGCCCCACGCGTTGCCGACCCGGATGCCACGTGTATGAGTTCTCCGTGTACGTGCCGAGGCGCAGGTATTCGTCGGCGAAACCAACGGTGAGACAAGCAGTCGTGAGCGTCGGCCGCGGAGCCCACGGGCAGGGCATCGCCAAGCCCACCATCCAGTAGCCCGACACCGCCACGACGCGCCCGTCGAGCTTGCCATCGAGCAGCAGCCGGCTCGCTCCGTCGACCGTGAGCACAGGCAGCCCGAGGACGCTCGTCGGGTAGGGCGCACTCGGTAAGCCGAAGACCGACGGGAAGGCACCGGGTGAACCGCTCGTGATCGAAGAGGCTGTTGGCGATGGCGTGACTGCAGGGGCAGACGTGGCGGGGGTGGCGCTCGGCGATGGAGTCGGACTCAGGCTGGGAGTCGGTAACGGGCTAGTGCATCCAGCGAGCGCGGCCAGCAGCACGGCTACCCCCGTCGCGACCCGTGCCCCGCCGACCATCGGGACCACCTCCGATAGCGCCTTCCGCGCACCTTAGGACGTTGCCGGCGGCCAGTTCGTTTCGAAGACCAGCTCGCGGCCGTCGATCTCGTCCATCTGCTCGCCCACCTGGCGGAAGCTGAACCCTGCCGCCAAGCGTAGCGACGGTTCGTTGTCGGGTGATATCGAGGCGATGAAGGTCTTGATGCCGTAGTTCTGGTGCGCCCAGTCGAACAGCGCCCGGACGGCCTCGCGCGCGAAACCCTGCCGGCGATGGCCAGGATCGACGCTGTAGCCGACCTCCAGCCGGCCCTGCTCGTCGGGCGGCCCGTGGAAGCCGACCGAGCCGATCGCATGGCGGGTGCCGAGGGCGTCGGCCAGCACCATCGTTCGGCCCAGCCACACGCGGATGGTCGGATCGACCGCCAGCTGGGCAAGTCGGTACTTCAGGAAATTGTCCAACTGATCGGCCAGCCAGGCCGGGACCTGCGCATCCAGGTCACGCGAGGCCGCGGCCAGATCGCGCCGCTGTAGCGCCTCCATGAACGGGATCGACATCAGGACCAGCTCGAGCCGCGGCGTGGTGATCGTCTCGCTCTGCCGCTCCACTTCGGCCCGCTATGCGCCGGCGATGGCGTCGATCGAGATGCGCAGGCCGCGCGGCAGAGCGACGATTGGAGTCGAGCGCGCCGGCGGATCGGTCGGGAAGAACTCGGCGAAGAGTGCGTTCATATGCCCGAACAGTGCGGCGTCGGTCAGAAAGACGGTCACCTTGGCGACCCGATCGAGGCCGCTGCCGGCGGCCTCCAGCACGGTGCGCAGGTTGGCAAACGCCTGGCGTGCCTCAGACTCGAAATCCTCTGCCGCCAGGGCGCCGGTTCGCGGATCTATGCCCGCTTGGCCCGAGACATACAGGACGTCTCCGAGTCGGACGGCATGCGAATACGGTCCCAGTGCGGCCGGCATCGGGGCCCCGATCACGGGCTGTGGCTTCATCGTGAACGCTCCCCTTCCCTGTGGGCCAGGAACTCGAGCAGGTCGAGCTTGGTGATCACGCCCGCCGGTCGGCCGCCGTCGACCGCCACGAGCGCCGAGGCACCACCGGACAGCAGGTCGAAGGCCTCGTCGACCGACGCGCCGACCGCGATCATCGGCAGCGGCCGATCCATCACCTCGCCGACGGTCCGCTCGACGATGTCCGGCTGGCGGTAGGCGCGCTCGAGCAGGCCCTTCTCGCTGATCGACCCGACGATGCCCTCGATCGACTCGTCGTCGCGCTCGCTGACCGGCATCTGGCTGATGCCGTAGCGCTCGAGCGTCTCGATCGCGTCCGCGACCGGTCGGTCGTGCGGGCCAGGACGACCGCGGGCAGCTCGGCCGGCTGGTGGCTGTCGCGCAGCACGTCGGCGACGCGGATCGCGCCCGCGGCCGACCCGAGCAGGCCGTTGTTGCGCATCCATTCGTCGTTGTACAGCTTGGACATGTAGTTGCGGCCGCCGTCGGGGAAGAGGACGACGATGACCTTGCCGGGTCACTTCGCCGGCGGCGATCAGCTCGCGCGCAACGGTCAGCGTCGCGACCAGCGCCGTGCCGCACGACTCGCCGGCGAGGATGCCCTCTTCGCGCGTGATGCGCCGGGCGGCAGCAAAGGCGTCGCGGTCGCTAGACGCGCACCCAGCGGTCGACCACGGCCGGGTCGTACGTGCCCGGGAAGAAGTCCTCGCCGATGCCCTCGGTCAGGTACGGCCGCGCGGTGTCGCCCGACAGGACGCTGCCCTCCGGGTCGGCGCCGACGATGACCACGTCCGGGTTCTGCGCCTTGCAGGTAGCGGCCCGTGCCGGTGATCGTGCCGCCCGTGCCGCTGCGCCACGACGAGGTGCGTGATCCGGCCTTCGGTCTGGCGCCAGATCTCCGGCCCGGTGGTGTCGCTCGTGGGCGTCTGGGTTGTTCATGTTCCAGTACTGGTCGGGCTGGAAGGCGCCCGGGATGTCGCGCGCCAGGCGGCGGGCGACCGAGTAGTAGGACTCGGGCGATTCGGGCGCGACGTTGGTCGGGCAGAGGACGACCTCGGCGCCGTATGCGCGCAGCAGGGCCTGCTTCTCCGGCGACTGCTTGTCGGCCATCACGAAGACGCAGCGGTAGCCCTTCAGCGCGGCGGCGATGGCCAGGCCGTGGCCGGTGTTGCCCGAGGTCGGCTCGATGATCGTGCCGCCCGGCTTGAGCAGCCCGTCGCGCTCGGCCGCCTCGATCATCGGCAGGCCGATGCGGTCCTTGACCGAGCCGCCCGGATTGAGCAGCTCGAGCTTGGCCAGGATCAGCGGCTGCGCATCCTGCGGCCCGAGCTCACGCGTGACGCGCGACAGCCGGACGAGGGGCGTGTTGCCGATCAGCTCGAGGATCGACTCGGCGTATTCCATCGCGGCCGAGTATAGGCGGGCCGACTTGGGACGCTGCCCGAGACGCCGCGACCTGTGACGAGCGCGGCGGTAACTGCGGTTCGTGACACTGGGAGTGTCACCGAGAGCCCTAAGGCGGCCCAGAACGCCAGCGGCCGGGTGCTCAACGGCGTCTACGGCCACTCGCCACGCTTGCGGGGGCCGAGCTCTGGATGGTCGCCGCCGCGGAGGCAGCCGTGCCTGCCGAGGTAGTGGCGTTCGTGACACTGGGAGTGTCACGGCGACGGTCTAGCCGGGCGGTACGGGCTCGGCGGCTGGGTCGGGCTCGGCCGCGGGCTCGGCGGTGGGTCGGTGGTTGGCTCGAGCGCCTCGGGCAGTGGCTCTGGCGCCTCGGGCAGTGGCTCGAAGGCGCGGGCGGGGTCGAGCGGCTCCAGATACTCGTAGCGCTGATGGCCCGGGCGGTGGTTCCAGGCGAGCCAGGCGACGCCGAAGACAATCGAGGCCAATGCCCACAGTCTGCGCGGTGGCGATGCCGCCCAGGTCCAGTTCCAGCCCTCGCGGAAGGTTTCCAGCAGTCCACGGATGGTGCCGTACCAGATGGCCCAGAACGCGACCAGGTCGCCCGGCTGCACGCGCTGCAGGAAGCGCCGCGAGCACGTACAGGGCGATCAGGCCGCCGATGATGTCGAGGGAGGACTCGTAGAAGAAGAGCGGGTGGAAGCCGGTCGTCTCGAAGGGATAGGCCGAGCACAGGGTACTGCGACCACGCGATGCACGCATTCGATGGCGATGCCCCACGGCGCGTCGGTCGGCGGCCCGTACAGTTCCTGGTTGAAGAAGTTGCCCCAGCGCGCGATGCCCTGGGCGAAGAGCGTGCCGGGGATGACGACGTCGAGCGCGATGCGCAGCGGCAGGCCTCTTCCAGCGCGTGTAGATGAAGATGCCCAGCGCCGCACCGGCGATGCCTCCGTACAGCCCGAGGCCCGAGTAGGGCGGCAGCACGATCGAGAGCAGGTTGTCCTTGTAGATCTGCCACTGGTCGATGACGTGGTACAGCCGGCCGCCGGCCAGGGCCAGCACGCCGACCAGCAGCAGGGCGCTCCAGATGTGCGCGGCCGAGCAATGCCACGCCGCTCTGCTTCGCGTTGAGAGACGAGCAGCATCACCGCCAGCGCGATGACGTAGCCGACGCCGTACCAGCCGATCGGAACAGACCGAGATCGACGATGGCGGGGTCGGGCGTAACGTGATCACCGGCGCAGCATACCTATACTCCCGGCGTGACCGATTCTCCCGGCCGGACCGAGCGCGCAACGAGCGCCGACATCAGCAGATGACCGAGCAGTTCATCGGCTGGGCGCTCTTCCTGGGCCTGGCCATCGGCGGGGCCTGGTCTGGTTCGCCACGGCCGATTGCCACGCAGCGGCGAGGAGATACCGGCCGAGGAACGGGCCGCGGAGGCCGCCTGGATCAGCGCCACGATCAACGAGCGCGACGGCGTGGCGCCGACCGACCTGGTCGACGAGGTGCTCGAGCTGCATGCCGACTACCTCGACCGGACCGCCGAGGAGCTGGCTAGCCTTAGAGACGAGGCGCTGAGCATCGCCGGCGCCTGCTCGTCTGCCGCCACGACCAGCAGGTCGCCGGGCTGCCCGAATTCGGTGTCGTCGCCCATTGGACCGGTCCAGAAGGTGACGCCGTCGGCAAGAGGATCGGCCCGATCGACGTGCGCGCCCCCTGCTCGCTCGAGGTAGCAGTCGTAGTTCGCCCGGGTGGGCCTGACCAGGGACGTGCTGAAGATGGCCAGCTCGTGGGTGTGGGTGGACATGAGCGCCATACCCGCCTCGACGCCCGCTTGGTCGTGCAGCACCATCTCGTGCGTCGACGGATCGCCGGCCATCTCGGCCATCACGGTGACCGCCGCCACGAGGCGCTGCGCGTCGGCGTTGGACGGCCGCGAAATGGCGCCCCACGGCACCGACCGCGACGCCCAGCACCCCGACGGAACGAGCACGGCCGCCGCCAGCCGCATGGCGGCTGCGCCGGCGCCACCAGGGCGGCGCGGCGATCGGTGACCACCGACTGACCCGGGCGGCCCACGCGCCGGACCGTGTCCAGCACGCGCGCCCTTGTTGCCGGCGCGGGCCCGCGCGCGAGGTCCAGCACGAGCGCCGTGCGCTGCAATGCTGTCGCGTGAGCGGCGCACTCGGTGCACTCGTCGAGGTGGCGTCGAACGGCCGGGTCGTCAGGGTCGTGCCGCGCCCGGCGGAGCGAAGAACGCCTCGTCCAGCCAGGCCGTGACTTCAGCGTGATCCATCGGCCGCCTCGGCGCTTCAGTTCACCGAGCGACTCACGCAGCAGGGCCAGGGCACGTCGCGTGCGCGTCTTGACCGTGCCCAGCGGCCAGTCGAGGCGGTCGGCGATCTCGGACTGGCTGAGGTCCTCGTAGTAGGCCAGCGTGATCACCCGACGCTCGTGATCGGGCATGCCGGCCAGCGCGCGCTCGACCTCCTGACGCAGCCAGCGACGTATCGAGCTCGTGCGCCGGATCGACGTTGCGCGTCACGCCGCTGAGCGGGGTGGACGAGGCGAGTCAGGGCGTCGCGCGCATCGTCGGCGCCCGCCTCGTCGGCCCTGCTCGCACGGTACATGCCGCTCAGCGGCAGCGGCGCAGGCCGCCGACCGAGCGCGCGCAGCCGATCGATCGAACGGTTGCGCGCAATGGTCGACAACCAGCCGATGACCGAGCCTTGCCGCCGATCGAACAGTTCGGCCCGGTTCCAGAGCGCCAGGTACGTGTCCTGCAAGACTCTCCTCGGCCAGTTGACGGTCACCCAGCGCGGAGCAGGGTGGCGCGAAAGAGGACCGTCCGCGTGTCGGTCGTACAGGACGCCGAGCGCGGACTCGTCGCCCTTGATCAGCGCGGCGACAAGGTCTTCGTCGGGGCGCTCGGTCATGGATACGCCGATCGAGTGGCCTTGGTTTTCGAGAGGCCTCGTTCGCCAGGCGCGCCTTGAGCTCGGCGGCGATCACCCGACGTTGGCGCCGATCAGGTCCCCACGCCGTACGTCACCGCGGCGGCGACGGCACCGATCAGCACCTGGCGCACGCCGCTGAACATGAGCCCGCGGCCGGTGACCAGGCTGACCGCCGCGCCCACCGTGAAGAGCGCGGCGAACGACAGCCCCAGCGCGCCGACCAGGGCGGGCAGGCCGCTGCCGAGCAGGAACGGGATGAGCGGCACGACCGCACCGAGGGCAAAGGCGACGAACGAATACCACGCCGCGCCCCACGGTGAGCCGAGCTCGTCGGGATCGAGGCCGAGCTCCTCGCGCACCTTGGTGTCGAGCGCCTTGACCGGGTCTTTCATGAGGTGCGCCGCGATGCGCGCGGCGTCCGCCGCCGGCAGGCCCTTGGCGCGATAGATCTGGGCCAGCTCCTCCTGCTCGACCTCGGGCATCACGCGCATCTCTTCGCGCTCGACCGAGATCTGGTTCTCGAACATCTCGCGCTGGCTCTGCATGCTGATGTACTCGCCGGCGGCCATCGAGAACGCGCCCGCGAGCAGCCCCGCGATGCCGGCCAGGACGATGAAGTGGTTGTCGCTCACCGCCCCGGCGACGCCCATCACCAGCGACAGGTTGCTGACCAGCCCGTCGTTGGCGCCGAACACGGCCGCGCGCAGCGTGCCCGAGCGTCCCCCGCGATGGCAGCGCTTCCTCGCTCAGCCCGTTCCGCTTTGGCGTGTGCTTGGCGAGCAGACCGGCACCGGTCAGCTCGTCCCAGATCGCGGCATGCTGGCGCTCGTCCGCCGCGATCGCCTCCGTCTCGGGCGTGCATCTGCTCGGCGTAGGCCGCCTCCTCGTCGCCTTCGAGAGCGCGCACGAGGTCGGCCACCCGGTGCGTACCGAACAGCCGCGCGAGCAGGATGACGATCCGCACGCGCGCCCGCGGCGTCGCGGGTGGCGGCACGATCGCGCCGGTCTCGGTGAGCCGACGTCGCCCATATCTCGGCGTGGCGCCGCTCGTTGGCGGCGATGCGTTCGAAGGCGGCCGCCCGATCGGGATCCCGCTCGATCTGGCCAGAGCGGTCATAGAGGGCGATCGCGTCGCGCTCGAGCTTGAGGTTGGCGAGGCTGCGCGCGTGCTCCTCGTCGGTCAGCTGCAGCACGGGCTGAGTCATGTCCGAAGGTTAGCGACGGGCGGCACCGACAGCCCGCGGACCATCGGCACGTGCCGGAGGTGCCGGACAGACCTAGTCGGTGCCTTGATGGCCGTCCCTCAACTGCGCTACCTGTCCGCGGCCGAGCTGGCTCGATGTCTGCCCGGCGTCGAAACGCGGATCGACCTGGCCGCCCAGGCACTCTCAGCCCTTGGTCGCGGCGCGGCCGAGATGCCGCCCAAGATCGGCGTCCATCCGCGGCCCGGGCGCATTGCTCCACGCCATGCCGGCGTGGCTGCGTGACGAGCGACCTGGTCGGACTCAAGTGGATCGCCGCGTTCCCCGGCAATCGCGACCTGGGCTGGCCGCGATCAACGGGTTGGTCGTGCTCAACGACGCCGAAACGGGCCTGCCGACCTGGATCATGGACGCGGCCCGGATCACCGCGGCGCGCACGGCCGCCGTCAGCGGGGTCGGGCATTCGCCTCTTCCGGCCAGCCGCGGTGACGCGGGTGGCGATCCTCGGCGCCGGGGTGCAGGCGCGCAGCCATGTCGAGGTGGTCGGCGCGCTGCTGCCCGAGGCCGAGCTGCTCGTCTACGACCTCCACTCTGAACGAGCCGAGTCGATCGCCACGGACGCACGCGCGGCGGGGCTGCACGCGACGGTCGTCGCGGACGCAAGAGCAGCCGCCCACTCCGCGCAGGTGGTGATCACCGTGGCCACGCTCGGCGCCGCCAGCCAGGTCATGACGCCCGACTGGCTGTCGGCCGGCACGCTGGTCGTGGCGGTTGATTTCGCGACGTATGCGTCGGCCGCACTGGCGCGCAAGGTTGGCCACTTCGTCGTCGACGATCGAGCGCAGTTTCTGGCCTACCGCGAGAGCGGCTACTTCGACGGCTACCCCGATCCCGGCGCGACGATGGGCGAGCTGCTCGATGCCGGCCCGGACGGCCGACCCACGACTACCGGCCGAGCAGGAGTCACGGACGGCTCCTCGGCATTGGTCACACATCTCGGGGTCGGCCTGGCCGACGTGATCTTCGCCGACGCCATCGCGCGTCGAGCCGAACAGGCTGGAGTCGGCGTCGAGCTGGCGCGATGAACGGGCGCGGTGAGGCGGAGCCGCGCATCGAGCTGTCGACAACACGTGTCGGGGGCGGGGGTTCGGCACGCCTGGTGGCGCTGGTCACCGCTGGTGTGCTGGGGGCGGTTGTGTGGGTTGGACTATCCGGGCAGGCGGCCGATGAGCCTGCGCCAGCACAGCTTGCCCTGCCCACGGCCGCGGCCACTGCCCGGTCGACCCTGGCGCCTCGTCGGACACCCGACTACGAGTTCATCCGACCGACCATTCCGCTCGGGGCCGACGGGTTTGGCGTGCTGGCGCTGATCGGTTCCCAGCGCTACCTAGTCGTGCTCCAGGAAATCGAAGTGGACCACCTGTACGCCACGATGCGGCTGCCTTTCCCGCGCCCGGCGGCTGAGGGAACGCTCGAGCTGGCCCAGTTCTGGACGCGCGACAACCGGCCGAACTTCGTGTCGCTCGGCACCGTGCGGCTGCCGCTTGATCCGTTGGTGCCCGAGACGAGCCAGCAGGGCACGGTGCTCGACCGAACCTCCCCGCCACAGCTCACCTCGAGCGGTGTGCCGCGCCTCGTCCAGCGCGGGTACCGACTGACGGTTCGCGCCGAAAGCCGGCGTTCCTTCGCCGTCCTGGTGATCGATGTGCGGATCGGGCCCAAACGCCAGCTCCAGGGCGACGACGGGATCTTCGGTTGGCCGACAATCCTCAACTTGCCCGGGTCGACGCAGGACTGAGCAGCGGGCGCCGCTACTCGTTGACCGGGACCGGCCCCTCGGGCAGCTCGAGGACGATCTCACCGCCTTCGATCGTGACCGGATAGACCCGCAGCGGCAGGTCGGCCGGCGGGTCGAGCGCCTCACCGGTCTCGAGGTCGAAGCGCGACTGGTGGAGCAGGCACATGATCGAGTTGCCGATCAGCTGACCCTTGTCGAGCTCGTAGTACTGGTGCGAGCACACGCCCTGGGCGGCGCGGATCGTGCCGCCGAGGTTGACCAGCAGGACGTCCGTGCCGTCGACCTGGACCAGCTGCATCGTGCCCTCCGGCAGGTCGTCCAGCCGCGCCACGGTGACGTGACGTACGGCGCTGGTCACGCGGCCCGCTGTTGGCTCGCCCGCGGCCACTTGGCCTCCAACAGGCGGCGCAGCCGATCCTGGGCCTCGAGCAGCGGGATGCGCGCCACGACCGGCTCGAGGAAGCCCATGACGATGAACTTGCGCGCCACCTCGCGCGGCAGCCCGCGGCTCATCAGGTAGAAGATCTCGGTCTCGTCGATCGGGCCGACCGAGCTGCTGTGGCTGGCCCGGCGCACGTCGGGCTGGTCGATCTCGAGGCTCGGAATGGTCACCGAACGGGCCTGCTTGGACAGCAGCATGGCGAACTCGCCCAGGAAGCTGTCGGTGCCCTTGGCCGTCTGTTCGATCGAGATCATGCCCTTGAAGTAGCCCCGGGCGCTATCGCGGAAGACGCCCTTGGAGAGCAGATCGCCGGTCGTGTCGGCGCCGAGGTGCTGGGTGTAGCTGGTCAGGTCGAACAGCTGCCTGTCACTGCCAAAGCCGATCTCGACCTGGCGGACGCCCGAGCCGCGCCCAACGAGCAGGTTGTCGATGCGGCTCTTGTGCAGTTGCCCGCCCACGCTGGCGAGCGCCCAGCGCAGCTGTGCGTCCTGCTGCAGGGTCGCGTGGCGGTTGACGATGGCCAGCGTATGCGGGCCGAAGTCCTGCTGGCCGGCATACGACAGGTTGGCGCCGGCGGCCAGGTGGACCTCGGACGTGCCCCACCACAGGTTCTGCTTGCCGTCTGCCGCCGGCCGCGCAACGGACGGCAGTTGCTCCTCGAGGATCGTGGCCGAGGCGTTCTCGGCCAGGCTGACGACGGTGCGCGAGACGAGACCCCGGCCCGCTGTGCCGGCACTCCAGCGCACGACGATGGGCTGCTCCAGCGCGACGTTGCGCGGCACGTGGATCAACAGGCCGAGCGCCGCGTGGCTGCGCGCGAACTGGGCGAACTTGTCGTTGTCGGGCAGGCCGGTGCCACCGTCGAGCGCCTCGCGCAGCAGCTTGGGCCGCTCTTGCAGCACGTTGGCGAACGTGTCGATGACCACGCCGGCCGCGCGCGCCTGGTCCGACAGGCCACGGGCCACGACCTGGTCCTCGGCCACCTCGATCAGCGCTGCTGCTCCCTCGGGAACGATCGCGCTCACCTTGGGCGCGTCACCCGTCGCGCGATACGGCTCGATGTCGCCGAACCGCGCCGCGCGCAGGTCGACATACAGCGTAAAGAGGTTGTTCGTCTCGATCGGCAGCCCGACGTAGCTCTTGTACGCCGCCAGGCGATCTTGGAGGAGCCACTTCGGCTCGCCCAGGTCGGCCGACAGCCGGCGAACGATGTCCTCGCCCGCGAAGGGCAGCTTGAGCGCGTCCGACATCAGTGCGGTGAGTCGGTTATGTGGATCACCGGCGCGTCGGTCAACCGAGCGCGCCCTCCATCTCCATCTTCACCAGTCGGTTGAACTCGATGGCGTACTCCATCGGGAGCTCCTTGGTGAAGACCTCCAGGAAGCCCTGCACGACCAGGTTCTGGGCCTCGTTCTCGGACAGGCCGCGGCTCATCAAGTAGAAGATCTGGTCCTGGCTGATCTTGCCCACGGTCGCCTCGTGGCTCATCGTCGTGTCGTCTTCCTGGATGTCGATGTACGGGTACGTGTCGCTGCGGCTCGCATCGTCGAGCATCAGCGCGTCGCAGCGCACGCTGGCGACAACGCCCGTTGCGCCCGGCGCGACCTTGAGGTGGCCGCGATAGGTCGCTCGGCCGCCGTCCTTGCTGACCGACTTGGACACGATCCGGCTCTTGGTATCGGGCGCCAGGTGGATCGCCTTGGCCCCGGTGTCCTGGTGCTGGCCGGCGCCGGCCACGGCGACGCTGATGATGTCCGCGCTGGCGCCCCGGCCGCGCAGGTAGATGCTCGGGTACTTGACGGTCTTGCGCGAGTTGTGGGCGAAGATGCCGTTTGCGATGAAGTTGGCCGTGCCCTCGACGGTGATGTCGTACGTCACGTGCTCGCCCGCAGGCTCGATCGTCAGCACTGGCACGAAATGCACGGGAGAGTCGAGCGGCTCATCGGCAAAGTAGAGGTAGTTGACGGTGTACGCCTTCTCTCGATTCCCGAGCGGAAGCTTCTGATAGCGCGTCCAGGTGGAGATCTTCGTGGCGCCGATGCCGGCCGAGATTGCCAAGGCTCGTACCTGCTCGAGGAGCACCCAACTCGCGCTCGTGATCGACACGTTGCGATGTCCTTCGCGAATGTGGCCGTCCGCCGCGATGTAGCCGTCGATGAAGGCTCGCTTCTGGGCATGTGGCAGGCGGAATGCCCAAGGCGGGACGCGCTTGGTGTCCGCGTTGCCCGCAAAGCCGGCGGCACGGAGCCAGTCGACGAACGGCGCCGACGCGACCCTCAGTTGGACACCCGCTCCGCGCGTTGATTCGAGCCCGAAGAGGGTCGTCAGCAACTCGCGGACACGGGAACATGCTCGATCAGACTCGGGAACCGCAAACACGACGCGCGCGCTGCCGTCGAAGTAGCCGTCGCCGACGTAGAAGCCGAGCAGCCACATGAGTTCATCCGAGCTCACGGACGGGGCGGTGAACGGCTTCCGCGACCGCGGCCTCCGCGGGACAGGGGCGAACTCGTACGGCCTTCCCCGATCGGGAACTGTGCCAACAGTGGCGATTTCGTCGCCGGGTACGATCGACGCGAGCGGTAGCCAGCCGATGCGCCGTGACCGCCCGACCTTGCGGGCGACCAGGAACGGGTGGTTGGCCGTCGCGCGAACCTCGCGGTGGTTGCGCAGGACCAGGTTGTAAACCTGCTGGGGCGGGTTCTCCCACTTGGCTGTGACCATGCTTCGCCCTACCTCGAACTCGGGCGTGAGCGAGTAGACATGATCTCCCGGCTCGATCTCAGCGATAGGCACCACGTCGTTGTTCTTGAGGACCAAAGAGTCACCGGTCAGGCAGCCCGTGTTGGCATCGATCCACTCGACGCGCGCGTTCTCGTATGCGTGGGCGCGCTTGGTGACCAGGTTGTAGACGTCGTTCGACCAGTTCTGGATGGTCGTGTAGCGGACGTTCGAATTGGCCAGCGCGATGACCTCGACAACCGCCACGTGGAGTGAGTCGGTTGCGTAGATCGGCGCTGTGCACCCTTCGATGTAGTGCACCTTGGCGCCCTCGTCGACGACGATCAGGGTGCGCTCGAACTGGCCGGTGTTCTCGCCGTTGATGCGGAAGTAGGCCTGCAGCGGCAGCGGCACCTCGACGCCCTTGGGCACGTACACGAACGAGCCACCCGACCACACGGCGCTGTTGAGCGCAGAGAACTTGTTGTCCTCGGGCGGGACGATGGTGGCGAAGTACTTGCGGAAGATGTCGGGGTATTCCTTGAGCGCCTGGTCGGTGCCCATGAACACGACGCCGAGCTTGGACAGCTCCTCCTTGACCGAGTGGTAGACGACCTCGCTGTCGTACTGCGCTCCGACGCCGGCCAGGAACTTGCGCTCAGCCTCGGGGATGCCCAGGCGCTCGAAGGTCGCCTTGATCTTGTCGGGCACGTCGTCCCACGACTTCTCCTCGCGCTCGGACGGCTTGCGGTAGTACATGATCTTGTCGAAGTCGATCCGCTCGAGCCCGTCGGTCCACACCGGCATCGGGCGCTTCAGGAAGTGCTCGTATGCGCGCAGCCGGAACTGGAGCATCCACTCCGGCTCCTCCTTGAGCGCACTGATCTCCTCGACCGTCTCGCGCGTCAGGCCGCGCTTGGTCTCGGTCAGGTAGATGATCTCGTCCTTGAAGTCGAAGCGCGATCTGTCGTTGTCGACCTGCTGCCGCTGAGTGAGAGTCATCGGGCCTCCGATCGGGACGGCCGCTGCCGCGGTCTAATCCCGACCTACATTATCGGAATTCGCCCGCGAACCGTCAACGGGCCCGATTGGGGAGAAGCTCTACGGGTCACAGTCGCCGGGCGGATAGACACGATCGGGCACCGATCCATACGGTGGGCCAAGCATTGGTGGGCCGGACCAGATGTCGACCCGGCCACAGGAGAGGTCCACCCGACTGCCTCTTCCGGACTGTCCGGAGTGGCCGCCGCCGTACTCGGTCCTGTTCACGTCGCCCGGCTTGACGTCGTAGGCAGTCAGGAGCCTTCCCGACAGGGTCGTCGCGACGACGTGCCAGGGCGGGGACGGCATCCGCGACTGGTCGATCGGATCCGCCCGTGCGCCGGGCTGGAAGATCCCCACCTCGGCGCTGTTGACTACCACCTTCACGGCAAGTGTCGAAGTCTGGTTGGAGATCGACACCGTGAGTGGCTCGACGATCACGATCGGCGCGGACGGGGATACAACCAAGCCGCATGCCGTGGCAACGGTCGCGCTGAGCGCCACGAGGACGACGCAAACACGACGCATGATCAGGAGCCGCTGTCGTGCGGCACGAAAGTGACCGTCGCGGCGTCGAGTGGCGCCCAGAGACTGACGCTGACCGCGCGGCCGATCCCGATCAAGAACATGCAGCGGTGCTCCGTGCGCTCGACGATGCGGTATCCGGCATCGGCGCGGTCGAATGTCAATACCGTCAGGGGGTCGTCACAGCCGCCCATCCACTGCACGATCAGGGTCCGGCCATCCCTGCCGAGCGCCCTGACGCCGTCGTTGGGCCGCCCGGAGTACGCAGGCGCGATGCCCCGAACGAGGCCGGTGTGGTCCTCGAGTACCACGCGCGTCCGGGTGATGAACTGATGGCCGGGCAGCCAGATCTCGAACACTCCGCCTGATAGGAAGGCGCTCAGCGGAGTGACCGCGATCACGAGGATCAGCAGCGCGACGACGACAGCTCGGGCAAGCGTCGCTCTCATGGCACGTCACAGCATGCGCCGCTCTCGGCTGAGGCGCCAGTGGCGATCGGCACGCGGCTTGGTGCGCGATCGGACGTCAGCCCAGGCCGAACAGGTCCCTGCAGTGCTCGAGGCCGGATACCTCGACCGATGGACGCTCGCGCGAGTGCCACTGCTCAGCGCTCATGCGGTAGCGGACGAGCATGCGCGCCTCTCCCCGTGGTGCGAGCACGTCCACGCCGTCCTCGTCGTAGCCCAGGGCGCGTGACACGGCCGCCGAAGCCGGGTTGTCGACGAACGCGCCGCTCGTCGCCCACTCGGCACCGAGATGGTCGAAGGCGAACGCGAGCACGGCCGAGCGCATCTCCTTGCCGATCCCCTGGCCCTGGAAGTCGCGCCCCAGCCACGAGCCGCTCGAGACGGTGCGCAGCACGGCGAAGTTCTCGGCGCCGATGCCCTGCGTGCCCAGCAGCTGGCCCTCCGACCACACCCCGAGATCGAGCGACCACTTGCCCGGCGACCAGGCCGCACGCGTGCTCCAGTGGTACTGCACGAACGAGCGCTCGAAGAGCGGGCTGGGCTGATCGGTCCAGGCGAAGCCGAACGGCATCTCGTCCGGGTCATGGATGCCCGCCCGTGCCAGGTCGAGCAGCTCGAGCAACTCCGGCTCGCTGGGCAGGCGCAGCTCGAGGCGCTCGGTCCGGATGCGTACGTCGAACAGCGGCCAGGGATGCTCGTCCACGGTAGGCGGAGTGTAGTGACCGCCCCCGACACCCCTCGACCGGCGGTTCGATAAAGTCGGCGCGGTGAGACTCCTCCGCCGCCTGGCCGGCGCACGCATCCTCCAGCCGCTGCGCCAGCGCGACTTCGCGCTGCTCACCGGCGGCAGCGCGGTCTCACTCATCGGCGACGGCTTCTTCCTGGTCGCGCTGGCCTGGCAGGTCTACGAGATCAGCAACGTGCCCACGGCGCTGTCGTTCGTGGGCTTTGCCGCAACGTTGCCGCTGGTCCTGTTCGTGCTCATCGGTGGTGTGTTCTCCGACCGCTACGACCGGCGCCGGCTGATGGTCGGGGCCGACCTGTTGCGTGGCCTGGCCCTCGCCGCGATGGGCCTGCTGTCGATCACGGGCACGATCGAGCTGTGGCATCTGGCCGCCCTGATGGTGCTCGTCGGCGTGGGCGACGCCTTCTTCAATCCAGCCTCAACCGCGATCGTGCCCGACGTGGTGCCCGAGCAGCAGCTCGCCCAGGCCAATGCTCTGACCGGCGCACTGCGCCAGATGATGCTGCGCATGATCGGGCCGGCGCTGGCGGGCATCGTCGTCGCGGTCGTCGGGCCCGGACCGGCGTTCGCGGTCGACGCGCTGACCTTCTTCGTGTCCGCCGCTGCCATAGCCGCCATCCGGGCCCGGCCGGCAGCCCGTGCCCAGGTGGGCTCGGGCGTCCGTCAGGCGGTCACCGAAGTGCGCGAAGGACTGGACTACGTGCGCAGCCAGCGCTGGATCTGGGCGACGCTGCTGTCGGCGATGCTCAGCCTGCTCGTGTTCCTGGGGCCCGTCCAGGTGCTGGTGCCGTTCCTGGTCAAGAACCGGCTCCACCTTGGACCCGATGCGCTGGGCGCCGTCTTTGCCGTCGGCGGCGTGGGCTCGATCGTGATGGCCTTCGCGATCGGCCATTTCGGCCTGCCGCGGCGCAAGGTGACGGTCATGTATCTCGCCTGGGCGATCGGCGTGGCCGGCATGGCCACCTACGGGCTGATGACCGAGCTGTGGCACGCGCTGCTGGCGGCCTTCTTCACCTCGGCCTTGTTCGAGCTCGGCCAGGTGATCTGGACGACGATGCTCCAGCAGCTCGTCCCGCGCGGCCTGCTGGGCCGCGTTTCGAGCCTCGACTGGATGTTCTCGGTTGGCTTGGTGCCGATCTCCTTCGCCCTGACCGGGCCGGCGGCGGAGCTGTTTGGAGCGGCGCCGACGTTGGTCCTCGCGGCCCTGCTCGGGTCGGTGCTGATGGGCTTCCTGCTGCTGCTGCCCGGAGTACGGGATCCCGAGCGGTGGCCGATGCTCGGCGGCCCCCAGGCGCGAACGGCCGACTGAGCGGGCGCCGGCTTCAGCCCTCGCCACCCTCGGACTGGTACCGGCCGCCCATCACGTCGCGCACGCGCCCCTCGCGGATGTTGTCCGGTCCGATCGGCTGGCCGTCGGGTCCGACAGCGCGATCGACGGCCCGCGCCTGGCGGCCGGTGAGTGCCGCAGCCAGCAACTCGTAGTCGGCGACCGAGTTGTAGAGCTGGGCGGAGACGCGCAGCAGCCTGCGTCGCGGACCTGAATCGGTCGGGGTGTGCGGCCAGGGATAGACCGGCACCTCGATCGCGTGGTCCTGCAGCAGCGCGTCGTGGAGCGGGTCGAGCGGGTAGGTCGCGTCGGCGGCCGCGTCAGGCGACGGCTCGATCGGCGCAGGCGACAGGTCGGGCGGCAGCTCAACCGCCGCGATCGAGCCGATCATCTCCTGCGGCGCGGGGACCTCGGCGTTGAGGGCGTCGAGGAGAACCCGCCGGCCGGCCAGGGCCAGCTGCCGATTGGCGGTCATGACCGCGGGCCAGCCACCGGGCAGCAGGTTGGCCATGAACTCGAGCGCCGCGCCGACGGTCAGGAACGCGGTCGGGTCGGCCGTGCCGCCCCAGTCGAACTCGAGCCGGAAGCGCGACCGACCGGCCGCGCGGCGCGTTGGCGCCGTGCGACGTGACCAGCGGTCGGATCAGCGCCTGGCGGTCGCGCCGGACGTGCAGGAAGCCGCTGCCCTTTGGGCGCGCACAGCCACTTGTGGCAGTTGCCGGTGTAGTAGGCCGCGCCGAGCGCATCGATGTCGAGCGCCAGCATGCCCGGCGCGTGCGCGCCGTCGACGAGCGTGTCGACGCCGCGCTCGGCCAGCCCGGCCACGATCTGCGCGATCGGGAAGACGAGGCCGGTCGGGCTGGTGACGTGGCTGATCAGCGCCAGCCGCGTGCGCGGCGTCACGCGGGCGAGGATGGCCGCGAGCACCTCGTCCGGCGACGAGACCGGGAAGGGCACCTGCGCGATGACCGCGCGTGCGCCGGCGCGCGCGGCAGCAATGCGGACCGTGTTGAGACAGGCGTTGTACTCGTGATCGGTGGTCAGGATCTCGTCGCCCGGCTTGAACTCGAGCGAGCGCAGGATGGTGTTGACGCCGGCCGTGGCGTTGGGCACGAAGGCCAGGTCGTCCGGATCGGTGTGCAGGAATGCGGCCAGCCCGGCGCGCGCGTGGTCCAGGTGGCCCTCCAGCTCGGAGTCCATGAATTGCACCGGCTGGCGCTCGAGGCGGGCGCGCCATTCGGACTGCGCCTCCAGCACCGGCCAGGGGCAGGCGCCGAACGCGCCGTGTTGAGATATGTCACCGACGGATCGATCGGCCAGTGACGCAGTAGATCGCTGTTCACATGATCAGTCTGACGGGTGGCGCGGCGGCTGTTGCGGGAGATCCTCGAGCGATTGTGCGACGATCGGTCGATGTGCGGCCGAATGACGATGCGCACCAACCCCTCCGAGCTGGCCCGCATCTTCGACGCCGAGGTGCGCGAGCCGGCCGCCTTCGCCGAGCTCGGGCCGCGCTACAACGTCGCTCCGACCCAGCCGATCACGGTCGTCCTGCAGCGCGACGACGGTCGGGCCGTTGAGCTGCACCGTTGGGGACTCGTCCCGTCCTGGGCCAAGAGCCCGGCCGGCGGGGCGCGGATGATCAACGCGCGTGCCGAAACGATCGCCACCAGCCCAGCCTTCCGCGCTTCGTTCCTGCGTCGGCGGTGCCTGATTCCGGCCGACGGCTTCTACGAGTGGCGGCGCGACGGGCGGCGCAAGCAGCCCTTCCTGTTCCACACCCCATCGGACGCGCCGCTCGCCTTCGCCGGGCTGTGGGCGCCGTGGCGCGACCCGCAGACGGGCATCTGGTTGCTCTCCGCGGCGGTCGTGACGACGGCGGCCAATGCAACCGTCGGCCAGCTTCATGATCGGATGCCGGCCATCCTCGGCGCGCACGAGTGGCCTTTGTGGATCGACCCCGAGATCCGCGATCCGGGGCTGCTGCGCGACCTGCTCCAGCCGGCGCACGACGAGCTGCTCGAGCTGCAACCGGTCTCGGCCCTGGTCAACAACGTCAACAACGAGGGTCCGGAGCTGCTACTCCCGCCCGACTCGCCGACTGAAGCGCGCCCACAGACTCTCTTCGGCTGACCTCGCGCCTGCCCTCAGAGGCCGCGGACGAAGATCCCGAGCATCATCGCCACGAAAGCCGCAACGTAGGCCGCGACCCCGATCGTCTCGCCGCGGATCCCGGCTACGTCGGGTATCAGGCCCAGGAACGTGCCCACGACGCCGACCACGACGAGCAGCGCGGCAAGGGCGATGGTGATGCCCCGCGGTGCGCGCTGGTTACGCATCAGATGTTGGGCAGCAGCGAGCCGACGATGAGCAGGATCGGAGCCGCGGCGAGGGCCGACCAGGCCGCGATCTGCTCACCCATCAGCGACAAGACCTGGCCCTGGATGTCGTTGGGCAGCCCGATACCGCGGACGAGATCGACCGCCTGGCCCTGGAAGAAGACGAGCGCCAGGCCGACCACGAGCAGGGCGACGGCGAGCACGACGGTGACCATGCGCGGCGGATTGGGTCGCATCTGGCCGAGTATAGGCACTGCCGTCCCGCTGTCCAAGGGCAGCGCCCCGAGCTGATCAGCTGCGCCTGCCGCTCGCCGCCGGCGTCGTCGACCCAGACGACCATCCAGCCGCGCGTGTCGAGCCCGCCTACCCTGGCTCCTGGCGCCAGGGCACCCATTCACTGCCGTTCCACCAGCGGTGCCACAGCCCGCCGTCGCGTCCCGGGGCGAAGACGTCGAGCCGGTCGGCGCCCCAGCTTGACGCCGCCGGCTGGCCGGTCAACTCGCCGCCGAGCGACTCCCACGCGTGCCACGCGGCGCCATCCCAGTAGCGGTCCCACAGCTGGCCGTCGGGGAAGATCGCGAAGACCTCCATCTCGTTCTCAGCCCAGGCCGTGACGGCAGGCGACGAGGCAAGCGTGCCGCCCAGCGTTTCGTCGGCCGACCATGTCGCGCCGTCCCACCAGCGGTGCATCAGCGCGCGATCGGCGCCGACCCAGAACAGATCGATCCGGTCGCCGCCCCATGAAACCGCGGTCAAACCCTCGAGCCGGTGCATGGACCGTATTGTGGGCCCGCGCGACCCGTTCGGGCGATCGGTAGACTCTGCGCCTGAATCGTCACTCGCTGTCAGCCCGGCTGCGCTACGCCTTCGACAACGACATGTCGCGGGGCACGATCGCCCTGATCGTCGGCCTGTTCATGCTGTCGCTGCGCGCTCGAGAGCAACCACGCGGCCATCCTCGACTGGTTACAGCAGACCATGTCAACGACCCTGACGGCGTGCTGACCGTTGTCATTGAAGATGTGGTTGCCGTAGCGCCTAGTCGGGCCTGACGCGGCATACCCCGTTTGGTGGTCACGGACTGACCAGGGGCCAGCGTCTTGTTCACCGTAAACGGCTTGGCAGAGTAGGGCTGGTAGGTCGAGCCGATCTTCCTTCGGCAGCACACTTTGGGTGGCGATCACGGGCACCATCACGAGCCTGCTCATCGCTGGCAAGAACGCCGAGGTGGGGGTCCCGGAGCAAAGCCGCGCCCTCGGTGAGCTGCATCGCGCCGGCTCTTTACGGATGCCGAGTCGAGACCAAGAAAGCGGAGCCTCTGCGCCGTGTGGTACGTCGGGGTTATCGTCCTGGCCGAGGACTGAGCACTCCGGCTACTTGCGGCCGAGCAGGTACCAGGTCGCCAGCCGGCCCTTGCCCTTGACCTCGATCTCGCCGCGCGACTCGAACTCGAACCGGTCGGCCAGGCGGTCGTGGACGATCGGGCTGACGTGGATGCGGCCCGGCGCGGCGAGCAATTCCATCCGGCTGGCCACGTTGACGGTGTCGCCCCACACGTCATAGATGGTGCGCTTGGTGCCGATCACGCCGGCCACCACCGGCCCGCAGTTGATGCCGATGCGCAGGCTGATCGGGCGCGACCGACCCGCCTGCAGCGCCTCGGTCGCGACCACCATGTCGAGCGCAAAGTCGGCCATCCGCTCGACGTGATCGACGATCGCCGTCGGGACGCCGCCGATGACCATGTAGGCGTCGCCGATCGTCTTGACCTTCTCGAGGCCGTGGCGCTCGAGGAGCGCGTCGCACACGCTGAAGACGTCATTGAGCAGCTCGACCAGCTCGGACGGCGCAAGATCGCTCGACAGGGCGGTGAAGCCGACGATGTCGGCAATCAGCAGCGACGCGTCGTCGAACCGGTCGGCGATGACCTGCTCGCCGGCGCGCAGTCGGTCGGCGATCGGCGAGGGCAGGATGCTCAGCAGCAGGCGCTCGGACTCGCCCTTCGCCCGGATCACCTCGCGCGCGGCACTGACGTCGGTGCCATACAGGTTGATGAAGTCGAATTCCTCGACCAGGACGGGCAGCATCTCGTACGTCAGCTCGCCCGTCTGGAGCTCGAGTGGAACCCGCACGCCGGCGGCCAGGCGGTCAGACAAGGTCTGCCACAGCGTGCGTGGCAGCGGCCGGCCGATGGCGAGCTTGAGCGCCGCGACGATGTGCGCGCTGGCCTCGTTGGCGTAGAGCAGGGCGCCGGCGCGGTCAGTGCGCAGCACCGGGTTGGGGTTCTCGCCGGGGAACTTGGCGACCACCTTCTGGGCCGTGATATCCGTGCCGTAGACATTGATGAAGCCGAACTCGGAGATGCGCACCGGGTGCAGGGCATAGGTGCGCACCCCGGCCTGCAGCTCGAGCAACTCGGAAGCTGGATCGTCGGCCGCCGCGACGACCCGCTGGGCGACATCGGCCGGCCATAGCTCGCCGACCTTCAAGTGGCAGGCCTCGATCAACGGCTGGCTGGCCGCGTTGGCGTACACCAGCCGGCCGTCGTCGTCGACGCGGAAGACCGGGTTGGGATTCTGGTCGGGGAAGCGGGCGATGGCCCGTTCGGCCGTGATGTCTGTGCCGTACAGGTTGATGAAGTCGAACTCCTCGACATACACCGGCAGCAGCGAGAACGTGCGGTGCTCGTGGGTGATCTCGATCGCCGGCTGCGAACGGTCGTGGCACTTGGCCCACACCCTCTCGCGGACGTCCTCGGGCAGGATTTCGCCGAGGGCCACTCCGAGCGCCAGGCGAATCGGCTCGCTGGCCACGTTCGCATAGCCCAGCCGGCCGTCGCGACTGATGCGCATAACCGGGTTCGGGTTCTGGTCAGGGAAGCGATTGATCGCCTGGATCTGGGCGCCGAGCAGAGCGTCCTCGGGTGAGGGGCGCTCGGGCAGTCCTCCTGGTCGGCTCATCAGGCTGCGCAGTCTAGCCCGGGGCGAGCGCCAGGAGGTGGGCGCCGGCTGGCGCTCGGTCGGAGTAGCATCGGGCGGTCAATGGCAGCCGCCGTCCAGCGCACGACCCTGCTTGCATTCCTGGGCATCGTCGTCCTGGGCGGGGTGAACGGCACCGCCATCCGCATCGGCAGCTCCGAGCTGGCGCCGTTCTGGGCGGCCGCGCTGCGCTTCGGCATCGCCGCCCTGATCTTCTTCGTCATCGTCGTCGTGCGCCGCGTCCCGTTGCCGCGCGGCCGCGCGCTGCTGGGCAGCGCGGTGTATGGGCTGCTCGGCTTTGGCGTCACCTTTGCGCTCGTCAACTGGGGCCTGATCGAGGCCCCCGCGGGCATGGCCCAGGTCATCTTGGCGCTGGTCCCATTGCTGACGCTGATGCTGGCCGTGGTCCAGGGCCTCGAACGCTTCCGGCTGCAGAGCGCGGTCGGCTCGTTGGTCGCGGTGGCCGGCGTGGCCCTCGTCTTCGGCGAGCGGCTGGGGGCGAGCGTGCCGCTGCTGTCGATGCTTGCCATCCTGATCGCAGCCGTCGCGATCGCCGAGGCGAACGTGGTCGTCAAGCGCCTGCCGCGCGGACAACCGGTGGCCACCAACGCGATCGGGATGGGCCTCGGCGCGCTGCTCCTGCTCGGGCTGTCGCTCGTCTCGGGCGAGGCGCGCGTGGTGCCCACGCAGCTGTCCACCCTGATCTCGCTGGGCTACCTCGTGCTGGTCGGCTCGGTCGTCGTGTTCACGCTCTTCCTGTTCGTCATCAACCGCTGGACAGCTTCAGCGACGAGCTACACGCTGCTGCTCATGCCGCTCGTGTCAGTCAGCGTCGCGGCGGTACTGCTCAACGAGCCGATCACGCCGGTGCTCGTCATCGGCGGTGTGCTCGTGCTCGCCGGCGTCTACGTGGGTGCCTTCGCGCCGTCGTTCAACAGGCCGCTGCCGGGTCTCTTCGCCGGCCGCGGCGCACCCGCGCCGACGCCCGCGCCGGCCGCGGTCGGAGCACCCGCTCAGGCCTCCGTCGGGCCGCCCACGCTGATCACGCCCAACTGCCCCTGAGGCTGGTCGCGCGCGGCCTGAGGCTTGTCGCGACCACGCCGAGCCATCACAAGGTCCGGTTGGCGATCCTCAGCTCGCGCTCCGTCCAGCGCTGGAGCAGGCCCAGCCGGCGCGCGTCGAGCGTGTCGCACGCCCAGTCCCAGTGGATCGAGATGACGTCGCCCGGCCCGACGCCGTTCAGGAAGCCGGTCCCGTCCTGCCAGCCCCGGATGCGCTCGGCGCGCGTCGGGCCGAGGGTCAGTTTGCCGGCGGCCATCACCAGCGGCACGGCCGATACGACCAGGAAGTCGCCGTCGCGTTCGAGCACTCGGCCCCAGCGGATGCGGCACGAGTCGATCACGCTGAGCACGTCGGCCACCGGGCCGCCGCGCAGCAGGCCGAGGCGCGGGAAGACGTCGAGCACGTGGAAGGCGTGCATGGGCAACGCTCCGTCGGCCGGCTTATCGGCCAGCCAGTGCCACTCAGCGCCGTTCAGCCGGCGCCGGAAGCGAGTGTCGAGCGAGCGCGCAAGCATGCCCGGGGTGACCTGCTCGAGCAACTGATTGCCGAGCCAATAGGCCTCGACGACGCGCGCGTCGAGTGGGTCGGGAATGCCATTCGCCCGGGCGATCAGCTCAAGATACGGGTAGGCGCCCTCGAACTGGGCGGCCAGGCTGCGCAGCGCCCGATCATCGCCACCCACGGTGGCCTCGCCGAGGAGCTGCGCAGCGTCATCCGGGCCGCAGTAGCCAAGGCGGTTCGGCCCGAAGGCGTAGCGTGCGAAGAGGACCGGCCCACCGACCTCACGGCGCCGTGCCGACGCGACCGGCGCGACCATGCTCAGCTCGTCGCCGGGACCGGCCCGGCCGTGCTGGACCTGCGCATGGCGACGACGACCATGGCCAGCGCGGCGACCAGGATCAGCCCGTGGCCGAGCAGCGCTGGGGCGGCCGGCACGTTGCCTCTGACGAGCGCGTCGAGCAGCGCCGTGATCGGCGCGCCGAGCACCAGCACGCTGGTTACCACGGTCGCCGGCGCACGGCTCAGGGCAGCCAGCCAAGTGCCGACGTAGCCGGCGAGCACGACGCCCGTGACCAGCACCCATGTCCATTGCGTGGCGGTCAGCTCGGCAATGAGCGGCAGTCGCCCGGTGAAGCCGAGATAACCGACCAGGATGACCAGGCCGATGCCCAGCCGGCCGACGCCGAGCACGAGCGGATCGACTCGCCCGAGCAGCCGCCGCGCGACGACGACCTCGACCGCCCAGAACAGCGTGGCGGCGGCGATCAGCGTCTCACCGCTGCCCCAGGTCACGCCGTTGGGCGGCGTGATCAGCAGCTGGCTGGCCAGCAGTGCGCCCAGCGCACCGATCTGCAGCCAGCCGAGTCGCTCGCCGAGGAGAGGGACGGCCATCAGAGCCACCCACACGAAGAGCGTCTTGTGGATGAACGCGGTCGACGGCGCACTGGCCAGCGCCAGCCCGGTGAAGAAGAGCAGGAAGGGCACGCTGCCACCGATCACGCCCACGAGCGCCACGCCGGCCCACGAGCGGCGGGTCATGCGACCCAGCTGCGGACGGCGCACGGCGAGCAGGCCAATCGCCAGCAGAGCGACCGCGGCGACGCCGTTCTTGAGCGTCGTGAACAGCGCCGCGTCGCCCATCTCCCGGACCGCGAAGCTGTTGAGGAAGATGGCCACGCCGCTGATCAGCGCCGTGCCCAGGGCCAGGCCGATGCCTGCCGTGGTGCGCGTCATTGCTCGCCCTCATTGCGGTCTGGTGTGATCTGTCGGCATCGCGCAGCGATTCGACGACGTCCCTGCAGCTACGAGAACTCGCTTCATATGGCCTGGTGCACGTCGAAGCTTGCGTCTCCGTGCGACAGTCGGTCCCGTCCGCGCGACGACGCGGAGTCAGGCCGTCGATGGCCGCGCCGATCGCGGCGATGACTCGGGCAGCGCCTCGCGCACCGGAGCGGACAGCGCTTCGCCAAAGCCGAAGTCAGCGCCACCAATACCCACGAACAGCCCGTCGATGGGCGCGTCGGCCAGCTGCCGCGCGACGCCGACCACCTGGGCAATCGGCAGCGCGTGCGAGCTGTGCGGCGCCGGACCGTGGGGCTGCTCGACCAGCTGGTCGAACGTGCGCGACACGATCCTGCCGGCCGGCACGCCGACGGCGGCGTCGAGGATCAGCAACGGCGTATCGGGGGGCGCGTCAAGCAGATCCTCTATGTCGAGCTGGCCGCAGCGCCGGACATCGACCCAGCGGCGGCCCTGCTCGCGCAGGCTGGGCAGCAGCGTCTCGGTGGCGACGATCGCGGCGCCATCGTCGCGGCGATCGAGGTTGCCGCACACCAGCAGGCGGGCAGTGCTGGTCGGGCTGAGGGTCATCGCGACCTCCTCCACGCGCAGGTCGAGGAAGTGCGTGGCGCACGAGATGCACGGGTCGTAGCTGCGGATGAGCTGCTCCAGGCGGCAGGGTCGCCTCGGCATGCGGCAGGGCCAGCACCGACGGCGCAAAGGAGGTCAGGTCGGCCTCGATCGCGGCCTGGTTCTGGCTGGTCGGGCGGCACGATCTGAGCCGAGCGATCAGCCCGCGCTCGTCGGTCTGGTAGTGGTGGAAGAGCAGGCCGCGCGGCGCCTCGGTCGCCCAGCCCGCTGCACCGGCGCGTGGCTGCCACTCGGCCGCCGGCCGCGCGGGCGGGGCGTAGGCGTCGACGATGTCGATCGCCTCGGCCGTTGCGTGGACGAGCTCGACCGCCCGCGCGGCAATGCTCCAGTAACGGGTTGGGCCGGATCTGCTCGGCCAGACCCAGCCGATCGAGCGCGGCTCCGGCGAGCGGGTGCAGCCGGTCGGCGTTGAGCGTCACCCGCGACGACGGACCGAGCAGGTACACCTCGCCCGCGCGGGTGCGTGCCTGGAGCGCGTTCGACCAGGCCACCTGGTCCTCCTCGAATGCGTCGCGGCCATTGGTCGATGGCGATGTCGAGCCCGTCGTTCGAGACGATGCGGCCCTCGTTCATCGGGTACTCGCTCTGGATGGCGCAGCGAGACGAGGCGCGGCTCGCGATCGAAGGCCGGCGCCGAGAGGCCGGCGGTGAAGTCGACCGTCGCCTGGGCGATCTCGAGTGCTTCGTCGAGCGCCGGCAGCAGAGCGGCCAACTCGGCCTTCTGCGGGACCCGCGTGAAGCCGCCCACGCGCACGGTGAGCGGGTGGATCGGCCGTGCGCCGAGCATGCGCCACGAGCTTGTTGCCGGTGCGCTTCAGGAGGAGGGCCCGCTCGACCACCTCGCGGTGGTCGCGGGCCAGCTCGATCACGCTCGGGTAGCCCAGGAAGTCGGGCGCATGGAGCATGTAGATGTGCAGCGCGTGGCTCTCGATCCATTCGCCGCAGTAGAAGAGCCGGCGCAGCGCGCGGATGTGCGGGTCGACCTGGACGCCGACGATCAGCTCGAAGGCATGCACGGCGCTCATCTGGTAGGCGACCGGGCAGATGCCGCAGATGCGGGCGACGATGTCGATCACCTCGTCCGGCGTGCGCCCGACGACCAGCCGCTCGAAGTAGCGCGGCGCCTCGAAGATGCCCAGCCGGGCCTCGACCACGGCGCCGTTGGCGACGCGCAGGGTGAGCGAACCCTCCCCCTCGACGCGGGTCAGATGGCCGACCTCGATAGTGCTGGTCGCCCGTCCCGGACGCATGGGGCAGGCCGTGCGTCATCGCTTGGCCTCGACGATCTGGCGGAAGGCCGGCGCGCCGACATTGAACTGGGCGAAGAGCCGGCCGACCTCCTCGTCGCTCTGGCCGAGCGACTCGAACCACGCCGCGAGCGACTGGCGTATTGGCCGCCTCCCTGGGTCCGAAGCAGCCGTAGCAGCCGCGCGCGAAGGTCGGGCACAGCGCGCCGCAACCGGTGCGCGTCACCGGCCCGAGGCAGGGGACACCGGCGACGACGAGGATGCACGGATTGCCCCGCCGCTTGCACTCGGCGCAGACCGCCTCGTCGGGCAGCTGGGGCCGGCGGCCGACGGCGCAGCGCGGTGAGCAGCTCGAGCAGCTGACGGCCCGAGATGGGGCAGCCGAACAGCTCGGCGTCGACCGCCACGTGGGCCGAGACGGGAGTCGACGTGGCGAGCGATTCGATCAGCTCAGGCTTGGGGTAGACCGCGCTGCGGAAGGCGTCGTGGTCGCCCAGGTTGCGCAGGGCCTGGATGCCGCCGCTGGTGGCGCAGGCGCCGATGGTCACCAGCAGCGTCGTCTCGCGCCGCAGGCGGACGATCTCGTCGGCCTGCTCGGGGGTGCTGATCGAGCCCTCGACCAGCAGTACGTCGTACGGGCCGCGCGAGCGGTTCGAGGTGGCCTCGGCGAACTCGACGATGTCAAACCGGGCGGCGATCTCGAGCAGCTCGTCTTCGAGGTCGAGCAGCGTCAGCTGGCAGCCGTCGCACGAGGCGAACTTGACCACGCCGACGCGCGGCCGGCGCTGACCGCGGTCATGAGTGGTGGCCATCACATCCCCTCGATGCCGAAGGCCGGTCCGAGCTCGGCGACCGACGAAGACCGGCCCGTCCTTGCACACGAAGAAGGGGCCCAGCTGGCAGTGGCCGCACAGGCCGACGCCGCAGTCCATGTGTCGTTCGAGCGTCACATAGATCCGTTCGTCGGGCACGCCGCGCTCGTGGAGCACGTCGATCGTCGCCTGCATCATCCGCTCCGGGCCGCACACGAAGGCGACTGTTCGATCGCAGGCGCACAACACGCGGTCGATCACCTGGGTTACCACGCCGACCCGGCCCAGCCACTCCGGGCCGGCACGGTCGACGGTCTGGGCGACGTCGATGACCCCGCTCGCGGCGAGCCGTCGAGCTCGTCGGTGAACAGCCGGTCGGCCGGAGTGCGCGCGCCGTAGGCCAGGTGGATGCGCGCCACGCGGTCGCGCCGCGCGAGGAGGGCGTCGAGCAGCGGCCGCAGCGGCGCCAGGCCGATGCCGCCGGTGATGATCATCACGTCGCGCCCGTCGGCCTCTTCGACCGGCCAGCCGCGGCCGACCGGTCCGCGCAGCGCGAGCGTGGCGCCGCTCTCCAGCGCGTGATCTGCGTCGTCGCCGGGCCGGCGGCACGGATGGTCAGCTCGAGCCCATCGGGAGGAAGCGCGAGACGGAGATCGGTGGCGCGGAGACGGCGGGCAGGCCGACCATCACGAACTGACCCGGCCGGCCGGCGAGCATCTCGCGGTCTCGGTGCGCAGGCGCAGCGTGACCACGTCGGCCGTCTCGCGCCGTGCCGACGGTTGCCGACCAGGGCCTGCGCGGCATGGCCGCTGGCGCGCCGGTCGCCGGGCGTGCCGCAGACCATTGGGCGGAGCGACGGATCATCACGGGCGGCGGACCGGCGGCCCGCCTCCACGGGCGGGCGATCAGCGGCGTCACGCGGGGCGTCACGGCGGAGCGAGCTCCTCGCGCACGTCGATGCCGACCGGGCACCACGCGATGCACCGCCCGCAGCCGACGCAGCCGCTGCTGCCGAACTGGGTCCACCACGTGCCGAACTTGTGGGTCAGCCACTGGCGGTAGCGGTCGGCGGTCTCGCGTCCGGAAGTTGCCGCCGGCGACGCGCGCGAAGTCGAGCGTGAAGCACGAGTCCCAGCGAGCGATCGGTGGTGCGCCGGCTCGCCCTCGAGGTCGGAGCGCTGGCCGACGCTGGTGCAGAAGCAGGTCGGGCAGACGAGGGTGCAGTTGGTGCACGCCAGGCAGCGCTCGGCGATCTGTGCCCAACGCGGGCTCTCGGCAGCCGCCATGAGACGCTCGGGCAGCCCCTCCGTCGGCATCGGCGTGCCCATCTGCTCGCGCACGGCGGCGACCGGAGGCTCGAGCGGCGGCCTGCTGGTCGCGTCGGACGCGCGCAGCAGCGCCAGCTCGGCGACGGCCTGCCAGCCCGCGCCGGTGAGCCAACGCGAACGACAAAGCCGTCGTCGAGCTCGCTCAGGGCGAGGTCGAAGCCGTCGGTCACCTCGGGGCCCGGTGCCCATTGAGGTGCAGAAGCAGGTCCCGCCGGCGACGGCGCACTCGACGGCCACGATCAGGTTGTCGCGCCGTCGCGAAGACATAGTCACGGTCGGCCACCGGGCCATCGATCAGGACCCGGTCCTGGATCGCGCAGGGCGGCGATCTCGCAGGCGCGCACGCCCAGGAACGCCTTGGGCTCGATGCGGGCCTCGGCCGGCCTGGGCGCCGGCTCGTGCCTCGCCATCCCAGACCAGCTGGCTGACGCGCGGCGGAAAGGTCCAGCGCTTCCACGACGACGGGCCGGGCGGCTGGTCGAACACGCGCTGGTCGGCGCGCTGAAAGAGGTGGGCCACGCCGGGGGCCGTTTCGGCTCCCCAACCGACGGGCAGGGCGCTGGCGTCGGCGACCTCCTCGAGCATCACCGCGCCTTCGCGGATGGTCGGCGCGATGACCTGCCGGCCGCCGACGGCGAGGGCCTTGACCAGCGCGTCAAGATCCTGCCGCGGCAGGAAGTACGTTGTCGGGTCGGCGGCGCTCACCACGGTTCATCCGGGCGGTGGCTGAACAGGTCGAGCAACTGCTGGCGGGTCCCCTCCAGCCGCCGCGCGACCGCGCTCAGCAGCACCGGGTATATCTCGGCCGCGAGCGCAGGGTCGGCCGCCAGGGCATCGCGCAGCACTTCGCCGTCGAAGAGTGCCAGCTCGCTCGGGATCAGCGCGACCGCGGTCGAGCTGGCCCGATGAGGCGGCACCAGCGCGGACCAGCCCACGATGTCGCCCGGCTCGACGGTCAGGATCGTGACCGCGCCGCGCTCCGGCACTCGGACGCGCAGGGCGATGCGGCCGGTGAGCAGGATGCCGACCGATTCGGTCCGCTCGCCCTCACGCGTCAGCACCGCGTCGGCGGGCAGCTCGACGAGGCTGCCCAGCTCGGCCATCCGGGTCCGCGTTTCCGGGCGCAGGCCATGGGTGAGCCAGGCCGCAGCGAGGCTGTCGGCCAGGTTGGCAGTGCTGCGGTCGGTCGTGTCTGACAACTGGGCTGCCCTCCTTGCAGCTCAGATGGTGCAGCGCGCAGCAGGCCCGGCAGCGTGCCGTTTGGCATGAACTGGGCGCCCACTAGTAACCGGCGCCGCTGCTACGCTCGGCTCAGTGGCCGACCTGTCTTCTGCCCCACCGCTGCCCATCGCACCGTCGTTGCCGCCTGGCCTCGACACGCCGTGCCTGGTGATCGACCTGGACGTGGTCGAGGCAAACGCGCTCCGAACGGCCGGCGCGATGTCCGCGCGCGGCATGGCGCTGCGGCCGCACGTCAAGACGCACAAGTCGGTCGCCCTAGCGCGGATCCAGCTCGACGCCGGGGCGGTCGGCATCACGGTCGGGACGCTGGGCGAGGCGGAGGTGATGGCCGAGGGCGGCATCAACGACATCTTCCTCGCCTATCCGTTGTGGGCCGACCGGCCCAAGGCGGACCGGCTGCGGGCGCTCCTGGCGCAACCCGGGCTGCGCCTGGCGGTCGGCATCGACTCGATCGCCGGTGCCGAGACGCTGGCCGCTGCGGTCGCCGGCAACGGGCACCGGCTGCGCGTGCTGATCGAGGTCGATCCAGGCAATGGCCGCACCGGCGTCGGACCGGCGCAGGCGGCCGAGCTGGCCGTGGCGGCCCAGCGGCTGGGGCTCGAAGTCGGTGGCCTGTTCAGCTATGGCGGCCATGCCTATGCCGGCCGGGAAGCGATCGGCGCCGCGGCCGCGGACGAAGTCGCGGCACTGACCGGCGCAGCCGCGCGGCTGCGTGCCGCGGGCATCGAGCCCGGGGTCCTGAGCGCCGGCTCGTCGCCCACGGCCCTCGGTGCAGCGACAGCGCCGGTGACCGAGCTGCGACCGGGGACCTACCTGATCGGCGACCGCCAGCAGGTGGCACTGGGTTGCAGCCCCGCCGATGGTGTGGCGTTGGCCGTTGCCGCAACGGTGGTCAGCACCGCCGTCCCGGGCCAGATCGTGATCAACGCTGGCGCCAAGTCACTGACCAAGGATGTGCCTGCGTACCTGACCGGTTTCGGCTCCCTGCCCGCCTACCCCGACGGCGTGCTCGAACGGGTCTACGACTACCACGGCCAGGTGCGCTTCCCGGACGGCGCGCGCCGACCGGAGCTCGGCCAGGTGGTGGCGGTGATCCCCAACCGCGCCAACCCGCTGATCGACCTGTACGACACCTTCGTCGCGACCCGCTCGGGCCGGGTGGTGGGCCAGTGGCCGGTTGACGCGCGCGGTCGGAGCGCCTGAGCGAGACTGGGAGCATGAGCTTCGCCGCCCTGCCCACCGCCGCCTACCGAGTCGTGTCCCTGATGGCGCGAGCTCTGCGAACTTGACCGGCGCAGCCGAGCAGGTGGACGTCCTCGTCGTCGGCGGCGGGTCGGCCGGCCTGTCGGTCAGCCACGAGCTCGCCCGGCTGGGGATCGACCACGTCGTGCTGGAGCGCGGCCGGATCGGCCAGACCTGGCGCGATCGATGGGATAGCTTCTGCCTTGTCACCCCGAACTGGTCAGTACAGCTGCCGGGCGGTGCCTACAGCGGCGACGATCCCGATGGCTACATGCCGCGCGACGAGATCGTTGCCTACCTGCAGGAGTACGCCGCTGCATCACGATTGACGGTTCGCGAGGGCGTCGCCGTGCAGGCGATCGATCGCGTGTCGGGTGGCTTCGTCGCACGCACTTCTGCGGGCGACGTGAGCGCCGCGCGGGTCGTGCTGTGCACCGGCGCGTTCCAGCGTGCCCACCACCCGGCCGGCGCCGACACGCTGCCGGCCGGCCTGCTGCAGATCGATGTCGCTGACTACCGCAACCCGGCCGCGCTGCCGCCGGGGTCGGTCCTGGTCATCGGCAGCGGGCAGTCGGGTTGCCAGCTGGCCGAGGAGCTGCACGAGGCCGGCCGCGCTGTCGTCCTGTCCTGCGGCAAGGCCCCCTGGGTACCGCGCCGGCTCGGTGACCGCGACATCGTCTGGTGGCTGGCGGCGTCGGGCTTCCTCGACCAGCCGGTCGCTGCCCTGCCCTCTCCGGCGGCCCGCCTCGGAGCGAACCCCCAGGCATCCGGCCACAACGGTGGGCACGACCTGACCCTGCGGACGCTGCGGACGATGGGCGTCACGCTCGTCGGCCACTTTCTGGGGGCGGCGGGCGGCGAAGCGCGCTTCGCCGCGGACCTGGCCGAGACGGCGGCCTGGGGCGACGCGCGCAACCGCGAGCTCATGGAGTTGCTGAAGCGCACGGCTGACGAACGCGGGCTCCCCCGTCCGGAAGTGGCCGATCTGGAACCGTTCGACGGCGCGGCGCCGGAACAGGTCTCGCTGGACGGGTTCGGGGCGGTCCTGTTCGCCGGCGGATTCCGCCCGGATTTCCGCTCGTGGCTGCCCTGGCCGGAGGCGTTCGACGAGCACGGCTTCCCGATCCAGGTCGACGGGGCAAGCACGGTCATCGACGGCCTCTTCTTCGTGGGTACCCACTTCCTGCGCACCCGCAAGTCGTCGGTTCTGCTCGGGGTCGGCGAGGACGCTGTCATCGTCGCGCGGACCATCGGTGAGCTGATGCTGGCGCCGTGAGCCCGTAAGGGCAAGGCGGAGCGCCAACTCGCTCCTTGGGGTCAGCCCCGGGTCAGCCACAACGGCGCATGAGCGCGGCGCAACGTCAGCGTGGTCATCGCAGGACCGCCGCCAGCGCGTCCATGGCGCGTCCGATCGCGGCCTCGTCCCGCTCGTAGTAGACCCAGCGCGCATCCGCGCCGTGGCGACTCGCGCGCACCAGGCCGCCTTCACGCAGACGGGCAAGGTGGTTGCTGACGTTGTTCTGGCGCTGCCCGAGCGCGGCCGCCATCTCGCACACGCAGTGCGGACCATCGCGCAGGATGGCGAGGATCCCAGCCCGAACCGGGTCACCGACCAGCGCACCGGCACGCACGGCCGCGCGCGTGTCGGGCGCAGACAGGTCCAGGCGCAGCTCGGGCACCACGGGCAGTTCGGTCCTCATGCGTCGGCACCTGCGTCGGCGCGGAACCAGTGCGGAGCCAGGCGCATCGCCGCCCACACCAGGAACAGCATCACCGGCACCTCGATGAGCGGCCCCACGACGGTGGCCAGGGCGACCGTGGGCGAGAACGCGGTGATCGCGATCGCGATGGCAATCTCGAAGTCGCGCCCGGTGGCATTGAAGGCGACGGCCACCCCGTCCTTGTACGCGAAGCGCAATCGCGACCCGATGAACAGGACGGTGAAGAACATGATCGAGAAGAAGAGAGCCATCGGGATGGCCATCTCGACGACGATGCCGGGCCGCTCCAGGATCAGGTCGCCCTTCAGCGAGAACATCACGATGAGCGTGAACAGCAGGCCCAGGATCGAGAGCGCGTTGAGGCCCGGCTTGAGCCGGTCCATGGCCGCCTCGCCCCCCCGTCGCACGACGAGCATCCGGGTCAGCACACCGAGCAGCAGCGGCAGCCCCAGGTAGAGGACGACGCTCTCGCCCACGACCAGCACGTCGAATTCGACGTTGCCGATGAGCAGCCGGGCGTAGACCGGGATGAGCAGCATCTGGACGAGCGAGTTCAACGCCACGAAGACCAGCGCCATGGGCGTGTTGCCCTTGGCCAGGTAGGTGAAGATGATCACCATGGCGATGCACGGCGCCAAGCCGTAGAGGATCAGGCCGGTGCGCAGCTCCGGGTCGCTGACGAAGACGTTGGCCAGCCCGAGCATCACGAACGGCGCGATGAGGTAGTTGAACAGCAGCACCACGCCCAGCTGACGCGGGGACCGGAAGGCGGCGCCCACCTCGCCCAGGCGCACGTTGGTCATCGCCGGGTACATCATCATGAACAGCCCGATCGGCACGCCCAGGCTGATCGCGTTCGGCACGTTGAGCTCGAAGGTGCCAGTCACGATCGACTTGATCGCCTCGATGGGCGGTGTGAGCGCAAAATCCGAGATGGACAGCAGCTTGCCGATGGCGATGCCAATGGCCATGCTCACGACCACGAAGATCGGCAGCAGGCGGAAGTCCTCGAGACGGGCAAGCAGACGGCTGGTCATTGATCCTCTCTCGGCGGGCTGGTGGCCGGGGTCAGGCCGGACCATCTCAGGCAAGAGTGTCGCAGTTGTGGATGTAATGATGACCGGGCCACCGGTCGGCTGTTCGGGGCCCAAACGGCCCGCCAAGCGCACCTTGAGTCCGACCCTGAGCAGGCGAGCCAATCGATGAGCCGAACGGCTCTTGACGTTGGCCGTGACGGCCGGGATCGTGAGATCGGTATCTTCAGCCTGGCCGCTTGGAGCAGGGTTTCGATCTTCGGCACCGCGACCGGGACGGCCTTGGTTAGCTGGATGGGAGGTCGCGTTGGACTGCTTCTTCTGTTCCGCTGATGGCTCGCCTCGTGCGGCGATCGGGGTCTGCGTCGACTGCGGCTGCGGGGCGTGCGGTCGCCACGGCGCCGTCGAGAACGTGAGGCGCTGGGCTCGCACGGGCAACATGTTCGAGCAGCGGCCGGTGGAAGTCCGCCGATTCGCCTGCACGGCCTGCCGCGTTCTCGGCGCGTCCCAGTACGTCGAGCGCGAATGGGAAGGAACCGGTGGTTACCGAATCCGACGCGCCCGATCCGAGATGGCTACCCGCTGAAACACGATCGGAGACGATCGGCCTCGAACGCCCGTTGTAACGGGACTTCGCGAAGGAGACGAACCATGGGTGACGAGCGACGATCGACGACGACGACGGACTCCGGCATCCCCGCGCCGAGCGACGAGCACTCCCTCTCGGTCGGACCGGACGGACCACTGCTCTTCCAGGACCACTACCTCATCCAGAAGATGGCCCAGTTCAACCGCGAACGGGTCCCGGAGCGCGTCGTCCATGCGAAGGGCGGCGGTGCGCACGGCTTCTTCGAGGTGACCGAGGACGTCACCCAGTGGACAAAGGCGTCATTTCTCGCCCAGAAGGGCAAGCGCACACCGGTCTTCCTGCGCTTCTCGACGGTTGCCCTGGAGCTCGGCTCGCCGGACACGGTACGCGACCCGCGCGGCTTCGCCATGAAGTTCTACACCGATGAGGGCAACTACGATCTAGTCGGCAACAACACCCCGGTCTTCTTCATCCGCGACCCGTCGAAGTTCTCGGACTTCATCCACTCCCAGAAGCGGCTGCCGGAGACGAACCTGCGCTCCAACGAGGCGCAGTGGGATTTCTGGACGCTCTCACCCGAGTCGGCCCACCAGGTGACGATCCTGTTCAGCGACCGCGGCACGCCGCACAGCTGGCGCAACATGAATGGCTACGGCAGCCACACCTTCATGTGGGTCAGCGCGAGTGGCGAAAAGGTCTGGGTGAAGTATCACTTCAAGACCGATCAGGGAATCGCGAACTTCACCAGCGCCGAGGCCCAGGCGATGACCGCTGTGGACTCCGACTTCCACATTCGCGACCTGCACACGGCCATTGAACGCGGCGAGCATCCCTCTTGGACGCTCGAGATCCAGGTCATGCCGTTCGCGGCCGCGGCGGACTACCGGTTCAATCCTTTCGATCTCACGAAGGTCTGGCCGCACGGCGACTACCCGCCGATCAAGATCGGGCGGCTGGTCCTGGACCGCAACCCCGAGAACTACTTCGCGGAGGTCGAGCAGGCCGCGTTCGAGCCCGCGAACATGGTCCCGGGCATCGGGACGAGCCCCGACAAGATGCTCCTCGGCCGACTCTTCAGCTATCCGGACGCGCACCGCTATCGGATCGGCCCGAATTACCTTCAGCTGCCGATCAACCAGCCGCACGTCCCCGTGCACAGCTACAACAAGGACGGCGCGATGCGCTACCGTCACGACGGCTCACAGGTTCCCTACGCGCCGAACAGCTTCGGCGGCCCGGCCGCTGACCCCGATCGCTACGGCGACCCTGGTTGGGCGGTCACCGGAGAGATCGTCCGCTCGGCCTACACCAAGCGCCGCGACGACGACGACTTCGGCCAGCCCGGCGCGCTCTACCGCTTCGTGCTGAGTCCGACCGACCAGGACCACCTCGTGGCGAACGTCATCGAGCACCTCCGCGGCGGCGTCAGCAGCGAAATCGTGAAACGAGCGATTGCCTACTGGCGAAGCGTGGACCTCGATCTCGGAGATCGCGTCTCTGCCGGTCTCGGCCAAGAACCCATTCGACCGATCCCGGCCGTGGTCGCCTGACCCAAACCACCCGGCCACCACGAGAGCCGTCCTGCACACCGGGGTCCAAGAGCGTCGCCATTTCGAGCCCGCATTGAGCATGTCCTGTCCCAGAGTTACGACCCACTGTTGACGCTGGTGGTGGAGGGTCATCTCGGCGCCTGGCGGTCAGACGCCGACGATCACCGGCAGATGATCACGATCGCCGGTCCGGGTGAGCTGGTGAGTGTCCTGTCGCTCCGGCAGGGCGCGCCCGCAGTCGACCTCGTCGGGCTCAACGCCGGCACCGCGGCGCTCTGGCCGGGCGATCTGGTCATGTCGCTCGCCCAGGTGGATGCGGGTCTCGCGGTGGGGCTCCTCGACTGGTCGCTTACAAGTGCGGCGCGGCTCCTGAACCGGCTCCAGCACATGTCCTTCGATTCCGTTTCCAGGCGGCTGGCCATGATCCTCTGGATGCGCCGGGAGCTGCTGTTCGACGATCGCCGGCCGCTCCTGTCTCGACCGCAGCTGGCCGACCTCGCCGGCTCGTCGCGCGAGATGGCGGGACGGGTGATCCGTGACTTCGAGGGGCGCGGCCTGATCGCCCGTGTGGGCGGGACCGGGCTCGTCCTCCTGGACCCCATCGGCCTCCGGGCGGCGGCCGGCATCGATGAGGGCGACGTCGCCCTCGACCGCTAGCTTTGCTGGCGTGATCGACGCAGCGCGCCCTGTCCTCCACCCGCCCGGCCGCCCTTCTCGCGACCAGAGTTCGCCGGTCTGACCGGCCCGCCGCGGGACCTGGAACTGGTTCCTCTCCGGAACACCGCTTGCCTGAGACGCTCGCGGCAACCCCGCGCTCGACGATTCGCAGGGGCGGGAACCCAACGCACCGGAGGACCCGGATGACCACCGCAACGGCGCTGACCCAGCAGATCCGCGACGAACACCGGGAGCTGCTCCCAAGCATCGAGATGCTCCGGTCGACCGCCGACCTCGTGGGTGCGGCGGCGGCCGACCAGCTCAGCGGTCTGCTGGACGAGGCGCACGAGTTCCTGGTCGAGCACCTCATCCCGCACGCCCTGGCAGAGGACCACGTCCTCTATCCGGTCGTCGAACAGGCGATGGGCGCGCCGGGAGCGACGAGGACGATGAGCCGTGACCGCGTCGCGATCATCCGACTCGCAGACGAGCTGGGCTGGTTCTGCGGCCAGCTCCGCGGCTCGACCGTCACGTGCGACCAGGCGATGGCGCTGCGCCGTGTCCTCTACGGGCTGCACGCGATTGCGAAGCTCCACGTCGAGAAGGCGGAGGACCTCTACCTCCCCGTCCTCGACGGCTGGCTGACCGAGGATCGAGCAGACGTGCTGGTGCGCCTCATGGAAGAAGCCGACGGAGCGGAGAAGCGATCGGCGGCGGTACCGGCGGTCGATGACTGAGCGGCCAGGCCTGAACGGAGGCATGCGGCATCCCCGTCCTGACGCACCAGCCCGGCGACGTGGTCGACGACCCACGACGATGACCCAATGATGCGATGACCGTGCCTCCCCCAGGATCTCGCCCGGACGAGCTCGATCACCTCACACGGGATCGTCACCACCATGAACGTCGCCACGCGGTCCACAACGCCGAGGGGTACTGGTTGATGCACGTCCGCAAGCAGGCGGGAGACCGGCTCGCGCGGATGGCAGGCGTCCGCGCCAAGCGGATGGCGGGCGTCCGCGCCAAGCGGATGCTCGACGCCACGGGCCTGGCGGTATTGGCTGGGATCGGTGCCGCGCACCAAGTCCTGGCACGCGCCGCGACGGCGTCGTGGGCGCGCGGGTCCGCGTGGTAGCCGTGCCGACCCTGCCTCAGGAATTCGCCCTCGAACTCCTGCTTGTCGCTATCGCCGTCGCTCTCATTACCCGGCGGACGGGGCGCCCGTACACGATCGCGCTCGTCATCTGGGGCCTTGTCCTCGGCGTCGTGGGCGCGATCGATCCGCTCGGCCTGAGCAAGGATCTCATCCTGATGGTGTTCCTCCCGCCGCTCCTCTTCGAGGGTGCCCTGCAGATCCGGGTGGAACTGCTCCGCCGGCGGGCGGGCCTCGTCCTCCTGCTCGCGTTCGCCGGCACTGCCCTCAGCGCCCTCGCTGTCGGGGCCGCGGCCCGGCTACTCCTCGGATTCGAGCCTCTCACCGCGCTCCTCCTCGGGGCGATGGTTGCGCCGACCGACCCGGTCAGCGTCCTCGCCTCGTTCCGCGCACTTGGGGTCCGTCGCGACCTCTCGACGATCGTCGAAGCCGAGTCGCTGTTCAACGACGGCGTGGCGGTCGTGCTCTACGTGTCGCTCCTCGCGGCGATCGGCGGGGCAGCGGTCACGCCGGTGAGCGCGGCACTCGACTTGGTCTTCGTCGTCGTCGGCGGCGCGGTCCTCGGCGGTCTCGTCGGCCTGGTTGCGGCGCGCCTGCTTGCTCGGGTGGACGACCAGCTGATCCAGGTCACGGCGACGATCGTGGTGGCGTACGGCGCCTACGTGTTGGCGGAGCGGATGGGCGTCTCCGGGGTGCTCGCGGTCTCCCTCGCGGGCCTCGCCTTCGGCCAGCAGAGCCTGGACCGGTTCCGCGCGGACTCGCGGGAGCGAATCGACTCCTTCTGGGAGATCGTGGCGTTCCTCGTCAACTCGGTCCTCTTCCTCCTCATCGGCTTCGAACTGCATCTTGATCGGCTCGTGAGCGAGCTGCCGGACGCTGTCGTACTCATCGTGGTCATCCTGGCGACCCGCGCGGTGATCGTTGGAGGGCTCGGCGTGCTTGCCGACTGGCGACGCCGCGACCTGCCGCGAGCGTGGCGGCCGGTCATCGTCTGGGCCGGGCTCCGGGGGGCGGTCCCCATCGCTCTTGCCCTCGGGCTCCCGGCCGACCTCCCGGGCCGCGCCGAGCTCGTCGCCATGGTCTTCGGAGTTGTCCTCGTCTCCCTCCTGGGACAGGGGCTCACGATGCCGCACGTTCTCCGACGGGCAAAGCTCGCCAGCGCGAGCGAGCCAGGGCCGGAAGCGAGCTGACTGCCAGCCGGGCGCTCCACGACTGCACTCGCTCCGACCCTGCTCGGGGAACGGGAGGCGCCGGGAATCGGCTGGGGTCAGGCGGGAAACCGCTGAGTGCCCCGCCAAGCGCACTGAGGCCGCCGACGATGGCCGCTCCGTGACGGTCGGGGTGCCGGACGGTGACCCAGTCTCGCCGTCCGCGACATCGAGCGTAGGAACTCATCGACGTGCCGCCAGTACGCTGGACGCGAGACCTCATTCGTGGCGGATCGATCGCCCAGAGCTGGTCTAGGAATTCGCACACCGGATGGAACCAGTTCCTCCCCGAGCGATCAGCATGTCGCCGACTATCTCCCCAGGCGACCAAGGAGGCCGCCGAAAGGAGAACAGCGATGACAACCGCAACCATGACTGCCTCGCTCGTTCGGCTGGGCAAGGAGTCGAACCTCCAGCTGTCCGATCCGGCCGAGGACATCCGAGGCCGGAAGGTCCTCGACAAGGCGGGCACAGAGATCGCCCAGATCGAGGATCTGCTTCTCGATGAGCGCGAGAAGAAAGTCCGCTTCCTGATGGTCGGCTCGGGCGGGCACGGCGTTGCCAAGATCGGCAAGAAGAAGTCCCTGATCCCCGTCGACGCCATCACGGCGATCGACGCGAAGGCCGTCACGGTCGATCAGAGTGGGGAGCAGATCATCGGCGCGCCAGAGTACGACCCGGAGATCATCGTGGTCCCCGAAGAGTACTGGGACAGCGTCTACGGCTGGTACGGCTACTACCCGTTCTGGCGCCCGTACTACCGCTACCCGGGCTACCCGCTCATCCGTCGCTGGTAATCGTCGGGCAGCGGGGCGGGCGGAGGCTCGGCCTCCATCTCGCCCCGGTTATCTTACGTAGTGACGCATAGAGGGTAGACCCAGATGTTTCAGGGCGATATCAAGGAACTTGCCAGAGCCAATGCCAGCTTCAGAAGGGTCATCTACACCGGTACACACAGCCAACTGGTGGTCATGAGCATCCCGGCGGGAGGCGACATCGGCGACGAGATCCACGGGGCGACAGACCAGATCCTGTTCTTCATCGAAGGCTACGGGGAAGCGGTTCTCAACGGCGAAACACGGCGGGTCGAGCCGCACCAGGTGGTCTGTGTCCCGGCGAGCACACGGCACAATTTCAGGAACACCGGGGCCGAGGACCTGAAGCTGTTCACGGTGTATTCCCCGCCCGCACACAAGGACGGAACGGTGCCCGTGACCAAGAAGGACGCCCAGGGGGACGAGCACTAACGGCTTGACGCGACAGGCTCGACCGTGAAGGTGGCTGCCTGAGCGATGGCCACCTGGCACAACCGCGCCGCGATCGATGTGGCCGCCACGCTCGCGACCGATCCGGAACGAGGCCTGTCGGCCGAAGCGGCCCGTGCGCGCCTGGCCGCCGACGGCCCGAACACCCTGCCGGAAGCAGCCGGGATGCCGGCCTGGCGACTCTTCCTGGACCAGTTCAGGGGCGTGATGACGGTGCTCCTCCTGGCCGCGACGGGCATCGCCCTGCTCCTGGGTGACGTCGTCGAGGCGGCCGCGATCGGGGTCGTCCTACTGCTCAACGGGTTGCTCGGCTTCGTCAACGAGTATCGCGCGGAGCAGTCGATGGAAGCGCTCCGGGCGCTCGAGGTGCCGCTCGCCACCGTCCTCCGGGACGGCACCCCCGGGGAGGTGCCGTCGGCGGACCTGGTCGCCGGTGACGTCGTCCTCCTCGAGACCGGCGATCGCGTCCCGGCTGACGGCCGCCTGACCGAGAGCTGGAGCCTGCGGCTGGACGAGTCGACGCTCACGGGGGAGTCCGTGGCGGCCGACAAGGACAGCACGGCGGTGCTGACCGAGGCGATCCCGATGGCCGACCGGGCGACGATGGTGTACGCGGCCACGACCGTCGTCGAAGGTCGCGGGCGGGCGATCGTCACCGCCACCGGGGCCGCGACCGAGGTCGGGCGCATCTCAGTGCTGCTCGTGCGCGATGCCGGCGACCGGAGCCCACTCCAGGTGCGCCTCGATCGCCTCTCCAGGTACCTGGCCGTGGTGGCGCTGGCGACCGGCCTCGTCGTCACCCTGCTGGGTGTCTGGCGCGGTCAGGCCCTCTTGCCAATGCTCGAGACCGGCCTCGCCCTCGCGATCGCCGCGGTCCCGGAGGGGTTGGCGGCCGTCGTGACGATCGCCCTGGCCCTGGGGATGCGTCGGATGGCGAAGCGCAACGCGGTCGTGCGGCGCCTGGCTGCCGTCGAGACGCTCGGCTCCACGAACGTCATCTGCACCGACAAGACGGGCACCCTGACGCGGAACGAGATGACCGTCCGTCAGAGTCCGTGATGCCGGCCGGATGGTGGCCGTGGAGGGGGCGGGCTATGACCCGTCCGGCGGGTTCTCGTCCGAAGGACGCACGATCGATCCGGGTTCGGACGAACGGCTCCTGGCCCTGCTCCGCGCAGCCCTGCTGTGCAACACGGCCGAACACGTCGAGCAGGATGGCCGCTGGACCGTCATCGGCGATCCGACCGAGGGCGCGCTCCTCGTCGCCGCCGCGAAGGCCGGGCTCGACGTCGCGGCCGAGCGCGCCGCTTACCCGAAGCTCGACGAGGTGCCCTTCGATTCACGGCGGCGGTGGATGGCGACGACCCACCGCGGGCCAGGAAATGACGCGTCGGACCCCAGGGGCCGCTGGATCTTCGTCAAGGGGGCGCCCGACGCCGTGCTCGCTGCCTGCGCGCGCGAGCGCCGTGGCGCGGACGTCGTGGATCTCACCGAGGCGGGCCGGGCGCAGCTGGCCGTGATCGGCGCCGAGATGGCATCGCGCGCCCTGCGGGTGCTCGCCATTGCGACCAGGGAGGCGGGCGACGACGAGGGCGATCCGTTCGCCGACCTGACCCTGCTGGGGTTGGTCGGGATGATCGATCCACCGAGGCCGGAGGCGGGCGGCGCCGTCCGCCTCTGCCAGTCGGCGGGCGTGCGGGTGGTCATGATCACCGGCGACCAGGGATCGACGGCGCTTGCCATCGCGCGGGACGTGGGCATCGTCGGAGCGCCCGCGGCGGGCGCCACCGGCGTGTCGACCGAGGTGGGCGAGGGGCCGGCCCTGGAGGGGATCGACGACGCGGAGCTCGCCGCGCTGGCGGAGCGCACGGCCGTCTTCGCCCGGGTGTCGCCGGAGCAGAAACTCCGCCTGGTCGGCGCCTTCCAGGCCGGGGGTCGGGTCGTCGCGATGACCGGCGATGGGGTGAACGACGCGCCCGCGCTGAGCGCGGCGGACATCGGGGTGGCGATGGGTCGGATCGGCACGGACGTCGCCCGCGAGGCCGCCGACATCGTCCTGGCCGACGACAACTTCGCGACGATCGTGGCCGCGGTCGAGGAAGGCCGGGTCGTCTTCGCGAACGTTCGCAAGTTCGTCCACTTCCTGTTCTCGTGCAACCTCAGCGAGATCCTCACGATGGTCGTGGCCCTGCTGATCGGCCTGCCGCTGCCCCTCCTGCCGCTCCAGATCCTGTGGCTCAACCTCGTCACCGACGTCTTCCCGGCCCTCGCCCTGGCTGGGGAGCCCGGCGAACCCGGGATCATGGAGCGCCCGCCGGTGGCGACCGGGCAGAGCCATCCGCCCATCGCCTTCGTTCGGAGTATCGTGGCGCAGGGCGCCTCCATCGCGACCGCCACGCTCCTTGCGTTCGGCTGGGCGCTGGCGTCGTCGGATGACCAGGCACGGGCCACGACGGTGGCGTTCCTCACGCTCGGGCTGGCCCAGTTGTTCCACGTCTTCAACAGCCGGACGCTCGACGACAGCGCCTCCGGCACGCGCCTGTTCGGCAATCGCTACATCTGGCTGGCCGTGGCGATGACCCTCGCGGCGCAGCTGCTCGCCGTCTACCTGCCCGGCCTGCAGCTCGTGCTGGGGACCGTGGTCCCGTCACCGGAGGAGTGGCTCGTCGTCGGGGTGACAGCACTGGCTCCGAGTCTGGCCGTGGAGGCGTGGCGCTGGCTGGGCCGGCATCGAGTGCGGCCGTGAAGGGGTATGCCGGACGATCCAGCCCGCGAGGAGCTGGAGAGCGATCGCCAGCTCCCTCACCCGGGAGCAGGACCCACGCTGGACGAGCTGCCGGTCGGCTCTGCCTCTTGAGCGTGCTCTCGACGCGTACGCGATTCCTCGACACTGCCTCTGCCCCTCTTCCACTTCGTCCACCAGGGCAGCAGGAACAGGTACAGGCCGGTCAGGGCCATGACCAGGAGCAGGACCTGCTGCGCCTGCTGGACTCCCATGCCAAGGGACGATTCGCGAGTCGCGAGGACGATCACGATCAGGGCGGCGAAGGGCAGCGCTAGCCAGCGGTGGGTCTTACGCAGGTACTTGCGGAGGAACTTGCCGATATCCATGTCTACTGCTCAACTCCAGATTCTGGGCGCCAGACTCGCGCTGCTGCACGGCCCGGCGCAACCGGGATCCTGAAGGCCGCCGGGGCCCGGGAGGGGAGATCCGGCGGCCTTCGCAGGTCGATAGGTCAGGCGACGACCGCGATGTGCTCGTCGAGCACTGCCGGGTTCGCGCCGGCCAGGATGGTTCGGGCACGGGTGACCTCGGCCTCGGAGCCCTGGGCGATGACCACGAACTGGTCGGCCTGGATGGCCGCCTCGTAGCGGATCACGCTGTCCTTCGGGATGCCGAGACCGGAGAGCCCTCCGCCGAGGGCGCTGAGGCCGCCGACGATGGCCGCACCACGGAGCGCGCCGACAAGACTGGCCACAAGCGGCCCGGCGACCGCGATCTGGCCGACGCCCGGGATCATGAAGAAGGCGGCCCCGAAGAGCCAGCCCCAGATCCCGCCCCAGAAGGCGCCGCGCTTGCCCCACAGCTTTCATTCGGTCGCCGGTCGTGTAGTAGCCGAGGACCTTCTCTTCCTTCTCGTAGCCCTGGCCCACGATCGACAGCGTGCGCATGTCGACGCCGGCCTTGTCGAGCTGCCTGACGGCGGACTCGGCTGCCTCGTGGGTCGCAAAGACGGCGACCACCGAGTTGTTCGCGTTGTCGGGGGCGATTGCCTGGTTGACCATCGTAGTTCTCCTGGCTGTTTGATCGACCGACCGGCATCACGCCGGAGCGGGTCGATAACTCACAGTCTCAGGTCACCGGCCGGCCGTCCGAGAGGAACTGGTTCCACCCATGTGGCGCGGAGCCCTGCCCGGTCCGGCCGTGATGGCGACGACCCGCCGCCAGGGGAACCAGTTCCTCCCACTCGAGCAGCAGCCCCCCGATGCTTGGCACGTCGCGGGCGGACCGGCCCACGGGAGTCAGCAGCCGAGGAGCCAGCCATGATCGTCAGGGACACCTGCTGCGCGGGCCTCGGAATCGAGCGTGTGGCCTTCACCCGTGCCATCGTGTCGAGAGCCGACCGATGACCGGCCCGATCGAGGCTTTGCCGGGGCCACAGACCCCGGACGCCGGCCTGCTCGACTGGCTGGCGGGCCGCGGTGTCAACTACGAGCTCCACGAGGATCCCCGGAATCCGGCTGCTGCCGCCGCCGCGGCTCGCGTACACGGCGTCCGTCTCATCTGCACAGCTATCGTGTTGACCGAGGGCGAGGAGCCCGCCCTGCTCGTGGTCCGCGACGGCGACCTGCTCGACCTGGCCAAGGCAGCGCGGGTGCTCTGCACGCCTGCGGCTCGCGTCGCCAGCAACGAGATGAGGTGCGCGCGCTGGCCGCTGGTCGCGCTCCCGGCGCCGTGCCCCCGATCCGGGACCTCATGGGTGTTCCGGTTTGCGCCGACCGCTCCATCGCGGACGATCGCGAAATCGCCTTTCGGTCGGGCAGCCTGGAGTGGGCGGTTCGACTGGACCGGGCTTCCTGGGAGGAGATCTCGGGCGTGATGTACGCCGACCTCGTGTAGCCGCTCGGGACAGTTTCCAGCAGCCGTCTCGCCCCGGGCCGCCCCGCGACGGAGCACTCGGGTGCCGCTCCCGTGTGTCACGATGGACGCTACCGTGAGATTCCCCGAGGCCTCATCGCCCCATGGCACAGTCCACGCCCGGCGCGCTGCGCTCGCGGCGCTCGAGGTGGCGCTGCCGCGCGTGCTTCCCGAGTCGGCGGAACGGTCGCTCGTCGCGCTCGCCAGCCAGGCGCAGATCCGGCCGTTCCGGCGGCATGAGCTGGTCCTGTCCCAGGGTCGTGACCCCTTGCTCACCCTGGTGGTGGACGGCCATGTCGGCGGCGTGCGGTCCGACGCCGAGGGTCATCAGCAGATGATCACGATCGCCGGCCCGGGTGAGGTGGTGGGCGTCATCTCGTTGCGGCGGGGCGCGCCCTCGGTTGATCTCGTCGGGCTGAGCCGCGGGACCGCCGCCCTGTGGCCGGGCGACCTGGTCATGGCGCTCGCGCGGGTGGATGCCGGGCTCGCGGTCGGGCTCCTCGACCATGCCCTGCGCAGCGCCGCGCGCCTCCTGAACCGCCTGGAGCACGTGACCTTCGACAGCGTCTCGAGGCGACTGGCCGCGATCCTGTGGATGCGACGCGAGCTCCTGTTCGACGCCCGGAGACCGCTCCTCTCGCGCCCGCAGCTCGCCGGTCTTGCCGGAACGTCACGCGAGATGGCGGGACGGGTGATCCGTGACTTCGAGCAGCGCGGGCTGATCGGCCGGGTCGGCGTGACGGGGCTCGTCCTGCGCGATCCGGACGGCCTGCGGGCGGCGGCGGGCATCGACGAGGGCGACGTGCACGGCGCAGGGCGCTAGGACGAACTCCTCCCCGGGGTGGAACAAGTCCACGTGCGCGCGGAGCACTCCAATGCTGCTGCCCAGCGGCAGACAACGTGATTGCACAGTGGGCAAAATTGCACAGTGGGCAATTACCGTGCCATACTCCAGGCGTGACCGAGATCGGACTGCGAGAAGCCAAGCGGGAAGCGACCGCCCACGCGCTGGCCCAGGCCGCCTTCGAGCTCGCCCGTGAGCGAGGCGTCGACGGCTTCACCATCGACGAGGTGGCGGCGCGTGCCGGCTACTCGCGGCGGACCTTCGCCAACCACTACGCCGGCAAGGACGAGGCCATCGTCGCGGTTGCCACCGAGCAGGTGCGCCACGCCCTTGACGCCATCCCGGATGACGACCTGCCGCTCGTCGACTGGCTCCACCAGGTGGCCCGGCGGCAGTTGACCGGCGGTCTGCTGACGGTCCTGTGCGAGCTGCGGCTTCTTGCGGCGGACCACCCGTTACTGCTGCCCCACCTGCTCGAGGTCCAGCGCCAGATCCGCGAGACCGTGCGCGAGGCCGTCATCGCCAGACTCGACGACGGTGCCCGTCGCGCCTCGGCGCACCTGCTGGTCGGGGCGGCCTACGGGGCCCTGACCTGCGTGCTCGAGGGCCACATCTCTATCCGGCCCGACGACGCGCCAACCCGGACCTCCGCGCCAGGCATCGGCGAGGCCGAGATGACGCTCGACGAGTTCCTCGACCAGACCTTCACCTATCTGCGCACCGGGTTCTGACCCGGTACCGACCGGCACCACCCCCACCCATCCCGCATCACGCGGCGGTCCACTCGTCTCCGCCGCGCTGCACCCATCCCGGAAAGGGGAAGCGTCCGCCCATGTCCAAGTTCCTGCATCGGCTCGGAGCACTCGCCCATCGGCGACCCCGGGTCTTCGTCATCGCCTGGCTGGTCATCCTCGGCAGCGTGATCGGGTTCGCCGCCACGAGCGGAGGACGCATCTCCTCGAGCCTGACGATCGACGGCACCCCGAGCCAGCAGGTCCTCGACCAGCTGCACGAAGAGCTGCCGGCCGCCAGCGGTGGGCAGGGCGCGATCGTCTTCACCGTCCCCGAGGGCGAGCGGCTCGACCAGGGTGAGCGCGCTACGGCAATCGCCGGCGCCGCCAGGGAGATTGGAGCGTTACCGGTCGTCGTCAACCGTCCGCTGCCCGCGACCGTAGGCGCGGCCGCCACGAACGCAGCCCTCCCCTACCGCCCGCTCACCAGTGACGGCTCGCCCGTCCCGGGAGTCATCGTCTCCAGGGACGGCAGCGTCGCGATGCTCCAGATGCAGTTCACCATCCAGATCGACGCGCTGCCCGAGGGTACGACCGACGACATCGTCGCCATCGCCGAGCACAACACGACGGCTTCCGGGATCACCGCGCTGCCGAGCAGGTCACTCGAGGCCCTGCACCCGCCGATCAGTGGGCACGAGGCCATCGGTCTGGGTATCGCCCTGCTCGTCCTGCTCATGACCCTCGGCTCGCTCTGGGCCGCTGGGCTGCCCATCATCACCGCCCTGACCGGTGTGGCCATCGGCGTGGGTGGGGCATTCGCCCTCTCGGCGAGCATCACCCTGACGACCGCCACCCCGGCGCTCGCCCTCATGATCGGGCTCGCGGTCGGGATCGACTACGCCCTATTCATCGTCAATCGGCAGCGGCGCCTCATCCTCATCGACGGCCTGAGCGCCGCCGATGCGATCGCCCGGGCCGTCGCCACGGCCGGCACCGCTGTCGTCTTCGCGGGCTCAACCGTCATCATCGCGCTCGCCGGCCTGACCATCATCGGCATCGGGTTCCTCACCACGATGGCCCTCGTCGCGGCCACGACGGTCGCGCTCGCCGTCCTCATTGCGCTCACCTTGCTGCCCGCCCTGCTCGGGCTCGTCGGCGAGCGAATCTGCTCGGCCAAGGCGAGAGCCGCCGGCCGTGCCATTGTTTCGGAAGAAGAGAAGCACCTCGCCAACCGGTGGGTCGGCTTCCTCGTCCGGCGCCCGTGGGTCGCGATCGCGGGTGTCCTCGTGGTCCTCACCCTGGCCGCCGTCCCGGCCCTGAGCATGTACCTCGGAATGCCGACCGGCGCCACGGACGGCCTCGCCAGCACCTCGCGGCAGAGCTACGACGCGATCGCCCGTGGCTTTGGCGAGGGCTTCAACGCGCCGCTCATCGTCGTCGCCCACCCAGGCGACGGTGCCACGCTCGACCAGAAGGACATCGGCGCGATCACCATTGGGCTCAAGGAGACCGGCGACGTCGCCGCGGTGTCCCTCGTGGGCGCCAGCCCCAACCGCTCCCTCGCGATCTTCTCGGTCATCCCGGAACAGGGCCCGGATGCCGAGAGCACGGCTCAGCTCGTCAAGACGCTCCGCAGCCCGGACTCGGCCGTCGCTACCGGGGCGGATGTCACGCTCGGCGTCACCGGCCTGACCGCGGTCAACATCGACATCTCGGAGCGACTCGGCGGTGTGCTGCCCGAGTACATCGCGATCATCGTCGGGCTGTCGCTGCTCCTGCTGTTGCTCGTGTTCCGCTCGGTCGTCATCCCGATCAAGGCGACGGCCGGCTTTCTGCTCAGCATCGCGGCCACCTTCGGCCTGACGACGGCAGTGTTCCAGTGGGGCTGGCTGATGGGCCTCGTCGGTATCGACACGGGCGGGCCGCTGCTCAGCTTCCTGCCGATCATGGTCACCGGCATCCTCTACGGACTGGCGATGGACTACGAGGTCTTCCTCGTCAGCTCGATGCGCGAGGCCCGGATCCACGGCAAGCCCGCACGGCAAGCCATCATCCATGGCTACGACCACACGAACCGGGTCGTCGTCGCGGCGGCAGTCATCATGATCTCGGTCTTTGCCAGCTTCATCCTCAGCGAGGACCCGATGATCAAGCAGTTCGGCTTCGCTCTCGCGGTCGGCGTCGTCATCGACGCGTTCCTCGTCCGGATGACGCTCGTGCCGGCCGTCATGAGCCTGCTCGACGAGCGGGCATGGTGGCTGCCGCGGTGGCTCGACCGGCTCCTGTTGAGCGTGGACATCGAGGGTGAGGGCCACGCCCTTGAGGCGAACTCCTCCCGGGGTGGAACAAGTTCCACGTGCCCGCGGAGCACTCCGTGAGACGGTGATCCCAACGCCTCACTTCCAGGCGACCTACCCGGAGAGCACTCCCATGTTGCGCAAGCTGTTCCAGTTCCATAGCGACCACTGTCCGGTCCTCGCGGTCAAGCGACGCATCTGCGCGCGCCGCAACGGCGGCTGAGGTGGACGACACCCCGACGAGCACCGTCGGCGCCCGCCCGGCCGGGCGGGCGTTCGGCACGAGTACAAGGTCGGCATCGTCGAGCTGGCCTTGAGCCGGCCTGACAACCCGTGCGCCGAGAGACGCGCGATCCAGCGCAAGGAGAACCAGATGGACGCTTCGATCTACTTCCCGGACTGGCGCGGACTCGTCCGCTACTCGACAGCTGGCCCCGAGATGACGACCCTCAACGAGGGGCCGGGACACAAGGCGCTCCTTGCCGGACTTGAGGCCGGTGGGCGGATCCCACCGCACCCCGAGCGACTCGGCCTGTACCACGTCCTCGAGGGCACCGGGTTCATGACCGTCGATGGCGAGCGACACCCGCTGGCTGCTGGCATGACGGTGATCGCCCCTGCGGGTTCAGCGCGTTGCTTCGAGGCTGAGACCCGCCTCGCCTTCATCGCCGTGCGGGTCGGACCGGAGCCCGACTCCACGCCCTGACCGCTGCAAACGCCATCTCTCGGCCGGGCCCAGCGGCGTGCCCAGTCGAGAGGCCAGGAGGATCCATCATGGAGATCACCAAGGACACCAAGGTCTCGGAGATCTTGCGCGAGTACGGCGATATCGCAGACGTGATGGAGGTGTTCGGCGTCAAGCGGGTCGCCCGCTACTCGTTCCGCTCGTTCATCACCAGGGCGATCACGGTCGAGCGTGCGGCGAAGATCCATCACGTCCCACTCGACGAGTTCCTGGACACGCTGCACGCGGCCGTCGGCCACCAGCCGGAGCGGTTCCAAGAGCGGGGCTGACCTGCGGGCCCAAGCCCGCATGGTGGACCAGCAGGCTGAGGTGCCGAGGTTTCGTCGGCGGGAGCGATCGATGTGCGGGCGTCGATCATCCTCGCGATCGGCCTCGCCCTCGGTGCCTGAGTCGGACCAGGATCGGGGTGTCGCCGCCGGCCGGCGCGCTCGAACGCGCCTCCGGCGTGCTGCCACTCGTCGTTGGGGCGGGCTTTCGCGTTCTTCAGCTGACTGGTAAGCCGACATCAGCCCGCACTGGTGCGGGCTGCGACGCGGCGGCGGCAGCCGCGCTGGCCGGTGGCGAGAAGGCGCACGGTCGACGGAGCCGCCGCGGTCGTATTCTGGGCCCCCGGTCCGGCGTCGGCACTGGGGCCCGCGACGATTGGCGACGGCGCGGACGTGGGCGCCTCCGGAGTCTTCCGACCAGTCGTCGACGGGCGACCGCTGACGTTCCAGCGGGTGGGTGAAGAAGATGCGCCGATCTCCGATCGAGAGACGGCTCGATCTGGTCGATCACCGGGCTGCCACTGCCGGTCCACTCGCCGGGTCGCAGCTCACGCCCGTCGTCCACGGTGACCACTTCTGGTTCGCCTGGGCGGCCTTCGCCCCGCAGACCACTATCTGGACGGCACCCTGAGGGCAGTCGGCCGAACGTGATCTGGTCCACAGCCCGACGGACCGGTCTATCGCCAGTCGACCGCCTGCACTTCGATGGGTTCACTGACGCCCTTGAGCGTGAGCGAGCGCGGTTCGGACAGGCTGAACCGGACCGGGCCGGCCCCGCTCAGGCTGGCGCTCGACACGAGGATCTCTTCCTTGGCCGCAGCCGCGCCGATGCGCGCCGCGACGTGCACGCCCTGGCCGGTGAAGTTGCGGCCCTGGCGGGTCGCCTCGGCGGCGTGTAGTCCGATGCGCACCCACGGCGCGAAGCCGTGCTCCCGGCGGTGGCGCGCGAGCCGGCGCTGGATGTCGACGGCGCACTCGATGCCGTCGGCGGGACGCTCGAAGGCCACGAAGAAGCCGTCGCCGGTGTGGCTGACTTCCTCGCCGCCGTGTTGGGCCAGAGCGGAGCGCAACTCGCGGTCGTGCCAGCGGAGGACCTCGCTCCACGCCTCGTCGCCGATCACGCCGACGAGGTCGGTGGAGGTCACGATGTCGGTGAACATGAAGGTCTTGGTCGCCCGCGCGGCCGGCCGGCCCGGCACCGTGTCCGTGGTCGCTCCGTCGCCGAGCAGCGCATTGACCCGCTGCAGGTCGAGCGTCGCGCCGAGTCGCTCGAAGGCCGATCGGGCCGCCAGGAGGTCGCGCCGCGCAGTCGCAGGGTCGCCGTCGGCTGCGAGCGCCTCGGCGTACCGGGTGCGCGCCCGGGCGCTCTCGTAGGGAAGCTCGGTCGTCTGCCACAGGCGCCACGATTGGCCCAGCACCGGCGACGCCTCGGACGCCTTGTCCTGCCCGAGGAGGAGCTCGCCGCGACCGGTGAGCGCGCCGGCCTCGAAGAGCGGCTGTTTGTAGTCCGTGGCGATCGTCTCAAGCTCCTCGACGGCCTTCCGGGCTGCGTCCAGGTCACCGGCCGCGATGGCGATATCGACCAGGGCCGGCAGGAGGCGGCCGCGGGTCCCCCGGTCGGCGACACCCCCGGTGCCGGCCGCGGCGACGAGCGCCCGATCGATGGAGCGCCGGGCATCGGCCACCTCGCCGCGCGCCAGCTGCAGCAGGGCGAGACCGGGCTGTGCGTCGTGCCCGAACTCGTAGGCGTGATCGAATTCCGTGGCCGCGCCGTCCAGGTCGCCCATCCGCAGCCGGACCACGCCGACCGGTAGTGGGCGTACCCGACGCCATCGAGAAGCCGGTAGCGCGCGAGCTCCTCGCCCGCCAGTCGTGCCTCCTGCTCCGCCTCCGACCACTTGCCGCGGAACATCTTGATCTCGGCGCGATGGATCCGGCAGACGCCTGGATAGCCTCCGACCGATTGCCGTTGCATCCAGCGCTCGCCTTCGGCGGCCCACTGGGACGCTCGGCCCAGGTCGCCGACACTGCGGCAGGCCGCAATGGTGTTGCAGTAGATGTCGCACGCGACGCGCACGTCGAGCTGGCCCGATGACACGGCCGCAGCGGCCTCGTCGGTGAGCGCGAGCCCGCTCTGCACGTTCCCTGCGAAGACCTGGGCCATTCCCTTGAAGCTCATCGCCATGTACAAAGCGTCATCGTTGTCCTGGCGACGCGCCACGTCGATGGCCCGGTCGGCCAGCTCGACGGCCTCCTCAATGCCGCCTTTCCATGAGGGCCCCGTACGCGTGGAAGACACCGAGTCGCGCGTGGGTGGGCGATTCCGGCTCATCCGCGAGCAGCCGCTCCGCTTGCGCCAGCCACCCGCCGCCCACCGGAGCGGCCAAGCGGCGGAATGCCTCGTAGGCGAGAGCGAGGGCCACCCGCGCGGCGTCGATGCGTCGTCCGGCGTCCGAGTAGGCCGCAAACGCCCGCTCGAGCGCCTCGGTCGCCTCGTCCGGGTGTCCGGTCCACCACGATGCGCTGCCCAGCAGCTCGAGGTCCTCGGGCAGCAGCTCGCTCTGGCGATCGAGCGCCGTGAGCGCCTCGGTCGCCTCTGTCCAGGCGTGGCGCTTCATGGCGTCCCGCGCGCCCTCGAGTGCTTCGATCATGTGCTCGCAGTCACCTCTGATGGGTCGCGTTCGCGACAGGTCCGATCATGGGTATGCCGGCAAGGGTACGCCCCCAAGATCTGACCCGAGACAAGACGCACGCTCACGCCCATACTCGATCGAGCGTCCGCATCGCCGAAAGTCGGCAAGGGAGAACGTGGAGCAAGCAGAAATCGAGACGCCGATTGGACATGATGCGCCCGCGGGCGAGCGCTACCTGCTGCTGACCGACATATCCGGCTACACCTCGTTCATGAACGATGTCGAGCAGGTCCACGGAGTCGACTTCAGCGCCGGCATTCCGGGCGCGTACTCGGTCCTGGGTGCCCTCCTCGACGGAGTAATCGAGGGCGGCCAGCCCGACTTCGAACCGATCAAGCTCGAGGGCGACGCAGTCTTTGCCGCCGCACCGGCGCCCACGCTCGATAGCCAGGGTGACCGAGTCCTCCAGAAGCTCCAGGCGTTGTATCGGACCTTCACCGAGGCCCGCACGGCGGCGATCCCGACCAGCGACCACATCTGCACTGCCTGCCCGTTCGTGGCCAACCTTGATCTCAAGATGGTCCTACACCGCGGCCACGCTGTTCGCCAGAGGATCGGGACCGGCACCGACCTGCTGGGACCCTCGGTAAACGTCGCCCACCGCTTGCTCAAGAACACGATCCGGGCCCAGATCGGCGCGCGTCCCTACCTCTTCATGACCGACGACGCGGCGACGGCGCTAGGTCTCGCCGAGATCGGCTTGGCGCACAGTGAGGAGTACGCGGACGTCGGGCGGGTCGGTGGCCGCGTCGTCGAGCTTGGCGAACCACTTCGCAAGTGACGAGAGCCAAGCGTTTGAACGCGAGGGACTACCTCCGCAGGTCGCTCACTGAATGCAGTTGGTCGATTGCGGCGGCCCGATGTCCGTGCTGAGCGGCACCTGGCGATTGTCGCGAGTCTCCTAACCATCCGCGGCTGCGACCCACTGCTCTTTGTGATCGTCCGCCTAAGGCGCGGATGGAGCGTCTGCCTCCGGATCACCTGGGCCTATGCGCTGCGGCCCAAGGCTATGTCCTCGACGGTCGGCGGTCAGTCGGCTTTCAGCCATTCCTCATTCAAGATCGCAGGCGGTTCCTCGGGCACGAGCGGGGGACGGAGCCGAGCCATTGGCGACGTTGTCACCTCACCTTCCTCCTGCGCCCACCTCCAAAACTGTTGCAAGGCGCGGAACTCGACCGACACCGAAGCAGGGCGATAGCGCTCAGCCCGATCAACGAGAAATGCTTCGATGTGCGTTCGAGCGACCAGTTGCGCCTCTGTCGGCAGGTCCCGCGACGCCAGAAACGTCGCCAGCGCTCCGAGAGCAGAGAGGTACGTCGTCACCGTCCATGGACTCTTGTTGGCAGCCATCAGGTGGCGACGAAATGACGGAACGAGCGCCGTCAGCAGCGCCATTCACGCTGGGAAGTTTGGAGCGGGAGACGGGATTCGAACCCGCGACATTCTGCTTGGGAAGCAGACACTCTGCCAGCTGAGTTACTCCCGCTCAGCGCGGCGATTCTAACGCGACGCGGTTAGCCGGCGACCTCCACAAGGCGCAGGCGCTCGGGCGCAATGCGCACGGTGGCCTGCACTTCCCAGCCAAACGCCAGCCGATCGGACTCGATCGCCTGATGATCGGTCGCCAATAGGGTGGTAAGTACGCGCGCACAAGATGAGCGCATGGCCAACCGGACGCGAAGCCTCCATGAAGCCCTGCGCGCGTGGGACCGGATGTGACGCGACGTCGCCGACGAGTTGCGCGAGGCGCGCATGGCACTTGCCCTGACCCAGGCGGACGTCGCCCGAGCACTGGGCGTCTCCCGCAGCCGCATCTGTCGCATCGAGCTGGGCCGCGTGTCGACTGTGACGGTGGAGCACCTCGCTCGTCACGCCGCCGTGGTCGGACTCAGACTCTCGCTCAAGCTCTATCCAATCGGCGGTTCTCTGCGCGACGCCGCCCAAGCGCGCTACATCTCGCGCCTGGTCGATCGGATCGGACATCGCTGGCGAGTCAGGCTGGACGTGCCAATACCGATCCCGGGCGACCTGCGCGGCATCGACGTGCTACTCGAAGGCAGCTGCGTCATTGCCGTCGAGGTGATCACGCGGCTTCGGGACCTACAGGCACAACTGCGCGCAGGGTCGCTGAAGCAGCGCGACATCGGCGCCAGCCGACTGATCCTGGTCGTGGCCGGGACGCACGCCAACCGAAGGGCGTTGTCCGACGCGCGAACCACCCTGCTGGCGACCTACGAGCTAGATACCCGCCGCGTCCTGGCCAGCCTCGCCGCAGGTTCCGACCCCGGCCGTGACGCGGTCATCGTCCTCGAGTAGCCGCCGCGCCTGGAACCCATGTGCTGCGTGGTGCACTTATCCGCCACGCAGTTGCCGATTGGGCGCCCCGCGCAACGCCCGGCCAGGCGGACAGCCACCCACCTGGCCAGAGGTTGCGGCCAGCGGCACATCTGGCCGCCGAGTGGCTGATGAGTGGCCACCGGCGCACACGGAGCGAAGGTGCCCGTCAGCCGTCGCGGCACACGGAGCGAAGGTGCCCGTCCAGTCAATGGATCGGGCCCTGCTATCGTGCGGGAATGGCCGGCCATACCGCTCCGCTCGAGGTGCGCTGGCTGGGACGCGTCGAATACCGCGACGCGTGGCAGCGGCAGCACGAACTGGTTGCCGCCCGGCGCGCCGGTCAGATTCCCGACCAACTGCTGCTGCTCGAGCACCCGGCGGTACTCACGCTGGGGCGCCAGGCCAAGGAGGAGCACGTCCGCGCCTCGGCGGCCGAATTGAAGGAGCGCGGCATCGAGCTGATCCGCGTCGAGCGCGGCGGTGAGGTGACCTACCACGGCCCGGGCCAGCTGGTCGCCTACCCCATCATCCGGCTGGCCGAGCGCGGCCTGCTGTTGCGCCCGTTCGTGCGCGTCCTCGAGAGCGCCATGATCGATACCGCCGCCGCGTTCGGTGTCGAGGCCGGCCGGCGCGACAAGTTCCCCGGCTGCTGGTGCGACCCGGAGAGCGGCAGCCCGCGCAAGCTGGGCGCGCTCGGACTGCGCGTCGAGGGCGGCGTGAGCTACCACGGCATCGCACTCAACGTCACGACCAACCTGGACGACTACCTGTTGATCGATCCGTGTGGCCTGCCCGAGGTGGAGGTGACCTCGATCGCCCGTGAGGCCGACTGGCCGGCGGCGGAGTCGACCCCTTCCACGGCCGGCGTGGCCAACGCTGCCGATCGCTTCGCCATCGCCTTCGCCGAGCGCCTCGCGCAGGCCTCGGCGAGCGGCCACAGCGCCGGCGCCGGCTAGGCAGGCCCGATGGCGCGCGGACTGTTCGAGCTGCGCAAGGACAGCATCACCGGCTGGTGGGTAGCCGTGGTCGTCGACCGCGAGTTCGACCGTGAGCGTTTCCATCGGCCGGCCAGACACCAGGGCCAGACGCTCGCCGACTGCCCCAACTGCAACCTGGCCGGCGGCGGCGAGGGCGTCCAGCTGCGCATGCTCAAACCGGAGGCGTTCATCGTCGCCGGCACCGAGCGCGAGCAGAAGGAGGCGCAGCCGGACGGCCGCGACCCTGAGCTAGGCCTGGTTGGCGATCGCGGCTCGTGGCAGACAATCCTGGCCCCGCGCGGGCACCACGAGTCGTTCGCCGAGACGACGCCCCAGATCGCCTTCGAGTTGCTCGCGCGCACGCGCGACGTGCTCAACGCTGCGCGCCAGGCGGAACGGACCGACTACCTGCAGGTGGTCCAGAACTTTGGCTTGCAGGCCGGCGCGCAGACCGATCACCTGTGCTTTGACTTCTACGACCTGCCCCAGATCCCGCACCGCATCGGCGAGGAGCTGGGCGGCGCAGCGCGCTACGTCATCCGCGAGGGAGGCTGCCCGTTCTGCCGGCTGGTGCGCGACGAGGTGGCCGACCCCGGCCGGCTGGTGTTCGAGGATTCGGCCAGCGTCTGCTTTGCGCCTTACGCGTCACGCTCGCCGTTCGAGCTATGGGTCGTGCCCCGCCATCACGCGGCCGACTTCGGTGACGCCACCGATGTGCAGCTGGTCAGCGCGGCCGAAACGCTCCAGCGCGTGCTGGGCCTGCTCGGATCGCTCGGCGGGCCAGCGTACAACCTGTTGCTGCACACGGCGCCGCTGCGCCAGCGCGTCGAAGAGACCTACCACTGGCACTGGGAGATCCACCCGCGCCTGCGCGAGATTGCCGGTCTCGAGGTTGGCACGGGTCTGCCGGTCAACCCGGTCGCGCCCGAGGAAGCGGCGCGACAGCTGCTCGAAACGGCGCGCGAAGAACAGGTTGACACGGGCGTGTCAAGCGGGCCGCGCTCGTGGGACGACTTCGGCGACCGATGAGCGCTCCGCGCTTGACGTCACACAGAACCCCGGCCGGCCGTCACAGCCAGTTGGATAGCGCCGCTCGGCGCCAGCCCCGCGCCCCAGCGTGGGCCCACCGTCCGGAGCAGGCCGCAACAGAATGCTCGAACTCCGCGCCGCGACCTCGGGTGCCATCGCCATGACCAGCGATCGGGCCACGGCACGCGCCTTCGTCGAGCGGCTGTACGCGGCCCATCACGCGGAGATCTATGGCTACCTCGCCCGAATGGTGCGCGACGACGAGCTGGCGGCCGACTTGACCCAGGAAGCCTTCATCAAGGCCTATCGCGCCTTCGACACGCTGGTCGACCCGAACCGCGCCCGTGCCTGGCTCTACCAGATCGCCGGTCGAACCGCGCTCGACGAGCTGCGCCGGCGCAAGATCGTGCGCTTCATTCCGTGGACCGGCGAGAGTCGCGGCTCGGCCGTCTCGGCCGAGGATCTCGCCCTGCGCGGCCGGCTGTCGGCCGACCTCGAGCGTGCCCTGGAGCACATCCCGCCACGCCAGCGCCAGGCACTGCTGCTGTCCGAGCTGCACGACCTGACCGGCCTCGAGCTGGCTGATGCGCTGGGCGTGTCGCATGTCGCTGCCCGGGCGCTGCTGACACGCGGTCGCGAGTCGCTCCGCCAGGCGCTTGCCGTCGAGCGCGCCAGGTCCGCCGCCGAGGAGGAGCGCCGCCAGGCCCGAACGCTGCCCGCCCAGGCCGAGCGGGACGCCGACCCGCACGACCGCCGAGGCCGCCGCCGATGAGAGGCCGGGCCGACCTGCACGCCCGCTTCCGCGACCTGCTTGCGGCGCGCCTCGACCGGCAGCTGTTGCCGGCCGAGCTTCGTTCGCTGAATGCGCACCTGAAGGGGTGTGCGGCCTGCAAGCAGGTCGAGCGCGAATACCGCGCCGGCCGCCAGTTGCTGCGCGGGTTGCCGTCACGCATCCCGCCGCGCGACCTGTGGGTGCGCACGTCAGGGGCGCTCGATCGTGAAGTGGCCCGGGGCAGCTTCCGCACGCCGCGCCTGGGCCGCGGATTCGGCGACGGTCGCCGGTCCAGCTCGGCATCGGCGGCCGTGATCACCAGCGTGGCCGCAGTCGGCCTTGTTGCGGCATTGGCCGTGATGCAGCTTGGCCCGTCCTTCCGGCCGGCACCCGACACCACGGCGTACAGGCCCACGCCGTTTGCCGTCGCGCCGCAGCAGCTTGCCTTCGTCGGCAGCGGTGCCGCCGACATCGCGGTCTACAGCACCCAGGTCAGCCAGATGTGCCCGGCTAGCGCGCTCGACTGCCTGATCGACGAGGGCATCGAGCGCACCGCGCTGACGTTGCCCGGCAATCTGCGACCGCGCAACGTCGCGCTCAGCCCGAACGGCAATCAGCTCGCTCTCGTCGGGCGCGACGTCGGCGACGACGTCTTCGCCGTGGTGACCATGCCCCTGCGCGGCTCGTCGGGTGGAGCCCAGGCCAGCCCACCGGGCGCCGGGACTGCCACCGATCGGCCGACGACAGACCCCGGCAACGGCCCGGTCGGCCCAACCCTCACGCCGGACTCGTCCGCCGTGCCGGGCGCCTCGTCAGCGCCGACCGGCCAGGCCTCGGGCGAGCCGGTAGCGCCGACCAACGGCGGGCCGCCCAGCGTGCCGCCGTCAAGTGCCGTGCCTGGGCTGACCGTGCTGGCGATCCTCGAGCACGTCCACGGTGCGGGCGCGCCGCCGGCGTGGTCGGCCGACACGGACATGCTCGCCTTCAGCGCCATGCCCGCCGACGGCAGCCGCGGACCGGACATCTACGTCTGGGCTCCCGGCGATCAACAGGCGCGCATGATCACCAACGACCACGCCTCCTTCTTTGCGTCGTGGTCGGGAGGCCGGATCGTGGCCAGTCGGGTGGTGACCGGGGCGGATGGCGCGGCCAGCCTGACGACTGTGGTCATTGATCCGGGCACGCTGGAGGAGCGGCGGGTCGACTTGCCACCGGTGTGGCTGCCGTTGGTCAATTCGCCGCGCAGCCATGCCGTTGCCTGGTTCGGCACGCTGGCATATGGGGCCGGTCTGCCCGAGCCGCACTTGGGGGCGCTGTACCTGATCAACTGGGCGCTGATCGATCCGTTCGCCGACGAACTCGCGCCGCCCGCCTCGCCCACGCCGGACAGCTCGGCCTCGGCCAGCTCCGGCGCAGCGCCCTCCGCGCCTGCATCCACACCCACGCCGCTCGACCCGCTCATCAAGGCCCAGAACGTCAATCGTTCGCCCGCGGCCAGTGCTTCGCCTACAGCCGACGCGACGGCGGTGCCGGGCGAGACCACAGCCCAGCCACCGATCCCGGCCCTGCTCGTGCCCATCGACCCGGAGCGGGATCCGGCCGTGCAGCCGGTGATCGACTGGCAGGCGCGCTGGTCGACCGACGGACAGGTTCTCGGGGTGTGGGTCGCCGACGTGCCCGGCTCGACCTGGGGCCTGCTCGAGGTGCGCACACTCACTGCGCCGGACGCTGCTCGGCTGCACGACGACCCGCTGCTCGCAGCGACCCTCGCCCGGCGCGGCTTCACCCTCGGACTGAGCCGCGTGGCGTGGGTCGCCCCGCAGGACAGCAACCCGGACGGTGAGCTGCGCATCCAGACCTGGGGCAGCGATGGTGTCGGCGGCCTGTTCCTGCGGTCGCTCGACCTGCAAGAGGTCGTACCCGCCTTCTAACCGGCCGGCCGGCGGGCTAGTCTATTGGCCGTGACTACCCGCCAGATCATGACCGCCGACGACGTGCGCCGCGCGCTGGTGCGCATCAGCCACGAGATCGTCGAGAAGCACGGCGGGACCGAGGGCCTGGCCCTCGTCGGCATCCAGCGCCGCGGCGTTCCGCTGGCCGAGCGGCTGGCCGGCGCGATCGAGAGCCACGAGGGCGTCCGGCCGCCGGTTGGCAGCCTCGACATCACCTTCTACCGCGACGACCTCTCGCAGGTTGCCCGCCAGCCACTGCTCAAGGCGGCCGACCTGCCCTTCGCGCTCGAGTCGACCACGCTGATCATCGTCGACGACGTGCTGTACACCGGTCGGACCATTCGCGCGGCGCTCGACGCGCTGGTCGACATTGGGCGGCCCAAGGCCGTTCGATTGGCCGTGCTCGTTGACCGCGGCCATCGCGAGCTGCCCATCCGGGCCGATCACGTGGGCAAGAACGTGCCCACCTCGCGCGACGAGGTGATCAAGGTTCACCTGCACGAGATTGACGGGACCGAGGATGACGTGGTCATCGAACGGCGCGAGGCTGACCCACCCGCATCAAGGCCGCCCGCAGAGCCGGCATGAGCTGGTCGCACCGCCACCTGCTCGATGTCGAAGAGCTGACCGCCGACGAGATCGAGCTGATCCTCGAGCGCGCGGAAGAGATGCGCCGCCACCTCGAGCTCGGCGGCGACCGTCTCGCGGCGCTCGGCGGCCACGACGTCGCGCTGCTCTTCGCCGAGCCATCGACGCGCACCCGCCTGTCGTTCGAGCGAGCGGCGCGCCAGCTGGGTGGCCAGACGTTTGTGCTCGATCCACCATCGAGCTCGCTGGTCAAGGGCGAGTCGCTGGCCGATACGGTGCGCAACCTCGACGCGCTCGGCTTCGCAGTGCTCGTGCTGCGCCACCATCGCAGCGGCGCGCCGTGGGTGGCCGCGCGCCATTTCGCCGGTCACGTGGTCAACGCTGGCGACGGCTGGCATGCCCATCCGACCCAGGCGCTGCTTGACCTGTTCACCCTGCGTCGGGCGTTCGGTGGCGGGGACGGGTTGCGCGAGCGCAAGATCGTCATCGTCGGCGACCTGCTCCACTCTCGTGTCGCTCATTCGAACCTGTGGACGCTCGCGGTGGCGGGGGTCGACCTGTGGCTGTGCGGCCCGCGACCGTGGCTGCGCGGCTACGAGCAGCTGGCCAAGTCACTCGCGGGCACGACGCGGGTCACGCTGAGCGACGATCTCGACGCGGCCGTGGAAGGGGCTGACGCGGTCATGGCGCTGCGCGTCCAGAAGGAGCGCATGGCAACCGGGGCGTTGTCGGTCGGCGAATATGTCGAGCGCTACCAGGTCAACTCTGGTCGCCTGGCGCGGGCCCGGCCGGGCGCCTTCTTCATGCACCCCGGACCGATCAACGAGGGCGTCGAGGTCAGCCGCGAGGTGGCCATCGGTCCGCGCTCATTGGTGCTCGAACAGGCGCGCAATGGCGTGCCGGTACGGATGGCGGTCCTGTCGCTGTTGGCCGGTGCTCAGACCAGCTCGGCCACGCGCGACTTCTCGAGCACCAGGCGGTAGCGCACCTCGTTCACAGCGCGGCCGCCGAGGCGGTCCTGTCGGGTGCCGCCGTCGGCGTACCAACCGGCCGCCTCATAGAAGGCACGCCCCCGGTAGTTGTCGGCCAGCAGCCACTGGACCGCTTCGCTGTAGCCATGGCTGACCAGGTCGCGTTCGGCGTGGGCGAGCAGAGCCCGCCCCACGCCTCGGTCCCAGCAGTCAGGCAGGACGTAGATCGCATAGACCTCGCCCGTCCGGCCATTGGCCGTGCCTTCACGCGCCGGACCGGCCGCCGCAAACCCGACGATCTGGCCCTCGGCTTCGGCCACCCATGGCCGCCGGTCGGCGGTCAGGACGTGTAGCTCGTCGGCCCAGTGGCTCTCGCGTGCCGCGACGCTGAGCGCCTGCAGATACGGCGCCGGGAGCTCGTCGCGGTAGGCCTCGCGCCAGGCGCCGACGTGCACCTCGGCCATGCCACGCGCGTCTTCCCTGCGCGCCCGCCGCAGACGAACCATCCCATCACAGATTCCCATGACGACCTCCCGACATCCCGTCCCAGCGGTACTCGTCGTGGACCGGTCGCCGGCCGGCATGGATCCGACGCCTGCCGGCGGCCACGTCTACCATCGCTCACGATGGACGACTCGGCAACTGACAAACAGCCTGAAAGCGGAGCCGATCCGACCCTGCCTGAGTACAAGGGCGCCCCGCTAGACGGCGAGCGCGGTCCCGGCCTGGGCTGCTTCTGGTTGCAGATAGTGCTGCTCGTCGTGCTGCTCGTCGTCACGCCACTCAGCGTGGTCATGGTCGCCCCACCGTGGTTCAGCGCCGCCCTGTTGATCGTCACCCTGATCGTGCTCTTCTTCGCCGGCCAGACGATCATCTTCCTGCTCCGCCTGGTGGCCGCCGACCGCCGAACGCGCCGCCGGCCGCTGCGCGAGGACGCCCGGCGCACGGTCGGCCAGCTGGAGGACGAGCCGGGCGAGCAGCCCGTCGACGAGCCGGGCGAGGCGGCCACATCAGACGAGGATCACGCCTGACCCGGGCAGCGGTCCACCGAGCACCGCTGAGTGCCCCGCGCAGACGGCGCGGGCCAGGCGGCTGGATGCGTCGGTGGCGATGGCCCGTGCGACAATGCGCAGCGCCGTATGCAAACAGGAGCCTGAACGCCGTGCCCGTGCTGGCCACCTTCTTCTCGGTCCGCCGTGGCCGCGACCCGTTCTTCAAGTTCTTCATGCGCAAGCTCTTCCCGCGCCAGGTCAAGCGCTACGAGGAAGAGTTCGGGATGCGCTTCCTGGGCTGGTACAACGTGGCCTATGGCTGGGACTTCGACAACGTGATCCTGCTCGAGCTGCCCGACTACGCGCACGATCGACAAGCTTGAAGGCGGACGAACGGTCACGCGCCATCGGCCACCGCGCCGGCGAGTGGATGTTCGAGCGCCACCACTGCGATGTTCCTCCGCGAGCGGATGGGACCAGATCTCGAATACCACCCGTGAAATGGAGGACCGACGCATGAGCCGCATGACCAGCGCCCTGGGTGAGATCGCCGCCGATGCCAGCCTCGAGCGCAACAGCTTCCTGTCCGCCGCCGGCGAGCAGCTCAAGCGCTTCCTCGACGCCAACCGGGCGCGCATCAAGGAGGTCGGCGGGCTGGTCCTGATCGACGACGACCCCGACTACCTCTCGGTCGCGCCGGACGGCATCGTTCCGCTCGCGCACGCGCTACCAGGACGAAGTCACCGGCGAGTGGCGCTCGGAGACCGAGGTGATCGAGAGCGCGGCCGAGCTGGTCGAGCTGTACAACCCGGCCGAGATCTTTGCCGCGTTCGCCGAGGCGGCGCGCGAGCAGGCCGGCCTGCCCGATGAGCCGACCGCGACCGACGACCTGATGGAGGCCGCCGGCATCGCGCCCGACGAGACAGTCGGCGTCGGCGTCGGCGGCACCGACGTTGGCCGACGCCGGCTACGCCGGCGCCGCCGACGAATGGGCGCGCGCGCCAGATGGCGGCCGGCGAGCCGGCCAACGCCGACGAGGCCGCGCGGCGGCTGTACGACCTGGCGCTCACCTTCCAGGAGCGCAGCCAGCACACCGAGGCGCGCCTGGTCGAGCAATTCGAGACGGTCGCCCAGGGACTGGCCGCCGTTCGTGGGTGACCTGATGGTGCTCGACGACGAGGACGAGCGCCTGTGGCTCAAGCGCAACGGCCGTTTCGAGGCGGAGGTCGTGCCCGAGCGCGAGGCGGACGACAGGCGGCCGAGGGGATGTGGCGCCGGCTCGAGACGCCCGACGATCTGGTCGAGTTCTACGACCCGACCGACGTCTTCGGCGACCTGGCCGAGGCACTCGCCGAGTCGTTCCCGCAGGTCGTCGAGGACGACGAGGACGAGGACGACCAGGACGTGGCCGACGAGCCCGCAGACAAGGCCTGACCGCCCGGCGCACGTGGGCTGACGCCCAGTGAAGCTGCTCACGGCCGAGCTGCTCGCGAGCCGCGAGTTCCTGCCCGGCCAGTGGCTGCAGACCTACAGCGCACCCGCGCTGGCCGCCGGCGCGCAGGCCGGCCAGTTCGTCCACGTCCGCACGCCCGACTACTCGGGTCTCGTCCTGCGCCGGCCCGTTCAGCATCAACACGTTCGACCGGGCAAGCGGCCAGATCACCATCCACTTCCGGGTGACCGGCGTGGGCACCGCCTGGCTGGCGCGCATGCGCCCGGGTGAGGTGATCGAGATGCTCGGGCCCGCTCGGCCGCGGCTTCGAGGTCGACCCGGGCAGCCGGCACCTGCTCGCTTGTCGCCGGCGGGCTGGGCATGGCCGGCGTGCGCTCGCTGGTCGACGAGCAGCTCGCCGCCGGGCGCAACGTGGTCGTGCTGTTCGGCGCCGCATCGGCGGCCGAGGTCTATCCGTCGTCGCTGCTGCCCGACGAGGTCGAGTACGCCGTGTCGCACCGATGACGGCTCATTCGGACACCACGGCCGGGTGACCGAGCTGGTGGCGCAGTTCGAGGCGTGGGCCGACCAGTGCTTCGCCTGTGGTCCGCAGCCCATGCTCGCGGCCCTGGCCGGCATGGCCGCCGGGCGACGGGCGCGGCTGGGCGTGGCCAGGCTTGGGCCGCGCCGGGGCAGCGGCACCAGGAGCGCTCCGCTCGGCTCGCGCGCGGCCCGTCGACGCGCCTGGCTACAGGTGTCGATGGAGCAGAACATGGGTTGTGCCGTTGGGGCGTGCCTGGGTTGCGTGATGATGGGCGTTGACGGGCCGCAGCGGGTGTGCCGCGAGGGACCAGTCTTTGCGGCCGACGAGATCGTCTGGGCGGGTTGGCGCCGTGATCGCTGACCGAGCGCAGCCGCCCGCGCCGGGCCTGGCGTGGGCAGCGCAGGTCACCGGGCTGACCGGCCCGATCGTCATGGGCATGGCCTCGCTGATCACCGCGCTCGCCTACCGCGGCATCGCGGACGAGGGCTATTCACCGTTCAACCACTGGGTGTCGGAACTGGGCGAAATCGGCGTCTCCCAGCTGGCCGGCGTGTTCAACGTGGGCCTGATGGTCGGTGGAGCGTGCTTCGTCGTCCTGATGATCGGCTTGGGCTGGCTGCGCGGTGGCCGGCTGGCCAGGCTCTACGTAGGAGTCGGGGTCGTCGCGGGCATCGCCGGGCTGTTCGTGGGCATCTTTCCGATGAACCAGATCGGCCCGCACACCATCGCCGCCCAGGGCTTCTTCAACCTTGGCTGGATCGCTGTCGCGCTCGCCTCGTTCGACTTCGTCCGGCGACGGGACCGCCGTTTCCCGCGCTGGCTGTCCGTGCTGGGGGCTGCCACGGTGCTGGCCTTCCTGGCCTTCCTGGTCGCGTTCTACGGCTACGCGCACACTCGGTCCGGCTGCCGGCCGACCTTCCATCTCTGTCGTGGCGACGCTCGAGTGGGCAGTCATCATCGGCATCATGGCCTGGGCTTTCGGGGTGGCGTTCAGCTGGTGGCGGGCAGAGCGTGACCACGGCGATGCCTGACGCGGGGGTCGGCCAGCCGAGGTCGACCTGTCGGTCGATCTCGGGCGCGGCCTGATCCTGCGCAACCCGTTCCTGGTCGCCTCGGGCACGTTCGGCTACGGCATCGAATACGGCGAGGTGGTCGACGTCGAGCGGCTCGGCGCGATCTGCTCGAAGGGCACCACGCTCAGGCCGCGCATCGGCAACCCGCCGCCGCGCGTGACCGAGACGCCGGCGGGCATGCTCAACTCGATCGGCCTGCAGAACCCGGGCGTCGACGCCGTGCTCGAGAAGTACGCCGATCGCTGGGCCGGCTGGGACGTGCCGGTCATCGTCAACGTGGCCGGCGAGTCGGTCGAGGACTATGTCGAGGTCGCGCGCACGCTCGACGGCCATCCCGGCGTGGCCGGCATCGAGCTCAACATCTCGTGCCCCAACGTCGGTGCCGGCGGCCTCCAGTTCGCGCTCGACGCGGGCGCCGCCGCCGAGGTCACCGCGGCCGTGCGCAAGGCGCCACGACCTGCCGCTGATGGTCAAGCTCTCGCCGGCAGCGACCGATGTGCGCGGCATCGCCCGAGCCATCGCCGACGCCGGCGCCGACGCGATCAGCGCGGTCAACACGCTGCCCGGCATGGCCATCGATCGCCGCCCGCGCAAGCCGCTGCTGGGCAACGTCTACGGCGGCCTGTCCGGGCCGGCGCTCAAGCCGGTCGCGCTCCGGGTCGTGTACGAGGTCGCGCAGGTGGTCAAGATCCCGATCGTCGCGCATTGGCGGCGTCGGCTCGCTCGACGACGTGCTCGACTTCCTGATGGCCGGCGCATGCGCGGTCCAGGTGGGCACGGCCGTGTTCGCCGACCCCGTCCTGCCGCTCAAGCTGGTCGACGAGCTGGCGGCGTGGTGCGCCGCCAACGGCTACGCCTCACACCGCGAGATCATCGGCGCGGCACTGCCGGCGCGGCGCGACAAGCCGAGCGTCAAGGGCGTCGAGTACCGGCCGTGACAAACCGCCGTTGTCGCTGCGCGTCGAGCAGCTCTTCACGCGAGTCGGGCGCCTACCGCGAGGGCCACTTCAAGCTCAAGAGCGGCCGCCACGCCGACCGCTACCTCGAGAAGTTCCAGGTCCTGCAGTGGCCCGAGCGCGGTCGTGGAGCTGTGCGCGCTGATGGCCGATCGAGCGCGCGACGCCGCCGGAGCACGACCGATCGACGTGGTCGATCGGCCCGACGACCGGCGGCGTCATCCTCGCCTACGAGGTCGCCCGCCAGCTGGGCGTGCGCGGCATCTTCGCGGAGCAGGTGACCGACGCCGACGGCACGCCAGTCGCGAGTTGCGGCGCGGCTTCCGGATCGAGCCCGGCGAACGCGTGCTGCTCGTGGACGACGTCGTCACCACCGGCGGGTCGCTGCTCGAGATGCTGCCGGCTGATCGAGGCGGCCGGCGGCGAGCTGGCGCTGGCGGTGGTCATCGTCGATCGGTCGGGCGAGCTGACCGAGGTCGACTCGCCCGCTACCGGCCGGACCTACCGCGCCGAGGCGCTCTGGTCGCTGAGGCTGCCGACATGCGAGCCCGGCCCGGACAACGTGTCCCGGCTGCGCGGCCGGCCTGCCGCTCGAAGCGCCCGGCTCGAGCGGCACCACGGCCGGCGGCGCTATCGGCTAGGGCTGCTGGTCGGTCACCGACATCAGGGCCAGCTCCAGCTCGTCGGCCGCCGCGATGCCCTCGAACTTGGCCACGACCTTGCCCGCGCCGTCGACAACGAAGATGTACGGCTCGGTCGGCAGGCCCCATTCGTTGACCGCCGGCGACCGGGATGGGCAGGTTGCTCGGTCGATAGCACCGGCTGGAGGTGGCCGTCGACCACCCGTCAGCTCGTATGGCTCGACGTGGATGAAGGTCAGCCCGGTCCTTGTAGTCGGCCGCCACCGCCTTGACCAGGTCGAGCGTCGGGGCCGCAGGTCGCCGAGGAGCAGAACGCCGGCGTCGCGAAGATGACCACGAACGGCTCGGTGCGCCGTCGAGCGCCCCAGCGATCGACGGCGGTAGAAGTCGGGGTCGGGGTCGTCGATCGGTCGAGATGAGCGCGATTCCGCGGCCGTCTGCGGCGGTCGGCGTGTCCGACGGCGGCGCGGGGCCGCCGATCGCCGGCGTGGTGCCCGATCTGGCGCACCGAGAAGATCATCCGGCCGGTGCGCTGCTGCCGTCGGTCTCGGTCGGCGATCGCCTCCAGGCCCCACTCCCCGGCGCGGTCGAAGGTGACCTGCGCACGGTACAGGCCCGGCCGGCCTTCGAGGATCGTGCATGTAGGTCGCCGCCACGCTGATCTGGGCCGGATCGGCCGGGTCCGAGGCCAGGTCGTACAGGCGCAGCTCGACCGGCACGATCGGCGCGCGGCGAGCGGCTCGTTGGCGCTGTCGATCAGGTTGACCAGCAGGCGGTTCGGGCCAACGGTCAGCTCGGTCGAGACAGGCACCGGGATCAGCTCGTAGCTGGTCGCCGGCGGCCAGCCGGGATGATCGACGGGCGGTGCTGGGACGGCGCTCCGAAGCTGGGCGCACCGATCGAGCCGCAGCCGGCGACGGTCAGCGCCACGAGCACGACCAACGGCAGGACAACCCGAAGTGGGCGGAAACTCATCGCCGTCACGATAGCGCGGATTCCCGAACCGGCTGCTATCCGACGCTGCGCCATACAATCGACGAGCGCCCATGACTCGCTTCCAGCGCCTCGCGTTGCTGACCGCCGCAGCGACCTATCTGCTCATCGTCATCGGCGCGATCGTGCGCTCGACCGGATCGGGCATGGGCTGTCCCGACTGGCCGACCTGCCACGGGGCGCTGATCCCGGCGCTGGGCGACACTGCGGCGTGGATCGAGTGGATCCATCGCGGCGTGGCGGCAGTGGTCGGATTGCTCGTGCTCGCTCTCGCCGTGGTTGCCGTTCGCCGGCTGCGCAGCCAGCGGTCGATCGTTGGCGCGAGCGTCGCCGCTCTCGTGCTCGTCGTGTTCCAGGCCTACCTGGGCAAGATCACGGTCGAGACCAACAACGCCGGCGAGTGGGTCACCGCCCACCTCGCGGCCGCGCTGGCGCTGCTTGCGCTGTTGACGTTCGTTGCGGTGCGCGCGCGTTACCCGGCCGCGCTGCCCGCGCGCGGCGCCAGCCAGCGGCTGACACTGCTGCTCGCCTTCGTCGCGGCGTCGATCTACGCGCTGCTGCTCTTCGGCTCGACACGTCACGGCCACCGGCGCGTCGCTGGTGTTTCCCGATTGGCCGCTCTTCAACGGCCAGCTGTGGCCCAACTTCGCGCCCGAGCCGGCGCTCGCCGCGCTCCAGATGGCCCACTTCCTGCACCGCCTCGTGGCCGCGCTGGTGGGCCTGATCGTGCTCGCCGCCGCGCTGGCCGTCTGGCGCGCGGTGCGCGCCGAACGGCGCGGGGCGGCGCGCCTCCCGGGCGGCCAGGCACTGCTCGCGCTTGACCGGCACGGCCGCCGCGCTGTTACGCGATCCAGGTCATCGTCGGCGCGCTGCAGATCACCACGACCCTCGCCGCGTGGGCGGTGGCGCTCCACCTGGCCCTCGGCGCGGCCTGATCTGGGCGCTGCTGGCCGGGGCGCTGTTCGTCGGCTTCTACGAGGCACGCGCGACAGCTTCGGCAGCGGGCGACGAGGGCCCGGCGGAACAATTGAGTCGAGCTCGCCCGAGGCGGCGCCGCCTTCGCCAACGGCGGACCGTCATCGTTGCGCGACCGGATCGGCGCCTACGTCGCGCTGACCAAGCCGCGCATCATCGAGCTGCTGCTGGTCACCACGGTGCCGGCGATGTTCCTCGCCGCGCGCGGCGTGCCGCGGCTCGACCTGGTGCTCTGGACGCTCGTCGGCGGCTCGCTGGCGGCCGGTGCCGCCAACGCGATCAACTGCTACCTCGACCGCGACATCGACCAGCTCATGACGCGCACGCGGCGCCGGCCGCTGCCGGCCGCACCAGGTCAGCCCCGAGGACGCGCTCGTCTTCGGGCTGATCCTGGGCGTGCTCGCGTTCGCCGTGATGGCCTTCCTGACCAACCTCGTGGCGGCGCTTCCTGACGCTCGTCGCGATGGCCTTCTACGTCGTCGTCTACACGATGCTGCTCAAGCGCTCGACGCCGCAGAACATCGTCCTCGGCGGGCGCAGCCGGCGCGCTGCCGCCGGTCATCGGCTGGGCGGCGGTCACAGGCGACGTCGCGCTCCCCGCGCTGCTCCTCTTCGCGATCGTCTTCTACTGGACGCCGCCCCATTTCTGGGCGCTGTCGCTGCGCCTGCGGCAAGCGACTACGCGGCGGCGCGCGTGCCGATGCTGCCGGTGACCCACGGCGTGCCCGAGACGACGCGCCAGATCGCGCTCTATTCGGTGCTGATGGTCTGCCTGACGCTCATCTTCTTCGCCGTCGCGCGGATGGGCCTGCGTCTTCCTGGCTGGCGCGCTGGTGCTCGGCGGGCTGTTCCTGCTGCAGGCCTTCGCCATGTGGCGCGACGGGACCGATGCACGGGCGGTCCGGCTGTACCGCTACTCGATCACGTACCTGACCGCGCTATTCGCGCTGATCATCGTCGACGTCTTCGTCTTCCTGCCGCTCTGACGCCGGGCGTGACCGAGGCGGCACCGCGGACCGGCGCGGCACCGCGGACCGACGCGGCACGGAGCGACGACGTGCGCGACGCTCGTGCCAGCCAGGCCGCCCAGCACGAGCTGCACAGCGCGAATGCCGCGGCCGGAATGGGCGACTCATTCGTCGACGAGGAGATCGGCGAGTGCCTGCTCGAGCTGGGCCGTCCGGAAGAAGCGGCACGCGCTTTCGCCGCCGCGGTGCAGCAGGCCGAGAGGCGCGCCGGGCGAGGACGACAGCCCCGACCGCCTCGCCCGCCTGCGCCAACTGGCGTCAGGTACCCTCGGCTAGAGCAGGATCACTCCCGATCCGGGCAGCGCGGCGCCGGCCCGCAGCGCGACCAGCAGCAGGCGCGATGAGGCGCCGAAACGATCTCCAAGCGCCTGATGCAGCTCGTCCGCAAGCATCCGAATTCACCCGACTCGCGCTCAACACGAGCACGATCTCGTCGGCGCCACCGTCGCGCTCGCGGATCCGGATTCGGCGCACGAGCGCCTGAACGTCGCGGATCCGTGTCTCAGCCTCGATGCCTACCAGCTGGGCGCCAATCCTGAGCAGCAGGTCCCACGATCGAGCGTCGCCCGGCTGAGGGAGCGGGACCTCCGCAGCGACCCGCCACGCCGGCGAGAGCTGGGACCGAAACCTGCCGAGCAACGCCTGGTGGCCCTTGTCGCGGATCGGGTCGCCCACCGGATGCAGGCCCGCCGTCAGCTCCAGGCCCAGCATCGATGCAATCTCGGCAACTTCCACGAACGAAACGGCGTCGACCCTTCTCAAGCGCTCCAGCCGTGAGACGTCCGACTGCGACCGCCTCAGCCCGGCCGCCAGCACTGCCTGGCTGACCGAGCCGGCTCGCCGTGCCTCGACCAGTTCGCCGATGAGCCGGCCAACGACAGCGCGGCCGCGCTTCCGCCCTCGTTCCAGCCGTGTCTCGCGCGTCGCCATGAGCGCAGGATGGCGGCGGTCCCTTGGCCACGGCTGACCGACCACTTATGCGCGGCGTGACTGAACCGTCGCCCGAAGGCAGCCAGTCGGGCGGTCGGCTGGCGACTCGGTCAGTTGCGGCGGACATCTCAGTCAGGCGGCGCATGAAACTCCGCCTGAAGGGCCCAATCGCCGGTCTCGGCGGTCCTTCGTGACCCGCCGCGATCCGCCGCGATCCGTCGACGATCCGTCGCTACCAGCCGACGATCCGTTCAGTCACGGGATGCATATGAGGACGCGTGAAGGGCGCAGAGGAAGCAGACCCTCAGACCGGCGGCCGTGCGGCGTCGCGCTGAAGCTGCTGCTGCAGCTCCAGGTCGAGGCGGGCATCTACCCGTCGGCCCTCGACCTCCTCGGCGCGCAGCCAGACCCATAGCGCCAGGATCAGTCCGACCAGGAAGAGCAGGTCGCCGCCGACCCACATGATGCCCGCCGGCCAGTTGCTGGTCCGCGAGCGGCGACGGGCCCCAGGATCGCGCCAGCGTCAGGTAGTGCGGGTACAGCACGTCCGGGCGCGGAAAAGATGGCCAGGCCGAGGAACGAGCTCTGGGGCATGCCCAGGAAGAGGTAGGCGATGCGCGCCGGGTGGGCCAGGCGCCAGGGCGATGGGTCGGCGCCGACGACCGGCCACCAGAAGAGCAGCGCGCTGCCCAGGAAGAGGGCGTGCTCGAGCAGGTGCGCCGGCTCACTCTCGAGCGCGGCATCGAACAGCGGGCTGAAGTGGCTGGCCCACATGACGCGCGGCGAAGACGGACCCAGGTGATCACCGGGAACGACAGCACGCTCACGAGGCACGAGTGGAGCACGCGGCAGGATCAGCCGCCGCCGCGTATCGCGGCGAGACGACGCGCAGAGCAGGGTGATCGGTGCGCCGAGGGCGAGCAGCGGCGCCGCGACCATGGTCAGCAACAGGTGCTGGATCATGTGGACCGAGAAGCAGCGTGGTGTCGTACGTCGCGATCGGCGAGGCGAGCGCGATAAGCAGGATCGAGCAGCCCGCCGTACCAGCACCACGACCGCCAGCGGGGCACGCGGTTGCGCGGATGGGCGCGATCAACCTGCCCGACCGCCCAGCGGTAGAGCGATCGCCGCGCCCGAGCAGCGGGCAGGATCACGTGCGCCTCGAGCGACCAGGCGAGCAGGGCATCGACGAGGCCCGCCGGCGGCGCGACGGAGCCATGGGCCGCCGCGACGCCGGGCAACAGCAGCAGTGCCGGTGACAGAAGCGCCGACAGCCAGTCTGACCACGCCCTATTATGTTGGCGCCCACCCCAATAGCCCTTCCGGCCTCGACAGGGAGTCTGCGTGCCTTTGGTCGGCATCCTTAAACACGTCATTGCCCGCGTCGGCCACTTTGGCCAGACACATCGGATGGCCCGCTGGCCAAGCGTCGCGCTCGTGCTCGCCGTGACCGCGCTCGTTGCCGCGTGCGCTGGCGCCCAGACGAACCCGATGCGAACCGGGCTCCCTGCCTGCCCCGGACATCTTCCCGGTCCCGCCGGTCACCGAGCAGGGCCAGTACGTGTTCGACTTCTACCCGGTCATCTTCTGGATCGCGGTCGGGCGTCTTCGTCCTGGTCGAAGGGCCTGCTGCTGTGGATCGTGCTGCGCTACCGGCGCACGCCCGACGCGACACGGAGCTACCCGCCCAGACGCACGGCAACAACCTGCTCGAGGTCCTCTGGACGCTCATACCGGCGCTCATCGTGACCGGCCTGTTCGTCTTCACCGTCGACACGCTGGGCAAGGTCGAGCGCAACGGCCGACTCGACCGTCCAGCCCGACCTGACCATCGACGTGACCGGCTTCCAGTGGCAGTGGACGTTCGACTATCCCGAGCCAGGGCCTGTCCTTCACCGGCACCGGCCGTGAAGGGCCCGGTGATGGCTCTGCCGATCGATGAGACGGTGCGCATCCGGCTCCACGCCGACCGACGTCATCCACTCGTTCTACGTGCCCCAGTTCCTGTACAAGAAGGACGTCATCCCCGGCCGCGTCAACGAGTTCGACGTCGTGGTCCAGCGAGCCGGGCACCTTCGGCGGCCAGTGCGCCGAGTTCTGCGGCCTTTCCCACGCCGAACATGCACTTCACCGTGCAGGCGATGACGCCGCGCCGACTTCGACGCCTGGGTGAGCCGCAGCAGCAGCAGCCCACACCCAGCCAGGGACCGCCGCCCGTCCGGGGCGCCGCAGACGCTCGACGCTGACCTCGGTCGGGATCGTCGAGGGCTTCGAGCCGACCGAGTTGTCGATCCCGGCCGACACGCCGTGGGTGCTGCAACTGACCAACTCCGATGCCTTCAGTGCCGCATGACTTCGCGATCCGTGGCGGCAACCGCCGATGGCAGCGACTGGCAGGGCGATCCCGATGCCGCGGTGGCGGCTCGGCCGACGTATCAGCCGCCGCCGCTGGCCGCGGGCGACCTACGAGTTCTTCTGCAGCATCCATCCCAACATGATCGGGACTCTCCACGTGGGACAGTAGGGAGCAGCATGGCGACGACCACCCCCACGCACCGCGCGCCGCTCACCTACGGCAGCCGATCACGGGCTGTACGAGTGGCTGACGACGACCGATCACAAGAAGATCGGCGTCATGTACATGATCACCGTCGTTCCTGTTCTTCATCCTCGGCGGCATCTTCGCGCTGTTCATCCGGACCGAGCTGGCCGTGCCGGGCGTCCAGTTCATCGATCCCGAGACCTACAACCAGCTCTTCACGATCCACGGCACGACGATGATCTTCCTGTTCGTCATGCCGATGATGACCGGCCTGGCCAACTTCATCGTGCCGCTCCAGATCGGCGCGGCGGACATGGCCTTCCCGCGCATCAACGCGCTGTCGTTCTGGATGGTGCCGCTGGGCGGGCTGCTGCTCTACTCGCGGCTACGCCGTGGGCGGCGCGGCCAACGCCGGCTGGACCGGCTACGCGCCGCTCTCGGCGCAGGGTGGCAGCGGCCTCGACCTGTGGCTCGCCTCGCTGGTCCTGCTCGGCATCAGCTCGGTCCTGGGCGCGATCAACTTCATCGCCACGATCTTCAAGATGCGCGCACCGGGCATGACGCTGCTGCGCATGCCGATGTTCGTGTGGAACACGCTCGTCACCAGCGTGCTGCTGCTCTTCTCGGTGCCCGTGCTGACGGCCGGGCTGATGATGCTGTTCATCGACCGCAACTACGGCGGTGGCTTCTTCGACCCGGCGCTGGGCGGCAATCCCGTGCTCTGGCAGCACGTGTTCTGGTTCTTCGGCCACCCCGAGGTGTACATCCTGATCCTGCCCGCCTTCGGCATCGTGACCGAGATCCTGCCCGTCTTCTCGCGCAAGCCGCTCTTTGGCTACAAGGCGTTCGTCTTCGCCACGGCGTCGATCGGCGCGCTCGGCTTCTCGGTCTGGGCGCACCACATGTTCACCACCGGCGCGGTGTACCTGCCCTTCTTCAGCGTTCTTCACCTTCCTCATCGCCGTGCCGACCGGCATCAAGTTCTTCAACTGGCTGGCCACGATGTGGCGCGGCCAGCTGCGCTTCGACACGCCGATGCTGTACGCCATCGGCTTCATCGCCCTGTTCCTGATCGGCGGCCTGGACGGCGCCTTCCTGGCCGTGGTGCCCTTCGACTTCCACGTCCAGGACACCTACTGGGTCGTCTCGCACCTGCACTACGTGCTCGTCGCCGGCTCGGTCTTCGGCATCTTCGCCGGCCTCTTCTACTGGTTCCCCAAGATGACCGGCCGGATGCTCAACGAGCGCCTGGGCAAGATCCAGTGGGTGCTGCTGTTCGTGGGCACCAACCTGACCTTCTTCCCGCAGCACCTGCTCGGGCTCGACGGCATGATCCGGCGCATCGTCGACTACGCGCCCAACCCGGGCTGGACGGAGCTCAACTTCGCTCTCGACCATCGGCGCGTTCATGATCGCCATCGAGCGTGCTGCCCTTCATGTGGAACGTGTTCATCACCCTGCGCAGGCCGCGCAACGCGCCGCGACGATCCGTGGGACGGCAACACGCTCGAGTGGGCGACGACCAGCCCGCCGCCGCCGTACAACTTCGACTCCTGCCGCCCATTCGCTCCGAGCGGCCGCTGTTCGACCTGAAGCACGGGGCCGCGGCCAGCCACGGCGCAACCGCCGCACGCGGAGAGCGACCGATGACCGCCGAGGGCCAGCTGATGGAACTGCCGCACACGGAGCCCGAAGGTCCACGCCGGCCACGCCGAACAGGGGGTCAACACCGCGCTGCTGGGCATGCTGCTGTTCATCGGCAGCGAGATCATGTTCTTTGCCGGCCTGTTCGCGGCCTACTTCAACACCCGCGCCGCGGCCGGGGCGGCGGGCCAGGCGTGGCCGCCCAGCGGCCTCGAGCACGTCATCGAGCCGCGCCTCGTTGCCGGTCATCGCCACGATCGTGCTGGTGCTCAGCTCGTTCACGATGCAGTACGCGCTGCGGCGCATCCGGCAAGGGCGACCGGACGGGCATGAACCGTGCCCTGGCCGTGACGCTGCTGATGGGCATCGTCTTCCTGGGCATGCAGGCCTTCGACTACTACGAGCTGGTCGTCCACGGACGGCTTCGGCATCAACAGCGGCATCTACGGCACGCTGTTCTTCACGATGACCGGCTTCCACGGCGCCCACGTGTTCGGCGGCGTGGTCGGCATCGCGATCGTCCTGCTGCGCGGCCTGTCCGGGCAGTTCTCCGGGCAAGCACCACGTCGCGGTCGAGGCTGTCAGCGCCTACTGGCACTTCGTCGACGTGGTCTGGATCGTCCTCTTCCTCACGCTCTACTTCCTGAAGTAGGAGCGCAGGACATGTTCGTCTGGCGCAACGCGATCATCCTGGGTGTCGATCTTCGTCGTCATCGGCAGCATCTACTACCTCGTCCAGGGCACGGGCTATGGACTCGACGTGGCCGGCGCGACGATCCTGATCTTCCTCGGCGTCGCGATGGCCTTCGTTTTCGCCATCCTGCTGCGCGGCTCGCGCGAGCTCTAGCCGCTCGTCAGCGCGAGCGTAGGCAGGCAGGCCAGCATGGAAGGCGAGCAGCCGGAAACGATCATCGATCTGCTCTTCAACCTGCTCGAGCAGTTCATCCTGCCCAACTGGTCGAACCTCTTCGGGCTGCTGCCGTGGGTTCTGATCGGGCTGATCGCGGTCTTCCTTGTCTTGATCGCCCGCGCCTGGCGGCGGGCCGGGGCGCGCAACCGACCGCGGGTGGCGCCGCGCATGAGCGGCGGCACGCCGCCTGCCGGCGTGCACCTGCCCGGGCCGTCGCGCTGGCCGTTCGTCGTCCCGATCGGGGCGGGCCTGCTGCTGTTCGCCTTCGCCCTGCCCACGCGCGACCCGAGCGGCGAGACGACGCTGCCTGTTCGACCTGCCGCTGTTCCTGGTCGGCCTGGTGGTGACGATCGTCGGCATCATCGGCTGGTTGCGCGACGCGATGCGCGAGTGGCGCGAAGACGGCGCGCGGCGAGCACGCTCCGGCAGCAACGACGGCGGCCGTGGCCATCGAGCCAGTCACGACCTCGGCACTCGTGCCGGCCGAGGCGGCAGCGTACCCGGAGCCGCCGCCCGGCGTGCACCTGCCCGGACCCAGCCCGTGGCCGTTCTTCGCGCCGATCGCCATGGCGGTCGTGCTGCTCGGCGTCATCTTCAGCAGCGTCCTGATCGTCGGCGGCCTGATCCTCGGCGGTCATCGCCGTCATCGGCTGGTACCTCGACGCCGGGCACGAGTACCGCTCGACCGAGGAGCGTCGGCCACGCCGTTCCACAGACGCGCGACCCGCTCAGGGTCGTGGCCGGGACGGCTGGTGCCCGTCTTCGGCGCAGTCATCGCGATTAGCGTGCTGATCACGCTCGCCCCGGTCGGTTTGAGCTGGCTGAACAGCCTTACGCCGGCCCGAGGCCACTCCGACGCCGATCGTCGTGCGCCGGCAGTGCCACAGATCAGCGCCAGCACTGCCGTCTCGTTCGACACCAAGCTGCTCATCGTCCCCGCCGGGCGGCCGTTCGAGCTGGTCTTCAACAACAACCAGGCCGGCGTGCCGCACAACGTCGACATCGCCGACAGCGCCGCGCGCAACACCCTCTACTTCGACGGCGAGATGATCACCGGCGTGGCCACGATCACCTACCAGGTGCCGGCGCTCGATCCCGGCGACTACTACTTCCTGTGCCGGATCCACCCGAACATGAACGGGACGGTCAGGGCGATCCTCGAGGCCGGCCCGGCGCTCACCCGCACCCCTGACCCGACCGTCCCGGCTGGCCGTCACCGGCCTGGCAGTAGTCGCCGCCGCGCTGCTGCTCGCATACGGCCTGTCGCTCAACCTGGGCCGACCCTGCGTCGAGCGTGATCGTGGTCGAGCGCAACCCGCTGCTCGACCAGCCCGCGCCCGACTTTCGACTGGCCGCCACGGACGGGCGATCGATCGCCCTGTCCGACCTGCGCGGCCGCCCGGTCATCGTCAACTTCTGGGCCAGCTGGTGCGAGCCGTGCCGGGACGAGTTCCCGCTGCTGCGCGACGCCTACCAGCGCCATGCTGGCGACGGCCTCGAGATCCTCGGCGTGATCCACGGCGATGGCCCGCAGGCGGCAGCCACCTTCGCGCAGACCTACGGCGCCGACGTGGCCGCTGCTGATCGACGCCGACGACGTCGCTGGCGGGCCTACTACGGCGCGCTGTTGCCGATCACCTACTTCGTCGACCGGCAGGGCATCGTGCGCGCGGTCAGCTACGGTCCGCCGCCCACAGGCGTGCTCGACGAGCAGATCGCCAAGACTCTCTAGGCCGCCGCGGCGTCGCACCGGGCGGCGCGGGCGGCTCCGGCGTCGCACGCGGCGGACAAAATGAAACGACCCCGGGAGGCGGGTCCGCGGGGTCGCTTCGGTCAGTATGCGGTTGGTTGCGGGGGACGGATTCGAACCGCCGACCTTCGGGTTATGAGCCCGACGAGCTGCCGCTGCTCCACCCCGCGACACAATTCTAGCGCTACACCCCTATTTCCGCCATCCGCCGATCAGCGGCCGGTTCCGAGCGCGCCGCCAGCGCTGCTCTGCCACAGGCGCACAGCGGTCGGCCACCAGCGCTCGAGGATCTCGTCGTCGCCGTACCACGGCGTGCCGATCATGCCGTGGCACGACGTCGTCGTAGGTGAGCTGCTCGGCGCCGTCGAGGTGCACCGCCGAGAGCGGGCACGATGCCATCGCCGAGCGCCTGGCGTCGCCTCGCCGACGACGATCGCCGAAGACCTCGTCGAGCCATCGCCCGGCAAGCGGCCGGTAACGAGTCCGGCGCCTGATGCGCCGAGCCGACGCTCAGGTACGCCGTGCGCGGCGCGAAGTAGGCGCCCGGCGTGACTCGCGTCAAGGAACGCGCTCGCCGTCGTGACCGGCGTGCCGGTAACGGTTGGGCAGTTGCGCCAGGCCATGCGGCGTGCCCAGCGTGACCAGGCAGCCGACCGCGTCGGCCACGCCGCGCCATGCGGCCGTTGAACGGCACGTCGGCCATGGCCAGGCGCGCGGCGATCCCGCCCGCCGAGTGGCCGACGACGATGATCGGCCGTGCGTCCGCCGGCGACGTACGTGCGCACGATCGCCCGCCGGTGCGGCGCAGGACCGATCCGAAGCCAAGCACGGTCGCCAGCGCCCAGTCGGGCGTCCAGAGCGGCGCGATGTCGACCCGTGCGACTCCGCGCGGCCAGCAGCCGGCGGCGCAGCGGCCAGTAGTTGAGCGGCGGCACGTGGCGAAGCCGCCGACGATCAGGACGCTCGGCCGCGGCTCACCGGGCATCGGCCAGGAACTCGACCTTGATCGGCTCGAAGTCGCATCGGCCAGCGGAAGCCGAACACCTGGGCGTAGAACGACAGCTCCGCCTCGAGCGAGCGGCGGATGTTGGCCGCCTGGCGGAAGCCGTGGCCCTCGCCGTCGAAGACGCAGGTAGGCGTGCGGGATGCGCCGCTCGCTGCAGGGCGGCGACGAGCTCCTCGGCCTGGGCGACGCGGCACGACCATGTCGTCACGGCCCTGGAGCACGATCAACGGACAGCTGATGGCGCTCGGTGAAGTGGATCGGCGAGCGCTCGCGGTAGATCTCGACGCCGGCCGGATAAGGCGCCGACCAGGCGGTCGAGGTAGCGCGACTCGAACTTGTGCGTGTCGCGCGCGAGCGCCTCCAGGTCGCCCACGCCGAAGTAGCGACGCGCCGGCGGCGAAGACGTCGTGGAAGGTCAGCGCGCAGAGCGTCGTGTAGCCGCCGGCGCTGCCGCCGCGGATGGCCATGCGCAGCCGGATCGACATCGCCGCGCTCGGCCAGGTAGCGCGCGGCGGCGATGCAGTCGTCGACGTCGATAGATGCCCCACTTGCCGTCGAGCTTGCGCATGTACGCGCGGCCGTAGCCGCTGCTGCCGCGGTAGTTGACGTCGACCACGGCGAAGCCGCGGCTGGTGAAGACCTGCCTGCCCAGAGATCGAGCGCCGCGCCCGAGCTGGAGGTCGGGCCGCCGTGGTTCATGACGACCAGCGGCGGCCGCTCGTCGGGCGGCCCGCTCGCATCGCGGTTGGTGGGCGGGTAGTACAGCGCGTGGGCGACGTCGCCGTCGCTGGTCGGGAAGCGTGATCGCCTCGGGCCTCGACATGTAGGCCGGATCGACGCTCGAGCTCGAACGCCCGGCGCAGCACGCGCCGCTCCCCGGCGGGCAGGTCGAGCAGCACGACGACCGAGCGCGGTTCGGCCGGACCGGCGGCCAGATAGCAGATGCGCCCGCCGCCGACCTGCAAGCCGTCGATCTGGGCGTCGGGCACCGCGATCTGCTCGGCCGGCGCGCCGCTGGCCGGGATCATCCACAGCTCGTCGCTCCCGGCGCGCCGCGACACTGGCGACGATCGTCCCGTCGAGCGCGATGCCGTACCAGCTCAGACCAAAGACCCACTGCGGCGCCGGCGAACTCGGCCTCCATCGGCGCCAGCGGCGTGCACCTGCGCCCGCGGTCAGAGCGGTAGAGGTTCCACCAGCCCGTCCGATCGGAGACGAAGACGAGCGAGCCGTCGGGCGACCACTCGGGCTGGACGACCGATTCATCGCCGCCGCCGGCGATCAGGCGCGGGTCAACCGGCGTCCCGCTCTCGTCGACGTCGGCCAGCCACAGCTCGTCGTGTCCCAGGGCATGTTCGGGTGGCGCCAGCTCAGCCAGGCCAGGCGGCGCGCCGTCGGGGCTGGGGCGCGGCGTGCTGTAGAAGTCGTAGCCACGCGCCAGCACGCTGACTTCGCCGCTTTCCAGGTCCACCGCGACGAGCGCGTCCTCGGCCTCCGGGGCACGTCCATCGGCGGCGACGGCCGTGCTGCCTGCGCCCAGGCCCGTGTGGTCCTCGCGCACGCACAGCAGCCGGTCGCGAGCACGGTCGACGACCAGGTCGCCGTAGCGGTAGGCCCTCGGCCGGAGTCAGCGGCAGCGGCTGGCCGCCGGGCGCCTGGCGGTAGATGCGCCCGTCGTCGAGGTTGGCGAAGTAGACCGTGCCATCGTCCACGGCGTACCAGCCGCCGCCGTATTCGTGGGCCATCGTGCGCGCGTTGAACGGGGGCGGCGTGACGTCAACCGCTCCGTCGCGCTCGTTCCAGCGCACGATCACCTGGCGGCCACGCTCCTGCGGCCGGCCCTCGGTCCAGTACACGTCGTCGCCGTCGAGGCGCGGCTCGCGCAGGGCGAGGCTGCCGGCAACGGCCATGTCGACCGTGATCGGCGACGGCCACGAACCGTAGGGCAGCACGTCTCGCTGAACCATTGCTCCTCCTTGGGCGCAGGGCGCTCGCGCGTCCTGCCACGATCCATTATCGGCCCCCTCGGCCAGCCGAATGTATCGTGACCTGACCATGGACGGCCGCGACAACAGCTCGGATCCGGATCGGCGGCGGACAGGTACCGTCCCGCGCGCCGCGCTCACGCGCCGGCGGCCGTCAACGGCGCGCCGTGATTGGCTGGCGCTCGTCGGGGTGGGCAGCCTGTCCGTGATCGTGCTGCTCGTCCTGGCATCGATGTTCGGCGGCCAGCCGGTCGCGCCATTGTCCAGCAGCCCGCCGCCGACCCAGGTGGCCGGGACGTCTCTGCTGCCCACCTACTCGCCCGAGCCGAGCCCGACCCCCAGTCCAAGTCCGAGTCCCAGCCCGTCGCTGACACCCAGCCCAACGCCCACGCCGAGCCCGACCCCCAGCGCATCGCCGACTCCCAGCCCAACGCCCACGCCGAGCCCGACCCCCAGCGCATCGCCGACTCCCAGCCCCAGCCCGAGTCCGACCTCCGCGCCGCTCCCCACCCCGCCCGCAGTTGGCCTGGTCATCCTGGAGCCGGCCGACGGCGCCACCGTCAACGAGCGCGTGGTTTTCGTGCGCGGCCTGGCACAGCCGGGCAGCATCATCACGCGCGACATCCCGCTCTGGCTCGACGAGCACACGACCGCCGATGCGGCCGGTCGCTGGTCGTTCCCGGTGGCACTCAACCAGGGCCTGAACACGGTCACGTTCCGCGTCGGCGACGACATCTCGACCAACCGCACCTTGACGATCACCTTCCGGCCGGGCTGAAGCGTGCCCGATCCGGTCCTCATCGTCGGCTCGATCAATGCCGATCTGGTCGTGCGCGCGGCCCGACTGCCGAGGCCGGCCGAGACGGTCACAGGCGGCGTGTTCACCCGCCATCCGGGCGGCAAGGGGGCCAACCAGGCCGTCGCCGCGGCACGGCTGGGAGCGGCCGCCACCTTCATCGGTGCCGTTGGTGACGACGAACTTGGCCGCGCCGCCCTGGCCGACCTGGCCGGCGAGGGCATCGACGTCAGCGGCGTCAAGCAGCTCACCGGCACCCACACCGGCGTTGCCCTGATCGTGATCGACGAGCGCGGCGAGAACCAGATTGCCGTGGCGTCGGGCGCCAACGGCCGGGTCGACGGCCCATTGGTCGAGTCGGCCCTGGCGGTGCTGGCGCTGCCGCACGGTGGCGTCTTCCTGGCCAACCTCGAGCTCGCCGACGAGGCAGTCCTGGCGGGCGCCCGATTCGCGGCCCGGCACGGCATGCGCGTGCTGATCAACCCAGCGCCGGCACGTGAGCTGCCCGCGGAGCTGCTCGCGCTCGAGCCGATCCTGCTGCCCAACCAGCTCGAGGCGCAGGCGCTGACCGGCGAGCGTGAGCCGGTCGCGGCCGCGCGTGTGTTGGCCGCCCGCTCGGGGGGGCCGGTGATCTTGACGCTCGGACCCGCTGGCGCAGTGCTGGTCGGGGCCGGCGGCGTGGAGCACCTGGCGGCACCGGCGGTCGAGGTGGTCGACTCGACCGGCGCAGGCGACACTCTTGCCGGCGCCCTGGCCGCCGAGCTGGCCGCCGGAACGCCGCTGGTTGACGCCGCCCGCGTGGCGGTGCGTGCCGCCTCGATGTCGGTCAGCGCGCTCGGCGCGCGCACGGGCATGCCCACCCGCGCCCAGCTCGAAGCCAGGGCCACGCGCTAGGCTGCGCCACGATGGACGAACTGCCCGAGCACGTACGCCGCAACCGCGCCTACTGGGACGGCATGGCCGACGAATGGGTCGAGCGCGGCCGGCGTGACTGGCAGAGCCCAGAGCCGGTGTGGGGCATCTGGCGCATCCCTGAATCGGACGCCGGACTGCTGCCCGATGTGAGCGGGCTGAACGTGATCGAGCTCGGCTGCGGCACCGGCTACGTCTCGGCCTGGCTGGCGCGGCGCGGAGCCAAACCGGTCGGCATCGACAACTCGCCCGCCCAACTCGAAACGGCGCGCGCATTCCAGAAGGAGTTCGGGATCGAGTTCCCGCTCATCCTCGGCAACGCCGAGGCAGTGCCGCTACCCGACGCGTCGTTCGATCTGGCGATCTCGGAGTACGGCGCCGCGATCTGGGCCGACCCGTACAAATGGATCCCGGAGGCGGCACGCCTCCTGCGCCCGGGCGGCCGGCTGATCCTCCTGGGCAACTCGACACTGCTGATGATGTGCGTGCCAGACACGGAGGCGGAGGGCGCGGCGACCGAGCTGCTGCGCCGCGACTACTTCGGCATGCACCGCTTCGAATGGCCCGATTCGGACGGCGTCGAATTCAACCTCGGCTACGGCGACTGGATTCGCCTGCTGCGCTCGAGCGGCTTCGCGATCGAGGACCTGGTCGAGCTGCGCCCGCCAGCCGACGCGAGCACGGAGTACGAGTGGGTCACGCTCGATTGGGCCAGGCGTTGGCCCGCCGAGCAGGTCTGGAAGGCGCGCAAGAGACAGGACGCTCCAGGGTGAGCGACAGCGCGCCGAAGCCCGCCGTCATGTTCCTGTGCGTCCACAACGCCGGACGGTCACAGATGGCCGCCGGCTTGATGCGCCACCTGGCTGGCAACCAGATCGATGTCTTCTCGGGCGGCTCAGAGCCGGCCGCGGGTCTCAACCCAGCCGCTGTGGCAGCCATGGCGGAGCACGGCATCGACATCAGCGGGGAACTGCCCCAGCGCTGGTCCGACGAGATCATCCGCGCCGCCGACGTGGTCGTGACCATGGGCTGCGGCGATGAGTGTCCGTTCTACCCGGGCAAGCGCTACGTGGACTGGGAGCTCGCCGACCCGGCCGGCAAGCCGGTCGACGAGGTCCGCCCCATCCGTGACGAGATCGAGCATCGGGTGCGTGCGCTGATGGCCGAACTCGGCGTCAAGCCCGCAGCTGTCGGGTAGCTCGGCCGCCGAGATCTGCATTGTGACCGTTGGCACTGGTGCCCGGGCCAGGTGTGCGCCAACCTGAGATCTCCCCCTTCGAGGAGACCGGCGATGACGCAGACACTGCCAACGATCACGCATCAGCATCACGACGCTCTCTTGCCTCACGTCGACGCCCTGGCGAGCATCGCCGACGCGGTAGGCAAGGTGCCCGCCGACGAGCTCGCGGATCGGCTCGCGACCGAGCATCACTTCATCATCACGCAGCTCGTGCCGCACATGGAACAAGCGGAGGCGAACCTCTACCCGCAACTCGAGCGGCTGCTCCAGAACCGCCACTCGATGACGCCCATGCGCCGCGAGCACATGCTGCTGCGCAGCCTCATCACCGAGGTCGGCGAACGCCGCACCCATCTGAATGAGTTCGGAGCCCAGCTCAGACTGCGCCGCCTGCTCTACCGGATGTATGCGCTCCTGAAGACCCACCTGGCCGAGGAAGAAGCATACATCGGAGTTCTGCAGCACAACCTTTCACCCCAGGAAGCAGACGAGCTCGCCCGGGGCATGGCGCACGCCATGGCCGACCTGACGCCAACCGAGCTTCATCCGGGCGTGACGCACCCCGGGTAACGAAGCCGTCAGACAACGCGAAAGGCCGAATGGCCTGCCGGAGCGGGACGTTTCGGACTACGTCGTGGGACTGAGCGCCCGTAGCGTCGGATCCATCCGCAGGAGGACCAGCTGGTGGCTACCGCGCCCGTGCATGTCATCCCAGAGGTGGATCCGCTTCCCGTTCAGCGCGAGACCGTGTTCGACGCGCTTCTCCGGCGCGGCGTCAGCCGCCGGCGGTTCCTGCAGTTCTGCAGCGCCATGGCCGCGGCGCTGGCGCTGCCGGAGGTCTACGGGACCCGGATCGCCCAAGCGCTGGAGACGCGCCCCAAGCCGATCGTTCTGTGGCGCGAGTTCCAGGACTGCGCAGGCAACACCGAATTGATGCTGCGGACGAGCCACCCCGACATCGCCCAGCTGGTGCTCGAAGAGCTCTCGCTCGAGTACCACGAGACGATCATGGCCGGCGCCGGGCAGCGGGCCGAGGCGGTCGTGGAGCGCGTGCGGCGCGAGCACAAGGGTGAGTACATCGCGATCATCGAGGGCTCCATCCCACTGGCCGACGGCGGCGTGTACTGCACCATCGGTGGCCGGACCGCGCTACAACTGGCCGAAGAGGTAGCCCGCGACGCGGCCCTGGTCATCGCCGCCGGTGCGTGCGCCTGGGATGGCGGCTTCGTCGCCCACGGACCGACCGGCGCGGTGGGTATCGGCGAGGCTGTCCCGGGCCTGAACCTGATCAACCTGGGCGGCTGCCCGATGAACTCGGTCAACGCTGCAGCGGTGATCGTCCACTACCTGACCTTTGGCAAGGCGCCGGCGCTTGACGCCTACCACCGCCCGCTGTTCGCCTACGGCCACCTGATCCACGATCAGTGCGAGCGACGCGCCCATTTCGACGCCGGCCGCTTCGTCGAGACGTGGGGGGACGCCGGGCACCGCCGCGGGTGGTGCCTGTACAAGATGGGCTGCAAGGGCCCGCAATCGACCTTCAACTGCCCGATCGTGCGCTGGAACGACGGCACCAGTTGGCCGATCGGCGCCGGGCATGGCTGCATCGGCTGCGCCGCGCCCGACTTCTGGGCGCAGATGAGCCCCTTCTACGAGCGCCTGCCCAACGTCAAGATCATCGGCGCCGACATCGACGCGGCGACGATCGGAGTCGGCATGGTCGGCGCAGTGGCCGCACTCGCCGTGGTCCACGGGACAGGCATCATCATCAAGCACCGCCGGAAGCGCGGGCGGGCCGCCGCGGGCGAATCACCGCCGGCGCCACAGCCACCCGCCGCCGAACCGGCCGCCGAACCGGCCGCCGAGCCCACGGCCGCCGCCGAACCGGCCGACGAGGCGAGTTCGCCCGCCGGCACACCGTCCCAAGAGCCGGAGGACTGAGCGATGGCCAGGGTGATCATCGATCCCGTGACGCGCATCGAGGGGCACCTCCGGATCGAGGCCATGGTCGACGGCGGCGTCGTCAGCGATGCCTGGTCGAGCGGCACCATGTTCCGCGGCATGGAGCTCATCCTGCGCGGGCGGGACCCGCGCGAGGCGTGGGTCTGGGCGCAACGGATCTGCGGCGTGTGCACCACGGTCCATGCCCTCGCCTCGGTGCGGGCGGTGGAGGACGCGCTGGGCATCGAGATACCGCCCAACGCGAGGCTCATCCGCAACCTGATCGCGGGTGCCCAGCACATCCAGGACCACGTCGTCCACTTCTACCACCTGCACGCACTCGACTGGGTGGACGTGACCAGCGCGCTGGCCGCCGATCCGGCCGCGACGGCCGCCCTGGCCAGCTCGATCAGCGACTGGCCGACAGGCTCCGTGGGCAACTTCAAGAAGGTCAAGGAGCGGCTCCAGTCGGTCGTCGACAGCGGCCAGCTGAGCCTCTTCGCGAGCGGCTACTGGGGTCATCCGGCCTACCGGCTGCCGCCGGAGGCCAACCTGCTGGCCGTGGGGCACTACCTGGAGGCTCTCGACTGGCAACGCGACGTGATCAGGGTTCACGCCGTGCTGGGCGGCAAGAACCCGCACCTGCAGACCTACCTCGTGGGCGGCATGGCGGCCGCCGTTGATCCCGACAACCCGGAGGTCGTCAACTTCGAACGGCTCGACTTCATCCGCGCGCGCGTGCGCACCATGCGCGCGTTCGTCGAGCAAGTGTACATCCCTGACCTGAAGGCGATCGCCAGCTTCTACCCGGAGTGGTTCACCCTGGGCGCCGGGCACCGCAACTACATGTCGTACGGCGACGTCCCGGCGGGCAGCATCACGGAAACCAGCCGCTTCGGGTTCCCGCGCGGCATCATCCTCGACGGCGATCTGGGCACGGTGCATCCGCTCGACCAGACCAAGATCACCGAGTCCATCGCCCGGTCCTACTACGACTACTCAGGCGGCGACGGCGAGGTCCGTCACCCGTATGACGGCGAGACCCAGCCGCGCTACAGCGGACCCACGCCGCCCTACGAGGAGCTCCTGACCGAGCAGAAGTACTCGTGGCTCAAGGCGCCCCGGTACGACGGCAAGGTGATGGAGGTCGGACCGCTGGCGCGCATGCTGGTGGCGTATGCCAGCGGCGTGCCGCGCGTCAAAGAGCTCGTCGACGGCACCCTGGCCGCCCTCGGGCTGCAGCCCGCGGCGCTCTTCTCGACCCTCGGTCGGGTTGCGGCTCGGGCGCTTGAGACCGTGTACCTGCTCGACTTCATGGACGGTTGGCTCGACGAGCTGGGCGCCAACATGGCTGCGGGCGATGTGCGCATCCATGAGGGCTCGAAATGGGACCCGTCAACCTGGCCGGCGGAGGCTGAGGGCTGGGGCTTCCATGAGGCGCCACGCGGGTCGCTCGGCCATTGGGTCCGGATCGCCAACGGCAAGATCGTCAACTATCAGGCGGTCGTGCCGAGCACCTGGAACGCAGGCCCGCGCGACGCGCTCGGCCAGACCGGACCGTATGAGGCGGCTCTGCAGGGAACGCCGGTGGCGGACGAGTCGCAGCCGCTCGAGCTCCTGCGCACGGTCCACTCCTTTGATCCATGCCTGGCCTGCGCGGTGCATGTCGTCGACCTGACCGGCCGCCGGCTGGGCACCGTCGAGGTGCAGTGATGGCCGGCGCCGTGATTGACTCGGGCCGGTCCGAGGAGGTCTACGTCTGGGAGATCCCGGTCCGCCTCACGCACTGGACGATCGTCCTGTCGATCATCGTGCTGACGGTCACCGGCTTCTACATTCACCGGCCGTTCGTGGCCCCATCGCCGAACGAGGCCACGCCGTCACTGCTGGCTGGGATCCGTTTCGTGCACGAGATCTTCGGCCTGATCTTCACGGTGGCGGTCGGCATTCGCGTGTACTGGTCCTTCGTGGGCAACCAGTACGCCCACTGGCGGGCCATCGTGCCCCACTCGCGGAGTCAGTGGCTAGCTGCGCTCGAGATGCTGAAGTTCTATACCTTTCGCCGTTCGGGTCCGCCCCCGGCCACCGGCCATAACAGCCTGGCTGCGCTGGCCTACCTGGTCGTCTACGCCGGTTTCGCCGGCCAGATCCTGACCGGCTTCCTGCTCTTCGCCTGGCTCCTGTCGGACGGGCCGATCGCGTTTCTGTTCGGCTGGACCGCACTCGTGCCAGGGGGCATCCAGACCGTCCGCTTGGTTCACAACCTGCTGACGTTCGCCTTCCTGGCGTTCTCGATCCACCATGTCTACAGCTCGGTGCTGATCGACATCGAGGAGCGCGGCGGCCTGATTTCGAGCATCGTGAGCGGCTTCAAGCGCCGGCCGCCTCCTGACGACGACGCGCAGGACGCCCCCGATGCATGAAGCCGGGCTCGTCAGCCGCGCCCTGAGCGAGGCACTGATCGATCACGGCCCGGTCAGCGCGATCGAGCTCGAGGTTGTCGATCCGGTCGGCTTCAGCGTGGACTCGACACTCCTCCACCTCGAGGCCGCACTGGCCGAGCGCGGCCTGGCCGGCATCCCGGTAAACGTCCGGGTCAGGCCGGTTCAATGTGTCGAATGCGGCCTGTCGGCCGTGCCGGCGTCGAGCGAGTTGTTCTGCGGCGCGTGCGGCTGGCCACTGCCCCGCGTCAACGGCGCGCCGCTGCGCATCAGGACCAGCTGAGCCGTGTGCATCACCCTGCCCGCCCAGGTCGTCGCCGTCGACGCTGGCGGAGCGACCATAGAGAGCGATGGCCGGCGCCGGCGGGCGGCAACCCTGCTGCTGCCCGACGTTCAAGAGGGCGAGTGGGTGGTGGTCGGGCTGGGGACGATCCTGGCTCGGCTGACGGCGACCGAGGCGCAGGAGGTCCGTGACGCACTGCTGCTGGCGGCGCGGCTGGCGGACGAGGATGAGGCAGCACAGGGAGTACCCCATGCGAAAGACTGAACGCGACCCGATCCGCCTGCCGCACAGTGTGCGCTGGGGGATCGGCCTGGCGGCCACCACCGCCCTGATCAGCGGCGTCGCGGTCTGGGTCAACTCATTTGCCGTCAGCCAGATGGGTGACGCGACGATCTTCACCACGCTCAAGAACGGCGTCGCGGCCGTCCTGCTCACGACCCTCGTGCTGGCCACGCCAACCGCGCGCCACGGCATCGCGGCGCTCTCGCGGCGGCAGTGGCTGGGGCTGGTGGCGATCGGCATCATCGGCGGCGGCGTGCCCTTCCTGCTCTTCTTCAACGGCCTGGCGATGGCCAGCGCCCCGAGCGCCGCGTTCATCCACAAGACCCTCTTCATCTGGGTCGCGCTGCTCGCCGTACCGCTGCTCGGCGAGCGGATTGGCCTGGCCCAGCTGGCGGCGCTCGGCGTGCTCGGCGCGTCGCAGCTGCTCATCGCGCCGCCGACCGGTGTGACCTGGGGCAGCGGCGAGACGCTCATCGCGCTGGCCACCGGCATGTGGACGGTCGAGGTGATCGTCGCCCGCCGGCTGCTCCGCTCGGTGCCTTCGCCGATCGTCGGCGCGGGCCGGATGGTGATCGGCATGGTCGTGCTGGTGGGCTTCGTGATCGTCACCGGCCGGGCCGGAGCGATGGTCACGCTGACCGGGACGCAGTGGCTTCTCGTCGTCGGCACCGGCCTGTTGCTGACCGGCTATGTGGCCAGCTGGTATGCCGCCCTGCGCCGCGCCCCGGCCTCGGTAGTCACGGCCGTGCTCGTGGCTGCCGCGCCTATCACCGCCTTCCTGACCGCCATCGGCAAGGGTGGCACGTCGTACTCACCCACCCTGCTCGCCGGCTACGGCCTGCTCCTGTGCGGCGTGCTGGTGATGGGCTGGATCGCGCTGCGCAGCCGCCCGCGGCCGGCAGCGGCCGGGTAGATGATCCGTTGACACGGCGCCGGTTCGCCGTCCTGGGACTCGGGAACCGGCTACAGGGGGACGAGGCGCTGGGCGCCCTGGTCGTCGAGCAGCTGGAAGAGACATTGCCGGCCGACCTGGTCGACCTGGTCGAGATCATCGACGGCGGCACCGTTGGCCTGGGGCTGCTGCCCTACATCGACGACCTTGACGGTCTGATCGTGGTCGACGCCGTCGACCACGATGCGCCACCCGGGACACTGATCGACATCGGCGCCGACCCCCTGCGCCCTGACGCCAATGCGCTCAGCGTCCACGCGCTCGGCGCCGCCGAGCTCATCGGGGCCCTGCGCCTCGCCCAGCGGCTCCCGCAACACTTGCGGATCATGGGCCTGCAGCCGGAGAGCATCAGCCTTGGAACCGAGCTCAGCCCGGCTGTCGCGGCCGCTGTGCCGGGTCTCCTGGATCAAGTCATCGATCGCCTGCGGGACTGGACCGCCACTGCGAGGTCAAGCACCGGGGCTGGCTCCGACGGCGAGCGCTGATCCACCGCCGCCGTCCGTCAGGCTGTCAACGGCCCTCGCTCCGCACAAGTTCGAAGACTCGAGTCACCTGGGCGAAGCCCTTGAGGGCTCGTGCATCGACTTCATGGAGCGAGAACCCCTTGTCGACCCCGTGATCATGGACGAGGTCGGAGACGAGGATGTGTCCGGCATCGGCGGCATTGCAGATCCGGGCGGCGAGGTTGACGGACGACCCGAACAGGTCCTCGTTGTGGTCGACGGGCTCGCCCGCGGCCAGGCCGATCCTGACGCGGAGCTCCGGCTCGCCGCCCGACGACAGCCCGCGCCTCGAACCCGGCCTGGATCGCCAATGCGCATTCCAGCGCTCGTCCCACATCGTCGAAGGAGGCCATGATGCCGTCGCCGGTGTGCTTCACCTCGTGGCCGTCCGAGGCCACCAGCGCCCGCCGGATGATCAGGTCATGCTCGGTGAGCAGGACCATGAACGCCGACTGACCACCTTCCTGGAGCAGCGCGGTCGAACCCTCCAGGTCGGTGAACAGGATCACCCGGAAGGAGTTCCTGCGCTGGGTGTGTTCCGCGGGGTCGTTGATCGTGCCGAGGAAGCGCAGGACGTTGTCCTCGGAAACGGTGATGATCTCGTTCGGGATCAGACCGTGCGCCTCCCGGTGGACCGCCTCCATGTTCTCCGGTGCAGCCGCCTTGGCCAGGCAGAATGCGCGTCCCCGGTCCGGATCGAACCAGTAGGTCAGGAACTGCACCCCGTGCTTGGCTTCCAGCGCGACGTCCACCGCATGGGCCTGCGCAACGTCCTCGGCCGTGGCGTTGGGGATCTCGTGGCGGTCCATGAACAGCGGCATGCTGTCCCCTCGTGTTGGTGCGCTGGCGAGCCGCCACCGTAGCACGGGCGTCCGGACAGGCGGTCCATCGGGGGCGAACTATTCCAATGCGCGGTGGGTCGATAACGACGGCCGCAACAGTCAGCAACTACTCAATCAGCAGCAAGAGCGTGGTCCGAGCGCTGGCCCCAGCTGGCTGCGCGGAGCTGTCCTCTGTATGGAGGAGTCGCCTACCGGATCGTCCTCAGACGGAGGATGTACGCCGTCACCGCAACCGCGATGGCCGCGAGCAGGAACCTGAGCCAGGCGGAATTGACGGCCACGATGCTGATCCCGGTGAAGAGCCACAGCATCGCGATGGCGAAGATCTTGGACTTCAGCTTGATGGCCCGCCTGTCGCGATAGTCCCGGATGTACTCGCCCAGGAAGCGGTTGTTGAGGAGCCAGCCGTGCAGGCGCGTCGAAGCGCGCGCGTAGCAGGCGGCTGCCAGCAGTAGAAACGGGGTGGTGGGCAGCACCGGCAGGAACATGCCAATGATGCCCAGGGCGAGCGCCAAGGTGCCGACGATGACCAGTGCGCTCCGAGTGACCCTTCTCACGACCAAACCATAGTTCGGATGCGCGGCGGCCCCAGCGCCGGACTCGGCCCGAGGTCTTCGTGGGCGTCCGAGCCGACGCCGCTGGCAATGGTGCGCATGGGTCGATTCTCCGCCGGAGCGAGCCGTCTCGCCAGTGGCTCAGTGCAGGTCCCGGGGAGAGTGGGCAGAGTCCGCGGTCGGCGCAAAGTAGTGGAGGGCCGAGTGGGATTCGAACCCACGACACGAGGATTAAGAGTCCCTCCGGCCGCCGTCCATGGGGTCGCTCTGGGGCACCCTGCGTAGGTCCCGCGCGCGGTCGTCCGTCCACCGGGTCTCCCCCGTGGTACCGAGTGTGGCCGCCGTGGCTGGCAGCGTGGCTGGCGGGTCCTGCCAGTCCGGGAAGCCCCAGAGAACGAGCATCGCGAAGCGTTGAGCGACCGCTCACGCGGCCTTGTTCAAGTGGCTGAACGCGTGGGGATGCCGGCAGTTCGCGATCGCGCACCATGCCTCCACGGCATCGGACTCTCTCGTCGATTGGGAGTCGGCCTGGTTGACGAAGCTTGTCCCCCGGCCCCGGCCCCGGCCCCGGCGCAGTAGCCCGCGCCGATCAGAGGTCCATCTCACGCACGGCGGCTGCCTTCGGATCGGGCGTCGCCACATCGCCACGTCGTCAGCTTCCAAGTCAAGCGGTACTTGACTCGAGATGTATTCTCAGGGCAGACAACGCGCTCGACGCGAGCGACCCGATCCGCCACGAGGGAAGGTCCGGTGCGTAGGCTATCGGACATTGCGATTGGCGTCGCGGTGATAGTCGCGACCGCCATACTCGCGGCCAGATTTCTGGCTCCGCCTGAGTACGGCGAGTTTCCCAGTAAGGTCGGCGGCTAGTCTGTCATGTCAATCGCGGAAGCGATCGCATCGACAAGTCCGAGCGATTCCGTCGCGGTATCCGGCTTTCTTGCCTTGGATAGATCTGCCTGCGGCCGCGCAGAACCTGAGCCAAATGCTCGGTGCTCTGGTGCTTTTCTCTGGGAATACTCGCTGCCTGACCCCTGGTATGGCGGATCACGAGTTGCACTGACGTTTGACGATGTCGCGAAGCGCTTGGGACCGGCACTCGGGATTCGCGACTGGGGCGTGCCCGTCGTCGCGACAGGATCTGTCCTTGAGGGCACCTGTCGGCCGGAGCGCGTGTGCGCTGGCGTATTTGTGTTGCAGGAGATCTCCTGGCGTGGCGAGCCTGTGCCGCAGGAGTTTCCTAACGATCCCCTCCGCGCCTCGGCTACGGTCACGGTCGGCGATTCGAGGTTCCTGGTCCCAAGCGGCTGGAGCACTTCTTCGTCCGGTGGCCGTTGGATCGTATCGACTCCAAATCGCGAGCTCGCAATGGTTGTTTCCAAGCGCGCCCGGCAAGCGCTGGATGCCGCAGGCAGCGTTTGGGAGACCTATCCTGAAGCCGAGTCGATAACCTACGACTATGGTAACGCACTCGTCGTGTGGACAGTCGAGTTGGGTGATTCGACGGCGACGCGTCAGACAGTTGTGGGATACAACGATGGTTCTTCAGAGTACGAACTTACGCTGCAATGGGCAGACGCGGGTGTTTGGGCTGGTGCTTCCCAGTTTGCCCTCAGGAGAATCGTTGCTGGCATGACTGGGAAAGAGGCGAGTGTGCGATGAGGATGAGGCGGATTCTGGCGTTAGCCACGACGATCGCACTCTTGCTGATACCTACCTCCGCATCGCCGGCGGTCGCAGCTGCGAACATCCAGTGTCAGGGAGAGCCTCCACACCATACCGGATTCCAAAAGCAGGCTGCGGCCAACATCGAACTGACGGCGGCCAGGTCGACGCTGGACAAGAAAGTCGCGCCCCTGTGCCTTAATCCACTGTTTGCAGCAAGCGCTTCATCTTGGTGGATCATGATCACTGTAGGCGGCAGTGACTACATCCAGTATGGCTTCTGGAACTGCCAGACATGGTGTGGCGGCCTCTTGCCAGGAGGCGGGACCGGTGGCCAGCAGCACGAGTTCTACGAGCGGAACAACGGCAACTGGGATGGTCTTTAGCGCGTTGATCTGGGTAACTTGCCCGATGGCGTGTACGCCATGAGGATGTTCCACAAGCTTGGCGCAAGTCCATACTGGGACTTCACGCGCGATGGCGTACTGAAAGCCCAGCATTCAGACGCCTTCCGGGACTGGTCGCTCCTGGGCGCGACAATGGAGATCTACTCGGAGACTTGGGACGCGGGCGATCAGAACGGAGGTAGCGTTGGCAACAACGTTCACATGACGAAGGCGGGCTGGGGCCTCAACCACGCCGGGATAAATGGTGTTGGTATGGGTGCCTGCCAACACGTTCCAGATAATGCCAACGGCTGGTACGGGTGTGTGCGCTACACGACCACCGTAGCGAACGATAGTGTACGGACCTGGACGGTGAACCGTTGACAATTAGGAGACGTCTGTCGCTGACCTTGGCGTTGATTGTCAGTATCTATTTGCTTGCGTCAGCCGCATTCATGGCAATTCTCGGCCCTGACGCCTTGAGGATGGGTCAGTCCGAGACACCCACTCATGTAGTTGGTCTAGGGGCAGCAGTCATAGCGATCCAAATCGGCGCGACCGGATGGTGGTTTGCCCGCCCGACATTGCCAAGGAGATACGTCGTGTTGGCCGGAGTCGGCGAGATCGCCATTGGCTTGGTGTTGTTCTGGCTTGCACCCGGACTGCACACAAGATTTCCGCCGCCTGGAATTGCATTGATGCCTCACTGGGCATTCTGGGGACTGATCGGTCCAACTATCGCAGGCATCGGCATGATCGCAGCCGCGATAATCTCTCCCAGCGCAAGGCGCACACCCCGCGAAACAGAGAATCGGTGATGGCTTCCCAGCTCCGTTCGAGGCTTACGACCCCGCGGCCGCCAAGTCGGCGTGCACGCGCGGCGCGCCATAGGTCCCGCGGCTGGCGCGATGGATGGCTCGGATGTGCTCGGTCAAGACACCATCGGACGCGCTCCGAGCGCAGGTCGGGCGGGCTCGCCAGGCCCAGAAGCCGCTGGGGGAGACGCCCAGCACGCGGCACACGCGAGGGCGCACGGGTGCCGGTGGACGGCAGCACGTGACGCTCGGGGCGGATCCATTCAGTGTTCAGTTGACATTGAAGGGTTAGCGGCGCATCCTCGTCCCATCCCTTCATTCAAGCCGAGACATCGAAGGGTTGCAGAGCCGGAGGCCGTGTGCCGAGGACCGTCGAGCGCAGGTGGGAGGGAGACCCTGGCGCCTTGGGCGGGCGCCGAGCCCGGGCCTCGTTCCAGTACGAGGCATTCGTCCCTGACGAGATCGCGGCGCTCAGCCCGATCGTCCCGTTCGAGGTTGCCGATCTCTCAGCGGATGCGGAGGCAGCGATCAGGGCGCTCAACGAGCGCGCCTCAGTGGGCGGCCTGGAGGCGATCGGCCCGCTGCTCCTGCGATCCGAGGCCGTGGCGTCGTCCCGGATCGAGGGCTACGACGTCTCCTCATTGAACCTGGCCCGCGCGCTCATCGATCCCCGGGCAGCGCGGGGCAGCGCCAAGACCGTCGCGGCGAACGTGTCGGCGATGGAGGAGGCGATCGCCATCGGGGACCGCACCTCGCCCGTGACGGTAGACGACCTGCTGGCGATCCACGCGGTGCTCATGGCGGGGGACGAGCGAGCCCGGCCGGGCGAGGTGCGCAATGAGCAGAACTGGATCGGCGGCCGGCTCGGGAACCCGTCCGACGCAGCCTTCGTGCCGCCGCCGGAGGACCTCGTCATGCCGCTGCTCGAGGACCTCGTCGCGTTCATCGCCCGCGACGACCTGCCGGCAGTGCCCCAGGCCGCCATTGTCCACGCGCAGTTCGAGACCATCCACCCGTTCATCGACGGCAACGGCCGCGTCGGCCGCGCCCTCGTCCACGTCATCCTGCGGCGTCGCGGCGTCGCAGCTCGCTTCGTGCCGCCGATCAGCATCGTCCTGGCCGCCCGGCCCAGCGCATACGTCGAGGGACTGGTCGCATTCCGGGAGGGACGCGTCGCGGACTGGATCGGCTCGTTTGCGAGTGCGGGTGCCCACGCTGCGCTTATGTCCATCGAGCTGGCGGAGCAGGTGGCCGGACTGCAGGCGGAGTGGCACGAGCGCGCAGGTGGGCCGAGGGCCGGATCCGCCGCGAGCAAGCTCATCGCGCTGCTGCCCGCCCTGCCGGTGCTGTCGGCGCCGACCGCTCGCGCCGCGATCGGGGTCAGCCAGCAGCAGACGCTCTTGGCACTCAAGGCGCTGGCCGAGGCCGGCGTCATTCGCCAGTTGAGCGAGGGGACCTACGACCGCCAGTACGCGGCAACCGAGCTGTTCGACCTTCTCGGGGCATACGAGGAGCAGGTCGCCAGGCCCGAGCGGAGGCCGGGTCGGGCGGCGCGGGCCACGGGTCGAGCGGCTCCGCATCTGAAGCCGTCTCTGCGCCGGTGCGATCACCCGCGCCGGGATCCTCGCCGGCGGACCCGGTCCCCGTGACGGTGACCGTCGGGCGCAGACCGAGCGCGGCCTTGAACTCCTGCCAGCCCCAGCCCGCACCGCGGTCATGGAAGCACTTGCCGGTCGCGGCGCCGTTCGGCGCCTCGCCCACGCCGCACTGCCAGGGTGTGCCGTCGTGGGGATGGGCCGGGCAGCGCCCGAGGCCGTACCACACGATGCCATTGGCATCAGGCGCCAGCTCGCGGTAGGCGATGCTCGCGGCGTCGAGGAGCTCGCGCACCCAGCCCTCGGGCATCCGCCGGGCGCCGTTGCCGGCCAGTGCCGCGAGTCCCTCGCTGGCGGCCGGCGCAAGCGCCCGGAGGAGCTCAAGCGGGATCGGGTCGAGCGCGTCCGGCACGGCGAGTAGCGCCGAACGGCGATGCGGGCGCTCATGTGTCGAGTCGCCCTTTATCTTGAGCGTGCCGATGAGCGCGGCGATGCGCGCCGCGTTGGCCACCGTCGTGTCGATGCGGACCCCTTCGTCGTCGAAGCGCTCCGCCAGACTGCGCAGGACGCCCGCCACGAGCGCCGCCGAAGCCTCGTCGTTGGGCAGGGCAACCGGGTAGAGCAGCTGGTAGCCAGCGCCGAAGGGCGACGTCGCGGTCGCTCGTCGTCAGCGCCGCGCGTGGCTCCACCCGGTTGGCGTAGCGCGCCAGTAGCTCGGGCACCACCGGGTTGAGCGTGACGTAGACGTTCGCGCGTCCGTCATAGACCGCGGCGGCCGCGGCGAGCGCCGCGGGCTCATCGAAGTAGCCGGCCGCGGTGCTCCGACCATCCCACTTGGGGATGCGCAGCTCGCGCACCTCGCCCGGTCGCCAAATGAGGGCCAGAAAGCGTTCGACATCGGGCTGCGCCGCCGCTGGCGCGCTCACATCGAGAGCCTGGCCCGCACCCCAGGCGCGGCCTGCCATACCCACACCCGGCCGTAGCGCAGGCACGGCCCGCCCGGCAGGCAGAGCTCGTGCTCGAGCGCTGCTCGGACGTAGCTCGAGGCCTCAGGGTGCCGCACGAACCAAGCGCGATCGAGGTCGCAGGCGGCCTCGATCGCCGCCTCGTGGATCGGGTCGACCGCGACAAGCTCATCCTCTTGTCGCGCCCGCGAACGCCCTCTTCCATCGAGCTCGGGTGCCACGTGTCAGTCCTTCGGGAGTCTGTGTCTACCTGGATGGGTCGCCTTGGACGCCGCTTACCGTTCGCGCGCGGGGTCCGACAGATACGCCTCGAGATCCACCGGGCGAACCCGCACCGAGCGCCCGATGCGGACCGAGCGCAGCTCGCCGCCGGCGACGAGCTTCCAGGCCATCGACCGGCTGATGGTGAGCTGCTCGGCCACATCCTCGATCCGCAGCAGCCGCCCTGCGCCGGTGTCCAGGGCGCCCATCGTGTTCGTTCGGGTCGTCACGGCTTTCACCTCTTGTCATCGGGTCCATCTTGCTATATCGTGGACGCATGCTCATCGTAGCGGACGCCCGCTGTCATCGCAAGAGGATTTGCACTACATTGACTGCGATGGCGCTGGGAACGGCACCGTGAGCCTCCGTCCGCGCTATGCCGGTACGGGCTGGCTACGCCAGCCCGTAGACGTCACCGTGGTCGGCGCCGACGACGATCTCGGCGTCGTCGCGGGGCGTTTCGGGCCCGACGGCTGGGATCCCTTCGGGCGGACGCAGCTCGAGGACCTCCTCGTCGCCGAGTCGTTCGCGCGTGCCCACCTCGAGCGTCCCGACCAGGTGCGTCTCTGGTACCAGCTTCATGGGGCGCTCGACGCCGAGGGGCTATTTCCGAGGCAGGACACCCAGATGCCGGCTCCGGCGCGCCTCGTGGCCTTCCGCGACCGCCTCGCCGACGTTCTCGATGAGCAGGCGCTGGTGCGCTGGCACTTGGAAACGCTCGTGCGACTCACCGAGGGAGCCGAGATCGGCGAGCGCGAGCGCGACCTGTTCCCCGCTCTCCGCCACCCCAGAGGCGGTGTGCTCTTGCTGGGCGGATCGAACGACCACGAGCGACGCATCACCGCCGAGATGGCTGCCTATCCGCGCTTCGAGGATCGCCCGGGAGGCGGCGGGCGCGAGGAAGCGCAGAGCTGGAACCTGGGGCCGATCAGCGTCGCCGAGTTCCTTGAGACCTGGTGGCCGAGGGCACACGACGCCTGGAAGCACATCACGAGCCACGACGTCAAGGTCGTGCCGGTGCCGCCCGGCGCATGGGACCGGGCATGGGCCGCATATGACCACGTCTGGGGCGCCGCACCCGCCGGGCTCGTCGGCCCTTCCGATCGTCGGGCTCGACCGGCACGGGCTGTTGGAGGTCGCCCGACGGCTCCTCGAGCCGTATGTGCAGAAGGCGAGCGTTACGGGCGTGGAGCTCGCCGGGGTCGGCGAGGACGAAGGAGCCGGCGTCATGCCCTTCGAGGTCGTCGAACGACGTGAGTGGCGCTCAGCGCTGGTGCCCATCCACCTCCAGCTGCTGGAGGCCTATCGGCGCGTCGCCGAGGGCCTGCCGGGAGCAGCGCGTTGCCGTGAGTGCGGCAACCCGATCCTTGCCCTGGACCCCCGTCGAACCGCCTTCTGCAATGACCGCGAGCGATTCCGGTTCGCCCAGCGCGAGCGCCGCAAGCGCCTCGCCATGCCGCCCGCTGACCGGGGCACGCCGCCGTGACACGCCGCGGGCCGGGCGAGGGCTCCATCTACCCTCGCAAGGACGGCCGTTGGGCGGGCAGCGTGCACATCGGCTACGAGGACGGCAAGCGCGTGCGCAAGCACGTCATGGGCCGCACGCGCAACGAGGTCAAGGACAAGCTGGCCGTGCTCATGCGCGCCCACGAGGAGAAGCGCCCAATCCCCGACCAGCGCGCCAAGCTCGGCCCGTTCCTGCGCCACTGGCTCGACGAGGTCGCCAAGCCCACGCTGCGACCATCGACGTACCGCAGCTACGACTCCATCCTGAAAATCCACCTGGTGCCGTGCCTCGGCCACATCGCCATCGCCAAGCTCACGCCGGCCGACGTACAGGCCTTCCTCAGCGGTCGCTCGGCAAGGGGCCTCTCACCGCGCCGGGTCCAGTACATCCACGCCGTCCTACGCCGCGCCCTCGGCACGGCTGAGCGCTGGGGGATGGCCAGCCGCAACGTCGCCAAGCTGGTCGACGTGCCACGCGGGCGCCAACGCGAGATGACGCCGCTGACGCCTGAGCAGGCACGGAAACTGATCGAGGCCTCCGAAGAGGACCGCCACAAGGCCTTGTGGATCACCGCGCTCGGCACGGGTCTTCGTCAAGGAGAGCTGCTTGCCCTGCGCTGGGACGACATCGATCTCAACGTCGGCGTCGTCCACGTCCGCCACAGCCTGGCCAACGTGCAAGGAGTCCTGACCCTGCAGGAGCCCAAGACCGAGCGCAGCCGACGGACTGTCGTCCTGCCCGAGTCGGTCGTCGCTGCCCTGCGTGACCACCGTACGCGCCAGCTCGAGGAGCGCATGGCTGCCGGCGCCACTTGGGTCGACAGCGGCCACGTTTTCGCGACGATGATCGGGCGGCCACATCACGCCGCGACGATGACCCGCTGTTTCCGGAAGGCGCTCACTCGGGCGGAGTTACCCACAGTGCGCTTCCACGACCTGCGCCACTCCGCCGCCACGTTCCTGCTGGCGCAGGGGATGACTCTCGAGGACGTCAAGCAGCTCCTCGGTCACAGCTCGATCGCGCTGACCTCGAACACTTATGGCCACGTGCTCGAGCAGCGCCAGCGGCAGGTGGCTCGGGCGATGGACGCGGTCCTGGGCGGCTGAAGACAAGCGCCAGTCTGTCGGGCACCGTGCGGCGGAATCGAGATCTCGCCACGGGAATAGAACCGCGGACCAAGCGCCCGAAACGCAGCCAGACGTTCTGGTAGCATCGGATTGGCAAGCCAACTGCCGGAGCGTGGCGGCGAGGGGCCCTGAATGCCCAGACGCCTGGCGATCTCGAGAACCAGCTTGGACCGTGGTCAGGCGAGACGGACCGCACGGCCCGATCAAGGCTGTACAGCGCGGCGATGGTTCGGACGCGAGCCAACAGGCCTTCACCCTGCACGCCTGTCCAGCGTCTTGGCGAGTGCACTGGCACTCGTCATGATGGCTTGCGGAACGACGCGCCCTACGATCTCTCCTCCAGTATCCAACTCGCCCGGTGCGACGCACACCGATTCCACGAGCGGCCATTCAGTTCCCTCTGTATCGCCGGCGCCTGAGCCAAGCCCCTCGACGGGACCTTCCGCGACACCCGGCGGTGCATGGGTAGCAATCGCCCAAGGAGAGGCGATCGGACGCATTCAGTGGGCGCCGGATGGCGAGCACTTCACGATCCCGCGGAGGCGCCCGGGAGGCGCCGGCGATCTTCAAGCCGTGGACGTGTATTCGCGCGATGGCAGCGTGCTCACAACGATTGGCGGCGCCGACGAAGCTGTCTGGCTGGACGCCGCACACTTCATCGTCTCGAGTTGGCACCGACGTCCAGGCCCCGTGGACGCTGGGTCGGAAGTCGTGATCGGCCCTGGCGGGCATCCTGAGGCCACTTCCTTCCTGGTGCCGGTAGACGGACTCGAGGCCGAGGAGCTTGAGGTCGGCTTGGCCGGAGCCGTGTCGAACGGCACGGGCGTCCTTGCGATCACGACTTGCCGTGCGTGCCAGGGCGCAAACGCAATGTTCAGAGCTTGGACCCTCGAAGCCGGACTGTCTGACCAGCAGCCTGGCGACCCCACATCGTGGTCTATCTCGGGCGACCGGCTTCTCCTGGAACACCCGCTCGGCGAGGGCCCAACCAGCGATCGATGGATGGAGATAGTGACATGGCCCGAATTCCAGCACTACTACGGATCGCGCGCGGACACCAACGCGTTTGTACTTGATCCCAACTGGCAGAAGCGCGCCACGTGGGCAGGCGACGTTGCCAATATCATCGTGCTTCCGTCCGGCGAAACCGTCTCAACCTTCACAGCGCCGCTGACGGGAACCGCGGTGTGGGACGCGTCGGACCGCCTTCTGATCGCCGAATACTCGACCGCCAGCGCAGTCGCCTACAACATGTCGGGCGATCGCGTTGCGGCCTGGGACGACATTGGACAGCAGGTCATGACTTCGCCCGATGGATCAACGATGGCGTGGTGGCATTTCGACGATGGCAGCCGGCATGACCTCAATCTGATCAGGGGCGATGAATTTCAGCGGGTCGAGCTCCCGGGGCCGCTCGATCAACTCAGGCTCTCGCCAGACGGGCTTTCGATAGTCGCTGTCGTCTTCGTGGGCGACATGTTCAGCGTGCTCCTGTCGCCTATGTGATCGCCGAGCCCGCGAACTCGATACTCAAGACAAGGAGGGGAGAGAACTGTGAAACCGAGTACCCCGAGAGCCGTACGTGGCCTGCTTTCGATGGCAATTGCGGCCTCGCTGCTGGCTATGTCAGTTACTCCCACAGCGGCTTGGTCCGAGAGCGTGTACGTTGCCGCCTATGGTGTCGATCAAGAGCAGAAGACGAAATGCAACTGCGTACCGGCGTCTGCCCGCTACTGGATCAGATACACGAGGTCGGAGGCGAGCACTCCATCGCAGCAGACTCTCGGCAACTACATGGCGTACCCGAAGGACCGCAACGATTTCTGGGACACAGGGTCCTATCCTTGCACAATCGCGGAAGGCAACCCTTACTGGAGCACGCCACACGATGCACAAGGATGGGCGTGGGCGATGTACAACTACGCGACGACCGACCACAGCAAGGGATACGACGACTACCTCTTTTCCTCGCAGGCGACGGCAAATTGGCAGATTGTCTGGAATGTCAGAGCGACGGACCGCCCTGTAGGTGTCATCGTCAAAGCAGGCAAGCACGCCATCCTCGCCGTCGGATATACAACGGATTACGACCCGTGGAAGCCACAAGTTAGCGAGATATATGGCTTTCGGGTGTGGGATCCCTGGCATGGTCGCGGCGACAGCATCGGTTTCAACAATTATCCGGCGGCCGGCTATGAGGGCAACGAGTACATTAGCCTAGCTACGTGGAACCAGTACATCTTCAAGAAGGACACAAATGAGGGCCAGTTCTACAACGACAAGTACATTCTCGTCCTTCAGAAGGCCACGGCGACGCAGCCGGGAACGGCTGAAATCTCTTACGGTGAATATGTCTTCAACCAGCAGCAGCTTCTTGCGGCACCATCCGGTGCCGATGCCATGCAAGAGCCACTGTTGGAGTTCAGACGGGGCGGTCAGAGAGCGCCGACTCAGGCCGTCTCAGGGACCGAAACTGACCAGCGATCGATTGAGGAGGCTCTGGAATACGGACTGCGGATTCACGGCCTTGTACGCGACGAGCAAATGGCGTTGGATCTGACTGGCTATTCGGTTGGACGAGTCGTCAACATCGCAGCCTTGGACTCGTCGACCTCTCCCTACAACCTCTCCGAACTCTGGGTAAGGAACGAGTTGCGTGCCATTGCGCTGACTTGGCAGCGCGATAATTCACACACGTTTGGGGCGCTCGTGAAGGCGGCGGGATCGATCGCGAGATTGCCTTCATCGGATGATCTTTCATCGGCCCTGGCCGCAAACGACATGACTGGTCCGGGAAGGCTCGTTTGGAGCCTCAACACCACCGACGAAGCGAACTCTTTCTTCTACCCGTTTATTGCGGGGCGGGACGCCTCTACCGGCCTCGACGTATATCTCACCTCAACCGGACCGCGGAACCCCACCGACCCTCTTCATTGAATAGCGCTCCAAATAGCCGGGGTGGAGACCCTCTGGGGGCGGTTTCACCCGTGGAATCCCGGAGGGTCCCTGGGTATCTGCGTGGGAATTTGACGTCCATGTGATCTGTCACCGAAGCGACCGGCCATGACATGCCCGGCGACCCGTCAGCCGCGAGCCATTCCGGCCAGCCTGTCCGCGCCACCCGAGCAGCCGGTTCCGGCTCGACGGCTGTCCATTGCGCCTAGAGCCCGGCCTACCGCCGACCGCGCTATCGCTGTGTGACCGAGCCGCCGTCCGCGTCTCGGCCGACGGGAGGCCGGCTCGCGCCTGGGTCTCGAGGCGCAGCGCGCGGCGATCGTCGCCGAGCGCAGCGGCGCGGGTCGCGCATTCTTGAGATCGTGGAGGACGCCGCGGTCTCTGGCCGCGATCTAGAGCGGCCGGGCATGGCGCTTGTGGTGCGCGCGCAGCAGAGCCGTCGGGCCGACACCCCTGGTGGTCGCCAAGCTCGACCGCCTGGGCCGCGCAGGTCAGCGCCCTTCCTGAACGTGAACCAGGGCTCGATCCACTCTGGGACGCCTACGATCGGCTCGGGGACGGCCTCCAGCGTCGCCTCTTCAGCGGCCATGCCTGGATCATCGCAGGCGGGGCCGAGGGAAGCCACGGCTTCTGTCCCCATCCACCCTGTCCGCCACGAGGTTCCGCCGTGGCTGGCAGCGTGGCTGGCAAACCGGCCGGATGGCGCGGGTCAGGCCCTGAGGAAGGGCGACTTCACGCGTGGATCGGTGGAGGGCCGAGTGGGATTCGAACCCACGACACGAGGATTAAAAGTCTCAGCGGTCGCCGTCCATGGGGTTGTTCCAGGGCATTCGGCGTAGGACCCACGCGCGGCCATCGTCCACCTGCCCTCACCCAAAGGCACCATGTGCGACGGCCGTGGCTGGCAGCGTGGCTGGCAGGCGAACCGAGGACGACTACTCACGGCTTTGACGTCTCGTGGGCTGGCTCGGGGTGGCGGCGACAAAGCGAATCGTCGTCTCGCCAGTGTCAGCGGCGAGGCGCGCGTGACGCTACGCTAGCCCGGGGGCTAGCCGGGACGACCATGCCCGCGACCATAAGCGTTGCGCCAATCCGCGAGTAAGCGAAGGAGGTTGCCGAGGGCGGCCTGGGCCGAATCCAAGCTACCGCGTCCGTGAAGGATGAAGACCGTGCGCGGCAAGCCACGGACGGGCGTCACCAGGGGTCGGTCCTTCGGGCGCGTCTCGAAGTGGCCGAAATGGGTCTCGACAAGCGGCAGCGACCTGAGCGACCGGACGTAGGTGTGCTGACGGTGCTGCCCCGGGAGTCAAGGCTGGCGGTCGAGGGGGTGCGCCCTACCTTGTCCGGCCGAAGAGGTAGAGCAGATCACTTGTGCCGCCGGAGCTGGGATCAGCGAGGACGACGGCAAGGCGCTCGCCGTCGGGGGACAGGGTAACGCCCTTTTCCTCCCCCTCCGGCAGCAAGATCTCTTCCAGCGCATCGGCGTTGGGACCGACGTACACTGCCTCGTCTTCTTCTCCTTCATAGAGCATCAGTGTCGATCCGTCGCTTGAGGTCTCGACGATTGCAAACTGATCGACCGGCGTGGCGGCAAGACGCTCGCCGGTGGGCGAGTACGTTTCGACTGATGCGTGAGCATTCAGCACAATCAGAGTGCTGTCCTCGCCCCACCGAAATGTAGTGTGTTCACCTACCGGTATGTCCGTCGCTGACAGCTTTCGGAGATCGATCACGACTATCGAGTGGGCAAACTGCGTCTCACCCTCGCGGCTGAGCTTCTCAAATGCGACATGGTGGCCCTGGGGATCAAAGAGAGCGTAATCGATAACCGTGCGCTCCGGATCCTCAAATACCGTGGTCAGGTCAGGCCAACTGACAATCTCAAGCCAGCCCGCGATTCCCCTAGTTGCTGTGATGGGATGAAGTACCGCGACGAGGTCCCCGAGGGCCGACCACGTGACCGGGAAGCCCGGCCGTGGCTGACTTACAAATTCGTTAGCTGTCCATACGATCCAATCCGGCCGTTCGATCCGGGGCGCTTCTCGCAGCCGCCCGATGGCTACTGCTCCCTGTCCGTTGCTGGTTGCCGATCCAAAGGGAGCGACCAGTTCGATGACGTCATCACGAGCGACGGATGAAAGGAATGCACTTGCCACTGCTGGCTGATCGGGCATCGGCCGGGTCGAATGTCGGTACGCCAAGAAGCGCTCACTGTCGAGCCAGAAGGGAAGCGTGGCGTCAGGCAACTCTGAAACCGGGTCTCCCTCGCTGGTGAAGAGGTACACCTCCGCAGCCGCGTCTGGCACGGTCAGTTCGGCACTTACCAAGATGTGTCTGCCGTCTGGCGACCACACCGGCATCAAATTCTCTCCTCTCGCCACCAATCGCCAGCCATCTGCCTGTGGAGGTGGGGTCGGCGCCGGAATTCCAGATGGAGTCGGTGGATGCGGGAGTGTAGCCTGCGGTGTAGGTCTCGGTGACGGGCTGCCAACTGCGGTGGCGCTTGGCAATGGCGTCACAGATGTACAAGCGACGACGGTTGCAGACAATAGGACGGACAGGGCTCTGCGAGCAAACCCGCGCGCCGAGCCCGATGCCAATCCCAGACGTCCGCTACGGACTAGCCAGGAACCTATCGGCACTCTCGACCCCCGCTGCCGTCAAAACCATCAATTCCCCGCTCGCGTCCTGCGCAGCGACGAGGGGAGCGAAACGGCCATTCCCTCGCTCTGTCGAGGCCCACATGAGGCGCACCTGGCCGGTCAGTCCTGCGGCTACCGCCCTCGCCTGAAGATCGGCTTCTTCAGCTAGGGTGGTACCTGGCAGGGCCGCTGCAAGCTCGCCAAAGCGAAGACCTCCTATCCCTGTGTCATTCACGATTGCGACTGCCGCAACAGAGCCGCGGTCGACGATTTCGACGAGGAAGTACGACGGCCACTCAGGGTCGCTCGACTCGACCCGCAAATAGCGGCCTACCGAATACTCTGGCGATATACTCCCGTAGTCCGGGTCAAGTACGAGGTCGTGGCTTGCAAGTCCTTCTTGAATCGCACGACCGATACTTATCGTAGCATTTGAAGCATCCGCTTCAGTAAGGACATCCGCTTCCCGCACAGTCAGCTCCACTGACTCATTTTCAAATGACGTGCTGGCCGACACATTCGAGGCCGGATTGTATGGTGGATGCCCATTTATCGACTGGAACCACCAGTCCCCGTAGTTCGACGATATGTTTTGGTCAGGATTGGCAGTCCCTACAGATCGGAGCACGGCTACGTACAGACCATCGTAGTGTGGGCCCTCATTCGCATCTTGCTTGAAATAGTTAGCATCCCAGTCGTCGATGGTGATGTAGGTACTCGGCGCAATGCCACCAGTCGGCCAAGCTCCCCAATCTGGGAACGTGCTCTCGTACCAGGGGTCCCAGACCCTGAATCCATAGATCAGATTCTCTGAGGCGTCATAGAACTTGGGATCGGCATATGTCTTGAAGCCAACTGCGAGGATCTCATGCTTTCCTTTCTTGACAGTGGCACCGACCGGATGACCCGTAGCGCGAATACCGCGCACAATTCGCCAATTCATTATCGATCTCGACGTGCTCGTGTAGTCACGAAAGCCCATAGTATGGTTTGGCGTCGCGTACTCCCACATCGCCCAAGCGAACCCGCGGCTGTCGTGAGCGAAGCTTGGACTGGGATAGATGCTACTAAATCGCTTGCTGCAGGGCGGCTCAATATAGTCGCGAAAGCTGGGATCCTTCCAGTTGTAGTAGTCGTGGCCAGCATGCATGTAGTTATCGAGCTCGATCTGACTCGTTCCGTAGGATAGGATCGATGAATCGATGTGACGTAGCCATGTTTTTTGCTGAGGCCACTACGCACCAACAGTTAGTGCGCTGCGGCTGGTCGACGGACGTGTCCATGACATTGTGACTGTATGGAGAACTAGCCTGAACAGGCGTCGCGCCGGAACCAAACGCCAATGCGCTGACGATGGCGCCAACAACGAGGAGACGGAGGTTCGGGCCGGTGCTTGCGCGCATGAGGGTTCTCCTTAGGTTGCGCCGGGACCAACCGGGGCGCCGGTCGCCAACCGCGACGGCGAGCATATAGGACGATGCTTACGCGGCGGCTCGAATCGAGCACTTGATTGAAACCCTTTCGACATCAGCGACTACGAGGGACGACTACGACGGACGACTACGACGTCCTTGTGAGGACCCGGATCTGGGCGCGGCGACGGCGATTTCACGCGTGAATCGGTGGAGGGCCGGCTGGGATTCGAACCCAGGACACGAGGATTAAAAGTCCCCTGCTCTGCCGCTGAGCTACCGGCCCAAACTCCAAGTTTACGTATCGACTGAGTGGACTCCTAAAGCCGCGGGTCGACTGGCTGGCTTTCCAGGGCCAGAACCGCGAAAGCGCACTCATGGACTCGCCGAAGCGGCTCGCGGCGGACGAAACGTTCGAGTCCTTCCACGCCCAGCGCGATGGCGGTTGGTGCGACCAGTAGCAGAAGAATGCTACAGGTTGCGATGAGTCGTTTCACTGTCTCTCCTCGGTGGTTGTTGCGGTGCAGAAGAAAGCCAGCGAAGCCCTCGGCCTCGTTGCCTGTTGGCCTAGAGCGGGTAGCACCCGAGCGACGACCCGCCACTGGCGATGAAGGGGTCATCGTAGGTGCCGGTCCCCCGGTGCACCTGATCCAATGTGACGGCACCGCCATCACCCACCACGCGAACGCCGTTCTCGTTTCGCAGTTCCGCATCAGGCACGAACGCAACGGTGAAGCCGGCTGGCCACACGACTGACCAATGTTGACCCGTGGGGCCTTCGAGCCAGACCGGTTCGCGTGCGCCTTGCTCGCCGCGCAGGACGCCGGCGACGCCGGGGATTGTTCGCGCGAGATTGCACAAGACGTCTTGGTACCAGGTGAATGTTCGCAGGCCGTCAGGCTGGGTGCTGATGGTGCCGGTAGGCGTGCAAGCCGTTAGCGTGATGGCGAGCAAAGAGCAAGCGGCCAAAGCCCGGATCTTCATGGCGCGGATTGTAGTCGGTGCTCGTGGGTGGCTCCCGGCCATCGTCGATGTGACGAAGGAATGGACTGCGATGGCGACGGCGCAGCACGCGAGTGACCATGGCCCACCGAACCCCAACGGCCTGAGGCCACAGGCAACGGACCCGTCCTCGTGGGCCGGCGAGCACGCGTGCCTCTCGACGACTTGACCGAGCGCGAGCGAGATGTCTTAGCCCTGATGGCTGAGGGACGATCCAACCAAGCGATCGGCGACCGGCTCTCGATCGCGCGTAAAACGGTCGAGGCGCACGTCGCCAACATCTTCTCGAAGCTGGAGCTGCCCCCGGCTGCCGACGATCACCGGCGTGTGCTTGCTGTCCTGGCTCACCTGCGCGGCCGTGAGGCGCAGGCTTAGAGCCGATAACTATTGGCTTTTCGCTCGCGTCCCCACGCGGGAAGCCACAGCGCACACGCCGAAAGGATTAAGAGTGTCCCGAGGCGGCGTCCATGGGGTCATTCTGGCGCCCTCTGCGTACGGCCTGCGTGCAGCCCTCTGTCCACCGGCTCCACCCTATCGGACGTAGTGTGACCGCCGTGGCTGGCTGCGTGGCTGGCAGGCCGAGTCGGGACCCGCTTGTTCGCGATGTCCCGTCCCTTGCAAGGTTTCGTGTAGGATACCGGTTATGGACACCGAGAACATACACCATAACTTGCATCGGTCGTTGCCCTACGGGCTCCGCAATGTCGTCGGGGAGCTCGAGCTCCGCGGCGTGGCGCTCGTCTCCGCCGAGCAGGTGGCGGCGTACGCCGGCGTCCCGGCGGGGAGCCCCGCAGCCTACGACATCATCCGGCGGCTAGTTGCGGCTCGCTGGCTTCGACCGCTGCCGGTGAAGGGCCGGTACGAGTTCCTGCCCGGCGCTGCCGGGCCGTTCTCGCGCGACGATGCTCTCGACCCGTTGCGGGCGCTGTTCGCCGGGTGGGAGGCTCCGGGTCAGGTCGTCCTCTCCGGTGCCGCGTTCCTGCGAGGGCTGGCCGACCGTGCGCCGGACCGGTTCGACGTGGCCATCCCTCGCAGCCGGTCCGTGTGGCGGTCCCTGCGCTCGCTCTACCGCTTCCACTCGGTCGTGCCTGAGCGGATCTTCGGAGCCGAACCGGTCGACGGCGTGCCCGTGTCAACGCGCGACCGGCTCCTACTCGACGTCGCGCTCTGGCCCGACGCTGTGGGCGTGGGCCTGCGGGACCGAGAGCACTGGCTCGGACGCGCACTCACGGAGGCGGCCGCGTCCCGTGTCATCGATATGCTCCGTCGTCTCGACTCGCCCAGCGCCGCCGCGCGGGCCGGCTACCTGGCGCACGCGTTTGGCCGTGATGATCTTGCTGATGCCATCGCCCAGCTTGGCCGCTCGCGCGTCTTGGTCCCTCTGCTGCCGGAGATGACACCGACCCCAACGGCCCAACGCGACAGACGCTTCAACGTGAGCGACCCAATCGGCGCAGCCACGGTCGGATGATCACCGAGGGACAGTTGCGGCTAATCTCCCGTTACTACGCCGGGCGAGGTCGGGAGTTCGCATTCCTCGAGCTCGCTCAGGAACATCTCCTGGAGTGGATGGTCCGCGAGGGACTCTTCGCTGGCGACCCCGAGGACGTCGTGTTCAAGGGCGGGACCGCCATCCGCAAGTTCCGACTCGGGCGACGTGGCCGATTCTCGACGGACCTCGACTTCGCCGTCGCCCAGGACGCCTTCTCAGACCACGTCATCGTGGCCCTCCAGCAAGGGCTCATCGAGGTGGACAGCGTGCGCTTCGAGGCGCGGTCGATCGACCCGCCCGCAGGCAAGGCCACGTGGGTCGCGATTGTCGACGGGGTGGGGACGACGATGACGTCCAAGCTGGAGTTCACGCGCCGGCCCACGCTGATCCCGCCAATCATCCCGACGGCGCGGCCCGAGATCGGTGGTGTCACGCCCGCCCTTCTCGGGTTCGAGCTCCCGCTGATCCCGCTGATGCGACTCGAGGAGAACCTCGCCGAGAAGCTCGCCAGGTTCCGGCGGGTGATCCGGTCGCGCGACGTCTACGACCTCGCGGAGATGGGCCATCTGGTCCGCGGGCAGCTCGACCTCGTCCGCCAGATCCTTTGCTTCAAGGTCTACCTCGACATCGTCCGCGACGGTCGCCAGAGCGCGGTGCCGTTCCGCGGAGGCTCAGAGTTCGTCGGTCGGACAGCGACCGACATCGTCGACCCGGACGACCTCGGCCTGATCCTCGGCGGTCGGGTCGAGTTCGGACCGATGCTCGAGAGGATCGGGGACCACTTCGGACCGATGGGGAGTCCGGTGGGGGCGACCGAGACTCGCCTTGCATTGGTCAATCGCGGAGACCTGTACTGGGCCGAGGGCGAGTACACCCGGCTGCGGGCCGAGTACCGCACCTCACCGCCTGAGGGAGACGAAGGCTTCCACAATTCGTAGGCTCGCCCTCCGGGCCGAATCCCCGGCCCCGGTCAGCGAGACTCCCGCCGTCGGTGGGCTCCCGCGGCCATCGATCGGAGTCCACTGCCTGGCGCCACATCCATCGCGTGCTTCCGCCGTGGCTGGCAGCGGGGCTGGCAGGCGCCACCAGAAGGTGGCCGCAGGCGCCGGAAAGCTAGGGATTCACGCGTGGAACGGTGGAGGGCCGAGTGGGATTCGAACCCACGACACGAGGATTAAAAGTCTCAGCGGGCAACGTTCACGACGTCGCTCCGAGGCGGCTTGCGTCGTGCAGTTACCGCGCCTCCAGCCATGGGCTCCACCGAGTAGGACCTTCTTCCTTTGCCGTGGCTGTCAACGTGGCTGTCGCGCCAAGGGCACCAGCCGGCCGGCCTTCTTACCAGTGAACTTGGCCGTAGACGCAGGAACCGCGCCACGACTGCGCGATTTGCTAAACGAATCGACGACGGCGCAGAATGGCAGCGTGACGCGTCGACCACCAGCGCGGAACTTCAGGACCATTGAGCCTGGCGTGGCTTGGGCGATATGGCTCGTCCTCCTCGCCGTGGCCACGACGGCCGCGGCGATCCTAAAGCCCAACGAGGGATTCGAGTTTGTGTCAGTCCTGACGTGGCTATGGGCGCTGTTTCATCTGAGAAACCGACCCAGGTGGCATTGGCCACCGGACGATCCGCCCAGCATTCCGTAGCCCGGCGCTCTGGGGGGCCGCAGTCATCGCCATCCGGACGACGACCGGATCCGGAGCGGCCGTTTGTCCTCCCAGGCGGGCACAGCTCGCTCTAAGTACGCGCGGTTAGCGCGGGGCGGCAGGGCGTACACGCACGCCGGCCGCTGAACCGGACGGCCTCCTAGGTGAGCGAGCCGAAAAGTCAAACGGGGTTGATGCCTGCTAACGGCAGATTGAGATCGCCGTAGGCTCGCCGAGCGTGGCACAATCCGGAGCGACGGAAATCGCGACGAGGAAGATGGCCGCGATAGTCACCGCGATAGGGACCCAGACGACCACAAACCAGAAGTGGTAGAGGACTATTCGAACTCTTGCGCCCCGGCGGTCGCGGACAATCGGTAGCAACTCGTCCGTCATACGGTTTGCCAGCTCAGTTAGGGATTCGCGGTTGGCCAAGTGAGTCCAGGCACGGTCAACCGCCGCCTGCACCGTTAGTTGTGTTCCATCTGCCGGGCCTTGGGCTCCAGCTTTGAGCCAGAGGACAATTTCTCGCGCGGAGCGACCCTCGCGATCGATGAGCGACCATACGAGCAGGGCGGCGGCTGGGAAGAGCACGAAGAAGACAGAGATCGGTATGGCCGACGAGTACCCAGGCTCCCGCAACGCCGCGAGAATTGCTACGGGAATGTTCGCGACCAAAACGACAGCTGCAACCGGCAGCGCACGAAAACCCCGTTGATGGGCGATCTCATTCAGGGTCGACAGTTCCAGGGTGCCATGGTCACGCATATCTCGACTGGCCTCAGAGTAACAATGGTGCGAACGCAGGCGCCGCTGGAAGAATGGCCGGTGCTGCCACGGCGAGGATGACCGCGGCGGCTACTGCAACGGGAATCGCGTACACCCACGGTTCGTATCCCACTTCAATCTCGGCTGTCGTGCGGAATTCGAGTCGGGCGGGAGGCGCCCATCCCCGTCCGTCCACGCGCCACGAGGCGGTGTAGATGACCTCTCCGTGCGCAACGATCCCGGGATTGAAGTACATCCAAGCGCGCGTATCCATGGTGGCCCGGCTAGCGCATGGTAGGTCCCTGCCTGCCGGCACGGGGCGAACCGAATCCTGATTAATGCAGTAGAGGGGAGTTGTCGACCACATGCCGACCATTGTTCCCTTCATCCAATTGAAGTTGAATGCAGTGCCACCGAATTGGACAAGCGACCCATTCCCAGAGAGAATCGCGTTGAACGACGGCTGGGCGCTCGGGCCTACATCTGTCAACACGCGGATCCGCATGGTCGCCCAAGCCTTCGCCCACATTCCGAACGGCGCAGGTAGCCTGACTACGTGCGAAGGGATAACGAACTCCTTGACCAGGAAGTTGACTCGCCCCGGTCGATAGCACCAGTTGTATGTGCGTCGCGGGAGCGGGACGTCCACGCATGATCCGCGGTCGAGTCGCTGGCCGATCAGTCGAGGATTTCGTGCCGTCAGCGTGTTGTACGCAACCCCGAACTTCCTCGAAATCGTCAATAGACTCTCGCCGGGCTCTGGTCGATACCACGCCAAGCCTGCTGGATCCCAGCGAGTTACTGGCTCGCCTTCCGCGTAGGAGTACAAATGGCGGCTGGGCGGGGCGGACGGCTGGCCCAGCAGCGAGTCCTCGCTTATGAAGCGCCCGAGAGACGGCGCATACCAGCGCGCGATGACCCACGACAGCTCGACGTCCGGGTCGAACCACGAGCCCTGGAAGCGGAAGGCCGGTAGGTGTGAGCCGCTGCTGGCCGTGAGATTGCCCCACGGGTCGTAGCGCAGGGTCGCGCTGACGCCGCCGGTATCGCTTGCCGTCCAGGTCAGGTCGTGGTGGCCGTTAGTGCCGTAGAAGGTCTCGGTCGAGCCGTCCCATTCGAAGAGGCGCTCCCCGCTCCAGTCATTGGCGACGTTGTGCAGGACGTCCTCGGTCGCGTCGTCGACGATCTGGGCGACCTGCGTGGTCAGTCCCACATAGCGGAAGCGGACGACGTCTGAGCCACCGTGGTCGACGGTCAGGAGGCGATCGAATGCGTCGTAGGCGTAGGTGCCGATGACGGCCGGGATAGGGGAGTCAGTGACCGCGATCAGCTGGCCGAGATCGTTCCAGGCCAGGTCTTGGCCGGGGCGGACGACGAGGCGACCTTCATCGTCGTATTCGAAGTCGCCCAGCGAGCTCGTCGTCTCGCGGTTGGCGGCATCGAAGGTGTAGGTGTCCGGGTCAGCGGCATCGACCTGGACTGACTCGCGGTTGGGCACCTCTTGCCAGCCATAGGCCGTCGTCGAGCTGACACGGGTGAAAGAAGTCAGCCGGGAGAGCTGGTCATAGGCATAGGCCGTGCTGCCGTTGGAAGGATCGCCGGTGATGGTCGAGGCCTCGGTCAGGATCTGGCCGGCCCGGTTGCGCGTCCAGCCATAGTCGGCTGGCGTGCCGCCCGAGTTGGCGGTGACCTTGGCACTGACCATGCCCGCATCGTCATAGCCATAGGTGGTCGTGTTGCCGTTGGGTGCGCTGATGGATGAGGGTTGGCCGTCGGCTCGGTAGGTCCAGTCAAAGCTCGTGCTGCCATGCACCGGATCGGTCAGTGTGACCTGGCGGTCGAAGGCATCGAGCGTCGCGCTGTAGCTGCCCGACGGGTCGGTCCACGTCGGCGAGGTCAGGTCGTAGGTGTAGCTCGTCGTGGCAGCGGTATCGCCGGTCACGCTGACCGTCAAGGGCCGGTTGAGCCGGTCGTAGGTCGTGCTGATCGTGCTCGTCGAGCTCGAGGCCTGGGTGCGGCTGCCGGCGACGTCGTAGCTGTAGGTCGTCGTGTCGGCGTCGGTGATCCGTTGGTGCACGCGCCCGGCGGCGTCGTAGGTCCAGGCGACGAGAGTAGGCATGGTGCCCGTACCGCGCTCGCTCTGGCTGATGCGCCGGCCCAGAGCGTCGTACTCGTAGGTGGTCGAGTTGCCCAGAGCGTCGGTGATCGTCGACATCCGCCCGCTCGCATCGTAGCCGTAGTCGGTGGTGCTGCCGCGGCCGTCGGTCATGGTGACCATGTTGCCCAGGGCGTTGTAGGTATAGGTGGTCCAGACGTTGGCTGTCGTGCTGCTGCTGCCAGGGTCTACGCACGGGTTGGGCGACGCGAGCGCGACCGTCGCGTTCTCAAGTACGCCGCACAGGCGGTTCTGATCGTCAAAGGCGTAGCGCGTGGTGACGGTGGCGGTCGATGTGCCGCTGGTCGCCGACGGATCGGCGGCGACGAGCGCCACCCGGTTGCCGCGCGTGTCGTACTCGTACCTGGTCACAAGGTTGGTCTGTGCGTCGATCGTCCCGCCGCCGGCACACTCCGCCCACGCCTCCGCATCGACGCAGTTACGGATCTCCGCTTCGAGATGGCCATCTTCGTCATATAGGTAGGCGGTGACAGCAAAGGTGTCGCGGTCGACTGTCGGCGCACGGACTGCGCTCTGGCGACCGGCATCGTCGTAGGCGTAGAAGGTCGATAGGTCCTCATCGTCCAGCGGCGTGCCGGCGACATCATTGTCGATACGCTCGACGAGCCGGTCGGCGGCATCATAGACGTAGGTCGTCACACGGCCGTTGGGCGCGGTCTCTGTTGCCACGTTGCCATGACTGTCATAGGTGCGGCTGGTGGTCACGTTCCAGGTGCCGTCGTCGAGCGTGCTGCCGTCGCAGTCCCACCAGCTGCCTGTCGGCGGTGCGGGGCTTGACGTGTCCTCGGTGCAGTTGACGATGGTGGTGATCACCCGGCCATCAGAGTCGTAGAGGGTTCGCGTGACCGTGCCGCGCGCGTCGCGCAGCGCCTGACGCCGGCCGGCGATGTCATAGGCGTAGTCGTAGCTGGCTTCTGCACTGGTGCCCACCGCAGTCGCGACGCCTATCGCCGCGCCAGAGCCGTCGTACTCGGTGACGGTCGTGATGTTGGTCGTCGCGTCGGCCGTGCCGCCGGTGCATTCGTCTGGTGCGGCGCCCTGCTCAACGCAGTTGGCGATCGATGTGACCACCAGGCCGCGCATGTTGTAGATCGAGCGGCTGCTGATGCCTTCGTTGTCGGTGAACGCGACGGTGCGCCCGGCGGCGTCATACCAGGTCGTGGTGGTCACGTCCTCGGTCGGCAGCGTCGGTGTGGCCACATCATTGGCAACGACAACCGTGACCCTATTGAGCGCGTCGTATTGGGTCGTAGTCACGACACTGTCGGGATCGGTCGTCGAGACCTGGTTGCCGGCGTGGTCGTAGGCGTAGCTCGTGGTGGCGCCAGCGACAGTCGTGCTGACCACCCGTCCGAGACGGTCATAGGTGGTGGTCGTGACGATGCCATCGGGGGTGGTCGAGCTCGTCTCGCGTCCGAGCAGATCGTAGGTGTAGGTGGTCTCGAGCTCGGCGCCTTCCGGGGCGAGAATCTCGCTCATCGGCCGTCCGCCGATGTCGTAAGTGGCTGTGTTGGTCACATCGGTCGGGTCGCTCGCCGCGACGGTCAAGCCGCGTCCGTCGAAGGACATCACGCTCGTGCTCGAGGCGACCGACAATTCGATCGCGCGGCCCAGACCGTCGAAGTCCTGCGCGGTCGTCACGCCGCCCGATGTGGTCTCGATGACGTTGCCCGCCTCGTCGTATGTCGTGCTGGACTCGACGCCGGCCGGGTCGGTGACTTCGATCTGGCGATTGCGATTGTCGTACACATAGGTCGTGGTGCGCGTGGTGCCCGTCCACGAGTCGGCCTCGGTCAGCACGTTGCCATACGAGTCGTAGGTCATTGTCCGCGTCAGCGCCTCGATTGACGCGTCACCGGGCAGGGCCTCAGTCAGCTGCCGCCCGAGCGCGTCGTAGGTGTAGCTCGTGGTGGCGCCCACCGGATCGGTCGAGCTCGCCAGCAGCCCGGCAGTGGTGTAGGTGAAGGTTGTCTCTACGTTCTGGTCCGCTGTCTGCGCACCCTGGTCGACGAAGTTGGCGACCAGGCTGATCTCATTGCCGTGGGTGTCATAGGCATGCTTGGTCACCCGCCCGAGCGGATCGGTCTCGGTCTCGAGCTCGTCGTCGGCGGTGTAGGTGTAGCTGCTGACGATGTTGGTGGAGGCGTTCTGAGTGCCAGCGCCCGTGCAGGTACTCGCGTCGCCGGGCGGTATCGTGCCGCTCGAGGTGCAGTTCTCGGTCACGCCCGTGAGGTGGCCAGAGCCGTCGTACACATAGAGGGTGACTAGCTTCAGATCTGAGTCGTTGTCTGCTTCCGAGCGGGTCACCAGATCGTTGGTCGCGTTGTAGCTCATCAAGGTGGCCACCGACGTGCTGTCGGTCAGCTGGGTCGACTGGGAGAGCACGTTGCCGCGCGCGTCATAGGTGTAGCTGATCGTCTGGTCGACCACCGGCGGGCCGGTGTCGATGGGCAGCGAGAGTTCGGTCAGGTTCGAGTCGGCGTCGTACTCGTAGGCTGTCGTATAGCCCTCCGGGTCAAGCGCCTCGGTGACGCGCCCGAGAGCATCGAGCGTGTACGTCCAGGTGTCATGGACCGGCCCATCAAAATCCCTGAGCAGGTCGACGGTCGTCTCCAGACCGTCGTAGGTGAAGGTGTTGTTGGGAACCACTGGCACGACTTGCAGACCGGGCAAGCGCACCTCGCTGACCTTGTCATCGGTGTAAGTGACCCACCAGAGCCGCCAGTAGTGGAAGCTACCGATCTTCCAGCCAACCGCGGTCGCCCCGCTCGTGTCATACGCGAGCGTGAATTCGACGTCCTCGGGGTCGGTGATCGAAGCCAGCTGACCCGAGGTGTAGACGAATTGCCACTCGCGTCCTGCCGAAATCCGTGGCCGACGTGATAAGCCCCCCGCTGATGACGAAATCGGTCTCGCGCCCAGATGCGTCGGTCGCTGTCGCATCGTTGGCGTTCCAGTCGAGCGTGAGCGCGTTGCCGAAGCAATTCTCGATCCGCTCCAGACGTCCGGCACTGGCATCCTCAAAGACGTAACGCATCTGGTCCTTGGTGATGATCGTGTAGGTGCTGCCGCTCGTCGCGCTCAGCGTCTCGAAATGACCGGCGGGCGGCGTCCAGGTGCTGCCGTCGAGGGTGAAGGTGACCAGACCGCCATCGGGCCGGTGCCAGCCGACGAGACCAGTGTCGAAGGTCAGGTGTTGGGTCAGGTTGCTGCTCCAGCCGGTACCGAAGTAGGCGCTGTCGGGGTTCTGCGAGCTGTAGCTGAGCGAGAGGGCCTGGGGTGGTCCGTATGAGGGGATGTCGAAGAGGTGCTTGTCGATCGTCAGCTCGCCGTTGTGCACCCCGACCGCCATCCGCCAACCGGCACCGAGATCGAAGGGCACCCGTGTGTAGAAGGCCTCCTCGCCACGCATCGGGTCGGCCACGACCTGAGCGGTATAGACGAACGAGGCGGGGGCCGACCACTCCGATTGGCCGACGCCGTCCTTGACCTTGACGCGCCACCAGTAGGTGTTGCCGTAGGTCATGGTGGGCCCGCTGGTCGGGAAGGTCCACGACGCGTCGTTACCGGCGGCCCACTTGCCGCTCGCGCCATCGGTCGTCTCGCGCACTATCGTCGCGAAAGTGTTGGAAGTCGCCACCTGGACCCAGTAGTCGCTCTGCGGGGTGCCGTATGTCGCGTCACCGTTGTCATACGTCCAGGCGAGTGTCTCGCTACCCGGCGCACCACCGACCGGAGTGGTCGGCGTCGCGGTCGGTCGGTGCCAGCTGACCACCAGATGCGGGCGCAGGGAAAGATAGGGCGAGGTCTGGTTGCCCGACACGATGCGCTTCCAGTTGCCCTGGCCGTTGGGGTTGGCATGGATCATGAAGCCGTTGTTGTTCTGGGCGATGTTGATCACGTCCTGGACGTAATCGGTGACATCGGCCTCGTCGGACCACTGGCCCTGGGTCGTATAGAACTCGGAGTAGTCGCTCGAGGCGACGGTCGGGCGGTTGTTCCAGGTCACCTGACCGACGGTCCAGTCCTGCGTCACGAGGCGCAGGTAGCTCTTGCGTGGCGTGGAGTGGTAGTACTGCCAGTAGGGGTAGAACTGGAGTGCCGCGCCGTCGACATGGACGTAGTCGCCGATCGTCGTGCGGATGTCCTTGAAGCGCATGTAGACCTCGTTGTAGTACGAGGTCCCGGGCTCGTTGCCATGCCACATCTCGTAGTAGTAGGGCGAGTCCGGTCGCTGGTAGGTGTTGAAGTTGCTCGTTGGGTACTTGCTCGACGCGAATGTGTCCTGCGCGGTGGTGCTCGTGCCATACGGGAAATCGGTCACGGTCGGATCGACATAGACCGGGTAGACCGCCGCAGCGAGGAACTCGGGCCCGATCGTCAGGGTCAGCAGCGTCGCGGTGCGCGTCTGGGTGACTACCTAGGTCACTGCCTCCGCGTACAGCCCACCGCCGCGCCCTTCAACATCTGATGAATCCATCAGGAACGGCCGCGGCAAGCGTCCTACGATCGCGCCCTTCTCGTCGCGGATCTCGATTGAGCCGTCGTCTTGCGCGACGAACGTCAGCCCGGGCGCGTCGATGGCCAGACTAAAGGTGCTCGTTGCAGGCTTGGAGGGCAGGACGAGGAACGTCTTCACCCCGTCGGCGCTCGGGAAGACGCGCAATCCGATGCCGCCGGGCAGAAAGTCGGCGTAGTCGGCGAACAGGCCGTCCTCCATGACCACCGGTGCGCTCGCTGCGCGGCCGGCGGCGGTGCCCGCGGGCAGGCCGAAGCTGATCGTGCGGCCAGCGCCAGTGATTGACACGAACCCGCCGGCATCGTCGCCAAGGTTGAGGGACAGGCGCGCGGGCGCCTTGTCGACCCGAGCCTTCTCGTCGCTGCCAGCGACTGCTTCGAGGCGGGTGTCGATTGGCTGCCAGTCGGTGCGGCCCTCGGGCTGGTAGTAGATGGCATCGGTGTACAGCTCGGTCACGAAGCTGCCGTCGAACTTCTCATAGGTCCTTGTATCCGCGGTGCGCAGGTCGATGCGCTCGACGCCAGGAGGCTCGTCCGCCGCGGTAGGTGGCGCTACGGGCAAAGGGCTTGGAGCGGCCGGCTCATCAGCCGGCGGCGGAGTGACCTCCGGTTGCTCGGCTGGTGGCGGCGAAGGCTCGTCGCCCAAAACAAAAGCCGGTGACGTCGCACCGGCTCCAAACAAAATCGCGCTGGTCACCATCATGGCCAGCCAACGGCTCGCGGCTGCGGAGTGCATCAAACCCCTCGCACACTCACGGCTGCCGCTTCACCGCCGGGCAGGACGGTCGATCAGCTGCCGTTCGCCACGGTAGGCGCGCCATCGCCGGCGGTCAAGTGACGGGTTGCCGAGGGTGGGTTGCCTATCGCAGGTCGAACGCAGCAGCGATATGCGGTTGCCGCGCCAAGATGAGTTCGAGGTGGCTGTTCGCCCACATCTCGATACGCGGCCGCTCACCGCCTTCGTTGTGGCTTTCAATCCAGTCGACCGCTATCGGGCATCTTGCGAGCGCCAAGCCGCGGATAACGCTGCGGCTTAATCGGGAGTCGATAAATCCAGCTCGCGCGACCTCTTGACTGACCATATATGGTCGGCGAGCGACCGCTAACCGACGGACATTCTGCCCGCCGACGGAAGACGGCCGCGAGGGGAGAGCGATCAGTGCGTCGCCTTGTCGTCACACGGTGGCTGGTCGCGGTCATCACGGCTACTCTGCTGTTCCAAGCTGGCGCTGTCGCGCCAGCTTTTGTCACAGCCACCGGTCAAATCGGCTCCACGATCGATTCTGATCCTGCTGCACCCGAGCGGCTCAACTCAGTGCCGCTCGCGCGCCGCCAGCCTGTTGCGCCGGTAATCGTCGAGGGCACATCGGGTGGCGTCACGCCGCCGCTCGGCGTAACGGTTCGTGCTGCGCCCATCGCCTATCAGCCTCCCGAGAAACCTGACGAGGTCGAGGCGCTGCGCTCCGAATTCGGTCGCGTCGTTGCCCAACCCGATGGCTCCTTTACGGCCGAATACTTCATGGGCCGCGTCAACTTCCTCGACGCCGACGGCGAGTTCCAACCAATCGACCTCAACCTCATACCTGATGCCGACACTCGCTATGGCCTACGAACGACCGCGAACAGTTTTGATTTACGCATAAGCGCCCGCGGCGACAGCGCGGAGCTGGCCGAACTCAGTCTCGGAGACCGGGTCATCCGCCTGCGCCACGCCAGCCAGCCATTCGGTGATCCGGCTCGCTCGCCCGATGGCGTTACATACCCGTCGGCAGCAGACCGTGGCCAGGTCTCGCTCCTCCCAACACCAGAAGGACTCGAGTTCACCGTCACGTTGGCTGACAAGACGCAAGGAGGCACGTACCAATTCATCCTCGATACAGGCGGGCTGAAGGCCGAGCCCGGGCCAGAGGGCCGTGGGGTGCTGCTGCGCGATGCCACGGGGGCTGTCGTTGCCTCTGTCAGCCCGCCGACGATCTTCGACGCAACCGAGCGACCCGCGCCGCGGAACGCGATAACCACGTTGGTCAGCGGCCCGGCCTCAGTTCCGGCTCCCGACGCGCCCGCCACGGCGCTGCCGTCTCCCTCGCCTTCATCGCCAGATGAAGCAACTACCCCATCCGAGAGCCAAACGGCTCCTCCAGAGTTACCCCAGCCGCCCGTTATTGCCGAGTTGCAATCACCTTTGCCTTCGGCCGACCCCGAGACTTCGCCGACCCCGACGTCATCTCCGCCGACGCCTGGCCTCGATCTTGACCTAGCACCAACCGAGGTCCTGCTTACCTACACGATCGACCCGACCTGGCTGGCCCAGCCTGAAGTCGCCTTTCCGGTCGTCCTCGATCCCACCATCTGCGTTCAAAAGGGCCAGACAGTCGCCGCGGACGGCTGCGACTCGCTTGCGAGCAGCACCGGGTATCTCGACCACTTCATCTTGGGCGGGCTACCGAACTACTACCCGTACAACTGGACCTACGTCCGCGTTGGTAAGGACGCGCAGGGCGACGGCTACGGCAACATGCGCGCCCTCTTCTACTTCCCGGACGTGGCGCTGCCTGACGGCGGCCAGCTCACCAACGCCACCTTGCGTCTGCGCGAGAACGCCAACTTCGGCAGTAATCAGCAAATCTACTTCAGCCTGATCACGAAGGGCTGGCACGCCCAGACGACGTGGAACTCGCAGCCAACCTATGGCGCAACCACGTCACCGATCTCAGTTCTCAACAGCGGTTCGCTGCCGGACTTCCTAAATGCCGACGTGACCGATCTGGCGCGCACCTGGTACACGCGCAACGCGAACGATTGGCAGGCAAATCTCGGACTCATGGCGCGCCTCGTGACCGAGACCCAGAGCGAGGTCAACTTTCGCAACAAGGCCTTCAATACGGTCGACTATCGGCCACGCCTGGCGATCACCTATGTCGTGCCCAAGGTCTCGATCGATTTCGACACGGCGACTCTCGGCGCAGACTTCGTGCCGACCACCATGCCGGCCGGCTTGACCCTCGGTCTGCCGGTCAAAGTCACCAATGACAACTCTGGTTTCGCCTTCAACCACTCGGGCAGCGATCGCTTCGCGCTGGGCTACCGCTGGTTTGACGCTGCGGGCAAGCCGGTCGTCCAGTCAGGCTTCCAGAACTGGGGCGTATCGGCGCTGCCGGCGACGATCAACAACAACGCCACCAGTGCGGTGATCAACGTTCCGGTCAGCGCACCGCCGCAAGTTGGCCAATACGCGCTGCGATTCGACCTCGTGCACGTGGTCGGCGCGGCCAATGTGTGGGGGTCGGACTTCGCCAGTCCGAGCCTGTATTACAGCGGCGCGCGAGCCTCGGCCGAGACCTCGAACACACGCGTCGTAGGTAGTTCGGTCGTCGAGCGGGCCGACTTCACGGTCGCCGTCGTCGGCGGCGGAGGCACGGCAGTCGGCGAGATGGAGTCGGTCGGACTAGCAGATGGCTCGACGCTGGGCGTGAACCTGTGGTCGCGCAACCTGCACTTCGATGGACATAGCATTTCTGAGCTGCGAGAGGTGGTCGGCAGCTGGGATCGCGGCACTTTCCGGAGTCGAGCCGATTCGATTAGATACCATCACCCGAAGCACGCCCCTGGTCAGTCCGTACTGGAATACACGCGAGAAGCGCGGTCGTTCTTCACGGCAAATCGGTCTCAGTTCCGCCCGGTGACTCCAACGAAACCCGGATGGAAGCCCGCACTCCGTCTCAAGACGGCGACCAAGACCGGCTGGTTCACGCCGCACGGGCGCATCCTCACGTACTGGAGGAAAGAGGCGACCGGTGCATTTTGAGAGATTTAGTGACGCCGTCAACGTGACATTTGTGGATCGCACCATGGATGCTGGTACCTGAGTTGCGTGACTTACTGTCTCGGCTCTTTCAGCATCATCGAGATAAACCTGTGCCCGATCAGATTCTGTCAAGCCCTGCGGATCTGGTGCTCACGGACGAAATCGTGGCCGGAATTGCCAGCCACTATCTCCTAAATCACAGGCCGGTCTCGCAGGAGCATCGAGACGTATTAGCTCACGCTAGCTCAGAGATCATGACCGCAATGTCGTGGCCCGATCTACACCAAGACGCCCTCGAATATCTGCAAGAGCTCCAAGCGATATGCATCGAGCTGTCCAAGCCCGTCGACGGACGGATGACCGGCTGACCCTGCCCACCTCCCGGCTGTCGGTCCGCCATCCGGAACAAGCTCCTTTGGAAGATGGGATCGGACGTATGAACACGGATGAGCGATCGAATTCCTTCGAGCGCATCAACCTATGCCGGCCGACCCTGAACTGTCCGAGGATCTGCTAACGACTTATGCCGTGAAGTACCCGCCCGCGGGAGTCTCCGCCTGTCTACGCGGCGATCCAGCCGATGAGTGGCGCCGATGCTGGCGACGAGTTCACCACACCACCCGGACAGCTGACCAGTTGCTTACGAGCTCGCGCCGGCGGACATTGCCCCTCCGCCGGAGCTCCTCGATCCCGGGGCTAGAAACGGAATACGGTCGGCGCCACTGTTGTCACGGGCTTCGACATCGACTCGCAGTCAAGTCTCGTCGCGGGACGTCTTCCATTCAGCGCACGGCTCGCCGACACAAGGACCATAGCTCGCAGCCAGTTCCCCGGATCGAGCGCCTACGACGGGGCGAGTTCGGTGTTCTGGGCCGGGAAGCCGTCAATTGGTGGGGTCGCGGGTTGACGAGCCACGCGGGGAAAGGCTCCGGGAGATCTGCCCTGTTGACGTGCCCACGTTCACGCAATCGAAGAGCGCGAGATTGGCCCGCAGGTAATGGCGCGTACAGCCGATAACTGTACCTATTTCGCTCGCGCTCCCACGCAGAGAGCCACAGCGCATAGCCCGGCAGGCTCAAAAGTCCCCTGCTCTGCCGCTGAGCTACCGGCCCGCGGCCCTATCTTCCCACGCTGTCGGCGAGACGATGGCCGCGCCGTGTCCTAAGGACCGATTGACGCCGGTCGAGGTAGTCGGGCTCGCGCCCTGACTCAGTACCCCAGGGTGACGTACACCGTCGGGTTCGGATTGGCATCCTGGTTGAAAGACCAACCCGCTGTGGTCATGCACAGAGCGGCCCGGGGCAGGGTGGGGCCGAAATACGGGTACGAGTCCTGGATCGTTGCGATGATCGCGTCCCAGCCGGACACGAAGAACGTCTGCGTCCGGGTCGTCGGATCGGTCGAGCGGAGCGGGATGTTGCGCAGGATCGTCACATTGGGACACGATGCCAGTGACGGGCCGGTGGGGTCATCGAGGTAGGTGATCGTCAGCGTCACGGACTTTCCGTCGGCGGCAATCTCGCCCGCCAGATCCTTGATCCGCGTTTCGGACGGCTGCTTCCCGAAGGTGCGCGGGCCCGTCGCCTGGACCTTCAGGTCGGCGAGATGCGTGTCGCGCACGAACGAGCCGGCGATATCCATCCGCACGGCGACGCCGACCGGCCCGCTCGGTCCGGCCGTCAGGCTCGGCGAGGCGGCCGCGACGAGATTCACCTTCAGCCGCACGAAGTTGAGATACGCCCAGACGTCGCCCGTCCGCCCATAGACGAGCACGCCGAGCGCGTTCTCGCCATCCTGGAGCTCAATCCTCTGCGAGCTCCCCCATGGGCCGAGCGGCGTCGCCGACGTTCCGCGATAGATCTGCATGGTTCGGTATGAGCTCATCATGAGTTGTACCGTCAACGTCTTCTCCGCCGTCCGATAGCCATCGACAAGCGTATCCAAAGAGTTATCGGCGGTGAGCGCGTCGAGTTCATACGGCGGGAAGACTGCGTCGCCCGCCGCTCCGGCCTTGAACTCTTCCCAGTGGGCCGCGATCCCCTCCTCCGAAGTCCTGGACCGCCATGGGAGGTACGTGAAGCGGGTGTAAAGTTTGCCTCCGTTGGCCAGGATCTCGGCCGCGTTCTCGCCCGAGCTATAGGGTCCGAGCTTCCCGGTCGCGGGGTCATAAGGGATCGTGCGCAGCCTGGCTGGATAGTTCGGGTCGGCTACGAAGAGCTGATCCTTCTCGACCCGATAGACGACCATCGCGTGCGCTACGTGCCTTGCGTCGTTCCCGATCCAGACCAGTTGGGGTTCGGCGCTCGTCGATATCGCAGCCCGGAACGTCTCATAGGTGGCCCTGTCGTTCGGCTCGTGCAGGAAGTTGCGGAAGTATTGGGAGCTGAAAGGGTTGGCGACCGGGTCGACTTGCACGGCTGAGGCGAAGCGGTAGCCGTACGAGTCGTCAGGCCAGAAGTCCGGCGTCTTCGTGCCCTGACCGTTGTTGTCGTAGACGCCATAAAGCCGATGCGCGGCCGCCTTTCGATACTGATTCACGTAGTACCAGATCGCGGTGCTGCTCTGCCCATTGCAGTGGCCGCCCGGTGCGACGTAGGAGCCGAAGTTGGTGAACTCCCAGTCGTCCTTGCCGGGCCGGAAACCGGAGTCGGCGGTGGTGGGCAAGACCGTCGAGTCGACCAGAGCGCCGAAAAGCGACGAGAAATGAGTGGCGCCGACGGTCAGGCTCGAACCGTCCTGGGATATCGGGATGAGCGGCGTGATCGTGCCGGCGGTGTCGTCGTACGAGAAGCCCATCGCCAACGCGCCGGCAGGGATCGCGGCCGACATGGTGAGGGTGACCAGCGCACTGAGCGCCGCCTCGCCGTCGTTGACGAGGTAGAGCGGCGTGATGGGCGTGACGAGGCCGCCAAAGTCCGCGCCTGTGATGGTGGCCTGCTGGACGTGGAACGCGGTGTCGCCCGAGAGCGCGCCGTCGGGGATCGAGATACTGAGCCCGCTCGCCTCGAGGATGCCGCCGCCGGCGCCAATCGTCTGGCTGACGAGGTCTGTCGGTGACCCGAGCGTGAGGTGGCCCAGGGCCGGCACCGTCTCTTCATCAGCCGGGATGTCGCCCACCTCCTCCGGGACCGGAGGCGTGAGGTCGCCGGGGTCGCCGGCCGCGGGCGGCGTGGCGCCGACCGCCGTGCTCTCGGTCGGCGACCCGCCCGGCACAGGCGACACGGTGATGCAACCGCTGACGAGCATCACGACAAGCGCCACCGCGGCGGTTAGGGGGGCTTGACGCCGTTGCATCGCGCCCGACGGTCGGCGCAATCCCGGTTCGCCGCAAGTGCCGTTCGGCTCGTTCGGCTCGTTCGGGCCGGCCGTCCCGAGCGGACACCCCTCCGCTCGCTCACCGTGGCTTACCACCCGTCGTTGAGCTGGATCGTCGGCACGCTGCTCCAGGGGCCGAGCGGCGTCGATGACGTACCCGGAAAGACCTTTGTCGCCACGTCGTTGCCCTGCGACGGGACGTAGGCGAACCCCATGTAGACGGTCGCAGCATTGGCAGCGATGTCAGTCGCGTTCTCACCGCAGCTACGGCCCGCGCCGACCGCGACCGCGCTGTCCAGCGCGTCGCCAAGCCCCACGAATACGCCGTCGCCAAGCCCCACGAATACGCCGTCGCCAACCAACTCACCCGGTGCGTCGAGTACTCCGACGCCAACCGCGACCGCTTCGCTTCCAGCACAGCCACAGGCGCTCGCCATCGCCACGGGCGATGCGCACACCTGCGCCCTGCTGGGCGGCGGCGACGTCGCTTGCTGGGGCGATAACTTCTCCGGTCAGCTGGGCGACGGCTCGACGAATGACAGCTGGACGGCGGTCGAGGTGGCCGGTCTGAGCAATGCCACAGCCGTCAGCGCGGGTGGGTCGCACACCTGTGCCCTCTTGGCCGACGGCCGGATCAATTGCTGGGGCCAGAACTACCAAGGTCAGCTGGGCGACGGCTCGACCGATGACAGCGCGACGCCGGTCGAGGTGGTCGGCCTCGGCGGCGAGCCGTAACCCGCACGGACCTGAGGCCCGACGCCACCTAGCGACGGGCGGCTGCAGTGACCGTGGCTGCCGAGTCCGGCGAGCGCGCCAGGGCGGCGTCGAGGCGAGCGACGAACGGCGCGGCCTCGAGGCGCACGAGTATCTCGCGCGCGGCATCGGCCGCAGCACGCACATCCGGGTCCGCCGGATCGAGGAGGGTGGCCATGTCCACGCCACACAGGGCCTCGTCCCAAGCGAGGCCGAGATCACGCCATGCCCGCAGCGCTTCGCGGTAGAGCGGGAGCGCCTCGGCCGGCCGTCCCTCCAGCGCCGCGATGCCGGCGCGAAGGGTGACCCGGTCGGCCTCGATCGCCGGGCCGTGCAGCCCAGAGGCGTCAACGCCGGCGAGATCGGTCCGCGCTGCTGTGGCATCGCCGAGCCACAGGGCCGCGCGAGCACTCCGGGTGAGCGAGACCGGCCGGTACTCGGTGAGCAGCTCCGCCGTCCGCTGCCATGCCTCCCGGGCATCGGTGAGCCGGCCATCCCCGAAGGCGTATGCCGCGTTGGCCATCGCCAGCGCTCCCAGCAGGTTGGGGTCCGTGCCGGCGCCGACGAGGGCAGCCATCTCCTTGGTGACTGCATCCGCCGGCTCGCCGCGCAGGCCCTTGGGCAGCGCCGTCACCTGGAGCAAGGAGATCCTCTCCGACGTCTCGTGGTCCTCGGCGAGCGCAACGTCCAGCTCGGCAAGTGCCCAGGCCCAGTCGCCGATCCGGACCGCTGCCTCGACGCCGTTGGCCAGTGCGACCGCGGCCAGGCTGCGATGGCCGAGGCGGCGCGCCAGGGGAAGGCAGGCTCGGACGAGCTCGAGCGCGACGCGCGGATCGCGGCTGCCCTCGATGCTGGAGCGGTTGAGGGAGGCCCGCACGGCGGTGCGGCCCAAGCCATGCGATTCGGCGACGGCCTGGCCGGCGGCGATGGCCCCGAGGCCCTCGATCTGCCGGCCGATGCTGGCGAGCGACGAGCCCTTGGTGATGAGCAGGTCGGCCACGATCGCTGCGAGGTTGGCGTGCTCGGCGGCCGCCAATGCCCGGTCGGCCGTGGTGATTGCGCGCGGATGGTCGTCGGCCAGGAAATACGCCCGGGCGAGCTGGCCGCCCAGGGCGATGACGGCCGGTTCGGCGGGCAGATCGGCGAACTCCGCTGCGGCCGACTCGAGCAAGGCGACCGCGTCCATGGTCTGGCGCGACGTGTTCAGAGCGCGCCCAAGGGCCATCGTCGCGCGGGCGATGCCGGGACGATCGCCGAGCGCCCGCTGCGCCTCCACCGCAGCTCTGAGGTGCCGCTGTGCGGCGTCATGACGGCCCGTCTCCCAGGCCGCCTCCCCCGCCAACTCGAGCAGCTCGGCGCGATCTGCCGGTTCGGTCGTGACGCCCAGCGCCTGCTCGTGGAGCGCCATGGCCTGCTCATGGGAACCCAATGCGGAGGCTCGGTCCGCGGCGGCCCGGAGCGAGACGCGAGCCTGCGCACCGAGCGCGTCCGCCTCCGGACCGTCGGCCGCGTTCTCGCGCGCGGCGAGGTAGTGGCCGGCGAGAGCGGCAGCGATCTCGTCGGTGCCGAGCGATTCGAAGTAGCGCGCCGCGGCGAGATGGAGCTTCTTGCGGTCACGCTTGGCCAGCGTGTTGTAGGCGACCTCGCGGATCAGTGCCTGCACAAAGACGTACTGGCCCCTCTCCGGGCTGCGCGGATCTGTTTCGCGGGCGAACAGCTCGCCGCGTACCAGCCCCTTCAGACGGGCTTCCAGGGTGGACTCGTCGACGCCCGATATCTCCGACAGGGCCGCCGACGTGAAACTCTGGCCGAGGACCGCGGCGTGGAGCACCAGCGCCCGGTCGCCGGGATCGAGGCCGTCGAGGCGGGCGGCGATGAGGGCGGTCAGCGTCTCGGGCACGGCCAGCGCGGATAGGTCTCCCGTCGGCGTGTAGGTCCCGTCGCCGGCAGCCTGCAGCCGCCCTTCGGCCACCAGCATGCGCACCGTCTCGACCGCATAGAGCGGGATCCCCTCCGCCCGGGCGACCACGGCGCCGACGGCGGCTGCCGGCAGGCCCGGAATGAGCCCGGCCAGCAGCTCGCGCATTGCCGGCTCGGGCAACGGCTCGAGATAAAGGCTGGTGAAGTTGCGCCGGCCCGCGCCCCAGTCGGTTCGTCGGTCGATGAGTTCTGGCCGGGCGAGGGTGACGACGTAGAGCGGTATGGCGCTGCTCCACTCGAGCAGGTGGTCGATGAAGTCGAGCGTGCCCGTGTCCGCCCAGTGGAGGTCCTCGAAGACGAGCACGACCGGCTGGATCGCGGCGAGGCGTTCGAAGACGGTCCGCCACGCGCCGAAGAGCTGCTCGGAGCCGATCCCCGCCTGGATGCCCAACAGGACCAGCATCGCCGGCTCGACCCAGCGTCGCTCCGCCTCGCTGATCGCGAGCGTGTCGAGCAGCGTGCCGACTGCGGCGCGGGTCGTCCGCTCGTCGTCGCCCTCGGCCAGCCCGGCCCGGGCGCGCATCATCTCGGCGAGCGCCCAGAAGGTGACGCCCTCGCCGTAGGCGGGCGAGCGGCCGCGGTGCCACCACACGCCGCCGACGATCCCGTCGATGTACTTCTCGAACTCCCAGACCAGGCGGCTCTTGCCGATGCCGCCGATGCCGGTGACCGAGACGAGGCGCGTGCGACCTTCGCGCACGGTGGCATGGAAGAGGTCCTTGATCAGCCGTAGCTCGTCATCGCGCCCGACGAACGGCGCCTCGAGCGTGTCCGATCGCCCGCGGCTGCCAACCTCGGCCACTACGCGCACGGCGCGCCACGCCGACACGGGGGCGACCTTGCCCTTGAGAACCTGCTCGCCCGCCGGCTCGAAGATGATCGCGCTCGAGGCAGCCCGTTGGGTTGCCTCGCCGACCAGCACGGTGCCCGGCAGCGCAACCGACTGGAGCCGGGCGGCGGTGTTCACGATGTCGCCCGCGACCATGCCCTGGTTCGTCGCCCCCAGCGTCACCGCCGCTTCGCCGGTCAGCACGCCCGCCCGCGCGCTGATGCCGGGACCCACGCTGCGCACGGCGTCGACTAGGTCAAGCGCCGCCCGGACGCTGCGCTCGGCATCGTCCTCGCGCGCGATCGGCGCGCCCCACACGGCCATGACCGCATCGCCGATGAACTTCTCGACGGTCCCGCCGTAGCGGCGGACCACCTCCGTGGCAAGGTCGAAATAGCGCGTCAGCGTCTCCCGGACCTCCTCGCTGTCGCGCTCCTCGGCGAAGGGTGTGAAGCCGACCAGGTCCGCGAACAAGACCGAAACGAGCCGGCGCTCAGCCACGGCGCCGCCGAGCGATGCCGCGGCCACCGGCCGCGAGGCCGGCCCGGGGGAAGCGGTCGCGGCCGTGTCAGTCAGCGGTGTGGCGCATTCGCCGCAGAATTTCTCGCCCGGCTGGTTCGCGGCGCCACACGAGGGGCAAGCGGCGGCCAGGGGCGAGGCGCACTCGGAGCAGAACTTGCGGCCCGGCCGATTCTCAGTGCCGCAGTTCGGACAGATCACGCGTGAGCCTCAGGCGATGGGATTGGCGGAGAGTAGCAGCAGGTGGGCATGGTTCTGATATGCGCAGGGTCATCGCGCCAGACTGTCGAGCGTTGGCGTGCCAGCTCGAGCCCGGCGCCAACGGCCTCTGTCAGCGAGGCCGCGAGGGCCTGCGGGGCGCGACGACGGTCACCGTCAAGGACCGCGTCGTAACAGCCGATAACCGTGCCCGTTTCGCTCCAGTCGCCACACTGCGTGCCACAGCGTTCACGCCGGGCACTCGCTTGAGCTTCGATCGTTTGTGCCATCCGACCCATCAAGTCGAGCCGGCTCATTCTGGGCCCGGCGCCTGCCTCCTTCGCGCAAGCGCTAGACCGGGTGACGCGGCATGGCAGCGCTCGCCACGAGCGCGGCGTAGGCGCCATCTCGATCGTCGGCCGAGGCGAAGCTGAGGGTCAGGTCGCCGGCAGCCACCCGCAGGACGAGCGCCGGTTCGGAACCGGACAATCGATGGAGTCGGCCGACTTCGACACTCGACTTGGCCGAGTGCAGGCGAAGGGGTCGCGCTTCGCCACCTGAGAAACGCAGTCGAACCGGCGCTCCAGGATCGAGTTCGAGAGTGCCCGGCGTGCCATCGCGGGCAGGCGGCCAATCCTCCCGAACACCGACGCTAAGCCGTCTGGGCGGAGACGCAATGGGCCGCGGCTCATCACTGAATAAGACCGGATAGGAGGCGTGCGCGAACAGAACGACCAGGACGACGCAAGTCGCGAGGGTTATGGCAATCCAGGGTGGACTCTGCTCGCTCGCCAATACCGGATCGGCGCGCAATTGGCCCACCCAGCCGAAATCGTCGCGCGCCCGGCCGGCGCCACCAGTCAGGGTGCCACTGACCGTCGTCTCGCCCTCCGGGAGTTCGACCGGACTCAATATGTGTGGTAACGCAATCGGGACGGCGGGGTCGGTCAGGACGTACTGGCGGCCAGCGGCCGCAGACGACTCGGCGCGAACGTCGCCGCTCACGATGATCCAGGTCTGCATCGGTGCGAGCCCGCCGGCAGCGAGCTCAGCCCTGGTGACGCGCGTCCCGTCAAGCCGACGCGGCGCAGGGCTGCCGATCGATCACGCCCTGCGCTCCGAACGGACCTGCCTGCTCTGCCACGACATCCTGTATTCCGGCACATCACCGACGGCCACGCCGGGGGCGCAGTCGGTGACGCCGGTCACGCGCTGGCCGCTTGAGTTGCGCGGCTCCTAGCTCGACGCGGCGCCGGCCGGCCGGCGGGCCTTGGCGACCAGCGGCTCGAGCAGCTCGGCCAGTGGCGTGCCGCCGACCTGCTTGAGCTCGTAGCGCACGCGCGTGACCGGCTTGTTGAGCTGCAGCACGCGGGTGATGTCGATCGGCGTCGCCGACAGCACCAGGTCGGCGTCGGCGGCGTTGAGCGTGGCCTCCAGCTCGTGCATCTGGTCGGTGCCGTAGCCCATCGCCGGAACCAGCGGCTCGAGCGCCGGGTAGCGCTCGAGCACCTCGCGGATGGTGCCCACCGCGCCCGGCCGCGGATCGACCATTCCGGCCGCGCCGAAGCGCCGCGCGGCCACAACACCCGCCCCGTAGGTCATCTCACCGTGGGTCAGCGTTGGGCCGTCCTCGACGACGATGACGCGCTTGCCCTCGATCGGCTCGCCGTGGAGCGTCAGCTCGGACTCTGCCTTGACGATCTGGGCGCGTGGGTTCAGCTCGCACAGGCTCGCCTCCACCTCGGCCAGCGTTTTGGGCTCGGCCGAGTCGACCTTGTTGATGATCAGCACGTCGGCCATGCGCACGTTGGTCTCGCCCGGGTGGTAGCTGCGCTCGGTGCCCGGCCGAAGTGGGTCGGCGACGACCACGAACAGGTCGGGCCGGTAGAACGGGAAGTCGTTGTTGCCGCCGTCCCACAGGATGACGTCGGCCTCCTCCTGCGCGTCGCGCAGGATGTCGCCGTAGTCGACCCCGGCATAGACGATGCGCCCGGCATCGAGATGCGGTTCGTACTCCTCGCGCTCCTCGATCGTGGTCTCGTAGCGCGCCAGGTCGTCGTGTGTCGCGTAGCGCTGGACGCGCTGGGCGACCAGGTCGCCGTACGGCATCGGGTGGCGGATGACGACCGGCTCGAGCCCCTGCTCGGCGAGCACGTGGGCCAGGTAGCGCGTGGTCTGGCTCTTGCCCGCACCGGTGCGCGTGGCACCCACGGCCAGCACCGGGCGTGAGCTCGGGAGCATCGTCCGGCGCGGGCCGAGCAGCTCGAAGTTCGCTCCGGCGGCCATGGCGCGCGACGCGGCGTGCATCACCGTTGCGTGGCTGACGTCGCTGTAGGCGAAGACGACCAGGTCGACCGCCTCGACCCGGACGAGCCGTTCCAGCTCGGCCTCGGGCACGATCGGAATGCCGTCCGAATAGAGCGGTCCGGCAAGCTCGGGCGGATACAGGCGGCCGGCGATGCCCGGGATCTGGGTGGCAGTGAAACAGACCACCTCGAAGGCCGGGTCGTCGCGGTAGACGACGTTGAAGTTGTGGAAGTCGCGCCCGGCGGCGCCCATGATCACGACACGGGTGCGATCCATCTAAGTCTCCTCGTCGATCTCTTCGATGAGCGTCCTGGACTCCAGGCGCTCCTGGTGCGCGGGCCGGCGGACGACCGGGCGGCGGCGGGCGATCGGTTTGCGCGGCGGCTCCGCGCCGATCTCGGTGCGCAGGCGAGCGATCAGCTGCGGCACGGTCAACGGGCGCGATGCCCGGCACGCGACGGCGCGCGTGGCATGGCGGTGGGTATCGAACTCGACGACATGGCGCTCGAGGTGGTCACGCACCGTGCCCGGGCCGATGATCAGCAGGTCGTCGTCGGCCGGAAGGTGGCCGGCGACGGTGGTCACGAAACGGGCCAGGTGCTCGAGTCGGTGGCCCTCCACGGCGGGCAGTGGGGCTCCCCCGCCACCCTGCCGGCCGGGATCGTGGCGCACGTGGCCGCTTGTCCGCGTATGAGCCGGGACGTCCGACTCGAACCGCTCGACCTTGCCCTCGCCGTCGAGCCAGCGCACGACGAAGGCCTCGCGTGAGTCGATCCAGACCAGCGTTGCCGAACGCTGCGCGGAGTTGCGCCGCGGCTGTTCCGTTGCGCTGCCAGTGGTCATGGGACCAGGTCCTCCCGGTGTGGGTAGAGAGCGTCGCTTCGATCGGCCTGCCGCGCATCGGCCGTTCGACGCCCGCTGTGGGGCCAAACGGCCCTAGCGGGCGATGCCAGCCGGACGCGAAATTGAGGGGCGATGGTCGACACCCTCGTCCCGCCGGCCGACTCGGCAACCGATCTCGAGGCCCCGCGCGAACGCATGGTCGTGCGCCAGCGTGGTCGGGCCCTGATCTGCCACCGGCTGCTCAACAAGGACACCGGCTTCAGCGACGAGGAGCGCGACACGCTCGGCCTGCGCGGCTTGCTGCCGGCCCGGGTCACGACAATCGACGAGCAGGTGGCGCTCGAGCTGGAGCACGTCCGGCGCAAGGAGGACGAGCTCGAGCGCTACATCGGCCTGGCGGCGCTGCAGGATCGCAACGAGACCCTCTTCTACCGGCTGCTGTGCGACAACCTCGAGGAGTTCGTGCCGACCGTCTACACCCCGACGGTCGGCCGGGCCTGCCAGCAGTTCAGCCATATCCTGCGTCGGCCACGCGGTGTCTGGCTGACGCCGGACGACGTGGGCCGGATGGACCGCATCCTGCGCAATGCGGCCGACGGCGACGTGCGCCTGATCGTCGTGACCGACAACGAGCGCATCCTGGGCCTGGGCGACCAGGGCGCGGGCGGGATGCCCATCCCGATCGGCAAGCTGGCCCTGTATACGGCGGCCGCCGGGCTCTATCCGGCCTGGACGCTGCCGGTTTCGCTCGACGTGGGCACTGATCGCCAGGAACTGCTCGACGATCCGCTGTACCTAGGCTATCGCTCGCCACGCCTGCGCGGTCAGGCCTACGACGATGTGGTCGAGGCGTTCGTGGAGGCCGTCCAGCGCGTCTTCCCGGCCGCGCTCCTGCAGTGGGAGGACTTCAAGCAGCACAACGCGCTGCGCATCCTCGACCGCTACCGCCACCGCCTGGCCAGCTTCAACGACGACGTGCAGGGCACGGGCGCCGTCGTGCTGGGCGGCCTGCTTGCCGCGCGGCAGGCTGCCGGCGGTCTGGCCGGCGAACGCTTCCTGTTCATGGGCTCCGGCGCAGCGGGCATCGGCATCGCCCGGACCGTCACCCGCCAACTGCTGGCCGAAGGTGTCTCGCTCGACGACGCGCGCGAGTCGATGGCCCTCATCGACAGCCAGGGCCTGGTCTATCGCGGCCGACCCGGCCTGGATGACGACAAGCAGCCCCACGCGGTCGATCCACGGCCCTACTTCGACAGCGGCCTGACCACCGGGCAGCTGGCCGATGTCCTGGCTGTCGCGCGCGTGTTGCGCCCGACCGTGCTGATCGGCACGACCGGCACTCGGGGTGCCTTCCCCGAGGCGCTCATCCGCCAGATTGCCGAGTACCACGAGCGTCCCATCGTGCTGCCGCTGTCCAACCCCGACGACCGGGCCGAGGCACGCGCCTCGGACGTGATCGAATGGAGCGGCGGGCGGGCCATCGTGGCCACCGGCAGCCCGAGCAAGAACGTCGAGTACGAAGGCCACATGCGCACCATCGGGCAGGCCAACAACGTGTTCATCTTCCCCGGCGTCGGATTGGCCGCGGCCGTCGCCGAGGCACGCGCGCTGACCGACGACGCGTTCGTGGTTGCCGCCCGCACGCTTGCCGGGCTGATCGATCCGGCCGGCCTGGCGGCAGGCACGATCTACCCGCCCATCAGCGCGCTGCGCCCGGTTGCGCGCGCGATCGCCGAGGCAGTCGTGCGCTACCTGCGCGATGCCGGGTACGGCCGCCAGATCCGCGACGATCAGATCCCGGACGCCGTCGACCGGGCGATGTGGCGACCCGAGTACCTGCCCTACCTGCCCTACCGCCCGGACTGATCGCCCGGCGCCAGGGCACCACGCGGCGCCCCTCGGCGGCGCTACCATCCGGCAGTTAGAGACCGTTAGTGCTGCAGCTGCGAGGTTCCCGTGCCTGATCTAGCGCCCTTCCATGGGTTGTTCGTCTTTGTCCACGTGCTCGGCGTGTTCCTGTTCCTGCTCGCCCACGGGGTATCGGCGGCGGTCATGCTCCGGATCCGCGGCGAGAGTGACGTGGTCGCGCTGCGCACGCTGCTCGACCTGTCGCGGCGGACCTTCGCGGCCATGGCTGCCGGCTTCCTGATCTGGTTCTTCAGCGGCGTGCTGGCCGGCTTCAGCGGCAACTTCTGGACCACCGGCCGCTACTGGATCTGGGCGGCGCTCGCGATCGGGGTGCTGGTCGTCGGGATCATGACGCCGCTCGGCCGGTCCTATTTCGAGCGCCTGCGCGCGGCACTGGGGATCGACGCAAAGACGGGCGTTGTTGACCCTAATGCGAGCGTGGACCCGGCCGCGGTTGAGGCGCTGGTCGCGTCCGGCCGCCCGATGCTGCTGGCGGCAATCGGCGTGGGCGGGGTGGTGGTGCTGTCCTGGCTGATGATGTTCAAGCCGTTCTAGGGTTGGCAAACGGACGCCCGTGTGCAACACTTCGGGAGTTCCGCCGCGAGAGGCTCGGCGGGGCCTAGAAACCCAGGCCGCCGTCAGGAAAGACGACAGCGCGGGCAGAGGAGGGATGTCCCCAGACATCCGCAGCCCGTAGGTCCAACAGCCGCCCGATTGCGCCCCAGCGTTCGGTCGACTTGGTCGCTTATGACAGGACCGTCTGCCGTGCCCTGACCCGTGGGGAGGCCGCCAGCGATTGAGAGTGCACCCCAGCGCACTGCCCATCGAGGAGAAGTCAATTGACATACGCAGTACCGGGCGCACAGATCGCCCGACTCCCAAGTTCGCCGTGGACCGGTCAACTGCGCCGCCTGGCGCTCGTGCTGATCGCTCTTGCACTCGCCGTGACCCTCGTCGCCATTGAGGCGCCCGCCGCCGCCCAGGCCAGGGCGTCGGGCCGCACCGAGGCTCAGCAAATCGTCAACATCACCATGAGCCGCCTTGGTGCCCGATTCCAAATGGGAGCGGAGGGCCCGCGCCGCTTCGACTGCTCTGGCCTGATCTACAGCGTCTACAAGCAGGCCGGGCTGCTCAGCCGCGTCGGCGGGCAGCGCAAGCTCGCGGCCGGTTACTACCACTGGTTCAAGCAGCGCGGGCTGGCCAGCCGCAACAACCCTAGGGTGGGCGACCTCGTCATCTGGACGCACAAGGGCCGCATTTCCCACTCGGGCATCTTTGTCGGCAACGGCCGCGTCATCAGCGCCTTGATCAACCCGTGGGGCGTCAAGCGAACCCACATCAATACGATCCACGCCAAGTTCCTGGCCTTCCTGCACGTGCGCCTGGCACGCTGACAGGCGCGCGCAGCACTTGCCGCAAGAGGAGAGACGCGGCCGGCACAGCCGGCCGCGTCTCTGTGTGTCTGGCCGGCAGGGAGGAGCTGGCTACTCGATCACGATCATCGAGTTGAGGATGCGGTAGGGCTCCTGGCTGTCGAACCACTCGTACGGCCCGTAGGCCATGCCCAGCAAGGCTGCGCCGTCGCTGGTCAGACCGGCGCCGATGCGCACGTAGCCTGAGCCGTAGTCGTACCAGCGCCACGCCGTGCCAGACAGGCCCATGAAGTAGTCGGCCTGGGTGCCCGTCTCCTCGACGTAGGTCGGTGGCGCGGGGAACAGGTCGGTGAACGACTCGAGCGTGACCTCCGCGACCGATACGGCCAGGTCGGGCAGCGCGCGCAGGCTGCCCAGGAGCGGGAAGCGCGCGGCATAGGCACCGTACTGCCCATCGCTGCTCTGGAAGCCGTCGATTAGGCCGGGCAGGCGATCCTCGAGCCGCTGCCACTCCGGCGGCCGGCAGAAGGCGATGGTCATGTCGCGCGCGAAGAACGACTCGTAGGCCGGGAAGTCGGCGGCGCCGCTCGCCTCCGCGGCCAGCCGGCCGTTGACGAACAGCTCGACCCGGTAGTTGCCCGGCGGCAGACAGGCCGGCGGGAGGACCCGGCTCATGTATGGCGACAGCTGGAACAAGCGACCGTCGGAGCCGATGCTCGGCGCCTCTGTCTGCGACACCTCGGGCATGACCGCCCAGCCCAGGCCGGTGGGATCCTGGTGGTACCACTGGGCCGAGATCGTGTCCCGGGTTGGGTCGTAGGTCGGGACACTGCCCTGCCACTGCAGCTCGGCCGGGAAGATGTCCAGCTGGATGTCGGCAAAGACCGCCGGGGATGACGGCGGCGCGTCAAGCGACTGGGCGGTTACGCGGCCCACGATGTGCTCCTTGAATCCGCGGATGCTCTGATCGAGGTCGGGTCGGTAGCGGCGGACCATCTCGAGATCGGTCAGGGCGCCGGCCAGCCAGCGCTCCTCCCCATACGGCTCCTGGCGCAGTTCGGTGATCGCGTCATCGACGTACAGCGTCCGTGCGACCGCGTCCTGGTAGGCCGAGCGAGCCTCGTCCAGCCGGTCTGCGGCGACCAGGGCAACGGCCAGGTTGTAGCGGTAGACGGGCTCGCCCGGATCGAGCGCGATTGCTCGACGGGTGAGCTCCGCGCTCTGGTTGAGGAGGGCCAGGTCGCCCTCCTGGACTCCCTGCGCGAAGCCGTAGAAGGCGAGCGAGCCGAAGGTCGAGGCGTTCGCCAGCCCGAGCGCGTGAGCGGCCTGGAGATCCGCCCTCGCCCGCTCGAGCGCCTCGGGCGGGACGATGCTCACGAAACCGCTGTACTGCGGGCTGTCGCGCAGGAAGATGGCGCCCGATCGGTCGGCGTATGCCCGGGCGAAGGTCGGGCGGAGCTCGATCGCGCGGTCGTAGTGGGCCAGCGCTGCGTCGTAGTCGGCGCTGTCGACGGCGGTGATCAGCGCCACCCGCCCCCGGGCGTACTCGGCGGCCGCCTCATCGTTCGTTTCGTGGGCCGGCAGGGCCGATGTCTGGACCAGCCACAGCAGCCCGGCACCGAGCAGGCTGAGGCCGACGCCCAGGAAACCCAGGCGCTGCCAGCGGCCGACGACCGCGAGCGTCAGGCCGAACAGGTACAGGCTCACCGCGAGCATGGCCAGGATCGCCGTGTAGCTCGCAGCGCGCCCGTCGAGGCCGGCCGCCTCCTCGTTGGCTGCGTCCTGCAGCGCGTTGAGACGGAGGCTCTCCTCCGTTGCCGCCGCGAAGTAGCGCGTCGGGAAGGCGGGATCCTGATCGGGCCCGAACTCCGACAGCGGGTCAACCCCCGACAGCTCGAGGGTTCCGGCCGCGAGCGTTTCCCAGCGCTGCTGCTCGAGCGTCAAGACGTTGGCGCGAACGGCATCAGATTCCGCATACATGCTGGCCACCAGCGCGTTGCCGGCCCGGGTGCGCTGCTCGACCCACAGGGCGAACGTCTCCAGCTCGACCTGCGCGGTCTGCTGGGCGGCCTGCGAGCTGGCCAGTGCCTGGAGCGAGAGCTCCTCCGCCTGGTCGCGCCGGTCATGGGCCTGGTTGGCGGTATCAGCCTGCAGGAAACCGGCCAGGGCCGCGAGGAGCGTGGTGAAAGCGATGATGATCGCCACGACGCCCGAGAGGCGCTCGTCGCTGGACTGGGCCTGGATGGCCGGGCTCGCGGTCACGTGAACACCTCGACGAACACGATACCGAGCGCACCGATGAGGACGAACACGCCGCCCGCGACGAAGAAGGCCTGGTGCACACGCCTGCGCGTGCGACTGACCTGCGCCACGGTCAGCAGGAACAGAGCGGCGATGACTATTGCGGCGAGCGCGATCAGGTTGAGAGAGCGGCTGTCAGCGCGCTCGGCAAGCTCGACCGTGCCCTGCGTGCGCAACTCGCGCAGCTCCGTGTCGCCAGCGCGCAGGTTGCGCAGGACATAGGCTCGGTCGTAGGCGACCGTGCCGTCGTCGTCCAGGTAGATGCCGCTCGCGCCGAGGAAGAAGGGCTGCGTTGCACGGGCCAGGGCGCGATGGGCCTGGGCGTCCAGGTCGAGGATGTCGGCCGTCGCCGAATCGCTCTCGCGCAGCGCGTCGGCCTGGGCCTGGAACTCGCGCGCGGCGAGCGCGTGCTCCTGGAAGAACAGCACGAAGCGCTCGTCCTGGGCAACGACGCCCTCCGACAGCCTTTCCAGCTGATTCCGCCGGGCGGACTCCTGCACGGCCAGGCTCTGATAGCGCGAGGCGTCGATCGAGGCGAGCGATGCCCGCCAGGCGAGGACGGCCGAGAAGACCGAGGCGAAGGCGATGAGGACGGCCAACAAAGCCGCCGAGCCCTGTGGGTGACGCAGCGCGCTCATCACGCGCGACTGCCGCGCGGGCGGAGGCTGCGGACCGAAGGCGTTGCCGGGCGCGTAGGACACCACGGCGGCCAGAATACCGGACGGCAGTGCCGGTCCAGCCGAGGTGGCCGACGCGGGCCGCCGGGGGCCGACGGGGGCCTGGCGGGGTCAGGTGGGGCCCGGCGAGAGGCTATGCACCAGCTGACTCAACGGATCGCCGAGCAGCCTGGCCCAGCCGCCGCCCTGCTCGCGGCCGGCTCTCAGGTGGCAATTCAGTCAGCCCGTGCATGACAGCGCGTCCGGGATGGTGCCCGGAGCGCCGCCACGAGCGATTCCGCCTGGCCGAGCGACCGTTCAGGCACACGCTGACTAAGCCGTTGGCGGGCGGATGGGAGGCGCGGTTCGGCTGTCCGCGACGCGGGCATGTGCTCCGCGCGTGTAGCATCGCGGGTGAGATGGTGACGCACATGAAGACGCCTGCTGTCGACGCGCTGTACCGCACCGCCGAGCGTGACTTCGCTCGCTGGGAGATCCTCAAGGACCTGATCGACGAGTCGATCGACCTCGCCCTGAACTACCGCCAGAGCGGCCACCCGGGCGGCTCGCGCTCCAAGGTCCACGCGCTGCTGGCGCTGCTCTTCTCGGGCGCGATGCGCTGGGACCTGCGCCGCCCGTGGCGGCCGTTCCAGGATCGTTTCGTGCTCTCGGCCGGCCACACCGTGCCGCTCGTCTACGCCACGCTGGCCGTGCTCAACGAGGGTCTGCGTGCGCGCCACGAACGCGACGGCGACGACCGCTTCGCGTTCCCCGACGACGGGCAGTGGGCGCTCACCTGGGAGCATCTGCTCAGGCTGCGCCGCCGCGGCGGGCTGCCAGGACACGCCGAGATGGAGGGCAAGACGCTCTTCCTCAAGTTCAACACCGGACCGTCCGGCCATGGCATGCCGCCCGCCGCAGGCGAGGCACTGGCGCTCAAGCTGGCCGGCGCCGAAGAGGTCAAGGTCTTCGTGGTCGAGGGCGAGGGCGGCCTGACGCCGGGCGCAAGCCACGAGACGCGCCACACGGCCTGGGGCCTGGGGCTGTCCAACCTCGTCTTCCTGGTCGACTGGAACGACTTCGGCATCGACGAGCGCCCCCTCTCGTCGGTCGTGTATGGCACGCCCGAGGACTGGTTCGAGCGCTACGGCTGGCGCGTCACCGGCACCGAAGAAGGCTCGGAGTGGGCACCTGTGACGCGCGCCGTGCTCGAGGCCGCGCGGGGCGACAACCCGCAGCGCGTGCCGTCGGTCGCCTGGTTCAAGACGCGCAAGGGCCGCGGCTACGGCAAGTACGACGCCAAGAGCCACGGCACGCCCGCACCCCATGAACGCGCCCGAGTTCTGGACGGTGCGCAAGGCGTTCATGGACAAGTACGGCGTCGCCTACGAGGGCGTGGACGAGCCGGCACCCACGGACCCGACCGCGCGCGAAGCGCAGGCGCGCGTCAACTTCACGGTGGCGATGAGCGTGCTGCGGCGCGATCCGGAGCTGACCGATTGGCTCTCTGATCGGCTGCTCGAGATTGCGGCGACGGTCCCGGATTCGGTCGACGGGTTCAACCTCGATCAGCCCGCCGCAGTCGAAGGCGCAACGGCGGCCCACCGCGGCCGCGACCTGTTCAGCGACCCGCGCCTGCTGGACGCGCGCGCCTATCCGCCCGAGATGTGGAGGCAACCGGGCGACAAGCAGCCCAACCGCGCCGCGCTCGGCGCCTGGGGCGCGTGGGTCAATGCATTTGCGCGCCGCGAATACGGGCGCCCACTGTTCATCGGCGCCTCGGCGGACCTCGCCGAATTCGACCAACCTGTCCGGCTTCGCCAAGGACTTCGGCGACATGCCCGGCTGGGGCTGGTACGAGCGCGACGGCAACCCGCGCGGCACCGTGTTGCCGACCGAGATCACCGAGTTCACCAACGCCGGGATGATGGTCGGCCTGGCCACGGTCAACCTGGCCGATGACCCGTTCACCAACTTCAACGGCTTCTGGGGCACGTGCTCGACCTACGGCTCGTTCTCGTACCTGAAGTACGGCCCGATGCGCCTCTTTTCCCAGCTCGCCCAGGACTGCGAGCTCAAGCTGGGCAAGGTGCTCTGGATCGCCGGCCACGCCGGCCCCGAGACGGCCGAGGACTCGCGCACCCACTTCGGCATCTTCGCCACCGGCGTCACCCAGCTCTTCCCCGAAGGCCACGTGATCGACCTCCACCCGTGGGAATACAACGAGGTACCGGTGCTCCTGGCAGCGGCGCTGTCAACGGACGTGCCCATCGTCGCCCTGCACCTGACCCGGCCGGCGATCGAGCTGCCCGACCGCGCGGCGCTGGGCATGCCGTCGCACTTCGAGGCGGCGCGGGCGCCTATGTCATGCGCGATTTCCACCCCGGGTCGGCGCGCGGCGGCACGGTCTTCGTGCAGGGCACGACCAGCACGGCGAATGTCGTCAAGGTCCTGCCACGGCTGGATGAGCGCGGCCTGAACGTCAAGATCGTGGCCTGCATCAGCCCACAGCTGTTCCGCATGCAAGAGGCCGCCTATCGCTCGGCGACGATCTCGGACGCCGACCGCTGGGACGGCATGGCGATCACCAACCGCGCCTTCAAGCTGATGTCCGACTGGGTCGAGGGGCCCCTCGCACAGGAGTATTCGCTCTCGTCCGACTGGGACAACCGCTGGCGAACGGGTGGCACGGTCGAGGAAGTGATCGAGGAGGCGCACCTGTCGCCCGACTACATCGTCGAGGGGATCGAACGCTTCGTGCGCGAGCGCGACGAGCGCATCGAACGCCTGCGCGAGATGGTCGAGGCCGCCGCGAGCCGCTGAACCCGACCGCAATCCGGCGCCGCTAGCCGGCGACCACCAGCGCGACCCCGAGCGCGACGACGACCGAGCCGGCGATCCGCGCCGGGCCGACGCGCTCCTTGAGCACCAATCCGCCGAGCAGCGTGGCGATGACGACACCAACCTCGCGCACGGCGGCGACGCTCGCCGCAGCGGCCGTGGTCAGCGCGATCAACACCAAAGCGTAAGTGGCGAACGTCGCCACGCCGCCAGCGACGCTGAGCGGGGAGATGGCCGCGCGCAGGCGCGCGACACCGCCGCGCGACACGACGAAGGCCAGCGACGCAACCGCCGGCAGGACCATGATCAGCGCCAGGTAGGCGACCGGGTCGGCGTAGCGGACACCCTCCTTGTCGACCAGCGTGTAGGTGGCGATGGTGGCCGCCACCGCGAGCGCCACGGCGACGTCGGACAGGCGCGCGCCGCCGCGCAGGCCGCGCACCAGAACGACCCCCAGGCCGACCAGCGTCACGCCCGCCGCCTGGGCGAGCGAGCTGCCCGCTCCGAGCATGAACACCGACACGACCAGCACGATGACCGGCGCCGAGCCGCGCGCGACGGGATAGACCAGGCTCATCTCGGCCCGCCGGTAGGCCGTCGTCAGCAGCCAGAAATAGAGCACCTCGATCACCGCCGAGAGGGCGATGTACGGCCACGCCGCGGGCTGGACGTTCCAGCGTGCGATGGCTAACGGGGTACCGACCACGACACCAACCGTGAGTGCCACAGCGGTTGCCGCCAGCGTGTCCGGTGCGCGGGCAATGACCAGGTTCCAGAAGGCGTGCAACAGCGCCGCGGCCAGGACGATGGCGAGCGTCGTCAGCGCCACGTGCCGCTCCCCGGCGCCGCGCGCGGGGCGCGGTGTTGCTGACTAGGCCGAGGCGGCGGCCGGGGCCTTCGCGACGACCTCGGCGATGCGCTCCAAGGCGAGCGCCAGGTTCTCGCGCGAGTTGGCGTAGCTGATCCGGATGTGGTCGGCGCCGACCTTGCCGAAGGCGGTGCCGGAGAGGACGCACACGCCGCCCTCGTAGAGCAGCTTGTCGGCCAGCTGCGAGCCGTTCATGCCCGTGCCGGCCACGTTGGGGAAGACGTAGAACGCGCCGTGCGGCATGCGGCAGCGGATGCCCGGGATGCTTGTTCAGCCCGTCGACGATCAGGCCGCGCCGGGCGCGGAACTCCTCGACCATCGCCGTGACCGCGTCCTGCGGACCGGTCAGCGCCTCGACCGCGGCCATCTGCTCGAAGCTGCTGGTGCACGAGACGCTGTTGATGATCAGCTTGCTGAACGGCTCGACCAGGCCGGGCGGCAGGATCGCGAAGCCGAGCCGCCAGCCGGTCATCGCCCAGGCCTTGCTGAAGCCGTCGAGGACGATCGTCCGCTCGGCCATGCCGGGCAGCGTCGCGATCGAGAAGTGCTCGCCCTCGAACACGCCGCGGCCGTAGATCTCGTCGGCCAGCACGGTGATGTCGTGCTCGCGCGCGACGTCGGCGATCGCCTCGATGTCCTCGCGCGTGAGCACGCCGCCGGTTGGGTTGTGGGGCGAGTTGAAGATGATCAGCTTGGTCTTGGGCGTCACGAGCGCGCGCAGCTCGTCGGGATCGAAGCGGAAGTCGTTCTCCTCGCGCAGCGCGTAGGGCACCGGCGTGCCGCCCGTGAAGCGGGTCATCGACTCGTAGATCGGGAAGCCCGGGTCGGGGTAGATGACCTCGTCGCCCGGCTCGATCAGGGCCAGGATGGCGTAGTACATGATCGGCTTGGCGCCGGGCGTCACGACCACGTTGGCCGGATCGGCCTCGAAGCCGCGCGAGCGCTTGGACTCCTCGGCGATGGCCTCGCGCAGCTTGGGCTGGCCGAGCGGCGGACCGTAGTGCGTCCAGCCCTCGTCGAGGGCGCGCTTGGCCGCCTCGCGGATGTTGGCCGGCGTGTCGAAGTCGGGCTCGCCGATCTCGAGGTGGACGACGTGCTTGCCCTGGTCGCCTCGAGCGCCCGCGCCCGCGCGGCAGCCTCGAAGGCGGTCTCAGTACCGATACCCACCATGCGCTGTGCAAGTTTCATAGCCGGCATGCTAGCAAAGGCCGACTCGCCCGCAGAAGTGCCGATCGGCCCCGATCAGAACGTCACGCCGCGCCAGTTCGGCGAGGTCCGGCAAACGTTGGTCTCATCCGCGACTGCTGCTGCCTTGTCCTTCGGGTCCGTCCCGTCGAGGATCTTGAAGACGTACATGTTGATTGCCGCGCCAGCGCTGTGGTGCTTGAGGACAAGATCGTACGTCGCCTTGAAAGCATCGACCTCCTGCTGGGTGGGCGGGCTGCAGAATTCCACGATGAGCTCATCGGGGGCATAGTCCGCACTCGGCCTCGGGACCAGAAGGTCGCAAACCGTTGCGCTGTAGAAGCCCGGATACCAGAGAGTCCGCCCGCCAGAGATCGGGAACGGATCGAGACTGACGAGCGCGAGTACGCCGTCGACCAGCCTGACGATGTACCACGGCTTGGGCCGCCCTTCGTATGCCTCGATCGCGCCGAACGCTCGCGCCGCGCCGAGCCAGTCGCCCTTATACCAACCTCCGGCTATCAGCCCCTCGCCGTCAGTCTGCCCAGCCATAGCCTCAAGCTCCGCCTGGGTGGGCACGTAGCGGTCGTAGATCGACGTCCTGCAGGGTGAAGGGCCGACCAGTGCCTGGAATCGCCCGTGGGCCAGAGCATCGACGTGGCCAGATGAAAGCGCGAGGAAACCTGCGCTCCGCTCAATGACCACCGGGCCCGCGTCGCCGTCGATCAGCGTGCGATTGCCAAGCGGCTCCGTGAGCGTGACGGTGACCGGCGCCCCAGGCGCTGACGGGCAGTCCTGGTCTCCTGGGCGAGGTCGTACCTCGAACGTGATCGCAACTTCTGTCGCGCCATATTCGATCGTTGGCCCCTCAATGCGGCCCTCTGGGCTCACGCCACTGGCGCACGAGTATTCGTAGACAACCAACCTGAGCTCGGTCGAAGAGTCCGTGGGCCGCTCATCTGGCGCTAACTCCCACCAAGCCGAGCCCGTGCCCGAGCCGAGTCGACGGCCGTCCAAAGTTGCCTTGATGGTGGCGCCCGGCACCTCCCGAGAGAGGCGGATTTCGACCGCAACCAGGACGCCAACCCCAGAGCAGCCCTCGACGATGATGTCGCCCTCGACGATTTCGAGTTGGTAGGCACGCCCACTTTGCCCAAAGTCGATCGTGATCGATCGCATACATGACCAGTGCGTCCAGGTCAGCGTGATTGCCGACAGGTTCTCGCTCTGCACGACACCTTCGCCGGAGCTCGGAGGATCGACCGGCGTGCAGGACTCCACGATCCCCACCCAATCAACCAGCCGCGCCAGTGTGCTGCACGGCTGGGGCTTGGGGCTCGCAGAGGGACTGGAGTTCGGTGTGGGGCTCTTCACGGGTTCGGACGGCTGGACCCGGATGACGATCGAAGCCGACATTTCCAGCTCCGAGCCGCAGCCCTGCTGGCCAAACTGCGCAACAGCGAAGATTCGCCATGTGCCGGCCGGTAGCCTCAGGATCGGGTCATTGAAGTAGGCACGCCAGAACTCGGCGTCAGGGCCGCTGTTCGAGAATCCGCCGCTCTTGCTGAATTCAGTCACGAGCGGTACTCCGGCGCTCAATTCGTAGAGACGACACGCCTCGTCCCATGCTGGTCCGTTGCGGATGTCGCCATCCTGTTGCTCGATGCCAAAACCGATCAACTCGGTGGCTCCCGTGACAGTGATCACCGGCGTCGCACCGCCGTAGGCGAAGGTAGCTACCACATGGATGGGCTCGCCGGCTGAGTAGTCGGAGCGCGCCGAGCTGATCGTCAATGTGAAGTCCCCCGAGCGCTCGGTAGACGAAATCGCACTGGTGCTCACGGACGGGCCAGGACCGTCCGGCCCATATCGCGGAAGCGCCACGACGAGGAGGATCAGTGCTGCGGCGATGCCGACGAGGCCCGCCAGGGGCGCCAGGCGCGAGGCGCGGACCGGGATCGGCCGCGTGTCGATCGCATCGCGCACGGCGGCGGCAAACCCGGGACCCGGATCGGCGATGTTGGCGCGGCGCTCGAGTTGGGCGCGCAGCTCGTCGTCGTTCATGACTCGCGCAGTTCCCCGGCGAGCGCCTTGCGTGCCCGCGAGAGTCGCCACTTGACCGTTCCGCTCGGAATGCCAAGCCACGCGGCGATCTCGCGCACGCCGTAGCCGTGGACGTGGTGGAGGACCAGGATCGCGCGCTGGTCGACTGGCAGTCGGTTGAATGCCTCGTCGAAGTCGGTCGAATTGGTGGGCTTGCTGTCGAAATCGGCCAAATCGGGCGAATCGGAAACCGATACCTCGCGCACCCGCCCGCGGTGGCGCAGCGCCATGCGGCACTGGTTGATCAGGATGCGCCCCAGCCAGGCGTCGAACCGGTCAAGGTCGCGCAGCCCGGCAAACCCCCGCCAGGCGCTGATGAACGTCTCCTGCGTTGCGTCGCGCGCGTCCGCCTCATTGCCCACGATCGCCAGCGCCGTGCGGAACAGCGGTTCGCCCTTGGCCAACACGATCGACTCAAACGCCTCCCGATCTCCGGCACGTGCTCGAACCAGGAGCTCGCGATCCATCCACTCCCTCGATGCGCTGGCCGGTTCCGATGAATAGATGCCGGCGACGGCGATTCGGTTGGCTATTGGCAGCGTAGTGCGAGAATCGGTCCATGGCGCGCTACTTCGGGATCGATCAGGCAAACACCCTGCTGGCCGAGGTGCGGCCGCTGCTGGAGGGCTTGCGTTCCGACCGCGACCGGGTGACAGAAGTGCCCTTCGGCACTGGTGCAACGGGGCGGCCCGGGCAAACATGACGAGCGGAGCGGAAACGCGACCGCGGTAGCGGCGCGGTCAGCGCCGAGCCGCTGCGCGTCCCGCATGGCTGGTCAGGCGGGGCGGGCGGGGAGTGTCCGGGTCCGCCGCTTGCTGGAGGCCTTGCGCAATGTCTGCCCGTCGCGTGAGATCGGCCCTCGGCGCCTGTCTCGTCGTTGTCGTCGTGTCATCCACCCTCGTCTCGTGCACGTCCATCCCGTCGCCTCAGTTGGGCTCGCCAATTCCGTCTGGCCCGCCTGCCGTGGGCCCATCCCCGAGCGGCGAGATAGTCGCTCCAGCGCCGAGCGGCCAACTCGACCAACCGATCCAGGGCGCTTCGACTTACCGAGCTCCCGACTGGGTGCAGCCCGGCACGCGGATGACCTACTACGGCGCTGCCGCGTCGGTCGTCCAGAGCTACTACACGTACGTGGAGGACGAGCGCGGCGAGTGGGAGGACCCGAAGACCGGCAAGCGCTATCACCGCACGGACGAGGGCCGCGAGCCGCAGGACATGCCGACCGCCGCCGGCGAGGCGTACACCCAGACCGACGTCCTCGCGCTCGAGGGCAACACCGTGGCGATGACGACGACGCTCTACAGCATCGACCTTCTGTCACGGCAGTTCGTGATCAACCCGATCGGGGGCTACAGCGGGCCGTGCGCCGCGGTCGACGGCGCCTGGGTGCATCCATCGCTCCTGCAGGATCTGCTTACGACCGGGTACGGCGACCAGATGATCCTGCGCGGCCCGTATGCCCTCAACGGCACGACGTACGATGGGGTGAGCTTCCTGAGCCGGGCACCCGGCGCATACCAGGATTCGACGTTCGACGCCTCGTCCGGCGCCCTGCTGGCCACGAATACGAGCGTGGAGGGCCAGGGTGCGCCCGTCCACGGGCCGATCGACGAACCGCAAGGCAACGTTCAGCTCTCCTACACGCGCCTCGTCGGCGTACGCCAGCTGGATGTGCCCGGGATCGGCGCACCGGTGCCCGAGTGGGTGAGCCGATCGAGCACGCTCACGTATGGCGGGACCGTCACGATTGTCAACCCGATGGACCCTTCGGGGGTGTTTTCGTACCCAATGCAGGCGACGGTGACGTTCGGTGATGTCGGGCAGACATGGGCGAAGTTCACCAGCCACTCGGTGGTCGATTACGGCCTGTACCAGCAGCCGGCCGATGCCAGCGGAACTACCGGTGCGACAGGTGTGTACTGGTACGACCCGTTCAGCCTGTCCACGTTCCAACCTGGCCAGGTTCTCGATGAAGATCCCATTACCGGCGCGCGCGTGACCGTCGAATCGTCCGACCCCGGCGGCCTCGTCTCGCTCCTGACCGAGATGAACGGCGCCAGCGTTCGACTGGGCTACGACGCCGCCAGCGGCGTGCTGGTGTCGATGGAGACGACCAACGCCACGACCGGCATCACTGTTCAGCTGCAGCTGACGCAGGGCTGACCCACCGGGTGGTGTCGGAATTCGCAGGTGGCGAGCTATTTCGGAATCGACCAAGCCAACGCCAGACTTGCCGACGTTCGGCCGCTGCTCGAGCAGCTGCGGTCCGACCGCGACCGGGTAGCCGAGCTGCAGCCCGAGATCCAGCGCGGGCGTGAGACGAACGGGTCCGCGGAGCATGCCGAGCAACAGGCGCGCAACGAGCAGGAGTTGCGCCAGACTGTCCGACGGATGCAGAGGGCCGTGACCCAGATCGACGAGTGGGGCGTGACCCTGCGCGACATCGGCTCGGGCTTGATCGACTTCCCGGCGCTCGCCAGCGGGCGGCCGATCTGGCTGTGCTGGCGCCTGGGCGAGGGTGACGCGATCGGCTGGTGGCACGAGATCAACGCCGGCTTTGACTCGCGCCAGCCATTATCCGAGCTGACCTAAGGCGCCCACCACCGAGCTGGCCTAGACGCCCACTACCGAATCGGCCCGACGTACTTGGGCAAGCGCGCGACTAGCGAGCACTAACCGGCATCTGGCCAGACCTTCCACCCTGTGGGGCCGCGCCTGGCAGCGGGCCAAGCGTGACTTCGGCAGACGCTGCGGCGCGAACCTGGTCAACTGCCCTTCGGCCGGACACTATGTCGATTGGTTGTGCCGGTACCTCGCCTGGCGGTCCCGGGCCGCGCACTAGGCCATGAATCGGAGGCATTTCGCAGTCTTGTGCCTCCCCCGGGCGCATATGGCCAAGTGGTCACGCGAAGGCGCGAGATAACGCTCGCCATCAGTTCATATGGGGCAATCCGGTGTCCCGAGGCAGCGCGACTAGGACTGGTACTCGTCCTCAGGTGGCGGGCGGAAGCGGCCGCGCGTGATCCACCTGAAGAAGCGGAACGTCTCGGGCCGATGGGAGAACATCCAGCCCACGACGACGAGCAGGACAAAGTCGCCCAGGGCGGCCGTGCCGGCGACGAGGTAGCCCAGCTGCTGACCGATCTCGCCCTTGATCGACAGGGCCGGGATTGTCAGCCCGAACAGGCCCACGCGGAAGTACGGCGTGCGCGGCGCCAGATCGGCTCGATTGGTGGTCGCGAGCTGCTCCGTGCCGGTCGACCCGCCGGAGATGTAGACGTACTGGCCGACGACCGCCGCAGCGGCGCCGGCGCGCGGCTCGGGCAGGTCGGTCGCGTCGAGACGCAGCCATTCCTTGATCGTTCCGTCGGTCGCCGCGGGCACCGTCCAGTAGTTGGTCGCGGCGATCGAGCCATCAACCGCCTGTCCGCCGAGGACGTACAGCGCGCCAGAGTTGACGAACGTGGTGTGCCCGGTACGGGGCTCAGGCAACGCCGCCGAAGCGGATTGGGCAACGGACACGCCCCAGCCATACGGACGGCCGGTGGCGCTGTTGACCGACGGCTGGCCGTGCGTGTCCAGGCCAAGATAGAAGACTGAGTTCGTGACGCCGCTCGGGCCGGTGCCGCCGATGACGAACACCGCTGTGCCGGTGGTCGCCGCGCTGGCGTCGGCACGCGGCTCGGGCAGCCGCAGCTCGGTCAGATCGACCCACTTCTGCAGTTTGGCCTGGCCGGTGGTCGTGAGCGTGGAGTGGTAGGTCGCCGCCGACAGGCCGTTGGCAGTACGACCGCCAAAGATGTACATGCCGGTCCCGGTTGACACGCCGCTCAGGTCGGCCAGCGCGACGGGCAGGGCCAGGTCGGCAACGGCCTCCCAGCCGGTCAGCATGCCCTGCGCGACGACGCCGCGGAAGGTCGTGCTGGTGGGCATACCAGCAGCGTCATAGCCGCCCACGACATAAGGCACGCCGTTGAGGGTGAGGACCGCGGCGCCGGCGCGCGGCTCGGGCAAGGCTGGCCCTTCCTGCCAGGCGGAGAGGTTGCCCCCGGTGGCCCTGGTCAAGAGGACACTGGCGGTGGCGCCGGAGCCGTTCTGGCCGCCGACGAGGTAGAGCGTCTCGCCCGAGGTGAAAGCGCCGGCTGGACTGCGGCCGCCCGGCAGCGCCAGCTCGGGCGGGCTGGGCTCCCACGGGATGACTGCGCCGGCCGGCGCGGGACAGGGCAACGTCGTTGTTCTCGGCCGGACACAGGTTGATCGGGCTGATCGCGTTGTAGCCGACGTCGACCGTCGGCGACACGGTGAGGTAGTAGGCCCGGTCGGGCAGGTAGCCGAGCAGGAAGATGATCAGCAGGAACCAGAAGGTGGCCTTGATCGACGGCCCACGTCCAGCCGTCGGCGTCGAACAGACCGAAGACAGCGCGGCGGCGTACGGCCCCCGGCGGAAGCGCCTGCAGGGCCATCTAGGGCGCGGCCGCCGGGGCGACGAGGAAGTCCCCGTGCATCGTCTGGTAGTGACCCAGCACGGTGCACGCGAACTGCAGGCTGGTCGGGCACGTTGTCGAACGTGTAGGTGAACGTCTTGGTCGCCGCAGTGAACGTGTCGACGCCGGGCAGATCGGTCTGCTCGGGCGCACTCGACAGCTCGGTCGGCGCTGCCGATGTGGAAGTTGTGCGGGATCGGCGTCTCGTTGATGACGCGGAACTCGACTGTCTCGCCGGCGACGACGCGATGGTGGTCGACCCGGTCACCACTCACCGGATCGACCCACTGGATGTTCTCGGCGGCGCGAATCTCGATCACGCGCGGGCTGTCGACAGTGCCCGGGTTGGCGACCGGTGTCGGGGTGCCGCTCGGGGCGGCGCTGGCCGGCGCACGCCAGCACGCGGGCACCGGCGTGGCGTCCGGCGCGGGTGAGTAGGCGGGATCGCGCCAGCCCTCGACGGCGACTGGCGGCGGAATCGTCGCGGGCGGCCTCCACGTGTTCCGGCTGATAGACGAACTGGGTGTCCTTGCTGGCGGTGATGAACTTGATGATGTCCTCTACTTCGCGGTAGTTGAGCGGCACCGTCCGGCTCTAGCCAGGCAGGCATGACGCTCTTGGGGTCGCCGCACACGTAGCGGCCGCCCTCGCTCAGGACCGCGCGCAGGTAGTCCGGGTTGAGATGGCCCGGGCCGGGCAGGCCGCGCGCGGTCAAGGCCGTCGAACAGCTTGGCCTGGTCGTTGAGCGCCGGGCCGACACCGCCCTGGCCGGTGTCGCCGTGACAACGGGCGCAGTTGGCCAGGTAGAGCGCGTAGCCACGCGACACGTCGGTGACGTACTGCTGCTCGCGCCTCGGCCTCGAGCCGACCCTGGACGCCGAGCACGGGCAGGCCGATGTCGTACAGCCAGTAGAGCGGAATGAAGAGCACCAGCACCAGCGCGCCGAGGAAGGCGACCATCCGCGCGTTGCCGCTCTGGCGCACGATCTGCGCCGCGCGCTCCTCGGTCAGCCCGACCGTGTGGGCCTGCTGCGCCGGCGGTGAAGCGCTCGCCGGCTGGCGGGTGCCGGCTGGGGCAGGGATGCCTCGCGCGGGTGACCGCGCCTGCCGGCTCATCCGGCCGCGGCGTCAACTCGCGGTCTGCGGTACGTCGATCCGCTCACACGCAGCCCTGCGGCGATCGGGCCGGGATCAGACCGGGCTGACCGAGCGGCGACAGGCAGCGGCCCAAGCGTGATGCGTGACGTGTCCACGGTCAGCACGCCGTCGTCGATCGTGTGCGCGAAGCGGTCCAGGCTGCGCGGTGCCGGCCCGAGCTCGCGCACCTTGATCCCCAGCCGGTCGTAGCGCGAGCCATGGCAGGCGCACTCGAACCAGTAGTTGGTGGTGCAGAAGTTGGGCTTGCAGCCGAGGTGCGGGCAGCGCTGATAGAGCGTCCGAACGTTGGTGTTGAGCCCCTCTCCGTCTGTGCTCGCGCCATCGGAGAAGCCGCGCGTCGGGTCGACCAGCTGGATGTACGCCCGGGCGAGCGGAAAATAGGCCGGTGCTCCGTCGGGCAGGCTCGCGCCCTGCACGGCCGGGTTGCCGACGACGAGCGTCGAAGTCGCCCAGCTCGATCGTGCCGCCGAAACCGCGCGAGAGGTTGGGCCACAGGAAGCCGAGCAGCCCGCCGGTGACCTCGAGCAGCCACAGACCCGACGCCGGCGCCGATCGAGCGCCGGATCAGCGTCCGCCGCGACAGCCCGGCGGGACGGCCGTGGCGCATCTCGCGCTAGCACGTCGCGCGTCAGCGTCTGCGGCTCCTGCCAGCGGGCGAGCTTCCAGTTACCCATTTCGGATCACGCGCGGCTGCCAATCGGTCATCACAGGGCGAACCACAGGCCGTTCTCCCAGGGCACGGTGAAGGCGTAGCCCGGGCCGCGGAAGAAGGCGCCCAGGAAGGTGATGACCAGGCCCGCGGCGGCGAACAGCGTGAAGAGCACGATGCCCAGCTTGCGGTCGGCCGGGCCGCGACGAGCCGCCGTCGCCGCGCGGACCGCGGTCGATGTACGGGATGGCGCCGATGGCAATGAAGATGGTCAGGATCGGAATGGCCCCGGCGACGGTCGGGTGGAAGTAGGCCAGCAGCTCCTGGATACCGACCAGGTACCACGGCGCCTTGGCCGCCGCGGGCGTGACGATCGGGTTGGCCAGCTCCTCGAGCGGGGCGTTGACGAAGAAGCCCATCAGCAGCAGGAAGACGCTCATCATCGCCGCCGCGAAGAACTCGATCGAGAGCAGGTGCGGCCAGGTCATGACCGTGTCGTCGGGTTCCTTCTGGACGCGCACGACGGCGTCCTGCTTGACCAGCGCCAGCAGTCGGTACGGCTTGGCGGCCATCGGCACGCGCTGCTTGTCGATCTCCGTCGTGCGCCGCTCGGGCGGGGCGGCGGGCAGCGCCGTGCCGGCGCGGCGCGGCCGCGGCGTGGCTAGGTCGTAGGCGCCGGCAGGTTGGACTTCTCGTCGGTCATCGGCTGTGCTCGTGCTCACAGCGGGCCCGGAGATGCCGCCGTCCTTGCGGATGCGCCAGAAGTGGACGGCCAGGAAGATGGCGGCGGCCAGCGGCAGCAGGATGACGTGCAGCATGTAGAAGCGGAGCAGGGTGTTCTGGCTGACCTCGATGCCGCCGAAGATGAGCAGCTGCGAGGGCCGCGACAGGAGCGGCACGTACGAGGCGATGTTGTTGCCGATGGTGATCGCCCAGAACGCGATCTGGTCCCACGGCAGCAGGTAGCCGGTGAAGGAAAGGGCGATCGTCAGGAAGAGCAGCAGCGCGCCGACCACCCAGTTGAACTCGCGCGGCGGCTTGTAGGCGCCGTGGTAGAAGACGCGCATCATGTGCAGGAAGACGAAGAAGACCATCAGGTGCGCGGCCCAGCGATGGATGTTGCGCGTCAGCAGGCCGAAGGGCACCTCGGCCTGGATGCGCAGGATGTCGTCGTAGGCACGCGTGGCCGAGGGCACGTAGAAGAACATCAGGAACACGCCGGTCACGGTCAGCACCAGGAAGAAGAAGAACGAGAGACCGCCCAGGCAGAACGTGTAGGCGAACTTGACTGCGTGCGGCGGACGCGGACCGGGTGGAGGTGCAGGAAGACGTTGTTCATGACCGCGTAGGCGCGCGATCGCTCGTCCGACGGATACGGCTGACGGAAGAGCGAGCGGAACAGGGCGCTCCGGCGCAGGGCCGTGTCTACGCGCTCAAGAAAACTCAACGAACGTATCCTCCCGCCTCGGCGCGGTTACCGATACCGACCAAACCCAGCTGCGTGTCGCGGTAGCTCTCCTTGTAGAGCCGCCCGTCGCTGCTGATCTCCTGGAGCTCGAACCGCTCCATGGTAATGGCGTCATACGGACATCGCTTGACGCACAGCGCGCAGCGGATGCAGCGCTCCTCGTCGAGCACCATCGCCGCGCCGTCGGACCAGCCGTAGGCGTCGACCAGCTCGGGCAGCGGACCCTCCGACTTCATCTGGTTGATGTCGATCATGTGGATGACGCCCTCGGGGCAGACGTCGGCGCACGCGCCGCACAGCACGCAGCGGAAGGGGTCGAACCAGATGTTGTAGTTGCACATCAGGCAGCGCGTGCTCTCGGTGACCGCCTGGCTGGCGCTGTAGCCGCGCTCGACCGGCGTGTTGACGTTGACGTGCGGGTCGGCCGATGGACATGCGCGCCGCGACCGACACCATGGGCACGTGGACACGCGGCAGGACGTCGTAGAACTCGGGCATCTCGTGGCTGCGCGAGCTGAGACGATGCGCACGTTGGCCTCGACGTCGACTTCGCGCCGGCCGGACAGGTAGCGGTCGATCGCGTAGGCGCACTTCTTGCCGTGACCGGCGGCTTCGATCAGCGTCGTCGGACCGGTCACGAAGTCGCCGCAGGCGAAGACGCCGCGGACGTTCGTCGCGTAGGTGGCCGGGTCGACCGGACCCGGCCGCGGTCGATCTCGAAGTTCGACTCGACCGACAGGAAGGTGTTGTCGGTCGCCTGGCTGACGCCGGGATGACGGTGTCGGCCTTGATGTCGAACTCGCTGCCCTCGATCGGGCACGGGCGCGCGGCGGCCGGTCGCGTCCGGCTCGCCCAGCCGGTTGCGGATGAACCTGCACGGCGCGTACGTGGCCGTTCTCGTCGCCCAGGATCTCGACCGGGCTGACGAGGAACTCCATGCGCACGCCTTCGCGCTCGGTCTCGCCCAGCTCCTCCTCGTCGACGACCAGTTCTGAGCGTGTCCGCCGGTAGGCGATGGTCACGTTCTGGGCGCCGTGGCGCAGGCTGGTGCGCGAGCAGTCCATGGCGGTGTAGCCGCCGCCGATGACGACCACGTCGGTGCCCACGGACAGCGGCTCGCCCAGGTTGGCGCTCTTCATGAAGTCGACGCCGTACTGGATGCCGTCGAGGTCGCCCCCGGGATGTCGAGTCGCGATCGGCGTTCATCGCGCCGGCGCAGATCGCGATGCACGTCGAAGTCGCGCTGGAGCTGGTCGAACGATGATGTCGACCCCGATCGTGACGCCGTAGATGAACCGCACGCCCAGCCGCTCGACGAGCCGCACGTCCATCTCGATCGCCCGCGCGGCAGGCGGAAGGCCGGCACGCCGATGAGCATCGTGCCGCCGCCGTACGGGCAGCTCGTCGAAGACGGTCACCTGGTGGCCGGCGACGGCCAGCTCGTGCGCAACGGCGAGGCCGGCCGGGCCGGCGCCGATGACGCGACCCGCTTGGTATCGCGCGGCGTGATGGCGGCATGTCGTCGGGGATGCCCGATGCCTGGTGCCATTCGACCAGGAAGCGCTTCATGGCGCGAATCGCGAGCGGCCGATCGATGTCGCCGCGGCGACAGGCGCGCTCGCACGGGCGCCGAGCAGACGTACGCACACATCGCCGCGACCGGATTCGGCTCGCGCGACAGGATGTAGCCCTCTTCGAAGCGGCCCTCGGCGGCCAGATTCAGGTAGCCGCGACAGTTGGTGCCGACAGGGCACGCTTCCTGACACTCGATGTTGCACTGCAGCCAGGAGGCATCGACAGGCTGAACCAGGAATTCCTGGTTGGGATCGATGGCCAAGGGATCAGTCCTCGTGGGGCAGGCTGTGCTCGGTTGCCACCGCGCAGCGATCGTACCATCGCCCTCTCCTGCCGGCATGGGCGACGTGACCGGCGGTACCGCGTCGGCCCTCCAACCGGTCCCGTAGACGCCGGCCGGCCACGCGGCCTAGGCTGGCCGCGTGATGGCGACCTACCCCCGGCATGCCCGCCAGCGCGCCATCGGCTGCTGCCCAGGGTCCCTGTGGCGCGGCCCGCGCCGAGGTCGATAGCCTCTGCGCTGAGGCCGAACGACTGGCCCAGGCCGCCAGCACCCGGCTGAAGCGAGCTGCGCGACGCCAGAGCGCCAGGCGGCCGAGGTCGTCGAGCCGCGCGACGCCGACGCCCGCGTGCGTGACAGACGCCGGCTGAGCGAGGCAAAGGAGGAGGCGCGGCGCGCCTATCACGAGGCGCTCGGCCAGGCCGACGACCAGGGTGCCGTTCAGGACGCGGCGGCCGCCTGGTTGCAGCGAGATCGATCGGCTCAATCGCCAGCTCCAGATCGCCGATCAGCGCGCCGGAGAGGTGACCGCCCGGGCGGCTGAACTCGAGCGGGTGCTGCCGGGCATCGAGCTCGCCGCTGACGCCGCGCGCATCGCGCCGAGGCTGCGCAGGTTGCCTGCCTCGAGGCGCGCCGAACGCTGGCCGCGTGCGAGGAAGAGGCCCAGCGGCGGGCCCCGCGGTCGAGCGGCGTTGTCCCGCCGGGCTCCGTGCAGCTCGCGGTCGGCGCGCAGCCGAACCCCTTCGCCCGCGCTGGGGCCGGCCAAGCACAGGCTGCTACCGCGCTACCCTCGTCGGCCGCCGGCCAGGTGGCGCCCATTTCGCTGGTGCTGCGCGGCGACCGCCAGACGTTGCTCGGCCTGGCCCTGCGCCTAGCCGACGAAACCGGCGTCGAGGCCGGTCGGCTGCAGCTGCTGCTGCTCGAGCTGCGCGAGGCAGATCGCCGCTCGCGCGCTGGAAGAGCACGCTCTGAGCTTCGCCGCGGCTCACCCCTTCTGGAGCCAGTTCATGGCCGACGAGGCGCGCAGGTGGCGGCCAGCCTAGCGTCGATGGGCTATCCGCTTCGACGGCCGGACGGCTGGGTCGACGGCCGCGCGCCAGCGGTCCGCGATCTGGCCCTGGCCCTGTCGCACTGCGGGCTACGATCCGCGCACGTTGCGCCGGCCGGCCGGACAGGCGGCGATCGACGGGCTGTGGCAGGGCACGCCGTGCTGGTCGAGGACTACCTAGTTCAGCGCGCGCCCGATCTGTCGCTGGCCCAGTTGATCGACCTGCCTGGGCGCGGGCGCGGCGCGGCTGGGCGAGCTGTGGGATATGTGGGGCCGGCTGCGGCCCCTGCTCCTGCCGGCCGGCTAGCCCAGGCTCACCACTGCGGAAGGACTCAGCGGCCTCGCTGCCGATGCGCCGGCCATCCTCGCGCCGCCCAGCCGCGCAGCATCTCCTCGAGCTCGTCCGGCTTTCGCAGCTGGCTGACGTGCTCGCGCAGCGCGGCCAGCTTGATCTCCATCGTGTCGGTGACGTCGACCCACGCAGTGGGCTTGTCGGTGAAGAAGAGATAGACGACTGCTGGACGCTCCACGGCGCGAGACCCTCGTCGATCACCAGGCCGCGGAAAGGCCATCGCGTTGCGCGCCGCTGGATAGACGGCATCGATCGCCGCCAGGCCGGCCTGGCGGTGGTCGACGTGCTGCACGAAACCGTCGCCGTGGATGATGACGGTCGGATCCATGGCCATCGACGGCGTCGGGCGTGAATGCGCCGAATGATGCGCACCAGCTGTTCGCGCAGGGCAAGGTCGTTCTCCAGCGCCCCGTCGGGCCGATGCAGGAAGTCGACGCCCTCGTAGCCCACCACGGCGGCGGCCGCACGTTGCTCTGTCTCACGGGTGCGGGCCAACTCGAGCGGATCGGCATGCGCGTCGTCCGACGCCGGCGTCGCCACTGGTGCAGCACACCAGCGTGCCACCGTGCCGGCCTGCGATCCAGCGATGCGATGCGTGCCGGCGACACCGAAGTCGCCGTCGTCGGGATGGGCCACGATCACCAGGGCGCGCTCCGGCCGCTCGTCGTGTGGCTGTCGGTTATGTCGCGCGGGATGTCGCTCACGGCCTGCCCAACTACGTTTCAATCTCAAGATCGACGCGGTCCGTGGGCAATTGCGCAGATAACGACTATGTGATGCTTCGCGGCCGAGGCATCGCTCGTCTCCCCCCACGGGCGATGCCTCATGTTGTCTGGCCGCCAGGCGCGCACGCCTGCCGGCGATCGAGTGCCTCGATCACTTCGCCGGCGTGGCCGGCCGGCTTGACCCGGGCCAGACGCGGCGATGCGGCCCTCCGGATCGATCAGGAATGTGGCCCGCTGGACACCCATGTAGACCTCTGCCGTAGTTCGGTCTTCTCGACCCACGTTCCGTACGTCTCGGCGGCCGCATGATCCTCGTCGGCGAGGAGCACGAAGGGCAGGCCGAACTTGCGCTTGAAGGCGGCCTTGCTGTCACTGCCCGAGCACGCTCACGCCCCAGACCTCCGCGTCGCGGCCGCGGATGTTCTGGGTGGCGTCCCGGAATTCGCACGCCTCGGTGGTGCAGCCCGGCGTGTCGTCCTTGGGATAGAAGTAGAGCACCGTCCATGGCCACGTCGCTCGCTCAGGCGCCGCTCGGCGCCGCATCGTCGAACAGTGCGATCTCGGGTGCGACGTGGCCGACTGCGGCAGCGCCGGCTCGACTCGTCCTGGGGCTGGCTCTCCGCTGGTCGTCGCTTCGATCGCGACGCCCTCGACGATAGGGAACCATACGGCGCTGCGCCCGCCAGGGGCCACCTACGGCGCCGGCTCGGGCAGCACCATGATCCCGGCCGGAGCCACGCGCAGGCGGAGGCGCTGCCCAACGGTGGGCGCTGCCGGCTGACCGACATGCATCTCGAGCGACGGCGCGTCGCGCCCGATCGCGCGCAGGCGCAGGACCTGGTGTGGTCGCCCCGGAAGGTGCACGCCTCGACCTGGGCCTCGATCGGTCCGGCCGGGTCTAGTTCGATGGCCTCCGGTCGGATGAGCAGCCGTCAACGCCGGCGGGCAGCGCCGCCGGCAACTCCAGGCTGCCCCACGGGGTGACCGCTCGGTGCCGTCGACGATCGGCGAGCTGCAGATGTTGGTCAGGCCCAGGAAGCGCGCCACGAACTCGTTCGGCGGCGAGTGCCACAGCTCGTGCGGCGGCATGACCGCCTCAAGCCGGCCCGCGCGCAGAACCGCCACCCGGTCGCCCACGGCGAGCGCCTCCTCCTGGTCGTGGGTCACGTAGATGATCGGCAGGCGCAGACGCGGCGAACAGGCCGGCCAGCTCGTCCGAGCAGCCGCGTCGCGCAGCGCCGCGATCCAGCGCACCCGAGCGGCTCGTCGAGCATCAGCAAGCGCGGGGTTGGCGCCAGCGCGCGAGCCAGGGCGACGCGCTGCTGCTCGCCGCCCGACAGCTGCGCCGACTGAGCGCCGCGTCGTAGCCGGGCAGCCCGACGAGCTCGAGCACCTCGGCCACCCGCGCGTCCGACCGCCGCCGGCGCGTCAGGCCGCGCATCTGGAGCCCGAACGCCACGTTGCCATGCACGTCGCGCTGCGGAAAGAGGACGTAGTCCTGGAACATCAGCCCGAAGCCGCGCCGTGAGCGGGCACGCTCGACCAGGTCCGGCGCCGTCCCAGCTGATGCGGCCCGCGCGGCCAGCGGCTCGAGCCCGGCAATCGCGCGCAGCAGCGTCGACTTGCCCGATCCGCTCGGCCCCAGGACCGCCAGGCGCTCGCGCGGCGCGCACCTCCAGGCTGACCCGTCGAGGGCCGATCTGGCGGTCCGTAGTGGACGCTCACTCCGGCCAGGCTGAGCATCAGGCTGCCCCGCGCTGGTCGGTCGCAGCCGGTCGAAGAGCGAGCGCCGCGCTGGCGGTCACGAGCATCAGTAGCGTGGCCATCGCCATCGCCTGGCCGAACGCGAGCGCGCCCGGCTGGCTGAGCAGGCGAAAGATGGCGATCGGGCATGGTCGGCGCGTCGGGCCGGACGATGAACAGCGTGGCCCCGAACTCGCCCAACGACACGGCAAAAGCGAAGCGGCGCCGACCAGCGCCGCCCGCCTGACGATGGGTAGGTCGATCTGCGCGCCACGTCCGCGCGGGCGACGCACCGAGCACCGCGGCGGCGTCGCGCAGGCGCTGGTCGACGGAACGCATCAGCGGCACCGTCGCGCGTACCACGAATGGCAGCGCGACGAGCGCGTGGGCGATCGGGATGAGCAACGGCGAGACGCGCAGATGCGATCGGCAGCTGGCCGAGCGAGAGCAGGAAGCCAAAGCCGACGATCACCGCCGAAGTGCCCAGCGGCAGCATCAGCAGCGCGTCGAAAGCGTGGGCCAGGGCGTCCCGGCGGTAGGCGATGACCGCCGCCGCGAGCAGGCCGAGCGGCAGGCTGATGGCCGTCGCCGCGGCGGCGAAGACGAGCGAGTTGCGCGATGGCCTCGATCGGTGGCACGAACAGAGCGCCGCGCGGGCGCTGTCGCCGAACAGCGCCAGGAAGTTGTCGAGCCCGTAGCCGCGTCGGCCCGACCAGCGCTCGCTCGACCAGCACGCGCCAGCGGCAGGCCGAGCAGCAGCGAGCATCAGCGCGCCAGGTTGGCGCCCACGAAGCGCCGACTCGCGCGCGGCCGCGCGGCCGTCGCGCGGCACTGCGCCCGCCGGTCGCAAGGCGCTGGCTGCGTTCGCCGTCTTCTGCTGATAGCGGCGCGTAGCACGACCAGCAGCGCGCCGAGCGCGACCATCTGGAGCAGCGCCAGAGTGGCCGCGACGCGGCAGGTCGAGCAGCTGCGCCGTCTGGCGATAGATCTCGACCTCGAGCGTGGCGAAGTGCGGCCCGCCGAGCAGCAGGACGACGCCGAACGAGGTGAACGTGAACAGGAAGACGATCGATGCCGCCGAGGCGATGGCCGGCCGGAGCAAGCGGCAGCGTCACCCGGCGGAACGCCTGCCAGCGGCGTCGCGCCCAGCATCGCGCGCCGCCTCCTCGAGGCGCGGATCGAGCTGCGCCCACACGCCGCCCACGACGCGCAGCACGACCGCGTAGTTGTAGAAGACGTGCGCGAGCAGGATCGCCCAGATGGTGTGCTCGAGGCGCATGCCGAGCGGGCTGCGCGGGCCGAGCAGGGCCAGAAAGGCGGCCGCCACGACGACCGTGGGCAGCACGAAGGGCACGATCGTCAGGGCGCTCGAGCAGGCGCCGGCCGGGGAACTCGAAGCGCGCGAAGACATAGGCGCCGGGCAGTGCCACGAGGACGGTCAGCAGCGGTCGAGAGGGCCGCCTGCCAGAGGGTGAACCAGACACGTTTCGAGCACGAACGAGCGGCCCAGGATCGCGGCTATCGCGGCCGGCTCGAACGTGCCGCCCGGGGCCAGGCCGGCGACCAGGATCGCGCCGAGCGGATAGACGAAGAAGAGCAGCGCGAAAGCGAGCGGCGCGGAGGCCAACGCAAGGGTCAGCAGGCCGCGCCGGGCGAGTGGCGTCCGGCGGCTAGCGGAGAACGACGTCGGTCCACTCCTCGATCCAACGCTCGCGCTGGACCGCCGATGACGGCCGGGTCCATCACGAGTGGCTGGCTGACCTGCGACGGCGTGCTCAGCGAAGAGCGGCGGCAGCTGGACCGTGGTGCTGGCCGGGAAGACGAACATGCTGAGCGGGATGTCCTGCTGGAAAGCGGCGGACAGCATGAAGGTCGATGAACGCCTCGGCCGCCTCGGGCTGCCTGGGCGCCGGCCAGCACGCCGGCGAACTCGACCTGGCGGAAGCAGCCGTCGTCGACTACTCCGGTCGGGGCCTGGGCTGGCTGAGGATCGGCGAAGTAGACCTCGGCGGCCGGACTGGTGGCGTACGAAACGACGATCGGCCGATCGCCCTCGCCCGAGCCGCCCGAGAACGAACCGTAGTAGGCCTCTTCCCAGCCAGCCGCGACAAGCACGTCGTTGTCGCGCAGCTCGCGCCAGTAGTCACGCCACGTGTAGTCGCACCGTCCGTCGCCAAAGCGGACGATCGTCGCGAGCAGGAAGGCCAAGGCCGGGCGAGGAGGTGGCCGGGTTCTCGACGACGAGCATGCCCCGGTAGGCCGGCGCGGTCGAGGTCCTCCAGCCGGGCAGGTGGGGCAGTGGCGTGGCCAAATACGGCGCGGTCGTAGTTGACACAGACGTCGCCGAAGTCGATCGGTGCGACCCTATCCCGGCCCGTGGCCGGGCGCAGCGCGTCGGGCACGGCCTCGAGCGCCGGCGGAGCTGATAGGGCGCAAAGATGCCGGCCTCGAGCGCGCGCGACAGGAACGTGTTGTCGACGCCATAGAGGACGTCGGCGAGCGGGTTGTCGCGGGTCAGGATGGCCTGGTTGACGATCGATCCGGCGTCCCCGTTCTTGAGCACCTCGACGCTCACCCCCTTCTGCGCCTCGAAACGGTCCATCAGCGACTCGGCGATGGCGAACGAGTCGTGCGTCATCAGCGACCAGCCGGGTGGGCTGTGAGGTTGGTCCGCCACACGCGGCCAGGATCACGGCCAGGACGACGGCCACGGCGCATGTGCTGCGCAGCGCGGTCACCTGCCGCGGAGCTCGCCCGTCTTGCGCGTGTGGACCACGGCCAGCCGTCCGCTGCGCCGAGCGACGGTGGCCCGCGCGCCGGTCGAGTCTCGTTGGACAGGCCGCGGGTCGGGCCCATCAGCAGCGCCTCGTCGTGCAGTGGGTAGGCCAGGCCGGTCGTGGTCACGCCTTCGACACGCTTGCTCAGCGCCAGCAGCGAGACGTAGTCGCCGGCCGCCCCGTTCAGTGCGAGGCTCGCCGGTCCACCGTCACCGATCACGCGGACCACGCTGGCTGAGTCGGCAAGGCAGATGTCGCAGGCCGGCCAGCTCGGGCAGACGCGAGCAGCAGCAGGTTGGCGAGCGTGTGCTCGAGGCGCTTCCCGCCGAATGCGCCGACGATGACGAATGCGGTTCGCCCCGCGCTGCGATCGCCTCACGCAGCGGCGAGCTCGGTGTCGCTCTCGTCCTTGGTCGGCTGATGGACGATCACCTCGGCGCCCGCCGCGCGCAGCCGCAGCGACGTCGGGCGCCGAGCGAATCGCCGTCTCCGACGACCACGTCGGGCTGCAGCCCGATCGTCTGCGCCTTGCGCGCACCACCGTCGGCGGCGACGACCAGAACCCGCTCGTCCGGCTCACGGCCGAGCAGGCGCTCGACCATCGCCACGCGCGGGACACGTCTCCGTCGGCGATGATCAGGGCCTTCAACGAACGAACCTCCGTGCTGGCGGGACGGAGGCGCAATGCTCGAGGACTCCCTTCGCTGGTCCGAACCAGATCAGGTTCCTAGGGTCTGCGGGTTGGTCCCGCACTCTCAGCGCCGCGTCGGCGCTCCCCTGTCCCGTGTTCAGTTGAGCGCCAATTCTACGCCCGGGGACCTAATGCGGCCGGTGCTAGACTCGGCGGCGTGCCCGGGATCCCCGCTGCGACTCAACGGGTGTCGACGCTGCCGCGCGCAAGGGCGTCCAAATCGAGGTGACCGTCTTCGAGCAGTCGACGCATACCGCCGAGGAGGCGGCCGCAGGCCGTCGGCGCCGAGGTGGGCCAGATCGTCAAGAGCCTGGTCTTCGTCTCCGGCGAGCGCCGACGACCTCCATCCGTGCCTGGTCCTGGCGAGCGGCGCCAACACGGTCGACCTCGCGCTCCTGTCGGCCTCGCTGACCGACCCGCGCCTGCGCCGTGCGACGGCCGAAGAGGCGCGCGAGCTGACCGGCTTCAGCATCGGCGGCATCCCGCCTTTCGGCCACGTACGCCCGATCCGGACGGTGATGGATCCCGACCTCGGCCGCTTCGAAGTGGTGTGGGCAGCAGCGGGCACACCCAACGCCGTCTTCCCCCTCACGCCGGCGACGCTGCGCGTGCTGGCCAACGCGGTCGTTACTCCGATCGCCGCCACGTCGAGCGCCGCGCAGCAGGAGGCGGCCGGAGCCCCGACAGCGCGTGACAGCCGCGCGGCACCCCGCGCCGCAGGCCGAGGCGGATGGCACTGCCGGTAGCGCACGAGGTGGAACGGCTATCGATCCAGTATCCCGGCGGGATCGCCGCGCGTTATCCGCTGGGCGGGGAGCGCCCACGCGGCTGACGTCTTCGGCGTCTCCGAAGCGGCGGGCGAGCTGACCGACCACGGGCCCCCGCTCGGCGCCCATGCGGGCCGGCTGTGCCGGCTCGAGCTACACGTCGAGGCCCGGCGGGCAGCATGGACCGCGCGCTTGCGTCGCCCGTCTTCGACGAGCCGCAGGGCGTGCTGTGGGACAGCGCCGGCCTGTTGCTGGTCAAGTACGGCTTCGTGCTGTACGCATTGGTCGCCCGAACCGGCGAGCTGTCAATGGAGTCACGCGCAGCGGCACACCTGCGCTGGCCGTGCTGGCCTCGTCGCGCCTGGACCACGTCCTGATGCAGACCGAGGTCGAGACGATCGCGCTGCGCGGCGACGGCTCGGTCGCCTGGCGAGCGGCCCACGTCGGACGTGATCGTCGGACGCGCAGCTGATCGCCGGTCGGCTGGACCTGACGACCTACGCCGGCGCGGCACGTCTATCTCGATGCGCGCAGCGGCCAGCAGGCCTGAGCAATTGGCCCGGCGTTGTGCGGACACCGGCGGCTCGCGCGGATTGTGGAGAAAGAGTGGATAGCTGCGGGCCGAGCGTTCGAAACGGTGGACAACGTTGCTTGACGGCCGCGTCGGGCGGTCGCTACCGTTGGCGACCAGCCCGGAGGGGCCAGAAGCGAAGCTAGCGACTGCGATCACATCAAGGTCCACGCCTCGTGAAGGTTCCTCCGGGTTTTCGCTTGCCCCGGGCCGATTGAGCGAGGGACTGACCGATGGCCATTGCCCCGCTGCTCGCTCTGCTCGGATTGGTCAGCCTGGCCGCGACCGCGCTGCTGCTGCGCTCGGTCGGACCACGCTACCGGCTTGGACGGTTGCTGGCCGGCACGCCCGAGGTCTCGATCGAGGAGGCGATCGAGCTGGCCGGCGCGGCCGGGCACGTATACGTGCGCGTGACCGGCCGGATCAGCAGCGAAGAGGAGTTCCCCGACGAGCACGACCGGCCGCTGGTCTTCCGCCGCACGCGCATCGAGCTGAGCGGACCGCGGGCGGTGGCGGACCGTGCTCGACGAGCGCGAGGCTGTGCCGTTCAGCGTCGAGGCGCGCTCTGCGCTCATAGCCATCGACGACGCGGCGCTGGCCGACGGGCTGGTGGCATCCCGCGCGAAGCGGCCGGGCGGGCGCAGGACCTGGGCGCTGACATGGCCCAGGCGCTGCCCCGCGAGTACGATCCGCAGGCCCCCGCCCGGCTGGTGATCGAGCAGCTCTCGGCCGTTGAACATGCCACCGTCTGTGGACGGCCGGTGCTGCACGACGGGCGGGCGACGCTAACCGAGGGCAGCGGCCGGCCGCTGATCGTGACCACGCTCGAGGCGCCGGCCGCCATGCGCCTGCTCGCCCGCGGGCATCGGACACGAGTGGTGGCGGCGGCGCTGCTGCTCTTCGCCGGCCTGGGCATGCTCGGGGCGGCCGCCGTGGCGCGCCTGCTGGGCGTCTGATCGCCGCCACCAAACGCCGCACGATGTATCGCGGGCCGCGATCACCGGCGACGTGGGCGCCGGCCGCTCGGCGGCGTGCTAGGCTCGGCGCGGTGTTCCGCGCGCGCCAATCCGGCACCACCCGATCAATCTCCCGTCGACTGGCGCTGGCCGCCGTCCTGGCCGCGATCTGTTTCGCCGCGCTGGCCGCCCCCGTCTGGGCCGTCGATCCGAGCCTCGTTCCGACGCCGGTGCTGATCGATCCGCTCGACCCACGCGCCGGCGCCGGCGCCAGCCTGGTCGGCTCGCCGCTCCTTGCCGCGCTGATCGCCATCGGCCTCGGCGTGCTGGCTGCCGGCGCGGCATTCACCTACGTCCGGCTGACCTCTCGGCGATGAGCGCGCCGGCGGCGGGCGGCCCCGGTCGTCCGACCCGAGCCGCGACCCGGCGGCGGGCGATGGCGCGCCGAGTGGGCGGCGCCGTTCCCGCGACGGGCGGCTCGACCGTCGGGCGCCGGTTGGTGGCACTCGGGCTGCTCGGGGCGGCCCTCTTGATCGTCGTCGGCGGCGCCGGGATGCTCGTCGGGCGGGCACCGTCCGCGTCGGGCAGTCCGCCTGCGACAGGCAGTGCGTCCGCGCCGCCCAGCAGCCATCCCGGCGCGGGATCGGTCACACCGTCCGGCGTGGCCCCGACGGCATCTGGCCGGCCATCACCCACCCACGCGCCACCCACAGGCACGCCGTCGCCCGAGCCGACGCCGGGCCCGGCGGAAACGCCTGGGCCGACGGCAAGTGCAGATCCGCACGGCGCGCCCCAGGCGGCCGCCGACTTCAACCTGCAGAACCAGCCGATCGAGATGGTCTTTCCACTGCGGCCCGAGACGAGCTACCACTACCGCGACAACTTCGGCGGCGTCCGTGCGGGTCCGCCCGACGAGTACAACCACGCGCGGCTGCGGGCCGACGGCACGCTCGTGCGGCTGCACGACGGGGTCGACATCTACGCCCGCGCCGGCGAGCCGGTCGTCGCCCCGTTCAGCGGGCTGGTGCTCGACCCCGCACAGCGTTGGGCGCCATGGGAGCAGACGCGCTACGGCCGGACCGTGGTGGTGATCAGCGATGAGCCAGCCAGCCTCGGCTACGCCGCGTTGATGGTCCACCTGGAGCAAGTGTGGGTCGATTTCGGCCAGCATGTCAGCCGCGGCCAGGTACTCGGCGTGCTGGGTGAGACGGGCAACGCCGATGGCGTTGAGCCGCAGCTCCACTTCGAGTTGCGCGCGCCGTTCCTGCTCGACTGGACCGAGCTCGGCGAGGAGCGCCTGGTCGACGCCTTCAACCCCTACCCATCGCTCGTGCGGGCCGACCCACACGGCTAGATCGCCGCGTGCGGCTGTCGCACGCCGGCCGCAGCGGGCATAAGGACCGGCACTCGTGGGACCTTTGCGTCAGGTGCTCAGCGGGGTGCACCTGTCTACGCTCACGCCGAGCTCTGATCGGGGGACCGATCTGACATTTCCTCCAGTGGGAGACAGGTCACGAACGCCACGACCACCGGCAGTTTCCTCACAGTGCGCGACGCCGCGCAGTTGCTCGGAGTCCACGCCAATACCGTCCGCTCGTGGACGGACCAGGGCCGGCTCGGCTGTCTGCGCATCAATCGGCGCGGCGATCGGCGCTACCCGCGGGCAGAGATCGAGCGCTTTCTGGCCGGCGCCGGCGAGCCGTCGCTGCGTCGTGACGCCGACATGCCGGACGGTGACTCCGTGGCGCGCCTGCTGGCGCGAACCGGCGAGCTGGCGGCAGAGGCCGTCGACTTGCCCACGGCGCTGCGCGAAATCGGTGTGCTTTTGTGCAGCACGGGCGGCTACCAGGCGGCGACCATCATCGATGAGGACGGCGCGGCGTTCCGGCTTGTCGGCCGGCTGATCGGCGACCGCCGGCTGTGGCAGCGGGTCCGCCACGCCGGAATCCCCCAGCTTGGCCGCCCGCGCGGCGCCGCCGGTCGCTATCGCGCGGCGCTTCCGATCCGGGCCGGGCAACGTCACCTCGCTGTGTTGATGCTCGAGGGCACGTGGGACACGCGCACGGGCGACGAGCCACGCCTGTTGACCGCGATCGCCGACCAGCTCGAGATGTCGCTGCGCCTGGCCGAGCGAAGTGCCGCGGTGCTCGAGGCTGGCCGGCGTGCCCAGCTGCTGCTGTCGATCGGCGCGGAGATGGGGGCGCAACTGGACCCACGACAGGTGCTCAGCCAGCTCATCGACCGCGCGGCCGAGCTGTTCCACGCCGATCACGCCGCGGTCTTCCGGCACACGTCCGACGGCCTCCTGCACGCGGAGGTCACGCGCAATCTCTCGCCCGAGTACTGCCAGGTAGTAGAGCACGCGCCGTCACATCCAATGGCCGCGCGCGCATTCGACGAGGGGCGCGTCATCAGCGCCACGAACCACGCCGATGATCCGCGCGCCATCAGCCTGCGCCCGGCCTTGCTGCGCGAGGGGATCAATACCGTGACCGTTGCGCCGCTGCTGGCCGATGGTCTGCGACTGGGCGTGCTGGACCTGTATCACGACACGCCCTACCACTGGAGCGCAACCGATCTGGATCTCCTGGAGCGCCTCGCCCGGCAGGCGGCGACCGTGCTCCGTGGCGCGCAGAACTACGTCCAGATGGCAAGCTGGGCGGCTCAACTGCAGTCGATCCAGCAGCTCGGCGCGCGGCTCACCCGGCTGCGAACGATCACCGAGATCGGCCAGGCCATCTGTACCGAACTCACCCAGCTGATCGACAGCCACAACGTGCGCGTCTATCGGATCGAGGGCGACGAGTGCCTGCCGATCGCCTGGCGCGGCGAGGTGGGCGAGTACGAGGCGGAGCACGGCGAGCAACTGCAAGCTCGAAGGTAGGCGAGGGCATCACCGGCTGGGTGGCGCGCCACGGCCTGGCACAGAACGTGGGCGATGCGGCCCACGACCGGCGCGCCAAGACGATCCCCGGCACAGAAGACGACCTCGACGAGTCGCTGCTGCTGGCGCCGATGCTGTACGAGGACGAGACGATCGGCGTGATCGTGCTGGCCAAGCTGGGGCTCGAGCAGTTCGGCGCCGACGATCTGCGCCTGCTCGAGATCTACGCCTCGATCGCCGCCCAGGCGATGGCCAACGCGGACGCCACTGAACGCCTGCACGACCAGTCCGAGACGCTGGCCCGCCAGGTGCACAGCCAGCGCGAGCTGTTGCGGGTGACCGAATCAATCCTGAGCACGCTGGACACGCAGGCGCTGCTCGAAGAGATCGCCGTCAAGCCTCGAGTCGCTGGTCGAGGTCGATAACATCTGCGTCAGCCTGCACGACCAGGCCGCGCGAATGGTGCGCCCTATCTTCGCCCGCGGCGTGCACGCCGCCAATTACCTGGCCCAGTCGCTGCCCGACGATCAGGGCGAGGCCAGCCATGTCATCCGGACCGGCGAGCCGCTGCTCATCCTCGACGAGCTGCGCGATCCGCGCGTGGCGCACTTCGACGCCACCGGCCCACTGGCCGGGGCCCTGATCGTGGCGCCATTGCGTGCCGGGGAGGTAATCCAGGGCGTGCTGACTATCGAACGGCTGGGCGAGCAGGCACGCTTCAGCCAGGGCGAGTTCGAGCTCGTCAAGCTGTTCGCCGCGCACGTCTCGATCGCGCTGCGCAACGCCGCCACGCACCGCGCGGTCGAGTTGCGAGCCGAGACCGACCGGCTGACCGGACTGTGGAATCACGGCGCCCTGATCGAGCGCATCGACCAATTGACTGCGGAGCGCAGCCGGTTCGCGATGCTGATGGTCGATCTCGACTTCTTCAAGCGCCACAACGACCGCTTCGGTCACCTGGCGGGCAACGTGATGCTTCAGCGGGTGGCCGGGCTGCTCCGCGGCTGCAGGACGCGATTCGGACCACGCGTTCCGTTTCGGGGGCGATGAGTTCGCGCTGCTGCTGCCCAACACCGGCCTGGCCGGCGCGCGCATCGTGGCCGAGCGAGTCCGCGTCGCAGTCGCCCAGGTCAACGACGACCGAACCGCGAACACGCCGCTGTCCTGCTCGATCGGCATTGCCGTGTACCCCAAGGACGGCCGCGACGGGGCGAGCATCATCCTCGCCGCGGACCGGGCGTGCTACGCCGCCAAGCGTGCCGGACGCGATCGCATCGCCAGTGCTGCCGAGGGTCTGACGCTGGCCGCAGAGTTTAGACCAACGGAGCCCACGCCGCTCGAATCGAGCCCGGCGACCTATCCCGTGGCCTGACTCCCGCGGTCGCGTGCGACGCGGACCAGCGTGCCCTCGTCAAGTGCCAGCGACTCGGCCGCGTTGCCCCGGTTCTGAGCGATGCACAGTCGGCCGTATGAGTCCTCGTAGAGCAGAAAGCCAGCCGTGTCGACCTGGCCAAAGGTCGGCGCCCAGGGCATCGGCACGCGCCGCGCGCGGGTGCCCCGGCCCAGTCGCACGATGAGCGGCTCCCCGTAGGCGAGCTCGGCCAGCGTCCGGCGCAGGTCGTCTGCCAGCGCGCCAAGCTTGAGGTTGCCGAAGGTGTCGCGGTAGATGACGGCGGTCTCGAGCTCGCCGTCACGCACGACGACGGGCGGCCAGTCGACGTCCATCAGCTCGACCCGGGTCGATCGGCGGCCCGATTGACCCGAGCGGCAGGCCCAGGGCGAGGTGCGCCGCCGCCGGCGCGAACAGGTCGCGCCCGTGGAAGGTCGGGCTGAGCAGCGGCAGACGATACTGCACGTTCTCGACCAGGTGGGCGCGCACGATACCGCCCAGCCGTTGGGCGCCGGGCAGCAGCAGGCCGTTGTCAGGCCCGACCAGGTAGTCGCCGCGCGCAGTTTCGAGCACCACCGGCCGGCGCGCGGTGCCGACTCCCGGATCGATCACGGCCATGTGCGCGCCGATGGGCAGGAAGGGCAGGGCGCACCACAGCATCAGGGCGCCGTGGTGGATGTTGTACTTCTCGACATCGTGGGTGATGTCGACGACCAGCGCGTCGGGCGCGATGCCCAGCACGACCCCGCGACAGATGGCCGCCGATGGGTCGCGCGCGCCCCAGTCTGACAGCAGGCTGACGAACGGCCGGCTACCCTCGCGCGCAGAGCGCGCCGCGGCAGGGGTGGTGATGACCCGAGTCAGCCGGCGAGCCATGATCGCCTGATGGTAGGCGCAATGTCCTGAGCGACGGGCCTGCTTCGGCCCACCCCGGCAGCTCGGCGAGGCGCTACCGTGAGCTCGTGACAAACGCCGCGCACGACCGGGGTGGCGCGAAGTGGGATCGCGCCGCGCGCTACCTCAAGATCGCGATGCTGCTGCGCGACCACCCCGACGGCATGTCGGCCCAGGGGCTGGCCGATCGCATCGGCGTTTCCAAGCGCACGATCTACCGCGACGTGCAGTCGATGGACGTCGACGCCGACCTGCCGATCTGGCAGGAGGGCGGCCGGTTCGGTCTCGAGCGCGAGGCTTTCCTGCCGCCGCTGGCGTTGACACTGCACGAGGCCACCACGCTCTTCCTCGCCGCGCGCATGCTGGCCAAGGCCAGCGACGAGCACGACACCGAGCTGATCGGCGCCTTCGTCAAGCTCGCCCAGATCCTGCCGCCGGTGCTCGCCGAGCACATCGAGGCGACCGTCGACGCCTACGTCGCGACGCCCAAGAACGAGCGCTTCACGCGTGTCTTCCGCGTGCTGGCCGAGGCGTGGGCGCAGCGGCGCATCGTCGAGATCGAATACGACGCGGCCGTCTACGACCCGACCCGCACGCCGCGCAGGACGCGTGTCCAGCCGCTGGCCATCGAGCCGTCGGCGCTGACCCACGCGCTGTACCTGATCGGCTATGACGAGTCGCGCGGCGCGCGGCGCACCTTCAAGGTCGAGCGCATCATCCGGGCGACGCTGACCCCGGAGACGTTCGAGCCACCTGCCGGCAGCGCGCCGGCGAGCGAGCTGCTGCGTGCCTGGGACGTCATCGCCGACGAAGAGCCGGTGCGCGTCGTGATCCGCTTCTCGGTCGCCGTCGCCCGCCGGGCGGCCGAGACGCGCTGGCATCCGAGCCAGGAGCTCGAGCCGCAGGCGGACGGCAGCCTGATCTGGCGCGGGCTTGTATCGGGCATGCGCGAGATCCGCATCTGGATCCTGGGCTGGGGAGCCGAGGCCGAGGTGCTCGAGCCGGCCGAGCTGCGCGACGATGTCGCTGCCGAGCTGCGCCGCGCGGCGGCGCTCTACGAGGCCTGAGCACTGCCGCCGCCGTGGACACTCCCAGTGTCACGAATCGGCCTTGCTGCCTCGGCAGGAGGTAATCCGCGGCTCCCTGGCACCCGTGCCGTGATCGGTTGGGCGTGGATTCCGGCCGAATCGGCACTCAACGGCACGGTGGAGGTTCTGGCAGTCGCAGATAGTTGCCTTGATGACACTCCCAGTGTCACGCCACTTCGCAGAGCGGGCGGGCGGTACGCCTAGCAGGCGTTCAGCCAGCGGATGCGTACGGACGCACTCGTATCACCGTTCAGCCCGCTTTCATTGTTGGAAGCGTGCTCGCCAGTCATAGTCCGTGTTAGCCAGAGACGAAACGGTCCGGCTCCAGTTGCCAGCGCTGTTGGTGGTCACGGTAGTGTAAGTATTGAAGTTGCTTTGACCATGCGGCGCCCGCTCGATGACTACCGTTCTCGATCCCAGGTCGTTACTTCCGAGCATTCCGTATCCGCTCAGGTCTTGGACACTGAGGTTTCCCGAAAGTGTGGCCGATTCGCCTAGACAGAGGATCGTAGCGGTAGTCGCGAATATTGCCGTTGTCTTCAGGCCGTTCGCGCCAGCGTTAGGCAGGCCATCCAAGCAGCTAGCGTATGTAATCGATGTGCTCGTCAGGTCGTACAGCAGTTGGAGCCGTGCCTGATCGCAACTCTTGTAGACGTGGATCTGCCAACCGTCTCCGTTCTTGGAGTGGACCACTTGGTACATAATTGTCATGGCCGTGTTATCGACGGGATTGTGGCCAAGTCCGGCAACGTGGCCCACCTCATGGAGCGCGACACGTTCAACGTCCCAGCACGTTCCGTTGTTCACATTGTCACACCATCGAACCGTGAAGTCATCGAACACCCTCCCATGTTCGATGAACCTGATTTCCCATGTGTCGTGATTGACGTTCTTGTCAGCGCATGCCAAAGCGGGGCCGCCACACCCCCCATTGACGTAGTAGATGGTCCCCTCGCCTGAGGAACTGTACGAAAGTTGGGGAGCGCGAGAAGCGCGCGTTGCATTGGAGTCCGCAAGTGCGTCCAGAATTGGATCCTGCATCCATCCGCTAGGCGGCGGGTTCGTTGGTCGACCAGCGCGCATGAAGGGTGACGCTCGGATCCCAGTATCCGGTGCCGCTCGTTGGATCCGGCCCTATAGCCGCTGCCTCGCTTGGCGATGCCGTGAAGAGCACGAAGATGAACAGCCAGATACTCGTCAGCTTGCTTACCCTCACGACACTCATGGCCCTCACAACCCTCACAACCCTCACCAACCCTCACCATCCTCACCCACCCCAGTTACCTCACGAGCCTCACGACTCCCGTACCCCCGATCATCACCGGGTCAGGTCAAAGGCAGGGACATCAATCATCTCGCCATCGGAAATGCGGACCAAAACCCGACCATTGACTCCGCCTTCGTCCTGAGATGACCGAGGTATTGGCCGGCCGCCCGGAAACACCGCTATCCAACCAGGTGGTGCGGCCACATTGTCGGTGGTCATTGGCAGGACCATCGAAGTTGGCGCGTCGTACCATGGCGCACCCCCGACAAATATGGTCCGGTCGTCGCCCTCGCCAGTTGACGCATTTATAGCGTACCGATCATCCCCTTCGTGACCATCAAACAACAGCACCGGTGTTCCATCCTGTGCAGCTACAATCGCCGCCGACCGTCCCTCACTAGAAACGAACGTTTGGGCAGACCAGTCCTCGATGTCCAGCGCTAGCAGAGGGAATTCAAGTACCTGCCCATATGCGCCCTGCTCGTAGACAATCAGCCGATTGTCCAAGAAGCCGATCGGGGGCCCGAAACTTGTATCGAGCAACTGCCCAACCGGTTCAAGATTGGCGTTGAAGAGACGATAGCTGTAACCGTCCGATCGCTCGCTCCAATTGGAGAACACCATAATGCTGCCGTCGATGGAGAAAACTAGATTGGGCCCTGGCCCATCCCATCCATCAAGGACCTTTTCCGATTCCAGTCCCGAGGTTGGTTGACGCCAGACTCCTGATACGGACCCGTCGTCATCCAGAGTCGTCCACAGCAGGCTCGCGCCGTCAGGTGTGATCGCACCGGAGGCGAGGCGCTGGTGGGATCGCACCATTTCACGGGTACTCCCGTCCACCGTGTCGATGAGACTCAGCACACTTTCGTCGGCGTCGAGCCAGAGAGAGAGATACTCGCCGTTTACTGGACCAGCGCGGTTGCCCGGCGCGGTGACCGGCTGCCCAGAGTCGATGGCTTCGAACGCGCGCCCATCGAGCCTACCGGTGTACAGGCTCCAAAAGTCGCTGCCTTCGTTGGGCAGCCACTGAAGCCACGGGGAAGATGCGAGGTCGACTAAGCCCGCTGATTCGGTTGGAAACGGGGTCGGTGAGTCCTGAGCATCTCCGGACGGCGTTGGCGCTGGGCTGATGGTCGGCGGGTCCGGGCTGCCAGGCGGACTGGTCGGCTGCGGAGTCTGGCCTATGGACGAGGATGGGGAGGGACTGGCGCCGATTGGTAGCCAAGCGCATGACGTCAAGCTTGCCGCGGCGAGCGCAAGTAACGCTAGCCGGCGCACCAATAGCCTTCCAGACGACCGATGGCGGAATCGATACCCGTGAATACATGACCCGATCATTAGCCACACACCATCTGACCTGGTATCACGCCGATGCTGGGCGCCCCACAGGACGTCATGTTGGCATGGTTTGGACGTGCATCGATGAAGTTGCGTGACGCGCCGAATGAATTGGCCCGGAGCAAGCTGCCGCATCAAGGCTGCCGACGGGTCGTTTCGACTTTCTCGAGCAGGGAGCGCGTGGCGGCCTCGAACCGTTCGAGCCAGTGGCGCCACATCTCGGTGTGCAGCTCGACCTGGGCGGCCGCGCTCTACGGCGGGTGACGGCGAGCTAGGTCTCCTCCGTGGCGTGGGCCAACGCCCGCGTTGCCGCTTCGAAGCGGGCCAGCCAATGACGCCACATCTCGGTGTGCAGCTCCGCCTCGGCGTGCGTTGGCAGACCGACGTGGCGCAGCGTGACGAGCGTCCGGCCGCCGTGCTCGATGGCGTCGAAGGCAACAACGCTCGGCGCGCCGACCGGTTCACTCGACCAGCGCCAGGTGAAGCTGATATGCGTTGGCGGGTCGTACGCGAGCACCTCGCCGACCGCCTGCCCGTCGAGCATCTGGACGCGCAGCGATCCACCGACGCGCGCCTCGACCTCGGCCGCGTCGAGCCACTGGCGCAGGCCGTCGGTGGTGGCCAGGAGCGAGAAGACGGCGGCGCGCGGGGCATCGACCACGACCTGCAGCTCGGCCCGCTCGCTCATCCGGCGACCGCCCGCTTGGGCCGGAAGCGGAACCATGCCCAGAAGAGCACCGACGCGAGGCCGAATCCGAGCAGCAGCGCGACCATGGTCAAGAACGAGGTGCGCGTGTTGTCGGCCAGGTAGCCGGCGGTCGGGTTGAGCAGCACGTGGGCGAAACCGAAGACGCCGAGACCGAGCAGCACGATCCACACCCGCCTGTTCCAGTCGAACACGGCCGAGCCGGGCAGGAAGCGCAGCGGCAGCATGGCGAAGACGGCGTTTTCGAGTCCGGCAACGACCACGGTGACCATCGCCGCCCCGAGCAACGCGCCGACGAGCTCATCGCCCGGGCCGTTGCCCGCGCGCAGGAAGGCCAGGGCGATCCAGGCCGCGAACGCCGTCAGCAGTGACACCGCCGAGGCGATCGCCTCGGCGCGGCCTTCCTCGCGCCGGTCGACGGTGTGCGCGAAGAAGAAGCCGATGATCAGGCCGTACAGGTAGCCCGGCTGGAAGTCGGCCACGCGACTGACGATGACGCACAGCGCGGCCACGAAGATTGTTGCCGGCAGCGCGCGCGCGCTGAGCACGATGCGCCGCCGCTGCGCAACCAGGAAGAGCGGCAGCCCGTAAGCGAGGAGCACGACGAACAGGCCGAGCGTCAGGCCGGCGACCGTGGCAAGCGAGACGAGGCTGATGCCGAAGGTCGGGTCGAGAAAGGCGTAGAGCAGGGCGCTGAGCAGGACGAAGATGGCCATCCCCTGCGGCGACCGCCACAGGTCCGGCGCGGCCGGCACGGCCGGCGCGGCTGGCGGGCCAGGCGCCACTTGCGGGCCGGCGGGGGTCGCGGCGGCGGGCGGCGTGACCGCTCCCGGCGGCTGCGCGAGAGCCACGGGCGGCGGCCCGCCGGGCGGCGACGCGGGTGATGTGCGACGCGCGGCAAGCTGGCGGCGGATCCAGGCCTTGAACGCTGCCCAGGCGCGCGACAAGCGGCCCCGAACCCTGGCCACGCCGGCCATGACTTCCTCGTAGTTCTCCTCGAGCGCGCTGTTGAACAGCGCCGCCGGGAAGGGCACCAGCAGGATCACCCCGGCGGCGATGGCGACGCTCTGGGCGACGACGATCGGGTCGAGCGAGATGCTCGTCGGGTCGGGCACCGAGTCTCGGTACGACTGCTGGGCGAGTGCGCGACCGACCGGCGAAAAGAACGTCTCGTGTGAGACCGTCAGCGTCTGTCCCGCGGCGAGGCTGACCGGCCAGCTCAGGCCGGCGCCGTTGTCGAGCGCGACGTCACAGGTGCAGGTGTCCGGGAACTGCTGCTGGGCGTCGACAGCGGCAAAGACGTCGATGTAGCCGGCCTCGATGTAGTGGCTGCCGGCGGTGATGGGCAGCCACTGCTCGATGCGCGAATCGGCTGCGTCCGACACCACGCACGCCGGCGCGCCACCATCGACGCGTCCGAAGCCCACGTCGGACTCCTGCAGGTAGCAGTCACCCGCGCGATACAGGATGCCGTTCAGGGCGACCGAGCCCTGGTTGGTGATGCGCATGTCGGTCCGATACGACTGGCTGCCGACAACGTAGCTATCGGTCTGCTCGAGCCGCAGGTTGGCCCCCGTGGCCTCGACCGTGGTCACCGTGCGGAACGGATCGCCCTGGCTGCCACTACCGGCGACCGGCGCCTGGCTGACGAGCATCCACGGCGTCAGCGCGCTGAAGAAGCCCGACGGCAGGGATGCCGGCCCGTACAGCGTGCCGCCCACGGCAAAGAAGGTGCCGCACGAGCCCGGCGTCGAACCTGATGGGTAGAACTCGAACGCGTCGTCTTCGCGGTGCGCGACCTGGCAGTTGAGATCGCCGCTGATGATCACTCGCGTCAGCGGACCGGTCGAGGTGATCTCGACCTCGGCCGCAAGAACGGCCGGGGCGCCCAGCAGCGCCACGAAGCCCAGCAGTGAGGCCAGCCCAACGAGCCGTCTGGCCAAGAGGCGAATCCGCATGGCCAACAGGATACGAGCAGCCCGGGGCGCCCGGGGCGTGCAGGGCACTAGGTCAGACCTGCTTGACCGCGGCGACCAGAGCCGTCAACCCCTCTCGAGCGTCGGCGAAGAGCATGCCTGTCTTTGGGTTGGCGTACAGCTCGTTGTCGATGCCCGCGTAGCCCGGACGCATCGAGCGCTTGATGACCAGGATGCTGCGGGCGTGGTCGACGTCGAGAATGGGCATGCCGTAGATCGGGCTCTGCGGGTTGCTGCGTGCGGCCGGGTTGGTGACGTCGTTGGCACCCACCACGAGGGCAACGTCACAGCGGTCGAACTCGGGGTTGATCTCGTCCATCTCGCGCAGTTGGGGATAGGGCACGTTGGCCTCGGCAAGGAGCACATTCATGTGCCCCGGCATACGGCCGGCAACGGGATGGATGGCGTACGCCACGTCGATGCCGCGGCTCTCGAGCAGATCGGCCAGCTCGCGCACGGCGTGCTGCGCTTGGGCCACCGCCAGGCCGTAGCCGGGCACGATGATCACCTTCTGGGCATACGCCAGCTGGATCGCCGCGTCGTCCATGCCCACCTCACGCACGTCGCCGCCGCCACCGCCGACTGGACCGGCGCTGGAGTCGCCGGTGCCGAAGCCGCCGATCATGATGTTGGCCAGCGACCGGTTCATCGCGTCGGCCATCAGCTTGGTCAGGATGCCGCCGGCGGCGCCGACCAGCGCGCCGGCGATGATCAGCACCGGGTTGCCGATGACGAAGCCGGCCATCGCCGCGGCCGTGCCGGTGAACGAGTTCAGGAGCGAGATGACCACCGGCATGTCGGCCCCACCGATGGGCAGCACCATCGTCACCCCGAAGACCAGACCGGCGAGCACGACCACACCCAGGAGCGCGATCTGCGTGCCGGCAGTCAGGCTGAGCAAGCCCGCGGGCACAAGGGCGAGCACGATCAGTCCACCGACGGCGACCAGCGCCGCCAGCGCAGTCAGCAGCCTGGCTCCGGGGAAGATGAGCGGCTGACCGGGCACGAGGCCCTGCAGTTTGCCCGAGGCGATCAGCGAGCCACTGAAAGTCACGCTGCCGATGACCGCTCCGAGAACGACGAAGACGGCCGTCGACACGTCAAGTTCGGGCGTGCCCGCCACGCGCAGGAAGTCGTCTATGGCGACGAGCGCGGCCGCGCCACCACCAACGGCGTTGAACAGCGAGACCAGCTGGGGCATCGCGGTCATGGCCACGCGACGCGCCAGCCACAGGCCGATGCCGCCGCCGATGACAAAGCCGCCGACGATGATCGCCAATGCGGTCATCGAGGCGCCACCGGGATGGATCGGGTTGCCCGGAGTGAGCAGCCAGAGGAACGTGGCAATGACGGCGATGGCCATGCCACCGGCGCTGAGCTGGTTGCCGCGGCGGGCGGTGGCCGGGCTGTTCATCTGGTGCAGGCCGATGACAAAGGCCGCCGCGCCGGCCAGCCAGGCGAGGAAGACCAGGGTATCGATCGTCGGCTGGGACATGGCTAGCTGGCCTCCGGCGCCGGAGCGGCGTCGGGCTCGACGACCGGCTTGGCCGGCTCGCGCCGGCGGAACATCTGCAGCATGCGGTCAGTGACCACGTAGCCGCCGACGACGTTGACCGCGCCGAAGACCATGGCCACGAAGGCGAGGACATAGCTGAGCGGGTTGTCGGCGGCGGCGGCGATGAGCATCGCGCCGACCATGACGATGCCGTGAATCGAGTTGGCGCCCGACATCAACGGCGTGTGCAGGGTGGCCGGGACCTTGCTGATGACCTCGAACCCGACCAGGATGGCGAGCACGAAGATGGCCAGTGCGCTGAGCAGTTCGGGACTCATGGGGCAGCCTCCGCGGGGGCCGGCTCGAGCAGTTTGCGGGTCTGCTCCTGGACGACCTGGCCGTCATGGGTGATGACCGTGGCGGCCGTGATCTCGTCGGCCATGTCGATGCTCAAGGAACCGTCTTTCAGGAAGTGGAGCAGGAAGGAAGACAGGTTGCGGGCGTAGAACTGGCTCGCCCCGGCCGGCATCGTCGCCGGCAGGTTGGTCGGCGCGATGATCGTCACCGCGTTGTCGGTGACGACCGTGTCGTCCGGCTTGGAAAGCTCGACGTTGCCGCCCAGCGCGCTGGCCGCCATGTCGACGATGACCGAGCCCGGCTTCATGCTCTTGACCGCGGCCGCGGTGACAAGTACCGGCGGTCGACGGCCGGGCACCTGGGCGGTGGTGATCACGACGTCCATGGCGGCGATGAAATCGTTCAGCTCGAGCTGCTGCGCCTCGCGCTCCTCGGCCGTCAGCTCGCGCGCGTAGCCGCCCGCGCCGCTGGCGTCGGCAACCGACTTGAGCACCAGGAACGTCGCGCCGAGCGACTCGGCCTGCTCCCTGGTCTCCGCACGAACGTCGTAGGCCTTGACGACCGCGCCCAGCCGGCGCGCGGTGGCAATCGCCTGCAGGCCGGCCACACCGATGCCCAGCACGAGCACGTTGGCCGGCCGGGCCGTGCCGGCGGCCGTGGTCAGCAGCGGGAAGTAGCGGCCGTACTCGGCCGCGGCGAGGAGCACCGCGCGGTAGCCGCCGACGTTGGCCTGCGACGAGAGCACGTCCATCGATTGCGCTCGGCTCAGCGTGCGTGGGATGGCATCGAGGCTGATCGCGGTGACTTTGGCCCCGGCCAGGGACTTCATCAGCTGCGGATCGATCAGCGGTTGGAGCAGGCCGACCACGACCTGGCCCGCGCGCAGGGATTTCGTGTCCGCCGCCTCAGGCTTCTGGACCATCACGACGACATCGGCCTGACGGTACAGATCGTCGCGCGACACCAACTGCGCGCCGGCGGCCGAGTAGAGCGAATCGGGAATGGCTGCGGCATCGCCGGCGCCGCGCTCGACGAGTATCTCGGCGCCGGCGGCCAACAACTGCTTCAGCGCGTCGGGGACGAGCGCCACGCGCCGCTCATTCGGCGCGCGCTCCTTCACCACACCTATCTTCATCGGGACCCCTGGGCAATGACGGAAGTGGCCGAGTTATTGCCCGAAGAATAGCCCGACTCAGCCGCGCTGTCCGGCGGAGGGACCGACCAGCTGCGCTACCCTGCGGGCATGGGCGCGGTCTCCGACACACGCACCAGCTTGCTCGAGCGATTGACCGTCGAATTGCCCGCGCTGCGGATGCTGCGCGAGGTTGCCGACATGGAGGCGTTTCGCTTCGATGAGACGGCCTACCTGCGCGCCGGCCGACCGCTGGCGGTGTGCTTCCCGCGCAGCACGAGCGACGTGCAGACCATCGTTCGCCTGGCGTGCACGGTCGGGGTGCCGATCGTCGCGCGCGGCGCGGGTACCGGCCTGTCGGGTGGCGCGGTGGCCGTCGACGACGCGCTGACCGTCGTCTTCACCGAGATGAACGCGATCGTCGAGATCGACCCGGCCAACCTGACCGCGACCGTCCAGCCGGGGGTCGTCAACGCCGATCTGAACCGCGCCGTGGGCGAGTTCGGCCTGCTCTACCCGCCCGACCCGGCGAGCTTCGAGACATGCACCATCGGCGGCAACCTGGCCGAGAACTCGGGCGGCCTGCGCTGCGTCAAGTACGGCGTGACGCGCGACTGGGTGCTGGGGCTGGAGGTTGTGCTCGCCGACGGGTCGGTCATTCGCACCGGCGGCAAGACCATCAAGGATGTCGCCGGCTACGACCTGACCGGCTTGTTCGTTGGCTCGGAGGGCACCCTCGGGCTGATCACCGAGGCGATCGTGCGGCTGCTGCCGCTGCCGCCACCGAAGCTGACCCTGATCGCCTTCTTCGCCAGCGTGCGCCAGGCGGGCCAGGCGGTCGCCGGGATCATCGCGGCCGGGGTGGTGCCGGTCACGCTCGAGCTGATGGACGCGTTCACCATCGCGGCGGTCGACGATGCCTACCGGCTCGGGCTCGACCGCCGCGCCGGGGCGCTGCTGATGGTCGAGTCGGACCTGGGCGGTGCCGCCGCCGAGACCGAGATGAACACGGCCGAAGCGGCATGCGTGGCGGCGGGCTGCGACGTCGGTGATCCGCGCGGCGAACACGCAGGAGGCCGACTGGCTGCGCCAGGCCCGCCGCGCCGCGCACGACTCGCTCGAGCGCGCCGGGGTCGCGCGCATGGACGACATCGGCGTGCCGCGCAGCCGCATCGCAGAGATGCTCGAGCGGATCGAGCGTCATCGCACGCGACCAGGGCTTACGCGTCGGCGTGTTCGGTCACGCGGGCGACGGCAACCTGCACCCGACCTACATCGTGGCGCGCGACGATCCAACCGCAGAGGCGCGCATCGACGCGGCGCGCGACCAGATCTACCGTGCCGCGCTGGAGCTGGGCGGCACGGTGACCGGTGAGCACGGCACCGGTCTGGCCAAGCGGCCGTGGCTCGAGCTGCAGCGCGGCACGCGGGCGGTGGCGCTGATGAGCTCGATCAAGCAGGCGCTCGATCCCGAGGGGCTGCTCAACCCGGGCAAGGTCCTCTTGCCGGCCGCTCGGCCGCCGGCCGCTCTCAGGGGCCCTGTTCGATCCAGATTGTGAAGTCAGCCGACTCGGCGCTCGACAGGCCAACCGTCAGCTCGTAGTAGCCCGCTCGCACATCCAGCTCGAGATGAACGCTCTCCTCGTCTTCGTCCCGGACGACCCTGTTCCCGCGCCAGTCGACAACGGAGAGCCACAGGCTGTCGCTGCCGCGCCAGGTGAGATCGACGTGGACATGGCCGGCCAGCCAGAACGTCCGTGAGGCTCGGCGCTCCCCCTGGCTCAGCCGGTGGCTCCACTCGTGGTTGCGCGGTTGGGGCGTGGCTGTCGGGCTGGGCGTGGGCGAGACGGTGGGCCGAGGCGTCGGTGTCGGTGTCGGCCGGGGCGTGGGCGGTGGGTCGCCCGGGGCCGTCGGCGGGCTGTCAGAAGCCGAGCGCAGGGCCTGCGCTGCATCGAGCCGACCGTCAAGTGCCGTGCGCCGGAAACCAACGGCCGTGCCAAGAACGGCCGCCTCCAGCTGGGCGCGGCTGTAACGCGGCCGGAGGCTCTTGACCAATGCCACCGTGCCGGCCACCAGCGGCGTCGCGAAGGAGGTCCCGCACCACCAGCTCCAGTTGGAGCCACGCTTTGTGGTGTAGGCGCAACCCGGCGCGGCGAGCCTGACCCAGCTGCCGTGATTGGACCATCGGTAGAGCGCATCTGCCTGGTTGCTGGCGGCGACGCTCAGTACCCCGGGCAGCGCAGCGGGATAGTTGCGCCGCTTGCTGCCATCGTTGCCGGCGGCCGCGACCACGACCACGCCCTTGCGCAACGCGTAGTCCACGGCTCCCGCCAACACGGTGCTGCCGCCCGGCGAGGCGATGCTCAGGTTGATCACGTCGGCGCCGTGGTCGGCCGCCCAGACGATCCCGGCGGCAACATTCGAATGCGTGCCGCTGCCGTGCCGATTGAGCACCTTGACGGGCAAGATGCGGCACGTCCAGCACATGCCGGCGATGCCGATGCGGTCGTTCCCGGCGGCAGCCGCGACGCCCGCCACGGCAGTGCCGTGACCCATGTCATCGGCCGGGTTCGCATCGTTGTTCTGGAAGTCCCAGCCGCGCAGCACCCGGCCACGCAGATCGGGCTGGTTCGGGTCGACGCCGGTGTCGACGATGGCGATCACGGTTCTTCGTGTGCCGATCGTTAGATCCCATGCTTGCGGTGCGCCGATGGTGCGTGGGCCCCATTGCCGAGACCACTGCGGATCGCTCGGCTCCCGGGATACCTCGGCGGTCATGTCGGGCTCGACGGAGGCGACCCGTGCGTCGCCGGACAGGACCTCGAGCGCGGCATCGCGTCCGGCCGCGGGCAGTTCGATCACGCGCACGCCGACGGCGCCCAGCTCGCCGATCACCGTCGCACCAACGACGGCCATTAGCTGGGCCGCCTCGCCAGCCGTCACGCCCGACCGCAACTCCACCAGCCAGGCGTCGCGCGCCGGTCCGCTGCCGCGCTGATTGGGGCGGTCCGACTGGGCCGCCGCTGCGGCCGGCAGGCTGAGCGGGGCAATGAGCGCGACCGCGAGCGCGAGGCAGGACAGTCGCTGTCGACGACGGGCAGGGCGTTGGGGCATGACCGGATGGACTCCCTCTCGCGGATCGGCCGACGGCACGGCCATCTTGCAGGCCATGCTCGGGCGGTGCCCCAGCCGCCGGAAGGCCCATCCCTACCCAGCGCCGGCGGCCGAAGGTCTGTGGGCGCGCAGGCACCACCCGGGGCGGCGCTCGCCACGCCGCGGACGCGCGGACACAACGGCCGGACTGAGCCGACCGGAAGGCCTCCAGCGACCCCGCACGGGACTCCATGCCGGCCCTGCGCGACCCAGGCCGAACGGTTGCCCTGCGCCGTGCGCCGGGGTCATGGCCGCCCCAGAGGGGGCCGATCAGGCCCGCCGATGGCGCGACGGTGCGCCGCGACACCACCTTCTCGACCGACCCGGCTATGGCCGCCGGTACTGTCGTCCACTCCTGCGCCGCCGATCCGGCGGACCGGCGAAGGTCCCGGCCGGCCTCACGCAGATTGACTGCCCGGCGGACCAGCGTGTTCGTTGGTCTCTTCGGCAAGCAGCAGGTCGGACGAAACCGGCGCTGCCTCGAGCGCCACCTCGACGCGCACGGCGCGCGACTCGGTGCGGATGACCAGTCCAACCGACACGACGATCATCGGCCGCGCCGAGGATCATGGTCAGGTCAACCGTCTCGCGCAGCAGCAGCCAGCCGAGGAAGATCGCGACGACCGGGTTGACGTAGGCGTAGGTCGACACGCGCGACACGCGGAGCGTGCATGCAGCAGCCAGGTGTAGGCGGTGTAGGCGAGGACGCTGCCGAAGAGCATGCAGGTAGATGAGCGAGAGGACCGAGCTCGGTGCTGAAGTGCTCGGGCTGGAAGAGGCCGGTCTCCCCGGCCAGCAGCCCGACGCCAGCAGGCCGACGCCGCCGACCAGCATCTGCGGCGCCGGTCGAGGCGAGCGGGTCGTGCGGCAGGCCGACGCGCTTGGAGAAGTACGAGCCGATCGCCCAGCTCGATTGACGCCCCGACGATCAGCAGCATGGCGCACAGGTCGACCGTCCCGTCGACGCCGCGCGGCACGATCAGCACGCCACGCCGGCAAAGCCAGCGACGACGCCGAGGATCGGTACCGAGCGCGATACGCTCGCCGAACAGCGCGGCGCAGCATGACGACGCCAGAGCGGCACGACGGCGATGATCAGCGCCGCCAGGCCACTCGGCACGTCACGCTCGCCAAGGACACGAGGCCGTTGCCGCCGAGCAGCAGCGCCAGGCCGACGAGGCCGGCCGCCGATCCACTCGTCGCGCGACAGGCGCAGGGCCGCCGAGGCCGCGCCGCAGCAGCAGCAGGCCGAACATGATCAGCCCGGCGGCGACGAATCGCGCGCCGCCGGCGAGCAGCGGCGGCATCGTCTCGACGACAACCCGGATGGCGAGGTAGGTCGAGCCCCAGACGAGGTAGACGATCACCAGGGCCGTCCAGATCTTCCATTCCGGTGCGTGACTGGTCCGGGCGCGCCTGTCGCATCAAACTCAGTCGTGCTCGACGCTGGCAGGTACCCGGTTGAGCCCCGAGTACGGAGTCACGGCTCCGTAGTCAGTTCCGTAGCGTCCTCGGATGGTCGCGCCGCGCCGCATGGCTCATCGTATGACTTGTCGCAGCCAGTGGTTGGCCGTGACCGAACAATAGAACATCCCAGCTTTGTCGCCACCCTTACACGGCGGGGTGTGCCGACAAGCGTGACGGAGCCGGATCGGCGCTGGGGCGCGGTCCGGCTCTAGTCTTGTCCCGCGCAGAGTGGAGGCGTACCTCGTCGAGCAGGTGACAAGCTCGCTGGCCGACCTATCATCGGCAGATGGAAAGGCTGCGCGAACGACGCGATCGGCTGGCCATCCGGCGGCTTGACCTCGTGCTGCTGGTCACCGCCGTCGGGCTCACCTTGCGCGCCACGACCGCGTTCCTGACCGACCCGTCGCTCAGTTTTGCGCTGCTCGATCGCTCGGCCGATGTGGCGGTCAACTCGTTGACCGTGCTCGCCGCGGGCAGCCTGGCCGCGCTGGCGCTGGCGCGCTACCGCGAATCCGGACGATCTGGCCGGACTCTTCCAGAGCAGCGCCTTCCTGCTCGTTGCGCTGGGTCGCCTTCGTCACCGTCGCGCTGGTCGTGCTCAAAGTCGAGGGCCGCTTCGGCCTGTCGCTCGGCGGATTGCCCGAACAGCTGCCGTTCTACGTCATCGTCCATCTCGCGGCTCGTCGCGCGGCGCGATCCTGGTCGTTGGCGGAGCGGCGGCGATCAGCCTGCTGCGCCGCGCGCCGCGCGTCCGGCGGACGCTGCTGCGTGCCGCGTCGTGACGCTGTCCCTGGTCGTCACGGTCGTGCTGCTACCTCATCCGCGAGCGAGTTGCCGAACTTCGACGAGCCTGCTGCCGCCGTTCATCGGACCGGTCGGCATCCAGCAGATGGTCGAGGAGCCGCGCTTCTCCGGCGCCCTGCCCGGCGTGACCGGTATCGCCTTGACTGATCCAGGCCGTCAGCGCGCGCTCTGTTCCTGGTCGGCGCGCTGCTGTACCGGCGCTCGTATCTGCGCGATGGACCGGTGGCCGATGGCTATCTGGCCGTGGCGATGCTCATCGGCGCCTTCGCTGAGATCCACTTCTACTTCTACCCGGGCGTGTACGGCGGCCTGGTCACGACGAGCGAGGCGCTCCGGCTGGTCTTCTTCGTGGTGCTGCTGCTGGGCATCAATGCCGAGTCGCGCTCCGACCTGCGCGCGCTGCGCAGCGCCTATGCGGCACTCGATCGACTGCGACTGTCGGAGGCCGAGCGCGCGACGCTCGAGGAGCGCACCCGTCTGGCACGCGAGCTGCACGATGGCCTGGCCCAGGACCTCTGGTTCGCCAAGCTCAAGCACGAACGCCTGGTGCCGTTCGTGCCCGACGAACAGCGCGAGCTGGCGATCGAGGTCACCCAGGCGCTCGACTCGGCCATCTCCGAGGCCAAGCAGGCCGTGGTCACGATGCGCGCCGGGGACGAACGCGATCGCGCGCTCGACGAGCTGCTCGCGCGCGCCGTGGATGACGTTCGCGGGACGCTCGGGCGTGCGCACCGACTTCTCCGCCGCCGATCTGCCGGCGTCGCTCGCCGCCGCGCACCCAGGTTGAGGTGCTGCGCGTGCTGCATGAGGCGCTGACCAACGTTCGCAAGCACGCCGATGCGACCGTCGTGCGCGTCAGCGCGCGAGGTCGACGACGGCCATGCTCGTGTCAGCGTCGTCGACAATGGTCGCGGCTTCCGGCCCGAGGAGACGAGCGGTGACGGGACTGGGCGTGCAGGGCATGAAGGAGCGCGCGCGGCTGATGGGCGGCGAGTTGCGAGTCGTCTCCGAGCCGAGCGGCGGCACGACGGTTCAGCTCGCCGTGCCCGTCCACGGACAGGGTGCTCGCGACATGAGCGAGCTCGACGGGAAGCTGCGCGTGATGCTCGTCGACGACCACGCCCTCGTCCGCTCGGCCGTCCGCCAGGCGATCGCGGCGCCTGACGTCGAGCTCGTCGGCGAGGCGGCCAACGCCCAGGAGGCGCTCGCACTGGCGCCGGTGCTGCGACCCGACGTCCTGCTGCTCGACATCGACCTGCCGGGCATGAATGGCATCCAGTTGGTGCAGGAGCTCGCGCCGCGTCTGCCGCAGACCAAGATCGTGATGCTGACCGTGTCCGGCTCGGAGCGCGACCTGCTCGAGGCCGTCGCCCGCGGCGCCGCCGGCTACCTGACCAAGGACCTCAGCCCCGAGGCGCTGCTGCGCTCGCTGCGCGGTACCCAGCGCGGCGAGCTGGCCATGTCGCGCCGCTTCGCTGCCCGCGCACTGCGCTACTTCGCCGACGCGGCGCGGCGCGGGCGCGCAGCGTGTTCGGCAGCGAGGGCGAGTTGATGGGCCTCAGCCCGCGCGAGAACGACGTGCTGGCGATGCTCGCCGACGGGCTGACCGACCGCGAGATCGCCGACGCGCTGACGATCTCGCCGCGGACCGTCGAAACGCACGTCAGCAACATCCTGCACAAGCTCGGCGTGCGCAATCGCGCCGAGGCGGCGCAGCGTTACCGGCAGGTCACCTGACGCCCACTTGACCGGTGGGCGATGATGCGCGAGGTGGACGGCGGGCGGAGGCAGCGCCCCAGCCGGAGCCGAAAGGCTCTTGATGACCCGCTCGCTCGTCGTCCACTCAGTCAGGCGGCGGCCATCGCGACGGGCAGGTCGACCGCGCTGAGGAAGTCCCACCACGCTTCGAGTGCGCGACTCGTGGCAGCTTCGATTGGCGCCGGATCCTCGTCCGCGGCCAGCTCACCGAGCATCTCGCGCTCGGCGCCCGAGTGCTCGACGTCGATCACGCCGTGGACGGTGAAGAAGGCCAGCGTGCGTGCGTCGTCGACGTCGTAGTGGCGCTTGCAGACCGTCAATCTTCGAGCCGGCGACCTGCGGCACCTGGCGCTCGTACGCATACAGCGCGGCCACGCCCTCGGCGACCGAGGTCTCGCGGCTCAGCTCCGTGTACGTGCTCGACAAGTGCCTGTGGTCGCCTCGTTGTGCGTCAGCGTCGCGGACGTCGTCACGTGAGACGCCGATGCCCTCGGCGAAGCGCAGCCACAGCTCGGCGTGGTTCTCCCGGCCGTGCTCTTCGTCCCATAGGTTGTCGAGCAGCTGCTGGCGCACGGCGGCACTCTCGGTCCGCGAGTGGAGTGCTGACAGGAAGCGCGGCATGGCCGACTCGAAGGCGTAGTACTGGCGCGCGTACTCCTGCAACGCTTCAAGCGGCAGCGTGCCCTCGGCCCACTTGGTGTAGAACGGATGCTTCAGCAGGTGGCGCTGGTCGATCAGCTGGTCGATACGATCCAAGAGTTGCATGGTGACTCCTCAAACTCGGGGCGCAGCAGGCACGAGTCTAACCGCAACCAGCCCGGGTTCGACATCCGCAACTGGGCCTGCCGTGAGCGCGCGGCGCCCCGCCGTGGTCGATGCCACCGCCGAGCCTGCGCTTGGGCAGCGTGACAGGCTAGCTGGCACACCGCGCTGTCAAGCTGCTGAAGTGATGCCGCAATGCTGATGAGCTCAATCGCGCATCGGCCACGGCCAACCCCAGGAGGGGACGGACGGTGAAGATCCGCAGGGTCCCGGCCGCACGCCTCGACGCGCGGCCGGCGAAACACGATCGCTCGAAGGGCAGAGCGGGCGAGGCGCGCCCACCCAGCACGCCGCTCAGCAGGACCCTGCCCGGCCGCAGCGATGGCTTGCAGGGCCCGGGCCAGCGGGGCCGCTCGGCCAGCCTGAGAGGCGCGAAAGCGTCAACCGCGCTCGACTAGCGGCCAATGGCCGGGACCGGATCGGCCGTGATGGCTTGACCATCGAACACCAGTCAGCAGACGTAACGGGCGCGCACGTGATCCGGCTCGCACAGCCGTACATGAATGTGGTCGTCGTGGTTCGAATAGCGCTGGGCCAGCCCGGCGCCAATCATCTGCGGGTCGTTGAAGTAGATCAGCTTGAGACGCGGGCCGAGGGCGTCATGGATGGCGCTCAGCATCTCGCGTGTGGCCGCCCGGTCGTACTGCCGGCTCAGGTAGCTGATGCCGGGACGGCTGCATTGGCGACCGTCGCGCCGGACGAGAGCGATGTCGATGTCCAGCCCATCCTGGTGGGTCTGGTGCAGGTTGATCGGCCCACCGTGCTCGAAGCCGATGTCGCCGACGGCAATCCGGCCGCCGGCGCGCCGATTGAAGAGAGCGGCGGCCGCCTCCAACTGGGCAACGGCAGCGGCCGTGCCCCAATCGGCGCGTGGGCTGCCGCCGTTGTAGTTGCACAGGCCGGCGCGGCCGAAATCGGGTCGCTCGAAATGCCAGATCAGGTAGCGCCAGGTGTTTGCGTCGGCAACGCCAGTGGCGGGCAGACCCATATGGCGCTGGAAGGCGCGCACCGCGTCGCGCGTGGCACCGTCGAACGATGAGGCCTGCGACAGGCCCGCGCGGCGCTTGGCGTTGAGCTGTGTCTTGAGCGCCAGGACCGCCTCGCCGCCGGCGCCAGGATCCAGCCGGGGCACGAGTGCCGCCCATGTCGGGACGTCGGCGACACCGCTGCTACGCAGGCCGACACGCTCCTGGAATGCCTTCAGTGCGCGGCGCGTGTCGTCGGCGAAGTAACCGGTCACGGCGAGGCCGTGGCCGCGCGCTCGCAGCAGGTGCTGCAGGGCGACCACATCGGTACCGCGATCGCCGGCGCCCTGAACGGGGAACTGGGCACGCTGCGTGGCGGCCGCTGGGCCAGCGCCGAAAATCGCCAGCGCCAGGCTGACGGCAAGCGGCAGTCCAAGGGCGCGCAATCTCCGGGTCAAGTCGTGTCTTCCCCTCCGCGGCCGGCATCCACGCCCGATCAGGTCGGCAGCCAGCATAACCGGCCGATCCGGGCGGCGGGCGCTGGCGGCCGGTCCGACCCCTAACATGGCCGTGTGAACGCGGCGTTTGAGCCCGAGCCACCAGCGCCCGTCGCCGCGGCTCCGCAAGACCGGTTGAGCACGCCGCCGTTGCGCATTCGGGCGCGCATCCTGACCCCGCTCGAGGCCGGCGGAGAGCGCTACATCGAGGACGGCCTGCTGTCGATCGGGGCAGACGGTCTGGTCATCGAGGTTGCGCCCTGGTCAGCAGCTGCGGCCGCCGAAGGCGACGTGGTCGATCTGCGGCCGGGGCTGCTGTTGCCCGGGTTGATCGACCTGCACGCGCACTTGCCCCAGCTGCCCAACGCCGGCCGTGGCGCCGGGCTGGATCTGCTGAGCTGGCTGCAGCGCTACATCTTCCCGCTCGAGCGCGCGTACGACGCGGCAACCGCCGAGCGGCTCGCACCGGCCGCATTTCGCGCGTTTGCCGGCGCCGGCACGACCACCGCCGTGCTCTACGGAGCGGTCTTCGAGGAGAGCCTCGACGTCAGCTTCGCCGCCGCCGAGCAGCACGGCCTGCGCGTCGTGATGGGCAAGGTAATGATGGACCGGTTGCGCTACGACGAGCGCGTCGCGGACCGCGAGGTGCTCGAAGTCAGCCTGCAGCAGTCGCAACGGCTGATCGAGCGCTGGCACGGACGCGACGGCGGTCGCCTGCAATACGCCGTCACGCCCCGTTTCGCCGTCAGCTGCTCGCCGAGATGCTGCGCCAGTCGGCCGCCCTGGCCGCCGCGACCGGGACCTACTGGCAGACCCATCTGGCCGAGGACCGGACCGAGATCGAGCAGGTGGCGCAACTGTTTCCGGAGGCACGCGACTACACCGACGTATATGACCGGGCCAACGGTCTCGGGCCGCGAACGATCATGGCCCACGCTGTGCGGCTGTCCGAGCGCGAAGTCGAGCGGCTGGCCGAGACCCGCACGCGGGTCGCCCACTGCCCCGCTTCGAACCTGTTCCTGGCCAGCGGGGCGATGCCGCTGGCGCGCTACCTCGAAGCGGGGATCGTCGTCGGGCTGGGCAGTGACGTCGCGGGCGGGCCAGATCTGAGCCTGTTCTCCGTGATGCGCGCCGGCGCCTACACGCAGAGCGGGCTGCGGACCATGCTCAACGAGGAACGGCCCGTGCTCAAGTCGCTCGACTGGCTGCGCCTGGGCACGCTCGAAGGCGCGCGGGTGCTCGGCCTGGAGCACAGAATCGGGTCGCTCGAGGTCGGCAAGGAGGCCGATTTCATCTGTGTCGATCCGTCATTGACCGCGCCGGTCGGCGATCAGGAGGTGGACGAGCCGTCAGGCCTGGTCGACCGCCTGATCTACCGGCAGCACTCGGGCATGGTCCGCGGCGCGTGGGTGCGCGGTCGGCTGCTGCCGGCCTGATGATGGAGAGCTGCGAGCTGCTGATCGGCCACGGCACGGTCGTCGACGGCAGCGGCGGCACAGGCTTCGGCGCCGACGTGGCGATCGCCGGCGGCCAGCTGTGGATCATCGGCCCGGGCGAGCCGCGACCGGCGGCGGCGCGGACTCTCGACGCAACGGGCAAGGTGGTTGCCCCCGGCTTCATCGACCTCCACTCACACTCGGGCCTGATGATCCTGGCCGATCCGCGCCACGAGCCGAAGGTGCGCCAGGGCGTGACGACGGAGATCATCGGCGTGGACGGCCTGTCCTACGCGCCGCTCCCATCGTCGGCTGACCTTGCGGCGCTGATCGAGATGAACAGCGGCCTGGACGGTGCGCCGGACATCGCTGTCGACTGGGACTCGGTGGCGAGCTACCTGGAACGTTTCGACGGCAAGGTGGCGGTCAACATTGGCTTGCTGATCGGCAATACCGCGCTGCGTATCGGCCGCCTGGGCTGGAACGACGTTCCTGCCGACGAATCCGCGATTGCCGACATGCGGGCCATGCTGGGCGATGCGCTGGCGGCCGGCGGGCTGGGCTTGTCAAGCGGTCTCGACTATCCGCCTGGAGCCTACGCCACGACCGCCGAGCTGGCCGCCCTGACGGCCGAGGCGGCCCAGCGGGGTGGCTTCTACCACACCCACGTGCGTTACCCGCTCGGTGATCGCTTCCTCGACCCGTTCCGCGAGGCGATCGATATCGGGCGGCGCGCCGACGGACCGGTCCACATCACCCACTTCTATCACCGTCAAACCCACCCCGGTGGCCCGGAGCGGTTGCTGGCCCTCGTTGACAGCGCCCGCGACGAAGGCCTTGATGTGACCTTCGACACCTATCCCGACGAGTGGGCGTCAACGCGTCTGCTGGTCCAGCTGCCACTTTGGATCCAGGCCGGCGGACCGGGGCCGCTCAAGGAACGTTTGGCCGACCGGGCTGCGCGCGAACGCCTGCGCGGGGAGCTGCGCATCCGGGGAGCCGCCTATGCCAGTCAGGCCGGCTGGGCCGATGTCCGGCTGGGCTACTTCGCCACGCCGGCCAACATGCGCTGGGAAGGGCGACCGCTGGCCGAGGTGATGGCCGAGCGCGGCGTCGACGCAATCGATGCGATCTGTGACCTTCTGCTCGAGGAGGATCTGCGCGTCAACCAGGTCACCTCCGGACCGTGGAGTGAGACCATGCCGCCTTTCATCAGCCACCCGGTGGGCATGTTCGGCAGCGACTCGACCTTCATCGGCGCCAAACCGGCACCGCGCAGCTACGGGTCGTTCCCGCGGGTGCTGGGCGAGTTCGTCCGCCAGCGCCACGTCCTCGGACTCGAAGAGGCGGTACGCAAGATGACCTCGGCACCGGCCGCCCGCCTTGGCCTGACCGATCGCGGTCTGCTCCGCAACGGCTATCGGGCCGACGTGGTCGTGTTCGATCCGGCGACGGTGGGCTCGAACGCGACCTATGACCAGCCGCGCCGATATCCCACCGGCATTGACCACGTCATCGTCAACGGCGTCATGGTCGTGCACGACGGGACGCACACCGGGGCGCTGCCCGGCCGCGTGGTGCGCCGCTAGGGGGATCAGCTGCTGCTCAGAAGGGCTTGATCACCATCAGGAGCACGATGATCAAGACCAGGACGGAGTTGATCATGCCGCCCATCCGCGCTCGGCGAGCAGTCGCGGCGATATGCGGCGGCGGTCCCGCCGGCGCTCCACCGCCTGCCGGCGGCGCCGGTGGCGGCGCCGATGTCGCCGGGATGAGTATCCGCAGCGCCGGGTACAGGACACCAAACGAGATGCCCAGCGCCACCAGGTAGAGCACGATGGCGAGCAGCAGCCAGGCCGTCCCGAAGAGATCAATGCCGGCCCGCCAGATCAGCAGCAGCCCGGTAACACCCTGGAAGAGAGCCAATGGGGTGACGAGTACGTGGGCCAGGCGGTGCTGGAGGCGCAGCGCGAAGTTGATGTGCTGCGGCTCGCGCCCGCCCATCGCGCCGATGATCGGGAACGCGAAGGTCGGCCCGAAGGCGACGATAGAACCACCAACATGCAGGAACAGCAGTAGCGCCAAGACCCAGTCCATTTCCCAAGACCCTCCTTCGAAGTGCCCAATTGCGCAGAGTGGAAACCAGCAACGGCCGACACTGGATTCGCGCCTTTGGCGACGGGTACCATCAGCCGCGTATGACGGTAACAACGAGGCCGCCGCGCGTCGCCCCACCGATCGATGCGCCGATCGTGCCGATCGTGGCACCGATGCCGGGCGAGACAGGTATCGGCCGAGCAGCCGCCTCGCCGTTGCGCACCGAAGGGCCAGCGAAGCTCAGCGGCACGGCGCAGTATACCGACGACCTGGTCTTCCCCGGAGCCTGGTACGGGCACACGATCAGGTCGACCGAAGCGCACGCTCGCCTGCTCGGGATCGAGTTCGACCCGGCCTTCGACTGGTCGCGCGTAGTGGTCCTGACAGCCAAGGACATACCCGGCGACAACCTGGTCAGCCTGATCAGAGACGACCAGCCGGTGCTCGTTGAGGACGAGATCCGGCACCACGCGGAGCCGGTCGCACTGATCGCGGCACCCGATCGGGAGACGCTGCGCGAGGCCAAACGGCGCATCAGCCTGCGCACGGAGCCACTGCCGGTGGTTTACGACCCGCTCGCGTCCACGCAGGAGTTCGCCCACTTCGCGCTGGCCAAGGGCGATATCGAGGCCGGCTTCGCAGCGGCCGAGGTGGTCGTCGAGGGTACCTACCGCGTCGGCCACCAGGAGCAGCTGTACATCGAGAACAACGCCATGATCGCCGTGCCGCGGCCGGACGGCGGGGTGACGATCCACGGCTCGATGCAGTGCCCGTACTACATCCACAAGGCGCTCAAGCGCGCGCTGCGCCTGTCGAGCGAGCAGGCGGTCGTGATCCAGGCCGAGACGGGCGGCGGCTTCGGTGGCAAGGAGGAGTACCCGTCGGTCATCGCCATCCATGCCGCGCTGCTCGCGCTGCGCGTCGGCCGGCCGGTGCGCATGATCTACGACCGCCACGAGGACATCGCCGCGACGACCAAGCGCCACCCGGCGATCGTCACCTACCGCACCGGTGTGACGCGCGACGGCACGCTCGTCGCGCAGGACATCGAGGTCGTGATGGACGGCGGCGCCTACTGCACGCTGACCGCCGGTCGTGCTGTCGCGCGGCACGCTCCACGCCGGCGGCCCGTACAACTCGCCCAACGTGCGCATCCGCGGCCGGGCGGTGGCCACCAACACGCCGCCCAACGGCGCGTTTCGCGGCTTCGGCGCGCCGCAGACCGAGTTCGCCGCCGAGATGCAGGTCAACCGCGTGGCCGACGCACTGGGCATGTCGCCCGCTCGAGCTGCGCCGGCGCTGGGTGTACCGCATCGGCGACGAGACGCCCAGTCGGCCAGATGCTGCGCGAGAGCGTCGCCGGCGAGGAGGTGCTCGAGCGGGCGGCCGAGGCGGCCGAGTTCGAACGCATCCGGGCGCAGACGGCCGCGCGCGCGACGCAGCAGGTCGAGCACCAGCGGCCCGGAGTCGGCTGGCCATGTCGGCGGCCGAGCGGAGCCGCGCGCGCGGCATCGGCCTCGCGCTCGGCCTGGCACGGCGCCGGCTTCACCGGCAGGGCGAGGTCAAGCTGGCCAGCGTCGCCAGCGTCGAGCTGACGGCCGAAGGCGAGTATCCGCGTCCTGACCGCCTCGACCGAGATGGGCCAGGGCACCAGGACGATCTTGTCCGCAGCTCGCGGCCGAGCAGCTGGGCGTGCGCCGTCGAAGCAGGTCGACATGGCGCCGCAGGACACCTCGATCGTGCCCGACAGCGGCCCAACCGTCGCGTCGCGCACGGCGATGGTCGTCGGCGGGCTGGTCCTCAAGGCCGCAGCGCGGATGCGTGCGCAGGTCGAGGCGGCGACCGGCCGGCCGTTTGCAGATCGCTTATCGCCGAGTACGCGCGCGAGCACGGCGGGCTGCGCATCGACCAGCAGTTCGAGGCCTACCCCAACGTCAACTTCGACGACGAGACCTACCGCGGCGACGCCTACCCGGCCTATGGCTGGGCCGGCGCGGTGGCCGAGGTCGAGGTCGATCTCGACACGGGCGAGGTCGCGGTGCGCAACGTCGTCTCGGCCGACGACATCGGCAAGGCGATTCACCCGGTGCTGGCGGACGGCCAGGTCGAGGGCGGCACGCTGCAGGCGGTCGGCTACGCCACGATCGAGGAGATCAAGCTGGTCGACGGGCGCTACCTGAACGACCGTCTCGCGACCTATCTCATCCCGACCTCGCTCGACGCTCCGCGCATCGACGCGATCCTGGTCGAGAACCCCTTCTCGGGCGCGCCGCACGGCGCCAAGGGCGTTGGCGAGCTGCCCATGGACGTTCCCGCGGCGGCGGTCGTGGCGGCGATCCACGACGCGACCGGGGTGTGGATCCACGACCTGCCGGCGACGCCCGAGCGGATCCTCGCCGCGCTGCACGGCATCGCAGCCAGCCCGCCCGGTCGCCGGGTCGGATCGGAGCACGCGGTCACGCAAGCCGTGACCTACCGCCTCTCGGTCAACGGCAACCGAGGCTCGCGCTCGAGGTGCCGGGCATGCGCCGCCTACTCGACGCGCTGCGCGAGGACCTCGGCCTGACCGGCACCAAGGAGGGCTGCGGCGAGGGCGAGTGCGGCGCGTGCTCGGTGCTCTCGACGGCGAGGTGGTCGACAGCTGCCTGGTGCCGGTCTGCCAGGTCGACGGCTCGAGCGTCGCTGACGGTCGAGGGCCTGGCGCCCGCGAGCGGGCTCGATCCGCTGCAGCAGGCGTTCCTCGAGACGGGCGGCGCGCAGTGCGGCATCTGCACGCCGGGCATGCTGATGGCCGCGCGCGCCTACCTCGACCAGGGCGGCGGCCCCGCTCGACGCGGACATCCGCGAGGCGATCGCCGGCAACCTGTGCCGCTGCACGGGCTACACCAAGATCATCGACGCGATCGCCCTCGCCGCCGGGCCGAGCCAGGCTGATGCCGGTCGAGCCGCCCGTCTCGTCACCGACCAGCCTCGCCGAGGCCTACTGCCACGCTGGCGCAGGGTGACGGCTGGCGGGCGATCGCCGGCGGCACGGACCTGCTGGTGCAGATCAACGGGCGAGCTCGGGCCGCCGCCGGAACGCGTGCTCGACATCTGGCGGCTTGACGAGTTGCGCGGGATCGACATGAGCGACGGGGCGCTGGTGCTCGGCGCGCTGACCACGTACACGGACATCCGCCGTTCGCACGCTGGTGCCACGAGCATCTGCCGGCGCTCGTCGAGGCGGCGGCAACGATCGGCGCGGTGCAGATCCAGAACCGCGGCACGCTCGGCGGCAACGTCGTGAACGCGTCGCCCGCCGGCGACACGCTGCCCGTGCTGCTGGCGACCGACGCCGAGCTCGTGCTGGGCAGCGCCGCGCGGCGAGCGCAGCGTCGCGGCGGCAGGCTTCTGGCCGGCGTACCGCCAGACTGCCTGCGCAACCGGACGAGCTGCTGTTGCGCGTGCGCATCCCACTGCCGCGCGGCCGCCAGGTGCGCTTCCGCAAGATCGGCACGCGCCGCGCGCAGGCCATCTCGAAGGTGGTCATGGCACTCTCGTGGCGCGAGGATGGCGGCGTGTGGCGCGATGTGCGGTTGGCCCTCGGATCGGTCGCCGCCACGCCCATCCGCGCCATCGAGACCGAGCGCGTGCTGGACGGCGCTGCGCCGCGGGAGACGACCGCCGACCACGCCGCGCACACGCTGGCCGACGAGATCCACCCGATCGACGATGTGCGCTCCACGGCCGATTACCGGCGCGTCGTCTCGGCGCGCGTGCTGCATCGCCTGCTGCGCGAGGCCGGCGGCTGGTGAGCGACGTCAAACCGGCCGTGGTTGTCGGCCCAGCCGTGCCGGGCAGCGAGCGGGTGCTGACACCCGCGGCGCTCGAGTTCCTGGGCCGCCTGGCACGCGAGTTCGAGCCACGCCGCCAGGAGATCCTCGCCGCGCGCCGCGATCGGACCACGCGGATGGCCGCTGGGGAACGGCTCGACTTCCTGGCCCAGACGCGCACGTTCGCGAGTCGGAGTGGCAGGTCGCCCGGCACCTGACGACCTGAACGACCGGCGCGTCGAGATCACCGGGCCGGCCGAGGCGAAGATGACCATCAACGCGCTCAACTCGGGCGCCAAGGTGTTCATGGCCGACTTCGAGGATGCGCTCTCGCCGACCTGGGCCAACGTCGTCGGCGGCCAGGCCACCCTGCACGACGCGGTGCGCCGGAGCTCGACTTCACGCTCGCCCGAGGGCAAGGAGTACCGGCTCAACGACGAGGTCGCCACGCTCGTCGTGCGCCCGCGCGGCTGGCACCTCGCCGAGCGCCACGTGGTGGTCGACGGCGCGCCGATCTCCGGCCAGCTGTTCGACTTCGGGCTGTACTTCTTCCACAACGCGCGGCGAGCTGCTCGCGCGCGGCAGCGGCCCCTACTTCTACCTGCCCAAGCTGGAGAGTCACCTCGAGGCGCGGCTCTGGAACGACGTCTTCGTGCTGGGCGCAGGACGCGCTCGGCATCCCGCACGGCACGATCCGCGCGACCGTGCTGATCGAGACGATCTGGGCCGCGTTCGAGATGGACGAGATCCTGTACGAGCTGCGCGAGCACGCCGCGGGCCTCAACGCCGGCCGCTGGGACTACATCTTCAGCATCATCAAGACGTTCTCGGCGCGGCCCGATCCGCGCTCCTGCCCGACCGGGCGCAGGTGACGATGACCGTGCCGTTCATGCGCGCCTACACGCAGCTGCTGGTCAAGACCTGCCACCGCCGCGGCGCGCACGCGATCGGCGGCATGAGCGCGTTCATCCCCAACCGGCGCGACCCGGAGGTGACCGAGATCGCGCTGGCCAAGGTGCGCGAGGACAAGGAGCGCGAGGCCGGCGACGGCTTCGACGGCACCTGGGTCGCCCACCCCGACCTGGTGCCGGTGGCGCTGGAGGTCTTCGACGCGGCGCTGGGCGACCACCCGAACCAGAAGGACCGCCAGCGCGACGACGTCCAGGTCACGGCGCGCCGAGCTCGATCGACTTCGAGGTCACCGGCGGCGCAGGTCACCGAGGCCGGCGCTGGCGACCAACGTGTCGGTCGGCATCCGCTACCTCGACGCCTGGCTGCGCGGCACCGGCGCCGCGGCGATCGACAACCTGATGGAGGACGCGGCCACGGCCGAGATCTCGCGCTCGCAGGTGTGGCAGTGGGTGCAAGACCGGCCGCTTCAGCCGCGAGCGCGTGCTCGGCGAGATCGAGCCCTGGCGCGCGGAGTACCCGGACGCTGCCGAGGTCTTCGAGCAGGTGGCCCTGTCAGACGCTTTCGTCGAATTCCTGACCCTGCCCGCCTACCGGCGGCTCGAGTAGTTCCAACTGATCTTGACGAAGACGCGATCGAGGGCCACGCTCCGTGGCATGGCCAGGAACGAGCGCCTTGGGAAGGGCAGGGAAACCCACTCGCGTCCGGACATCGAGGGTGTCTTCCCTGATCCGCCGGTCGACGAAGCCGGCTCGCCCGTGCGCACGATCTCGAACAAGGAGTACCTGGCTGGGCTGGCCGGACTGCAGGTCGAGCTGGTCAAGCTGCAGGAGTGGATCAAGCACGAGGGCCTCAAGGTCGTCGCTGATCTTCGAGGGCCGCGACGCGCCGGCAAGGGCGGAGCGATCAAGACGATCACGCGTACCGCCTGAACCCCCGCATCTGCCGGGTGGTGGCGCTGGGCACGCCGACCGAGCGCGAACAAGACCCAGTGGTACTTCCAGCGCTACGTGCCGCATCTGCCGGCCGCGGGCGAGATGGTCCTGTTCGACCGCAGCTGGTACAACCGGGCCGGCGTCGAGCGGGTGATGGGTTTCTGCACCGATGAGGAGTACGAGGAGTTCACTGCGCTCCTGCCCCGAGTTCGAGCGCATGCTCGTGCGCTCCGGGATCATGCTGATCAAGTACTGGTTCTCGGTCAGCGACGAGGAGCAGGAGCGGCGCTTCCAGAGCCGCATCGCGGATCCGACCAAGCGCTGGAAGCTGAGCCCGATGGACCTCGAGTCACGCGCCCGCTGGGTCGAGTACTCGAAGGCCAAGGACGAGATGTTCGCCCACACCGACATCAAGCAGGCACCGTGGTACGTGGTCAACGCCGACAACAAGAAGCGCGCCCGGCTCAACTTCATCCGGCACCTGCTCAGCCTCTATCCCCTACCAGGACCTGACACCCGAGCCGATCGAGCTGCCGCCACGCGAGCCGGACAACGGCTACGTCCGGCCACCGATCACCGATCAGACCTTCGTGCCCGAGGTCTTCTGAGCGCCGCCTAACGGCGGGCGCGCAGAGCCGAGACCACCTATCGCCGGCTGCCGCGCTAGGTTGCTCAGCGCCAAGTCAGCTGGCGCTCCTGGAACGCGCCGAATCCGCGCCGACCAACGAAGCGGCCGTCGCGGATGACGTACTCGCCGCGAACCAGCACCGAGCGCACGAGGCCGGCCGCGGCCATCCCCTCGTACGGCGTGTAGTCACTGGTGTGGTGCAGCTCGGGCTGCGTGATCGTGCGCCGTTCCTGCGGATCGAAGAGCACGATGTCGGCGTCGCGGCCGGCCTCGAGCGCGCCCTTGGAGGCCAGCCCGAACAGCCGCGCCGGCGTGGTTGACAGCAGGTCGACCATTCGCTCGATCGTGATCCTGTCACGCATCACGCCCTCGCTGTAGACAATCGCCAGAAGCGTCTCGATGCCCGGTCCGCCGTTGCTGATGCGATCGAACGATTCCCGCCAGGTCTGCTTCTCGACCGCGGCGCGATCGGGAACGTGGTCGGTCGAGACCAGCGCCAGCGACCCGTCGGCCAGTCCAGCCCACAGCGCTTCGAGGTCTGAAGGCGCGCGGAGGGGCGGCGAGATGATGTATTTCGCGGCCTCCTCGTGGGCCAGCTCGTAGCGCGATTCGTCCAGCGCCAGGAAATGCGGGCACGTTTCGGCCAAGACCTGGTCGCCGGTGCGCTGGGCGAGTCTCACCTCTTCGAGCGCAGGCGCGCAGGACAGGTGCACGACGTAGAGCGGCGCGTTGGCGGCGCGCGCCAGCTGGATCGCTCGGCTCGTCCCGGCCGCCTCGACGTACGACGGCCGCGATTGGGCGTGGAACTTCGGTTCGGTCTTGCCCTCCTCGAGCAACCGGCGAGTGTGCTCCTCGAGCGCGGCGCGATCCTCGCAGTGGACCATCAGCAACCCGTTCGTGCGCGCCGTCGTCCGCAGCGCGCCCGCGATCGCATCGTCGGGTAGAGCGAAGTCGTAGATCATGAAGGCCTTGAAGGTCGGGACGCCCGCATCGACCGCCAGCGGGATCTCGCGCCCGAGATCGACGTGTGTCGGCTGGAGCACGAGGTTGAGACCGTAGTCGACGGCCGAATCGGAGCTCGGTCTGCCGGTGCCAGGCGGCGATGTCGGTCAGCAGTGGCCGGTCTGCGCGGAGCCCGTGCCTGGGTTGTTGAACGCCAGGAAGGTCGTCGTGCCGCCGAACGCAGCGGCGACGGAGTCTTGGAAGAAGCGATCGGGCTGGGCGTCGGTCGCGACGCGAGTGTGAGTGTGGACGTCGACAACCCCGGGCAGGACGAGCAACCCGGTCGCATCGATCTCGCGCGCGCTCGCTCATCGGGCAGCGAATCCTCGACGGCAACGATTCGACCGCCGTCGACAGCCACGTCCGCCCGGCGCCGGGAGGTCGCGCTGACGACCGTGCCACCGCGGACGATGAGTTCGGAGGTCAAGGCGGCTGGCGAGGCGCCTCATCGCCGAGTCACGGTGCTGGGTCGTCGTTCCGCGGCGAGGTACGTTCACCAATCAGTTCCTCGACGCCGTGTTGGTCATATTGCTCGACCCCCGGCGGGGGGCCGCCGCCGCTCGGGTGATCGATGTACGACGTGGGAACCTGCCACGTGGCATTGGCCATCGGCGCATATAGCTCGGGTCGGTTCTCATCCCGGAAGGGAGGCGCTGCCCCAGCGCTTCGCCCGCGGTCCAACCACCACGCCGCGAACAGCGCGACGGCGAATATCGCAATCAGCGTTACCCAGTAGGGCACCAGCTGGAGCAGGAAGAGCGCGATGCTAATTGCGACGACGCCGAGGATTATCCAGACCATGACCGGCAATCTCAGTACGGGCGCAGAGGTTACTCCGGAAGCTCCTCGATGACTATGTCCTGGGCACCTTCCCACAGCACACGCCGACCCATCTCCTTGAGCTGCTCGCGCCCTTCGACGATCGTCGCGAAGTGGTTGCCGGCCAGCTGTCCGAGCTTGGACGAGAAGGTCAACGCCGCCGTACGCGATGAGGATCTCGCCCTCGGAGATGTCACCGGTGTAGACGATCATGTCGCCCGGCGCCGGGATGCGAGGTGTGGTTCTCGTAGCCCACCGGCAGTTTCATGTCACCGAAGGGGATCCAGCAGCCCTCGCCGCTCCAGCGGCAGTGGATCAGCTTCTGAGCGGAGCGGCAGCAAGCGGCCGCAGCGCGTCCCGGGTGAGCGGCGCAGCATGCTCCCAGCGAGCGCTAAAGTTGCAGGTCGCCGACGCGGATCGACAGGTCGCCCATGGGCGGCAAGGGTAGCCGACATCGGGACGAAGAGGAGGCCGATGGACGAACGAGCCGACGATCTCGACCCACGTCCTGGATGCCGAGCACGGACGCCCGGCGGGCGGCGTCGACGGTCACGGCTGTAGCGCGTCGCTCGAGCGCGACGAGCGGCCGGTCGGCAGTGCGCATGACCGACGCTGACGGCCGCATTCGGCGCCTGCTCGATGGGCCGCTGACGCCGGCGAGTATCGGCATCGAGTTCAGCACTCAGTGGATCATTCTTCAGTACGTCGCGATCACTTTCCGCGTCGATGACGTGACGCGCAGTTACCACGTGCCGCTGCTGCTGGCGCCCGTACTCGCTGACCACCTATCGCGGCAGCTGATAGCGGCCGCCGACGGACGTCCTTGCGCGACTGTTCGAAGGCGCGCCACACTTCGTCGACCTGGCGTCCGGCGCGAATCTAGTCGCTGGCCTGGACGAGCTGCTCGACGCGCGGCTGAGCAGATCGCGTCGACTGCTGCCCGAGGACGAGCAGATCGAGCTGATCGACGGTCATCCGCGCATCGGCGCCGACCCGGCGACGATCTCGAAACGCTCTGTCCGCAGAGCAGGGCTACGACGCCGCGACCCGGGCACGACGATGGCCTGCCAGGCGCGACTCGACACGGCTCAACGACGCCTACGAGGCACACTTCGGGTTTCGGTTCGTCGTCTTCGTCGCCGGCCGATCCCGCGCTGAGATCGCCGACTGCTCGATGGCAGCCGCTCGAAGCGCGATCGGTCGAGTGGAGCTCAAGCCGCGCCTTGACCGACGTGTTCGCCATCGCCCGCGATCGCCTGACGCGCTGAGCCAGACGAGGGAGGAACGATGAAGGCCGAGATCTACTACGGCAAGAGCCGACGTCGCCACGTACCGCACCTATCGCGGCGCCGCTGACCGGGCATGACGCCGCGATCCCCGAGTCGAGCTTCGCGGGCGGCCAAACACGCTCCTCGCGGCCACGATCGAAGTCCAGGTGCTGGGCACGGCGTTCATGTCCGCCTACACCGAGGGCGACAACCGCCTGGTCGTGCGCGACTGACACGATGAAGAACTTCATCCAGCGCGAATCGCTCGCCTTTGACGGCGCAACGCTCGAGGAATGGCTGCAGTTCATCGGCCGGCGCTTCCTCGAGACGTACCCGCACATGGAGCGGCTGCGCCTCAGCGGGACCGAGATCCCCTTCGAGCCGGCGCTCGTGCCGATCGGCCGATGGCGACGGCTTCGCAGCGAGCGAAGTGCTCTTCGACGCGGCAGCACGGCGACCGATCGACGGCCCGCTCGAACTCGGGCGCACTGCGACCGGCGGCGTCGAGGTGACCGATCTCGCCTGCGGCCGAGTGGCCTGCAGCTGATGAAGGTCACCGGCTCGATCGTTCGCCGACTTCGCGCGCGACGAGTACACGACGCTGCCCGAGCGGCGCGACCGGCCGCTGTACATCCATCTCGACGTTGGCTGGCGCTACGACATCGCCCGACGACCTGCCTCGGCCGCCGACCACGCGACGTACGTCTGCGGCGAACAGGTCGCCGACATGGTCGGTGCGGTGTTCCAGCGCTTCGTGAGCCTGTCGATCCAGCACCTGGTCAACGAGATCGGCCAGGCCATGCTCGAGCGCTGGCCGCAGCTGAGCCGAGGTCTCGTTCGAGGCTCAGAACCGGCTGTGGGACCTGGCCGTCACCTCCGAGCGACGACGAGCGGCTCAAGGTCTATGCCGACCCGCGTCCGCCGTATGGCCGGATCGGGCTGGTCCTGCGGCGCGACTAGAGCCGCGGCCAGATCGGCCTGCGTGTCGACATCTGGATTCGCGCCTGGGACGTCAACGTAGGCTCACCAGCTCCGGTCGCGTCGCCAAAGAGCTGTGACATTCCGTGATCGCCGTTGCAGGCCGTCGCCAGCGGCCACGCGGCGCGCTCGAGCAGCACCGGGTTGCAGTCGCCACCTCGTGCATAGCGCGGCACGACGATTGGCCGCGCCGGCGTCGGCCGTCGCGCTCAGAACAGACGCGAAGCTGGTCGCCGGCAAGCAGCGGCTGATCGCCCAGCAGGATCAGAGCGCGTGGACATCGCGTCGCCTCCAGCTGCGCCAGACCGATCTGAACGGAACCGAGATGCCGCGCTCGGGCCGCGGTTGGCCACGCGCGTCTCCGTGCGCCACGCGCACGCCGCGATCAGATCGGCGGCGCCGGTCGCCCAGGCACGACGACCACCGGCGCAGCGCAGCTCGCGCAGCCAGATCGAGCACGTGTTGGAGGATCGGGCGGCCATCGTAGGTCGCCAATAACTTGCCGCCGCCGAAACGGCTGGCGCTGCCGGCGGCCAGGACAACCGCCGCAATCGAGCCCATCGTTGGACTATACGCACCGCCTTAGCGATAGCATCGGTCCATGGCCAGCGCATGTACGCGGCCGGCCAATCGGCTTGCGCGCACCAACCGGCTGGCCGCGAAACCAGCCCGTACCTGCTCCAGCACGCCCACAACCCGGTCGACTGGTACGCCGTGGGGCGCCGAGGCGCTCGAGCCGGGCGCAGAGCCGAGGACCGGCCGATCTTCCTGTCGATCGGCTACGCGGCCTGCCACTGGTGCCACGTCATGGAGCGCGAGTCGTTCGAGAACGACGAGACGGCGCAGCTGCATGAACGCAGATTTCGTGTCCATCAAGGTCGATCGCGAGGAGCGGCCCGACCTCGATGCGATCTACATGGACGCGGTGCAGCAGATGACCGGCCACGGCGGCTGGCCGATGAGCGTCTTCCTGACGCCCGACGGGCAAGCCCTTCTACGGCGGCACGTACTTCCCCGACGCAGCCGCGCCACGGCCTGCCTTCGTTCCGCCAGGTGCTCGACCGGCGTCGCCGAGGCTGGCGCGAGCGACGCGCCGAGGTCGAGACGGCGGGCGCGCGTAGCTGAGCCGATCGCCAGATCGACCGACGCCGAGCACTGCGCCGCGGCAGGCGGGCGCCGGCCGCTGGCTGTCGGACGCGGTCAGCTCGACACGGCACTGCTGGCGCGCTCGAGCGCGACTTCGACGACCGCAACGGCGGCTGGGGCGGCGCGCCCAAGTTCCCGCAGCCGATGACGATCGAGTTCCTGCTGCGGCTGCACGCGTCCGCACGGCGACGCGCGACCGCTGGCGATGGCCCGCCGCAGCGCTCGACGCGATGGCCGCCGGCGGCATCTACGACCACCTCGGCGGCGGCTTCGCGCGCTACGCGACCGACTCGATCTGGCTCGTGCCGCACTTCGAGAAGATGCTCTACGACAACGCCCAGCTGGCGCGCGTCTACGTCCACGCCTGGCAGGTGACCGGCGACCCGCGCTACCGCGCGGTGGCCGAGCGAGACGCTCGAGTTCATGCGCGCGCGAGCTGCGCACCGCTGACGGCGGCTTCGCCGCCAGCCTCGACGCCGACACGCAACGGCGAGGAAGGGCGCCACCTACGTCTGGACGAAGGACGAGATCGACGGACTGCTCGGCGATCTCGGCTGGACAGCGATGAGTTCGACGCGCGCCTACGGCGTCACGCGGAGCGGCAACTGGGAGGGCCACAACCATCCTCCACAGCGTCGCGCGGCGGTGAGCCGGCGACGAGACGCGCCTCTGGCGTGGCAAGACGCGAACGCTGCTCGTGCGCACGAGATTCACGCGGCCGCAGCCGGCGCGCGACGACAAGGTGCTGACCGGCTGGAACGGGCTCACGATCGCCGCGTTCGCCGACGCGGGCAGCGCCTGTCGCGAGCCACGCTTCGCCGCCATCGCCGAGCGCGCGCGGCCGATCTGCTGCTCACACAGCGTGCGCGACGACAGACGGCCGCCTGCACCGCTCCTGGAAGGACGGCCGCGCGCGCCACTGCGGGGGTGCTCGAGGACTACGCCAACCTCGCCGACGGGCTGCTGGCGCTCTACGAGGCGACCTTCGACGAGCGCTGGTTCGTCGCCGCGCGCGAGCTGGCCGATGCCATGCTGGCTCATTTCGGTGACGCACCCGACGGGGGCTTCTTCGACACGGCGGACGATCACGAGGCGCTGATCACGCGGCCCAAGGGCCTCCAGGACAACGCCGTGCCGTCGGGCGGCGCGATGGCCGCCGCACGTGCTGCTGCGTCTCGCCGCGTTGACCGGCGAGGGCCACTACGCGACAGCCGCGCAGAACGAGCCCTCGGTCAGGTCGCGCCCCTGGCACAGCGCTATCCGACGGCCTTCGCCCAGTGGTTCGAGCGCGCTGACGCTTGACGCGCGGCGATGTGCTCGAGGTCGCCATCGTCGGCGATCCCGCGGCCGCCGACGCCGGCGCCTTGCTCGGCGTCGTTCGCGCGCCTATCGGTCCTTGCGGCCGTCGTTGCGCCGGCCCGAGCGCCGGCAGCGCCGTACCGCTGCTCGAGGACCGGCCGCTCAGCGGATGGCCGCGCGACCGCCTACGTGTGTCGCAGCTTCGCCTGTCGCGCGCCGGTCACCGAGCCTGGCAGATCTGGCCGCTCAATTAGCATCCGGCCCATGAGAATCCCGTCTGCCGGCCGCCTGATACTGGCCGGCGTCGCCGCCTTCGCTTTGACCGGCAGTCGCCTTCGCCCATGCCGATCTGCTGACGTCCGATCCGGCCGCCGGGGGCACCCTCGAGGCGACGCCCTACACGCTGACGGCAACCTTCGAGCGAGGAGCTGGATGCGGCGGCGAGCAGCCTCGTCGTGCGCGACGCGAGCGGCGACGAGGTGGCCAGCGGCGGGGTCAGCGATACCGACGCAACGGTGATGACGGTCGAGCTGCCCGCGCTCGCGCCGGGCGAGTACACGGTGCGCTGGACGTCGGTCACCGCAGACGATGCGGGCGTCGAGCGGGGCACGTACACCTTCACCGTCGCGGCCCTCGTGACGCCGGCACCAGACGACGGTCAGCCGACCGGCAGCGGCAACGACGTTGTGCTCGCCCTGGTCCTGGCGGCCGTGGCCATCGCGCGTGGTCGTCTTGTTTGTCTTCATGAGGGGTCGGCGCTGACCCGTCTCGCCGAGCTGCCCGACCCGGGGGCAATCATCTTCGACCTTCGACGGCACGCTGGTCGACACGGTCGAGACGCGCATCGACGCCTGGCTGGAGACCTTCGCCGAGATCGGCATACCGGCCGAGCGCGAGCACGTGGCGCGGCTGATCGGTGCCGACGGCAAGCGTCTGGCGCAGGGAGGTCGCGGAACTGACCGGGCGCCAGCTCAGCGACGACCAGGCCGAGGCGATCGACAAGCACGCGGGCGAGATCTACGACCGCCTGAACATCGCTCCGCGGCCGGTGCCCGGGGCGCGGCCGCTGCTCGTCGCCCTCGGCCGCAGCGAGCTGCCCTGGGCAATCGCGACGTCCAGCCGCGCGTGAGCAGGTGTCTGCCTCGATCGCGGCGCTGCGGCTGCCCGCAGAGCCGCTCGTCGTCGATGGCAGCCACGTCGAGCACGCCAAACCGGCACCCGACCTGCTGCTGCTCGCCGCTGAGCGGCTGGCCTCGCCCGCGCAGCTGTGCTGGTACGTGGGCGATTCGACGTGGGACATGATCGCCGCCCGGGCGGCCGGGATGATCGCGGTCGGCGTCGCCTACGGGGCGGTGTCGGCGAAGCCGCTCTCCGGCGCCGGGGCGCACGTCGTGACGACCTTCAGGTCGCTCGCCGCCGACCTACGCCGGCGCGGCCTGGTCAGCTAGCGCGCACCTTCGCCGGGCAGTGAAACGTCAGTTGCGCGGCGGGCAGGGCTCCGCGTTGGGCTTGACCGTCGGCTTCGGTTCCGGCTCGTCGAAGATGTTGCGGATCTTGTCGGCCATGCCCTGCATGCTGCCCAGCCGCGTCAGGCGCGCCGGCGCAAAGTCGATAGCGATACAGGCGGTCGGCGTCGATGCGCGCAGCCACCTGGGCCAGCTACGGGATGTCTGCGTCGTCGATGGTCATGAACAGGTTCTGCTGCGCCACCTGCAACAGGGCCGGGATGTGCGGCAGCAGCGCCTAGCGGATCGAGTTGCTTGCGCACCTGCTGCAGGACGTACTGCTGACGGCGGGCGCGCTCGTAGTCGGAGTCCTGGTGGCGCGAACGGGCGTAGGCGAGCGACTCCTCGCCGTCGAGGAACTGGCAGCCCGTCTCGAAGTCAATGAGCATCTTCTGCTGCTGCGAGTTGAAGTAGTCCTCGTCGTAGAGCGGCGAAGGAATGTCGAGCCATAGCCCACCGCCGGGCAGGTTCTTGACCACATCGACGAAGCCCTTCAGGTTGACGGCAATAACGCCGTCGATCGGCACGCCGGACATCTGCTGGATGGCGCCGGTCAGCGCGCGCCAGCCGCGAACGCAATCGAACTGCTGCTGGCACTCGGCGCCGATGCCCTCCGAGCCGGGGAAGTGCTGCGGGCTGGAGGCGGCGTCGCGCCACAGCCCGTTGAGGAAGCCCGGATAGTCCTGGCCGTTCTCGAGCGGGATGTGGAACCAATCCGGGTAGCGCGACTCGGCGCCCGGTTGCTGCATGTTGCGCGGGAAGCTGAACAGCGCCGACTTGCACGAGGCGATGTCGATGCTCAACAGCATCATCGAGTCGGTGCGCAGGCTGGTCGAGCTGACGCCGTCGTCGGAACGCGAGTCGGAGCCGACGAGGAGCAGGTTGAGCCGGCCGTCCGAGGCCATGGCCCAGCTGCCCACGTCGATCGGCGGACAGACGCGCGGGCTCTCGCTTGGTGGCGGGCTGCCCGGTCCACTCGGTGTCGGCGACCCGGTCCCGGGCGTCGTTGGCGGCGTCGGGGACGGCGCACGGACGGCGTGCTCAGAGGGGTCGTGGTCGGCGCCGAGGTCGACGGAGGGTTGAAGCTCGGAATGACTTGGCCGCGATCGCCCGGGAAGAGGATGGCCAGCGTGTTGTTGACGTCGACGCCGATGACCTCGGGTACACCGTGCAGGATCATCGTCAGCGCCACCAGCGCGGCCAACGCAATCGGAGCGCCGCGCGCGCGACCGAAGCCGCGCGAGCGCTCGCGCCGCGCGAGGTCATAGGCGTCGATCATCGCGGCGACGTGGTACAGGAAGAAGGCCAGGTTGAGCACGAGCAGCGCGACGCGCTTCTCGGGGTTGCTGATCAGGCCGAGCAGTGCGCCCGAGCCGCCGAGCAGCAGCCACACGATGGCCACGATGAAGAGCAGCATCGGCACCGCCCAGATCACGCCCTTGCGTGGCTCGCCGGCGTAGATCTGGCCGACGCCGGGGAAGATGAACGAAAGCAGCGCGGCAAGCGCGGGCGATGGGTTGGTCGACATGTGCTGGCTGGTCAGGCCCCCTGGCTAGAAGTTGTTAGTCCACAGACTGGTCGGACGGGTGATCGGTTCCCGCCGGCCTTGGGCACGACCGCGCGAGAGCAGCCGCAGTCTACGCCCAGTTGACGAGCGCCGGCCCGCGCGTGCTACGGCGTGACGCGCAGCGTGCCGGCCATGGCCGATCCGTGAACGTCGCACCAGAAGTAGTGGTCACCCGGTTGGGCGGGCGTAGTGAAGGTTACGGACTCGAGCGCACCCGGGCCGGTCACGACGAGGGTCGCGCCGAGCGACGGTGAGTTCTGGTCGGGGCCGTCAAAGAAGTTGATGTTGTGCGGCAGCGCGCTGTCGTTCAGGTAGTTGACCGTGACTACGGCGTTCGCGGGCGCCTCGATCACCGCGGGCTCGAAAACGAGCGGCTGGTCGTTGTTGGTCACGACGTCGATCGTCAACCCGGGTGCCGCCGAGCCGCTCGGTGCTGGGGTCGCTCGGACGAAGCGGTCGACGGCCGGGGTCGGACCCAGCGGCGCATAGGTCCAGCCTGGTACCGCCTCCGCCGCTGCAGGCGGTGAGCACAAACGCGGCCCCGAGCAGCAGCGCGATGCGGCGAGTGGCTTGGTTGATCATGTGCATGGACGGAATTCTGGCCGATCCGGCCGAAAGCCGCCGATCAGCCCCTGGCGCGGCCGGCGGCGGCACCCACGCGCGGATCGTCGGGCACCAGCCCCAGCCGAATCGCCACGCCGGCCGCCTCGACGCGCCCGCTCACGCCCAGCTTGGCCAGGATGCGCCGGACATGAACTGCGACGGTGCGCTCGCTGATGAACAGTCGCTCGGCTATCTCGCGGTTGGTGCGCCCTTCGGCGAGCACGAGCAGCACGGCGTTCTCGCGCGGGCTGAGACCGAAGCGGCTGACCGCCGGCGGGGCAGGTGCGCCGGCCACTCGTTCGCGCAGGTCGGCCGACGCGGACGTCGGTCGCCCGGGTCCGACGGCGACCAGCTCGACGTCGGCTCGATCGGGATCCCGACCAGCTCCTCGTCGGGCAGTCTGATCCGGCCACGGTCGGCCAGCTCGCGCAGCGCCCGACGCAGGGGCGCGGCCGGCAGGCGGCCAGCAGATCTTCCACGCCTCGGTCAGCGCCCGGCGCGCCTCGGCGCGCCGAGCGCGGATGGGCAGGCCGCCTGCGGCCTGCCACCAGCGCGCCTTGGCGACGCTTGTAGGGGACCGGGATCCTGCCCCATGGCTCGGCCAGCTCGGCCCACGTCTCGGGCGTCGACCGCCGCGCACGCGTTCGCCGTGCGCACGCGCGGTGGCGAGGTACAGCTCCGCCTCGCGCCGCGCGCCGACGGTCTCGGGCAGTACGTGGCGTGGCCAGCTGCTCGGCCGCCACGGGCAGGACCCGCGCCGCCAGTGCGCCCGCGTCGGCGACAGCCGACCAGTCGCGCTTGCGCCCGACCCCGTTCAGCCGCCGCGGCACACGCCTCCAGCACGGTCGCGCGCCGAGCTGACCATCTGGCCCGGGTCGTCGGTCTCGAGCGACGCGCGCCCAGCCCTGCTCGGCGGCCGTGAGCGCGTCACCGACCTCGCCGCGCCACAGCGCGAGGCTGACCGCGGTGCGCAGCATCGAGCGACGACCACTGGCCGGCGGGCACGGTCTCCAGTTGGAGCAGCGTCCGGCCGACCAGGCGCGCTGCCTCGTCGTCGGCGCGCGACTCGACCAGCACCAGCCCGAGATAGAGGATCGGGCTGAACCAGGCCACGCCGGCGGGCGGGAATTCGATCGCCGCGCGGCACTCCGCCTTCGGCTTCGTCCCAGCGGCCCAGCTGGAACAGGATGTCCGCCGCGTTGCCGCGCAGAAACGCGCCGTAGGTCAGGCCGAGGCCGCTCGCGACTCGGCCTCGGCGATGCCGTCCTTGACCACGGCCAGCGCCTCGTCGCGCCGCGAGTCGAGGTCGAGCAGCGTCGTCTTGTTGGCGTAGCAGCGCATCACCTCGTCCAGCCGACCGACGCGGCGCGCGACTGCGAGCGCCTCGTCGAGCAGCGTCAGGGCGCGGTCGATCTGGCCCGGTATAGCCAAGATCGACGGCGAGCGTGTCGGTGGCGTGGGCGAACTCGGCCAGCGCCGCGTCACCGGCGACGGTGGCTGCCGCGCGGGCCTCCTCCGCGCGTGCCGCGCTGTCGTCGAAGCGACCCTCGAGCATCAGGTCCTGGGCCAGCGCCGCCAGGACGCGGGCCCGTGTCACGCGATGCCGCCGACGGAACCAGTTCGAGGGCCTGCTCGAAGGCCTGCGCGCGCGCCGTTGCTGTCGCCGCTGGAGCGGCGGTAGCGGCCGAGCTGCTCGCTCAGCCGGGCGGCCTCCTCGCGCTCGACGTCGCGCCCGCGGGCTGCCGCCAGCAGGCGTTCCGCGCGCCCGCCGGCCAGTCGCTCGATGGCCTGCTCGGCCAGCGTCGCCGCGCGCCGAAACGCGCCGCTGGCGTCGGCCGCGGCCGCCGCGGCGGCGAGCAGCCCGACTCCGTCAGGCGCATCAGCGCCGAGCTCGAGCGTGGCGGTGTAGTGCAGCAGCGCCGTGGGCCCGGGCTCGACCAGCTCGGCCTTCGCCGCGGCGGCAAGGTGCGCCGCGCGGGCCTCGACCGGCCGCAGCGCGCGGGTCCAATGCCAGGCCGATTCGGCCGGCTCGGCAACGAACACCTCGGCCAGCGCAGCGTGCAGCGCGTGGCGCTCCGCGGGCAGGGTCGACCCGGCGATCGCCTCGGCGCACAGCCGATGAACGATGGCCAGCGTGTCTTCGTCCTCGACGGCCAGGCCGGTCGCTTGCACCGTCTGCGACCGAGCTGCGCGGCAGATGACCATCGGCTAGGCGCAACGCGGCGATCTCACCCTTTGCCAGCGGCCGGCCCGCGACGGCCAGCAGTTGCAGCATGCGCACCTGCTGGCGGTCCAGTTGCTGCAGCCGTGCCTGGATGATCTCGTCCAGGGGATCGGACAGGCGCATGCCATCGAGCCGCTGGTGGGCCTCGATGAGTTGCACGGCCACGAGCGGATTGCCGCGCGAGCCTTCCAGCACCGCAGCCATGAAGCCGAGCGTCGGCGGATCGTCCTGGTGCGCTTCGACCAGCGCAAGCAGCTCCTCGCGCGCCAGGGGCGCGAGACTGATGTGCTCGACCGAGCTGCTGTCGGCGACGTCGCGCAGCAGTGAGCGGGTCGGGTGGCTGCGCGGCAGCTCGTCGTCGTGGTAGCCCAGGATCAACGTCGGTGTCGGCCGGCGGCGGGTGCGCAGCAGGGCGCTCACCAGCTCGCGCGTGCCCGGGTCGCTGTGCTCGAGATCCTCGACGACCAGCACCACCTGGCCGGCGCCGGCCAGACGCTCGAGGGTGCCGAGCAGGCTCTCGCGTACTCGTGCGCCGCGCTGGTCGGGCGCCTCGAGGGCGGGCGGGTCGAACGCGACGCCCAGTCTGCGCAGGCGATCAGTGATGGTGGGCATGATCGCGGCCACGTCATGCGCGGCGGGTCCGAGCACCGCCGCGAGGCGCTCGTCGGACAGGTTCGCCAGCGGTCCCTCGAGCGCTGCGCTGATCGCCGCGTACGGAATGCCGCTGCGCGGTGCGTCACATCGACCGCGGCAGAGCAGGACATCGGCAGCCCCGGCCAGGCGCCGCTCGACCTCGTCGATCAGGCTGGTCACGCCGATGCCGACTGGTCCGGAGACAGCGACGCGCGTCGTCTCGCCACCGGCGGCGCGCTGAAGAGCAGCCCCAATGACGGCCAGCTCGCGTTCACGACCGATGAACGCCATGGCCGAAGCATAACGGCGGTGTGGTGGATACTGGATACGTGCGGGACGGTGCGGAGAAGTTGGTCACGCACGGCGTGGTGCATCGCGACAACACCCTGAACGAGTTGTCCGGCGAGGAGTGGCTGTACTTCACCAAGTCGCTCTGGACGACCGCCTACCCGTCCGAGCTCGGCCACGCTGCGCGCAAGGCACACGGCGCCAACAAGCCGCCGCGGCTGATGGCGCGCCTGATCGAGTTCTTCACCAAGCCGGGCGAGCTGGTGCTGGACCCATTCGCGGGCGTGGGTGGGACGCTGTTGGGGGCGGCGATGTGCCGCTCTCCGCGCCGGGCGCTGGGTTTCGAGATCGAGCAGCGCTGGACGGACGTCTACGCATCGGTCGTGCGCACTGCCTCCTCGGACGGCGCCGCCGTCCTGGCCGACCTCGGTACGGCCGACCCGGGCGGCCCACGCTCATTCGATCCCACTGGCTGCCGGATAGTCGTCGGCGATGCCGTCGCTCTGCTGCCTGACCTGGAGTCCGACTCGGTCGACTTCGTGGCCACCGACCCGCCCTACAACCCGCAGTTGCGGCAGACGATGGCCGGCGGGCGGCTGGCCGAACGCTTTGCCAACCGGCGCACCGACTACGCGATGGTCACCGACCACCCGGCCGACCTGGCGAACAGCGCCACGTACGACGAGTACCTAGCGCGGATGGAGGGCGTGCTGGCTTCACTGCGCCGCGTGCTGCGCGACGGTCGCTACGCAACGATCATCGTGCGCGACGCCTACCAGGACGGCCGTTACCGCTTCACCGGCGCGGACCTCGCGGCACGCGCCGAGAAGGTCGGCTTCGTGACCAAGGGCGACCTGATCTGGTACCAGGCCGGCGCGCGCCTGCGGCCGTATGGCTACCCGCGCGCCTTCGTGCCCAACATCGTCCACCAGCACATCCTGGTGCTGCGCGCCGGCTAGAGGTCGACCGTCAGCCGCTGGTTCAAGAACGTGCCACTGGCCACCCTGGCCGGTCCGAGCTACCTGCTCACCCTGGCCGTCGACCCGGCCTTCCTCGATGGCGCGGTCTACCCGGTCTACGTCGATCCGACGACGACCGACTTCCCGACGCCTGCGACGACCGCCCAGGACACCTTCGCCTCATCGAAGTACCCGAATAGCAACTTCAACACCTACCAGCGTCCGGATTCGCCCTATTACTACGAGATGTGGCACGGCAAGGAGCCCGGCACGAGCTACTACAACGAGATCTACATCCGCTTCAAGGAACTGCGCGCGACGCTCGGCACGGTCCACATCGACGACGCCCGTCTCGAGCTCTACCATACTGGCAGTACTACCACTACAGCGGGCGCCCGACCTGGGTGCGCCGGGTGACCGAGGACTGGAGCGGGGGTTCGTTGACCTGGAACTCCGCGGGACCGTATGGATCAATTTGGCACGGAATGCCGAAGCTTCAGTTGTTCAGTGCGATGGACGTTTCGAATCCAGCCCATAGACCCGTGTGGTACTAGGCGATGCAGATACCTAAGGTGCTATGGGACTTGACGGTCACACTGTGCATGGTTGCGGTTGCCGCATGCGCCGGACCTGCACCGTCGCCTTCATCCCCAGCTACGCCAAGGGGGTCGCCTCTCGACTCATCGCCGGTGGTGAGTCGCACGCCGGGTGACAGTGCCCCGGAGCCGAACTCGACTCCCACTCCCCGCCCCACTGAGATCTCCAGCCCGGCAGCCAGTGGGACGGCCGTGCCACAGGTGGATCTGTCTGACGCGCCTATCCGTTTGGTGGAAATGGACACATTCTTCAGCGTCGCGCGGATGACGAATTGGGGCCCGGTAGTCTGGTACACACCTCTCGACCGCCATCGCGTTGAACGCCTCGATCTTCTGGATGGCGCTCGCGAGACGGTCTCCAGGACGGGCACGGCAATTCCCTGGAATATCGACACCAATGGCTCGGCGGTCGTATGGGGCGAGTGGGATCCGCGGCCTGGTCGTCATTCGGGCTGGCGGGTGGTACAGCTCGAGATCGCCACCGGCAAGAGGTCGGCAGTCGACGAAGGGATCAGCGGCCGTAGCTTGGAGCTAGACGACATGTCGACCGCGCTCGACGTCGATGGCGACCTCGTGGCCTACAGCGTTGATGCCCCGACGTCCGATAACCCACTCGCGTCTGCGATTGTGGTGCGCCGCATTTCTACCGGCGGGGAAGTCCGACGGATTGAGACCCAGTTCATTCCCTACGACGTGGCCATCAACGGCGGCGGCACCGTGCTCTACAGCGAGGGCAAGGTCAACACTGACGCCTTCGATATGGTGTACGAGACGCGGCTGATGGTCTCAACGACAGACGAGCCCGCTTCGCGCTTCGTGTCTGACTACGCCTACGAAGTGGCTCTCGATGGCGATCGCTTGATGTGGAACGAGTTCCCGCCCAACGGCACTATCGGACCCACGACCGAAGAGCGGGTGATGAGCGCCACTCTGCCAGATATCCAGCCGGTCGAGATAAGCCGGCCTTACGAGCTGCCAGGAGTCGGCGGCTCGCACTACTCGGTGGCAGCCGAGGGCATAGCTTCGTGGAGCGAGGCAAGCGACCACAGTCATCACTTGATCGTCTGGGACGCCGCCAGCGGTGATGCTCGGAGGATCGCCGACGCCGGGACTGTGTTCGTCTCCAGCATCGGCGGCGGCTGGGTTGTGTGGCACGTTTACATGGAGAGGAGCCCAGGCGACGAAGTGAACGGCATGTTCGGCGTCAGCTTGAATGACCTTCGGCAGGCAGCGGCGTTCGGACAGGAGTGACTGCGCCTACCGATCGAGGAGCCGGGCGCGGATCCGTTCGTCCAACGCGGCGTCGATGGCGGTCCAGGCGAGGGCAACGGCGCCGTCGAGGATTGCCCGGTCGGCCGTCGGTGTGACCGTGGCGGCGGCGAACTCGGGCTGGTGGTTGACCGCCGGTGCCGAGTCGATGCCCAGGATTGGGTGGATGGCCGGCACGGCGTAGGAGACGTTGCCCATGTCGGTCGAGAAGCGATTCATCTCAAGACGCTCGACCGCACGTACTCGACCGGCGTCGAAAGAGCGCCCCAGGGCTTCGGCGTTGGCCCGGTACAGCCGTGCCAGGTCCGGGTCGTGGCGCATGTCGGCGTAGACGGGGTGCTCGTCAATCTCGAGCGCAGCCCCGCTGGCGACGGCGCCGGCCGTGAAGCAACGGCGCACCTTCTCGCGCAGCTCATCCAACTGGGCGACCGTGGCCGAACGAATCATGTAGTGCGCCTCCGTCCGCGCCGGGATGATGTTGGGCGCCTCGCCGCCCACGGTCACGATGCCGTGCACGCGGTCAGTCGGCGGCAGCGCCTGGCGCAGCAGCCCCACAGCGACCTGGGCAACGACAAGGCCGTCGGCAGCGTTGATGCCGCGCTCCGGGAACGCACCGGCATGTGACGGACGGCCGGTGTAGGTGATGTCGAGCGATTGGGCGGCGAGCACCTCGGGCAGGAGCAGGTCACTCGGCCCGGGATGAACCATCAGCGCGCAGTGAACGTCGGCGAACGCGCCGGCGTCGAGCAGCACGACCTTGCCCGCCCCGCCCTCCTCGGCCGGCGTGCCGATGACCGAGACGCGCAGGCCCAGCTCGTCGGCGACAGCGGCCAGCGCCACTGCCGCGCCGATCGCGCTGGCAGCGATGATGTTGTGGCCGCAGGCATGGCCGACCCCAGGCAGCGCGTCGTACTCCGCGATGAGCGCCACGTTGAGCGGGCCCGGGCCGTACGTCCCGACCAGCGCCGTCTCGAGACCGCCGGCCCCGCGCTCGACCTGGTAGCCGGCCTTGGTCAGCCAATCGGCCAGCCAGCCGCAGGCGAGCTTCTCCTGGTAGCCCAGCTCGGGGTTGGAGTGGACCCAGTGGCTCAATCCGACGAGCGCCTCATGGGCGCGCTCCGCGGCCTGACGGGCGGTTTGCTTGGGATCAGACGACTGCTGCATCAGGCGAATGGTAGGGGAGCCAGGATTCGAACCTGGGACCGGGCGGATATAAGCCGCCTGCTCTAACCGCTGAGCTACTCCCCCATCGCTCGATCGTACACCGACTATCCGCCCGCGATCGGCGGCTTGACGATCTGGAACAGCACCACGAGCACCAGGTAGGCGATCGGGATAGAGGCGAACAGGCCGAGCACTGCTGCCCAGCCCGAGCGGCGACGGACGCCCGCAGCGCCGGTCGGTAGCTCGACCCACAGGTAGGTCAGCAGGCTGCCGGCAACGATCACCACGACCACGTAGAGCACGATCAGCGGCGCCATGTCGGCAGCCGGCGTGAGCAGGTCGTAGCCGAGCAGCGCGACGCCGCCGAGCACCGCCACGGCGAGGTTGGCGAGGACCGCGCGGAGCACCGGCGGGGGCGGGTTGCGCCACTGGCGCCAGCGCACCTCGAGCCACGAACGCTCTCTGGGCGAATGCTCGCTCACAGCATCTCGAGCGTCTTCTGGCGCGGCAGCGTGTCGGGTGTGTGTCGGGCGATCTCGGCGACGGCCGAAGCGAAGCGGTCGATCTCATCTTCGGTGTTGAACCAAGCCACGCTGGCGCGGATCGCCGAGCCGTCCGGCGTGGCGCCGATGATGGCAAAGACGCGCCGGCGCAGCTCGGTCAGCAGCTGGTCGGTTGGCCAGGCCGACAGTCGGAAACAGACGACGGTTGCCATCGACGCAGGCGTCAGCATCTCCAGGCCGTCGAGCGCAGCCAAGGCGCCGCGCAACTGGCTGGCCAGGGCCTGACCGCGCTCGTAGACCCAAGGCAGACCGACGTACATCTCCAGCCAGCCCAGGCTTCGAGCCAGACCCAGGATCTGCGTGCGCCCCAGCGTCTGATCGGGCACGTCCACACCCGCGGCGCGGGGACGCGGCCCGATCCACAGCGCGCCGGTCGCCTCGGGCCCAAGCAGCCATCGGTCGCCGGGGAGCGTCACGAAATCCGCGCCGAGGGTTGCAACGTCGATCGGAATTGCCCCCGCCGACAGGGAAGCGTCGAGGGCCAGCCAGCCACTTTCGGGCACCCGGGCGGAGAGCACTGCCCCAGTGTCGGGATCGACGTGCGGCCTGATGACGACCTCCTTCAAACCCGCAAGCGCCACCTTCGCGTCGGCGGTGAGACGGATGTCGGCCGGATCAGCGCCGATGAGCGCAGCGATCACCGCGCGGGCCTCGTCGCGCTTCTGGGCGACATCGTCGTCGCGGCCTTCCGTCGCGCGGCCCACGCGCAGCTCCCCCTCGTCCGCATCGCGCATGGCCGCGGCCGCCTCGGCCAGGATTGGCCCGCGGTTCGCGGTGTCGAGATAGATCCCGGCGCCGGTCGCCGGAATCAGGTCACGCAGCCGGCGAACCCGCTCCGCCTCAGGGTGATCGCCGATCGCAGCCATGCGATCGATGTTATCCGCGGCAGGTCAGTCCGCTTCCTCTAGGCGATAGCCCTCGGGCAACGCGGCGCGCAGGCGTGATACGGCGCCACCCGCGTCGCCGCCGGGCGGCACGGTCAGTGCAAGCATCTGCACTCGCGCGGGCGCGGCCTGGGGCTCCAGCGGGACTTCGGCGGAGACGGCCGGCGCTGCCCTGGCCACCGATCGCTGGTCGTGCCGGAGCCACCAGTAGTGCAGCCCGGCGACGAGGATGGCGACGACCACGACACCCAGCGGGGTGCTCAACTCCGAGGCCAGGCTGCGGCTCACGTTCGCTCCGATGAGTGAGCCGATGAACCTGTTCAGGATCACCACGAGAGCGCTGACCGCCCCCAGCAGCGAGCCGCCAATGGCCAGCAGCAGATACGCGCGCCGGGCGGTTGACCGAGCCTCGGTCGCTTCGTCGATGCCGCGCCAGCGCTGGACCTGACGTAGCACGAGCAGCCAGGCGATGCCGGCCACGAGGGCATAGGACAGGAACGTCGCCAGCTCGACTTGCCACGCCGGTGCTCCACCCAGCGTGCGGCCACCGCGGCCGAGCACGTCGATTGCCAGCCCGAGCAGCCACGCAATGGCCGAGGCGCCGGACGACAGCGCGATCAGCATCACGGCGTAGGCGTCGACGCGGCGGGCGCTCGCCTGTGCATCGGCTCCGAACTGTCGGCGCTCGCCGATCATGGTCACGCGGTGCGTCCACCACACGCCCGCAAAGACCAGGCCGATGACCACCCCGCCTATTACGCTGCGAATGACCTCATCGGCCGTCAGCTCACCCGTCGTGTCCAGCGCGAAACGGAGGACCGTCGCGAGGGCGGTGGAGAGTTGGAAGATGAACGTGCCGGCGCCGACGAGGACGAGGACGACGAAGTACCCGGCGCGGGTGCGCGAGGTGCGCTCCGCCCGACCACGCCAGTCCCTGGATTCGAGCAGCCGGACCGAGTAGGCCCAGTGCGCGAACCAGAGCACAAAGCCGATGACGATGCTCTGGTACACGCCCGCCAGTGCCAGTGGCCGCGCGACTGAGCCGACGAGAACCCGTCCGCCGGTCAGCTCGAGGGCGTCGCCCGCGAGGCCAACCAGCTGCACGATGCCGTATAGCAGCGTGAAGAGCCCGATCAACATCGCTACGTACCGGTAGGCGCGGGGCAGCCATGCCGCCGCGCCGCTCATCTCCGTCCCCAGGTCGCGTAACCGCACCCACGCGTGGTACAGCCAGAAGGCGCCGGCAACGAGAAGCGCGCCGATCGGTGAGAGCACAGCGATCGTGCCCGGAAGCGCTCCGCCCAGCAGCACGACGAGCACATTGCCGACAACCTGTGTGCCGCTGCCGACGAGGACGCCCAGGAAACCCAGCAGGACGATCGTGAGGTAAAGGGACCGCACGGCCGAGCGCCGTTCTGGGCTCGCCGCGGTCGCGGGTCCAAGGGATCTCTCCGCGATCGCCCAGTGGATCGCCCACACCGGCAGCACCACCGCAATGGTCGCCAGCACAAGACTCAACTGGCCGCGCACGTACGAGTCTGGGCTGCCGAACAGCGGGTCACCGCGGCCAAACATCATCTGCAGGGCGAGGTTGATCAAGGTGATCAACGCCCAGGTCAGCCCCGCCAACGTGATGCCGGCGATGGCGTACAGGTAGAGACGGCGGGCTATGGCCATGAGACTGTCAGTAGGGATAGCCGTAGTACGGCTCGAGGCCGATCAACGGGTCGTCGATCTTCCAGCCATCGGGCTCGAGCGTCATCCGAACCTGTACACCGTGGCTGTAGCCCGAGCCACCGTACTGCGGCCCGTAGTAGTCCTCGACGATCAGGTGGAGCGTGCGCGAATCACCGCTGCCAGTAGTCCGGTCGAGCGTGACCGTCTGGTTGTCGGGACCGTAAGCGAAGCCCGCGTCGCGGCGGAAATCGGACAGCGACATCTGGCCCTGGACGTCGCTCGCGAAGAACTCGTACGCGGCGTTGTAATCCTTGTCGTACCAGGCCGTCAGGTAGCGCTGTAGGGCTGCCTCTGGCGAATTGGCGGGATACGTCGCCTGCGCCTGATTGCCGGCCAGCAATACGATCAGCGTGGCCACCAAGACGACCACCGTGATGCCGAGGGCGATCCAGGCTGTCGCCCCGAGGCGTAGTCGAGACGTTGGGCTGCTGCCCGTAGCCTGAGCCGTCCCTTCCGGCGGCGGCGTTTGCGAAACCGCGTATTCCATCTGCCCTACCCCTCGTCGGCCTGCCCGGCCGTGGCGACCGTAGTCCGCGGGTCTGCACCAGTCAAGGGCCGGCCCGATCGCGACGCACGCTCATGCCGGTGGCGCCGCGCTGGTCGTCTGGACGCTGAACCTGCGCCCGGTTTCGAGCCGCCGGAAGAACGTCTCGACCGTCGAGATCGTGTCGATCTCGCGCGTGTGCTTGTCCGGCCGGAGGCGGAAGATGCGCGGGAAACGCAGCGCGAAGCCCGACTCGTGGCGGTTTGAGCGGTGGATCACGTCGAAGGCGATCTCGACCACGATCGTCGGCTCGACCACGTGGAAGCGTCCGATCCGGCTGCACCGTGTGCGCCTCGAACCAGGCCGTCATCTCGGCCAGCTCGGCATCGGTCAGCCCGCTGTACGCCTTGCCGATGGTGACCAGCCGCCCGTCCCCGTCGGGTCGGTCGTCGCGCACCGCAAAGGTGTAGTCGGACAGCACCCCGTGGCGCTTGCCGTGACCGACCTCGACGCCCACGACCACGCAGTCGAGCGTCGCCAGCGGGCGCTTGAGCTTCAGCCAGCCGTAGCCGCGCCGGCCCGGCGTGTACGTGCTGGCCGGATCCTTGACCATCAGGCCCTCGTTGCCGCGCTGCTGGGCGGCGTCGAAGATGCGTCCCAGCTCGTCTGTCGTCGCGGCCGACAACACGTTCGAGGTGGCCATGCCCGGCACCTTTGGCAATCCCAGGGCGTCGAGCCGGCGGCGCCGCTCATCCAACCCGAGTCGGAGCAGCGGCTCGACCGACGCGCCGCCACCCGCTCCGTGGGCGAGCAGGTCGAAGGCGACGTAGATGACCGGCACCTGGCTCTGTATCTCGATCGACGGGCTCTTCCGCCCGAGTCGAGCCTGGAGCTGGACGAAGGGCAGCGCCATCCCGTCGCGGAAGGCGAGCAGCTCCCCGTCGAGGATGCCGTCCCACGCCTGTTGCCCAGCGACCGCGATCACCTCCGGGTAGCCGTCGCTGACATCGTGCAGATCGCGGCTGTAGATGTGCACCAGGCTCGCCTTGCTTGTGCAGCTGGGCGCGGATGCCGTCGTACTTGTCCTCGACCCAGATCGGCGTCCCGAGCCGTTCGAGCACTTCCGTCTCGTCGGCCACCGGCGCGGCGAGCATCGACTTGAGCGGCCGGAACAGGACCAGCTCGGCCCGATCGAGGCGATCGTCGCGGGCCAGCTCGGCAGTCTGGCCCAGGTCGCCGGTGAGCATGCCCGCCCATTGGACATCGGCCAAGCGGTCGATCGAACGCGGCGGCGATGGCCGCCTCGAGATGACCCTCGCGCAGGCCGATGCGCAGCTCGCCGGTGAGGATCTTGACGATCGAGCGGGCGGTCGAACGGGTCGCACCGCTCGAGCAGCTCGCGCAAGCGGCCGGGCCTTGGCCTGTGGCCCACGGGCCTCGGCCATCGCGGCGAAGGCGGCCGTCCACTCCGGCCAGCGTGGGCGGCTCGGCGGCGGGGACGTGATCGTGGGCCGGCGAACAGGTCGCCGACCGCCTGACCGAGGTCGGATGACTGGTTGTACGCCACGCCGAGCGAGCCCGACGGCGCCGCAGCGATCGCCTCGGCGACCGCAGCGATGGCCGCCCAGCCGATGCCCGTCGAGCGCGGATCGCCGCTCCGGGAAGGGTCGGCCGGTCATGTAGGTCGACGGCCCCGGGCAGTTCGGCCGGCGTCAGCGAGCGCAGGTACTCGGCCAGCGCGGAGACCTTCTCTGACGTGCGGGAGGTAGGCGGCGATGCGGGCCGCAACTCGCACTCCAGCGGCGCATGGGGAGGCGATGGTAGTCGTGGTATAGCATCCCGGCCGTGGGCGCCAGGATGTCAAGCGCAGAGGTGCTCGACCGCGACCTGTGGCACCCGCCGCAGATCGCGGGCAGCCGTCGCGCTACGCCGACCGCAGCTGGACGACCTGCGATGCCGTCGTGCGCTGGTATCGCGACCCGGAGGTCGCCCGGCTGACGCGCTACCAGACGCGCCCGATGACCGAGACGGAGGTCGAGCGCTTCTTCCAGGTGCGCATGCTCGCGCCGGACGCACTGGCCTACTCGATCGTCGAGCTGCCGTCCCAGCGACTGATCGGCTTCACGACGTTCAGCTCGCTCGACGGCGACAACGGCTCGGTCCTCTTCCACATCACCGTCGGCGAGCGCGACGTGTGGGACCGCGGCCTGGGCACGGAGGCCACGCAGCTGATGCTTGGCCATGCCTTCGAGCGGCTCGGCCTGCACCGCGTCGGCCTGACAGTGTTCAGCTACAACACGCGCGCCATCCGCGCCTACGAGAAGGCCGGCTTCACGATCGAGGGCCGGCTGCGCGACGCGATCCAGCGCGATGGCACGCTACTTCGATGAGGTCCAGATGGGCATCCTCGCGCGACGAGTGGATCTCGTCGACGGTACGGACGATCGTCGACTGCAGACGCGGCAGAAGCGGCGAGCGAGCCGAAGCACGTCGCCTCACTGGGACGAGCAGCGGGCCGGCGCCGAACGGGCCAGACGCGAGTTCTGCGAGATCATCGGCGCAAGCGGCCACGCGGTCGACAATGCGCGCGACGGCAGTCGCGCGCCTGGAGCGCGCATTTGCGCGAGGGCGACCTGCAGCGGACGACGGAGATCGACCAGGTGCTGGCGGACCTTACCGTCGCGCTCGAGCAGGACGAGGGTCAGCACCTGGGCGGCAAGAGCGCCGAGGCCGCGCGCTTCATCACCCGCCACCTGGAGCGGCTGCTGGCCGAGGCCTAACTTGATGCTAGGTCCGGCTTGGGCCGCCCGATATCGACGATGCTGATATGAACCGCCGTGGTAGCGTCCATGGCACGCGGAGGACCCAGCCGAGCGGCTGAGGTCCGTGTGATCGTGCGCCGATGTGATCGAGTGCGTCCTCGAGTGAAGTTCTTACACGCCTCGCAACCCCGTCTGTATCAGCGTGGCTGATGTCGCAACACCGAGGAGGTTTGACCTAGAGGCACAGGCCGTACGGGCGGGCGCGGTCGTGGCGCTTCAGCAGGATGCGAGCCCCACGAGGGGTCACGATCTGCGCGGTCAGGCCGTCAACCAGCACCAGGACCACGGCCGTCTGATTGATGAGTTCGCCTATCTGATCGTCGGTCAGTGGCCCGCCAGAGCCGTTGTCGGCAAAGGTCGGATCCCACAGGCTGCCATCGAAGTCGATCGGTGATCCGAGACCGCAATGTCCGAGGGCGAGAGTCTGCTCGACGCCGATCTCGATCGTGCCCGCCGGGGTATGCGCTATGAGCGTGGCCGAAGGTGTGCCGGGCCTCGGAATGCCCGAGATGCCGGCCGGCACAGGCAGGGTCGCGAGGTTCGGCACGGGAGTCGCCGTCGGCGCCGGCGGCGACGCGCAGCCGAGCAAGAACGCGACAAGCAACGCTACAAGCGTCAACCGCTTCACGACGCGATGACGGCTGACACGCCGGCCGAGTTCCCCCCAAGTCCGTAAACTCCTCTGGTGAGCAGCTTTCTGGTCCGCGGGCCGCGCGTCAGCGAGGAGCAGAAGAAGCGCATCCCACCCGGCCAGTACTTCACCGAGAAGTGGCCGGTGCTGCACTACGGCTCCGTGCCGCGAGTCGATCTCAAGACGTGGGACTTCAAGGTCTGGGGCGAGGTCGACAACCCGTTCGAGTTCGATTGGGCCGAGTTCAAGGCCATGCCGCGCAAGTCGCTTCCACACCGACATCCACTGCGTCACGCGCTGGTCGCGCCTCGACATGGACTTCGAGGGCGTGCCCATCGCAGCACATCCTCGAGCGCGCCCAACTCAAACCAAGCGGCCCACTTCGTGGTCGCCCACGCCGAGCAGGGCTACACCGCCAACGTGCCGCTCGAGGTGCTCGACGATGACGATGTCCTGCTGGCCGACATGGCCGACGGCGCGCCGCTGACGCCCGACCACGGCTACCCGCTCCGCCTCGTCGTGCCCAAGCGCTACTTCTGGAAGAGCGCCAAGTGGGTTCGCGGCCTGCAGTTCGTGGCGCACGGACGAGCCCGGCTTCTGGGAGCGCTACGGCTACCACAACGACGCCGATCCGTGGAAGGAAGAGCGCTTCGGCGAGTAAGAGTCGGCCAAGTCGGCGCCTGTATCCTTTCCCGACATGGAAGCGCGCAACCCCAGCACTAACCGGCAACTGCGCGCCATAGACGCCGCCGCAGACCAGAGCTGAAGTGGAAGTCTGGATTGCCGGGGCGATCTTTGTCGCCGCCTACGCTCTGATCGCGCTCGAGCGCTTCGACCGGACGCTGATTGCCCTGCTTGGGCGGCTTCCCGTCGTCCTGCTGGGCGTCATCGACCAGCACGAGGCGTTCGCTGCGATCGATTTGAACGTCATCTTCCTGCTGGCCGGCATGATGGTCATCGCCGGCGCATTGGCGCAGACCGGCTTCTTCGAGTGGATCGCCATCCGCTCCGTGCGCCTCTCGCATGGCGACCCGTTCCGTCTGCTGCTGATCCTGGCGCTGGTCACCGCGTTCCTGTCGGCCTTCCTCGACAACGTCACCACGGTCGTGCTGCTGACCCCGGTGACGCTCTCGGTCGCCCGTCGGCTGGGCGTGTCACCAATGCCGTATCTGATCTGCGCAGATCCTGGCCTCGAACATCGGCGGTACGGCGACGCTGATCGGCGACCCACCCGAACATCCTGATCGGGTCAGCCGCCGGCCTCGACTTCGGCGAGTTCCTGGTCAACCTGGGCCCGGTCACGGTCCTCGTCTTCCTGGCCTATCGTCGTGCATCATGCGGCTTCTTCTTCCGCGACGGACTTTGCAGGTGCCCGAGGAGACGCGCGAGAGGCCGCGCTCGAGATCACCGAATCGGTGACCATCACCAACCGACCGCTGCTCGTCTCGGTCACTCATCGTCGTCGGCCTTGACGATCGTCGGCTTCATGCTTCCATTCGGCGCTCGGTCTTGAGGCGGCGACCATTGCGCTGCTGGGCGCGACGGTGATCATGCTCGTCGGCCGACTTGATCCGCACGAGGCATTTCGCGACGTCGAGTGGTCGACGCTCTTCTTCTTCGTCGGCCTGTTCGTGCTCGTCGAGGCGATCGTGCAGGTCGGCATCGTGGGCGGGCGTGGCCACGCTGCTGGCCGAGGCGACCGGCGGGCAATGCCGGGCTGGCCAGCATCGGCTCTGCTGTGGTTCTCGGCGATCGCGTCGGCGGTCGTCGACAACATCCCGTACACGGCCACGGCGATCCCGGTGGTCGAACAGCTCGTTGCCAGCGGCCTGCCCGAGAAGCCGCTGTGGTGGTCGCTCGCGCTGGGCGCGTGCCTGGGCGGCAACCTGACCATCGTTGGCGCGTCGGCCAACGTGGTCGTGGCCAACCTCGCGGCACGCGGCGGGCACCGATCCGCTTCTTCGAGTTCATGCGTTACGGCTCGGTGGTGGTCCTCGTCTCGCTGGTCATCTCGACCGCCTACGTCTGGCTGCGCTACATCGTCTGACGCGGGCCGCGACCAACGAGTGGGGTACCGCTCCCGGGCGCAGGGCAACCCAGCGGAGCACCCGTCCCGACCAGCAATGGCCACCGACGCCAGCAGCACGCCGACCTTCGCCACGTCTAGGTCGTCGGGTGATCCGTAGGCCAAGTCGGCCATGAAGAGGGACATGGTGAAGCCAATACCGCAGACCCACGCCGCGCCGTAGACATGCGCCCAGCTCACGCCTGCTGGGCAGGGCAGCCAACCTGTCGCACGTATCACCAACGCGACGCCACCGTTATACCAACCTGCTTGCCGACGATCAGGCCGGCACGACGCCGAGCACGATCGGGTCAGGATCAACGCGGCCAGGTCGACGCCAAGGTCGACACCGGCGTTCGCCAGCGCGAAGAGCGGCACGATCAGGAACGAGACCCAATTTGATAGGCCGTGCTCGATGCGCATCATCGGCGCCAGAGCTGCTCGAGACGCGAGCTCCCAGCGCCGCGTGACGCTCGTGTGCGCGGTCGATGGCCGGGCTCCTCACGGTCGTTGCTGCGGTCGCTCGTCTCCCCCGATGCGGGGATGCGCCGGGATCGTCAGCAGGACCCCCGCGACCGTCGCGTGGACACCCGACTCGAGTACGGCGACCCAGAGCAGCGCGCCAAGGGCGACGTACACATAGACGTGGCCGCTGCACTCCGGTGAAGTTGGCCAGCGCGAGCAGCCAAGCATCACCGCTGCGGCAGCGAGCCGCTGGTAACGAGATCGGCGGTGTAGAAGACGGCGATGACGAGACCGCGATCAGGTCGTCGACGATCGCCAGGGCGATCGACGAAGATGCGCAGTCCGATCGGCACGCGGCGGCCGAGCAGGGCCAGTACGCCCAGCGCGAAGGCGATGTCGGTGGCAATCGGGACGCCCCAGCCGCGCGCAGCCGGCCCGTCGGTGCCGACGACGGCGATGAACAACGACGGCCGGCACCACGGCACCGCCAATGGCGGCCGCGACGGGGAGCGCAGCGCGCCGCGCAGTGACGCCAACTCGCCGACCAGCACCTCGCGCTTGATCTCGAGGCCGACGAGCAGGAAGAAGAACGGCCATCAGCGCCGTCGTTGATCCAGCTTCAGTGGCGTAGGACAGCGCGAAGCTCGCCCAAGCCGACAGTCGTTGCGCGCCCCACAGCTCGCCGTACGAGTCGGCCGATCGGGGGAGTTGACCCATATCAGTGCCGCGACCGTGGCGAACAGAGCACGATGCCGCCCGACACGTGCTGCGCAGAAACTCGTGAGCGGCGCTACATGACACGGCCAATTGGTGGCGGCGGCTTCGATCACGGACACGCGCCCAAATAAAAGCGGCGAGCGAGGCGGCTCACCGCTTGCCGCTGATACGACGAAGTCTAGTGGTGGCAGCCACCTGGGCTACCTTCGGACTCCTCTGTGCGGAAGCTGCTGCCGCAGCCGCACGCTGAAACGGCGTTGGGGTTGTTAACGGTGAACCCGGCGCCCATGAGCGTATCGAGGTAATCGATCTCTGAGCCGCTCAGATACTGCGTGCTTTGGCGGTCGACGTAGACCTTGATGCCACCGTCTCGACGGTGATGTCTTCGCTGCTCGGCTGATCTTCGAGCATCATGCCGTAGCGGAAGCCGGAGCAGCCACCGCTGTACACGTATACACGCAGGCCCATCTGTGGGTTCTGCTCAGCCGCGACGAGCTCGCGTAGCTTGCCAGCCGCCGCATCGCTGATCGAAACGAGCGGTCGGGCTGGACGGGGATCTCGGGCGTTACCTGCGGTTCGGTGTTCAGCATGCGGAAAGCGTACTCGCCAAGGGCCAGATCGGCAAGCGTGGCAGCGATGCTAGCCCAGCAGCGACGTCATCAGCTGGATGAAGACCAGCACGAGGACGATGACCAGGAGGGCGATGCCGATCGTGAGACCGACAGTCAGCACCGAGAAGGACTCGCGCGCGCCGTGGCGGGTATCGAACTCTTGTCGCCGGCGGCCCGGGCTCCGACGCCAGGAACCACAGGTCGGCCTGCGCGTTGGTCGCTGGGGCGAGGCCCGCCGGCGCGGGGCTCATCGGCGGCGCCCCCGATTCGACAGGGAGCGCCGGGACCGCCGGAGCGAAGGACGCCGGCGGGATCATCGATGCGACCGGCAGATCGGCCAGCGGATCGGGGGCCAGCGCGGGCTCGCCCCACTGCGGCTGGTAATACTCGAAGGACTCGAGCGGGGCCGGCGCGGGCACATAGGCCCAAGGCGGCGGCTCGGCCACGGGCGGCCGTGGCATGGGCCGATCGATCTCGAAGGACGGCAGGCCCCACGGGAGGCTGACGCGCTCGTCGGTCACCGGAACCTCGGCCGCCTGCTCGGGCACCGGCGTCAGCGCGGGCGCGGGCGCGGGCCAGGGCTCGGACTTGGGGTCGGGCGCGAGATGGTTGCGCGGCTCGAACTCCGGGTGACGCGCGGTGAAACTCTCGGGGCGCCGATCCCAGTCGGAGCGAGCCCCGTCATCCGGGGGTTCCTGGGACGGGCGACGGACCAACCCAGCGCGCGCTCTCGACCGGACTCAGGCGCCGGCCATCGTCGACGAGGGCCAGCTCGATGCGCAACGAGGTGTTTGGTCCACCTCCACAACGCTGGTCGAAAAGGGCATGGCCGGCGCAGCTAGCGGACAGTGGCAACTCGACCGGGTCGGGCTGCGCCTCGGCCGGCGGCTGCTCTGCGGACAGTGGCATCGACCGGGTCGGGCTGCGCCTCGGCCGGCTGCTGCTCTGCGGACAGTGGCAACTCGACCGGGTCGGGCTGCGCCTCGGCCGGCTGCTGCTCTGCGGACAGTGAGAAGTCAGGTGCCGTTGGCCATTGAGCGGTCGTTGGCTGCTCGCTTGCCGAAGGCCATTCTGCGGCCGGTGACCATTCATCGACCTGCTGCGGCTCAACTGCGTCCGGGTATTCGGCGGCCACGTCCGCCTGCGCCGCACCCGCTGGTGTCGGGCTCGTCGAGAACAGTCCCTCGGGCGGCGTGGGGCCGAACGTCCGCTCGGCGAACGAGAGCGGCGGCACGGGCAGCTGCGTGCTGGCAGCAGGCCCCGTCAACTCGGGCGGCTGGCCGGTTTCTTCGGACGGGTCCACCGGCACCTCAAGCCAGGGTTCGGCGGCAGGCTCCGGCTCGCGCGCCAGCGCGAACGGCTCAGGAGTCTCGATCGACGGCAACTCAGCGGCTGGCTCGGAGGGCTCGGGGGCCGGCGGCGTCGCGGACTGCCCGTTGGCCCTGGGTCGGTACATGTCCCAGGTCGACCAATTGGGGCCGGTAGTCGGCCGGGCGAGGTCGGCCAACACCGGCGCCGACGCGTCGTCTGGATCGCGTGCCACCGGATCGGCGTTCGCCGGCTCCGGAGCCGCCGACGGCGGGGCTGACGTCAGCGCCACGACGGGCTCCGGACTCGTCATCAGTGGGGCGCTGGCGGGCTGGGCACAACGCTGTTGAAGTCGTCGAACATGTCGACCGGTCGGTCATCAAACACTTCGGATTGGTTCCAGTCGTCTGGCTCCGGCCGATCCCAGGGCGCGCCGTCGGCACGCCGATCGGTCTGTTCGGCGCTGTCGAAAGGTCGATCCCAGGGCACATCGGCAGCCATCGGCGTCGTTGCGACTGGGGCGGGCTCCGCAGATGGGGCATCGACTTCGGCCGAGGCAGCGAGGAGGTGCGGCCCAGGCTGCGCGAGCGACGGCGGCTGCTCGGGCTGCTCTGTCTGGGCGGTCTGGACGGGCGGGGCGGTGAACCACGGATCGGCAGCCACTCATCCACCGTGGCCACCTCATCGGCGGTCGCCGACTCAGCCTCGGAGGTCGCTTCCTCCTCGGCCACCGCTTCAGCCTCGGAGGGCAGCGGCGGCCAGGGCTCGGGCGCCGGCCGATCCCAGGGGATATCGGAGCGCGCGTCGGGGGTAGCGTCCCACGCCGGCTCATCGGCCATCGGCCGGTGCTCTCCGTTGACGTGGCGGCTCGGCTCGGACGGCGGACGCAGCCGGCGGGCCATGAGGTCGTTGTCCATGTCTAGTCGTTCGCCTTCGCCGTCGATGCGCTCGATGACCGTGGCAATACCCTGGCCCGACGCCGATGCACATCGTCGCCAGGCCGTAGCGCTTGCCGCGTGCGCTGCAGCTCGTGGCGAGCATCGTGATCAGGCGCGCACCGCTCATGCCCAGCGGATGACCGAGGGCGATGGCGCCGCCGTTGACGTTGACCTTCTCGGGATCGAGGCCGAGCTCGCGCATGACGGCGATCGACTGGCTGGCGAATGCCTCGTTGAGCTCGATCAGGTCGAGGTCCTCGATCTCGCAGACCCGCGCGCTCGAGCGCCTTGCGCGTCGCCGGGATGGGGCCCAGGCCCATCACGGCTGGATCGACGCCAGCGACCGCCGTCGCGATCACGCGGGCCATGGGCTTCAGCCCCTCACGCTGGGCGAACGAGCGCTCGACGATGACCGTCGCGCTGGCGCCGTCGTTGATGCCGCAGCTGTTGCCGGCTGTGACCGTGCCGCTCTCGCGAAAGGCGGCGCGCAGCTGGGCCAGCGCCTCGATGCTGGTGTCGGCACGCGGGTGCTCGTCGCGCTCGAAAGCGATCGGCTCACCCTTGGGCTGGGGGACCATGACCGGCACGATCTGGTTGCTGAAGCGACCGGCCTCGATTGCCGCGACTGCGCGCGGTGGCTGCGCAGTGCGAACTCGTCCTGCTCTGCGCGCGTGACGCCGTGTCGCTCGGCGACGTTCTCGCCGGTCTCGCCCATCGAGTACGGGTAATGCATCTCGGCCAGGCGCGGATTGGTGAAGCGCCAGCCGAGCGTCGTGTCATACATCTCGCGGTTGCCGCGGTCGTAGGCGCTCTCGGGCTTGGCCATCACGTACGGCGCGCGGGTCATGCTCTCGACGCCGCCGGCCACGAACGCGTCGCCGTCGCCGACCATGATCGCGTGGGCGGCGGCGTTGATCGCCTGCAGATCCCGACGCCGCACAGCCGATTGACCGTCTGGCCGGCGATCTCGACCGGCAGTCCGGCCAGCAGGGCGGCCATGCGGGCAACGTTGCGGTTGTCCTCGCCGGCCTGGTTGGCGCAGCCGAGGATGACGTCCTCGAGCTGCATCGGGCGCGACGCCGGAGCGCTCGACGGCGGCCTTGATCGCGGTCGCCGCGAGATCGTCCGGGACGTACGCGCGCGAGCGCGCCGCCGTAGCGCCCGACGGGCGTGCGAACAGCGCTGACGATCCACGCTTCGCGCGTGGGCCGATCCAAGGTCCCGAGTCATGGCCGAGATTGTAGGAGCGGTGCCTATGTGCACCGGCATGGCCCAATGGTCAGGGGGCAAGCGGTGTACGGTACCGTCGCGCAGCGTGGCGGCGTCAGATCGAGGCGATCTGCCACAGCGCGGGCGCGACACGGAAGCGCTCGCCGTGCTGAGTTTCCAGACTCGCGCAGTCCGTCGACGACCGTGCGCAGGCCCAGCTGCCCGGCGCGCTCGAACGGCCCGTACGGGTGGTTGGCGCCGAGCTTCATCGCTCGGTCGATGTCCGGCGGCTGTGCCACTCCCTCGCCGACGGCGTGGTACGCCTCGTTGATGATCGCCAGCTCGATCCGCGCACGATCGCGTTCGTCGTCCATCGTCCGGTGCGGCCGCTCCGGCTTCAGCGCAGGCGGGTGAGAGGCCGTTCGATCGGCTGTCGTCGTAGACGTAGAAGCCCTGCGCCTGACTTCGGCCCAGAGTCGGCCCGCCGCGACCAGCTCGCTCTGGATGCGCACCGGGGTGAAACGAATCGCCTCATCGAAGCCGGCCACACAGCGTCGTCGCGACGGCGAAGTTGACGTCGATGCCGACCAGGTCCATCAGCTGCGAACGGACCCATTGGATAGCCGGCCGATCTGACCGCCGATCGATCTGCTCCACGCCCGCCTCCCCCGCCTCGAGCATGCGCAGTGCCTCGAGCGTGAACGGCCGATTGACCCGGTTGACGATGAAGCCCGGCGAATCCGGCACAGCGACCGGCTCCTTGCCGAGGCCAGTCGCGAAGTCCGTCGCGCGCTGCGACGACCTCGTCGACGAGTCTGGTCGCCGGCGACGACCTCGACCAGCGGCATCAGCGGTGCCGGGTTGAAGAAGTGCAGGCCGACAACACGCTCGGGCGCGCCGCTCGACTGGGCGACATCGGACACGCTGAGAGCGCGCTGGTGTTGGTGGCCAGCATCGTGTCCGGCAGGCGCCGCCGCGCCCAAGGCGCGGAAGATCGTCTCGCTTGAGTTCGAGATCCTCGAGCGCGGCCTCGATGACGACGTCCGACTGCCCCGCTAGCCCCTCGAGCGTGCGTGCGTCGCGCAGGGCTGGCGAGCATGCGATCGCGCACTCGTCGGCCGAGTCAGCCGGCCCTTGTCGACCAACCGCTCTAGCCCGTCCGCGATGCGTGCCCGGCCGCGCTCGATGGCGGCCTGATCGACGTCGTGCAGCAGCACGTCGTGCCCGGCCTGGAGACAGACCTGGGCGATGCCCGCGCCCATTGTCCCGGCGCCGACGAGGCCGACGATCAAGCTATTCGCCGCTGAAGCGGGCGGGACGCTTCTCGACGAAGGCGGCGACGCCCTCGACGTGGTCCTTCGACCGGCCGGCGATCGACTGCAGCTGCGCCTCGTACTCGAGCGCCTCGTCGAGACCGCTCTCGAGCGCGCGGTTGAGCGCGCGCTTGGCCAGCGCCAGCGCGAGTGGCGCGGCCTGCGCCAGTTTGGCCGCGAGGGCGTTGGCCTCGTCCATCAGCCGCTCGGCGGGCACGACCCGGTTGACCAGGCCGATGCGCTCGGCTGTCGTGGCGTCGACCGGGTCGGTGGTGAAGATCATCTCCGCCGCGCGGGCCGGGCCCACGAGCCGGGGCAGGAACCACGTCGAGCCCGTATCGGGCACCAGGCCGACGCGCCCAAAGGCCTCGATGAAGCTGGCGCTCTGGGCGGCGATGACGATGTCGCAGGCCAAGGCTAGGGAGACCCCGGCGCCCGCGGCGACACCGTTGATCGCGCCGATGATCGGCTTCTCGAGCCGGCGCATGGCCAGGATGATCGGGTTGTAGCGCGTGCGCAGCTCGGTGCCCAGGTCGGCCGCCCCGGGTGACTGGCGCTCCTTCAGGTCCTGCCCGGCCGAAAAGGCGCGCCCGGCCCCGGTCAGCACGACCACCCGCACGTCCTCGTCGCGCGCGGCATCCTTGAGCGCGGCGAGCAGCGCCTCCTTCATCTCGACCGTGAAGGAGTTGAGTGCGTCGGGCCGGTTGAGGGTCAGCGTCAGTACACCATCGGCGGCATCGCGCAGGATCGCGTCGTCGGATCACCATCAGCGGCCCTTCCAGGTCGGCTTGCGCTTGTCGATGAACGCCTGCATGCCTTCCTTCTGGTCGTCGCTGGCGAAGAGCATGAAGAAGTTGCGCCGCTCGAACTCGAGTCCGGCTTCGAGCGACAGCTCGTAGGCACGGTTGACGGCCTCTTTGGCGGCACGCACGGCGAGCGGCGGCATGCGACGCCACTTCGGCGGCCAGGGTCAGCGCCGCGGGCAGCGTCTCCTCGCGTGCCACGATCTGCGAGACGAGACCGCGCTCATAAGCCTCGCGCGCCGAGAGATTGCGCCCGGTCAGGATCAGCTCCATCGCCCTGGCCTTGCCCAGCGCGCGCGTCAAGCGCTGCGTGCCGCCGGCGCCGGGCATGATGCCGAGCTTGATCTCGGGCTGGCCGAAAACCGCGTCGTCGGCCGCGACAACCATGTCGCACGCCATGGCCAGCTCGCAGCCACCACCGAGGGCGAAGCCACGCACCGCGGCGATGAGCGGCACGCGGATACGGCGCAGCCGCTCCCAACGCGCGAAGTTGTTGGCGACCGACATCGTCACCGGTGTGCGCGTCGGCCATCTCCTTGATGTCGGCACCAGCGGCGAACGCCCGATCGCCGGCGCCGGTGATGACCACGCAGCGGACCCCGATTCGTCGCGGTCGAGCGTCTCGAGCGCTTCGGCCAGCTCGACCAGCGTCCGGTAGTCGAGCGCGTTGAGCACCTCCGGGTCGATCGAGCCAGACCAGCGCGACGCCCGGGCTGCCGGCCCGTCGGTCCGAGGTTGATCGCCGGGTTGTCGATCGGTGCGCGCGGCTTGTCGGCACTCATTTGCCCGCCTCCTCGATCTCGGTCGCGCAACTGCTCGTAGTCGGGCGGCCGCTTCTCGTGGAACGACGGCCAGCCCCTCGGCGACCTCGGCCGACGCCGGCGTGGACGGTCAGCCACTCGCGCGCCATCTGGCACGGTCATCGCCCATGACTGGTTCTTCCAGTAGTTGAGCTGGACGCGCGTGGCACGAACGATCTCGGGCATCTTCGTCGAGCAGTTCGACGCAGTAGTCGGCCACCGCGCTGTCGAGCTCGGCCGCGCGGCACGACGCGGTTGATCCAGCCCCACTCGAGCGCCTGGCCGCGGGCTGATCGGGCGGTTGAGCAGCAGCACCTCGCGCGCGCGACGGTCGCCAACGAGCAGCGACATCCACTGCGTCGCGCCACCGGCCGGCAGCGAGCCGCGTGCCGGACCAACGTGGCGCAGCACGATGTCATCGGCGGCGATCGGCCAGGTCGCAGGCAATGTTGAGCTCGTTGCCGCCGCCCACGACCATCCCGTTGAGCCGCGCGACGACGGGCTTGGCGCAGTCCTTGATCGACTCGATCGCCTCGATGAAACGACCCATCCAATCCCAGTAGTCGTTGGGCCGGGCGAGGAAGGCCTGCTGCTCGTCGAGGTCGGCGCCGGTGCAGAACGCCCGATCGCCGGTCCCGGTCAGGACCACCACTCCAACGTGAGTGATCGGCCGACGCGCGTGCGGAACGAATCGCGCAGTCGCCTCGAGCGTCGCCCGGTTCAGCGCGTTGAGGACCTCCGGCCGATCTATCCGAACGGTCGCAACGCGGCCTCGACCGTCGTAGTGGACGGTCACGCCCAGCTCTTCGTCGAGCGCCACGAGGGTCAGCAGTCCCGGCGCGATCTCGCGCAGGTTACGACCCGCCGACGCGCATCTCGTCGCTGGCCATCCCGGCGTCGAGCGCGCTCGCTGTCGTCGAACTCCATCTCGGTCACGGCGACGAGTCGTCGCCGGCGTAGTGGTGGGCGACGTTCGAGATCCTGGTGCCAGCAGGCCGGGCACCTTCTCGATCAGCGGCATGTGCTCATCCCGATAGCGCTGCCAGAACTCTGCGCAGCGCGTCGTCGCCGCCCTCGGGTCGCTTGTACATCGCGAGCAGGGTCACGGCCATCGCTGTTACCTCCATCACCAGTTGCTGAAAGGGTCGGCCTGGTCGGTCGTATCGTGCGTCGCGACCGCGCTGCCGGATCGAACAGCGTCCGCGCCCACGGCCAACCTTGGCGCCGGCCGCGCGTGCCTTGCCGCTGCTCTGCCCGCTCGCGGGCGATCTGCTCGGTCGAACGATAGAAGTGGGCGGCCGCCTGATTGAACAGCGCAGGCTGGCTGACCATCACCTGGTGCGGGCTGTCGGGCACGATCAGCAGGCGCGCATCGGGCAGCTGGCGATGAATTGCGACGGCATGATCGGGGGCACGAACACGTCGCGGTCGCCGTAGGCGAGCAGCACCGGCAGGCGGACGCGGCGCAGGTCGGCGGCTGTCAGCAGTGCGGTACTCGGCAACGTCGCGGGCGATGGCCGCTCAGCAGCCGCTGCCACGCGCCCTTCGCCCTGCACCGGCCCGTGGCGCCGCTCGAGCTGCGCAGCCCATTCGGGTTCCTCGCGCAGGATCCGCGCCGGATCCATCAGCCGCCGCGCGACGCTCGAGCGCGGCTCGCGCTGGATGTCGATGCCGCAGATGATGGCCGTGCGCAGGCGCTCCGGGTGGTGGGTGGCGAAGGTCGAGCGCCGTCATCGCACCCATGCTGAAGCCGACCACGTGGAACGTCTCCAGGCCGAGGGCATCGGCGAAGCCGAGCAGGTCATCGACGAGCATTTCGCGGTCGAACCCCGTCGCGAACGTCCCACTTCGTGCCGCCGTGGCCGCGCGCGTCGACGAGATGCAGACGAAAGGCCTTGCGGAACTGCGGCCGCTGAGCTGACCAGTCCTCGGCGAGGTGGACGTCGCGCCGTGGAGCATGACCAGCGGCGGGCCGGCACCCTCGACGGTGTAGCTGATGTCGATACCGTTGGCGCGGACGAGTGGCATTCTGGAAGGCTCGCTAGCGCAGCCGGTCGGCCTTGCCGCGCAGATCGGCGGTGGCCGCTCGTTCGATGCTCAGGTAGCGCCGCCGGAAGTACAGCAGCGGCCAGCCGACATCGTCGCGACAGAAGGTCTCGACGACCCGCCCTAGGTAGATGGTGTGGTCGCCTGCCTCGATCACTCGCTCGACGGTGCACGAGAGGTAGGCGATGGCGCCCTCGAGCACCGGCAACCCAGCCTTGCCCAGGGCGTACGGGGCATTGCAGAAGGCTGACCGCGGCAGGGGCGATGGCGCACCGGCGAAGCAGTCGGACAGCGCCTGGCTGTCCTCGCCCAGGATGTTCACGCCGAAGCGGTCGGTCCGCTCGATGATCGGATGGATCGAGCGCTCCTGGCCGATCGACACCAGCACCAGCGGCGGATCGAGCGAGATGCCGGTGAACGAGTTGACCGTGGTGCCCCACGGCTGCGGACCGTCGGGCGTCTCTTCGAGCGTGGTGACGACGGCCACCCCGGTTGCGAAGCGGGTCAGGACCTCGCGGTAGTCCTGGGAGTCGATGCCCGTCCCGGCGGCGATCTCAGTCGAGTCAGTCATTGAGCGCGAGTCTAGTCGGCCGTCTGGCTTTGGAGGTCCCGCACGATTCGGTCCTCGTCGCGGCCGCGGAGCAGCGACACGCGACATGGGTGCAGCTCGCCGCGTGCGAAGTCTCGCGCGGCGGGTGAATGAAGTAGATCCATTCGCTCATCGATCGACGGCTCCGGCTGGTCAGGACTCTGGCAGCCAGGCCCGGCAGGCGTCAAGGCCGCGCAGCCACTCCAGGATGTCGTCAACCACTTCGGCCGGTGGGCGGTCCGCCGTGTCGAGGACCAGATCGGCGACCGACTCGTAGAGCGGCGTCCGCGCGGCGACGTTGTCGCGCATCCAGGTCTGCGCCTGATCCTGTTCGAGCCACGGCCGGTGTTCGGCGCCGGCCGCGCGGGTTGCCAGCGTCAAAGGGTCGGCGCGCAGCCAGATGACGATCGCCGCGGCCGCCAGGCGCGCGCGGCTGTCGGGGCCGAGGATCGTGCCCGCTCCCGCGCTGACGATGCACGGCGCGGACTGGACGAGGGCGAGGTTCAGCGCATCCGCCTCGGCACCGCGCAACATGCCCTCGCCACCGGCGGCAAGCAGCTCGCGCGCGGACAGGCCGCGCGCACCCTCGAGCAGCTCGTCGTTGTCGTGGTACGGCCAGCCGGTGCGCTGGCCGAGCAGCCGGCCGATGGTCGACTTGCCGCTGCCCATCATCCCGATCAGGGCGATGCGGCAGACCCCAGGCTGCACGCTCATTCGAGGCCGAAGAGCCGCTCGTGGACCTGCAGCGCGAAGCGGTCGGTCATGCCCGCGACATGGTCGACCACCTGGGTGGTCAGGTCGGCGCTCGTGTCGCGATAGGTGTCGGGCAGCTCGTCGGGATGACCAAGGTGGTAGTCGACCAGGCGGCGAATGACTTCGACGGCTGAGTCGTTGTGCATGCGCTGCGCCTCCGACAGGTAGACGCGCTCGAACATGAAGTCGCGCAGCTCGTTCATCACCTCGAGCGTGGGCTCGTCCATCGCTCAGCTCCCCGCTGCGCAGGCTCTCGTCGATGACGGCGCTGATCATCTCGTCGATCCAGATCCGACCCGGCGGCCCGAAGCGGTCCAGCGCACGGGCGGGGAAGTCGTCGGCCGAGAGCACCCCAGCGCGCAGGGCGTCGAGCGCGTCGTGGGTCAGGTAGGCGATCCGATCGCCGTAGCGGACGCACAACGCTTCGGGCGTGGCCGGTGGCGGTTCGATCTTCCACGAATGGGCGCGAATGCCGTCACGCACCTCCCAGCTCAGGTTGAGGTCCTCGAGCACCTCGAAGACGCGCACGCTCTGGGCGGCGTGATGCCAGCCGCGCCCAGGGAAGTAGCGCCGACAGGGCCTCTTCGCCGGTGTGGCCGAAGGGCGAATGGCCGACGTCGTGGCCGAGGGCGATCGCCTCGGCCAGCGACTCGTTCAGGCTGAGCGCCGCGGCCAGCGCGCGCGAGATCTGCGTCACCTGCAGGGTGTGCGACAGGCGGGTGACGAAGTGATCGCCCTCGGGGTTGATGAAGACCTGCGTCTTGTGCTTCAGCCGGCGGAAAGCTTTCGAATGCAGGATCCGATCGCGGTCGCGTTCGAACACCGTCCGGTATTCGTCCGGCGGCTCGGGCCGGGCACGGCCGCGGCTTGCTGCCGAACGCGTGGCCGCCGGCGCGAGGCGCGCTTCCGCCGCCTCACGCGCCCGCCGGTCGCGCCTGACGAAGGCGGTCACGGGCGCCGATCCGCGGGGCTCACTTCAGCGCTCGATGAACAGCAGGTGTTCGGCGTCGACGAGCATCGAAGTCGTCGGTCTCGGTGTGTCAGCCGGCGAGCGTCACGTCGCGGATCCGGTAGACCTGGCCGTCGTTGCCGGTGATGAGCAGCTCGTCGATGGTCACGATCGACCCGCCGTCGAGCTGCGTGATGGTGATCGTGCCCTCTCCGGGTCCACCTCCCTCGTTCGGGCCGGTCCCGTCCGGATCGAAATAGACGCAGATGCCGTGGGTGGTGCAGTCCGTCGGGAAGGTCCCGAGCTCACCGGTCCATTCACCACCGAAGACGGTGTACAGCTCGAGGCCGATGAACAGCTCGTCCTGCTGGGTGTGGATCTGGTAGAACGGGTCATCGCCCGACACGAACGAGTCGTAGAGCGGCTTGAGCGCATCTGCATTGATCGATACGTCGATGACCCCTTCGGCATCCGGCTCAGCCAGCGTGATCACGGGCGCCGCCGCAGATGTCGGCGTCGGGGGCGGCGCGGTGGGCGGCGGCGTCGCAGTGGCTGTTTCGGTTGCTACGGCAGTGGCAGTCGCAGTGGCTGTTGCCGTTGCCGTGGCCGTTGCCGTGGCCGTTGGCGTGGCCGTTGGCGTGGCCGCTGGCGTGGCCGTTGGCGTGGCCGCGCCAGTGCCACCACACGCCGCCACCAGCAGCAATGCAACACCGATTAGGCCGAGTCGGGTGCGGGTCGTTCGCATCGTGATTCTCCAATACTCGCGGACCTGAAGCCTACCTTCCCGGCGGCGCACATGATCCGGATGGCCGTCAGAGCCGCTCGATAACCCGGAAACGCTCGGCCACGATGAGCGTGTCGTCGCTGATCGCATGATCCGACCAGAAGCGCTCGTGGGCGGCGCGCCACTGGGCGACGCTTTGGAAGCCCTCGCCCTCATCGCGTGCAAATTCGAGATCCATCTCTCCGGCGGGCACCACGCGCAGCTCGGTCGTCTCGACGACGGCGACCGGCTGGTCGTCAAAGCCCAGCATCAGCCAGCGGTCGCCGGCGCTGGGCAGCGGATCGGCGGTGTGCGGCGCGAACTCGATGGCCAGGCCGGCGGTGGCCGTCTTGTCGCCGCGCAGTACGGCGTCCACGAGCTTGCCGCGCAGCTCGGTGCGCGCGTAGCCCAGCTCGAAGGGTGGCAGATCGGGAACGCGCGGCATGCCGAGCAGGCGGAAGGCGCTCAGCCTCCGCCGCCAACCGGTCCGGTCGGGCGCTTGTAGCCCTCTGGCATGCGCGGCTCGAAGCGAAAACCGCCGGCGATGCCCGGCTCCGTCAGCTCGTGTGGATCGAGGATCTGCTCGACCTCGTCGGCCGTGAAGACGCCCTTCTCGATCACCAGCTGGCGGATGGTCTTGCCCGTGGCCACGGCTTCCTTGGCGATTGCGGCGGCCAGGGCGTAGCCGATGTACGGCGCGAGCGGCGTGGCCATCGCGCTCGACTGCTCGAGCAGCCAGGCCGACCGCTCGGCGTCGGCCTCGATACCGCAGACGCACTCGCGCGCGAACTGGCGGCAGCCGTTGGCCAGGATGCCCAGCGCCTCGAGGACCTCGTGCGCCATAAGCGGCATCATCACGTTCAGCTCGAGCTGCCCGCGTGAGGCGGCCCAGGCGACGGCGGTGTCAGCGCCGATGACGTGATACGAGATCATCGCCAGGTTCTCGACCATCACCGGGTTGACCTTGCCGGGCATGATCGACGAGCCCGGCTGGCGGGCGGGCAGTTTGATCTCCGCAAAACCGGTCCGCGGGCCGGACGACATGAGCAGCAGGTCCTCGAGGATCTTGGCCAGGTCGACGGCCAGCCCGCGCAGGGCAGCGGAGACCGTGAGCATGGGCGCCATTGACTGCGTGGCCTGGACGAGGTGCTCGGCCGTGCGCAGCTGGTGACCGGTCTGCTCCGACAGGAACCCGACCACCAGCGTGGATGTACTCGGGCTCGGCGTTGAGGCCGGTGCCGACCGCGGTCGCGCCGATGTTCTGCTCGAGCAGACCTTCCGCTGCCGCAGCGATGTTGGCCCGTGCTCGACCGATGGTCAGCGCGTAGGCGGCGAACTCCTGGCCGAGCCGGATCGGCACCGCGTCCTGCATGTGCGTGCGGCCGGACTTGAGCACCTGTCGAACGCGCGGCCGCGCTCGGCGAACGCTTCGGCCAGCTCGTCGAGGACGGGCAGATAGCTCCTCGACGCGATCGAGCGTCGCGACGCGCATCGAGGTCGGGAACACGTCATTGGTCGACTGGGCCATGTTGACGTGGTCATTCGGGTTGACGACCGAGTAGTCGCCACGTTGGCCGCTGCCGGTGCCTTGACCGAACAGGATCTCGATCGCCCGGTTGGCGAGCACCTCGTTGGTGTTCATGTTGTGGCTGACGCCCGCGCCAGCCTGGAACGGGTCGACCCGGAAGTTGTCGATCAGGGTGGCCTGGAGGGCGCGGCCCTCGTCTGTCGCGGCATTGGCGGCCAGGCCGAGGACCTCGTCGGCGGCCTGGATGATCGCCACGGCCAACGGCTCGGGCAGCCGGCCCGTCTGGCGATTGGCCCGCGCAGCAGCCTTCTTGACCTGCACCGCGGCGCGGACGAGGGCGACATCCGGGCGCCGACCGCTGATCGGGAAGTTGTGGATAGCGCGCTGGGTCTGAACGCCGAAGTAGGCGTCGGCGGGCACCTCGAGGGGACCGAGCGGGTCCTTCTCGACACGCATGTTGTTGGTCATGCGACAAGTCTACGACCGCCTCGCGGCGGCGGCCCGAGCAAGCCGCCGGGCAGCCGCGCCGGGCAGCCGCGCCGGGCACCGCCCGACGGGCAACCGTGGCGCACGAAAGGACCGCGCTGCTGGCGCCGTCTACAATCGCCACCCGATGCACGACGCGGCGCCACGACCCCAGCTGCCCGCCCTCCGGCCGGCCGAACAGCCCACACTGCCCACCACGCAGCCCGAGCTGGCCGAGTTGTTCGCGTTCATGGCCCAGGCCGAGCTGCGCTTCGACAGCCTGCGCATGCGCATCGTCGATCGGCGCATCACGACCCACGGCGAAGAGGTGGAGACGCACGAGATCTGGCTGCGCCACCCGAACCGGGCGAAGGTCGTCAGCGGCCGCGGACAGGCCATCGAACGCGACTTCGGGGTGTGGGTCTGCGACGGCGAGCGGGTGCACACCTACAACGCCAAGGGCAACACGGGCACGAACAGACGCCTGCCAGTGCGGCCGGTTGGCGTGGATGATCCCGACCTGCCCTCGTTCTCACAGGTCTACATCCCGGTGACGACGCTGCCGGCCGAGACGCTCGCCGACACGTTTGTCCACCCGCAATGGCTTCTGCCGCAACGTGCTCGGCACCGGCCCGGTCACGCGGCGCGGTACGGCTGCTTGGCCAACGGCCGCGAGGCGATCCTGCTGCGCTGCGATCACCCGCGCACCAGCCACGTGCTGACCGACCGGCCCGACCACTGGCTCGAGGTTGGGGTCGACCTCCAGACGGGCATGCTGCTGCTGCTGGCCGAGCATGTCGGCGAGCAGACGACGCGCCACGCCGAGGTCGTCAGCCTGGCGCTGGACGAGGCCATCCCCGACGAGGCCTTCACGCTGCACGTCTCGGCCGACACGCGGATGCTCTACTGACCCCGTGACGATCGAGCAGCAGCGCGCGTCCGACTCGGCGCCGGTGGCGCCGCGCGACGTCAAGATGATCATCGGCGGCGAGCCGGTCGACGCGCTTGATGGTCGGACTTTCGCGGTCCACAACCCGGCCACCGGCGCAGTCATCGCCAACGTTCCGCTGGGCGGCAAGGCCGACGTCGACCGGGCCGTCGAGGCCGCACGCAAGGCGTTCGAAGGCCCGTACAGCAAGTGGTCGGCCGCCAAGCGCGGCCGGACGCTCCAGAAGTTCGCCGAGCTGGCCCGGAAGAACGGCGAGGAGCTGGCCCAGATCGACCGCCAGAACGTGGGCAAGCCGATCACCAGCTCGCGCGGCGAGGCGTTCGCGGTCAGCCTGGTGCTCGAGTACTACGCCGGCGCGGCCAACAAGCACTTCGGCGAGACCATCCCGACCTCGATGCCCGGGCTCGACTTCACGCTGCGCGAGCCGATCGGCGTGGTGGGCATGATCGTGCCCTGGAACTTCCCGCTCAACATGGCCACCTGGAAGCTCGGCCCGGCGCTGGCGACGGGCAACACGTGCGTCGCTCAAGCCGGCTTCGTACACGCCGCTGTCGGCCATCCGCCTGGCCGAGCTGGCGCTTGAGGCCGGCTTCCCGCCCGGCGTGGTCAACGTCGTGACCGGCCCCGGCGGCACGGCCGGCGCGGCCCTCGCCGCTCATCCGGGGGTCGGCAAGATCGCCTTCACCGGCGAGACGACGACCGGCCAGGAGATCATGCGACTGGCCGCGGCCAACGTGAAGAGGATCTCGCTCGAGCTGGGCGGCAAGAGCCCCAACATCATCTTTGCCGACGCCGACCTGGAGACGCTTCGCGACGCGATTCGCCGCTGGCCGTCTTCGACAACGCCGGCCAGGACTGCTGCGCGCGCAGCCGGATCCTGGTCGAGCGCTCGGTCCACGACCGGGTGGTCGAGCTGTTCATCAGCGCGACCAGCGAGCTGGTGGTCGGCGATCCGGCCGACGAGAAGACGCAGATCGGCAGCCTCGGTCAGCCAGCGCCAGCGCGAACGCGTGCAGGAGCACATCGACGTCGGCGCAGGTCGAGGGCGCGCAATTGGTCTACGGCGGCCGGCCGCCGGACGATCCGGCGCTGGCCCGCGGCGCCTACCTCATGCCGACCGTCTTCGACGCGTGCCGGCGCGGACATGCGCGTGATGCGCGAGGAGGTCTTCGGGCCCGTCGTCGGGATCATCCCGTTCGATGCCGAGGAGGAGGCGGTCCGGCTGGCCAACGCCACGCCTTACGGGCTGGCCGGCTCGGTCTGGACGCGCGACATCGGCCGCGCCTTGCGCGTGGCCCACGGCGTGCGCGCGGGCACGGTGTCGATCAACAGCAACCAGGAAGTCCACACCGAGGCGCCCTTCGGCGGCTACAAGATGTCCGGCCTCGGACGCGAGCTGGGCATGCACGCCCTTGAGCTGTACACGGAGGTCAAGAACGTCTTCGTCGACCTCAGCTGACCGGCTGAGACACCCAGCGCGGCGCGCATGATCGACCGTCCGCAGGTTCTGACCGATCTCGCCGCGGTCGAACGGCTGCTGCCCGAGTGGCGCGTCCTGGTCGCTTCATCGGCTCGCTCGGCGCTCGAGGCACCCGATTGGCTGTTGCCGCTGGCACGCCGTTACCTGGCCGACTACGGCGTGCGCTTTCTGACCTGGCGGCGGGCCGGTGAGCTGGTCGGCGTGGCACCATTCAGCCTGGTTGCCGACCGGCCGCCGCTCCGGCCGCTGGCGTCGGCCGGACAAGAAGGGTCGGGAGGAAATCCTTAAGGTCCATCTCAAGAACATCAAGATCCCCAAGAATCTCGATGTGGAAAGATTGGCGGCGATGACGCCGGGAATGGTGGGGGCGGATCTGGCCAACCTGGTCAACGAGGCCGCCCTGCTCGCGGTGAGGCGGAAGAAGAAGAAGGTGACCATGTCGGAGTTCGAAGAGGCCGTCGAACGGATCGTTGGGGGACTCGAGAAGAAGAACCGGCTGATCAATGTCAAGGAAAGGGAGATCGTGGCCTATCACGAGCTGGGTCACGCCATCGTGGCCCTGTCGATGCCGGGGGCGGACCCGGTTCAGAAGATCTCCATCATCCCGCGGGGGATTGCGGCCCTGGGCTACACCATGCAGGTGCCCACGGAGGACCGTTACCTGATGAGACGGTCCGAGCTTTATGGGAAGATCGCCACGCTCCTCGGTGGGCGGGCCTCGGAGGAGCTTATCTTTGGAGACATCTCGACCGGTGCCCATAACGATCTGGCGAAGGCCACCGACATCGCTCAGGAGCATGGTCAAGGAGTACGGCATGAGCGAGAAGGTGGGTCAGGTCTACTTCGCAAGGGAGCGGAAAGCGCTCTTTCTGGAACGGGACCCCAGGGGTCCACCGAATACAGTGAATCCACGGCCGAGCTCATCGACCAGGAGGTGAGGAGCGATCATTTCCCAACAGTACGCCAAGGCCCAGGAAATTCTCAAAGAGAAAAAGGGAGTCCTCGTGAAGGGTGCTGAATTGCTGCTTGAGAAGGAAAAAATCGACGGAGAGGAGCTCAAGACCCTGATGGAGGGCGGACCAGAGGAGATTCAATCGGCCGTGACATGATGCGCAGGGCCTTGGGGCCGCAGTTGAAGAGCAGGTCAAAGCGGAGCGATTCGGCAGAAACGGTCCCCAGAGCTGGGGGTAGACGGGCGGGTTGGGGTTGAAAAAGACAAGGTCGATCCCCTGGTCTCGAAAGATCTGCTCGTCCAGGTAGTTGCGGGCGCTCGTCTGCGCAAGAAACCCGGTGGCGCCGAGCTCAAGACATGTTGTCACGGAAAGGTGCGGTTCATGGCCGGTGGCGCGCAGATCCGAGAGGCGAACCACCTTCGTGGGGATCCCGAAGGCGCCCATGAGATAAAGGATGATCTTCAGGTTCAGGTCCACGAGCCTTTCAAATCCTCCCAAAAAGACCTCTTCCAGAAAACCCTCATGGTCCTCAAAAAAGGGGCCTTGCCGTAGGCCGCCCGCAGGCTGGCCAGATGCTTTCCGGCCCAGCCCCGTTCGTGACAGATCCTTACTTCATCGATCCGCTGAAGCCCCAGTCCTTTCTTCCAAACCGGGATGGCCATCCACAGGGTCCCCTGGTCGTTTTTGAACCGATTGCGGGTCAACCAGGTGCGTCCCCGGGGAAACTGGACCAGATCCATCAGGACCAGGACGTCCGATATCAGGGTCTTTTGGAAAAAGCCAGTGTAGGGTGCGAAATAGGGTTGGTAGGTTGAGATTCTCAGGGAGGCCATCTCCGCCAGCCGTCTGGAGGTATATTCGCCCACATCGGCGAGGCCGTCAAGGGGCATGAAGGAAAGGGCGTTTGCGGAAAAGAGACAGGTGACGGAGGCCGGAAACTCCTCGTCCGGGAGATAGAAGACGTAGGTGAGCGCGATTTTGGGCAGGGGGAACAAGCGCAGGGAGAAGTCCCCGCCCAGGGATGGCGAACCGTCCGCGCCCCCAAAGGTCTCCTTGATTTGCTCCGACCGGGCCCTGATGCGGGAGACATGGGGAACGAGATGCCGTTCACTGTTGGCACTGAATGCCCCTTGGTAGGGCATGCTGTTCGGGAGATCCCTGAAGGCCTTGAAGGGCTCCATTTGGATCGGCGCCGAACCCACGTGGCGCGCATAAAGGCTTACCAGAAGTCCCATTGGCCCCGTATCCGGCCTGCCAGAGAAAAGCACGGATTGCGGTGTGACGCGGCAGTCCTCTCCGAAGGCACGGAAATGATAGGTCGCCCCCTCCTTCCTGGCAGGGATGCGGTCGTGGAGGTCCGCAGCAGATCCGGTGTAGGCAATTGAGAGATTTACAAGAATGAGCCTTTCGTAGTTGGTGGTCATCGGCTCAAACCATGTCGGATACATGAACCATGACGACGTCTTGACCAACCCCCTCGCGGGCCGATAGAAACGTTTGCATGGCCTTGACCGTTTGGGGATGAGGATGCCCGATTCCTATGGCCCAGCCATGGGTCTCAGCCCTTTGCCTCAGCTCGATCAGGCGGCGGCGAATCATGCCCTCATCCAAGCAGTTATCCAGAAAAACGTCTCTTGATCCTGCGCGCATTTTCAAGGCGAGGGCCGTTTTGAAGGCCGCGGACCGAGGCGTCGTCAGGCTGTCGATAAAGAAGAGACGCCGCTCGTTGATGACCCGGAGGGCCTCAGAGACCTTTCTCGATGAGGCAGTGAAACGGGATCCCATGTGGTTATTGACCCCAACGGCCTGTGGGATTTCATCCAGGTTGGCATGGATGATGTCCTCGATCTCCGAACACCCACATGTAAGGTAAAGCGCACCGGGACCGGGGTCTCGATCCTCGTAAACGGGTTCCATGGGTTGATGCAGCATCACGTCGTGGGCCGATGCGGCGATTTCATCAGCCAGGAGCGAGGAAAAGGGGAGGCGCGGCAGGATGGAAAAGGTGAGAGGGACCCCCAGCGCAAGGAATGCCCTTGCCCGTTCCACGCTGCTCCCGATGTCATCGATGATGATGGCCATGCGGGGGGGTGGTTGCTTCGGGGGCGTTTTGGCCGGCTGGCGCAAAATGGGGAAGACCAAGCGCTGTTGGGCGAAGGCCCTGGATGGGAGAGGAAAGCCCAGAAGCCCGCCCATCATAAGCCCGAGCCCCCTGAGAAGAAACCGCCTTCTTTCGACTTGATGGACCCCTGTGTTTTTCTTCATATCCCTTGGGGTCGGTTTTTATACAATCCGTAGGGGTAAAGTCAAGAGAAAATACCACATATTGACAAAAATCATTCTTGTTGGACATGTGGCCGGCGAGTGGGTACACTGCCCACTGATGACGAGACGGCAAGTCCAACAGAAACGGATGGGGAAGGGGGACCCATGGACGATCGGCTTTTGAGGCAGATGCGATCTGAGGCGCAGGAGATTTTCAAGAGCGGGGTTGAGGCGGTGGACCCCTTTGCCGCGGTCAGGCGATTCGTTCGTCGTCGACGGGTCCAAGTTGATCCTGAGTCCGGATTCAACCGCCCAAACGGTATTGGACATGGACCGCTATGACCGCGTCCTGATCGTGGGCGGCGGCAAGGCGACCGCCCCCATGGCAAAAGCCATTGAAGATCTCCTTGAAGGGAGGATCCGGGCAGGCATCATCAATGTGAAATATGGCTTCACTCAACCGCTCCGGTTCACGCGCATCGTGGAGGCGGGCCATCCCATCCCCGACCAGAACGGTGTCGATGGCGCCAAGGCGGTCCTGGATCTTCTCGCCGAGGCCGGGGAAAGGGACCTGGTCTTCTCTCTCATCTCAGGCGGAGGCTCGGCCCTCCTTCCACAGCCCATCGCGCCGATCACGCTCGCCGAAAAGCAGGCGATGACCAGAAAGATGCTCGCCTGTGGTGCGAGCATCGATGAGATCAACGCGCTTCGCAAGCACATCTCCTCATCCAAAGGGGGGCAGATGGCCAAGGCGGCCCATCCCGCAACCGTGGTGAACCTTATGCTCTCCGACGTGGTGGGCGACAAGATGGACGTCATCGCGTCCGGACCCTTTGTTCCGGATCGATCCACATTCGAGGATGTGATCCAGGTCTTTAAGAAATATGAATTGAAAGACATCCCCGAGACGGTCCGCGTCACTTCGCCGCCGGCGCTTGCCAGACGCGTCCCTGAAACCCCCAAACCGGGCGACGCTGTCTTTCGCTCCGTCCACAACTTCGTGGTGGGAAGCAACATCCTGGCCCTGGAGGCCGCGGTCGAGCGGGCAAAGGCCCTGGGCTACCAGACCTTGATCCTTTCTTCCATGGTGGAGGGGGAGAATCCGTGAGGTGGCCCTGGTTCACACGGCCATCGCAAAGGAAATCCTCAAGACAGCGAAGACCGCTTGCACCACCGGCCTGTGTGATTTCAGGCGGCGAGACCACGGTGA
>CAVPHB010000003.1:0-25496 GCA_963704145.1 uncultured Chloroflexia bacterium
GGCGCGAGCTCAGGACACGGGAGCGGCGTACGTCGATCCGATCCACGAGACGTCCTCGGGCAGTTAGGCGGACGCGATCTCCTGTCGCGCGCGCTCAAGCTGGCGGCGGTCGCGCGCGGGGCGGCGCTCGCTACCGTTGCCCATCTGCTTCTCGGGCGCGCACCACGCACAGCCCTTGTGCTTCTGTCCCTTGTGGGACTTCTCCTTCATGGCCGCCGAATGCTACGCCTCGCTCGCGACAGGCGGAGGAAGCTCCATGAGAGGCGCTCCGGTCCACTCAGAGACGGGCTTCGGACTCGGCGGCGTCGATCGACAGCCGATGCGCTCGCGGCGCTCTTGGTGGCTCCAGCGCGCTCGCCAAAACTGGTCGCGCTGACGCTGGACTATGCCGAGCCCGGCGCGTAGGTTCGCATCGAAACTGAACGAGTGTTCGGTATCGAAAGGAGACCACGATGGCGACGACGAAGGCGGCGAGCGCGGCTAAGCCCAAGCCCGCGAAGGCGGCGAGGAAGGCCCTCGACCCGATGCAGTGCCGATACGGGCAGGGCTCGTACGGGAGCCCGAAGACGATGGCCCGCTGCAAGAGCCAGCGCAACCCGAAGCGGCAGCTCTGCGACGAGCACGAGAAGGCGTGGCGAACGGAGGCGAAGAAGCGAGCAGCGGCCCGCAAGGCTGAGGCTGCGAAGGTCGCGCCGAAGGCAGAGAAGCCCAAAGCCGGAAAGCCGCGCACGGCCAAGTCAGCGCCGCGCCCGCCGCGCCAGTCAATCGCTCGCGTCCCTGTCGCCGAGCCGCAGCCCGCGATGGTCCAGCTCGTCACGCGCGACAGCGACTAGCCGCTCCAACGGGCTTCGATCCTCCGCGGTCGCGGCCCGTTGTAGTGCGGTCGTGAAGCTGGCGACCCCCGATGCTGCCGCCTAGGCTGGCCGGTCCGTGACCGGGATCGCGAGTCCGAGAGGCCCGGCCCCCTTGCTAGGGAGATGCCCAACCTCCAGCCCCGGATCAGCCAGGAGCCTGCTCTGTGGATACAGGCGACGGAGCGCCGCTCGGCGCCGGAGACCCAGACGCGCCGGATACGATCTCGGAGATTTCCTCTACTGACATCGGGCCCTCGTCGGTAGCAACTAGCCCTTCATCATTGAAGGGCCAGGCGAACATAGCCTCCTGCAATTCCAGCGTCCCGTCGCCTGTATCGTTCTGGACATCGGTCAACACTAGGACGTAGCGCGTGCCCCGCTCCACTCGCGGAGCCACGTCGACTACCGCCGTATAGCAGCCGACGGTCCCGCCGGCGACTAGGACGCTCGCCGGGCCTTCGCCCAACGAGCCGCTGATTGCTTCATCGACCTCGATCTCCATCGGGGTGTAGATGCGAGCTCGCGCGTTCGGATTCGGGCGCGGGCTCGTCGGCTTCTCTCCGTACCCCGGGGGAGCCTCTCCGTCCGCCGTGTTGAAGAAGGCCTGACCGCTCTCGCCGACCTCGGCCACGACAAAGCCCTTGCCGGACTCCGCCAGCGACGCGATCGTGTATGGAAGGTACTCGATCGAGATCGTCGTCGTGCCACACCCATCGCTCGGATCAACCGACTCTTCGGGTCGGAGCGTCGGGGTAGGCGACGGTGTCGCGCCTGGAGCCAGCGTGGCTGACTCCGTGGGCGGTGGGAGCGAGGATCGCGAGCCGATCGCTTGGCACCCGACCAGCAGGGCCAGAATGGCGATCCATGCCGTGGCAAGGCGAACGGTTGTCGTCATGGCGTATCCCCACTGTAGACGTCATCTAGGGCGCTGACGTCGTCAATCCGTGGGCCAGACGGGGAGTTGCTTCCGATGCAGGTCGCCTTGGATCCGACGTTGTTGACGTTGTTGCTGTCGCCCCACCAGACGTGCCAGAGGCCCAGCGCGTGGTCGACCTAGTCGCTTCGGTGTGGTGGTCATGTCGCACTCGTTCTTCGAGCGGGAATGGCCGCAGCGAGAGCTCGACGGCCTCGTTGCCCTACAGGTGGCGGGTCGCCAGCGGGTTCTGCCCGTGTGGCACGGCGTCACGCACGAGGACGTGCTCGGTTACAGCCCCACGCTCGCGGACACCATCGCCGCGCGTACGTCGGACTCGACCATCGAGGAGATCGCCGAGGAGATCGCGCGCATCGTGCTCGGATAGCGCCTAGCCGCGATCGGCGTCGCGCTTCTCCTTGTCTGCGATGCGCTTCCGGCTGTCCGTGTGGCGGCTCATCCCCTCCCCGAACGAGCCCATCGTGTCTACCCGCGGGCGACGCTTCGGTCGCGTTCCCACCTCGCGGTCGGCGCGGACCTTCTCCAATCGGGCGGCGATCTTCGCCTCGTAGCCCTGATCGCCGGGCTCGTAGTAGCGACGGCCGACGAGCTGGTCAGGTAGGTACTGCTGCTCGATGTCGTCGCCCTCGAACTCGTGCGGGTTGACGTACCCCTTCCCTGTGCCGAAGTCGCGCTTCTCGCGCCAGGTCGCGCTTCGTAAGCTTGCGGGAACGGGCAGCGAGCCGTACTTCATCACGTCAGCCATAGCGGCGGCGTAGGCGCGGCCGATCGAGTCTGACTTCGGGGATGTCGAAATATGGACAGTGGCGTGCGCAAGCGCGTACTGCGCCTCGGGCAGCCCGACCCAGTCGAGTGCCTGGGCCGCCGCGACAGCGACCCGCAGCGCATGCGGATCGGCGTTGCCCACGTCCTCGGATGCGCTGATGATCAGTCGCCGGGCGATGAAGCGCGGATCCTCGCCGGCGGCGACCATGGCCGCCAGCCAGTACAGCGACGCGTCGGGATCGTTGCCGCGCAGGCTCTTGATGAACGCGCTGACGGTATCGAAATGGCCGTCGCCGGCGCGGTCGTAGTTGAGCACGCGCTGCTGGGCGGCGGTCTCGATCTCCTCGAGCGAGGGTCGCACGATCTCGTCCCCGGTCGCCGCGTCGACACCGGCCATCGCCGCGGCCGCCTCGAGCACGTTCAGCGCGGCGCGCGCGTCGCCGCCGCTGATGTCGGCCAGGTGTTCGAGCGCCGCGCCCTCCAGCGCGACCCGTCCGCCCAGGCCGCGCTCGTCGGCCAGCGCCCGTTCCACCACGGCGCGCAGCTGGTCGTTGGTCAGCGGCTCGAGCCGGAACACGCGCAGCCGTGAGAGGAGCGCCGAGTTGACCTCGAAGTAGGGGTTCTCGGTCGTTGCGCCAATGAGCGTGATCGTCCCGTCTTCGACCTGCGGCAGCAGCGCGTCCTGCTGGCTCTTGTTGAAGCGGTGTATCTCGTCGATGAACAGGACGGTCGAGCGGCCGCCAGCGTCGATCCACTCGCGCGCACTGGCGATCGCCGCGCGCACATCAGCCACGCCGCTCATGACCGCCGACAGCGTGGTGAAAGGTGCCTCGACTGCCTCGGCCAGCAGCCGGGCGAGGGTCGTCTTGCCCGACCCGGGCGGTCCCCACAGGACCATCGAGGCAAGGTGGCCGACCTCGATCATGCGGCGCAGCGCGCCGCGTTCTCCGACGAGCTGCTCCTGGCCGACGAACTCGGCCAGGCCCTGCGGCCGCATTCGCGCGGCGAGCGGCGAGTGCGCCGCGGCGCCGGTCAGGTCGAGTGCCTGCTGGGCGGCGGGCGGGCGAGGGCGTGGGGGCACGCGCGGAGTATGCGCTGCAACGCTCGTTCGGTGGTCTGCTACAGCGAAACGACTCCGGCCGACCCGCGCTCGGCTACCATCAACCTCGTCCAGGCTCTCCTGCGGAGTGACGCTTTGAGCAACCCCGTCAACCTGCGCATTCCCGGCCCTACGCCGCTGCCCGACGCGGTGCGCGAAGCCGGCCGCGCGGCAGATGGTCAACCACCGCGGACCCGAGTTCCGCGAGCTGATCACGCGCGTCACCGAGCGCCTCCAGCGCGCCTTCGGGACCAGCAACGACATCGCTGATCCTGACCAGCTCGGGCACGGGCGCGCTCGAGGCGGCGGTGGTCAACCACCTATCGCCCGGCTGACGATGTCCTGTCGGTCAGCATCGGCTCGTTCGGCGACCGCTTCGCGCAGGATCGCCGAGGTCCTACGGCGCGCACGTCGAACGGCTCGACGTCGAGTGGGGCCAGGCAGCCGATCCGGACCACGTTGCCCAGGCACTGCGCACCATGGCCGGCGCCGGCCGGCCTGCCCGGGCGGTCCTGGTGACCCACAACGAGACCTCGACCGGCGTCGATCAACCCGCTGGCCGAGATCAGCGCCGCGATCCGCGCCGCATCGCCCGAGACGCTGCTCCTGGTCGATGCCATCAGCGGCCTTGGCGCCGTGCCGTTCGACACCGACGGGTGGGGCCTCGACGTGGTCGCCACCGGGTCGCAGAAGAGCTGGATGGCTCCGCCCGGAGTGGCCATGATCAGCGTCTCCGAGCGCGCCTGGCAGGCATCGCCGGCGGCAACCATGCCGCGCTTCTACTTCGACCTGGCCAAGGCGCGCAAGTCGCTGGCGCACCGGTGAGACACCGTGGACGCCGGCCGTCGGCGTGCTCTTCGCGCTCGACTGTGGCGCTCGAGATGCTCGAACAGGAAGGCTACCAGCAGGTCTTCGCCCGCCACGCCGCCTGTGCCGCCGCTGCGCGCGCTGGGCTGAGCGGCCTGGGCTTGCACCTCTTCGCCGATCCCGGCCCATGCCTCGCAGACGGTCACCGCCGCCCGGGTGCCCGAGGGCATCGAGTGGGCGGCGCTCAACCGCGAGATGCGCGCCCGGGGCTGGTGCTCGCCGGCGGCCAGGATCACCTTGCCGGGCAGATCATGCGCATCGGCCATCTCGGCTCAGTGACCGTGGAGGATGTCTGTCGCGCGATCGACGGTCATCGGTCGGGCGATGGGCAGCTCGGAGCCCAATGGTCGTGGCCGAGGCCGTCGAGGCGGCTCGGGCGGCCGGCCGCACGCGCCGCCGTGCCGCCGGCCGTCGCTGCGGGGGCGTGAGGATCCTCGTCGCCGAGCCCCTCGGCCGAGGAGGGGCTGCGACCGGCTGCGCGCCGAACACGAGGTCGACGTCCGGACCGAACCTGACGCGTGACAGCTTCTCGCTCGCGCTGCCCGACTACGACGCGCTGATCGTGCGCAGCCAGGTCAAGGTCGACGCTGAGGCCCTGCGCGCCGGGCAGCGGCTGGTGGTCGTCGGCCGCGCCGGGGTCGGCGTCGACAACATCGATCTCGACGCGGCCACGCGCGCCGGCGTCGCCGGTGGTCAACGCGCCGACGGCCAACACGGTCGCGGCCGCGGAGCACACGCTCGGCGCTGATCTACGCCCTCGCGCGCCACATCGCCGCGGCCGACGCTGTCGCTGCGCCGTGGGCGAGTGGCGCCGGGCCGACTTCATGGGCCGCGAACTGCGCGGCCGGATCCTGGGCATCGTCGGGCTGGGCAAGGTCGGGCTGGCGGTTGCCGAGCGCGCGCGCTCGATGGAGATGGAGTTGCTGGGCAGCGATCCGTACATCGACGCGCAAGCAGCCGCTGGCCCACGGCATCGCGCTCGTTGTCGCTCGACCAGCTGCTGGCCCGCGCGGACGTCGTCACGCTGCACGTGCCGCTGACGGACACGACGCGGGGCATGATCGGCGCGGCCGAGCTGGCGCTCATGAAGCCCGCGGCGCTTGCTCGTCAACGTCGCCCGCGGCGGCGTAGTCGACGACGCGGCGCTGGCCCGGGCACTGACCGACGGACGCCTGGGCGGCGCGGCGGTGGACGTCTTCGAGCACGAGCCGCCGCACGATTCGCCGCTCCTGGCGGCGCCCAACACGGTGCTCACGCCACATCTGGGTGCCTCGACCGAAGAGGCCCAGGCGAGGGTCGCCCTTGAGGTCGTCGAGCAGGTCCTCGACGTTCTCGCCGGTCGCCCGGCGCGCCACCAGCTCAACACGCCGATCGGGCCGCGCTGGACGCCGGTGCCCACACGATGACGGCTGAGCGGGTGGGCGCGGCCGGCGTCAGGGCAACGCTCGTCCTCGTGCGCCACGGCGAATCGACATGGATCGCGGAGGGCCGCTTCCAGGGCCGTGCCGACCCGCCCCTGTCTGCGCTCGGCCGGCGCCAGGCGGACCTTGTCGCGGCGCGGCTGGCGGGGCGTGACGACGGGGCGCCGCTGCCCATCCCCGGCGGCACCGCCGCTAGGCATCTGGCACTCGCCCCTGTCGCGCGCCGCGGCCACCGCCCAGGCAATCGCCGCCGCGCAACCCGCCACCGTCGCGCTGCACTCGACCGACGGACTGACCGAGATCGCCCAGGGTGAGTGGGAGGGTCAGCCGCACCAGGAGGTGCGCACGCGCTGGGCGGCGGAGCTGGCCGCCTGGCGACGCTCGCCGCTGACCGACCACGCTCCGGGCGGCGAAGAGCTCGCGGTGGCCGCCGCTCGTGTCGCCACGGCCATCGAGCAGGTCACGCTCGCTCTGGCCTCGTCCAGCGCCGACACGGACCAGTCTTCGGCCGCGCCGGCCGGGGCCGCGGAGCGCTTCGACCGGGTACCGGGCTACCGGGCTCCAGGTCTGCCGACAACCGGCCCGGCCGAGCCGTGGGCCGCTCTCGTGGCGCACGACGGCATCTTCCGCCTGACGCTGATGACGCTGCTCGGCGTGCCCCTCGAGCGGTTCTGGTCGTTCCCCTTCAACCTGTGCGCGATCACGGTCGTGGCGCTCAGTGAAGGAACGGCGACGCTGCGCGCCCACAACCTGTCCGAGCACCTGGCGCTGCTGACGCCCGAAGCGCGGGCAGCCGCCGGGACACACGCCGATCGGCCTGGGGCGCTCTAGCGAGGATCGTTGTCAGCGCCGCCGCGAGCGCACGCTGCGCGGTCCGCCACCAAGGCGCGGCCGACGAAGAACCAGTCGGAAGAGTCCGAGGCGAGCCCGCCGGTAGGCCGCGGCCAGGCTGCGCAGCATTGATTCGCCAGGCTCGCGCCGGCCATACGTGAGCTCGACCTTGGCCGTGGCGATCAGTTGCAGGTCGCTCCGCGCAAGCGGCACCAGCTCGCCCAGCCCGGCCGAGTACTCGTACACCGTCTGGGCCGGCCGCGGCCCGTAGCCGAGGCGCGTGGCGAGGCGGGTGATGCCGCTGTAGGCCAGCTCCGGCCCGGTCGATGGCAGGCGCTTGATCGCCGCCAAGGCGCCAAGCCCGCCGACGAGGAGGGCCAGGCCAAGCACCAGCAGGGCGGGCAGCCAGCTGTCGATCGGCGTCACCGCGCCGCCCGCTCCCGGCTGGTCCTCCGGGTCGCCGCCGCCGGTCGGGAACTCACCCTCACCCTCGGTCTCGCCGCGGCCGAAGTCGCCGGCACCGTCGCCGGGTGACTCGACCGGGTCGCCGGCCAGCAGTCGGGTCGGTTGCTGGCCATTCTCTGCGTTGCCCGGCGTCGGATCGAACTCGACCCAGCCGTGGCCCGGGAAGAACACCTCGACCCACGAGTGGGCCGCGCTGCGGTCAACCCGCCAGGTGTGGTCGCTCTGCTCCTGTCCGGGCAGATAGCCCAGGACGTAGCGCGCCGGAACATCGAGCGCGCGCAGGAGCATGACCATGGCCGTGGCAAAGTATTCGCAATAGCCCTGCTTGACGCGCAGGAAGCAATCGACCAGCTTCTCGCCGGAGCACAGTCCGCGAACGTCGGTGTTGTACTCGAAACCGCCGTCGCGGTACAGGTAGTCCTGGATGGCCAGGGCAAGGTGATACGGATCGCGTTGCCCGACAGGCAGCGCGTCACGAATGGCCTGGGCCGTGCTGAGCACGCTCTCGCCGATCGATTCGGGTCGGATGGCCTGGTAGCGGGCCACCCAGCGCGGATAGTCGATGCCCGCCGCGCGCCAGCTGGCTGGCAGTCAGGGCCCCGCTGCCGGTCAGCCTGCGCACCAGAGAGCGCACCGTGTAGGGCGTGTCCACCTGGATGCCGTAGCTCAGCTTGCCGGCCACGAACGGCCCGGCCGCCCCGCTGGTCAGCACCTGGGCAGGCTGATCGACCGCCAGTGGATTGGCCGGAGCAACGAATACGTCGCCGCCAAAGTCGGCCGGGATGACGGTCACGGCCACCTCCTTCGAGCCGGGGCCGATCGACACGGCTTCGGCGCTGCCGGCCAGGATCGAATCGCCCGCGGCGACGACGCGCGCCTCGCGGTCGAGTTGCTGCCACGTCCCGCCGTCGAAGGAATCGTATGTCGCGCACCGCGCCAGCGCCGGCCGACGCCGTCGCTGATGGTGGCGGTGAAGACTTCGCTGGTCGACGACTGCCAGAAGCCACGGATGGTCTGACTGGGCGTGAAAAGGACGTTCGGGCCGCGCGCCGAGCCGCTGACGCCACCGAGCCAGCGGTTGATGGTGTAGCCCACCTCGAGCAGCTGGTCATCGACGTTGTTCCACGCTCGCGACAGAGGTGCCGAGCTGGCGTTGGTGGCCAGGGTCGATGCGCCAACGATGGCCACGACCACGAAGATGGCGCCGTTGCGCAGGAACGCGCGCCGAGATGTCGGCGACGTCGCGCATGCCGCGCGAGCGCCACTCCCGGGCCTGGTCGAGCAGGTTGAGCCGGACGAGCAGCACCAGGGCCGCGGCTGCGAATACGACCAGGTGGATGTATTGCTCGCGAACCGTGAGCGCGACGTTGATCAGCAGCATCGGACCGACGAGGACGATCGCCGGCATCGGGCGATGGCGCCGAAAGACCGCGAAAGCGGCAAATTGGCCGGCCGCCCAGATAAGGGCGCCGATGACGAGCAGGAAGACAGAGGTCTCGCCCGAGCGGATGCCGAGCCCGAAGGACTCGTTGATGAACACGCTGATCGACAGGTTCAGGTCGTGCAGCCGGCCCTCGATCGACGGCGCGACCGAGATGACCGCACTGATGGCGTACAGCAGGAAGGCGGCACCGGCAATCGAGCCCAGCAGATGGGCGCGCCATGGTGATAGCTGGCTCTTGGCCAGGTATGTGCCGATGACCACGCTGAGCAGCCCGGCAAGAGACAGAAAGCCGGTCTGCGAGGCCCCGCCCGATCCGAATGCATAGCCGGCCCACAGCGCGTCATCGACCGCCAGGGCGACCGTGACCAGCATCGCCGTCAGCGCGACCACGGTGGTCCACCCCTCACGCGGCGTTAGCGGAAGGTCGTGCAACTCCTCATCGTCGACCAGCGGTTCCCATTCGCGCCGCCCGCGGTGCGGACTGTAGGTCGTCGAGATCGTGCTCATCGGGCGACCGCCAGCGGGCGCGGCCAGCGGCTCACGAGCTGAGTCGCGATCGGTTCGCCGGGGATGATCGTGTGCCAGCGCAGGTCGTGCTCGGCAAGCGCATGGTGCAGCGCGCGAGCCTCCCTTTGCTCGGCCGCCTGCGCTGCCTCATCGGGCTCGGGCAGCCCGTGCTCCAGACGGTCTTGAGCGGCGAAGGCGAGCGGGTCGAGCAGAATGACGACCGCCTCGGCGCCACGACCGTGCAGCCCATTGAGCGGGCGCACCCAGCCCCGATCGAGCGACGGCGTGATGACCACCGCCGTCATGCCGCGCCGCAGGTGGTTGACGCCCTCAACGAGCGTGTCACCGAGCGGCCGGTCACCGTTGGCCATCACCGCGGCCAGAACCTGCATGATCTTCTGGTACTGGCGCGGGCCGCGGTCGGGCGGCAGCCGTCCGATCCTGACGCCCGACGCGGTCAGTGCCACGTTGCGGTTCTCGAGCAGCGCCCGGGCGGCGATGGACGCGGCTATGCGAACCCCGTACTCGAGCGTCGATTCATCACCGCTGCCGGTATGCCGATTGGCCTCGAGATCGAGGAAGATCCAGACGTCGGCGGTCTGCTCGAGATCGAATTCCTTCACCTGCAGCTCGGCCTGGCGCGCACTGCTGCGCCAGTGGATGCGGTTGTATGCGTCGCCCGGCGCGTACGGGCGGATGCCCGTCGCGTGCGGGGTGGTGTGCGGCGTACGCACCGGCTGGGCGTGCGAGCCCTCGATCGAGGCTGGCGGCAGGCGCCAGGCGGGCAGGGCCTCGACGCGCGGATAGACGATGACCGTCGAGTGGCCTCCGACCGACGCGTGCGACTCGAACAGGCCCAGCGGATCACCGGTGCGCAGGGCCAGCGGATCGACCCGGAAATGGCCGCGCCGGGCAAGGGGTACGCGGACCGACCATGACTGCTCGCCGCGCCACCCGAGGGTGACCGCCTGGCCGGGCAGGGCGACGGGCAAAGTCGTGGGGTTGTGCACCTCCAGCCAGAGCTTGGGCAGGCGGCTGGTGTTGCGCACCGTGTAGCTGGCGCGCAGCATATCGCCCGCCTGGGCATGCAGCCGATCGAGCACGTAGCCCGCCTCGAGGTCGGCCAGCCCAAAACGCGTCACGATGTACGAGCCGCCGACGACGAGGATGCCCAGGTAGACCAGGAAGAAGAGAAACGGCGCGCCTGTCGATAGGGCGGCCACGAGCAGGACAACCGCCAGGGCGAGGATCTCGATCCGTCGCAGCATGGCCAGCGACCTCTAGGCGGGCCGGACCGGAGAGCGCTCTGGCTGCTGGGCGGCGCGCCCTTCGACCGGCACGCTGTCGAGCAGCTCGCGCACCACCAGCACCGCGTCCACGTCACGAACCGTCGCTGCCGTCTTGACGATCAGCCGATGGGCTAGCGCCGGCACGGCCAGCGCCTTGACGTCGTCGGGGATCACGAAGTCGCGCCCGTTCAGAGCGGCATAGGCCTGGCCAGCGCGATACAGGGCGATCGACCCGCGCGGCGATGCACCGAGGTAGACGTCGGGATGGTTACGCGTCGCGCGAACCAGCCGGACGATGTATTCGCTGACGGCCGGGTCGACGTAGATGTCGCGCACGCCGGTCTGCAGCTCACGCAGCTCTTCGACCGACGCCACCTCGGCCAGATCGTCGATCGGATGGGAGCGCTTCTGCTCGTCGAGAATGACGATCTCCTCGAGCATCTGCGGATATCCCAGCTGGAGGCGGAGCATGAAGCGGTCGAGCTGGGCCTCGGGCAGGGCAAAGGTGCCCTCGTACTCGATCGGGTTCTGGGTGGCGATGACGAGGAACGGTTCGGGCATCCGGTAGGTAATCCCGTCGATCGTCGCCTGGCGCTCCTCCATGCTCTCGAGCAGTGCCGACTGCGTCTTTGGCGTGGCGCGGTTGATCTCGTCGGCGAGCACGATCTGGGCCATGATCGGCCCGGGCCGGAACTCGAACTCCTGCGTCTTCTGGTTGAAGATCGACAGGCCGGTCACGTCCGACGGCAGCAGGTCGGGCGTGAACTGGATGCGCCGGAAAGTGCAGCCCAGGCTGCGCGCGATGGCCTTGGCCAGCACGGTCTTGCCGGTGCCCGGCACGTCCTCGATCAGCAGGTGGCCCTGGCAGAGCAGCGCAACCAGGGCTAGGCGCACCTCGTGGTGCTTGCCGACGATGACCCGCTCGACGTTGGCGACGACCTTCTCGCCCGATTCCTGGATCTTGGCCACTGGCCAGCCCTCCTCCGGGTGCCATATGGAGATGCCCGCCCCCAGCCTGTCGGGGTCCGGCGATGGGATGGCTAACCCGATAGTACGCGCGGACCCCCGTTTCGGTTCCCCGGCTGTCCGACCGACCGCTCCGGCACGCTCAATCCAACGTGGCGAAACCGGTCAGCGGCCCACACCCAGGTAGCGGCTCATCAGCCGGCCGGCCATCGGCACGGCCCGCTGTGCCCCCGCGCCGCCGCCCTCGACGATGACGGCGATGGCGATCTGTGGTGCATCGGCCGGCGCATAGCCGATGAACCAGCTGTGCGGCGCGGCATCCCCGCCGAGCTGCGCCGTGCCGCTCTTGCCGGCTGTCGGGACACCGGTCACCTTCGCCGCGCCGGCAAGGGCAGCGCCGTACGGCCCCTCCACGGCGAGCACCATCGAATCGCCGATGACCTGCGCCGTCCCGGCCGGCAGCACGAGGCTCCAGGCCTGCGGATCCAGGGGGGTGACGCTGCCGTCCTGGGTGCGCAGCTCGTCGACCAGCTTTGGCCGCATGAGCACGCCATCGTTGGCGATCGTCGCGGCCACCAGGGCCATCTGCAGCGGTGTGACCAGCACCTCGGCCTGGCCATACGCGGCGTTGGCCAGCTCGACCTGGTCGCGGAAGCCGTCGAGCGGCCCGTCGCCGCCGTTGATCTGGCTGGGTGAGGTGGGCAGCTCGAACGGAATCCGCGCTCCGAACCCGAGCTTGGCGGACCAGGCCGCCAGCTGCGTGCCGCCGATATCGAGCCCGGCGTGGGCGAACCAGATGTTGCACGAGACCTCTGTCGCCTCGTAGTAGTCGAGCGGATGGTCGGTCTGCACTCGGCGCGGGAAGTCGCGCACCCGGAATCCCTCGACCAGGAAGCCCGTGTCGTACTCGGCCGGCTGGTTAGCGTAGGTCGTCTGGGGCGAGATCGCGCCCGAGCCGAGACCGGCGATCGCGGTCACGATCTTGAACACGGAACCGGGCACGTACAGGCCCTGCGTCGCACGGTTGAGCAGCGGTGAGTCGGTCCGGTCGCGCAGTGCGGCAACGTAGCGTCGGCTGCCCTGCGGATCGACGACCCGGTTCGGGTTGAAGGTCGGGCTGCTGACAAGTGCCAGCACACGGCCGGTCGCCGGCTCGATCGCCACCACCGCTCCGCGCTGATCGCCGAGCAGGTCGGCCGCCGCCTGCTGGAGCGCCACGTCGAGCGACAGGTAGAGGTCGGAAGGGTTGTACGGCTGGTCGCGGAACTTGCGCAGCAGCTCGTCACCCGGCCGGAGCGAGACAAGCCCGGTCAGCTGGGCGTCGTACGTGCGCTCAAGGCCGGCCGTGCCGAAGATCGTGCTGCGGTAGCCGAGCACAGGGGCCGCAACCGGATACGGGTAGTCGCGCTGCGGTTCGTCGCCCGGCCCGCCCAGGTTGCGCGCCAGGACGTTTCCGTTGCGGTCGTAGATCGTGCCCCGCGGTGCCTGACGGGCGGCGGCCAGGGACAGCGGGTTGAGCGGGTCCGCGCTCAACCGTTGCGCCTCGACCACCTGCCAGTACATCAGCCCCCCGGCCAGCGCCCCATAGGCGACGGCGAGAGCCAACGAGAGGCGGACCAGGCTGCCGGCAACCCGTGGCGGGCCAACGGGTCCGGGTCGGCGGGCCGGGCCCAGGGCGGGCAACGGAGCAGCGCCAGCCAGCCGCGGACGGAGCCTCGACTTCAGGCGGCGCCAGGGGCCGGTGCGTGAGGACGAGACGCTCATGACAGCGCCTCTTCGACGCGGCCGCCGGCGGCCCGCGCCCGCCGTCCGAGGCGCTCGGCCACGCCGGAGCGCTGATTGGGCGGCGGCGGCTCCACGCCGCGGTCACTCAACGCCAGCAGCAGGCCGATCACCGCGCCATTGACGAGGAGGGATGATCCGCCGTAGCTGATCAGCGGCAGGGTGATGCCGGTCAGCGGCACGACGCGCAGATTGCCACCGCAGATGATCGCCGCCTGGACAACGATGACCAACGTCAGGCCCGTTGCCAGCAGCGCACGGAAGTCATCGGCCGCGGTCGCGGCGATGCGGAACCCGCGCTGCGCGATCAGGGCGTACAGGCCGAGCACGGCCAGCCCGCCGAGCATGCCCATCTCCTCGGCCAGCGCGGCGAAGACGAAGTCGGTATGGATTGCCGGGATCGACGGCACGTTGCCGACCTGCGGCAGCCCTGCGCCGAGGCCGGTGCCCACGATCCCGCCCCGACCAAAGGCGTACAGCGCGCGGATGATCTGGTAGCCCGCGCCCTGCGGATCGGAGAACGGATCAAGCCAGATGTCCACGCGGTCCTGGACGTGCGGGAAGGCCGCATAGAGCACGATGGCGCCAGCCATGAACAGCAGCAACCCGTAGACGACGTACGAGATACGGCGCGTGGCGACATAGAGCAGCGCCAGGAAGACGACGAAGTACAGCAGCGCCGCGCCAAGATCGCGCTGGACGATAACGATGGCCAGCGCGATGCCCCACATTGCGAGCATCGGCAGCAGGTAGGGCAACGGCGGAACCTTGAGGGGGCCAACGCGCGAGCTGGCGACCGAGAGCAGGGTCCGGTTCTCGGCCAGGTAGCCGGCCAGGAACACGACCAGGATGACCTTGAGCAGCTCCGACGGCTGACCGGCAAAGGGACCGATGCGCAACGTCAGCCGCGCTCCCCCGGTCACCTCGCCGAACAGGAAGACGAGCATCAACAGGCCGATGCCGAACGCGGCCCAGGTGTACTTGTAGCGACGCAGCCAGCCATCGCTGCGGACGAAGACGGCGACCATCGCCAGGACGGCGAAACCGGCCAGGATCCAGACCAGCTGGAGCGGTCCGAGCCCGAGCTCGCGGCCGGCGATCGACTGGCTGACCAGCTCCTGCGGCAGGCGCGACATCAGCAGCAGCGATATCCCGGCCAGCAAAGCGGCGGTTGGGAAGAGGATCTGGTCCATCCGCCGGCCGGTGATGATGAAGGCCAGGTGGATGGTCGCCAGGGCGCCCAGATACGTCGTCAGCAGGCCCGCGTCACCCAGCTCGATCGTGCCGCTTCGGAATGACTGCAGGCTGAGCCAGCCGACGGTCAACGACATTCCGACGACGGCCAGCAGCCCGGATTCGCGCCAGCGCAGTTGCGGCCGGATGCCGACTCGATACAGGGCGCGCTTGCCAGCGCTCATTGGCCAGCGCCGGCGCGGGTCACTCGGGCCGCGCGCGTTCGAGGCGCAGCCGGACCTGGCCGACCTGCAGCTCGTCGCCGTAGCCGAGCGGCCGCGGTGCCTCCACGCGCTGGCCGTTGAGCCACGTGCCGTTGGTGCTGCGGCGGTCCTCGATGAACCAGGCCCGGCCGCGGAAGGTCAGCAGCGCATGCTCGGCCGACACGAATGAGTCGTCGACCACGATCGAGTTGTTGACATCGCGGCCGAGTGAGTTGACCGCGTCAAGTGGAATCGAGGTGCCCGGCTCGGGCCGGCCCTCCTGCGCTGCAACGACCACCAGGCGCCCCAGCGGCCGGCCGGCGCCGGCCACGCCGGCGCGCAAGTCCCGCCATAGCGCCCGGGCGACGAAGAACAGGAAGGCATAGATCAGCACCACGAACAGGATGCGCAGCGACCACAGGATCAAGGTGAAGACGTCCATCGCGGACGGCGAGTCTAGGTCGCCGGCTCGATCGTCACCGTCGAGCTTCCCAGCTGAAGCACGTCGCCCGGGCCGAGGGCGATCTCGGTCACCGCCCGGCCGTGGAGGTACGACCCGTTCGTACTCCCCAGATCGGTGTAGACGAGCATGCCCAGGCGCACGCCGATCTGGCCGTGATGGCGCGAAACCCGGTCATCGGCGAGCACGACATCGTTGTCGGCCGACCGACCGATGCGGATCGCGCCCGAGCGCACGGGCACGCGGGACACGGGCAGACCCGGTGAGCGCAGCGCGAGCAGGGCGTGCGGCGCGTTGGGCTGCGCGGCGGCATAGACCGACGTGGAGTGACCAACCGCCAGCGCCGCCGCAGCGCTGCTTGAGACCTCGGGCGCTGCCACCGGCGGCGCGGGGGGCGCGGCCTCATGGGCCACCCGAGCAGGACGCCGTGCGGTACCGGCCCGCACGACGACCGGTGCCGCGTAGACACGGACGTCGCCCGGCTGGACGGCGACGGAGGCCTCGATCTCAACCGACGGACGGCCGAGCAGCACATAGCCACGCGCCCGCGCATAGGTGCGCACGGACTCGCCGAGCTGGCGCGAGAAAGCCGCTCTGTCAGCATCGAGTGCGCTCAGATCGTCGCCGTTGAGCAGGATGCGAAACGAGCTCGGAGCGTAGGTTCGCCGGGCGTGAACGCGGCGCTCAGCCTCGATGGCGCGCTCGAGGCCACGCTGCACTTGGATGGGTTCGAGGCCGCCCGGAAAGAGGCGCGCCGCGGGCCGCTCGAACAGGCGCTCGAAGAACCGCTCCACCGCGGCGAGGGAACCAGCCATCAGGTGGCCGAGTCTAGCAGGAGCCCTCGGCCGGACCATCTGCGCCGTGGCGCGGTACTCCAGCACGGCTGCCCTTTTGCCTCGCCGGCGGCGATGCTTGGCCAGGGATGCCAGCCATCGACATGTTCTGCGAACGCTGCGGCACGCGCCAAGAGACCGGGTCCGCGCGCCCGGGAGGCTCCGGCGGCGCGTTTGCGCGCCGAGTCCTGACTGCTGTCGGACTCCCAAGCGGCGCCGTGCCGGACGGTGAGCACTTCCTGCGCTTGTGCCTCAACTGCCGCGGCTACACCTGTCCGGTGTGCTGGAACGAGGACGTTGGCCTGTGCCAGACCTGCGTACCGCTGCCGGAGGTGGTCGTCGAGCTACCGCCCGTCGAGGCGGGCGCGGCGCCACCCGCCGAGCCGCTGCCGTTGACGCCGACAGAGCCCCCGATCACGCATGTCCACGCGGATTGGGTCGAGCCGACTCCCTCGGCCGACCCGCTGCAGGCGAGCCACACGGCGGACTGGGAACCACGGCCGGCAGTCGAGCCGGCGCTGGCCGTGGAGGCGGAGCCCGAGCCGGCGGTGGAAGCCGAGCCGGAGCAGGCCGAGCCGGAGGCCATGGCGGAACCCATGCCGGAGCCTATGCCGGCACTGGCCGTGGAGCCCGAGCCGGAAGCCGAGCCCGAGCAGGCCGAGCCGGAGGCCATGGCGGAGCCCATGCCGGCACTGGCCGTGGAGGCCGAGCCGGAGCCGGCCGAGCCGGAGCAGGCCGAGCCGGAGGCCATGGCGGAACCCATGCCGGAGCCCATGCCGGCGCTGGCCGCGGAGGCCGAGCCGGAGCCGGCCGAGCCGGAGGCCATGGCGGAACCCATGCCGGAGCCCATGCCGGCGCTGGCCGCGGAGGCCGAGCCGGAAGCCGAGCCCGAGCAGGCTGACCCGAAGGCTGACCGTGCGCCATTGCTCCCGACGCTGCCGCTCCTGCGGCCCATACGTCCCCGGATCGAGTTCGATGTGCCCCCGCCGCTAGGGTTCCTGGCCGCCCGCGAGCAGCACTCGTTCCGGCAACCGGCACCGCTCTCGGCACCCCCACCCCTCCCGGCAGGGCTGTTCGAGCAGCTGCCCACAACTCGGCCGTGCCGTGGCTGCCATCTGACGCTCTCGTCGCGCGCGCGCTTCTGCCGACGCTGCGGGTCGGCCCAAGACTGATCGGCGTCAGGCCGAGGCGATCACCGTGGCTTCTACCTCGCGGTCGCGTCGGACTCGCGCCCAGGCGGCCCCGTAGAACAGGATCTGGTAGCTGAAGTTGAGCCACACAAGCGCCCCGAACACGGTCGCAAGCACACCGAAGCCGGCCAGCCCCCCGATCAACAACGGCGTCAGCACGCTGAACACGTTGGTCAGGACGCCGATCGCAACCCCGGCGACTATCGCCGGCAGCAGCGCCGCGCGCCAGCTGGGCGGACTGGTCGGCACGAAGCGGTAGACGGCGAACACGACTAGGCTCATCACCGCCAGGGCGATCCCCGGTGTCGTCCAGCGCCAGATGTCCGGCGCCCCGACGACCTGCGAGAGCAGGGCCCACACGCCGCTCAGCAGGATGGTTCCGACGACCAGCGTGACCAGGACCACCACGGTCAGGGCGCCGCGCACACGGCGCGATATCTCGCCTCGCGGACCGCCGCCTGGGAAGATCCGGCGCATGACCTCGTCGAGCCCAGAGTAGAAAGCACTCGAGCCCCAGATCAGGCCGACGAGGCCGATCACGGACAGCGCGCCGCGCTGGCGAACGACGCCCTCGAGCGACTGCTCGAGCACCTCTGCAAGTGGAGGCATGTAGCCGACTAGCTGGGCGAGCAGGGCGTTGCGCTGCACTGGATCGTCGATCAGCCAGCCGAGCACACCGGCCAGCAGCAGGAGCAGCGGCACCGCCGCGAACAAGGTGCTGAATGCAAGCGCGGCCGCGAACAGCGGAGCGGCAGCCTCGTTGGCCGCGGCCACGACCGCCAGGGCCTGGCTGACAACCGGGTTGCCGACGGCGCGCCCGACAGCCGCGTCGAGCCGTCGGCGCCAGGCCGGCGCAGGGCGGCTCGCGCCGTCCTCCCCGACTGGCGGCGGCCCATCGACGGCAGGATCAGCCAGGGCCGTTTCCGGTTGCCGGGGTGTTTGATTGCTGGGCTGCACTCGATTCGGATGCCTTTCCGGGCGCCTCGGCTGCGCCCGACTCGGTCGATGGCTGCTGGCCCTTGGCCGGACCGGCGACAGTCGCCGACTCGCCCCCAGCACTGCTCTTCGTGGTCACCGCTGGGCGAGCGTCACGGGCGTCCTTCTTGGCCCAGCCCGAGCCCTTGAACACGATCGCTGGTGATGAAAGCAGCTTGCGCAGCGGACCGCCACATCGATCACACTCGGCGGGGCCGCTGTCGTGGACCCCGTGCCGCGCTTCGATCAGCTGCCCACACTGGGCGCAGCCATAGTCGTAGAAGGGCATGTCAGCCGCGTGTCATGCGCATGCCGCACTTGGGGCAGTAGAACGAGCGCCGGTCGATCGCCCCGAACGCGCAGTGCGGGCAGACGATGTGCTGACCGCCGGTGACGGCCACCGGGCGCTCGACGTGGCCGAGCTCGGTCGCACCCTGGCTGGCCATCAGGTTGCCCATCAGGCGGGCGAGGAGGCGTTGCGCGAGGCGCTGCGTGTCGCCGCGCACTCCCTCGCCGCCCCAGCACACGACCAGGCGGACAATCAACTCGCCGGTCGTCTCGTCCCAGTAGCTCACCGGCCCGCCCACGAGGGCATCGAAGCGGGGAAACCCTTCGCCATCCAGGTCGCCGTGGAGCAATGCGACTGCGAACGTCTCGTAGGCCAGGTCGAGTGCGTCAAGCGTTTCAAGTACCAGCAGCGCGTGGCGAGCGAGCGGCGAACGCCCGTGATGGACATTGATCCACTGCAGCGCCGCCTCCGGCCGCACGATCGTCGGAGCGGCGCTCTGGAACTCGACCGGCAGTGGCTCGATCAGCTCGACCGGCGTTGTTGCGAAGCCCTCGAGCAGGGACGGCAGGCGGACGGGGACATCGTGATCGGCGGGCATGCGCACGCCATGGCTGCTCATGGCGTGGTACTGCAGCTTGAGCGACTGATCGGCCACCTCCAGCTGGTCTGGCGGGAAGTAGACCCGCGCCGGCGTCGGCGCAGGGCGGCGCTTTCGGCGTCCGAGGAACGGTAGCGGCACGGTTAGGCCTCCTCCATCCTTGCGTTGAGCGTGGCGGCGTGCTCGCGCAGCTCGACCGCCCGCTGACGGACCTGATCGACAACCGGCTGGGGCGCCCGGCTGACGAACGACTCGTCGCCCAGGCGCGCCTCGGTGGCGCTCAATTGCACCTCGATGTTACGCAGCTCCTTGGCCAGCCGGTCGCGCTCGCGTGCGCGATCGGCGGCGGAACGCGTCAGGCGCGCCTCGGCGCCGGGCGTCACCACGGCCAGGCCGCCCCCCGCCCGGCCGTCAAGCGCGGCGCGCTGTGCGACAAGCGTGGGCCGAACACGGGCCAGGCGGCCGATGGCCCCCTCGAGCGCAGTGTAGGCGTCGCGTGTGGCCCCCTCCGGCAGCCAGATGAGGGCCGGCAGCCAGTCACCCGCCGCAATGCCCGATTCGGCGCGCGTGGTACGCATCTGCCCGACCAGCTCGATCAGCTGCGCCACGCCGCCGGCCAGGCGCCGATCGACGGCTTCAGCTTCGGCCACCGGCCACGGGGCGCTGATGAGCAGCTCGGGATCGGTAGTGCGATGCGGCATGCGGCCCCAGATCTGCTCGGTGATGTGGGGCATGACCGGGTGGAGGAGACGCAGATAGCGATCGAGAACGTACGACAGCGTGCGCCACGTCGCCGCGCGCCGGTCGGCCGTTGCGTCCGCCGCCAGGCTCGACTTGGCGATCTCGAGGTACCAGTCGCAGTACTCGCTCCAGATCGCGTCGTAGAGCAGGCGCGTGACCTCGCCGAACTGGTACTCGGCGTAGGCGCGATCGACCGACTCGATCGTGGTTGCGCAGCGCTCGAGGATCCAGTGCTCGGCCGGTCCGAGCAGCTCCGGCGCGGGCAGCGCCAGCTCCGCCCCCGGCTCCACCTCGGCCGGCCGCGCGTTGACCACGTAGCGTGCCGCGTTCCAGAGCTTGTTGGCGAAGTTGCGCGCGCCTTCGAGACGCGTCACGCCCAGGCGCTGGTCGGCTCCGGCCGCCGAACCGTGGACCAGCGCGAAGCGCAGCGCGTCGGCGCCGACTCGACGATCGACGGCAAGCGGGTCGACCACGTTGCCGCTTCGACTTGGACATCTTGGCGCCGTACGGGTCGCGCACCATGCCGTGCAGGTAGACGGTGTGGAAGGGCGCGCGGCCGGTCAGCCACTCCCCGAGCATCATCATCCGCGCCACCCAGAAGAAGATGATGTCGTAGCCGGTTTCCATGACGCTGGTCGGGTAGAAGCGCGCCAGGTCGGCCGTGTCGTCCGGCCAGCCGAGCGTCGAGAACGGCCACAGCCCGCTCGAGAACCAGGTGTCGAAGATGTCCTCTTCCTGGCGCAGCTCGGACAGCGGGCGGCTGCACAGGGCGCACTGGGCCGGTCCGTCGAGCTCGGCCGACACGGTGACGTGGCCGTCCGGGCAGTACCAGGCCGGGATCCGGTGGCCCCACCACAGCTGACGGCTGACGTTCCAGTCGTGGATGTTCTCCATCCAGTCGAAGAACACCTTGCTGAAGCGCGCCGGAACGAACGTCGTCCGGCCCTCGCGCACGGCGGCCATCGCTCGCTCAGCCATCGGCTTGACGTTGATGAACCACTGCGTCTTGAGCCGTGGCTCGACGACGTCGTCGCTGCGCTCGCAGCGGCCGAGCATCATCTCGTGCGCCAACTCACCTTGACCAGGTCGCCGCGCGCGTCGAGGTCGGCCACGATCCGCGCTCGGGCATCGTCGCGGGTCAGGCCGGCGTACGGCCCGCCGCGCTCGTTGATCCGCCCGTCGTCGGTCATCACGTCGATCAGCGCCAGGTCGTGGCGCTTGGCCGTCGCGAAGTCGGCTGCGTCGTGGGCGGGCGTGATCTTGACCGCGCCGGTGCCGAAGTCCGGCTGGACGACCGGGTCGGCGATGACCCGCGACGATTCGATCGACAAACGGGATCAGCACCCGCCGACCGATTGCCGACCGGTAGCGCGGGTCGTCGGGATGGACGGCCACGGCGCTGTCGCCAAGGATCGTCTCGGGTCGCGTGGTCGCGACCGTGATCGTGTCGTCGGGGTCGGGTGCACCATCCGCATCGACGAAGTGATAGCGCACGTACCAGAGCGAACCGGTCGTCGGCGTGGCGACGACCTCGAGATCGGACAGGCTGGTCTGGTCGCCCGGGCACCAGTTGACGAGCTGCTCTCCGCGGTAGGCAAGGCCGTCGTCGTAGAGCTGCTTGAAGGCGTGACGCACCGCGCGCGCCGAGCCCTCGTCCATGGTGAAGCGCAACCGTTGCCAGTCGGCCGAGACCCCCAGCCGCCGCTGCTGATCGGCGATCACGCCGCGCGTCTCGGTCACGAACTGCCACATCCGTTCGAGGTAGCGCTCGCGGCCGAGCGATTCGCGCGTCTCGCCCTCGGCGGCAATGATCCGGTCGAGCACCACCTGGGCAGCGATCGAGGCGTGGTCCACGCCGGGCAGGAAGAGCGTCGGGACGCCCTGCATGCGCGCACGGCGGATCATCACGTCCTCGATCGTCGAGGTCAGGGCGTGGCCGATGTGCAGCGCGCCGGTGACGTTGGGCGGCGGCTGGGTGATCACGAACGGAGCCTTCGACGTATCGGCCCGGCTGCCGACGCCGTCGGGAGCGAAGACGTCGGCCGCCAGCCAGCGCCGGTAGATCTCCGGCTCGACCTCGGCCGGCCGGTAGGCGGGCACCATCTCGGCCGCCCGGCCGTCGATTGGCGAGCTGTCGTCTTCGGTTGTCGGGCGCGTCTCGGACGCCAACCTGAACCCTCCGCATAATCAAACGACCCCGATCGTCCAGCGGACGAACGGGGTCGTGGTACCACCTGCTGGTTCGTGTGCCGGCGTACCGCGGTCCTCCCGCGGCCGTTGCCCCGACGCACTCTCTGCGCGCGCTATCGGGCGCTCCCGTCACGACTCGCGGGCGACTTCGCGTCTTCGCTGCTGATCCGGCTTTCAGCCGCTGGCCGGACCTCTCTGCTCAGCGCGAGTGCGGCGCTACTACTTCCGGTCGCTGCCGTGAATCTCGAGTGTAGCATCGCGCCCATGTGTTTCGACCTCGACAGCCGGCCACCGATCCCGCCTCTGGCCGGCGCCGCGGTCGATGGGGCGCGCATCGAACTCCACTCTGCCGATGGGACACACGTGGCCGCGTTCTCCGCTCGACCGAGCTCGCCGTCCGGTGCGGCGGTGCTCATCCTGCCCGACGTGCGCGGCCTGTACCCGTTCTACGAGGAGCTGGCGCTCCGTTTCGCGGAGACCGGCGTCGAGGCGCTGACGATCGACTACTTCGGGCGCACGGCGGGCAGCGACGCCCGCGGGGCGGACTTCGACTTCATGGCCCACCTCGACAAGGTGCGTTACGCGATGCTGCTCGAAGACATGCACGCCGGGGTCCACGAGCTCTCTGCACGGCCCGGCGTCCGCGCCCTGTTCAGCGTCGGTTTCTGCTTCGGCGGTCGGCTCGCGTTCCTGTCCGGCACCCGAGCCCGAGCTCGGGCTGTCGGGCGTGATCGGCTTCTACGGCGGGCCGGCCGGCCAGGGTCGCGGCGGGATGGGCGCCCCGATCGACCTCGCTGACCAGTTCCGCTGCCCGGTGCTGGGGCTCTTCGGCGCCGCCGACCAGGGCATCCCGCAGAGCGACATCGATCGTTTCGGCGCGGTTCTCTCTGCGGCCGGCGTGGAGAACACGCTCGTCAGCTACCCCGGCGCGCCGCATTCCTTCTTCGACCGCAAGGCCCAGGAGTTCAGCGACGCCTCGAGCGACGCCTGGCGACGGACGCTCGACTTCATCGGCGCGTACACGCCAACCGACGGCTGACCGCCCTCAGCCGTCGAAGGCCGCCCTGATCTCGCGATAGGCCCCGAGGGCCGGGTCGCTCGAGCGCTCGGTCTTCATCTGCAGCAGGACCGTGTCGGCGCCGGCGGCGAGGTGCTCACGAATACGCCCGACGATCACGTCGACATCGCCGATCGCGATGACTGCCTCGATCAGGCGATCGCTGCCATCGTTGGCGATGTCGGTGTCGCTCCAGCCCACGCGGCGCAGGTTGTTGGCGTAGTTGGGCAGCGCCAGGTAGTGCTTGGCGAAGGCGCGCGCGATGTCCAGCCCGGCGCGGTGGTCGGTCGTCAGCACCGCCGTCTGTTCGGTCGCCAAGCAAGCCTCGGGCCCCAGGTGGCGCCGGGCGAACTCGGTGTGCTCGAGCGGAACGAAGTACGGGTGGGCGCCATCGGCCCTCTCGGCAGCCAGCTCGAGCATGCGCGGGCCGAGCGCGGCCAGGACGAGCGGCACGCGATCCATTGGCGCCGGTGCGGCGTATTGGGCCGACTGCATGGCGTCGAGGTAGGCGCGCATCCGTTGCAGCGGGTTGCCGTAGTCGCCGCCGCGCATCTGTACTGACGGAGCGTGGCTGACGCCGATGCCGAGCACGAAGCGCCCGGGGAATGCCTCGGCCAGGGCGAGCGCGCCGCTCGCCATGGCCATCGGGTCACGCGCGTGGATGTTGGCGATGCCGGTGCGCCATGACGGCTCGATCGGTCCCGCCGAGCAGGATCGCCGAATGGGCCAGGATCTCCTTGCTGCCCAGGCTCTCGGGATACCAGATCGCGCGATAGCCGAGGCCTCGTATTCGCGCGCGGCGGCGATCTCGTCGGCCGCCGGCAGGCGCTGCAGCGCGAAGCTCCACGCGTTGAGCGGTCCGAGCAGCTGTGCCAGCCGCCGCCCGCCGAACCCGCCGATGCCGTTCATGGGACAGCGCTACGCGCTCGGGCGCTCGAGCTCCTCGAAGTTGGTCTCGTCGACGCCGCGCTCGACCTCGGCCTTGGTCAGCAGCAGCGGCGCGCGACCGTGGCGGATGGTCTCCTCGGTGATGATGCACTTGCGCACGTCGGTCCGCTCGGGATGTCGAACATCACGTCGAGCAGCGATTCCTCGACGATCGACGCAACGCCCGCGCGCCGGTCTTGCGGTTGAGCGCAGCTCGGCCGCGGCCTCGATCGCTCCGGGGGTGAAGTGCAGCTCCACCTTGTCGAGTTGCAGGAACTTCTGGAACTGCCGTGTGACGGCGTTCTTGGGCTCGATCAGGATGCGCATCAGGTCGTCGTGCGTCAGCGCTGAGAGCGAGACGATCACCGGCAGCCGGCCGACGAACTCGGGGATCAACCCGAACTTGAGCAGGTCCTCGGGCATCATCTGCTCGAGCAGCTTCTCGCGGCGCAGCTTGTCGACCTGCGCCTGCGAGCCGAAGCCCATGGTGCGCTTGCCGACGCGCTTCTCGACGATCTTCTCGAGTCCCTCGAACGCGCCGCCGCAGATGAACAGGATGTTGGTCGTGTCGATCTGGATGAAGTCCTGGTGCGGATGCTTGCGACCACCCTGCGGCGGCACGTTGGCGACCGTCCCCTCGAGGATCTTGAGGAGCGCCTGCTGCACACCCTCGCCAGACACGTCGCGCGTGATCGACGGGTTGTCCGACTTGCGCGCGATCTTGTCGATCTCGTCGATGTAGATGATGCCGTGCTGGGCGCGGGCAACATCGAAGTCGGCCGACTGGATCAGTCGCAGCAGGATGTTCTCGACGTCTTCGCCGACATAGCCTGCTTCGGTCAGCGACGTCGCATCGGCGATGCAGAACGGCACGTCGAGCACGCGCGCCAGCGTCTGGGCGAGCAAGCGTCTTGCCCGATCCGGTCGGACCGACCAGCAGGATGTTGGACTTCTGGAGTTCGACGTCGTCGACCACGTGGCCGGCCGACACCCGCTTGTAGTGGTTGTAGACCGCCACCGCGAGGATCTTCTTGGCGCGATCCTGGCTGATCACGTACTGATCGAGCGCGGTGTTGATCTGGCGCGGGTTGGGCAGCTTGGCCTGCTGCGGCTTCGTGCGCGGAGCCTCGAGCATCTCCTCCTCGATGATCTCCTGGCACAGGTTGATGCACTCGTCGCAGATGTACACGCCCTGGCCCGCGATCAGCTTGCGGACCTGCTCCTGGCTCTTGCCGCAGAAGCTGCAGCGGTAGGGAACCTTGGTGCCCTTGCTGCTGGTGGTGGTCATGTCCTACAGCCTCCGGCTGCGTTCGGGGCGTGAATCATCCCACGTCAGGACCGGTCTTGCGCCCGATTCATGCACGCTCGGCGTGGCGTGCTGAGGCTGAGCCGAGGATCAGCCCTGGGCGGGCTTGGCCCCGCTGTCGTCGGCCACGGCCGCGACCTCGCCGCCGAGCAGGCCCTTGGCGCGGGCTTCGCTGATCAGCGATCGGTCGGGCGCGCTGTAGACCTCGTCGATGATGCCGTAGGCCTTGGCCTCTTCGGGCGACATGAAGTAGTCGCGCTCGGTGTCCTT
>CAVPHB010000004.1:0-558841 GCA_963704145.1 uncultured Chloroflexia bacterium
GTCGCGGTGGAGGAGGGGGCCACGGTGGTTCGACTGGGACGGGCGCTGTTTGGCGAGCGCCCCTCCCGCTGAAGGGCAGGCAGTGCCGGCCGGCCGGTGCCCGCCCTATGCAGACTCTGTTGATCAGGTGACCAAGACTGGTCGCAACACAGGGTCCTTGCCACACTCGCTTTATTGATGGACCGAATGCCCGTCTTCATAGCGCGGGCGTCAACCGCACCCAAAAGGTGCCGTTCGCCTCTGGACGACTGGTGGTAGCGGAGCGTACTGTCCGGCGGCGGAGGCGTGTGAGGCGCGGCCCGAGCCCCGGTCGCCGGGGCCGCGCGGAGCCAATGGCGAGACCGACCAGTCCGAACGTGAGGGGCTTGCGATGGTGCGCTCGATCGTCAACAGGATCGTGTTGACGGTGCTCGCCCTCCTGGGCGTCTGGCTGATCGTGGTCGTGGCCGGCCTCGCGGTATCTGTCCCTATCCGCGAACCCGACGTGACCCGCGGACGGGTAGAGATGTCAAGCGCCAACGAGGGCGCATGGACCCAGGGGAGGTGCATCCGATGGCCGGAGCCATGATCGATACGGCGACTGCGCCGGCTCAGGGCTGGCAGCCGTTCGAGACGGAGAAGCTCGACGGCCGCCCGACACGTATGTGGGTGGCGATCCGAGGCGAGACCTTCGGGGCGCGATCGAACGATCGGCCCAATTGGGACTGGTCTGCAGGAGTCAGTGTCGAAACGGGTTGACGCGCCCAATAGCGAGGAGCAATTCCGCCGAGCGTATGCCGACCAGCTCTCCAAAGGCGCGCCGAAACGCACCAGCAACCTGGAGTGGCACTTCTGGGCGTTGGACGTCGACGCGGCCCTGGTGGAACCGGATGCCGAGAGCGTCGAGGGGAGGCGCAACCCCACGGCCTCCGTCCTTCTCGAGTCGCTCGGGCTCATGCGACGACGGGAGGCGCTCCCGGTCTACCTGTCGAAGAATGTGAAGGACGTCCGAGCTCAGATGGGCGCGGCGCTCATCGAACAACAGATCGGCGGTCTTGGGCCGTACGAGGCCGGGCGGGCGGTCCTGGAGGTGCCTGCGAAGAAGCCTCGGCTGTTCGGCAGTGCGACACCCGGCCTTCGGATGCTCGCCTACGCGATCAAGGGCCAATCGGGTTTCTGGCAGCTCCAGTTCATGGCTGGTATTGACGACTGGGAGCGCCTTTTACCGACCTTCGAGCAGAGCGCCGCGACGCTGCGGCTGAAGGAGATCGACTCGGCCTTGGCAACGAATAGATGATCCGTGACGAGCCCGGCGAGATTCCCTCGGAGTTCCTGTAATAGATGCGAGGAGTCGGTGGTTACCGCTCGGGTGCTGTTCGGCGAGCGCCCCGCCCGCTGAAGGGCCGGCAGTCGGCCGGCTGATGGACTGCCGGCCGGCCGGTGCGCGACCTATACTCGGCAACCGTGGCCGAGTTCGTGCGCATCTTCCTGCAACTCTTCGTCATGGTGCTCTTCCTTGTCGTCACCAGCCGGGTGCTGATCAGCTGGGTCAACCCGCGCTTCGAGGGACCGGTGGCGCGCTTCCTGTTCGAGACCACGGAGCCCCTGCTGGCGCCCATCCGGCGCGTCCTGCCCCAGACGGGCGTGGTCGACTTCTCGCCGCTGGTGCTGGTCCTGCTGCTCGGCGTCCTGGCCCGCGTCGTCCTGTTGCGCTGAGCGCCGCGGTGCGCCTCACGGTGCGGGTCACGCCGCGCGCCGGCTTCGACCGCGTCGACGGCGTCGGTGCCGATGGCAAGCTGCGCGTTCGGGTACGCGCCGCGCCGGCCGACGGCGAGGCCAATGAGGCGCTGCTGCGCACGGTCGCCGCTGCGTGCGGGGTGGCCCGCACGCGGGTGCGCCTCGAACGCGGGGCCAGCGGGCGGCTCAAACAGCTGTCCATCGACGGCGTCGACGCGACCGAACTGAGGGAGCGCTGGCCGGGCCTGCAGACAACGGACGGCTGAGCGCCGATAATGGGCGCCCACCAACGTCACGATGGGCGATTGGCTCAGTGGTTAGAGCACGCGGTTCACATCCGCGGGGTCACTGGTTCGAAATCCAGTATCGCCCACCAAAGACACCTCACCCGAGAGCGGAGCTCCTGTTGGAGGCTCCGCTCTCGCCTTCTCGTGCCAGCAAGAAATTGCACTCACCTGTGCCACCCAAGCTGTCACTCGGGCCGATACAGTGACTTTGGTTGCCCGAGATTCGGGTTCCTGAGGGCGAGGGTCATTGACGAACCCAGACCAGGCTGAACTGAGCCGCCGCGCGAGGAACCTCGTCGAGTTCCTACGACGGCTCACGCAGATGAAGACCGTGCCCGTTCGCGACGTGGGCGAGTACGAGGAGGTCGTCTGGTTCGCCTCCGTGCCTGACATGGCCGGAAGCCACTGCGTCACGCATGACGGTCAGGCGTCTGACGCCGACTGGATCGCGATCGAGCGTCCGCGGATCCCGCTGCGGCCCCAGGCTCCCGCCGTGCTGTGGGACTGGCTCGTCGACGACGCAGACAGCACCGCCGAGCCCGCCGTGCGAGGCCTAGACGAGGGCGAGGAGCTGCCTGACGGCGTCGTCGCGGCCTACGACCAGCATCTCGACGCCTGGCGAGAGTGGACCGCCAAGTACGGCCCCCGGGTCCCACTCCTGGCGCTCTACGAGCGCCTGTTCCGGATCAAGCAGCAGGCCGACCAACTCGGTGAGCGCTTCGAGACGGTGGTTGCCGCGGGGCTTGCGCTGGTTCCGGGAGGTGAGCGAGGCGGGATCCGTCGGCACCTCATGACTATGCGGGCGGAAGTGCACTACGAGCCGCAGACTGGCCGGATCACGGTACGGCCGGCACCGGACGGTATCGACGTCCAGTTCGAGGACGACATGCTGGACCCGACGCTCGTCCCGCACAAGGAGCTCCGCGAGTCGGCGCATGCCGCCCTCGTTGCGGCCGGCACGGAGATCTGGTCCGGAACGACACTCATTGACGCCCTCACGACGTGGACGCAGGCGATGCGCCACGACGCGGTCTTCGACGCCGGCATCGATGTCCCCGCAATGCCGTCGGAGGGCGTGCTCGTCACGCTCGCGCCGGCCCTCATCCTTCGCAAGCGGACGACGCGATCGCTCCTGGCCTTCTACCGGAAGGTGGACGAGCAGCTCGAGGCCGGGACGCTCGATCCGGGCCTCGTCGCCGGACTGGTGGCCGAGCCCAACGGACCATCATCGACCGCCGCTGGGACGGCACCCCTCAGCCGAGTCGGACGAGCTGTACTTCCCGAAGCCGTACAACGCCGAGCAGCTCGACGTCCTCCGCCGGCTGACGACCTCCGATGGGGTGGTGGTGGTCGGCCCGCCCGGCACCGGGAAGTCGCACACGATCGCCAACCTCGTCTCTCACCTCCTAGCAATAGGCCAGCGCGTGCTTGTCACAAGCCACACGAGCCACGCGCTCGAGGTCCTGCTGGACAAGCTGCCCGATGAGATCCGGTCGCTCTCGGTGAGCCTCGTCGGTGATGGCCGGGCGGGGATGCGCGAACTTCAGCGCTCGGTCAGCGCGCTCGTCAGCCGCTCCACGGATCCCGAGTGGGATTCGCGGAAGATTGCCCACCGGATTGCCCGATTGCAACAGCTGCGCGAATACGCACATGAGGAGCGACGTCGCCACCTTGCTGCGATCCGGGAAGTCCGCGAGGGCGACGCGAAGGTGCACGAGCCCGGCTTGGGATCCTATCGGGGCACCCTCTCGCAGATCGCCGCGGAGATCGCTGGGCAGCGCGACGCTCTCGGCTGGGCGACAGGAATATCGGGCGAGGCACCTGCCCTCAACGATGCCGAGGCGGCCGAGCTGGCGGCATTCGCCACCGCCATCTCCCCGGAGGTCGAGGCGCGCTGCCGCGTGCCGATTCCCGATCTCCCGCCGGCCGAGGCATTCACGGAGCTCTGCTCGCGGATCGCCGACCTGGAGGCAGCAGTCGCGGGGGCGGCAGAGAGCCGCCGGCTCCCATCGGCATCGGCGCTGGCCGCCGCAAGCCACTCCGACCGGGTGATGCTCGCCGCGGTGATCAATCTCCTGCTGCAGGCGCGTGCGACGGTAGCCGCCGCCGAGCCCTGGGAGCTGCCCGCCTTCGAGGCTGCTCTGGGCGGGCCGGTCGCGAAGTGGCGGGAGCGTAAGTACCGCACCGTCGGGTGGATCACGACGCTGAGCGAGACGGCGCCGACCGCGGACGGCGTGCTTGTCAGCGGTGCGTTGGCCAGTGAGCCGATCGCGGCACGGGCTGCGATTGATGCTCTGCTGGCCCACCTGCACGCAGGCCGCGGGCTGGGGCTTGGTCCGTTCAAGCCAAAGGTCGTGAAGGAGACGCGAGCTGCGCTCGGGTCGGTGCGTGTTGACGGCTTGGAGCCGGCCACCATCCCGGCCTTGCAACGGCTTCGAACGTGGATCGACGCTCGTGTCGCTGCGGATGGAGCCCTCGCAGCTTGGTCGCAGGAGCGTGGCCTGACAGACGACTCCGCGCACAGCGTCCTGGCCAACCTTGAGGAGCTCCTGCCGGCGCTTGATCGCGTGCTGGCCGCCGAGGGCTGCCGGGCCGAGATCGTGGCGGTGGCCGCGAGGATGCCTGGGCTGCCGCTTCCCCCGTGGCCCGATGCAGCCGGTTGGGCGGCGCTTCGCCGGGCGGCGCTCGCGGTCGATGCCGGGGCGGCACTCGAGGCCGCCGGGGGAGAGCTCGCGGGCCTTAGGGATCGGGTCGAGGGAACCGCGGCCGACGACCCGGGCGACCTGGTCCCAATCGTCCTTGCGGCCATCGCGGCCCGCGACGCCAAGGCCTTCGTGGCCGCCCAGGCCAAGGTCGAGGAGCGTCGGCAGGAGGCGCGCCGCGTGCAGCGACGCGACGAGCTCATGCACCGGCTCTCGTCGCAGACTCCCGATCCCACGCTCGCGCAGTTAGCTGCGGACGGGACGTGGGCCGGTCGCCTTGCCAGCTATGGGGCCGCGTTCTGGTGGGCGAAGGCCGAGGCATGGCTCCACGACATGCTCGACGCGTCCTCGGGTGGGGCCGTCAGTCGTGTGGCGGTCCTAAACGACGAGATCAGGGGCCTCACGGGTTCGATCGGGGAGCACTTGGCCTGGCGGAACTGTCTCGAGTCGCTGACGCAGGCCCAGCGGCAGCACTTGATCTTGTACCAGCAGGCAATGAAGAAGTACGGCCAAGGGAAGGGTAAGTACGCGGCGACCTATTTGGCCGACGCTCAGCGGGAACTTGAGCAGTGCCGGGCTGCTGTGCCGGCCTGGATCATGCCGACCTACCGAGTCGCCGAGTCGCTCTCGCCGGATCGCGATGCGTTCGACGTGGTCATCGTCGATGAGGCGAGCCAGTCCGGGGTGGATGCTCTGTTCCTGTGGTGGCTGGGCAAGAAGGTCGTGATCGTCGGAGACGATGAGCAGATCAGTCCGGACGCGGTAGGTCTCGAGATCGCGCCAGTGCTGGCGATCAGGAAGGAGCTGCTCGGGGATCAGCCGATCGGGAGCGTGATCGGGCCCACCACCAGCCTGTTCGACCTCGGCGAAGTCGCGTTCACCGGCAACCGCACGTACCTGCGCGAGCACTTCCGGTGCATGCCGGAGATCATCGCCTTCTCGAACCGGATCTCGTATGCCGACTCGCCCCTCGAGCCGCTGCGGCAATTCGGCGCAGACCGTATGCCGCCCCTGCGCTCGCGTCACGTGGTTGGCGCCACGGGGTCGGTCGGGGTGCGCGGGCACGTGAACAGCGACGAGGCACACGAGATGGCGGAGGCGATCATCGCCTGCATCGCCGACCCGGCTTACGCGGACCGGTCGATGGGCGTGATCAGCCTGACCGGCGAGCACCAGGCCCGCTACGTCGAGCGCTTGCTCCTGGAGCGCATCGGACCCGACGAGATGCTCAGCCGGCGGATCAAGTGCGGCAACGCGTACGCATTCCAGGGCGACGAGCGCGACGTCATTTTCCTGGGCATGGTGGCGGCGCCGACGGAGAAGGGGAACCGGCTGCCCGCCCTGACTGGCGACATGTACCGACGCCGATTTAACGTCTCCGCGAGTCGCGCGCGGGACCAGATGTGGCTGTTTCACTCCGTGACGCAGGCGGACCTGAATCCGGAATGCCTGCGGTGGAAGCTGCTGGAGCACTTCCTCCATCCGGAGATGCCTGATCTGGACCCAGACCTCGGGATCGTCACGGAGCGGGACCGACATCAGGCCTTCGACAGCCTGTTCGAGCAGCGCGTCTATCTGCGGATCAAGAACCACGGCTATCGGGTCCGCCCACAGGTGCCTGCGTATGGCTACCGGATCGACCTCGTGGTCACGGGCGGCGAGAACCGTCTCGCGGTGGAGTGTGACGGCGACGAGTGGCACGGCGCGGAGCGATTCGAGAAGGACCTCGCCCGCCAACAGGATCTCGAGCGCGTCGGCTGGCGGTTCGTGCGGATCCGCGAGAGTGAGTTCTACCTGGACCCCGACGCGGCGCTCCGCCCGCTGTGGCTCAGGCTCGGCGAGGTCGGCATCCGGCCGTTCGGAGAGCTTGCCGAGGCGGCCCCTGAGGCCGCTTCCGTGCCGGTCGACAGCAGCGACCTTGAGGCGGTCGTCGAGGCGCTGCTGGATCCGTTCGAAGGGCCGGCCGATGGAGCAGGTCCGGCCGAGCAATCGGCGCGGCCGTTCCTGCCTCAGCCCGTGTCAGGACCGGTTGCCGCGCCGGCGCAACTCTCCCAGCCCGTCGTTCCGGCCGTGATCGGCAAGGTGCCCGCATATCGAGCGTGGGCCGGCACGGACATCCCAGACCCCAGGGAGGCGAAGCAGGGCGACCTCGTGGCCGTCTTGCTCAACGTGGTTGCCACCGAAGGCCCAGTGCTCGCCCGGCGGGCCTATCGTCTGATTCTGCAGGCGGCTGGGTTCCATCGACTTGTCCATAACGTCGTCTCGCCATTGAACAAGGCGGCGGTTCGGGCAGAGCGCGAAGGACGGCTGATCGCGACGCCCTCGGGGATCGGCAGCTCGCTCGTCGACCGTGTGCTGCGTCTGCCCGATCAGCCGCCGGTTGTCGTGCGGAAGCGCGGCGCCCGGGACCTTGAGGAGATCTCGCCATCCGAGGTCCAGGCGGTTGCCCGCCAGCTCCGTGGCTCGACGGTGAAGCCGTCGGATCGCGACTTGCAGCGTGCGATCCTCACGTTCTACAACCGCACCTCGCTCACGGTCGCAGCAAGCGCCTACATCGAGCGGTGCCTGCGGGCGACCGTCGCGCTGGGTCCCGAGCCAGTCGAGCATCAGCCGATCTGGGGCAAGCTGACGGCACCCGCGGGAGGAACGCCGCCACCCGCCCGCCCAACATGGACTCCTGCCAAACTTGTTGCGGCACCCGTGCGGCCGACCGGCCCCGACTTCAAGAAAGTACTCGCCGATACGATCGCCCGGGCCCAAGTGCTCTCCGCGGGCTCCAGGCATCGCCTCGCGACCGAGTGGAAGGACGAGGAGCACGAGCCGTCTCGCGCGACGGTGATCAGCGCGGCCGGCGCTTTCGGCGCTCCGCGCGATTGGAGCATCGTCGCACGGATCGTTTCCAGCACCCTCGCAGACTGGCCCGCCTCCGCGCGCGGCGCTGTCGTGGATGCGGCCTTTGCCTTGACCGCCGTAGGGAACGCTGCAGAGGAGGCGGCGGAACTGCTTGTGCCGTGGCAAGGCGCGCTCGGTCAGGGGAACACCTCCCCGCCAGCGCCTCCAGATTTACCCGACCGCACGCTGTGTCCACACCGGAATGTGATGGGCCAGTGCCCCTTTGTCGTCTGTAAGGGCCACTTCCTTGGGGGGATGCCGCTCGACGAGAACTGATCCCACGCCGGAGTCCGAGGCCTCAGCGACGCTCCCTCGGGTCCCGAGCGTCGCACGACGAGAAGAACACCTTGCCGCCCCTGGATGAGAAGTTCAAGGATCCGACTGATCCGTTGAGGCTCGTCTTCGTCTGCGCCATGTGGATGACCGGCTTCGACGCCCCGAGTTGTTCGACGATGTTTCTGGACAAGCCTTTGCGGAATCACACGCTTATGCAGACCATCGCCCGTGCCAACCGGGTCTTCCCAGGCAAGCACAGCGGGCTGATCGTGGACTACGCGAACGTGTTCGCCTCACTGGAAAGGGCATTGGCCATCTACGGCGCGGGCAAAGGGGGCGCATACCCGGTGCGGGATAAGGCCCAGCTGGTCGAGGCGATGCGCGAGGCCATTAGCGCGGCCACCGCGTTCTGCGTGACCAACGAAGTGGACCTGGCCGCAATCGAGGAGTTGCCGCTCGGCGCATTGGAACGGCTGGAGGCCGTGGAGGACGCCGTCAACGCACTGATCGCGCCGGAATCGCTGCGGCGCGACTTCTTCGGCCACGATCAGCTGGTTGGCACTCTTTACCGAGCCATCAGGCCTGACCCGGTAGCGTTGGAGTTCGCCGAACGTGTGGCCAGCATCGCGACGCTGGCCGCTGCCATCCGTGCCAGCCTCAATCCCAATCCAGCGGACATCTCGGTCATCATGGGGCAGATCTCGGCGGTATTGGACGCGTCCATCACTGGCCTCGCGATCCGTGAGGGCGGCCCGCCCGCCATCGATCTCTCCAGGGTCGACTTCGAGGCCCTCGCGCGCAGATTCAAGGACTCCAACCACCAAAACACGGAGCTCGAAGGACTCAAGGCTTCAATTCGTGCCAAGCTCGAACGCATGGTGCGCTTGAACCGTACGCGTACCGATTCTGCCGAAAATCTAGAGGCGTTGATCAACAGTTACAACGCCGGTAGCAGGAACATCGAGCAGCTATTCGAGGAGCTGCTCAAACTCTCGAACAGCTTGGATGAGGAGCAGGAGCGCCACGTTCGAGAGAACCTGACCGAGGAGGAGCTGGTTATCTTCGACATCCTCACCCGGCCTGCGCTCGAGCTCAGCGCGGAGGAACGGGCCGAGGTCAAGAGGGTCGCCCAGGAACTGCTGGCACGGCTCAAGGAGCTGTTGGTGCTGAGCTGGCGCCAGAAGGCGGCGGCGCGTTCCGCTTTAAGGCTGGCCATCGAGGCCACGCTCGACGCCGGTCTGCCGCGGGCTTACACGCCGGAGGTCTATCGGCAGAAGTGTTCCTCGGTTTTCGAGCACGTCTACGAGAGCTACCCCGAGCGCAACGCGGGGGTCTATGCCGACGCCGCGTGAGCTCCTCCGACACGACGACTGTGCGCCGTCGCTCAGGTGAGCTGGCAGACTGCCCTTCCAGCGCTACTGATGGTTTTCGCCGAGTCGATCTGGGTGAAGTCCAGAGCCGCGCGTGAGGTCGATCTGGGAGTCCGCGAACGGAGGCGCCTATTGGAATCCATTTCCGAGGACATCAAGAAATGGACGGATCTACTTCCGCCAGCCATCAGCGTCGCAGCGCAGGTGGAGGCCGAACGGCGTGCTATCGATCTGCGCGTGATGGGGTGGCACGACCAATATCGGTTCGATCCGGGCCGCCAAATGTTCCAATGGGAGCACGTGTTGCCGGTTGGCCACATACGGGAGTCGTGCCTTGTCGCCGGCTCGGCGACGGACGTAGCACACATCCTCGGAACGGCCCGCGTCGCGTGGATCCTGAAGGAAGAGGATCGCCGGCTGACGGGTCTCGGATATCGCTCGATCAGGCCCGATCCGGAAACTGCCTACAGCGAGGCCGGCATTGAGTTGCTGCAGGACATCCGGTGACAGTCATCCGCAGGTATCCGGCCGGTAACGAGTCGGTCAGTACGCTGAGGTCACTCTCGTAGGATGTTGCCCAGTATCGCCCACCGTTCTTCCTCGGCTGATCAAGTTGCCGCGCCTGCTGCATGCGCGCTTGCGCCTGACCCGCCCCGACCGATCGCCGTGCGACGCGCATCATGCTCCATGCAAATTGGTTTCTGCCAGCCGGAGGGCAACATGGACGAGCCGACGATCGAATCCGCCAAGTACCGTCATCCGGTCAATATTGCCCACTACGACGGGGCCACCCGGGGGCAGCGCATCGCCGACCGGGTCACTGCTTTCATGGGCAGCTGGGCGTTCATCATCGTCCAGACGCTGATCGTGCTGGTCTGGCTCGCGGGCAACATCTGGCTGCTCGGTCGGCCGTTCGATCCGTATCCGTTCATCCTGCTCAACCTGGCTTTCTCGACCCAGGCCGCGTACGCCGCGCCGCTCATCCTGCTCGCCGGCAACCGCTCGTCGCTACGTGACCGGCTGACGCTCGAGCACGCGGCCGCGGAGGCCGATCTCGAGGAAGGGCAGAACGAGGAACTGCTCCTCGGCAACCGGCGCATCCTGGAGCGAGTGGAGGCGCTCGAGAAGCACATCCTCCAGCTCGAGCAGACCATCATCGGCAAGTTGCGCGAGGCCTGACCCTGGTCACTGCCGACAGGCGTTACGCCGAGTTGGCGGCCAGGCGGCGCAATACGGCGGGCAGAATGCCGCCCTGGCGGAAGTAGTCCAGCTCGACCGGGCCGTCGATCCGGACGATGGCCTCGATTCAGGCGTTCGCCGTTGCTGTCGCGAACGCGCAGCGTGACCGTTTGGCGTGGGCTGAGCCCGGCCGCCAGGCCGACGATGTCGAACTCCTCGCGCCCGGTCAGGCCGAGCGAGACGGCGTTCTGGCCGGGCTTGAACTGGAGCGGCAGGACGCCCATCCCGACCAGGTTGGAGCGGTGGATGCGCTCGTAGCTCTCGGCCAGCACGGCGCGCACGCCGAGCAGACTGGCGCCCTTGGCCGCCCAGTCGCGCGACGACCCGCTGCCGTACTCCGCGCCCACAGATGACCATCAGCGGCACGCCCTCGCGCCCGTAGCGCAGGGCGGCGTCGTAGATGAACATCTGCTCGCCCGACGGCTGGTGGCGTCGTGTACGGACCCTCCTTCTCGGCCAGGGCGTTGCGCAGCCGGATGTTCCCGAACGTGCCGCGCACCATCACCTCGTGCTGGCCGCGCCGCGCCCCGTAGCTGTTGAATTCGAGCGGCCCCACGCCGTGCTCCTGCAGCCACGTGCACCGGCCGGGCTCCAGGCTGGGATGGAACCGGCCGGTGAGATGTGATCGGTCGTCACCGAGTCGCCCAGCACAACGAGGACGCGCGCGCCTATCGATGTCGCGCAGCGGCACGGGCTGGCGGGTGATGCCGTCCAGGAACGGCGGCCGGGCCACATAGGTCGACTCGGCGTCCCACGCGTAGCGCGCGCTGCCGACCGGCACCGGCAGCGCCCGCCAGTGCTCGTCACCGTCGAATACCTCGGCGTAGATGCGCCGGAAGATGTCCGGCCCGACGGCCGCGGCGATGGTCTGGCGGACCTCTTCGGGGCTGGGCCAGATGTCGGCCAGGTAGTACCGGCTGACCGTCGCTGCCGGTGCCCAGCGGCTCGTCGAGCAGGTCGATCTCGACCGTGCCGGCCAGGGCGAAGGCGACCACCAGCGGCGGCGAGGCGAGATAGCTGGCGCGCGCCAGCGGGTGGATGCGGCCCTCGAAGTTGCGGTTGCCCGACAGGACCGCGGCGACGATCAGGTCGTTCTTCTCGATGGCGGCGGCGATGGCTGGCTCGAGCGGCCCGCTGTTGCCGATGCAGGTCGTGCAGCCGTAACCGACGACGCCGAAGCCGAGCTGCTCGAGCGGCTCGAGCAGACCCGCCGCCCGGAAGTACTCGGTCACCGCCCGCGAGCCCGGGGCGAGGCTGGTCTTGACCGTCGGCTTGACCATCAGGCCGCGGGCAACCGCGTTGCGCGCCAGCAGGCCCGCGCCGATCATCACCGTCGGGTTGCTGGTGTTGGTGCAGCTGGTGATGGCCGCGATGGCGACCGAGCCGTGGTCGAGCGTGATGTGTCCGTTGCCGGCTGCGCCGATGTGGCCGATGACGCTTGGGCGGCGCTGGGCGGTGGCCGGGTAGGCAGCGCGGAAGTTCTCGCGCAGCTCGGGCAGGCGCGACCTTGTCCTGCGGCCGGCGCGGGCCGGCGACAGTCGGCTCGACGGTCGCCAGGTCGAGCTCGAGCAGCTCGTCGAACTCGGGACCAGGACCCGGTTCGCGCCACAGCGCGTTCTCCTTGGCGTACGTCTCGACCAGCGTCGATCGGCTCCGCGGTCCGGCCGGTCTGGCGCAGGTAGGCCAGGGTCTCGCCGTCAATCGGGAAGAGCGCGGCGGTGGCGCCGTACTCGGGCGCCATGTTCGAGATCGTCGCCCGGTCGGCCAGCGCCAGCGAGGCCAGGCCGTCACCGCAGAACTCGACGAACGAGCCGACCACGCCGTGCGTCCGCAGCATGTGGCTGATGACCAGCACCAGGTCGGTCGCGGTCGCAGCCGCGCGGCAGGTCGCCGAACAGGCGCACGCCGACGACGCGCGGCAGGGCTGGTAGAGCGGCTGACCGAGCAGCGCCGCCTCGGCCTCGATGCCGCCGACGCCGTAGCCCAAGACGCCCAGGCCGTTGACCATCGTGGTGTGCGAATCGGTGCCCACGAGCGTGTCCGGGAAGGCGACCGTGTCGCTCCGATTTCGTCGTCGCGCGCGACGACCACCTGGGCGAGGTACTCGAGGTTGACCTGGTGGACGATGCCCGTGCCGGGCGGCACGACGCGCAGGCCGGCGAAGGCGCTCTGCGCCCAGCGCAGCAGCTGGTAGCGCTCGCCGTTGCGCTCGTATTCGCGCTCGACGTTGAAGGCGAACGCGTCGGCGGTGCGGTAGCGATCGACCTGCACCGAGTGGTCGATGACCAGGTCGGCCGGCACGAGCGGCTCGATGCAGCGCCGGGATCGCCGCCCATGTCGGCCATCGCGTCGCGCAGCGCGGCGAGATCGACCACCGCCGGCACGCCGGTGAAGTCCTGCAACAGCACGCGTGCCGGCATGAAGGGCATCTCGGCCTCGATGGCCGGCATTCGGCCGCCAGCCGGCCAGCGCACGTGCCTCGTCCTCGCGCACGACGCCACGACCGGCGTTGCGCAGCACGTTCTCGAGCAGCACCTTGACCGTCATCGGCGTGCCGGCCGAGGTCGGCCAGGCCACTCCGATCGAGGCGGTAGTAGGTCAGGTTGCGATCGCCTGACGCGCAGCGTCGCGCGCGCGCCGAAATGGATCGCGGGATGTGGGTTGGGCTGTTCATCAGCGCCAGGGCCTCCTCCGTCCCCGCAAGCATTTGGCGGGGCTGAGCGGCGCCTGGCGGGAGTGCCCGCCGCGGGTCGCGATTGTTCGACCGGCCGAGTATACGCCGCCCTGCCGGCGCGCAGCATTGCCTGCCGTGCGCCGCCCCGGCGGCGACAATGGCAGCCATGCACGAACTCGACGGCGCGCACGGGCACGGCGCACGACCACGACCACGACCACGACCACGACCACGACCACAAGCCGGCCCACGAGTCAGACGACGGCCGGCCGCGGCATCGGCGTTTGTCGGCGCCGGGCGGGTGGGCACGGCGCTGGGCGCGGCATTCGCGCGCGCCGGCTGGCAGGTGACCGGCGTCGCGACCGCGACGCAGGGCGCCGGGCCAGGTTCGCCCACGTGGTGCCCGGCGTGCGCGCGTTTGCGAGGCTGCGCCAGCGGTGCTCGACGAGGCCGACCTGATCTTCCTGACCGTGCCCGACGACGCCATCGCCGGCGTCGCGCAGAGCCTGCAGCTGTACAGCGGCCAGGCGCTCGTCCACACCAGCGGCGCGCTGCCGGCGTCGATCCTGGCGCCGGCGATGGCGGCCGGCACGAACGCGGCCAGCTTCCATCCGCTGGTCGCCTTCGCCGACCTCGACCAGGCACTGCTCGACCTGCGCGGCGCGACGGTCGCGCTCGAGGGCGATCAAGCGCTGCTGCCGCTGCTGGCCGATCTGGCCGAGTCGATCGGCGCGCGGCCGGTGCTGCCTGCCGCCAGGGTGGCAAGGCCGCCTATCACGCGGCGGCGATGATGGCCGCCGGCGGCCTTGTCGGCCTGCTCGATGCGCATCGACCAGCGTCGCGCGCGCTGGCCGGACTCGAAGCGCAGACGGCGGTCGCGGTCTACGCTCCGCTCGCGCGGCAGGCACTGGCCAACAGTCGAGCGGCTGGGTATCGACGCGGCGTTGACCGGCCCCTTCCTGCGCGGCGACGTGGGCACCGTGCGCGGCCACCTGGACGTCATCGGTGAGCTGGCGCCCGACGCCGTGGCGCTCTACGTCGCGGTCGCGCGACGCGAGCTGGCCATCGCCCGCCGGCGCGGCGAGCTGGCCGAAGACCGCGCCGCCGAGCTTGAGCGACTGCTCGATGAGGCGGGGTCGCCCGGCCGGTCGTAGGGCACGAGCCGGCTGGCTGCGCGGATGATCGGCTGACGGAATCCCCATCCTGCTCCAATGCTTCTCAATGGAGACCTGGAGCCGCCGGCCAGCGCTAGGGTTGCGCCAGATGTGCGGCCGACGGTACGGCCGGCGCAACGCGCGCCCGACCCATTCGGATTGAGTTCGTATCGCGCACTTCCGGAGCAAGAGGGAGCGTGCCGCCGGCCGAACGGACGCGCTGTTGCACAGCCCGGGCAAGGCGCTAGCATTCAGGACGATGAGCATCAGCCAGGCCGGTATCCGAAGCAGTCGCCCGACGACCCGCTTCGCAGCGCCCCCGGCCAGTCGCCGCGAGCGTCACTTGGGCCTGCATCGCAGCGTCCCAAGCCGGCTGGTCGCGCCCGGCGCGCTGCGACCCAGCGTGTCGGCCCTGTCCGAGCTGCGCAATTCCGCCCGGCACACCCAGATCGTCGGTCACGCCGCCGCGCCGGCCTCGGCCGCAGCACGCGTACAACGATTGCGCCGGAGTGACGTGATGACCTGGTCGCAGCCGGCCGAGTGCGGACCGCGTCGGCCGCGAACGCGCAGCGCCGCGCCGTGGCGCGGCTGACCAGGGCAGCACCGTCCGAAACAGGCTCGCCGGGGCGCCACCGCCCGCGCGACCTCATGTGGCGGCATCGTCTGCGCGGCACGATGGCCGGCCCGAGATCTGCCTCGGCTAGGCGCCGCCGCGAACGCAGCGACATCAACGTGGACGCTGCCCAAGGGCACGCCATTGACGGCGAGACGATTGACGCAGACCGCGCTGCGCGAGGTCGCCGAGGAGACCGGCCTCGAGGTGCGCATCGTCGCGCCGGTGGGGACGATCGAGTACTTCTTCACGCAGGACGGCGAGCGCATCCACAAGACCGTCCACTACTTCCTGATGGAAGTCGACCGGCGGCAGCCTCGACGATCACGACCACGAGTTCGAGGAGGTGCGCTGGGTGGCGCTCGAGGAAGCGCGCGCGCTGATGACCTTCCCGACCGAGCGCCATATCGTCGGAGCAGGCGCTACGGGCGCACGGGTGCCGCGCGATCGACGACGCGGACGACTCGGCGGGACCAATGACGCGCGCTGCAGACACGCCGCTGGTCGAGCGTCATCGCGCAGCTGGGCGGCCGACTGATCGATTTCGCCGGCTGGGAGATGCCGGTCCAGTACTCGGGCATCCTCGACGAGCACCGCGCGGTGCGCGAGCGGGTCGGCCTGTTCGACCTGTCGCACATGGGCGAGGTGTGGATCACCGGCCCGGGCGCCGCGACCGGCCTCGCCGCGGCGCTGGTCAGTGACCCCAGCCCGGCTGGCCGAGGGGCGCGCCCACTACAGCATGATCTGCGCCGCCGACGGCGGCATCATCGACGACCTGATCGTCTACCGCGTGGCCGCCGAGCGCTTCATGGTCGTGCCCAACGCCGCCAATCGCGAGGCCGTCGCGGAGGCGCTGCGCGAGCGGCTGGCCGGCCACGACGCGGCGCTCGACGACGCCTCGCTGCGCACCTCGCTCGTCGCCGTGCAGGGTCCCGCGGGCGGCGGAGCTGCTCGCGCCGCTGACCGACGTCGACCTCGGCCGCGTTGCGCTACTACGCCATCGCCGAGGGCCATGCCTGCGGCGAGCCGGTGCTCATCGCGCGCACCGGCTACACCGGCGAGGACGGCTTCGAGCTGTTCGTCGACTGGGACGCGACGCGCTGCCCGGTCTGGGATCGGCTCGACCGCAGCCGGCGCGGCGTACGACATCATGCCGTGCGGCCTTGGCGCGCGCGACACGCTGCGCCTAGAGGCGGGCATGCCGCTCTACGGCAACGAGCTCGACCGCGCGACCAACCCGTTCGAGGCCGGCCTGGGTCGCGTCGTCAAGCTGGACAAGGCGGGCGACTTCGTCGGCCGGACGGCGCTCGAGGCGAGTAGCCGCCGACGGCCCGGCGCGGCAGCTCGTTGGGCTGATCGTGCGCGGCCGCGGCATTGCCCGCCACGGTTACCCGGTCTACCTGCCCGGCCGGGCCGAGGTCGACCGGCGTGGTCACCAGCGGCGCACCATCGCCGACACTCGGCCTGCCCATCGCGATGGCCTACGTGCCGCCCGCGGACAGCGCGATCGGTACCATGGTCGAGGTCGCCATTCGGGCGACGCGGGTCGCGGCCGAGATCGTCCCGCTGCCGTTCTACAAGCGCGCCGCGTAACGCGGCGGCGGGAGGACTAGTCAGCGTGCAGGTACCCGACGATCTCCGCTATACGCCCAGGACCACGAGTGGCTGCGCATCGACGGCGACGAGGCCACCGTGGGCATCACCGAGTACGCCGCGACCGAGATGGGCGACGTGGTCTTCGTCGAGCTGCCCGCATCGGGCACCATGCTCGAGCTGGCGCAGTCCTTCGGCGTGATCGAATCGGTCAAGACGGCGTCCGACCTGTATGCCCCGGCTGCGGGCGAGGTGCTCGAGGCCAACGCCGCAGCTGGCCGACAGCCCGAGCTGGTCAACGACGACCCATACGGCGCGGGCTGGATGGTGCGCCTGAGGCTGGCCGACCCATCCGCCGCGGCGCAACCCAGCGATCAGCTGATGGACGCCGCGGCCTACCGCGGGCTGGTCGAGGCCGGCCAGGGGTGATCGTCTTCGTCCGTCCCGGCGACCGACCGGCCCAGTGACCTACGGCCCGCATACCGCGACCGACCGCCAGCAGATGCTGGCTGCGCTGGGCATCGACTCGATCGAGGCCCTCTTTGCCGACATCCCGGCCGAGGTGCGCGCGGCCGGCCTCGATCTGCCGCCGGCCCTGGACGAGCTCACGCTGGCGCGCCGGCTGGAGGCGCTGGCCGGCCGCAATCGGACCGGGCTGACGAGCTTCCTGGGCGCCGGCGCATATCGCCACCACATTCCACCGACGGTCGATCAGATCCTGAGCCGGGGTGAGTTCTACACCGCCTACACGCCCTACCAGCCCGAGATCAGCCAGGGCACCCTGCAGACGATCTACGAGTACCAGTCGCTGATCGCCGAGCTGACCGGGCTCGACATCGTGTCCGCTTCGCACTACGACGGGGCGGCGGCGACGGCCGAGGCGGCGCTCATGACTGTCCGCGCGACGCGCCGCGAGCGGGTGCTGGTCAGCCGCGCCGTGCACCGCCACTTTCTCGACACGACGCGGACGTACTTCGAGGGCGGCCGGCTGGCGCTCGACGAGCTGCCCACGCTGGCCGACGGTACGACTGATCTGGCCGCGCTCGAGCGCGAGCTGGCCGACCCGGCGCGGCCGGTCGCCGGCGTGCATCCTCGGCCAACCGAACGCGTTCGGCATCCTCGAGCCGATGGCCGAGGCTGGACGCCTTGCCCACGCCGCGGGCGCCCTGTTCGTGGCCGTCGTCGAGCCCGTCTCGCTCGCCGTGCTCGCACCACCCGGGCGAGTACGGCGCGGACATCGCGGTCGGCGAGGGCCAGCCGCTCGGTATCGGGCTGCAGTACGGCGGCCCATACCTCGGCCTGCTCGCGGCCCGGACCGACCTGGTCCGCCAGGTGCCCGGCCGCCTGGTCGGACGGACGACCGACATCGACGGGAGGCCCGCGTTCGTGATGACGCTGCGCGCGCGCGAGCAGGACATCCGGCGCGACAAGGCGGCCAGCAACATCTGCACCAACCAGGCGCTGTGCGCGCTGGCGGCGACCGTGTACCTGGCCACGCTCGGACCGCACGGCCTGCGCGACGTCGCCGCGCTGGGCGCCGCGCGCGCGCAGCAGCTCGAGCAGGCGCTCGCCGCAGTCGGGGCGCCGCGCCTGCACGCAGGCGACTACCTCAACGAGTTCTGCTGTCCGCGTGCCCGACGCGCCGCGTGTCCACGCCGCGCTGCTCGAGCGCGACATCGTTGCCGGGCTGCCGCTGGCCGAGTGGTATCCGGACGATCCGCTGCTGCGCGATGCGCTGCTGGTGTGTGCGACCGAGGTGACCACCGACGCCGAGATCGAGCTGTTCGCGGCGGCCCTGGGCGAGCTGCTCGGATGACCGCGCTGGGCGAGCCTGAAGTGCTGGACGAGGTGGCCGGCGCCATGCCCGAGGTTGGTGCGCGGCGGGTCGTGGGGCCGGGCCTCCAGCCCACCCTGGCCGAGCTGTCGCGGCCGGGCCGCGGCAGCGCCAAGGTGCCTCATCCGCCGGCCGACGCGCTGGCGCGCATCCCCGCCGTTCAGCGCCGCGCCCGGCCGCTCGGCTTGCCCGAGCTGAACGAGCCTGAGGTCATCCGCCATTTCGTCAACCTGTCGCAGCTCAACTACTAGCGTCGACACCGGCTTCTACCCGCTCGGCTCGTGCACCATGAAGTACAACCCCAAGATCAACGAGTGGGCGGCGCGGCTGCCCGGCTTCGCCGGGCTCCATCCGCTGGCGCCTGACGCCGCGGCCCAGGGCACGCTCGAGCTGCTGTGGGAGCTCGAGCAGTGGCTGATCGAGATCAGCGGCATGAGCGCGGTCACGCTCCAGCCGGCGGCGGGCGCACACGGCGAGCTGACCGGCATCCTGATGATCCGCGCCTACCACGAGGCGCGCGGCGAGACCGAGCGCGAACGAGGTCATCGTGCCCGACTCGTCGCACGGCACCAACCCGGCGACGGCGTCAATGGCCGGCTTCAAGACGGTGACCATCACGTCGGACGCCGACGGCCAGGTCGATCTCGACGCACTGCGCGCCGCGCTCGGGCCGCGCACCGCGGCGGTGATGCTCACCAACCCGTCCACGCTCGGCCTGTTCGAGACGGGCATCAGCCAGCTGCTGGACGCGGTCCACGCCGTGGGCGCGCTGGCGTACATGGACGGCGCCAACATGAACGCGGTGCATGGGCAAGTTCAGGCCCGGGGCAGGCCGGTTTCGACGTGATGCACTTCAACGCGCACAAGACCTTCTCGACGCCGCACGGCGGCGGCGGTCCGGGCGCCGGGCCGGTGGCGGTCAACGACAAGCTCGCGCCCTTCCTGCCCTGGCCGCGCGTCGTGCGTCACGCGGCGGCGAGCACGGCAGGGGGCGGCGCGCTTCCGACTCGAGCGCGCCGGCGAACGACCGACATCGATCGGCCGCGTACGCTCCTACCTGGGCAGCGTCGGTGTGCTGGTACGGGCCTACGCGTACCTGCTCGCACACGGCGGCGAGGGACTGGAACAGGTCAGTGAGGACGCCGTACTGGCCGCCAACTACCTGCGCCAGCGGATCGCCGGTGCGTATCGGATGCCCATTCGCGCAGGTCTGCAAGCATGAGTTCGTGGCCAGCGCGCAAGGACCTGCGCGCCGAGACCGGCGTGCGCACGCTCGACGTCGCCAAGCGACTGATCGACTCACGGCTTCCATCCGCCGACGATCTACTTCCCGCTGACGGTCGAGGAGGCGCTGCTGATCGAGCCGACCGAGACCGAATCGATCGAGACGCATCGATGCCTTCGCCGACGCGCTGATCGAGGTCGCCGCTGAGGCGCGCCGGGATCCGGCGCTGCTGCGTGAGGCACCGCACGATACGCCGGTCCGGCGGCTTGACGAGGCAACCGCCGCGCGCCAGCCGGACCTGCGCTGGCGGCCCAATGACCGGTGCCGAACCGGTCTGTCCGCAGTAGCCGCGGCACGGGCCGGTGTGCTGCGCCGAGCGGCCCACCTTAAGAACGCGCAATTTGTTGACACCGTTTCCGGCACGCACCTATAATCCCAACGCCCAGGCCCGCGTGGGAGATGCTTCCCGCACGCGCGAAACGTGGCGTGGACCGGGGCAAGTCATAGCGATCAAAGGGCGCCGCACGGTGGCCCGGATTTGCACAAGAGGAGGAAACACGCTGATGAGTCTACGGACTCGGCGAAGCCTGGCATTCCCAGTCTCGCTAATGATGTTCGTTGTCGCCTGTAGCGGCGCCACGCCAACCACGGCCCCGACGGCGGTCCCAACCCCGGCCCCCACGGCCGCGCCGACCGAGCCCGGCTCCACGCCACCGCCGGCGACGCCGACCCTGGCCCCGACCCCGACCGACGCGCCGCCGACCGACCCGCCGAGCCGGCGGATCAGGTTCTGCGCGTGTATCTGGGCGACCTCGACCCGCCGAACGACTGACCCCAACGCGGCCGAGGACTCGCAATCGATTTCCATCCTGTCCGCGCTGCATCGCGGCCTGATGTACTTCACCCCCGAGCTGGGCGTCGAACCGGCACTCGCCGAGACCGTGACGCCCAACGATACCTTCACAGAGTTCACCTTCGTACTGAAGGACGGCATTACCTACAGCGACGGTACGCCGATCGTTGCCGGTGACTTCGTCTACAGCTGGCAGCGCCTGGTGACTCCGAGCTTGGCCAACCCGTACGGCTACCTGCTGTGCATCGTCGCAGGCGTAGAGACTCTGCTCGCCGCGTGCGGCGCAGAGGCTGACGGCCCCGACGAGGATGTCGCCAACATCGGCGTCGCAGCGCCCGACGATAAGACGTTCATCGTTACGCTCAACTCGCCGGCCACCTTCTTCCTGAGCATTGCCTGCGATGTGGCCGGTCGTGCCGCTGAAGCAGGCTTGGGTCGAAAGCGCCCCGTTCGGCGAGGCGGCAGGCTATCTGTCGTCAGGCCCATACGTGATGAGCCGTTGGGACCACAACAGCTTGATCGTCCTCGATCCCAACCCGGAGTGGACGGCCGGCCCTCCGGCCATCGTGTCGGTCCATCTCAGCATCGGTGGCGATCCCGATGCGGCGTTTGTGAACTTTGAGCAGGGCCTTCTCGACATGGTCGTCGTTCCGGGCACCCAGCTTCGGCGCGTGCTCGCCGATCCGACCTACGCCGAGAACTACGAGCTGATCCAGCAGGAGCAGCTTGCGATCACCTACTACGGGTTCGCCACCTGCATCGAGCCCGCTGAGAACTGCCCGCCGAGCGACGGGACGGCAGACGGTCGTAGCCCGACCGCCAACCTGAATTTCCGCATCGCGCTGACGCAGGCGATCAACAAGCAGCAGTTCATCGATCTGACGTTCGGTGGCACTGGCGGGATCGCCAACAGCTTCGTGATGCCCGGCCTGCTGGGCTCTGACCCCGATTACAACCCGTATCCGTTCGACCCGGCTGCCGCCAGGGAGCGGATGCAGCTGGCTCTCGACGAGCTGGGTGTCGTGGCCGATCCGGCAACAGAGGACTGCGACGACGCCTGCCAAGCGGCGGCGCGCGTCAACAAGCTTGGCACCATCAGCATGGGCTACAACAGCAACGCCGGCCACCTGCCGCGCGTCGTGAACCTCGCCGAGCAGTGGCGCGTCAACCTCGGCTTCACCGAGGCGCAGTTCCAGCTGATCGGCTCCGACTTCTCCACGTTCCTGCAGCAGCGCCAGGCAGGCTTGTACATGGTCAGTCGCAATGGTTGGGGCGCGGACTTCCCGCATCCCGACAACCAGCTGCGCGGGTCTGTTCACGTGCAGTGGCACGAACAACGACGAGCAGTGGTGCGACCCGGCCTTCGATGCCCTGGTCGACGAGGGCGCCCGGACGACTGATAATGCCACGCAGGATCAGCTCTACCGGGACGCCCAGCGGATCATGCTGGACGCCGCGGCAATCCTGCCGCTGCGCTTCGGCCTCACCACCTATCTGGTCCAGCCGTGGGTTCAGGGCCTCCAGGCCACCGCGTCTGACCACCAGAACATCGGTGACGTGTTCTACGAGTCGATCACGATCGGCGCTCACTGAGGGCGGCTTCGTGATCAAGCCAGTCCGCTAACGGGCTGAAACGCGAGTGGGCCGGCCGCAGGGCCGGCCCACCTCGTGTAATATCTCGCCTCATTCGCGCTAACGGCTTGAACGGAGCAGGTAATGACCAGCTACTTGACCCGGCGGGTCCTGTGGATCATTCCCGTTCTCTTTGTCGTGTCGGTGATCACCTTCTCGCTGATGCATCTGACCCCCGGCGGTCCGTGGGCGCGGGAGAAGAGGCTTCACCCTGATACCGAGGCGCGGCTCAACGCCGAGTACGGCCTCGATCTGCCGTTTCACCAGCAGTACCTCAACTGGGTGACGGACTTCGTCAAGCTCGACCTCGGGCCGTCGTATCGGTATGTGGATCGCGACGTAAACGCGATCGTAGGTGACGGCATAGGGACGACGGTCCATCTCGGGTTGATGGCGTTCGTCCTGGCGGTGGTGGTCGGCATCCCGCTGGGCATATTTGCCGCCCTCGGCCACAACCGATTACCGGATTACATATCCACCGGCTTGTCCGTCGTGGGCATAGCCACGCCCAGCTTCGTGCTGGCGATCGTGCTCGTTCTCGATCTTCAGCCTCGGGCTCAACTGGTTCCCGGCTACCTCCAACAGGTGGGGGGAGTGGCAGTCGTGGGTGTTGCCCACGCTCGCCCTTGCCGGTTACCCGATCGCGCAGATCGCCCGGTACACGCGCGCCTCGATGCTGGAGGTGACAGGCAAGGACTACGTGCGTACGGCGCACAGCAAGGGCATCCGCCAGCGCGCGGTCGTCGTGCGCCACATGATTCGTAACGCGTTGATCCCGGTGGTCACGATCCTTGGTCCCGTCCTCGCCTTCCTGGTCACCGGCTCATTCGTGATCGAGTACTTCTTCGGCGTGCCGGGCATCGGGCGCTTCTATGTACAGGCGATCGGGACACGCGACTACAGCCTGCTGATGGCAATGACGATGCTGTACGCGTTCACGGTCGCCGCCCTGAACGTCGTCGTCGACGTCCTCTACGGGTACATCGACCCGCGCATCCGTTACGACTAGGAAGGGACGCACACGATGGCTACGGGCAGCCTGACCCAAGCTGGCGCGCCGGTCGCAGCTCGGCGCAGCTCCGGTGTCTGGCGCGATGCGTTCGGGCGCCTGCGGCGCAACAAGCTGGCCATGGTTGGCCTGGTCCTGGTCGTGGCGTTGTTCATCCTGGGCGGCATCGGGCCGATGATCGCTCCGCACCCGTTCTACGTGCAGAACTACGAACTGATGACCGCCAACGGGTTCGCCCCGCTGCACCCGTTCGATCCGCTGTCAATGCAGACGGGCCACATCCTGGGCACCGACGAACTCGGTCGCGACTCGCTCAGCCGCGCCATGGATGGCGCTCAGATCAGCATGAGCGTGGCCATGGTCGTCCAGATCGTGGTGCTCCTGATCGGCCTGCCGATCGGCGCCGTGGCCGGCTGGGCGGGCGGTCGAGTGGACAACCTGTTGATGCGCTTCACGGACATAATGTATGCGTTTCCTGACCTGCTGCTGATCATCCTGCTGTCGGTCACGTTCCGCAACACCTGGTTTGGGCAACAGCTCAACGGCCTTTTCCTCGTGTTCGTCGCCATCGGGCTGACGTCCTGGGTGACCGTCGCCCGGCTCGTGCGCGGCCAATTGCTAGCGCTCAAGGAGATGGAGTTCGTCGAGGCCGCGCGGGCGATCGGCGTACGCGACCGCAACATCGTCCTTCGCCACCTGCTGCCGAATGCGATCGGCCCGATCATCGTGGCCATCACGCTCGGCATCCCGGGCGCCATCCTGGCCGAGGCGACGCTGGCCTATCTGGGCGTTGGCGTGCAACCTCCGCGCGCCTCGTGGGGCAGCCTGATCAGCGAGGGCGTGAAGTACATCAGATCGGATCCGCACCTGGTGCTGATCCCCGCGATCCTGATTGCGACGGCGCTGATCAGCTTCACGTTCCTCGGGGACGGTCTGCGCGACGCGCTCGACCCCAAGCTCAAGGGGAAGCAGTAGGTGGCGGCCCAGTCGCGCGCGGCCCAGATAGAGGCGCAGAATCAGGTCGAGATCGCGGTCGACGACCGTCTCGCGACCGAGGTCCGCGAGCGCGAAGCGCGCCGGGCCAAGTCGGAGAACCTGCTCGAGGTACGCAACCTCTCGACTCATTTCTTCACGCCCGACGGCACCGTCCATGCCGTCGATGACGTCAGCTTCACGCTCGGCTACGGCGAGACCCTTGGGCTGGTCGGCGAGTCGGGCTGCGGCAAGACCGTGACCGCCCTGTCAATTGCCCGCCTGGTGCCCGACCCGCCGGGCAAGATCGTTTCGGGCGAGATCCTGTTCGAGGGCGCCGATGTCCTCAAGCTGTCGAGCGACGAGATGCGCAAGCTACGTGGCAAGGACATCGGCTTCATCTTCCAGGACCCGGTCACAAGCCTGAATCCGACGCTCACGATCGGCTATCAGATCGCGGAGCCGATTCGCCAGCACATGGGTCTGTCGGCCAGGGCCGCCCACGACCGCGTGGTCGAACTGCTCGCCAAGGTTGGCATTCCGCGGCCCAAAGATCGCTACGGCGATTATCCGCACCAGTTCTCGGGCGGCATGCGCCAGCGCGTGATGATCGCCATTGCCCTGTCGTGCGACCCGAAACTTCTCCTCGCCGACGAGCCGACGACGGCACTCGACGTGACCATCCAGGCGCAGATCCTGGAGCTCATCCAGCGCCTGTCCGAGGAGTTTCGCACGGCGGTGCTGTTGATCACCCATGATCTCGGCATTGCTGCTGGGATGTGCCAGCGGATCCACGTCATGTACGCCGGGCGGATTGTTGAGGAAGGGACCGTCGACCAGCTCTTCGAGAACCCGCGCATGCCCTATTCATGGGGACTGCTCGACTCACTGCCGCGTCTTGATGACGTACGTGGTGGGCGTTTGCGCACCATCGAAGGCCTGCCGCCGCTGCTCATCAACGTGCCCGACGCCTGCCGCTTCAATCCACGCTGCAACTACACGCGCGACATCTGCCGTGAAAAGGAGCCTCAACTGACCAAGCGCGACCAAGATCATCACGCCCGCTGTTGGGGCTCGCAATCCGACGGCTGGATCCCGTGACCGTCCCGGACGTGCCGCCCGGCACCAGCCAGCCAGCCACCACTGAAGCACTCGTTCGGGTTGAGGACCTGAAGGTCTACTTCCCGATTAGGTCCGGCTTGCTGCAGCGCACCGTCGGCTCGGTCAAGGCCGTCGACGGCATCACCTTCGACGTAAGACGGGGCGAGACGCTCGGCCTGGTTGGCGAGTCGGGCTGCGGCAAGAGCACCACCGGCCGAGCGGTTATCAGGCTGCGCGATGCCACGGCGGGCAAGGTCAGCTTCGATGGCACCGATCTGTTCAGCCTCAAGGCGAACGACCTGCGTCAGCTCCGCCGGCGCATGCAGATCATCTTCCAGGACCCGTACAGCTCGCTCGATCCACGGATGACGGTCAACTCGATCATTGGCGAGCCGATCGAGACGCATAAGCTCATGAAAGGGGCCGCAAAACAGGCCCGCATTGCCCAGCTGCTCGAGATCGTCGGCCTCGACCCGCTCTACGTCAACCGCTATCCGCACGAGTTCTCGGGCGGCCAGCGGCAACGCATCGGCGTCGCTCGGGCACTGGCCGTCGAGCCGGAATTCATCGTCTGTGACGAGCCCATCAGCGCACTTGATGTGTCGATCCAGGCCCAGGTGCTCAACCTGTTGACCGATCTGCGCGACAAGCTCGGGCTTACCTACCTGTTCATCGCGCACGACCTGTCGGTGGTCAAGCACATCAGCGACCGCGTGGCCGTGATGTACCTGGGCAAGCTCGTCGAGATCGGTCCGCCCGAGATCCTCTACCTGGGGCCCGGGCACCCGTACACGCGGGCCTTGCTGTCGGCTGTTCCGGTGCCTGACCCGGTTACCGAACGGCGCCGCAAGCGGGTCATCCTGAAGGGTGACGTCCCGTCGCCGGTCAATCCGCCCCCGGGTTGCCGGTTTCACCCGCGCTGCTGGCTGTATGAGCGGTTGGGCGAGCCCGAGAACTGCCGCACCAATGATCCGCCGCTGCGCGTGCTGCAGGGCGATCACCAGGCCGCCTGCCACTACGCCGAGGACGCGCTCAAGACCGATGTCGGCCTCGCCCACATCGACGATCGACCGGTGCGCCGGGGCACCCCCTTGGCGGCACTCGATCTGGCCCATCCTTCCGACGCAGAGGGCCTCAACGTGCCGCTCACTAACGGCGGTGCCACACTGCCGCCGGCTCGGGCACACCACGACTCCTCGTCGGACGGCGCCGGCGGCGGTTCGCCGAGCCCTTAGCCCCGCGGGCGAGTCGGCCCTCTAGCTGACCTGTTCCCGGGCGCTCTGGTCGAGCATCTCCCGGCTGCGCTCGGCGTGGTGGCATGCGGCGCCGTGGTCGTGGTGCTGACCGGCCGGGCGAAGGGCCGGATCGACCGTCCGGCAGTCCTCTGGCTGGCCGAGCTGCTCGTACAACCAGCAGCGGGTATGGAAGCGGCAGCCGGGCGGGATGTTGATCGGGCTGGGAACGTCGCCGCTCAGGATGATGCGCTGGCGGCGCGCGTCGGGGTCGGGCAGCGGGATGGCCGACATGAGCGCCTGGGTGTACGGGTGGCGCGGGTCGGCGTAGACCGAGTCGCGCTGGGCCTGTTCGACCACGCGGCCGAGGTACATCACCGCCATGCGGTCGCTGATGTGCTCGACCACGGCCATGTTGTGGGCGATGAAGAGCAGCGTCAGGCCAAGCTCGCGCTGCAGATCTCTGAGCAGGTTGAGCACCTGCGCCTGGATCGACACGTCGAGTGCGCTGACCGGCTCGTCACACACGACCAGCTCGGGCTCGAGGATCAGCGCGCGGGCGATGCCGATGCGCTGGCGCTGGCCGCCGCTGAACTCGTGCGGGTAGCGACGGCCCTGGTAGGCAGTCAGGCCGACCAGGTCCATGATCCGCTGCACCCGTTGGCGCCGCTCGGGTGGTGTGCCGATGCCGTGGATGCGCAGCCCGTCGCCGATGCTGTCGCCGATCGGCGCGCGCGGGTCGAGCGACGCGTACGGGTCCTGGAAGATGATCTGCATCCGGCGTCGGAAGGGCTTTAGGCGGGCTCCTGAGAGGCGCGTGATGTCCGTCCCGTCAAAGGTGATCGTGCCTCCGCTCGGCTCGATCAGGCGCAGGATCAACCGGCCCACGGTCGTCTTGCCGCAGCCCGATTCACCAACCAGGCCGAGGGTCTCACCGCGCCGGATGTCGAGATCGACGCCGTCCACGGCGCGCACCTCGGCCACGGTGCGCTGCAGGATGCCGCCCTTGACCGGAAAGTGCTTGACCAGGCCGCGCACCTCGACCAGCGGTCGGTCATCGCCGATCTGGGGAGTGATTGTGCCCACCCGGGCGCTCATGCTGGCGACAGTCATGCGCGGCTCGCCGGTTCAGCCAGCGGTGGCTGCCAATCGGGCGCTTCTTCCGAACGGTGGTACAGCCAGCAGCGCACGCTGTGATCCTCGCTCACCGGGAGCAGGTCCGGGTGGGACTCGGTCGCTGGCGTGACGTTGTACTGCTCGCGGCTGCGGCAGCGTGGCGCAAATCGGCAGCCGGGCGGCAGGTCGATCAGGTTGGGCACCACGCCCGGGATGACCGACAGCTCGTCCTTCTTGTGGCCCAGGATGGGCACCGAGCCGATCAGGCCCTGCGTGTACGGATGCAGCGGTTGCTTGAAGAGCGTCGCAGTGTCGGTCTGCTCGATGATCTCACCGGCATACATGACCGCCACGCGGTCGCACATCTCGGCCACGATGCCCAGGTCGTGCGTGATCAGGATGATCGCGGTGCCCGTCTCGCTCTGCAGGCGGCGCATCAGGTCCAGGATCTGGGCCTGGATGGTCACGTCGAGCGCCGTCGTCGGCTCATCGGCGATGAGCAGCTCCGGTTCGCAGGCGAGGGCCATGGCGATCATCACCCGTTGCGCCATGCCGCCCGACATCTCGTGCGGATAGGCCGCCATGCGTCGTTCCGGGTCGGGGATGCCGACCATGCGCATCAGCTCGAGGGCACGAGAGTGGGCCGCCTTGCGCTTCATGCCCCGGTGCGCCTCGAGCACTTCGCCGATCTGGAAGCCGGTCTTGAGCACCGGGTTGAGCGCCGACGTCGGCTGCTGGAAGATCATCGAGATGCGGTCGCCGCGGATGCCGCGCATCTGCGCGTCAGACAGCGTGAGCAGGTCCCGCCCATCGAACATGACCTCGCCGCCCTCGATCACGCCGGGCTTGGTGATGAGGCCCATGATCGAGAGCGAGGTGACGCTCTTGCCGCAGCCCGATTCGCCGACCAGGCCCACGATCTCGCCGCGGCGGATCGAGAAGTCGACGCCGGTGACCGCCCTGACCGTTCCCTCGCGCAGGCGGAACGACGTCTTCAGGCCGCGCACCTCGAGCAGCGTTTCGCCGGGCATGCCGCGCGGCCGAGCCGCGGCCGTCGAGACGACCTCCTGGATGACGGTTTCGTCGAGCGACGGCGCGCCGAGCGTGCGGGTCAACTTAGGGCCGCTCACCGCGACAGCCGCGGATCGAGCGCATCGCGCAGGCCATCACCAAGCAGGTTGAAGGCGAGCACGGTCAACGTCAGGGCTACGCCCGGGACGAAGATCAGGTGCGGCGACGTGAAGATCTGGTTGCGATCATTGCCGATCATCGAACCCCACTCGGCGGTGGGCGGCTGGGCGCCCAGGCCCAGAAACGAGAGGGCGGCGATCTCGAGCACCGCCGTACCGACTCCCAGGGTCGCCTGCACCACGAGCGGCGTGATGGCATTGGGCAGCACCCGCCGCCCGAGGATGTTCATCGGTGAGTCGCCCAGCGCCCGGGCCGCGGTGACATAGTCCTGCTCGCGCACCGTCAGCACAGACGAACGGATGACGCGGGCATAGATGGGTATTGAGACGACACCCACGGCCAGCATCGCGTTGGTCAGGCCGCTCCCGAACACCGTCACCACCACGATCGCCAGCAGAAGGGCCGGGAAAGCGAGCAGCATGTCCATCAGCCGCATCAACAGGTTGTCGATCCAGCCACCGGCGAATCCAGCAACGGCTCCGACAAACAACCCGACCATGATCGAGCCCATAACCGTTACGAATCCGACTGTCAGCGAGACGCGTGCGCCCGACAGGACGCGGCTGTAGACATCGCGCACGTTGCTGTCCAAGCCGAAAACATGCTCCGGCTGGGCAGTGGGGCAACCGAGCACGTGGACGCACGGCGGCAGGCGCGGCCGGACGCCTTCCTCAACGCCGATGAGCACCCGGTTCGGGTCGAAGGGGGCGAGCAAATCGGCGAACAGCGCGATCGCCACCAGGAAGATGAGAATCGACAGGCCGAGGATGGCGGACCTCTGGCGCAGCACCCGGCGCAGGGACTGGACGGCAGGGGAGGTATGGGAGGTGGCCGCAGCTAGCTGGGCGGTCGGCTCGCCGATCGCGCTCACGAGACACGCACCCGCGGGTCGAGGAAGCCGTAGAGGACGTCGACGAGCAGGTTGACCAGTACATAGGCGACGGAGCTGACCACGACCACGCCCTGGATGACGAAGTAGTCGCGGCCCTGGATGGAATCGATGACCGTCCGTCCAATGCCCGTCAGGCCGAAGATCGTCTCGGTCAGGACGGCGCCCGACAGCAGCGCGCCGACTGAGAGCCCGATCACGGTCACCACCGGCAGCAGCGCGTTGCGCATGCCATGGCGGAACATGACGATGCGCGGCGACATCCCCTTCGCCCGGGCGGTGCGCACGAAATCTTGGCCCAGGACCTCGAGCAGGCTCGATCGAGTCATGCGGGCGATGATCGCCATCGGGATCGTGCCCAGCGCGATCGCCGGCAGGATGAGGTGGCGCAGCGCGTCAAAGAACAGCTCGAATTGGCCGGTCACCAGTCCGTTGACGGTATACATGTTCGAGAAGAAGTCGAGGATCGTTCGCAACGGCCCGGTCAGGCTGGCCATGCCCCACGCTTCGGCGATCGAATCGAAGCGGAAGCCGGCCGACAGCCGGCCGCTTGGCGGCAGCGTGAAAAAGGTCCCCTTTAGCAGGATCGCGAAAACGAAGGCGAGCAGCAGGCCGAGCACGAAGACCGGGACCGAGACGCCCAGGTTGGCGGCGATCATCGTGCCCACGTCGGCCGCCGAATTGCGCCGATAGGCCGAGATGATACCCAGCAGCATGCCCACACTGACAGCGAACACCAGCGCGTAGATGGTCAGCTCAACAGTCGTCGGCAGCCGCTCTACGAGGATCTGGGTGACCGGCTGACCGGTGCGCAGCGAGTCGCCCAGATCGCCGCCGGCGATGTCGCGCAGGTAGATCGCGTACTGGACGGGCAGCGGCTCGTTCAGTCCATAGCGCTGACGGAACTGAAAACAGGTCGCGGGCGTGGCACGCTCGCCCAGTAGGACCTGGCACGGGTCGCTCGGAACGACACGCGCCAAGGCGAAGACTATGGTCAGAACGCCCAGCACGACCGGGATGCTGATCAGCAGCCGGCGGATGATGAAACGAAGCACTCAGTGACCGAATCTACCTGATGCGGAAAGGCGCCGGCCTTGCGGCCGGCGCCTTTCGATGACTGCGCTTGCCCCCGCTACTCCGAGCAGGGATCCGAGTTGGGCAGGCCGCATGGTGCGGGCGGGTTGAGGTTACCGCCCCACAGTCCACCCCAATACTCGAAGATGCCAGTGTTGCCGACGTGGATTGCGCTCAGCGCATCCCACTGGGCAGCGAACGAAACAATGACGTCCTTGGCTTCGAACGTTGCCGCGTTATGGAAGGTCACGCCTTCACGCAGGTGGCACGTCCAGACCGACAGATCATCGTTCGCCTCGCAGCTCGTGGCCAGCACCGGCGTGACGACGGTGCTGTTCAGCTCGAAGCCGTAAAGCGATTCCATGGACTGCTCACACGCCCGGAGGCTTTCGCCGTCCGTCTCGTCTGCGCAGTAGAGGCCGATCGGCTGGGCGTTCTGCATGAACACGATCTGGTCGCGCCCATCGGGCGGAACCATACGGAAGAGAAGCTCGTTGCTCAACGGTGAGACTTGGGCATTCTCCACGCCAGCCAGGTAGGCGTTGGCAAAACCGGCGTGCGAGATCGGCACCATCGGCACCTGCTCGCGGATCGCGTTGTTCGCCTCCGTGTAGGCCGCCTCGCGGTCGGCCACGACGGCAGTCGAGGCGCCCCGCTGGAGGGGTTCGAAGATCTCCGGGTAGCAGTCGCCGAACGCGGACGTGCAGCCCGTACCGAAGTGGTAATCAAGGAAGTTGGTCACATCGGGGTAGTCGGCGCCCCAGCCGAGCAGGAACAGACCATCAAGCAGGCCGCCATTGGCGTTGGCGATCAGGGTGCCCGATTCCTGCTTGTCGAGCGTGACATTGATGCCGATCGCGGCCAGTTGGTCCTGGAAATCGGTTGCGGTCTCATCCGGCAATGGCATGTAGATGCGTGCCGGCGGATTGCGCCAGGCCAGCGTGGTGTCGATCCCGTCCGGATATTCGGCGAGGATCATGGCGCGGGCAGTATCCGGGTCGTAGTCGGGCCATGCGTCGCCCTCGCAGGCGTACTGGATGTCGCACGGCGTGAAGTGCGTGGCGACTGAGGACCCAGCTGGCATGAAGAAGTCGACGATGCGCTGTCGGTCGACGCCGATGGCGAGTGCCTGGCGAACAACCGGGTTGCTCCATGGCTCGTAATTGTGGTTGAAACCTGAGATAGAGCGTGTTCTCGCCCGCGCCTTCGAGCAGCTTGAGGGTGGGATCGTTGCGAACGACGTCGAAGTCGCTCGGCGCGATCGCGGTCACACCGTCGACTGTGCCGGCCTGGAGCTCGTTGAGCTTGGCCGCCGACTCGGACGCCCAGCGCAGCACGCCGGTCGCGGTTGCTGCCTTGACGCCCCAGTAGTCCTCGTAGCGGCTGTACAGGAGGCTGTCATCGCGGCGCCACTCATCGAGCTTGAAGGGTCCGGTGCCGTTCATGGCGTTCTTGATGTCGCCCGCGAGAGCGTGCTCGATCAGGTACTCGCTGTCGTTAATGCCGAAGACGGAGAAGGCGATCTTGGACAAGAAGGCGACGTCCGGGGCGCACAGTGTGAAGACGACCGTGTTCGCGTCAGGCGCAGTTATCGACTTCAGGGTGCCTGTGTATGGCAGGCCGTTGAACGTGCCCGCTGCACAATCGACTTCGCCGTAGTTCGGATATGCGTCGGTGATCGCGGCCGGGTCGCCGGGCTGAGCGATGGGATCCGGGTAGGCGCTCGGACCGGGCGTCTCGGTCGGACCGGGCGTCGCAGTCGGAGCGTCGGTCGGAGTGTCGGTCGGAGCCGTGGTCGGACCCGGGGTTGGGGCTGCCGTGGGGACTGCGGTGGGAGCAGCCGTGGGTGCGGCGGTCGGTGCGGCGGCCGGCGTACAGGCCACGAGCACGAGCGCAGCCGTCACCCCGGCGGCGGCCAACGATAGCCACCTGGGTCGGTGTGCCATTCGAGTTCTTCCTCCTCTTTTCAATTCCCCTGTCCCGTCGCGGCACTTCCGTGAGCCTGTGCGGCTCGTTGCCCGCTGAGGCCGCGCACGGTGCAACGGCCGTCAATGTCAGACAGGTCCCCGCAGCCTAGCACCTGACACGGACTGTGACCACAAGGTTTAGGGCACTTAACGCGGGCCGCCTGACACGCCTCGGCCATCCGAGGGTGGCCCCGTGGCGGCTACCATCAGCGGGTGAGTTCGCGGTGCGTCGGTCTCGCTCAGCTCGCGCCCGCGCTGGGGCAGGTCGAGCACAACCTTGCCGCCCACCATGCGCTGATCGCTGCCGCGCGGCTGGTAGCCGAGCAGGCCGGCGTCGCGCTGTCGGCAGGCGAGTCATGACCTCCCGCGGGGCGGACCGCGCCGCTGCCCCCGCGGGCGCGCCATATGAGCTGCCCGCCGAGCTGCTGATCGACACCGCGCTGGCGCGCCGGATCATCGGCGAGTTCATTCGCGGCCAGCTGCGCCAGGCTGGCTTCGAGCGCGTCGTGCTGGGCCTGTCTGGTGGCGTCGACTCGGCGCTCGTCGCGTTCCTGGTGGCGGAGGCGATCGGCGCCGACAGGCTGCTCTGCCTGCGGCTTCCCTATCGCACCTCGTCGCCCGAGTCGACTCGCCGACGCGGAGGCGGTCGTCGGGTTGCTGGGCTGTGCCAGCCGGCGCATCGACATCAGCCCGATCGTGGATGGCTACCTGGACGGCCCGCTTGCCGGCCAGGAGGTCGATCGGGTCCGGCGGGGCAACCTCGCCGCCCGTGCGCGGATGGCCGTGCTGTACGACCAGTCGGTGGCCTGGCGCGGCCTGGTGGCTGGGACGGGCAACAAGACCGAGGCGCTGCTCGGCTACACCACGATCTACGGCGACAACGCGTGCGCGTTCAACCCGATTGGCGACCTGTACAAGAGCCAGGTCCGTCAGCTGGCGGCGAGCATCGGCGTGCCGCAGCAGATCCTGGTCAAGGCGCCGTCGGCGGACCTGTGGCCGGGCCAGACCGACGAGGGCGAGATCGGGCTGAGCTATGCCGACATGGATCTGTTGCTGTACTGGATGATCGACCAGCGTCGCTCGCGCGACGCAGCTCGCAGGCGCTGGGTTTCGCGGGCGACGTGATCGAGCGCGTCGAGGGCATGATCGCCGGCTCGGAGTTCAAGCGCCAGACACCGCCGGTGGCCAAGCTGACCACGCGCCCGCCGCGCCCGCCGCGCCCGGCGTGAGCGTGGGCACGGGGCCGGGCGTGACCGGGGGCACGGGGCCGGGCGGCACGCTCTACGTTGTCGCCACGCCGATCGGCAACCTGGGCGACGTGACATTGCGCGCGCTGGACGTGCTGCGCTCCGTGCCGCTCGTGGCCGCGGAGGACACCCGCCTGACACGTCGGCTGTGGGCGCGCCACGACATCGCCACGCGTCTCGGTCACTACCACGCGCGCAGCGGACCGGGCCAACGCGACGAGCTGCTCGCGCACCTTGCGTCCGGCGCCGACCTCGCGCTCGTCAGCGACGCCGGCACGCCGCTGGTCAGCGACCCGGGCGCCGAGCTGGTCGTGGCGTGGGCGGCGCGCGACGGGAGCGTCGTGCCAATTCCCGGGGCATCGGCCGCGCTCGCCGCGCTGGTCGCCAGCGGCTTGCCCGCGGCGCGCTGGGCGTTCGAGGGGTTTCTGCCGCGGCGCGGCGAGGAGCGCCGAGCGCGCTTGCAGAGCATCTGCGCCGATGAGCGCGCGACGATCATCTTCGAGGCGCCCGGACGCGCCGCGGCCGACGTTGGCCGACCTTGCCGCTGCGTGCGGCAGTGACCGCCGGGCGGCGCTGTGCGCGAGCTGACCAAGCTGCACGAGGAGACCTGGCGCGGCACGCTCGGCGAGCTGGCCCGACGCGCGGCGGACGGGGCGCCCAGGGGAGAGGTCGACCATCGTTGTCGCCGGCGCGACCGAGCCGCCGCCGGCCCAGGCAGCAGCGTCGCTCGACGCCGGCCGAATGCTGGTTGATCAGCTGGTCATCGAAGGCTGGAGCCGTTCGTCGGCCGCGCGCGAGATTGCCCAGCAGACCGGCTTGCCCCGGCGCGAACTGTTCCGCTCGTAGGGCGGCACCGGCGCCAAGCAGGTTTCCCGGGTACCCGGCCAAGGTTGCGTCGCAGCCCGATCACGAGTAGACGCGGCACCCGGGCACCCGGGCACCCGGGCACCCCGGGCACCCCGGCACCCCGGCACCCCGGCACCCGGCATAGCAGGGTCGCCGTCCACTCAGGGGAGGTTTTCCCGAAAGACGGACGACGGGCGGGGCCAGGGCCCGCCTATCCGCTGTGTCAGGTGGCGGATTTCCCTGGTCAGAGGAAAGCGGCCGGGTAAGTGGCGAACGCGAGCGTCGTCCGCGCGTTCCTGTTCAGTCATTCGGGAATGTCACCCGACTCGCCAGGATCCCCAGTCACGGGTCACCCCGACTCGCCAGGATCCCCAGTCACGGCTCACCCCGACTCGCCGCGCTGCGCAGCCACGCCAGGCTGCCTGGTCACGCCAGGACACCTAGTCATGCGTTGCCGCCAGGGCTCGTCAGGCGAGCCCAGCTACGCGAGGCGAGCCCGCTTCAGGTGCTCAAGGGCGTCGGCGTAACCGCGGTAGCGCGGGTCAACCGTGGCCACGGAGTTGAGGCCGACCCATCGTCGGCGCGACCGCCGCTGACCCGCAAGGGGATCGAAGACGACGAGCGAGCTGTGCACAACCTGCCTTGCCTGGGCGCCCCGCCACCAGGCGTCGAAGCCGTCCGGTGCGTCCGGACACAGGGCTTCGAAGCTGGCGGTCCTGAGACGCAGAGTGTGCAGAACCTCGCCCGACCACAGCGCGACGACAACGTGGGTCACGCTCTGCCATCCGCCACGCACTCCGAGCCGGCCGGCCAGCTCGGCCGCCAGGTAGGCGCGCTTCGCATTCCACGAACCGGCGAACGCCTGGATGTCCGGGAAGCGAGTCCGGTTCTCGATATGGAGCAGTGCCCGCTGATCGACGTTGAAGGCGATCAGGTCCGCCCGGCCGGCGAACTGGTAATGCTGGTACGGCTCGTCGATGCGCACCAGGTGACCGAGACCGCGCAGGTGGGTGGCCTCGATCTCCGCCATCGCCGAATGAACCGGATCGATATCGCGCGGCCCGGATGTTGAGGGCCGACGCGCCCGCAGCGCCAGCTCGGGCTCCCGGCCGAGCGCCAGCCCGACCCGCACGCACGCCTCGATGGACACCGGCTGCCCGGTTTCGATGCGCTGCACTTCCGAGCGCGAGAGGGCAGCCCGGCCGGCCAGATCGCCCAGTCGCCAGCGGCGGCGCGTCCGTTCGGCGCGCACGTCCTGACCGAACGTGACGGCGATGCGGTTGAGCGTTGCCGCGACACGTGGGGATGGCTGTTGCGCGAGCTTCCGTGGTGACATTCCCGGTAGATGGAACCAGACCCGCCCCGCCACGCACTTGCCCGCCAATTCACCGGCCGTTATCGGGCAGAAATGCAGTGCTTCGGGATTCCGCGCCGGGCGCGCCGCACCGGCTTGGGCTCGGCGACAGGCGAGCGGCGTCCAGGGCCCAGATCGTTGCGTCATTCGGGAAATCCAGCCGCTAGACTCGCGCCCAGCCGGGAGCGCCCAGCGATCCGCCCAGCCAGCCGCCCAACGGAGAGGGAAAGTGACCGATCAGACCACGTCGCTGACGGCCGACTCGACGGCCACCAACCAGCAGCCCCTGGTCGACACTCCCGTCCCGCCCGACACGCTCGCCACGCCCCGTGCTGGGCTCGATCGGCGCGACCAGCCGCCCAAGCGGGTGATCGTCATTGGTGCCGGTATCGCCGGGCTGGTGGCCGCCTTCGAGCTGCGCCGGCAGGGGCACGAGCCGATCGTCCTCGAGGCTCAGCATCGCGTCGGCGGCCGAGTCAAGACGATTCGCGACTTTGCGCCGGGGCTGTACGCCGAGGCGGGCGCGATGCGCATTCCGCGCGTCCACGACCTGACCCTCGCCTACTGCGATCTGTTCGGGCTCAAGATGCGCCCGTTCGTGATGGGCAACCCCAGGACGCTCGCCCACATCAACGGCCAGCGCCTGACGATGGCCGAGGCCGACGCCCACCCCGAGCGGCTGCCCTTCGAGCTGGCCGAGCACGAGCGCGGCAAGACCTGGACGGAGCTGTGGAACGAGGCCACGAGCGAGTTCCGCCGGCGCTACGAGGAGGGCGGCGCCAACTCCCTCGATGCGCTGCTCAAGGAGTTCGATCACTACTCGATCCGCGAGTTCCTCTCGGAGCGCGGCTTCAGCGAAGGGGCGATCGAGCTGTACGGCGTGATGAGCTTCCGCGAGGCGAATATGAACGCCGCGGTGGTCGAGCAGCTGCGCGAGATCGTCGGCCGCGCGTTCGAGGACATGCAGGAGATCGCCGGCGGGATGGACCTGTTGCCCAACGCTTTCTACGAGCAGCTCAAGCCCTGCCTGCGCTTTGGGGCGGCCGTGACGGCCATCGAGCAGAGCCCAGATTCGGTGACCGTCCACTACCGCGGCCCGGCCGGCCGCGCCTCGGTCACCGGCGACTACGCCGTGTGCGCCATTCCCTTCTCGGTCCTGCGCGACATCGAGATCCTGGGTGACGGCCTGTCGCGCCTGAAGCAGAAGGCGATCCGCGAGCTGAGCTACAACGCCTCGGGCAAGATCCTGTTCCAGGTCCGCCACCGGTTCTGGGAGCAGGAGGATGGGATTGTCGGCGGTACCACGGTGACCGACCTGCCCATCAGGCGCATCTGCTATCCGTCATATTCGGACCCCAACGACGAGCGCGGCACCCTGCTCGCGTCATACACCTGGGGCCAGGACGCGCTGCGCTGGGGGGCGCTGGACCACGAGGATGCGATCGAGCAGGCGCTCGAGGACGTCGCCCGGGTCCATCCATCGATCACCACCGAGTTCGAAGTCGGTGCCGTCCAGAACTGGTACGACGACCCGTGGGCGCGCGGCGCGTTCGCTCTGTTCGAGCCCGAGCAGCAGACGCGGCTGCAGGACGCCATCGTCGCGCCCGAGGGCCGCATCCACTTCGCCGGCGAGCACACCTCGCTCTACCACGCCTGGATCCAGGGCGCGCTCGAGTCGGGCATCCGCGCCGCCAAGGAGATCCACGAGGCACCGGCAGCCCTCACCTCGATGGCCGGCGAGGCGGTCGCCCGATGACCGACGAGCGCTGGACCTCGGGCGACAAGATCGCCTCGCTCGCCGCCGTGCAGGCCAAGGCCGACCCATCCGGCCAGCCGCCGCCGGGCGACGCCCCGCCGGTTGCGCGCGACATCCTCGACGTGCCGCGCAGCGGCCTGGAAAGCCGACCCCAGGCGCCCAAGCGAGTGCTGATCATCGGTGGCGGGATGGCCGGCCTGGTGGCCGCCCACGAGCTGCGCCGGCAGGGGCACCAGCCGCTGGTGCTCGAGGCCCAGGGGAGGGTCGGTGGCCGGATCTACACGTTGCGCTCGTTCGCGCCCGGGCTGTATGCCGAGGCCGGCGCGATGCGCATCCCGCGCTCGCACGATCTGACCATGGAGTACTGCCGCCTGTTCGACCTTCCGATGCGCCCGTTCGTGATGGGCAACCCGCGCGGGCTGGTCCACATCGGCGGCCTGCGCATGACCGCGGCCGAGGCCAACGAGCACCCAGAGCGGCTGCCGTTCAACCTCGCCCCGACCGAGCACGGTCGCTCGGCCGACGCATTGTGGAACGAGGCCATTGCCGACATCCGCGCGATGGTCGAGCATGACGGCGAGCAGGCCTGGCCCGAGATCGTGCGCCGCTACGACGAGTACTCGCTCTACGAGTTCCTCAAGTCGCGCGGCTTCTCCGAAGGGGCGATCGAGTTCTACGCGGTCATGAACTTCGTCGAGAGCGACCTGCACAACTCGTTCGTCGAGGTGCTGCGCGAGGAGCTCGGCGGCGCGTACGTCGACATGAGCACGATCGCGGGCGGCATGGACGCGCTGCCCAACGCCTTCTACCGCGAGCTGCACGACGTCGTCCGCTTCGGCACCGAGGTGCGCGCGATCGAGCAGGACGGGGAGTCGGTCACGCTGCGCTGCCGCGTGGGGCCGGACAACGTCTCGTTCACCGGTGACTACGCCATCTGCACCGTGCCCTTCTCCGTGCTGCGGCCGATCGAGCACGACTTCTCGCGCGAGAAGGAGCGCGCCATCCGCCAGCTCAACTACCACGCCTCGACCAAGATCCTGCTCCAGGTACGCGACCGGTTCTGGGAGCAGGAGGACGGCATCGTCGGCGGGGCGACGGTGACCGACCTGCCCATCCGGCGCATGAACTACCCGCCGGCCGATCCCTCGACCACGCGCGGCGTCCTGCTTGCCTCGTACACTTGGGGCCAGGACGCGCTCCAGTGGGGCGCGATGGACGAGGAGACGCGTATCGAGGAGGCGCTCGACGATGTCGAGCGGATCCATCCGCGTATCCGCGAGGAGTTCGAGGTTGGTGCGACGCACGCCTGGTACAGCGATCGCTGGGCGCGTGGAGCCTTCGCCCTCTTTGCGCCGGAGCAGCAGACGTCGCTCCAGGACGCGATCCTCCGGACGGAGGGGAGGGTCTACTTCGCCGGCGAGCACTGCTCGCTCTACCACGCCTGGATCCAGGGCGCGCTCGAGTCGGGCATCCGCGCCGCGCGCCAGATCCACGAGCTGCCAGCAGTCGAAGCGGCGCCTGCCTGAGGCCGAAACCGATTAGGACCGCCGGCGCCACCTTCGGCGGATCCGCCCGAAGAACGAGTCCTCGTCCGCCGTCCGGGGCACGGCGACCACCAACCAGCCCGTGAGCACCGCCCCGAACACCCACCCCACCCAGCCGCCGGCGAAGTACTCGACCGGGACGCCCAGGGCGAGGATCGCGACCGCGAAGCCGAGCGCGGTCCCGCCGCCGAGCCAGGTGAGGCTGAAGATGTCGGCCAGTCGCGTGTATCCAGGCGTCGACACGTAGCCCGCCGTGCATCCGGCGGCAAAAGCGACCACCAGGGCAGGTGGCAAATCGAGCCGCAGGGCGCAGATCGCAACGGCGGCGAGAACGCCGAGCAGGAGAGCTGCACCCCATCTGAGCAGCCCCTTCAACACAAGAGTGAGCATGGCCGCCTCCCTGGGGCCCCACCGCTGAGCCGGCGATCGGACTCGCACGCGGACTCGCCGTGCCGTCCCCAGTGCGCAGCCTCCCGCAGCCGCCGGCCGGGGCGCAAGAGCCGTGCCTCCCGAATCAGGAAGGCCCTTGGCCCTATCGCGGAGGTTGTAGCGCGAAACGAAGGCCTTGTGAAGGCTGCGTCTAGCGTCCGATAAGGCGTCGCGCCTATAGTCCGCGACGTCAAGTTCCCGTCGCCCGCCGATCACGCAGGCCGAGCCCGACAGCGGGCCGGTCAGGAGGTAATACGGCATGAACCATGTCGTGCTCACCGGGCGGCTGACGCGCGATCCCGAGTTGCGCAAGCTCGCGTCCGGAAAGACGGTCACGCAGTTCAGCGTGGCCACCAACGACTACCGCGGTGGCTCGGAGAAGGCCGAGTTCCACACGGTCGTGACCTGGGATCGGCTGGCCGAGATCTGCGGCCAGTACCTGGGCAAGGGCCAGCTGGTGAGCATCATCGGCCGGCTTCAGACACGGCAGTGGGAGGACGACGCCAAGCTGCGCCACTGGAAGACCGAGATCGTGGCCAACTCGGTCGAGATGCTGTCGGGCAAGCGCAAGAAGGACTACGCCGCCGAGTCAGCTGCCGAAGCGCTCGCTGCCCAGGCGCAGGCGATGGGCGTGGAGCCCGAGGCGCCGGCCTTGGGCGTCGACGACTCGGACGAGGACGACGAGTCCGAAGAGACATCGGCCGAGGAGGAGACACTGGTCGCCGCGTGAGCGGTTGACGGGGGAGATGTCCTCGGCATCGACGCGGCGGGCGCACCTCCTCGCGTCCGCCGCGCAGCGAACGGGCCATCCGGCCGTGACGAATGCACTAGTGGACCGCGCGGCCCAGGCGCCACAAAATGGTGCAGGGACGCAACGCACCCTCGTGGAGACGTGGGTATGGCCGAAATCGACTTCATAGCCTATGGGGATGACTGCCTCATCCGAGCGTGCCTCCAACTGCCCGACGAGCGTCGGCTGAGCGACTATCTCAACGAGGTCGACTCCTTGATGCTGACCCACGCCGAGCTGCGGGCCCATGACGATGGGCGCATCGTCCGCCTCGACGACCTGGAGCTTGGCCTTGACGATGTGTGCGCCGTCGAGGCACCGCCGCGTCGCCCGACTGACGAGCAGCGCATTCGCACCCGGACGGCTCGGGTCGAGATCGAGGTTGGGCCGTATCGCGTCCTCGGCTATGTTCATGGGCCGACAGGCGGCGATCCCCTGCAGGCGATCTCCCGGCGCGGGCCGATGATCCCGATCACCGAGGCCACGATCGCCTACGGGCTGGCCGGCGAGACCCGGATGCGCGATGTGGCGGTCGTGATCATCAATCGCAGTCGCGCACAACTGGTCAAGCCGGCAGCCTACGAGGAATCGAGGATCGACAAGATGGGCCTGGCGCCTGTCGATCCGCATGCCAAGGATCTGACCCACGAACTCACTGTTGGCTTGGGAGACCGTTAGGCGCCCGACCCGACCGACCCGCGCACTCGACCTTCGCCGGTGCTCGTCAGCCCCAGCTGGGTCGACCGCCGATCAGCGTTCGAGTGAGACGTGCAGTACCGCGCTGACCCTGAGGCGGATCTTGTCGATGCGGTGAACCTTGACGCCGTAGGGATTGATCAGCGCGCTGATCGCCCAGCCATTGCCCAGATAGATGCCGGTGTGCTTGTTCGCGCCCCACACGAGCACATCGCCCGGCTGCGCGCCGGCCGGATCCTTGGTGACCGTGCCGTGGTTGTTGAACCAATTGTGGTAGCCGGCCACGGTGCGCCGTTTGCCGCCGATACGGTCGAGCAGGCCGGCCTCGCGAAAGACGTAGAAGACGAAGCCGGAGCAGTCGAACTGGTTCGGCCCGGTCGCAGCAAAGACCCACCTGTCGCCCAGCTGCTGGTCGGCGATATCCAACAGCCGTTCGAGCTCGGTTTGGGGTGCCTGCTGGGCGGCCGCGATCGGCGCAGGCAGCCCGAGCAGGGCCACGAGAGCCAGGCACAGGAGCGCGAGCGATGCGCGCCACGGGCGCGGCCGCGCCACCAGGCCCATTGAGCGGGTCAACCGGGCCGGCTCAGTTCGCCAGCTGGGTGTGCAGGTAGGCCTTGACGCGCATCGGGATCCAGCCCTTGGCCTTGTGGATCTTCACGCCCCACGGGTTGATCAGCGCGCTGATGGCCATGCCGTCGCCGAGGTAGATGCCGATGTGCTTGAACTTGCCCCAGATGATCAGGTCGCCCGGCTGCGGGTTGCTTGTGGCAGCCAGGCCGCGCTCCTTGAACCAGTTGTAGTAGCTCTTCACGCCGCGGTAGCCGCCGATGTGGCTCTGCAGGTCGTTCATCTTGAACGCGTACCAGACGAAGCCGACGCAGTCGAACTTGTCGGGGCCCTTGGCGTAGTGCACCCATCGCGCGCCGATCTTCGACGCCGCCACGTCCACGACGCGGTCGTAGTCAGTTGTTTGCCCGCTCGCCGCGACCGGCGCGGACGTGGCCAGGACGAGTCCAAGAAGCAGTGCTACGGGTAGCGAGATACGCGCGACTGTACGGGCGAAGCCCACGGCATTTCCCTCCATCTCCGTGCTGGGGCACGGGCTGCCCAGTTGGGCTCTCTCGGTGCTGGGGCACCGCGCGAGGCCGACTTGCAGGGCGAAGGTTACTCCGCTGCGACCCGATATGGCAACCCGGACATTCGGATGTGCCGGGTCACGGGCACCAAGTGCCATTGACCGACCCGGACCTGCCCTCGACGATGTCACGCACATGGTGCCCCTGAGACTCCTGCTCGCACTGGCCGGGCTGCTGATTGCCGGGCAGGCCGGCCTGGCTGCTGCGACCGGTACCGCCGCGCGCTGGCAGCCTGGTCCGGAACTGAGCTGGCAGGTCCAGTTCAGCGGCCCGATCGACACCTCGGTCGCGGCCGACGTGTTCGACCTGGACCTGTTCGACACGGCCGCCTCGCTCGTCGCCGAGATCCACGCTCACGGCCGGCGGGCGGTCTGCTACATCAACGCCGGCGCGTGGGAGGACTGGCGGCCCGACGCCGGCCGCTACCCGGCCGCGGTCAAGGGCCGACCGCTCGATGGCTGGCCGGGCGAGCAATGGCTGGACATCCGCCGGCTGAACGTCCTGCGGCCGATCCTGCACGACCGCCTGTCGCTCTGCCGCGCCAGGGGCTTCGACGCGGTCGAGTTCGACAACGTCGACGGCTACAGCAACCAGACCGGCTTCCCGCTCACGCGGGCCGACCAGCTCCGCTTCGACCGCTGGCTGGCCGGCGCGGCGCACGAGCACGGCCTGGCGGTCGGGCTGAAGAACACGCTCGGGCTGGCCGGCAGGCTGGCGGCCGACTTCGACTTCGCGCTGGTCGAGCAGTGCTTCCAGTACCGCGAATGCAGCCTGACCCGGCCCTTCACCGACGCGGGCAAACCGGTCGTGGTGATCGAGTACTCGCTCCCACGGCCAAGCTTCTGTGCCCGCGCCGCTGCGCTGGGCGTGACTGCCATGCGCAAGCACCGCGCACTCGACGCCTGGCGGAGAGCCTGCTAGCGAGAGGCGCCCGCCGCCTCCCAAAACGCCAGCCGGCTGATGTGAAGGTCCAGCCGGCCGACATTCCGAGCACGCCCGACTGAAACTTGGACGGGGCCGCTGCTAGACTCCTTCCCTCGGTCCGGGTCGGCGCTGTGGACCCGCGATGTGGACCGGCCAAGAGGTAGCTGGAGGAGCTTGTTGCTCGAGGAGGCGGCGTCGGTCCGGTGAGGCCGGCACGCACCCAGATGGTGCTCTCGCGAGGCGAAAGCGCTGACAGGGGCACACGTCTATCCCGCGCCGGGACGCGTACCCTCGGCACAGGACGTTGTCGGCCATGACCGCCACGGTCATCTGCGGCCTGCAGTGGGGCGACGAAGGCAAGGGCAAGGCGACCGACCTGCTCTGTGGCAGCGTGTCGATCGTCGTGCGCTACCAGGGCGGCGACAACGCCGGCCACACTGTCGTCATCGGCGACGAGGTCTTCAAGCTTCACCTCGTACCGAGCGGCGTGCTCCATCCGCATATCACGCCGCTGATCGGCCCGGGCGTGGTGGTCAACCCGCGCACTCTGCTGGCCGAGATGGCACTGTTGCGCGAGCGAGGTATCTCGACCGACCGCCTGCGCGTCAGCAGCGCGGCGCACGTGATCATGCCCTACCACGTCGCGCTCGACGGCGCGCGCGAGGCGGCGGCGACGGACGGCGGCATCGGCACGACCAAGCGCGGCATTGGCCCGGCCTACGGTGATCGGGCGTGGCGGACTGGCATTCGCATGGGCGACCTGCTCGAGCCCGATTTGCTGCAGGCGCGCCTGTCGAGCGCGCTGGCCGAGAAGAACGCCCTGCTCGAGCGCGCCTATGGCGCGCCGACCTTCGCCTTCGACGAGCTGTACCGCGCCGCGCTCGACTGGGGCGTGCAGCTGCACGAGCACATCGTTGATACGACGGCGATCGTCCAGCGCGCGCTCGCCGCTGGTGAGCACGTGCTGCTCGAGGGCGCGCAGGGCACGCTGCTCGACCTCGATCACGGCACGTACCCCTACGTCACCAGCAGCAACCCGATCGCCGGCGGCGCGTGCACCGGCGGCGGCGTCGGCCCGCTCCAGATCGACCAGGTGCTCGGCATACTCAAGGCCTATTCGACGCGCGTCGGCGCCGGCCCGCTGCCGACCGAGCTGGACGACGACGTCGGCCGGCACCTGGTCGAGATCGGGCGCGAGTTCGGCACCACGACCGGCCGCCGGCGGCGCTGCGGCTGGCTCGATTTCGTCCCGCTGCGCTATGCCGTCACCATCAACAGCGTGTCGAGCATCATGCTCAACAAGCTCGACATCCTGAGCGGCCTGGCCGAGCTGAAGATCTGCGTGGCTTACCGCGTTGACGGGCGGCTGATCGACGAGTGGCCGCTCAACGCCGCGCAACTCGAGCGCGCCGTCCCGGTCTACGACACGTACCCCGGCTGGCAGCAGGACATCAGCGGCTGTCGCTCCATCGATGAGCTGCCGGCCGAGGCGCGGCGCTACCTCGACGCGATCGAGGAGCGCGCCGGCGCACCGATCGCGATTGTCAGCCTGGGCCCCGAGCGGACCCAGACGGTGGTGCGTCCGGGAACGGGCAACGGCACGCTGCGCCACCGGAGTGCGATCGGGCTGGCGGCCGACCTCGCGCGGGCCGGCGCGCGTCGGACGGGGGAGGAAGGATGAGCGGCCGGCGCATCCTGGTCGTGGGACAGGGGGCGCGCGAGCACGCGCTCTGCTGGCGGCTGGCAACGGAGCCGGGCGTCGAGCGGGTCATCGTCGCGCCGGGCAATGCGCTGATGGGCGACGTGGCCGACGTCCAGGCCGAGGTCGAGCCGGGCAACCATGCGGCCATCGTCGGCTTGGCCCGCGGAGCGCGCGCCGATCTCGTCGTGGTCGGACCGGAGCAGCCGCTGGTCGGCGGGCTGGCCGATCGCCTGGCTGAGGCGGGCATTCCGTGTTTCGGGCCCACTGCGGCCGCCGCGCGGCTCGAGGGCAGCAAGGCGTTTGCGCGCGAGATCTGCCGCGCGGCCGGCGTGTCGATGGCCGAGGGGCGGGCCTTCGACAAGGTTCGGGCAGCGCTCGAGTATGCCGAGGCACTGGGCACGCCGGTGGTCGTCAAGGCCGACGGGCTGGCGGCGGGCAAGGGTGTCGCCGTCTGTTCGACGCTGGCCGAAGCCGAAGGGCTGGTGCGCGATGCGATCGAGCACGGCCGGTTCGGGCGCGCCGGGCGCACGTCGTGATCGAGCGCTGGCTGGCGGGCGAGGAAGCGAGCGTCATCGCGCTGTGCGACGGGACGTCGGCATTCGTGCTGCCCGCGGCGCGTGATCACAAGCGGCTGGGTGAGCTCGACAGCGGCCCGAACACCGGCGGGATGGGCGCCTACTCGCCTGTCGCGGGCCTCGACGATGGCGCCTTGGCGGCCATGGTCGGGACGATCTTCCAGCCCGTGCTGGCCGAGATGGCGCGCCGCGGCACTCCCTTCCGAGGCGCCCTGTTCGCCGGCCTGATGCTGACCGACGCGGGGCCGCGGGTGCTCGAGTTCAACGTCCGGCTGGGCGACCCCGAGACGCAGGCGATCCTGCCGCGGCTCTCAGTTGCGCTGGCCCCGCTGCTCGCGGCGGCTGCCGAAGGGCGGCTGGCCGATGAGGCGCGGCGTGCCGGTGTCGCCGGCGTGCTCGTCCCGCCGCGCCCGAGGCGAGCGTCGCGCTCACCCTCGCCGCCGAGGGCTACCCGGCGGCACCGCGCGCCGGCGACGTGATCAGCGGCATCGACACCGCGCGCGACATGGGCGCACTCGTGTTTGGCGCGGGTGTGCGGCGCGAGCGACAGGCGATGGGCTGGTCACGGCCGGCGGACGCGTGCTGACCGTGGTCGGTCGCGGCCGCGGATGTGGGCAGCGGCCGCAGCCGTGGCGTATGCGGCCGCCGATCTGATCGACTTCGCCGGACAGGTGATGCGTCGCGACATCGGTCGTCAGACCGTCGGCGCGGGCGTCGTGATCGGCGATGGTGCGCCGCCCGGCGCTGAGGTGGCCGCGTGATCGCGCGCTACACGCTGCCGGAGATGGGCGCGCTGTGGACCGACCAGGCGCGCTTCGAGCACATGCTGCGTGTCGAGATCGCTGCGCTGCACGCGCTGGTCGAGCGCCATGGGCTGGTGCCCGCGCCGGCTGTCCGGGCGATCGAAGGGCGTGCACGGATCGACGTCGACCGGATCGCCGAGCTGGAGCGCACGACCGACCACGACGTGATCGCCTTCGTCAGCCAGGTCGCCGAGACTGTTGGTGACGAGGGTCGCTACATCCACTTCGGTTTGACCTCGAGCCGACGTGGTCGACACGGCGCTCGCGCTGCAGTGCCGCGCGGCGGCCGACCTGCTGCTGGCCGAGACGGACGCGCTGCTCGCGCTGCTTGTCGGCAAGGCGCGCGAGCATGCCGCGACGGTGATGATGGGCCGCACCCACTCGGTCCATGCCGAGCCGATCACATTCGGATTGAAGCTCGCCTCGTGGGCTTTCGAGCTGGCGCGCGACCGCGCGCGGCTGGCGGCGGCGGCGGACGACCTGGCCACCGGCAAGCTGTCTGGCGCGGTGGGCACCTACAGCCAGCTCGGCCCCGAGATCGAGGCCGAGGTGATGGCCGAGCTCGGCCTGGCCGCCGACCCGATCAGCACCCAGATCGTGCAACGCGATCGGCACGCCGCGTTCCTCGCCGCGATCGCCGTCTGCGGCGGATCGCTCGAGCGCTTCGCGACCGAGGTGCGCAACCTCCAGCACACCGAGATCGGCGAAGTGCAGGAGCCGTTCGGACGCGGCCAGAAGGGCTCGAGCGCGATGCCCCACAAACGCAACCCGATCGTCTCCGAGCGGATCGCCGGTCTGGCGCGTGTGCTGCGCGGCTACGCCTCGGCCGGCTTCGAGGACCAGGCGCTGTGGCACGAGCGCGACATCAGCCACTCGTCGGTCGAGCGAATCGCGCTGCCCGGGGCCACGACCCTGCTGCACTACATGCTCGTGCGCTTCCGCGGCCTGGTCGATGGCCTGGTCGTGCGCCCCGAGCGGATGCGCGAGAACGTCGAGCACGGGCTCGGACTGTTCGGCCAGCAGCCGCTGCTGACCATGCTGGTCGAGGATGGCGGGCTCACGCGCGAGGACGCGTACGCCATCGTCCAGCGCACTGCGCTGCGCGCGGCGGACGAGCGGCGCCAGTTGCGTGAGCTGGTCGAGGATGATCCTGACGTCACGCGCGTGCTCGGCGCCGACCAGATTGCCGCGTGCTTCGACGAACGGCCACCTGCTGCGCCACGTGGCCGAGCTTATCGCTCGCCTTGACATGCTGGAGGATCCCGCCCATGCCGCTCGCTGAATTGGTGCCCGGCTTCGTGCGCTCGGGCAAGGTGCGCGATATCTACGCGCTCGACGACGCCCGCCTGCTGCTGGTCGCTTCGGACCGCATCAGTGCCTTCGACGTGGTCCTGCCCACGGCCATCCCGGACAAGGGCCGCGTCCTGACCGGCCTGGCTCGCTACTGGTTCCGCGAGACCGAGCGCGCCGGGCTGATGCCCAACCACCTGCTTTCGACGGACACGGCCCACCTGCCAGAGTCGTACGCGGGGGCGGCGGACGAGCTGCGCGGCCGCTCGATGATCTGCCGCCGCGCTGAGGTGCTGCCGGTCGAGCTCATCGTCCGCGGTTATCTCGCGGGGAGTGGCTGGAAGGATTACCGGGCATCGGGTGCGGTGTGCGGCATCGCGCCTGCCCGCGGGCCTGCGCGAGAGTGACCGGCTGCCCGATCCGCATCTTCACGCCGTCGACCAAGGCCGAGATCGGGCACGACGAGAACATCAGCTTCGACGAGATGGTCGCGCTCGTCGGCGCGCCGCTGGCCGAGCAGGCGCGCGACCTATCGCTCGCGCTGTACCGCTTCGCCGCGGCGCGGGCCGAGGCGGCCGGGATCATCGTCGCCGATACCAAGTTCGAGTTCGGCACGCTGCCGGACGGGGAGCTGATCCTGATCGACGAGGTGCTGACGCCCGAATTCGTCGCGCTTCTGGGATGCGGCGACGTACGAGCCGGGGCGCAGCCAGGACTCGTTCGACAAGCAGTTCGTGCGCGACTGGCTCGAGGCACAGCCGTGGGACAAGACAGCACCCGGGCCGGAGCTGCCGGCCGAGGTCGTGGCCGGCACGCGGCGGCGCTACGAGGAGGCCTTCGAGCGCATCACCGGCGGACCGTTCGCCGACTACCTCGCCCACGACCGCCTGGCAGGTGACGCATGACCAGCTACCGCTTCAGCGTCGCGATCATGCCCCGCGATGGCATCCTCGACCCGCAGGGCCGGGCAGTCGAGGCGGCGCTGCCCCAGCTCGGTGCGGAGAGCGTCCACGAGGTGCGGGTCGGGCGGCGGGTCGAGCTGACCGTCGAGGCGGCCAACGAGGCCGCGGCGCGGGCGGTGGTCGAGAGGCTCGCCGCCGACTTCCTGGCCAACCCGCTGATCGAGCGCTGGGCAATCGAGTGAGAGCGAGCGCGGCGATGAAGGTCGGCGTTGTCGTCTTCCCGGGCTCGAACTGCGACCGTGACGCAGCCCATGCCGTGCGCCTCGCCGGCGCCGAGGCCGAGCTGCTGTGGCACGAGGACACCGACCTGCACGGAGCCGACGCGATCGTCCTGCCCGGCGGATTCGCCCACGGCGACTACCTGCGCGCGGGGGCGATCGCGCGCTTCAGCCCGATCATGGGCGCGGTGCGCGAGCACGCCGCACGGGGCGGGCTGCGCTCGGCATCTGCAACGGCTTCCAGGTGCTGACCGAGGCCGGGCTGCTGCCCGGCGCGCTGCGGCGCAACACCATGCTGCGCTTCGAGCATCGCTGGGTGACGCCTGTCGGTCGAACGGCACGACACGCCGTTCACCCACGCCGTGCCTGCCGGCGCCACGCTGCGCATGCCGATCGCCCACGGCGAGGGCTGCTACTGGCTGCCTGACGAGGAGCTCGACGCGGCTCGAGGCGGCCGGCCAGGTGCTGTTCCGCTACGGCGCACCGGAGGGCAACCCGAATGGCTCGCTGCGCGACATCGCCGGGCTCATCGACGAGGCGCGGCCGGGTGTGCGGCCTGATGCCCCACCCCGAGCGCGCGGCCGAGGCGCTGCTCGGCTCGGACGACGGCCTGCTGCTGATCCGCTCGCTGGTCGAGAGCATGGCCGCCGTTGAGACCGCCGCGTGAGCGTCGTTGCCGACCGTGCCCGAGCCCGTGCCCTGCACCGCCGCTGGGCCTGACCGACGCCGAGCTGCGAGGCGATCAGCGCGCGCCTGGGACGGGCGCCGAACGATCTCGAGCTGGCCATGTTCAGCGTCATGTGGAGCGAGCACTGCTCGTACAAGAGCTCGCGCGCGCTGTTGCGCACGCTGCCCACCAGCGGCGAGGACGTGCTCGCCGGCCCGGGCGAGAACGCCGGCGTGGTGCGCATCGGTGACGGGCTGGCCGTGGCGTTCAAGCTCGAATCGCACAACCATCCCTCGGCGGTCGAGCCGTACCAGGGCGCGGCAACCGGCGTGGGCGGCATCCTGCGCGACATCGTGGCCATGGGCGCCCGGCCGGTGGCGCTGCTCGACGCGCTCAAGTTCGGCTGGCCTGACGACCAGGCCACGCGCCGGCTCGTGCGCGGTGTGGTGGGCGGCGTGGGCGGCTACGGCAACTGTGTCGGCGTGCCCACGATCGGTGGCGAGCTGACCTTCGATCCGACGTACACCGGTAACCCGCTGGTCAACGTGATGTGCGTCGGCGTGCTGCCCGAGGACCGCATCGCGCGGGCGATTGCGCCGACTCCGGGCAGCCTGGCCGTGCTCTTTGGCTCGCCCACCGGCCGCGACGGGATCGGCGGTGCGTCGGTCCTGGCCAGCGCCAACTTCGACGCGGGCTCGGGGGCCATGCGCCCGAGCGTCCAGATCGGCGACCCGTTCGCGGGCAAGCTGCTGATCGAGGTCAGCCTCGAGCTGGTCGAGCGCGGCCTGGTCGAGGGCCTGCAGGATCTCGGCGCGGCCGGCCTGACCTGCGCCAGCTCTGAGACGGCCGACCGGGGCGGCACCGGCATGCGGATCGAGCTCGAGGCTGTTCCGCGGCGCGAGGATGGCATGGCGCCCTTCGAGGTGATGATCAGCGAGTCGCAGGAACGGATGCTCGCGATCGTCGCGCCCGGGTCGCTCGAGGCCGTGCTCGAGGTGTGCCGGCGCTGGGGACTCGCGGCGGCGGTGGTCGGCACGGTAACCGACGACGGCGACGTGACCGTGGTCGATGGCGGTCAGGAGATCGCGCGCGTGCCCGCCCGGGCCCTGGCCAGCGAGGCGATAGAGCTGGTTCGACTGGCCGCGCCACCGGCCCGGCGGCGGGCAGCGCCGGCGCCGGGCGAGACGCCGCTGGCCCATGACGGGCTGCCCGAACGGGGGATCGTCCCCGGGTGCCGTCCTCGAGGCGCTGCTCGGCCACCCCAACCTGGGTAGCCGGGCGTGGGTCACGACGCAGTACGACCAGACCGTCGGCGCCGACACCGTCGCGGGCTGCGATCGCGCCGCGGGTGTGCTGCGCGTCAAGGGCACCCGCCGTGCCCTGGTCGTGGCGACCGACTCACAGCCCGCGGTGGCGCTGCGCGATCCAGCTCACGGTGCGGCGCTCGCCGTGGCCGAGTGCGCCCGCAACATCGCCGTCACCGGCGCCCGCCCGCTCGGGCTGACCAACTGTCTTAACTTCGGCGACCCGAGCGTGCCCGAGGCATTCTGGCAGCTGGCCGAGTCGGTGCGCGGCCTGGGCGACGCGTGCCGCGCGCTGGGCATCCCCGTCACCGGGGGCAACGTCAGCCTGTACAACGAATCGCCGCTCGGGCGCATTGCGCCCACGGCCCAGATCGGTGTCGTCGGGCTGCTCGATGACATCGACCTGCTGGTCCGGCCGGCGTTCGCCCACGCCGGCGACCTGGTCGTGCTGCTCGGCGAGACCGGCCCGGGGATGGCCGGCTCAGCCTACGAGAGGCTGGGCGGCGTGACCCCAGACGACCGGCCGCCCGCACTCGACCTGGCCCGCGAGGCCAGTCTGCACAAGCTGCTGCAGAGTGCGGCCGCCGCGCGACTGCTGTTGTCGGCGCACGACGTCAGCGATGGCGGGCTGGCCGTGGCGCTCGCCGAATGCTCCATGTGGGGCGGCCTGGGTGCCGACCTGCAGCTCCCCGTCGCCATCTCGCCGGCCGTGTCGCTCTTCGGCGAGAGCCCCAGCCGCGCGGTGGTCACGGTCGATCCCGAGCGCTGGGCGGAGCTGGCCCGCGAGGCCGCCGGGTTGCGCATTGCCTGCCGGCGACTGGGCGTCGTGGGCGGCGATCGACTGCGCATCCGCCTCGTTGGCGTCGGCGCCACGGGCGCGGCGGAGGAGCGTGGCGCGGGCGTGGCCGACATGCTTGACGTGCCGCTGACCGAGCTGCGCCGGGCATGGACGCAGGCACTGCCGCGCGCCCTGGGCGAGGCCTGATCGATGTGCGGCGTGGTCGGCGTGCATTCGCCGGGTCAGGACGCGGCCGGGCTGGCGGCGACGGCACTCTTCGCGCTCCAGCATCGCGGCCAGGAATCGGCCGGCCTGGCCGTCAGCGACGGCCGTGGCGTGATGGTCTACAAGGACCTCGGGCTGGTCGACCAGGTGCTCGACGAGCGGCGCATGCAATCGCTACGCGGTGAGCATGCCATCGCCCATTGCCGCTACTCGACCACCGGCTCGACCATCTGGGAGAACAGCCAGCCGACGCTGCGCATGGGCCCGATGCGGACGGTGGCTGTCGGCCACAACGGCAACCTGGTCAACACGCAGGAGCTATTGGCGCAGCTGCCCGGCGGCCGGGCGCGGCTGGTGGGCACGACCGATACCGAGCTGCTCACCGCCCTGCTCGCGCTGGAACCGGCGACGGACCTGGTTGACGCGCTCCTGCGCCTGCTGCCGCGCGTCTCGGGCGCCTATTCGCTGGTGGTCATCGATGAGACGCGCGTCGTCGGGGTGCGCGATCCGTACGGCTTCCGGCCGCTCGTGCTCGGCGCGCTCAAGGTGGGCGACGCCGAGACAGCGTGGATCCTCGCCTCGGAAACGGCGGCGCTCGACGTGCTCGGCGCAGAGTTCGTGCGCGACGTTGAGCCGGGCGAGATGGTCGTGCTGGGCGAGCCGGACGGACCGCGCTCGGTCCGCTTCGCCGAAGGCCGTGAGCAGCTGTGCGTCTTCGAGCTGATCTATTTCGCCCGGCCCGATTCGTACATGCTCGGCCGCAACCTGTACGAGGCGCGCCGGCGGATGGGCGAGATGCTCGCGCGCGAGGCACCCGCGTCGGCCGACCTGGTCATGCCCGTGCCGGACACGGGCGCTCCGGCGGCGGCCGGCTACGCCGAGGCGATCGGCATCCCGTACCGTGAGGGGATGGTGCGCAATCGCTACGCCGGGCGGACCTTCATCCAGCCCAGCAACGGCATGCGCCAGCGCGGCGTGACGGTCAAGCTGTCGGTGCTGCGCGAGCAGGTGCGCGGGCGGCGGCTGGTCGTGGTCGACAATTCGATCGTGCGCGGCACGACCACGCGCCAGATTGTCGGCCTGCTGCGCCAGGCGGGCGCGCTGGAGGTCCACGTGCGCATCAGCGCACCGCCCATCTTCCATCCGTGCTTCTACGGCATCGACACCCAGATCGAGACCGAGCTGATCGCGGCGTCGCGCTCGGTCGACGAGATCCGCCAGTTCATCGGCGCCGATTCGCTCGCCTATCTATCGATCGAGGGCGTGCTCGAGGCGATCGACCTGCCGCGTGATCGGTTCTGCTTCGCCTGTTTCGATGGCCGGTACCCGGTGCCGGTGCCCTACGACGTCGAGAACCACAAGTTCCTGCTCGAGCGCGACGCGCTGGTGGCCTCCGCTTGACCAAACGAACGGCGTATGCCGTGGCCGGCGTCGACGTGACCGCCGCCGACCGCGCGGTCGAGCTGCTGCGGGCCCGGATGCGCGTCTCCGAGCACGACCCGCTGGGCGGCATCGGTGGCTTCGGCGCGGCCTTCGAGCTGCCCGCCGGCTATCGCCGGCCGGTCCTGATCAGTGCGACCGACGGTGTCGGCACCAAGACCGAGATCGCGCGCCGGCTGGGTCGCCTCGAGACCATCGGCCGTGACCTGGTGGCGATGTGCGCCGACGACATCGCCTGCCACGGCGCGCGGCCGCTGTTCTTCCTCGACTACCTGGCCGTCGGTCGGGTCGTGCCGGACCGCGTGGCCGCGCTGGTGGGCGGGATTGCCGAGGCGTGCGACGAGATCGGCTGTGTCCTGGCTGGCGGCGAGACGGCCGAGCACCCCGGGCTGATGGAGCCTGACGCGTTCGACCTGGCCGGGTTCTGCGTCGGCATCGTCGAGCGCGACGAGTTGATCGACGGCCGGTCGGCCCAGGCGGGCGATGTCGTCATCGGGCTGGCGTCATCGGGCCTGCACGCCAACGGCTACTCGCTCGTGCGCGCCCTGCTCGACTCGGGCGGGCTCGAACTGAGCGATGAACTCCTGACGCCCACGCGCCTGTACACGCCGGCGGTGACGGCGCTGATCGACGAGCTGCGCCGGCGCGGTCTCCGACTGGGGGGACTGGCCCACATCACCGGCGGCGGGCTGCCCGGCAACCTGCCCCGCGCGGTGCCCGCTGCGCTCGGGGTGCGCGTTGATCCCCGGTCGTGGCCCCAGCCGGCACTCTTCGGCCTGATTGCGCGGCAGGCCGGCATCGATGGACGGGAGCTGCGCGCGACGCTCAACTGCGGCATCGGCATGGCTGCCGTGGTCGAGCCGGAGGCCGTGGCGCCTGCCCTCGAGCTGCTGTCCGCGCAAGGCATCGCGGCCTGGGCAATCGGCGAGGTCCGGCCAGCGGCCGAGCCCGGCGCGCGCTACGTGGAAGCGACGTGAACGGTCGGGTTGCAGTCTGCGTCTCGGGCGAGGGGACCAACCTGCGCGCGCTGCGCCGCCATGAGCAGCGCGGCCTGCTGGGTGGCTCAATCGTGCTCGTGCTGGCCGACCGACCGTGCAACGCCCTCGCTTTCGCCGCCGACGAGGGCATCCCCAGCGCGTTGCTGGCGCCCGCTGCGTTCGCCGACCGGGCCGCGTGGGATGCGGCAGTCGCCCAGGCACTGAGCGGGGCGCGCGCCGATTGGGTGGTGCTCGCCGGCTTCATGCGCCTCGTTGGCCGTCTGACGCTGGCGGCGTTCGCCGATCGCATCCTGAACGTCCATCCCAGCCTCCTGCCGGCGTACGCGGGCGCGCAGCCAGTGGCCGACACCCTCGCCGGCGGCGCGCGCGTGACCGGGGTGACGGTCCACCTCGTCGACCAGACCCTCGACGGCGGGCCGATCGTTGCCCAGCAACCGCTGACCGTCCGGGACGCGGACGACGAGCAGTCGCTCCTGACCCGGCTGCACGCGGTCGAGCACCAGCTCCTGCCGCGGATGGTGGCGCTGGCGCTGGCGGGCGCGATCGAGCGCGAGGGCACACAGGTGCGCATCGACTGGCAGCGCGCGGCGCAGCTGCCCCGGCCACGGCGGGCGCTGCTGTCGGTCTCCGACAAGTCCGGGTTGACCGGCTTCGCCACGCGCCTGGCCGGCCTCGGCTTCGAGCTCGTCTCGACCGGCGGCACGGCGCGCACGCTCCGTGAGGCGGGCCTGGAGGTGACCGACGTCGCCGACGTGACCGGCTTCCCGGAGATGCTCGATGGACGGGTCAAGACGCTCCACCCGAGGATCGCCGCGGGCGTTCTGGGCGATCTGCGCCTGGCCGATCACCGAGGGCAGCTGGCAGCGGCGCAGATCGAGCCGTTCGAGCTGGTCGTCGTCAACCTGTACCCGTTCGCCGCGGCGGCCGCGCGCGAGGGCATCACGCTCGATGAGCTGATCGAGCAGATCGACATCGGTGGGCCCACGCTCGTGCGCGCGGCCGCCAAGAACCAGCACAGCGTCGGCATCGTCACCGACCCGGCGCAGTACGACGCCGTGCTGGCCGAGCTCGCTCACGGGGGAGGGCTGAGTGAGGGGATGCGGCGCGAGCTGGCCGCAGCCGCCTTCCGGCTGACGGCCGACTACGACACGCTCATCGCCGGCGAGCTCGCCGCCCGCTGGTGGAGCCGGCCGGCGGTCGAGAGCGACGCCGGCCCGGGCGACGAGCCCGGCACGCTGCTGCGGGCGACGATGACCGTGGAGCTGACCCGGCTCCAGCCACTGCGCTACGGCGAGAACCCGCATCAGGCGGCCGCCCTGTACCGCGCCGCGGGCGTCGACCTTGCCCCGGGTGCGTTCAGCAACGGCGCGCTGATAGTGCAGGGCAAGCCGCTCAGCCACAACAACATCCTCGATGCGGCTGCGGCAACCGGCCTGGCGCGTGACCTGCGTGGCCCGGGCTGCGTGATCGTCAAGCACGCCAACCCGTGCGGCGTCGCCGAGGCGGACGACATCCTCGCCGCGTGGGAGGGCGCGCTGGCCGGAGATCCGGTCAGCGCCTTCGGCGGCGTGGTCGCGCTGACCGAGCCGATCGACGCGACCCTGGCCGAGCGCCTGACGAGCATCTTCCTCGAAGTCGTTGCCGCGCCGGCCTGCGCACCCGACGCGCTCGTGATCCTGGCCCGCAAGCCGAACCTGCGCGTCCTGCTCGACCCGGGCCTGGGCGCGCCGCCGGGGGCCGGACTCGAGCTGCGCAGTGCCGGCGGTGCGCTGCTGGTGACCGGGGCCGACACCGCGCCCGATGACCCGTCCGCCTGGCAGGTCGCCAGCCGCCGGCCACCGACGGACGCCGAGCGCGCGTCGCTCGAACTGGCCTGGCGGATCTGCCGGCACGTGAAGTCGAACGCCATCGTGCTCGTCCGCGGCCGGGCGGCGGTGGGCGTCGGCGCCGGCCAGATGAGCCGCGTGGACAGCGCCCGGCTGGCGGTGGCCAAGGCCGGCGCGGAGCGTGTCAAGGGCGCGGGGTGCGCTTCAGATGCGTTCTATCCGTTCCCCGACGCGCTCGAGGTGTGCACTGCGGCCGGCGTGACCGCGTTCGTGCAACCGGGCGGCTCGCAGCGCGACAGCGAGGTGATTGCCGCTGCCGATGCCGTTGGCGCGGCGATGCTGTTGACCGGGGTGCGCCACTTCCGCCACTAGGCAGAGCCATTAGACTTGGTCGATGGACGATCACACAGACCACGCTCATCCGGATCAGCCGGTCGGAGCAGAGATGGCAGCCAACGGCAACGACCCTGAGGCTCCGACCGAGAGCGCTGGACGCTCACGCGCCGCGGCCGGCCGCGAGATGCTGGCCCAGCTCCAGCAGATGATCGACACGCTGGCCACGCAGGCCGCACCGGTCATGCGCGACGTGGCGGCGAAGGCCGCCGAACTCGCGGCGATGGCCGGCGAGAAGGCCGGTCCTTTGGCGCATAAGGCCGCCGGGGTGACCGAGTCAGTCGGCCAGCGCGTCGCGTCACGCTCCAAAGAAATGGCTGCCGATCTGCGCCGACCGAGGGCAGGCGCCGAACACGAGCCGGACGCTGCGGACGAGGCGCCCGATGCGCACGACACGGACGATCGGCCGGCCGATCCGTCGGCCAAGGCGGACGACTAGAGCGAAATAGCCGGCGCACGAGAGCTCCGGCCACTCCAGGCCCCAGCCAAGCCCGGGCGGCCTAGCGCCGCTCGGGCTTGTTCTTGTTGCGTGCTGCTTCCTTGACCAGGGCGCGCTGCCTTGCCTCGCGGTCGCGGTCGACCTGGCGGCCCATCTTGCTCTGGACGTAGTAGTCGGACATCGAGAAGAGGTTGTGGCCCTCGGTGTCGTCGTCGGCCGGCGGCTCCTGCGGAACCTCGTCGTTGGCCTTCTTGCCATTGTCTTTCGTGCTCACGGTGCATTCCTCCGCTGTTCGTGGGTTCGGCCTATCAGCCTGGCAGAAGCATCCCCCAATCGGCGCGCCTGATCAACGGCCCATGCGACAGGTGGTCAGTAAAGCGCGCGACAACCGCACAGCAAGCGGCCGGACACCAAACGGCCGAGCGTGGGTCCCACACTCGGCCGGTAGGTTGCCAGTGGCTGGCTAGCGGCGCTCGGGCTTGTTCGTGCGCGCTTCCTTGACCTGCTTGCGCTCCCGCGCCGCGCGCTCGAACTCGGCATCGCGGCCGGCCTTGCGCTGCAGGTAGTAGTCGGTGTCGAGCAGCAGGCTGTGGCCCTCGGTATCGTCCTCGGACTTGTCCTGCTTCTTGTCGAGCTCTTCGTCGTTCGTCTTCATCGAGCCTTCTCCTGTGATGCTCATGCAAGCCGCAGCTGGCGGACTAGGGGCAGCATGGTCCGTCCCCGACGTCAGGTCAATGCGCCGGCCGACAGCACGCATGTAAAGTGGCCGACACATTCATCGCCCCGCGCCAGACTGAGAGTGCTGATGGGAGTTATCGCCGCCTACCGGCGCGTGCTCGGCAATGGGCCCTTGGCCCGACTGCTGGTGGGCGAGTTCGTTTCGTCGATCGGCGATTGGCTGTACCTCGTCGCCCTGCTCGTGCTGGTCTGGAATGAGTCCAGCGACCCGCTGACCCTGGGCGTCATCGGCGCGGCGCGAATCCTGCCCTACATCGTGTTGTCGGTCCCGGCCGGCATCGTGGCCGACCGGTTCGACCGACGCCTGGTGTTGCTGCTGACCGACATCGCGCGCGGCGTGATCATGCTGTTGATGGCGGCTGCGGTAATGCTCGATGCGCCGGTCTGGACCGTCGTCGCCCTGGCCATCGTGGCGACCTGTTTCTCGGCCTTCTTCTCGCCCACCATCGGGGCCTACCTGCCCAGCCTGGTGCACGACGAGGCGGAGCTTGGCCCGGCCAACAGCGCCTGGTCGAGCCTCGATAACCTGGCCTTCTTCATCGGGCCGGCCTTCGCCGCTGTTCTCCTCGGGCTGGGCTCGCTCGAGCTGGCCTTCGTGCTCAACGCGGTCACCTTCGCCGTGGTCGCCGCGGTGCTCCTGCGCCTGCCCTCCAATCGGGCGGCGCCGACGGCTCCACGCGGCAGACCGGGGGACTCCGCGCCGAGTGAGCGCGTCGGCCTGCGCAGCGCACTGCGGCCGATTGCTCGGCCGCTGGCCGGTCTGGGCCTGCTCAACATCGCCGACGGGTTCGTCTTCGGCGGCCTGGGCGTGATCACCGTCGTCCTTGCCGTGGACGTGTTCATGGTCGGCGAGTCGGGCACGGGGCTGCTCAACTCGGCCATCGGGGTGGGCGGTATCGCCGGAGCGCTGGTTGCCGGCGCGCTGGTCCTGCGCCGCCGGCTGGGACCGCCGCTGGTGATCGGTGCGCTGGTCCTCGGGTTGGGCGTGGCGCTGCTGGGCGGGGTCGACGCGTTCGTCTTGGCGCTGTGTGCGATAGCCGCGGCATCGGCCGGCGCCCTGCTGCTCGAGATCGTCTCAACGACCCTCCTCCAGCGGATCGTGCCCGATCAGGTTCGGGGCCGGACGCTGGGCCTCATGGAAACCGCATCGGTGACCGCGTACGCGGCGGGCGCGTTCGTCGTCCCCGTGCTGGGCGCGTCACAGCCCGGCCTGGTCTTGATCGGCTCGGGCGTGTTCATGGCCGTCGCGGGACTGATCGCCGTGGTGTTGCTGGGCCGGCACGCGATCAACGAGCTGGTCACGGATCCGCTCGTGCACCGGCTGGCCGAGGTGGAGCTGTTCGCCGGCCTGCCGCCGGCGAGGCTCGAGGCGGCCATGCGTGCGGCGCGCATCAGGCCGATGAGCGCGGGCGAAGTGATCATCCGGCAGGGCGACGCGGCCGACTTTTTCTATCTGCTCGCCGAGGGCGAGGTGGACGTCACCCAGGCCGACACGCCGGCCGAGACTGCTGCCGAGCCGCGCCTGCTGCGGCGCATGGGCAGCGGCCAGTTCTTTGGCGAGATCGGCCTGCTGTCACGCGTGCCGCGCACCGCCACCGTCACAGCTGTCACGGACGGGCGGCTGGTGGCGCTCGACAAGGACGCCTTCCTGGACCTCGTCTCGGCCGGCCCGGGCTTGACTTACCACCTGCTTGATCTTCATCGTGGCACGATCACCGAGGCTCGTGAAGCGCTGCCGGCGACCGCCGGCGGCGCGAGCTGAAAGGGTAGACAGATGGACGACAGGTTCGCCGTCGACGCACTGGCACGCTGTCCCTTGTTCAAGCACGCCGATATGCCGATCCTCGAGTCGCTGGCCAGCGGCCTGCGCCGCCGACGCTTCCGGCGCAATGAGGTCATCTTCCACCAGGGCGATCCGGGTGAGTCGCTGCACGTTGTCGCCGTGGGCGCGGTCAAGATCGTGCTGCCCTCGGCGGAGGGCGAGGAGGCGATCATCGCCACCCTCCGGCCGGGCGACTTCTTCGGCGAGCTGGCCCTGCTCGACGGTGCGCCGCGTTCGGCGACCGCGAGCGCGCTGGAGCCCTCGGAGACCCTGGTGCTGCCGCGCTCGGTGTTCGCCGGCCTGGTCGAAACGCTGCCCGGACTGCGCGACGCGCTGCTGGCCGGGTTGGCCCATGAGCTGCGCCGGCTGACCGGCCACGTTGAGGAGCTGCACTTCCTGGACCTGGCCGGACGGTTGGCCATGCGCCTTGTCCGACTCGCCCGCGAATCGCAGCCCGACGCGCTCAAGGAGATCCGGCTTGACTGGCCCTATACGCAGTCCGACCTGGCAGCGATGATCGGCGGCACTCGCCAGAGCGTGAATTGGCTGCTGAACGAGCTGGTCGAAGACGGCTTCATCGAGATCGAGCCGGACGTCCTGGTGATCGCCGATCTCGAACAGCTCGAGCGGCGCGCGGAGCGCTGAGACCAGAGCGAGAGCCGGCCGGGCGCGACCGACACAGGAGCTGTCAGCAATCTGACAGCGTGGCTGTCCTATCAACCCTTGTGTACATTGGTGGTGCGGCTAATCTCGGTGTCAGCGATGCCAAGCAAGATCGCTCAACAACCAGGGAGGTAATGATGGGCCAGCAGGACAAGCCAACTCGTGGTGACTCCGTCTTCCAGCGCATGGGCGGCGAAGGCATCAAGCAGCGCGCGATCCCCGGCGACGACGATGTCGAGGGCCACAAGGCGCAGCGCGCGGCCGGCGACGACGATGTCGAAGGCCACAAGGCGCAGCGCGCGATCCCCGGCGACGACGATGTCGAGGGCCACAAGGCACAGCGCGCCACTCCGGGCGACGACGATGTCGAGGGCCACAAGGCACAGCGCGCCACTCCGGGCGACGACGATGTCGAGGGCCACAAGGCACAGCGCGCCACTCCGGGCGACGACGATGTCGAGGGCCACAAGGCACAGCGCTGACGGCCTGACCGCCAGCAGGCGGTGCATCCCGATGCCGGGATGACCGACGAATCACTTACCGCCGCGCTGCAGGCAATTAGCCAGGCAGCGCGGCGGTCTTCCGTTGCCCGGCGCCTGGAAGCTGATGCCGAGCAGGCGCTGCTCCAGACGATCGTCGAGGCGACGGTCACGTTGTTCGAGGCCGAGGCGTCATCGATCGCGCTCTTCGAGCGTGATCCCGATCGGCTCGAGTTCCGCGTCGCCGCGGGTGCCCAGGGCGCCGGCGCGATCGGGCTGTCGCGTGCCGCCGTCGCGTGGCATCGTCGGCTTCGTCTTCTCGACCGGCCAGCCGCTGGCCCTGATCGGACGTCATCTCCGACCCGCGCTTCGACCGTGCCACCGCGGAGCGCACCGGCTACGTGCCGCGCTCCATCGCGGCCGTGCCGTTGATCGACCAGGACCAGACGGTCGGCGTGCTGCAGGTGCTGGACAAGCACACCTCGCCGACCTTCTCGCTGCGCGACATGGAGCTGCTCGCCGTCTTCGCCGGCCAGGCCGCGGCGGCCATCCGTGCCGCCCGCGTGCAGCGCGATTCGGTCCGCCTGATGCGCAGCGTTGCTGACAGAGGTTGGCGACGGAGCCGTCTCGGATGCCGAGGTCGAGGCGCTCGTGTCGGCCGCGACGACCGAGCTCGACGCTGGCGAGGACACGCCGTTCTGGCAGCTGGTCGACCGCGTCGCGCGACTGCGCGAGCTGAGCGATCGCGAGTTGAGCCTGGTGTCAGCCATCCTGGAGGTCGTCGCAGCGCACGCCGCGCGCGGCCGGCGTTCGGTCTAGGAGATGGCCGAGCTCGACCTGCCGGCCTGGTCGGAGCCCTTTGCCGACGGCGCCCGCGACAGGCTCGTGCGCGCCGCCGGGCTGCGCCAGGTCGAGCGCGAGTGGGCCTGGGGTGGCGCCACGGGCGCGGGGGTCAAGGTGGCCATCATCGACAGCGGGGTGGAGGGCAGCCATCCGGTCGTCGGCGGCCGGCTGGTCGAGTCGGTCGCGGTCGAGATCGTCGACGACGAGGCGGTGGTCGTGCCCGACGAGCCGATCGACCTGTACGGCCATGCCACGGCCTGCGCGGGCATCGTCGTGGGCCTTGCACCGGAGGTCGAGATCTACTCGGTGCGCGTGCTCGGCGCCGACCTGCGCGGCAAGGGCGCCGCCTTCCTGGCCGGCCTCGAGTGGGCCGTTGAGCACGGGGTCCAGGTCATGAACCTGAGCCTCTCCTCGAAGAGCGAGCGGCTGTTCCCGTTCTTCCACGAAGTCGTCGACCAGGCCTACTTCCGCCACGTCTGCCTGGTCAGCGCCGTCAACAACGTGCCCGGTCTGTCCTACCCCTCGACCTTCTCATCGGTCTTCTCGGTCGCCGCGCACGCGATCCCCGAGCCCGAGAACGTTCTTCTACAACCCGGCGCCACCGGTCGAGTGGGGCGCCTGGGGCGTCGACGTCCCGATCGGCTGGAAGGACGGCGGGCAGACGGTCGCCACGGGCAATAGCTTTGCCGCGCCGCACATGTGCGGCCTCGTCGCACGGATCCTGTCGAAGCACCCCGGCCTGACACCGTTCGAGGTCAAGGCTGTCCTCGCCGCGATCGCCGACGACCCGACCGTCGCCTGACACGAAAGAGCGCCGGCCCGTGGGAGGGACCGGCGCATGAGACCGCTCCTGAGGGCCAACGCGGCAGTGAACCAGGGCCTCGTTCAGCGCATTGCTTGACATGCAGCCCCCAGCGAGCGCGGTACCTCGTGCAGTCAGCGCGAACCGGAACAGCCACAGCTGTGCGGTGAAATTCACGCTGCAGACGAAGGCCACCATGCGGTGCGCGCGCAGCAGGTAGACCTGCGCCCAAGATGGCGGGGAACCAGACCAGCGCGAAGAAGAACAAGCCAACGGTGGGTCGACCGCCTTCTGGACGTCACGGCCACCCATCTGGAGGCTCCGGCGAGGTCAGCCTTGCCGAGAAGGAACCGGGTTGGGGACAGCGGCCCGAGAAAGTCGCCTGCCAACGAGCAGCGCGTCGTCGCGGGATCCGAGCAGGCCTATGAGGCCCGAGCGGCTCCTCTGTTCGTGCCCGGATACCTCCGTCCGCGCCGTCTCTACAGGTAGAAGCCCCTGAGGTATTCGCCGGTCTGATCGTCGATTACGATGCCGCGTGCATTCACCGGATGCAGTTTGCCCTCCGGACCGCCTGGAATCGGCGGGCCACCAAGGAAGATCACCAGGTACGCGCTGCGCGGGAGCGATGAGGCATCAGGCGCAATCATCGCTCTGAGAATTTCGGCGGGATCATCCGTGCGTGCGTCAAGCTCGCCCGCGATCCTCACGGCATCGGAGGCGCTTATCCGTGGCGCCGGCGCACCCGCCGTCAGCGGCTCCGGGGTAAGCCCGACCGAGGCCAATTCGGAAGCGGTCAAGATCTTGGACTCCCATGTGAGCTCGGACGCCGCCGGACCGGGTTTTGAAACCGCCAACGACACTACAATTATGGCCACGGCGACAACACTCGCCGCTGCCGCGACTACGTTGCGCATGCATCATCCCAGATTTCGTAGTGGACGCCGCCTGGATACTTGTAGGCGCCGTGCCAAGGATTGTATGCACTTGGTGGGCTGTCTGAACCGCTCTGGGTTTGGTGGAGAACTCGGCTGATTGGATTTCACGCGGCCTCCCTGACCGCCTGTAGGCGGGAATGGTAGGCCGACTCGTACTCGGCTGGCGGGACGTCACCGCAGGCGGAATGAAGGCGCGATCGGCTGGAAGGACGGCGGGCAGACGGTCGCCACGGGCAACAGCTTCGCTGCGCCGCACGTGTGCGGTCTCGTCGCCCGGATCCTCTCGAAGCACCCCGGCCTGACGCCGTTCGAGGTCAAAGCCATCCTCGCCGCCATCGCCGACGACCCGACCGTCGCCTGACACGAAAGAGCGCCGGCCCGTGGGAGGGACCGGCGCTCTGGAGGAACGAGACCGGATCAGATCAGGGCCACGACGCCCAGGATCGTCACCAGGGCCACTGCGATGGCGACCATCCGGCGCTGGAAGTGCACCACGGCGGTGTGCAGCGGCGTGGCTTCCTCGGCCTCATGGACGAGCCGCCGTTGGGCCGCTTCGCGGAGCGCCTCGCGCTGGTAGTGGCTGCTGTTCAGGTCGAGTGCGGCTGGGTGCTGATACATCTGTCCTTCTCCCGCCCCCCGGTGGAGTGTTGGCTTGGTTGATGGGTGAATCGTCGCCCACGCAGCTGCCCGCGGCTATCGGCTGGCGGACCACCGGGCTGCAAATCGTCAGACGGTGCGGCCGTCACGCACGCCGCCCGGGACGTGTCGGGCAGCCGACACCGCCGCGAGCGCTGCTACGATCGCCGTCCAATGTCCGAGCGCCCCCGCTTCTACATCACCACGGCCATCGCCTATGCCAACAACCGACCCGGACTGCACACGCTGTACGAGGTCATCGGCGCCGATGTCGTCGCCCGCTGGCAGCGGATGATGGGTGCCGACACGCGCTTCCTGACCGGCACCGACGAGCATTCGCTCAACATCCCCGTGCGCGCCGCGGAGCAGGGCAAGGATCCTCGGCAGTTCGTCGACGACATCGTCGAGATCTACAAGCAGACCGAGGCCGAGCTGCTGATCAGCCCCGACCGCTTCATCCGCACGACCGACCCCGACCACCTTCACGCGGCACAGGAGATGGTCCGCCGGGCATACGCCAACGGCGACATCTACATCGGCACGTACGAGGGTTGGTACTGCCCGGCCGAGGGCTTCCGCGCCGAGAGCGACGTCATCCACGACGGCGACACGGTGCGCTGCCCGAACCACACCACCGTCGCGCTCGAATGGGTGGCCGAGAAGAACTGGTTCTTCCGCCTGTCGGCCTACCAGCAGCGCCTCGAACAGCTTTTCGCCGAGCGCCCGGATTTCGTGCAGCCCGAGTTCCGGCGCAACGAGATGCTCGGCTTCCTGGGCCGCCGCCTGGAGGACTTCTCGATCAGCCGCGAGCACGTGTCGTGGGGGCTGCCCTTCCCAATCCGCGCCGACGGCAGCCCGGCCGTCCTGGCCGACGGCTCGCCCGACACCAGCGCCGGTCGGATCTACGTCTGGTTCGACGCCCTCGTCAACTACATCACCGGCGCCGGTTTTCCGGATGACATGGACGCCTTCGCGAAGTGGTGGCCGGCCGACGTGCACATCATCGGCAAGGACATCAACCGCTTCCATAGCATCTACTGGCCGGCGATGCTGATGAGCGCCGGCCTCGAGCCGCCGCGCAAGATCTGGGTGCATGGTTTCCTGACCGTGCAGGGCGAGCGGATGAGCAAGAGCCTGGGCAACATGCTCGACCCGTCGGACATGGTCCGCGCGCTCGGGGCGGACGGCACGCGCTACGTAGTCCTGCGCGAGGTCGCCTTCGACCGGGATAGCGACGTGTCGTGGGACTCGTTCGTGCGCCGCTACAACGCCGATCTGGCCAACGATTTCGGGAACCTGCTCAACCGCTCGCTGTCGATGACCGTGCGCTACCTGGACGGTGAGCGACCGGCGCCGGCGGCGGAGGGCGACTCACACCTCGGGTCGGCCTGGGCCCGGACGTGGCCGGAATATGCCGGTCATGTTGACGGCTACCTGCTGCACGACGCCCTCGCGGTGCTGTGGGACTTCGTGAGCGAGGCCAACCAATTCGTGGACCGCGAGCAGCCGTGGGTGCTGGCGCGCCAGGCGGGGGAGGGTGACGAGCGTGCGGCGGACCGCCTGCGGTTGACTCTGGCCGACCTGCTCGAGGCGTGCCGGTTGATCGCGCTCGCCGCGGCACCGTTCATGCCCGGTGCGGCGCAGCGCGTGTTCGACCAGCTCGGTCTCGACTACCCGTACGCGGCGGACGGCAATGGCGGGCCGGTGCTGGCCGACCAGGCGCGCTGGGGAGGGGATCCGGCCGGGGGTTCGTCCGGCGCTCGCATCGGCGCTGCCCAGATTCTCTTTCCGCGTGTCGAAATCGAGCCAGCCTGATCGTTGATAGCGTGAAGGAGGTGCTCGCATGGCACACGGGCAGATAACCCACATCGAGTTTCCGGCCGACGACCCGGCGCGCGCACGCCGCTTCTACAGCGCGCTGCTGGGCTGGGAGATCGGCGAGATGGAGGGGTTCCCGGACTACTACATGTTCAACTTCGGAGCCATTGAGAATGCCGGCGGCGCCATCGGGCTGCGCGCCAAGACGACGGGCGACAAGTTGCGCGTGTACGTCGAGGTCGATTCGATCGAGGCGCTGCTGCCTATGGTCGCCAAGCTGGGCGGCAAGGTCATCGAGGCCAAGACCGAGATCACCGGCCAGGGCTGGTATGCCGTGATCAACGACACCGAGGGCAACGAGCTCGGCCTGTACGAGAGCCTGCCATCGCCGGTCATGTGAGCGCCGCCGCTTGACCCGGCTGGTCGACTCGCACTGCCACCTGCAGGCCGGCGCCTTCGCCGGGGACGCCGCCGCGGTGCTCAATGCCGCGCGCACGGCCGGTGTCGAGCGCCTGCTCGTGCCCGGCTGGGATCTCGATTCGTCGCGCGCGGCGGTCGAGCTCGCAGCGCAGCACGGGGTGCACGCGTCGGTCGGCATCCACCCGCATGTTGCCGATGGGGCGGACGAGGCGACCTGGGCCGCCATCGGCGCCCTGGCTCGCGGCGACGAGGTGAGCGCGATCGGCGAGACCGGGCTCGACTACGACCGCGCCTTCTCGCCGCGCGCCGCGCAACTGTCCAATCTGCGCCGCCACCTGGCCCTCGGGCGCGAGCTGGGCAAGCCGGTCATCCTCCATTGCCGCTCGCGGGCCGGCGAGCGCGACGCGCAGGACGACCTGCTGCGCGAGCTGGCCGAGGCGGGCGCCGGCGGTCCGGCCTGGCCGACCACGACTGGCCGCCCGCCGGCGCTGCTGCACTCGTTCTCGGGGCCGGTCGACTATGCCCAGCGCGCGCTGCAGATGGGCCTCGCGATCAGCTTCAGCGGGCTCGTCTTCCGCGCCGGGGAGGCGGCCAGTGCCCACGTCGCCGGCTTCGTGCCGGCCGACCGACTACTGGTCGAGACCGACTCGCCCTACCTCTCGCCGCCGGGCGCCAATCGCCGGCGCAACGAGCCGCAGTGGGTGACCATCACCGCGCGCTGGCTGGCCGAGCGGCGCGCGGTCGACGCCGTCGACATGGGCGAGCAACTGGTCGCCAACTTCGATCGGATCTTCGGCCTGCGACCAAGCTAGCCCAGGTTCGTGGCGAGGCGGGCACGTAGCAGCTCCCGTCCGGCGCGGTCCGCGAGCCGGTAGCACCACGCCGGGCCGTCGCTCCAGCCGCGGCCGACGAGCGTCGCGCCCGGCTCGGCCGACAGGATGAACTCGGCTGTGTAGCGGCGCGGAACCTGCAACCCGTCCAGCCCGGGGTTGGCCGTCAGCAGCTGGCTGTCGAGATAGTCGAGGTAGACAGCGTTGTTGACGTGCGCCAATGGGTCGAGATCGCTGTGCCGCACGGTGAAGTTGTGGCCAGCCCCGCCGTCCAAGCTGGCCGGCGTGGGCGGCAGGGTGACGCGCAGCGGTGTCCAGTCGGCCGGTTCGCCGCTGAAGACGTCGTGTAACTCCTGCGGCACGCGCGTGGGGCGCCCGTCCGAGTTGAGCAGCACCCAGTCGATCGAGGCCGTGGCCACCGGGTGCGCTTCGCCGGCGTGCCTGAACTCGCTCCTGCGGCGCGCCCAGACACGCCTGAAACCGACGACCGCCGTGGACACGATGAGCTCGCTGCCGTGGTCCACCCCGGCCAGCACGTCCAGGTCGATTGCGCGCACCAGCCAGCTCAGGCCGCGTTCGGCGTACCAGTCGCGGACGAAGCCGGCACTCTCCGAGTGGAGCCAGGCCGCGTCCTGGGCGAAGCGCAGGAAGCCCGAGCTGCGCAGCAGCCCGTCCGGCCCGCACTCGTCGAAACGGACGCGGTAGGTGCGCTCGAGTCGCTGCGCGACGCTCAAGGGTCTAGCCGCTGGCGAAGGAACTCGAGCACGCGGGGGTCGATCCAGCCGCGCGCTGCGGTGCGCTCCTCGAGGTTCTCGACCGACATCCATTCGCTCAGCGCGCCCTCCCACGCGCTGTCCCAGTTGTCCGGCACCGGGCGCGGCTCGCCCGTGCGCTCCACGCCCAGCGCTTCGACGATGGTGGCCAGGCCGGCGCCCCGGCTGACCAGCTCGGGCGTGTAGCCGACGCTCTCGAGGTCGCGCCGCAGCTCCATCGCCAGCGCGGCGTCGATCGCGACCAACTCCTCGGGCCGGGAGCGATCGAGGTACAGGTGGTTGAGCTCGAGCAGCCGGCCCAGCTCGTCGATCGGGGCGCGATGGTCGTCCACCCGCAGATCGATCCAGCGGTCGTTGCCACCACCATAGCCGCCGCCCTCGCGCACCACGAGCAGTGCCGCCGACTGGCGGCCGCGCCGATCGCCGCCCTGGTCGTCGCCCGCCTTGAGCGAGCGCAGCAGCAGCTCGGGGAAGGGCAGGCCGCCCTGGGTGTAGGTCTCCACGAGCGCATCGACGACGGCCTGGCCGGCGAGCAGGTTGCCCTGCCCGGCCACTCCGTCGGCGGTTCGTCCGCCGGCCCAGGTGATGCAGCCGCTGCCGGTGTACGTTGCCGCCCCGCCGTGCGCGTCGACCAGGCCCAGCTGGCGGTGGTCGCGTCCCTGGTCGGCCTCGGTCAGACGGCGCATCGCCTCGTCGGCACTGAGGCCGCCGGCCAGCAAGCCCAGGCCCTCGGGACCGTAGCGCACGTTGGCCAGTGCCTGTGTCGCGATGGCGCCCACCCCGGCGCGGGCATACGTGGTCACCGCGCCGACGGCCAGGAACTTGGACGCGATGGCGATACCCAGATCGCCCGTCAGCGGGTCACGGGCCACGATCGAGAAGGTCATCGGTTCGCTCCCCAGTTCCAGTTGTCGACATTCCCGAAAGACGGAACCGCGAGGCGCGTCGGCCTCGACAGTCAGCCGGTTACCAGGCTACTTTCCCGTATGACGCGAGAACCTGCTGCCAATCACGGCCGTCAGCGCGCGCGACCAGGTGCCTCCGAATGGCCCGGTCCGTCATTCGGGATTGCAGGTTGACAATGATGCGCGCCGGCGGGCCGCGTTCGCGGGCCGCGCTCGGTGGCTGCGCGTCGGACCGGCCTTGACACCGGCCGCCCGGTTGGCCTAGTCTGCTGGCACTCTCACCCCGAGAGTGCTAATCATCGAAGCGGCCCGAACCACGTACCGCCGACCACACCACGGCGGGTGCGCGCTGGCCGCGCGAACCACAATCAGGAGGGTACCGCGTTGGCGACTGCCACTGCGACGAAGCTTCGGCCGCTCGGCGACCGGGTCGTCATTCAGCCCACTCCGCGCGAGGAGATGACCAAGAGCGGCATCGTCCTGCCCGACACGGCAAAGGAAAAGCCGATGGAGGGCAAGATTATCGCTGCCGGTCCCGGCCGCCTGACCGATGAGGGCAAGCGCGAGCCGATGGATGTCAAGGAAGGCGACACCGTGCTGTACGCCAAGTACGCCGGCACCGAGTTCAAGGTCGACGGCGAGGAGCTGCTGATCGTCAGCCAGAAGGACATCCTGGCCATCGTCAAGAGCTGAGTCGGACAGCCCCGGGCTGGCCCACTCCGCGCTTTCAGGGAGGTATCACTCAACCGTGGCAAAGCAACTGATCTTTGACGAAACGGCGCGCCGTTCGCTCAAGAGGGGCGTCGACCGACTCGCCGATGCGGTCAAGGTCACCCTCGGTCCGAAGGGCCGCAACGTCGTGCTCGACAAGAAGTTCGGCGCGCCGACGATCACCAACGACGGCGTCACCATCGCGCGCGAGATCGAGCTCGAGGACCCGTTCGAGAACATGGGCGCGCAGCTGCTCAAGGAAGTCGCGACCAAGACCGACGATGTCGCCGGCGACGGCACGACGACCGCCGTGGTGCTCGGCCAGGCGCTCGTGACCGAGGGCCTCAAGAACGTTACCGCCGGCGCCAACCCGATGATCGTCAAGCGCGGCATCGACAAGGCCGTCGAGCGCATCGTCGACGGAGCTCAAGAAGAACGCCCGACCGGTCGACAACCGCGAGCAGATCTCGGCCGTGGCCGCCATCTCGGCCGCCGATCCGGAGGTCGGCGAGATCATCGCCGAGGTCATGGACAAGGTCGGCAAGGACGGCGTCATCACCGTCGAGGAGGGCCAGTCGCTCGGCCTCGAGAAGGAATACACCGAGGGCATGCAGTTCGACCGGGGCTACATCTCGGCCGTACTTCGTGACCAACCCCGACCGGATGGAGACCGTTCTCGAGAACCCGGCCATCCTCATCACGGACAAGAAGATCTCCAGCATCCAGGAGCTCCTGCCGGCGCTCGAGAAGAGCGTCCAGCTGGGCAAGCCGGTGTTCATCGTCGCCGAAGACGTCGACGGTGAGGCGCTCGCCACGCTGGTCGTCAACAAGCTGCGCGGCACCGTCTCCGTGCTCGCCGTCAAGGCGCCCGGCTTTGGCGATCGGCGCAAGGAGATGCTGCGCGACATGGCCATCCTGACCGGGGCCAACGTCATCAGCGAGGAGCTCGGGCGCAAGCTCGACTCGGTCACGCCGGAGGACTTCGGCAGCGCCCGGCGCGTCGTCTCGACCAAGGACGACACGACGATCGTCGATGGCGGCGGTAGCGCCGACGCGATCAAGGGCCGCATGACCCAGATCAAGGCGCAGGTCGAGGAGACGACCTCCGACTACGACCGCGAGAAGCTGCAGGAGCGACTGGCCAAGCTGGCCGGTGGCGTGGCAGTGATCAAGGTCGGAGCTGCGACCGAGGTCGAGCTCAAGGAGAAGAAGCACCGCATCGAGGATGCGCTATCGACCACCCGCGCGGCGGTCGAAGAGGGCATCGTCGCCGGCGGCGGCACTGCGCTGCTGCAGGCCATCCCGGCGCTCGACAAGCTGAAGCTCGAGGGCGACGAGATGATCGGCGTCAACATCGTCCGACGCGCGCTTGAGGCACCCGTACGCCAGATCGCCGAGAACGCCGGCCAGGAGGGCTCGGTCATCGTCGCTGCCGTGCGCCTGCAGAAGGTTGGCGAGGGCTTCGATGCCCTGCGCGGCGTCTACGGCGACATGTTCGAGAAGGGCATCGTCGACGCGGCCAAGGTGACCCGCTCGGCTCTCCAGCACGCGTCATCGATCGCGGGCATGGTGCTCACGACCGAGACGCTCGTGACGGACATGCCCGAGAAGAAGGAAGGCGCCGGAGGGGGCGCCGGCCATAACCACGGCGGCGACATGGACTACTAAGTCCACACGCCTATCAAACGCACCAAACAGGGCCCAGGCCGAGCAATCGGCCTGGGCCTCTTCGTTTTCCCTGCCGGAGCGTCGAACTTCGGCAGCAACTACGTCGCTCGGCCAGCCTGCGTTGAGACCTGGTGCCCGGGACCCTGTCGGGCGGGAGCGGTCAGGTTCCGGCGCCCACCTCCGGCCGACGGCCGCGGCCCCACGGCCGCGGCACGAAGGCCATCACCAGCCCGATGACGACACCGGCGACGACCAGGATCCACGGCGTCATCGGGCCGATGAAGTACCAGCCGTAGATGATGGCCATCAACCCCAGCCCGAGGCCCAGCAGCAGCCCGAAGAAGAGGCCCCTGAAGGGGTGGCGCTTGTTGCGCTTGATCATGTCAGTCCGTCTCCTCGGTCAACTGTCGAACGGTCCGGTGCGCAGGCGCTCACCGGCGTTGGGGTCGGTTTCCCAGGTCGTGCTGTAGGGCGTCGCGACCAGTAGGGCGAGTCCAGACAGCACGATCAGCGCGACGGCCACGTCCCAGGGGATGGTTCCGATCGGATCACCCAGCACCTGGACATAGCCCTCGCCACGGCAGTGGCTGGTGTCGCCGTTGCCGTACAAATCGCCGCTGACGAAGAAGGTGCCCACGACCCTGAACGGCAGCGCCTTGAGCTTCACGAGCCTGAGGACGCCGGTCTCATCGACGTCCATTGGGTTGTCATCCTGGCCCGACAGGATCGGGACCGGCAGGCCCTGGGCGAAGATCGACCAGTTGTTGTTCGAGAAGACGGTCGTGCCCGTGTGGAACGCGAAGTCGATGCTGCCCTCGGGATCCACCTTGAACGGTCGTGTCTGCGAGCCAACCGCCCCTTCGGGAATGAGCCCAGAGGCGGAGGCCTGATCGACTGCGGTGCTCGTCACCGGGTCCGGTCCGTCGAACGACCTGAGCTCCATCGAGCAGCCGCCGCTCAACTCGGCCGCCGAAGCGGGCAGGGCGAACAACAGTAGCAGCAGGAGCGCGATCCCTCCCGCACCAGTCAAGCGTCTCATGGCGTCCCTCTCTTGATCAGTCCGCCCGTGCTCCTCCTTCGGGCCCGGGCGAGGGCACCATAGCATCCACCGATACGCCCGAACAGCCGGTTGGCCGTGCTCGGCGGCCGGGTCGGGAGGGCTCCGCTGCTACGATCGATCGAGTGAAAGAAGCCACCGACCAGGCGCCGAACGAGGACCTCGAACCGCCCCCTCCGCCCGATCATCCGGCGACCGCCGACCTCGAGACCGCGCTGGACATTCCCGATCCCAGGCCGGCTCGGCGTCAGCGCGGGAGCTCCGCCGGTGCAGAGGTTGCAGCGGACGACGAGGCCCCCCACTTTGCCGACTGGTTCTCGTCGCGCGCGAGCGCCGCGACTGCCGCCACGGGCGTCCAGGAGGCGGAGGCGGAGGCCGACACGGATCGCGAGGCGCTCGCGGCGCGCATCGTCAGCCACCTAAACCCGGAGCAGGCGCGCGCGGTGACGACGACAGACGGTCCGCTGCTCATCCTCGCTGGCGCGGGCTCGGGCAAGACGCGCGTGCTCGCCCATCGGGTGGCTTACCTCGTCGGCGTCGAGGGCGTCAAGCCGTGGCAGATCCTGGCCGTGACGTTCACCAACAAGGCCGCCGCGGAGATGCGCACGCGCATCCTGGCCCTGGTCGGCGAGAAGGCGCGCGACGTGGCCATGGGCACGTTCCACTCGCTCTGCGCGCGGGTGCTGCGCCGCGACGGCGCGGCGATCGGTATCGATCCGCGCTTCGCCATCTACGACACGGACGATCAGACCGGCGACCCTGAAGCTGGTCCTGCGCGACCTCGATCTGATCGGCATCGGCGAGTTGCGAGCCGCAGGCGATCCTGGGCCAGATCGGGCGCTGGAAGAACGATCTGCTCGGCCCCGAGCAGGCCGCGCCGAGTCGCGCGCGGCTACCACGAGGAGATCGCCGCGAAGGCGTACGACGCCTACCAGGCGCGCCTGCGCGCCGCCGGCGCGCTCGACTTCGACGACCTGCTCAACGAGGCCGTGCGGCTGTTCGATGCGGCGCCGGGCGTGCTCGCCCACTACCACGAGCGCTGGCGCTACCTGCACGTCGACGAGTACCAGGACACCAACCGCGCGCAATACCTGTGGATCCGTCACCTGGCCGGGCAACGCAAGAACGTCGCCGTGGTGGGTGACGACGACCAGTCGATCTACTCGTGGCGCGGCGCCGACCTGCGCAACATCCTCGACTTCGAGCGCGACTACCCCAACGCGACGGTGGTCAAGCTCGAGCAGAACTACCGCTCCACGCAGCTGATCCTCGACGCCGCCCACGCGGTCGTGTCGCGCAACGAGGCGCGCAAGGACAAGAAGCTCTGGACGGAGAACCCGCGCGGCGTGCAGATCGAGCGCTTCGAGGCCAACTCGGAGGACGAGGAGGCGGAGTGGATCGCGCGCCAGGTCGAGGCGCTCGTCGGCGGCCGCGGCGCGGGCGGATCGTTCCTGGCCCGGCGCGCCGACGCGGGCGACGAGCGCCAGCTACAACCTGCGCGACATCGCGGTCATGTACCGCACGAACGCCCAGAGCCGGGCGATGGAAGAGGCGTTCCTGCGCTACGGCCTGCGCTACCAGCTCGTTGGCGGCACGCGCTTCTACCAGCGGCGCGAGGTCAAGGATGCGCTGGCATACCTGCGCGTGCTGCGCAGCGACGTCGACTGCGGCGGCCTACGAGCGGATCATCAACGTCCCGGTGCGTGGCATCGGCGACAAGACGATCGCCGCCATCCGCGAGGAAGCAGGTCGCAGCGTGCCGGAAACGTCTGGGCGGCGCTGGTGGCCTGGTCGGGTCTGATGAGCTGGCCGGCCGCACCACGTCGGCCATCGCGGGCTTCGTCGAGCTGGTCGGTGCGCTGCGTGCTCGCGTCGGGCGTGCTGGCCCTGCCCGAGTTGCTCGATGCCGTGCTCGAACAGAGCGGCTATCGCGCGATGCTGCTCGACGGCTCGCAGGAGGGCGAGGACCGCTGGGCCAACCTGCTCGAGCTGCGCGAGGTGGTAGCCCGCTACGCCGACCTGGAACCCGAGGACGCCGTCGACCGGCTGCTCGAGGAGACGGCCCTGGTCGCCGACCAGGACTCTTACCAGCACGACGCCGACGCGGTCACGCTGATCACCCTCCACGCCGCCAAGGGACTCGAGTTCGACGTGGTCTTCATCACCGGCCTCGAGGAGGGCGTCTTCCCGCACGCCCGCGCGCTCGATGATGAGCGCCAGATGGAGGAGGAGCGCCGACTCGCGTACGTCGGGCTGACGCGCGCCCGCCATCGGCTCTACCTGACCCACGCGCCAATGCGCGCGACGTGGGGGCGCGGCTGCTTCTCCGTCCCGTCGCGCTTCCTGCTCGAGATCCCGGCCGAACTGATGCACGGCCCGCGACTCGTCGCGCATGGACGATCGACGACGACGATCAGCGACCAGCGATGAGCGCGCCGGAGGCGGCTACGACCTGAGCAACGATCCTCGGACCACCGGCTCGGCTCGCGGCTGGTCGGACGGCGGACAGGTGGGTGCCAACGGCGGTGGACCGACCGGTCGCGAGCGCACGGGCGCTGCCGCCAGGTGGGGGCTACAACCCAGCGCCGGGCGCGCCGGCCGCGCCGGGCGTCCCGGGCGCACCGGCCGCCGGGACGCCGTTCCGAACCGTCACGCGATCTCGCGGCCCGCCGGGCGGCCTATTACGGTGCTGGGCCAGATACTCCCGAAGCGAGGACGCGCCAAGTCAGGTAGGTCCGGCACGGCCGATCGCGCCGGCCCGACCGATCGTGCCCGGCGAGCGACGCTATCGCGACGGCGACCGCGTTCGCCACGCGGCGTTCGGCGAGGGCACGGTGGTGACCTCCAAGCTGACGCGCGACGACGAGGAGGTCACCGTCGCCTTCCCTGAGCGCGGCGTGAAGAAACTACTGGCCAGCCTGGCCAACCTGGAGTTGCTCGAGCCCTGATCGTGGCCGCGCCCGCCCACCAGGCACTTCTCGGGTCGGTGCGCCGTCTGCCCTGCTCGGCGCGGCTGCGCATTTGACACGGCAGCGATCATTGCGACACGTCGCCGCTGCCCGTTGGCGGGCCATCACGGGTGAGGGGTCGGCGACCGGTAGGGTTGATCGTCAGGAGGCGCCCTCATGTCAGAGAAGGGACAGGGCCAGCGGGCGGGCCCAGCGGCAGGGCCCCAGGCGAGTCCGCCTAATGGAGGCGATCCTGGCCAGCCCGGTGGGCCGGCGTCGGGTGGGGCCTCGGATGCGACCGATACAGGCGGCCAGCGTCCCGTTGGATCGCCGGGCGGCGGAGGCGGAGCCAAGAAGGTCGACCGACCGCGTACGCCGGCGTCGGGCGAGATCGAGTTCGAGGACGGCACTCGGCTCTCGAAGGATGAGCAGGGCGACTTTCGCTATCGCGATCAGCAGGGCCGGACCGGGTTGTGGAAGGGCGGCGACGAGTGGGTCGACGAGTCGACCGGCCAGCCGATGCCGTCCGATTTCAAACCAAAGACGCCTGGCGATCACATAGGGCCGCTCACCTAGCCGCGGGCGTGACAGCAACGGATGACCGATTTCGGCCTTCTGATCAGACGGATGCGCGCGCGAAGGCGGAGCGCGGCGGTTGCGGCTGCGATCGGCGCGCCCCAAGCCAGCCGAGCTGGCTCGGCCTTGAGCACGAGTTCCTCGTCTTCGACGAGGCCGGTGCGCGGCTCGATTTCCGGAGCCAGATCCATGACCTGGGCCTTGGTCGGCGCGACCTTGTTCCGCACGACCGCTATGCGTACCGGCTCCCGACGGGCAGCATGATCACCGCCGACACGAACGAGGCGGAGATCGCCGTGCCGCCGGTCACGCTGGCACCGGGCTTCACTGATCGCGTCGAGAAGTGGGCTGCGTATGAGCGCGATCGGCTGGCCGCTGTCGTGGCCCCCCTTCGCCTGAAGGGGGACTCGACCCATTTCAGCCTCACCATGCCGTCTGACGTCGATCCCGATCACGTCGCGGACCTCTTTGCCAGGCGCTTTGCGCCGGGACTGATGTTGCTCATGGATCGGCGCCACTCCCCGGGTTTGCTGGTGCGGCCGCGGCCGTTCCGACTCGAGCTCGGCGGCGAATACGTTGTCGGCGCAGCCCTGCGCGCGGCTGCGGCGTATGCAGCGGGTGGTGCGCTGGCCTGCTTCACGGCCGCTCGCCGGCATGACCTGTCCGGGCTGCCACCGGCGCTCGAGGTGAGCCTCGAGCGAGGAACGCTACGCTACGGCTGGTACGTGTCGCGCACGGCGTTCGGAGGCGATCTGTACCTGACCGGCCGCAGCACGCCGCTGACCGGTCACGATGGTGACTCATGGTTGGCGAGCGATCACATGGCCCTGTGCTGGAACATCGCTCGTGCGCGTCTCCAGCCGTTCGCCAACGCGGCTGACCTCCGTGCAGCCGACGCTGCAGTGTCGGGCGAGATGCGGCTGCCCGTGGAGCAGGCCGATCCCGCCGACGATGGCTCGCCGAGCAAGGTACGCCGGCCCAGGTCGGCTTTCGGCTCTGTCCTGTCGCCGCGCCGTCGCCGACACTTCGAGATGGCGGCGGTGATGGTCACCTGGCAGTCCGCCGTCTTCCTGGTCGCTCGCCGCGACCGTGGCCGGATCGCATATCTGGTGGTACCCGGCGCGGCGCTCGAGCATTTTGTGGCTGCCCTCGATGGCGGGCTGCTCGACCGGCCGATCGAGGATTACCTTGCGCTCGATCCATCTGGCCGGTGGCTGCGCTCTACGCACCAGGCCGCCCAGCCGGGCATGTTCAATTCGCTCGGGCTGCGGGCCAGCCTGCTGGCGCCCGAGCGCGACTATTGGGGCCGAGTCGTGCGGCTGACCTCGCGCCCCGCGGCGCCAGTGCGGCAGCCCGCCGGGAGCGCGTCATGACGGGTCGCGCATCCGGCTCGATCGTCGATCTCGCCGATGAGGTTGTGGGCGCCGACGTCAGCTCGCAAATGCTGTATGGGCAGTGGACCAAGGGTCACACTGCGACTCAGATCGGGTCCATTCCCGGTCGAAGCCGATTCGTGTCGCTCCTGGCCACGGCCGTGGCTACCGTGCTGGTCGCCACGACGGGTATCGCCACCGGCGTGATCCTGTTCGGTGGCCAGCCAGGACCCTCGCCCGTTGCCCACGTGCCCACGCAGCAGCCACAGCCCACCCTCACTCCGGGCCAGACCCCGCTCCTGACGCCCACGATCGAGCCCACTGAGCCAGCCACGGAGCCACCTACCGAGCCGCCCAGTGAGCCTCCGGTCAAGCAGGTCGAAACACCGCTCGATGGACTGGCCGGGCTGATCGACCTCGAGATGCTGATCAGCCTGGTCGACGAGCTGACTGACCCCGGCACGCCCAACCCGGCCGAAGAGCCGCGCGACTCGCCCGAGTTCGCCAACCTGACCGGCGTGGCTCTGGGTCGCGCGGACCTCACGCCAGCGGCACTTGCTATCGTCGGCGACTGGATCGCGGCGCGGGACGACGTGGCCGTCATCCAGGAGCGCTACTCGTGCCTCGAGCGGAACGTCTTCTGTGGCCCGCCGCAGCTGGCGCCAGGACCGTACTACTTCGTTGGCTTCGGGACGCTGGCACCACCACCGACAGAGGGCGTCGACCAGATCTACCAGGTCTTCTACCTGCTCACGGACCCGGACGGCGATTGGTCCAACAACGCGTTCACGACGCCACCGCTGACCGATCGGCCACTTAACTCGATGCAGTACCAGATCGAAGGCGGCTGGTACGGAGCGGTCGGTGGCCTTGGCGAGACCGACATTCAGGGCCCGGTTGGTCCCGATGGCCAGACTCCGCGCTACAACCAACCGCCCAGCACGCGACTCGTGCTGACGCACGACCCTCCGGGCGGATTCTTCATCGTGCCCGAGAGCCTGATGGGCAACTGGTTCCGTCTGGCGAGCTACTGGCAGGACTTCGGCGCCGGGCAGGGCGTGCTCTCGATCGACAACGCTGCGTCGGTCGCGCCGAACGGCTTGATCCCGGTCGCCGGCACGGGCTCCCTGCCATCCGTACTGGCCTGTGCACGTGCGCAGGCGCTGGCCCAGTCGCTCGATGGCGAGGCGGAGCAGATCCTGTTCTATCTCGGCATGCCCGACGGCGCAGCCCTGCCCCCGGGAACCATCGCGAACGTGACGCTGATATCCAACGGTGAGACCGTCGCACACGATGGCCTACCCCTCGAAGACCTGGGCACTGGTCGCTACCTGGCCCGGGTGGGCGTCGGCGTCGACGTGAGCCATGGCATCAGTGGGCTGGTGCTCGTGCCGCCCGCCGGCGCCCCGATCGACGCGACCGAGGACTTCATCGTCATGGCCGGAAACGGTGTGAACCTGCCGGCAGGCTTCGAGGGTCTTCTGCTGGGCGATCCGACATGCGGAGCGTGACCACGTGCCCGGCCGGTTGACAAGGCGCTGGCTGATTGGGCTGGGTGCCGTCTATCTTGGTGGAGTCGCGGCCGGCGCTCTGGCCGCACCGCTCTTGCGTCCGACTGTCGCCCCGCCAACATCAGTCAGCGCGGCCTCGCCCGCGCCTGTTGCCGCCGACGAGAGCCCCGCGGCCACGCCGAGTCCCGTGGCGCAGACGCCGCAGGTGACCGCCGCTCCACCGATTCCGAGCGCGACCGCGAGTCCCAGCCCGACCCCTACTGCCCCGCCACCCTCGCCGACGACCGTGCCGGCTACATCCACGCCCACTGCCGCGGCCGCCGATCCGGCCGATCTGCCAGGATTCGTAGCCGACTTGGGCGCTGCCCTCAGGCGGGGCCGAGACCAATTCCTGTTGGACCATCTGCATCCAGTGGTCCTGGATCGATACGGGGAAGCGTCATGTCGGCGCTTCACCGCCACGGCCGGCGTGAACGGTCTGAACCTCGAGTACTTGGGCTCGAACGGCCCCGAGCCGTGGGACTGGGAGCTCGACGGTCTTACCACCCGGATCGATGACGGCTGGACGGTTGTCACCGTCTGGCGCCAGCCCGGGCTGGAAGAGCAGCGCGAGCTTCACCTCGCGCCAAGTGATGGCACTTGGCGTTGGTTCACCGACTGTGGCGATCCGTTGTGATTAAGAGGAGGTAGGCCATGAGCGAGAAGGGACAGGGCACGGAGGAACTGCTGCCCATTGGCACGGGAACCGTTCTAGCCGAGCCGGGCGACAGCGCGCCGCCGGGTGGTGGCACGACGACGCAGCCTCCGCCGACAACTGACGGGAAGACCTACTCGTCGACCGATCCGGAGTATCTCGAATGGCGTGACACTCAGGCGGAGCCGGGTGGCTCAGCAACGGCCGGAACCGCAGGCGGGTCCTCGGGATCAGGCGATGAGCCTCTGACTCTCCCGGGTGGGACGCCGTATGAGGTCCAGTCTGAGCCGCGGCCCCAGTCTGACCCGCAATCCGAGCCGCCCGCGGCGCCGGCATCGGAGCCTAGTCCACCATCCCAGGGGTCGGCGCCGGGGAACGACGAGGCGCCGGAGTCCCCTGGCGGTGACGCGGGTGACGACGGCGACGAATATGACGACGATGACGACGATGACGACGATGACGACGATGACGACGATATGCCGCCCGATCCGCCCGACGTACGGCTTCAGGAACAGCCTCCTAGGCCAGAGTCAGTTCGCAAGTACGCCGAGGACAAGACCGGTAATCAGTTGAGCTGAACACAGAGAGCCGCGCATTATGCTCGGCCGGTGAGCATCGAGCAGGCAGCGGCCCGGGTTGCTGGAGTTGCGTGCTCAGATCGAGCGCGCCAACAGGCTGTACTACGAGCAGGACGCGCCCGAGATCAGCGATGCCGAGTACGACGCGCTGTTTCACGAGCTGGTCGCCCTCGAGGAGCAGCATCCCGAACTGGTCACGCCCGATTCGCCAACCCAGCGCGTGGGCGGGGCGCCCGTCGGGCCAGCTGGCCGAGGTGCGCCACTCGACGCCGATGCTGTCGCTCAACAATGCCTTCTCGCATGACGAGGTACGTGCCTTCGACGCGCGCGTCCGCAAGTTGCTCGGCCTGGGCGACGATGAGGCCGCGCGGGACCTGCGCTACGTCACCGAACTGAAGATCGACGGCCTGGCCGTTGCCGTGCGCTACCAGCGCGGCCTCCTGCGGCAGGGCGCCACGCGCGGCGACGGCACGACCGGCGAGGACGTGACGGCCAACCTGCGCACGGTCAAATCGATCGCCCAGAAGCTGGCCGAGGCGGTTGATGTCGAGGTGCGTGGCGAGGTGTTCATGCCCAAGGCCGAGTTCGCGCGGATCAACGCTGAGCGCGAGGAGGCCGGCCTGCCGCTGTACGCCAACCCGCGCAACAGTGGCGCCGGGTCGCTGCGCCAGATCGACCCACAGGTGACGGCCAGCCGACGCCTCGCCGCGTGGTTCTACGTGCTGGTCGAGCAGAGTGCGCGTCGCTACCCAGTCCGGAGCGCTCGCGCGGCTGGCGGAGATCGGCTTGCCGGTCGAGCCGAATCGCTCGACGGACCTCGACATCGACGGCGTGGTCGGGTTCATCGAGCGCTGGCAGGAGCGGCGCCACGATCTGCCCTATGAAACGGACGGTGTCGTGGTCAAGGTCGATCGCTTCGACTTCCAACGCCGGCTGGGCATGGTCTCGCGCGCACCGCGCTGGGCGATCGCCTACAAGTACCCGCCCGAGCAGGTCGAGACGATGGTCGAGGACATCCTGGCCTACGTCGGCCGCACCGGCACCTTGACGCCGGTGGCGCGCCTGGTCCCGGTCAAGGTCGCCGGCTCGACCGTGGCTCGCGCCACGCTGCACAACCTCGACGAGGTGCGGCGCCGGGACGTGCGCATCGGCGATCACGTCGTGCTCCACAAGGCGGGCGACGTCATCCCCGAGATCGTGCGCGTCGATCGCAGAGCGGCGTACGTGGCGCCGAGCGCGAGTTCGAGATGCCGGCTCGCTGCCCCGTGTGTTCGACAGCGGTGGTCCGCGACGCAGACGCGGTCCGCCACTACTGCCCCAACGTTGCGCTGTCCGGCGCGCGTGGGCCAGGAGTTCGGCCACTTCGTCGGGCGCGGTGCGATGGATATCGAGGGCGCCGGCTGGAAGGTGCTCGTCCAGCTGCTCGAGCGCGGCCTGGTCAAGAAGCGGGGCGACTTCTTCAGGCTGACGGTCGAGGACCTTGAGTCGCTCGATCGGTTCGGACGCAAGAGTGCCGAGAACCTGCAGGGCGTCGATCGATCGGGCGCGCGTGCGGCCGCTGTTCCGGATCATCCTCGGGCTGGGAATTCCCCAGGTTGGCGAGCAGACCGCGATCGACATGGCCGCTTGGATCGCGCTCAGCTGGGCGCCGCACGACGACGAGCCGATGGGCGGCCCGGATGGCTGGCTGCACGCGTATCGCACGGGAATTGCGCACGGTGCCCGCTGAGCAGTTCGAGGCGATCCCCGGTGTTGGACCAACCGTGGCCGCCAGCATGGCGGGCTGGTTCGCCGACCCGGCTAACGGCGGCGTCCTGGACGACCTGGTCGATGCGGGCGTCGAGCCGGAGCGCCCCACGCCCACCCCTGGCGCCGCGGGCGGAGGGTCCGCTGTCGGGCAAGACGCTCGTGGTGACCGGAACGCTGAGCGGATTCGATCGACACGGGGCCGAGGAGGCCATCCGCGCCGCCGGCGGCAAGACCGCCGGCTCGGTCAGCCGCAAGACCAACTATCTCGTCGCCGGTGAGAACGCCGGCTCGAAGCTGGCCAGGGCACAGGAGCTGGGCGTGCCCGTGTTGGACGAGGAGGCTTTCGTGCGCCTCCTCGCCGGCGAGGAGGCGGGTTGATCGTGGTCTTCGAGTCGCCGTACGCGCGTAACGTCTGACCTTCGGCCCTGCGCTAGGGGCCTTTGCGACCTCTCGAAACGATCACCGAGATGATGGTCTTATCAGCGTGAGCGAACCGACGACTCTCGAGCCGCAAGTGGTCCAGCCTGGTGACTGGAGTGTCTGGCGCCGCCTGGTGCGCCGGGCGACCGCGCACGAGGTGCTGATGGGCGCCCAGGACAACCTGACCAATGTCCTGGCCGTCGTGCTCGGCGTTACGATCGGTTCCGGTCGGGCCGACCTGGTTGCGCTGGCCGGACTTTCGGCTGGCGTCGCCGAGGCCGTCTCAATGGGCGGCGTGCTGTACAACGCGACACGGGCCGAGGAGCGGCTGGACCGGCGCGCCGAAGATGCGGACCCAACATCGAATGCGGCCCGGGCAGGCCGTGCGGATCGGGCGGACCGGCTCAATCCGGCCGCTTCCGGCTTGGTCACGTTCGGCGCCGCCATGATCGCCGGGCTGGTGCCCCTGGCGCCGTTCGCAATCCTGCCCGTGGGCCAGGCAATCCTCGCCACGGTGGGCATCTCGGTGGCCAGCCTCTTCTTGCTCGGCTCGCTGACCGGCCGACTGGGCGGCGACTCGTGGCTGACCGAGGGCATCCGCCTGGTGATCGTCGCCGGTATCGCCGCGTTGGCCGCTGCGCTGGTCGGAGCCGCCCTGCACGTCTCCTGAACAAGCTCCGATCAGGCGGGCCTCCGATGCGCCTGGCTCCGACCCACTTGGCCGCCGATCACCTCATCTCCCGTGCCACGCGCGGATCTGGGCCCAACCCACGTCCGCGCCCGGCGCCCCGGTATCCTTGCCCCGAATGGCCACCCTGTCGCGCAAGGACGTCGAGCACGTCGCCCATCTCGCCCGCCTCGGCCTGACCGAGGACGAATTGGCTCGGCTCGAAGGTCAGCTCAACCACATCGTCGACCAGTACGCGGTGCTGGCCGAGCTCGATACCGAGCACATCCCGCCCACTGCCCAGACGATCGAGCTCGAGAACATCCTGCGCGACGACGTGGTCCGGCCCAGCCTGCCGGCCGAGGCAGTGCTCGACCTGGCGCCCGAAGCGCTCAGGGCCGTATTTCGTGGTGCCGCCCATCCTGGGCGAGCACGGCAACTGATCCGCCTGATCTGACCCGGGCACCAATGAGCTCCGACCTGACCCGCCTCCACGCTCACGAGATGGCCAGCGGCGCTGCGCGCCGGCGAGTTCAGGCGCGCGAGCTGGCGGTTGCCCACCTCGACCGGATCGCGGCGACCGACGGCCCGCTCCACGCCTGGGTGTTTGTCGACCGCGATGCGACCTTGAGCCAGGCGGACGCGGCCGACGCAAAGCTGACCGAGGCGCGTCGAGCCAGCGCGGCCGCGCTGGCCCGCCTGCCGCCGCTGCTCGGCGTCCCGGTCGCGCTCAAGGACCTGGTGCTGACCAAGGGCGAGCCGGCGACGGCCGGCAGCCGCATCCTGAACGGCTTCGTCAGCCCTTACGACGCGCACATCGCCGAGCGGCTCAAGCAGGCCGGCGCGGTGCTGCCCGGCAAGACCAACATGGACGAGTTCGCGATGGGCTCGTCGACCGAGTTTTCCGCCTGGGGCCCGACGGCCAACCCGTGGGACCTCGAGCGCGTGCCGGGCGGCAGCAGCGGTGGCTCTGCCTCAGCCGTAGCGGCGTACCAGGCGCCGCTCTCGATCGGCACGGACACCGGCGGCTCGATCCGCCAGCCGGCGGCGCTGACCGGCATCGTCGGACTCAAGCCGACCTATGGCCGGGTGAGCCGCTACGGCATCGTCGCCTTTGCCAGCTCGCTCGACCAGATCGGCCCGTTCGGACGCGACGTGCGCGACGCGGCGCTGCTGCTCGGCGCAATCGCCGGCCGTGACGAGCGTGACTCAACATCGGCGCCGATTGACGTGCCCGACTATGCCGCCGCGCTGCCGGAGAGCGACGATCAGGCGGCCGCATCGCTGCGTGGCGTGCGCCTTGGCCTGCCGCGGCAGTATTTCGTGGCGGGCATGGAAGCCGGCGTCGAGGCGCGCATCCGCGAGGCCGTCGCTCAGCTGGCCAACGCGGGCGCCGAGATCGTCGACATCGATCTGCCGCACACCGACTACGGCTTGGCGACCTACTACATCATCGCCCCGGCCGAGGCGTCGGCCAACCTGGCTCGCTACGACGGCGTGCGCTACGGCCATTCCGTTCGCTTGCCGAGCGGCGATTACATCGCCGACTACCTGGCCACTCGCGGCAGTGGTTTCGGCGCCGAGGTCAAACGCCGCATCATGCTCGGCACGTACGCGCTGTCGGCCGGCTACTACGACGCCTACTACCTCAAGGCGCAGAAGGTGCGCACCCTGCTCAAGGCCGACTTCGACGCCGCTTTCGAGCAGGTCGACGCGCTCGTCGCGCCAACCAGCCCGACCGTCGCCTTCCGTTTCGGTGCGCGCCTGGCCGACCCGGTCGCGATGTACCTGTCCGACGCCTGCACGCTGCCCGTCAACATGGCCGGCCTGCCCGGGTTGTCGGTGCCCTGTGGCCTGTCGGACGGCCTGCCCGTCGGCCTCCAGCTGATCGGCCGGGCGTGGGACGAACTGCGTCTCTTCCAGCTCGGCCGGGCGTACGAGGCCATCACCGTCGATGCCGCCTGGCGGAGCATCGAGCCGCACGATCTTGCGGCGCTCGCGGACCCGGCCACGCCATCGGCTGCAGACCGGGCGTTGGCCGTTGGCGGCGCCGCCTGAACCTATACTCGAAGGGCATCTGTGCGGAGGAGTCTGATGACTGAATCGCTCGTCGCTGCCCGGCAACGCCTGTCCGAACGAGTTCGCGCCGTGCCCCCGTCGGGCATCCGCAAGTTCTTCGACGTGATCGCCACGATGCCCGACGTGATCAGCCTGGGCGTGGGCGAGCCCGACTTCACCACGCCGGCCCAGGTGATCGAGGAGGGCGTGCGCTCGCTGCGCGCGGGTCGGACGCACTACACCAGCAATTACGGGACGATCGAGCTGCGCCGGGCGCTCTCTGCGCACCTCGAGCGGCTGTACGGCGTCGCCTACGACCCCGACAACGAGATCTGCATCACGGTCGGCGCTTCGGAGGCGGTCGCGGTGACCATGGCCGCGCTGGTCGACCCGGGCGACGAGGTGGTTCTGCACGAGCCGTCGTACGTCGCCTACCTGCCCTCGATCATCTTCAACGGTGGCACCCCCGTGCTGGTGCCCACGACGGCAGAGACGAACTTCGCGCTCGAGCCGGAGACGGTCGAGGCGGCCATCACGCCGCGCACCAGGGTGCTCTTCCTGGGCTACCCGTGCAACCCGACCGGCGCCGTGCTCGACGAGGCAACCCTGCGCGCGCTGGCCGAGATCGCCGCGCGCGCATGACCTGATCGTGGTCAGCGACGAGATCTACGACCGGCTGGTCTACGGCGGGCACCGCCACGTACCGATCAGCAGCCTGCCCGGGATGCGCGAGCGAACGGTGCTGATAGGCGGCTTTTCCAAGGCCTACGCGATGACCGGCTGGCGGGTCGGCTACGTCTGTGCGCCGAGCGACCTGCTCGAGGGCATCGTCAAGGTCCACCAGTACGAGATCATGTCGGCGCCCACGGTCGCGCAGGACGCGGCAGTGGTCGCACTCCAGGCGGCCGAACAGGACGTGCAGCGGATGACCGCCGAATACGACCGTCGACGGAAGATGTTCGTGGCCGGCCTGAACGAGATCGGCCTTCTCACCGCCGAGCCGCTGGGCGCCTTCTACGCCTTCCCCAGCATCGCATCGACCGGGCTGACGAGCGACGAGTTCAGCGAGCGGCTGCTGTACGAGCACAGGGTCGCGGTAGTGCCCGGCAACGCCTTCGGCCCGTCCGGGGAGGGGCACGTGCGCGCCACGCTGGCGACCGGCTACGAGCAGCTCGAGCAGGCGCTGGTGCGCATCGGCCGCTTCGTCGCCACATTGCAGGGCTGATGACCGCGCCAGTCACGATCGTGCCGGCCACGACCCGCTACGAGGTCGTCATCGGCGTCGAGATCCACGTCCAGCTCAAGACCGCCTCGAAGATGTTCTGCGCCTGCTCGACCGACGTGAAGGGCGCCGCGCCCAACTCGAACACCTGCCCGGTCTGCCTTGGTCTGCCCGGCGCGCTGCCGGTCATCAACCGCCGCGCGGTCGAGCACGTCATCGCCACCGGTCTGGCGGTCGGTGCCGACGATCCCCGAGGTCACCCGCTGGGACCGCAAGAACTACTTCTACCCCGACCTGCCCAAGGGCTACCAGATCAGCCAGTACGACCTGCCGCTGCGCCGCCGGTGGATCGCTGACCGTCGAGACGGCCGACGGGCCGTTCGAGGTCGGCCTGACCCGGGCGCACCTCGAGGAGGACACGGCGCGCCTGCTGCACCAGGATGCGCCGGGCGGCGGGCGGCTCTCGCTGGTCGACTTCAACCGCTCGGGCATCCCGCTGATGGAGATCGTGACCGAGCCGGTCATCCCGTCGGCCGAGGTCGCGCGGCGCTACGCCGAGGAGCTGCGCCTGCTGCTGCTGACCATCGGCGCGTCCGATGCGCAGATGGAGGAGGGCCAGATGCGCGTCGAGGCCAACGTCTCGCTGCGGCCGGCTGGTACGAGCACGCTGGGCACGCGGGTCGAGGTCAAGAACATGAACTCGTTCCGCTCGGTCGAGCGGGCGATCGCCTTCGAGGTCGAGCGCCAGGCGCGGGTCCTCGATGCGGGTGGCGTTGTGGTCCAGGAGACGCGCGGCTGGGACGACACGCGCGGCGTGACCTACTCGATGCGGCTGAAGGAGGAGTCGGAGGACTACCGCTACTTCCCCGAGCCGGACCTGCCGCCGCTGCGCACCGATGCCGGCCTGATCGATGAGATCCGCGCGCGGATGCCCGAGCTGCCCCAGGCGCGCCGGGCACGCTACCGCGCGACGTACGGGCTGTCGGCCTACGACGCGGCGGTCATCACCGCCAGCGGCAGCGACTACTTCGACGCCGCGATGGCGGCCGTTGACGGCCTGGACCCCAAGCGCACGGCGAGCCTCTATTCGAAGATCGCGTTGCGCGAGCTGAAGACCCAGCCCGACCTGCTGTCGGCCGCGCGATCCGGCGCAGCTGGCGCGCGTGGCGCAACTGGCCGCGGCGGGCGACATCTCCAGCTCCAACGCCGAGCAGCTCTACGAGCGCCATCTGCGCACCGGCGAGGCGGTCGATGCGATCGTGGCCGAGCTCGGCCTGCGCCAGATCAGCGACACCGGCGCGCTGGGCCGAGGTGATCGAGCGGGTGGTCGCCGCCAATCCCGCCGCCGTGGCCGACTTCCGGGCCGGCAAAGAGCAGGCGCTGCAGTTTCCTGACCGGCCAGGTGATGAAGGAGACGCGCGGCCAGGCCCAGGCCCAGGTCGTCCAACAGCTGCTCGAAGCGCGGCTGCGCGCCGGTTCGACAGAGACGGGCGCGTGACAAACATCGCCCTGTGGCTGCTCGGGGCAGCCCTGATTGGCTTGGCGCTGTTGCGTGTCCGTGCACCCTTTGCCCGGATGAGCGAGCTCGATCGGCTGGCCGAGAACGCGCGCAAGTACGAGTCGTGGCGCGGCGGTCGGAATTCACCCGCCGCGGGCCACGAGGTCACCGGCGCTGACATCATGCGTCAGCTGCTGCGCCGCCAGGTCTACCGGTGGGCCGGGGTCGGGATTGTGGGGGTCGTTCTGGTCGTGGCTGGGTTCGCCATCCGCTGAGCATCAGGGTCAGCGAGGGATGCGCTGACAAGAGGGTCTCGCCGCCGATAAGGTGAGGAGCATGTTGACTACGATCCAGTCGGTCAATGGGCCGATCCGGGCCGATCAGCTGGGCGTGGTCATGCCCCACGAGCACACCTTCATCGATCTGCTGCGCGAGTACCGCGCCGACGGGCTGATCAACGATCCCGAGCTGGTGCGCGACGAGCTGATCCGATACCGCGACGCGGGCGGAACGACCATCGTCGATTGCACCACGCGCGGCCTGCACCCCGAGCCGCTCGCTCAATCGCCGTGTGGCACGGCGAGAGCGGCGTGAACGTGATCATGGGCACCGGCTTCTACCGCCGGCCCTACCTCGACGAGGACTGGTTCGCGCGCAGCTCAGTCGACGAGGTCGCCGAGCGTGCTGATCCGCGACATCAGCGAGGGAATCGACGAGCACGGCGTGCGCGCCGGGGTCATCGGCGAGATCGGCTGCGACCGGGAGATCACGGCGACCGAAGAGAAGTCGTTCAGGGCGGCCGCGCGCGCTCACCGCGCGACCGATGTCACGATCACCACTCATGCCGCACGCTGGCCGGTCGGCCTGCCCCAGCTCGACCTGCTCGAATCGCGAAGGCGTTCCTGCCGCGCGCGTGATCATCGGCCACTGCGACATGGTTCCCGACCGCGGCTACCATCGCGCGCTCGCCGAGCGCGGCGCGTGGGTCCAGTTCGACACCATCGCCGGCCGGCAACGACTACTACCTCGAGCGCACAGTGCGGTCCTCCACGCGCTCGTAGAGAGCGGGCTTCGCCGAGCGGATCCTGCATCTCGCACGATGTCTGCCTGGCCTCGCACCTCGAGGCCTGCGGCGGATCGGGCTACACGTACATCCTGCGCGTCGTTCACGGGCGGCTCGAGGCGAGCGGCCTGCCGCCAGCCTGGTCCGCTCGCTGATCACCGACAACCCGGCGCGCGCGCTCAGCGGGGGGTGACCGGCTCGCACCACCAGCAGGCACGCCGCTCGGTGGTCGCCGCTCACCTCGAACAGCGGCGGGTCGACCGTCCGGCAGCGATCGAACGCGACCGGGCAGCGCGGGTGGAAGCGACAGCCGGGCGGCATGTGCGCCGGATCGGGCGACTCGCCGGGCAGGATGACCGGCTCGCGTCGGCGCCGCGGATCGGGCACCGGCACGACCGACAGCAGCGCCTGGGCATAGGGATGGCGTGGGCTGCCCGAGAACCGCCGCCGTGGGTCCGATCTCGACGATGCGACCGAGGTACATCACCGCGATGCGGTCGGCGTAGGCGGCCACCGTGGAGAGATCGTGGGTGATCATCACGATGGCAATGCCGTGGTTCTCAGCCAGATCGGCGAGCAGGTTGAGGATGTCGGCGCGAATGCTCACGTCGAGCATCGACACCGGTTCGTCGGCCACCAGCACGCGCGGCTGAAGGATCAGCGCCGCCGCGATCACCACGCGCTGGCGCTGACCGCCCGACAGTTCGAATGCGGCAGCCGCCCGACGAACGACTCGGCCGGACTGCAGGCCGGCCTGCTCTAGCGCCTCGGGCGACCAATCGGGCTCTCTTCCTGGCGGCTCCCGGCGACGCGATGGACGCGCAGCGGCTCGGCCACGATGTCGCCCACCCGCAGCCGCGGATTGAGCGACTCGTACGGGTCCTGGAAGATCATCTGGACTTCGCGCCGCAGCCGACGCATGCCGGCCGAATCGAGCTTCGAAAGGGCCGCGCCGTCAACCTCGACGTCGCCGCCGGTCGGCCGGAGCAGGCCGAGCAGCGAGGTTGGCGGTGGTGGTCTTGCCGCAGCCCGATTCGCCCACCAGCCCGAGGACCTCGCCAGGTGCGAGGCTGAAGCTGATGCCGTCCACGGCACGCACCGGCGTGTGCTGGACGACGCCTGAACACGTCGCTCAGCCGGCGGCGGCCGGGGAAGTGCATCTCGAGCTCGCGCGCCTCGAGCACCGGCTCAGCCATGCGCTGCCTCCGCCTGCGCCAGGCTCGACCAGGAAGCAGGCCGCCCGCCGCTCCCCGAGCGCGTAGGCCGGCGGTCGTTCGAGTCAGGCAGCGGTCGAACACAGACGGGCAGCGCGGCGCGAACTGGCAACCGGCAGGCATCGCGTCCAGGCGCGGCGGCGTCCCCGGTATGGCCCGCAGCCGGCGATCCGGCTGATCGATGTCGGGGAAGGCATCCAGCAGCAGCTGCGTGTAGGGGTGTTGCGGGTCGCTGAACAGGCGGTCGACGTCGGCGTCCTCGACGATCGAACCGCCGTACATCACCAGCACGCGGTCGCACGCCTCGGCCACCACGCCCAGGTCGTGGGTGACGATCATCGTGCTCATGCCGAACTCCCGTCCCAGGTCGGCCAGCAGCCGCAGGATCTGGGCCTGGATCATCACGTCGAGCGCGGTCGTCGGCTCGTCGGCGATGATCACCTCCGGCCGGCAGGCCAGGGCCAGGGCGATCATCGCCCGCTGGCGCATGCCGCCCGAGTACGTGTGCGGGTACTCGTCGGCACGCCGGGCGCCGATCCCGACTCGTTCCAGCAGTCCGGCGGCGCGCTCGGCTGCGCCCGCGCCGGCCGAGGCTGGGCTCGTGCACGCGGACGGCTTCGGCCACCTGGTCGCCGACATTGCGCACCGGGTTGAGCGCGTTCATCGCGCCCTGGAAGACGATCGACATGCGCGACCAGCGCAGGGCACGCAACTCCTTGGGCGGCAGGGTCAGCACGTCCACGCCGCCGAGCAGCACGCGGCCGCTCTCGATCCTCCCGCCCGGCGGCAGGAGCCGCAGCAGGGCGAGCGCCGTCGTCGTCTTGCCGCAGCCAGATTCGCCGACCAGGCCGACCGTCTCGCCCGGGCGCAGCACGAAGCTGACCCGGTCGACGGCGCGCAACAGGCCGGCCTCGGTCTCGAAGGCCACGCTGAGGTCCTCGACGACAAGCACCGGCGCTGGCCGCCTCGCGGCCGCGTTCGCGGCCGCGCACCAGCGCGGGGTACCGACGCGGACCAGCAGCAGCGCCGGCTCGCGTTCGAGGTGATGGCGCCTCAGGCGCGGATTGAGTATCTCCTCGAGCGCCGTGCCGACCAGCGTCACGCCCAGCACGACCCACACGATGGCCAGGCCGGGCGGGATCAGCGCCCACCATGCGCCGGCCGAGAGGGCGCCGCGGTTGAATGCGAACTGGAGCATCTGGCCCCAGCTGATGACCGTCGGGTCGCCCAGGCCGATGAAGGACGAGCGTCGATTCCTCGAGGATCGCCACGCTGATCACCAGCACCGTGTTGGCCAGCATCAGCGGCAGCACCAGCGGCAGGATGTGGCGGCGGATGATGTACGATGTCCGAGCGCCGATCGACCGCGCGCGAAGCACGAACTTGCGCTCGCGCACGCTGAGCGTCTGGGCGCGCACCAGCCGCGCCGTGGTCGTCCAGCCGAGGAGCCCGATGACCAGGATGATGTTCTGCAGGCTTGGGCCCAGGATGGCGACGAGGACGATCATCAGCGCCAGGTCGGGGATGACCAGGAAGAAGTCGGTGATGCGCATCAGCGCTGCCGCCCACGCGCCCGCCCACGTAGCCGGCCACCAGTCCGACGGCGGCGCCGATCATCAGGGCGATCGCCGCGCGCCGTGAAGCCGACGAGGAGCGACACGCGCGTGCCGTAGATCAGCGCCGAGAGCACGTCCTTGCCACCGTCGTCGTTGCCCAGCGGGTGGGCTGCGCGACGGCGCCTGGTAGATGTCGTCGATGGTCGGTCGGACCGACGCATACGGGTCGTAGGGGGCGATCAGCGGCGCGCCCACGGCGACGACCAGCGGCGACCAGCAGCATCAGCGCGCCGACCAGGCCCATCCGATGGCGCAGGAACGCACGCGCAGCGGGTGGAGCGGCAGCGCGGCGGGCGCCAGCGGGGGTTGGACCTGCGCTGGCGCGCGCTGTCGTCGTCATCGCCGCTACGTCTCCGTGACGCGCGGATCGAGCCATCGAGTAGACGACGTCGGCGATCAGGTTGGCGACGACGACCGAGACCGCCAGCAGCAGGAAGGCGCCCTGCAGGACCGGGTAGTCGCGCTGGCTGACCGCGACGCACGGTCAGCTCGCCCAACCCCGGCCACGAGAACACGGTCTCGACCTGGATTGCGCCGGCGACGGTGAAGCCGAGCGTCAGCGCGATCAGCGTGACCAGGGGCAGCATCGCGTTGCGCAGCGCGTGATCGCGGATGATCCGGTAGGTGCTCAGGCCCTTGGCCTTGGCGGTCAGGATGTAGTCCTCGCTGAAGACGTCGAGCACGGAACTGCGCATGATGAGCATGTACTCGCCGAGCAGCACCAGGCTCAAGCGTCAGCGTCGGCAGCAGCAGATGGCGCACGGCGTCGAGCCAGCTGCGTCGAACGAGGCCGATCGAACTCGGCGCCGACCGTGCCCCTGCCGGCGATGGGCAGGCCGAACCAGGCCGATCCGAAGAAGAGCAGCACGATGCCCAGGAAGAAGGTGGGCAGACGCCCACGTCACGCAGCGAGAACGTGAGCGCCGCGGTGTCGATTGCCGTCCGCCGCCGCCACGCCGCGATGCAGCCCGAGCAGCGTGCCAGCGACGATGGCCAGGAGCTGGGCCGGCATGCACCAGCCAGAGCGTGTTGACCAGCGCCTCGCCGAGCAGGTCGCGCCACCGGCCGTCGCGGAAGGCGTACGACAACCCCAGGTCGCCCCGCGCCAGCGCCACCGACGTAGGCGAAGTACTGGCTGTCGAACGGGTCGCCGCCGTCGAGTGCGAGCGAGCAGCGGCCGGTTCAGCCCGAACCGCTCCTGGAGCGCCGCCACGGCGCCTGGGCTGAGGCGTGGATCGCGCACGCCGGACTTGGCCGGATCGCCGGGCAGGACGCGGAACAGGAAGAAGTTGAAGGTCAGCACGACGAGCGATCGTGACCACCGCCCAGCCTACGCGGCGCAGCAGGAACGGCTGCGACCGCGCCATTGTCGCGCACCCCGCTGCCAGCGACGCTCGTCGGGCCGTGTTACTGGAGCGGCCGGATCGTGGTCAGCGACTCCGGGCGACTCCAGGCCCAGGGTCGGATTGTCGGTCGGCCAGCCGACGAAGGTGTCGGCTCGGTAGGCCTCCGTCTCCTGGTAGTAGTACGGCAATGATGTACGGCACGTCCTCGACCAGGATGCGCTGCATCTCGTGGATCGATCGCGACCCGCGTGGCCGTGGTCGGTCTGCGACGTTCTGCTGGTCGTACAGCTGGTCATAGGCCGGGTTGCAGTAGCCGGTCTCGTTGAAGCCGCTGTCGACTTCGCTGCACAGGGTGACGCCCGAGCAGGAAGGCCGGATCGGGGTCACTGCCCCAGCCCCAGCGGATGATGTCGTAGTCGAAGCTGCGGGCAGCAGACAGACGTGAGCGTGCTCCGGGTCGAGGCGCCTGGATCTGGATCGCCACGCCCACCTGCCGCCACATGTCCGAGAGCTGGTCCGCCTCGCGCGGGCCGATGTCAGAGTCGGTCGGGTAGTAGAAGCGGAACGTCAGGTCGCCGGTCGGGCACTGCTGGTCGGCGCGGCACTCGCGAATGCCGTCGCCGTCGGTGTCGACGTAGCCGGCCGCCTCCAGCCGGGCATTGGCCGCGTCGACGGAGTAGGCGTAGTCCGGGACCGTCGGACGCGTAGAAGTCACCCATCGACGTGCGGCACCAGCGAGAGGCCGACAGAGCCCAGGCCGAGCAGGCTGACGTCGACCAGCTGCTGCTTGTCGGTCGCCTCGGCCAGCGCGCGACGCACCTCGACGTCACGCAGCGCCGGGTGACCGGTGCACGCGCCCGTCATCGGCGGGCAGTTCGCCGGGTCGACGACGTTGAAGAAGATGTCGGTCAGGCTGCCGGTCACCGGATCGGCGATGAGCAGGCCGACGTTGGGCTCGTTGCGCAGCGCCGCCACGGCCGTCGCTGGGAACTCGGTGATCATGTCGAGCTGGCCCTGCGCGCAGCGCAGTCACCCGCGCGTCCGGGTTGCCGTAGCGCTGGAATGATCACCCGATCGACGTTGGGCGGCGTCTGCCAGTGGTCCTTGACCGCCTCGAGGGTGTACGACTCGACCTTCGCTCGCAGGCCGCCAGTCGGAATGGGCCGGAGCCGATCATGTCCTCGGCGTTCTCGAAGGCGACCGGATCTTCGACAGCCTCCCAGATGTGCTTGGGCAGTACGTACATGAAGGCCATGCGCGACTCGAAGTTGGCCACCGGCTCGTCGGTCGTGATCGATCAGCGTCGTCGGGTCAGGAGCATCGATCGACTCGAAGCCGTCGGTGTACGAGGGCAGGTACAGGATAGTCCTCGGTGTCCTGGTAGAGCTGGATCGAGAAGGCGCACGTCCTCGGCCGTCAGCGGCGTGCCGTCGTGGAAGGTCGCGCCGTCCACAATTGTCATCGTCCAGGTCAGCTGATCGTCTGAGACGGACCAGCGCTGGCCAGCTCGGGCACGATACTAGCCCTCGGTGTTGAGCGCGATCGGGCGTCTCGTAGACCAGCTCGTACAGCGCGTAGGACTCGGTCAGCAGGCCGTTGCCGGGGTTGCGGAAGTCGGGGAAGCCGCCGATGCCGATGCGCACGGTGCCGCCGGTTGCAGGCGTCGGCTGAGCGGTCGGTGGTGGCACAGCGGTTGGTGTGGGCGTCGCTGAGGCCGGCGTTGGTGCATCGGTTGGCGCGCTGGTCGGCGTGGCGCCGGGCGCCGGCGGTGTGGCCGGGCTCGGTGACAGCGCCGGCGCCGCCGCAGGCGCTGATGATGAAGGCCACCAAGAGCGCCGTGGCGGCGCGACTGGCGTGCGACGGACGGGCCATATCGCCTTCAGTCTCCCCTCTCGCTGCCGGCCCCGCACAGATATCGGCGGCCCGTCCAGAATGGTACATCCGCCTGTCCTGTGTCGGATGGTCTCGCCACGAGGTGTCGATCAATGGCTCGCGTCAGTCTGCCGCCCCGATGTCGTCCGCCACCAGGTTGGGATCGAGTCGTTCCGGCTGCGGCCGGACGGTGGCGAGGTGGCCTACGTGCGCCGCCACGTCGAGCGGCTCTGCATATCGCTCGCACCTATGGAGTGTGCCGTCGACGGGGGACGAGCACGCCAGCTGACGAGCGGCGCGCGTGCGCGATTCGCGCGCCCGCCTACTCGCCCGACGGCGCGCTGCTGGCCTTCGTGCGGACGCCCGACGGGGCCGATCACGGCCAGGCCCTGATCCTGCCGCTTGGGCGGCTGACCCGTGGCCGCTGGTTGAGCTGACGCACGGTGTGTCGAGCGTTAGCTGGAGCCCCGACGGTCGCTGGCTGGCGATGCTGGCGCCGTCGGCCATGCGATCGGCCGTTCATCGACGGTCCGGAGGAGCCGGGCAAGGCCGCCCCGCGTGCGGCGCATCACCCGCCTGGACTGGCGCGACGACGAGGAGGGCCACCGCGATCGGCGCACCCACCTGTATCTCGTGCGGCCCAGGCCCGGACAGAAGCCGCACCAGCTGACCCACGGCGACTTCGATGTCCTCCATCCCGTCTGGGCACCAGATTCGCGCTCCATCGCCTTCGCCACCGACACCCGCAGCGAGCGCGACCTCGACCCGCGGCCTCGGTCTGGGTCGTCGACACGGCCGGCGGCGAGCCGCGCGAGGCGGCGGCGCTGCGCGGCGACGCCGACTTCCCGGCCTGGTCGCCCGACGGCAGTCGGCTCGCGTTCCTGGGCCGCGACGAGGCCGATGCGCCCGAATATGCGCCGCTTCAGCCGTGGCTGCTGCCGGCCGATCGGCGGCCCGGCGCGGCAGGTCGCGCTCGAGACCGACGGGCTGATCGGGACCTGGGCGTGGAGCGAGCTGGACCTGCTCACCGGCGAACCAGGCCCCCTGTGGCTGGATGGCGACACGCTCGTCTGCCTGGTCGCACGGCATGGGCGCTGCGTGCCGGTCGGGGTTCGACCCGGCGGTGGGCCAGCGCGAACGATGGTCGCTGCAGGATCGGGTGCCTTGCCTCGGGCATGGACGTTGCCGCCGGCAAGCTCGTGATCAGCGCCACGGTCGACGGCCGGGCAGCCGAGCTGTATGCCGTCGAGGACGGCCGGCTGCGCCGGTTGACACGCGATGGGTCGACCTGGCAGAGGCGCTATCACGGGCCTCCGGCTTGACGAGTTCGAGATCCCCGGCCCGGGCGGCCCGATCAGCACCTGGCTCGCCTCGCCACCCGACGCCGGCGATGCCGCGCTGCCGCTGATCGTCCATTTTCACGGCGGGCCGACGGGCTCGTTCGGGCCCGGTTCGTCGCTCGATGCGATGCTGCTGACCTCGGCCGGCTATCGGGTCGCGATGCCCAATCTGCGCGGATCAGCCGGCTTCGGCTACGACTGGGCCGACGCCCTCAGCGGGCGGTGGGGCGAGGTGGATGCCGAGGACGCGCTGGTGGTCGTCGACTGGCTGGTCGAGCGTGGCCTGGCCGACGAGCGCCGCCTGGGCCTGTACGGCCTGTCCTACGGCGGCTACCTCGACCCAGTGGCTGATCGGAGTCACCGATCGCTTCGGCGCGGCGGTGGCCGAGAACGGCGTCGCCAACCAGGTCTCTGACCTGGGCGAACAGCTACTTCGGTGTGCACTGGAATCAGGCGCCTCGGGATCGGCGACCCACTCAGCCGTGACGGGATGTTGAAGCTGTGGGCCAGCTCGCCGCTGTCCAACGTGGCCCGCATGCACACCCCGCTGCTGATGCTCCAGGCCGAAGAGGACCGCGTCTGCCCACCAGCCGACAACGAGCAGCTGTTCAGCGCCCTGCGCGCCCTGGAGCGCGAGGTGGAGTACATCCTCTATCCCGAGGAGCACCACGAGTTCAAGGTCTACGGCCGGCCCGACCGGCGCATCGACCGCCACGAGCGCATGCTGGCCTGGTTCGACCGGTACCTGGCTCGCCCGCGCTAGCCCGGCCCCTCGGGCGGCCGCCGAACGCGCAGCCGGCGGTGCTCGATCTTCGTGCAGCGATCCATGACCAGCACCAGGCCGGCGTCGTGGACAATCTGGGCTGCTTCCCAGTTGACCACGCCGAGCTGTAGCCAGAGCGCGCCGGCGCCGGTCGCCACTGCGCTGCGGGCGACCTCGGGCGTGTGCTCCGGCCGTCGAAAGACATCGACGATGTCGAACGGGCCGCCCGCTGCGACGGCGTCCTCGAGCGTCGCGAATGACGGCCGGCCGAGCACCTCGCCAACAGTCGGGTTGATCGGCACGACGTCATAGCCCTGTTCGAGCAGGTAGGCCATCACATCGTGCGACGGCCGCGCCGGATTGGGCGATGCGCCCACCAGCGCGATCCGCCGTGCATCGCGCAGCAGGCCCGCGGATGACTCGCCATCGAGCACGGGCACCGGCCCGGTGTCTTCCTGGGCCTCAATGATCTCGATCGCGCGCTGTCGCTCAGAGCGCGGTCCGCCGGGAGGCGTCAGGTGGTCGCCTCGCGCTCGTATGGCCGGCCCACAGCGGCCGGTGGCACGCTGCGTCCGACGACGCCGGCGAGGACGAGGATGGTGATGATGTACGGCAGCGCCGAGAACACCTGCTCGGGGATCGAAGACAGGATGTCACCCAGCTGGCCAGATGGAGGAGTGGTCCGGATGGCGATCCCGAGCGATCCGGCAGCCGCGAATAGGAGTGCCGCGCCGAACGCCCCGATGGGGTGCCAGCGACCGAAGATCAGCGCCGCCAGCGCGATGAAGCCGCGACCGTTGGTCATGCCGTTCTCGAACGAACTGCCGAAATCGATGGTGAACCATGCCCCACCCAGCCCGGCGAACGCCCCGCCCACGATCACGTTTCGATAGCGCGTGCGGATGACGTCGATGCCGACGGTCTCGGCCGCCTTGGGGTGCTCGCCGACGGCCCTGGTGCGCAGCCCCCACCGGGCGCGGAACAGCAGGATCTGGAGCACGATGACGATGACGATGACGGACATCGTGACCGGCCCTTGCTGGAGGAACATCTTGAACAGCCAGCCCACCAGGGGGAGGTCGGTCAGCCACTCGGGCGGTACGAACGGCGTGAACTTGCCCCCGCTGGGGGTCGAGCTGCGCGCCAGGAGCAGGTTGAGATAGCCGGTCACGCCGAAGGCGACGATGTTGATGATCGTGCCGCTGATGATCTGATCGACACGCAGGCTGATCGACAGCCAGCCATGGACGAGCGAGGCAATCATGCCCGTGGCCATGGCCGCCAGCAAACCGACCATCAGGGCTGGCGTGACCCCAAACACGGGACCGGCAGCGGCCGGGAAGGCCTGCGCCATCAGCGAGGTGGCGAACCAGCCTGCGAATGCGCTGGCCAGCATCATCCCCTCGATGCCGATGTTGACTACGCCGGAGCGCTCATTCATGACGCCGCACATGGCGCCCAGAGCCAGCGGCGTCGCGAGGGCGAGGATGATCGTGCCGTTGGTCATCACGACCTGGACCAGGTACACGACGAGCTGAAGGAGCAGCCCGATGACGGGGATGTCGAACAGCAATTCCATGGCTACGTCGCCGTCGACTGCCCGCCGTAGGTGCGGGTCACAGTCTGCAGTTCATCGACGCCCCGGGAGGCAGCCCGGATGCGGAAGACTCGGCGCACGACGAGCTCTGCGGCGAGGAAGAACAGGATGACGCCCTGCAGCAGGTCGATCATCTGGACCGGGATCCCGGCCTGGACCTGCATGAACCCGGCACCGGCGCGCATCGCCCCCAGGAGCAGGCCGGCGAAGACGATGCCGACCGGGTGGGCGCGCCCGAGCAGTGCAACGGTGATCGCGTCGAAGCCGATGTTGGTCGAGTAGGAGGCGGGCATGTACTGGTCACGCCAAGAATCTCAGTCGCCCCGGCCAGTCCAGCCATGGCACCGCCCAGCGTCAGCGCGAAAACGATGATCCGGCGCGGCCGCATGCCGGCATAGCGAGCAGCGTCCGGATTGGCGCCGACGGTGCGGATCTCGAAGCCGGTAGTGCTGCGAAACAGGAGCCACCAGACGAGCGGCACGATGAGCAGCGGCAGCAGGATCCCGAGGTGACCCTCGTGCGCCTGGCCGGCGTTGATGATCCCGGCAGCGCCGCGTCGACAACATCATGCGACCGGGCGAACGAGGAACGGTGGCGCGCAGCGGCCCGGTGATGAAGTAGCCGACCAGTTGGATGGCGACGTAGTTGAGCATGATCGTGGTCACCACTTCATGCGCGCCGGTGAATGCCTTGAGGACGCCCGGGATGAACCCGTACACGGCTGCCGGCGATGACCGCCGCCAGAAGAGACCGGGAGTGCGATGAAGACACCGCGTTGGACAGTGCCGCGCCGACGCCGACCGCGGCCAGGGCGCCGACCAGGAACTGACCCTGGCCGCCGATGTTGAACAGGCCGGCCTTGAAACCCAGCCCGACGGCGAGTCCAACCAGGATCAAGGGTGTCGCGTTCACGGCAGTGTCGGTCAGACCTTCGAAGCTCAGCACCGAACCCTGGACCAGCGCCCAGTAGGTGCGACAGGGGCAGCAGTGGGTCGAAGCTGGCCGGTGACCAGCGGGCTCGACGCGATCAGCACCACCGCGCCGACGACGAGCGCGAGCACGATCGCGCCAAGCGGCACCGCGAGCTGGGCGCGCAGGGTCCGGATCACAGCGCGCCGCCCACGACAGGCGTCTTGATCTGGCCGCCGCGTTCCTCTCGGCCGCCCGTAGCCATGAGCAGTCCGATCTCCTCGCGGCTGGCGGTTCGCCCGTCGACGACCGCCACGAGCCGCCCGCGATACATGACCCCGATCCGGTCGGACAGCTCGACGATCTCGTCGAGTTCAGCCGAGACAAGGAGCACGGCCGTACCGGCGTCGCGCTTGGCGATGCGTCTGCTTGATGAATGAACTCGACGCTGCCCACATCCAGGCCGCGAGTCGGCTGGTCGAGCACGAGCAGCTTCAGGTCGCGGTCGAACTCGCGGGCGACGATGATCTTCTGCTGGTTGCCGCCCGAGAGGGTTCCGGCCGAGACTGTCGCCGATGGCGTCCGGGCATCGTACGCGCTCGATGAGTCCCTCGGCGTGTTTCAGGATGGCCGCTCGTCGCGGACCAGGCCATGCGCGAAACGGCTCGCTGAAGTAGTCGTTGAGAACGAGGTTGTCGGTCAGCGGAAAGGACAGAACGAGTCCGAAGCGCTGTCGATCGGCCGGCACGAAGGCGACGTCCATTTCATGCACCGCGCGCGCGTCGGCCCGTGTGATGTCCTGGCCGTCGAGCGTGACTTTCGCGCCGGCGACTCGGCCGGCGCAGGCCGGTGATCGCCTCGACCAGCTCGTCCTGTCCGTTGCCGGCGACGCCGGCCATGCCGAGGATCTCGCCGGCGCGGACCTCCAGGCACACGTCGTGGACGACCTCCCGGCCACGGTCGTTCTTGACGCTCGAGCTCGGTCGATGGTGAGCGTCACCGCGCCCGGATGGCTCTCACCGCGGTCGACCACGAGCTGCACCTCCCGACCGACCATCAGCTCGGCCAGGTCTTCCTCGTTGGTTTCTTCGGGTCGTCGCTCGCCCACCACCCGACCGCGTCGGATGACCGTGATCCGGTCGGCGATCTCCAGCACCTCGTAGAGCTTGTGGCTGATGAAGACGATGCTGTGGCCGCCTCGTCGCGCAGCCGACGCAGGACAGCGAATATCTCCGTCGTTTCCTGCGGGGTCAGGACCGCCGTCGGCTCATCGAGGACCAGGATCCGAGCGTCGCGATAGAGCGCCTTCAGGATCTCGACGCGCTGTTGCCAGCCAACCGAGAGCGTCTCCAGCCGCTCGTCGGGATCGATCTCGAACCCGAACCGCTTGCCCAGCTCCTCGATCCGCCGGTGCGCCTCGCCGCGATCGACGAAGATCGCATTCGCCATCGTCTCGTCGCCCAGGAGGATGTTGTCGGCCACGGTCAGCACCGGCACGAGCATGAAATGCTGGTGGACCATGCTGATGCCGCGCGCGATCGCGTCCGACGGCCCGGTGATCTTGACCTTCTCGCCGTCGAGCAGGATCTCACCCTCGTCGGGTACGGCCAGCCCGTACAGGATGTTCATCAACGTCGACTTGCCGGCGCCGTTCTCGCCGAGCAGCGCGTGGATTTCCCCGGGACGGACGTCGAGGTCGATGTGGTCGTTCGCGACGACGCCCGGATAGCGCTTGGTGATGCCGCGCATCTCGAGCGCCGGCGCGCTGACGGGTCCCGCCGGTCAGCGGGTGGTCACGGTTGTGGCCAGTGGGGTGCTCCCAGTGAACGAGCGGGCCGCTCTTGAGGTCGCGGCCCGCTCGTCAATTAAACGCGGGTCAGACTGCGAGTACTCGGCCGTGCCGCAGTTCGATCGAGGCGCAGGTCACCAGCGACCCGTCCACCATCCCGGCGATACGCGGTGTCGACGACCGCCTGAACGGCGGCGTGACCAGGCCTGCGCCGCTGTTCAACGGAGACAGGCCGATACCGTCATTCGACGCGTCGATAGAACGACGCCACCCTGGCACGTCCCGTCGGCGATCGCCATGATCGCGTCCGGACGGAGTCTGGACGGTACTTCTCGGCGCTGAGGCGACGGTGCACTCCGTAGTGCCGGGGTGGATTCGTACTGGTCGACGTCGACGCCGACGCCGTGGATGCCGGCCTCGCACGCCGCCTCGAGGACGCCGTTACCGGTCTTGCCCGCGACCTGGAAGATCACGTCGACGTCGGTTGGGGTCGATGAACTGCTCGGCGAACGTCTTGCCGCCGGCCGGGTTGTTGAACGCCGCCGCGTCGGGTCTGCGGTGAGACGTACTGGACAACACCTGGATGTTCGGGTTGATCGACTTGGCGCCGTTGCCATAGCCGACGATGTAGCTCACGACGGCGGGACCGACGCCGTGCCGCCGATGGCCGCCGATCACGCCGCTCTGGCTGATGATGGCGGCCACGATACCGGCCAGGTAGCCGGGCTGCTGCTCCTTCGCAACCGATACCCTGGAAGTTCGGCAGCAGGGTCGCCGGATCGCCCGGGCACCCGAAGGTCGGATCGGGATCGCCCGTCTCAGTGATGCAGATGAACGACTGGTCGACACCGATGAACCTGAGGTCGGATTGGCCTTGGCGGCGACTGATCGTGTCCTTGCCGGCCGCGAAGCCGACCGTCACGATGATGTCGTACTTCTGGTCGACGAACGACTGGATGTTCGACGCGATGTCGGCGGAGGTGGGTCACCGCGACGCTCGACGTGCCACCGATGGCCTGTCGCGCCGTCCTGGGCGCCTTCCCAGGAGTACTGGTTGAAGTTCTTGTCGTCCAGTGTCCCGACATCGGTCACAAGTCCGATCTTGAGCCCCGCCGGCGCTGCCGCGGCACAGGCTGAAATCAGCAGCGCGGCGATGGTCAGCGCGGCCAGCCAGATTGCGCGAGTCCGCATGTGTCCTCCTCCAGTTGGCAGTGGGCGCAGATATACGGCTGGGCCGAGCCCATTCTTGGCCTCTTCGCCCTGCGCCCTTCGGCCGTAGGCATCGTACGCGGCCGTTCGTCTGCCCGCAACACGTGCGCGCAACATGCTGTTCGGTGGCTCCAGGGGCGGTGCGCCTGCATTGAGCGGCCGCCCCTCCGACCATGCATACTCGTGCCAGACGGTTCCGGCCCGTGCCCGCCCGGAGTCTGTTGCCTCGGCTCGGCCCTGTCCGTAGCTCGGCGCAGCAGGGAGGTGGCGCATGGTTTCCGCCGGCATCGGCGTGATGGCCGATGGTGTCATCGCGGAGCTCGGGCCGCTCGTGCTGATCATCGAGGACGAGCCGACGCAGCGCACGCTGCTGACGCGGGTCCTTGAGCGCGAGGGCTATCGCGGTACTCGGCCTGGCCGACGGTGAGACCGGTCTGCGCGCGATCGTCGAGTACGCCCCCCAGCTCGTGCTGCTCGATCTCAACCTGCCGCGCATGGACGGCTACGAGATCTGTCGCCGCTTGCGCGCCGATCCGTTGACGGCCACTCTGCCGGTCATCGTCATCACCGCCCACACGGCGCAGGACGACATGGTCGCCGCCCTTGACGCGGGTGCCGATGACTTCCTGGCCAAGCCCGTCCAGCAGGTCGAGCTGCTTGCCCGGATGCGCAGCGCGATGCGCCTGCGGCGCGCGATCACCGGCCTTGAGCGCGCCACCCAGATCGTCGCCGCGCTGGCCAATGCGGTCGAGGCCAAGGACCTCGGGCTGGTCCATCACTGTCGCTGGATGGCGCATCACGCGGGCCGCGTTGGCGCCCAGGTCGGCCTGCGCGGCGAGGAGCTGGAAGCCGTGGCCTATGGCGCGTTGCTCCACGACGTGGGCAAGATCGGCGTGCCCGAGCACCTGCTGCGCCACGATGGCCCGCTGAGCGACGACGAGTGGCGCCTGATGCGCCGCCATCCGGAGATCGGCGAGCGCATCTGCCGGCCGCTGTTGTCGTCACGTGGCTTTGCTCCCGTCATTCGCCACCACCACGAGTTCTTCAACGGCACCGGCTATCCCGACGGCCTGCGCGGCGACCGGATCCCGCTCGGCGCGCGGATCGTGTCCATCGCCGACGCGTACGAGGCGATGGTCCACGGGCGCCCGTACCGGGCCGCCCAGTCGCATGGCCGCGCGGCCGACGAGCTGCACCGGATGAGCGGCATCCAGTTCGACCCCGAGCTGGTGCCCGTCTTCCTCGACGAGCTCGAGCGCGACACGCAGGGTGTGCCGCCGCTCGTCGCCCTGCCCCAGGTCGCCCGGCTTGAGCCCGAGTTCGCTGCCCGCGCCTGAACAGGCGGGCCGGCTGAAGCGCAACTTCATCCGCTACGGGCTGCGCTTCCTGATCAGCTGCTACCTGCGCGTGCGGCTCGAACGGCTCGCGCTGCTGCCTGCCGGCCCGCCATACCTGCTCAACTTCAGCCACCCGAACTGGGTCGATCCGATGCTGCTCGCCGCCTTCTGGCCCAAGCACCATCGGCTGCTGATCTTCGGCCCGCGGGAGGAGAATATGACGTCCGGCTGGCGCAACCGCGTGATCAGCTGGACCCACCTGGCCGTCCCGTTCAAGCCTTCCAAGTCGGACCTGCTCGACACGACGAGGCGCGCCACGGGTGCGCTCAAGGCGGGCTTCGTGCTGGCCATCGCCGGGGAAGGCCGGCTGAGCGACAGGGAGGGCGCGATCGTGCCGCTCGAGGACGGCGCCGCGTTCCTCGCCCTGCGCGCCGGAGTGCCGATCGTGCCCCTGGCCGTCATCGGCACGCGCTGGCTGCACTTTGGCAAGCGGGTGACGCTGCGTGTCGGGCCAGCGGTGCCGCTCGGCGGGTTGCGCGCCGACCGCGAGGGCGTCGCGCTGCTGACCGCCCGTCTTCAGGCGGCGATGGAGGAGCTGCTCGTGGGCGTCAGCGAGACTCCGCCGCCGGGCCGCTTCGGGCGCTGGGTGACCGACGTCTTCAACGAGCGCCCGTGGCTCAACGAGGTTTCGCCGACTGCCCCTGACGACGCTCGCGAACAAGCTGGCCGAGGCGCTCGTCGCTGATCCCGAAGTGGTGGGCGATCTCGTGGAAGAGCGTGTCCTGCACGGCACGGGCGCGTTCGATCGGGTCGCGGTAGAAAGTCTCGAGCGGGCGCCGGAAGATGGTGATCTTGCTCGCCACGGGCGCGCCGCCCGCGCCGTAGGCCGTGCGTGGCACGCCCTGGTAGAGGCCGAACAGGCCGCGCGCACCGGTGGCCGACAGCATCTGCGGCGTTGCCTCGTCGTCGATGACGATGGCGACCGTATCGAGCTGCGCACGATAGCGCTCGGGCAGGCGCGTCAGGGCGTGCTCGATCAGCGCCTCGAAATCGGGGGCGGAGGCGCTCACGTCGCGCCGGCGCTGATGCGCCGGAACGAGCTGGCCAGCGTCGGATAGAGCGAGCGGTACAACTCGTAGCGGGCCGCGTAGCCGGCCGCGTCGGGGCCCGGCGAGCAGGCCGGCGTGGCGCTGACGAGCGCGGCGCAGGCCTCGTCGACCGTGCCGAACCAGCCCGCGCCGACCGCGGCCAGGATGGCCGCGCCGTAGGCCGCACCCTCGGCCGTGGTCGGGATGGCTATCTCGGCCAGCAGCACGTCGGCCAGGATCTGGCGCCACAGCGGGCTGACCAGCCCGCCACCGGAGGCGCGGATCTGGGCCGGCGCGGGCGTGCCGGCGGCGAGCATCAGGTCGAGCCCGTCGCGCAGGCCAAAGGCGACGCCCTCCAGCACGGCGCGCGTCAGGTGCGGCAGCGCGTGGCGCAGCGTCAGCCCGATGAATGCGCCGCGCGCCAGCGGATCGGGATAGGGCGAGCGCTCGCCGGTGAGGTACGGCAGGAAGAAGCAGCCCCTCCGCGCCGGCCGGGACGCTCGCCGCCGGAGCCAGCAGATCGTCGAAGCTCACACCCGGCGCGAGCGTGTCGCGGAACCATTGCAGGCTGCCCGCCGCCGAGAGCATCACACCCATCAGGTGCCACGCGCCGGGCACGGCGTGGCAGAAGGCGTGGAGCCGGCCCGTCTGTCTCGATGTAGGGTGCGCCGGTGGACGCAAAGACCACGCCCGACGTGCCCAGCAGAACGCCGACGATGCCCGGTTCGACCGCGCCGACGCCGACCGCGCCCGCAGCCTGATCGCCGCCGCCGCCCACGACGGGCGTGCCCGCCTTGAGGCCGGTCAGCGCCGCCGCCGCCCGCTGATCACGCCGGTCACTTCCGGGCCTTCGAACGTTGGCGGCATCCATTCGGCAGGAATCTCCAGCTTCTCCAGCACCTCGGGCGACCAATCGCGCGCCTTGATGTCGAACAGGAGTGTCCCGGCGCGCCGGCTTTGTCGGTGGCGTAGTCCCCGGTGAGTTTGTAGCGGACGTAGTCCTTGGGCAGCAGCACGTGCGCGCACTCTGGCGTAGATGTCCGGCTCGTGCTCGCGCACCCAGAGGATTTTGGGCGCGGTGAAGCCGGTCAGCGCATCGTTGCCGGTCACCTGGATGAGGCGCGCCTTGCCCATCCGCGCGCGGATCACGTCGCACTCGGCGCCGGTGCGCTGGTCGTTCCAGAGGATGGCGGGCCGCAGCACCTCGTCCGTCCTCGTCCAGCAGCGCCAGGCCGTGCATCTGGCCGGTCAGGCCGACGGCCGCGACATCCGCCGCGGTCAGTCCGCTCGAGGTCAGGGCGGCCCGGATCGCGGTGCTAGCGCCGCCCCACCACAGCTCGGGATCCTGCTCGCTCCACAGCGGTCGCGGAACCTCGAAGCCGTACTCGGCCACGCCGATGCCCGCGACCGCGCCAGCCTCGTCCACGAGGACCGCCTTGGTCGCGGTGGTCGATACGTCAATGCCCAGGGCGAGGCTCATGTGGCGCTCAGCGGTCGGCCGACCAGATGCGCTGGTTGACCATGTTCTCGAGCAGCTCCTGGCGGCCCGACACCGGCTGCGGTTCGATCTCGCCCGCGGCGACGCGCTGCTCGAGATCGGCCAGCGACAGTGCGCCGCCCATGATCGCCGCCCCCAGGTCATCGTTCCAGCCCGCGTAGCGGCGCTCACGAGCCTCGTCAACGGTGCGCTGCTCGATCATGTCGCCGGCCACGAGCAGCGCTCGGGCGAGGGTGTCGAGCCCGCCGATGTGGGCATGGAACAGGTCGTTCCGGTCCGTGCTCTGCCGGCGCAGCTTGGCGTCGAAGTTGAATCCGCCCGGAGCCAGGCCGCCGGCTCGAAGGATCTCGTAGCAGCGGCAGTGCGAGGTCTTCGACGGAGTTCGGGAACTGGTCGGTGTCCCAGCCGTTCTGCGGGTCGCCGCGGTTGGCATCGATGCTGCCGAGCAGTCCGTTGGCCGGCCGCGACGGCGAGTTCGTGGTGCGAAGCGTGTGGCCGGCGAGGGTGGCGTGGTTGGCCTCGATGTTGAGCTTGAAGTCGCTCGTCGAGGCCTGTTGCGTGCAGGAAGCCGAGCACGGTCGGCGACGTCGAAGTCGTACTGGTGCTTGGTCGGCTCCATCGGCTTGGGCTCGATCAGGAACTGTGCCCTTGAAGCCGATGCTTGGCCGTGTGCTCGGCGACGAGGTGCAGGAAGCGAGCCAGCTGTTCGCGCTCGCGCTTCATGTCGGTGTTCAGGAGCGTGTCGTAGCCCTCGCGCCCGCCCCAGAAGACGTAGTTCTCGCCGCCCAGCCGCTGGGTGACCTCGAGCACGTGCTTGACCTGGGCGGCGGCGTAGGCGAATACCGCTGGATCCGGGTTGGTCGCCGCGCCGGCCTGTAGCGCGGATGTCGAGAACAGGTTGGCCGTGCCCCACAGCAGCCGGACACCGGTCCGTTCCTGGTAGCCCGCGGCGTCGTCGGCGAGCGCGTCAAGGTTCGACCGGAAGGTGGCGAAGCTGGCACCCTCCGGTGCCACGTCTCGATCGTGGAAGCAGTAGTACGGAGTGCCGAGCTTGCCGAAGAACTCGAATGCGGCGGCCAGCTTCATCCGCGCCGCGGCCATCTCGTCGCTGGTCGGGACGAGCCATGGACGATCAAGCGTCGCGGCGCCGAACATGTCCACGCCTGTCCACGCGAACGAATGCCAGAAGCAGACGCCCGGCCTGAGGTGATCCTCCATGCGCTTCCCGAGGACCATCCGGTCGGGCTGGTAGACCTTGAACGAGAGAGGGTCGTTCGAGTCGAGCCCGCCGAAGGGGATCGACCCGGGCACCTGGTCGAAGAAGCTGCCGTTCATGCTGTCATACCTCCGTCGAGTCGATCCGGGTCGCCGGTTTCAAAGCTCATCTCGATCACCTGGCGCAGTTCGCCGCCGGGTGCCAGCCAGGCCAGCGCTCCGGGTTCGCCGTTGACCAGCCGGCGCAGGCCCTGCGGGGCGTGAGTCTGCGGCTCGATCGCGAGCGCGTCGACATCGGCCGGGCTGGCCGCGGTGACATGCACTGTCGGCGCGATCACCCTCAGCGTAGCGCGCAGGTTGATGTCCGGCCACCACAGCTCGACGGCCGGGTCGCCCAGTCCGGCCCACGTCGCGTCCAGGCCGCTGGTCATCTCCGCTCCGCGGCGCAGGTCGAACGCGCCGCTGACCGGCACGGGCAGGGCAGGGCTGTTGGTGTTGGTCGGGTAGACCGCGTCGGCGTGGATGGCGACCTGCGCCCGTGGCCGGAACCAGGGGTGCAGCCCCACGCCGGCCGGCATCGGCTCGTCGGCCAGGTTGACGACGCGCTGCTCGATCTCCAGCCGGGCTCGGCCGACCTTCAGGCCGAGCCGCGCTTCGTAAGGCCACGGCCAGCCGTCACCGCCGCCACGGACACGCAGCTCTCCCTGCTGGACCTGCTCCCACGGCTGCTTGAACACCTGGCCGTGGATGACCGAGCCGTCACGGAAGTTGGCGGCCAGGTCGACCGTCCGCCGGCCGACCCGCAGCGGTCCCGAGTCGATCCGGTTGCACCACGGGGCCATGTTGTAGGCGCCCCAGAAGAACGGATCGCGCACATGCTCGCGCGGATCGGCCGGCGTGCGCAGCAGGTCGTGGCCGAAGACCCGCAGGCGGTGCAGGCGGGCGCCCACGCCGGGCAGAACGATCAGCTCGATCGCGTCGGACGCCAACGTCGATTGCCCAAGGGCGGCGCCGGCGACCATCATCGGTCGGCGGGTCGGACCGCTCGCTGCATCAGCTCTGAAGCTGGGCCCCCTCCTGGCCGCCGGTCTCACCAGGCTGCTTGCCGCTGATGATCATGGCCAGCACTTCGTCGATCGTGACGTCGTTCCTGTTGACCGTGCCAACCATCTTGCCGTGGAGCATGACGCTGATCCGGTCGGCCAGGTCGAAGACATCGTGGATGTCGTGGCTGATCAGGAAGATGCCGATGCCTTCCGACTTCAGCTGCGTGATCAGGTCACGCACCTGCGCCGTCTCGGCTGGCCCGAGCGCTGCCGTTGGTTCATCCATGATCAGGATCTTGGCGTCGAAGTAGATCGCCCGGCCGATGGCCACCGCCTGGCGCTGGCCACCGGACAGCGACTTGACCGCCGTCTTGAAGTTCTTGAAGAGTGGGTTGAGCCGTCCGATTACCTTGCGCGTCTCTGATTCCATGGCCGAGTCATTGAGCGAGCCGGTCCGGTTGCACAACTCGCGGCCGAGGAAGACGTTCGCCGGCGTATCGAGGTTGTCCGCCAGGGCCAGCGTCTGGTAGATCGTTTCGATGCCGAGGGTCTTTGCGTCATGCGGGTTGTGGATGACCACCCGCCGACCATTGATCAACACCTGCCCGGCGTCGGCCGGATGCGCGCCAGACAGGACGCGCATGAGCGTCGACTTGCCCGCGCCGTTGCCGCCGACGAGACCCATCACCTCACCCGCGAAGAGGTCGATCGACACGCCGTCGACGGCGTGCACACCGCCGAACGAGACGCTGATGTCCCGCATCTCGACTAGCGGCGTGCGCTGTTCGGCAGGCTGGGTCGATGTCAGTGCGGGCATTTCCGGAGCAACCGGCTGGCCAGCCATCGTCACGTCAGTCTCCTCCTCGCTCTCAAGCCGATCGCCGGCGAAGGACGGCGTCCACACCGACCGCTGCAACGAGCACGACGCCGACGACGATGTCCTGCGTGGGCGAGTCGAAGCGCAGCAGGACCATGCCTGAGCGGAGGGACTGCATGACGACGGCACCGAGGATGGCGCCCGGGATCGTGCCGATGCCGCCGGCAAAGGAGGTTCCGCCGATCACGGCCGCCGAGATCACGTCGAGCTCGTTCGTCACTCCGAGGTTGGTGACCGCGGAGTTCAGGCGCGCCGTCTGCACTGCGGCGCTCACTGCCGCCAGCACGCCCATCAGGCCGAAGGTGAGCATGATCGTGCGCCGAACGTTGATGCCGCTCAGTTCGGCCGCCTCAGGGTTGCCGCCGATGGCGAAGACGTTGCGGCCGAAGCGGCGGCGCGTGGCGAGATAGGTCATCCCCAGGCCGACGGCGAGCATGATGATGACCGGGTAGGCAACGCCGGTCGGGATAATGACGCCGCCCGCCGGCCAAGCCAGGCCAAGGCGGTCGTACAGGTCGCGCGCCAACTGCACCGGCCACGGATAGCTGTTGACGACCCACACGGCACCCAGGACAGCCGCCGTGCCGACGACGCCCAGCGCCGCTTCGGCCCACATCGGTCGCACTGGGAAGTCGTAGTGTCGGCGCCGGCGCCTGTTGGCGATCAGCGTGTAGATGATGCCCGCGACCGCCAGCAGGCCGATGACCCAACTGCCCAACTCGCCGATCGCGCCGGCCGGCCCGCCGCCGAGCAGGCGGAAGGTGCTGTCGAGCGGTGAGATCGTCCGGCCCTGCGCGTACTGGAAGATGAGGCCGCGCCACACCAGCAGTCCACCCAGGGTGACGATGAAGGACGGTACGCGGCCGTAGGCAATAACGAAGCCCTGGAAGAGGCCGATCACAGCGCCCACGGCGATGCCGAAGACGACGGTCAGGATCCAGGTGAACGGCTGATCGAAGCCAAGACCGAGCGTAGTCGGGATCCAGACTGCCTGGAACATGGCCATCGTGTAGCCGATGAAGCCCAATTGGGAGCCGACCGACAGGTCGATGTTGCGCGACACGATGACGAGCACCATGCCCGCGGCCATGATCGCGATCGAGGCGCTCTGGACTGAAAGGTTCCACAGGTTGCGCGGGGTGATGAAGTTCCCGTCGGACATGACGTGGAAGCCGATCCAGATGACGGCCAACGCGGCGATCATGCCCAGCAACCGGGTATCCAGCTCGATCGCCCGCAGCCGAGTTCGGAATCTGTTCAGCGGCGTGCCAGCCTGTGTCACGGTCTCGCCCCTCGTGTCCGACAAAAAGAAGAGCGCCCTGCGCCACGGTGACCCGTGGGCGCAGGGCGCATTGTTACACGAGCTGGGGTGCTATGGGCAGACGTCGACCGTTCCGGCCGGCACGCCCTGGCACAGGGTTGCCTCGTCGATCCAACCGGCCTCGAGGACCAGGTTCAGGTTGTCCTGGGTGATCGGAATCGGGGTCAACAGGATCGAGCTGAGATCGTTCTCGCCCGGGGTGTGGAAGATGGCCGTGCCGGTGACCTTGCTCACGTCAGGGTCGCTGCACAGCTGGACGGCGGCTTCACCAGCCGCCTTGCCGAGCTCACGTGCGTCCTTCCAGACGCTCACCGTCTGGGTACCGAGGGCGACACGGTTGAGGGCGCCCTGGTCGCCGTCCTGGCCTGACACGGGGATGAGCCCGGCCATGCCCTGCGCCGCGAGCGCGGCGATAACGCCACCGGCCATGCCGTCGTTCTCGGACAGCACTGCGTCGACGTTGTTGTCGTTGGCGGTCAGGAACTGCTCCATGTGGGTCTGGGCGATCGCCGGATCCCAGTTGTCGGTGTAGGTCTCGCCAACGATCGTGATCGCGTGGCCCGGTGTGCCGCCGACCGGCGGCACGCCCACGTTGACATAGCCCTGCCGCAGGAAGTCGGCATTGGCGTCAGCCGAGTTGCCCTTGATGATCACGAAGTTGCCGGAATCGACGACGTCGAGGACGGCCTGCGCCTCGAGCTCGCCGACCTTTACGTTGTCGAAGGTGATGTACAGCGCGCCCGGATCCTCGATCAGTCGGTCATAGGCAATAACCGGTACGCCCTCGCTGATCGCGGCCGTGACCGCCGGCTTGATAGCCACTCCGTTCTGGGCCAGGATGACCAGCACGTTGGCGCCATTTGAGATCAGGTTCTCGACGTTCGACGCCTGGCGCTCCTCGGACGACGCTGCGTCGTTCGAAACGTAGGTGCCGCCGCCGGCCTCGATGGCCGCCTTCAGGGCGGGCTCATCCCACAAGGCCCAGCGCTCTTCCTGGTAGTTGTTCCACGACACGCCGACCGTGCACGCCATGGGCTCGGCCGTCGGTGTCGCGGTTGGGGCCGCGGTCGGGGCGGCCGTTGGGGCCGCGGTCGGGGCGGCCGTTGGGGCCGCTGCGGTGCAGGCAGCGCCGACGACCATCATGGTCGCGAACAGCACTGCCACTCTCCTAGAAAACATCCACACACTCCTCATACGCCTGTCATCCCCTTGTGGGACACATGGCACACGCTACGCTATCACCCCGCGGCGCGGAGTTGATGTTTGGTTTCGTCAACCATGGCCGCCCAAGCGTGTCGACCGCAGCGCCGGTCAGCCAGGGGAGCCGTTATGAACGATCTGCAGGGCAGGGTGGCCGTGATCACCGGCGCCGGACGAGGTATCGGCGCCGCGACGGCCAGGCTTCTGGCCGCCAACGGCGTCCAGCTCGGACTGGCCTCGCGTCGAGGCGAAGACCCGGGCGTGGACGGTGCGCTGATCCAGCCGTGCGACGTACGCGATCCGGCGTCGATCCAGGCGCTCGTCGACGCCACCGTCGCTCGCTTCGGCCGGCTCGACATCCTGATCGGCAACGCCGGCGTAGGCGCGTACGGGCCGTTCCTCGACCTACCCGCTGATCAGATCGAGGAGATGATCGACATCAACGTCAAGGGGCTGATCTACAGCGCCCGGGCCGCCCTGCCGCACCTGCTCAAGAGCGAGGCCGCGGACCTGGTCACGGTCGCCAGCGAAGCAGGCCGCCGCGGCTTGCCCTACGAAGCGGTGTACTGCTCGTCCAAGTTCGCCCAGGTCGGCCTGACCAGCGCGCTCGACCACGAGTTGCGCGAGAAGGGGGTCAGGTGCACCAGCGTCTGCCCCGGCGGCGTGGCAACCGAGTTCGCCATGGGCCGCGGCCGGACCCCCGACATGCCCCAGCTGAGCGGCATGATGAAGCCAGACGACGTGGCCGAAGCAATCCTGTTCGTGCTCACCCGGCCGCGCCACATGCGCATCCTGGAGGTCGCCTTCCGGCCCGTGACCGAGCAGTCGTGGGGCTGACCGAGCTGCGCTGGGGAGTGCTGTCGACGGCCGACATCGGCCGACAGAAGGTAATCCCCGCCATCCAGAAGGCACGCCGCAGCAAGGTCGTGGCGATCGGTTCGCGCGACCAGGGACGGGCCGTCCAGGTTGCCGCCGAGCTGGGCATCCCGACCGCCCATGGCTCGTACGAGGCGCTGCTCGCCGACGAGCAGATCGACGCCGTCTACATCCCGCTGCCCAACCATCTCCATCTCGAATGGGCAGTCAAGGCGGCACAGGCGGGCAAGCACGTGCTGTGCGAGAAGCCGCTCGCGCTCACCGCCGCCGACGCCGAGCACATGGTCGCCGCCTGCGCGTCGGCCGGAGTGACGCTGATGGAGGCGTTCATGTACCGGCTGCACCCGTCGTGGGTCGCCGTGCGCGAGCTGGTCAACTCCGGCCGGATCGGGCGGCTGATGGCGATCCAGAGCTGGTTCTCGTACTACAACGACGATCCGGCCAACATCCGCAACATCCGGGCCGCCGGCGGCGGAGCGCTGTACGACGTGGGTTGCTACAACATCAATCTGTCGCGCCTGCTCTTCGGCGGCGAGCCGTCACGGATCCAGGCCTCCGTCGTGCGCGACCCGGCCAGCGGCGTTGACATCCTGACCAGCGCCATCCTCGACTTCGATGGCGGCCAGGCCACCTTCACCTGCTCCACGCGAACCGAAAGCGACCAGCGCGTCCACATCTACGGCACGCGCGGACGCATCTCGGTCGGCATCCCGTTCAACATCCCGCCCGACCGACCGGCCGAGATCTTCCTCACTGCCGGCGGCGACCCGCCCGTCGCGCCGCACACCGAGCTGATCACCTTCCCGACGGCCGATCCCTACACGGTCCAGGCGGAAGCATTCGCGGCGATGGTGCTCGATGGCGCGCCCGCGCCGTTCCCGGCGCACGATGCGGCAGCCAACCTGCGCGTCCTGGAGGCAGTTTTCGCTGCCGCTGAGCGAGCCTGACCGGCTGGCTCCCGCTCAGGACCGGGCGGTGCCGGCGAAGTACGTCTGCGCGAGTGCCCAGGCGCCGTTGCCGCAGATGGCGCCCATGACCCGGCCGTTGAGGTCGTCGACATTGGGGTGAATACCGCCGTACACGCGCGAGACTCCGGCCTCATCGGAGGCGTCGTAGTAGCTCGCCCACTGGAGCGTGACGTCGACCGTCGGCCCCAGCTCATGGATGAGCGTGCCCTGTCTGATCGTCCATTCGGCCAGCCCGCCCGGGAAGTACTGGCTGCCGGTCAGCCCGGTCAGCACCTCGGCCGCCGCGCGGCTGAACGTGCTGTGGCCTGAGACGTAGCCCGGAAACGCAGGCGTGACAAAGGTCGAGCGCTGGTACGGCCGCCAGTCGACGGCTAGGATCCAACCCACCCCGGCGGTCTGGGTCTCCGGGTCGGAGGGGTTGCCGCGCCAACTGCGGACGGCGATCTCGCCGACATGGTCGCGCAGCGCCGCGTGGCGCTGGCCGGGCGCGCTGGACTCGGCGCTGACGACCTCGACCAGGTTCGCGACGAGCGGCAGCCCGTCCGGGTCATATGACGGGCCGTTGGGCTCGCTCGACTGGCCCAGCCCGCCCAGGTAGCGGATCATCGAGATCGGGCGGGCCGACTCATACACGCGCTTTGCGCCCCAGGCCGCGATCGCCGCATCATGCACCGCGCCGTTGAGGGCGAAATACATCTTCACGTCCCACTCGAGCCGGTCGAGCTCGGGTCCGGATCCGGCGAGACGGTGTTCGAACCCGGGCGTATCGGAGACCACGTTGGCAACCACGTTCCAGTGACCGGGCGGCGTCTCGGAGGTCGGGCCATCAGCCCACCACTCGGCGAGCACCCTGGTGAAGTCGGCGCGCAACACCTCGGTCGGGGCGTAGGGCTGGCCGGTGACCGGGTTGGACGCGTAGCCCGTGCCGTCGTTGGTGCCGATGGTGTTGTTACCCAGAGCGCCGGGGCTGATATCGATCGTCACCCCGTCGGCCGGATCGAGCAGGCTGCTGGCCAGCAGAACGTCGAGCGCCTCCCGCTTGAAGTCGGCATCGTCCGCGCCGCCGAGAGTCGGTGGCGGTCCCGGGTCGACCGGCAGGCCGCTGTCGGTCTGGGGCAGGGCGAACGGCGTCACGTGGCCCCATTGCGCGCCGATGTAGCCCTGGACATTGCCCGGGATCGGGATGCCGTTCTGTGAGAACTGCTGCCCGATCGAGAGCGGCTGCCAGTGGCTTGGGTCGGCCATCGTCGTGCCCGGCTCGGCCACGACCAGCGGCTCGTTGCGCAGCCTGTACGACGCATCGACGTAGCGCTCGTCCTCCAAAGCGCCGTCGGTCTGGCCGTAGGCAATTACGGCTGCGGCGATGCGATTGCCAAGGGCGGCCGGGTTGTCGTTGGCGGCGGTGGTGTAGTCGGTCTTGAAGCACAGCCGGGCCATCGTCTGGTCGAGCTGGGCGGTCGCCGCCGGCAAGTCGGTCACGGTGGCGTAGCGCCACGCTAGGATGCGGTAGGCGGCGTAGCTGATCGCGGCCTCGCGGCCGGTCTTGACGTCGCCCGCCTGGAGCTTCTCGGTCACGAAGTATCCGTCGGCCTGTGGGTCGTAGGCCGCCCAGGCGTCCCACATCGCGGCCGACAGGTGGAACAGGTTGCGCGCGTGGACACCCGGCGCGGGCACGACCTGGCGGATGAGCGTGAGCAGCTGCTCATCCCAGGTGCGCGCGACCGACCAGCCGTTGGGGTTGTCGCGCGTGCAGCCGTCGACGACGTAGGGTGCCGGCGAAGTGCAGGCGGGCAGCGTGCCGGCGACCAGCAGCAGCGCGGCCAGCGTGACGGCGGCGCGCCGCATGGACTTGACTATTGACGGCATGTGCGCGCCATCGGTCGGCGTCAGGCGATCTCCTCTGGTGCGAACAGTTAGAGCATACGCCGGCGCCGGCAGCATGCGCGGACGCCGCGTCGTGTCGGTGCTCTAATGGCGGCTGTGAGGGTATTGGCCGCGGTCGTGGTGGTCGTGCTGGCGGTGTTGATCGGCTGGCTGGCGCTGGGTGCGCTGGGTCCGAGCGCGAACGTGCCGCTCGCCGCCGCCGGCGCTCCGCACTTCGTCGAGGAGGCCCGGGCCGCCGGTGTGAGCCATGTGTACGACGGCGACTTCGAGTACTTCGTCGGCGGCGGCGTGGCCGCCTTCGACTGCAACGCGGACCAGCTGCCCGACCTGTACTTCGCCGGCGGCAGCGCCCCAGCGGCGCTGTTCATCAACCAGAGTCCGGTCGGCGGGGCGCTGCGCTTTGACCGCCTGGCCGGCGCGGCGACCGATCTCGACGCGGTCACCGGCGCCTACCCGCTGGACATCGACGGCGACGGCGTGACCGACCTGGCCGTTCTCCGCCGCGGCCCGAACCAGCTGCTGCGCGGCCTGGGCGACTGCCGTTTCGAGGCCGCCAACGAGCGCTGGGCGTACGAGGGTGGCGACGCTTGGTCGACCGCCTTCAGCGCCAAGTGGGACGGCGCCTACGCGTGGCCGACGTGGCCGTGGGCAACTACCTGACCTCGACCGACCCAAATTCGTTCGCCTGCGCTGACAACGAGCTGTTCACGCCGAGCGGGGTGGGCTCGGCCTTTGCCGCGCCCGTGACGCTGTCGCCGGGCTGGTGCACGCTGTCGATGCTGTTCAGCGACTGGGATCGCTCCGGCCGGCGCGACCTGCGCGTGACCAACGACCGGCACTACTACAGCGACTACAGCGCCGGTGAGGAGCAGCTCTGGCGGATCGAGCCGGGGGTCGCCGCGCGCCTCTACGGCGAGCAGGACGGCTGGCAGACCGTGCGCGTGTTCGGGGCATGGGCATCGCCAGTCACGACGTGACCGGCGACGGCTACCCCGAGGTACTACCTGACCAGCCAGGCCGACAACAAGCTCCAGACGCTGGCCGACGGGCCGGCCCAGCCGCGCTACGAGGACATCGCCCTGCGCCGCGGGGTGACCGCCCAGCGGCCGTACGCCGGCGACACGATCATGGCCTCGACCGCTTGGCACGCCGAATTCGAGGACGTCAACAACGACGGCCTGATCGACCTGTACGTGTCGAAGGGCAACGTCGAGGCGCAGCCCGACTACGCCGCCCGGGATCCCGAGCAACCTGCTCTTCGGCCAGGTCGACGGCACGTTCGTCGAGGGCGCCGCCGACGGCCGGCATCGTGTCGTTCAACCGCGCGCGCGGGGCGGCGCTGGTCGATCTCAACCTCGATGGGCTGCTCGACCTGGTGGTGGTCGACCGGGGCGACAACGTAAGGCTGTATCGCAACGTGGGCAGCGGCAGCGCCGCGGCGACCGCGCCGATGGGCAACTGGCTCGCCGTGCGGCTGGCCCAGCCGGCGCGCAACAGGGATGCGATCGGTGCCTGGATCGAGGTGCGCATCGGGGAGCGGACGATGCGCCGCGAGGTGACCGTCGGCGGCGGTCACGCCAGCGGCCAGCTCGGCCCGGTCCACTTCGGGCTGGGCGGACGCCGGATCGGCCGAGGTGCGGGTCATCTGGCCCGACGGCGAGGACGGTCCGTGGCAATCCGTGGCGGCCAACCGGGCCGTGCTGATCGCGCGCGGCGCCGGCGCGGAGCTGATCGAATGACCGCCGCCCGCACGCCGGCACGCGCCGCCCGCACGGCGCGGCTGGCAACGGATCGACCTGCCCGAGTTCGGCATGCCCGAGCAGATGCCCGAGCTGCCCGCGTCGATCTACCCAGCGCGGCTGGAGCGGCTGCGCGAGCGGATGGAGCAGCGCGGCTACGACCGGCTGGTGATCTACGCCGACCGCGAGCACAGCGCCAACCTGTCCTGGCTGACCGGCTTCGACCCGCGCTTCGAGGAGGCGCTGTCGGTCCTCGGGCCCCAGGGCGAGCCTGCCGTGCTGGTCGGCAACGAGTGCTGGGGCACGGCCGGGGCCGCACCGCTGCCCATGACGCCGCCACATGTTCCAGGACTTCAGCCTGCCTTCCCAGCCCCGCCACCGCTCGCGGCCGCTGGCCGACATCCTGGCCGGGGAGGGGATCGGCTCCGGCACGCGCGTCGGGCTGGTCGGCTGGAAGACGCTACGCCGAACGGTCGGCGAGCTGGACGATGCCCAGCTACCTCGTCGACGAGCTGCGCCGGCTGACAGGCGGCGGCGCGACGGTCGAGAACGCCACCGACCTGCTCATCGACGCGGCCGACGGACTGCGCGTCGTCAACGAGGCCGACCAGCTGGCGCGCCTCGAGTGGGCCGCCTGCCAGACATCGGAGGGCGTCAAGCGGCTGCTGTTCGGACTGCGGCCGGGGATGACCGAGCAGCAGGCCGTCGCGCTGCTGGGCTGGAATGGCATGCCGCTGTCGTGCCACCTGATGCTGACCGCCGGCCCGCGCGCGCGCTTCGGCCTGCTCAGCCCGACCGACCGGCCGATCGAGCGTGGCGACCCGTTCACCACCGCCTTCGGTATCTGGGGCGCGCTCAACTGCCGCGCCGGCTGGCTGGTCGCGGAGGCCGCGAGAGCTGCCGGCCGGCATCGCGCGACTACGTCGAGCGTCTGGCCGGGCCGTACTTCGAGGCGGTCGCCGAGTGGTACGAGGCGCTCGCACGTGGGCCAGACCGGCGGCGCGCTCCAGACGATCGTCGACCGCCGGCTGGGCGACCCGTTCTTCGGCATCTTCCTCAACCCGGGCCACCAGATCCACCTCGACGAGTGGGTCAACTCACCGGTCTGGCCCGGCTCCACGGTCGAGCTGCGCTCGGGCATGGCGCTGCAGGTCGACATCATCCCGGCGACCGGCACGGACTACTTCACGACCAACATCGAGGACGGCATCGCGCTCGCCGACGCGACCCTGCGCGCCGAGCTCGCGGCGCGCTACCCGGAGGCGTGGGCGCGGATCCAGGCGCCGCCGCGCGTTCATGGCCGACGCGCTGGGCATCCGGCTCCACCCCGACGTGCTGCCGTTCTCGAACATCCCCGCCTGCCTGCCGCCGTTCCTGCTGGCGCCCGATCACGCGCTGACCGTGGCTTGAGACGGGTGGGAGCGGCATCGCCTCGACCCGGTTGCGGCCGGCGCGCTTGGCGCGGTAGAGGGCGAAACGTCCGCCGCCGCGCCCTTTGGCCTCGTACATCGCCGTGTCGGCGGCGCTGACCACCGCATCGGCGGTCCGGAAGCCCGCCGGGCCCAGGGCGACGCCGATGCTGGCCGTCGCAATCAACTGGTCCGTCCCGATCCCGTACGGTATTCGGAGCGCCTCCGTCAGGTGCTCGGCGACGACCAGCGCCGCCTCCTTCGTGGCCACCTCGTCGAGGAGAACAACGAACTCATCGCCACCAACCCGGGCGGCCATGTCGCCTGCTCGCAGCGCGGCTTGAAGGCGGGCCGCCAGATCGACGAGCACTCGATCACCGGCGGTGTGACCCAGGGTGTCGTTCACGGTCTTGAAGCGGTCGATATCGAGGAACAGCACCGCGAAGCTCGCTCGACGCCGGCCAGCGAGTGCCATTCGGTGGGATAGGTGCTCCCAGAAGAGTTCGCGGTTGGGCAGGCCGGTGAGCTCGTCGTGGAGCGCTCGGTGGACGAACGCCTCCGTCGCGGTCGCGAGTTGGGCCGTCCGCTCCTCGACCCGGCGCTCCAACTCGCGCGAATAGGCTCCGAGCTCCTCGGCCAGGAAGTTCACGCCGGCCGCCACGGCATCGACGATGTCGCCGTCAGGGCCGATCGGGGCGCGGGCGTCGAACCTGAGCGCGGCAAACTCCTGGATCGCATGCACGATCTCCTCGAAGCGCCGCTCGTTCGCTGGTTTCGGGGCCGGTTCGGCCAGAAGCGGCGCGAGTGGGTTCAAGGCGTCCAAGGGGGTCGCGTGTCCTCGTTCAGCCGGCGCTGTCACCTGACGAACTCCCCGAGCCAGGCGAGCGCGGATGCCTCGTCGTCAAACAACCGTGTCGGCGCCATCGGCTTGCTCACGCCCAGGAAGAAGTTGCCCATCAACCGGCTGAGCGGTGTACCAACAATCAGGGCGACGGCCGAGACCAGGTCACCCCGGCGTACGAACTCGTTGCGCGCGGCCCGGTCCTGCGGGCCGACATCGCGCACGTCCACCAGCAGCGGGCTCTGTCGCCCGCCGCTGAGCTGGGCCAGCGCATCAGTCGCCGCGAGGGCATCCTCCAGGGCTATCGTCACCCGCGGGGCCCAGTCCAGGTGAACGACGCCGTCCGGCCGAAGCCACATCCGGAACTTGGGGCGCACGATCACGCCGCTGTCGAGGCCCGTCAGACCCTCGGTCGGTGGCGGGACGACTGGTGATCCGGCGCCAGTAGCAGTGCGAGTCATTTCGAGCGAGCGACGTGAGTGGGGCCGTCGTACCGCGTCCTGCCTGCCGGCGGCGAGGCTTCCGGGATGGCCGGTGACCCTGGGCGCCGTCGGCCGGAAGCGACCGTTCTCTGGCCGGCCGAGCGGCGGACACCTCCGGCAGGCGCGGATACGACCGCACGGCTGGACTCGGCCGGAACGGCGGCCGGTCGACCGAGCAGGTACCCCTGGCCCAGCGAGATGCCCAGGCTGCGGAGCATTTCGAGCTCGGCACGATCCTCGATGCCCTCGGCGATGATCTGGCAGCCGGTGCGTGCCGCGAAATGCGCCAGGCCGGCGGTCATCGCCTGGCGGGACAGGTTGCGATCAACGTGACGCACGAGGCTGAGGTCCAGTTTGAGGTAACGCGGCGCGAGCTCGACGATGTGGTGAAGGTTCGCGAATCCCGCCCCGACGTCGTCGATGGCCAGGCTGACGGTTGGCCCGAACCTTGTGATGGCCCGACGAATTGCCGCGTAGTCGTCGATCGCGACGTGCTCGGTGACTTCGAGCACGATCCGGCGTGACCGACCGGCCAGGAGCGCGGCAAGCTCGCTCGAATGGAGGACCACGTCGGGCGAGACGTTGAGGCTCAGCCACGCGGCCTGCGGGAGCATCTCCGCCGCCTCGAGCGCCGCAGCAAGACAGGCCATCTCTAGCTCGACACCGAGACCGACGGCATACCCGCCGGCAATCATTTGGTCGGGCGGGACGCCTTCGGCGAACCGGGTGAGCGCCTCGTAGCCGACGAGCGCCCTTGAGCCAAGCTCGACGATCGGCTGGAATACCGGCCTGAAACCGCCCTTCACCAGGGTCCGCCGCACGAGTTCCCGGACCACGTCGTCCTGGTGATCTCGTTCGAGCTGGTCGCCCAGCAGCGCAGCCGCAGCCGCCGCGAACTCGCCCACGGCCGGGAGGTGATCGATCAGATGGCTGGCGTAGTCTTCATCGAGCGTCCCCGCGGCAAGGACGCCGAGCAGGCCTTGGCCGCTGCGAATCGGGGCATAGGCGATCGCGCGGACGCCGATCTCGGCCATTGCTTCGCCGTAACGCCCGTCTTGGGGTCGCGGCCGCCAGGCCTCGGCCCAAGGACCCTGCGTTGCCCGCTGGTGCAGGTACGAGGCGCGCGCGGCGGGCAACAGCCGGCCGGCTGCAAACGGCAGGCCAACGGGTCCACCCACGGCGAGCGGGACGGCCCGCCGCGGGTCGAGGAAGTTGATCACCGCCACGACGTCGATGCCGGGCAGGCTGAGCAGGCCGTCGCAGATGCTCGCAGCCGTCGCCGCGGCGCTTGAACCGGTGGCGAGATGTGCGAGGGCCGCGGCCACCTCGGCCCGTTCGCGGAACTCGCCGGCAAGAGCGGACTCCGCCGTCCGTAGGGCTGTGACGTCGTGTTGCACCGCAACGTACCCGGTGATCCTGCCACCCCGCCCGCGGAGCGGCGAGAGCGTTGCCTCCACTTCGTAGAGCGAGCCGTCCTTGCGCCGATTGACGAGCGTTCCCTGCCACGTCTGGCCGTGCAGCAGACGGCGCCACATCGCCACATAGAACGCGGCCTTATGACGGCCGCTCTTGACAATCCGCGGGTTCTGCCCGATGGCTTCGGCACGGCTGTAGCCGGACGCCTGCTCGAAGGCCGGATTGACGTACTCGATCGTTCCTTTCCGATCGGCAATGATGACCGGGTCGGACGTCTGTTCGATTGCCGCCGCGAGCCGCTGGCGCTCCACCGCGACAGCGCGCTCCTCGGTCACGTCGCGCTCGACAGCGACGTAGCCAGTCACCGCACCGGCGGCGTCGTGGACGGGCGAGACGGAAGCCTCCACCAAGCGGTCCGCCCCGCCGGGTCGACGGTGGACGATGTCCCCGCTCCAGGGCGCACCGCCGGAGACACTCTCCCATATCCCGTTCGCCACGGCCCGTGATCGCGGGCTCACCAGCAACCTCGGATCGCGGCCCACAAGCTCCTCGCGGCGCCGGCCGCTCAACAGCTCGAATGCCGGGTTGACGAACTCGATCTCGCCCGATGCGCTGGTGGTCATGATCGCGTCGCTGGCAGCCTCGACCGCCTGGGCGAGCTTGCGATCCTGGACCTCGAGTCGGCGAATCTCGGTGATGTCGCTGAAGAATCCGATCAGGCAACGGGCGCCATCGACCACGATGGTCGACCCAGAGTTGTTCACGACCAGCTCGGCGCCGTCCTTGCGGCGGCACCGGACCGCCCGCACCACTGGCCGGTTGTCTGCCAGCATGGCCTCGAAGTGCTCGCGAACTGCCGGCATCTCATCAGCCGGATGGATACCGGCGACGGTCATATCGAGCAGCTCGTCGCGGGTGTAGCCGAGCAGCGCGCAGGCAGCCGGGTTCACCCAGCGGAAGCGCTGCGTCTCCAGCTCGGCGATGAAGATCGCCTCGAGCGCGCCTTCGAAGATCGCCGCGTAGCGGCGCTCAGATGCGATGAGCAGCTGCTGCGCCCTGTACTGATCCGTGATGTCAGCGATCGTGCCGAACATCCGGATCGGGCGGCCGGACCCGTCGAGGTCCAGTGCGCCGCGGCCGTGGATCCAGCGCTCCTCGCCGGTGCTCTGGCGGACGATCCGGTATGACCGATCGAACGGCTGACCGTGGCCAAGCACGTCTTCGGTGAAGTAGGCGACCGTCGCCTCGCGTTCAGCCGGATGGACGAGCGACGCCCAGCCGCTCACCGACCGCTCATAGTCGGCCTCGATGCCGAAGATGGCGTCGAGGCCCTTCGAGCTGACCCAGTGTCCGGTCGAGATGTCGAGCGTGTACGAACCGATCCGCGCGACGCGCTCCACTTCGTCGAGCAGACTGGCAGCGACCTGTGCCCCGTCGCGGGGCGCGCTCGTTGAGCCCGAGGCTATCGGGGCTGCCCGGAGCCTGCGTTGGCTGCTATCGGCGGTGGCGATCTTGACTCGTGTCATCTCGGCAGTCGGTCTGGTCCATTCACGGTCCGGCGCCGGCGCACACAGCCGCGTGGTGCGTACCTGCACCGGGTCAATCTTCGCGCCAGCCCGACCGCGCGATTACGGGACGGATGGGTTGGCGGCAGCCGCCGATGGTCCCGACGGCCGGGTCAAGCCGACACGAGACGTAGCCGGCGCGGCTACGATTGACCCTTGGTAACCCTCGCCGCGAACGATTTCACGCACCTCCACGTCCATTCAGAGTTCAGCCTGCTCGACGGCCTGGGCCGCATCAGCGAGCTGGTTGACCAGGCCAAGGCGCTCGGTTTTGACTCGCTCGGATTGACCGATCACGGCGCGCTGTACGGCGCCGTTGCCTTCTACCAGGCCTGCCAGGCGGCGGGGATCAAGCCGATCATTGGGGTCGAGACGTACATCGCGCGGCGCTCGATGGCCGACCGCGAGGGCAAGGCCGACGCCCAGCCCTACCACCTGATCCTGCTGGCCAAGGACTGGACCGGCTATCGCAACCTGTGCCGGATCGTCACCGACGCCCACCTCGACGGCTACTACTACAAGCCGCGCATCGACCGCGACTACCTGGCCCAGCACGCCGAGGGGCTGGTCGGCCTGTCGGCCTGTCTCAACGGCGAGGTTGCCCGCGCACTGGAGCAGAACGACGAGGACGAGGCGCGACGCATCGCGGCGAGCTACCGCGACATCTTGGGTGAGGGCAACTTCTACCTCGAGCTGCAGGACCACGGGCTGCCTGATCAGCGCCGGCTGAACGAGCAGCTGCTCCGCCTGGGCCCGCAGATGGGCATTCCGCTGGTGGCCACCAACGACCTGCACTACGTCCGGCGCGCGCAATCACAGGCGCACGACGTGCTGCTCTGCGTGGGTACCGCGTCCAACCTCGACACGCCCGGCCGGATGCGCTTCGAGTCGCCCGAGTTCTACCTCAAGAGCACGGCCGAGATGGCCGCGCTGTTCGGCGACGTGCCGGGCGCCATCAGCAACACGCGGCGCATCGCCGAGATGGTCAGCCTAGAGCTGCCTTTCGGCCAGCTGCGCCTGCCCGACTTCCCCGTGCCCGCCGGTCACACCGTCGAGAGCTGGCTGCGCAGCGAGTGCGAGCGCGGCCTGCGCGAGCGCTACGGCGAGGTGACCGCCGAGTTGCAGTCGCGGCTCGACTACGAGCTCGACGTGATCATACGCATGGGCTACGCCGGCTACTTCCTGATCGTGGCCGACTTCGTCCGCTTCGCGCGTGAGCAGCACATCGCAACCACCTGCCGTGGCTCGGCGCCCGGCTCGATCGTGACCTACACGCTGGGCATCACGCCGGTGGATCCGATCCACTACGAGCTGCCCTTCGAGCGCTTCCTCAATCCCGACCGGGTGACGATGCCCGACATCGACGTCGACTTCGAGGATGCCCGGCGCGACGAGGTCATCCGCTACGTGACCCAGAAATACGGCACCGACCACGTCGCCCAGATCATCACCTTCGGCACGATGCTCGCCCGCGCCGCGATCCGTGACGTCGGCCGCGTGCTGGGCCTGGGCTACGGCGAGGTGGATCGGATCGCAAAGGCCATCCCCAACCAGCTCGGCATCAAGCTCGAGGAGGCGCTCCAGGTCTCGCCCGCGCTGCGCGAGATGCGCGACGGCGATCCCCGGGTCCGGCAGCTGCTCGAGCTGGCCGGCCAGCTCGAGGGCGTGGCGCGCAACGCCTCGACCCATGCCGCCGGCGTAGTCATCAGCCGCGAGCCGCTGACCGAGCTCATGCCGCTCCAGCACGCGACGAACTCGGACGGCCTGATGACGCAGTACGAGATGCACGGCGTCGAGGCGCTCGGGCTGCTCAAGTTCGACTTCCTGGGCCTGTCCAACCTGACCATCCTGCGCCAGGCAGTGGACCTGATCCGCGAGCAGCGCGGCGTCGCGATCGACCTCGACAACATCCCGCTCGACGACGCGAAGACGTTCGAGCTGCTCGCGTCGGGCGAGACGACCGGCATCTTCCAGCTCGAGTCGGCGGGCATGCGCCGCTACGTCAAGGAGCTGCGCCCGACCTCGGTGCTCGACCTGGCGGCGATGGTCGCCCTGTTCCGGCCTGGCCCGATGGACAACATCCCGGCCTACATCCGGCGCAAGCACGGCCAGGAGAAGGTGACCTATCTCCACCCGCTGCTGGAGCCGTACCTCAAGAAGACATATGGCATCTTCGTCTACCAGGAAGACATCATGGCCGCGGCGATGGCCCTCGGCGGCTTTACCGGGCCCGAGGCGGATACGCTCGGCTATGCCATCCGCAAGAAGAAGCGCGACGTGCTGCAGGCGCAGAAGTCGAAGTTCGTCCAGCGCGCCGCCGAACGTGGCGTGCCGCCGCACATTGTCGACGCGGTCTTCAAGGCGTTCGAGCCGTTCGAGCGTTACGGCTTCAACAAGGCCCATGCCACGTGCTACGGGCTGATTGCCTACCAGACCGCCTACCTCAAGGCGAACTACACCGTCGAGTACATGACGAGCGTGCTGAGCGCCGTGCGCGACACGGCGGACAAGGTCGCCGCGGCCATTGCCGAGTGCCGCCGGCTGGGCATCGAGGTCCGTCCGCCGGACGTGCATGCCAGCGGCCTTGATTTCGCGGTCGAGGGAGATGCCACGCGCTTCGGGCTGCTGGCGATCAAAAACGTCGGCCACGGCGCCATCGAATCGATCGTCAACGCGCGGACCGAGGGTGGCCCGTTCCGCTCGCTGGCCGACTTCTGCGCGCGGATCGACCTACGCCTGGTCAACCGGCGCGTGGTCGAGTCGCTCATCCGGGTCGGCGCGCTGAATGCGCTCGGCCACCCGGCCCAGCTGCTGATGGCGCTCGACGACGCGCTCGCCGCCGGCCAGGCGACGCAGCGCGACGGTCTGACCGGCCAGGTGTCGCTGTTCGACTCGGGCACCGACTCGGTGCCGCTCGAGCGGCCGCTGCCCGCGAACATCACCGAGGCCGCCGCCGCGCGAGCGGCTGCGCTGGGAGAAGGAGCTGCTCGGGCTGTACCTCTCCGACCATCCGCTGGGCGAGCTGGCCGGGGTCATCGGTGACTACGTGACCGGCTACAGCGGCGAGCTGGGCGAGGAGCTCGACCAGCAGCGCATCTGCGTCGGCGGCGTGGTCACCGGCGTGCGCCGGGTCATCACCAAGGCGCGCGCCACGATGGGCGTCGCCACGCTCGAGGACCTGCAGGGCACGATGGAAGTCATCGTCTTCCCCAAGGTGTTCGAGCAGACCGAGCAGACGTGGGCCGAGGACGCGATCCTGCTCGTCGCCGGTCGGGTCGATCACAAGGGCGACGAGACGGTGCTGCTGGCCGACGCCGTGTGGACCTGGGAGGACGCCCTGGCCATGGGCGCCGACTCCTTTGCGCGCGAGCTGGAACGAACCGACCGCGGCCGACGCAACGGTCCGCGCAACGGACACGCAGGCGGCCGCGATCGGGCGACGCATGGGTCGCGCTCGGTGGCTGTCGGGCCTGGGGTCGTGGCGCCGAGCGGGCTTCCGGGAGCGGAGGTGCTGGGGTTGGACTCGGCGGGTCCGGACATCATCGAGCGCGCCCAACCGGAGCGGCGGCTGGTGCGGACGGTGGCGCTTGTCTCACCACTGCGGGGCGGCGCGGCCGCCGGCACGATCGACGTCTATTCCGGCAGCACGCGGTCAGTCGCGGCCCGGGCCGGCACACCGGTCGTGGGGCGCGACGCACTCCCGCTTGACGACGACGAGCGGTCGCAGCTCGAAGAAGCGCCGTTGCCCGAAGAGGCGATCCAGCAGCTGATCGCCCAGCAGCAGGCGGCCACGCTGCCGACCCAGGCCGCCGCCGGGCAGGTGCTGCACGTGCGCTTCATGGCCGCCGGGCAGGAGCACCTGGTCGACGCATTCCGAGCCCTGCGCGAGATCATCCACGAGCATCCCGGCGAGACCCCGGTCGTGCTGCACATCCCGGCCGGCGGTGGCCGCAACCAGCGCATGGAGTTGCGCGTGAGCGTGGCCTACGACGCCGAGCTGGTGGCCATGATCGGGCGACTGGTCGGCCAGGGAACAGTCCAGCTCAGCCTGCGCGAATAGGACCGCCGCGCCGCCGAGCCGCTGCGCACGGCCAAACTGTCACCCTTCCGCGCCCGGCGCGGCCTCGCCACCTAACTGCGAACTGCCCTCAGGGCCGGCCGGCGCGATGCTCCTCGTCAGGCGCTACCACGCGGATCTCGTCGGAGCAGGTCGAGCAGCGGAAGACACGTCCGCGCGCCCACGAACGCTCCGGGTCCGCGCCGGCCGCATTGTGCGCCGCGGCCACCTCGCTCATGGCGTGCCAGTCGCCCTCGCCGTGGGAGTGTTCGAACCGGGCCAGATCGATGCTCGCGAGCTGGAACAAAGCCTCACCTCCGACAGTCTGTGTTGGGCCGCGGGGAGCCTGCGCTATAGTCGAGCGGTCCGCGGCGGTGCTGGAACCGGTATACAGGGCAGACTCAAACTCTGCTGTCCGCAAGGGCATGTGGGTTCGACTCCCACCCGCCGCACCAGGCGCCGCACCGCCGGCCCCGGAGGCAACAGTTGGCAGTGGAGGAGACAGTCGACGCGTCGCCCACCGAACCTGCCGTTGGCGGCCACGATAGCGATCCGTCGCCAGGCAGTGGCGCCCCGGCGGTCGTTGGCTCGGCTGACCTCGCACCGCCGCGCCGGGCATCGGACGAGGCGCATCACGCGCGCGACCGGGCCCTGGTCGAACGTGCCATCGCTGGCGATCTCGACGCGTTCAACGAGATCGTGGTGCTCTACCAGGACTACCTCTTCGCGCTCGTCGTGCGCGTCGTCAACGACCGCGACTCGGCCGCCGATGCCGTCCAGGAGGCGTTCTTCAGCTGCTACCGCAATCTGAGCCGGTTCCGCGGCGACTCGTTCCGCAGCTGGCTGACGCGCATCGCGCTGAACGCCGCGACCGACGTGCTGCGCTATCGCAAGCGCCGCCCGGCCGATCCCTACCCGGAGTGGGAGGACGACTCGTGGCAGCCGCCGGCCGGCGACGAGGCGTCGCCCGAGCGCCAGGCGATGCGCAACAACACGTCGCGCATGCTCGCCGCGGCGCTGGCCCAGGTGACCAACGATCAGCGCACAGCGATCCTGCTCTATGACGTCGAGGGCTTCGACTACCAGGAGATCGCCGACATGACCGGCGTTTCCCTGGGCACTGTCAAGTCGCGCATCCACCGCGGCCGGCTGGCTCTGCGCGAGCTGCTCGCGTCGGATATGGAACTGTTGCGTGAGTAGGGGCGTCACAAAGGCCGTGCACAACCGTCGCTCACTCCACCCCGATCACCGCCGCCACGACCGCGTGCTGATCGCCCGCTTCGCAGGCGGCGATTCGTATCCCACCGAGGAGCGCGAGGCACGCGCCCTCGTTGCCGGCTGCACCGAGTGCGCCGCGCTGGCCGCTGACATCCGGCTGCTGGCCAGGGCGACCGGCGCTCTCCCTGCCGCGCGCCGCCCGCGCGACTTCCGGCTCACGAGCGAGCAGGCCGAGCGTGTCCGTGGCTCCGCGCTGGCGCGGCTGCTGCGCGCTCTGGGCGGGCCGGGCTGGGGCACGCTGCGCCCCGTGGCCGGCGTGGCCATGTCGATCGGGTTGGCCCTGGCCGTGATCGGTGGCGGCCTGCCCATGGTGCTCCCCGCCGCGGGCGGACCGAGCGACTTGAACACATTCGGCACCCAGGCTCCGGCGCTGGCCCCCGGACCGACCAGGGGAGCGCCCGAGCCGGCCACGGGTGCGCCCCTGGCGAACCCGCCCGAGATCAATGCGCCCGACGAGCAGCCCGGGGTGCTGGCAGAGGAGACGTCGGCACCGGTCAACGACTCGATCAATCGGGCCTACCTTGACCCATCTCCGGCACCTGACTCAGCGCCCGGCAAGCAGGCCGCAGTCCAGCAGCCCGCAGAAACGATGCGCGAAGCGCTGATCTACGGCGGCCTGATCGTTGCCGCGGCCGGCCTGGCGCTACTCCTGCTGGTCTGGCTTGCCCGGCGCCGCTTCGCCGACCCGCTCCTGCGCTGATCGGTAGGCGGCCTGCGCGGCCTGCGCCGCGCGCGCGGCGTCGTACGTCAGTTCCACGATTGCCTGGCTGTCGCTCGGGCTGACCTGACGCAGTAGGCCGCCCACATAGGCCGCCAGCCGGGTTCGCGTGCCGTACCAGAGAAGGGGTCGCCCGGCCGCCGGCCGGTACACTCGGCTGCGTGCAGCGGTTGATGCTCCTGGACTCAAACAGGCTGATCTACCGCGCCTATTTCGCGCTGATGAACACGCCGCTGACGACGAGCAAGGGCCAGCTCGTCAACGCCGTGTTCGGCTTCTGGAGCATCGTCCTGCGCGGCTTCCAGGACGTCAAGCCGGACTACGTCATCGCCTGCTTCGACCTGGCCGGGCCGACCTTCCGGCACGAGCAGTACGCCGACTACAAGGCCACCCGGCGCCAGATGCCGGACGACCTGCGCGACCAGTTCCCGATCGTGCGCGAGATCATCGACGCGTTCGGCATCCCGATCTACCAGCTCCCGGGCTTCGAGGCCGACGACGTGATTGCAGCGCTGGTGCGCCAGGCCGAGGCGGCCGGCATGCGCAGGTCACGATCGTGTCGGGCGACCTCGACCTGCTCCAGCTGGTCAGCGAGCACACGACGCTGATGACCACGCGCGGCGGAGTCCAGCAGACGACGTACTACGACCCGGCGCGCGGTCGTCGAGCGCTACGGCCTGCGATCCGGTCGCAGATGATCGACTTCAAGGCGCTCAAGGGCGACACGACCGACAACATCCCCGGCATGCCCGGTGTCGGCGAGAAGACGGCGGCCAAGCTGCTCATCGACTACGGCTCGCTCGACGGCATCTACGAGCACATCGAGGAGGTCATGCCGGAGAAGCTGCGCGCAGAAGCTGTCCGACAATCGCGACGACGTCTTCCGCTGGCGCGAGCTGGTGACGGTGCGTTCGGACCTGCCGGTCGAGCTCGACCTGGAGCCGGCGCGGCTGGGCGACTACGACCGCGCAGGAGGTGCTGCGCCTCTTCCGCGAGTACGAGTTCCGCTCGCTCGTCGAGCGCCTGCCGGGCACGACCGGCGAGGACGTCGCGCGCCCCGGGCGACCTGCTGCGCGAAGCAGATCGGCAGCGCGCCGATGCCGGCGGTGCAGGTCGCCGGCCGGCCGTCGGCGGCACAGCGCGCGAGCGCCGGCGGCGGCGGGATGCAGCTGAGCCTTGAGCTCGCGCCCTCGATCAGCCCGGCCGAGGCACGTCCCGCCGCCGGCCGAGGCGACCGCCCGGCCGGCGCGAGCCAAGTGGATGGCGCGCGAGATGGCTGACCGCACTGCTCGCCGAGCCGGACTCGGCAGAGCGATTTGCGGACGCCACCGACGTGTCCGGCTGGCTGGCGGCGCAACCTGAGCTGACGGTCGGCGTGGCGCATTGACCGATCATCGCGGCCGCGGCGGGGCGAGCTGCTCGGGCTGGCGGTCGTTGACCGCGGCGGGCCGCCTCGTGACTGCCGACGCCGCCGGCGCGCCGCGTTCGCGGCCCAGGTCGCTCGCCGCCGGCAAGCCGCTCGTCGGCCACGAGGTCAAGCAGCTGCTGGTCTGGGAGCTGGCGCGGCGCGATCCGCGGGCCACGGGCGAACGTGCTGGGCGAGGCGCGCGGCCTGCCCGGAGTCGCGCTCGACACCCAGATCGCGGCCTACATCCTCAACGCCGCACTGCGCAGCCAGACGCTGGCCGAGCATCGCGTCCGAGCGCCTCGAAATCGAGCTGCCGCCGCGACGGCGCGTTGGTGGCGCCGATCACGCCGCGCTCCAGGCCGCCGCGGTCGCCGCCGCGCGCGAGCCGCTCGAGCAGGACCTGCACCGGCAGCGCCGAGCCTGGCCAAGCTGCTGCGCGAGGTCGAGCTGCCGCTCATCCCGGTGCTGGCGGCGATGGAGGCCGCCGGCGTGGCCATCGATCGCGCTGCGCTGGCCGAGCTGTCGACCACGTTCGCCGTCGAGATCGCGCGGCTGGAGCAGGAGATCTACGAGGCGGTCGGTCACCAGTTCACCATCGGCAGCCCCAAGCAGCTCGAGCAGGTCCTGTTCTACGAGCTCAACCTGCCCCGCGGGCGGCGCACCAAGACGGGCTACTCGACCGATGCCACCGTGCTCGAGGAGCTGCGCCCGGCCCACCCGGCGATCGACAAGATCCTCGACTGGCGGCTGTACTCGAAGCTGCGCAGCACGTACGTCGAGGCGCTGCCGTTGCTGCTCGACCCGGTCACCGGCCGGCTGCACACGACGTTCCACCAGGCCGATCGCTTCGACCGGCCGGCTGTCGTCGACCGACCCCAATCTGCAGAACATCCCGATCCGCTCCGAGCTGGGCCGGCGCATCCGCCACGCCTTCGTGGCCGGCGGCCCGGACGTCGTGCTGCTGGCCGCCGATTACAGCCAGATCGAGCTGCGCATCCTGGCCCACGTGTCGGGCGACGAGCACCTCAAGGAGGCCTTCGACGCGGCGCGCCGACATCCACCGCGAGACGGCTGCGCGCGTGCTCCACAAGGACGTCGGCCGACGTCACGCGCGGACGAGCGCTCGATGGCCAAGATGGTCAACTTCGGACTGGCCTACGGCATGAGCGACTTCGGGCTGTCGAGCCGGGCCAACATCCCGCGCGCCGAGGCCCAGGCGTTCATCAGCTCGTACTTCGCCGCCTACTCGGGCATCAGCTACTACATGATGCACATCAAGGAAGTCGCCCGAGGAGCAGGGCTACGTGTCGACGCTCTTCGGCCGGCGCCGCTGGATCCCCGAGCTTCGAGGCGCGCAACGCCGCGCTGCGCGGTGCGGGGGAGCGGATGGCGATCAACATGCCCATCCAGGGCACGGCCGCGGACATCGTCAAGATCGCCATGATCCGGCTGTACGACCGGCTGATCACGCGACGGCGTCGCGCGCGCGGATGCTGCTCCAGGTGCACGACGAGCTGCTGCTCGAGGTGCCGCGCGACGGAGCTGGCGACGATCGCGCCCGATCGTGCGCGAGGAGATGGAGGGCGCGGTCAAGCTCGACGTGCCGCTGACGGTCGATCTCAAGAGCGGCGACGACTGGGAGTCGCTCACGCCGCTCACGGCATAGGGTCGCGCGATGCCCGAGTTGCCCGAAGTCGAGACGATCGCGCGCGAGCTGCGGCCGCTCGTCGTGGGCCGCACGATCGTCGACGCGTGGCTCGACTGGCCCAACCAGGTCAAGCATCCCGCACCGGATCGAGTTCGTGGCTGCCCTGCGCGGGCGCAAGATCCTCGCGGTCGCGCGGCGGGCCAAGTGGCTGGTGCTGTCGCTTGAGCGGCCGGTGGCGCTGGCGATCCAGGTCAAGATGACCGGCCGTCTCGACGTCGTCACGCCCGAGACGACGTCGCGACAAGCACGTCCACGTCGTGTTCGGCGCTCGACGACGGGACCGAGCTGCGGCTGCACGACACGCGCAAGTTCGGCCGGCTGGCGCTCTACTCCGAGGGAGAGGCAGAGACGATTCTGGGCGACCCTGGGCCCGGAGCCGCTCGACGACACCTTCACGCTGCGCGATTTCCGGCACCGGTTGCGCGCGCGGCGGGCGCGCCTCAAGACGCTGCTGATGGACCAGGCCTTCCTCGCCGGGGTGGGCAACATCTACGCCGACGAGGCACTCTGGCGCGCCCGCCTGCACCCGTTGCGCAGCGCGGCCGGGCTGCGCCCAGGCCAGGAGCGCGAACTGTACCTGTCGCTGCGCGCGGTCCTGGACGAGGCGATCGAGCGCCGCGGCAGCATCGGTCGCCAGCTACCGCGCGCCGTCAGGGCGGCGGCGAGATGCAGAACTTCCTGAACGTCTACGGCCGAACCGGCAAACCCTGCCCGCGCTGCGCCCGGCCCACGCGGCGGATGGTTGTTGGCGCGCGCGGCACCCACTTCTGCTCGTGGTGCCAGCGCCTGCCCGGGCCCGAGGGCACGGCGGCCGTCCAGCCGCTTCTCGCCGGCATTCGCTGAGCTGGCGCGATGGCAATCCTGCGGCTGTCGGCCGTCACGCGCGAAATCGGCACGCTGGTCATCCTCAATTCTGTCAGCGCGGCCATCGCGCACGGCGACAAGGTCGGCCTGGTCGGCGCCAACGGCGCAGGCAAGACAACGCTGCTGCGCATCGCTGCCGGTCTCGAACAGGCTGACGGTGGCGAGGTCGTCCGAAGCGCCGGCCTGGCCATCGGGCTGCTCAACCAGGAAGCCAATCTCGACGCCGACTTCATGGCCGCCCCCAGCCTCCGGGCGGCGGTGCGTGCCGGTGCCGGCGAGCTGGAGCAGATGGAGCTGCGCCTGCGGGCGCTCGAAGGCGCCGGCGCGGCCGCGGTCGAGTCGGCCGAATACGCGGCGCTGCACGAGTCGTTCGAGGTCCGCGGGGGCTACTCGCTCGACGTTCGCGTCGACTCTGCCCTGTCCGGCCTGGGTTTCGCACGTGACGACTGGGCGCGCCCGCCGACCCAGCTGTCGGGCGGCCAGCAGACGCGCGCGGCGCTGGCGCGCATGCTGGTGGCCGAGCTGGACCTGCTGATGCTCGACGAGCCGACCAACCACCTCGACGTGGGCGCCATCGAGTGGCTGGAAGCCACGCTCGCCAACCGCCCGGGCGCGCTGCTGGTCGCGGCGCACGACCGCGCCTTTCTTGACGCGGTGGTCGGCCGGATCTGGGAGCTGCGCGACCGGCGCCTGACAGCATTCCGGGGCAACTACTCGGCCTATCTGTCCCAGCGCGAGGAGCGCGACGCCCGGGCGCGCAAGGAGGCCGACACCCGCACGCTGGCGATCGAGCGCGAGCGGGAGCTGGTCAGCCGCTACCGCAGCCACCGCAAGTTCTCCAAGATGCACGAGCACGAGCGGCGCCTGGAGGCACTCCAGGAGCAGGCGATCGATGCGCCGGCGCGCGCCGCTCCGCGCTCTCTGGCGATTGGGTGGCCTGGCCCGCAGGCGCCGGCGCGCTCGGGTGACGTGGTCGTGAGCCTCGAGGGGTTGGTGGCCGGGCTACCAGGGCAAGCCGATCGTGCGCGTCGAGCGACTCGAGGCGCGGCGCGGCACGCGCATCGGCCTCGTCGGTCCGAATGGTTCGGGCAAGACGACGCTGATGCGCACGATCGCCGGGGACCTGGCGCCGATTGACGGGCAGCTGCAGGTCGGCCACAAGGTCCAGGTCGGCTACCTGGCCCAGGTCAGGCAGCAGCCGCTGGCCGGCACGACCGTGCTCGAAGCGCTGAGCAAGGGATCTGGCCTGGATCCGGGACAGGCGCGCGGCTACCTGGCGCGCTTCCTGTTTCGCGGCGATGACGTCTTCAAGCCGGTGGCCCTGCTGTCCGGCGGCGAGCGCTCGCGGCTCGAACTCGCGCTGGTCGGCCTACAGGCGCCCAACCTGTTGCTCCTTGACGAGCCGACCAACCACCTCGACATTCCTGCCCGTGAGGCACTCGAGGCATTCCTGCGCGACGCGGCCGGCACGGTGATCGTCGTGTCCCACGATCGGCGCCTGCTCGAAGCAGTGTGCACCGAGCTGTGGGTCGTAGACGGTGGGGCAGCGGGCGATCTGGCCCGCGTGGCCCGCTTCGACGGCGGCTTCCGCGAATGGCGTGCCGCGCAGGCCGCGGGCTGGACGGTCACCTCCGCACTCGATGCCCGGTCGGTGGCGGCACAGCAGACAACGGCCGGACCGGCCACGCCCCGACCGGCGAAGCGTGCAGCCTCGGTGTCGGTGGCGCGTCCGCCCGCCGGCGCCGCAGCGCCGAGGCGCCAGCCGCTCTCCAAGGATGCATATCGCCGCCGCCGCCAGGTGGTCGAGGAGGATATGACCCGTCTTGGTCTGCGCAAGAGCCAACTCGAGCTGGCGCTCGGAGATCCGCAGGTCCAGGCCAATTTCGTGGAGCTGCGCCGGGTTGCGAGCGAGCTGGCCGACGTTGACGCCGCCCTGGCCCAGGCCGAGGATGCCTGGTTGACGCTGGCCGAACAGGCGCCGCGATGATGCCGCCGCCGGCCGGGCCTGGGTCTGCTGAGCTTCCGCTGCTGATCGGCCTGAGCGGACCGATCGGCTGCGGCAAGTCGACGGTCGCGCGCATGCTCGCCGATCTGGGCGGTCTGGTGATCGACGCCGATGTGCTGTCGCACCAGGTGACAGCGCCGGGCAGCGTCACGCTGCCCGAGATCCGGGCCCGGTTTGGCGACGCCGTCTTTGGCAGCGAAGGCACTCTTGATCGGGCGGCCCTCGCCGCGCTCGTGTTCAACGACCAGCAGGCGCTGGCCGACCTGGAGCAGATCATCCACCCGCACGTGCGCAGGCTGATCGACGCACGACTGGCCGATGCGGCGCTCGAGCACCAGCCGTTCGTCGTGATCGAGGCCATCAAGCTGGTCGAAGGCGGCCTGGCCGATCGCTGCGACGAGGTCTGGCTGATCGAGTGCGCTCGAGCGACCCAGCTGCTTCGGCTGGCCGGCCGGGGCGCCACGCCGGCCGACACGGAGCAGCGCGTGGCCGCCCAGGGCGTGGACATGGCCGACCGGCTGGCGGCTCAGCTGGCCGGTCGGGCGCTGGTACGCAGGCTTTCGACCGAGGGCTCGCTCGAAGACACACGCGACCTGATCGAGAACGCGCTGGCCGATGCCCTCGAGCCAATGCTGACCGATCTACCTCGGGGCGAGATGACGAGCGGCGAGTGACCTACTCGCCCGGGACCAGGTGGACTGGGCTGCCGCGAATACTCACCTGCCACGTCGTCAGGTCGGACGAGAAGGAGCTTGTGCTGCCGCCCATCGAGTAGCGGATCTTCCACCAGCCACCCTCAGAGGTGACTGAGTCGGAAGATGGGTGCGGGGCGTCGTAATCACTCGGCAGGCGTATCGAGATCGTCAGCCAGCAGCCATTGAACAGGCTCGAGCCACCAGTGTTGGTCGTCACTGAGGTGACGTTCGTGCCCGCGTAGCTGTTACAGCTGGAGCCGGCCGAGCTCTCACGCATGGCGGTGTAGTCAAATGTCGCCGGGGTATAGCTGCTGCTGCTTGGCATGAGGATCTGCAGCGACCCGGACAGTGCGCCGGTGTCGCCCGGATCCCACAGGTCGATGAGCATCGTCTTTCCGGCGTGCACGGATTCGATCTGGGCCAGGTAGAACTCCGACTGAGTCCCACCGGGCAGGCGGACGTAGGCCTCCATTGCGCCGATGCCGTAGATGCGCGGGGTGCCGCTGGAGGACCCTGCCCAGAGCGCGAATGCGTTGTGGGCGGTGGTGTTGTTCTGGTCGCTCGCCACGTCAGGGTCGGTGGAGAACGTGTGGAGCCGATAGGTCTTCCCGCCGGCCAGACCGCTCGCCAGCCGCCACCACCCGTGGTGCCACGTCTCTGACCCGCAGTCGGGCTCAGTCGGCGTCCCTCCCGCTGCGGTGAAAAGGTCGTGATCCTGGAAGTCCACCCGTTCGAAGGTGTCATTGGACGAGTCCACCAGCGTGTCGTCGTCGGTGTCATAGGGCGTCTCGCGCGTGTCGAACAGATCGAAGTACGAGCTCACCGGCTGGCGGCTGCTGTAGCCGTTGGCGCCGCCCACCGTCCAGAATTCGCCCGTACCCAGGCCGGTCGAACCGGACTCGCAGAACCCGGCATCGAAGATCCATAGTTCGCCCGTGCCACCAGCCGGGATTTCGACACCATAGTTGTAGTACTCGGTCGGCGCATAGCGGCCGTCGGGATCGGTGTCATTGTCGACGTTGTAGGCGCTGGTGCGCGTTTCATAACGGGTCAGGTAGGCGTCACCCTGGATGTTCGGCGCCCCTTGGCTGTTGATGGCCGCCCAGAAGTTGTGTGGTGCGAGGACGCCTCCGTACGGTCCCGAGACCGGCGTCGGCGCCGTGCTGATGGTGGTCGTGGTAATCATGTAGTCGACCTCCACCTGCAGGTGATCGAGGCTGACGGCCCGCGAGGTCGAGCATGCAGCGGTCCCTTCAAGCCACGTCAGGCGCACCCGGAAATTGGCGTTGAGCACGTCGCTGCGGGTCCAGGAATGGGCGCCCCAGGCAGTCGTGTCCGCCGCCGCTCCGACAACGTAGTCGGCCGACGAGGTCGTGTTGAGCGCGCTGGTGAGTTGTGCCGACGACCAGGTTGCCCCGCCGTTCCACGACAGATCGACCATCAGCTGGCAGTTCGTCGATGTGCCACTACCGGTCAGGTAAAGGTCTGACAGACGCACTCGGATGCCGTCGACCGTCGCCGAGCTGCTCGGGATCGTGCCGTCAAAGCCGAAATTGCCCCACTGGTGTGCGGCGTTGTTGGCCGATGCTGACGCGTAGGCGTTGTTGTTGGTATATACGTTGCCGGAGCTCGTCCAGCTGCCTGAGAAGGCGCTGGATGCCGAGCGGAGACTGCTGCTCGAGCTGCTTGACGTCGAACTCGTTGCTTCGACCAGGTAACCTACGCCGAAGTAGTTCTGTGGGCTGCCCATTGGGACCGGCAGGACGAACTCGGCCAGTCCGGTGACGGTGGCCGTGGCCTGCTCGGTGCAGTCGGATATGGCACAGAAGACGCGGGCGAAGTAGGCGTCAACCGGACCGGTGATGGTCACACGCAGACGGCGCCAGTTGCCACTGTCCTGTTCCGGTGTGACGGTCACGCCCTCGACTCCGGACGTGTAGCCGTTCTTGGTCGCCTCGGCTCGCGCAGCCGCGTAGGCACTCGGCTTGTCACCCGGGAGGTATACCGCCCCGGCCAGCGCCCCGGCGTCCGCAGCCTTCTGCATCTGCTGCTGGTTGGTCCAGAACCAGGCGACATCGATGACGACCGCCACCATGCCGATGATGACGAAAGCAGCCAGCACAAACAGGACCAGCACCTGCCCCCGCTGCCGCGCGCGGGAGGTCTGTGGCGACCGGTGAAAGCGGACAGCGTCGAGCGCGCCCATGCGTCCTCCTAGCTCGTGGGGTTGAGCGCCATGACCGTCCTGTCGACGATCTGGATCGTATCGGCCTGGCTCCCGCCGATGAGCGTGAGCAGGCCGGCGAGGGGGGTCTGCAGGCGGTAGGCGTAGTCGACGCTGACGCCGATCGAATCGGGTGACGCGGAATCGTTGTCGCGCACGCAGGCCGCCCAGCCGACGCTTGATGGGCTGAAGTCGATCGTCTCAGTGCCTGGGCCGGGATCTGCATCCGGACCGGAGCCCGGGGTATATGTCCAGACGTTGACATTGCCCCCGATCTGGGCACCGGTCGAGCTCGCCTTGAATATCCGGATGGCGTTGACGCGCGCCAGGTCGACATCCGAACCGCCCGACTTGAGGATGTTCTGGACCGAAGCAACGATCGTGGTGTCGACTCCGGCCGGATCTCCCGAGCATGGGGAATCGCTGCCTGTTACCAACGCCCCGCCGATGCGCGCGCCCTCGCGAGTGGCGTTGCCGAGGGTGAGGCGGTCACTGAAGGCAAGTCCGAACTCGAGCATCGCCGAGAGGAGGATCAGGAAGAGCGGCATGATGATCGTGAACTCGGCCAGGCCCTGGCCGCGCTCCGCTGCGAGTCCGCGCTGCGCGGTGAAAGCCCCGCCATCCTTCGCGCTGCGCGATCTCACTGGATGGGCTCCATGCGCGAGATGTTGCGTTTCTGGAAGGTCCAGCTGTAGCCGGACGAGCCGTCGCCGCCGATCAACCTGAGCAGCTCACGCATCGGCGTGACCGGCGTGTGGCGATAGGTGATCTGGACTCCGATCTTGTCGACCGTCGATCGGGGCGGAGAGAGCGTCGGGCAGCCGTCCATGATGTCGCATCGCTGGCTCTCGGGATAGCTGCTCGAGGTCGCCGAGTAGGGGACGCTGTAGCTGCCGCAGTCCTTGCTGCCCGACCTGACGTAGACATTCGCGGCGAGCGAACCGGCACCGGTCAGGGTGGCTCGTAGGATGCGGACCTCGAGGACATCGCGCCGGTCGATTGGTGCCTGGAGCTGCTCCTCGATGCGGGTCAGGATCAGACAGTCTGCCCTGGCGTCACTACCGGCCTGGCCGGCCGTCAGAGCGCCACTCTGGGAGGCGCGATTGATCCCGAGGACGGCATTGAACGCGAACCCGAACTCGATCATCGCGAACAGGGCAATGACGAAGATCGGAAACACGAGCGCGAATTCGACCAGGGTGACACCCTGCGAACCGCGTCCGCGGAGCAGGCTGCAGCAAATCGCGGGACGAGTTCGGTCGGTGATGCTCGTTGCCATGGCACGCCTTTGACGCAGGTCGATAACCGGTTGTGTGCGCAGGATGTCAGGCGTCGAGCTACGTACACAATGGGCTGGATGCCGATTCCTAATAGGACTTGGCGGTCGGCGTAACGGCGCCCGGGAGCCGATTGACGACCGTTAGAGCCCCGGCGTAGGCGCGGCTGTCGCATTCGGTCCGGCCGACGGCACAGGCGTTTGGCCGGGCGCGGGCGACGAGGCTGGGTTCGGCGTAACGCCCGGGGTCGGACTCACCTGGCCTGGCGGAGCCGATCCGCCGAGCAGCTGCGAAAGGTCAAGCAGCTGCGGCACCGGGAAGAGGTACGTCATCACCAGCCGATCGGTCGTTTCACCGTACTCGAGCGTGTTGGCTGCCCGCGTGTCCTCTTCTGGACGCAATGCCAGGCTGAACGAGTCAGGTGCGACCTGAACGATGTGATAGATCTCCTCGGCTTGGTGCAGGTCGACCTTCAGGACGTACATACCCTCGGCCGGGTCGGCCTTGAGAACCTCCAGGTCCTGGAAGGTGATCTTGGTCGAGGTACCGCTCTGCAATCCGTCCTCGGTCGCCGTGTCGACGCGCTGGTAGTTGCCATCCGGGTCCACGGCGAGGACATCAATCTGAACGCTCACGAACAGGTCGACGTGTTGGCCGGCCTCGATCTCGCCACCAACCGCCCGCGACGCGGGCACCTGCACCGCCACCGCCCGCCAATAGGGTGAGTCGGCGGTTACCACTTCCTCCGGGCCGAGAATGCTGAACTCGGCGTTGGCACTTGAGGTGGCGAACAGGTTTGGTGCCATCTGCTGGCCGGCATACACGGGCACGGCCGTCAAACGTCCAACCACCTCTTCGGGTGCGCGATAGCTCTGCGTAAGGACATCGTCCATCGGCAGCTGGCGAACAGCGACGTCGTCGACGGTGATGGGCGTGCGCGCCGCGATCTCACGCGTCGCGACCAGGACGCTCTGCTTGGCCACCTCGACCGACGGGGTGCCCTTCGAGGCGATTGAGTACGCGCCAAATCCGGCGCCCAGCGCCAGCGTGAGACCGACCGCAGTGAGTAGGAAGCGCCGGCGCCGGGCAAGGTCCTTGAATTCTATTTCCATGCCTTAACCGATCCTCCTAGGGGACTGTATTGGGGACTTCGTTGCGGTCTGACCGTACGGACACAGTGGCAGCCGTGGAAGGGACCCGGCCGGTGCGGTGGTGGGGTACGAACAGGCTACGAGCGAAGAGGTCCTGTACAGTCGGATCGATGCCCGATTTTCGTCTCGAGGCGCCGTTCCAGCCGACCGGCGACCAACCCCAGGCGATCGAGAAGCTGGTCGACGGCCTGGGCCGTGGTCTGCGCCAGCAGGTGCTGCTCGGTGTGACCGGCAGCGGCAAGAGCTACACCATCAGCCAGGTCATCGCCCGCCACAAGCGACCGACCCTGGTCCTCGCCCACAACAAGACGCTTGCCGCGCAGCTGTACAGCGAGTTCCGCGAGTTCTTCCCGGACAACGCCGTCGAGTACTTCGTGTCGTACTTCGACTACTACCAGCCCGAGGCGTACCTGCCGCGCTCGGACACGTACATCGAGAAGGACTCGTCACGCAACGACGAGATCGACAAGCTGCGCCATGCGGCCACGCGGGCGCTGTTCGAACGGCGCGACACGATCATCGTCGCCTCGGTGTCGTGCATCTACGGGCTGGGTGCACCGGTCGACTACGGTGCGACCGTGACCCGGCTGCGCGTGGGCGGCCGGTACCGGCGCGACGGCGTGCTGCGCCAGCTGGTCGACCTGCAGTACCAGCGCAACGATGCCGCTCTGTCGCGCGCCCGCTTCCGCGTCCGCGGTGACACGCTCGAGCTGCAGCCGGCCTACGACGACTTCGTGGTGCGCGTCCAGTTCTTCGGCGACGAGGTCGAGCGCATCACCGAGGTCGACCCGCTGACCGGCGAGCTGCTCGCCGAACGGAAGGAGCTGAACGTCTACCCGGCCTCGCACTACGTTACGCCGGCCGAGAAGCTGGCCGAAGCGATCGTCGACATTGACAAGGAGATGGAGCAGCGCGTCGAGGAGCTGCGTCAAGAGGGCATGGAGCTCGAGGCCGAGCGGCTGCGCCAGCGCACGACGTTCGACCTCGAGATGATGCGCGAGCTCGGCTTCTGCTCGGGCATCGAGAACTACTCGCGCCACCTGGCCCGGCGCGCGGCCGGCTCGCGGCCGTGGACGCTGCTCGACTACTTCCCGCCCGACTGGCTGCTGGTCGTCGACGAGAGCCACATGAGCGTCCCGCAGGTGGTCGGCATGTACAAGAACGACCGCACGCGCAAGGAGATCCTGGTCGACTTCGGCTTCCGGCTGCCGTCGGCGCTCGACAACCGGCCGTTGACATTCGAGGAGTTCGAGGCCCATCTCAACCAGGTCATCTACATGTCGGCCACGCCGGGACCGTACGAGCTCCAGCGCGCCGAGCAGATCGTCGAGCAGCTGGTCCGGCCGACGGGCATCGTCGATCCGGAGATCACCATCCACCCGACCGAGGGCCAGATCGACGACCTGATCGACCGTATCCGCGACCGGGTCGAGCGCGGCGAGCGGGCCATAGTCACGACGCTGACCAAGAAGATGGCCGAGGACCTGGCCGATTACCTGCACGAGATGGGCGTCAAGGTGTCCTACCTGCACTCCGAGGTCGACACGCTCGAGCGGGTCCAGATCCTGCGCGACCTGCGCCTCGGCGTGTACGACGTGATCGTCGGCATCAACCTGCTGCGTGAGGGCATCGACCTGCCTGAGGTGACCCTGGTGGCAATCCTCGACGCCGACAAGGAGGGCTTCCTGCGCTCGGCGTGGGCGCTCATCCAGACCACCGGCCGCGCGGCGCGCAACGTCGGCGGCGAGGTGGTCATGTACGCCGACCGGGTGACCGAGTCGATGAGCGTGGCGATCGAGGAGACATCGCGCAGGCGGGTGGCGCAGACCGCCTACAACCTCGAGCACGGCATCGTGCCGCAGACGATCGTCAAGGGCATCCGCGACATCAACGACCGGCTGCGCGCGGTGGCCGAGGCGAGCGGCGCGTACGACGCGGGCGGGCGGGCGCGGGAGCTCTCGGCCTTGTCGCGCGAAGAGATCGGCAAGATGGTGGCCCAGCTCGAGGCCGAGATGCGTGCCGCCGCGCGCGAGCTGGAGTTCGAGCGCGCGGCGACGTTGCGCGACGAGATCCAGCAGATCCGCCTGCGCGTGCTGGACGAGGACGCCTCGGTCATCGTGGCGCGGGCGGCCGAGAAGGCGGCGACCGTGCGTGAGCCGATCACCGTGCGCGAGACGCGCACAGCCAAGCCGAGCGAGCGCGCCGCCGCGATGCGCGCCGGCAAACGGCGCGGCCAGCGACCGCGCGCCGCAGACGAGGGGCCGGCGCTGGAGGTCACCTCGGTCACGGTGCTGCCCGCCGACGAGGAACCGTCGGAGACGCTCGACGGGCAGCCCGGGGCGACCGATGAGGGCACCGCGGCCGACTGGCTGCCCGGTATCCGCGACGAGCATGAGGGCGAGGATGCCGGCTGGATGGCGCGCTGGTTGGACCGCCCCACCTGGGATCGGCGTGTGACGCCGAACGTGGTCAAACGGACGGGCGAGCGTCCGAAGCGGCGCCGCTTCCGCTAGGACGCGCCGACGCAGCAACCCGAGGGCGGCTAGCCGATCGGCACTCGCACCTCTTCGATGTCGTCTGACCACGTCTCGGCAGCCACGGGCAATGCAGCGGCGCTGGCAGCCGCCGAAGTGTGTGTCGGAAGCGGCTCCGATCCGTTGGTGAAGACCGGTACTGCCACCGCAACGGCTTGCGTGTCGTCCGCCGACGGCTCAAGGAGGCGCAGCTGGATTGGCTGAGCGAAGAGCGACCCGCCTTCCGGCTGGATCGCGATCGACACCATCGCCGGGTACTGAGACGGCTGTGCCGGCGACGTGCGGGGCAGCGGGCGGAGGCGCTCGGCGATAATGGCCAGCAGGATCGCCCAGCCGGCTGAGAAGGTCTTCAGCTTGGCCTGGCCGGCCAATCGGGGCGACTCGCGGCTGGCCACCTCGACCACGCGCAGGCCGTGGCGAGTTGCCCTGATGTTGCCCACGATCTCGTATGCCCAGCCGTCGATCTCCGACGCCAACTTGTCGCGGTGGTCCCTCCAGACCGCGTTGTAGCCGTAGGTGATATCGCTGAAGCGAGTTCGGAACAGGAAGTTGGTCAGCCGGACGAAACCCCAGTTGCCGAGCCGTCTCAGGCGGGTCATGTCGGTCGTCGTCGCACCCTGCATGAAGCGGGTGCCCTTGGCGTAGTCGGCGCCGGCGAGAAGGCAGCCCACAAAGGCCGGGATCTCCTCCGGATCGGTCGATCCATCTGCGTCGAGGTGGACGATGATGTCGCCCGTCGCGGCTGCGAACCCGGCGCGCAGTGCGGCGCCCTTGCCGCGACCAACCTGCGCCACGATCCGGATGTTGGGCATAACCCGTCGCGCCGCGTCGATCGTCCCGTCGCTCGACGCGCCGTCAACAAGGATTACTTCGTGGACGTTGGGCGGTATGCGGGGCAGCACGTACTGCAGGTTTTGCGCCTCATTCAGCGCGGGAATCACGACGCTGATGGTCGCCGTACGCACAAGTGCCCTCCGCAACAGGATGCGGTCGTCCAACGACGCGCAAAGGGCGTGCCGCTCAATCAGCACACACGCTCCTCCAAGACGCCCTGACCCTCCTCGACTGTCAGGCGCGGACGATAGTACTAGGGGGCTGCATGGTCAATGGTCCCAGTTGAGCTGGGCCGCCGATGCGGTGCCCAGATGCAACGCTGTGGCTCGTGGTCGCCCTGAAGCTGCCGCAGAGTGATGGGTCGACGACGACCGACAGGGGGTAACCTACCGCGAGCGGACCAGATAGGCACGAGCGTTCTGACCACGGGAGGGCTGCGTACTATGAGCCGGCACTCTGTGGCGGGTTCGATGTCCGCCGCGGATAGACGCGGGGCGGGCGCTCCCCTGAGAATCTGCAACCGTCGCGATCGCAGTCTAGGGAGTTTGCATGGCGGACTCCGCTTCTCAACCGCCAGACGACGCCAACGAGCCATCACGCACGCCTGGGAGGGTAGTTTCGCTGCGGGCGCACGCCCGCCGACGTCGCGGACCGCTGCCCTGGTCGGACGGCTCGATCGTCCTCGGCAGTCTGCTGATAGTCATGCTGCTGGCACCGGTTTGGGTTGACCCAACGGCGCTCCGGGAGCTCACCGGTGATGCGGCGACACCTCCGCCGAGCATCCCGGTTGCCACTCCCCGAACCCCTGTCGGCCAACCGGTGTTGCCGATCCCTCCGATCGGCGAGGCGCCCCCGACCGTCATCGTCCGAGACACCTTCTCCAGGCCCGATCAACCGGGTTGGGGAACCGCCGAGCTGGGTGGGCCCTACGCCGAGGATGACCGGGATCCAGCTCTGGCAGTGATAGCCGGTGCTGGCAGCATGCTGTTGCCGAGTGCGGGAACACAAGTGAGCTCGTACCTGACTGGCATCGCGGCCCGAGACCTCGAAGTCGCCTTCTCGTTCACCGTTGACGCTCTACCCATCGATGGAGCCATCTATGTCTACGCCGTCGCCCGACGCACGTCGACCGGCATCGGGTACCGTCCGAAGGTCTTTGTCACGCCGGACGGTGCGCTATTCGCCCACGTTGGCGTGCTGCGCAACGGCGTGGAGCAATCCCTTGGTCGACCCGCCTTCGTATCCGGGACGTTGGTCACGCCCGGAGCGGTCATCCACGTCCGCACATCCGCCCAGGGTGGCGATCCGACAATCCTCCGCGTCCGAGCGTGGGCTGATGGAGACGAAGAGCCCGTGTACTGGAACTTCGGGGCGGCCGATTGGACGGGGAGCCTTCAGGGCATCGGTTCAGTCGGTCTGGCCGCCTACCTCGGCGTCAGGCACCCGGGTGGATCGGTGCGCGTCGGCTTCGACAATCTGATCGTGACGACCACGGACCTGCAGCGCACCGGCAACTGACCGGAGTCCAGGCTCCGGCGCAGGCTTCGCAGCAGGGCGCGGCCCGACCGTCGCCGAGCGGTTCCGCGACCGGCCGCCGCCCGGAGTTTGCCGCCGAGCAACACATGTCCGGCTCAAGATGGCTCTTTCGTACCGGTTGCCCTTGACCTAGGTACTGGCCGCACCCAACATGAGAGGCCCAAGGCGGTCGAGTCGAATGGGCACGTGGCAATTGTGACCTTTGGCACTACCACTCATCGCTCGCCGGGACTACCCGAAGAAAGTCAAAGGAGTCACGCGGTCGTGCATCGGGCCCTTCTCGCCGTCGTTCTGGGCGGCATCGTGTTCGGTATGCAATCCCCGGCACCGGGCCTGACTGCCGACGTAGGTGCGTCACTCCGACTCTCAGTCCCTGCGCAGGCTGACGTTGGCGTGACCGTCGCTGTCGAGTTCAGGCTGGGCAAGTCGGTGGCCGCGGTTGACGGCCGGCTGTACTTCGATACTTCGGCGGCCGAGGTCGTTGGGCTCGCGCCAGTCGGCGGTGGCACTGCATTCCCCCCTGTCGAGATCTCTGGTGGCGTGGCTGTCGGCGCGTATGGCCTCAAGTCGGAGGGCGGCCAGACCGTGATGCGCGTCGTGGTCGCGCCGCGGACCAGTGGCCGGCTGCAGTTGCGGCTGGTCATCGATGCCGCCGCCGACGCGATGGGCAACCGTTTGGCGGTATCCGGCAGGCGGAGGACCGGGACGCTTCGAGTGGGCGATGGTGGCCAGTTGGTGGTCGCTCCAGCGGGCGGCGCCCGGCTGATCGCCCTACGGCCGGGCGGCAAGACACGTGACCTCATCGTCGATGGCCACATCGGGCCGATGGACATGGACGTCGTGCGGGTCGGCTGGGAGTTGGCGCGTGCTAACGAGATAGCTTGCGGCGCGAGCGCTGACGCCCAGGCGGACGCAAACGGCGACGGCTGCGTCGACATCGTCGACGTTCAAGCCGTGGCTGCGTCTCAGGGCCGTGTCATCGCTGCACCTCTGGCGTCCAGCCAGACCGGTTTGACATTCGAACCAGCCGTCACTGCGCTGGCGGTCTCCGCGGGGCCCACGTTCGTGGTCGACAGCACTCTGGACAACCCCGACGCCACGCCCGGCGATGGCCTTTGCGCGGACAGTTCGGCCAACTGCACATTGCGTGCAGCAATCACCGAGTCCAACTGGTGGCGCGGTGACAACCGGATCGAGTTCAATCTGCCGGGCATAGCGCCGGTGCGCATTCAGCTGACCAACACGGCAACGCTTCTGATCCAGAATCGAACGGGCAGCCTGACCATCGACGGCTATTCGCAGCCGGGTGCACATGCCAATACGGCCCAGTTCGGCTCCAATGCCGTCATGGGCGTCGAGATTCGCGGCTTTGGGAATTCTCCCCGCAAACCCGGGCTGCGCATCACCAGCCCCAACAATACTATCCGCGGCTTGCTCCTGAACAACCATTGGCGCGCCATCGTTGTAGACGGACCTGACGCCCAGTACAACCGCATCGTGGGCAACTGGGTCGGTTTCAATACAAACGGATCGACCGCGAGCTACAACGGCGATAACAACATCTTGCTCAGTTCCGGTGCGAGCAACAATGTCGTCGGTGCTCCCTCACTCGCCGACCGCAACGTGAGCGGCCGTGCCGTTCACGCCATCGGAATCTACGGACCGGGCACCAACGGCAACGTGCTTCAGAACAACCTTCTGTGCACGACGCCGAGCGGCACGAGCACCGCCCAATGCAATACGGGCATTGACCACAACTTCGGCCCGAAGTTCGGGCTGGTCGGCGGCACGGGCCCGAACGAGCGCAACATCATCGGCCGCACGTCCCTGAACGGCATCGAGTACTCGCACGGCTGGGACCCGGATCGCATTGACACGACAGCGACCTGGCAGGTGAACAACAACCAGGCGATTGGCAACTGGATCGGTTTCCGCGGCGACGGCTCATACGACGCCACGTTCAGATCTGCTCAGAACAACCCCGGCACTGCGGACAATGGCAACGGCGTCAACGTGTATGACGGCTCGAACTTCAACCTGATCGAGGGCAACTACGTCGCGTCCGTCTGGGACGGCATCCAGACAATGTCGCCGAACGCTACTGGCAACATCATCCGCGGCAACATCATCGGCATGTCACCCCTCGGGCAGCCCGCCCCCTTGACGCGCTATGGCATCGTGGCCCGCCTGCACACGCGCGGGCACTTCATCGAGAGCAACGTGATCCGCAACACGGCGGGCGTTGCTTTGGCGTTGACAGATCCAGACGTTCGCTTTGTGCGTCTGTCGCGCAACATCGTGATGGACACTGCGGCCGCCGCTATCTATCTGGCGCCGCACCCGGCAGACCCATCCACGGGCGCCAACAACCTTCTGGCACCACCCCTGATCACGTCGGCGACGACCATCTTTGTCGCTGGTACCGGCGTAGTGGGCGCGACAGTCGAGGTATACCGCGCTTCCCGCCCGGCGGGACAGAGCGGCTTGCCGGTCGAGTACCTTGGCGCCGCATTCGTGGCGCCCACCGGCGCGTGGAGTCTGCCCGTATCGATCCCCGAAGGGACGGTCGTGACTGCGCTCCAGATCCACCCCAGCAACGACACGTCCGCGCTCGGCACCAACGTCGTCGCCCAGTTCGAAGCTCTACCGCCGGCCCCCAACGCGGACTTCGAGTCTGGTCAGCAGGCGAGTGACCTGACGGTCAACTTCCTCGATACCTCCAGGGACGCGCCCACGGCATGGAGTTGGGGCTTTGGCGACGGCGGCAGTTCGACCCAGCAGAATCCCAGTTGGAAATACGCCGCAGCCGGCGAGTACACAGTCACGCTGACGGCCAGCAACGCCGGCGGTTCGAGTCTTCGGACGCGGACCGTGACCGTCATTGCGCCACCGATCCCGCCCGGAGGATTCGTGGCTGCCGATACATTCAGCCGGACGGTCAGTGGCGGCTGGGGCAACGCGGAGATCGGCGGGGCATACACAACTCAGGGCAGTGCCAACGACTACAGCGTCTCGAGTGGCGTGGCCAGTATCCGACTGCCTTCGACAGGCGTATCGCGGTCGGCGCTGCTTGCTGGCACCTCCGAACGTGATGTCGACATCCTCTTTCGAGTCAAGGCGGATAAGGTTGCGGCCGGAGGGTCCTATTTCATCTATGCCGTCGCCCGCCGCAATGGCCAGAATGAGTACCGACCGCGCCTGATAATGAATGGGAACGGCAGCGTCTCGGTGGGCGCCAGCGCCCTCCGTAGCAACGCCGAGAGCTCACTTGGCCCCGCGGTGGTCGTGCCCGGACTGAGCCAGGCGGCCGGCAGCTTCATCTGGCTGCGCACCGATGTGAGCGGAGCAAACCCGACGACGATACGCGTGAAGGCGTGGGCGGATGGACAGCCAGAGCCGGGTGCCTGGCAATTCAGCGCTACGGACAGCACGGCCGCGCTTCAGTCTGCCGGCAGCGTTGGTCTGCGCATCTACGTCAACAACAGCGTCAGCAACACGCCCATCGACCTCTCGTTTGATGACTACATCGTGGGCGGCCCGCCCCCGCCCCCGCCCCCGCCTCCGGCCGCCACGTACGCGACAGACCAATTCGAACGGGTAGCCAGCAACGGTTGGGGATCCGCAGACACAGGTGGCCCGTACTCGCTCCAGGGCTCTCCCGCAGATTTCAGCGTCACCGGTGGTACTGGCCAAATCTCGGTGCCGTCGGCCGGTGCAAACCGCGCCGCGTTTCTCAACGGCATCTCACGGCGCGACGTGGACGTCACGTTCAGCGTGAGGTCCGACCAGCTTGCCACGGGAGGTGCGTATTACGTCTACCTCTTGGCGCGCCACAATGGGGGCAACTCCTACCGGCCGAAGATAATCCTGAATACCAACGGCACGGTCGCCGTGCACGCCGGCGTGGTGATCAACAACACCGAGAGCTCACTCGGCCCGGCGGTGGTCGTGCCCGGCCTGGTCCACACACAGAACGCTTTCATCTGGGTTCGCGCGCAGGTGTCAGGGGCGGACGCTACGACGATCAGCGTCAAGGCCTGGGCTGACGGCCAGGCGGAGCCCGCCGGCTGGCAATTCACGGCTACCGACTCAACGGCCGGCGTCCAGGTCGCCGGCGGCGTTGGGCTGCGTGTCTACCTCGCCGGCGGGGTCAGCAACAGCCCAGTGTTGTTCCAGTTCGACGACTACCTCGTTACCGAAACGCCCTGACGCACTTCGATCGAGTGAGAAGAGGGCGCTAGGCATGGGCGCCTCCCGGGAGCGCGGCGCCATCGGCGCCGCTGCCCGGCTGCGGCGCGCCCCGTCCTGCCCCAGAGTGCGCGCTTCACCGGCCGTGTTGCAGTCTGGCGATTGCCCCGGCCTGCTAGGATCGCGGCGTCCCCCGAACGATGTAGACGCGTACCGGCGGGACGACCCGGGCGGGCACGGCAAGGGCAGTGGCTCCGAGTGCTCCGACCCCGAATAGCTCACCTGGCTGTTGAGAACGAAGACGGAGTCGACGGTTGGCCGGAAAGACCGTTCCGCGCGTGGTAGGCGGCGTTCCAGTGTTCGCGGCGGTCAGGACGGAGGCGGGCCCCTGGGGCATGGTGCCCGTCCTGTCGCTCATCGTGGTGGCGGGCCTCCTGGCCGTTGCCGGCGCTAACCTGGGCGCGATCAACGGCGCGACGTGGGCGGACCCGTTGTTCTTTGCCGGTCTTCTCATCGTGATCGTTCCGATAGCGCTCCGGCTTCTGGCCGAGCATCCGGAGCGACGGGAACGCCTAGGTTTGATCGTCCTGCTCGCGCTGGCCCTGTTCGCGTGCAAGGTCCTGCGCGATCCGCTGCAAGTAGGCGCGTACGACGAGTTTCTCCACTTGCGGACGGCCGAAGATATTGTGCGGACTGGTTCCGTGTTCTCGCCCAACACGCTCTTGGGAGTGAGTCCGTTCTACCCCGGTTTGGAGCTCGTTACGACGGCTCTCTCAAACATGTCGGGTATCGCGCTCTTCGATGCCGGCTTGATCGTGCTTGCGACAGCGCGCCTCGTGTTCGCTTTGTCACTGTTTATGTTTTTCGAACTTATATCCCACAGTGCCCGTGTGGCTGGCGTCGGCAGCCTGATATACATGACCAACCCGAAGTTTCTCTACTTCGATGCTGAGTTCTCCTATGAGACGCTGGCCTTGGCGCTGGCCGTGTTCAGCCTGTACCTGCTCGCCCGTCGAGGGCACTCCGAGCCGGCTCGGTGGCTCGGATTGACAGTAGTTCTTCTGCTAGCGGTCGTCGCTGTGGTTACCACGCACCATGTCACGTCAGCGATGTTGGTGGCGTTCCTCATCCTCTGGGGCCTGATCGCAATGCTGCTCCGCCGTCGCGATCAGTTCCGGTCGAAACCAGGTCGCATCGGGGCATTTGCTGCGGCTGCAATTGTGGTGTGGACGTTGGTGGTGGCCACGGCTACCGTCGGCTATCTGGCTCCGGCGATCACCTCCACTGTGACCGAGATGGTGCGGCTCATATCCGGAGAGCTCGATCCCAGGGCCTTGTTCGTGAGCCGGGCAGGTGATGTGGCGCCTCTGTGGGAGCGCGTGGTTGGCAGTGCATCGGCAGGTGTGCTGCTGCTCCTCCTGCCGCTCGGTTTGGTGGTTGCCTGGAGCCGCTTCCGAGCCAGCTCGATTATGATCGCGCTGGCGCTTGTTGCCGCCCTGTACCCAGCCACGCTGGCTGCACGGCTGACCAGCGTGGGTGCAGTGGTTGCCACGCGCACACCCGAGTTCATATTCCTGGGACTCGGCCTGATCATGGCTCTGGGCGTCGCCCGGGCGACCTATCGAGGGCGACGCGGGTGGCTGCAGATCGGCGCGGTATCTGTGATGGTCAGCGTGCTGGCCGTCGGTGGCGTGATCGTGGGCGTTGCGCCTTGGGCGCGCCTGCCGGGTCCGTACCTGGTTTCCGCCGACGGACGCTCCGTTGAGCCCGAGGGTATTGCCGCTGCCACGTGGGCCCGAGAGGTTCTGGGGCCTGACAACATGATGGTCGCCGATCGGGTTAACAGGATCCTCATGTCGGCCTATGGGCTCCAGACGCTGGTCACCACATATGAAACGAGCATCCCAGTTAGACGGTTGTACCTCACTCCTGAGATCGGTCCCATCCATCGTCAGATCATCGCGGATGGGCAGATCCGATACCTGGTTGCAGATCAGCGTTTGACGACCGGGCTGCCAGTCGTGGGTCACTATTTCGATCGGGGGGAGGAAGCGTTCATCGGCCGACGTCAGAACCCACTGGACCCACTGCTGCTGAGCAAGTTTGACCTCCTGCCGGAGGTCAACCGGGTCTTCGACAGCGGCAACATTCAGATCTACGAGGTATCGGGGCTTGCCGCTCCAAGCGCGGCCAACAACCGCTAGGCAATCCGTTGGTAAGCGACCAGTAGTCGCCCCTCACTACGCTAAGTCGCACTGACCGCTGCAGTCCGCAACCAAGTGCACCGGCCGGCCGTCGCGCGTACCACGACGGCGGGACCATAAGGCGACTCGCCACCCGTTTGAGCCGGTGTAAATCTGCCCTTGGCCGAAGTCCACGGTCGAAACGAAAAGGCACACCCGTCGCGAGACGGGGCCGCAAAGCCGAGGACCTGCGCAGGCAGGTGGCCGGGCTGTCGAAATCGCAGGACCACCGGAGGTGCCGCGGCGCGCGGTGCCGGACGACCTGACGTACTCGCCGCTTCTGCCGCCTTCCCGCCGGCCATCGCCATACGCGTCGGAGAGGGAAGATGGTCCACCTGCATGGGATTGGGGCCCGCATCGCATCAGCCCGCATGCTGGCCTTGGGCTCGGTCGCGATGATCCTGCTGATTGTCGCCTCAGTCTGGCTTCCGACACCTGGCCCTGTCGTCGCGGCCGACGGAACGGGCGCCATAGACGACTTCAGTCGCGTCGTCCGGGCAGGCTGGGGTTCGGCGCCGCTCGGAGGCGCGTACGCCGCCTCGAGCACATCCGCGACCCTCGATGTCGACGGGAGCGCCGGCCAGATGGCTATTGCCAAACCCGGTGGGCGAGTCAGCGTGGGGCCGACGGGTGTTTGGCTACGCGACGTCGATGTGACTTTCCGGATCAAGAGCGACAAGGCAGCCGATGTTGCCAGCCAGGTGGCCGTGGTCATCGCGCGACGGGTGGGCGTCGGCAACGAGTACCAGGCGCGCATGAGGTTCGGTGCCAACGGAGGTGTGTACCTCTCTGCCTTCCGCGTAGTCGGTGGCACCAGGCGACCCCTCGGATCGGAAGTTCAGGCTAAGGGTCTCGCCCACATGCCCAACGCCTATCTGCAGACGCGCGTCCAGGTGGAGGGCGTGCATCCCACATTCATCAGGATCAAGGTCTGGCGGCACGTGGATCGCGAGCCCAGCAACTGGGCGCTCGTCGTCACCGACAACGCGGCGCCGTTGAACACTGCTGGATCGGTCGCATTACGCGCCGCCCTGCCGCACATCAGCACCAATGCGCCGGTTCAGTACAGCGTCGACGACCTTCGGGTGGTGGCAATCACTGCGCCAGGCGCCACTGAAGAAGCGAGCGGCACCTACGCCTTCGATTCCTTCGAGCGCAGCGAGAGCGGCGGCTGGGGTAGCGCAGACTCAGGCGGGAGCTACAACGTCTCCGGCGCCGCCGGCGACTACTCGGTCGCCAACGGCAGCGGCCGAATGAACCTGCCCAGGGCAGGGGCGGGACGCTCAGCCGTGCTCGGCGATGTCGTGCATCGCGATTTTGAGCTGAGGTTGCAGTTCCGAGTCGATACTCTGCCATCTCAGGGCAGCATCTGGGTCCACGGCGTGGCCCGTGCCGGCCCCGGGGACAATGAGTACCGTGTCAAGGCTCGGATCCGCCATGATGGCGCGGTCTTCGTCAGTGCCAGCCGGGTGGTGTCGGCGCGCGAGTCGATAATTGGTGGCGAGACGAAACTCGCGTTCAGTTATGCGCCCGGCGCGCAGTGGTTCCTCCACGGCCGCATTACGGGAGTGTCTCCTACGACCATGAGTGCAAGTGCCTGGCCGGCATCTGCCGAAAGCCCGACCAGTTGGCTGTACGTCGGCTCCGACAGCACGCCAGCACTGCAGTCTGCCGGCGCCACCGGTCTTCGAGCGTACGTGTCCTCGGTCGCGCCCAACGCGCCGTTCGCGGTCAGCTTTCAGAGCTATGCGGTGATGCCGCCGACCGCCAGCCCGTCCACACCGCCGGTTCCGACCGCGACCGCCAGCCCGGTTCCGACCGCGACCGCCAGCCCGGTTCCGACCGCGACCGCCAGCCCGGTTCCGACCGCGACCGCCAGCCCGGCTCCAGCCGCGACCGCCAGCCCGGTTCCGACCGCGACCGCCAGCCCGGTTCCGACCGCGACCGCCAGCCCGGTTCCGACCGCGACCGCCAGCCCGGTTCCGACCGCGACCGCCAGCCCGACTCCAGCAGCCGGCAACGCGTTCTACGTCTCCAGCACCGGCAACGACGCTAACAGCGGCACCCTCTCGGGGCCGTGGCGAACTCTGCAGAAGGCGGCCGACACGGTGTCGGCGGGAGCAACCGTGTTCGTTCGAGGCGGAACATATCCAGGCTTCACGATGCGCCGCTCGGGCACGGAGAGCGCCCCGATTACCTTCAGCGCCTTCGGAAGTGAGCGCCCCGTGATTGACGGCCAGGACCAAGTCGCCTACACGATTCGACTGTTTGGGGTTCAGTACGTGACCCTTAGCGGGTTGACCGTTCAAGGAGGCTTCGCCGAAAGACAGCATGGCGGCGGAGTGATGGTCGAGAACAGCTCATACGTGGTCGTGCGGGGCAATCTGCTCCGGAACAACAAGGCCTTCGGGATCCGCTCCCAGAACTCGACCTACGTCACCATCGATGGGAACGAGATGACCGGGAACGCCGTTGGCGTGCACATTGGCAACATGGGTCAAGGTACGCTGGTTACGAACAACCGCGTGCACCACAACGACCGGATGATGATCAACACGGCCGATGTTGCCGGCGACGACGTGGGCGCCGAAGGGATCGCCCTCGTCAAGACGACGGGCACGGTCGTGGTTGCCGGGAACCTGATCTGGGGCAACCGGGCCTTGAGCTATGACTACGGGTATGACGGCGGGGCCTTCTCCATCTACGCCGCCAGCAGATGGCAGATACACGACAACATCACATGGGACAACCGCAACGTGCTCGAGACGGGAACTGACGCAGCCAGGACCCCCTGCGACGGCAACAGCTTCACGCGCAACATCAACTATGGTGCCACGACGGTAGATCGAACGGTGGGAATGGTGTTGCGCTGCGCCTCGAACACCATGATTGCCAACAACACGTTCCATGACACGCAGTACTTCGTCTTCGACATCTCGCACCTGCGAGGTAGTTGGGGCGGATCGATCGAAGGTCTACAGATCGTGAACAATGTGATCTGGGTAGCGTCGGGCAAGGTCTATGGCATCGAGACCGATCCGCTGCCCAGCTCAGTTGTCATCGATTACAACCTGGTCTACAACAGCGGATCGGGATATCTCGCAACGGTCGTGGGCAGAGGTGGAACCACCAGCCTGGCCACACTGCGATCCTGGACCGGCTTCGAGGTCCACGGCATTCAGTCCGATCCGTTCTTCATGGACGCTCTGGGCCACGACTATCGACTCAGTCCGGGCTCTCCGGCCGTGGACAGTGGCAGATATGTCGTCGGGGTCACTGAGGGATCATCTGGAGCCGGACCCGACAGGGGTGCGCTCGAACTGAACTAGCTGCCCCTGCCTGACTGGCGAACAACACGAAACTGGCAGGACCCACGGAGCCAACGATCACGCCACCGAGCATTGGGATGCGGAGATGTCTCGGCCAGTCGCATGCCCTGACGATCGGGCTGTTGGCTCAGTTCGGATCGCCCAGGGGCTGAAGGACAACGAAACGTAGCTCGGTCTCGCTGACGTCGGTGTATAGGCGCCCCACGATCGGCTGACGACGATCGTCCGCGCTCAAGACAACATGCTGCTCCCAGGCCTGCTCGGGGTCCAGTCGGATGGCATATTCCTGCAGGAGCACGCCGGCGGATGTGACGCGGATGGTGTAGTCACCGCCATCACCGGCGCGCATGCCCAGGCGGGCGCCGGTCGAGCCATCGACAGCGGGCAGCAGCCAGAGCTGAGCCGGCGCCGCAGGCTCCTGGTCACCGGCTATCGTGCGCGTGCCGACGAAGATGGCCACGATCCCCACGCCGGCCAGGGCGATGGGCAAGGCGTCGCGAAGTCTCACCCGTGGGAGCGCGCGCTCGGGCGACGCCGGTTTCGAGCCCCGCCGACGGAGCACCGCCAGTCCGGCGCCGATGATGGTGAAGAGTGCAAGCGCCGCGGTCCACGAGATCGGCACGAGCGGGATGCGAACCCAGGCAAGCAGAAGGCCAACCAGGATCGTGATCACGATGCTGCCGCCAAAGGAGATCAGCAGGCGATCGAGGGCCGGCAGCGGGGGTACTGGGAGAAGCGCAGACTGCAGGACGTATCCGGGAGCAAGCAGGATCATCGGAAGAGCCGCCGCGATCCTGATCACGGGTGGCGCTTCGATGTACACGACAAGCGCCGAGAACAGGGCGATTGTCGTCAACAGGAGGAGATCACGGTGCCTACGAGGCCAGCCGATGCTCACAGGTCGGCGCCCCCCAGCTCCCGGGTCACCAAACTCCGACGGACTCTCGTGCCGGTGATGAAGACGCGCATCAGTGGCTCTTGTCCGTGGCGGAATCAAATCCCGCGCTCCGGTCGAACAAGCTCCGCCACCGGGACGTCGGCCAGTCGGCCGGGCAGAGACGGTCTTGGACGGCGGCGTCGATGATCACGGTCGCTCGTGCCATTGCGAGAAGTCTACCGGCCTCGTGGAGTCATCATCGTCGACGGGCGACGGCACGACCGTCCGACGCGAACGAGGCATCCGACGGGGCGACTGTGGCCTGCGCCTAGCGGTTTCGGCGCGGCGGAAATGGGAGTGCCGAGACACTGCTCGAGTCGGATCATGGGCCGCCTGGCAGCCGTCCGCGGCAGCCGCTGATAAAGTCGTGCCATGTCCCACTCGCGCACCAAGCAGGTATGCACCATCGGCCCGGCCAGCGCCGAGCGCATCCCGGAACTCGTCGCGGCCGGGATGGATGTAGCGCGGGTCAACTTCTCGCATGGCACGCCCGATGAGCACCGGGCCTACGTCCACGCTGTTCGCGCCGCGGCCCACAGCGCGCGGCGCAGCGTGGCGGTGATGGTCGATCTGCCCGGCGCCAAGCTGCGCCTGGGCGACTTGATCGACGGCCAGCAGGTTCTGGTGACGGGCGCGCCATTCACCTTGAAGACGGGGGAGGCCCGGGTCGAGCCGACGGCCGATGTCTCGCTCGAGCCGACACCGGAAGTCCCGCCCGAAGTCGCGTCTGAAGGCACGCCCGAGCCGACGACCGATGTCTCGGCCGAAGTCGCGGCTGAAGGCACGCCCGCGCCCACGCCCGAACCGACCGGGGAGCCCACGCCCGAGCCCATGGCCGAAACCACGCCCGAACCCACGCCCGAGCCGACGGCGGAGGCCACGCCCGAGCCCACGCCGGAAGACTCGGTGGACGACACCGCTGGGCACGCGGCCGAAGTCACAGCGGAGCACCCCGTGGAGGCCGCGGCCGGCGACGCGAGTTGGGCCAGCGTTCCGAACTCCATGTTGGCCAGCCAGCTGCAGGTCGGTGATCGGGTGCTGCTGGCGGACGGAGCCGTCGAGTTGATCGTCACCGCGATTGAAGGCGGCGATATCCGGACCGAGGTTGTCTTCGGCGGCCTGGTCCGATCGCGCGCCGGTGTCAACATCACCAGCCAGCGCTTCACCGGCAATGGGCTGACCGAGGATGACCGTGCCGCCCTGCCTCGCGCACTGGAACTACGGGCCGACCTGATCGCCCAGTCGTTCGTGCACAGCGCCGCCGACGTCAATGCGCTGCGCGCCCTGCTGCCCGTCGATGGCCCGCGGCTGGTGGCAAAGATCGAAACGCGCTCTGCGATCGATGACTTTGACGCGATCTGTGCCGCGGCGGACGGGATCATGATTGCCCGGGGCGACATGGGGGTGGACCTGCCCTTCGAGCAGGTGCCGCTTATCCAGAAGGACCTCGTGCGGCGCGCCACGGCCGCGGGCAAGTTCACCATCGTCGCGACCCAGATGCTCGAGAGCATGACCGCGGCCGCACGGCCGACGCGCGCCGAGGCGAGCGACGTGGCCAATGCCGTGCTCGACGGCGCCGATGCGGTGATGCTGTCGGCCGAGACGGCGATCGGTGCCTTCCCGCTGGAGGCGCTGCAGGCCATGGAACGAATCTGTATGGCCGCAGAAGGCCGCGATCTCCATCCGCCGGCCGGGGCCAAGGAGTCAGCCGGCGCCCCGGCGGCGTCCGCCGGCGCCGAAGCACTGATCGTGGCCGCTGCCCGACTCGCAGACATGGACGCGACGGTCGACGCCATCTGGTGCTTCACGCGCAGCGGCCGCACGGCCGAGTTGCTCTCGCTCCAGCGGCCGCGCGTACCGATCGCGGCTTTCACGCTCAGTCCGATCGTTGCGCGCCGACTGGCCGTGCGTGGCGGCGTGGTGCCGCTGATCCTGTCCACCGGCGGCCGACAGGAACCCCAAACGCTGCTCCAACGGATGGAGAGCGCGTGGCATGCCCGGCGCGCGCTGGGTGAGGCGCACACGGTCATGCTCGTGACCACGTCCAGCCAGCCGTCGGGCATCAACCGGCTCGAGCTGCATCACCTGGCCACCGCCCGGCGCTGATCGGCCTGCATCGCGCCCCGGCGGGGCAGTTCGCGCTACATTCGGCGGGTGGAGGGTTCTGTGCGGGTCTGGCTGGAGTCGGATTACGACCACGGCCGGACCGGGGCATGGTTGCTCGACTGGCCGGGCGCCTTCTGTTGGGGAGCCAGGCGTCAGGCAGCCCTGGCGCGAGTGCCGTCGGCCGTCAGCCCACGCGGAGGGCAACGATGAGCGACTACGTCCCGGCTTGTGATCCGCTCGGTTTCGTCAGCCCGTCCGATAGGCTGGGAGGGAACGCCACCCGCGCCGGGCGGCTGCCGCCGGCGGGTCGATCGGACGCCGGTAAAGCGCTCATCCGTTCTATAATCGGTCGGTGCCCGCCGGAACTGCCATGACCCAGGACACGCTCGTCGTCCGCGGCGCGCGCGAACACAACCTCAAGAACATCACGGTCGAACTGCCGCGCGACCGGCTGGTGGTCATCACCGGACTGTCGGGCAGCGGCAAGTCGAGCCTCGCCTTCGACACCATCTATGCCGAGGGCCAGCGGCGCTATGTCGAGAGCCTGTCGGCCTACGCACGCCAGTTCCTGGGCCAGATGGAGAAGCCCGACGTCGACCAGATCGACGGGCTGTCACCGGCGATCAGCATCGACCAGAAGGGCGCCAGCCGAAACCCGCGCTCGACGGTCGGCACGGTGACCGAGGTTTACGACCACCTGCGCCTGCTCTTCGCGCGCGTCGGCCATCCACATTGCCCGCTGTGCGGCCGCGAGATCACACGTCAGAGCGTGCCGCAGATCGTCGATCGCATCCTGACCCTGCCCGACGGTGCGCGGCTGCTCGATCCTGGGCCCGCTGGTCACGCGATCGAAAGACGGAGGGCGAGCGCGTCTTCGATGCCGTCCGCCGGCAGGGCTTCGTGCGCGTCCGGGTCGACGGGGAGCAACTCGACCTCGACGAGGTCAAGACGCTCGACAAGTACAAGCGGCACACGATCGAGGTTGTCGTCGACCGGCTGGTGGTACGCCACGCCGATGATGACGGCCGGCCCTACGACGACGGACCATCCCAATCCGGACGCGGAGCGCTTCGCCGACTCGGTCGAGACGGCGCTGCGCCTGGGCGAGGGCGTGATGGTCGTCGCGCCGGCCGATGCAGGCACGTTCGAGGAGCAGCGCTACAGCGAGACGCTACTCGTGCCCGTTCGACGGCACGACGACTCGACGAGCTGGAGCCGCGCAGCTTCTCGTTCAACTCGCCCCACGGCGCCTGTCCGGCGTGCACCGGACTGGGCATGCGCATGGAGTTCGACCCTGAGCGGGTGATCGACCGCAGCCGCTCGGTCGCCGAGGGCGGCGCTGCTGCCCTGGTCGCGCATGACCGATGACCGACTCGTGGTACGGCAAGGTGGTCGAGCCGCAGTCGCCGAGCGGCGCGGCTTCAAGACAGACGTGCCGCTCGGCCAGCTGGCCCCGGAGCGACCTCGATTACCTGCTCCACTCGCCGCGCGGCGAGAAGGTGCGCATCGGCTATCGCCACGACAGCCACACCAACTACTACGACGCCGACCTTCGAGGGGCTGCTGCCCAATATCGAGCGGCGCTACCGCGAGACCGATTCGGAGTGGGTCAAGACCGAGCTCGAGAAGTTCATGGTTGCCCGACCCTGTCCCAACCTGCGCGGGCTCGCGGCTCAAGCCGGAGGCGCTGAGCGTCACCGTCGACGGCCGCAACATCGCCCAGGTCGGCGCAGCTCTCGGTGACCGACGTCGCTGCGCTGGGCGGAGGTGCTGCCCGATCAGCTGTCGGAGCGCGAGCGCACGATCGGCCGCCAGGTGCTCAAGGAGATCCGCGCCCGGCTGGGCTTCCTGGTCGACGTCGGCCTGGACTACCTGACCGTCGATCGCACGTCGTCGACCTTGATCGGGCGGCGAGGCGCAGCGCATCCGGCTCGCGACGCAGATCGGCTCGTCGCTGATGGGCGTGCTGTACATCCTGGACGAGCCGACGATCGGCCTGCACCAGAAGGACAACGCCAAGCTGATCGCGACGCTCATCCGGCTGCGCGACCTGGGCAACACGCTGATCGTCGTCGAACACGACGAGGAGACGATCCGAACGGCCGACTGGGTGCTCGACATCGGGCCCGGCGCGGGCGAGCACGGCGGCGAGGTGATCGCCTCGGGGCCGCTCGACGTGGTGCTGGCCGAGCCGCGCTCGATCACCGGCGCCTACCTGCGCGGCGAGCCGTCGGTGCCCATTCCGGAGCAGCGACGCGCAGGGCAACGGCAGGGCGCTCGATCGTGCGCGAACGCTCGGGCACACAACCTGAAGAGCATCGACGTCGCCTTCCCGCTCGGCACCTTGACCGCCGTGACCGGTGTGTCGGGCAGCGGCAAGAGCACGCTCGTGACCGAGATCCTGTTCCGCGCCCTCGCCCGCGCGCTGAGCGGCGCGCGCGAGGAGCCCGGCGAGCACGACGCGCTTGAGGGCGTGGCGGCGATCGACAAGGTGATCGAGATCGACCAGGGCCCCATCGGCCGCACGCCGCGCTCCAACCCGGCCACGTACGTTGGGCTGTTCACGCCCATCCGCGAGCTGTTCGCCGGCGTGCCCGGAGGCGCGCATGCGCGGCTACGCGCCCGGTCGCTTCTCGTTCAACGTCAAGGGCGGCCGGTGCGAGAACTGCAAGGGCGACGGGATCATCAAGATCGAGATGCAGTTCCTGCCCGACGTCTACGTGCACGTGCGAGGTATGTGCCGGCAAGCGCTACAACCGCGAGGCGCTCGAGATCCACTACAAGGGCCGCTCGATCGCCGACGTGCTCGACATGACCATCGAGGAGGCGAACGACTTCTTCTCGCCGGTGCCCAACGTGCGCACCAAGCTGTCCACGCTGGTCGACGTCGGCCTCGGCTACATGCGCCTCGGCCAGCCGGCGACAACGCTGTCGGGCGGTGAGGCGCAGCGCGTCAAACTGGCGACCGAGCTGTCACGCCGCGCGACGGGCAAGACGCTCTACCTGCTTGATGAGCCGACTACCGGGCTGCACTTCGCCGACGTCGAGAAGCTGCTGCAGGTCCTGCATCGGCTGGTCGAGGCGGGCAACACGGTCGTCGTCATCGAGCACAACCTCGACGTGATCAAGACGGCCGACTGGATCATCGATCTGGGGCCGGAAGGTGGCGAACGCGGCGGCGAGCTCGTCGTCGCCGGTACGCCCGAAAGCAGTGGCCGCGACCAAGCGCTCCGCCACCGGCCAGTACCTGTCGCGCGTCCTGCGCGGCGAGCCGCTCCTGCCGTTGAGCGACGTGACCTTCGCCGAGGCGGCCGGCCGCGGAAATGGCCGCAAGGCTCGTCCCACGAAGGCCGTCAAGGTAGAACGCACCGCCACTGCCGCGCGCTGAGGCCGTCAGGCGCGGAAGAACTCGTCTAGGCGTGCCTGGTCGCCGGTAAATCCCCACGCCTCCACCACGCGACCCTGTTCGTTAAAGCGGAATACGTGCGCGGCATGAGTGTTGATCGTCACGCGCGGCGCGAGCCGTTCAGATGGGCGACCGCACAGACAAGATCCTGGTTGCCCATGATGTGCCGCGGATCGATCTTCCACTCGTCGAGTGGTTGCATCCGCTCGACCATCTCCATGGTGATCGCCTCGACGCCGTGGTATGTGCCGGAGACCGGGTTGTCGCCCGGCACGTGCCAGGCCGCGTCCGGAGCGAAGAAAGCGCGCCGCTCGGCGTCGTCGTCGGCTGGACCGGCAGCGTAGAAGCGCGTGACCATCTCGATGTTCTCTGCAACGCCCATCTCATCTCCCTCAATCTCGTTGCCAGGCTGCCCGCCCTAGACTGTTCGCGTGCCGGACATCGAATACGCCTTCCTCGCCGACGCCGCCGAGGCGCGGCCGGGTCAGAAGTTCGCCGTCATCGGCGGCGGCGTGTCGCGCCTGGGCGGGCCGCGCTTCCCGCTCCGCCACCCGCACCTGGCGCTCGTCTGTGGGCTGAGCGTGACCGCGCCCGAGTTCGGCGCCGAGCACGAGATCCAGTTCCTGCTGCTCAGGCCGGACGGCGAGTCAGCTGTCCAACGCCACGGCCAAGGTGCTGGCCAACGGCCCGACCGACGGGCGCGACAGCATCCTGACCTTCAGCCTCGACATGTGGAACCTGAGCTTCCCGGCGCCGGGCGACTACACGATCCGAATCATGGTTGACGGCTCCGAACGCAAGCGGCTGCCACTCGTCGTCGAGCAGCGCAAGATGACCGCTGGGGCCGGGGCGCCGCGACAGGCCGAGCGAGCCGCCCTTCCCGCCGCCGACCGGCCAGGCCTAGGCCGTGCTCGAGTTCAGTCGACCAATCGTCATCCCATTCCTGACCGACCTGTACGGCGCGCTGGGCTACGGCGGCGTGATGGTCGCCATGGCGATCGAGTCGGCCATGATCCCGCTCCCTCGGAGCTGATCCTGCCCTTCGCCAGCTTCCTCGTCTCCGACGCCGGCGGCGGTCGAGCCGCTGACCGCGGCGCGCTGGGACTTCTGGTCGTGGTCATCTGGCGACCATCGGCAACACGATCGGCTACGCTCATCGGCTACGCCATGGGGCGTGGGTCGGCCGGCCGTTCCTGGAGCGCTACGGGCGGTACATGCTCATCCGCCAGCACGAGATCGAGCTGGCCGACCATTTCTTCCAGAAGTACGGCTCGGCGACCACCTTCTTCGCCGGCTGCTGCCCTTCGTGCGCACGTTCTCAGCTTTCCGGCGGGATGGCGCGCATGCACCTAGGCAAGTTATGCGTCTACTCGACTGCCGGCGCGCTCATCTGGTCGATCCTGCTGGTCGCAGCTGGGCGTCATCTTCGGCGCGCGCTGGACCGAGATCCGCCATGTGTTGCAGCCGTTCGACCTGGCCATCGCGGTGCTCGTCGTGGGTGCCGTTGTGCTGTTCATCTGGTGGCGCCTGGGAATGCCCGGACGCGGCCGGCTGCGGCGCGGCCCAGCAGAAGGAGACTGATCGTGCCCAGGCCGGGACGATGCGTGGCAGCTGCTGTGCGAGTGGACCCAGTCCGACGCGTTGCGCAAGCACGGCCGGGCGGTCGAGGGTGCCGTGGGCTGGTATGCCGAGCAGCGCTTCGGCGTGACCGGTGCCGAGCTCGAGACGTGGCGCTCGGCCGGCCTGCTGCATGACTTCGACTACGAGCGCTATCCGGACACGCACCCGCTGCAGGGCGCGGACGAGCTGCGCCGGCGGGGCTATCCCGAGCAGCTGGTGCAGGCCGTCCTCGGTCACGGCGACCACACCGGCGTGCCGCGCACGACCGATCTGGCCCACACCGTCTACGCCTGTGACGAGCTGAGCGGCTTCGTCATCGCGGTCACGCTGGTCCGGCCCAACCGCAGCCTGGACGAGGTCGACGTGCGCTCCGTGCTCAAGAAGATGAAGGACAAGGGCTTTGCCCGGCAGGTGCCGCGCGACCAGCTCACCAAGGGTGCCGAGGAGCTGGGCTACCGTTCGAGGAGCACGTCGCCAACGTCATTGAAGGCCTCAAGACCGTACGCGGAGACCTCGGGCTATGAACGAAGGCACGACGCAACTGGCGAATCAGATCCGCACCGTCCATCTCGAGCGCCGAGTCGACGCGCCGCCTTACCGGGTCTACCGCGCGTGGTCGGCGCCCGAGGCGCTGAGCGAGTGGTTTCCCAGACGCGGTCGACGGCTCGCTGACGCCGGGCACGCGCAGTACGCTCGTCTTCCCCGATCAGCGCGTCTGGTGGGATGTGATCGAGGCCGAGCCGAGCGTGCGCTTCCAGTTTCGCCGGCCGTGGCTGGCCGACGAACGCTGGATCAGCACCGCGACGGTGACGCTCGTGCCGCGCGGTTACGGGAGCCCGCTCACCCTTGAGGATGGACCGTTCGACCTGGCCCAGCCGGCGTGGCTCGACGCGTACGCCGAGTGCCTGTCCGGCTGGGGCGAGTCGCTGACGCAGCTCCGCGCGCTGATCGACTTCTCGGTCGATCTGCGCCGCTACCGCTGAGGCGCCGGGCCGGCGGAGGGCAAGCGCAGCCCGGCCATGCCGCCGTCGACGGCGAGCAAGGTGCCGGTCACCGCGGACGAGAGCGGGCTGGCTAGGTAGCAGATGGCCCCGGCGACCTCGCCCGCCGTCATCAATCGACCCATCGGTTGGCGCGCGGCGAGGTTGGCGCGCGTGGTGGCCGGGTCCGCGGTGGCCGCCATGAGCCGCCCGACCCATGGCGTGTCGGTCGTGCCGGGCATGACGGCGTTGACCCGGATGCCATCACCGACATGGTCGGCGGCCATGGCCAGCGTGAGCGCGGCGACGGCGCCCTTGGTGGCCGAGTACAGCGCGCGCTGGGGCACGCCAACCCAGGCTACGACCGAGCTGACGTTGACGATCGCCGCGCTGGGCGACGCGCGCAGGTGAGGCAGCGCGGCGCGGCTCACACGTGCCATGCCGACGACGTTGATGTCGAACAGGCGGTGCCACTCGTCGTCGCTGTTGGCGGCCACGTCACCCGCGGCGCCGATGCCGGCGTTGTTGACCAGCACATCAATCCGGCCGAACCGCTCGACAACAGCCTGGACCGCCACCTCGACCGACTGGCCCGAGCTGACATCACAGGTCAGCTGCAGATCGGCGCCGTCTGACCCGCCCGTGGACACGTCCAGGGCCGCCACCGCGGCACCGCGCCGGCGCAGCAGGGCCACGGTCGCGGCGCCGATGCCGCTGGCACCGCCGGTGACGATGGCCACCAACCCGCTGAAGTCGCGCATCTCGCCCGGGTCAGTCATCGTCTCGCGCTCGGGCTCGTGCGCCATCAGTGCGACTCACGACCTACTCGGTCGCCGCTGGCGCCGAGCAGGAAGTCCAGGTCGGCGCCGGTGTCGGCCCGAGGACGTTGTCGACGTAGAGCTTCTCCCATCCGCGGGTCGGCCGGGCGACCGCGTCGAGCATCGGTGGCGAGGGCGGCCGGCTGTCCAGCTCGGCCTGCTCGACATCGACGTCGATCCGCCGCGCGGCCACGTCGAGGACCGACCCAGTCGCCCGTTCGCAGCACGGCCGAGCGGCCCGCCGCCGGCCGCCTCGGGGGCGACGTGCAGCACGACCGTGCCGTAGGCCGTGCCGCTCATCCGCCCGTCGCAGATCCGGACCATGTCGCGCACGCCCGGCCCGAGCAGCTTGGCGGGCAGGGGCATGTTGGCGACCTCGGGCATGCCCGGGTAGCCCTTCGGGCCGCAGCCGCGCAGCACGAGCACCGAGTCGGCGTCCACGTCGAGGTCGGGGTCGTCGATCCGCGCGTGCAGGTCCTCGACGGAGTCGAAGACCAGCGCCCGGCCGCGGTGCTGGAGCAGGTGCGGCGTCGCCGCCGCCGGCTTGATGATCGCGCCCGGCCGGGGCGAGGTTGCCGCGCAGCACGGCGATGCCCGCCGTCGGTCTGCAGGGGCATCGTCGCGGGGCGGATCACCTCGCGGTCCCAGATGCCGGGCGTCGAATCGAGGTAGCTCGACCAGCGGCCGGCCGGTGACGGTCAGCGCCGCCGGGTCGAGCAGGTCGCGCACCTCGCGCAGCACGGCGAGGCAGGCCGCCGGCGCGGTGGAAGTCGTCCATCAGGAACCGGCCGGCCGGCTGCGAGGTCGACCAGCAGCGGCACGCCGGCGCCGGTCGCGGTCGAAGTCGTCCAGGCTGAGCTCGACGCCGAGGCGGCCGGCGATCGCCAGCAGGTGCACGACGGCGTTGGTCGAGCCGCCGATCGCGGCGAGCGCGACGATCGCGTTGAGGAACGACCCGCGCGCTGAGGACCGTGCTCGGCCGGCGCTGCTGCTCGACCATCTCGACCGCCGAGCCGCCCGGTCTCGTGGGCACGTGCGAGCAGGCGGCGTGTCAGGGGCGGGCGTACCGGCCGATCCCGGGCAGCGTCATGCCCGAGCGCCTCGGCGAGCAGGCCCATCGTCGAGGCGGTGCCCATCGTGTTGCAGTGGCCCTTGCTGCGGATCATCGATGACTCCGACTCGAGGAAGTCGGCCGGATCGAGCGTCGCCGGCGCGCACCTCCTCGCTCAGCCGCCAGACGTCGGTGCCGCAACCGAGCGCGGCGCCGCGGAAGCGTGCCGGTGAGCATCGGCCCGCCGGGCACGACGACGGCCGGCAGGTCGACGGACGCGGCGGCCATCAGCAGCGCCGGGATGGTCTTGTCGCAGCCCGCCGAGCAGCACGACGCCGTCGATCGGGTTGGCGCGCAGCATCTCCTCGATCGCCATCGCGGCCATGTTGCGCCACAGCATCGCGGTCGGCCGGACCTGGGTCTCGCCGAGGCGACACGACCGGCAGGTTGAGCGGGATGCCGCCCGCCTCGCAGACGCCCTGCTTGACGCTCTGCGGCGACCTCGTCCAGGTGCACGTTGCACGGCGTCAGGTCGGAGGCGGTGTTGGCGATCGCGATGTGCGGGCCGGCCCGTCGAACGCGTGCTCGGGCAGGCCGCGGCGCATCCACGCGCGGTGGATGTAGGCGTTGCGGTCCTGCCGGCGTACCAGGCATCGCTGCGCAGCTTGGCCATGATCGTCTGGTCGGGTCGGCTGAGGTTCTAACATCGCGGGCAGTGCTCAAAGATACGCGCACCATCGACGCCCATCGCGTCAGCGGCGCAGTGGCCGGCTGACCGTGCGCGCCTTCGTCATCACTGGACCCGGCCGGGCCGAGGTGCGCGAGGTGGATCCACCAGTTGCTCAGCCCGGCGAGGTCGTCATCGACGTGGAGCGCGCCGGTGTGTGCGGCACCGACGTCGAGTTCTTCAGCGGCGAGATGGCCTACCTGCTTTCCGGCGACGCGGAGTACCCGCTCCGCATCGGCCATGAGTGGTGTGGTCTGGTGACGGCGCTCGGCGACGGGGTCGATCGGGCCTGGCTGGGTCGCCGCGTGACGGGCGATACGATGCTTGGCTGCGGCCACTGTCAGCGCTGCCGCTCGGGGCGGCAGCACCTGTGCGCCGAGCGATACGAGGTGGGCATCCGCGGCGGCCGGCCGGGCGCACTGGCCGAGCAGCTGGCCATGCCGATCGCGGCGCTCCACGAGCTACCCGCGTCGGTCGACGCGACGCTGGGCGCGCTGGTCGAGCCGGGCGGCAACGCCTGGCGCGCGGTCGCGGCAGCCGGACTGGCAGGCGGCGAGCGGTTGCTGGTCATGGGTCCGGGGACGATCGGGCTGCTGGCGGCGCAGATGGCCGCGGCACAGGGACTCGAAGTGCATCTGCTTGGTCGAAGCGCCGGTTCACTCGGTTTCGCCCGCTCGCTCGGCATTGCCAATGCGTGGACCGAGGAGACGCTGCCCGATCTGGTCTTTGACGGCGTCATCGAGGCAACCGACAGCGCGCACATGCCGACGCGTGCGACGGAGCTCGTCGAGCCGGGCCGAAGGGTGGTGTTCATCGGCTTGGCCGGCCAGCCCAGCCTCATCGACAGCCGCCGACTGGTGTTCAAGGAAGTCAGCGCGGTGGGCATCCTGAGTGGTTCGCCGGGCCTGCCCGGAGCGATCGACGCCTACGCCTCGGGCCGAGTTGATCCGCGGCCGCTGGTGGCCGCCGTCATCGGCCTGGCTGGGGTGGCTGGCGTTCTCGCCGGCGAGCGTGCCGCAGATTGGGGGCCGGCACCCAAGGTCCACGTCGACCCCAGGTTGTAGGTCGTGTCAGTGGCGGCCGACACCCAGCTCGTCTTCGCTGAAGGCCTCGCGCAGGAAGACCGACGGTGAGGCTGGGTCGTAGACGAGGGTGAGCGACCGCCGGGCGCGCGTCCAGGCGACATAGGCCAAGCGGCGTTCCTCCTCGAGCGCTCGTTGCGGATCATCGGCCTCGTGCAGCGTGCGCCGGCTGGGGAAGACGCCGTCGTCGAGGCCGATGCACGCGACGTGGTCGAACTCGAGTCCCTTTGGTGCCGTGGGCCGTGGCCAGGCTCAGCTCGGCGTCATCGCGCCGCAACTCCGTGCGCGCTGCGTCGCGCGGCTGCAACGGCCGAGCGGAATTTGGCGTCGGCGTGCCGACACCGATCGCCCAGCCTTGCAGCGCGCGCACGACTGGCCCCCCGGCGCCGCTTCGGGCCAGGGTGACGGCCGGCGGCGCATCGGGCGCGCGGTCCTCCAACTCGCCCAGGACGCGGTCGACCGCCGGATGGTCGAGCAGCAGGCCGTCGTCGGCCGCGCGGTAGGCGACTACCCTTCTCCAGCGCCACGGCCGCAAAGGGCGCGAGTTCGGCATTGGTGCGGGCGAGGATGGCGTGGCCGCCCGAGGCATGCGGCAGCCAGTCGGTCAGCAATCGGCAGGCGCGCGCCAGGTCGTCACCCGGATCGGGGCCGAGCGCCAGCGTGCCGGCTGGCCGACGGACCCGCCTGGATCGTCTTGACGAAACGCTCGCCGTTGCGCTCGATCAGGCGCACGGCGCGCTCGACCACCGGCCGCGGGCAGCGGTAGTTGGTGACCAGGTCGATGCGTCGCAGGCCGGGCAACGCAGCCGCGAGATCGAACACCCGGCGCACGTCGGCCAGCCGCCAGGCATAGATGGTCTGGTCGTCGTCGCCGACAAGGAAGATGTCGCGCCGCTCGCCGGCGAGCAGGACGGCCAGCTCGAGCTGGGCTGCGGTCGACGTCCTGGACCTCGTCAACGAGCAGCGTCGCGCAGCGCCCGCGCCACAGGGTCAGCGTCGCTGGTCCGTGCGCAGCAGATCGAGCGCTCGGCGTACCAGATCGTCGAAATCGAGCGCATCGTGATCGACTAGCCACTGCTCGTAGGCGATGAATGCCGTCGCCACCGGTTCGTCGACCGGTAGGGGTGCGCCGGACTCGGCCGTTCGGCGCAACTCGTTCGGGTTGACCTGCAGGTCGAGCTTCAGGCGCGAAAAGGCATCGTCGAGGCGGCGCAGCACGGCCGCCGGCAGCGGCCGCCCGTTGAGCTGACGGAGGGCGTCAGCTCGGCCGGTCAGGTTGGCCACCGGCGTGCCGGCCTCGGCCAGGATCTCGCGACCGAGCGCGTGGAAGGTACGCACGCGCGGCACCGGGCCGGGCAGCTCGAGCGGCGCCAGTGCGGCCGCCAAACGCTCGCCCAAGTCATCCGCGGCGCGCTTGTTGAAGGTGACCGCGGCGATCCGGGCCGGGTCCGCGCCGCGGGCCACCAGCCAGCAGATGCGTGCCACGAGGGTGGTGGTCTTGCCCGAGCCGGCCGGCGCGACACACAGCACCGGACCGGGCGGCGCCGTGGCGGCGGCGCGCTGATCGGGGGCGAGCCGCGCGAGGCGGTCTTCGACGGCCGGGTGCAGCGCCGGATAGGGGGCCATCGGCGGATAGTGCGCGCCGGGCCTTGCCGGACGCGTATCCGCGACTTGGCCCCGGCTTAGCGGCGCCAGGAGCGAAGTTGCCCGCCGCGAGGTGCGCGCTGCCACATGGTGCCAGCGCGCAACGCTCGTTCGCGGCTGGTGGCTGGTGCGCTGCGGTGTGCCTCGGTTAGGATGGGTGGGCGCCCCAGCGAACCAGAAGGAGGAGACCCTCAATGCCTTTGACCATGTCAAACCGCGGATCGAGTTCGCCCCAGAGGCCGCGCCGAGGCCTCACTTGGATCAGTGTCCTGGTCCTCTCGGTCACCACAGCGTTGCTGACCGGTGCGACCGCAGCGGCCCACGGCGGCCACGGTTGGGGGCGGACCGTCGATCTCCAGCTGCTGGCGTTCAACGACTACCACGGCCACCTCCAGGCGTCCACACCTGGCACCATCGAGGGCGCTCCGGCGGGCGGCGGCGAGTACCTCTCCGCGAAGCTCAGCGAGCTGCGCCAGGGCCACAAATACAGCCTGACGGTCGCCGCCGGTGACCTCATCGGCGGCTCGCCGGCGTTCTCCGGCCTGTTCCACGACGAGCCGTCGGTCGAGACGCTCAACGAGATGGGCCTCGACATCTCCAGCGTCGGCAACCACGAGTTCGACGAGGGCGTCACCGAACTGCTGCGCATGCAGAACGGCGGCTGCCATCCCGTCGACGGCTGCTACTTCCCGGACGATCCGTACGCGGGCGCCGACTTCCAGTGGCTGGCCGCGAACGTCCGTGAGACCAACACTCATCGATCACCTCTGCCGCCCTACGAGATCAGGATCGTCAACGGCATCAAGGTCGCTTTCATCGGCATGACGCTCGAGGCGACGGACACGCTGGTCGCCGCATCCGGCATCCAGGGATACGAGTTCCTCGACGAGGCCCAGACCGCCAACCGGCTGGTGCCGTACCTGAGGTGGCGGGGCGTGAACGCGATCGTCGTGCTGCTGCACGAGGGTGGGTCGCAGACGCCGCCCCCCGGTGACGTCGACGCGTGCGCTGGAATCTCGGGCCCGATCGTTGCGATCAACGACGCGCTCAGCCCCCAGATCGACGCGATCATCACCGGCCACACCCACCTGCCCTACAACTGCAAGCTCAAGGACCGATGGGGTCGCGACCGGATCGTGACCAGCGCCTACTCGTATGGCCGCGTGGTCTCGGAAGTCAACCTTGTCCTCGACAAGCGGACCAGGGACGTCCGGCGCGACCTGAGCACGGCCACCAACCATGTCGTCGTCCAGGCAGAGCTGACCCCCGACCCGGCGATCAGCGCGATTCTCGCCAAGTGGCAGCCGCTGTTCGACGTGTCGGGTAACAACCCGGTCGGCATGATCACCGCCGACATCAACCGCGGCGGGCATTCCGCCTGGCTCGGACCGTGGCGTCGAGTCGCCCGCCGGCAACCTTGTTGCCGACGCCCAGTTGTGGGCGACGTCGGCCAGCTTCGCCGATGTGGCGTTCATGAACCCCGGCGGCGTGCGTTCCGATCTGACGTACGCGCAGTCGGGCGCGGAGGGCGACGGCGTCGTCACTTTCGGTGAGGCGTTCACCTTCCAGCCGTTCGGCAACACGCTGATCACCTTCCCGATGACCGGGGCGCAGATCGTCTCGGTGCTCGAGGAGCAGTGCCAGCCGCTCGGTTCGAGTCGGCCGTTCCTGCACCTCGGCGTGTCGCAGGGCTTCACCTACGTCCTGTCCAAGACAATCGCGGCGGGCAACTGCACGTCGGTCACGATCAGCAACGTCATGCTCAACGGCGTGGCGCTCAACCCGATCGGGACGTACAACGTCACCGTCAACAACTTCCTCGCCGACGGCGGGGACAACTTCACAACGTTCGCCACGATCACGGCCCCGCGGCTTGACGGTGGCAACGACCTGCTGGCCCTGATGAACTACCTCGGCACGTTCAGCCCGGTCGCTCCTCCGAGCACCGACCGTGTGAACGAGATCTGACGTACGACAATCGAGTCAAGATCCATGGAGCGCGGCCCCGCCGAAAGGCGGGGCCGCTTCTTTGTGCCGCGCTAGCATCGAGGAGCGATGACCCCGACATCTCCAGACGACGCTCGCCAAGCTGCCCGTCAGGCCCGGCGTGTACCTGCTCAAGGATGCCCGCGGCGACCGTGCTCTACGTGGGCAAGGCGCAGAGCCTGCGCAACCGCGTGCGCCAGTACTGGCAAAGGCCGGACGATCTGCTCAAGCGCTGCGCATCGAGTCGGTCATCGAGCGCGTCAGCCGACGTCGAGTACACCGTCACCGACACCGTCAGCGAGGCGCTGCTGCTGGAGGCGACGCTGATCAAGCGCCATCAGCCGCGCTTCAACGTGCGTCTCAAGGACGACAAGAGCTACCCGTACATCAAGGTCACGCTGGCCGACGCCTTCCCGCGCATCGAGCGGACGCGCAAGCTGCCCAACGACGGGTCGCGCTACTTCGGGCCGTACGCATCGGCGTCGAGCGTCGACGAGGCGATGAACCTGATCCGTCGGCTGTTCCCCTTCCGGACCTGCACGATCCCGATCACCGAAGGCAAGCGTGCCCTGCCCCGGCCATGCCTGCTGTACCACATCAAGCGCTGCCAGGGCCCGTGCATCGAGGCCATCTCGAAGGACGACTACCGCGCCGATATCGACCAGGTGATGCACTTCCTGGAAGGCCGCCAGGAGCTGGTCGTCCGCCGGCTGCAGCGAGGAAATGGCGCAGTCATCCGCGGCGACCGACTACGAGCGCGCGGCCGACATGCGCGACAAGCTGCGCGCCGTCGAGCGGACGATGGAGAGCCAGAAGATGGCCGGCTTCGCCCGGACCGAGCTCGACGTCCTGGGCTACGCCCGCTCGGGCAGCGGCGCTGCGGTGCAGCTGTTCGCCATTCGCGACGGGACCACCGTGGCGCGCGACATCTTCCTGCTCGAGAACGTGGGCGACTTACCCGACGAGGAGGCGCTATCGGCGTTCATCAAGCAGTACTACGCCGCCACATCGTCGATCCCGCCGCGCGTCGTGGTGCCGCGCTCACTGCCCGACGCCGGCGAGCTGATGGCCTTCCTCGAGTCGCGTCGCGGTCGCAAGGTCGCCCTCGTCGTGCCCCGGCGCGGCGAGCGACGCGCGCTGATGGTCCTCGCCGAGCGCAACGCGGCCGAGACGCTGGCACGCGAGCAGGCACGCTGGCTGGCTGACCAGGGCAAGACACTCGCCGCGCTCGAAGAGCTGGCCGCAGCCGTGGGGTTGGCCGGGCCGCCGCTGCGCGTCGAGTGCTACGACATCTCGACCATCCAGGGCACGAACACCGTCGGCAGCATGGTCGTCTTCGAGGAGGGCCGCCCGCGCAGCGGCGAGTACCGCCGCTTTCGGGTCAGGTCCGTGGTCGGCACCGACGACTACGCCAGCCACCGCGAGGTGCTCCGCCGCCGTTTCCAGCGCGCCCTGGAGGCAGAGGAGGGGGTGGCCGAGGAGCTGCGCTGGCGGTTGCCCGACCTGGTCGTCATCGACGGTGGGCTGGGCCAGGTCAATGCGGCTCGCGGGGTGCTCGATTCGCTCGATCTGCACGACATGCCGGTGATCGGCCTGGCCAAGGAGCGCGAAGAGGTATTCCTGCCCGGGCTGCCCCAGCCGCTTGTCCTGGCCGCCAACTCGCAGTCGCTGTACCTGCTCCAGCGGCTGCGCGACGAGGCCCACCGTTTCGCGGTCACCTATCACCGCAAGCTGCGCGCCAAGAGCCAGACGCGGTCGGTGCTCGATGACATCCCTGGCGTCGGCCCGGCGCGCAAGCGAGCTCTGCTGCGCGTCTTCGGCTCGACCCGCCAGATGCGCTCGGCGACGGTTGCGGAGATTGCCGCGGTACCCGGTATCAACCGCCAGCTGGCCGAGAAGATCCACGCCGACCTGAACGCCTGACGGCCGGCTTCGGGCCGCGGCATAGAGTGCCCAGCGCCTGTTCGAGGTGCGCTTGGTATAGTCCGGCCCGATGCGTCGCTTCCTTCCCATCCTGATCGTGGCGGTCGGCCTTGGCGCGCTTGCCCTCGATTTCGCGACCCTGGCCCGGCCATTCAGCGCCGAAGTGTGCGCTCCGCCGGCGGTGACCGCGGGCTGCGTCGATACCCGCCTGGGGCTCGACCTGCAGGGCGGCCTGCGCGGCGAGTACCGCGCCCTGCCGGCCAACAACATCGCGGTAACGGCCGAGGCCCTGGCCGACATCCGCACGATCATCGAGAACCGCATCAACGTGTACGGCGTGGCCGAGCCGATCGTGCAGACCCAGGGCAGCGACCGGATCGTGGTCGAGATCCCCGGCGTGACCAACGAGCAGCAGGTGCGCAGCCTGATCGGCTCGACCGGCCGGCTCGATTTCGTCGAGGTCCCGCCGGCGCGCTCCAACCAGGTCGTTGCCGGCCAGGCCATCCCGCCCGACCTGCGCGTCATCTTCAGCGGCAGCGAGATCGAGTCGGCCCGGCCCGGCTTCACCCAGACCGGTGAGCGCGCCGTCGACCTGACCCTCAGGGCCGAAGGGGCGCGCATCTTCGACGAGTACGCCGCCGCCCACTACGGCGAGCAGTTCGCGATCGTGCTCGACGGCATCGTCCAGTCGGCGCCCACGATCAACGCTACCCGCTTTGGCGGCACAGGCCCAGATCTCGGGCGGCTTTAGCGAGCCAGGCCGAGGTGACCGAGCTGGTCACCGTGCTGCGCTACGGTGCGCTGCCCAACGCGATCGAGGAAGTCAGCTTCAGCAAGATCAGCCCCACGCTGGGCCTCGACTTCCTGCAGCAGAGCATCCTCGCCGGTGCGATCGGTATCGCCCTGGTCTTCGTGTTCATGCTCGTGCATTACCGGCTGCCGGGCGTGGTCGCCTGCGTCGCGCTGATCTACTACGCGCTCGTCGTGTTCGCCATCTTCCGGCTTATCCCGGTCACGCTCACGCTCGCCGGCGTGGCCGCCTTCGTGCTGTCGGTGGGCATGGCCGTCGACGCCAACATCCTCATCTTCGAGCGCACCAAGGAAGAGCTGCGCGCGGGCAAGACGCTCGTGTCGGCGGTCGAGGCCGGCTTCAACCGCGCCTGGAACTCAATCTTCGACTCGAACATGTCGAGCGTCATGACCGCCGCGATCCTGTTCTACTTCGGCTCGGCGGTCATCCGCGGCTTCGCGCTGGTGCTGATCATCGGCGTGCTCGTGTCGATGTTCACCGCGATCACGCTCAGCCGCCAGGTGCTGCGCCTGGTGGTGCGCCAGCCCTGGGCGCGACATGCCGCGTACTACGGCGTCAACGAGGATGAGTTCACTGTGGCCACGCCGCGCGGCCGCTCGCGCGAGGTGAAGGCCAATGTCTGAGCCGCCTCGTGTTTGACATTATCGGCAAGCGCCGCTGGTTCTACACCTTCAGCGCGCTGATCACCATCCCGGGGCTGATCTTCATCCTGCTGACGCCCTTCGGCGGCGGCAAGGTCGGCCTGCAGTTCTCGATCGACTTCACCGGCGGCACAGTGTGGGAGGTTCACTTCCGCGACGGCGCCCCGTCACCGGCGCAGGTGCAGGCCGTGATGGCCGAGCAGGACCTGGCCGGCACTGCGGCGATCACCACGGCCAGCGACCGGCAGTACGTCCTCATCCGCACCGTCCAGATCGGCCTGGCCGAGTTCCCGGTCACGCCCAGCCCTGCGCCGAGCGCGTCACCGGGGGCAAGCGCCTCACCCAGCGCAAGCCCGTCGGCGGCGGCCAGCATCACGCCCGGGCCGAGCTCATCGGCTGGGTCAAGCGCCTCGCCGGCTCCGAGCGCCAACCCGTCGGCCACCCCCAGCCCTTCGCCGACCCCGAGCGGCTCGCCCGCCGTCAGCCCGTCGCCGTCACCCGCACCGGGCGCGATCGAGCTGCCCACGGAGGGTCGGCTGGCCGAGCTGCGCTTCGCGCTCGAAGATGAGTTCGGCCCGATCGACGAGGTGCGCCAGGAGGCCTCCATCGGGCCGGTCATCAGCGGCGAGCTGGCCCAGCAGGCGCTGCTCCTGATCGTGCTCGGCTCGGCCGGCATCCTGGGCTGGATGACCTTCCGCTTTGCCGACTTCCGCATGGGCATGACCGCCATCGTCGCGCTGCTCCATGACGTCGTCGTCGTGGTCGGCATCTTCGCCGTCGGTGGGACGTTCTTCGGACTCCAGATCGACGCGCTGTTCGTGACGGCGATGCTGACCGTGATCGGCTTCTCGGTCCACGACACGATCGTCGTCTACGACCGCGTGCGCGAGAACCGCATCCGCCACGCCGGCGAGCCGTTCGCGGCGATCGTCAACCACAGCCTGCTCCAGACCCTCGGCCGGTCGCTCAACACGTCGCTGACCACGGTCATGGTCCTGTCGGCCCTGCTGCTGTTCGGCAGCGAGGCTACGCGTGCGTTCGTGTTCGCGATGGTCATCGGCATCATCTCGGGCACCTACTCGTCGATCTTCAACGCCAGCGCACTGCTGGTGACGCTGGCACGAGTGGGACGAGCGTCGCCGCCAGCGCGAGTTCGCCACCGTCCGCACCGCTGAGCGACGGGTGACCTACCTCGAGCGGCTGACTGCCCGCGTCGAGGCCGTCGGTAACTGCCTGTGCGTGGGCTCGATCCAGACCCGGACGCCCTGCCGCACGGCTTCGCGCGCGACGTGACCAGGGCGTCGAGCGCTTTGCCGGCTTGATCTTGATGCAGCGCCTGGCGCGCGCCGCCGCGGTCAAGGTCAACGTCGCCTTCTTCGAGGCGCTTCGGCAGCCCGGGCATCGCCGCGCTCGAACGGCTGCGCGCGCGAATTCCCCCGACGTGCCGTTCATCGCCGACGCCAAGCGCGCCGACATCGGCTCGACCGCCGCGCGCCAGGCCGTGGCGCTGTTCGAGATCCTCGGCGCCGACGCCGTGACGGCCAGCCCGTATCTCGGCGGCGACGCGACTCGAGCCGCTACTCGAACGCAGCCGACGCGCTTCGTGTACGTCCTGTGCCGGACGTCGAACCCCGGCGCGGGCGAGATCCAGGACCTCGACGTGGCCGGCGAGCCGCTCTACCTGCACGTCGCGCGCCGTGCCGGCGAGTGGGCCGCGGCGCACGGCAACGTCGGTCTGGTCGTCGGTGCGACCGCGCCTCACGAGCTGGCCCTCGTCCGCGGGCGGCGCCGGCAGCTTGGCTTCCTCGTGCCCGGCGTTGGCTGCGCAGGGCGGCGACATTGCCGCGCGGTACTCGCAGCATGGGCCGGCGCTGCGCCGGCGCGGCGGCACGGCTGCGTGGCGGCGCGCTGCTCGTCAACGTGTCGCGCGGCATCGCCTCGGCCGCCGCCGACGCAGACTGACCCGGCACGGCGTCGATCGCCGAGTCGATCGGCCATTGGGCACACATTCTGCGGTGCTAGGATTGCGCACATGCCGTTCAACATCGGTCCTTTCGAACTTCTGCTCGTGCTGGTCCTGGCCCTGCTGGTCCTGGGGCCGGGTAAGCTGCCCGAGGTCGGCAGCGCACTGGGTCGCACCATTCGCGAGTTCCGCAAGGCATCGACGGACGTCGAGGACTCGCTCCGCGTTGATGGTCGGCGCCGCCAAACGCGACCGCCGCTCGCGCCGTGCGCGCCGCCGGCCGATCAGGCGCCGATGCGGGCGAGGATCGCGCGGCCAGCTGACTGACACCTCCGACGCCGGCCTGACCGGCTGCGCGCCGCCCGACTCGTCGGTGACCGAGGCCCCCGTCGGCCCGTCGCCGCCGACAAGGTGATGATCGCTCATCGAGCACCTGCGCGAGCTGCGGCGGCGCATCTTCATTGGCGCTGCTGGCGGTCGCGATCGGCACTGTCGCCGGGTTCGTCGTCGCGCCCGAGGCCATCCGCCTGCTCAAGGCGCCCATCGGCCAGCCGCTCTACTTCACCGCCCCCGGCGGCGCGCTCTTCCTGCAGCTCAAGCTGGCCGCTGATGATCGGCATCGCCCTCGCCTCGCCGTTCGTGCTGTACCAGCTGTGGGCGTTCGTGGCGCCCGGGCTGACGCCCCACGAGCGGCGCGTGGCCCGGCCGTGGGTCCCGCTGGCGCTGCTCTTCCTCGTCCTCGGCGTCGGCGTCGCCTACGTCATCCTGCCCGTACACCGCCGGCTTCCTGCTCAGCTTCGCGATCCCCGGCGTGATCGAGCCGCTCATCACGGCCGATGCCTATTTCGGCTTCGTGACCACGATGTTCCTGGCCTTCGGGCTGGTGATGCAGTTTCCGATCGTGCTGGTGCTGCTGAGCAAGGTCGGCATCGTCAGCGCCGGAGCGGCTGCGTCGCGGCCGGCGCTACGTGTTCCTCGGCATCTTCGTCGTGGCGGTCGTCGTTACACCGGGCGGCGACCCGTTCAGTCCGACGATCATGGCGCTGGTGATGTATCCGCTGTACGAGCTGACCATTCGCCTGGTCGCCGCTCCACCGGCCGTGGCTGATCGAGCTGCCGGCGACTCGTCGGCGGTCGTCTCGCGCCACGCCCGCACGTCGCGATCATCAGCGGGCTGTCTGGCGCGGGCAAGACAGCCGCCAGCAAGCTGCTCGAGGACCTGGGCTACCGGGTCGTCGACAACCTGCCCGCCGAATTGCTGCGCAGCCTGGCCCAGCTGGTGGTGCGCGATCCCGACAGTTACGAGCGCCTGGCGCTGGTCCTCGATGCCCGCGCCGGCGACGCTTCGGATCGCCTTCCACGAGGCGGTGAACGAGCTCGAGACGCGCGGCATCACTCCCCAGGTCTTCTTCCTCGAGGCCCGCGACGACGGTGCTCATCCGGCGCTTCAGCGAGACGCGCCATCGCCACCCGCTCGCATAGCGAGGAGCAGGGCGTGGGCGCCTCGATCGCCCGCGAGCGCGAGCTGCTGGCCGAGATCCGCGCCGAGGCGGACGTGATCATCGACACGTCCGACATGTCGGGCCGGCAGCTGCGCGAGCGTCTGTATGGCGCGCTCGACACGCCGACGACGACTGCCGGGCGTCATCCTGCAGCTGGTCAGCTTCGGCTACAAGAACGGCATTCCGCTCGAGGCCGACATGGTCTTCGACGTGCGCTTCATGGAGAACCCGTTCTACATCGACGCCTGCGGCCGCTCAACGGGCTCGACCAGGACGTGCGCGAGTTCGTCCTCGGCCAGCCGATGACGCCGCCGCTTTCTCGACCTGGTCAGCGACTTCCTCGAGCCTGCACGTTGCCCGGCTACGAGACCGAGGGCCGTGGCCGCCTGACCGTCGCCTTCGGCTGCACCGGCGGCCAGCATCGCTCGATCGCCATCGCCGAGGAGGTCGCCGCGCGCATGGCGCGAGAGCGGGCGGCCGGTCAGCGTCTGGCACCGCGAGCTCGAAGCAGGCGTGAACGGCGCGACCCGACCGCCGACCCGCGCGCTGAAGCGGCGCCGCGCTCGAGGCGGCGCTGCGCCGGCGCGAGCGCGACGCAGGTGCTGCGCGCGCTGGCTGCGCCCGGGCATCGGCGTCAAGCGCTGGCTGGTGGTCGCCTTCGTCGGCCAGCTGCTGATCGCGCTGGCGGCCGCGCTGGTGCGCACGATACTGCGCCGATGACTCAGCCGTACGATCCGGGGCACGACGTGTTCGAGACCTCGACGCTCCAGGCCTGCCGCTAGAGCTGCGCTGGCGCTGCTCGCTCGCGCTCGGGCTGATCCTGTTCGTCTACGGCAGCTGGCAGCTGCTGCGTGCGCTGGTCGAGCCGTATCGCACGTGCGCGAGGAGCCACTGGCCGAGCTGCTCTACCAGCGCCGCCTGCGTGCACGCGGGCCGCGCGTCGTGGCCATCGGCGGCGGGACGGGCCTGTCGTCGCTGCTGCGCGGCCTCAAGGAGCTGACCAGCAACATCACCGCGGTGGTCACCGTGGCCGACGACGGCGGCTCGTCGGGCAAGCTGCGGACGGAGCTGGGCATGCCGCCGATGGGTGACATTCGCAACTGCATCGCCGCGCTGGCCGACGCCGAGCCGGCCATGAGCCGCCTGCTGCAGTACCGCTTCCCGGCTGGCTCGACCGGGTCGACGAATCGGCCTTCGCCGGTCATGCCTTCGGCAACCTGCTCATCGCCGCCCTGACCAGCGTCAGCGGCGACTTCGAAGAAGGGCGTCCGGCAATCCAACCGGGTGCTGGCCGTGCGCGGCAGCGTCGTTCCGGTCGCCGGCCAGCCGATCACCCTGCATGCCGCACTGATCGACGGCTCGACTCTCGAGGGCCAGTCGGCGATCGCCCGCGACGCGCGGCATTCGGCGGGTGTGGATCACGCCCGACGACGTCAAGCCGTCGGCCGAGGCCCTGGCGGCCATCGGCAGCGGCCGACCTCATCGTCATCGGTCCCGGCAGCCTGTACACGAGCCTGCTGCCGCCACTGCTGGTGCCGGGCATCCATGAAGCGCTGGCCCGCGACGTCAGCGCCTGCGGCTGCTCGTGTGCAACGTCGCCACCCAGGTTGGCGAGACCGAGGAGTTTGCGCTCTCCGATCACCTCGACGCACTGGGCGGCGCACGGCATGGCCGATGTCATCGACGCGGTGCTGGTCAACGACAACTTCCGGGCCCGCCAGCCGCCAACTACCCCGCCGCGCCGGTGCGCATCGACCTGCCGCTGAGCTCATCGAAGGCGGACCACCGATCATCGCCCGCGACCTGGTCGACGACGACAATGCGCACCACCACGACTCGCGCAAGCTGGCTGCGGCGTTGCTGGACCTGTATGACGAGCGTGCCGTCGCGCGAGCCGAGCTCGGCGACGCACCATGAGCGGGCCCATGACGCGCGTGCGGACGCCGACGGACCTGGTCGCTGCGCTGCGCGCGGAGCTGGCCGCGATCGAGCCGGCGCGACGCTGCTGCCGGCTGGCCGAGCGCGTCGGCTTGGGCAGCGGCGGCCGAGGGCCGGGCTCGGACGCCGCTGCTCGGGCGGCTGGCGGTGCGTCTCGACGACGCCGCCGCGAGCGGTACGTTCGATTGGGCAGGCCGCGGCCGAGCATTGCCGCATCGCCTACCTGCGCGGCGCGCTGCTGGCCCACGGGTCGCTCAGCGTTGACGCCGACCGGCACGCACCTCGAGCTGTCGTCACCGCCGACGAGCATCGATGCGCTCGCGAGTCGCGTGGCGATGCTCGGCTTCCCGGCCGGCGCCCGCACTACGCCGCGGACGCGGCGTGCTGACCTGGAAGAGCGCCGACACGATCGTCGGCTTGCTGCGCCGCGCTGGTGCGTCGGCGGCCACGCTCGAGTTGGAGTCGCGCCTCATCGGTCGCTCGCGTGCGCGGCCACATGAACCGCGTCGTCAATGCCGAGCACGCCAACCTCCGCCGGGCGGTAGCCGCCGCACGCCGCCAGCTGGCGGCCATCGAGGCGCTCGAGCAGCCGTGGTGCGCTGGCACGCCTGCCGCGCGACGTGCGCCGAGTGGCCGACGCGCGTCGCCGCGCGCCCGAGGCAACATTCGGCGAGTTCGCCGCCAACCTCGACCTGCCACGCGCCAGGTCCAGCGCGCCCTGCAGCATGATCGAGAGCGCCGCCCTTCACTCGGTCGAGGACGAAGAGCGCCGAGCGCAACGAGGAATGATGTCCGTCTCGCGGCCGGTGATCGTCGCCGGCAACTGGAAGATGAACACGCACGCCGGCCGACGCTGGCCGCCTGGCAATCGAGATTGCCGCCGCCACGCAGGTGCGCGGCGTGACGCGCGTCATCTGTCCGCCCTACGTCTGCCTCGCCACGGTCGGCGCGGCGCTCGCCGGCAGCGGCGTGGCCAGTCGGCGCCCAGAACGTGCACGCCGAGCCAGCCGGCGCCTACACCGGCGAGGTCTCTGCGCCGATGCTCGCCGGGCTGGCCAGCTGGGCCATCGTCGGCCACTCCGAGCGCCGGCGCGACCAGGGCGAGGACGACGCGCTCATCGGCCGCAAGCTGCTGCGCTGCATCGAGCACGGCCTGCGCCCGATCCTGTGCGTCGGCGAGCAGCTCGACCAGCGCGCCGCCGGCCGCGCCGAACAGACCGTGCGGCAGCCAGCTCGAGGCGACCATCGCCGAGCTCGCGCCGTCACGACACTGACCTGCCGACAGATCTGGTCGTCGCCTACGAGCCGGTCTGGGCCATCGGCACCGGCCTCACCGCGCGCGGCAGCGATGCCGCGGCGATGGCACAGCAGATCCGCCTGACGCTGGCCGAGGCGGGTATGAGCGGCCATGCCGCGGACGTGCCGGTGCTGTACGGCGGCAGCGTGACCAGCGCCGCCATCGACGAGTTCCTGGCCGAGCCGGACATCGACGGCGCGCTCCTTGGGGGCGCCAGCCTGAAGGTCGACGAGATGGCCGGCATCGTCGCCCGGGCCGGTTTGACTGCCGCCGCGCGCGCCGGCGCGGTGCGCGACTGAGCCGCACATGACGACCGATGCCGCAGGCCGGCCGCGACCCCTGGTGCTCGTCGTGCTCGATGGCTTCGGCGTCGGCCGGCGGCCGGAGGCGGACGCCATCGCTGCCGCGCGAATGCCGGTCTGGCGCGCGTTACTGGCGGAGTGGCCGCATGCGCTGCTCGACGCGTCGGGGGCGGCAGTCGGTCTGCCGCCGGGCCAGATGGGCAACAGCGAGGTCGGCCACCTGAACCTGGGCGCCGGTCAGCCGGTGCTGCAGGACCTGCCGCGCATCGACGCGGCGATCGCGAGCGGCTCCTTCTTCGCCAACCCGGCGTCTGCTGGCCGCCGTGACGCGAGCCGCCGAGGGCCACCGGCTGCACCTGGTCGGCCTGCTCGGCCCGGGTGGCGTGCACTCGGTCGACCGCCACGCGGTGGCGATCGCGCGCCTGGCGCATGACGCCGGTGCCGCCGATGTTGTCGTCCATGGGCTGCTCGATGGCCGCGACACAGCGCCCCGGTCGGCGATTGACTTCGTGCCCGATTTCGAGTCGCGTCTGGCCGAGGCGCACCCGGGCGCACACATCGCCACGATCGGCGGCCGCTACTACGGCATGGACCGCGACAAACGCTGGGAACGGGTCGCGCGCGCCTATGCCGCGATCGTGCACGGCCGCGGCGACACGGCGCCTACGGCCGTCGCTGCCGTCGAGGACGGCTATGAGCGGGGCGAGAACGACGAGTTCGTCGAGCCGACGGTGATCGAGGGCGTCGACGGGTGCCGTGCGCGATGGAGACGTCGTCATCCACTTCAACTTCCGCGCCGACCGGGCGCGCCAGCTGACCCATGCGCTGGTCGACGGAGACGAGTTCGACCGAGACTGCTTCGATCGCGGTCGAGCGCCCGCGTGACCTGCTCGTCGCGACCCTGACCGAGTACGAGGCCGGACTGCCGGTCGAGGTCGCATTTCCGCCGCTGACCGTGACCAGCCTGGCCGAGTACTTCGCGCGGCTCGGCTGGCGCCAGTTCCACGTCGCCGAGACGGAGAAGTACGCCCACGTGACCTACTTCTTCAACGGCGGTATCGAAGCGCCCTTTGCCAACGAGGAGCGCCTGCTCGTGCCCAGCCCGAAGGTGGCAACCTACGACCTGCAGCCACACATGAGCGCCGCCGGTGTGACCGACGGGCTGGTCGAGGCGATCAACAGCGACCAGTACGACTTCATCGTCGCCAACTTCGCCAACGCGGACATGGTCGGTCACATCAGGCGTGTGGCCGGCCACGGTCGAGGCGCTCGAGTTCGTCGACGGCTGCCTGGCGCGCCTGGTCGCGGCCATGCCGGCCGATGCGACTGCTGTGCATCACGGCCGATCACGGCAATGCCGACGAGCTGCGCGACGCCGCCGGCAAACCGATGACCGCCCACTCGCTCAACCCGGTGCCGGTCGTGCTCGTCGGCGCCGCCGTCCGCGGCCGGCGCCTGCGCGACGGCGTCCTGGCCGACGTTGCGCCGACGCTGCTCGAGCTGGTCGGGTTGCCGCCGGCGAACGAGATGACCGGCCGGTCGCTGCTCGACTGACGCGCCCGGCGGCTGCCGCAGCAGCCGCGCCAGCTCCCTCGCTATCCTCCGCCGCGTGGATACCATCCTGTCTGGTCGGCCAGGCTGCTGATCAGCGTGGCGTTGATTGCGTCGATCCTGCTCCAGTCGCGCGGTGCCGGGCCTGGGCGCGACCTTCGGCGGTGACTCGTCCGTCTACCGCAGCCGGCGCGGCATCGAGAAGCGCCTGTTCCAGTTCACGGTCACCCTGGCGACGCTGTTCGTCGTCTTCTCGATCGTCACTTTCAAGCTCGGCGCACGGCCAACATCTGAGCGCTCGACGATGCGCCTGACGGCCCGCCGGTCGCGTGCTAGACTCGGTCCTCGCCTGAACGCTGGAGTGCGTTGCAGGCTGCGCGCCGAGGTGGCGGAATAGGCAGACGCGCTAGGTTCAGGACCTAGTGGCCGCAAGGTCGTGTGGGTTCAAGTCCCTCCCTCGGTACCAGTGCCCAGGTGGCGGAATTGGTATACGCGTACGTTTGAGGGGCGTATGACGCAAGTCATCCGGGTTCAAGTCCCGGCCTGGGCACCAGTTCTACTCGACGACCGTCCCGCCCGGCGGTCGTCTTTCTCTATCCCGCCGCGCGCAGGACGCGACAGGCACGCAGCGTGACCCACTTGCTGGGCTGGCCCTGACGCTCGAAATCGACCCACGTTTTGCCGTTGTAGGCGTATTCGTTGCGCCAGCGGCCGTCAGCGTCTTGCTTCGACAGCAGCCAGCTCGACGGCCGGCGCCAGGCGCTGATCGCGGCCGTAGCCGAGCTCACCTAGTACCTCGAGGTTCTGGAGGACGTCGGCCACATAGCCGGACGGGAAGCCGAGCCTGAACCACGAACCACTCGGCCGCGTGTTGCCCCAGCCGGCGGGATAGTCGGCCGCGGCCGGATCGCGACGAGCAGGAAGGTAGCGCTGCTGTCGATGGCCCGGCAGACCAGCGGCGAGCGTCGCTCGACGGGATGCGCGCTAGGCCGAGCAGCGCCTTGATCGCGCCCCAAGCGCACGGCAGACGCTCATTGGCGGCGCAGGCGAAGCCCGGACCACACGTCCCCGACGCGTACCAGCGCGCGACACCCTCGCCGGCGATCGTGCGCGCCTGCCAATCGATCGCGCGCTGGACGCGCTCGTCGTCGAGCCAGCCGAATCCGATCAGGGCGCGCAGCAGGTTGCCGTTCAGGCAGTGGATGGCCGCCGATGGCGGCGGAGGTTTGGCGTCGATCCGTCCCGAGGCACCGAAGCCGCCCGTGTCCGTCTGGCTGTGGGCCACAACGTAGGCGCATGCGCGCTGGACGCGCTGTCGGCCGGATCGGCACCGAGCTGGTCGAGGAACATCAGCTGCCAGACAGTGCCGCGGTACTTCGTGGCGTAGCCCGGGCCGGGCTTCTCCCAGTGGCCATCGGGGTGCTGGGCGGCGAGGATGGCCGCGATCGGGTCGACCGTCATCGCCGCAGCCGGGCCGCGGCGACCTCGGCGTCATCGGCCGGCCGCCCGAGCAGCTGACGCAGCGCCAGGTGGCGGACGGCAGGTGTCGCTGGATCGAGCAGCCAGGGCAGCGAGTCGGCCGCTCAGGCGAGCCGGCCAATCGATCGCCGCCGGCGCCGTCATGCCGAAGGAGGCGCGGCGCGCTCGATCGCGACCGTCGGCAGGTCGAACGCCGGATCATCGAGCCGCCGGATCTCGGCGTCGTAGTCGAGCCCCATCCGGCGGATCAACGAACGCACCAGTCGTGGTGGGCCCTGGCGCGGCGCCAGCTGACGCAGGAGCAGTCGGGCTCGCTGAAGCTCACCGGCATCGGTCACCGGCCGACTGATACCCGTCCAGCGCTGCCGCCCGATCTGCACCTCCACGTGCCGGTCGGCGATCAGGTTGCGGTACCAGTCGGTGGCTCCATAGCCGGACATGACATAGACCGTGTCGCGCTCGACGACGTAGTTGAGTCCGCACGTCCGGCGCCGGCCGGTTCGGCGGCCGGTGGTCGTCAACAGCAGCAGGCGGCCGCCCATGAAGCGGGCAAAGCCGACCCGGTAGAGGAACGGGGGTACGCGCAGCAGCCAGCGCATCAGGCCGTGCGGTCGGGGCTTGGCCAGCGGCATCGCCGGCCGGACCAGTTGGCTCATCGCCACTCAATGGTTGGCCACCCGGGCGCCCAGAGGCAGTGCCAAATGTCCCACATGCTCGGGTACGATGTCGGTTCGGGCGGTTAGCTCAGTTGGTCAGAGCGCCTCGTTTACACCGAGGAAGTCGGGGGTTCGAGTCCCTCACCGCCCACCACCCGGCATCGGCCGCGCGATAGTCTCCGCGCATGCATGTCTCGACTTCGACGGCCGCAGATGTCGTCATCATCGGCGGCGGGATCGTCGGGACGGCCGCGGCCGCGTTCCTCGCTGGCGCTGGTGCCCGCGTGGTTCTCGTCGAGCGCGAGGGGCTGGCATCGGGGGCGTCGGGCGCGAACTCGGGCATCGTCCAGCACCCGTTCGACCCCGTCCTCGCCGCCCTCTACCGCGAGACAGTCGCGCTGTACCGGGAGCTCGCGGCCGTCTCGACGGGCTTCCATTTGCCGGCCGAGCCGGCCGGGATGCTGTTCGTCTCGGAGGAGGAGACCGAGGTTCGCCGACAGGCGGTCGCCATCAGCGAGGCCTTCCCCGAGCTCAAGGTGGACGTTGCCGACGGCGGCGCGCTCCAGGCGCTCGAGCCCGCGCTCGGGCCTGGCCTCTGGGCGTGCCGGGTCGACATCGGCTACCCGGTCATGCCGGGCGCCTCAACGTACGCCTACGCGACGCTGGCCGAAGCGCGCGGTGCCGAGATCCGGCAGGGACACGGGGCGACGCTCGCGGTGAAGGGCGACACCGTTGTCGGCGTGCGCGTCGACGGGCAGGTCCTGGCGGCGGGAGCGGTCCTCGTTGCCGCGGGCCCGTGGACGCCCGGTGTGCTCGACCCGACCGGCCGCTGGACGCCGATCAGGGCCGTCTGGGGGGCCGTGGTCGAGACGGTGCTGGCCGACCCACCGCGGCACATCCTCGAGCAGGCCGGCATCGAGGCTGCGATTGGTCGAGCACCGACGGGCGAGCACGAGCTCCACTTCAGCCTCTCCCCGTTACCCGGGGTGAGCGTCGTAGGCTCGACGTTTCTCGAGCACGAGCCCGACCCACTGGCCTGGATAGAGCCGATCCTTGTGCAGGCCAGTCGGTTCGTGCCACGGATCGCGGATGCACCGATCCGCGGCGTCCACGCCTGCCCGCGGCCGCAGAGCGTCGACGGTCTGCCGCTGATCGGGGCCGCGCCTGATCGGCGCGGCCTGTACGTCTGTGCCGGCCATGGTCCGTGGGGGATCTCGACCGGCCCGGCCTCTGCTCGGCTGGTCGCCGACCTGATCCTGGGCCGGGCACCGACAATCCCGCAGGAGGTGGACCCGGGCCGGTTCACGCCGCCTCCGGTCTGAGCAGGCCGCCCACTCGAGCGGCCACAGCTGCGCTGCTAGACTGAGCGGGTTGGTCGCCCGTCACGCGGCCGCTAGCCCTGGGAGAAACATGGAACTCGTCTGGATCCTACTCATCGTCCTCGCCGTCGTCATCGTCGGCGGCATCCTGATCTACAACGGCCTAGTTCAGCGCCGTCTGCGCATCGATGAGGCATTCGCCCAGATCGAAGTCCAGCTCAAGCGCCGCTGGGACCTCATCCCGAACCTGATCAACGCGGTCAAGGGCTACATGGGCTTCGAGCAGTCGGTGCTCACCCAGGTGACCGAGGCACGCGCCAACGCCGTGACCGCCGGGGCCAAGGGACCGGTCGAGCAGGCGGCGGCTGAGAACGCGCTTGACCGGCACGTTGCGCTCGCTGTTCGCGGTCGTCGAGAACTACCCCGAGCTGAAGGCCAACCAGAACGTGCTCAAGCTGCAGGAGCAGCTGACCACGACCGAGAACCAGATCGGTTTCGCGCGCCAGCACTACAACGCGACCGTGCTCGACTACAACACCTCGATCGCGACCTTCCCGAACGTGCTCGTCGCCGGACCATTCGGCTTCAGCAAGCGCGAGTTCTTCGACGCCGAGCCAGAGGCGTCCCAGGTGCCGAAGGTCGACCTCGGTAACTTCAACCGCCCCCGCCCGCAGGCTGACCGGCGTCAATCGACCAGGATGCCTGCCGATCGCACCGGCAGGCTGATCGGCACATGAACGTGCCCGTCAGCCAGAGCTTCTATCAGCAGATCGCCGCCAATCGGCGCCGCTCGCTGGTGCTCGTCTTCATCCTGACCGCGCTGCTGGGCGTGTTCGGTTTCGTGATCGGCTACGCCATGAGCGCCTACGTGGCAGGGCGGCCTGGTCGCGGTGACATCGCCGTGGTCATCGCCCTGCTGCTGACCAGCGTGTCGTACTTCGCCGGCGACAGCATCGTTCTCGGCGCGTCGGGCGCGCGACAGGTCGACGATGCCAGTCGCTCCGCAGCTGATGAACGTCGTGCGCGAGATGTCGCTCGCCGCGAACCTGCCGCTGCCGCGCGTCTACGTGATCAACGACACCGCCCCCAACGCCTTCGCCACCGGCCGCGATCCCAAGCACGCCACCATCGCGGTGACGACCGGCCTGCTCGAGAAGCTCGATCGCGAGGAGTTGCAGGGGGTCATCGGCCACGAGCTGTCGCACGTCCGCAACCTCGACATCCGCTTCACCCTGCTGGTGGCGGTGCTGGTCGGCTCGATCGCGCTGCTGGCCGACTTCTTCCTGCGCTTCACGTTCTGGGGCGGGTTGGGCGGCCGCCGCGATCGGGGCAGCGGCGACGGCGGCGGGGCGAGCGCTGGTGATCATCATGATCGTTGTCGGCCTGGTCCTGGCCATCCTGGCGCCGATCATCGCCCGTTTCGTGCAGCTGGCCGTCAGCCGCCAGCGCGAGTACCTGGCCGACGCATCGAGCGTCGAGCTGACGCGCAACCCGTACGGCCTGCAGCGGGCACTGGCCAAGATCAGCTCCGACCGCGAGGTGCTCGAGGTCGCCAACCGCGCCACGCAGCACCTGTACTTCGTCAACCCGATCAAGAAGTGGGAGAGCGCGCGCGGCGGGCCTGACGGCCACCCACCCGCCGATCATCGAGCGCATCAACCGGCTGCGCGCGCTGACCGGCCAGGCGCCGGTCGACGACAGACGCTGGGCGCCCTGCAGGGGCTGACTGAGTCGGGCGCTTCGACCGGGCGCGCGCCACGGCAGCGCTGGAACACGGACCGTGGGTATGGTTCAATACGAGCGGTCGCTGCTGCGACTGGAATGGGTCTGGACGCGCCGAGATAGCTCAGTTGGTAGAGCACGCGACTGAAAATCGCGGTGTCGCCAGTTCGATTCTGGCTCTCGGCACCACCACATCCGGCCGGTCGGGCCGGCATACGAGCGGGAGTGGCTCAGTTGGTAGAGCGTCACCTTGCCAAGGTGAAGGTCGCGGGTTCGAACCCCGTCTCCCGCTCCATTTCTCCCACCCTTGGCCGATCCCGCGCAGACCACTGGCCCTTCGTCTAGCGGTAGGACAGCGGACTTTGGATCCGTGAACCGAGGTTCGAATCCTCGAGGGCCAGCCAGACACGAGCACTCACGCCGGCGCCGGCCGGCAGCGTCTCCGAGGCGACGTACCCAAGTGGTTAAGGGGGCGGTCTGCAAAACCGCTATGCACCGGTTCGAATCCGGTCGTCGCCTCCACTTTCACCATGAACTGGCCCTCTCGGTCGTGCCGCACCAGCGACCGCGTTGACCGGTGGCTGCCAAGTCGGGTCCCTCATGCGTCTTCATGCCTGCCGATGGCGTCAAGGGGTGTGCCTGCGATCGCCTTCGGCCCTGATCCGACACGCATCGACGATGTCGCGCGCCCGCGAACGCAGTTCCAGAGCGCGCTCATCATCCGCGCCAATCCCGGCCTCGAGGATGTCCAGCGCGTCGTAGTAGTGCGCCCAGGCGGTCCGCTCAGCCTGGACGCGAGCCGCCACTCGCGCGCCATCGCCGAACGCCTCGAACGCCTCTGCTACACGAACGGATCCATCGATAGCGTATTCGTGCGCGTGTTCGATCTCGCCCGCCGCGAACATGCGCATCGTACGCAAGGCGAGGCGCAGGAGCACAAGGGTTTGGGGGATCGCCGATGCGAAGCCGCCGGTGAATGGGTCAAGGAGCCGAACGATGGCGGCGCGATCCATGGCGCCGTCGAGGCCGTCGCCCGCGGCCGCATCCAGGAAGGCGGAGAACGCGAGGATCCGGACGTCGTCACCGATGAGCTTGCCGACGTGAGCCGCCGCGATGGCAGCGCCGGCGAACGCCTCCTTGTCGTGGCGCATGATCAGACCGGCCGCGTGGGCGGTGGCCAGACGGGGCCCCGGCTGGCCCAGGGTGGACATGATGTACGCCTGGTCCTCAGCGCGGCCGAGGAAGGTCGGGCTGAACGGGCGGTGGCGACGCAGGGCATCCACGCGGATGCCGGTCGTGCCGCCCGTCACGTGGATTCGCTCGAGCGCATGGGCGATGCCGTCGACGGCGGGTCCGTCGTAGCGCTCCAACATCTCGGCGCGGGTCGAGATGGCCTGCGTGAGCGCGCTGTGGAAGACGTGTTCGTCGATTGCCGGAGCCGATTTGGGGAGGTCGACATCCGGGGTGAACAGGCCGTGTCCGATATCGCGCTCGTTGACCAGCGCACCGGCCAGCATGCCGAGCTCGATGTCGCGGCCTTCGGCGTCGCGCGCGGTCGCGCCCCACAACGGCGTCGCGAGGTGGCCGAACGCCGTTCGGCCAGTCTCCTTGAGCAGCACTGCCTGCGGGAAGACCTGGTCCAGGTCGACTTTGAACGTCGCGCGCACGGCCGGGTCGATGGCCACGTGCCAAAGCGCGGCGACCGCCTTCAGGAAGCTGTAGTGGCGGCCGTATTCGCCGTCGACCCCCACGACGGTGCGCAACCCGGAAGCGGCGCCGGCTGCGGCTGGCTCGCCGAGGCGGAGTGTCAGGGCCGGGACGATCACCTCGTCAACCAGCCGCCGGGCGTCGCCCTCCGTCACCACGACGACGTCCAGGTGGCGCAGCCCGCCGGCGCGCGCGAGCTCTGCCTCGATGTATGGCCGTGCGACCCGGCCCAGACCCTCGTGGGTCACGCTCACCGACAGCAGGCAGGTGAGGCGCCCGGCGTCCGGTTCCGCGTCGACGGCCAAGTCGAGTCCGCGCAGCCCGTGCAGCAACTCGTTGCAGGCTGGTTCCACGCCGAGCTCGATCGGATGGTCGAACCAGTAGCGCTGCGGCTGGGCGCCAGCGGTGATGATCGCGTCCCGCAGCGGCGGGGGATATGGGAGCTCCTCCACGTCAGTGGCCGCGGCAGGGATCGTGAGCAGGATGTTGGAGGTGAACAGGATCTCCCGCGCCGGGTTCGTCATGGGATCCGGAGCCAGCCGGGTCACGCTGACTGTCCGAGCTGAACGCAGGGCCTGGATGCGGCGCTCCTCGTTGCCGTAGATGCCAACGGCCTGCGGGAAGAACGCCGCCCAGATTGCTTCCCTCGTCTCGTCCGCGCTCGTGGAGGCGCTGAGATCGGCGGTCGCGGCACCCAACCGCGCGGCGACCTCCGGATTGAGAGCGGTGACACGGTCGAGCTCGGTGGCGATGCGGTCCACGCCCGTTCGGTAGAAGCCCGCGAGGCGGGCGGCCGGGTCCGCCCCCGGCGCGGCCAGCGCAGCCACCGCCGCGTCGTAGTTGGGATGGACCGCGCCTGCGACGGCCACGAGAAACGCTGCCGTCACCCGCGCGAGCGGGTCGACGTCGGCCAGAAGCCACGGCGCAGGGTCGAGGACCGGCAGATCCGGCGTCCCCATGCCCGGCCCGATCATCCGGCCCAAGATCGCTGTCACCCGCTCGTCCATTGCACGACCTCCCCGCGCGCCGCCATCAGCTGCCGGTCGTCCTGCCGAGCGGGATGCCGTGGCCCGCCGCAGCCGGATCCGCCGGGAAGACGCGGATGCGGCCGACAGGCACGGCATGTCCGATCCGCGCCAGCCAATTCACCGGTTTGGCACCACCGGTGCATCAGGGCAGCTTGGCGAAGGCCTCCTCGACCAGCCCCGGCGTGCCGCCGACCATGAACACGACATCGCCCACTGCGTACAGGAAGGCGGCGTTGTCCGGGTTCTCCGGATCGACCACCGCAGTCACGCTCTTGCCGCCGATGGTCTGTTGGCTGACCTCGGAATCGGGTTCGTCCTGCTGCCGCAGGGCGACAAGCGTGGGCAGAGTGGCACTCGCCGGCACGCCCCGCAAGCGAAACGCGAGGATTGAGATACCGGTGAAGTCACCGTCGCTCGCGCCGGGAAAGAAGTTGAAGGCCAGCGCGGCGCTCATCTGGTCGATCGTTGCGCCGACCTGTGACAGCAAGTCGTCGAATTCCGCGGGATCGGTGGCGTTGAACATGGTCAACACGCTCGGGCCGGCGGCGCTTTCCACGTCTAGCGGATGACCACCGATCTCGTCGGGAAACAGGTCCTCCAGTGGCAGGTCGGCCACGATGCTGGGCGGCGCGGTGATAGGCGGCGCGGTAACCGGCGGCGCAGTAACCGGCGGCTGGGTCACCTGCGGGTTGCTGGCATTCGGTGCCGCAGTGGTGCCTGGAGTGCCAGAGCAGGCCGCTGCAAGAAGAGCGGCGAGCAGAACGCCGAGAATCGGACTGGCCAGCCCGCGCCGTGACTTCAACATTGCTTGAACTCCCATTTGGTGTCCGGTTGGTGTTGCGCCGCATGGTCGGCCATATCCGGCCGGCCGTCCATCGGCGTTAGACTCGGCCGGGGTCGCAGCCTCTGGCCGAAGTGGCGGAATGGTAGACGCAGCGGACTTAAAATCCGGCTGCCCGAAAGGGCGTGTGAGTTCGACTCTCACCTTCGGCACCACCGATAGGCGCGCCTGGCCCCTTTCGAGGCGTGCACCGCTATCCGCGGCCGAGCAGACCGCGCAACAGGCCGCGCCGTTCCGGCACGCGTACCTCCTCGCCGCGTCCGCTGTCGGCAAGGAGTTCGGCCAAGCGCCTGATTGCCGCCGCGGGCGCACTGCGTCGGGCGAGCAAGATGAGTGGCTGGCCCTCATTGGCCGCCCGGACGAAGATCTCGGCGTCGTAGGGCACCTGCAGCCCGACCTTGATGCCCAGGTGCTCCTCGATCTGCTCGGGGCCGATCATCGGCCGCGGGTAGATGTCGTTGACGACGAAGACCGCTCGCTCGGCCGCCGCGCCCGACTCGGACATCACCTGCAGGGCGCCGTGCAGCAGGCGCAGGGCGGGGATATCGGGCGCCAGCACCATCGCCACGCGGTGGGCGTGCTCAAGGACGGCCAGCGCGCGCATGTCGAGGGTGCTGCCGACGTCGATGACCACGGTGCCGTACACGCGCCCCAGGGCGTCGGCCAGGCCGATCAGGTGGTGGGCCTGTACTTCGGCCCCCTCGTCAGCTCGATACGGCCCACCGAACACGGTCAGGCCGCTCGAGTGCAGCCGGCCCGCCTCCTGGATCTGCTCCGGGGTCAGACCGGCGGGTTCCTCGCGCGCCAGCTCAGCGGTCGAGCTGGGCCCGTAGAGGTCAAGGTGGGTGGCTACCTGGCCGTGAAACATGTCGAAATCGGCGATGGCAACGCTGCCCGGCGCCATCTCGGCGAGCACCAGGGCGGTGTTGACAGCCAGCGTGGTGGTGCCCGAGCCGCCCTTTGCTGCGCCGAAGGCGATCACCCGGCCGGGCGCTGAGGCCGGGCGCTGGACGAGCGGCGCGGCCGGGGCTTGAGCATGGGCAGTGGCCGATGAGCGCATGAGCAGGGCCTCAACCAGCGCCTCGAGCTCGCGCTCCTCAATCGGCCGGGCCAGGACGTCGTCCGCACCCGCCTCGAGCAGCTCGACACGCGCCTCGACATCGCGGCTGTGGGCGATGGCCAGGATTGGCGGGTGAGCGCTCCCGGCAGCGTCGTTGATGCGCCGGCAGAGGAGGGCAAGAGAAGCAGCATCGGGCGCATCGAGCACGATCAACTGGTGGTCCCCCAGACGCGGCAACGCCGCGGCCAGGTCAGACGCGACAGAGACGGTCATACCCCGCCGCTCGAGCGGTCCGGAGAGCTGCTCGGCAGGCTCGACGCCGACGGTCAGCAATAGCACGCGCGATGACAAGAGCGGTCCTTTCTCCAAGTCGCGAGCGAACGTGATCAGTGCGAGTCTAGCAACCGGCCGAGCCGAGCAGGCGCTGGGCTATACTGCGCACAGACCTTTCAGCTCCAGCGCGGACCGCCCGGTCCGTCAAGCGGGGCACAGCCCAGGGGAAGGAGAACCCGATTGCGTCGTTATGAGCTCATGCTCGTCGTCCAGCCCGACACGCCCGATGATCAGGTCCAGGCCGTCATCGATCGCGCAACGCGCTCGGTGATCAGCAGCGAAGGGCAGATCGTCAAGGTCAGCCCGTGGGGTCGCCGCCGGCTCGCGTATCAGATCGGGCAGCATCGCGAAGGCTCGTACTTCATCATTCTGTTCGATGCCCCGGCCCCCGCAGTGCTCGAGCTCGAGCGCGCCCTGAACATCAGCGAAGAAGTCATGCGCCACCTGGTCACCCGGGTCGAGCGCCCAGCTGCGCGCCACGCGGGCGCCGACTCGGGCGACGAGAGCGACATCGACGAGATCGCCATCGCCGGCCCGCCGGCGGACGACGAGGAAATCCCGGACACCGAGTTCATCGACGAGTCGGAGAGCGAGGCCGCTCCCGCCGCCGCCGATCGCTGACCCACAGGAGGTTTGGCCGTGTCGCTCAACAAGTGCATGATCATCGGCAACCTGGGCAAAGACCCGGAGATGCGCTACACGCCCAGCGGCCAGGCGGTGACGCAGTTCAGCGTGGCCGTCAACCGCAGGCACAAGGACCAGCAGGGCGAGTGGCAGGAGGAGACCGAGTGGTTCCGCGTCGTTGCCTGGGCCCAGCAGGCCGAGTTCGCCGCGGAATACCTGCGCAAGGGCGCCAAGGTGTATGTCGAGGGCCGCATCCAGACCCGCCAGTGGGAGGGCCAGGACGGTCAGAAGCGCTACACCACCGAGCTCGTCGCCAATAGCATCCAGAACCTCGAGCGCCGTCCGCGCGACGAATCGGGCGACCCGGGGGCAGCCAACTCGGAACGGAGCCCCGTCCGGCGCGCCCATCCCGTCCAGCCGACCAGGCCGAGCAGGGTGCGCAGGCCGCACCGCCCGAGAACTTTGACGACCTGCCCTTCTGACTCGTGCCCCGACTGACCACAGAAAGGACTCCCGACCAAGATGCCGCCCCCCAGCCGAAGCAAGAAACGCGACGACCAGTACCGCGACCGGCGCCGCCGCAAGGTGTGCGCCTTCTGTGCCGACAAGACGGCGCAGATCGACTACAAGGAGATCAACCGCCTGCGTCGGTTCCTGTCCGAGCGGGCCAAGATCGAGCCGCGCCGCAAGACAGGCACATGCGCCGAGCATCAGCGCCAGCTCTCGACCGCGCTCAAGCGCGCGCGCCACGTGGCCCTGCTGCCCTACGCACCCGAGCACCTGCGCGCATAGGCGCTCCGCGGGCGGGTCGCCTCACGCAATAGGCCCCAGGTAGAGATGGAACTCCTCGAGCTGGCCGCCGCACTGGTGGTCATCCTTGTTGCTGCTGAGTTGTTCACCAACGGCATCGAGTGGTTCGGCCACAAGCTGAACCTGGCCGAAGGGGCGGTCGGCAGCGTGCTGGCCGCCGTTGGGACGGCCCTGCCAGAGACGATGATCCCGCTCGTGGCGATCATCTCTGCCGCCGGGCAGGCCGAGGCCGAGGCCGCCGCTGCCCACGAGATCGGCGTGGGCGCCATCCTGGGCGCGCCGTTCATGCTCGCCACGCTGGCCATGTTCGTGACCGGCCTCGGCGTCATCGTCTATCGGCGGCGCCGGCCGGCCGGACGGCGGATGGCGGTCGACACACGCGTGCTGGGCATGGACATCCGCTACTTCTTCTTCGCCTACTCCATTGCGGTCGGCGCGGCGTTCGTGCCGGCCGACCTTGCCTTCCTGCGCTACGCGGCCGTCGTGCTGCTGATCGGCACCTACGCCTGGTACGTCAAGGGGCATTTCGAGGCCGACCCGTCAGTCGACGCGGTCGACCTTTCGCCGCTCCGTTTCCGTCGCATCGATCGGCGGGCGTACCGTTCCGACTCGGCCGTGCCGCGCCTGCGCGTGGTCAACCTGCAGGTGGCGGCGGCGCTGGCCATGATCGTCGTCGGGGCGGTCATCTTCGTCGATGCCGTCGAGCACTTGGCTGCCGGAGCCGGGCTTAACCCGGCTCTGCTGGCCCTGGTCATCGCACCCATCGCGACCGAGCTGCCCGAGAAGTTCAACAGCCTGATCTGGGTGCGCCAGGGCAAGGACACCCTGGCGATGGGCAACATCACCGGCGCGATGGTGTTCCAGTCGTGCATCCCGACCTCGATCGGCGTGGTGCTCGCGGCCAATTCATGGACGCTCAGCCAAGACACGTTGCTGACCTTCGCCTCGGCCGGCATTGCCTTCCTGGCGACCGCCGTGATCTTCCTGCCGATGGTCCGGCGCGGCTCGCTCAGCGGGGGGCATCTGCTCGTTGGCGGCCTGTTCTACGTCGGCTACGTGGGTCTCGTGCTGGCCCATCTCGGCGGGCTGCTCTAGCGCGGTATACTCGGGCCGATGCTGACCGAGAAGGCGACCAGGTCACCGCTCCCTGCGACCGGCGCCCGACCCCTCGGCGATGATGTCGTCGCCTGGTTCGAGAACGACTTCGTGCCGCTCTCCGAGGCCAAGCTGCCGATCATGACCCACGGCTTCCTGTACGGCACGGCCACCTTCGAGGGCATCCGCGCCTACTGGAACGAGGAGCAGGAGCAGCTCTACGGGCTGAAGCTGCTGCAGCACTACCAGCGCCTGCACCGCTCGGCCAAGGTGCTGCTCATGAAGCCGCCCGTGTCGCCCGAGGAGCTCGTGGCGCTGACCGTCGACCTGCTCCGCCGCAACGGGTTCCGCCAGGACACCTACATCCGGCCGACGCTGTACAAGTCGACCGAGGCGATCGGCGTTCGACTGCACAACCTCGAGGAGCGGCTGCTGATCTTTGCCGTGCCGTTCGGCGAGTACATCGCCATCGATCGCGGCATCAAGGCCCAGGTCGTCTCCTGGCGGCGCAACAGCGACCAGTCCTTGCCGGCCAGGGCCAAGATCGTGGGCGCCTACGTCAACAGCGCGTTTTCGAAGACCGAGGCTGTGCTCAACGGTTACGACGAGGCGATCGTGCTGACCATCGACGGTCACGTCTCGGAGGGCAGCGCCGAGAACTTCTTCATGGTCCGCGACGGCAAGCTGATCACGCCGCCGGCGACCGATGACATCCTCGAGGGCCTGACCCGTGATGGGATGATGCAGCTGGCGCGCCAGGAGCTGGGCATCGAAACCGTCGTGCGCAGCGTTGACCGGAGCGAGCTGTACATCGCCGACGAGGCGTTCCTGTGCGGCACAGGCGCGCAGATGTCGCCCGTCGTCGAGATCGACCACCGCGTCGTGGGCAATGGCGAGGTCGGCCCGATCACGCGCCGCCTGGCGACGCTCTACTTCGATGTCGTGCGCGGCCGCATGCCGAAGTACAGCGACTGGCTGACCCCGATCTACTGATCCACCCACGGGGTCCCACGCCGGCGCGGGCATCTATGCTTGTCGGCCCATGTCAATAGATCAGCGCGTAGACAGCCCGTTTCGTCCTGCCGCGCGGCAGCCCGACCTGCCCGCGCTGGAGCACGAGATCCTCGCCCTGTGGCAGGCGCGCGGCTCGTTCGCCAAGCTCCGCGCTCAGAACGCCGGCAATGAGCGCTGGTCGTTCCTCGACGGGCCGATCACGGCCAACAACCCGATGGGCGTGCACCACGCCTGGGGGCGCACCTACAAGGACCTCTTCCAGCGCTACCACGCCATGCTCGGTCATGACCAGCGTTGGCAGAACGGCTTCGACTGCCAGGGCCTGTGGGTCGAGGTCAACGTGGAGCGCGAGCTGGGCTTCACCAACAAGCACGACATCGAGCGGCACGGCATCGGCGCTTTCGTCAGCCTGTGCAAGCAGCGCGTGCTGACCTATGCCGCGCTGCAGACCGAGCAGTCGGTCCGCCTGGGCATGTGGATGGACTGGAACGATCCGGCCGAGCTGCGCCGCCTGCGTGACCTGCTGGCCGCCGACCCAACGCAGCAGGTCACGCTCGATGGCCCGCACGGTCCGGTTACCGACTCGGTCGAGATGATCGTCGGCCGGCTGGGCATGCCCGAGCTGGGCGGCTCGTACTTCACCTTCTCGAACGAGAACAACGACCTGATCTGGGGCTTCCTGGCGGAGTGCCACCGGCGCGGCTGGCTGTACAAGGGCCACGACTCCATGCCGTGGTGCACTCGCTGCGGCACCGGTATCAGCCAGATGGAGATGAACGAGGGCTACCAGGACCGCGAGGACCCCGGGCTGACCATTCGCCTGGCGTTGGTCGACCGACCGGGTGAGTGGCTGCTGGTGTGGACCACGACACCCTGGACGTTGACGGCCAACGTCGCCGCGGCAGTCGGCGCCGACATGACCTACGTTCGCGTGCGCCAGGGCGGGGACGCGTACTGGCTGGCAAAGGGCACGCTCAAGACCGCCATGCGCGGGCCCTTCGAGGTACTCGAGGAGCGACCTGGGCGCGACCTTGTCGGCTGGCGCTACCGCGGTCCGTATGACGATCTGGCGGCCGTGCAGGCTGCCTTTGCGCCAGACCCGAGCGGCGCCGATGGCTCCGGCTACGAGCACCGCGTCGTGCCGTGGACCGAAGTCGGAGAAGAGGAGGGGACGGGTATCGTCCACGTCGCCCCGGGCTGCGGCGCCGAGGACTATCAGCTGGGCAAGACGCTCGGCCTGCCCGTGGTGGCGCCGCTCAACGAGGACGGCCACTACCTGGCCGGCTTCGGCTGGCTGTCCGGGCTCGACGCGCACGGAGTCACGCCGCGCGTGGTCGAGGACCTTGAGCAGAAGGGCGTCTTCTACCACCTCGAGCCGTACGACCACCGCTACCCCCACTGCTGGCGGTGCAGCACGCCGTTGCTCTTCCGCGTGGTCGACGAGTGGTACGTCGACATGGGCCCGGTCTACGACGTCCCACGCGAGGCACTGACGGCCGAGCAGAAGGAGCGCAGCCTGCGCTACCAGATCATGGACGTGGTCGACCGCATCCACTGGATTCCCGGCTTCGGCTACGAGCGCGAGCTCGACTGGCTGCGCACGATGTCCGACTGGATGATCTCCAAGAAGCGCTTCTGGGGCCTGGCTTTGCCGATCTGGGAATGCAGCTCGTGCGGAGCGTTCGACGTCATCGGCGGGCGCGATGAGCTGCGCCAGCGGGCGGTCGCGGGCTGGGTCGAGTTCGAGGGCCACACGCCTCATCGCCCGTACGTCGATGCGGTCAAGGTCGCGTGCACGGCATGCGGCAACCACATGTCACGCATCGCCGACGTGGGCAACCCGTGGCTGGACGCGGGCATCGTGCCCTTCTCGACGCTCCACTACCGCACCGAGCCGGACTACTGGCAGCAGTGGTTCCCGGCCGACTTCATCAGCGAGTCGTTCCCCGGCCAGTTCCGCAACTGGTTCTACTCGCTGCTGGCGATGAGCACCGTCCTGCGCCGCGAGCCGCCCTTCCGGACGATCCTCGGCTACGCCACGCTCTTTGGCGAGGACGGCCGGCCGATGCACAAGAGCTGGGGCAACGCGATCGAGTTCAACGAAGCGGCCGAACGCATGGGCGTTGACGTGATGCGCTGGATGTACGCCCGCCAGCGACCGGAGGACAACATCCTCTTCGGCTACCGCACTGCGGACGAGGCGCGGCGCGAGCTGCTCGTGCTGTGGAACGTGTTCGTGTTCTTCGTCACCTATGCCCGGCTATCGGGTTGGCGCCCGGCGCCCGGCACGGCCCTCGTGGCGCCGGCCGGCAAGGCGATCCTCGATCGCTGGATCATGTCGCGCACCGCTGCGACTGCGGCCGAGGCCGGCGTCGAGCTGCGACCAGTACGACGCGCGCGGAGCGGCGCTGCGCCTGGGTCAGCACATCGACGAACTGTCGACCTGGTACCTGCGCCGCAGCCGCCGGCGTATCTCGCGTAACGCCGATGCGGCCGACCGCGATGCCGCCTTCGCCACCCTCCACGCTGCGCTGGTGGGCAGCGCGCGCCTGCTGGCGCCCATCCTGCCCTTCCTGGCCGAGGACTTCTACCAGCAGCTGGTCGTAGCCGTTGACGACACGGCGCCCGATTCGGTGCACCTGACGAGTTGGCCCGCGCCCGAGCTGGCCGATCGCGGCGAGACGTGCCGCTCGAGACGGCCATGGCGACCATCCTGCGGGCGGTCGAACTGACGCGCACACTGCGTGGCCAGGCCGGCCTGCGCCTGCGCCAGCCGTTGCGCACGATGTGGCTGGCGCTGCCCGGTGGCCGCCTGGCGCCCGATCGACCGCGTGACGAGGCCGACCTGCTCGAGTTGCTGGCCGACGAGACGAACGTGCAAGCAGGTTGTCGTCATCGGCGACGAATCAGCGCTGGTCGAGCGCCGCGGCAAGCCGCTGTTGGCGCGCATCGGCCCGCGCCTGGGCGCGGCCACCCAACAGGTGCTGGCCGCGGCACGCAACGACGAGGTCGAGTACCTGCCGACCGGCGGCGTGCGCTTGGCGGGCGTCGAGCTCGGCGCCGGACGAGGTCGAGATCGTGGCCACGCCGCGCGCCGGCACGGTCGTGGCGCACGAGAACGGGCTGGTCGTCGTGATCGACATCGAGATCGATGATGAGTTGCGCGCCGAGGGCGATGCGCGTGAGCTGTCGCGGGCCGTCCAGGATCTGCGCAAGCAGGCCGGCCTGGAGCTCGATGAGACGGTCGAGCTGTGGCTCGTCGCCCCGGCCGCAGTGCTGGCGCCGATCGAGCCTCACCTGGGCCGGTTGGCGCACGACACGCTGGCCGCGGTGATCCGGCACGAGCCCCCGCCGCCGGACGCGCAGACGAGCACCCAACAGGTCAGCGGGGGGGACGTGACGATCGCCGTCCGCGGCCGCGGGGCCCTCGCTGAGCGAGCCCTCCGGCGTGATCGGCCGCGCAGTCCGCCGCCGACGCTGGTTGCTCTTCGCCGCCGTTGGCGCGCTGGTGATCGTCGCCGACCAGGCCAGCAAGGCGTGGATCGACGCGACCTTCCTCGAGGCCAACGTCCACCCGCTCCCTGGCGCAGCACAGCCGACGCAGGTACTGGGCGACCTGGTGCGCATCGCCAAGAACTACAACACCGGCGGCATCTTCGGCCTGTTCGGTAACTCGGCGCCGATCCTCGCCCTGTCGAGCACGGTCGTCATCGTGCTGATCGTCATCTACCAGGCGCGCGAGGGGATCCGCGAGGCGTGGCCGCTGTCGCTCGCCCTTGGCCTGCTATTGGGCGGGGCGATCGGCAACTTCGTCGATCGCGTGCGCCTCGGCTCGGTCATCGATTGGGTGGACATGGGCTTGGGCGACCTGCGCTTCTACACGTTCAACGTTGCCGATGCGGCGATCAGCACGTCGCTGCTGATCCTGATCCTAGTGGCGCTGCTCGGCGATCGCCTGACGCAGCGCACCTCCGTCTCTCCGGTCGCGTGATGAGCGAGCGCGTGACGGTCACCGTCCCCGACGGCCCCGAGACACGGCGTGCCGATCGGGTCGTCGCCGATGCGATCGGCCTGTCGCGCTCGTATGTTCAGCGCCTGATCGGCGAGGGCCGACTGACCCTGGCCGGCCGGCCGATCAAGAGCAACTCGATGCTCGAGCCGGGCGCCAGCCTCGAACTGGACATCCCGGAGCAGGTCGTGCCGCGCATCGAGGCCGAGGAGATGGCGCTCGACGTCGTCTACCAGGACGAGGACGTGCTGATCATCGACAAGCCGGCCGGCCTGGTCACCCACCCTTCGCCGGGCCGATCGAGCGGCACGCTGGTCAACGCGTTGCTCGCGCGTGGCGGGGCCGGGGCCTACGGGAGCGTCGCCGGCACAGAGCGACCGGGCATCGTCCACCGCCTCGATCGCGACACGAGCGGACTGATCGTCATTGCCCGCAACGACCGCGCCCAGGAAGCGTTGCTGGCCCAGCTCAAGGCACGCCGGGTGAAGAAGACATACCTGTGTTTGGTACAGGGCTCCGTGCCGGCCGAGCTTGGCCGGATCGAGGCGCCGATCGGGCGCGACCCGCGCCACTACAGCCGGATGACGGTCATTGCCACGGGCCGGCCGTCGGTCACGGGTTATCGCGTGCGCGAGCGCCTGGCGGGCTGGACGCTGCTCGAGATCGACCTGCTGACCGGTCGAACGCACCAGATCCGCGTCCACCTGGCTTCGATCGGTCACCCCGTGGCCGGCGATCCCGTCTACGCCACCGGCGCGGCACGGCGCGGGCCGGAGGGGCTGGAGCGGATGTTCCTGCACTCGTGGCGGATCGAGTTTGCCGCGCCGTGGAATGAGCACCTGATCCGCGCCGAGGCGTCCCTGCCGGCGGCCCTCGAAGCGGTCCTCGCGGGCCTGCGCGAGGTCCAGCGGTGAGCGCGCCGTTCAGCGCAGCACGCGGTGCGATGGTGGTGATCATCTCGGGACCCTCGGGCGTGGGCAAGGACACGATCATTCGCTGGCTCAAGAAGGAGCCCGCGCAGCCCGAGCGCCACTTCGTGGTGACCTACAAGACGCGCCGGCCGCGCGAAGGCGAGGTCGAGGGCGTCGACTACCAGTTCGTGGACGCCGCCGAGTTCGAGCGGCTCGAGCGCGATGGGCGACTGCTGGAGGCGAGCCAGGTGCACGGGGATTGGTCGGGCACGCCGCGCGACCAGGTCGAAGCCGCGCTGGGCTCCGGGCGTGACGCGATCCTGAAGATCGACGTCCAGGGCGCCGAGAAGATCAAGCAGTTGATCCCCGAGGCGCTGCGCATCTTCGTCGCGCCGCCAACGGCCGAGGATCGCGAGGCGCGCCTGGCCGGTCGCGGCACCGAGACGCCGGCCGAGTTGGAGCGGCGCAACCGCGACGCGGAGGTGGAGATGCAGCGGCGCGCCGAGTACGACTACGTGGTGGTCAACAAGACCGACCAGGCCGAGGCTACGGCGCGCCAGATCGACGAGATCCTGCGGCACGAGCATCACCTCTATCCCGATCGCCGACTCGACCTTCTGAGCGCGGCGAGGGAGCCTGCGGTGGCGGCACGACGCTGGGTCGAGGTAGCCGTTGACGCCGCCGGCCCGCAGGCGGCCAGACGTTCACGTACCACGTGCCCGAAGAGTTGGGTGAGGTGCTCACCCGGCGAGGCCGTGCTGGTCGGTACGGCCGGCGGCGCGCGCTGGGCATCGTCCTGGCGGCGAGCGCCAGCGGCCCGGGCCGCGAGACGAAACCGCTGCTTGCCCGCGTGCGCAGCGACGGGCCGTTGCTGCCGCCGGTACAGGTCGAGCTGGCGCGCCATGTCGCGGCGCATTACCTTGCCCCGCCCGCGCTCGTCGTGCGCCAGATGTTGGCACCGGGCATGCTCGAGCGGGTCGAGCGCAGAGTGCGCCCCGGGGCCGACGGGGTCGAGGCCGAATGGCGGGTGCTGCCCGCGGTTGCCCACGAACGGTTCGAGCGGCGGGTCAGCCTGACCGACGCGGGCGGGGCGGTCGCACAGCGGCTGGCCGACGGTACGCCGGATGACGTCCGCGGGCTCGGTCCGCGCCAACGGTTGCTTCTGCTCGAGCTGCACACAGCGACCGAGCCGGTCGCCGCCGCGCGCCTGGCCGAGCGCCACGGCACGAGCGCCCTGCCCGGCCTGCTGCGACGCGACCTGATCGTGCTCCAAACGGTGCGCGTCGAGCGGCGCCCGCGCGCGGGCCGGGCCGAGCCGCGCCGGGACGATCCCGGACGCCACCGCCCTGACCACCGAGCAGAGTGCGGTGGTCGATCGGATCGCTGCTCGATTGCCGACGGTAGCCACTGCGCGCTGTTGCTCGAGGGTGCGCCGGCAAGCGGCAAGAGCGCGGTCTAGGCGCGGCCATCGCAGCGCGCCTCAGGGCGGGCCGGTCAGGCGCTCGTGCTGGTGCCCGAGGTGGCGTTGGCCATGCCGCTGCTCGAGCGCCTGCAGCTTCGACCTGGGCGTCGAGGTGGCCCTGCTGCACAGTGCGCTGTCGGACGGCGAACGGGGTGACGAGTGGCGGCGCATCCGCGCCGGCTAGGCGCGGGTCGTTGTCGGCACACGGCTTGCAGTCCTCGCGCCGCTGGCCGACATCGGCCTGGTGATCGTCGATGAGGAGCACGATCCGGCGTTCAAGTCGGAGCGGCACGCCACGCTACCAGGCACGTGACGTGGCGGTCGCCTGGGTCGCCTCGCCCACGCGCCGGTGGTGCTGGGCAGCGCCACCCCGGAGGTGGCCGAGCGTGGGCCGGGTTAGGCTGGGCGAGTTCGAGCATTTCAGGCTGCCCGATCGGGTGTCGCGGCAGCCGGGGCAAGCGTCGAGGTGGTTGACCTGCGCGCTGAGCTGGCGGCCGGCAACCGGGGCCTGTTATCGCGTCGCGCTGGCCGATCAGCTGGGCATGCTGGATTGCGCCGCGGGCGAACAGGCGATCCTGCTCATCAACCGGCGGGGCAGCGCGTCGGTCATCGTCTGCCGTGATTGCGGCTACGTTCAGGTCTGCCCCGAGTGCCGGCGACCGCTGGTCTTCCACGCCGCGACGCTGGCGCTGCGCTGCCACCACTGTGGCGCCAGCGCGCCAGTAGCCCGGCGCTGCCCGGCGTGTGCGTCGCCGCGCATCCGCTACCTCGGCGGCGGGACCGAACGCGTCGAGCGCGAGGTCGGCCTGCGCTTCCCGAACCTGCGCGTGGGCCGTCTCGACCGCGACGTGGTCGAGCGGCGCGGCGCGGCGGTCAAGGTGATCGATGATTTCGCTGCCGGCAAGATCAATGTGCTGGTCGGCACGGCGCTGGTGGCCAAGGGCATCGACGTGGCCCAGGTGACGCTCGTCGGCGTCGTGTCGGCCGACGTCGCCCTGAACCTGCCCGACGAGCGTGCCGCGGAGCGAACCTTCCAGCTGCTGTCGCAGGCTGTCGGCCGTGCCGGGCGGGGCGCGCGGCCCGGGATCGCCCTCATCCAGACCTATCTGCCCGATCATCCGGTCGTCCGCGCTGTCGCCGCGGGCAGCGGCGAGGAGTTCTATGAGGCGGAGCTCGAATCACGCCGGCTGTTTCACTCGCCGCCGTACGGGCAGCTGATCAAGCTGACCGTGGCACTTGAAGATCGAGGCGCGGCGGAGCGAAGGGCGAGCGAAATGGCCGCGCTGCTGCGCCAGCGCGCGGTCACCAAGATCGGGGGCGCAGTCGAGGTGCTTGGCCCGCTGCCGGCGTACATCGCCCGGCGCGCCGGCAAGTGGCGCTTCCACGTCGTCCTGCGCGGCGATCAACCGCTGCTCGTGCTGGGCGGCGACCCGGGCCCGCCCTGGTCGGTCGACGTCGACCCCGAGAGCCTGCTCTGAGACCGGCAGCGGCGGCCGGGGGCCGCGTGACCGCCTCGCGCCCTATACTCGGCCCCGATGACAGCCAAACCGATCCTCACGCTCGGCGATCCGCGCCTGCGCCTGAAGGGTGAGCCGGTCGGCAGCTTCGGCAAGTACCTGCACGAGCTGCTCGACGACCTGACCCACACCATGCGCGCTGCACCGGGCGTCGGCCTGGCCGCGCCGCAACTGGGCATTGCCCTGCAAGCGTGCGTGGTCGAGGTCGAGAGCCAGCTGCACGAGCTGGTCAACCCGCGCATCGTGCGCGCCTCGGGCGACGCCAAGGATCTCGAGGGCTGCCTGTCCATCCCCGGCTACGTCGCGTATGTCACGCGCCGCGAACAGGTCTGGGTCGTGGCCCAGAACCGCCACGGCCGCAAGATCAAGCTTGCCGGGCGCGGCCTGCTGTCGCGTGCGCTGCAGCACGAGCTCGACCACCTGCAAGGCAAGCTGTACATCGACTATCTCGAGTCGATGGACGAGCTGATTTCGGTCGCCCGGCTGGCCGACGAGGTCGCGGCCGAGGAAGCAGAGCTCGCGCCGCTGGCGTGACCGCGCCCGCCCGGACCATCTTCCTGGGCAGCGGCGGGTTTGCCATTCCCGTTGCCGGCACCCTCGCACGACAGCCGGGCGTTGAGCTGGTGGCCGTCGTCAGCGCGCCGCCCAAACGCGGTGCGCGCGGGCAGCCTGACTGACCCACCGCTGGCTGTCTGGGCCGGCCAGCACGGTCTGCCCATGCTGCGGCCGGCTCGTCTGCGGGCGCCAGAATCAGTCGCCGAGATCGGGCGCCTGAGGCCGGACCTGCTGGTGCTCGCCGACTACGGCCAGATCGTGCCCCCGGCGCTGCTTGAACTGCCGCGCCACGGGGCCCTGAACCTGCACCCCTCGCTGCTGCCGCGCCATCGCGGCGCAGCGCCGATTCCGGCCACCATCCTGGCCGGCGACACCGAGACGGGTGTCAGCCTGATGCTGATGGACGCCGGCCTGGACAGCGGGCCGATCATCGCTCAGCGTCGCCACCCACTGTCCGGATCAGAGACCGGGCCCGAGCTCGAGGAGACGTTGGCCGAGACGGCAGCGGCGCTGCTCGCCGACACCCTCGCGACGTGGCTGGCCGGGCTGATCGATCCACAGCCGCAGGGCGCAACCGGCGTGTCGCTCACCCGGCCGCTGCGCCGTCAGGATGGCCGCCTGGACCCGGCGCGCGGCGTGATGCACCTCGAGCGCCAGGTGCGTGCCCTGCAGCCCTGGCCGGGCAGCTTCATCGACACCAGCCAGGGGCGGGTCGTGATCTGGCGCGCTCAGCCGGCCGCCGATGAGTCGACCGGATCGCCGGGCACGCTCGTCGCCCGGCCCGCAGGCGGGCTGGCGCTCGCCGTCCGCGACGGCCTGCTCGAGCTGACCGAAGTGCAGCCCGCCGGCGGGCGACGGATGGGCGCCGCCGAGCTGCTGCGCGGCCGGCCGGCACTGGTCGGGGCGATCCTCATCGACGCGTCTTCTGCCGGTCGTCCCGCTTGAGGGTAGGATGCCGCGATGGGCTCCGAGCCCGCGCCGGAGCCGCGGGCAGAACCACTGATCAGCTTTCCACCGGCCACTCCGCGCGATGTGCGACCGGGCCTGTCCGGCGTGCCGACCGGGCGCATCGAGGGTTGGCTGTCCAACCAGGGCCAGCCCGCCTACCGCGGGCGCCAGCTGGCCGATCACCTCTGGTCTGCCGCAGCTCAGAGGGTCGATGAGCTGCACACGCTGCCGCACGCCCTGCGCTCGAGCCTCGAAACGGACTTCCGCGTCAGCACGCTTCTCGAGACGCAGGTTCAGCCGGCTGATCAGGGCCTGACCCAGAAGGCGCTCCACCGCCTCGACGACGGCCGGCTGATCGAGTCGGTGCTGATGCGTTACCCGGCGCGCGGCTCGCGCCGCGCCCGCGCCACCGTCTGCATCTCGAGCCAGGGCGGCTGTGCTGTCGGCTGTCCGTTCTGCGCCACCGGCGAGCTCGGCTTCTGGCGCGATCTCGAGGTCGCCGAGATAGTCGACCAGGTCCGCTTCTGGCGCCACTGGCTGGCCGGCGTCGGCCAGCGCCTGACCAACGTCGTGTTCATGGGCATGGGCGAGCCGCTGCTCAACGTTGAGCGGGTGCTCGCCGCGGCGGCCGCGATCACCGACCGGGCGCGCTTCGGGCTGGGTGCACGGCACGTCGACGATCAGCACCAGCGGCGTGCTGCCCGGAATGGAGCGCCTGATCGCAGAGCGACCCCAGTACACGCTCGCGGTTTCGCTCCATGCGGCGCGGCCCGAGCTGCGCGACGTGCTCGTGCCGCTCAACCGCCGTTACCCCATCGCCCAGGTGGTCAACGCTGCCGCGCGCTACGCAGCGACGACCGGTCGCCGGGTGACCTACGAGTACGTGATGATCAACGGCATCAACGACACGCCCGAGGATGCGGCTGCGGCGGTCCGGCTGCTGCACGGCCAGCTCGCGCACATCAACCTGATCCCGATGAACCCCGTCGCGCACACGCCCTGGTTGCCCAGCTCGCCCGAGCGCGTCGAGACGTTCGCCTCCGTGCTGCGCACGTCGGGTATCAGCATCACCATCCGCCACAACCGCGGAGTGGACATCGGCGCCGCCTGCGGACAGCTGGCGGCCGATCGCGCCGGGGCTCCCGCCCCGACGGCCGTCGCCCGCCGACAGCAGCTGCTCGTCGTGCACAGCGCGGCCGCCCTCGCCGGCCCGGCCGAGGGATGAGGACGCACAGCGTCGCCGTCGCGGCGAGCATCCTGAGCGCCGACTTCGGCAACCTGTACAAGGTCGTGCGCAAGCTCGAGCAGGCCGGCGTGGACCGGCTGCATCTCGACGTCATGGACGGCCACTTCGTACCCAACATCACCTTCGGACCGGATATCGTGGCCGCGTTCCGACGGCTGACACACCTGCCGCTTGACGTTCACCTGATGATCGCCCAGCCGTCTCGCTACGTCGGTCGCTTCATTGAGGCCGGCTCGGACAGCATCACCTTGCACGTCGAGGTTGACGAAGCGCCTGACACCCAGCGCGCCACCCTGGCCCAGATCGCGGCCGCGCGGCGGATGCCCGGGCTGGCGGTCAGCCCGGGCACGGCGCTGGGTGCCGTCGAGCCCTTCCTTGAGCTGCTCGACATCATCATGATCATGACCGTCGAGCCGGGCTTTGGCGGCCAGCGCTTCATGGTCGAGCCGGCCGCCAAGATCGCCGACGCACGCCGCCTGCTGGCCGGCCGACCGGGGGCCCAGGTGCACGTCGACGGTGGCGTGAGCGCCGACACGGCGGCGACAGTCGGCGCCTACGGGGTCGACGTGTGCGTGGTTGGTTCGGCGCTCTTCCAGCGTGGCCGCGACGCGGCGCGCGAAGTCGAGGCGGTCAGGGTCGCGGCCAGCGCGGCATCAGCCGGCCGGCCCGCGTAGGGGCGGGCGCCCGATGAGGCTGCTCATCCAGCGGGTCACGCGCGCCGCGGTTGGTGTCGATGGCCGGGTGGTCGGGTCGATCGGCCCGGGGCTGTTCGTGCTTGTCGGCGTCGGGCAGACGGACACTCCGGCCGAGGCCGCCGCGCTGGCCAACAAGTCGGTCGACCTGCGCATCTTCCGCGACGACGAAGGGCGCACCAATCGATCGCTGATCGAGGTCGGCGGCGAGATGCTCGTCGTCAGCCAGTTCACGCTGTATGCCGACACGCGCAAGGGCCGCCGGCCGTCCTTCCTCGACGCGGCGCCGCCCGAGTTGGGCGCGTCCCTCTACGACGCGTTCGCCCGCGATGTCGAAGGCCGCGGCGTGCGCGTGGCGCGCGGAATCTTCGGCGCGGAGATGGAAGTCGAGCTGGTCAACGACGGACCGATGACGATCTGGCTGGACAGCGCTGCCCAGCGCGAGGGTGCGGGCTAGGCCGTCTTCTGGAGCGTGCGCTGGCAGCGCGTGCACACGAGCGTGCGGCGAGTGGTGCCGCCCTTCGCGAGGCGCATGGGCTGCAGGTTCGGATCCATGCGCCGGTGGGCGCGGACGCGGTTCATGCCGACCGACTGGGGGTTGAAACCACCCATCGAGGTCTTACCGCAGATGGCGCAGGAACGGGCCATGGTCTGACGAGTCTCCAGATCGTGGGAAGCGGGCGCTCCGGAACGGCCCGCGGGCTGGCTACTATATCAGGATGCCCGGCGCTTCAGACTCGCAGCAGGCGGCACCCGGCCGCGGCGGGCTCGACCGGCGCGAGGTCAGTCGGCTGGTGCGCGCGGCCGCCCTGAGCTGCTATGGCGTCGCCGCGGTCGTTGGCCCAGGCTGGCGGGCCCGTGTGGCGGCGCGTCTGGGCCGGGGCTCCAACGGCGTGGAGGTCGAGGCTGGCCCCGAACTGCGGGTGCAGGTCAACCTGCAGCTGGCCGCCGGCGTTCCGGCCGCACAGGTGGTGGCCAATGTTGCCGACGCGGTGCGCTACACCGTCCAGCGCGATACCGGCCGGGCGGTAGCCGAGCTGCGGCTGACCGTGGACGGGATAACCGTGGTGCCTGCGGCCGGTCCGGGCCGGCATGACCGCGTATGACCGTCGCTGCCTGGAACGGCAATGATCTCGTGCTGGCCCTGCGCCACGCCGCCGGCACGCTGCACGCGCAGGTCGACGAGGTCAACGCCCTGAACGTCTTTCCAGTGCCCGACGGCGATACGGGCTCGAACATGCTGGCCACCATCCAGGCCGCCGTTGGCGAGGCGGAGGCGTTGGCGGTGCGCGACCGCAGCGTGCCGCGCGTGGCCGCCGCTCTCAGCCTGGGGGCGCTGATGGGCGCGCGCGGCAACAGCGGGGTCATCCTGTCGCAGGTCTTCCGCGGCTTCGCCGAGGCGTTCGCAGATTCGGATCAGATCGGCGGAGCCGAATTGGCCCGCGCCTTCCATCTTGGTTGGCGCGCCGCGGTGGCAGCCGTCGCCGAGCCGATCGAGGGCACGATGCTGACCGTGGCCCGAGATGTCTCACGGGCCGCTTCCGAGGCCGCCGAGTTGAACACGGATCTCGAACACGTCCTCTCAGCCGCGGTCGACGAGGCGGCCCTGTCCGTCCAGCGCACCCCGTCGTTGTTGGCGGTTCTGCGCCGGGCCGGCGTGGTCGATGCCGGAGGCCGGGGCATCGAGCTGCTGTTGCGCGGAGCGCTGGGCTCCGCCCATGCCGATCAGCCTGCACCGCAGGCTCGACTGGCGTACGACTTCGCCTGGCCGTCGTACGACGAGATCGAGGCCGATGGCTATGGCTACGAGACCGTCTTCTTGGTTCAACCAGACTCGGAGCAGGCGCTCGATGTCGGCCGTATCCGGGCCAGGCTGTCCGAACTGGGTCAGTCCGTGCTTGTCGCCGGCGACGCCCAAGCGGTCAAGGTCCACATCCACAGCGAGCGCCCTGATGAGGTGATCGCCTTCGGCCTGACGCTGGGCGCGCTGAGCCGCATCAGCGTCGAGAACCTCGATCACAAGGCAACCGAGATGCGTGACCGAATCGAGCACGCTCGAACCGCGCCCGGCCGCGGCCGAATTGCGCGGCGTGCCGACTGACGGCCGGGCGATCATCGCGGTGGCGGCGGGCAAGGGCCTGGCGCTCGTCTTCGAGTCGCTTGGAGCGACGGCCATCGTCGACGGCGGCCAGGGTGCCAATCCTTCAGCCGGCGAGCTGGCCGATGCTATTCGGGCAACCGCCGCAGCAGAGGCGATGGTGTTGCCCAACAACCCCAACGTGCGGATGGCGGCGGTACAGGCCGCCGACCTGTGTCCGGACGTGAATGTCCGGGTCATCCCAACGCGCAACGCAGCGGAGGGAGTGGCGGCCCTGCTCGCGCTCGACCTGGACCTCGGGCTGGAGGACGCCGCCAAGCTGATGGTGGCAGCGGCCGGGCGCATCCAGTCGCTCCAGGTGACGAGGGCCGTGCGCGATGCGCGGATGGGTCGGCGCAAGGTCCGCCGCGGCGAGTACATCGTGCTCGGCAACAACGAAGGCCTCCGTGCGGCGGACCGCGAGCGCAGCGCGGCCGTCCTTGCCGCACTGCGCCGCTTGAAGCCCGGCTTCGAGCTGCTGACGATCTACCGCGGCCACGATGTCGACCACGCCGCGGCTGAGGAGTTGCGGGCTGCGGTCGTGGCCGAGTTCGAAAAGGTGGAGGTTGAGCTGGTCGAGGGCGGCCAGCCGCATTACGACTTCCTGATCTCGGCCGAGTAGGTGCTCGCGACGGCCGACACAATCACGCCGGCCGGCCCGGCCGCAGGCGACCTGCTCGATCTGCCACTCGCCAAGTCGAACCTCGTCGGACGGCCGATGGCGGGCAAGCTGGGCCGGTTGGGTCTCGCCACCGTGCGCGACCTGCTCTTCCACTTCCCGCGCCGCTATGACGATTTCAGCCGGCCGATGACGTTGCGCCAGCTGCGTGAGCGTCCACCCGTGGGCCCGGTCAGCGCCACGGTCGAGGTCGTCGAGCTGCGCGTCGAACAGGGCTTCCGGCGGCGCGTCCAGCGCACTGTGGCACGCGTGCGCGACGAGACCGGCGAAGGGGAGGCCATCTGGTTCGGCCGGCGTTACGTCGAGCGGCGGCTGGCAGCCGGCCAGATCGTCGCGCTGTCGGGCAAGGTCGAACTGCGCGGCTGGCTGCCGCGTTTCCAGAACCCGGAGTTCGGCGAGGCCGGCGCCGACGCGTTGCACGCCGGGCGGATCGTGCCCGTCTACCGGCTGACGGCGGGCGTGCTCGGGCCCACGCTGCGCACGCGCATCCGGAAGGCGCTCGACCTGGCCCTGCCGGCGCTGTCCGAGTACCTGCCCGGCGCTGCCCGGGCCGAAGCGGCGGACGACCTGCCTGACATCACCAGCGCCGTCGAGTGGGTCCACTTCCCGCCCGACTTCGGACGTCTCGACCAAGCGCTCGATCGGCTGGCCTTTGACGAGCTGCTCGCCCTTCAGCTGGGTATGGTCGCGCGCCAGCGGCAGCGCCGGACGGAGCGTGCCGTGCCGATCGAGGTGGACGACGAGCGCCACGCGCAGGCGGTCGCGGCAGTCGAGCAGGTCATCGCGCGCCAGGTCCTCGGGCGGCGCCGGTTGGCCGGTGAGGCCGACCTGGATGAGGCGGGCATCAGGCTGACCGACGATCAGTGCCGAGCGCTCGATGCCATCCGCGCCGACATGCGCGGCGAGCGACCGATGGTCCGCCTGTTGCAGGGCGACGTGGGCTCAGGCAAGACCGCGGTGGCGGCGCTGGCCCTAGCCTACACCGCCGACGCCGGCCGGCAGGGGGCCCTCCTGGCGCCGACCGACCTGCTCGCCCGGCAGCACGCCCAGACCCTTGGACGCCTGCTCGAGCCGCTCGGGCACGATGTGACCCTGCTCAGCGGATCGGTCAGCGCGGCGCAGCGCCGCGAGGCCCTCGAGCTGCTCGGCGCACCAATCGCGCGGACGGTCGAAGGACGAACGCGGGGGCGCGTCGTGGTTGGCACCCATGCGCTCGTCCAGGATGCCGTTGCTTTCGCCGACCTGTGCCTGACGGTGGTTGACGAGCAGCACCGCTTCGGTGTCGCCGAGCGCGAGGCGCTGGCCGGCAAGGGCAAGGCGCCGCACGTGCTGCTGATGACGGCTACCCCCATTCCACGCACGCTCGGCCAGATCGTCCATGCCGACCTGGACGTGTCCGACCTGCGCACGGCGCCGGCCGGCCGACAGGAGATCCGCACCGCCGTCCGGCATACCGGCGAGCTCATCCGACGCGCGGACGGCCGGCCGGGCGCCCTGCCGCTGATCGCGCGACAGATTGCAGCCGGCCATCGTGCTTTTGTGGTCGTGCCGCTGGTCGAGGAGGACGCCGAGCAGAGCGCTCGCTCGGTCGAACAGGCGGCACAGCTGGTGCGCGAAAGCTGGTCTGAGGCCGTGCAGGTCGCCGGCCTGGATGTGCCGCTGCCGGGGATCGAGATCGTCCACGGTCAGCTGCAAGGCGGGCGAGCGCGACGAGCGGATGGAACGCTTTCGCTCGGGTCAGTCGCAGATCGTGGTCGGGACAACGGTGCTCGAGGTCGGTGTCGATGTGCCCGAGGCGACGGTGATGCTCATCCTTGACGCCGATCGTTTCGGCCTCGCCCAGCTGCACCAGCTGCGCGGCCGGGTTGGCCGAGGAGAGGCACAGTCATGGTGTGTGCTGGTGAGCGATCGCTACCCACGTGACCGGGCCAAGCCGGCCGACGATGAGGAAGCAACCGTTGCGGCGCGGCTGGATGCGCTGGCGGCGCACGAACGACGGCTTCGCACTGGCCGAGATGGATCTCGAGCAGCGCCGGGAGGGCGAGCTGCTCGGCCTGACCCAGAGCGGCCTGCCGCCGCTGCGCATCGCGTCGCTCGGGCGCAAGGAGCATCGCGAGATGTCGCAGCGCGCCCGGTCGATCGCCGAGGCACTGCTCGATGACGCGGGGCGCCTGCCTGGGGCCTATGCGCTGCTGGAGCGTGAGATCAGCGTTGGCTGGCTGGCGCGCATCGGGGCCGGCGAGGTTCTGACCGCGGGCGGCGATGCCTGAGCGGGGCCGCGTCATCGCCGGCTCGGCGCGCGGCGTGCGCCTCGAAGCGCCGGCTGGTGGCACACGGCCGCTCTCCGACCGGGTCAAGCAGTCGCTCTTCGCCATGCTCGAGGCGGGCGGCGCGCTCGAGGGGGGCTTTCTCGACCTCTTCGCCGGCACGGGCGCCGCGGGCATCGAGGCGCTCAGCCGGGGAGCGGCGCGAGCCACCTTCGTCGAGCGTGATCCGCACGCGGCACAGCTGATCCAGTCCAACCTGGATCGCGCCCGGCTGAACGGAGAGATAGTGCGCTCGGACGTGCTGCGCTACCTGACGGCTGGCCGGCCGGCGGGCGCGGCTCCCTTTGGCGCGTGCCTGATCGACCCGCCCTACGACCTGCCGCTGGTCGAGCCGGCGCTCGAGTTGCTCGGCGACCCGAAGCTGGGCTGGCTGGCCGACGACGGGCTGGCCGTGGCCAAGCACTTCTGGCGCGCGGCGCCGCCACAGACCGTGGGCTCGCTGACGCTCGCCCAGCAGCGGCGCTTTGGTGAGACGATGATCAGCTTCTACACTCGACGGGCGCAGGCTGAGCCATCCCAGCCGCAGGAGGAAGCATGACCAGCGCGCTCTACCCGGGCTCGTTCGACCCGATCACCTTCGGTCACATCGACGTGATCAGCCGCGCCGCGAACGTGTTCGACCGGCTGGTCGTCGGCGTCCTGGTCAACCCGCGCAAGTCGCCCATGCTCAGCCTCGACCAACGCATCGAGGCCATTCGCGAGGCCGTCACCGAGGAGCTGGGCGAGACGGCGGAGCGGATCGAGGTCGCCGGCTTTGATGGCCTGACGGTTGACTATGCGCGCCAGATCGGCGCCCGCTTCGTCGTGCGCGGGCTGCGCGCCGTGAGCGATTTCGAGTCCGAGATGCAGATGGCCCACACCAACCGCAAGCTGGCCCACGATGTCGACACCATCTTCTTCATGACCGCGCTCGAGCATGCCTACCTGAGCTCGAGCCTGGTCAAGGAGATCGCGGCCTTCGGCGGCGATGTCAGCCAGATGGTCCCCCGGGCGGCCGCTCGCCGGCTCGGGCGCTAGGCCGTACAATCCACCGTTGACGCACCTGCCCCGCCCGGGGCGCACCGGAGGCGACTCCCATCGACATCGTTTTCCTGATCGAACAACTCGAGCGGCTGATCTCGAGCGGCCGCAACATGCCGCTCACGAGCAACGTGATCATCGACCAGGCGCGCGCCCTGGACCTGCTCGATCAGCTGCGCGTTGCCGTGCCCGAGGAGGTTCGCAACGCCAAGCGGATCAACGACGAGACCGAGCGCATCGTCGAGCGCGCCCAGGAGGAGGCTGAGCGCATCCTCGCCCGGGCCCAGGAGCAGGCCGCGTTCCTGATCGAGGAACGCGAGTTGACGCGCGCGGCCGAGGTTCGCTCGGCCGAGATCATTGCCGACGGCCAGCGCGAGGCGGATGAGATCAGGCGCGGCGCGGACGAGTACGCCCAGAGCGTGCTGGTGCGCCTCGAAGGTGAGTGCGTCAAGGCGCTCCAGAGCATCAAACGTGGTTTGGCGCTGCTCGACGAGCGCCACGGCACGGATGATCACGACGGCGCTGCCGAGAAAGAGGGCGGCGCGATGGCGACCGTGGAGTCGAACCGTGCTCAGCTATAACGTCGCCACCCTGCTGCGCGCGGCGCCGGGCACCGAGCTGCGCTATGCGGTCGACGGCGTGCGCATGGAGATCGCCGACGACCTGCGCCTGGCGGCACCGATCCAGGGCGAGGTGCGCCTGTCGCGCACCGGGCGCAGCATCCTCGCTCGCGCCCGCCTGACGACGGCCCTCGACGCCTTCTGCGGCCGGTGCCTGCAGCCGCTGGTGGCGCCGGTCGACGTCGAGATCGAGGAGGTCGCACTGCCCTCGATTGACATCGACACCGGCCTGCCGCTGCAGCGCGACGCGGAGCCCGACGCCCTGCGCCTCGATGACCACCACGAGCTCGATCTGGGCGAGCCGGTGCGCGCGGCGATTGCGCTGGCCGAGCCGATCTCGATGCTCTGCCGGCCTGACTGTCGCGGCCTGTGCATGACCTGCGGTGTCGATCTCAACAACATCAGCGACCATGTCCATGCAGACGAAGCGCTAGATCCACGCTTGGCCGGCCTGGCCGCCTGGCGCGGGCAGCCAGAACCGAACTGAGACCGAGGAGAAACACCAGATATGGGAGTTCCCAAGCGACGCGTCTCGAAGGCACGTCAGGGCGACCGTCGCGCGCATCACGCGCTGACGCTGGCGCAGCTCGAGGATTGTCCGCACTGCCACCAGCCGAAGCGGTCGCATCACGCCTGTCCGAATTGTGGCTGGTACGCGGGCCGCGAGGCGGTGCGCATCAAGCAGCGCGCCAAGCCGGAGGGCCCGTCGTCCTAGGCCTGGCGAGAGCTTTGAGCCGGCGCGGATGAGGGGGCGAGCTGTTGGACGTTGATCTGCTGCGCGGCGCCGAGGGTCAGTCGCCCGAGCGGGTGAGGGTTGCCGTCGACGCGATGGGCGGCGATCACGCGCCCGAGGAGGTTGTCGCCGGCGCGCTCGATTGGGCACGACGCAACCCGGGCACCGACGTGCTGCTCGTCGGTGACGAGGCGCGGGTCCAGAAGCTGCTTGATGGCCCGCGGCCGGCCAACCTGACCATCGTCCCGGCGAGCGAATCGGTGGCCATGGACGAGCACCCCGCGGCCGCCGTGCGGCGCAAGCGCGATGCGAGCATCAACGTGTGCATGCGCCTCGTGCGCGAGGGCCGCGCCGACGCGGTGGTCACCGCGGGGCATACGGGCGCTGGCGTGGCCTCGGCGATCCTCAACCTGGGCCGTTTGCGTGGCGTCGATCGGCCGGCGCTGGCGGTGCAGATGGTGACCGATCGCGGGCCGATGGTGCTGCTCGACATCGGTGCCACGACGGACGCCACAGGCACCAACCTCTATCAGTACGCACACATGGGCGCGATCTTCGCCGAACGTGTACTGGGCGTGACCGATCCGTCGGTGGCCCTGCTGTCAATCGGCGAGGAGGGCGGCAAGGGCGAGCAACGGGTGCAGGAGGCGACCAGCCTGCTGAGCGAGAGCAAGCTGCGTTTCGTGGGCAACGCCGAGGGCAAGGACCTGCCCCACCACCCGGCCGACGTGGTCGTGTGTGACGCGACCGTGGGCAACGTCACGATCAAGTTCTTTGAGGGCCTGTCAGGCTTCATCTTCGACATGCTGCGGACGGAGTTCCGGCGCCGGCCACTCGGGCCGCTGGGCTATCTGTTCATGCGCCCCGGCCTGGCGCGCATCCGCCGCCGTTTCGACTACGAGCGGCTGGGCGGTGCGCCGCTGCTCGGTGTCAAGGGCACGGTGCTGATCACCCACGGCCGCGCGCAGCGCCGGATGATCGGCTTTGCGGTCGAGGTCGGCGCGGCGGCCGCCCAGGCCCGTATTCCCGAGCGGATCGCCGATGCCCTCGCATGAAGACCAGCGCGAAGCTCGGCGCCTGGCCCTGGGAGCGGTGTTCGAGGCCGACTTCGGCCAGCACACGGCGACGGGCATTCTGGAGCGGCGCCTGGCGGACGAGGGCAGCACAGAGGCGGCGGCCGAACTCGCGCGCCAGATAGTTGGTGCTGTCGTCGCTCGACGCGACGTCATCGACGCCCAGATCGAGGCAGCGGCGCCGCGCTATCCGGTCGTTCAATTGGCGCTCATAGACCGCGCTTTGTTGCGTTCGGCGATGGCCGAACTGCTACACTGCCGCACGACGCCGGCCCGGGTGGCCATCGCTGAGTGGGTCCAACTCGCTCGGACGTACAGTGGCGAACCGGCTCGACGCTTGGTGAATGGTGTGCTCGGGCGTGTCGCCAGAGAGGCGGCAGAGCGTGGGCGGGAGGTGCCGGCCTCCGGCAGTACCAGCGAGGGCGGGCAGACCGCCACACAGGAGGGAGCACTGAGTGACCGCATCGACGTATGAGCGGTTGAAGAAGATCGTCGTCGAGCAGCTCGGCGTGGACGAGGAGCAGGTGGCGCCGGAGGCCTCGTTCGTCGAAGACCTCAACGCCGATTCGCTCGACCTGGTCGAGCTGATCATGAGCCTCGAGGAGGAGTTCGGTGCCGAGATCTCGGACGAGGACGCCGAGAAGATCCGCACCGTGCAGGACGCCGTCGAGTACGTCGAGGAACACGGGGCCTAGTTCGGCCGGCTCGAGCGTAATGGCGCCGGCGGCGGAGCTGGCCGAGCGCCTCGGTCTCCAGCTGGCCGATCTGGCGCTGCTCTCGCAGGCTCTGGTCCATAGCAGCTACCAGCACGAGCAGCCCGCCGCTGGGAGATCGAACGAGAGGCTCGAGTTCCTGGGTGACGCGGTCATCTCGCTGGCCGTGTCCGAGTCGCTTTGGACGCGCTACCCAGACGAGGATGAGGGCTCGTTGACCACGCGCCGGGCGGCGATCGTGTCCGCCCGCGGCCTGTCGCGTATCGCCCAACGCCTGGAGCTCGATACCTACCTGGTGCTCGGTCTGGGCGCCACGGCAGCCGGTGAGCGCACGCGCCGATCAGTTCTGGCGGCGACCCTCGAGGCGGTCGTCGGCGCCGTCTATCTGGACCTCGGCTTCGACCGGACACGGGCCTGGCTGCTCGAGGTCGTTGCGCCCGAGCTGGACGAGCAGCTGCCACTCGACTGGCTCAAACCGGCCAAGAGCGTCCTGCAGGAGTTGAGCTATGCGCGCACTGGTCACGCTCCGCGCTACGTCATCCTGAGCGACGAGGGGCCGCCGCACGCCAAACACTTCGTGGTCGAGGTATCCGTCGGCGACACCGCGCTCGGCCAGGGGGAGGGCCGCAGCCGACGCGAGGCAGAGACCGAGGCGGCGCACGAGGCGCTCCGGGCGCTCGGTCATGGCGCTCCGGCGGACAAGTGATCGGTACGTGACACAGGCACGCTTGACCGCGCTGCGGCTGGTCGGTTTCAAGTCGTTCGCCGAGCGCACCACGGTCGAGTTCGGGCCGGGCATCAGCGCCGTGGTGGGGCCCAACGGCAGCGGCAAGAGCAACCTCGCCGACGCTCTGCGCTGGACGCTGGGCGAGCAGGGCCGCACGCTGCGTACGCGCCGTTCGGAGGACGTCATCTTCGCCGGCTCTTCGTCGCGCCGGGCGATCGGCATGGCCGACGTGACCCTGGTCATCGACAACCACGACCGCCTGCTGCCGGTTGACTACGGCGAGGTCGAGATCGGTCGCCGCCTGTACCGCTCGGGTGAGAACGAGTATCTGCTCAACCGCCAGCGCGTGCGCCTGAAGGACCTGGTCGAGCTGCTTGACGCGGGCAACATCGCCGATAACGCCTTCCTGTTCATCGGCCAGGGAATGGTCGACCAGGCCCTCGCGCTGCGGCCCGAAGAGCGCCGGCCGCTGTTCGAGGAGGCCGCCGGCGTGCGGCGCCACGAGCGGCGGCGGCGCCAGGCTGAGGCCGAGCTGACCGAGGCGGAGACCAACCTGGAACGGCTGCGCGACCTGTTGGCCGAGCTGCGCCCGCAGGCCCGCCGGCTGGGCGGCCAGGCGGCACAGCTGCAGGCCCGCCGCACGGCGGGCGTCGAGCTGGCAGAGGCTCTCCTTGGCGCCGCCCGGGCACGCTGGGTGTCCTCGTCGAAGGTCGCCGTTCAGGAGCAGCGTCAGGTCGACCGCGCCCGGGCGGCGGCCGACACGGCGCTGACCGAGCTGAAGGTCGCCGAGGAGCTGGCCGCGGGGCTCTCGGCCCAGATGGCTGAGCGAGCCGACACCGAACGCATCCGGCGCGAGGCGCTCGACCGCCAGCGAGCCGACGTCGTCGAGTTGCGTGTGGCAGGGGCGCGGCTCGACTCGGAAACCGCCGCCGCGGCTCGTGATCGCCAGCGGCTCGATGCCGAGCGTGCCGGCGCTGAGGAGCGCACGACCCGCGCCAACGCAGCGCTCAGCGCGCCAAGGCCCAACCTCGACGCGCCACCGACGGCCGAGCTCGAGCTGGTCACCCGCCAGCTGGCCGAGCTGGAGGCGGCCACGAACAGCAGCGCCGTTCAGGGCGGAAAGGTGGCGTTTGCAGATCGGGCGCAGAAGGAGAGCGCGGCTCGGCGGGCCGAGCTGGAACAGCACGCCCGAAAGCAGCAGGCGCTCGCCGGCGCCCTCGCCGAGGCCAGCGCGCGAGTCGAGCGGCTGACCGCTCAGCTGGGCACCGCCGAAGGCGAACGTGACAGTGCCGTCCTGGCGCTGGCCGCCGTGACGGAGACCGAGCAGCGGGCACAGTCCGAAGTTGACGTGGCTCGCGCCGCCTTCGATCGCGCGATTGCCGAGCGCGGCGCGGCGCTGCAGCAGCTGGCTGACGATGAGGCGGAGGCAAGTGCGGCCCGCGTCCGCCTGGCCAGCCTCGACGCGACGCTCGTGGCCGGCGCCGATGAGGGCCTGGCCCGCGCCGCACGCGCCCGTGGCGGGCAGCTGCTGGCCGAGGGTCTCGAGGTTGATCCGCGTCTGCGCCGTGCCGTGTCGGCCGCGCTTGGGCCGGCGACCGGCGCCTACCTCGTTGATGAGGCCGCACTAGCCGCACTGGCCAGCCGGCACGGCTTGCTGGCACTTCGGCCCGGCGAGAGCCGGCGCAGGACGAGCGCTGGCGGGGGCACGCCGGCGGTTGTTGATGGCGCCGCTCGGTTGGGCGGCGGCCGCCTGGGCGATGCCATCAGGCGCGACCCGCAGGGCCAGGTGACGCGACTGCTCGAACGTGTCGTGTGGCTGCCCGATCTGGCGGCGGCGCTCAAGCTGCGGCCCGATCTCGGCCCAGGCTGGCGGGCCGTGACGCTCGCCGGCGAGGTCGTCAGCGACGAGGGCGTGGTGCAGCTGGCGAGCGAGGAATCGGCGCTCGAGCTGCGCAACCAACGCGACGAGCTGATGCGCACCGTGGCCGACCTGGATGAGCGATTAACGGGCAGCAGCGCAGCCCGGGACCAGGCCGTCAACGCCGTGACCCGGGCAACAACCAGCCTGCGTGAGGCTCAGCACGCGGTCGACCTGGCGCGCGCTGAACGGCGCCGGGCGGAAGAGGCAGAACGCGTTGCGCAGCGGCGCGCCGAGCAGCTGCTGCGCGAGGTCAGCTGGGAGGGCTCACAGGCCGACCGGCTGCGCGCCGACAGCGCCGCGGCCGAGAGCCTGGCGGTCCGGCTGAGCGGGGATCTCGCCCGGATCGAGCAGGACCTGGCCGGCCCGGCTCGACCTGATCAGGCCGAGGCCCGCCGGCGCACGCGGCTGGCCGAGCTGCGCGCACGTCACGACGAGCTGCGCCGGGCGCAGGCCGAGGAGCAGGCCCGCGCCCGAACCGCCGATGAGGAGCGGCGCCGGGCGGAGATCGCCCTCGCGCTCGATGAGGCGCGCCGGCGCGAACTCGATGCCGAGGAGGGCCGGCTCGCGGCCCACGAAGCCGAACTGGCCGGCCGCCGTGCCCAGCTCGCGGCCGGAATGGCGTCGGCCGAGGTTCGCCAGGCGGCCGCCGCCGCGGCGCTGCAGGAGGTCCTCGCGGCCGGCGCCGACGATCGCGCCCGGCTCATGAGCGCGGAGCGCACGGCGATCGACTCGCGCGAGCGCCTGCGCGTGGCCGAGAGCACGAGCCGCAGCGCCGAAGTGCGCGCGATGGAGGCCCGCCTGCAGCTCGAGCAGCTGCGCGAGCAGCTGCTGGTCGAGCTGGCCTCGATCGGCGCGGACGGCCTGGCGACGCTCGCCCAGGCCGCCGACGATGAGGCCGTGGCAGCGCCCGACGAGGGCATCGCGGCGGACGCCCTGGAGGAGCTGCTCGGCCGGGTGATCGAGCGTTGGCTGGCCGAGCGGGGGGCTGAGCAACCGCCCAGCGCCGGCCGGCTGGCTTCCCTGCGCCGGCGCTTCCACGAACTCGGCGCCGGCAACCCGTTTGCGGTCGAGGAGTACGCCGAGCTGCGCGTCCGACTGGAGACTCTCGAGACGCAGAGAGCGGACATGGAGTCGGCCATCGGCTCGACGCGTGAGCTGATCTCGTCGCTCAGCACGATGATCAACGACCAGTTCAGGACCACGTTTGCCGCGCTCGAGGGCGCGTTTGCACGCCGCTTCCATGAGCTCTTCGGCGGCGGCGAGGCACAGCTCAGCCTGACCGCACCAGATGACCTGTCGGCGACCGGGATCGAGATCCACGCCCGGCCGCCAGGCAAGAAGCGCCAGCCGTTGGCGATGCTCTCCGGCGGCGAGCGGGCGCTGACCGCGGTCAGCCTGCTGCTGGCCATGCTCGAGGTGCGACCGGTGCCCTTCTGCGTGCTCGATGAAGTCGACGCGGCGCTCGATGAAGCCAACGTGGCGCGCTTTGCCAAAGCTCTGCGCGGCCTGGCCGAGCAGACCCAATTCATCGTCATCACCCACAACCGGGGCACCGATCGAGAGCGCCGATGCGTTGTACGGCGTGACCATCGGTGACGACGCGGTCTCGCGGGTGGTCTCGCTGCGTCTGCCCGGCTCGGCCAGGAACGGCGCAGACCAGGGCGCCGCGCTGCCGGAGGCGGCCCTGTCTTGACCGGCTACGACGAGGGTGTGGCCAAGACCCGTCGGGGGTGATCGGCCGCCTGCGCGGCCTGCTCAGCGGGCCGCTCGATGATGCCGCCTGGGCGGCGGTCGAGGAGACGCTCATCGCCGCTGATCTGGGGGCGAGCCTCGCCGCCCGCGTCGTGGCACGGGCTCGAGCGCGCCGCGACATCGCCGGCCCCGAAGCCGCCGTCGCAGCCGAGCTGCTGGCCCTGTTCGCAGAGCGCGACCCGACTCCCTGGCCGCGCGTGCCGGCGCCCGGTGTGCCGGCCGTGGTGCTGGTCGTTGGCGTCAACGGCACGGGCAAGACGACGACCGTGGCCAAGCTCGGCAATCGCTTCGCGCGCCGGGGCGCCCGGGTGCTGCTGGCCGCCGCGGACACCTTTCGCGCCGCGGCCGTCGAGCAACTGGAAGTCTGGGCCGGCCGGGCCGGTCTGCCGCTCATCGCGCACAAGGCTGGGGCCGACCCGGCGGCGGTCGTTTACGACGCTCTTGACGCGGCGGCGGCACGCGGCTCAGACGTGGTCGTGGTCGACACGGCCGGGCGACTTCACACCAAGTCAAACCTGATGGACGAGCTGGCCAAGATCAGGCGCACCATTGGCAAGCGCCTACCGGACGCCCAGCCGGAAGTCGTCTTCGTGCTCGATGCAACGACCGGCCAGAACGGCCTTGCCCAGGCCAAGGCGTTCCATGAGTCGGCCGGGTTGACCGGCATCGTGCTCACCAAGCTCGACACCTCATCGCGCGGTGGCATCGCGTTTGCGATCGAGGACGCCCTGAACGTGCCCGTGCTGTTCGTGGGTGTGGGCGAGCAGATCGACGACCTGCTCGACTTCCAGCCCGACGCCTTCGTCGAGGCGCTCTTCGCCTAGCTCGGCGGCGACTCGAGCGTCTTCATGTCGCGCACCGGCGAGTACCAGATGATTGCCGCGGCGAGCAGACCACCGAGCGGCGCAACCAGGGACGTGGCGCGCAGCCCGATGGCCAGAGCCAGGGCGCCGGCAGCCAAAGTCGCCGAGCAGCTGGGCGAGCAGCGTCGCGAAGCGAACCGTTGCATTGACCCGCCCGAGCTGGCGGTCGTCCACGATCGACTGGCGGATCGAGGTCTCAGTGATGGCATACGATGGTCGCGCCCGGATCGGTGACCAGCTGCTGGCCAACCAGGAACGCCATCGCCAGCAGCGGGGCGCCCTGTGGCGCAAGCGGGATGAACCCGCTGCCGATGGCCGACGCGACACACGCCGCGAGCACCGCACGACCAACGCCCAGGCGACGGGCGATGCGGTTCGCGAACACGGCTGCCCCGAGTGAGCTGAGACCGCCGACCGCGGCAATCAGCCCGATGCCGGCCGCGTCGATGCCCAGCTCCTGGATCGCGAACAGGTACCACGTCGCACCGAAGACGCCCCACATCGAGGCCTGCGCCATCGCCGCCAGCATCAGGGTCCGCAGGGTGGGGTTGCGCGCCACGAGGCGCAGGCCGACCGCTATCTCGCGCAGCACCGGCTCGCGCTCCGACCTGGGCGGCGGCGGCGGTTCCTTGACCCGGATGGAGCCGATCAGGACGGCCGACACGAGGTAGGTGAAGGCATCGATCAGCATCGTCAGCGGGCCGCTCAGAAGCTGGACCAGGAAGCCGGCCGAGCCGAAGGCGAGGAACTCCGACACCGAGCCCGACGCGGTCAGGGCCCCGTTGGCGCGCATCAGGTCGGCGCGTGGAACGATCGTCGGCAAGAAGGCGTTGTCGGCGGTGTCGAAGAAGGTGGTCAGAATTGCGATCAGAAAAGCGACGGCGAGAAGCTGCGGCAGGGACAGCCAGCCGCCGAATGCCGCGGCGGGCACGCTCAGCAGGAGCACCGCCCGGCCAAGATCGGTCCAGATCAGGACCGGCCGACGGCGCAACCGATCGACCCACGCACCGGCAACCAGACCGACCAGCAGACCGGCGACCAGCTCCATCGCCCGCAACAGAGCGATGTCAAGTGAGTTGGCCGACAGCGTGAGGATCGCCACGAAGGGCAGCGCCAGGCGCGTGACGAGGCTGCCGAAGATCGAGATCGTCGCCGCGCCCCACAGGCGCCGAAATGCGGGGTTCTGCCACAGGGACGGGCCGGGCAGGGCGTCACTCGGCGGCAGGACGGGGTCGAGCAGCGGGTCGGCAGCCACGCGCGGCAGGCTACGGCAGCCGGCCCGCGCCCGTTTCCGCTCCGCGCGGCTAGACTCGGCTGCCGTGTTTGACGATCTATCCGAACGACTGCGTGGCGTCCTCGGCCGGCTGAACGGCCGCGGCCGGGTGACCGAGGCCGACGTCGATGCCGCCCTGCGCGAGGTGCGCCTGGCGCTGCTCGAGGCCGACGTCAACTTCCGCGTGGTCAAGGACTTCATCGCCCACGTGCGCGTGCGCGCCGTCGGGGCGGACGTGCTGGCCAGCCTCAATGCCGGCCAGCAGGTGATCAAGATCGTCCACGAGGAGCTGACCGCCATCCTCGGCGCCGGGGATCGCACGCTCCGTCTGTCCGGGTCGCCGGCGGTGGTCATGCTGCTCGGCCTGCAGGGCTCGGGCAAGACGACCTCGGCGGTCAAGCTGGCCCGCCACATCACGCGCCTCGGCCGCCGACCGTTGCTCGTGGCCGCCGATCCCTACCGTCCGGCAGCGGCGGACCAGCTCGAGACGCTCGGGCGCCAGATCGATGTACCGGTCTTCCGCGCCGCGCCGGGCACGTCCGTGCTCGACATCGGCCGTGGCGCCCTCGCCGCGGCGCGCCAGGGCACACGCGACGTGCTGATCATCGACACCGCCGGACGGACCTCGATCGATGCCCCGCTGATGGACGAGATCCGCGATCTTGGCGCGGCGCTCCAGCCGGCCGAGACGCTGCTCGTCGTCGATGCGATGGTCGGCCAGGAGTCGGTCGCCGTGGCCCAGGCGTTTGTCGGGGCAACGCCGCTGAGCGGCCTGATCCTGAGCAAGATCGACGGCGACGCGCGTGGCGGCGCCGCACTCTCGATCGGCGCCGTGACCGGCCTGGCGGTCAAGTTCCTGGGCACCGGCGAGCACAGCGACGCCCTCGAACCGTTCCATCCCGACCGGCTGGCGGGCAGGATCCTGGGCATGGGCGACGTGCTGACGTTGATCGAGCGAGCCCAGGACAGCTTCAGCCAGCAACAGGCCGAGGACCTGACCCGCAAGCTGCAGCGCAACGCCTTCACCCTCGAGGACTTCCTGACCCAGATGCAGCAGCTCAAGCGGATGGGGCCGATCGGCGGGCTGCTCGAGCTCATCCCGGGCATGGGCGGCGCGGCCAAGGAAGCGCAGCAGGCGGTCGAGCGGGGCGACCTGCGCCGAGTTGAGGCGATCATCCAGTCAATGACGATCGAGGAGCGCCGCGACCCGGACCTGCTCAGCGGCAACCGCCGGCGGCGCGTGGCGCGTGGCTCGGGGACGAGCCTGCAGGACGTCAACCGGGTGCTCAAGCAGTTCGGCGAGATGAAGAAGCTGATGCGCCAGTTCGGCAGCGGCGGATCCGGCAAGCGCGGCGTGCTGCCTTTCGGCCCGCGCCGCTGAGGCTTTGCCGGCGCGCCACACGCGAAGTGGGACAATGACGCCATGACAGTCACCGACAGCGACGCGCCAGAGGAGCAGACGCGGGTCGACCTTGAGCCAGCGCTCTTTCCGCGTGTCCCGGGCGGCAGCGGCCCGGCCGAGCACGCGCCCGGCGAGTCTGCGCCGTCGATCTTCAACCGGCCGGCCGCCGAACCGGCAGTCGACTTCGAGCCAGCGGCTGCCACCGGGCACCCGGCGCAGAATGGTCCGCCGACAGGCACGCGCCTGCGCTGGATGGTCGCGCTCATCGCCACGCTCGGCGTCTTCGCCGTGCTGGCCGGCATCTTCCTGGTCGTTGCGCCGCGCCCGGGGACACCATCGGTGGCTGCCCAGTACGCGCCGGTGGGCACGGTGGCCTACGTCGAGCTGCGCCTGGATCTGCCCGGCGATCAGCGCGACCGGCTGATCAGCTTCATGAGCCGCTTCCCGGGCTTTGCCGACCCGGCCAACTTCGACCGGAAGCTCGACGACACGCTCAACGAGATGCTCGCGCGCTCGGGGTTGGGGCTTGACTGGTACGCCGATGTCGATCCCTGGTTCGGCGGCCTGATGGGCGTCTTCAGCTCGTCGGTCAGCCCAACCGTCGGCACGCCGCCGTCGATCACTGCCGCGCTGGGCATCAAGGATCGCGCGCGCCTCGATCACGCTGATCAGCCAGCGCACCGCCGATCTCGACGCGACCCAGGAGGACTACCAGGGCCAGCAGATCTGGACGCTGCACGTGACCGGCGGCGCACAGCCCCAGGTCGTGAGCATCGCCGCGACCGACGAGATCCTGTTGATCGGCATGCGCATCGAGGACGTCAAGGCGGCGCTCGACGTGCGCGCGAACCGCCACGACGGCCTAGCTGACGATCAGTTCTTCCTGCAGCAGCTGGGCGCGCTGCACGCCGACCGGCTGGGCACGTTCTACTACGACGGCCGCGGAGTGCTCGAGTCGATGCGCGGCCAGATTGGCACCACCATCCCGGGCGGCGAAATGCTCGACTGGATCGTCGATGCGGCCGCCGTTCGGGTCGTGGGCGAGCTGCGTGCCGAGTCGGACCACCTCGCCGTGACTGTGCGCAGCGAACGGCCGGTGGGCGGCGCGTTGCCACCGTTGCCGGCCAACAAGACCACCGGCCTGGCCGGCAGCGCGTCGGCCGACAGCATCTTCTACGCCGAGTTTCGGCAGGTCGGGCAGGACATCGGCCTTGCCATCGAGCAGCTCGTGGCGCCCACCGCCAGCGGCGGCGGGCTGCCGATGGACCTGCGCGTGATCGAGCAGTTCCTGGGCACGGCGCCGCAGGATTTCTTCGACTTCATTGACGACGTCGCGGTTTCCGTCGCATACCCGGACAACAGCCTCGAGGCGGGCCTGGTTGCGTCCGTCGATGATGAAGTGATCGCTCGCCAGCGCGTGGACCGGCTGATCGGCGCGCTGCGCGGCCTGTCGGTGCTCGCCGGTGGGGTCACCTTCGAGGAGCAGCAGCACGGCGACTCGACCATCACGGTCATCGGCGTGGGCAGCCTCCTGGGGGAGGCCCGATCGGCTCGGCGTCGGTCACCGTCAGCGGCGGCCGCCTGCTGCTCGGCGTGGGGGACTTCGTGGTCAACGCGCTTGACCGGGCCGCTGACCATTCGCTCGCGACCAAGGCGCAGTACAGCACCGCGGTGGCCGCCGGCGGAGCTGCCAACGCCGGCGTGATCTATCTCGACATCGCTGCTCTGCGCCGCGTTGCCGAGGGCATGATCCCGCCGCCCGTGCGGGCCGGCTACGAACAGCAGCAGATGCCGTTCATCGCCCCGCTCAGCCACCTGGTCGTGGTCAGCACGACCGACGGCTCAATCACGGTTGGGCACATGTTTCTGTACGTCGAGTAACCTTGGCCCCAACTTTCGAGGGAGGCTTCCTGATCCAGTGGCAGTTCGCATCCGTTTGACACGCGTCGGCGCAACGAAGCAGCCGACCTACCGATTCGTCGGTGGCTGACAGTCGCAAGCCGCGCGATGGGCGCTCGCTCGACACTCTTGGGCACTACAACCCGCGCACCGATCCAGTCGAGGTCAAGGTCGATGAGGCCAAGGCGCGCGACTGGCTGAGCCGTGGCGCGCAGCCGTCGGACACGGTGGCCCGCCTGTTCCGCCAGCTTGGCGTGCTGCCGCCCAAGCCGGCCGCCAAGGAGTAGCCCGATGTCTGCCGAATCACTGGTCGAATACGTGGCCAAGGCGCTCGTTGACGAGCCCGAGTCGGTGTCGGTCAAGTCCGTCGAGGACCAGGACGGCCGGGTGATCGAGCTCCATGTCGCCGAGACGGACATGGGCAAGGTCATCGGCCGCAACGGCAGCGTGGCCAAGGCGATGCGCACGCTGTTGAAGGTCGTCGCCGCGCGCGAAGGGGAGTCGATCTCGCTCGAGATCCTGTAGCTCGATGGTCGACCGGTTGGTGGTCGGCCTGGTCCGTGGTGTGCATGGCCTGCGCGGGACCGTGCGGGTGGAAGTTCTGAGCGACAACGCCGACCGCTTCGACCCCGGATCCACCGTATTCGTCGAGGCGACCGACCGCCGCCTGACTGTTGTCAGCGCCCAGCCCACCGGTCCCGGTCTGCTGGTCAACTTCGCCGAGGTGCGCGACCGGAACGCGGCCGACGCCCTGCGCGACAAGTTCCTGGAGGCCGAGGCCGCGCGGGATCTCCCGCCCCAGACGTTCTACTGGCACGAGATCATTGGCTGCGCCGTGTTCAGCGAGGATGGCGAGGAGCTGGGCACGGTCGACGACATCTTCCGCGTCGGTGAGTCTGAGGTCTACGTGGTTCATGGCGTGCGCGGCGAGCTGCTCGTGCCGGCGGTCAAGTCGATGGTCACGCAGCTGGTTCCGGCCGAGAAACGCATCGTCGTCGACGCCGTGGCACTCGGTTTGAGCGGCGAGGCCGACGAGGCCGACGAAGGCGGCGAGCCCGGCGAGGAAGCGTGAACGCGCTGCGTATCGACGTCGTGACCATCTTCCCGGAGGTGTTTCCCGGACCGCTCGGCAGCAGCATCCCCGGCCGCGCGCTCGAGCGCGGGCTGGCCACGCTCGCAGCGCACGACCTGCGCCGCTGGGGGCTCGGCCGTCACCGCAGCGTCGATGACTATCCCTACGGCGGCGGTGCAGGCATGATCATGCGGCCCGAGCCGATCGCCAGCGCGCTGGCCGAACTGGCCGGTGCGCACACCATGCGCATCCTGCTCGACCCCAGCGGCACGCCCTTCGACCACGCCCTCGCTCAGGATCTGGCGCGCCGCGAGCACCTGCTCCTGCTCTGCCCGCGCTACGAGGGTGTTGACCACCGAGTGCGCGAGATGGTGGACATGGAGCTGTCCATCGGCGACTACGTGCTGTCTGGCGGAGAGCTGCCGGCGATGGTCGTCATCGACGCCGTGCTGCGCCTGCTGCCGGGCGCGATCGACGCGCAGTCGTCGTCCGATGAGTCGTTCATCGACCGGCCTGCTCGAGTACCCGCAATACACGCGGCCAGCCGAGTTCGACGGTCGACGCGTGCCCGATGTGCTGCTCAGCGGCGACCACGGCGCGATCGAGCGCTGGCGGCGGGCCGAGGCGCAGGCGCGCACGGCCGAGCGCCGACCCGATCTGCTGGCCGGCGCCGGAGACAAGGCCCGGCCGGACGACTGAACGACGCGGACGGCGCGCGTTGTATACTCGGCGGCCCGACCCCCAACCGGCGTGCGACGTCGTGTCGCGCCCAGAACAACAGAGAGTCAACCATGACCGTCATCGACGAGATCAACGCCGAAGAGCTGCGCACCGATCTGCCCGAGCTCGCCTCGGGCGACACCGTCAAGGTGGCCGCCCGCGTGCGCGAGGGCACCCGAGAACGTGTCCAGGTCTTCGAGGGCACGGTCATGCGCTTGCGCGGCGGCGGCATCAATCGCTCGATCACGGTGCGCGCCATTCGCAGCGGCGTCGGCGTCGAACGCACCTTCAAGGTCAATTCGCCGCGCATCGAGAAGATCGAAGTCGTGCGTCACGGCGTCGCCCGCCGCGCCCAGCTCTACTTCCTGCGCCAGCGCGTGGGCAAGGCCGCGTCACTGCGCGAGCGCCGAGAGCCGCGGCCGTCGCGACCGCCGCGCCGGGCGCGGTCACGCCGTGCGCGCTTAGCCAGCCAAACGCAACCACCTACGCACATCGTGCGTGGCTGCTACCAAATCGCTCCATGGTCACGCTCGTGCCTGCTTCGGCGCCTCACCTACCACGCACCGACTGCGTAGGTGGCGCACGACGCATTTGCCCAAACTAGCTGAAGCAGCCACCGATCCACGCGCAGCGCACACCGCTCGTGACCGGCGTGCCAACGATCTAACCTTGGCCCGATGGCGGTCATTGTTCCCACTCGTCGGCTTGAGCTTCGTCTCGCCCGAGCACGGCTATCACGTCATCCTCGTCGACGAGGTTGGCGTCGCCCCGTCGCGGGCCGGTCGTCGCGTGCGCGCTGGCGATGCCTCTCAAGCGCCGCCCGATCAGCGGTGTGCGCGACTCCAAGACGCTCTCGGCCGCGCAGCGCGAGCGGCTGGCCGGCCTGATCGTGCGCCAGGCGCTGGCTGTCGGCCTGGGCGCCGCGTCGGTGACCGAGATCGACCAGCTCAACATCTACTACGCCACCACCTGGCCATGCAGCGCGCCGTCTTGCGCGCCGGCGCGCACGACTTCGTGATCGTCGACGGCCGGCCCATCCGCGGCTTCGAGGAGCATGCCGGCCCGCACAAGGCGGTCATCGACGGCGACGCGCTGGTCTACGTCGTTGCGTGTGCCTCGATCGTGGCCAAGGTCACGCGCGATCGGCTGATGCGCCAGCTCAGCGGCGCGCTACCCCGGCTACGGCTGGGAGCACAACGCGGCTACCCACGCCCGACCATCGCGCCGGGCATGGCGGCGCTCGGCGTTACGCCCCACCATCGGCGTCGCTTCATCACCACCCAGCGCGTGCTGGCACGGCGAACAGCACGGCGCTGGCCCTGTTCGAGGTTGCCGCGGCCGGGCCGGCCTGAACGAGGCGCCAGGCGCCGATAAGCCTGAGCGAAGCTGGCCCGACTACGCTCCGGCGCGGAGAAGACGGATAGGCAACGCCGGGGCGACGCGGCCGAGGCAGACGGCGCGGCATACCTGGCAGCGCCTGGGCTGGCAGGTGCTCGTCCGTAACGCCAGGATCGGCCGCGACGAGATCGATCTGCTGGCCATCGATCCGGGCCGCCACCGAGACGCTGGTGGTGGTCGAGGTGCGCAGCCTGCGCTCGATCGCCGCTTCGGTGCGCCCGGAGGAGCGAGTCGATCGCGCGCCAAGGTCGCCCGGCTGTACCGCGCCCTGGCCGGGCTGCTCCGATCGGGAACCACAACGTCGCTCGGCGTGGCCGGGCCTGCCGACGAGGGTCGACCTGCTCGTCTTCGATCGGCGCGGCGGTCGGTGCGAGGTACGTCACCTGCGCGCTCTCGAGCCGCCGTAGCCCGCTCAAGCCAGAGCGCTGTGCGCACCAGCACCGATCGCGGTGTAGACTGCGCGCGGTCGCTCAATGCGGTCGGCGTCGTCCGCGACGTCATCACACACGCGTGCTGTTCCCTGTCAGGTGCCCGACGCTCTCGACGCGACGGTCGGCAGATCACGAGGCACGCGGAGGACAAACCGAAACCCAGGAGGTCCCGCCGCCCATGCCTGCCATCTCCATGCGCCAGCTGCTCGAGGCCGGTATCCACTTCGGCCACCAGACGCGGCGCTGGAACCCAAAGATGAAGCGCGTACATCTTCGCCGAGCGCAACGGGATCCACATCATCGACCTGGCGCAGACCGTGCGCGGCCTCGAGGACGCGCTCGAGTTCGTGCGCGCCACCGTGGCGCGGGGCGACACGATCCTGTTCGTGGGCACCAAGAAGCAGGCCCAGGAGCCGATCTCGGAGGAAGCCACGCGGGCCGAGATGCCCTACGTCAACCAGCGCTGGCTGGGCGGCATGCTGACCAACTTCGTCACCATCCGCAAGCGGCTGGCGCTGCTCGAGCAGCTCGAGGCGCGCCAGGCCGAATGGCGACTTCGAGCGCCTCTCGAAGAAGGAAGCGAGCCGGCCTGACCGACGTCGATGACCAAGCTCCAGCGCACGCTGGGCGGCATGCGCCGGATGCGCCGCCTGCCCGGGGCGATGTTCGTGATCGATCCGCAGCGCGAGCACATCGCGGTGGTCGAGGCCCGCAAGCTGGAGATCCCGGTCATCGGCACAGGCGACACCAACGTCGATCCGGACATGCTCGACTACGTCATCCCGGCCAACGACGACGCGATCCGCGCCATCCGCCTGCTGTGCACGCTGATCGCCGACGCGGCGCGTCGAGGGCGCGCCAGGAGCGTGCGGCACGGCCGCTCGACGAGCCGGTGGCCGTCGTCGAGGAGCAGGAAGAGGCGAGCGACGAGATGGTCGCCGCGCTCGCCGCGGGCGGCACGTTCAGCTTCGAGCCCGAGCCCGACGAGGAGGAGCTGTTGCCGGCCGAGGCACCGGCGGCGAGGCCGAGGAGACAGAGGAACGAGCGTCGTGCCGGCGCCGCGCCGCCGCGGCTCGTGCTGGCCCGCGTGCCGGCGCGTCGGCGTGCCGCCGCCGAAGAGCGAAGGCGGCCGGCCGTCTGACCGGCTCCACCAGTCGAGCAACCAGGACGCGATCTCGAGGGAAACGATGGCCCAGACGACTATCTCTGCCGCGACGGTCAAGGAGCTGCGCGAGCTGACCGGCGCCGGCTTCATGGACTGCAAGCGCGCACTCGAGGATGCCGCCGGCGACGTGCCCAAGGCGGTCGTCGCTGCTGCGTGAGCGCGGTCATGCCTCGGCCGCACGCAAGGCCGTGCGTGAGGCACGCGAGGGGACGATCGCCAGTTACATCCACCCCGGTGGCCGCCTGGGCGTGCTGATCGAGGTCAACAGCGAGACCGACTTCGTGGCGCGCAACGAGGAGTTCCAGAAGCTCGTGCGCGACCTGGCCATGCAGGTCGCCGGACTCGCGCCGATCTGGGTCACGGTCGAGTCGATTCCGGCCGACGTGGTCGACACCAAGCGGCCGAGCTGCTCGCCGACGGACCAGGTCCAGGCGCAAGCCGGAGGGCGTTCGCGCGCAGATCGTGGACGGCCAGCTGCGCAAGTGGTTCCAGTCGGTCGTGCTCTACGAGCAGGCCTTCCGGGACACCGACCAGATGGTGGGTGACCTGATCACTGACGCGATCGCGCGCATCGGCGAGAACATCGTCGTACGCCGCTTCGTCCGCTACCAGCTGGGAGAGGACATTTGAGCGACGCGCTCGCCCAGCCGGCCGCCTCGGACGTCTCGGGCGTCGGTGGCGAGGTAGTGCGCTACCGGCGCATCGTGCTCAAGATCAGCGGCGAGGCGCTGCTCGGGCCAGCGCAGCTACGGCGTCGACCCCGAGATGTGCGTGTTCATCGCGCGCCAGGTGCGCGATGTTGCCGCGGTCGGCGTCGCAGGTGGCGATCGTCGTCGGCGGCGGCAACATCTTCCGCGGTCTGGCCGCATCGGCCAAGGGCATGGATCGCGCCACGGGCGACTACATCGGCATGCTGGCGACGGTCATGAACGGCCTGGCGCTGCAGGACGCGCTCGAGAAGTCGGGCGTGCCCACACGCGTCATGACGGCCATCGCCATGAACGAGGTGTGCCGAGCCGTACATCCGGCGGCGGGCGGTCCGCCACCTTGAGAAGGGCCGCGTGATCATCCTTGTCGCGGGCACGGGCAATCCGTACTTCACCACCGATACGGCGGCTGCCCTGCGCGCCGTCGAGATCGGTGCACAGGTCCTGCTCAAGGCGACCAAGGTCGACGGTGTCTACGACCATGATCCGAAGACCCACCCTGAGGCGCGCCGCGCCACGAACACATCGGCTACGCCCAGATGCTGAGCTGATCGACTGCAGGTGATCGATTCGACGGCGGTTACGCTGTGCATGGACAACGAGCTGCCGATCTTGGTCTTCGACATGAACCAGCCCGGGCACATCAAGGATGCGGCGCTCGGGGCACGAATCGGTACCCTGATCGATGGCAGGGCCGGCGGGCCTGAAAGCGGGAGCCATCAATGATCGACGAAATCAAGCGCGATGCAGACGGGCGGATGGCCCGCGCGATCGAGGCGCTCGAGCGCGATCTGGCCGCCATTCGCACCGGCCGCGCAGCCACCGCGCTGGTCGAACGCATCCCGGTCGAGTACTACGGCACTTCAGACGCCGCTCAACCAGTTGGCCAGCATCAGCGTGCCCGAGGCACACTCGATCGTCATCCAGCCGTGGGACCGCAGCGCGCTCGGGCGCGATCGAGAAGGCAATCCTCAAGAGCGAAGTCGGCCTGACGCCCAACGTCGACGGCACGGTCGTACGCCTCAACATCCCGACGCTGACCGAGGAACGTCGCAGGGACCTGGTCAAGCTCGTCCACAAGCGCATGGAAGAAGCGCGCGTCGAGATCCGCAACCACCGGCGCGAGGTGGCCGACGAGATCAAGAGTGCCGAGCGTGACGGCGACATCGGCGTCGACGAGGGCGCGGCGCGAGCTGGAGCAGCTCCAGAAGGTGACCGACCGCTGGACGGGCGAGGTCGACCGCGTGGGCAAGCACAAGGAACAGGAGATCCTCGAGGTCGGATGACCTCCGTCGACCTCGCTCGTTCAACCGACGACCAGCGTCCAGCCAGCCGAACCGATGACGCCCAGCTGATCGACGAAGCCCGCGCGCAGCTGCCGCGCCACGTCGCGATCGTCATGGACGGCAACCGTCGCTGGGCGCGCAACACGGCCTATCCGAGGCGGAGGGCCATGCCGCTGGCGTGGACGCCATCCGGCCGATCGTCGAGCGTGCTGCCGACCTGGGCATCGAGGCGCTGTCCATCTTCGCCTTCAGCCGGGAGAACTGGGGCCGCGAGAGCGACGAGATCGAGACGCTGTTCGGCCTGCTCGAGGCGGCCATCCGGCGCGAGACGCCCGATCTCGTGCGCCAGGGGGTGCGCGTGCGCATCCTGGGCCGGCTGGCGGAGCTGCCCGAGAGCACGCGCGCCTCGATCGGCGAGCGCACTTGCAGCCACCGGCGGCGGACAGCGGATGACGCTCAACGTCGCCTTCAACTACTCCGGTCGCTCGGAGATCGTCGACGCGGTCAGGCGGGCGCTCGACGACGGCCTGACGCCGCCAGAGATCGACGAGGAGGTCCTGCGCGCCCGCCTGTACACCGCCGAGGTGCCCGAGCTGGACCTCCTTATCCGCACCGGCGGCCAGCAGCGCATCAGCAACTTCCTGATCTGGCAGGCGGCCTACGCCGAGCTGTACTTCTGCGACGTCCTCTGGCCGGACTTCGATCCACCCGCCTTCGACGCAGCGCTGGCCGACTTCGCGCACCGCACCCGTCGCTTCGGACGGTAGGCTGCGTCGTGGGCCGGCTTGCCGTGCCACGGTTGCACGCGCCGGAAACCGGCCTTCCCGGTCCCTCTGGGAGCACCCGAGGTGTCGATCCCGGTCCGTCCTGCCGTCCCGCGGCACCTCCGGCATATTCGCCGGCCCATTGCCCCTCGCGCAGTGACGAAATCGGCGTATGCAACCGCCCTACGGCAGGTTGCCGGCAACCGCTAGCCTCTCACATGCGCCAGCGCCTGATCAGCGCGGCCGTGCTGGTGCCGGTCGTCGTCGTCGTCTTCTTGCTCGGCAATCCATGGTTGCCGATCGGCATTGCCGTCTTGGGCGCATTGGCGGCTTACGAAACGGCCCAGCTCGTTCGCCGGGCAGGACTGCCGGCAAACACCTGGCTGGCTGTGGCAGCGACCGCCGCTGGCAGTGCTCGCGTTCGCAGGTCATCTTCACGCCGTTCGACGTCTTCGTCGGCCTGATGCTTCTGCCACCTGCGCTCGCTGCCTGGCTGGTGCTGGCGGCAGTGGACGCCTTCCGACGGGCGGACCCGGCAGATGGATTCAAAGCGTGGCTAGGAACCCTGTTCGCGAGCCTCTACCCGTCGATGATCGCCTTCATGGCCGCCATCCTCCTCCTTCGATCGGGGCCGTGGTCGGTTGTGCCCGACCCGGTACTGGCCGGTCTGGACCCTGGTCGCATCTGGCTGCTGATCCTCGTCCTGACTGTGTGGACCCTCGACAGCGGCGCATTCGTGGCCGGGAAGGTCCACGGACGCGGCCGGTTCATGAACCATATCTCGCCGAACAAGACTTGGAGTGGCGCGATCGGCGGCGCGATCGCCGCAGTGGTCGTGGGTGCGTTGCTGTGCTGGGTGGCGGGCCTCCAGCCGCTCGTCGGAGTGGTGATTGGCCTAGCCATCGGTGTCGTCGCCCAGGCGGGTGACCTCGCCGAATCGATGCTCAAGCGTGCCGCCGGCTCCAAAGATTCGGGCACGCTCATTCCGGGTCATGGTGGGTTCCTCGACCGTATCGACTCGCTTCTCTTTGCCGCACCCGTCGTCTATCTGACCCTGATCCTGCTTGGCTTGAGGCCATGGGCTCCATTCATCCTGGACTGACGATGCGCATCCGGGTCGCCGTGCTGGGCAGCACCGGCTCCATCGGTCGCCAGGCGCTCGATGTTCTCGACGCGCACGCTGATCGATTCGAGGTTGTCGCGCTCGCGGCCGGTCGTGACGCCGAGACGCTCAACTGCACAGATCGAGCACCATCGCCCCGCGCTTGTCGCGCTGGCCCACACAACTGCATCGGCCAGGCTGCAACTCCCGGACGGGACGCGGCTGGTCGAGGGCGACCAGGCTCTGGAGGAGATCGCCGCCAGCAGCGACGGTGGACCTCGTGCTCGTCGGCACGACCGGAGTGGTCAGCCTGCGGCCGGTCATCGCGGCACTCGCGCGAGGGCAAGGTCGTCGCGACGGCCAACAAGGAGACGCTCGTCGCCGGCGGACATCTGGTCATGCCGCTCGCCCGGCGGCTTGCCGATCAGGCCGGCGCCGGTGCGTCGGGGCTGGCCTACCTGCGCCCGATCGACTCCGAGCACTCGGCCATCTGGCAATGCCTGGCCGGCGAGCGCCGCCAGGACGTCGCGCGGCTGATCCTGACCGCCTCGGGCGGCCCGTTCCGGGACTGGCCCGCCGATCGGCTGAAGACGGTCACGCCGGCCGACGCGCTGGCCCATCCAACCTGGCGGATGGGGGCCAAGATCACGGTCGACTCGGCCACGCTGATGAACAAGGCGCTGGAGGTGATCGAGGCGCGCTGGCTGTACGATGTCGGCGACGACCAGGTCGACGTCGTCGTCCACCCGCAGAGCATCGTCCACTCGCTGGTCGAGTTCGCCGACGGCTCGCTCAAAGCACAGCTGGGACTACCCGACATGCGCATCCCGATCCAGTACGCGCTGACCTATCCAGCGCACCTGCCTTCGCCGGCGCCGCGCCTTGCCGGCGCGGACATCCCGACGCTGACCTTCGAGCCGGTCGACGTGTCGCGATTCCCAGCGCTCGGCCATCGGCCGGGAGGCTGGCCGTCAGGGCCCACGCGCGAGCGCTGCCCTGATCGCCGCCGACGACGTCGCGGTCGGGCGCTTCCTGGGCGGCTCGCTCAACTTCCCGGGCATCGCCGACCTGTGCGCCGAGGCTGTCAGCCGATTTGGCGGTGGCCCAGCCCCGGACGCTCGACGAGCTCTCGCACTTGACGCCGAAGTTCGCGCCTGGGCCGCAACCGCACAGCCATTCGGAGCGTCAAGCAACTGATGTTCGACTTCATCGGGCTCGGCAACGGGCTGATCAATGTTGTGCTGCTGTTGGTCATCCTCGTCGTGCTGGTGGTCCTGCACGAGTTCGGGCATTTCGTCGTCGCGCGCCGCATGGGCGTCAAGGTGCACGAGTTCGGCATCGGGTTTCCGCCCCGCGCACGCATCCTGAGCGTCCGCGGCGAAACGACCTACACGCTCAACTGGCTGCCCATTGGCGGCTTCGTCCGCCTCGAAGGGGAGGAGGGCGAATCGGACGACCCACGCTCCTTCGTCCGCCAACGGCTGCCCGTCCGGCTGACCATCCTGCTTGCCGGGGTGGTCATGAACCTCCTGCTCGCGTTCCTGATCTTCGCCGCGATCGCCTGGCTCGCCGACCCGGTCGCCAACGCGCGCATCGGCTTCGTCCAGCCCGACTCGCCGGCCGCAGCGGCCGGACTGCAGGGCGGTGTACAGACCGGCAGCGACTCCGCGGGCAACCCGATCTATGACGAATCGGGCGACCTGATCATCGCCCTCGACGGTCAGCGCTTCCCGGTCTTCGACTCGATCGCTGCGACGGGCGGCATTCCGCACAGCACCTACCTGCGCGCTCACGCCGGCCGCTCCGTGGTGATCACCGTCCGCCACGCCGACGGCAGCGTCGAGGACGTGACGGCCACACTGCGGCCGACGGCCGAGGCCGCCGAGCAGGGCGCTCTCGGAGTCCGTTTCGTCGCGCTGCCAACCGAGGAGATCCAGCGCGGGCCGGTCGACGCCATGACCACCGGCTTCAGGCGTACGCTCGACGCGGCCACCCTCATCCTGCGCGGCCTGGGTGACCTCGTGGCCAACATCACCAACCCGCCGGTGTCGGGCCCGGTCGGCATCGTCGACGCCATCGGCCAGGTCCGAGCCCAGCTGCCGCCCGTCTTCCTGCTCTGGTTCGTGGGTCTGCTGTCGGCCAATCTCGCTGTCGTCAACGCGCTGCCCTTCCCGCCGCTCGACGGTGGACGGGTCGCCGTGGCATTGATCCAGGCCGTCACCGGTGGCCGCATCAGCGTTGCAGCCGAGCGCCTGGCCTACCTGGTCGGGTTCATCCTGCTCATGTCGTTGCTCGCCTGGATCACCTTCTTCGACATCCAGCGCCTGGGCTGATGAGCGCCTCGTCGCGCGAAGTCGGAGTGATCGAGGGCGAGACGCACCTGCCCGGCCGCCGGCCGACACCGACGGTGAGCGTCGGCGGGGTGATGATCGGATCGCGCCATCCGGTCGTCGTCCAGTCCATGACCAACACGGATACGGCCGATGCCGACGCCACCACGCTGCAGGTCGCCGCGCTGGCCCACGCCGGATCCGAGCTGGTGCGCATCACGGTCAACAACGATGCCGCCGCGGCAGCCGTGCCAGTCATCCGGCGCAAGCTCGACGACCTGGGCGTGGGTGTGCCGCTGATCGGCGACTTCCACTACAACGGCCACCAGCTGCTGGTCGAGTACCCGGTTATGGCTGCCGCCCTGGCCAAGTACCGCATCAACCCGGGCAATGTCGGCGGCAAGCGGCGCGACGAGAACTTCGCCACGATCATCCGCGTCGGCGCTCGAGCACGACCGCCCGGTGCGCATCGGGGTCAACTGGGGATCGCTCGACCAGAAGCTGCTCACCCAGCTGATGGACGAGAACGCGCGCTTGGCCGAACCCGTCGACGCTCGCGACGTGATGATCGAGGCGATGATCCAGTCCGCGCTGCGCTCGGCCGAGCCTGGCCGAGGAGACGGGCCTGGCCCACGACCGGATCATCATCAGTGCCAAGGTCAGCGGCGTGCGCGACCTGGTCGACGTCTACCGGCGGCTGGCGCTGCGCTGCGACTACCCGCTCCATCTCGGGCTGACCGAGGCGGGCATGGGCATGAAGGGCATCGTCGCGTCGACCGCCGGCGTGGCGCTGCTGCTCGAGCAGGGCATCGGCGACACGATCCGCGTTTCGCTCACGCCCGGCGCCCGGTGGCGACCGGACCGAGGAGGTGCTGGTCGGTCAGCAGATCCTCCAATCCCTCGGGCTGCGCTCGTTCACGCCGCAGGTCTCCGCCTGTCCCGGTTGCGGCCGCACGACGAGCACTTTCTTCCAGGAGATGGCACGAGCAGATCCAGGACTACCTGCGCGCGCAGATGCCGGTCTGGTCGGCCTCGTATCCGGGCGTCGAGGAGATGCGCGTGGCGGTCATGGGCTGCGTCGTCAACGGCCCGGGCGAGTCAAAGCACGCCGACATCGGCATCTCGCTGCCGGGCACGTTCGAGGAGCCCGTCGCGCCGGTCTACGTCGACGGCGCGCTGAAGACCACCCTGCGCGGCGAGGGGCTGGTCGACGAGTTCATCACCATCCTCGACGACTACGTCGCCAAACGCTACGCGACGGCAGGCGGTCACGAGGTCTGAACCGCTCCGTGTCACTCGGAGTGTCACCGGCTGGCCTGACTCCGTTGGCCCGGCGCGAGGCCGGCCGTCAGACAGCACTCCAGGCCGCAGTCCAAGCGTGGGTCGCTACCAGGCGCGCGTGGTAGCGAGACCGCACCGGCGGCTTTGTCGCGTAGATGCCACTCCGAGTGACACGGACGGTGCCACCCACAGCCGGCCCGGCCCCGGGGTCGCGGCGCAGCGGCGAGAGGCGACCCGCCGCCGTCAATCGGGGACCGTGCGCTACGATACGGCCTCCTTGCCACCGCTCTAGCGCTCCGGAGAGCCCGTGTCCAACGACAAGCAGAGCCGCTTCGTTTCCTCCGTCACGCGCCAGTCGGAGGACTTCCCGGCCTGGTACAACGACGTGGTCCTCAAGGCGCAGCTGGCCGACTACTCGCCCGTCCGCGGCTGCATGGTCATCCGCCCGTACGGCTTCGCGATCTGGGAATCGATGCGCGATGAGCTCGATCGGCACATCAAGCGCACCGGCCACGACAACGTCTACTTCCCGCTCTTCGTGCCGCGCAGCCTGCTCGAGAAGGAAGCCGAGCACGTCGAGGGCTTCAACCCGCAGGTGGCCTGGGTCACCCATGCCGGCGGCGAGGAGCTGAGCGAGTGGCTGGCCATCCGGCCGACCAGCGAGGCGGTCATCAGCGAGGTGGTCAAGGACTGGATCCAGTCCTACCGTGACCTGCCGCTGTTGCTCAACCTGTGGAACAACGTCGTGCGCTGGGAGCTGCGTACCCGCCTGTTCCTGAGGACGACGGAGTTCCTGTGGCAGGAGGCGCACACCTTCCACGCCACCGAGGAAGAGGCCACGGCGGAGGTCGCCATCGGCCTCGAGGCCTATCGCGCGGTCTCCGAAGACTGGCTCGCAATCCCGGTCATCCAGGGCCAGAAGACGCGCAACGAGACGTTCCCCGGCGCGGTCTACAGCCACGCCATCGAGGCCATGATGCGCGATACCAAAGCGCTCCAGGCGGGCACCAGCCACATGCTCGGCCAGAACTTCGCCCACTCGGCGGGGATCCAGTTCCTCGACCGCGACAACGTGCTCAAGAGCCCGTACGGGACGTCGTGGGGCTTCTCGACGCGCATGGTCGGGGCGACGATCATGGCCCACGGCGACGACTCAGGGCTGGTCCTGCCACCAAACGTCGCGCCCACGCAGCTGGTCATCGTGCCCATCTTCCGCAGCGAGGAAGACCGTCTCCTGGTCGCCCAGGCGATCGAGACGGTCGAGAAGTCGCTCGCCGGCGTTGTGACTGCTTCCGGTCCGTTGCGCTGGAAGACTGACTGGCGCGAGGAATCGCCCGGCTTCAAGTACAACCATTGGGAGTTGCGTGGCGTGCCCCTCCGGCTCGAGATCGGCCCGCGCGACGTGGCTGCCGGGCAGGGCGTCCTGGTCCGCCGGGTGGATCGCGACAAGCAGCCCATCAGCCTCGACTCGCTGGCGGCTGAACTGCCGCGGCGGCTGACCGAGTACCAGGCGCAGCTGTTCCAGCGCGCGCTCGACTTCCGCGCCGCCAACACGCACTATGCCGACGGCTACGACGAGTTCAAGGCGATCCTCGACAAGGAAGGCGGCTTCCTGATGGCCCACTGGTGCGGCGCCGCGGAGTGCGAGAAGCAGGTCAACGCCGACACCGGCGCCACCATCCGCGTCGTGCCCTTCGACTCGCCCGACGAGCCGGGCAAGTGCCTGGTTGACGATCAAGCCGTCCTCCAGAAGGGTCCTCTTCGCGCGCGCCTACTGAGCGAGCGCCTGGCGAGCCAGCGCGGCGAGCCAGACGAAGATCGGCGCCAGCAGCAGCGCGGGCAGGAAGTTGGCCACGCGCACGCGCTTGATTTCGAGCAGCCGCAACCCCACTGCGAGCAGGATCACGCCGCCGGCTGCGCTGGCGGCGTTGACCGCCGCCGGATCGAGGCTGCCGCCCAGCAGCCAGGCAGCGCCGGCGAGCGAACCCTGGATCACCAGCACCGAAATCGCCGACAGGTACACGCCGGCGCCCAGCGCCGCGGCAACGGCGACGCTGGCCACTCCGTCGAGCAGGCTCTTGACCGACAGCAGCTGGATGTCGCCGGTCAGCCCGTTCTGGATCGAGCCGAGGATGGTCAGCGGTCCGACGCAGAACACAAGGCTGGCCGTCACGAAGGCCTCGCTGATGCGCGATGGGCGCTCGCCGCGAGCGAAGCGACGCTGGAGCCAGTGGCCCAGCCAATCGAGACGGTCCGACAGGCGCAGCAGCTCGCCGATCGTCGCTCCGACCAGCAGCGCGCCGAGCACGGCCAGGTCGTCGCCCACCGGGAGCTCCGAGATCAAGCAGCACGCGCAGGGTCATCGCCGTGCCTATCACGACCGTGAACAGACCCAGGCCATCGGTCAGCGTCTGGTGCAGCCGAACCGGAAGCCGCGTTCCGGCAAGCAACCCGACGGTAGTGCCCAGGACCACCGCGATGACGTTGAGCAGGGTGCCGGTCAGAAACATCGCGTGACCATCGGCGGCACGCTAGCGGCGCGCACCGTCAGCGGTCAACGTCCAATCGCCACCCGGGCTCCGTTCCGAGGGTCGGTTGAGAGCCGATGACGCTGCGGTGTATACTCCGGGCCAGTTTTCTGGCCGCCTCTGAACGTGGGTGACCCCCACGTTTATTTATGCGGAGGAGCCCGCTCACACGGGGGAGATCCAGCTCAGCGAAAGGAGGGCGCAGCATGAACCGCGACTTTGTCGGCGCGCTCCTGCAACTCAATGCTGAGAAGAACATCCCGCGCGAGCAGCTCGTGGCCACGCTCGCCGAGGCGATCCAGTCGGCCTACCGGCGGACCACCCCGGGCAACGAGAACGTCTTTGTCGACGTCGACCCGGACAGCGGCAAGTTCAACGCGTACCGGGCGATGTACGTCGTCGACGTCGTCGAAGACGAGCAGACCGAGTACACCGTCGAGGATGCCCGGAAGTTCGAGGCCGAGGCGAAGGTCGGCGACATGGTCAAGATCGGCCAGCTGGATGCCAGCAGCTTCGGCCGCATCCACGCCCAGATGGCGACCCAGCTCGTGCGCCAGCGGCTGCGTGAAGTCGAGCGCGAGCAAGTCTTCGGGCAGTACGCGCAGCGCGAGTCGGAGATCATCACCGGCACCGTCAGTCGGGTCGAGCCGCGCGGCGTGATCCTCGACGTGGGCCGAGCCGAGGCGATCCTGCCCACGACCGACCAGAGCGCGAGCGAGCACTACCGCATCGGTCAGCACGTCAAGGCCTACGTGCTCGAGGTGCGACGCACGACCAAGGGACCGCTGATCTACGTCAGCCGGACGCACAAGAACTTCCTGCGCCGCATGTTCGAGCTCGAAGTGCCCGAGATCCACGCTGGAACGGTCGAGATCAAGGCCATCGCGCGCGAGGCCGGCAGCCGGAGCAAGGTTGCCGTGACCAGCCGCCAGGAGGGCCTCGATCCGGTGGGCGCCACCGTCGGCCAGCGCGGCGGCCGCGTGCAGGCTGTCGTGGCCGAGCTGGGCGGCGAGAAGATCGACATCATCCCGTGGCATGAGGACCCGGCCGCGTTCGTGGCCAATGCGCTCAGCCCGGCGCAGGTGGTCAGCGTTCACATCGACGAAGAGAACCGCATCGCCAGCGTGACCGTGCCAGAGCGGATGCTCTCGCTGGCCATCGGGCGCGAAGGGCAGAACGCGCGCCTGGCCGCCAAGTTGACCGGCTGGCGGATCGACATTCGCTCAGACCAAGCGCAGGCCCGATCGCCCGCCGCGGCCGCCCCTGTGGCGGCAGCGGCGCCTGAGCCGCCTCCGCTGCCCGCGGCCGAAGAGCCAGCGCCGGCCGATGAGCTCCAGGCCAAGCCGGCGGACAAGCCGGTCCGGGCGACGCGCAAGCGCACCAAGACAGACGAGCTCGAGGCCAAGCCGGCGGAAGCGCCGGCGGACAAGCCGGTTCGGGCGACGCGCAAGCGCACCAAGACAGACGAGTCATCCGCCGCACCCGTCGAGCCAGTCGCGGAGACAGCGACAGCCAGCAAGAAGCCGGCGCCACGGCGGACCACGCGCAAGAGCGCCCCGGCTGTCGAGGCTGAGGCCGAGCCGGTCGCCGTCGCAGCCCCGGCGCGGCGGTCACGCAAGGCCGCGGTCGCCACGGTCGCCAGCAAGGACGGCGAGTGACGCCGGCGCCGACCGAGGTCAGCCAGCGGCTGCCCGCGCGCCAGTTTCCGGTGCGCACCTGCGTGGCCTGCCGGACTGAGCGCCAGAAGCGCGATCTGGTGCGTGTCGTACGCGCGCTTCGAACGGCTCGGTCCAGCTCGATTCAAGCGGCCGCGCTGCCGGACGCGGTGCCTACCTGTGCGCCGACGGGTCGTGCTGGTCGGTCGCACTCAAGAAGAAGTCAATCGAGCGGGCCCTGTCGGCGCCGTTGCCAGCCGAGCTGCGCAGCCGCCTCGAGGCTGGACCGACAGCGACGGTGTTCGAGGCACGGGGAGGTCAAGATGGCGCGCAGTAGAAGTGGCACGCGCAACATGCGCGGGCCGCGCAAGCCGGCACGCCGGCCGGACCAGGCGACGACGACGGGCGACTCGGCCATCCAGACGCTCGAGCCCGGCGCGCGCGGCCATGTCGAGATCCCCACTTCGATCACGGTCAAGGAGCTGGCCGAGCTGCTCGCGGTCAACCCGGCCGACGTCATTCGCGAGCTGATCAAGAGCGGTATCTTCGCCAGCATCAACCAGGCGCTCGACCGGGACACGGCCAGCCTCGTGACCGGCGAGCTTGGCTACGAGGTGGCCGAGGCACGCCTGCCCGAGGCCGTCGAAGGCAAGGGCGATACGCCCGCGGCGGAGGCGACCAAGGAGGTCCTGTTCGAGGACGACGACCCAAGCACGCTTGTGCCGCGGCCGCCGATCGTGACCGTGATGGGCCATGTCGACCATGGCAAGACGAGCCTGCTCGATGCCATCCGCACTTCGGATGTCGCCGCCGGCGAGCGCGGAGGCATCACCCAGCACATCGGCGCGAGCGAGATCGTCAAGGACGGCCGGCGCGTCGTATTCCTCGACACGCCGGGTCACGAGGCGTTCACCGCCATGCGCGCCCGCGGGGCTCGGGTGACTGACATCGCCGTGATCGTTGTCGCCGCCGACGACGGCGTCATGCCCCAGACGCTCGAGGCGATCGACCATGCGCGCGCGGCAAAAGTGCCCATCGTCGTGGCCCTCAACAAGATCGACAAGGCCGACGCCAACCCGGAGCGCGTCAAGACCGAGCTCTCCGAACGTGGCGTGGTGATCGAGGAGTACGGCGGCGACGTTCCGCTTGTGTCCGTCAGCGCGCGCGATCGGAACCGGCATTGCCGACCTGCTCGACACGATCCTGATCGTGGCCGAGGTGCAGGAACTGAAGGCCAATCCCAAACGCCCGGCGATCGGCACGGTGGTCGAGGCCGAGATGGAGAAGGACCGCGGTCCGGTGGCCACGGTGCTGGTCAGACACGGGCACGCTCAAAGTCGGCGACGTCGTCGTCGTGGGCGACACCTACGGACGCGTCCGGGCGCTGCAGAACAGCCTCGCCGAGCGGATCATCAAGGCCGGCCCATCCTCGCCGGTGGTCATCCTCGGCCTGGCCGAGCGTTCCGGCGGCGGGTGACATCCTGCGCGTCGTCGCCGACGAGAAGACGGCGCGCAGCCAGATCGAGCAGAGGCGTGCCGGCGGCGGCGCCGGAGCAATCGGGACGGGCGACGCTGGAAGACCTCTACAGCCAGATCCAGGCCGGCCAGACCAAGGAGCTGCGGATCATCATCAAGGCTGACGTGCAGGGCTCCCTGGGCGCCATCCGCCACGCGCTCGAGCAGGTGCAGACCGAAGAGGTGCGCATCAACATCCTGCACGAGGGCACCGGCGACATCACCGACAACGACATCCTGCTCGCCTCGGCCTCGGATGCCATCGTCGTCGGCTTCAACACCAAGGTCGACCCGCAGGCGCGCCGCACCGGCGATACCGAGGGTGTCGACGTGCGCCTGTACGACATCATCTACAAGCTGACCGACGAGATGAGCGCCGCGCTGAGCGGGCTGCTCGAGCCCGTGGAGATCGAGGTGGTCGAGGGCCGCGCGGAGGTGCGCCAGATCTTCCGCTCCGGCCGACAAGGTGATCAGCGGCTGTCATGTCACGGACGGCCGGATCATCCGCGGCGGGGCACGCCTCTACCGTGGCGGCAAGCTGGTCGCCACCGACAAGATCGAGTCGCTGCGCCGCTTCCGCGACGATGTGCGCGAGGTCGTGACCGGCTATGAGTGCGGGATCGGGCTGGCCGATTACAACGAGGTCGAGGAGGGCGACATCATCGAGTGCTTCAGCCAGCAGATGGTCTCGCGCGTCGCCTCGGCCTGAGGCACTGATGAGCGAGCGCACGGCGCGGCTGGACGAGCTGCTGCGCGAGGAGATCAGCGAGGTCCTGCGGCGCGAGGTGGATGACCCACGCATCGGCTTCATGACCATCACCAACGTCGATGTCGCTCCCGACCTGCGCCACGCCAGCGTGTGGGTCTCGCTCATCGGCAGCGCCGACGAGCGACGCCTGACACTGCGCGCGCTGTCGCGGGCCATGCCCTTCGTGCGCCAGCGCCTGGGCCGGCTGCGCCTCAAGCGCATCCCCGATCTCCATATCAAGGAGGACCAGACCGCTGAGCGCGGCACGCGCATCCTGCGCATCCTCGACGGCCTCCAGCAGGGCACCGAGATCGAAGCGGAGCAGGTGGGCGAGACGCTGCCCACGCCACGCGTTGCAGCCCCGCCCGAGCCGACAGACGGGGCAGCGGCGCCCGATCAGATCGTCGCTCCCAGGACGGCCGATGACTGACCAGCGCCGGCGCAGCACGCTCAATTCGCTGACCGAGGCAGACCTGGCCACCGTGCCGGCCGAGGTCGTCACCGCGTATTCGCTCGGCGCGCAACGTCCTCACCGTGTGCCACGAGAACCCCGAGGCCGACGCACTTGGCTCGGCGCTCGCCCTGGCGCTGGCCGTCGAGCAGCTCGGCGGCCGGGCGACGCCGGTGTGTGCCGACGAGGTGCCGCCGATGTACGCCTTCATGCCCCACATCGACTCGGTTCCGACAGGATCCTGAGCCCGGTCGCGACTACGACCTGATCGTGGTCGGCGACTGCGGCGACCTGGCCCGCATCGGATCGGTGCTTGGGCCGGCATGCTGAGCTGTTCGCGCGGGTGCCGATCGTCAACATCGACCACCACATCTCGAACACCGGCTTCGGCGCCGTCGATTGGGTCGACGCGAGCCGCCGCGGCGACGTGCGAGATGGACACCCTGCTGATGCCCGCGCTCGGGCGTTCCGCTGGACGCTGTCGACGGCGCCATTGCGCCAACCTGATGGCCGGCGTGGTCATCGACACGGCCAACTTCCAGCACCCCAACGCGACGCCGCGGACGCTGCGCGTGGCGGCCGAACTGGTCGCCGCCGGAGCGCCGCTGGCCGACACTGCGCGGCTGCTCTACCGCACCAAGCCCAACCGCCAGCTGAGGCTGTTCGGGCTGGTCCTGGGCCGACTGGCCGACGAGCTTGACGGGCGCCTGGTGTGGGCCCAGCTGTACGAGGCCGACTACGCCACCACCGGCGCCGACGGTCGAGGATGCCGAGGGCCTGATCGACCTGCTCAGCCAGTCGGCCAGCGCCGACGCTGATGATCCTCTTCCGGCGAGAGCGGTACGCGGACCAAGATCAGCGTCCGCACGCGCGACGGCGGCTACGACGCCACCGTCCTGACCGGTGTGTTCGGTGGCGGCGGCCACGCCCGCGCGGCCGGCGCGACGCTCGACCTGCCGCTCGACCAGGCCATCGAGGCGGTCCTCGCCGCGAGCCGGGTAATCCTGGCCGACGGCGGTGGCTGACGGCGCCGCGGAGAGCCCAGGGTCGGCGCGGCTCGAGCCGCCGGAACCTGAGTCGCCGCGGCTCGAGCCGCCGGAACCTGAGTCGCCGCGGCTCGACGGCGTGCTGGTGGTGGCCAAGGAGCCCGGTCCGACATCGCACGACATCGTCGCCCTCGTCCGCCGCCTGACCGGTGTGCGCCGTGTGGGCCACGGCGGCACGCTCGATCCGTTCGCAGCCGGCGTGCTGCCCGTCTTCATCGGCCATGCGACGCGCTTGGTCGAGTACCACATGGCCGACGACGAAGGAGTACCGAGCGCTGATCTGCTTCGGGGCCAGCTCGACGACCGATGACCTCGACGGTGAGCAGACCCCGGGTGACGGGCCGCCGCCGACGCGCGACTGCCGTAGAGGCAACAGCTGGCCGGCCTGCGCGGCGAGATCGAGCAGGTGCCGCCCGACTACTCGGCGGTACACGTTGCCGGTCGCAAGGCGTACGAGCTTGCTCGGCACGGGCAGAAGCCGGAGCTGCGCCCACGCCGGGTGACGATCTTCCGTCTCGAGCTGACCGGCTGGGACGATGAGGACCCGACGCGCCCGATCGCCACGGTCGAGGTGCATTGCTCGGCCGGCACGTACGTGCGCGCGCTGGCGCGCGACGCTGGTGAGCGGCTCGGCTGCGGCGCATACCTCGGCGCGCTGACGCGGACGGCGAGCGGACCTTTCGGCTGGAGCAGGCCCACCGACTCGACGAGGTGCGCACGGCCTGTCGAGCGGGCGCGCCATGGACCTGCTGCTGCCGCCGGACGCCGGCCTGGACGCCTATCCGGAGCTGACGCTCGAGCGCCGCCGAGCTCATCCACCTCGCCCGCGGGCAGCAGCTGCGACACGCCTCGGCCGAGCTGGCCGATGGGCTGGTCCGCGTACGCGACGAGAGCGGCCGCCTGGTGGCCATCGCGCGGGCCGGCGACGGCCTGCTCGAGGCCGGAGAAGGTCTTCCTCGCGCCGGTCGCAGCGCTGACGTCCACCGGACTGACGACATGCGACGTGGCCGACGATTGACGACCTGCCGGCGGGACTGCGTTTCGTGCTCGCCATCGGCATGTTCGACGGTCTACATCGCGGTCACCAGCGAGTGTCTGCGCACACTCACCCGGACGGCCGCCGCCGGGCATGCCGAGTCGGTCGTGCTGAACGTTCGATCCCCACCCGGCAAAGACGCTGCGCGGCAGCGCGCCGGCACTGCTGTGCGACCCCCAGGAGCGCCTCGCGCACTTCGAGCGGCTCGGCGTGGACAACGTCGTCGTCCAGCGCTTTGACCGCCGCTTCGCCGACCAGGCACCGGACGACTTCCTGGCCCGGCTGCGCTCAGGGCCGTGAGCTGATGGGTCTGGTCATGACCGCCGAGTCCGCATTCGGGCGGGACCGCAGCGGCAGCCTGCCCGAGATCCGCGCGCTGGCCGGCCGCCTCGGCTTCCGGATCATCGAGGTCCCCCACCTGGTCAGCGCGGGTGCCCCTCTGTCGAGCACCCGTTTGCGCGGCCTGCTGACCGCAGGGCCGCCTGGCCGAGGTCAGGCGGCTGCTCGGGCGCCGCTACGCGGTGATCGGCGAGGTCGTGCGCGGCGAGCGACGCGGACGGGCCCTCGGCTATCCGACAGCCAACCTCGCACTTCGGCGAGCCGGTCGCCCTGCCGCCCGACGGGATCTATGCCGTCCAAGCCAGCTGGGGCGGCAGCGATCCGCTCGACCCGGCGCGCCGCGCCGATGCCGTGGCCTCGCTCGGCGTGCGGCCTACCTTTGGCGGCGGCGCGCGCATACTCGAGGCCCACCTGTTCGATGTCGATGAGGATCTCTACGGCGCGCCGGCTGCGGGTCGAGTTCGTGCGCCGTCTGCGGGCGAGAGGCGCGTTCGCGTCGTCCGCCGCTCTCGTCCGCCAGATGGAGCGCGACGCTGCGCGGGCGCGGGCGCTCCTGCGCCCGGTCTAGGCGGGCCACGAGCCGATCCCCGAAAGTGCCCCGGAAACGAACGGCTGTTAGACTGACGCGGTACTGAAAGACAAGCAAATGATGGAGGAACGGGTGCCCCTGGCGCGGGATACCAAGGAAGGCATCGTGGCGGACTACGCCCGATCAGAGACAGATACAGGTTCGCCGGAGGTCCAGATCGCGCTCTGCTGACGGAGCGCATCATGGGCCTGACCGAGCATCTGCGCACCTTCCCCAAGGACAATCACTCGCGCCGCGGCCTGCTCAAGCTCGTCGGACAGCGTCGTCGTCTCCTTGCCTATCTGATGCGCAAGGACAACGCTCCGCTATCGCGCCGTCATCAGCCGGCTCGGGCTGCGCCGTTAGGCCAGCGCCCGCGGGCAAATAGGCCCGCCGACAGCAGAAGAAGCGACCGCTTTCCGCGAGCACGCCGGCAGAGTCCGGATCGGCCAATTCACCCGTCCTCCCCAATGGAGGACTGATGCCAGTCACAACCCTTATCGACCGAGATCGCCGGTCGCACTCTGACCATCGAAACGGGCAAGCTTGCCCTGCTCGCGGGTGGCTCCGTCACCGTCCGTTACGGCGACACGATGCTGCTCGGCACCGCCAACCGCTCTGATCCGCGGCCGGGCCTCGACTTCTTCCCGCTGACGGTCGACTTCGAGGAGCGCATGTACGCCGCGGGCAAGATCCCGGGTGGCTTCATCAAGCGCGAGTCGCGCCCGTCCGAGGCCGCCATCCTGGCCGCCCGGCTGACCGACCGGCCGATCCGGCCGCTCTTCCCGGAGGGCTACAAGGACGACATCCAGCTCGTCCTGACCGTGCTTTCGACCGACCAGGAGAACGATCCCGACATCCTCGGCACGATCGCCGCTTCGGCCGCACTCACGATCAGTGAGATCCCCTTCAACGGCCCCGTCGCCGCCGTCCGCGTCGGACGCATCGACGGCGAGCTCGTGCTCAACCCGACCGTCACCCAGCTCGAGCAGTCGGACATCGACCTGATCGTCTCCGGCACGCGCGACGCGATCATGATGGTCGAGGCGGGCGCCAAGATCGTGCCCGAAGCGGTCATGGCCGAGGCGATCATGTTCGGCCACCGTTCGCTGGCCGCGATCGTTGACCTGCAGGATCAGCTGCGCGCGATGGTCGGCAAGCCCAAGCGCCTGCCGTACATCGAGCCGAGCGTCGGATCGCTCCTCGATTTCGTTGATGCCACGCAGTCCAACCGCCCGTTCGTGGTCTTCGATGTCGAGACAACCAGCCGCGACGTCAAGCAGGGCGCAATCGTCGAGATCGGCGCCGTCAAGGTCAACCACGGGCAGATCGAGGACCGCTGGTCAACGCTCGTCAACCCGGGCACGCCGATCGTCGGGCGCCAGCTGCACGGCATCACCGATGACGACGTCAGCAGCGCACCGAGCCCGGCTGAGGCCGCCGCACGCTTCATCGAGTGGGCCGGTGACGCGCTCCTCGTGGGGCACAACATCGGTTTCGATATCGGCTTCCTCGAGGCGGCACTCGAGTCCGGCCACAAGATCGAGCCCGGCCGCTACCTCGACACCCTCGTCATCGCCCGTGAGGCATACCCGGACAGCGATCTCAAGCTGGGCGACCTGGCGCGCTTCTTCGCGCTCGAGGTCGAGCCCAACCATCGTGCGTTGCCGGACGCCGAGGCGACCGCACATTTGCTCATTCGCCTGGGCACTGATCTGCCCGAGCGCATCAACCAGTACAAGGAGACGGTCGCCGCCGCGATCCGCGCCCTGCGCACTGGCAGCACGCAGGTAGAGTCCACCAAGCAGATCGACTTGGCCCGCAAGACCGCCCGCTTCTCCAAGAACCTGGCCGGTCTGCTGCACAAGAAGACGGTCCGCGAGCTGGTGCTCAACGAGGGCATGCGCATGGACGGCCGCGACACGGAAACCATCCGGCCGATCACGGTCGAGGTCGGCCTTTTGCCACGCGCCCACGGTTCGGCCCTGTTCACCCGCGGCGAGACCCAGGTGCTGACCGTCGCCACGCTCGGTCCGTCGTCGGACGTACAGCGCATCGACACCATCAGCCCCGAGGAGTCGAAGCGCTACATCCACCACTACAACTTCCCGCCCTACGCACCGGCGAGAACAAGGTGATGCGCGGCCCCTCGCGGCGCGACATCGGCCACGGCGCGCTTGCCGAGCGCGCCCTCATTCCGGTTCTGCCCGCTGCCGAGGACTTCCCGTACGTCGTCCGCCTGGTGTCGGAGGCAGTGACCTCGAACGGCTCGACCTCGATGGCCTCGACCTGCGGCTCGACCCTCGCCCTGATGGACGCCGGAGTGCCGATCAAGGCGCCGGTTGCCGGCGCGGCGATGGGCCTCGTCACCGGCGGCGATGGCAAGTTCGCGGTGCTGACCGACATCCTCGGCAAGGAGGATGCCTTCGGCGACATGGACTTCAAGGTCACCGGCACGTCCGAGGGCATCACCGCGCTGCAGATGGACATCAAGGTCACCGGCATCAACGAGGCAATCATCCGTGACGGGCTCGAAAAGGCACGCATCGCGCGCCTGTTCATCCTCGACCGGATGACCACGGTGATGCCGTCGGCACGGTCCGAGATGAGCGCCTACGCGCCGCGCATCATCACCATCAAGATCAACCCCGAGAAGATCCGCGAGATCATCGGCAAGGGCGGCGCGACGATCCGCAAGATCCAGGAGGAAACCGGCACCGAGATCAACGTCGAGGACGACGGCACGGTCGAGATCGCGGCGATCAACGCCGACAACTCGCGCGCCGCCATCCAGTGGATCGAGAGCCTCACCCGCGAGGTCGAGGTCGGTGCGCTGTACCTGGGCAAGGTCACCCGGATCATGGGCTTCGGCTGCTTCGTCGAGCTCCTGCCCGGCAAGGAAGGCCTGGTTCGCATCGGCGAGCTGGCCGACTACCACGTCCCGACGGTCGAGGATGTGGTCTCGGTTGGTGACGAGATCATGGTCGTCGTGACCGAGATCGATCGCCAGGGCCGCGTCAACCTGTCGCGCAAGGCGGCCATGCAGCGCCACCTGGCCAAGACCCCGGACTGAAGCAGCCGCACGCCCGTCCCTAAGACGCATCCATCACCCCGCGTGATCTAGCTAACCGACTCAGCGCCAGACCAGACCGCCAACGAACGGCCGGCCCTCAGCGGCGGGCCGTTTCGATTCCGGCCGCACTGCGGCACGTGGGCGGGCAGGCGTCGGGATCCCTCGCCAAATGTCACTCCCAGTGTCAGCGGCACGCCTGAAGTGTCACGAGAACCGCTAGATCGCGGCTCATGGTCCCGCCCGGGTGTCGGCCACGCACGACATGCGACGGTCAAAGGCCCTGCTGTGGCGCCAATCGCGCCTCGACGCCCGGTTAGCGCCCGCATTGACAATCCCAGTGACAACCGGACCGCCGGCGGGCCGCGGCCTGCCCGGGTCGTTCCGGGGTGGCGGCTCGGTGTATGATCGCGACCGTGCCCCATTGGTCATCCGCTTCGAGTGAAGTCATGCTCATCACCAGGCGAACAGGGCACAGCGCCACCGGTCAGGCCGAGTGAGTCCGGATGAACGCAGGCGCGCCCTCGACGAGATAGCCGCCGAGGTTGCTGCCTGCACGCGCTGTCCGCTGGCGGCCGGAAGAACGCGTGCCGTACCAGGGGAGGGCCACCCCGACACAGAGGTCGTCTTCGTCGGCGAAGGCCCGGGCTTCAACGAGGACCGCGAGGGCCGGCCGTTCGTCGGTGCCGCCGGCGGACTGCTCAACGAGCTGCTCGCCGCCATCGGCTGGCAACGCCAGGAGGTATTCATCACCAACGTCGTCAAGTGCCGCCCGCCCGGCAACCGTGATCCGGAGCCCCAGGAGATCGCCGCCTGCGCGCCGTTCCTGCGCCGCCAGCTGGAGGTGCTCGATCCGGCACTGGTCGTCACGCTCGGACGCCACTCGCTGGGCACGTTCATGCCCGGCATGCGGATCAGCGCGGCGCACGGCACGACTCGGCCGACTGACCCGCAGACGGGCGCCGCGAGCGCGCAGACGTACGCCCTGTATCACCCTGCGGCGGCTCTGCGCCAGTACAGCCTGCGCGAGACGATGGTGCACGACATGAGCGGCCTGCCGGCGGCGTTGATCGAGTCGCGCGAGCGGCGCGCCGGAGCGACGGCGGCAGCGCCCGATCCGCCGCGGGCCGAGATCGATGCCGTGCTGGCGACAGCCGCACCAGCCGGCGAGCCGGTTGACGATAGCCAGATGCAGTTGTTCGGCTGACCAGGAGGTGAGACAGCAATGAGTTCGCCCGCCCCCACCCGTCCCGCCGAGCCGGGCTCAGTACTGCGCATCCTGCCTCTCGGCGGGGTGGGCGAGATCGGCAAGAACATGTATGTCTACGAGTACGGCGATGAGATCGTGGTCGTCGACTGTGGGCTGATGTTCCCCGAGGAGGAGATGTTCGGCATCGACCTCGTCGTGCCCGACGTGACGTACCTGCGCGAGCGACGCGAGAAGGTCAAGGCCTTCCTGATCACGCACGCCCACGAGGACCACGTCGGTGGCCTGCCGTACGTGCTGCCCTACTTCCCGGGCGTGCCGATCTACGCCTCGACCCTGGCCCGTGGCCTGCTCGGCGGCAAGATCAAGGAGCACAAGCTCAACAACAACCCGCTGCTCGCGCTCGAGCCGGGCCAGTCGGTCGAGATCGGCGCCTTCAAGGCAACGGCCTTCCGCATCGGCCACTCGATCCCCGACGCGATGGGCATCGCCCTCGACACGCCGCTCGGCCTGGTCGTACACACCGGCGACTTCAAGTTCGACCACACGCCGGTCGACGGCAAGATGTCGGACATCCACGCGCTGGCCGAGTTCGGGCAGCGCGGCGTGCTGTGCCTGGTGTCCGACTCGACGCGTGCTGAGAACCCCGGCTACACACCGTCCGAGCGCACCGTGGGCGAAGCCTTCCGGGGCATCATGGAAGGGCTCGAGGGTCGCGTGATCGTGGCCACCTTCGCCAGCAACATCGCGCGCATCCAGCAGGTGTTTGACGCGGCTGCCACGTTCAAGCGACGAGTCGCAGTCATCGGCCGCTCGATGGAGCAGAACGTGCGCATCGCGAGCGACCTGGGCTATCTCAAGTTCCCGGCCGAGCAGTTCGTGTCCAAGGACCGCCTGCGCGACATTCCGGATCGCGAGCTGGTCATCGCCACGACGGGCGCGCAGGGGGAGCCCATGGCCGGCCTGGCCCGGATGGCCAACCGGGACCACCGCTGGGTTGAGATCACGCCGGGCGACACGGTCATCGTCAGCGCCAGCCCCATTCCGGGCAACGAGGAGTCGGTCGGCCGGACAATCGACAACCTGTTCAAGGTCGGCGCCAACGTCTTCTATCACGACATCAAGCGCGCCCACGTCTCGGGTCATGCCAGCCAGGAAGAGCTGAAGCTGATGCTCAACCTGACCCGGCCGCGGCACTTCATCCCGATGCACGGCGAGTTCCGGATGCTCGTCCAGCACGGCCGCCTGGCGGCCGAGCTGGGTGTCGCGCCGGACAACATCTACATCATCGAGAACGGCCAGCCGATCGATTTCGCGGCCGATGGCAGCGCCCGGCGCGGCACGCCGGTCGAGGCCGGCTACGTGTACGTCGACGGTCTGTCGGTCGGCGAGGTGGGTGACGTGGTGCTGCGCGATCGACGAGCGCTGGCCAACGACGGTATGTTCCTCGTAGTGATCACCGTCGACAAACAGACCGGCAACCTGATCGGCCGGCCCGAGATCGTCACCCGGGGCTTCGTAGCCGGGCCCGATGATCCGGTCATATCCGGGGCGACGGACAGGATCATCGCCGCGATCGCCAACCCGGGCGACCACACCAGCGAGGTCGGCCTGCTCAAGGCGCAGGTCAAGGACAGCCTGTCGCAGTACCTGTTCGAGCGAACCAAGCGGCGGCCGATGGTCTTCCCCGTCGTGGTCGAGGTCTAGCCCGCCGATGGCCACCAGGACGCGCCGCGCGCCGCCGTCTTCTCGCTCGCGCAACAGCAGACGGAGCATCGCGCGCCGGCTGGCCGACGCGCTGCGCCTGCCGCCGCACATCGCTCGCTCGCTCATCGGCCTGACCCTGCTCGTCGCCGGGGCAGTCACGCTGGTCGCACTGCTCTTGCCGCAGGCCGGCATCCTCAATCGCTACGTGGCCGACATTCTTCGCCCGGCCTTCGGCCAGGGCGCCTGGCTGGTGGCGGGCCTCTTGATCGCCGTCGGCGTGGCGGTTGAGCGGCCCGCACGCGTCGGCTACGGCTCGACCCTGGCCGCCATCGGCGGTGTGATCGTCTTCATCGCCGGGCTCGGGCTGATCCACCTCGTGTGGGGCACGGGCAGCGGGCAGCGTGCCCTGATCGAGGGCGGTGGCAGCCTGGGCAACGCGCTCTCCTCGACACTGACCGACCTCATCGCCCCGATCGGCGCCTTCGTGGTCCTAGTTGGCCTTCTTGTCGCCGGCCTGCTGCTGTTGCTCAACATCACGCTGCGCGGCCTGCTCCGGCCGGTGACCGGCGGCGGCCGGCTGCTTGCCTCGGCCCTGGCCACGCCCGCCCGCGCGCTGGCCGACGGCGCCAGCGCGCGGCGTGCCGCCGTGGAGAGCGAAACCGCCCAGCGTCCTCCGCCCGCACGAGCCAGAGCGCGCCAGGAGAAGGCGCCCACGGCAGACCTGCCCGAGCCTCAGCCGAGCAGCGCGCCGCTCAGTCAGACCATCTGGAACGCGCAGCAGACCGCCACCGTGCCGGCCAGGACGCCACCTGGTGCGTCAGCACGTGCGCCGGCCAACGGTTCGGGGTCGCCAGAGGCCAACGACTCGCCGGCCGACGAGCCCGCCCGAGTGTGGCAGCTGCCCGAGCTCCAGCTGCTCGACGCGGCCCAGCCCACCGGCCGCGGTCAGCGCCTGGACCACGCGCGCAACATTCAGATCATCGAGGACAAGCTGTCCAGCTTCCAGATCCCGGCGTCGGTCGTGGCCACCAATACCGGCCCGGTGGTGACGCAGTACGAGGTCAAGCCCGACGCGCACATCAAGCTGTCGCGCATCGAGGCGCTGGCTGACGACCTGGCCATGGCCCTCGCCGCGCGCACCATCCGCATCGAGGCGCCGATCCCCGGTCGCGACGTGGTGGGTGTCGAGATCCCCAACCACAGCAGCGAGATCGTGGCCTTCCGGCGCCTGCTCGACGACGCCGACATGAGCGATGCCGCGAGCCGGCTGACCTTCGCCCTCGGACGCGATGTGTCGGGCAAGGCCTACGCCGTCGATCTGGCCCGCATGCCGCATCTGCTCGTCGCCGGTGCGACGGGCTCGGGCAAGAGCGTGTGCGTCAATGCGCTCATCACCAGCCTGCTGATGCGCGCCACGCCTGACGAGGTGCGGCTGATCCTGGTCGACCTCAAGCGCGTCGAGCTGGCGGCTTACAAGGACCTGCCGCACCTCGAGACGCCGGTCATCGTCGAGTCCCACGAAGCACGGGCCGTGCTGACCAACCTCGTCCACGAGATGGAACAGCGCTACGAGGCGTTGGCCGAGGCGATGGAGCGCAACATCACCGCCTACAACGTCAGCACCCGGCGCAGGGGGCGGCCAATGCCCTACATGGTCGTGGTCATCGACGAGCTGGCTGACCTGATCCTGAAGGAGGGGCGCAAGGTCGAGGAGCCGATCGTCAAGCTGGCCCAGAAGGCGCGGGCGGTAGGCATCCACCTCGTGCTCGCCACCCAGCGGCCGAGCGTCAACGTGGTGACCGGCCTGATCAAGGCCAACGTCCCGAGCCGGATTGCATTCGCGATGTCCTCCAACGTCGACTCGCGCACGGTCCTCGACGCGAACGGCGCGGAGGACCTCATCGGCCGCGGCGACATGCTCTACCAGCCGGCCGATCTGCCCCGGCCGGTGCGCCTGCAGGGCGTCTTCGTGAGCGACGCCGAGGTGCGCTCCATCACCGACTTCTGGCGCACGCAGGCCGAACCGGACTACAACCGCGGGCTGCTCTCGGGCGCCGATCTCGAGGACGGTGGCGAGGACGGCCAGTTCGGCTGGCTGGCCCGCCAGGCCGAGGATCAACTGGCTCCGCGGGCGGCCGAGCTGGTCATCCAGACCGGCCGCGCGAGCACATCGATGCTCCAGACCAAGCTCAAGGTCGGCTTCAACCGCGCGACACGGCTGATGGACGAGCTCGAGCAGCACGGCATCATTGGGCCGCTCGACACGCGCAACCCCGGCGCGCCGCGCATGATCTACGGCCCCGACAACTGGCTGCACGGGCCGAGCGACATGAACGAGGACGGCTGAGCCCTCGGCGTCGCCCGATCACCGCGGTGGAGCCGATCGAACAGAACGTCTAGACTCATTTGGCGCGTCAGCCATGGCGTCACCTGCCCATCCATAACGAGGGAAGCTGCCCCCAGATGACCGCACGCCGCCAGTTGCGCATCGGAAACCGGCGCCTCGGCCGCGACCGGGCGCCGATCGATGCAACGCCCGCGCCGCCGATCGGCGAGACCCTCCAGCTCGCGCGCGAGCGCAAGGGCGTTGACCTGTTCCGCGCCGAGCGCGATACGAAGATCCGTCTGCGCTACCTGTCGGCGCTCGAGGACAGCGACTACGACGAGCAGCCCGCACCGGTCTACACCAAGGGCTTCCTGCGCAACTACGCCATCTACCTCGGGCTCGATCCGGAGGAGGTACTCGACCGTTGGCATGACGAGATGGAGGCCATGCGCACGGCCACGCGGGTGGCTGTCGCGCCGCCGCCGATGCCCATTGCCGAGCCCGGCGGACGGCGACTGACACTCACCCCGGGCATGTTCGTGGCCGGCCTCGTGCTCTTCGTTGTGCTCGCCTTCGTTGGCTACATCGGCGTGCAGTTCCTCCGCTTCGTCGAGGTCACACCTGTTGGGTTGACCAATCCGGCCAATGTGTTCAGCACCATCGATGCCGAATTGATTCTGCTCGAGGGGACCAGCGGACCGGGCGCGCTGATCACGATCCGCGGCTCGGGTGACCAGCTCTACAACACGACGGCCAACGACCAGGGCGTGTGGTCGCACGAGGTCATCCTCGCGCGCGGCGGCAACGACTTCACCGTCGTCGCCAAAGATCCCGCCACCGGGCGCGACTCGACGGAGCTCGGGCTGACCATCAATGTGCCGCTGCCCGACGCTTCTCCGTCTCTTTCGCCTAGCTCGGCGCCGCCGGCCCCGATCACCATCTCGCTGGACGAGCCGCTGTCCGGTCTGGTCAGTGCAGACGGCAACGTGGTCGTGCGCGGCAGCACCACCGGCACGCGCGTCACGATCGCCTCGACCTACCTTGGCGCCCCCGGCTCGACGCCCGGACCGTCGCCGTCGCCGGTCGGCTCGCCGTCCCCCGCGGCCAGCCCGACGATGCCGCCCATGGGTCCCGCGCGCGACTCGACCCTCAACGCGCTGGGCGTGTTCAACGAGTCGCTCTCCTTCGACCCGGGCCGCTGGCTGGTGACCATCACCGCCTACGCGAGCGGCCTCGAATTCGGTCTCACAGACGGTCGAGATAACCGTCCAGTTGCCTGCTCCGACGGACATCCAGCTGCTCATCTCGGTCGAGAATGGCGATTCGTGGGTGCGCATCGTGGCCGACGGCGAGCGCCTGCCCGGCTACGCCGGCAAGAGGCTCCTCGCGGGCGAGCAGCACTCAGTCAGCGCGGCCACCGAGATGTGCGTCCGGGCCGCCGACGCGGGTGTTCTGCACCTGACCCTGAACGGCACCGATATCGGCTTCCTCGGGGTCAGCGGCGAGGTCGGCAGCTGGATCTTCCGCGTCGGACAGAATCCCGAGCCGGCCGCCACCCCGTGCTGAGCAGTGGACCAAGCCGCGCCGGCTGACGAACTGGCGGCGCTGCTCGCGCTCGCGCGGCAGGTCCAGGCCGTGCTGACCGAACGCGGGCTGACACTGGCCACGGCCGAATTGTGCACGGGCGGACTGATCGGCCATGTGCTCACCGAAATCCCCGGCTCGAGCGACTACTACGTCGGCGGGGTGATCAGCTACAGCGACCAACTCAAGCGCTCCGAGCTGGGCGTGAATCTGCGCACCCTCGAGCGGCACGGCGCAGTGTCCGCCCAGACCTGCGTGGCGATGGCCGAGGGAGCGCGGCACAGGTACGGCTCGTCGCTCGCGGTGGCCGTGACGGGCGTGGCCGGTCCAGGCGGCGGCAGCGCGGCCAAACCGATCGGGCTGACGTACGTGGCCATCGCCGACGAGGACGGCCACGACGTTCGACGCGCCATCTGGCACGACGAGCGCCACGCCAACAAGCTGCACAGCGCCGAGGCGGCGCTGACGCTGATCCTGGCGCGCGTCGGCGTGGACGTGGCGGCGACCGCTTGACCCGCCGGGCCGCCGAGATCGGGCAGGGCCTGGCCCCCAGCCGGCCGGCGCGCGCGATTGGCCCGGCTGAACGGATCCACGTGCTGGGTGCCGCGGGTGCGGGTGCCTCGGCCGCGGTCCTGCTCGCCCTGCGCGCCGGAGCGTCTGTGAGCGGGTGCGATCCGGGCGGGCCGACGCCTTACACGGCCGCCCTGAGCGCGGCCGGCGTGCCGCTGGCATGGGAGCATTCGGCCGCGCACGTCAGCGGCACGCCGGAGAGCCGGCCCCAGCGGCTAGCCGTGACCAAGGCTCTGACCGCCGTCGATCCCGATCATCCCGAGCTCGTCGCCGCACGCGAGCTGGGCATCCCGGCCGAGCCGTGGCAGCAGCTGGTGGCCGATGCCGCGGCGACCACCGGCCAGGCACTGGTCGCGGTGGCCGGCACGCATGGCAAGTCGACCACGACAGGCTGGCTTGTCGATCTGCTGGTCCGTGCTGGGCGCGACCCATCCGCCTTCGTCGGTGCGCTGCTCGACCCGGCACTGACCGGTGGCGCGGCCGGCACGGCCCGCTGGGGTGGCGGCGACCTGTTCGTGGTCGAAGCTGACGAGTACGCCGGCAACTTCGACCCGTACCGGCCCACGCTGGCCGTGCTGCTCAACGCCGAGTGGGACCACCCCGATGTATTTGCCGACGAGGAGGCGGTGCTGGCAGTGTTCGCCGCCTGGCTAGGCTACGTTCCGGCCGCGACGCTGGTGGCCAACATCGGCGACCCCGGCGCAGCCGCGCTGGTGGAGCGCCTCGGCCGCCGGCCCGGTCGGACGCTGACCGTGTCGCTGAGTGGTCCGGCGGATCTGACGGCGCAGCTCCGCAGCGATGCGGGGCGGAGCAGCCTGGCCGTCAGTAGGCCGGGCGGCAGCGTGGCCGTATTCGAGGTCGGCCTGGCCGGTCCGGCCAACGCCGCCAACGCGCTGGCCGTGGTCGGGGCCGCTGCTGCGCTCGACGTTGATGACGCTTCGCTGCGCAGCAGCCTGGCCGAATACGCCGGCGTCGGGCGGCGGCTGGAGCTCAAGGGCGACGTCGGTGGCGTGGTCGTCCTCGACGACTACGGCCACCACCCGACCGCCATCGCCCGTACGCTCGAGGCGGTGCGCATGCGTTACCCCGGGCGACGAGTCTGGGCGGTGTACGAGCCGCTCACCTATCACCGCACGGCGCTGATGCTCGAGCGCTTCGCCGACGTGCTGGCCACGGCCGACGAGGTCGCCATCGCCGACATCTGGGCCGGCCGCGACCGCGACACGACGATCACCAGCGCACGGGCGCTGGCCACCGAGATCACGCGCCGCGGCGGACCGCGCGCCGCGGCACCGGGCTCGGTCGAGCGGACGGCCGACTACCTCGCCCGGCGCGTGGTGGGGGGCGACGTGGTGCTGGTCATGGGCGGCGGCCGCTCCCATGTCATCGCGACACGCCTGGTCGAGCTGCTCAGCGCCTGACCCGGCACTGGCCCCAGCCCAGCCGCCTGCTGGATTCTGCCCGCGGATGCACCGGCGGCATAGACTCTGGGCATGGCCGCACTCACCCATGGCGACGCACAGCACCTGCTGGCCACCATCAAGCAGAGCTGGGAGCGGCGTGAGCCGGACCTGATCGTGGAACGCCTAGCCGAGGACATCGACTACCGGCACGATCCGTTCGAGGAGGTCATCGTCGGCCGCAACGAGGTCCACGCGCTGCTGAGCGAGCTCGCGGCGAGCAGGGCGCACGTCGAGTTCGACGTGGAGCGGGTGTGGGTCAGCGGCTCGACCGCCCTGGCCAGCTGGCATGCCGCCTACACCCTGCGCGCCAGCGCCCAACGCTTCCGCACGCGCGGGTTCGTGGCCATCGACGTGAACGCAGACGGGCTGGTGCAGCGATATCGACAATGGTCAGCGGAGAGAGTGGTCGGCAGCGATGCGACCTTCAGGGCGGAGGACAGGGACGACTGATGGCCGGTGAAGTCTCATTCGACATCGTCAGCGAATTCGATCGCCAAGAGCTGGTCAACGCGCTCGACCAGGCCCGGCGCGAGATCGGCACGCGCTATGACTTCAAGGGCGCCAGGGCCGACCTGGAGCTGGGCAAGGAAGAGATCGTGCTGCGCGCCGACAGTGAGTCACGCGCCCGCGCGATGCGCGACCTGCTCGAGTCGAAGGCCGTCCGGCGCGGCCTGTCGCTCAAGATCTTCGATTGGGGCGAGATCGAGGAAGCGGGCGGCAACACGGTTCGCCAGGCGATCGGCTTGCGCCGCGGGCTGCCCGAGGACCTGGCCAAGAAGATCAGCAAGATGCTGCGCGATGACTTCCCCAAGGTGAAGTCCCAGATCCAGGGTGACGCCATTCGCGTCAACAGCAAGAGCAAGGACGAGCTGCAGCGGGTCATCAATCGGCTGCGCGAGGAAGTGGAAGGCTACCCGGTGGCGCTCCAATTCCAGAACTACCGCTGAGCGGTCCGCCGATGTTGCCCGACGGTCGTGGTGTGCGGGTGGCGATGATCGTCATTGCCGCCGTGGTCATCGCCGGTTTGCTGTTCAGCTCGATCCGTTTCGCTTTCTGATGGCGCCGCGCAGGCGCCCGATCAAACGCGCCACGCACAGGTCAGCCGAGGCGACCGTCGGCCGGCTGATCGCCGAGGGGTTCGCGCAGGCCGGCGTGAGGTGGGCCTTCACCGTGCCCGGCGAGAGCTTCCTGGGCTTGCTTGACGCGCTGCCGGCGGCCGGCATCGCCGTGGTCGCCACGCGCCATGAGGGTGGCGCGGCATTCATGGCCGAGGCGGTCGGTCAGTTGACCGGCGCGCCGGCGGCCGTGCTGGGCACGCGCGCGGTGGGGGCTGCAAACATGAGCATCGGCATCCATACCGCGCGCCAGAACTCGACGCCGATGGTGGCGCTGGTCGGCCAGGTACGGCGCGAATTCAAGAACCGCGAGGCATTCCAGGAGGTTGACCAGGTCGCGACGTTCGGCCGGCTGGCCAAGTGGGCGGCCCAGATCGACGATGCCGAGGGCGCGCCAGCCCTGCTCGGGGAGGGGCTGAGCGCGATGCTCTCCGGCCGGCCCGGCCCGGTCCTCTTCGCGGTGCCCGAGGACGTGCTCGAGCTGCCGATCGCCGACGGTACTGAGGTCGTGGTCGCTCCGGCCAGGCCGGCCCAGCCCGATCCGGCCCAGGTACGTCGGATCATCGACCTCCTCGCCGCCGGCCGGCGGCCGGCCATCCTGGCCGGTGGGGGTGTCAATGCAGCGCACGCGCGGGATGCCCTGGAGCGATTCAGTGAGCGGCTCGGGCTGCCCGTGATCACCTCGTGGCGCCGACCCACGGCGTTCCCCAACGAACACGAGCACTACCTGGGCATGACCGGCTATGGCGCCCCAGCGACGGTCCTGGGCCGACTGCTCGAGGCCGACGCTCTGCTCGTCCTGGGCTGCCGGCTGAGCGAGGTGGCCAGCTTCGGCTACCGGGTGCCGGGCGCCGACACGCGCTGGGCGCACGTCGACCTGCAGCCGCGGCGCGAAGTCGGTGGCTTGCGGGCGGCCGACATCACGCTTGCCGCCGACGCGGGCGCCTTCCTCGAGGCAGCCCTGGAGATGGCGGTTGAGCAGACGACGCCAGCACGCCAGCTTGAGGCACTGGCTGCAGATCGCCAGGCGTTCGTCGCCGCCGCCACGCTCGACATGGGCGCCGACTGGCGCGGCCCGGGAGTCAATCCGGCACGCGTGGTGCGGGCACTCCAGCGCGTCCTGCCGGCGGACGCCATCCTGGCCACTGACGCGGGCAACTTCGGGCTGTGGCCGGCGCGTGGGTTCAGGTTCGGGCGGCAGGCGGGCTTTCTCGGTCCAACGTCCGGGGCGATGGGCTACGGCCTCCCGGCGGCGATCGCGGCCTCGCTCGTGCAACCCGATCGCCAGGTCGTCGCGCTGTGTGGCGACGGAGGGCTGGCAATGACGATGAACGAGCTCGAGACGGCGGTGCGCACCGGCGCAAGGCCGATCGTGCTCGTCTTCGACAACCGGCGCTACGGAACGATCTCCATGCACCAGCAGTCAGAGGGCAGACCGCCACTCGCGACCGAGCTGGGCCAGATAGATTTCGCTGCCGTCGCGCGCGCCTGCGGGGCGCAGGGCGGACGCGTCACGCGCGATGCCGAGTTCGAGCCGGCCCTGCGCGATGCGCTGGCCGCCGGCCGGCCGGCGTTGCTGCACCTCGAAGTCGACCCGCGCTGGATCACGCCCGACCGATTCGAGGGCGTCAAGGTCTAGGTCGCGGTCGGCTCTAGCTGACCGGGCGCTCCATCGCGAAGGCGCCGTAGGCCCGGCCGGACTCCGCATCAGGGCCATCGCTGAGCAGCTTGAAGTGAACCCGCCCGTAGAAGCGCAGCGCCGGCTCATTCGTGCCCAGCACCCAGAGCACGACGCGCCGTGCGCCCCAGCCGTCACCCCACTCCTCGACGGCGTTGACCAGCGCGCTCCCGGCACCCAGCCGGCGCGCCCCGGGCGCAACCCACATCGAGAAGAGCAGGCAGTCGAGCGGCGGGCGGCGGCGCGCCTGGACGATCCCGAGCGGACCAGCCAACGCTGAGCGGGCGATGAACCATGCCCGCCGCGTGCCAGCGGCCGACGCGCGCACGGTGGCGCGCCAATCGTCGTCGCTTTGCGCGGCCGCTTCTTCGTAGCGCTGCCCAAATGCCTCGGGCGCATCGCGCAGGCTGCTCAGACGCAGGTCGCGCAGCAACGGCCACTCTTCAACTGTGATGCGCTGCACCGAGAGGGCCGTCATTTCGATCGCAACTCTATCGACCGCTCGAGGCAAGCCGTCGCGCCGTCGTGCAACCAGCACAACCGTTCAGACGGACCTCCGTTTGCGTGACCTTGGGCCCTCACCCGACATCGGCAAGCAACCGAGACTCGCCCGGGCAGCCCGGGGCCGGGCGCGCCCTGATCGGGTATCGTCGAAGCGGATGAAGATGCCAGCCGTGATCCCACCAATTCAATTTGTCGCGCGCATGGTGGTCCTTGCCACGTTGCTCGCGCTCACGATCGCGGGGACGGCACGAGCGCAGGACGTGCCCCGCCTGGAGAGCGCGGTCACCGACCAGACGGGCCTGCTGAGCGACGGGCGCGCAGACATCGAGGATGCCCTCGAGCGGCTTTTCGCGCGCACGTCGGTCCAGCTGTATGTGCTCTTCGTGCAGTCCACCGGCGCGACGGACATCGCCGACTTTGCCGCCGCGGTCGGCGACGAGAACCTGGGCGAAGGCGATGCACTGCTGGTCGTCGCCGTGGCTGATCGCACCGACACGATCACCATCGGCAGCGCCCTGCGCGACCGGGTTTCCCAGACGAGCCTCGACCGTGTGCGTGGCGACGTGCTCGAGGAGGGACTCGCGGCGGGCGACTTCGGCGGCGCCGTGGTGCGCACTGCGGATGCGCTGGGCGAAGTCTTTCCCCAGGTCGGACCGACCCTCGGACCAACCCTCACGCCGGGTCCGGCGACGCCCGGCCCCGTTGTCACGCCCGGACCAGTCGCCACGCCGAGGCCGGACTCTCCGGGACGGGGCGGAGACGGCGGGGCGTTCCTGCTCTGGCTTGTCGGCGGCATCGTGGTAGTGGTTGGCCTCGGCTGGTTCATCGGCCGCGTCGTCCGCCTGCGGACCGAGCGGCAGAAGGCTTTCGAGGAGGCCAAGACCCAGGAACAGCTCGGCCGCCAGGCCAACGCGCTGCTGATAGCGACCGACGACAAGCTGCGCGACGGCGAGCAGGAGCTGGGCTTTGCCGAGGCCCAGTTCGGCGATGCACAGAGCAAGCCGCTCTCGGAGGCTCTCGCTGGGGCGCGCGAGGAGCTCAACGCCGCGTTCCTGATCGGCCAGCAGCTGGACGACAGCGAACCTGAGACTGCCGAGCAGCGGCGTCAGATGATCGAGGAGGTCATCGCCCGCTGCCAGAAGGCCGAGCAGGTCGTCGAGGCGCAGGCGGCCGCGCTCGCCCAGCTGCGAGATTTCGAGAGCCACGCCCCCGAGACGCTCGACAGGCTCGACCAGGAGCTCGGTCGCGTGAGCAGACTGCTCGAGCAGACCGAGCCGATCGGCGCGCGCTTGGCGCGCTACGCCGAGGCAAGCACCGGGTCAGTCGCCGGCAACATCGACGCCGCGCGCCAGAAGCTCGATCTGGCCCGCTCCTCGTTGGCCGATGGGCGCCAGAAGATCGTTTCCGACAGGCCGTCAGCCGCAGCGGTCGCGGCGGACCAGGCCGGGGACGCGCTGGAGGATGCCGCCACGCTCCTGACCGCCGTCGCCACGCTGGCCGACTCCCTTGACCAGGCAGCGGCCAAGCTGGCCGGCGAGCTGAAGCATGCAACCCAGGATGTTGAGGCCGCGCGGGCCCAGGCCGGACAGCAGACGGGTCTCACACAGGCCTTTGCGGCCACCGAACAGGCACTTGCCGAGGCGCAGCGCCTGGCCGGTACCGAGCGACCAGACGTGCTGGCCGCGGCCCGCCAGGCGACGGAGGCCAACGTCCTCTCGGACAAGCTCCTGGAGGGCGTGCGCGACGAACGGGTGCAGCGCCAACGCATGGAGCAGAACGCGATCGCGGCGATTGCCACTGCGCGCGCCGACGTGTCACGGGCGCGCCAGTTCATCGACGGCTATCGCCGCTCACGGCCTATCGGGCGCGAGGCGCGCAACCGGCTGGCGGAGGCCGAGCGGCTGGTGGCCGAGGCTGAAGCCGCGCTCTCCCAGGACTTCGCGCAGGCGCTCGAGCACGCGCGCGCGGCGGACGAGATGGCCAACCAGGCGTACGCGCTGGCGCACCAGGAGACGCCGAGCGTGCCGCAGGTCGACCTGAGCCAGTATCGGCCCGACACCGGGATTGGTTCGCTGGTCGTGGGCGCTATCCTCGGTGGCATCTTCAGCGGTGGGGGGAGGGGCTCGGTTTCGCCGCGGCCTGGGACGCCCTCGTGGCCCGCCGGGGGGAGTTCCGGCGGCCGCCGCGCAGGAGGTTTTGGTGGGGGCAGGTCGAGCAGCGGCCACTTCGGCGGCGGCAGTTTCGGCTCGGGCGGCTTCCGCGGTGGATTTGGGGGCCGTTCTGGTGGTGGTTTTGGAGGCGGTCGCTCGAGCAGCGGCCGGTGGTAGAAGAAGGAGAAACGGAAATGGCACAGTCAATCCTGGGGCGCATCGGTCAGCTCATGCGGGCTAACGTCAATGCGATGCTCGATTCGGCCGAGGACCCCGAGAAGATGATCGACCAGCTGATTCGCGATTTCACCTCGAACATGGGTGAGGCCGAGCAGGCGGTCGCCCAGACCGTGGGCAACCTGCGGCTGCTCGAGGACGACCACCGCGAGGCACAGCGCGCCCACGCCGACTGGGGTGGCAAGGCCGCCGCCGCGTCGCGCAAGGCCGACGAGATGCGCGCCGAGAACAACGCCGCCGAGGCCGATCGCTTCGACGAGCTGGCCAAGATCGCCCTCCGTCGCCAGCTCAGCTTCGAGACCCAGCTGAACACCTTCAAGAGCCAGATCGAGCAGCAGACGGCGCTGACCAACCAGCTCAAGGACGGCCTCAACAAGATGCGCACCAAGCGCGAGGAGCTGGTCCAGAAGCGCGACGAGCTCGTGGCGCGGGCGAAGATGGCGCAGGCCCAGATGCAGGTCCAGACGGCGGTCAAGAACGTCTCGGTTATGGATCCGACGAGCGATCTGAGCCGCTTCGAGGAGCGCATCCGCCGCCAGGAGGCGATGGCGCGCGGCATGGCCGAGGTGTCAGCCTCGTCGCTCGAGGATCAGTTCGCGAGCCTCGAGACTGCAGAAGACGAGCTGGAGGTCGAAGCGCGCCTGGCCGGGCTCAAGGCCCAGGGCTGACGCTTGGCCGGGTCGTCAGAAGGTGCGTGGCTGGAGTTGCTGCCAGCCACCGCCGAGTGATCCGGGATCAAAGCCGGGCTGGTCGGTCACGACGTATTCGCCCTGGCCGTTGACCCAATAGCTCGACCCGCCGTTGGGCAGCTGAACGAGCGTCTGGTTGACCGGGTCGACGAAGGTCTGTACTCCGCTCAGGATCTCGCCGTTCAGTTGGGCGATGCGGTCCTGTGATGCCTGACGTTCCTGCGTGACCTGGTCCTGGAGGGCCTGTGTCTCGGCCCGGTGCTGGGCGAGCAGCTGACCGAAAGCCGCCGTGTCAGCCATCTGCTGCTGGATGCCCTGGGTGAACAGACGCTGGGTGACCCGGTAGACCGCCTCCCATTCGGGTGTCGTTAGACGGCTGGAGGCGATCGTTGACGCGACCCCGGCGCTGCGCTCCAGCTCGCCTTTCGGCGCGCGGACCGTGTAGGCATAGTTGACGTACCACGACGTCAGCTCCGGGCCGCCCGCATACAACAGCGCAAACGAGACATCCTCTTGCCACGGCTGGCCGTTCTGGTTGTACTCGTAGCGCAGCCGGTAGGCCGCGGCGTCGGCCGGCCCGCCGAACTGGAGCTTGAACTCCGCGGCCACGGCGGGCACCTGCTGCGAGCTGACCAGCGTGGCCGACTGCAGGTGGGCCAGCATCCCGGGCATCCAGAAATCGGCCACGAACTGGGCCGGATCGGTCACCGGCGGGACGTAGGCCTTGCCCTGGTAGTTGGAGCCGATCGGTGCTTCAAGCCCGGCCGGCGCCTGGAACCAGATGAAGTCCTGGACGGGCAGCCATTCGATGGTCAGGCCGGTGCTCGGATCGACCACGCGCGTCTGGACGTTGACCAGCCGTTGCCACTGCGGCAGCCATTCCACAACCCCAGTCGACTGCCAGCCCGAAGGCGCCAGGTAGCGGACCGCAATGGCACCGCCGGCCATCAGATCGCTGATCTGCCAGCGCTCGAAGCGGACGGTCCCCGTCCCCGACGGGGCGACCTGTCCGCCGCCTCCCGAGCAGGCGACCACCACAAACGCCACCAGTAGGACCTGGGTCAGCAGGAGGCGCAGACCACCCCTGTGCTGCGGGTGCCGGAGAGGGAGCATCGCGGGAGTATCGCAGAGCGGCCGGCGGAGAGCGGGTCGCTCTGCCAAGAGGTCAGCTTTGCGGCTGGGCGCAGTTGGGACAGCGCTTGGCGGCGAGCGGGATGTCGGTCGCGCACTCGGTGCACGTCTTGGTCGTCGGAGCGGCGACCGGGCGCCTGCCTGCGCCGCGCTTCGAGCGCGTTCATCGGCTTGATGACGACGAAGAAGATCGCCGCCGCGACGAGGACGAACGAGATCAGCGCGTTGAGGAAGTGGCCGTAGGCGATGACCGCGTCCAGCCGGAGGTGACGATCGACAGCGTCGAGAAGTCGGGCACGCCGATCAAGCCCAGCAGCGGCGTCAGGATGTCGGCGACGAACGACGTGATCACCGCGCCGAAGGCAGCGCCGATGACAACCGCCACGCGCCAGATCGACGACGTTGCCGCGCAGCAGGAAGTCGCGGAATTCCTTCAAATCTTCAACCTCTCCTTGGTCTCCTCCTGCCGCTCAAGTGGCGGCGGCGGGCATTCTCGCGCTTCAAGGCCGAGTGCTCGATGACCGAAACTACCGGCGAGTGCGAGCCGCGATGCGCTCCAGCGCGCCCTCCCAACCGGCATCGAGCGGCACCCCGGGCTCGTCCAGATCGATGAAGCAGCGGCGCATGGTCGGACGGTATGGGCACGCCCTTGCGCGCCTCGCGGTCGATCTCGGCCCAGACGATGCGCTTCGGCCAGCGAGCTGCTCACCAACAGGTGGTCGATGCGCATGCCCAGGTTCTTGTGGAAGTTGCCGGCGCGGTAGTCCCACCAGGTGAAGCGCCGCGGCTCAGGGCGTATCGATCGGTAGCCGTCGACGAGCACCCAGTCGAGCAGCGCGGCGAAGGCCAGCGCGCTCCGCCGCGGAGACGTGCGTCCCGCCGTGAACGGCGCTGCGCATCCCAGACGTCGTGCGTCGGTCGGCGCGATGTTCATGTCGCCGCCGATGACCAGCGCGTCTGACGGCGCCGGGTCGTCCTCCAGCCAGCGCTGCAGCCGCTCGTACCAGTCCAGCTTGCCGGTGTAGAACGGCGAACCGACTACGCGCCCGTTGGGCGCGTACAGGCACGACCAGGCGGATGCCGCCGACGACGCGCGCTGACCATGCGCGCCTCGTCGAATGGGTTGAAATCCTCCTCGGCGAGATCTGGTCGCCGCGCCGGCGGCCACTGTTGCGCACCGGCCCGTCGCCGAAGTTGGTGACGATGCTCGCGGCGACGATCGGCAGGCGCGAGGCGATGGCGACGCCGTTCCAGCGGCCCTCGCCGTGGTGGACAAGCTCGTAGCCGCGCATCCGGAAGGGAAGCAGGGGCGCGTCGTCGTCGCCGAGCTTGGTCTCCTGCATCAGCAGCACGTCCGGCTGAGCGCGCTCGAGCCACTCGAGTACGCGGTCCATGCGCGCCTTGAGTGAGTTGACGTTCCAGGTGGCGATCCTCATCCGGCGTCAGGCGCGCTCGAACCCATCGGCTAACCTCTGCTCACTCCACGAGGCGGCCGCAAACCGACCGGCGCCAGCCATCGTAGTACAGGCCATGAGAGTCGAACTTTGATTTCCCGCCGACTGCTGGCCGCCGTGCTGGCCGGACCCGTCCTGTTGGCCGCGTGCGCACAGGTCGCCGCCCCCACGAGCGCACCAACCCCTTCGCCGACGAGCGTCGCGGCGACCGGCGCGCCCCAGACGCCGGCACCGTCAGGCGGGCCGGCGATCGAGCCGACTCCGGTGCCCACCCTCGAGCCAACTCCCGCGCCCACATCGACCGAGATCTGGCGCGCGGCCGAGCTGCGCGACGTGCGCACCGGCGAGACCTTCCGGATCGACTCGCTCGCGGGGCGCCTCGTGGTCATCGAGCCGATGGCCATCTGGTGCTCCAACTGCCGCGCCCAGCAGATCGAGGCGCGCACCGCCCTAGACAGGCTGGGCAACGCGGAAATCGTGTACATCAGCCTCGACATCGACCCCCACGAGGCCGAGGCCGATCTGGCGCGCTACGCCGACGAGAGCGGGTTTCCGTGGCGCTTCGTGGTTGCCTCGCGTGAGGTGGCACGTTCGCTCGCGCAGGTCTTTGGCGATCAGATCCTGTCGCCGCCATCGGTGCCGTCAATCGTCATCAACCCCGACGGCAGCGTCACGCACAGCTTCGGCTATCACAGCGCCGCCGAGCTGGAGGCCGATCTGGCCGCCCGCCTGCCCTGATGGAAGCGCTCGTCGCATCGTTCGCGCTCGGCGTGGCGAGCGCGGCGAGCCCGTGCCTGTTGCCGCTCTATCCCGCCTTCCTGGCCATGCTCGTCGGCCGCCACGGAAGCACGCCCAGCACGCGCACGTCGGCCCTGTTCGGGCTGGTCGTGGTCCTGGGCGTCGTCACGGCGCTGGTCGTGGTTGGCCTGGCCGTAACCGCCCTTTCGATCTCGCTGACTCCATTGCTGGCCTTCATCGTGCCGCTCACAACGGTCGTGCTGCTGATCCTGGGCCTGCTCATGCTCGCCGGCCGCAATCCCTTCGCGCGAATGGCCACGGTCCGGATGCCGGTCGTCCGCCATCCGCTCGGCCAGGCATTCGTCTACGGACTGGCTTTTGGTCCGGTGGCACTGCCGTGCAGTGGTCCGTTCGTGGTCGCTCTGCTGGCCATCTCGATCGGCGTCGGTGAGACCGCCTCGCGGCTGCTCGGCTTCGTCGCCTTCGGTATCGGTTTGGGCCTGCCGCTGATCGCGCTGTCGGTGATCGGCGCGGTCAGGGGGCGCAGCGTTGCATCGTGGCTTGCCCGACACCATGAGACCTTGACGCGGGCCGTTGGCGTGCTGCTCATAATCGCCGCCTTCGCCGAGCCGGTCAGGCGCTGGCTCGCGGGCGAGCCGTTCGGCTTCTAGGCCGGACGTCGCCGCCGGGCGACGATTAGCATCCCAGGATGAGCGCGACGCGATGACCCTTACCTTCCGCGTCCCGGACGCAATCCTGACCGAGCGCGAGCATCTCGTCCCAGTTGACCACGCCGAACCCGCCGGACCGACCATCACCGTGTTCACGCGCGAAGTCGCCGCGCCGGGTGGCGAGGATCGGCCGTATCTCGTTTTCCTGCAGGGCGGGCCGGGCATGGAGGCCACGCGGCCGACCAGCCCGCCCGCGGGCTGGCTGAAGCGCGCCCTGGCGGACTACCGCGTGGTGCTGCTCGACCAGCGCGGCACGGGCCGCTCGACGCCGGTCGGCAGCGAGATCCCGGGGCCAACGCCTGAGGCCCAGGCGGCGTACCTGACGCACTTCCGGGCCGATTCGATCGTGCGCGACGCCGAGTCGATCCGCCAGGAGCTGGGCATCGAGCGCTGGAGCGTGCTCGGCCAGAGCTTCGGCGGCTTCTGCGCGATGACCTACCTGTCGATCGCGCCGGACGGGCTGCGCGAGGTCTTCATCACCGGCGGCCTGTCGCCCATCGGCCGGCCGGTCGACGACATCTACGGCGCAACGTATGGCCGGCTGGTCGAGCGCAACCGGGCGTACTTCGAGCGCTATCCCGACGATCAGGACAGGGCGCGGGCGCTGTTCCGCCGACTCGACGCGGAGGACGTCCGACTGCCGTCAGGCGACCGACTGACCGCCCGCCAATTCCGCCAGCTGGGCATGTGGCTCGGCGACAGCGCCGGCTTCGAGCTCCTCCATCACGTGCTGGAGCTGCCCTTCGGCTCGAACGCGTTCCTGTTCGACGCGGAGACAGGTGCCGCGCGCTTCGGGCGCAACCCCATCTACGCGACGCTGCACGAGTCCTCGTACGCCGACGGGGTCGCTACGCGCTGGTCGGCTGCCCGCCTGTTGCCCGATGCGATCGCAGAGGAGGGCTACTTCACCGCCGAGCACGTTTTCCCCTGGATGTGGCAGGACTACGGCGCACTGCGGCCGCAGCGCAGCGCGGCAGAGCTTCTCGCCGAGCACGTCTGGCCGCGCCTGTACGACGCCGACCGGCTGCGCCACAACGATGTCCCCGTGGCGGCCACGATCTACGTCAACGACCTGTATGTCGAGCGCGCGTTCGCCGAGGAGACGGCGGCGACCATTCGCGGCCTCAAGCCGTGGATCACCAACGAGTTCGAGCACAACGGCCTGCGCGCCGACGGTGAGCGCGTCCTGGGCCGGCTGATCGACCTCGCGCGCGGCCGCGCCTAACCGGCCCGTCGCTCGGACAAAACCTGCCGGGCTACCCGGTTCGCTGGGACAAACGGCTCGCGCGCACCGCGACCCGCGCGCACATGCTCCGGATCACTTGACTCTCTGCGCGGGCTACCTCAGGCGCGCGCACTCGACTTGACCGGGCGCCGCGCAGCGCCCACGGCCGACTCGCTCGCAGGCGTCGCCCGCAGCGCTTCGTCCAGCCGGTCGATGTAGGCACTGGCGCCGAGGCGCTCGAACAGAGCACGCGCCTCCTCCGCGCCAGCCCGCGCCTCGTCATTACCCGGGCCAACGACGATCAGCAGGTCGAGCGCCATACGTGCCGCCGCGAAGTCGACGCCCAGCTCGCGCCGCGCGCTGATCGCCGCACGGTAGCCGGCCAGGGCTTCGTCGACGCGACCGTCGAACCCAGCCTGTGCAGCGCGAAATTCGGCCAGATCGTCGCGGCGCATGGTCGACCGATCCGCATCGGCTGCCAGCTGCTCGATGATCGGTGCAAGCCGGTCGGCATCACGCGCCCAGATGGCTGCCCGGCCAGCCCAGCCGAGGTAGATCGCTCGGATCGTCATGACCTGCTCGGCTGCCTTGAACACGCGATCGGACGCGACGCCGGGCTGGCCGTTGACGAGGTCCCCATATGCGCGCACCCAGGCCAGCTCGGCCTTGGCGTGGGGATCAGCGAGCTGCTCGGTCAGCTCCGCGACGCGCTCGGTCAGCTGCTCCAGCCCATCCCGGCGCGCGGCTCGGATCGGTAGAGAGTTGATCAGGATGTGCTGTTCAGCCGCCGGCTCGAGGCCAGATTGAAGGGCTTCGTCAACGTCGGCCAGGATCTCGTCCCAGTCTCGCCCAAGCAGGTGGGCAGTTGGCGCCTGTGCGGCGACGATCCAGTTCGTCATCAGCCGGTTGCCCAGCCGGCGCGTGAGCTCCAGGTTCGTCCGGCTGACCTCATATGCTCGAACGAGGTCGTTCGGCCAGACGATCGAGGTCAGGTTGCTCCGCGCACGGAGCTCGGCATCGACGAAGCCGCCTTCTGCGGCAACGTCGATCGCGCCCTGCATCAGCGCGACTGCTTCTCGGTAGCGGCCGACGTAAGCCAGCCCCGATGCCTTGTTGTTGAGCAGGTTGGCGATCAGCCGGCCGAGCTGGTGGCGCTCAGCCAGCGGCAGCGCCTGGTCGGCCGTGTCGATTGCGCGCTGCGGCGCGTTGTTGCGGTAGTGAGCGCGGGCGAGGTTGGTCAGCACTGGAACTCGATCGGCCTCGGCGGTGGGGGGCAGCTCCGCGAGGACTGTCTCGAGTCGGGCGACCGCGCCGCCCGGGTCGCCGGCGTCGATGAGCGCATCGCCCAGCACCGCGGCGACACGTGCCAGGCCGCCCATGTCGCCGCCAGCGCGATATGCGGCGATGCCTTCGTCGGCCAGGCTGATCGACAGCTCGTTGTGCTGGACCAGGTTGGCCGAGAACGCGGCGCGCTCGAGCAGCGGGGCACGATCGGCCAGCGAGGGGGTAACTTCGAGTGCCTGGCGCAGGTAGGCGATCGCCTGATCATGCGCGCCAAGCTGGACGGCCCGATCCGCGGCCCCGCGCAATGCAAGCCTGGCCTGAGCGGCGACAGCATCGCGCTCCGGTCCTTCGGCCGACGCGTCGTGCGCGGCGAGGTAGTGGCTGGCCAGGGCTCCGGCCAATTCGTCGTCCCCGGCGGCCTCGAAGCGCCGCGCCACAGCGAGGTGCTTCTCGCGGCGCTGACGCTTGGCCAGCGTCCCGTAGGCAACTTCCCGAATGAGTGACTGGACGAACCGATATTGGCCCCGCTCCGGCGATCGCGGATCCGCGTCGAGCTCGAGCAGCTGGCGCTTGACCAGGCTGCGCAGCCGCTCGTCAAGGTTGGGCTGCTCGGCGGTGATGGCGGCCAGGGCATCGAGCGTGAAGGTCTGGCCGAGGACTGAAGCGTCCTGCAGCAGGCTCCGATCCAGCGCGTCGAGACCGTCCAGGCGCGACGCGATGAGGGAGCGCAGCGTGTCGGGGACTGTCAGCTCGCCTAACTCTCCCACCGGCCGATAGCCGGTCTCGGTCCGCTCCAACCGTCCCTCGGCCAACAGAGCGCGCACCGTCTCGACGGCATACAGCGGGATGCCGTCGGCGCGGGCGACGATGGCCTCGATCGCCGCGGTCGGCAGCCCAGGCACGAAGCCGCCCAGCAGGGCGCGCATCGAGTCGGCCGACAGTGGCTCCAGGTCGACGGCGGTGAAGTTACGCTGGCCGGCACCCCAGGTCGGCCGGCGATCAAACAGCTCCGGACGGGCCAGGGTCACGATCAGGATCGGCAGCCCCTTGGCCCACTCGAGCAGGTGGTCGATGAAGTTGAGCAGGCCCCCGTCAGCCCACTGGAGGTCCTCGAACAGCAGGATCGTCGTCCCGCGCGCCGCGATGCGCTCGAAGAAGATCCGCCACGCGGCGAAGAGCACGTCGCGCCCGCCGGCGGGGGCCGGTTCGAGTCCGAGCAGGGTCAGCAGCCCGGGTTCGACCCAGCGCTGATCGTCCGCCTCGGGCACCCACTCGGCCACGCCGGCATGCACACGCTCGCGGGTCGTCGCCTCATCGTCGCCCTCGGCCAGGCCGATGCGCCGGCGGACGATCTCACCCAGCGCCCAGAAGGTGATGCCGTCGCCGTACGACGGGGAGCGCCCGCGATGCCAGTAGACGGTCTCAACGACGCCGTCGAGGTACTTCTCCATCTCCCACGCAAGACGGCTCTTGCCGATCCCGCCCGGGCCGGTGATGGACACCAGGCGCGTCTTTGGCTCGCGGCCCGACAGGGCGACCAGCTCCTTGAGCAGCCGCAGCTCCTCGTCGCGACCGACGAAGGGCGGCTCTGGCAGATCAGATCGGCCTTGGCCGCCGCGCTGGGCCCTCACGCGCAGGGCGCGATACGCGGGCACTGGGGCGACCTTGCCCTTGAGCAGCTGCTCACCAGCCTTTTCGAAGTCGATCGAGCTGCTGGCGGCGTGGTGCGTCGCCTCACCGACCAGCACGCTGCCCGGCGGAGCCACCGACTGGAGGCGGGCCGCGGTGTTGACCAGGTCGCCCGCGACCATGCCCTGGTCGGTCGCGCCAAGGGTCACCGCCGCCTCGCCGGTCAGGATGCCCACCCGTGCCTGGATGCCTGCGCCCAGGCTGCGCACCGACTCGACCAGGTCGAGCCCGGCGCGGACCGCCCGTTCGGCGTCGTCCTCGCGCGCCACCGGCGTGCCCCAGACGGCCATCACCGCGTCACCGATGAACTTCTCGACCGTCCCGCCATAGCGCTCGATGACGACGCGCGAATCATCGAAGTAGCGGGTCAGCGTGTCGCGCACCTCCTCCGCGTCACGCTCCTCGGCAAACGGCGTGAAGCCGACCAGGTCGGCAAAGAGCACGCTTACCAGTCGCCGTTCGACGACGGGGGAGGAGGCGGCGGTGGGTTTCGCTGGGGCGGCCTGGACCGTCGCGGCCAGGGGCGCGGCGCACTCGCCGCAGAACTTGACGCCGGGCGTGTTGGCCGCGCCGCACGACGGGCACGCAACACTCAGCCGGGCGCCGCATTCCCCGCAGAACTTGCGGCCGGCCTCGTTCTCGCTCCCACAACTGGCACAGTTCACTCGTTCACCCGTCGCTTGCGTCGTGGGAGCGTAGCGCACGGCGCAGCGCGACCGCGACGGGGCGCGCTAGCCGTAGGCGGAGTCGGTCACCTTGTGCGTGAACCGGCGGTAGACGAAGGCCGTATAAGCGAGCACGAGCGGCATGCCGATCAGCGTGATGATGAGCATCACCGTCAACGCCAGATCGGATGACGCGCTGTTGGTGATGGTCAGGTCCGCCTCGGCCGTGCGGTCGGGCAGCAGCGCCGGGTAGAGGGCTTGGCCGAGGATGGCGATCAGCGCGGCGATGGTCAGTGACGAGGCAATGATTGGCAGCCGTTCGAAACGGCCCCACAGCGCGCGTCCGGTCAGCGCCAGGGCACCTACGAACACGACGGGCGCGATCCACGCCAGCGGCTGGCCGTAGTTGACCCACAACCGCGGCTCATCGACGACTGCCCAGAGCGTCACGATCAGCCACAGCCCGCAGAACACCAGCCACGAGACCCGGCCGGCACGCCGCGCGCGTTGCTGCAGCGCGCCTTCGGTGCGCAGTACGAGCCACGCTGCGCCCTGCATGGCGAACATCGCCACGCCCAGCAGGCCGACACCCAGGCTGAATGGGTTGAGGAGCCCGACGAGACCGCCGGCATATTGTCCGTCGATCAGCGGCAGCCCTCGCGCAACGTTGCCCAGCGCCACACCGAGCAGCAGCGCTGTCAGCAGCGAACCGACAAAGAACGCGCCGTCCCACACGCGCAGCCAGCGCGCGTCGGCCAGCTGGTGGTGGAACTCCATCGCCACCGCGCGCAGGATCAGGCCCAGCAACAGCAGCATGAGCGCGAGGTAGAAGCCGGAGAACACGGTTGCGTAGACGAGCGGGAAGGCCGCGAAGAGCGCGCCGCCCATGGTCACCAACCAAACCTCGTTGCCGTCCCACACGGGGCCGATCGCCTGCATCAGCAGGCCACGTTCGGCCGGCGAGCGGGTGACGATCGGGCTGAGGACGCCCACCCCCAGGTCGAAACCATCGAGGATCGCGTAGCCGACGATCAGGACACCGATGATCACGAACCAAACCGTCGGCAGGTCGATCATGGGAGTACCTCCGCGGGCGCTTCAGGAGACGAGACTTCCGGTGCCGGGTCGGGGCCGATGATCAGCACGCGTCTGACCAGGAACAGCCACAGCAGGCCAAGCAACAGGTAGATCGCGCCGAACCCCAACAGCGAGGTCCATATCTCAGGCGCGCTGACGAGAGGCGAGATGCCGTCGGACGTGCGCATCAGCCCGTACACGATCCATGGCTGGCGGCCGACCTCGGCCGTTGCCCAGCCGAGCTGCACGGCAATGAGCGGCGCCGGCGTCACGGCGACGCCGAGCACCAGCCACCAGCGCCACTTCTCGAGCGCGCCGCGCCACCAGGCGAACACGCCGAGCAGCATCACCAGCAGCATCAGCGTGCCCAGCCCGACCATCAGGTGGTAGGTCGAGAACGTGACGGCTACTGGCGGCCAGACGTCGCGCGGGTAGGCCTCCAGGCCCTCGATCGTCGCGTTGGCGTCGAGGTGGGTGAGCAGGCTGAGCAGGTTGGGGATCTCCAGGCTGGGCAGGTCGGACGGACCTTCCTCGGTCGGCGGAAAGGCGATCAGGATCATCGGCACGCCGCTCGATGTCTCGAACAACCCGTTCATGGCCGCGAACTTGACTGGCTGGGCATTGGCAACCTGACGCGAGTGCGTGTCACCGGTCAGGAACATGCCCATTGAGGCGATGATCGCCACGACCAAGCCGAGCTTGAGACTGCGCCGCGCGACCTCGTAGTGGCGGCCCTTGAGCAGATACCAGGCCGCGGTTCCGACCATCACGAAGGCGCCGACCGCCCAGGCCGAGACGATCGTGTGTGTGAAACGGGGGAGGGTAGAGGCGTTGAAGACGGCGGCCCAGAAGTCGACCAGCACGGCCCTGTCGCCCTGCACCTCGTAGCCGGCCGGCGTCTGCATCCACGAGTTGGCGGCGATGATCCAGAAGCCCGACATGATCGCGCCGAGCGACACCATCACCGCCGAGAACCAGCGCAGCGTCGAACCGACGCGGTCGCGCCCCCACAGCAGTACGCCCAGGAAGGTCGACTCCAGGAAGAAGGCGAAGATCGCCTCGGCCGCCAGGGGCGACCCGAAGATATCGCCCACGAACGTGGAGTAGCGCGACCAGTTCGTGCCGAACTGGAACTCCATCACGATGCCCGTCGCCACGCCCACGGCAAACGTGAGTGCAAAGACCTTGGTCCAGAAGCGAGCCAGCCGGTCCCACACCTCGGAGCGTCGCCGCCAGCGGATCGTCTCGGCGATCGCAATCAGGAGACCAAGTCCGATCGTGACCGAGGGAAAGATGAAGTGGAAGGCGACCGTGAAGGCGAACTGGATGCGCGCGAGATCAACGGCTTCCATCGATTACCTCCGGCTTGCGTGCACGCCGAACCGACCCGCTGGTCAGAGTGATCTGAGCGTCACCCTAGCCACGGCCGATTGGCTCGTCATGTGCCGAACGTCACCACCCGTCTGGGCAGCGCGCCGCCTCCGCCGCCCGGCTGAGCTCAGCGGATTGAACAGCCTATTCAGCACGGAGCGCTTTATGCTCACGCCCACCGATTCCGTCCCGCGCCAGGTCTGACAGGTGCGCCATATTGGTCAGCCGCCGCGCATCACGGCGCGTCTACCAGATGTCGCCGGGGCGCCAGTCGCAGCTGATCGGCGCCGTGAAGTCAACGGCAGACGATGAGGGCGCGAACAGCACCAGGATGAATCCGTCCGCCTCCGGCGTTGCCTGAAGGCCCGCCTCCGTGCACACATACGACGGCCCGCGCCAGGTTTGCCAGCCGAGACGCTCATAGAACCCGTGGCTGCTGGTGCCCAGCGCGCCGAGCTCGTAGCTAGCGCCTATGTAGGCGTCGACCGCCCGCATGAGGGCGCTGCCGTAGCCGCTGCGCTGGAGAGCCGGCGCAGTCGCGACGGCCTCGACGTAGCCCGTCCGGAGCGGCCGGCCGTCCACGCGCAGCTCGCGCTCGACGACCGCAGCGTGGGCGACAATCCTGCCGTCTAGCTCGAGTACGAAGTGCCGGCCACCCAGCGCGTGCTGCCAGTCGTCCTCGCTGAAGCCGCCGCTCTCGTCCTCCGCGAAAGCCGCCTCCAGCAGCGCGCGGAGCTGCGCGACTTCAGCCGCGGTCAGCTCATCCGTCCCAAGCTGCCGAATGCGCATTCCCTGAGTCACACGCAGATAATCAACCAGCAAGCGCGACTCTGTTCGTCAGCACGTTCGAACGTCAGCGCTGGTGCCGCTCGGAGGTTCTCATGTCGGGCACTGGATACACGTTCTTCGCTGATCTGCTGGCCGAGACCCAGATCCCCCGACGCGGCATCCACAGCCAGTCCCTGTCCGACGAGTCGGGCGTGGAACTGGTCCTGTTCGCGATGGCCGCCGGCGAGCAGCTGTCCGAGCACACCGCCGCTCGGCCGGCGATCGTGCACGTCCTGGCGGGCGAGGGCGAGCTGACCGTGGCCGGCGATCCGCACCTACTCGGACCGGGCTCCTGGCTGCGGATGGCCGCTCGAACGCCTCACTCAGTCGTCGCCCGCACCGAACTCGTCTTCCTGCTCTACCTGCTGCCGATCTAGCGCCGCCGCCGTGCCGCGCCATGTTCGGCCGCGGTGCCGGTCCACGATTGACACGCCGTTATGGGACGTACAAACTGCGTCCATGAAGGCCAGGACCAAGCGCACCTACAACCTCAGCGCGACAACTGTCCACCGGGTACGTGAGCTGGCCGGTCGCTCGAGCGTGGCACCCACCCAGGACGGCGTGGTCGAGTTGGCCGTCGAGCGGCTGTACCTGGACGTGCAGGCGGAGGATGAGGCTGCCGAATGGGAGGCGGCGCGAGAGGATCCTGCATTCCAGTCCGAGATGAGGAGCCTCGCCCACGACTACGACGCCGAAGACTGGCCCAAGTGACCGGCCGGTTTCGTTGGGCAATCGTGCTCGTGGACGTCGACCCGGCAATCGGCCACGAGCAGCGCGGAACGAGGCGCGCCCTGGTCGTCTCCTACGAGGCGTTCCACCGATCAGGCATGGCAACTGTCTGCCCCATCACGAGCAGAGCGCAGAAGTACCCGGGCGAGGTGCGCATCTCGGCTGGGCAAGCGGGCCAGGCCAGAGACGGGCTCATCCTCTGTCACCAGCTGCGCACCCTGGATCTGGCCCGCGTGACGGCCTACGAGCTGCAGGGGCAGGTCCAATACGTTGGCTCCGACGTCAGGCGACTAGTGCGCTCGGCGCTCATGCATCAACTCGGGCTCGACCTCTCGCCCGCCGCAGACGCCGCCTGACAGCGCCGACTTCCTGGTCTTGCAGGCCGTCGAAAGATGGACGGCTGCAAACCAACGGCCCGAGCCTACGGCGGGTTCCCGGATCAGCGACCGGTCTGCTCGAGCCGGATCGCCACGACGCGCCTGACCAGCTCGTCCGGAAGCGGCTGCTCGGCCGTGAACTGGATCGTGCCCTTGCTCGTGCGGTAGGCCGCGAGCTCCGCGGCCAGGCTGTCGAACACCGCGCCGCTCGCCGGGAACAGGCTGCAATGGTCCTTGAATGCGGCGTAGTAGACGAGAACCCGGCCGTTGTGCCGGAAAGCGGGCATCGAGTACGAGATCGTCTCGACCGCATCGGGTGCCGCCGCCTTGACCGTCTCGCGCAGGTGCTGGAGGGCGGCGCGCTGCTGCTCGGGCACGGTGGCCAGGTAGGCGTCAACGTCGGCGGCTCCGTGCATGGCCGGCAGTCTACCGGCCCGGGGCGGGCACGGGCCGGTGCCATGCGACTAGGATGCCCCGAACATGGCGACCACCGCGCTGGACGATCCCACGGTCAGTGACGAGCCCGACCCACACGCGGACGCGCTGATCGAGCTGGTCCGCGCCTCGGTCATCGGCGACGACGAGGCAGTCGCCGGGCCGTTCGGCCTGCGTCGCGTCACGTACGCCGACTACACCGCGTCGGGGCGCAGCCTGACCTTCATCGAGGATTACCTGCGCGACGCGGTCATGCCGCTATACGCCAACACGCACACCGAATCGAGCGGCACCGGCCTGCAGACCTCGCGCTTCCGCGAGGACGCGCGACGGATCGTGCGCGAGTCGCTGGGCGGCACGCCCGACGAGCACGCGCTGGTCTTCTGCGGCTCGGGCATGACCGGCGCCGTGGACAAGCTCGTGGCCATCCTCAACCTGCGCCTGCCGGCCGATCTGGCCGAGCGCTACAGCCTGATGGACGCTATTCCGCCGCACGAGCGCCCAGTCGTCTTCATCGGCCCGTTCGAGCACCACTCGAATGAGCTGACGTGGCGTGAATCGATCGCCGATGTGATCACCATCCGCGAGGACGCCGACGGCCACATTGACCTGGGCCAGCTCGAGCAAAGCCTGGCGCAGTACGCCGACCGCCCCTTGAAGATCGGCAGTTTCTCCGCCGCCAGCAACGTGACCGGCATCATCTCCGACACCCGTGCGATCTCGGTCCTGCTGCACCAGCACGGCGCGCTGTCGTTCTGGGACTTCGCTGCGGCCGCGCCGTACGTCGACATCCAGATGAACCCGCACCGGACCGACCCCGGCGGGGCACGGGAGGGGGACCCAGCTCTCGACTACAAGGACGCCATCTTCCTGTCGCCGCACAAGCTCATCGGCGGCCCGGGCACGCCCGGCGTGCTGCTCGTCCGGCGCGAGCTGATGCGCAATCGCGTGCCGGCGGTCGTCGGCGGCGGCACCGTCGCCTACGTCAACCCCGAGGAGCACGTCTACCTGACCGACCCCGAGCACCGCGAGGAGGGCGGCACACCGGCGATCCTCGAGTCGATCAGGTGTGGGCTCGTCTTCCAGCTCAAGGAGCAGGTCGGCGTGCCCGCCATCCGGGCGCGCGAGGAGTCCTTCATCCGGCGCGCGATCGAGCGCTGGGAGGCCCACCCGCACATCGAGATCCTGGGCAACCGCCGCGCCGAGCGCCTGTCGATCGTGTCGTTCGTGATCCGCCACGGCGCGCAGTACCTGCACCACAACTTCGTGGTCGCCGTGCTCAACGACCTGTTCGGCATCCAGTCGAGGGGAGGGTGTTCGTGCGCCGGACCGTACGGCCACCGCCTGCTGGGGATCGACATCGAGACGTCGCACGAGTTCGAGCGCGCGATCGGGCGCGGCTGCGAGGGCATCAAGCCGGGCTGGGTGCGGGTGAACTTCAACTACTTCATCGGCGAGGAGGTCTTCGACTTCATCCTTCAGGCCGTCGAGATCGTCGCGAGCGACGGCTGGAAGCTGCTGCCCCAGTACCGATTCAACGCCGACACAGGGCTCTGGCGCCATGCCGCGGGCCTCGCCGAACCGCCCTTGAGCCTGGACGACATCCGCTACGACACGGGGCGGATGGCCTACAGCGCGCACCGCCACCGCGAGCCGGCGTCGCGCCTGGCCGACTACCTGCGCGAGGCGCGCGAGATGCTTGCCGGGCCGCCGCAGACCGACTGGCCAGCCGTTGACCCCGAGCTGGACGCCGATTTCGAGGCGCTGCGCTGGTTCCCGCTGCCGAGCGACGGGTTCGCCCAATACTCAACTGCGACCGGAGCCTCGCCGTCGATGGCTCGTTGACAATCGCCAGCGCGCCTGTCAAGCAGCTCGAGTGCCCGATTCATCCGAGAGATGTAGGGCCTGAGCCGCCTGATAGCGTGGGCCGATGAGGGACACGTTGAGGGGGAGGAGGCCGGGCTCGGCTGTCACCGCGGCTCTCGTCGTCCTTGTGCTGGTGGGATGCTCGACTGCCGTCCCAGCAAGCCCCGGACCGACCGAGGCTAGCCCCCGTCCCACTGCTCCGCCGGGCCAGACCGACCGTCCGCCGATCAGCGAGGGCCCGTCGCGCGCAGGGCTCATCACACAGGCGGTCGCCGACGGTCGCATCGATCTGGTAACAGGCCTGGTCTATCGCGCCTACGGCCTCTTTGGCCTTCCCGGGCTGCCGGACGAGTTCGCCGCCGGGGTGCCTCGAGCAGACGACGGGCTGCTCGCGGAGATGGTCGAGCTAATGCCGACGCTCTCTGTTGACGACCAGGCGAAGCTCCAGCCGTTCCTGGTTCGCCCGACAGAGCCAGACAGCATCTTTGCCGCTCAGCCCACGGCCATCATCGGCGGCGCGCTCATGGCCTCAGCAACCCATCCATCCGCGCAATGCGCCAACTGGTCCGACTCCGGGACCCTGGACGCGCGCTTCAAGGTCTGGGCGTGCCGTGATCGGGATGCCGCGGCCGCCGAGCGAGACATTGCGACGCTGAGCGCCATCCTCGGCGACATCTGGGGCCCGATGACCAAGACCGAGCCGGGCGGCCTGGGGCCGCCTCTGCCGGACGGTAGTGGTCCCAGCGTGTCGCGCGAGTACGGCGGGGATGCGCGAATCGACTTCTACGTCCTGGATCTGGGCGAGGTCTTCTATCGGGAGGGGGTCAACTCGATCCCGGTGACAGCAGCTGCGGCAGCGGCGCCGTCGCCGCCCTACACCGGCGCGGACGGTTTGTCGCGCAACTCATCGAGCGGGTTCGTGATGGTCAATCGCAGCCGGCTGGGCGAGACGACAGCCATGAAACAGGACCTCATCCACGAGTTCTTCCACGTCCTGCAATTCGCGCACAACAGGCGCGGACCACACAGGGGCGACGTCAGCCATTGGTTCACGGAGGCGAGCGCCGTCTGGGCCGAGACCTTCTACCTCCGCGCCGAGAGCAGAGAGCCGCATCGGTGGTTCGTGACCAAGTTCCAGACGTCTCTGGCCGGCTTGGAGGACGCTGACGTCGACCACCAATACGGGGCCTATGTGTGGCCGTTCTTCATGGAGCAGGAGAAGGGTGCCAGCGCCGTCTTCAAGGCCTGGGCGGGCATTGATCCCGTCGGCACGGGGGACTTCGCCGGAGTCACGGACGCCGTCTCGGCGCAGCTAGCGCTGGAAACCAACTTCGAAGACTTCGCCGTCAGGAACCTCAATCTACGCTCGGTGATGGACTCGGCCTCGCTGACGCGCTATCGGGACCTCGACGACAACTTCTACGACGACGTGATCCCGACCAACTTCATGACCGGGCGTGTGAGCCCGGGATCTCCGTATCTCTCGCCGTCGCAGTCGATCGCACCGCTGGCGGCACGGTACCTCAAGCTCGACATCGCCGAATCGGCGCGGCTGGTCACGATTTCGACGGCGCAGCTGTCGCCGGGTGGACAGGTCGCCGCCGACGCAATCGTCCACGTCCTGGGCGGTGCGTGGGAGCGCCGACCATTGAGCGGCGGGATCCTCAAGTTCTGCCGCGATGACGACGGCGACGATATCGACGAGATCTACCTTGTCGTGTCGAACCATGCCCGCGACGGAAATGTCAGCGGTTTCGTCGAAGCCAGTGCCAAGGAGTCATGCACGGGTCCCAGCTATGTCGGCGGCACGATCACCTGGAATGCCGTTACGACGTCAGGCGTCTCGAACCCAACCGTGGTGACGGTGTCCGGCACCGCCGAGCTGGTTCTTCTCGCCGAGAAGAGCTATGGGTTCACCGCGGAACGAGGCACGGGCAATACGTTCGCCTACGACTACCAGGTCTTCGATGGCGTGAACCTGTGCACTCCGACCCACCAGACAGGCACGCTCGAGACCGCGACCCAGATGCAGGAGCCCGAGTTCCACATCGCACAGATCCTGATCCAGGGAGCTCCCGGTCAGGACCTGAGCATCGCCCTCAACTTCAATGACGAATACGAAACGACGTGCGGCGACTTCACATCCATCCAAGGGGTGTTCGAGACGTTCCCCGGGTGCGGACCGCCCGATGGCTGGGTAACGGCCGCGTTCGACGACGTCGAGAACTATGAGATCGACTGCGACACCGTGACCAACATCAATGGGCTGACGCGCACCGGCCACGTGTCAGGCACGCTGCATCCTATCGAGGGTCCGCCGCCCAGCCCATAGCGCTCATCTCGGCCTCGAGAAGCGATTCCTGATCATCGACTCACGCGCGCTGCCGTGGTGGCAGGCGCAGAGACTCGGCGCTATCGTCGTCAGCCGCGACCCGATCTTCGGCAACTATGGGATCGAAGCTCTGCTCGCGTAGCAAGGACCGGCTAGTGCACCGACTCACCAGGGAGCAGGCTCGGCGGATGGCGGTGCGGGCGCAGCTGCTCGACGCCCCGCGACCGACGGACCTGGTGTCCATGGTCGAGCGGCTGGCGGTTCTCCAGATCGACCCGACCGCGGCGATCGCGCCCAGCGCCGATCTGGTCGCCTGGAGCCGGCTGGGCAACGGCTACCAGCCCGCCCACCTCAAGCAGGCCCTCGAGCAGGACCGGACGCTGTTCGAGATGAACGCAATGATTCGGCCCATGAGCGACGCGGGCCTCTATCTCGCCCGTGGGGCCGAGTGGTCGCCCTACCAGAAACAACGCGCCTGGCTGCGCGACAACGACCGCTTCCGGCACGACATCCTCGAGCGTCTCGCATCGTCCGGCCCGCTGAGCTCGCGCGACATACCGGACACCTCGGTCGTGCCCTGGCCTTCGACCGGTTGGACGAACAACCGCAACGTGACCCAGATGCTCGAGTTCCTGATGCTGCGCGGCGAGGTGGCGGTCGCCGGGCGTGTGGGGCGCGAACGGCTGTGGGACACCCCGGAACGCGTCTATCCGCCGAACATCGAGATCCCTTCGGTCCAGGAGGCAGAGCGGCGCAAGAACGAGCGCCGGCTGGCCGCGCTCGGCATCGCCCGGCGCAAGACGACCGCGATGCCGGTCGAGCGGATCGACGTAGGCGATGTTGGCGAGCCGGCCGTGGTCGAGGGCGTCAAAGGGGAGTGGCGCGTCGACCCGGCGGCGCTGAGCGACGATTTCGAGGGCCGCACTGCGCTCTTGTCCCCGTTCGACCGGCTCATCCACGACCGTGCCCGCGCGCTGCAACTGTTCGACTACGACTACACGCTCGAGATGTACAAGCCCGCCACGGCCAGGCGCTGGGGCTACTACGCCCTGCCGATCCTGCATCACGACCAACTCATCGGCAAGCTGGACGCCACTGTCGGCCGCAAAGCATCTGTGCTGCGCGTCAACGCCATCCACCAGGACGTGGCGTTCACGTCCACGATCACCTCAGCAGTGCATGCGGAGATTGCAAACCTTGCCGCCTGGGTGGATGTCGCCGTGGTCGATCAGGCGTGAGCAGGTAGGTGGCTCCGGCCGTGGCGCAGGCAAGGCTCGACCTCACGCGATCACAGATCCTGGCCTTTCGTCAGCACGTCGGCGGGCTGAACAAACGCCTCCCGCCCGGGGCCGCGTCGCTGCGACAAGCTGCGTGGGCCGGACTGCAGGACAGCATGCCGCGCGCCGCCCTGCTGTCGATCCATGCGCGGGTCGAGAGCACCGAATCGAACGCGTGGGAGGATCCCTCGCTCATCCAGCTGTGGGGCCCGCGCTACAGCGCGTACGTTGTCGCCGCCCAGGACCTGGCCGTCTTCTCGCTCGCACGACTGCCCGGCGACGCCCGCGGCCGGCAAGCGGCAGAGGACATGGCACAGCGTCTCGAGACGCTGCTGCGTGGCTCGCGGGTGCCGGATCGCGAGGCCGCCTCTGCGCTGGGTGTCGGCAACCGCATCCGCTATGCGACGACCACCGGCACGGTCCTGATCCGCTGGGAAGGCGCTCGGGCGCCAATCCTGTGGACCGTACCGCGACCGAAGATCGATCCTGGGGAAGCTCTCCTCGAGCTGGCGCGCCGGTACCTGCACGTCTTCGGCCCGACGACATCTGAGGCGTTCACCCAGTGGGCGGGCATCAGCGCCAAACAAGGGTTGGCGGCGTTCGACGGGCTGGCTGACGAAATCACGCCGGTGAGCACGCCCATCGGCGAGCGCTGGATCCTGACCAGCGACGAGGCGGCCGCCCGCTCTTCGCCAACACCGCCTGCACCCGCACGTCTCCTCCCGAGCGGCGACGCCTATTGGCTGCTCCAGGGCGCAGATCGCGAGCTGATGGTGCCCGATGCGAAGCAGCGCAACGAGCTCTGGACCTCGCGCGTGTGGCCCGGCGCCTTGCTCGTCGGCGGCGAGATCGCAGGTACCTGGCGACGAGCGAACGCGAAGGTATCCATCTCGGCCTGGCGGCGCCTTACGTCCACGGAACGTGCCGCGGTCGAGGAGGAAGCGGCCTCACTGCCCTTGCCTGACCTCCCGCGCCGGATCGTCGTCAACTGGGAGTGATCCTATTCGTCGGGCGCGGCGTCCGACTCCTCAACCGGCGCGGCATGTGCCTCGGTCTGGTGGCTGACCTCGACGATCACGAGGTGATCATCGCGTTCCTTCCAGCGCGTCTCGAGCCGTGTGTCCGCGGTCTCTCCTGCCAGGTGGAGGACGGCCAGGAATCCTGAGGCGGTCCGTTCGAGCGATGCCACAGTCGCTGCGGTGAGTGGCATCGGCAGCATGGCTACTAATTGACCCAGGTTGGCGCGCAGCTGCTCGCTCAGGTCAGTCGCTGCCCGTTCGACGTCACCCGCGACCAGCGCCTCGCAAAAAGCCTGTGCGTGTTCGCGGACGGTCTGCTCTTCCATCGGTTGAGCCTACACCGGTAGGTAGCTCCTGACGACCTTCGCGACCTCATTCGGGGTGAAGTTGAGCGTGGCATCGCTGGCGTAAAGCTCGACGCGACGGATGCCCGGGGTGTCGGTCGCCATCGAGCCGCCGAATGCCCACGGTGGCGACGTGGTGCCCGATTCACCGCAGACCCCGATGAGGCACGTCATGCGGCCGCCCGCACGCACGCCCTGACCAAAGCCCACCGGCGGTCCGCACAATGCGGGTCTCGGCGGCTAGTCGCCCCGTCCCCTAGGCTTCCGGCGATGAACACGAGTGGGGCTGTGACCGGCCCGCGCCTGGACGCGCTGCGCCGGCGCACGGTAGGCGTCCTCTTCGCTGGGGTGGCTCTTGGCAGCACCGGCCACATCGCGGCCCTCACCGTTACCTCGATCGTCGCTCTCGAGCTGACCGGCGATCGGATGCTCGCCGGCCTGCCTGCGGCGGCCGTCGTCCTCGGAGCCGCCCTCGGAGCGACCATCTTGGGCGCGGTGATGGGTCGCTGGGGTCGCCGGCGGGGTCTCGCGGGCGGGTACCTGGTCGGCGTGACTGGCGCGCTCGTCGCCGTCAGCGGCATCGCCGTCCACTCGTTTCCGGTCCTGCTCGCGGGCTCGCTGGCGATCGGCTTCGGCAACAGCTCCAACCAGCTCTCGCGCTACGCCGCGGCCGACATGCACGCGAGCAGGCGACGCGCCTCGGTAATCGGCCTCGTCGTCTGGGCGGCGACCGTCGGCGCGGTCATCGGACCCAATCTCGTTCAGGTCAGCGGAGACATGGCGGTGGCGCTCGATCTGCCTCGGCTGACCGGGCCGTACCTGGTTCCAGTCGTGCTCATGGGCATCGCGGCGCTGCTGTCATTCATCCTGCTGCGACCAGATCCACGCGAGCTCGCCGACACATCGGCCGGGGCAGGCCAGGCGGAGCTGCCGCCCTCTCGGCTCGGCGCGGTTCTCAGGCGACCCAGCGTCGCCCTGGCCGTAATGGCGCTGATCGCAGGCCAGTTCGTGATGGTCCTGATCATGACCATGACGCCGCTGCACATGACCGACCATGGTCATGACCTGACCGCGGTGGGCATCGTGATCTCCGCCCACGTCTTTGGGATGTATGCGCTGTCCCCAATCTCGGGCTGGCTGACCGACCGGTTCCGCCCATTGCCGATAATCGCCGCCGGTCAGGTGCTCATCCTCTCGTCGGCGGTCCTGTCCGCCGGCGCCGCGCCGGCCGATCAGCTGATGCTGCTGATCGCCCTGTTCCTGCTCGGTTGGGGTTGGAACCTCGGCTTCGTGGCCGGCAGCACGATGCTCACCGGTGCCGTGCTCTCGACCGAGCGCGCTCGACTCCAGGGCGTCTCTGACGCGCTCATCTGGAGCACCTCGGCGATCGCCAGCATCGGGTCGGGTCTGCTCATCGGGGCGTGGGGATTCGCAGCGTTGGGGATCATCGGTGCGCTGATTGTCGGTGGCGTGGGGGCCGTGCTCCTGCTGGGCAGGCAAGCCGTCGGTCGGTCGACCGGACCCACTGCTCCCTTGGAACCGATCATCGATTGACCATCGGCCAGGGCTGGCGGGCGAAGCGAAGTCGGCCAGATCGGCGCTATCGTGGTCGACCGTGACACGATCTTCGGCGCACATGGGATCGACGCTCTGCTCACGTAGGGCGTCTGGGAGGAGACCGGCAATGAAGGACACGCAGAAGTCCGCCAAGAGCACCACCTTCTCGGGCGAGGAGCGAGCCGCGATGAAAGAGCGCGCCCAGGAGCTGAAGGCGGAAGGGCGTGCGAACAAGGACAGGGTCGCCGGGGAGGCCGACGTGCTCGCGAAGATCGCCGAGATGGCGGAACCGGACCGCGCCATGGCCAAGCGGCTCCATGCCGTCATCAGGGCCAGCGCGCCGGCCCTCTCGCCAAAGACCTGGTACGGGATGCCCGCGTATGCCAAGGACGGCAAGGTCGTCTGCTTCTTCCAGAGCGCGCAGAAGTTCAAGACGCGGTACGCGACGCTCGGCTTCAGCGACGAGGCGATCCTCGACGAAGGCGCCATGTGGCCGACCGCCTTCGCGCTGACCGAGCTGACCGCCGCCGGCGAGGCAAGGATCGGCGCGCTCGTGAAGAAAGCGGTGAGCTGAGGGCTAGGCCCGCCATTGGGCCCCGCCCTAGGCCCCGCCCCGGGCGGCCAGCAAGACCCCTGATGCGGCGGCCTATCCTGAGCGCATGACCGAGACCGCCATCGACCGCGTCCTGACCGCAGCACCGCCGTCCTTCACCGAGGCGGATGCCGCGGCCCTTGCGCGCGCACTGTTCGGCGTGCAGGGCGTGGCCGTCGCGGTCGACAGCGAGCGCGACCAGACGTTCCTCATCGACGGCGACCGCCCAGCCGTGCTGAAGATCTCCAACTCGGCCGAGGACCCCGCACGGCTCGACTTGGAGGCGCTGGCCGCCCTGCGCGTGGTGCAGATCGACCCGGATCTCCCGGTCGCCCTGCCGTGGCCGTTGCCCGAGGATCCGCAGGCATACCGGGCACCGATCCGGCGCGGGGCGGAGACGCACTGGGCGCGGCTGTATGACCGGCTGCCCGGTCTGGCGTCAGTCTCGGGCGCGAGCCTGAGCGACGAGGCGGTGCGCGACTGGGGGACGATGGCGGCGCGTGTCGGACGGGCGCTGCGTGGCTTCTGGCACCCGTCGGCGGCGCGGGTGATGCTCTGGGACGTCCAGCACGCGCTGCTGTTGCGACCGATGCTCAGCGCGGTTCCGGACGCAGAAGTTCGCGGGCTGGTCGAACGCGCGCTCGACCGATACGAGCAGGTCGTCACGCCGATCTGGCCGACCCTCCGCCACCAGGTCATCCATACCGACCACTGTGCCTCCAATACGCTGGTCGACGACGACGGGCAGGTGACCGGGATCATCGACTTCGGTGACGCGAGCTGGTCGGCGCTGGTCGTGGATCTTGCGGCTGTCCTCGAAACGGTCGTGGATGGTCGCGAGGAGGACGCGGACGAGTTCTTCCGTGCCTGCCGCCTCGCGCTCGACGGCTACGAGGAAGTGGCCCCGCTCGAGCCGGAGGAACGGTCGATCGTGGGCGAGTTACTTGCCGCACGGATGTGCGCCGGCATAGTCGTGCCAGTGTCGCGGGCCTCGCTGTACAACGACCCCGACGCGCTCATGCCACACCTGCGCGGCCAGGCGGTCAAGATCCTGCGCCTGTTCGAGTTACTGGGCTCGGATGAGGTCAGGCCTCGGCTGGGCGGCCGTCAGCCGGGGGAGGGGTGGACGGTGCCGGCGCTGTTGGAACGCCGGGCCAGGGCAGTCGGGCCGGCCATGACCGCCCCCACCTATCGCGAGCCGCTGCACTTGGTTGGTGGTGATGGCGTGTGGCTGATCGACGCCGACGGCCGGCGCTACCTCGATGCCTACAACAACGTGCCGGTCGTGGGCCACGGGCATCCGCGGGTGGTCGAGGCTATGGTCCGCCAGGCCCGGCGCCTGAACACGAACATGCGCTACCTGCACGAGACCGCGCTCGAGGTGGCCGAGCAGCTCATCGCCTCGACCGGTGGCGCGCTGGACACGGTGATGTTCGTCAACTCAGGCTCAGAGGCGAACGACGTCGCCTGGCGCATTGCGCGCGCCGCCACCGGGGGCAGCGGCGGCATCACGACCGACTGGGCCTACCACGGCATCACGGAGGCGATCAACGCCCTGACGCCCGAGGAGTGGGGGAGCGGCCCCGCGCCTGCTCATGTGCGCACCTGGCGCCCGCCCGATGTCCTGCGCGGTTTCCACGACAGCACCGACGACTTCGACCGGGCGGTCCGCGAGCTCACGGCATCCGGTCATCCGCCGGCGGCCGCGATCCTCGACGCCGTCCTGACCAGCGACGGGATCATCGATCTGATCCGTCCCTCGCCGCGGAGCTCGTCCGGCGCACGCACGAGGTCGGCGCACTGTGGATCGCCGACGAGGTCCAGTCCGGCTACGGCCGCACCGGCGCCGCGATGTGGGGCTACCAGCGCCTGGGCATCGAACCCGACATCGTCACCCTCGGCAAGCCGATGGGCAACGGCCACCCGGTCGCGGCCGTCCTCACCCGGCGCGAACTGGCCGAGCGCTTCTCACCCGACGGCGAGTTCTTCAGCACCTTCGGCGGCAACCCCGTCGCGATGGCCGCCGCGCTGGCCGTGCTGGAGGTCATGGACGACGAGCGCATCATTGAGCACGCGGCCGAGGTCGGGGAGTACCTGGCCGGCCGCCTGCGCGAGACTTGCGGCGCGCACGCCGCTGATCGGGCAGGTCGCGGTCCATCGGCCTGGCGATCGGCGTCGAGATCGTCACGCCAGGCACGACCGAACCCGATCCGGCGACGACCAAGGACATCGTCAACGCCATGCGCCAACGTGGTGTCCTGATCGGCACCACCGGCCGCCACAGCAACGTGCTCAAGATCCGCCCGCCGCTCGCGTTCCAGCGCCAGCACGCTGATCAGCTAGCCGCAACCATCGAAGGCGTCCTGACGAGCCTCTCGACACATCCATAATCCAGCGATTCGGCGACCGGACCGGAGACGACTACTTGCGAACGTTGAGCCGCTTAGCGATCGTGGGCATGATCAGTGCCACGATTATCGCCACTACAGCTGCCCACTGCCCGAACGAGATGGTCAGGATCGTCGCCTTGAAGAAGAAGGACGGCATGGCCGCCGCGTAGGCGGCAAACGAGACCGCGCCCAGGGTCGCCACGACGATCTCGCGCCGGCGCTGCTCGCGTCGCGTCAGAGTTGTCCCCTTGAAGGTCACGAAAGCAAGGGAAATGGCCACAAGACCCCCAATGACGAACGCGACGAACCGGATCTGAACAACCTCATCGCTTGTCGCCGCTTCGCCCGGACTGAGCAGTCCGAGAACAGCGACATATGCGACCACTGCCTCGGCCGGGATATACGCGGCGATCAGCCGAATCGCGCTCTGCAACGTAGAGTCTGGTTGCGCGGAGTCACCCTCGGCCATGCGGGCCATCGTCGAAACGCTCATGCCTGACACCTCTCGTCGTTCGTGGACGCGCATGCCCGCCACGGAAGGTCGTTCCTAGGCGAACGTGCCAACTGGTGCGAATGATCGCGCTTGACTCCATTGAATACAACGCTCTGCCGCAAAGAGGTCCCCTGACCGCGACCGCCTGGGAGTTCGTCGAGATCACCAGCCCGATGGACGCCAGCAACCCTGATCCGCGAAAGCGTCTCTTGGCGCCCGCGAGCAAAGGGATCTGTTGCTGACACCTTAGGCTGACCGGAGTGGACCACCTGCCCGTCCTTATCCGGCCCGAGACGGCTGCCGATTGCCTATATCGCCTGGTCGCTATGGCTGGTTGGGCTGGGAGTATTCCTGCTGATATGAAGGCCGCCGCTCGGGGAAGCGTGTCGGCCACAATCGAGTCGTGAGCGAGAACGGCGCCAACGACGAGACGCGGATCGACCGGTGGCTGTGCGCAGTCCGCCTGGTCAAGACGCGGCCGATGGCAACCCAGCTGTGTGAAGGTGGCCACGTACTTGTCAACGGCAATACGGCGAAGCCATCGACGAAGGTCAGTGCCGGTGACCGAGTCGATGCTCTGATCGCCGGACGTGAGCGAATCATCGAGGTCGTCCGGCCGATCGAGACGCGTGTCGGGGCCTCAGTCGCCGCGACGTGCTACGTCGACAACAGCCCGCCACCGGTGGTCACCGACGTCGCACCCGGCATCAAGGCCGTCCGCGGCGAGGGTCGACCGAACAAACGCCTTCGGCGTGAGCTCGAACGCATGAAGCGGATCACTGGCGGCTGATGGCGGGCGGGCACGAATGGGTCAGCGCCAGCCGAGCCCGGCGCGACGTAGCGCAGGATCGATTTCGATGGCATGCGCGTTGTAGTCCACGCCGAGCTGGTTGGGCACGGTCAGCAGCAGCGTGTCCGCGGCCTCGATGGCGGTGTCCTCCCTCAGCTGCTCGACCAGCTCATCGGGCTCGGCTGCATAGGACCGTCCGAAAACCGCCAGCTTGTTGGGCTCGATGTAGCCGAACTGGTCGCGCCCTCGGCATGGTCAGATCAGGCGAGATCCCGGCCGGCTCACGCGTCCTGTACGCCCACCTCGGCGGCCAACGGGCGCTCTCCGCCGACGCCCACACCACCGGCCTCGGCGGATATCCTGAGCGACCGCGCCATCATCGTCCTCACGCTCATGAGGTAGGCACCGGCCTAGTCGGGGTTCGAGATCCCCTCCGAGATGTAGCCTCTGCTCTATATGGCAGTCATCGAGACGCAGGGCCTGACCAAGCACTACGGGACGGGGCGATTCCCACCGGGCCGCCGGCAGGAGACCGTGCGCGCGCTGCACGAGCTGACGGTCAGCGTTGAGGAGGGCGAGATCTTCGGCTTCCTCGGGCCAAACGGCGCGGGCAAGACGACGATGATTCGGCTGCTGCTCGGCCTGCTCCACCCGACGTCGGGCAGCGCGCGCGTGCTGGGCCACGACATCGTCGGCGACAGCATCCACATTCGCGCCGCGACGGGCTATCTGCCTGGCGGCATCGCGTTCTACGACACGCTGACCGGCGAGCAGATGCTCGACTACCTCGGCGGTCTGTATGGCCGCCCGTCGTCGCTGCGCGCCGAGCTGGCTGACCGACTGGAGATGTCCGGGCGGACTCTCAAGCGGCCGGTGCGCGACTACTCCCGCGGCATGCGCCAGAAGATCGGCATCATCCAGGCGCTGCAGCACGACCCCGAGCTGGCCATCCTCGACGAGCCCACCGAGGGCCTCGACCCGCTCATGCAGCACGCCTTCTATGACCTGCTCGACGAGCGGCGCACGGCTGGTCGCACCGTTTTCTTCTCGTCGCACGTGTTGTCCGAGGTTGAGCGCCTATGTGACCGGGTGGCAATCATCCGTGCCGGTGCGATGGTGGCGCTCTCCAATGTGCCCGACCTGCTGGCCCGTCGCCGGCGGCACGTCGAGATGCGCCTCGCCGGCGAACCCCCCGCGCTGGACGGCGTTGTCGGCGTCTCGAGCGTCGTGGTCCGTGCCGGCCACCTGTCCTGCGAGCTGGAGGGCGATGTCCGCCCGTTCCTGGCCGCCATCCACGGCGCTGCCATCACCGACCTGACCATCGAACCGGCACGCCTCGAGGAGGCATTCCTCGAGTACTACGCCGATGAGGACGCAGCCGAGGTCGCGGCGGCCACGCCAGCTCACTGGGGCAGCCAGGTGAGCACGACCGTCTTTCGGCACGTTGTCCGCCAGCAGCGGCTGCGGCTGGTGGTCGTGGTGGCCGCGCTGACCGGTTGGGGAATGCTGATGCCGATCGTCTACGCCTCGTTTGGTGTCCAGATGCAGGACATCGTCCGCCAATTTCCGGCGCTGCAGCAGTTCATGCGCTTCGGCGGGGGTGACATGTTCACCCTGTCCGGCTCGATCGCGGTGGGCTATATCCACCCGATAGCGATCGCGCTGCTGGCGGTTTTCGCCATCGCCTTCCCACTCAGCAGCGTGGCCGCCGAGCGACAGCGCGGAACGCTGGAAATCGTCCTCGCTCGGCCAATCTCGCGCCGCTCCTATTACGTGACCCTCTTGGTCGCCGCAGTCCTGTTCATCGGGCTGGCCATGGCCGCGACTCTGATCGGCACGGTCATCGCCGCCGCCGCGGTCGACGTGCTCGACCAGCTGAAGCTCGAGAACATGCCGTTGCTGTGGCTGAACGGTGTTCTGCTCTACTTCGCGATCGCCGCGATCGCGTTCGCTGCGTCTGTCAGCTTCGACCGGATAGGCCCGGCGGCAGGCGTCGCGCTGGCCATCGTGCTGGTCGCCTACACCCTGCAGATCATCGGCTCCCTCTGGCCCGATGCCGATTGGCTCCAGCCGTACTCGCTCTTCCACTACCTGCAGCCGGACCTGGTCCTGCGCGAGGGACTGCAGGTGTTCGACTCCGCGCTGCTGCTGGTGGTCGGCAGCGTTGCCGTCGTGTACGCCCTCCTCGTCTTCCCGCGGCGCGACCTTGCCGCGCCCGCGTAGTCGCCGTGGGATCGGAACCATGAGCCTCGACGACTTCCCGCGCGTTTCACTGATGTTCGGCCCGTCGCCCGTCCATCCGCTGCCGCGCCTCTCCGCCGCGCTGGGCGGCAAGGTCGAGATCTGGGCCAAGCGCGAGGACTGCAACAGCGGCATCGCCTTCGGTGGCAACAAGGTGCGCAAGCTCGAGTACCTCGCCGCCGACGCTCTCGCCCAGGGCTGCGACACGCTCGTCTCGATCGGCGGCATCCAGTCCAACCACACCCGCGCGGTCACGGGCGTGGCAAGACACCTGGGTCTCGGCGTGGTCACCGTCCAAGAGCACTGGGTCGACTCGGACGATCCGGGCTACGAGACCGTCGGCAACATCCAGCTGACGCGGATCATGGGCGGCGACATCCGCATCGACGAGGCCGGCTTCGACATTGGCATCCGCGACAGTTGGCGTCAGGCGCTCGACTCGGTCGAGGCCGCGGGCGGCAAGCCATATCCGATTCCCGCCGGTGCGTCGGACCACCCGCTCGGAGGCCTGGGCTTCGCCAACTGGGTGCGCGAGGTAGCGGCGCAGGAGAAGGAGCTCGGCGTCTTCTTCGACACCGTGATCGTGTGCACGGTCACAGGCTCCACGCACGCGGGCATGATCGCGGGCACCGCGCTCGAGGGGAGGGGAGACCGCCGCGTGATCGGCATCGATGCGTCGAAGACGATGGCCAAGACGCTCGACCAGGTGGGACGGATCGCCCGATTCACCGCTTTGGCCATTGGCGTCGACCGAGACCTGCGCGCCGACGAGATCACGCTCGTCGACGGCTACGCCGGACCCGTGTACGGCATTCCCGACGAGCAGACGATCGAGGCGATCCACCTGGCTGCCCGGACAGAGGGCATGCTCACCGATCCGGTCTACGAGGGCAAATCGATGGCCGGCCTGATCGGCATGATCCGCTCAGGCGAGATCCCGCCTGGTTCACGGGTCCTCTACGCCCACCTCGGCGGCCAGCCCGCACTGTCGGCCTACGCCTATACCTCTGGCTTGGGCGCCTAGATGTGAACGGACCATTGAGTGACCTGTCGCTAACGTTTCTGATCGTTGCCCTGATTCTTGTCTTCTTCTATGCGGTCAATCGCTTCTGGGCTTTCCCGAGAGTTGCGCAGGTGACAAGCGGTCGGCAGTTGCTACCGCTCCTCACGATCCTCAACAACGTCATCGCAGTGCTTGCCGTTGCACTGCTGGGATTGACCGCCCTCGTGGTCGCGATAGGAGGTTGAGGCAACTGCCGCCGCTGTTGGCAGACTTGTTCGATCAGGTGATCCGGATGGCGCGATCCGCGAAAGTGCCTCTTGGCCGTGTGGACCGACCTGCAGCGCGGCGGAGTGGAAACGGCGATGATGCGCGCCGCACGCTTCTTTTGTTTCCGATCCTTAGGATTGTTGATTACCCGGCGGTGGGTCGCCCAGCGGACTTCACCGGGGGTTGGTTCAGACACCGACGCGCCGACCAATGGCGTGGATTAGCGCCGAGGTGCGGCGTTCCTAACCCCCGTAAACGAGGCGGGCTAGGAGCCCAGGCGGAAGTAGGTGCGGGTCCCGATGTCCTTGCCGTCCAGCTGATACCTCCCCGACGCCCACCGCTCTGGCCGTTTCATCACGGCGTACCAAACGAGTTGCCCGAAGGACATTGCGGAGCGATCGAAGTCTCCGCAAGCCGCCTTGGTGTTGATCGGCTCGAAGGGAGTTCCCGTCCAGTCGCTGCCGGGCAGCCACCCAGCGGTCGCGATCTCTGCCCCCGACTCATCGATCAACTCGTTGATGCGGTCGACCATTGCGTCGAACTCGTGGTCCGAGAGCCGCCGCCGGAGAGCGTCTAACTGAGCGCGATACGGAACGCGCTCAATGGCCCGGCCCTTGTCGATGTCGATCAGCATCCTGCCCCTCAGCCTCGGAACATCGTGTCGGCGTGCCACTCGAGATACTCGCGGGCGGGCGGGGGATTGCCGGCTGTCGGGAGCCGGATCTGTCGGCCGGCCAAGGCGTAGTAGTCGCGCCCGTTCTCGAACTCCTCACGGATCGTCCGACTCACCTGAAGTCGCAAGTCAGGCATGATCGTGACGTAGCCCTGATCGAAGAGTGTGTGCAGATCCGAGCGGAGCAGCAGCCCATTGTCGGGCGCGTGCGGACCCATCTGGCTGTACGGCTTGATGTGCGCTGCCTGCAGCACGGGCAGAGTCCGCTCGTTGGTAATGACGCATTTGCGCTCATAGGCGTCAATGATCCAAGTGCGAAACGTTCCCTGGCCGAGGCGGACGGGGCGCAGGACCGGGGTTCCATAACGCTCTCCGAGCAGTGGCGCCTCACCCACGGCCACGTCTGGGCGACCCAACGCCACCAGCGCCTCCTCAACCTGCCCCCACAGCCGCGCACCGTCGGGCTCGGTCGTCTCGTAACGCCGACCTACCTGTGTCGGCCCCCGCCAGTTCGATGGGGGAGGGATCCAGCGTTCGCGCGGCAGGAAGAAGGGCTCCGAGAGCGCCATGCAGCCGATCTGGTCGGCGTAAACGTCAAAGCCAAGCCGATTCTTGCGCAGTAGAGCAGCCATGGCCTCTAACGACACCGCCCCGTTGCTCTCACCGAACGCGTCCCACGCGAGCGTCGCCGGTAGCGTCGTGAAGTGCGCGTAATAGCCGCCGCCGACGATCCAGCCACCCTGTGGCGCGTGAAGCTTGAACAGGAACGGCGCGCCGACTTGGAGGTGAACCGGCCGACGCGCGCTCGGCTGCCAGAAGTTGACCTCCTCGAGCGGCGCTCGAGCCGCTAGGAAGTCGAACCAGTCCCGGTCCGTCAGTCCGACCCAGAACCTCATGTCGGCAGTCTATCCACGCGCGAAGGGTCCAGATAGGATCGCTGAGATGCTTTACCTGGCAGAGTTGATCGCACCGAGACTCCATCCCAACCGCGGGGTGTACGCGCGGGCAACGGGCGAGTTCGTCGAGAACGGCGGCGCCAAGACGGTCGCGGTGGCCACCGGGCCCGAGTTCGGCACCGTCGGCCCCGAGCTCATCCGCGAGGCTGCCAAGGAGGCGGTCAAGATCGCCGACATGCTGGTCGGCTGCGGCTTCGCCTTCGACCCGCTGGCAGGGGAGGAGGCCCTCGAGCTCGGCCGGCTGACCATCCTCCAGGCACGCATGAACCCCGACCTGGCGATGGGCGACGAGCTGCTCAAGAAGACCGGCTCGGGCAACCTGTTCATGGTCTTCGGCGAGCCCGACATCGAGATCAACCCGACCTCCGACAACCAGCTGACACTCGAGATCCATGGTCTGGACGTCTACGACCCGACCACCGGCGCCGTTCGATCATCTTCAACGGACGACATCGCCGCCTGGTTCCTCGACACCGACTACAACGGGGAGGCCTTCTTCGTCCGCCACGCCTACTTCACCGGCGCCGACGATCCCTACGACCGCCTACGGAAGGCCCTGAAGGCCGACATCTCCGACGACCACTATGGCGACGAAGTCATGAAGGTCATCGGGGTTTGATGGCGCGATGGAGATCATCCGCGAGACAGTCAGCCTCGATCGTTTGCGGGCAATGGCCGAAGAACGCTTCGGGGACCTTGTGAAGGCCGTCGTTGATGTCGAGCGCGAGATCATGGCGGTGGACGCTGGCATGCACGCCGACGAGGAAGCGACCCTCCTCGAGGACGGCTCCAAGCAGACTGACCTTTGGGGCATCAACCTCTATCCAGACGATTACGGAACGGAGAACTGGGTAGAGTTCGACTCCATGATCAACTTGCGTCCACGACAGGGAAACCGGACGCGATCAGTTGACGATGCTGCGATCCGGTCTCGGATTGCTCGGATTGTCGGTCGGCTCGTGCTGCCTTGACGGTCGAGCTCTTTCACCGCGAGGCCGCCGCTGGTCAGTGGTCTCAGCTGTCCTTGATGGCCCAGCTCGGGAACATCGGGACCGAGGTTTCTCGCTGCTTGCGAGCGAAGGACCACGGCAACGAGTCAAGGGCGTGGCATGCGCTGGTGCGAGCACTGGAGTTGTTCGACCTGACGATCGCCGACCCACGCTGGAGAGGCCCACGCGTGCGTGAGATATGCCGGGCACGTGAAGTCGTGTGTGATTACGCCGCGGGCGACAACGACTATGGAACCGACGCCGCCTTCCTGGACCGATACTTCATGGCGTTTGCCATCGCCGCACAGATCGAGCGCGAGAAGTCAGCCGATACGGCCTGACCGGCCCCATCAGGGACGTGACATAACTTCTCTTATCGGAAGTACTAGCCGAGCCGTTGGCGCGCCGGCTAAGCGGGTGCCAGCAGGCGAACGTATCGGGCGGCCGTTGCTGCCAGGCGTGCATCTACCGTGAGCAGGCGCGCATCGAGGCGGCGTGCCAGGACGACGAATTCAGCGTCGTAAGTCTTCGCCCAGCCGAGTTCGCGCGCGAGCGCCAGCGCGTCGTTCATTAGATCGCGCGACGGCACAGCCTCGATCTGCGCGCTCACAAGGCGGTCCCGCGCATGTGTCGCCTCGGGTCCGGTGATCTGGCCTCGGTACTCGAGCTGCCGGAGTCCTGCGCATGCCTCCGACCAAAGGAGGCTTGGCGCGACCAACGTCCAGTGCCCCAAAGCCTGCCATCCGTCGGTAATCGACGCGCGCACGGCCGCGCTCGCGTCGAGAACTATGCGTTCAGTGGCCAATGCGCGACAGGCGGATCGCCCTGACCACGTTCGGCACCGGACGTCCGTCTGGCATACGGTCCCAGCCCCAGCTGGGCGGCACGGGCAGTTGTTCGTCCTCGAAGAGCGAGGTCAAGTCCTCCTCCTCGATCACATGCTGGGTGCCAACCTTCCGGGCTGCGAGCCGACCCGTCCTGATCCATTTGCGGATCGTTTCGGGATCCTTGCCCGTACGCCGAGCGGCTTCGGGAACGGTGATCATTGCACGATACTACTACAACGTCGCTACGTGCCTTGGACGTCAAACCCGACGGCCACGGCTGCCGTGGCGAGTTCTCTGTCGTGCGTCGCGAAGGCCAGGCTTGGAAACTCGTCACGCAAATGAAGGGCCGTGGCGAGATGGATGGCGTCCAGGGTGCCCAGCGCCGTCGGGAATGGCTCAGCGGCGCGCTCAAGGATCGAGGCACTGATCGGCGCCAGCGAGAAGGTGGCGATGGTTGCCAGAACCGCAGCCCGATGCGCGGAGCTCGTCGCGTCATCGACACGTCGCGTCATACGTGCCCGATCTATCGCCCTGAGGCACTCGACGCGAACCAGGTCACTCGAGACGGGCATGATCTCTCGCCACGACGGCAGGGCGCCTGGTTCGTCGTGAATCACGCGGAGCACGACGGAGGCATCGACATACGTGATCATCGTTTCCGGCGGTCTTCCAGAAGTAGTTCCACATAGTCGACCTCTGGCGCCAGGCGCGGATAGACCTTGTCCCGGATTTCCGAGAATGGGCGCAGGGGAGGCCGCAGTGTCAGGCTGCTCTTCGCCTCGATGGGCACCAAGCGCGCGACCGGCCGGTCGTGATCAGTGACCTCGATGCTCTCCCCTGCCTCGACCAGGCGCAGGTGGCGTGAGAGGTTGTTCTTCAGCTCAGCCACGCCGACGCGTTTCATGGCTAGATAATGGCCATCTAGTGGCCATAATGTCAAGAAGGCGCGTCTGTACCGGCCGCGCTCACGAGGTCGTCGAGGATCTGGTCCCGATGACTGACCCCCAGCGAGAAGTGGCCCTGCCCTGCTGCCAAGGTGAAGCGCGCCCCCGGAATCCGGTCGGCGAGCCACTGACCGTGGGCCCACGGCACCAGCCGATCCACCTCGCCCTGCCAGATCCGCACCGGGCGCCTGATCGTGGCCACGTCGAAGCCCCACGGCTGGGTGAAGGCCAGGTCATCGTCGATCCAGCCGTCGAAGCCGTGCTCGAGGGCGCGTCGAATGCCGGCCGCCTCGTGTTCGGCCCACTCCCCTGTCGCCATCGCCTGGTCCACTGGAGGCAGGGCGTCTCCGAGCGCGGCAATCATGCTCGACCCGGTGATCGTGCGGTACTCCTCCCCTTCTGCCGCCATGTACTCGCGCAGCGTCGCCTCACCGGCGAGCGCGGCGCCCATCTCGTCGATGTTCAACTGCGCCATGCCTGCCCACCAGTCGAGCCCTTCGGCCGCCCACGGCGCGACCGTGACGAGGGCCGCCGCACCGAGGCAGCGATCCGGTAGCAGCGCGGCGCAGGCGATCGAATGTGGACCGCCGCCCGATCCGCCCAGGCTTAGGAACTGCCCGATGTTGAGTTCGTCCAGCAACGCACCGACATCACCCGCCATAGACGCCACCGTCCGGCCCGGGTCACGGGACGAGGTCGCATAGCCTGGCCGGCTGTAGGCCACTGGACGAAGGCCGCGCACTTGCGCAGCCGCGAACCAGGTTTCATAGCGCGTGGCGTTGCCCGGCGTGCCGTGGTGAAAAAGTAGGCCCGGGCCAGTCCCGCCCGTGTCGGCCAGGACATCGAGTGCGCGCCCATCGGGCAGATTGACGGTCGTCCATTCCATGGCTCGGACCCTAGCATCCGAGGGCACTCAGATCTTGTCGCTGAGGGCGCGGATTACGGCGCCCTATCCTTAGCGCCTGTCCACAACACGAGAGGAACACACTCCCATGCTCATTGCCACGACCCCATTCATCGGCGGCTGGCGCGTCCAGGAGACCAAGGGTCAGGTCTTTGGCCTTGTCGTCCGCAGCCGCGGCTTGGGCGGCAACATCATGGCCGGACTGCGCTCGATCGGTGGCGGCGAGATCCACGAGTACACCAGCCTGCTCGAGGACACCCGCCGCCAGGCGATCGACCGGATGGTCCAGAACGCAACGTTGATCGGTGCCAACGCCGTCATCTCGATGCGCTTTGACAGTTCCGGGCTGGCCGGCACGATGTCGGAGATCGTCGCATATGGCACGGCCGTCGTTGTCGTGCCCGACCAGAGCGCGCCACAGCCCGTGGAGTAGGCCATGACGACCGGATCGATGGCTGTGCGGATCGTGCTCGGCGTGGTCGGCGCATTGATGCTGCTCGGTGGCCTGGCCGTCGGCTTCGGCTTCGGCTGGCAACCGGGCGCGCTGCTCGGAGCCGCCTGGCTGATCCTATCGGGCGCAGTGCTCGTCATCGTGGCGCTGATCGAGGTCTCGCGCTACCGTTCGCAAACGGCCGAGACAAATCACATCCAGCCCGGCCCAGGCGGTGGTGAATCGGCCGCCCTCGAGCCTCGTTTCCGATCGACCGACGAGGTCTTCGTCGACCCGACCTCGCGGCTGCGCATGCGCGTCTTTCTGGACCCGGCTACCGGCGAGCGCAGGTACGTGGCCGAGGACTGACCCTCGGGGACGCCGGGTGGGTTCGCGCCCGAGCCCTCCCCCACGGATGCGCAGCAGGCTGGCGCAGACGCCGGACAATGACTAGCATTCGGAAACTCTGTTGTGCACTGAAAGGGGCTTTGTGGAGATGGGTGACAAGGGACCCGGCAGCAAGGGCGGCGGCAAGAAGCCCAAGACCTCGACCAAGAAGAAGGGCGCTGCCACAACCAAGTAGTCGATGCGGGACCAGCCCCGCATCCTGATATACGGAGAAGGAGGCAGTCGGCCTCCTTCTCTTCGTTTGTGACGCATGGCCAGCGCACCGGCCTCACGCTGCCTTGGCGGTAGACTCGCTCCGCCCCGTCACGCCATCACCCGGCACTCGGCCCTGGAGGAGACTCAATCGTGGAGCTGTTGACCAGCCCCGAGACCTGGATCGCGCTGCTCACGCTGACCGCGCTCGAGATCGTGCTCGGCATCGACAACATCATCTTCATCTCGATCATGGCCGGCAAGCTGCCGCCGGCGCAGCGCGAACGGGCGCGTGTGGTTGGCCTGGCCGCGGCGATGGTCATGCGCATCGGGCTGCTCTTCTCGATCTCGTTCATCGTCGGTCTGACGGCGCCGCTCTTCGCCATCCTGGGTCGAGAGGTGAGCGGGCGCGACCTGATCCTGTTCGGCGGCGGCCTGTTCCTGATTGCCAAGGCGACCTTCGAGATCCATGAACGATTGGAGGGCGAAGAGAGCACCCGATCGGTTCAACCGAAGGTGGCCACGCTGACCGGAATCGTGTTCCAGATCATGCTGCTCGACATCGTCTTCTCGCTCGATTCGGTGATCACCGCCGTCGGCATGGCCAACGACCTGGCGGTGATGGTCGCCGCGATCGTCATCGCCGTGCTGGTGATGATGTTCTCCGCCCGGCCGATCGGCGAGTTCGTGGAGCGCCACCCGAGCATCAAGATGCTCGCCCTGAGCTTCCTGCTGCTGATCGGCACGGCGCTGGTGGCGGAGGCCTTCCACGTCGAGATCCCGAAGGGCTATATCTACTTCGCGATGGGCTTCAGCGTCCTCGTCGAGCTGCTCAACATCCGCTCCCGCCGGCGCTCCGTCCCGGTTATCCTGCGCGATGTCTACACCAAGGAACGCGACGCCGACTCACCCCCCGGTCCGGCCTGAGCCAGGGGACAAGCCGACCGGATCCAGGCCACTCGCTGACGACGCGAACCCTGCCCGGCGGGTCAGAACCCCGTGGGATTCGAGATCAGGGGGCCGCCGGACCAAGATCGTCCCCGACTGCGAGCATCGAAGATATCGAAGTCCTGTTTCCGGGCGCCGCGTCGATGGCGCCGTCACGTGGGTTCGCCGGCGGCTGGCACTCCACCTCCCCACCGTTGTCCCGCCGGCAGCGCCAGTAGTGCTCCGAGGAAAAGAACGCCACCGCCAGGTCCTCCTCGCGTGTCAGCGGCATGAGGAACACGGCCGTCGAACCGACGATCCGCACTCGGCCAGGTGACGCGGTCCTGGCCCATTCGTCGCCGGTCCACCCGATCGTGAACAGCGATTCGGTCTGCAGGTCGGCGATGACGACCAGATCCGCGCCGGCGTAGTTGACCGGCCCCAGCAGCAACGGGGCGTCGGGCTGCGCCTGGCGGTCGTATGCGACTGCGAGCTGCCCGCCCCGATTGCCGCCAAACGTGATGTGGCCGCCTGTCTCGATGGCCGCCACAACCAGGTCGAGCCCGGCCAGGTCGTGCGGTTGGGGGCCGCAGAACACCTCGGGATCGCGGCAGTCGAACAGGCCGCCCAGATCGAATGGTGAGGCGCCCACTTGAGCCCAGCTCGCATACACCCGAATCAGATCAAGATCGGGAGCGATCGGGCGAGGTTGACCTACCGGACCCAGTGCGTCACCCGTCTCGTCGGCCACGAAGCCGCGCCCACTCGATCGAAGTTGGAGCGCGAGCAGCTCGGTCTCGAACTCAGGCCATGCGGCCACCGGGGTCGCCGTTGGTGACGGCGATGCCGCGCTCGGCGACGGGCTGGGCGTCGCTGTAGCGACCGGTACGCTCGGCGAAGGCGAGGCTGGGACGGGCATGACGGCCGTGGGCGTCGGCCCGGGCGTTGGCGGCACCGGGCTGGGGGCGACGACCTGCCCTGAGCAGGCCATTAGCAGCAGTCCCGTGACCAGCGCTATGAGTACTGGCGTACCGACATGGCCGCGCCCGCGCGCCGACAAGCGCATGGTGATCCCTCCCAGCCCAGTAGGTCTTGCGCAGTATATGCATGCGTGCAACCGAGCCTGGACGGCTTCAGCGCTGGCCGTCAGGGCTCCCGTGGGTGACCGCTGCCGCTCCATGCCGCGGCGCGCAGCTCCGCGGCGAGCGACGGCGTCACCCGGCCACGGACGCGCACGTCGCGCGCGCGGTAGCCGATGTCGACCGTGCCGCGCTCGCGGACGCGCGAGAGCAGCTCCCCTTCGCTGTACGGCAGGGCGACGTCAACCTCTTCCCACAGGTCGGCCAGGAGGGCTGCCAGCCGCGCGCGCAGCACGTCCATGCCGTAGCCGGTGAGTGCCGAGACGAGCACGCTGCCGGCGATCGAAGGCGCCGGGACGTCCCCGTCGGCGGCGGCCGGGTCGACCAGGTCGGCCTTGTTGTAGACCAGCAGCCGCGGCTTCTCGCCCGCGCCGAGCTCGTCGAGCACCTGCTGGACCGTCTTGCGGTGCTCGGGCGCGTGGGCGTCGGCGACGTCGACCACCTCGAGCAGCACGTCGGCGCGGTTGACCTCCTCGAGCGTCGCTCGGAAGGCATCGACCAGCTGATGCGGCAGCTTGTGGATGAAACCGACGGTGTCGGTCACCACCGCCGACTGGCCGTCGCCCAGCTTGACCATCCGGCTGGTCGGATCGAGCGTGACAAAGAGCTTGTCCTCGGCCACGGCGGCCGTCGAAGCCGACGAGCGCGTTGAGCATCGACGACTTGCCCGCGTTGGTGTAGCCGACGATGGCCACGTGGGCACAAGCCGTCGATCACGCGACGCGCGGCTGCCGTGTCGCGCTGGCGGCGGACGTTCTCGAGCGCGCTCCTTGAGCTTGGCGATCTTGAGCGCGGATGACGCGCCGGTCCGTCTCGAGCTGCGTCTCACCGGGTCCGCGCGAGCCGATGCCACCCTGCGTGCGCGAGAGGTGCGTCCACAGCCGCGTCAGGCGCGGCAGCTGGTACTCGAGCTGGGCCAGCTCGACCTGGAGGCGGCCTTCGTGCGTGCGCGCGTGCTGGGCGAAGATGTCGAGGATCAGGCCGCTCCGATCGAGCACCTTGACCCCGAGCAGGCTCTCGAGCGCCTTCTGCTGATTCGGGCTGAGCTCGTCGTCGGCGACGAGCAGCGTCAGACCGGTCTCGCGCTTGGCCTGGGCACGAGCTCCTCGGCCTTGCCCTTGCCCACGTACCAGTTCGGGTCGACGTGCCGCCGGTTCTGCCACTCGGCGCCGACCACCTGCGCCCCGGCGGTGTCGGCCAGGTTGGCCAGCTCGGCGAGCGACTCCTCGGCCGTCCAGCCGGCGTCCTTGCCGGTGTCGACGGCGACCAGGAAGGCACGCTCGACCGGCGGCACAAGCTCCACTGTCCGACCGCGGGCGTTCACCGACCAAGCATACGGTGGCCGTCAGGTCGATCGCACGTCGTCGACCAGGGCGAGCGCCGCCGTGTGGGCGTCGTGCGCGGCGTCGAGCCAGCGGATGTCCGGCTCGGCACGGAACCAGGTCCGCTGGCGCCGCGCGAAGCGGCGCGTCCGGGTGCGGTCTGCTCAATGGCCTGCGTCGCACGGTCAGGGTCCCGTCGAGCAGCGCCGAACGCCTCGCGGTAGCCGACGGCGGAGAACGCGCGTAGCGACGGGTCGAACCGGCGGCGCAGCTCGGCCGCCTCTTCGAGCAGACCCGTGGCGAACTGCGCGCGGGCACGCTCCGTCGATCCGGCGCGCGTGTTGCGCGTGATCGAGTGACAGGCCGATCCAGACCGATCGTGCGGGGTAGCCGCGCGGCGGCGGCGGCAGGCGATCACCCTGCAGCGCGACGCGCTCGAGTGCGCGCACCACGCGGCGCGGGTTGGCCAGGTCGGTCGCCGCCGCCACCGTCGGCGCCACGCCGCGCAGCTGCGGCCACCAGCACGTGCAGGCCCTCCCCCGCCAGGCGCGCCTCGAGCCCGGCGCGCAGCTGCACATCGGTGCCGATCTCTTCAAGGGCGACGCCGCGGGCGACCGCCCGCAGGTACAGCCCCGTGCCGCCAACCAGGATCGCAACCCCACCCCGACCGGCGATCGCGTGCAGCGCTTCAAGCGCCGCGCGCCGGTAGTCGGCCGCAGTGAACGGCTCGTCGGGATCGACCAGGTCCAGCCCGTGATGGGGCACTCGCGCCTGGTCCGCAGCCGACGACCTTGGCCGTGCCGATGTCCATGCCGCGGTAGACCTGGCGCGAATCGGCGCTGATGATCTCGGCGCCAGGGATCGCCTCGGCCAGGCGCGAGCGACAGGGACGGTCTTGCCGGTCGCGGTGGCACCGCAGACGACGACGAGCGGCGGAAGCGGCAGCTCAGCCGTCGATGCGAGCCCACCAGTGCATACGGCCCGACCCGCTCGATGCTGACCTCGACGAGCTGACCGAGCATCTCCGACTCGCCCGTCGAAGTGGACAAGCTTGTTGTGCCGGTTGCGGCCGGCTAGGCGTGGCGCGCCAGCTGCGCTGCCCTCGTGGCTCGAGGACGGGCGCTGCTGATCGACGAGCACCTCTGTCGTCCGCCCCACCCATCGCCTCGTTGAGCTCGAGGCCGATCTGCTCCTGCAGACTCGAGCAACGCCTGCAGGCGGCGCTTCTTCTCGGCGCGCGGAACGTCGTCGGGCAGGTTGCGCGGCGGGCGTGCCCGGCCGGACCGAGAATACGGCCGCGAAGACCTGGTCGAAGCGCACCGTGCGCAGCAGGTCCAGCGTCCGCTCGAACTGTGCCTCCGTCTCGCCGCAGAAGCCGACGATCACGTCGGTCGTCAGGCTGATCCCGGGCACGGCCGCGCGTAGGCGCTCGACCAGCTCGAGGTAGGCCGTCAACGGTGTACTGGCGGCCCATCCGGCGCAGGACCGCGTCGTCGCCCGACTGAACCGGCAGGTGTAGGTGCTCGCACACCGACGGACAGTCGGCCATCGCCCCGATCAGCCGCTCGGACAGATCCCACGGATGCGACGTGACGAAGCGAACGCGCGAGATGGCCGGGTCTCCCGCCGCCGTGCGCAGACCGTCGACGGCGCGCAGCAGCGCGGCCATGTCGGGCCGCCCGTCGAGCTCGAGGCGCCGCCCCAGGTGGCGCTTCGGGCGAACGTGCGCGAAGCGCGATCGTCGGCGGGCAGGTCGTGGCCGTAGGAGTTGACGTTCTGGCCCAGCAGCGTGACCTCTCGGTAGCCCGCGGCGGCCAGCGCGCCCGCCTCGGCCACGACGTCGTCGAACGGCCGGCTGCGCTCCGGACCGCGGCTCGAAGGGCACGATGCAGTAGGTGCACGTCTTGTCGCAGCCGTAGATGATCGGCAGCCAGGCCGATGTCGCCTTGTCCGCTGCACGCGGCCCTCCCCGACCGCCGCGGCGCGCGCCTGGGGCAGCCGATCGGCCGTCGCTGCGACGGACGCTCCGACGCGCGGAGGAAGCCGGATCTCCACGGTGGCACTCATCAGACCGGGCGGGGTGGCACCGGCGAGGCCCAGCCGCGCGGTCAGCTCGGGCTCCTCGTCGGGCCGCAGGAACAGGTCGACCTGCGGGTAGCGACGTTTCAGAACGTCGCCCGTTGTCGGCACGCACCGAGCAGCCGGTGAGCACGACGCGCAACGCCGGATTGGCCGCGCGCAGACGGGCCAGGTGGCCCATCCGGCCGATCACCTTCTGCTCGGCCGCCTCGCGGATGGCGCACGAGTTGATCACGATCAGGTCAGCCGCGTCGAGATCGGACGCCTCGGCGCAGCCGGCGGCGGCCAGCGCACCGGCCATCTCCTCGGAATCGGAGTGGTTCATCTGGCAGCCCAGCGTCCAGACGTGGAAGCGCGGCAGGGTCAGGTCGTCGGTGGCGAACTCGGCCAGCTCCGGCGCGGCAACGGCCGGCACGCGGTCCCTGGGCGCCCGTGCCGGCGCCAGCGATCCAGCACCGGCAGCATGCGCGCGGTCATGCCGCGTCCGCATCCGCGCCGCGCGAGGCCGTCGAGCAGCCGCTCGCCCGACCGCGCGCGGCACGTAGGTGGTCGCTGCGCCTCGGCGTAGGTCATGCCGTCGCCGTGGTAGTCGCTGCCGCCGGTCGCGAGCACGCCCAGCGAATCGGCCAGCGAGGCCATCTGGCGGCACGGTCTCGGCAGGTAAGCGGCGGTAGTAGACCTCGAGGCCGCGTCACGCCCCAGTCCATCAGCAGCCGGATCAGGTCGGGCTGCTCGGGGGCGGCCGGGTAGTGGGCCAGCACGGCGATGCCGCCCGCGGCGAGTGATGGCGTCGATCGCCGTCGCGCGACGCATGCCCTGACGCGGCACGTACGCCTGGCCCGCTGCGATCGATCCACCGGTCGAACGCCTCCTGGACGCTGCCGCACGTGACCGGCCGCGACCATCGCCCGCGCGATGTGCGGCCGGCCGACTGCCTCGTCGCTCGCGAGCGCGGGCGCAATCTGGTCGTCGATCGGCACGCCCAGCTCGCGCAGCCGCTCGATGATCAGCAGCAGGCGCGCCATGCGCGCGTTGCGCTGGCCCTCAAGCGTGCGCCTCGAACGTGGCGTCGTCCGCGTCGACGCCGTAACCCAGGATGTGCAGCTCGCCCTCTTCGAGCTCGACGCCCAGCTCGATCAGCGCCCGATCGGCGATGCTGTTGATCTCGACCGCCGCGATGAGCCGCGGGCCAGCGGGCGGCAACGTGGCGGCCTGGTCGCCTCGCGCAGCGCGCGATAGCCGGCGAGCGTGTCGTGGTCGCTCAGAGCGGCGAGCTCGATGCCCAAGCTCGGCCATCTGCTGGTATAGGTCGAGCGGCGGCAGGACGCCGTCCGACCGGTCGCTGTGGCAGTGCAGGTCGACCCGGTTGAGCGGCCAACCCGGCTGCGCCGCGGGATCGATGAAGCGGCTCTGGACCGTCAGACGGTCCTGCCGGTGATCTCGTCGCTCACGGGATGGCCTCGGGCTCAACCACGCGGTTGATGCGCGCGATGGCCACCGCTCGGCCCGCTGGTCGCGTCAAGATCGATCTGGACCGCGTTGAAGAGGACCGGCCCGCTGCCCACCTCGAAGCGCGTCGGCAGCGCGTTGATGAAGCGCGGCAGGACGGTCGCTCGGCTCGAAGCCGATGACGCTGTAGAGCGGCCCGGTCATGCCGATATCGCTGACGTAGGCCGTGCCCTGGGGCAGGATCCGCTCGTCGGCCGTGGCGACGTGGGTGTGCGTGCCGCACACCGCGCTGACGCGGCCGTCGAGGTACAGGCCAAAGGCGTTCTTCTCGCTCGTCAGCTCGCAGTGGAAGTCGACGATGCGCAGCCGGCGGCAGCTCGCTCGCGCCGTGGTCGAGCAGGCGCGTCGAGCGTCGTGAACGGATTCTCGATCTGGGCCATGAACGTGCGGCCCTGGGCGTTGATCACCGCGATCTCCGTCCCGTCGGCGCATGGAAGACGCCCCAGCCGCGACCGGGCACGCCCTGCTCGCCGTAGTTGATCGGGCGCAGGATGCGCTCGTCGCGGTCGAGCTCGGGGTAGATCTCGCGCTTGTCCCAGATGTGGTTGCCGCTGGTGATCACGTCCACGCCCGGCATCGAACAGCGCCTGCTGCCGTCGAGGCGGTCAGGCCCATGCCGCCGGCCAGGTTCTCGCCGTTGGCGGTGACGAAATCGATGTGGCGCTCATCGCGCAGTCTGGGGCAGCAGCCTGCTCGACCGCGACCCGACCGGGCTTGCCGATCACGTCGCCGATCATCAGCACGCGCACGTTCGCCCGCGCCGGGCGTCCGGCGGCGGCGCTAGCGATCGGCGGCCTGAACCGGGCGAGCATGTCGGGCGCTACTTCGCGTACTCCACGGCGCGCGTCTCGCGGATGACGGTCACCTTGATCTGGCCCGGGTAGGTCAGCGACTCCTCGATCTTGTGCACGATGTCCCGCGCCAGGCGCGTCGAGGCCAGGTCGTCGATCTCCTCGGGCCGGACCAGGATGCGCACCTCGCGCCCGGCCTGGACGGCGAATGACTTCTCGACGCCCTCGAAGCTGTTGGCGATCGCCTGCAGCTCCTCGAGCCGCTTGAGGTAGGTCTCGGCAGACTCGCCCCGGGCACCGGGGCGGCTGGCGCTGATCGCGTCGGCGATCTGGACGATGGGCGCCTCGACGCAGGCGTACTCGACCTCCTGGTGGTGCGCGGCGATCGCGTTGATGACCTTCATCGGCAGGTTGTGGCGCGCGGCGATCTGGGCGCCGATGGCCGCGTGCGGCGCCCTCGACCTCGTGGTCGACGGCCTTGCCGATGTCGTGCAGCAGGCCACCGAGCTTGGCGATCTGGACGTCGGCCCCGGTCTCGCCGCGCGATCACGGCCGCCAGGCGCGCCGTCTCGATCGAGTGCTGGAGCACGTTCTGGCCGTACGAGGTGCGGAACTTGAGCCGGCCGAGCAGCTTGATCAGCTCCGGCGGCAGTCCGGGCACGCCGGTCGTCGTACGCGGCCGCTTCACCGGCCTGGCGCATGACCAGCTCGACCTCTGCCTTGGACTTGGCGACGACCTCCTCGATCCGGCCGGGATGGATGCGGCCGTCCTGGATGAGCTTGGTCAGTGACAGGCGGGCGATCTCGCGCCGGACCGGGTCGAAGCCGCTGATGAGCACCGTCTCGGGCGTGTCGTCGATGATCAGGTCGATCGCCTGTGGCCTGCTCGAGCGCGCGGATGTTGCGCCCCTCGCGGCCGATGATGCGGCCCTTCATCTCGTCGCGACGGCAGGTGGACGGTCGATGACGGTCATCTCGGCGGTGTGGTCGACCATGACGCGCTGAATGGCGGTGACGAGCACGTCGCGCGCCTTGTCGTCGGCCTCTTCCGCGCCCTGCGCTCGATCGCTGCGCGCCAGCCGGACGGCGTCGTGCTCGGCCTCCTCGCGGACCTGCTCGAGCAGCAGCTGCTTGGCCTCTTCCTGGGACATCTGGCTGACCTGCTCGAGCGCGCGCGATCTGCTCCTGCGCGCGCGCGGCGCCAGCTCTTCGCGGGTCACGTCGAACTCGCGTTCGCGCTCGATCAGCTTGCGATCGCGCTCGTCGAGCATGTCGGCGCGCTGGTCGAGCTGCTCGTCACGCTGCAGCAGCCGGCGCTCCAGGCTGGACAGCTCGGTGCGCCTGGCGCGCGCCTCCTCCTCGCCCTCGCGCGCCAAGCGGACCTGCTCGTCCTTGGCCTGGAGGATCAGCTCCTTTTGCTGCGCGCGCGCCTCGGCCACGATGCGCGCCGACTTGTCCTGCGCGGTGCGGATGGCGGTGGAGGCCCACATGCTGCGCGCCAGGAAACCGAGCCAGCCGGCGCGATGGCAACGACGGCCACCACCGCCAGCACGACTGGGATCACTCATATTCAATCTGCCTCCCGTCCAGTCCCTAACTGGAAGGATGTGTGCAGGTTCGTCGGGTCACTGACGACCGTCCTCCCGAGCCGGAGTCGAGGACCCGACCGTCTCGCTGGGCGGCGAGACAACCTCCGAGTGCCGTTGCCGGCCGCTGGTCGGGCAACCCGACCGTTGGTGCGGAAACGGCAACGAATTTCCGGCGCGAAGCCTACGCCGGTTTCCCGAAACTGGTCAAACCAGGCGCTGGCGAGCCGGGCGCCGCCCGCTAGCGAACGCGGGCCGCGAGTCGCACCAGCAGCGAGCCCACGGAGAGCAGCAGGAATCCGACCAGCGTGCCGGCTCCGTTCAGCAGGACGTCGTCCACGTCGGCCGACCGGTAGCCGTAGCCGACTGCCAGCGAGACCGACAGTTGGCCAAGGTCTCGATGGCGACCGACAGGCCGAGTCCAGCGAGCAGAACGAAGGCCAGTCCGCTGCGCGGCCGGACGAGGGGCACCAGGATCCCGAGCGGCACGAACGCGGCGATATTGCCGACCAGCACGCGGAAGGAGAACGAGTCCGCCCCCAGCCGGAGCGCCGGCCCGATCGTACGCGAACGGGCGTCACGTTGAATCGCAGCGTCGATTCCGTGTCGAAGCGTGGCCGCGTCGGGCAGCAGCGTCAGCGCCGAAGAGCAGGACCAGGTACAGCCCGAAGCAGCGCAACGATGCGCGACAGGCGTGGAACCGGCGGACATGCAGTGCGATAGTACATGTCCCCTCTCGACGGCTCAGCCTCGGGGGATTGACGCGTGCACCGCGCGACAGGTTTCGAGATCGAAGCCGTTTCGCGCCAGGAGCGCGTACGCCTTGGTGCGTCGCTGGCTGGGTCCGCCTCACGCTCGAGCGATGAGCGCTTTCGTGAGCAGGGCGAGCGCGGCGTCAAGGTCCGGATCCGCCCGACTACTGCCCTCGGCACGCTCGGCGAGCAGCACCGTCGACTGATGTCGCGCGCCACTCCCTTGAGTGCCAGTTCGCGGCGGAGTGCCGTTTCGCCGCGTGGGTGTGCCCGATCGCGGCTTTCGACCCAGCGCCCGCGTGAAGGCGCGTCGTCGAGGTAATGCGCAGTCTCGACCAGGCGGCGCACGGCGACGCTTCTCGGCCAGCGGGTCGGGATAGCCCAGCCGGACGCAGCCCGGCGGGCGCGTTTCGTTCGACACGCGATCAGCGGCACCGCTCCGGACGGCCAGGAACGCCGCAGCGGCCTCCATCGACCGGGGCCAGGGTCAGTCAGCTCTGCTCGATTTGCGCCGCGCGAGGGGCAGCCGCCGGCAGGCGACGGCGTTCTCGCAAGGCATGACCGGGTCGACCAGCACGCGCGCGGTGACTGAAGTGGCAGACCTACTCGGCTTCGGAGATGCCCTCGACCGGGACTGATCGTCGCCACTTTGCGCGCGGATCTCGGTCTCGAGCTTCTGCGCGACGTCCTGGTTGGCCTTCAGGAACTCCTTGGCCTGCTCGCGGCCCTGACCGAGGCGCAGATCACCGTAGTTGAACCACGCGCCGGTCTTGCTGACGATGTCCGAGGCGACACCGACGTCGAGCAGCCCGCCCTCGCGGCTGATGCCCTCGCCGTACATGACGTCGAACTCGGCCACGCGGAAAGGCGCGGCCACCTTGTTCTTGACGACCTTGACGCGGACCCGGCTACCGACCGACTCGGTGCCCGCTCTTGATCGTCTCGATGCGCCGGATGTCGAGCCGCATGCTGGCGTAGAACTTGAGCGCCCGGCCGCCGGGCGTGACCTCGGGGTTGCCGAACATGACGCCGATCTTCTCGCGCAGCTGGTTGGTGAAGACGAGCGCCGTGTTGCGAGCGGCTGACACGCGCCGGTCAGCTTGCGCAGCGCCTGGCTCATCAGCCGCGCCTGGATGCCCATGAACGAGTCGCCCATCTCGCCCTCGATCTCGGCGCGCGGCACGAGCGCAGCGACGGAGTCGACGACGACGCAGTCCACGCCACCCGAGCGGATGAGCGTCTCGGTGATCTCGAGCGCCTGCTCGCCCGTGTCGGGCTGGCTGACGAGTAGCTCGTCGACGTTGACGCCACACGCTCGGGCATAAGCCGGATCGAGCGCGTGCTCGACGTCGATGAAGGCAACCACGCCACCGCGCTTCTGCGCCTCGGCGAGGACGTGCTGGCAGAGCGTCGTCTTGCCCGACGACTCGGGCCCGAAGATCTCCGTGATCCGGCCGCGCGGCACGCCGCCGACGCCGGTGGCCAGGTCGAGCGCAATCGAGCCGGTGGGGATGGCATCGACGGCCTGCCTCTCGGCCGAGCCGAGCTTCATGATCGAGCCGCGACCGAACTGCTTCTCGATGGCCAGGATGGCCACGTCGACAGCGCGCGTTCGCTCGCTGGTCGGCTTGTCGCGCGCTCCACGCCGTTGCTCCTCTGCGCCGGCGATCTTGCTGGTCCCCGTCATGGCCATGCCTGGTTTCCCTCCTGGCTCCGACCGGGGACCGCGAGGGTTACTCCTCGCTCGCCTCCGGCTCCTCTTCCCAGCGCGGCTTGCGCTTGGGCTTGATTACCTCGACCGTGGGCGGCGGCGCATCGAGCAGCGATTCGAGGCTGCGGCTTGGCGTCCTTCGCCTTCGCCTTCTTCTTGGCTTCGTTGTGTGGACGATCTCTTGATCCCATTTTGTCGCGCCTCCGCGGACCCGACCGGCACATTAGCCCGGGCCGCTTGCTTCCCAGTTCACTCCGACTTTGCGCCAGCTTGCGTGTCACGCCTCGTGACTCCGACTGCGGAAGGCGAGCCTCGCGCATGCGCGCCAGCTCACGGACCAAGTCTAGGGAAGTTTCCCTCGGCCAGCGCCGCCCGCATGCGCGCCATGAAGTCTAGCGAGGAAGGTCAGGTTGTGAAAAGTGGCGAGGCGGTAGAAGAGCAGCTCGTCCGCGCGCAGCAGGTGCGCCAGGTAGGCGCGCGAGAACGAGCGGCAGGCGCGGCAGCGACAGCCCTCCTGGAGCGGCGCCGGATCATCGAGGAAGCGCGAGTTGCGCAGGTTGAGCCGGCCCTCGGGCACCCACACCGTGCCGTTGCGCGCGATGCGTGCGGGCAGGACCGAGTCGAACATGTCGATCGCCGGCATCAACCGCGTCGAGCAGGTCCGCCGGCGAGCCGAGGCCCATCAGGTAGCGCGGGCGCGGGTCGTCGGCGAGCAGCGGCACGACAGACGTCGAGCGCCTCGCGTCGCTGGGCGCGCGCTCTCGTCGCCGGCCAGCCCGCCGATGCAGATGCCGTCGAAGGGCATGCCCGCCACGACACTGCGTCGACTCGGCGCGCAGGTCGCTCTCGAGACCGCCCTGGATGATCCCGAACAGGGCCTGGTCCGGCGCGATTGTGGGCCGCCAGGCAGCGCTCCGCCCAGGCGTGCGTGCGGACCATCGCCTCAGCCACTTCGCGCCGGCTCGAGGCATGGGGCGGCACCGGCTGATCGAGGCACGACGGCGATGTCCGAGCCGAGCGCCTCCTGGACGGCGATCGAAAGCTCGGGCGTGAAACGGTGGATCGAGCCATCGAGGTGCGAGCGGAAGGTGACGCCGTCATCGTCGACCGATGCGGTAGTCGCCCAGGCTGACCACCTGGTAGCCGCCCGAATCGGTCAGGATGGGCCGATGCCAGGCCATGAACTTGTGCAGCCCGCCCAAGCCGCTCGATGCGCTCGTGGCCGGGGCGCAGGTAGAGGTGGTAGGTGTTGCACAGGATGATCTGGGCGCCGACCTCGTCGAGGTCGTCGGGATCGAGCGCCTTGACGGTGGCATTCGTGCCGACGGGCATGAAGACGGGCGTCTGGATCTCGCCATGCGGGGTTTGCAGATGGCCCAGCCGGGCGCGCGTCGAGCCGTCAGCTGGCGCGGGCAGCAGCACATCGAAGGTGATCGGCCGGCTGGTCGGGCCGAGCTCGGTTGGGGTCCCTCGGGCGGCTCCGCTGTCGGCAGCTCGACCGCCGTCAGACGATCTCCTGCGCGAGAGCGCGATCGGCAGCGAGCACGACGGCCACGACGAGGTAGACCAGCACCAGCGGCAAGTGCCTGCTCGAGCGGCACCGGGCCGCAGGAAGAGCCCTCGATGACCGCCGGCACGCGGCTGCACCGCCACCGCCCGGGCGCCCAGCTCAGAACCTGGTTGCCGACGGTCATGGGCAGGTACTGGAACCACTCCGGCCCGACGAGCTGGAAGCCGTCACCGCCGAAGCCAGCCGCGGCCGAAGTAGCGCGGCGACGGCGGCGAATGGTCAGAATAGGTGGTGACGATCGCCTTCGCCGAGGTAGAGGACGATCGCCGACGACCGCGCCGGCCAGCTGGCTGCGCGAGCACGACTGCGACAGCGAAGCCGAGCGCCGCGCGCTCGAGCACGACGAGGAAGCCGAGCGCGAGATTGGTCGACGAGATCCTGCACGCCCCGCCCGCGGAGCGGGCTGGCGACCGGGATGTCGTAAGCCAAAGCCGGTGACGTAGGTCATCGACGAGCGCGAAGAAGAAGATGATCAGCACAGCCAGAGCACAGCACGATCGACAGTCCGGCCGCCTTGGCGAGCAGATAGCGCGGCGCGACTCTCGCCGCGCGCGATGACGTTGCGCAGCACGCCCCAGTTCCAGTCGGCGCCCACGATCGCCGCCGCGTACACGATGGCCAGGAGGCCGCCGAGTGTCGCGAAGGCGAACTGGTCGATCAGGCGCGTAGGCGCCGGGAATCGAAAGCACGATCGAAGCCGCCAAGATGCCCAGCCGACGGCGCCGGTCGAGCAGCGATAGATGATCATGCCGTCAGCACGAGCGCGACGATGAGCACGACGTACGTCGCCTGCGCGGCGGCGCATCTTGAGCAGCTCGGCGCGGATCAGCCTCATGCCGGCGGTACCGGCGCCCGGGCGGTTGTGGCACTGACGACGGGTGCGCCCAGCTCATGTGCCGACGCACCGCCGCCGGTCAGCTCCAGGAAGAGGCTCTCGAGGTCGCTCCCCGGCTCCAGCCCGGAGGCGTAGATGCCCGCCTCGGCCAGCGCGCGGTTGAGCTCGCTGGCGCGCCCTGGCGCCATGGGCGACGGTGAACCAGCCCGCCTGCATCGCCGCTAGTCCACTCCGTACAGCGGCCGATCGGGCGCGAGCCGGCGGATGATCTCGGCCGCGGGAGCCATCTGTTCGGTGGCCACGCGCACTCTCACCCGACCGGCGATCCTCGAGCAGGTGCGCCAAGGGTCCCTCGCGCACGAGCCGACCACGATCGATGATGCCGACCACGTCGGCCAGCTGCTCGATTTCGTGCAGCAGGTGGCTCGAGATGACCACCGTCTTGCCCAGCTCGGCGGTGAAGTAGCGCAGCGTCTCGCGCATCGCGACCATGCCACCCGGATCGAGCCCGTTGGCCGGCTCGTCAAGCAGCAGCAGGTCGGGGTCGGACAGCATCGCCGCGGCGATGCCGAGGCGCTGCTTCATGCCCAGCGAGTAGGTCTGGACGGCGTCGCGCGCGCGACCGGTCATGCCCACGTACTCGAGCACCTGGCCGATCCGGCGCGGGTCGGTCGGCGGGCCGGCGGCGCTCAGCACGAGCAGGTTCTCGTAGCCCGACAGGTACGGGTAGAAGGACGGCGTCTCGATCAGCGAGCCGACGCGGAACAGCCGCTGCCGGTCACGCCGGGTGTACGGCGCACCGAGCAGCTCGATCGTGCCCGCGTCGGGCCGCAGGAGGCCGGTCATCAGCCGCAGCGCGGTGGTCTTGCCTGAACCGTTGGGGCCCAGGAAGCCGTAGACGTTGCCGCGCGGCACGGACATGTCGAGCCCCATCAGCGCCTGGTGGCGGCCGTAGCTCTTGACCAGGCCGCGCGTGGCGACGGCGAGATCGGCCGTGGGCGGGGCGGCGGCCGGCGCGAAGGCGTGGGTCATGCATGGGTCTCCAATTCGGCTTCTGTGCGGCCCTCCGCGTTCATGCCGTCCCACAGCCCGGAATCGGTGCGCTCGCCACGGCGCGGGGCCGGCACCTCGTAGCCCAGGCCACGCAGGTGGTCTCGTGCGCGCTCGGTTGCCACGCGGCCCTGTGGCGTTCGGTCGAGGAAACCGAGCTGGAGCAGGAAGGGCTCGTAGACGTCTTCGATGGTCTCGACCTCTTCGCCGATGACGGCCGCCAATGCCGCGCCGCCGACAGGGCCCGAAGCGAACTTCTGGACGATGGCCGCCAGCAGGCGGCGGTCGGTGGTGTCGAGGCCCTGATCATCGATGTCCATGGCGTTCATCGCATGCGGACGCCTCCCGGGAGCCGATGTGGCCGTCCGACCGGATCTGGGCGTAGTCGCGCACTCGCCGCAGCAGCCGGTTGACGACGCGCGGCGTGCCCCTCCCCCGGCGCGCGAGCACGTCGACCGCGTCGGGCTGGATATCGACGCCCAGGATGCCCGCCGACCGCTGGATGATCGTGGCCAGCTCCGGCTGGGAGTAGTAGTCCAGCCGATACACGGCGCCGAAGCGATCGCGCAGCGGGCCGCCGATGCGCCCTGCGCGCGTCGTCGCGCCGACCACGGTGAACGGCTTCAGGCCCAGGCGCAGACTGCGTGCCGACGGGCCGCGGCCGATCATCACGTCGATCGCGAAGTCCTCCATCGCTGGATACAGGATCTCCTCGACCGCGTGGTTGAGGCGGTGGATCTCGTCGATGAACAGGACGTCGCGCTCTTCGAGATTGGTCAGGATCGCGGCCAGGTCCCCCGGCCGCTCGACCGCGGGCCCACTCGTCGCGTGCAGGTTGACGCCCAGCTCGCGGGCGATGATGTTGGCCAGCGTCGTCTTGCCCAGCCCGGGCGGGCCGTAGAGCAGGACGTGGTCGGCCGCCTCGTTGCGCTGGCGGGCCGCCTCGAGCAGGATCTCGAGGTTCTGCTTGACCGCGGATTGACCGATGTACTCGAGCAGCGAGCGTGGCCGGAGCGACGTGTCGACCGCCACTTCCTCGACGGTCAGCGTTCCCGCGGCGACGTGGCGGTCGGGTTCGTCCATTGGCGGCAAGTCTAGCAGGTTGTGCCGCAAAGGGAACGGATGTTCGACATCCTGCGCGGTGGCGCACCGCGTGCTCGGCGGAGTGCGAGTCAGGCGCTTCTCGCTAGCCGGGCCTATGGACCGGATTGCGCCAGGAAGTCGTCGAAAGTGAAGACCAGGGGCGCATTGCTCGTCGCTCCCGAGATGTAGGTGCGCAGGCCGACGCCACCAGCCGCCTGGAGTGCGGCCGTGGAGTCGGTCGCCGTGTACTGCCAGATCGCTGGCTCCGGCGAGCCGTCTGCCCACGCCCTTATTCGAATCGTCGTTGGGCTCGTGCCAATGAACTGGGCCCGCAGCCAGATGGTCGTTGCGGCGGACGAACTCAGGCCTGGCACCTGAACCTGCGCTCCGATCGGCGACTCGCTGTTTCCGACCACCGAGCTGGCCCTTATGGACACAGTCCCGTTCGTCAGCAGGCGCAGCTGGGCACGGTATTCGGTACTGGCACTGATCCGGCGCACGACTCCGTACACGAACTGGTTACCACCGGCTGGCGCCTTGTCCCTGCTGACGCGGAACGTGAGATCCACGTCCGACGCCGAAACCGAGGTTAGGATCGCCGACCGGTTCGCGCCGGCGCTGCCCATGGTGATCGTGCCTGCTGAACCGTTCACGCCGAAGGCGCCCGCCGCGCCCTGCAGCGTGTAGGCACCGCCGGTTGGCGCGCTGCCCCAGCCATTGCTTACCGTCCGGCTGAAGAGATCCGAGGCGTAGATCGTCGTCGAACCAGAGTCGTTGACCGTCCAGGTGAAGCTGTCGGTGTCGGTCAGGTCGCCGTCGGAGACAGTCACGACCACGGTGTACACACCGGAACTTGAGGCGCTGAGTATGCCGCTGATGACGCCCGTCACCGAGTTGACGGTGATGCTGCCTGGAAGACCCGTAGCGCCGTATGTCAACGGATCGAGATCGGCGTCGGAAGCATCGGCGTCGAGGCTGATCACAGCACCCTCACTATCGGTCCGATCGCCGAACTCGGTGCTGAAGACCGGTGCGCGGTTGGTATTGATCACCGTCCAGGTGAAAGAGTCGTCGTCGGTCAGGCTGCCGTCGGACACGGTCACGATGACGTTGTGGACGCCGGCGCTGGCGAACGAGAGCGTGCCGCTGATGACGCCCGTGGCGGAGTTGATGGTGATTCCAGCAGGCAGCCCAGTGGCGCTGTAGGTCAACGGATTGCCGTCCGGGTCGCTGGCGTCGACGCCGAGGCTGACCCCGTCACCCTCGGCGTCGGTTCGATTGCCGAGGTCGGTGCTAAAGACCGGGGCCTGGTTAGGCGGGCCGAGCGAGGTGACCAGGTAGTCATCAAATGAGATCACGACCGGCGCGTTCGTGGTCCCCGACGCAACGTACGCGCGCAAACCGAGCGAGCCGGCGCTCTGCAGTGCGGGGTTGCTGTTCGTGGCGGTGTAGTTCCAGGTCGTCGGTTCAACGCTCGCATCGGCCCACGCTCGGACGCGCAGCGTGGTCGGGCTGCTCCCGGTCACCTGTGCTCGGAAGCGAAGGACGGCGTTGGCGGATTGGCTCAGGCCGGCGACCAGAACCTCGCTGCCAATGGGCGACTCGACGTTGTTGAGGACCGTGCTCGCGCTGACATAGACGTTGCCGTTGGTCGGCAGGCGCAGTTTGACCCTGTACTCGTTGGTGCCGTTGCGGCGGACGACGGCGTAGGTGAACTGCGCGCCGCCCACGGCGACCTTGTTGATCCGGACACCGAAGCTGACGTCAACGTCCGCGGCGCTCGTGCTGTTGAGCAGTACCGAGCGCGTGACGCCGGCATTGGGCATGGTGATCGAGCCGGCGCCGCCACCGACGGCGAAGTTGGCCGCCGTGCCCTGGGTGGTGTAGGCGCCGCCCACCGGCGCGTTGCCCCAACCGTTGGCGACAGTGCGGGTGAAGGTGTCATTGACATACACGACGGTTGCTGCCATCACCGTCAGCGTGAAGCTGTCGTCGTCGGACAGCGTGCCGTCGGTCACGCTCACGGTCACGTTGTGGATGCCCGCGCTGCCGAAGTCGAGCGTGCCGCTGATGATGCCGCTGAACGGATCGATCGACAGCCCGGCGGGCAGGCCTGTGGCGCTGTAGATGAGCGTGTCGGCGTCGGCATCGGTGGCATCGGCATCGAGGCTGACGGCATCGCCCTCGGCCGCGTTCTGATCAGTGATGTCGGTCGTGAAGGCCGGTGCCCGGTTGGTGTTGTTGACCGTCAGCGTGAAGCTGTCGTCGTCGGAGAGCGTGCCGTCGGTCACGCTCACGCTGATCGCGTAGATGCCCGCCGAGTCGTAGGCGAGGGTGCCGCTGATGACGCCCGTGTTGGCGTCGATCGCGAGGCCGGCGGGCAGGCCTGCGGCCGAATAGGTCAACAGGTCGCCATCAGGATCGGTCGCGTCGGCGTCGAGGCTGACGGCATCGCCCTCGGCCGCGTTCTGGTCGAGCAGGTCGGTCGTGAAGGCCGGTGCCCGGTTGGTGTTGTTGACCGTCCAGCTGAAGGTGTCGCTGTCATCGACGCTCGGGCCGTCGCGCACGGTGATGGTCACCGCATACGGGCTGCCCGCGGCGGCGGCGTAGTCGAGCGTGCCGCTGATGAGGCCCGTGCCGGCGTCGATGGCCAGGCCAGCGGGCAACCCTGTCGCCTCGTAGGTCAGCGGATCGCCGTCGGGATCGGTCGCGCCGGCCGAGAGGCTGACGAGGTCGCCCTCGGCATCAGTGCGGTCGCCCAGATCCTGGTCGAAGGTCGGCTCCTGGTTGGTCGCGCTGACGGTCAGGGTGAAGCTGTCGTCGTCGGACAGCGTGCCGTCGGTCACGCTCACGGTCACGTTGTGGATGCCCGCGCTGCCGAAGTCGAGCGTGCCGCTGATGATGCCGCTGAACGGATCGATCGACAGCCCGGCGGGCAGGCCTGTGGCGCTGTAGATGAGCGTGTCGGCGTCGGCATCGGTGGCATCGGCATCGAGGCTGACGGCATCGCCCTCGGCCGCGTTCTGATCAGTGATGTCGGTCGTGAAGGCCGGTGCCCGGTTGGTGTTGTTGACCGTCAGCGTGAAGCTGTCGTCGTCGGAGAGCGTGCCGTCGGTCACGCTCACGCTGATCGCGTAGATGCCCGCCGAGTCGTAGGCGAGGGTGCCGCTGATGACGCCCGTGTTGGGATCGATCGACAGGCCGTTGGGCAAGCCTGTGGCCGAATAGGTCAACAGGTCGCCATCGGGATCGGTGGCGTCGGCGTCGAGGCTGACGGCATCGCCCTCGGCCGCGTTCTGATCAGTGATGTCGGTGCTGAAGGCCGGTGCCCGGTTGGTGTTGTTGACCGTCCAGCTGAAGGTGTCGCTGTCATCGACGCTCGGGCCGTCGCGCACGGTGATGGTCACCGCATACGGGCTGCCCGCGGCGGCGGCGTAGTCGAGCGTGCCGCTGATGAGGCCCGTGCCGGCGTCGATGGCCAGGCCAGCGGGCAACCCTGTCGCCTCGTAGGTCAGCGGATCGCCGTCGGGATCGGTCGCGCCGGCCGAGAGGCTGACGAGGTCGCCCTCGGCATCAGTGCGGTCGCCCAGATCCTGGTCGAAGGTCGGCTCCTGGTTGGTCGCGCTGACGGTCAGGGTGAAGCTGTCGTCGTCGGACAGCGTGCCGTCGGTCACGCTCACGGTCACGTTGTGGATGCCCGCGCTGCCGAAGTCGAGCGTGCCGCTGATGATGCCGCTGAACGGATCGATCGACAGCCCGGCGGGCAGGCCTGTGGCGCTGTAGATGAGCGTGTCGGCGTCGGCATCGGTGGCATCGGCATCGAGGCTGACGGCATCGCCCTCGGCCGCGTTCTGATCAGTGATGTCGGTCGTGAAGGCCGGTGCCCGGTTGGTGTTGTTGACCGTCAGCGTGAAGCTGTCGTCGTCGGAGAGCGTGCCGTCGGTCACGCTCACGCTGATCGCGTAGATGCCCGCCGAGTCGTAGGCGAGGGTGCCGCTGATGACGCCCGTGTTGGGATCGATCGACAGGCCGTTGGGCAAGCCTGTGGCCGAATAGGTCAACAGGTCGCCATCGGGATCGGTGGCGTCGGCGTCGAGGCTGACGGCATCGCCCTCGGCCGCGTTCTGATCAGTGATGTCGGTGCTGAAGGCCGGTGCCCGGTTGGTGTTGTTGACCGTCCAGCTGAAGGTGTCGCTGTCATCGACGCTCGGGCCGTCGCGCACGGTGATGGTCACCGCATACGGGCTGCCCGCGGCGGCGGCGTAGTCGAGCGTGCCGCTGATGAGGCCCGTGCCGGCGTCGATGGCCAGGCCAGCGGGCAACCCTGTCGCCTCGTAGGTCAGCGGATCGCCGTCGGGATCGGTCGCGCCGGCCGAGAGGCTGACGAGGTCGCCCTCGGCATCAGTGCGGTCGCCCAGATCCTGGTCGAAGGTCGGCTCCTGGTTGGTCGCGCTGACGGTCAGGGTGAAGCTGTCGTCGTCGGACAGCGTGCCGTCGGTCACGCTCACGGTCACGTTGTGGATGCCCGCGCTGCCGAAGTCGAGCGTGCCGCTGATGATGCCGCTGAACGGATCGATCGACAGCCCGGCGGGCAGGCCTGTGGCGCTGTAGATGAGCGTGTCGGCGTCGGCATCGGTGGCATCGGCATCGAGGCTGACGGCATCGCCCTCGGCCGCGTTCTGATCAGTGATGTCGGTCGTGAAGGCCGGTGCCCGGTTGGTGTTGTTGACCGTCAGCGTGAAGCTGTCGTCGTCGGAGAGCGTGCCGTCGGAGACGGTCACGCTGATCGCGTAGATGCCCGCCGAGTCGTAGGCGAGGGTGCCGCTGATGACGCCCGTGTTGGCGTCGATCGCGAGGCCGGCGGGCAGGCCTGCGGCCGAATAGGTCAACAGGTCGCCATCAGGATCGGTCGCGTCGGCGTCGAGGCTGACGGCATCGCCCTCGGCCGCGTTCTGGTCGAGCAGGTCGGTCGTGAAGGCCGGTGCCCGGTTGGTGTTGTTGACCGTCCAGCTGAAGGTGTCGCTGTCATCGACGCTCAGCCCGTCGCGCACGGTGATGGTCACCGCATACGGGCTGCCCGCGGCGGCGGCGTAGTCGAGCGTGCCGCTGATGAGGCCCGTGCCGGCGTCGATGGCCAGGCCAGCGGGCAACCCTGTCGCCTCGTAGGTCAGCGGATCGCCGTCGGGATCGGTCGCGCCGGCCGAGAGGCTGACGAGGTCGCCCTCGGCATCAGTGCGGTCGCCCAGATCCTGGTCGAAGGTCGGCTCCTGGTTGGTCGCGCTGACGGTCAGGGTGAAGCTGTCGTCGTCGGACAGCGTGCCGTCGGTCACGCTCACGGTCACGTTGTGGATGCCCGCGCTGCCGAAGTCGAGCGTGCCGCTGATGATGCCGCTGAACGGATCGATCGACAGCCCGGCGGGCAGGCCTGTGGCGCTGTAGATGAGCGTGTCGGCGTCGGCATCGGTGGCATCGGCATCGAGGCTGACGGCATCGCCCTCGGCCGCGTTCTGATCAGTGATGTCGGTCGTGAAGGCCGGTGCCCGGTTGGTGTTGTTGACCGTCAGCGTGAAGCTGTCGTCGTCGGAGAGCGTGCCGTCGGTCACGCTCACGCTGATCGCGTAGATGCCCGCCGAGTCGTAGGCGAGGGTGCCGCTGATGACGCCCGTGTTGGCGTCGATCGCGAGGCCGGCGGGCAAGCCTGTGGCCGAATAGGTCAACAGGTCGCCATCGGGATCGGTGGCATCGGCGTCGAGGCTGACGGCATCGCCCTCGGCCGCGTTCTGGTCGAGCAGGTCGGTGCTGAAGACCGGCGCGCTGTTGGCGAACGGGCTGAGCGGCGGGCCGACGATCCAGGCCGGGCCGTTGGTGAGCGTGCCGCCCGGTGCGCCGGCGACGCTGCTGGCAGTGCTCGTGCCGCTGCCCTCGTCGAGCCCGTAGCGGGCCTGCAGGCCCGGTGCGCTGGTGAGCGTGTTGTTCATCGTCGCCGCGATCTGGGCGTCGCTGCGCACGACGTTCCACAGGCGGACCTCGTCGAGCGCGCCGTTGAAGAAGCCGTTCGTGCCGCCGGTCGCGTTCAAGCTGGTGGCCAGTGAGCCGTGCTGGATGCTGGTGTCCTCGGGCGTGAAGCTGCCGGCCAGGACGAGCGTGCGGTCGAGCACGCCGTCGAGATACAGGCGCCAGGTGTCGGTGACCGTGTCGTAGGTCGCCGCAGCGTGGTGCCAGGCGCCGCTCGTGACCGGGGTCACGCCGGCGACCGGGTGGTTGGTGCCGTTGGCGTCGTCCTCGAAGTCGGCCACCAGCACGCCGGAGGTAGCGTCGATGCCCAGGAACCAGTTCATGTTGATGTTGAGCGGCGTCTCGGCCTGCTGGGCGCCCTTGGCCACGAGCGGGATGGCGCTCGTGATGCCGCCGCCGCCGGTTGTCACGCCGACGCCCGCGCCGTCGCGCCGGAACCAGGTCTCGATCGTGAAGTCGGTCACGTTCAGGCCCGCCGCGTTGCCGAAGGTGACGTAGTCGTTGAGACCGTCGAAGTCGAGCGCGGCACCGGCGGCGACCGATGGCGTGGCACTGGCCGCGGCCGACGCCGACGAGCGGTTGGCGGCGGCATCGACGGCGATCACGACGTACTCGTAGGCGGTGCCGTTGACGGCGCTCGTGTCGAGATAGCTCGGGCTGGTCAGGAGCGCCGCACCGGCGAGGCCGTTGCCGGTCGTGGGCACGGGCAGGCTGGTGCCGCGGAAGACGCGGTAGCCGGCGAGGTCGGGCTCGCTGTTGGCGGTCCAGGACAGCGCGACCATGTTGTTGCCCGGGCTGGCCGCGAGACCGGTCGGTGCGGCGGGTGGGACGGCGTCGGGCAGCGGGAAGCCGGTCGTCCAGACGGGCGGATTGGCGGTCGGCGTCAGCGCCCCGGTCGGCGCGCCGGCGACGCTCGAGGCGACCGCGGTGCCGGTGTTCTCGTTGAGGCCGTAGCGGGCGACGAGCCCTGAGCCGCTCGTGAGCTGCTGGTAGCGGGCGGCCTGGATCTGGGCGGCGCTGCGCGCGGTGTTCCAGATGCGCACCTCGTCGAGCACGCCGGCAAAGAAGCCGGCGGTCACGCCGGTCGAGGTCATCGCCGTGGCCAGCCCGGCATGCTGGATGCTGTCGCTGCGCGGCGTGAAGTTGCCGCCCGCGCTCAAGGTCCGCTCGAGGTTGCCGTCGAGATACAGGTTCCAGGTGTCGGTGGCGGTGTCGTAGGTCACCGCGGCGTGGTGCCAGGTGGCGCTGGTGGGCACGGGCGTGATGCCCGTGACCGGGTGGTTGAGACCGGTCGCGTTGTCCTCGAAGTCGGCGCCCAGGGTGTCGTCGGCCTCGGTCGCGGTGCCCTTGGTGTCGATGCCCAGGAACCAGTTCATGTCGACGTTCGAGCCCTCGGCCTCGCCGCGGCCCTTGGTCACGAGCGGGATGATCGTCGTCAGGCCGCCCGTGCCGGTGCTCGTGTTGAGGCCCAGGCCGTCGCGCCGGAACCAGGTCTCGATGGTGAAGCTCTGGGCGCCGAGGGCGGTGGCGGTGCCGAAGGTGACGTGGTCGTTGGTGCCGTCGAAGTCGAGCGCGCTGCCGGCGTTGGCCGACGGCGTGGCGCTGGCCGGTGCCGAGGCGGTCGAGCGGTTGGCGGCAGCATCGACGGCGATGACGACGTAGTTGTAGGTCGTGCCGTTGAACACGGTCAGGTCGGTGTATGAGGTGCCGCTGATGAGCGCTGCGCCACCCAGGCCGTCGCCGGTCGTGGACACGGGCAGCGTCGTGGCGCGGAAGACGCGGTAGCCGGCCACGTCGGGCTCGCCATTGGCGTCCCACGAGAGGCCGACCGAGCCGTTGCCGGCGACCGCTGCGAGGCCGGTCGGCGCAGCCGGTGGCGCGTCGACATCGTTGACCGTCAGGCTGAACGTGTCGTCGTCCGTCAGGTTGCCGTCTGAAACCGTCAGCGTGACGCTATAAACGCCGTTGGTGCCGTCGAGCAGCGTGCCGCTGATGACACCCGTGGCCGGATTGATGGTGATCCCGGTCGGAAGGCCGGATGCGGTATAGGTGAGGGTGTCGAAGTCGGCATCGGTTGCGTCGGCGTCGAGGTTGACGCTGTTGCCCTCGTCGAGGGTCAGGTCACCAAGGTCGGTCACAAAGACCGGCGCCCCGTTCGGGCCGGCCGGCGTTATCGGTGCGCCGACAACCCACGCGGGACCGTTGACCAGCGTTCCTGCCGGCGCTCCGGAGATGCTGCTCGCGATACTGGTGCCGGTGCCTTCGTCGAGGCCGTAGCGGGCGATGAGGCCGGTGCGCGGCGTGCTGATCGCGAGGTCACGCATGGCCGCGACCTGGGCGGCGCTGCGCGCTACGTTCCAGATGCGCACCTCGTCGAGCGCGCCATTGAAGAAGCCCGCCGCGACGCCGGTCGAGGTCAGCGCCGTGGCCAGCCCGGCATGCTGGATGCTGTCGGCGCGCGGCGTGAAGTTGCCGCCCAGCGGCAGGTTGCGCTCGAGGTTGCCGTCGAGGTACAGGTTCCAGGTGTCGGTCGCGCTGTCGTAGGTCACCGCGGCGTGGTGCCAGGTGGCGCTGATCGGGATGGCGGTGATGCCCGTGACCGGATGGTTGTTGTTGGTGCCCGACGGCGTTTCGAAGTCCTCGAAGTCGGCCACCAGGACGCCGCTGGCGGCGTCGATGCCCAAGAACCAGTTGGCGTCGACGTTGCTCTGGTCGCCCTCGCCGCGACCCTTGGTCACGAGCGGGATGGCATTGGTGATGCCGCCCGTGCCGGTGCTCGTGGCGACGCCCGCGCCGTCACGGCGGAACCAGGTCTCGATGGTGAACGTGCTCAGCCCGAGGGCGGAGGCGATACCGAAGGTGACGTGGTCGTTGGTGCCGTCGAAGTCGAGCGCTGAATTGAAGTCGCTCACCGTCCACGTGAACGTGTCGGTGTCGGTGTCGGTGCCATCGGACACCGTCACGACCACGTTGTGGGTCCCCGAGCTGCTACCGCTCAGGGTGCCGCTGATAGCGCCGGTCGAGCTGTTGATGGTGACGCCGCCGGGCAAGCCTGTGGCGCTGTAGACGAGCGTGTCGAAATCAGCGTCGGTGGCGTCGGCGTCGAGATTGACGGCGTTGCCCTCATCGTGATTCTGGTTGGCAATATCGGTCGTGAAGACCGGCGTCTGGTTGGCCGGGGCGCTGACCGGAGCGCCGCCGGACCAGATCGGGCCGCCGACGGCCGTGCCATTCACGCCACCGGCGACCGAGTTGTTGATCGTCGTACCCGTCGCCTCGGCCAGGCCGTAGCGAGCGAGCAGGCCGTAACTGGACAGCAGCTCCTGGTCGCGCCGCGCGACTAGCTGGGCGGCACTGCGGGCGAGGTTCCAGATGCGGATCTCGTCCATGGCGCCGTCGAAGCGGCCCGTGGGCGCGCCGGTGCTCGTCATGGCCGTCGCGAGGGCGGCGTGGTGCGCGCTGGCCATACCGGGGCCATTGGCCACCGCAACCGAGGCTTCCTGTGCGCCGTTAAGGAACAGCCGGAAGGTCGTTCCGTCGTAAGTAGCCGCGGCGTGATACCAGGTTCCATTGGCGATCGTGGTCGTGCCGATGATGCCGTGGTTGCTGTCGTCACTGGCGCTTTCGAAGTCAGCCGCGAGCCGGTTGGTGGCACTGTCGATGCCGAGGAACCAGTTCAGCAGCTGGCCCGACTGAGACAGGCCCTTGGTGACGAGCGGGATGGCGGTGACGCCACCGCTGCCGCTGGTCGTCGCGGGCGTGCCGGTGCCGTCACGCCGGAACCACGCCTCGATTGTGAAGGTGTTGCTGTTGAGCCCAGATGCGGCACCGAAGGTGACGTGATCGTCGACGCCGTCGAAGTCGAGGCCGGAGCCGACTGCCGGCTCGTCGACCGTCCAGCTGAAGGTGTCGGTATCGGTCAGCAGACCGTCGGAGGCGGTCACGGTGACGTTGTGGACGCCCGCGCTCGATGAGCTCAGGGTGCCACTGATGAGGCCCGTGTTGAAATCGATGCCCACGCCGTCGGGCAACCCTGTGGCGCTGTAGATGAGCGGGTCGCCATCAGGATCGGTGGCGTCGGCGTCGAGGTTGACGCTGTCGCCCTCGGCGTTGCTCTGATCGGTGATGTCGGTGCTGAAGAGCGGTGCCTGGTTGGTGTTGGTCACCGTCCAGCTGAAGGTATCGTCGTCGGTCAGCGTGCCGTCGGAGACGGTCACGCTGACGTTGTAGACACCGGCGCTGCTGAAGCCGAGCGTGCCGCTGATGATGCCGCTGTTGGCGTCGATGGTGAGATCGGCGGGCAGGCCTGCGGCGCTGTAGATGAGCGTGTCGGCGTCGGGATCGGTGGCGTCGGCGTCGAGGCTGACGGCATCGCCCTCGGCCGCGTTCTGATCAGTGATGTCGGTCGTGAAGGCCGGTGCCCGGTTGGTGTTGTTGACCGTCCAGCTGAAGGTGTCGCTGTCATCGACGCTCAGCCCGTCGCGCACGGTGATGGTCACCGCATACGGGCTGCCCGCGGCGGCGGCGTAGTCGAGCGTGCCGCTGATGAGGCCCGTGCCGGCGTCGATGGCCAGGCCAGCGGGCAACCCTGTCGCCTCGTAGGTCAGCGGATCGCCGTCGGGATCGGTCGCGCCGGCCGAGAGGCTGACGAGGTCGCCCTCGGCATCAGTGCGGTCGCCCAGATCCTGGTCGAAGGTCGGCTCCTGGTTGGTCGCGCTGACGGTCAGGGTGAAGCTGTCGTCGTCGGACAGCGTGCCGTCGGTCACGCTCACGGTCACGTTGTGGATGCCCGCGCTGCCGAAGTCGAGCGTGCCGCTGATGATGCCGCTGAACGGATCGATCGACAGCCCGGCGGGCAGGCCTGTGGCGCTGTAGATGAGCGTGTCGGCGTCGGCATCGGTGGCATCGGCATCGAGGCTGACGGCATCGCCCTCGGCCGCGTTCTGATCAGTGATGTCGGTCGTGAAGGCCGGTGCCCGGTTGGTGTTGGTCACGCTCCAGCTGAAGGTGTCGCTGTCATCGACGCTCAGCCCGTCGCGCACGGTGATGGTCACCGCATACGGGCTGCCCGCGGCGGCGGCGTAGTCGAGCGTGCCGCTGATGAGGCCCGTGCCGGCGTCGATGGCCAGGCCAGCGGGCAACCCTGTCGCCTCGTAGGTCAGCGGATCGCCGTCGGGATCGGTCGCGCCGGCCGAGAGGCTGACGAGGTCGCCCTCGGCATCAGTGCGGTCGCCCAGATCCTGGTCGAAGGTCGGCTCCTGGTTGGTCGCGCTGACGGTCAGGGTGAAGCTGTCGTCGTCGGACAGCGTGCCGTCGGTCACGCTCACGGTCACGTTGTGGATGCCCGCGCTGCCGAAGTCGAGCGTGCCGCTGATGATGCCGCTGAACGGATCGATCGACAGCCCGGCGGGCAGGCCTGTGGCGCTGTAGATGAGCGGGTCGCCATCAGGATCGGTGGCATCGGCATCGAGGCTGACGGCATCGCCCTCGGCCGCGTTCTGATCAGTGATGTCGGTCGTGAAGGCCGGTGCCCGGTTGGTGTTGGTCACGCTCCAGCTGAAGGTGTCGCTGTCATCGACGCTCAGCCCGTCGCGCACGGTGATGGTCACCGCATACGGGCTGCCCGCGGCGGCGGCGTAGTCGAGCGTGCCGCTGATGAGGCCCGTGCCGGCGTCGATGGCCAGGCCAGCGGGCAACCCTGTCGCCTCGTAGGTCAGCGGATCGCCGTCGGGATCGGTCGCGCCGGCCGAGAGGCTGACGAGGTCGCCCTCGGCATCAGTGCGGTCGCCCAGATCCTGGTCGAAGGTCGGCTGCTGGTTGGCAAACGGGCTGAGCGGCGGGCCGACGATCCAGGCCGGGCCGTTGGTGAGCGTGCCGCCCGGTGCGCCGGCGACGCTGCTGGCAGTGCTCAGGCCACTGCCCTCGTCGAGGCCGTAGCGGGCGATGAGGCCGCTGCCGCTGGTGAGCGTGTTGTTCATCGTCGCCGCGATCTGGGCGTCGCTGCGCACGACGTTCCACAGGCGGACCTCGTCGAGCGCGCCGGCGAAGAAGCCGTTCGTGCCACCGGTCGAGTTGAGCGAGCTTCCGAGTGAGCCGTGCTGGATGCTGGTGTTCTCGGGGCTGAAGGCGCTGGCCAGCACGAGCGTCCGGTCGAGCACGCCGTCGAGATACAGCTTCCACGTGCCGCTGGTCGCGTCGTAGGTCGCCGCAGCATGGTGCCAGACGTTGCTCGTGACCGGTGTCAGACCGGCGACCGGGTGGTTGCCGCCGTTGATCTTGTCCTCGAAGTCGGCCACCAGCACGCCGCTCGTGGCGTCGATGCCCAGGAACCAGTTCATGTTGATGTTGAGCGGCGTCTCGGCCTGCTGGGCGCCCTTGGCGACGAGCGGGATGGCGCTCGCGATGCCGCCCCCGCCGGTCGTCACGCCGACGCCCGCACCGGTCCGTCGGAACCACGTCTCGATGCTGAAGTCGGTCACGTTCAGGCCGGCCGCGTTGCCGAAGGTGACGTAGTCGTTGAGACCGTCGAAGCGCAGCGCGCTGCCGGCCGCGAGCGACGGCGTGGCCGACGCCTCGGCCGAGGCGCTCGAACGATTGGCGGAGCTGTCGACCGCGATCAGGGCGTAGTAGTAGAGGGTGTCGTTGGCAGCGCTCGTGTCGGTGAAGCTGGTGCCCGTGATCAGGCTCGCACCGCCGAGGCCGTTGCCGGTCGTGGCGACCGGGCTGCTGGTCGAGCGGAAGAGGCGGTAGCCGGCCAGATCGGATTCGCCATTGGCGTTCCAGCTGAGCGTGACCAGGGTGTTGCCGGGCGCCGCGGCGAGGCCTGATGGCGCGGCGGGCGGGACGAGGTCGGGCAGCGGGAAGCCGGTCACCCAGAGCGGGCCGTTGACGGCCGTGCCGGCCGGCGCGCCGGCGACGCTCGAGGCGACCGCGGTGCCGGTGTTCTCGTTGAGGCCGTAGCGGGCGACGAGCCCTGAGCCGCTCGTGAGCTGCTGGTAGCGGGCGGCCTGGATCTGGGCGGCGCTGCGCGCGGTGTTCCAGATGCGCACCTCGTCGAGCACGCCGGCAAAGAAGCCGGCGGTCACGCCGGTCGAGGTCATCGCCGTGGCCAGCCCGGCATGCTGGATGCTGTCGCTGCGCGGCGTGAAGTTGCCGCCCGCGCTCAAGGTCCGCTCGAGGTTGCCGTCGAGATACAGGTTCCAGGTGTCGGTGGCGGTGTCGTAGGTCACCGCGGCGTGGTGCCAGGTGGCGCTGGTGGGCACGGGCGTGATGCCCGTGACCGGGTGGTTGAGACCGGTCGCGTTGTCCTCGAAGTCGGCGCCCAGGGTGTCGTCGGCCTCGGTCGCGGTGCCCTTGGTGTCGATGCCCAGGAACCAGTTCATGTCGACGTTCGAGCCCTCGGCCTCGCCGCGGCCCTTGGTCACGAGCGGGATGATCGTCGTCAGGCCGCCCGTGCCGGTGCTCGTGTTGAGGCCCAGGCCGTCGCGCCGGAACCAGGTCTCGATGGTGAAGCTCTGGGCGCCGAGGGCGGTGGCGGTGCCGAAGGTGACGTGGTCGTTGGTGCCGTCGAAGTCGAGCGCGCTGCCGGCGTTGGCCGACGGCGTGGCGCTGGCCGGTGCCGAGGCGGTCGAGCGGTTGGCGGCAGCATCGACGGCGATGACGACGTAGTTGTAGGTCGTGCCGTTGAACACGGTCAGGTCGGTGTATGAGGTGCCGCTGATGAGCGCTGCGCCACCCAGGCCGTCGCCGGTCGTGGACACGGGCAGCGTCGTGGCGCGGAAGACGCGGTAGCCGGCCACGTCGGGCTCGCCATTGGCGTCCCACGAGAGGCCGACCGAGCCGTTGCCGGCGACCGCTGCGAGGCCGGTCGGCGCAGCCGGTGGCGCGTCGACATCGTTGACCGTCAGGCTGAACGTGTCGTCGTCCGTCAGGTTGCCGTCTGAAACCGTCAGCGTGACGCTATAAACGCCGTTGGTGCCGTCGAGCAGCGTGCCGCTGATGACACCCGTGGCCGGATTGATGGTGATCCCGGTCGGAAGGCCGGATGCGGTATAGGTGAGGGTGTCGAAGTCGGCATCGGTTGCGTCGGCGTCGAGGTTGACGCTGTTGCCCTCGTCGAGGGTCAGGTCACCAAGGTCGGTCACAAAGACCGGCGCCCCGTTCGGGCCGGCCGGCGTTATCGGTGCGCCGACAACCCACGCGGGACCGTTGACCAGCGTTCCTGCCGGCGCTCCGGAGATGCTGCTCGCGATACTGGTGCCGGTGCCTTCGTCGAGGCCGTAGCGGGCGATGAGGCCGGTGCGCGGCGTGCTGATCGCGAGGTCACGCATGGCCGCGACCTGGGCGGCGCTGCGCGCTACGTTCCAGATGCGCACCTCGTCGAGCGCGCCATTGAAGAAGCCCGCCGCGACGCCGGTCGAGGTCAGCGCCGTGGCCAGCCCGGCATGCTGGATGCTGTCGGCGCGCGGCGTGAAGTTGCCGCCCAGCGGCAGGTTGCGCTCGAGGTTGCCGTCGAGGTACAGGTTCCAGGTGTCGCTCGCGGCACTGTAGGTCACCGCGGCGTGGTGCCAGACGCTGTCGGAGGCGATTACGGTCGTGCCGCTGACCGGGTGGTTGAGACCGGTGGCGGTGTCCTCGAAGTCGGCCGCCAGTACGTTGGTCGTCGAATCGATGCCCAGGAACCAGTTCATGTCGAGGTTCGAGCCGTCGGCCTCACCGCGGCCCTTGGTCACGAGCGGGATGATGCTTGTCAGGCCGCCCGTGCCGGTGCTCGTGGTGGCACCCGTGCCGTCGCGCCGGAACCAGGTCTCGATGGTGAAGTCGGTCGCGTTGAGCCCGGCCGCGTTGCCGAAGGTGACGTGGTCGTTGGTGCCGTCAAACGAGAGCGCGCTGCCAGACGGGACCGTAGGTGTTGCGCTTACCTGGTTGGACGCACCCGACTCATTGTCGGACACGTCGACGGCGGTCACGACGTAGAAGTACTCGGTGTCGCCGACCGCTGTGGAGTCCAAATACGAAGGGCCGGCGACCAAGGTCAGGCCGTTGAGCGGCGTCCCCGCCGTGCTGACCGGGCTGGACGTGGAGCGGTGTACGTTGTAGCCGGCCAGATCAGGCTCGGTGTTCGCCGTCCAGGTCAGCGAAACGCTGTTCGCGCCAGGCGTGGCTGCCAGATCGGACGGGGCAGCTGGGGCCACGTTGTCGACCGTCGTGGTGAAGGTCCAGTTCGCGCCAGACGTGCTGCCATTGCCATCGTTGACGACGGCGTACCACTCGTAGTCGGTGGTGCCCGCGAGGCCGGGCCAGGTCGTGCTGGCCGTTCCGCCCGACGGCGTGCCCGTGACAGTCGCGATCTCCTCGAACGGCGCCCCTCCGGCGAGGTCCATGTCGAGGCTGAACTGGCTGTTGGCGTCCGTCTCGAATTGACCCGCGCCAGCGTTGAGGGTGGGCGAGTACGTCTGCACGTCGACCTTGTTCTCGGCCGGCTTGAAGGTCATGATCCGCAGCCAGCCATCGCCGCCGTTGGCCCGCTCCTGGTAGTCGGCCAGCAGCTGATGAACGGGATCGCCGCAGGCGTTGTTGTCGGTCCGACGCCCTTCGCCGGGGTAGTGACCGTTCAGGACGAGAACGACGTTGCAGTGCGTGCGCAGACGCTGCCATGCCGCCTCGGGCGAGGTGCCGTCGGGCCGCGAGTAGGCCGATGTCGGCCGCTGGTTGGTGGTATTGACGAACAGGTGGGTGGTAACGATTGCCTTGTGGTTGGGGTACTGATTGAGGATGCCCTCGGCCCAGTCGAGCGCGTAGCCGGGCAGGTCGAACTCGAGATGAAGGATGACGAAGTCCAGTCCGCCGACGCTGAAGAGCTCGTAGTTGTTCTTGTTAAGGCGATTGACCGGGTCGCCAACCAGTTGGCCGAGGTAGCCGCCATACCAGTTGAAGCCCGCGTAACGGCTGGGTGGGAAGTACGTGTCGTAGAAGGTGCCGTTGCCGGTCGACGTATTCACGTCGTGGTTGCCCGTCGTCAGGTTGTTGGGCACGCCGTTCTGGTCCAGCGTGGCCATGGCGGCGCTCGCGCGCTGCCACTCGATCTCGAACTGGTCGGCATGCTCAACGACATCGCCGAGGTGCGTGACAAAGGCGATGTTGCGAGCGGTGCGCGTGTTGACTATCCACTGCGTCTGGCCTTCGAAGTGGGCCACGTTGGCGGCGTTGTCGACGTAGTGCTGCGTGTCGGGCAGGGCGATGATGGTGAACTCGGGCGTCGCGGCAGGGCCGGCAGGGCGGCCGAAGAAGGTGGTCGTGAGCGACGCGCCCTCGGGATCGAGAACCTGGACGGAGAGCGTCGGATCCGTGGCCACGCCGAAGGCACCATCGAGCGGTTCGACAAGCGTCGGCGCCGCGGGCGGATCGTTCGGCGGCGGCGGCGGCGTGAACGGCGCGCCGGGGACCCACAGTGGGCCGCCCACCGCAGTTCCGGCGGGGCCGCCGCTGATCGAGTTGGCGACCGCCGTGCCGGCGCCTTCGTCCATGCCGTAGCGTGCAATCAGGCCGACGCCCCCAATGAGCTCTTGGCTCATGCCCGTGCCGATCTGCGCAGCCGATCGCGCGATGTTCCACACGCGCGCCTCATCGAGCACGCCGTTGAAGAATCCGGTCGCGACGCCGGCCGGCGTCATCGCCGTGGCCAGCGAGGGCGGATGGTTGCTGGCCGCGCCAGGTCCGTTGGCAACGGTCGTCGAATCCTCGAGCACGCCGTCGAGGTAGAGCCGGAAGTTCGACCCGTCGTAGGTCGCGGCGGCGTGATGCCAGGTGCCATTGGTGAGCGTCGTCGGGCCGATGATGGCGTGGTTGCTGTCGTCGCTCGCGCTCTCGAAGTCGGCCGCGAGGTGACCATCAGAGGTGATGCCCATGAACCAGTTGATGACCCCGCCGCCCGACAGGCCCTTGGCCATCAGCGGTGCGGCCGAGACGCCGCCTGACCCGCTCGTCGTGGGCGCCATGACGCCCGTGCCGTCACGCCGGAACCAGGTCTCGATGGTGAAGATGTTGCTGTTCAGGCCGCTGGCCGGGCCGAGCGTGACGTGGTCGTTGACCCCGTCGAAGTCGAGGCCGGTCTCGCCCACGGAAGGTTCCGCGACGATCCAGGCGAAGCTGTCGGCATCGGTGAGCGATCCATCGCTGACCGTCACGATGACCGAGTAAGACCCAGAAGAGATGGCACTTAGAGTGCCACTGATGACGCCGCTCGCGGGATCGATGCTGATCCCGTCCGGCAGGCCCGTGGCACTGTAGGTAAGCGGATCGAGATCGGCGTCTGTGGCGTCGGCATCGAGGTTGATCGGGTCGCCCTCGGTGCTGTTCTGGTCCGGGATGTCGGTGTTGAATACCGGCGCCTGATTCCCGCCACCGCCACCCAATGGCGCACCCGAGACCCACAACGGACCGTTGACCGCCGTGCCCGTGGCGCCGCCGGCGATGGAGTTGCCCACGCCGACGCCACTGCCCTCGTTGAGGCCCCAGCGGGCGATGAGCCCGGTGCCACTGGCCAGCTCCAGGTCGCGCGCGGCGGCGATCTCGGCTGGCGTGCGCACCACGTTCCAGATGCGCACCTCGTCAAGCGCGCCATCGAAGAAGCCGGCCTGTGCGCCGGTCGAGTTGAGCGCCGTGCCCATGCCGGCGTGCTGGATGCTGGTCGACTCGGGCGTGAAGTTGCCGATCGTCAACGTGCGGTCGAGCACGCCGTCGAGATACAGGTTCCAGGTGTCGGTCGCCGTGTCATAGGTCGCCGCCGCGTGGTGCCACACGCCGCTGGTGATTGGCGTCACGCCGGTCACCGCGTGGTTGCCGCCGTTGACGGTGTCCTCGAAGTCGGCCACCAGGACGTCGTCCGTAGTCCGGAAGCCCAGGAAGTAGTTCATGTTTACGTTGGCTGGGCTGTCGTTCTCTGAGGCGCCCTTGGTGACGAGCGGTACGACGCTCGAGACGCCGCCCGTGCCGCCGCTGGTCTGCGTCGTGACGCCCGTGCCATCACGGCGGAACCACGTCTCGATGGTGAAGTTGGTGACCGCCAGTGAAGGCGCGTTGCCGAAGGTGACGTGGTCGTTGACCCCGTCGAAGTCGAGGGCGGTGCCCGTTGTCGGCGTGGCCGACACCGGGGCCGACGCGGGCGATTCCTGGTCGGCGTTGTCGACGGCCGTGACCACGTAGTCGTAGCCCGTGCCGTTGACGGCGGTCGTGTCAACGAAGCTGGTGCCGGTGACGAGTGTCGAGCCGTTGAGCGGCGCGTTCGACGAGATCGGGCCGCTGGCGTCGCGGCAGGCATCGCTGCCGCTGTCGGTGAAGGTCTGCCCTGCGACCGGTACGAACTCCCAGTCATAGCCGGTCGGCTTGAGCGTGAGCTTGAGAACGCCGAAGGTGTCGCCGTTGAAGACCTCGCTGTTCGCCTTGAGTGTTCCCAGGCCATAGTGCGTGAAACCACCGGTGCCGACGACGAACTCTCGGACGCCGTGCAGCGGGTCGGCCACGCCGGTCGCCGTCTGCGGAGCGAAGCGCTCATACGAGTGGTCGTGGCCGGACAGAATGACGTCGGCGTGCGCGTCGTAGAGCGCCTGGAAGAACGGCTGATAGGTCACGTCGCTCCCGTGGACGGATGCCGAGCTGAAGCGAGGCTGGTGCCACGCCGCCAGCGTGCACTTCTCATCGTTGGCAGCCAGGTCCGCCTGCAGCCAGATCAGCTGGGGCGATCCGGCGCCGCAGCCGCCAACCTGGGAGCAGTTGCTGTTGAGCACGACAACATGCCAGGCCCCGTAGTCGTAGCTGTAATAGCCCTTGGTCGGGTCGCCCGCGGCCGGGCCGAAGTAGCCGTAGTAGCCGGCCGCGTTGGCGGTGTTGTACTCGTGGTTGCCGGGGACAGGCCGGGTGCGCCCCTTGAATGCACCCCACGTCGGCTCGTAGCAGTTCGTGTACTCGGTGGCGGTGCCGTTGGGATAGACGGTATCGCCGAGGGCGAGAACCTCGCCGTCGATACCGGCGATCAGGGCGGCGGTCGCGCTATCGCCCGTCGTACTGCAACTGGCGATGTCGCCCGCGGCCGCCACGGTGACGCTCGGACCGCTCGGACCACCATCCCGGTAGACGTTGTAGCCGGCCAGGTCTGGTTCAGAGTTCGCGCTCCAGGAGAGCGCCACGCTGTTGTTGCCGGGGCTGGCGATGAGGCCGCTCGGCGCTGCCGGCGGCGGATCTCCGCCGCCGCCGAACGGTGCCCCGGGTACCCACAGCGGACCGTTGACGGTCGTGCCGGCCGGCCCGCCGGCGATCGAATTGGCGACCACCGTGCCCGTGCCCTCGTCCATGCCGTAGCGTGCGATCAGGCCGGTTCCGCTGGTCAGCTCCTGGTTCCTTGCCGCGCTGATGTCGCCGGCGGTCCGGGCAAGATTCCAAACGCGCGCCTCATCGAGCACGCCGTCGAAGAAGCCGGTCGCGACGCCGGCCGGCGTCATCGCCGTGGCCAGCGAGGGCGGATGGTTGCTGGCGGTTCCGGGTCCGTTGGCCACGGTCGCAGACGCTTCAAGCACGCCGTCCAGGTAGAGCCGGAAGTTCGACCCGTCGTAGCTGGCTGCGCCGTGATGCCATGTGCCATTGGTCAGCGTCGTGGGGCCAATGATGGCGTGGTTGCTGTCGTCGCTCGCGCTCTCGAAGTCGGCCGCCAGGTGGCCGTCCGACGTGATGCCCATGAACCAGTTGATGACCCCACCGCCCGACAGGCCCTTGGCCATCAGCGGTGCAGCCGAGACGCCGCCTGACCCGCTCGTCGTGGGCGCCATGACGCCCGTTCCGTCGCGGCGGAACCAGGTCTCGATGGTGAAAGTGTTGCTGTTCAGGCCGCTGGCCGGGCCGAGCGTGACGTGGTCGTTGACACCGTCGAAGTCGAGCGCCCCGCCGGCGGATGAGCTTGGGGTGGCCGAAGCGGGCAGCGATCCCACAGAGGCTTGGCCCGCCAGGTCCACGGCGGTGACTACGTAGTAGTAGGTCGTCCCGTTGACCGCGGTCGCATCCAGATAATTGGGCGCCGTCAGCAACGTGGCACCACTCAGCGGCGATCCGGCCGTGCTGACGGGCGTGCTGGTGCCTCGGAAGACGCGATAGCCGTCGAGATCCGGCTCGCTGTTTGAGTTCCACGACAGCGACACGCTGTTGTTCCCAGCGGATGCGGCCAAACCGGTCGGCGCCGCTGGTGCGCTGTCTGGCAGGCTGAACGGCGAGCCGCCAACCCAGAGAGGTCCGTTGACGGCCGATCCGTTGACGCCACCAGCCACCGAGTTGATGACGCCTGTACCGCTGCCCTCGTTGAGGCCGTAGCGCCCGATCAGACCGGTGCCTGTGCTGAGTTCCTGAGTTGCGCCCGCGTAGATCTGAGCGTCGCTGCGCGCGAGGTTCCAGATGCGAACCTCGTCAAGCACGCCGTTGAAGAAGCCCGCCGGAACCCCGGCCGGATCCATGGCCGTGGCGAGCGCCGCCGGGTGGCCGCTCCCGGTACCGGGACCGCTGGCTACTGCGACGGACGCCTCTTCAGCGCCGTTCAGGTACAGCCGGAAGACGGCTCCGTCATAGGTCGCCGCAGCGTGGTACCAGATGCCGTTGACGAGCGTAGTCGAGCCCACTATCCCGTGGTTGGTGTCGTCGGCGCTCTCGAAGTCGGCCGCGATACGGTTCGTGGCGCTGTCGATACCCACGAACCAGTTGATGACGCCGCCACCGGAGCGACCCTTGGTGACCAGCGGGATGGCCGTCAAGCCACCTGGGTTGCTGCTGGTGATGGCCGCGACTCCGGCTCCATCGCGACGGAACCAGGTCTCTACGCTGAAGGTGTTGCTATTGAACGCGGACGCGCCACCGAGCGTGACGTGGTCGTCTGTACCGTCGAAGTCGAGGGCATTGTTGGTCGAAGGGTCAGGCGTCGCGCTGGCCTGGTTCGAGACTGCCGACTCGTGGCCCGCGGCGTCGACCGCGGTGACCGTGTAGTTGTACTGCACACCGGCGGTGACGCTCGTGTCGATGTAGCTGGGCGAGGTAACCGGCGTGCCGTTGAGCGGCATGTTGCCGCCGCTGACGGGTCCGTTCGCATCATGGCAGACGTCCGAGCCACTGTCGGTGAAAGTGCGCCCGGCCTCGGGCAGGAACTGCCAGTCATAGCCGCCGGGCTTCGAGCTGCAGCTGCAAAACACCGTACGTGTCGCCGTTGCGCACCTGGCTGTTGGGCTGCGGCGTGGTGAAGCCGTAGTGGCTTCGCCCACCGGTGCCGACGACGAACTCGCGGACGCCGCGCAGCGGGTCGGCCACCGCGGACGGTGTCTGCGGGGCGAAGCGCTCGTAGTTGTGCTCGTGGCCATTGAGGACGATCTCGGCGTTGTAGTCGTACAGCGCCTGGAAGAGGGGTGCGACGGGGGTGTTGTTGCCGTGCGAGTTGCCCGAGCTGAAGCGCGGGTGATGCCAGGTGGCCAGCGTGCACTGGGCGTCGTTGGCGGCCAGGTCGGCGCGCAGCCACTGCTCCTGGGCGGAGCCGACCGCGCACGACACGTTCGAGCAGTTGCTGTTGAGCACGACGATGTGCCACGTGCCGTAGTCGTAGCTGTAGTAGCCGAGCGCCGGATCACCGGCAGCAGATCCGAAATAGCTGAAATAGCCCGCCGGGTTGCCGGTCTGGTACTCGTGGTTCCCCGCAGCCGGGTGGGTACGTGCCTTGGCTCGTCCCCAGGTTGGGTCGTAGCAGTTGTTGAACTCGGCCAGGGTCCCGTTCTCATAGACGTTGTCGCCCAGCGTCAGTACCTGTCCGCCGAGGCCGTCGAGCAAGGCTGCCGTCGCCTCGTCGCCGGTCGATGAACAGCTGGCAATGTCGCCCGCAGCCGCGACCTGCACGGTCGAGCCACCGACGACACTATCGCGATATACGTTGTAGCCAGCCAGGTCCGGTTCAGTGTTGGCACTCCACGACAGGTCAATGCGGCCGGGGCCGGGATTGGCCGTCAGGCCGGTCGGAGCTGCCGGCGCGGGATCCGTGCCCACCGCAAACGGTGCGCCGGGCACCCACCACGGGCCACCCAGCGCGGTGCCGCTCGAGCCGCCAGCCACGCTGTTCGATACGAAGTTGCCGGCGCCTTCGTTGAGGCCCCAGCGTGCGACGAGGCCGGCGCCGCTGGTGAGCTGCACATCGCGTGCCGTGGCGATCTGGCTCTGGCTGTGGGCCACGTTCCAGACCCGCGCCTCGTCAATGACGCCGTCGAAGTAGCCGGCCGGCTGACCCGTCGAGTTGAGGGTCGTCGCCAACGCGGCGTGCTGCATGCTGTCCGAACGCGGCGTGAAGTTGCCGATGTTGAGCGTCGTTTCGAGCTGGCCGTCGAGGTACAGCCGCCAGGTTGTTCCGTCGTAGGTCGCGGCGGCGTGGTGCCAGACGCCACTCGTGATCGGCGTGACGCCGGCGACCGAGTGGTTCAGGCCCGTGGCGTTGTCCTCGAAATCTGCCGCCAGGACGCTGTCCGACTGCCGGATGCCGAGGAAATAGTTCATGTCGAGGTTCGACCCGTCCGCCTCGGATTGGCCCTTGGTCAGGATCGGAATCGCCGTCACACCGCCCGAGCCGCCGCTGGTGGCCGTCGCCACGCCGGGTCCATCGCGCCGGAACCAGGTCTCGATCGTGAAGGTCGCAACACCCGCGTCCGGCGCCGGGCCAAAGGTCACGTAGTCATTCACCCCGTCGAAGTCGAGCGCGGAGCCGGCTGCCGGGTCGGGCGTCACCGAGGCCTCGGTGGACGGACCGGAGCGGTTGGTCGAAGCGTCAACGGCGGTGATCACGTAGAAGTACGCTGTGCCGTTGACGGCGGTCGGATCGACGTAGTTGGTTGCTGTGACGGGCTCCGTGCCGCTTATCGGAGCCCCTGCCGTGGATACAGGCGACGATGTCGAGCGGTAGACGTGGTAGCCGATCAGGTCGGGCTCGCTGTTGGCACTCCAGCCCAGGTACGCGGCGTTGTCACCCGGGGCGGCCAACAAACCGGTGGGCGCAGCGGGGGCGATGGCGTCGGCGGGCGCCGGGGCGTTGGCCCGGAAGCCGTCGAACGAGATCGTGACCGGCGCGTTCGACGTTGACGTGGCCAGGAAGGCGCGCAGCCCTACGGCCCCAGCAGATTGCAGCACCGGCTCGCTGTTGGTGTCCGTGTAACTCCACGCTGTGGGCTCAAGTACCCCGTCAGCCCACGCTTTGATGCGCAGGGTTGTCGGCGCGGCACCAACAGCCTGCGCCCGCAGCCAGATCCGCTGGCCGGCCTGGTACGTGAGGCCGGCAACCTGGACTTCGCTGCCAATGGCCGCCTCGCCGCCGTTCAAGATCCGGCTGGCCTGTACCCAGACGCCTCCGTTGGTGGCGATGCGCACTCGCGCGTGGTACTGGTTGCCGTTGTCCTTCCGCCGCAGGATCAGGTACGCGTATTGGTTGCCACCGGCAGGGGCCTTGTCCGTGCTGATCTGGACGGCGGCGTCGACGTCGCGCTCAGAAACGCTGGCGAGGATCGACATGCGGGTCGTGCCGGCCGACTGGAGGTTGATCGTCGCGCGACCGGCGGACACGTTGTAGTCGGAGAGCGGGGTGAACGGCAGGGTCCACGGACCGCCGCGCCCGGCCGTCCCCCAGTCGGCGGTCTGGATCCGATCGAACGTGTCCCGCGCGACGAGCGCACCCGCTGCGCTGACCCCTGAGGCCGTGACCAGCCGGTCGAGCGCGAACTCCGACGTATTGCCGTTTGAGTCGGTGGCGGTGGCGGTGACATAGTCCCCTACCACCAGCCCGCTGACGCTGGCGCTGAACGAACCGACCGTGGCACCCGGCAGGTCGGCAACGACCACAGCGGAGCCAACGAACGTACGGCCCTGCCCATACTCGTTGTCGGCGCCGTCGGCCAAGAAGACCTCGATCGTGCAGCCGCTGCAGGCGCGACCGGTGACTGCCGTCGGCGAGGCGGTCGACAGGGCGGGGAACGGCAGGCGCAGATTGGGCCCGGTGGTCGGATACTGTCCGTTCGGGGTGACGCCGAAGGGATGCAGATCGATGCCCATCGCGTTGTCGTGGATCGAGTTGCGCGTTATCTGGTTGTTGATGTTCTCGCGCTCGATGTCGAGCCGGACACCAACCTGATTGAAGGCGATGATGTTGTCGGGCCCGATAATCGCATCGGCGACGCGCATCTCAATGAAGACTCCGTCACCGCCGTTCGGGATTGCCGCACCGTTGAGCGACACGCCGATCCGGTTGCGGGCGATGATGGTATCGAAGGTCGCATAGCCGGCTACCCGGATTCCGCCGTCGTCGTTGTTACCGATGACGTTGTCGGTGATGACTGAGGCGCTGGGACCATCCTCGATGTTGATGCCCCTACCGCCGTTGGCGGCGTAGCCAGGACCGTCGTTGCCGGTCAGGTCGGTGCCGATGAAATTGCCGACGATCTGGTTCCGATCCGAATCCGGCTGGTGCGCCAACTCGATACCGACAAGATTGTTGCCCGACACAACATTGCGTTCGAGAGCACCCGTGCCGCCATAGACCCCGTCTCGCGCACCCTGATCGTGGTCAACGCCGTGCGCCAGATTACGAAGACGGCGGGTACCGTCTGGCGCCAGCCCGATGATGTTATTGACAAAGATGTTGAAACCCGTTCCTTCGCCCGTGACGTGTGCGCCACTACGTTGGTTGCCCGATAGGACATTGCGGCCAGCCAATGTGCGGTCGCCGATCTGGTTGTCGTGGGCACCGCCAGCGATGACGATGCCTCCGCCCGAGCTGTCAACCCAACCCGGGGAACTGAAGGTGCCCGCCGGATCTGTGCCGATGAAGCTGCCAGAAACGAGATTGTCGTATCCCCCCGGACCCTCGATCCAGACCTTGCGCCACGTGTCGTAGATTGCGAGGCCATGGATGATGTTGCCGTGTGACGTGATGAAGAAGGCCGGATCTTCAACATCGTCCCCCACGCCGCGGATGGCTACTCGTATTGCGGCATTGCTAGCAAGTGCGGACGTATTGGGGCTGGCCCCAGGCTGGGCGTACCCATCGATCATTACACCGCCACTGCCGTCGCTGATGGTTGGCAGGCGACTCGCGAGTTGAATCGTCTGAACACCCGACCCCGTGATGGCGAAATTGATAAGGTCATTGCCCGAGTGCTGGTTGGCGTTCTCCATCGCGGCGCGCAGCGAACATTGGCCGGCAGCGGTAGCACAGATGCCGTTGCCAATATTGGCATCCGCATCGTCGGCAGTCGTGTTGACCGTCCACGTTGCACTCGGAACGAAGTCGTCTGGCGAGATCGCGAGAGCACCCGCTCCGAGCTGTCCTGCGCTGCCGATGAAACGGCTGTAGGCGTTCGCGACTGCTTGGGCATCGGAAACGGTGACGCACCGATCGCCATCGATGTCGCCAGCGTTCTCGGAACATGCCGCGTCGCCATATCGGGCGAGCGTCCACTCGAGAGCAACCTCGCGGGCGTCGGCGTTGTCGACATTGCCGTCGCCGGTCAGGTCGATCGGACGCGGAGTGTTCGTGCCGATGGGCGAGGAATTCGCGAACGGAGCGTTGGCTGGCGGAGCGCCGTAGCCGTCGGGAGTCGTTACGCCGCCGACGTTGACGATCACTGATGGTGACGTTCCAATCGAGATCCGGCGGCCCGCTACGTCAACCACGATGACCGGGCCAAGCGCGATCTCGAGAAGGCCCTCGCTCAGCGGGATCAGACTAGCGGTGGCCAGATGGACGGAGCCCGACGCGCCCTTCTGGCTTCGCGTTCCGGAGTTCGTGGCGCAGTCCTGGACAGCACACGAGTAGAAGCCAAACACCGCGCCCTCGGGGCGCTCGACTGGACCCAGCGCGGCAATCCCTCGTCCCGTAGCTTCCAGGTCATTGCCACGATGGCTGACGCCGGAGAAGAGCGCGGCCTGACGATCGAAGCGCACCAGGGCCTCATAGCCACCCACGTTGTAGGCGTTGTCCAGCACGAGGCTCAGCGTGATCGGCTGTCCGATCTCAACGGTCGTGGGTGCGTCGAGCCTGATCTCCGTCCGGGCTTCGGCGGCGACGAGAACGGCGGCTGGGGTCAGGCTGCTAAGCAGTGAAACGGATAGCGCCGCGACGATGATTATGGTCCGGGGCAGCCGCTTCACCGAAGCACAATCCCCCTCAAACTGAGCGCCAACAGTTCTCTCCGTATCTCGCCCGCCTGGCCGCCTGACAGGCCGCCCGATAGCCGATCTGGGTGGCTACCGCCGTGGCTGGGACCCACGGTCCGCCTTGTCTGGAGGAGCCGGACACTAGCACTTGTGGTCCAGAGCTACCAGTACCTTTGACCCATCGGCGGCGAATGGTGTGGACTTCGCGCACCAGCGCGCTAGGGCAGGCTGCGCAGAGCCTCGAGCGTCAGAAACAGCCCCAGGCCCACGACGAACAGTCCCGACATGGTTGGCAACCACATGGCCAGGGGCCGCAGCCGCGGATCGCGCCAACGTTCCCAGCCCATGACCGGCGTCCTGCGCAAGAGGACGATGCCAGTCGATACGCCGACCAGAACGACGGCCATGCCGAACCCGAAGGCCACGATCAACAGCAGGCCGTAGACAACTTCTTTCAGGGCTATCGAGCTGAGCAGCAGGATCAGGGCCGATCCGCTGGGAACGAGCCCGCCCACGATGCCCAGCACTGCAACGTCTCGGCGACGAAGTTCAGGCGTGCTGTCGTGCTGCTGCGTGCCAGCGCTGCCATGGGTCTGCCCATGATCGTGGCGATGGGCGCGGCCTGTCGCCTTTGGCGATGCCTTGCCAACAGCGCGAGCCGGAACCAGCGCTGTCCGCAAACTCCGCGCGCGCCAGACAAAGATCGAGCCCAAACCGACAATCAGCAGACCTGTGGCGACGGCCAGCCAGCCCACGACGCGCTCCGGAATGACCCATTCAGTGAAGGCAAGCGTCGCCAGGCCGAGGATGAAGATCCCGGCCGTGTGTGTCAGCGCAACGGTGGCGCCCAGCCACAGGCCGTGCCCCAGGTTCGCCCTGGTGCCAACGAGATATGCAGCCACGAGCGTCTTCCCGTGGCCCGGGGTAACGGCGTGGAAGGCGCCCAGCAAAGTTGCCAGGAACAGCCCCGCCAGCATCGCCGGCAGGTCCAGTCGCTGGCCCAGCAGCGCGACCAGCGGGTCAGTTGGGCGAGGCCCAACGACGGGACCAGTTGGCTGCGGTTCGGCCGTGGCGGGCGGCACGGTGGCCGGCGGTTGTGAGCTGGATGATTGCTCTATCCTGTAGCTGAACACCGCGTCACGTACCGACAAGGGACTGGTGAGCAGGTCCGGTGGATACACGGTCAACTCATTGGTCACGTCGGATGCCGGGACGCTGCTTTCAACCAACGACACGCCGGTGCCGGCCCGGACGACAATCTCGTGCCAGCCAGGTACGCCCTCGAAGGCTGTCTCAGTCAGACCTGCCGCGACCACGGTGTTCCCGGTATTGGGAGGTTGCGCACTGACGAGTTCATACACGACGCGCATCAAGTCGAGGCCGCCCTGGCCGGGCGGAAACGTCAGGGACTGATCGACGCGTCGAAGCGGCAACGGAACGCCGTCGGCGGTCAGCACCAGCCGAGGGTCAAGATACGTCCAAAACCCTTCCAGATACGTTTCGGCCTCGGTGGGATCGACCGTCCCGTCATCGTTGGTGTCCGCGAATTGCTTCTCGCGCAGAGCGGGGAACTCCGAGATATCCAGCACGAAGCGGACGCTTATCTCGTCGCTGCTGATCTCGACCCGTTCGTAAAGGTTGACCGACGTGTTGCCGAGCGGGTGGGCCGTCGCCGGCAGTGCTGCGACCGCCATCAGCAGCGCCGCGACCCAGATGGCCAGGCCGCTGCACTTCACCCATGACCGATGTCGGGACAGGACGCTACGGAGACGCCGGCCAATGGGCTCGATGAGACTGGCGGCAGCTGCTCGCGCCGTGTTCATGCGTCGCGATCAGGACGGCCGGACGACGGCGGGCGATAGGCCGCCGAACAGGAATGGCGCTGGCAATCCACTGCCATCACTCGCGACGCTCCAGATATCCGCGCCCAGTCCATATAGCAGCCGATCGTTGTCGAGCCACTCCATCTGGTCGTCGATACTCTTCGTCTCCGGCAGCTCGAGATCGGCCATGGTCTGCAGATCGAGGACGTGGAAGCGCCAGGTAGGGCCGATACTTGAGATGAGTTTCGCGAAGGCGATCCGCGTTCCGTCAGGTGACAAAGACGGCGCCGATACTCTGGACAACCCAACCGTCAGCCGACGCTCGTCAATGCTGCCCTCGACAAGGTAGAGGTTGCCTCCCGTTCGTAAGGATGCGAAGAATCCGTCGCCGTCGGGTTTGAACGTCACCCCCCAAAGGTCCATCTCGGCATCGTCGAGCTCGAGGCCATTCCGGATCACCGAGAAGTCCTCGAGGTCAGCCAGCACTTGTCCGCTCGACGTGTCGATCAGCCACGTCTGCGTCGGCGCAAGGGGTTCGTCTTCGGTGACCGGGCTGGTCTGAACCGAAGCCGCCGCGAGGCGCCCGTCGGGCGAGATACGGGCGAAACTCGGTGCGCCGCCGAGCTGGATCCGCGCGGTCTCCACGAAGTCAGACCCGAACAACGTGGCGTAGTAGCTGCTGGTCGCGCCGTGCTCGGCGGCCAGGCAGAGGCCGTGACCGGCGGCGAAATGGACTCGCTCGCAGATCAGCTCGGTCGAGAGTCTCATGCCCGCCGGGCTATCCAACGGGATCAGCGAGAGGGCGGCATAGTGGTCGTCTCTGATCACGTTCTGGAAGACCAGGTGCGGACCGCGTTGTATGGCCGCAATGCTGAGTGGCTCAAGCGGATCGCGCGTGGCGGGTGGTTCTGTCGCTACGATCGAAGGCAGCAGCGCGTCGGGCGTGGCGCCAGGGAGCTGGGCCTGCCAGGCGGTCCAGGCCAGCCAGCCGATGGCGAAGGCGGCCAAAGCCAGCCCTCCGACCAGGACGCCGAACAGCGCCAGCTGGCGCCCTGACGAGCGGCTCGGTCGCGTGGCGGCAGTGCTCTCGATCGTCGTCGCCGGCACCGTTGGGGCCGCTCGCCCCTCACTGCGGTGGCCAGACTTCGGACGTCCCCTCCGATCAGCCATCGTGATCGTGCAGCCAGCTGCCGGTATCAGCCAGGCTGCGCGCCTTGCCCGCGGCCAAAGAACCACGCACCGCTACGGCCGGCCCGGAGTCGGACTCGATTGCCGTAGATGCATTCAGACGCGCTTGTGGACCATGCGCTCGATCGCCTCGGCGGCATCCTCGCCTGCGTCGATCGCGTTTTCCAGCTCGAGGTAGAGCTCGCGCCACTTGATCACTTCGAGTGGGTCATGGTTCTCACGAAACAGCCGGCCGATTGCCGCGCGCGAGATGCCGTCGGCCTGGTGCTCCAGTTCGTGGATCAGCGTGAGGTGATCGGTCAGGCCCTTCATCTTGTCGAGCTTGTGCAACGCGGCGGCAAGCTCCACGGCCTGCCTGGCCAGGATGTCGGCCAGCAGCCGGCAGTCGTCGGTCGGCCGGCGCACGTCATAGATGATCAGGCTCTCCGCGACGGCCTGGACGAAGTCGACAACATCGTCGATGCGGCCGGTCAGCCCGTGAATATCCTCGCGGTCGAAAGGAGCCACAAAGGAGGCCTCGAGCCGGTGGTTGATCTGGCCGTCGATCTGGTCGCCGCGCTTCTCAAGGGCCTGGATTTCGGTGACGCGCTCCTCGAGCCGGTCGAACTCGTCGACCATCTCCTTGAGCCGCCCCGCGGCGGCGGCCAGGTTGTCCCCGCTGGCCTCGAACAGGTCGCGAAACTTGACGTCCCTTGGTATCAGTCGGACCACTCTGCAACCTCCTGCGACGACATGCTCAGTGAACCACGCGGACCGCTCAACCCAGTCCGACGCCGTGCAATACCAGCCAACAGCCGGCGGCCATCGCGGCGGCGGCCGGAATAGTCACCACCCACGCGACGAGGATGCCGCCCGCCACTCCCCAACGCACTCCCCGTAGGCCGCGTGAAGTGCCGACGCCCATGATCGCGCTGGAGATGACGTGAGTGGTCGATACCGGCATGCCCAAGTGGGCAGCGCCGTAGATCACCGCCGCGGCTGTCGTCTCGGCCGCGAACCCGTGAACGGGCTCGAGCTTGACCACGCGGTGGCCCATGGTGTGCATGATCCGCCAGCCGCCCACCGCGGTGCCGAGCGAGATGGCCGACGCGGCGACGATGATCACCCACGCCGGCACCTCGACGCTCGGGATCAGTCCGGCCGAGAAGAGCGCGAGGGTGATGATGCCCATCGTCTTCTGGGCGTCGTTCGAGCCGTGCGAGAAGGCCATGAAGCCAGCGGACACGATCTGCAGCCGGCGAAAGATCGTCGTCATCGGCCGCCGCTGCGCCCGGCGGAAGATCCAGAACAGGAGCACGATCAAGACGAGGGCAACGAGGAAGCCGATCAGCGGCGAGCTGACCATCGGAAACAGCACCTTGTCGAGTATTCCCTGGACCTTGAAGGCGCTCGGGCCGGCCGCGATCAGCGTCGCCCCGAACAGCCCGCCGATCAGCGCGTGGCTGCTCGAGCTGGGCAGCCCGCGGTACCAGGTGATCAGGTTCCAGAAGATGGCCCCGAGCAGGGCCGCGACGACGACACCGGTTGTGCTCGTGCCCTCCTCGACCAGGCCGCCGCCGATCGTCTTGGCCACCGCCGTACCGGCGAAGGCGCCGATGAAGTTGAAGGTGGTGGCCATCAGGATCGCCACGCGCGGATGCAACGCCCGCGTGGCCACCGATGTGGCAATCGCGTTGGCCGTGTCGTGGAAGCCGTTGATGTAATCGAAGACGACGGCGAGCACGACGACCACGATCAGCATCACGCTCACGCCGTCCACGGCTCGATGCTACCTAGTCGCGCCGAAGCTGGCCCAACGCGCCTTTTACGCGCTCCTCGAGCGACGCCCCGACAGGCAGAGCGGCGACTGCACCGCGGGCCGCCGCGCGCGCCTCGGACGCGCTGTAGCCCAGCGCCTGCAGTGCGGCGACGACCTCCGATTCGGCCGATCCGATACCGCCCCGGCCGCCGACCTGCGCGCCGGCGGCGGCGACCTTCTCCTTCAACTCGAGCACGATCCGCGCGCCGAGCCGCTTGCCCACCCCGGCGACGGCGGTCAGCACGCCCTCGTCGCCCTGCAGGATTGCCAGTTGGAGGTCAGCCACGGGGCGCGATGACACGATCGCCAGCGCCACCTTCGGCCCCACCCCGGTCACCGTCGTGAGCAACTCGAAGAAGCCCAACTCGTCGCTGTTGCGGAACCCGTACAGCGCCTGCGCGTCCTCGCGCACCAGATGGTGGGTGAAGAGGCGCACCTGTGCGCCCTTGGTCAGGCCGGCCACAGTGCCGGGGCCGCAGAACACCCGGTAGCCGATGCCGCCCGCCTCGATCACGACCGCATCGGGCCCGATCAGCGCCACCCTGCCCTCGACAAAGGCGATCATGGTCGACGTCGTTCAGGCATCAGGCGGCCGACGGCAGGCCGTGCGCGGCACAGATCGCGACGGCCAGGGCGTCAGCGGCGTCGTCCGGGTCGCGGCAGGACGGCCAGGCCGAGCACCGCCTGGACCATCCGCGCGACCTGGTCCTTGGCTGCTCGTCCATAGCCGGTCACGGCCAGCTTGACCTCGTGCGGCCCGTACTCGGAAACTGGCAGCCCGTACTGCGCCGCGGCGAGGAGCACCACTCCGCGCGCCTGGCCGACGGCAAAGGCCGTCTGCACGTTGCGGTTGAAGAACAGCCGCTCCACGCCCATGTAGGCCGGGCGGTGCGTCTCGATCAGCTCGCACACGGCGCGATGGATCTCCAGCAGCCGGTCGGGCAGCTTCTGCGACGACAGGGTTTCGAGGCAGCCGTAGTCGATCGCGCGGAGCTTGCTGCCGCTGCGTTCGATGATGCCGTAGCCGGTGGCCGCGGTGCCCGGGTCGATGCCCAGCACGATCATTCGACCGCGCCCGCCGCCCGGGGGATCAAACGGAGGCCGCCTCGGCCAGTACTTCGTTGGGCAGATCGAAGTTGGCGGTCACGCGCTGGACGTCGTCCAGGTCCTCGAGCGCCTCGATCAGGCGCAGGTTCTGGCGCGCGACCTGCTCGTCCACCTCGATCGGCGTCTTGGGCTGCATCGTCACCTCGGCCGATTTCGACGGCCACCCCGAGCCGCCTCGAGCGCCTTGCGCAGACTGCTCGAGGCTGCGCCGGCTCGGTCAACACCTCGATCGGGTCGGCATCGGTGATCGACGTCGTCCGCACCGGCGTCGATGGCCTCCAGCGCGACTTCGTCCGGGTCACGTCCGTTGCGCGCCACGGCGACCACGCCGCGCGGCTCGAACTGCCATGCGACGGCGCCGGCGCCGGCGAGCTGGCCGCCGCTCTTGGCGAACAGCGAGCGCACATCGGCCGCGGTGCGGTTGCGGTTGTCGGTCGCCGTCTCGACCAGGATGCGCCACGCCGCCCGGGCCGTAGCCCTCGTAGACGATCTCTTCGAACTGCTCGGCCGCCGGCGCCCCGGTCGCCGTTCGATGGCGCGCTTGATGTTGTCGGCCGGCATGTTGACCGGCGCGCGCCTTCTCGACTGGCCAGGCGCAGCCGGTAGTTGGCGTCAGGGTCGCCGCCGCCCTCGCGCGCGGCGATCGCTGATCTCTCGTCCCATCTTGGTGAAGACGGCGCCACGCTTGGCGTCGTTGGCGCCCTTCTGGCGCTTGATCTGGGACCACTTGGAATGACCGGACATCGCGCCCGATTCTATATGCTGGCCACATGACCACCGTAGACATGTCCCGCCTGCGCAACGTCGTCCTCGCCGGTCATTCCGACTCGGGCAAGACCACCCTCGCCGAGCACCTGCTCTTCGCCACTGGCGCGGTAACACGCCTGGGCAAGGTCGACGATGGAACAGCCAACCTCGATTTCGAACCGGAGGAGCAGAAGCGCAAGCAGTCGCTCTCGCTCGGCGTGGCGACGTCAACCACGACGGTTACGAGATCACGCTGATCGACACGCCCGGCTACGCCGACTTCGCCGGCGAGGTGGTCCAAGGCTTCGAAGCGGCCGACGCGCGCACTGCTGACGATGGACGCCTCCTCGGGCGGTGTCGAGGCCGGCATCGATCGCGCCGTATCGCCTGGCCGCGCCCACGGGCACCGCGGCGACTCTTCGTGATCACCCGCTGCGAGCGTGAGAACGCGGATCCGACCGCCGCGCTCGACGAAGCTGCGCGCGGCAGTTCGGCAACAAGATCGCGCCGCTCCAGCTGGCCATCGGCAAGGCCGACAGCTTGCAGGGCTACGTCGACCTGGTCCACCGCAAGGCCTACGTCTGGGAGAGGTGGCAAGCGGACCGAGACGGAGATTCCGGCCGACCTGGCCGACGAGGTCGCTCGCCGGCGCGACCAGCTGCTCGAGGCGGCGGCCGAGGCGGACGACGATGTGCTGGCCAAGTACCTCGAGGGCGAGGAGATCAGCGACGCCGAGCTGGAGGCCTGCCTTCATCGCGGCGTGCGCGACTTCGATCCTGGCGCCGGTCCTGGTCACTGCGGCCAGCGCGCGATATCGGCATCGAGGGCGTCCTCGACGCGATCGCACCGCTACTTGCCCGTCGCCCGACGAGGAGCATCCGGTCAAGGCGATCGACGCGCGGGCAAGCAGGTCGACGTCGAGCAGCGAGCCGACGGGCCGCTCCTGGCGCGCGTCTTCAAGACCACCGCCGACCCGTTCGTCGGGCCGGCTGACGTACTTCCGCGTCTTCTCGGGCAAGATCGCCTCGCACGACCACATCTGGAATGCGGAGCGTGGCGAGGAGGAGCGCATCGGCCAGGTCCTGCGCGTGCAAGGGCAAGGAGACGCGAGCCGGTCGGCGTCATCGCGGCCGGCGAGATCGGCGCCGTAGCAAAGCTCGTCCACACCCATCACCGGCGACGCCCTGTCGACGCGCGAGAAGCCGTTCAAGCTGCCGCCCGATCGAGTTCCCGCCGGCCAGCCTGCCGGTGGCGATCGAGCCGCAGACCAAGGCCGACCTGGACAAGATGGGCGCCGCCCTGGCGCGCCTGATCGAGGAAGACCCCAGCGTCCACGTCGAGCGCCAGACCGAGACCGGCGAGCAGCTGCTGTGGGCGCAGGGCGACAGCCACGTGGCCGTCATCATCGAGCGGCTCAAGCGCAAGTTCGGCGCCGCCGTGGTCACGCGACCGCCGCGCATCCCGTACCGCGAGACCATCCGCTCGGCAACCAAGGCCGAGGGCCGACACAAGAAGCAGACCGGCGGACGCGGCCAGTTCGGCCACGTGTGGATCGAGATCGAGCCCAATCCCGGCGCCGGCGTCGAGTTCGAGACGCACGTCGTGGGCGGATCCGTGCCGCGCCAGTTCTGGGCCGGGATCGAGAAAGGCGTGTCGCGATGTGGCCGAGAAGGGGCCCGTTGCCGGCTACCCGGTGATCGACTTCAAGGCGACGCTGTACGACGGCTCGTTCCACACGGTCGACTCGGACGAGCTGTCCTTCCGGCTGGCCGGCCAGCTGGCCACGCGCAAGGGCATCCAGGACGTCGTCGCCGGTCCTGCTCGAGCCGATCATGGACCGTCGAGGTGCGCGTGCCCGAGGTGTACATGGGCGACGTCAACCGCGACCTGAACACGCGCCGCGGCCGGGTTCTGGGCATGGATTCGGCCGACGGGATGCAGGTCGTGCGCGCCCACGTGCCGCAGTCCGAGCTGTTCAACTACGCGACCGAACTGCGCTCGCTGACCGGCGGCCGCGGCGTGTTCACGGCCACGCTCGATCACTACGATGAGGTGCCGTCCCACGTGGCCCAGAAGGTGATCGAGGCGCACAAGAAGGACGAGGCTGCGGCGCACTGACGTGGCCGCCGCGGACATAGGCATGGTGGCGCTGCCCGCGGCGCCAGGGCCGGACGTATGACTGCGGACCGGCCGCGCCCCGTTGCGCCGGCACCCGGATCGAGCCCGGCCTCCGGGGCGACGCCGACCGCCTCGCAGGTCTACACCTGGGAGCCGTCCAACGCCGCCATCGCCGCCCGCTACGGCCTGCAGCCGGAGGACGTTCTTCGTTTCGACACCAACACCGCGCCGCTGCCGCCGGCGTGGTTGAGCGGGGCACTGCAGGGACCATTCGAGCCGCCACTCAACGAATACCCCGACTCGTCGTATGCGGACCTGACCGCCGCGGCCGCGGCGTACGTCGGCGTCGAGCCGGACGAGGTCGTCGTCGGCGCTGGCGCGGACGAGGTGCTCGACCTGGTCGCCAAGGCGTACCTCGGCCCGGGAGCACGGGCGGTCGTACCGATCCCGACCTACTCGATGTACGGCGTCTTCACCACCCAGCGCGCGGCCCAGCTCGTGCCCGTGCCCCGGCTTGGCCTGGCCGCGGGCTTTGCCCTGGATGTCGAGGCGCTGGAGGCGGCGCTGCCGACCGCGGCCGTGGTGTGGCTGTGCAACCCCAATAACCCGACCGGGGCAATGGAATTGGCCGACGTGCTCGAGCGCGTGCTGACGGCGGCCACGGCGCTGGACCACCCGCCGCTGGTGGTTGTCGACGAGGCCTATTTCGAGTTCACCGGTGCGTCGGTTGTCGACTGGCGCCGCCGATTTCCGGGTTTGTTCGTCGTGCGCACCATGTCCAAGGCTTTCGCCTTGCCCGGCGCACGGGTTGGCTACGGGGTCGGCACTCGCTCGGTCATCGAGCGCCTGGAGCGGGTCCGTCCGCCGGGCAGCATCTCGACCATCTCGGCCCACCTGGCGACGATCGCGCTGCGCGCACCCAACTACGCCCGCGCCAACGCCGCGGCGCTCTCGGCCGAGCGCGAGTGGCTGGCCGGCCGGCTGGCCGGGCTCGGCTGGGTGGCCGCGCCGAGCGTCGCCAACTTCGTGCTCGTGCCCGTCGGCGACCAGGCAGCCGCCGAGCGGGCGGCCGACGGACTGCTCCACGCTGGCATCGTGCCGCGCACCTTCGGCCCGGCCAATCCGCTGCGCGGCCATCTCCGCCTGACGGTCCGCAGCCGGGCCGAGAACGAACGACTGCTCGAGGTAGTGGCCGGGCTCGGCTAGGCCAACTGGCTGAGCAGGAAGGCCACTCGATCGGCCCGCGCCTGTGGGTGACGGAGCCCGTGGTCGCTCTCATAGCGCTCGAGGCGCTTGGGTTCGGACGCGGCCAGATACAGCTCGGACGCGTCCATGCCGGCGACGAAGTAGTCCTGCTCGGCGAACTGCAGCAGCAGCGCCGCCGGCGCGACGGAGGCGATGTGTTCGATCGGGTCGAGCCGGCGGAGGGCGCGCTGGTAGTCGATCCGATCCTCGGCGATCGACCAGAAGCGCAGGAACCAGTCGGCCCAGCGGTTGGCCGGGGCGATCAGCACGCCCGCCCGCAGCCGTCGATCGCGAGCCATCAGCAGCGCGCCGTGCATCGCGCCGAAGTCGTGGCCGACCAGCGCGATCCGCTGTGCACCGCGCGACTCGAGCAGGTCGACACCAGCCCTCAGGTTGGCCAACTCCGCCTCTATCCGTGCGCCGTCCGCCGCCGAGTCGGTCGGCTCGGCCGACCACGGAAAGACGAGCTGGGGCAGGAGACACAGCACGCCCTGCCCGGCCAGCTCTTCTGCCTCGGCTACGAATTGGGTCCGGTTGCCGTCGTCGGCCTGCGGGTCGAACCAGTGCAGGAAGAGGACGGCGCCGACAACCGCGGCCGAGGCTGGCTCGACCAGGTAGGCCTCGACGTCCCCTCCCCCAGACGCGCTGAAGCGAACACCTGTCACGTTGGCTGCGCGCGAGAGGTCGCTCGTGGAGGTCAACTTCCTGCCCGTGAGTCGGTTTGGTGGATCACCGCGCCGACCATGATCTGCGTAACCGACTCAGGGACGGCAGGGCTTGATGCCGCGCGTGCAGCGATCGCCGGACGCCGGGCAGCGATCACGCCGGACGCCCGCCAGCCACCGCGCCCATTCCCCGGCCAACCTAGCGCCGCCGGCCGATGATCCGGCGCTTCTTGCCCGCGCGCAGCACGAGATAGCGGCCGTCGATCGGCTCGGGCAGCGCAACGCCATCGCCCATCCGTTGGTCGTTGATCCAGAACGCTCCCTGCGCGATCTGGCGGTTCGCCTCGGAGCGCGAGGGGTAGAGGCCGCTGGCAACAGCCACGCCGACCGCGTCAAGGCGCAGGTCCTCGGCGCCGAAGTCCCAGTGCTCCAGCTCGCCGTAGAGGACATCGAGCACCTCGGGATCGCGCAGCGGCTGGCCGGAGAAGACCTGCTCGGCCACGCGCACCTGGCGTTGTGCCTCGTCCTGGCCGTGCACCCGCGCGGTCATCTCGAGCGCCAGCCGGCGCTGTGCCGGCCGCGCCTCGGGGCTCACACGTTGCTGTTCCTCGAGCCCGTCGATCTCATCGGCCGCCAGCAGCGTCAGCCGGCGCAGCATCATGCCCACGTCGCGGTCGTCCTGGTCGATCCAGTACTGGAAGAAGGCGTAGGGCGAGGTTCGCTCGGCCGACAGCCACACCGTGCCTTGCTCGGTCTTGCCGAACTTGCCACCGCTGGCGGTGAGCAGCAAGGGACACGCGGCCGCGAAAGCGCGCGGCTCGCCGTCCTCGGCCACGCCTTCGGCGCGCCGGATGAGCTCGGTTCCGGCGGTGATGTTGCCCCACTGGTCGGCGCCGCCCATCTGCAGCTCGACGCCGTGCGTGCGGTACAGATGCAGGAAGTCGGTCGCCTGGAGGGTCATGTACGAGAACTCGGTCAACGAGATGCCGCTCTCGAGGCGGGCTTGGACCGAGTCCTTGGCCATCATGTAGCTGATCGGGAAGTGCTTGCCGACATCGCGCAGCCAGTCGATCAGCCCAATCTTCGACAGCCACTCGCGGTTGTCGAACAGCCGCGCGCCGTGCGACCCGTCGAAGTCCAGGAAGCGCCCGAGCTGAACGCGGATGCCGGCGCGATTGGCGTCGAGCGTCTCGTCGTCGAGCAGGTTGCGCTCGGCGCTCTTGCCCGATGGGTCGCCGACCATGCCTGTCCCGCCACCGACCACCGCGACGGGTGATCCGGCGCCCGTCCGCTGCAGCGCGACGAGCATGGCGATCGGCATCAGGTTGCCCACCTGGAGCGATGACTGCGTTGGATCGAAGCCGACGTAGCCGCTGATAGGGCCGCGCGCGAGGCGGGTAGCGAGACCTTCCGACTCGTCCTGGAGCAGCCCGCGCCAGTCCAGTTCGGCCAGGAAGGCAGGCCGCACGGCGGGCGGCGTAGGGCGGTCAGTCATGTGGCCTATGCTAGAGTCTGGCGACAGATGCACACCAGCCGCGATGGACGCCCGGCGCGGCGCACCAAGGGCACGCAGGCCAGGCGCGGCGGCGGAGTCGGGCGCCGACTGGCAGTCGCAGTCCCCATGTTTGTCTTCGCCTCGATGGCGCTCGTCGCCCTGTTCGGGCTGGTCGTCGCCGTCGGCGTTTTCGCCGTGTACAGCCAGGGCCTGTCCGACCCGCGCCAGCTGGAGAACCTCGAGTTCATCTCCGAGTCGATCGTCTACGACCGCAGCGGCAGCGTCGAGCTGGCCCGCTTCAACGCTGGCGAGCGGCGCCAGCCGGTGACCTACGAGCAGATACCGCCGATCCTGATCGACGCCACGACGGCCATCGAGGACCGCTCCTTCTGGACCAACACCGGGGTCGACCCGCTAGGGATCATGTCGGCCATGTTCGACACCATCCGGGGCAAGCGAACGCGGCGCCTCGACGATCACCCAGCAGCTGGTTCGTCAGCGGCTGCTCGATCCCGAGCTGGTGCGCGATCCGGAACGGGTGATCGAGCGCAAGATCAAGGAGATCATCCAGTCGGTGCGCGTGACTGAGACCTATCCCGGCGAGGCAGGCAAGCAGCGCATCATCGAGGCCTACCTCAACCAGAACTACTACGGCAACGGCAGCTACGGGGTGCTGGCCGCCGCGCGCTCCTACTTCGGCGTCGACAGCCTGGCCGAGCTGCGCCTGGGCCAGGTGGCGCTGCTCGCGGCCCTGCCCCAGTCGCCATCGACGTACGACCTGGTGCGCAATGCCATCGCCGCTGATGACGGCACGCTGTACGTGCCGCTCGACGCCGGTCTGCCGGTCGTCGAGCGCCGCAACTACATCCTCAACCTGCTGGCGACCGACCCGACGCGGCGCGTGCTGACCACGGACACGTTCACCAGCGCGCCAGTTCGAGCCGGCCAAGGGCGAGCTGATCATCCTCGCGCCGCAGGAACGCCAGCAGCTGCAATGGATCGCGCCGCACTTCGTCTGGGCGCTGCGCGACGAGCTGGCTTCGCGACTGTGCTCGGAGGCCGAGACCTGCCCGGCGCTGGAGCGCGGCGGCCTGCGGGTCATCAGCTCGCTCGACTGGAACATGCAGCAGGCAGCCGAGAAATGGGTCACCGCCGCCGTCGTGCTTGCCGCACGACGGCCGACCCGGAGGCATATGCGGCCGAGCTTGGTGTGCCCTACCAGAACTGGATGAAGAAGCTGGGCAACCTGGAGGTCAACAACGGCGCGCTGATTGCGCTCGACTACCAGACCGGCGAGATCCTGGCCTATGTCGGCAGCGCCGGTTTCTATCGCGACGAGGCAGCCAGCCCGCAGTTCCAGCCCCAGTTCGACGTGCTCGGCGACGGCTGGCGCCAGCCGGGATCGGCGTTCAAGCCGTTCAACTACGTGACCGGCATCAACGACGGCACGCTGACCGCCGCCTCGATGTTCATGGACGTGACCACGACCTTCGCCAACTCGAGCGGCTATACGCCCAAGGACTACGACCTGCTCGAGCGCGGGCCGGTGCGCATGCGCAGCGCCATCCAGTGGTCGCTCAACATCCCCGCGGTCAAGGCGCTCGTGGTCAACGGTGTCGACCACGTGTTCGACACCGCGCGGCGCTTCGGCATGACCTTCCAGAACGAGCGGCCGCGCGCCGGCCTGTCGCTCACGCTGGGCACCGAGGTGACCCACCCGCGCGACGTGGCCGTGTCGTACGCGACGCTGGCCAACGGCGGCAGCCACATCGGCTACACCCACGTCCTGCGTATCACCGACTCGGTCGGCAGCGACCTGGTCGACCCGCACGTCCCGCCGCCCGGAGAGGCGGTCGTCAGCCCGCAGGCGGCCTTCGTGATGACCGACATCCTGGCCAGCAACACCAACCCACGCGACAACCCGATCTGGGGCGATTTCGCGGTCAACGCGGCCGACGGCACGCGCCGCCCGGCAGCGCTCAAGACGGGCACCAACAACGACGCCAACGATCTGGTCGCCTTCGGCTATCTCGCCCCGCCCGATCAGGCCGGCCGCGACGCGGGCGAGTACGCGCTGGTCGTGGGGGCGTGGAACGGCAACAGCGACGGTTCGCCGGTCCTGACAGCGGAGAACCCGGTCCTCTCGACCGACGTTGCCGCGCCGCTGTGGAGTGGCTTCCTCGAGGAGGTCACCGCCGCCTGGCCGATACGCGACTTCGCAGCGGCCGGCGGGTATCACCGAGGCCGAGGTCGATGCATGGAGCGGCATGCGCCCGACGCAGTTCACCAACGAGCGCGTCACCGAGGTCTTCATCGACGGCACGGTGCCCGGAGAGGACACGACCAAGGTCGGGCTGCAGGTTGTTGACCGACCCGGACGGCAACACGTACCTGTGGATCGACGGCTGCGCCGGCATGCCCGAGACGCGGGGCTTCCTGGCACTCGAGGGCGTCGAGGCCGGCCATCCCGACTGGCAGCAGGCGAATCTCGACTGGATTGCGCGCGCCAGACAGGGACCGGGGACGGCGGGCGGGCCGGATCCGGAGGACCAGACGAAGACCTCCTACATCTTCACTTCGCGCTACACGCCCTACGGCAAGAGTTGGGGCGCGCCCTTCCCGCCGACGGAGTCATGCGCCGCGCTGCCATCGCCATCACCGTCGCTCTCGCCTTCGCCGAGCTTCTCGCCCGAGATCTCGCCCAGCCTCGCGCCCTCACCCACACTCGAACCGACGGTCGAGCCGACGCTCGAGCCGACGCCCACACCGACCGTTGAGCCGACCTTCGCGCCGACGCCGACCGCCGTCCCCACGCCAAGTGCGGCGCCGACGCCGACCATTTCCCCGGCGCCCACGCCGGCACCAACGCCCTGACGTCGGTCCAGCGTCGCCACCTTCGACCTCAGCCTTTCTGCCGTGGCGCGGCGCTATGCACCGTTCTCCGCGTCCAACGCCACTTCCGCCTGCTCGATGTGCCGCGTGGCGGTTAATACGACTTCCCGTGCCGCCGGACGGCATAGATGACCGCCTGATCCAAGGGGATCGGCCACCGATGGTCGGATTCCGGGCCATAGCACCGTGGGGCGGCAAACCGTTGAGGGCGAGCCCTAGAACTCGACGATCGTGGCTCCGTCGCCGCCTTCGCCGCGCTCGCCGGCGCGCCATGACTTGATCAGCGGGTGGCCGGCCAACGCGCGCGCGAAGCGCGTCACGCAGACGCACCTGAGCCGTGGCCGTGGATGACCGTCACGCGCGGCGCGCCGGCGACCGAAGCATTGTCGAGATAGCCCATCCAGTGCCGCGAGCGCCTCCTCGACTCGCGCGCCGCGCAGGTCGAGGCTGCTCGGTACGGCGCGCGGCCGTGGCGCTGAGATCTTGGACTCGGGCGACTGCGCGGCCTTCGTGATCACTGGCTCAAGGTCGGCCAACGGCACGCTGATGCGCAACGATCCGGCGACCAGCGTCGCCTGGCCGCCGCGTGCATCGATTTCGGCCACGATTCCCTCCCATCCGTCGCGTGAACGCGCCGTGGCGCCCACTTCGATCTGCGCCGGAGCGAGCTGAGAATCGGCGGTCTCGGCCGGCTCGGCGCCGAACAGGGACTCGACACGCTCGTCGAGTCGCGCGGCGGCCGTCTCCAGCCGCGCATCGGTCATCGCCGCGCGTGCCAGCAGCTCGCGCGCGGCACGGATCTCGGCCTGCACCTCGGCCAGCGCGCGCTGCGCCTCCGCGCGAGCGTCCTCGAGCGCCGTTCCGCGCTCGCGCCGCGCTCGCGCGCGTTCCTCCTCCGCCTCGTGCCGCGCGCTACGGGCGCGCTGCTCGGCTTCGGTCGCGCGGGACAGCGCCTCCTCGGCGGTCAGCTGCGTCTCCTTGATCGAGACCAGCGTCTGCTCGAACTCCTGCCTGCGCGCGACCGAGGCGCGAACGGGCATCGTCGACCAGCGCCGCGGGCAGCCCCAGCCGCTCGGCGATGGCGAACGCCTGGCTGCGTGCCGGGCAGGCCGATGCGCAGCCGGTAGGTGGGGCTGAGGGTCTCGACGTCGAACTCGACCGAGGCGTTCTCGGCCAGCGCCGCGTTGTGGGCGTAGGCCTTCAGCTCGGCGTAGTGGGTGGTCGCGGCGACGAGCGCGCCAGCAGGCGATGAAGTGGTCGAGCAGAGCCTGGGCGAGAGCCGAGCCTTCGGTCGGATCGGTGCCCGCGCCGAGTTCGTCGAGCAGCACCAGCGCAGCCGTGCCCGGCCGCCTCGACGATGCGCACGATCGAGCGCATGTGGCCGGAGAAGGTCGACAGCGACTGCGCGATCGGACTGCTCGTCGCCGATGTCGGCGAAGACGTCGCTGAAGACCGGCAGCCGGCTGCCCGGCGCGCGGGAATGTGCAGGCCGGCCTGGTGCATCAGCGCGAGCAGGCCCGAGCGTGCGCAGGGCGACGGTCTTGCCGCCGGTGTTCGGGCCGGTGACGACGAGCGCGCGGAAGTCGCGTGCCGAGGCGGATGTCGATCGGCACGACGCGGCCGGTCAGCCCCGGGTGGCGCGCTGACAGCAGCTCGACCGTCGTCGTCGTCGATCGTTTCCGGGCGGACGGCGTCCATGTCGCCGGCCAGCCGCGCCCGGGCCAGCACCAGAAGTCGAAGCGTGGCCAGGGCGGCCAAGCGTCTCGTCGAGCGCATCCGCCTGGGCGCATGACCTGCTCGGACAGCTCGTCGAGGATGCGTTCCTCTTCCGCCTCGACCGCGAGCTGCGCCTCGCGCCAGGCGTTGCCCAGCTCGACCACCACGAGCGGCTCGATGAACAGCGTCTGGCCGCTGCCCGACTGATCGTGGACGATGCCCTTGACCCGGCCGCGCGCGTCGGCGCGCACAGGGACGACGTAGCGGCCGTTGCGCAGCGGTGACGATGGGCTCCTGGAGCGCGGTCCCGATCTCCGCGCCGTGGACGATGGTCTCGAGCTTCGCTGCGCAGCCGCTCATACGCCAGGCGCACCGCACGGCGCAGCCCGCCCAGCGCGGGCGAGGCGCCGTCGAGCAGCTCGCCGGCCGGGTCGATGCTCTGCTCGAGGCGCGCGCGCAGACGGGCAGCGGCTTGATCGAGCGGCCCAGCTCGTGCAGCAGTGCCGGCCGCTCGTCGCGCAGCACTCCTGCCAGGCGCCCGGCAGCGACGAGCGTTTCGATGATTGCCAGCAGTTCGCTGCCCGATAGGCGGCCGCCGCGCCGGGCACGGAGCACGAAGCGGGCCGATATCGTGCGCGCCGCCAACGCCCACGTCCGGCCGCCGGCCGAGCATGTCGCGCGCCTCGTCTGTCTCGTCGAGCAGCCGCTTGACGACGAGCGCGCTCAGACGACGGCGCCAGCGCCTCGGCCAGGCGACGCGACGGGGCGAACGCCGTGTGCGCGGCAAGTCGCGCGCGGATGAGCGGGAACTCGAGCAGTTCCTGGCTGCGCGCGTCGGTCATTGCGGTAGCAACCTAGCGGACGCGCGACACGGCCGCGTTGCGCGCCAGCCAGAAGCGCCAGCGACGGTCCGACCAACCATCCAGCGCATAGCCGACACCGATGCGCGGGCCGCTCTCGATCAACGGATCAGCGGCCGGGTCCCCCTCCCCGTCGTGCGGCGCGGCCAGCCAGAGCCGGTCGCCAACGGTCAGGTCGTGGCCGCTGAACGAGCGATCGATCAGCAGCGCCTGGCACAAACGCGCCGGGCCCGCGCACAGGCGCACGTCGGGATCATTGGGCCGGGCGCGCCGGCGGCGTATCTCATCGATGCCGACCAGCGGCTTGATTGCCCGGATGAGCACGGCGCCTGCCTCGCGTCCGGCATAGGCGACCACGTTCATGCAGTCGTGCATGCCGTAGGTGAGGTAGACGTAGGCGTGGCCCACCGGCCCGAACATCGGGCTGGTGCGCTTCGTGCGCCCGGCGCGAGCATGGCTGGCCAGGTCCTCGGGCCCGCCGTAAGCCTCGGTCTCGACCACCCGTCCGCCGCTGAGGCCCTCGTCGCCCGCGCGCAACAGCCAGGTGCCCAGCAGGTCGCGCGCAACCGTCTCGGTCGGGCGCGCGAAGAAGCTACGCGCCAGCGGCGCGGACATCTGCCGCCAGGCGCGGACCGCGGGCGACGTCAGCCACTGCGGACCCGGCCGCCGACCTCGCGCGCCAGGGCGTTGGTGATGGCCTCGATCGACTCCTCGAGCGCGCTCTCGCTGAGCGGCTCCTCGGCCGGCTGGTAGCGCAGCCGGTAGGCCAGGCTGACCTGGTCGGCCTCGAGCGGCGGGCCGGAGTAGCGATCGAAGAGCGCCAGGCTCTCCAGGAACGGCCCGCCATGGCGCCGGATGACGGACTCCACGTCGGCAGCGGCCGTATCGCGCCCGACGACGACGGCCAGGTCGCGTTCGAGCGCCGGCAGATGATCGATCCGGCGCACCTGGGGAGTGCCGCCGGCCAGACCGAACAGCGCCGCGACGTCAAGCAGCGCAACGACGGCGCGCTCGGCGCGGATCTCGTACGCCTCGAGATAGCGCGGGTCAAGCTCGGCAATGCGGCCAAGCTCAACCGCCCGCCCGTCAACCACGACCTCGATCGTGGCGGTTCGGCCGGGGTGCTCGACGCCGGCCAGCGCGAGCGTGGGCCGGTAGCCCGGCCGGGCGAGGTTGAGACGGGCGGTGAGCGCCTCGACCAGGCCCTTGACGTCTTCGACCGCTGCCTCACGGGCGGGCTCAGCCCACGACGGCGTGCGCCAGTTGCCAGAGAGCAGGATGGCGAGCTGATCCGATTGCGCGGGCTCGCCGCCGCGCCGCTCGTGGATGGCGCCCAGCTCGAAGATCGCCACGTCCGCACGGCGCTGGCGCTCGTTGCGGGCGAGAACCCCAACCAGGCCGGGCAGGAGCGATCGACGCAGCTCGGAGTGCTCAACCGTGACCGGGTTGGCGACCACGATCGTGGCCTCATCGGACGGGGCGTAGCCGAGGCGGACGTGCTCGAGCGGGTCGATCAGGCCGTTGGTGACGACCTCGGCCAGGCCACGGCCACAGAGCATCTCGCGCAGCGCGTCCGCCGGCCGGCTCGGGTCGCGCCGGTAGCCGGGCATCGCCGTGTCGGGCAGCCGCGGGGCCAGGTTCTCGTAGCCGCGCAGCCGGCAGATCTCCTCGGCCACGTCGGCCTCGACGACGATGTCACGCCGGTGCGGCGGCACCACCGCGGCCAGGGCCCGGCCCGTGTCGGCGCTGATCGACAGCGGCTCGCCCTCGATCAGCGTCAGCCAATCCGCGACGCCGACGGGCTCGGTGGCGATGCCGACGCGGGCCAGGGCGGCGCTCATCTCGTCGGCCTCGATCTGCTCGCCCAACAGCCGGCTCACCCGCGCCGGTCGGAAGACGACCCGCCGCGGCTGCTCGTCAACGGGGTTCGTGTCGACCACACCTACCGCCACGCGCGCGCTGGCCCATTCGGCCAGCAGCTGCGCCGTCCGGTCGGCGCCGACGCGCGCCAGGCGCAATTCCTGGCCCTTCTCGAAGCGCGCGCTTGCCTCGCTGCGCAGGCCGTAGCGCTGGGCGGTGCGGCGGACCGACACCGGGTCGAAGACGGCCGACTCGATGATCGCCGCCACGGTGCCCGGGGCCACCTCGCTGTGCGCTCCGCCCATCACGCCGGCGATGCCGATCGGCCCGCCCGAGTCGGCGATGACCAGCGTCTCGGGTGTCAACCTGCGCTCGACGTGGTCGAGTGTCTCGAGCAGCTCACCATCGTGCGCCGGCCGGACCACGATCACGCCGCCCGCCACGGCCGCGGCATCGAAGACGTGGATCGGCTTGCCCAGCTCGAGCATCACGTAGTTGCTGGCGTCGACGACGTTCGAGATCGGGCGCATGCCGGCGGCGGCGAGACGAAGCTGGATGGGCAGCGGCGACGGTCCGAGTTTCAGCCCGTCGACGTAGCGGCCCACGAAACGCGGGCACAGGCGCCGGTCGGCAATCTCGACCCAGACGTGGTCGTCCGTGGAGTCGCCCGTCTCGGGCACGCTGATCTCAGGCCAGCGCACGGCGCCGCCGGTGATGGCCGCCACCTCGCGGGCCAGGCCGATGAGCGACAGCGCGTCGCCGCGGTTGGGCTTGACGTCGATGTCGAGCACCGTGTTGCCGGCGAGCTCGCTCAGCGGCCGGCCCAGGGTCAGCCCGTCGAGGCCGCCGCCCGCGGTGTCGCCGGACAGGATCAGGATGCCCTCCGCGTCGGTCGTCAGGCCCAGCTCGGCGCCCGAGCAGAGCATGCCCTGGCTCTCCGTGCCCTGGATGCTGGTCACGCCGATGCGCCGCCCGCCGGGCAGCACCGCGCCGGGCAACGCGACCGGCACGCGCTGTCCGACCGCGATGTTGGCCGCACCACAGACGATCGACAGCGGCGTGTCCGATTCGCCAACGCGCACCCTGGCCAGCAGCAACCGATCGGCCCGTGGATGCGGGACCACCTCGATCAACTGGCCGACGACGACCGAGCTCCAGTCGCTGCCGATGCTGCTCGATCGACTGGACCTCCATGCCCAGCAGCGTCAGCCGCTCGGCCAGCCGTTCAACCGGCATATCGAAGTCGACGTAGTCGCGCAGCCAGGAGACGGGCACGCGCATGGCTAGAAGCGCTCCAGGAAGCGCAGGTCGTTGTCGAAGAAGGCGCGGATGTCGGCGATGCCGTGGCGCAGCATCGCGATCCGGTCGACGCCCATGCCGAAGGCGAAGCCCTGGTAGCGCTCCGGATCGAGCCCGCCGTTGCGCAGCACGACCGGGTGGACCATCCCCGCGCCCAGGATGGTCAACCAGCCGCTGCGCTTGCACGCCGCGCAGCCGGTGCCGCCGCAGATCGTGCAGCTGATGTCGAAGGCGACCGACGGCTCGGTGAAGGGGTAGTAGCCGGGCCGGAACCTGGTGCCGGTGTCGCGACCGAACATGGCGTGGGCGAACTCGTCGAGCAGCCCGCGCAGGTGGGCCATCGACGTGCCCTCGTCGACCAGCAGACCCTCGACCTGGAAGAACTCGAAGCCGTGACTGGCATCGACCGCCTCGTAGCGATAGCAGCGCCCGGGCAGCAGCGCCCGTATCGGCGGAGGCGTCGAGCGCATGACACGGATCTGGCCGGGCGAGGTGTGGGTGCGCAGTACGAAGCGACGATCGGTGCCGGCCACGTAGAGCGTGTCCCACAGGTCGCGCGCCGGGTGATCGCCGGGGATGTTGAGCGCCTCGAAGTTCAGCTCGTCGGTCTCCACCTCGGGCGAGTCGTAGGGCACGAAGCCGAACTGGCCGAAGATGCGCATGATCTCGCGCTCGGTCTCGATCAAGGGATGGAGCGAGCCGCGCGGCAGCGCTCGGCCGGGCAGCGTGACGTCAATCTGTTCGCGCGCCAGGCGCACCTCGAGGGCGAGCTCGTTCGAGCCGAACGCGGCGCGCCTGGATGCTCGCCTCGAGCTCTTCGCGGATGGGGTTGGCCAGCGCGCCGACCTTGGGGCGGTCTTCGCCGGGCAGCTGGCCGATGCGAGCCGAGCAGCGTGCGCAGCTCGCCCTTGCGCCCGAGGTAGGCCCCTACCGACCTCGTCCAGGGCACTCGGGTCAGTCAGCCTCGGCCACGGCCGCGCAGGGCGCGCTCGCGCAGCCCGGTCAGCTGCTCAGAGAAGGACGCCAGGTCCACGGCGAGTTGGGCGCCGCTACCCGGACCGCGCGACCTCGGCGATGCTGGCAAACGTCGTCGCATCGCGCACGGCGATGTCGGCCAGGATCTTGCGATCGAGGGCCACGCCGGCCTGCTTGAGTCCGCTGATCAGCTTGCCGTAGGTCAGTCCGTGCTGACGGGCGGCGGCGTTCAGGCGGACGATCCACAGCGCGCGCATCTGGCGCTTGCGCTGCTTGCGGCCTACGTACGCGTACGCCATCGCGTGAAGCAGCGCTTCGCGCGCCGGCTTGATCAGCTTTGAGCGCGTACCACGCCGACCCTCGGCGTCCTGGAGCAGCCGCTTGTGGCGCCTGTGGGCGGTTACGCCACGCTTGACGCGAGCCATCTCGAGCCTGCTCTAGAGGTACGGCAGCAGGCGCCTGACCTGCTCCGTGTTGGTCTTGTCAACGACGGCCTTGCCGGCGTAGCGACGGGTACGGCGCGACGACTTGATGTCGAGGTGGTGGCCACTCCACGCCTTGACGCGCACGATCTTGCCGCTGCCGGTGGCACCGAAACGCTTCTGCGCTCCCTTGTGGCTCTTCATCTTGGGCATCGTGTGTCTCTATGCTCCTGCCGCTTTGCCTGCGGTCGAGGCGGCCACGGGTGGCGCGGGTGGCGCGGGTGTGGCTTGTTCTTGGGTCGAGGCTTCTCCCGGAGCGTCACTGCCGGCTTCCACCGGCGCGCCGTTCTGTTCCTCGTCCTTGCGTTGGCTCTTTGGCTTGTGGGTCGAGGTGATCACCAGCGACATCTGCTTGCCCTCGAGCAGCGGCTGCCGCTCCACGGCACCATGCTCGCCGACCTGTTCCGCGAAGCGGATGAGCAGATCGCGGCCCAGGTAGGCGTGGCTGATCTCGCGTCCGCGGAACTGGACGGTCACCTTGACCCGGTCGCCATCCTCGAGAAACTCGATTGAGCGGCGGACCTTGGTGTCGAAATCACCCCTGCCGATCTTGACCTTGAGCCTTATCTCCTTGAATTCCACCGAGCGCTGGTGCCGGCGCGCTTCCTTCTCGCGCCGTGCCTGTTCGTACTTGAACTGGCCGTAGTCGAGCAGTCGGCAGACCGGCGGGGCGGCCATCGGCGCAACCTCGACGAGATCGTAGCCTCGATCCTGCGCGAGCTGGAGAGCGTCCGGAGTGGACAGCACGCCCATCTGGTTACCCTCTTCGTCCACGACCCGCACCTGCGGGACGCGGATCATCTCGTTGATTCGCAGCTCTTTGCTCAGGCCTGATCCCTCATTCGATGTCCCTCAATGGCACTCCCCGGCGCGCATAGCGATACTTCGCCGCGCGCTCCGCGGCCCGCGGGACTATAGCACGCAGTCCCGAAGCGGGGCAACGACGACCGGCCCCGCCGAACCCTCAGCCCAGGGGCAGAAGGCGCCGCCCGTAGACCTCGTTGAGCACCTGCGCCAGGCCGGTGTAGATGGCCAGCGAGCCGCACACGATACCCTCGAAGCCGGCCAGCACGGTGATCGTTTGGTTGCCGGTGAAGTCACCCAGAGCGAGCAGGAAGAACAGCAGCGCAAGAGAGGCGAAGACGGCCTGCAGGGCGCGGCTGTGCTTGAGCGTGCCGACGAACATGACCGCGGTGAAGACGCCCCACATGAACAGGTAGGTCGCCATTGCCGCGGCGCTCGGGGCGTCGGCCAGGTTGAGCTTGGGCAGGATCAGGATCGCCGCCAGGCTGAGCCAGAAGAAGCCGTACGAGGTGAAGGCCGTCTCGCCGAAGGTGTTGCCCTTGCGCCATTCCATGACCCCGGCAAAGACCTGGGCCAGGCCGCCATAGAAGATGCCCATGGCGATGATCATCGCGTCGATCGCGTAGAAACCGGCGTTGTGGAAGTTGAGCAGCACCGTTGTCAGGCCAAAGGCGAGCAGCCCGAGCGGCGCGGGGTTGGCGGTGGTGTCCGCGGCGACCCACGGGGTGGGCACCGAGTCGTGGTCAGTCACAACGGTCATTTCGACCTCCAAGTGGACCGCCCGATCGACGCGGCCTGTTCCCAGCCGGGCGGTCGGGGGCTGGGGTCCGCACTCCAATGACCCCACGATCGTCGGCCGACGGCTCACAGGCGGAGAGTGCCGAAGGGCCTGAACGTGCCAGTCCATCGGCCAGCCAAACGGCGAGCGTCAGCCCAGGGTCAGCGTCTAGTTCGGCCGCAGAAGACGCTTTGCGCGGATCCGGCCGGCGACGATCTCCGGCGCGCCAGGATCAGGGAGTGACGAAGATGAAGCTCGAGTCCCACGTGCCCCAGTCGCGACTGGTGATGCCGTTGCGCTCGCTTCCGGGATACGCGGACTGGCCCGGCCGAAATCTCGATCGTCACGTCGCCGCCGCTGCTCAGGCTGATCAGTCCGGTGTGGACGGCTGCAGTGCAGACCGATGAGTCATCGGTGTACACGTCCGTGCCCCAGATACTGCCCGGAGAGCCGCCCGGGGGGCAGTGATAGTCGAAGCGCTGACCAGCCGCGCCGCGATGCGCAACCGCGCTTGTGCTCCAGCTGACCGCCCCGGCCGTTGAGGTCGGGCTCGGCGATGACACTGGGCCGGCTGGGTCGGGGCCCGCGATCTGCCAGATCTCATACAGATCCGCGTAGCTGCCCTCGAAGAGCACGATGCTCGACTCGATCGCGAACCCCTCATGTGTCCAGTAGGCGATCAGGCCCTCGTCGTAGTCGGCACACATCACGCGACCGGCGGGCGTGCCGCCGATGGTGTAGCCCCCTTCAGATGCCTCGATCTCGCAGGATGTGCCGTCCGCCTCGGTCCCGAAGAAGTCGACGTTCGACTGGTAGGACGCGTTCAGGTTCGCCACGCCGTCGAACTGGTAGTAGGTCACGTAGCCGTCGATCGACGGGATGTTGATGCACTGGATGCCCATGACGAAGCCGGCATCGAACGAGGTGACCTCGTGGCAGTCGGCGCGGTAGGCAGGCGGGATGTGAGCGAGCAGCTGCTCATAGGCTGAGCCGGCCGGCGGGCTGGTTGCATCGGGCGGCGTAGCCGATGGCGGCGCGGTCGCAGCGGCCGTCGGTGTGGAAGTAGGTTGGCTTGTCGGTGAGGCGCTGGGCGGTGGCGACGGCGTGACCGACGGCGGTTGAGTGGTCGCTGCCGCGCTCGGCGGAGGGGTCGGCGGTGCTGTGGGAGCGGTCGGACTCGCGACGGGTCCGATTGTCGTGCAGGCCGCCACGAACAGCGCCACGACAATTGCGCCGACGGATCGCATCACGGTTCGTTCCCCAAGAGTGTTGGCCGACGTTACACCGCCTGTCAAGTGACCAGACACGCTTGTCGAGTGCCTCAGCCCGGTCGCTTGTCGGCCGCCTCCCCCACCAGCCGATCGGCCAGTTCGGCCCAGCCGAGCGGCGGTTGCTGCTCGCCGGCCCGCGTGCGCGGTGCGGCCGTGCGCGCCTCGACCTCACGGTCACCGAGCACGAGCATGTAGGGCACCTTCTGCTCCTGCGCCAGGCGGATCTTGTTCTGCATGCGGTTCGCCGCTGTCGTCGACGTCGACCCGCAGGCCGCGCCCCGGAGCTCGACCGGCGAGCTGGCCGGCCGCCTCGACGTGGCGGTCGGCGATGGGGATGACGACCGCCTGAACGGGCGAGCACCAGAACGGGAAGGCGCCCGCGAAGTGCTCCGTGATAAGCCCGATGAAGCGCTCGAGCGAGCCAAAGATCGCCCGGTGGATCGCCACCGGCCGCTGCGCGCTCGCCGTGCTCGTCGACGTACGTCGAGCCCGAAACGCTCGGGCAGCATCAGGCGGTCGACCTGGATCGTCGCCGTCTGCCACTCGCGTCCAAGCGCGTCCTGGACCTGGATGTCGATCTTGGGCGCGTAGAACGCGCCGTCGCCGGGCTTGACGCGGTAGTTCACACCCGATGCCTTGAGCGCATCAAGCATCTGTGCCTCTGTCTCGCGCCATGTCTGCTCGTCGCCGAGGGCCTTGTCCGGCCGCGTGCCGAAGGTCAGCAGCGGCTCCAGCCCGAACCACGAGTACGACTCGCGCACCTCGCTCATGAGGGCCAGGATCTCGTCCTGTATCTGGGCCGGCGTGACGTAGATGTGGGCATCGTCCTGCACGAAGTGGCGCACCCGCGTCAGCCCCGAGAGGGTCCCCGAAAGCTCGTTGCGGTGGAGCACGCCGTACTCCGACAGGCGCAACGGTAGCTCGCGGTAAGAGCGCACACGCGAGCGGTAGACGAAGGTTGATTCGGGGCAGTTCATGGGCTTGAGGCTGTACGTCTGATCCTCAGCCTCGATGATGAACATGTGGTCGCGGTACAGGTCCCAGTGGCCGGACTGCTGCCACAGCTTCTGGTGCACCAGCGGCGGCGTATAGATCTCCTGGTAACCGCGCCGCGCCTGCATCTCGCGCAGCGCCTCGCGCAGCGTCTGGTACAGCGTCCAGCCCTTGGGGTGCCAGAAGGCGACGCCAGGGCTGACGTCGTGGAAGCTGAACAGGTCGAGCTGCACACCCAGGCGGCGGTGGTCGCGCTTCTTGGCCTCCTCGCGCCGCCACAGGTACTGGTCGAGCTCTTCCTGGGTCGACCAGACCGTGCCGTAGACGCGCTGCAGCGCCGGCCGCGCCTGGTCGCCGCGCCAGTAGGCGCCCGACACGGCAAGCAGCTTGAACGGGCCGATCCGGCCGGTCGACTCGACGTGCGGGCCGCGGCACAGGTCGATGAACGGGCCGTGCTCGTAGGTCGACACCTCCGGTTCGGGCGTCCCGGCCTCGACGGCCGCACGGCGCAGGTCGTCGAGAATCTCGACCTTGTATGGCTGGCCGCGCTGCTCGAAGAACGCCCGGCCCGCGTCGGGCGGCAGCACCTTGCGCACGAAGTGGTGGTCGGCCGCGATTGAAGCGGCCATGCGCTCCTGGATCGCCGCCAGGTCGTCCGTCGTCAGCGGCCGAGACACCTCGAAGTCGTAGTAGAAACCATTCTCGATCGCCGGGCCGATGCCCAGCCGGGTGCCCGGAAAGAGGTCCATCACCGCCTCGGCCATCACGTGCGCCGCCGAGTGGCGCATCGGGTCGAGCACGTCGCCCGCGTGCGCGTCCAGCATTTCCTCGGCTGACTCGCGCTTGGGCGCCTCGAATGCCAGCTCCTCGTGCTCGTCCTGCTCTTCGACATGCCGTTCGACCATGACCCACCTCCGGAGAATCAAAACGCCCCTCGTCCATCAACAGGACGAGAGGCCATAACCTCCCGCGGTTCCACCCGCTTTCGCCGGACGGCCACTGGCGTGCCGGCGCACTCGATGCCGCGCTAACGGGCGGCGCCCGAACCGGTTCACCGGTTGCTCACGGGTGGTTCGCCATCGGCCGATCGACCGCCCGGGCTTGCAGCCCACCGACCCGGGCTCTCTGAGGTCTCGATCCGATCGCGCGTGTCCCGATCGACGCTTTGCTGTATGCCGGGCGAGTATACGATCCGGCGCGTGTCAGCGTGGCGCCTCACCTCCCTGCTGGTTATTGCGATTGCGCTGGTGGTCGCCTGCGCCCCGACCAACTGGTGGTGCTCGGCGGGTATGACGATCGGATCACGCTTCGACGCGACTTCCGCGTCCTGAGCGTCAGCGCCCTCAACTAGTCGGTGCGCGCGAACGGCAGCGCGAAGCGCTCGATCGCTAGTGGGTACCTGACGGTTCTCGACTGTGTTGCGCCGCTGGGCGGTGGCGCGTGACACAGGAGGCACTCGGACGCGTCTCGTGTCGCGTGGTCTGCGGGGAGGGCGCCGTCCACGCCGGCAACGTGGCAGCGCAGGCAGTCGGACTGGCCGGCGCTCACCTGGTGAACCGGCATGGGCGGCTGGTCCTGCGGCACGCGGTGGCATAGCCAGCACACCATCTCGGGCCGATGCGCCATATCCGAGGGCAGCGGCTCCGTCTGGCCGTGGCAGTCCAGGCAGGCCTGGTTCTGCAGTTCGCGGTGCGGCCGCGACAGCGGCGCCGGGAGCTGCTGCGGTTGATGGCAGCGCAGGCAGTCCGTGGAGTGCAGGCCGGTGTGTCCCGGAGCGGTCTCGACCAGCCGGTCGCTGGCGTGGCAGGCCGTGCAGTTCGTCCAGCCGGTGAGTGGATGGGCCATGGCCGGCACGGCACGCAGGCCGATGGCGCCCTTGTCAGTCAGGTGACAGGCCGCGCAATCGGCGTCGGCCGGTAGTGAGAGCCAGGCCATGAACGGCGCTATCGGGGACGGAGATGGGGACGCCGGGGACGCCGGGGACGCCGGCGGCGCGGCCGAGGTTCTGGCCATCTCGGGCAGGGCGACGACGATGATGAATGCGCCCGCGGCGACGATGCACGCAAGCAGGCTCATGACCGCGAGCGCGTACCCGTAACGGCGACGCAAGCGACCGATCACGGCTCGGCATCCGCCTCGGTCGGGTCAGGGGCCGCCTCGGGCTCGACCGGCGGTTCAGCCTCCGGTTCTGGCTCGGGCGCGGGCTCGAGCCAGGGCGCAGCTTCAGGCGCAGGCTCGAGCTCGGCGCTGACCTCGGGTTCTGGCGCTGGTTCCGGCTCCGGCGCGGGTTCGGGCGCAGGTTCGGGTTCGGGCGCAGGTTCGGGCGCAGGTTCGGGTTCGGGCGCACGTTCCGGCTCGAGTTCGGCGACGATTGCGGGTTCAAGTTCGGGCGCCGGTTCCGGCTCGGTTGCGGCCTCCGGCTCCGGCGCCGGCGCGTCGATGACCTCAGGTTCATGCTGGGCGGCTGGCAGAGCCTGCGCGGCGACACTGAGATCCGCGCGCAACGCCGATGCGTCGGCCTCGCCCTCAGCAAAGATAGGCTCGGGCTGAGGCTGCGGGGCAAGCCGGGCGCGCAGGCGGCCGATCAAGCCGCGCGGTAGCCAGACGAACACGTGCACCTCTGACTCGTTCAGGTCGAGGTACCGCTCGGCCAGGGTGTACACGAACGCCACCAGGGCCACCGCCCCGACCATGATGCTGATCTCGACCGGCGATGGCGAATACAGCGCATAGGGCGTCGAGACGACGCCCGCGACGGTGCTGACCGGCGCGATCTGGCCCGCGTGGATGAACGTCAGCCGGTCGGCGAAGACGCCGACTATCGACAGACCGCCCGCGACCAGCAGCCCGGTCGGGTTACGCGTCCAAGGCAGCGCGACGAGGACCAGCGGCACAGCCAGCCCGCCCAGGAGCCGGAGGCCGACGAATTCGGCCGCCAGGGGTCCACTCAAGAGAGCTTCCGTCGCGCTGCGCATGCCCGCGTCGGCCGAGGTCACGCCGGCAAACAGCTGGCGCGCGACGAGGGCGCCGACGACCACCAGCCCGACCGTCAGCAGCAGCCGGATGGCGGGCATGGCCAGGGCAGTGCCGCGCTCCCAGCCGGCCAGCCGCAGACGGCCCACGACGAAGAAGACGATCGCCAGCAGGGCTGTGCCGGAGACGAACGCATTGGCAATCATCTGGAGCGGCGTGAAGATGCCCGCCCAGAACGAGCGCGAGTCAAGCACGGCGAAGACCGCGCCGAGCGTCGCGGGTGCGACGATCGCCGTCATCGAGGCCACCAAGCACGCCCACTGGTGGATGCGCGGATGGCGCCAGAAGATGCTCCACACCTCGACCAGCAGGAACACCAGGTAGCCGCCGTAGAAGACGCCCATCCACCACATCGGTGACATGGGCGACGGGTTGAAGACGGCGCCGAAGACCATCCGGATCGGGTAATGCAGGTCGATCGCGATCAACCCGAACGCGGTGATCAGGCAGAGCAGGGCGAGTACCGCGTGCCGCTTCTCGAGCGGTCGGAAGCGGTCGATGCCGAAGACCGTGCCCAGCGACGAGGCCAGGCACAGCCCGCTCGTGGTCACGGCGAAGAACACGTAGCCGACGATCAGCAGGCCCCACTCGAAGGTAGGCGTCGTGGCTAGACCCTTGTCACCCGGCCACAGCGCACGGACCGCCCCTGCCGCACCGACCAGCATCAACGCGAAGAGCACGGCGAACCAGATGCGCAGCGCCATCGGTGTCCGCTCAAACTCGCGGCGCAGCGCACCCCATGCCCAGCGCGGGCTGAGCGGTACCGCGCGACCGGCGACCCGAACGACCATCACACTGCCTCGTCTTCCAGGCCGAGGTAGTGGACTCGCGGCCGCGTCCCGAGCTCCTCGCGCATCACGCGCGAAGGCTGGTCGTGCAGGATGACGCTGACCGCGCTGCCCGGATCGTCCAGGTCGCCGAAGATGCGCGCTCCGACCGGGCACACGTCGACACATGCCGGGTTGTTGCCGCGCGTGATGCGGTGATAGCAGAAGGTGCATTTGTCGGCCACGCCGGCCACACCGGTTGGTGTGCCGCTCGCCGGCCGGCACCATGTAGCGCGCGCCGTAGGGGCAGGCGACCAGGCAGTAGCCGCAGCCGATGCAGCGCATCTCGTCGACGAGGACGACGCCGTCCGGCATGCGATACGTGGCCGAGACGGGGCACACGACCGTGCACGGTGAGCTCTCGCACTGCATGCACAGCCGCGGCACGAACCGTGTCGCGCGGACATCCGCGGGCGCCAAGGCCAGCGGAGCGGAGACAAAACCGGTCGCGCCTGCGTCGGGCGAGTCAACATGGACCGTGCCGTCCCACGTGAGCGCGTGCCGCTCTACCCACGTCCGGGTGTGCTCGGCCTCGAACGGCACGCCGTTCTCCTCCTTGCAGGCCACGACGCACTGCCCGCAGCCGATGCACGTAGTTGTGTCGACAACGAAGCCCCAGCGGTGGGCGGCGGGGTCGTATGCGGCGAGGATCGGATCGATCGGTGCGTCGGGTTGGGCGGTCACGCCGGTCAACCACTCGTAGATCGCGCCGGCGCCGACGAGGCATGGTGCCGCGGCCGCGCCGATCTTGAGCAGCTGTCGGCGCGAGATGGGCGGCAACGAATCCGCGGCGCCGGCTGCTGCGACCGCCTCCTCGGCCTTGGGCTCGGTGACGATGTCCGTGCTCACGACCCGTCTGCCCCCAGTCGATGGCAGGCCAGACACACCGGGTCATCAGCTGCGCGGTGATCTGCCGGATACCGTTTCATGCCCTCCGGCGCATGGCAGGTGATGCACGTGGGCAGATGGACGAGCGGATGGACCACCTCGCGCGGCTTCACCCCGTCCGACGAGTGCGCTTCGTGGCAGCTGATGCACAGGGCGCCCTCGTAATGCCGGTCCAGCGCGATTTGGCCCAGATCGGCCGGACGGCCCGGAACGCTCTCGTGACAGGCCACGCATGAGTCGCTCGTCGCGGCCGGCAGGGCGGCCACGACTCCTTCGATCGGCCCCGGGTGATCGACGCTCGGGACGTGGCACGACTCGCAGATCAGGCGGTCATGTGCGCTGCCCCTGGCCTGACCGGCCTGATCCTCGTGGCAGCCGCGGCAATCGCTCGCCAGGTAGCTCGGCGGGCGCGCTGCCCAGCTGCGCTGGTTGACCGCTTGTTGTGGTCCGCCGAACTGGTCGTAGAGGGTCGAGGTGGCGAACACGCCGACGCCCAACACGGTCGCGATGGCGACGCAGGCCAGACTGACGATGAGCACGGTCCGGACAGTGCGGACGTGCACGAGGATGTGGTCCATCGTCCCCAGTTCGTGCCCTGCCTGCCCAGCAGGGTCCGGCCCTTCCCGGCTCCGACGCTAGTAGGCGGACACGAAGAGCGACCACCGCACTCTGGCCCCTTGTGGCGGTCCGTTCGGACCTAAGCGCGCCTGTCCAACCGAACGCGTCGGTGTCCAACGGCCCGCCAAAGCGGGCCGTGCGGCTCTCGGGCACGCTGGTGCCGCACACCGACGATCATGGCAATCGATCCGGGAAGGGATCGCCGGCGGTGCCGTCTGCGGTACCGCCCGGCGGCTGCGCCCCGGCTGCGGAGGGACGAAAGGACAGATGGCCGGGCAACAACCGGGCACGCCGGATCGCCACAGGTCGCGAGACATGCGCCGCCTCAGGTGGGTTGGGGTCGGCCTGCCCACAGTCGCGCTGATCGCGCTCGAGGCGTTCCGTTACACGGTCATCGACACCACTCCGCTCCAGCACGCGGAGCACGTCGCCATCGCCGCCATCGCAGCGGTCGGCATCGTCGCGTTCGCGGTGCTGATGTTCCGCTTGATCGAGCCGGCCGAGTCGCAGGTCATCCGCCAGAACCGCGAGCTGACCGCGATCAACGCGGTGACCACGGCTGTGCAGGGCGAGCTGGCAGTCGAGCAGATCATCGACGCCGCGCTCGAGGTGGTCGTCGACCGCACCGGCGCGACGGAGGCGTCGGTGCGTCGTCTTCGCCCGCGACCAGGGCCGCCACCGCGGCCTCGAGCGCCGGTTCGTGCGCACCGGGCACGTGTCCGGCATCGCCGTGGGCTCGGACATGCCCCACCTGGTCGACATCCCGCTGGCGTTCGGCACGACGGTCGTCGGGCGGATGCGCCTGCACCTGGCGGCCGACGCGCTCGAGCCTGACCTGCTCACGTCGGCGACGCTCAACAACATCGGCCACCAGCTTGCCTCGTCGATTCGAGATCGGGCAGCTAATCAGCGACCTTCAGCGGCGCAACCTGGAGGGCCAGGGTCTGTACGACGTGCTGCTGCGCATCTCCAACCACAAGCCGCTGGCCGAGACGCTCGAGGCGCTCGTCAGTCACGGCCAGAACCTGCTCGACGCCGACGCGGCCGAGCTGTCCCTCACCGCGGCAAGCACGGCGCTGCTCGACGGCACCGTCGATGCCCTGGTCAAGCGCCGCGCTGACGGGAGCGCGTGCATCTCCGCGCCGCCCCGGACGCCCGCGAACGGGTCAGCCGGCGTGGCCGCCAAGGACGCACTGACGACCACGTCGGGCGCTGCCGACGACCGGACGCTGCTGCGCGTCTCGCTCGTCACGCCTGAGCTGGCGCTCGGTGAGCTGTGGGTCGCCCGCCAGCAGGGCGCGCCGTTCAGCGAGCGCGAGGCGCGCTTCCTGCAGAGCCTCGGCGAGCTCGGTGGGATCGCTATCACCAGCGCCCGGATGCGCGAGCGTGAGCATCAGATGGCCGTCCTGGCCGAGCGCGAGCGCATCGCGCGCGAGATGCACGACAGCCTCGCCCAGGTGCTCGGCTTCATCCACATCGAGCTTCGCGCGCTGCGCGGCAAGGCGACCCAGGTCGATCCGGCAATCGTCGCGGCCAGGCTGGCCGAGCTGGCCGGGGTCGCCGAGGACGCCTACCGTGACGTGCGCGAGGCGATCCTCGGTCTGCGCGAATCAAGCCGCGCCGGACGGAGCCTGTTCGAGAACCTGGACTCCTACCTGCAGCGCTACGAACACCAGGCCGGCATCGACACGACCTTCGAGACCGACTTCGAGCAGCCCCCGAGCCTGAGTCCGCAGGCCGAGATCCACGTCATCCGCGTCATCCAGGAGGCTCTCACCAACGTGCGCAAGCACGCCCATGCCCGCCGCGCCGTGGTACGCGCCACGAACGTGGATGGCTCGGTCGAGTTCACCGTCGAAGATGACGGCAATGGCTTCGATCTTGCCAACGCGGCCCTCGGCCACGACGGCGGCTTCGGACTGGCGGCGATGCGCGAGCGAATGGAGCTTGTCGGCGGCACGCTCACGATCGACTCGAAGCCCAAGAAGGGCACGCGCGTCATCGCCCGGGTGCCACTCGCACCGGCTGGCACTGCGGCGGTTGATGGGGCGGCGAGTGGCGCAGCTGTCTGAGGGCGGCACGATCGGCCAAGCAACGCGCGTCCTGCTGGTTGACGATCAGCCGCTCTTCCGCCGTGCGATCGCCACGCTGATCTCCGAACAGCCTGACTTCACGGTCATCGGCGAGGCGACCAACGGCCAGGAGGCGCTCGACCGAGCGCGGGCGCTACAGCCCGACCTGGTGGTGATGGACATCGAGATGCCAGTCATGAACGGCGTCGAGGCGGTCCGTCTGCTGCGCGACGAGCTGCCGAACGTCAAGGTCGTCATGTTGACCGTGTCCGAGGACGAGGACTACCTGTTCGACGCCGTCCGCTACGGGGCGCACGGCTACCTGCTCAAGGACCTCCAGCCAGAGCAGCTGTACGAGATGCTGCGCTCGGTCATGCGCGGCGAGTCGCCTATCTCGCCGATCATGGCCGGCCGACTGCTGGCCGAGTTCCGCCGCCAACACCGCGCTGGCGCCGACCGATCGCGCGTTACGCCGGTCCACCAGCCCAGCCCAGCCACTCCGGCGGCCGCACCGACCGCCGCGCCGGCAATGGACGACGCGATTTTGGCCCAGTTCCCGCTCGCCTCGCCGGTCGCCGCCATCCTGACCCGGCGCGAGCTTCAGACGCTCCAGTACGTGGCCGACGGGCTGTCCAACAAGGAGATCGGCGCGGTCCTGTCGATCACCGAGGGCACGGTCAAGAACCACGTCCACAGTGCGCTCGAGAAGCTCCAGCTGGAGAACCGCATCCAGGCCGCGACGTACATCGTCCGCCAGGGCATCGCTCATCGGCCCGAGCGGAGCTAGCGGCACGACGCGCGGCGCGCGCCATTCGCGCGGGTGCGCCCCGTACCGAGGGGCATACCTGCGGCGGCGCGAAGATGTGTCGGTCCGGGGATGGACTGCCAGACCGCCCGACGTCACAGTGATCCAGGAAGGGGCGCCACCGGTCGACGCTCGCGACCGGGCTCGCGGGATTATGCGTGGCTCGCTCGGCCAAGGCCCAGGTCGTAGTCCTCTATGCCCACCCACTCCTTGGTGAGGGCTTGGCGAGCCTGCTCAGCGCCCAGGTCGGCGTGGGCGCCATCGCGGTCGACTCGCACGACGCCGTGGCGCGCGCCGCCGCGCTCAAGAAGCATCCCGACCTGGTGATCGTCGAGGAGACCGAGACGACACGCCCATTCGAACCCAGTGGCTCGATGCCGGTCGTGTTCGTGCGCGTCGACGCGACTGACGGCCTGCGCCTTGGTCAGCCGCTGGCCGATCCCGACGAGATCGTCGCCCTTGTCCGTGGACTGGCCGGGGCGGCCAAGGCAGATCCCTGAGCCGGGTCTCCGGTGTGCCGGATTTCTACCCAGCGCCGGATGGGAATCGGCGGCCCGCAGGAGCACTCTGCAGTAAGGGACGCCGATCTCCGTTCTGTGTCTATCCCTTCCAGCGGTACGGAGATCGGGCCCCGATTGCGTTCGCCTCTGACACAAACATGAACAACACCAACACAGAGATGATCCACTCCGCGCGTTTCGGGGGACGGTGCCGGTGATCTCGTTCATCGCGCACCGGCTGAGCGACCGCGCGATCGACCGCGCGATACGCGTCTTGGCCGTTGCCCTGGTGATCGGCCTCGTCGCATTCGCCGCCTTCTACTGGCTGGATCGTCACCCGGCCGCCGGTCCAACGCTCGGGGATCGGCAGGTTGCAGGGGCTGAGCAGGCCGTGCGCGACAGCCCGAATGACCTCGCGGTGCGCAACCACCTCGCCGCCGCATATGTCAGCGCCGGCCGCCTCGAGGACGGCATCGCCCAGTTCACCCTCATCCTTGAGGCCGAACCCGGCAACCGTGCCGGGCTCCTGGGCCGCGGCCTTGCCCACATGGACCTGGAAGACTACGACGCGGCCGTGGCCGATTTCCAGGCCCTTGTCGACGTCAGCCAGGGCGAGTTCAGCGCCACCGATCCCCAGCTCGAGCACGCCTACTACGAGCTGGGCGTCGCCGAGTTGGCTCGCGGTCGCGCGGCCGAGGCCGTCGCGGCGGAGGAAGCCGCCCTGAAGATCAACGGCGGCGACGCCGACGCGCTCTACACCTATGGCTCGGCGCTGATACAGACGGGCAACCCGAGCAAGGGCGTCGCCGCCCTGCGCCGCGCGGTCCAATACGTGCCCAGAGGCTGGTGCGAGCCGTACGAGGGCCTCGTGACCGGGTACTCGGCGCTCGGCGACGCAGATGGCACCAGCTATGCGACCGCGATGGTGGCCCTGTGCCAGGGCAGCGTCGACGAGGCACGCCAGACCCTGCAAACGATCACCGGCGGTCCGATGAAGATCGACGCCCTGCTCGGCCTGGCTGCCGTGGCCGAGCAAGAGGGTGCACGGGCAGAGGCGGCGGCCACCTATCGCCAGGTCCTGGAGATCGATCCCGGGAACACCTCGGCGCTGATCGGCCTGTCGCAGCTCGGCCCTCTGGCCACGCCGGAAGGGAGTTGACGTGACCGTTATCGCCCAGTCCGGGGCCGCCGCCATGGCGGAACCTGCCCCAGGCGACACCCCGGTACTGCCTGCCGATACCACGGATGCGCCTCCGGACCGGCGGCGGCGGCGGCGCATCATATTGCTGCTGCTGCTGCTCATCGCCGCCGTTGCCCTGATCCTCTTTGTGATCTGGTACCTGCTGTTCCGCCAGCCCATCACCGAAATCCTGCCGATCATCGATCTGGCCAACCCGCCGGCGTATCAGCGATCCCTGTACGACCTCGACAAGCCGCTCGACGTCGCGGTCGTCGCCGACGGCTCACGGATCTTCGTCACCCAGGGTGGCGACGACCGGGCGACAGTGATGCTCGATGCCTCCGGCAACCGGCTGGGCACGCTTGCGCCGCCGCCGTCAGTCACAGCCATGGCCACTCAGCTCTACGTCGCGATCAACCCGGTCAATGGCGAGATAGACGCCACGGATCGGACGAACGGCGCCGTCTTCCGCTATTCGAGCGACGGCACTTATCTCGGCGTGTTCGAGCCAGGTCCGTCGCTGGGCGCCTGGCAGCCACTCGGGATCGCCTTCGATGCCCAGGGCAACATGTTCGTGACCGACGCGGGCGGCCAGTCACAGCGGGTCCACATGTTCGGGCCCGACGGAGCGCTGGTGCGCGACTTCGGCACGACCGCCGGTCTCAACCACCCGAACGGCATCGCTGTCGACGCCGCTGGAAACGTCTACGTCGCCGACAGCAACAACGGCCGGCTGATGGCCTTCGATGCGGCCGGCGCGCTGATTGGCGTGGTCGCGCGGGGCCCGCGCGTGGATAACCTGGGCATGCCGCGCGGCGTGGCCATCGATGGCAAGGGCCGGATCTACGTCGTCGACGCCACCGGCCACGCCGTCCAGATGTATCGCGCCGTCCAGGCCGGTGACACCGCGCCGGTTCACCTGACGAGCTTTGGGCTCGAGGGCCGCAACGATGGCGCCTTCGAATTCCCCAACGGCATCACGGTCGACGGACGCGGCCGGGTCTACGTGGCCGACTGGAACAACGACCGCGTACAGATATGGAGCTACTGAAAGGGGGGCGCAGGGAGGTGGCACAAACGTTGGATGTGATGCCCGTTCGTCGGGCGAGCAGGTTTCAAGCAGCACGATTCAAGGAGGTGAGGACCATGAGACGATTGGCCCTCCTGCTTGCAGGAGGCGCCCTCTGGCTGCTCTACATGGCCATGCCGGCATTGGCCGACGGTGGCCCGCACGTTATTCTTACCAACAGTGGCACCGGGGGGGCGGGGCTCGCCGGCGATTGCGCCGGTTGCCACCGCGCCCACAGAGGCCAGGCAGCGGAACTGCTCAAGACAACGCTGCCCGGGCTGTGCCTGTCGTGCCATGACGGCACCGGTGCCACCGTCAACGTCGTGGACGGCATCCAGTACGTCCCGTCGGGGAGCGATCCAGCCGCCGGTCAGCACACGAGCAGCGTGCTCGGCGCACTGCGCGGCGGTGGCTTCGAGTTCGCCCTGATCGACCGGGATACAAGCACCGGGCCTTCGCGTATCTCGTACAACTCGCGCGGTGGCATCACCGCCACGTTCTCGGCCGTGCCCACCGCTGGCTCGTTCGACCTTGTCTGGCCGGCCTTCGGCTCGTTCGCCGGCGGGACGCTGAGCGTCACGATCCCGGGCGACCTGAGCGTGTCAGCCAATCGGACGACGCTCACGAACAGCCTCCAGCCGGCTGCCAACACCCTCTTTGGAACGTCGACCACATACACGGGCATCACCAACAGCGTCCCGTACATGTCGAGTACGACCACGAACACGATGACGGTCAGCGTCGCGGGCAGTGGCAGCACCGCGGGCAGGGTCATCACTTTCACTCCGCACAACGAGTTCCGGCTGCTGACGATTGGTCTGCCCTCGGTTGCCAACATCAGCGGACTGCTCCCCGGTGGGACCACCATCACACCGGCCAGCGGCATCAGCATCGGCAGCGTCGGCCACGTCAATGCCCAGAACACCCCGCTGGCGGTCACCTCGACTCATATGGGCGAGGGGACGGCATGGGGCAACGGGCCACAGGGTCAGGGCAACCCCGGTGCCTCGGGCGTCGAGCTCACATGCACCAGCTGCCACAACCCGCACGGCAACGGCCAGTACCGCATCCTCAACGCCGAGCCCGGCGAGGACTGGACCGACGGCGTCGACGGCGTGACCGACTGGACGGCCCCGGCCAACCACGTCGAGATCTTCGACGTCGGCGTGACCACCTCGACCAAGAACTACACCATCAAGCCCGCCAGCTCGGGAGGCGTGGTCTCATACCAGGCCATCGATGTCGTCGGTGGCCAATACGCGGGTGACTACTGGCGCTACCGCTACGACCCGGCGGGCTACTCCAACTTCACCAACTTCTACCTGCAGGCCGACCCGATGCTCACCGGCTGGAACGGTCTGTCGGTCACCAACGCCGACGCAATGGGCACCGGCTCAACCACGATCAATATGGGCTCCGGAATTACGGCCACCGGGACCACGCTGACAGTCACCAGCGCGGCTGTCTTCCCGACCACCGTTCCGTACTTCGTCACGGTAGAAAGCGAGATCATGCAGGTCACCGCAGTGTCCGGCAACAACCTCTCGGTCAGCCGTGGGGTAAGCGTCGCCGGAACGGCGGGGGAAGTGCACGCGAACGGCGTGACCGTTTCGATCAACACCACCACAACGGCCTGGAACAAGACCGGCCTGATGACCGCATGGTGCATCACCTGCCACACGCGGTACAACGGCTATCTCGTCGACGCCACTGGCGCTCTCACGAACCCCTCCGGTTCGAGTGCGCCTTCGCTGGTGGCGCAGACGCCGATTGACGCCACGTTCATGTTCAAGCACGGCACCGCCCGCCTCGGTTGCGAGCAGTGCCACGTGAACCACGGCACCAACGTGACCATGAGCGGGCCGGCCGCCGACGTCGATTGGCCCGACGGCACCCCGGAAATGGACAGCGCGCTGCTCAAGGTGAACAACCGCGGCACGTGCCAGATGTGCCACGATCCGACGGGGACCGTGGACGCCGGGACCTGGGCAACCGGGGCGGGCTACCAACCCTCCGGCCCAACTCCCGGTCCATAGCGTCCGGTAACCCGGACATGAGCTTCGGCGGCCCGCGGCCAACCGCGGGCCGCCGCAAGAACCACCATTAGAGCCTCGCCAGATGACACGGCTCCCACCGGCCACCCACCGATCACGGCAAGCAGCGCAGAGGACAGCCGTCGCCGCGGCGCTCCTGGCCGGAGCTTCGCTCGTCTGGCAATCCGCCTTGATGTGGCCCGGCACGGTCGCCGCGCTCGATGGCGCGACGCCATCACCCTGGATTGAAGCGGCCGAAACGCCAACCCCCGATCCCGCGCCTGCGCCCGAGCCATCAGCGACCCCCGAGCCAACGCCGGTTCCCGATCCACAGCCAACACAGGAACCGCCTGCAGACCCCACCCCGGGCCCAAGCCCCGAGCCTTCGCCAGCGCCGCCGGACGCCGGGCCGCTGGCAGTCGTCCACTACACCTTTGCCCGCGTGCCGGATGCCGAATTGGCGTCCGCCTACCTCGATCCCGACACGCCGCTGCTCGACGAGCCACGCTTCGAGGTCCTGCGGCTGCGCTTCGAGGTGCTCAACCCGACAGCGGACAACGTTGCGCTGACGCCGCTGCTCGAGTTCGCGCCCGTCCCGGGCGACGACTTTGCGGTCGTGCCAGAGGGCATCCAGACCGACATGCCGTTCCACGCTGCGAACGAGTGGGTTGCCGCAGCCGACGGGGGGACCAAGATCGGACCCACGTTGGTGACCGAGCCGATCGGCTCGTCGACCCCGGACGCGGCGCACTCGATGGGCGTCAATCCGATGCCGCCGCTGACGGTCCGGCCAGAGGGCAGCGTCACGATCGAGTTCAGCATCAGTGCCACGGCCGCGGCCGATTACGAGGCCGAGTACGCCTTCATGCTGACCGACGCCGGCACTCCGTTGGCCGCGGCGAGCCGGCCGGTACTGCGCATGGGATCCCGTCCGCCGCTCGAGCTGACGCCCGGCCAGCGCAACGGCGCGCCGGCGGGGTCTGCCGAGGCACCCACCAGGCCGCGTTTCGGGCTTAACCAGGCCAGCACCTCCGTGCACAGCCCGAGCTTCACTCTGACCGGCGAAACTTGCGCTTCCTGCCACCGCGCCCACACCGCGCTGGGCACCGGCCTCAACGCTGCTGCCACCCAGTTCGCCCTGTGTTCCTCGTGCCACAACGGCACCGACCTGCCCGACATCGCCGCCGATTACGCGGGCATCCCAGCCAACGTGCCCACCTCGCGCGCCTACTACCAGCACGATCCCAGCCTCGAACAGGGTGCGCTGGGCACGGCCAATGCCTGCGCCGACTGTCACAACCCGCACGATATCAACTCGGATCCGGGCGTCGAAACTGGTGCCGGATGGACCCCGTCGGGACGGACCTACGGCGCATCGGATAGCTCGGACCAGCGCATCGGCCTCGAATACCAGCTGTGCTTCAAGTGCCATGCCAGCCCGGCCACCCTGCCGTCCAACACCGACCAGCCGTATTCGCGCTACGCCCTCGACAAGGCTGTCGAATTTGATCCTTCGGTTGGCTCGTATCACCCGATCGAAGCGGCCGGCACCAACTCCAGCGATGCTATGAACGGAAGCCTCATTGGCAGCTCGCCGTACAAGCTGTGGAACTTCACACCGACGAGCACGATCCGCTGTGTCAGCTGCCACGCCGACTCGAGCATCGCCGCCGCGGCCATCGCCAACAACGAGACTGTGGCCGCCGACGCCGACTTGCCCGTCCACGCCAGCATGCAGCGGGGGATCCTGATCGCGCCCTACCAGGACCGCCAGTTGAACGGCCCCATCGAGCCCTACCAGGCGGCCGACTTCGCGCTGTGCTACGTGTGCCACAGTGAGGCGCCATTCGTCGATCAGACGGGCCAAGTACGTGACGGCCAGAACAACACCGTGGCCGACACCAACTTCCGCTATCACGGGCTGCACCTGAGTAACCCCGACACGATGCGCGACCGGGGCTTTCCAGGCACTGACATTGACACCCCGGGCTTCGGCTCGGGCTTCGCGATCTGTGCCGAATGCCACTTCCGCATCCACTCCACGGCTTTTGCCGTCGGTGGACAGACACCGGGTTTGCGGCTGGTCAACTTCGCGCCGAACGTCACCGCGCCCACCGACGGGACCATCGACTGGCAGCCGAAGAGCGATTCCGCTCCGGGCACGTGCACCCTCAAGTGCCACGGCCAACCGCATAGCGCCGTCGAGTACTGAAGCCTCTGCCGGTCAGCTGGCCTGGCCGGGGGCATAGATCGATCGATACCCCTGCGCCCGTCGTGCCCGATCTTGGGGGCGCCCCTCTATCGGATTCGTGCCAGCCGGCGGATGGTCACGGAAATCGCTTAAATCGATCATCGACGCATGAGCAGACTGGCTGGTGGCGAGTCCCACCTTCGACCGTTCCGGGCATGCCTAATGGTCCTCGCCCTTGTCGCCGCCGGCACGGCCAGCGCGGGCTGCGCCCAGAAGCAGGTGACGCCTGACTCCGGCACTCCCTCGGCGCACATGACCATGGCCCCGGTCGATTCCGCCCTGGCCGCGACGTGGGCGGCGCGACCTGCCTACACCCACGCCTCGCCGGCCACTGAGGAAGCCTACCGCTACGCCATGGAGCATCCGCTGGTCCTGCAGTGGATCCCGTGCTACTGCGGCTGCGGGGCGATGGGTCACGGCAGCAACCTCGACTGCTATTTCGAGCCGCGGGGCGATGGCACGCTCGTCTTCGAAGAGCACGGCTCGTACTGCCAGATCTGTGTCGACATCACCCTGCGCACCCGGCAGATGGCCGACGCGGGCGCCTCGCTGGGGACCATCCGCGGCGCGATCGATGCCGAGTTCGGCGGCGTCGGTCCGGGGACCGATACGGCGCGGCCGAGCTGATGACGCGCTCCAGCTCGCTCTCATCGGAGCACGAGCTGCTGGTCCGCCTGGGACTTTCGGACGGTGCCAGCGAAGCAGAAGTCGACGCCGCCCACGACGACGTCGTCGCCTATCTCGCGAGTGCACCGTCCCATCTGGGCGCCTGGGCGCGAACTCAGATCGCCGCTGCCGATGAAGCGTACGCCGTGCTGTCCGACCCAGCCGCCCTGGCCCGACACCAGGCCGCCGCCGCGCTGGCCCAGACGCCGACCCAACTCGCGGGGCCATCGCGTCGGCAACAGGTCGCCGCCCGGACCGCCGCCTGGACTGGTCAAGAAGGTGGTCAAGACGGCGGACAGCAACGCCACGATGCCTCCCGGCTGCCGGCCATGCAGCCACCAGCCTCGAGGCGGCGCATCGGACGGCTTGGCCGGGTCCTGATCGGTGCCGCAGCGGCTCTCGGCATCATGGTCGCCGGCTACGTCGTCTACGCCTCGGACCTGCCTTCGGTACCCGGCCTGTCCGGGACGCCCGTGCCGCTAGGCACGCCGGCCGCGATCGATACCGCGCGCGTGGCACAGTTGATGCAGGCCATCCAGTCTGACCCGAACGACATCGCCGCCCTCCAGGAGCTCGCGACCATCTACTTCGACGCGAACGACTACGGCGTGGCCGCCGACTGGGAGAACAGGATCCTGGCCGTCGAACCGAACAACGTGCTCGCCCACCTGGCGCTCGGCGCAGCGCAGTACAACCTCGGCAACTCCGCCGACGCCGAGGCGCATTGGCGCCGGGTGATCGAGCTCAACCCGGACGATGTCAACCTGGTGGCTGAGGCGCACTACGACCTCGGCTTCATGTACTTCAGCGCCGTGCCGCGAGACGTGGACCGGACCATCGCCGAGTGGCAGGCGGTGATCGACATCGCCCCCGACTCGACCATCGCGCAGACCGCCATGACGCACCTTCAGCAGCTCGATGGCTGGAACGCGTCACCCTCGCCCGCGGCGTCCGGCTCACCCGCGGCGTCCGGCTCACAGGTGCCCACCAGTTCCGCCTTGCCCCCCTCTCCATCTCCGGCGGCCACGCCGGCCACTTCGGCGCAGCCCTGATCGATGAACGAGATCGGCCTGCTGATCGCCTTCGTCGCCGGCGTCGTCTCGTTCGCCTCACCGTGCTGCCTGCCGCTCGTGCCGGCCTACGTGGGCTACATGGTCGGCGCCGACCCAGGCATCAGCGCGCGCCGGCGCGATGCACTGGTCGAGTCGCTCTTCTTTGTGTTCGGCTTCTCCCTCGTCTTCATCAGCCTGTGGGCATCGGTCGGGCTCGTCGGCTACGCGCTGCGTGACCAGGCCTGGCTGCTGCGCTATCTCGGTGGCGCGGTGCTCGTGTTCATGGGCCTCCACGTGGCCGGCGTGATCAACATCGCCGCGCTGTACCGCGAGGTGCGTCTCCCGCTCGGCCGTCTGCAACCGGCCGGCATGGGCTTTGGCGAGCACCACACGGGCGCTCCCAGCCATTCCCGCTCAGCGATGCTCGGCGTGGTCTTCGCGGCGGGTTGGACGCCATGCGTCGGGCCCATCCTGGGCGGCATCATCGGCCTCGCCTCGGTCAGCGCGAGCGTCGCCCAGGGCACTGCGCTGCTGATCGCCTATGCGGCCGGGCTCGGCCTGCCGTTCGTCCTGGTCGCCCTCGGCGCAACCTCTGTCAGCCACCGGCTGGGCTGGCTGCGCGCCCATCAAACGGCCGTCTCGCGGATGACCGGGGCGATGCTCATCGTCGTCGGCTTCCTGATGATCACCAACACCTTCGCTCGGTTGTCCAGCCTCATCCCACCCGTGCTTTAAGAGGATCCGCCCGCATGAGCCAGGTATCAAGAACAGCCGCTCTCGAGGGCCAGCCAGGGGGCATCTCCGAGCTCGACTCCGACGCGGCGTTCTCGCCGGTGGGCGCGCTCGATTGGCTGTGGGGGGTGTTCACCTCGATGCGTTTGGCGCTCGCGCTGATGCTGGGCCTCGCCGGGCTGGGGCTGATCGGCTCGCTCGTCATCCAGGCGCCCCCGGGCCTGGCGTCCGACCCGACGGCGTACGACGTCTGGTTGCAGGGCCTCAAGCCCAGGTACGGTGGCTTCGCGGGCATCTTCGACAAGCTCAGCCTGTTCGCGATCTTCCAGTCGATCTGGTTCCGCAGCCTCGCAGTCGCGCTGACGACGTCGATCCTGGCCTGCTCGATCAAGCGCGCGCCGACACTCTGGCGCGCTGCGGTTCATCCGCGCACGCGGATGTCCGGCACTTTCTTCGAATTGGCGCCCTACAGCGAGACGATCGACACGGCCGCAGCCCGCGCCGCGGCTGCCGAGACGACCCGGCGCGTCTTCCGCTCCCACCGCTATCGGGCCGTCGTCGACAGCGACGACGAGGAGGATGTGACACACCTCTACCTCGACCAGCACCGCTGGGCACCGTTTGGCACCGTCATCGCCCACCTCTCCGTCGTGGCCATCCTCATCGGGGCGATGGTCGGCTCGATGTTCGGCTACCGCGACGACGGCTTCGCGGTTCCGGTCGGCAGCACCGTGGCCGTCGGTGGCGGAACCGGCATGTCGGTGGAAGCCACGAGCTTCTCGGACTCCTACTACCAAAGCGGCGCGCCGAGCGACTATGCCAGCACGCTGGTCCTGTACCGCGACGGCGCCCCGGTGGCGACCAAGACAATCCGCGTCAACGACCCGCTCGAGTACGACGGGGTCAGCTTTTACCAGTCCTTCTTCGGCCCGGCGGCGGTGATGCAGGTCACTGACGGTGCAGGCGCCGTGGTCTACCAGGACGGGGTGCCACTGCTCTGGTCGTCCGACGACAACACGCGCCGGATCGGCCAATTCACGCTCAATGACGGCGCGACCATCGTCTACGTTGTCGGCGTGGCGTCGGGCCGCGTCGATCCCAACATCCGCGCCGGCCAGATGCAGCTCGAGATGTACCGCACCGGCCAGGAGCGGCCGTTTGCGATCGAGATCCTGTCACAGGGCCAGCCGTTGACGATCGGCGAGCTGACAGTACACGTTCCAGCGCGAACAGCAGTTCACGGGCCTGATCGTCGCCCGCGACCCGGGCCAGATGCTGGTCTGGCTTGGCGCCCTGACGCTCGTGCTGGGTGTCTTTCTGGTGTTCATGTTCCCCAACCGGCGTCTGTGGGCCGCGATCCGGACGCGCCCCGACGGCGGCGGGGAGGTCCACCTGGGCGCGACGGCGCGTCACGACACGACGTTCGCGCCCGAGTTCAAGAAGCTGGTCGAGCAGGTACGCCTGGCGCTCGGCGCGACGGCCTGAGGAAAGGAAGGGGTTCGACAAGTGTTCAAGATGTCGGAGTACAGCTTTATTGCGGGACTGCTCGCGGTCGGCCTGGCCCTGCTGTGCTACGCGATCGCCTTCGTCTCGGTGCGCCTGGCGCGGCGCCAGTCGGCGCTGGCGCTCGACGGCGGAGCGGGCGGCCAGTCCGTCATGGGGACCGAGACGATCACTGTCGCACGCGGCCCGAGCGGCCTGGCCACGTACGGCAGCCTGATCGCCTGGCTCGGCCTGGCCTTCCTCAGCGCCGCGCTCGTCTTCCGCACGATCGCCGTCGGCCACGGCCCGTTCGCCAACATGTACGAGTTCTCGGTCGCCTTTGCCTGGGGCGTGCTGGGCGCGTACCTGTACTTCGAGCGGCGCTACCGCCTGCGCGTGCTCGGACTCATCGCGCTGCCGGTGACTCTGGTCCTGCTGCTCTACGCGACAACCATTCCGTCCGCGGCCGAACCGCTCGTCCCGGCGCTCCAGAACAACCTGCTGCTCACGACGCACGTGGCGGTCGCGATCGTCGCCTACGGCGGCTTCGCGGTGGCCTTCGCCGCGGCGGCCCTGCACCTGATCGCATCGGCGACCGGTTCTCGTCGCCTGCCTCGCCGGGAATTGCTCGATGAGATCTCGTACCGGGCAGTGATCATCGGCTTTCCGTTCCTGACCCTGGTTATCGTGCTCGGCGCAGTGTGGGCCAACGTGGCCTGGGGCCGCTACTGGGGTTGGGATCCGAAGGAAACCGCCTCGCTCGTCACCTGGCTGATCTACGGCGCCTACCTGCACGCTCGGGTGGTGCGCGGCTGGCGCGGCAACCGAGCGGCCTGGCTGCTCGTGTTCGGCTTCGCCGCGACCCTGTTCACCTACTTCGGCAACCTGTTCTTCGGCGGCCTGCACAGTTACAGCGGGCTGAACTGATGAGCACCTCCCTGTCCGGCCAGCCGGACCGGACGCGCAATGCCCTGGCCACGCTGGCCATCCTGGTCATCACCGGCGCCGTGATCTTCGCCGTGGCCTACCTGTCGAGCCCGGCCGCGAGCAACGCGAGCGCCAACGGCGACTACACCCCGGTGACCATCGACGGCCAGCCCGCGGGCGCGGCGCCGATGGTCGACGCACCGGCGCCGGACTTCATCGCGGCGACCGTCGATGGGTCGCAGGTCCGGCTCAGCGATCTGCGCGGCAAGCCGGTCTGGCTGACCTTCGGCGCCAGCTGGTGCCAACCCTGCCGGGCCGAGAATCCCGACATCCTGGCCGTCTACGGCGCCAACGCCGGCGACGTCGCCGTTCTGCAGGTCTACATGGGCGAGGACGTCACGGTGGTCCTCGACTACACGAGCCGGGTCGGCATCAACTACCTCGCCGTGCCCGATCCGTACCAACGACTCGCGTCGCAGTACCGCATCCTGGGCATCCCGTCGCACTTCTTCATCGACGCACAGGGCGTCCTGCGCCAGATCAAGATCGGCAGTCTCGACCCGGTGGCAATGCAGGCCGCCGTGGATCAGGTCCGCCAGTAGCCAGCGGCCGGATCGATGATCGACGCGGGCGTACCGACCGACCAGCCGGAAGAACGCGAAGAGGACCTCGCCCCGGCCGCTGCGCCGGTCGGCCGGCTGCGGCGCCTGGTCCGGCTGCCGCAGCGACTGGCGCGGAGGCTGTTGCGCAGCCGGCGCGGCATGTTCATCGCGTTCGTCCTGATCGCCGGGTTCGGCGCGTCGATGACCGTAGCCGCGGTGGCCACGATCGCGTACACCGATACGCCCGCCTTCTGCGGCATGTGTCACACCATGTCGCCGGAGATCAAGGGCTGGGAGATATCGGCCCACCGCAACATCGACTGTGTCGAGTGCCACGTCGAGCCTGGCCTCGACGGCTGGGTCAAGGCCAAGATCGCCGGCACGCGCCAGTTGTGGCAGGTGCTTACCGGCACCTTCGCCAAGCCGATCCCGCCGCCCGACCACTCGCAGCTGCCCTCGACCGACCTGACCTGCAAGCGCTGCCACAACGTGACGCCGCTGCTCGAGGGAGGTGGTCCGATCCGCCTCCTGCTCCGCGAGCGGTACGGTTTGGATCCAGCATCGACGCGCCAGTCAGTGGCGCTTGTCATCCGGCCCAACGGCTTCGGCAGCGGTGGCCGGACAGTGGGCGTCCACTGGCACATCGACGTCGATGTCGAGTACCTGTCGGCCGATCCACGGGCACAGCAGATCGACTACGTCTCGGTCCGCCGCAATGATGGCTCGTTCGAGGAGTTCATCGCGTCCCATTCGGTGACCCAACCGGACAACGTTGGCCCGGACATCGCCAACGTCGCCGCCGGCTCGCGCTCGCGGCGCATGGATTGCCTCGACTGTCACAACCGGGTCGGCCATGATATGCCCAGCGCCACTCGCGCGGTGGACGGGCAGATCTCGGCCGGGCGCATCAGCACCACTCTTCCACGCATCAAGGAGCAGGCCGTTCGACGGTTGTCGATGGCGTACGCCTCTTTCGAGGACGCCGACCAGTCGATCGCCGGCTTGCGCTACTTCTACGCCACCAACTACCCGCTCGTGGCGCGCGACCAGGGCGCTCAAATCGAAGCCGCCATAGCCAGCCTGCAGGCTACATACCGCCTCGTGGCCACGCCAGAGATGAACGCGTTCGAAACGACCTACCCGAACAACATCGGCCACCAGGAGTCGCCGGGCTGCTTCCGCTGCCACGATGGCGCACACTTCAAGGTCGTCGCGGGACGGCTGACGACCGAGACAATTCCGTCGGGGTGTTCAACCTGCCATACCTTCCCGCAGATCGGCGAGTACGAGTCGGGCGTGCTCATCGGCCGGCGACCGGACACGCACAACGGCCAGCTATGGGTCTTCGACCACAAGTTGAGCGTGACCTCGAGCGACCCGACCGGCCAGACCTGCGGTGCGTGCCACACGCGAACCTATTGCGAGAACTGCCACGCCACGACCGCCATCATGGTGTCGCACGACCAGATGGTCTTCAACCACGGCTCGGTGATCGAGAAGAGCGGCGCGGCGGCCTGTGCCACGTGCCATGCGCCGTCGTACTGCGCCCAGTGCCATGCCGGCCCGGTCATGCCGCTCGGCCCGGCGGGAACGGGGTCACGGCCGCAGCTGCCGATGGGGTTCCAGCTGGTAGATGACGTGCCGTGAACGCCCTCGCCCGGGAACCGACCCAAAGCAAGACCGAGTGGATCTCGATTCGCGAGGCGAGCGCGCTGATAGGCGTATCCGCGGCAACGCTGAGGCGTTGGTGTGATGCCGGCCACGTGCCCGTCTTCACCACCCCCGGCGGGCATCGCCGCTTCTCGCGCGATGCGGTGCTGAGCCTGCTTCCCGTCGAGTGGGAGACGCGCTCCGTGACCGCCGAACGGACCACGACGCTGAGAATCGTCAGCGGCTACCGGCGCGCCAACCGCCGAGCCGGGGACCTGCCCGAACCCCTGGCGACGATCACACCGAGCGAGCGGGCCGAGTTCCGCCGGCATGGCCGACACATCGTCGCCACGTTGGTCGACGCTCTCGACGCGCCGCTTTCCGATGGGGAGATCGACTGCGCGCGGGCGCGCAGCGCAGCGGCCGCGTGTGGCCGGATTGCCGCCGAAACCGGCCTGACGCTCCAGGAGACACTGGCAGTATTCGTGCGCTTCCGCGCGCCATTCCTGCACGGGCTCAGCGCGGCGTGCCGCCGGCGCGACCTCGATGGCCCCACCGCGACCGCTCTTCTCGAGCGCGCCAGCAACATGATGGATCGCCTGCTGCCAGCGGTCGTGACGGGTTTCCAGAGCGCGGCGGCTGTGACGCCCTAGTCGAATGGGACGGGCCAGCCGAGTTCCCCGCGGCGCCAAGCAACGTGCCGTGCGCAGATGCCCAGCGCCAACGATATCGGCGCAGCGCGACGGCAGACTATGCCCATTCTGTATCGGTTGGCATTTGTGATGCTGGGCTGCAGAGGAGAGACTGTCGGAAACTGGAGCGTGGGAGACGCCGCAACGTCGTGACACGACCCGAGACCAACCTCATTGGCCGTCGACGGTTCCTGAGGTACCTCCTCGGCTTCTCGGTCGTGTCGACGATGGGAATGGTTGCCACGCCGATCATCCGCTTCCTCATACCTCCGAAGTCAGGCGGTGACGTCGGCGGAGGGAAGGTGGGCGTGGGCACGACCGCCGACATCCCCATCGGAGCGGCCAAGGTCGTCCCGGTTGCCGGCAAGCCGACGATCGTGGTCAACACCGATCAGGGCGTCAAAGCCTTCTCTGCGATCTGCACCCACCTCGGCTGTATCGTCGCCTGGGACGGGCCGTCGCAGACGATCGTATGTCCGTGCCACGACGGGCGGTTCAGCCCCACTACCGGCGCCGTCATCTCCGGGCCGCCGCCAACGCCACTGCCGTCGGTGACCGCGACGGTCGAGGATGACGAGATCTTTGTCGTGGTGAGCTGAGATGAGCTGGCTGGAGCAGCGGACCGGCCTCACGCCCGTGCTCCAGGCGTCGCTTCACGTGCGCGTGCCGATGGCCGCGCAAACCTTCTACTTCGGCGGCATTGCCCTGGTCCTCTTCGCTGTCCAGGTCGTAACCGGCACCCTCCTGACCCTGTACTACACACCGACGACCGACCACGCATACGACAGCGTCAGGTTCATCACCAGCGACGTCGACTTCGGATGGCTGATCAGGAGCGTCCATCACTGGGGCGCGAACCTCATGGTGGTGTTCGTCGTGCTCCATCTGCTGCGCGTCTTTGTCCAGGCCGCCTACAAGTATCCGCGCGAGCTGATCTGGGTCGCCGGGGTCGGCCTGTTCGGGCTGACGATCTTCTTCGGGTTCACCGGCTACCTGCTGCCATGGGACCAGCGGGCTTATTGGGCGACGGTCGTGGGCACTGAGATCGCCGGCGGCGTTCCATTCATTGGCGACGCTCTCCTGCTCCTGTTGCGTGGCGGTGCCGATGTCTCCCAGGCGACCTTGAGCCGCTTCTACGGCATCCACATCCTCGTGCTGCCGCTGCTCACCGGTGGCGCGCTACTGCTGCATCTCGTGTTCGTTCACCAGCTCGGTCTCGCTCATCCCCGCCAGCCCAAGCTACGCAAACCAGGCGCCGAGACAGAGGACGATGTGCCGCTCCGGCCGTTTTGGCCGAACTACCTGCTCGACGAGCTGATCGCCTGGTACATCCTGCTGGCAGCCATAGTCGTGCTCGCCTCCCTGTTCCCAGTCGGCCTCGAGGAGCAAGCGGATCCGCTGGTAACGCCCCAACACATCAAGCCCGAGTGGTACTTCCTCGGGGTCTACGAGCTTCTCAAGCGCGTACCACCGCTCATCGGGATCATGGCGCCGGTGGCGGTCATCGGGTTGATCATGGTCTGGCCGTTCCTTGACCGCAGCCCCGAGGTCCTCGTCCGGCGGCGCAAGGTCGTCGTCCTCGGGGCGGCGGCACTGGTCGTCGGCACCGTCGCCCTGACTATCTGGGGGTACTTCAGCTGATGGCGAGGTCGCGGCTCGAGCGAGCGCTCCGGGCACTGCTCGTGGTTGCCTTCCCGGTTGGGGTGATGCTCATCGTCCTGGCCGGACCGACATCGGCCGAGGACGTCAGCCCATCGCCCAGCCCCGCAGCCACGCCCACGGCTCCGCTGCCCACGCTCTCAGTCGGGCAGGCGACCCCGGTACCGCTGCCGTCGATCGTCCCGGCGCCGCCCCTGCCCACGCCGCTGGTCCATCCGGGCGGAAGCGAGAGCAACTCGTGCTACGCCTGCCACGTGGCGGTCAATCCCGCCCAGCAGACGATCAGCGCCGAGTGGCAGCAGAGTGTCCACGGAAGGGCCGGCATCGGCTGCGCCGAATGTCATGGGGGCGATCCGACCTCCGACCTGATCACGGTGGCGATGTCGGCGTCCAACGGGTACATCGGAACGCCTGGCCGAGACGTTACCGTCGGCATCTGCGGCGCCTGCCACTCCGACATCGAGCGCATGCGCGCGTACAACCTGCCAACCGATCAATACGCCAAGTACTTCTCGAGTGTCCACGGCCAACGCCTGGCGGCTGCGGGCGATACCCAGGTCGCGATCTGCACCGATTGCCACGGCGTCCATGACACGAAGAAGATCTCCGACCCGAGCTCTCCCGCCTACCCAACGAACGTGCCGGCGCTGTGCGCCAGCTGCCATGCCGACGCCGACAAGATGGAACCGTACGGCATCCCGACCGACCAGTTCCAGATCTACCAGCAGAGCGTCCACGGCCAGGCGCTTCTCGTGAACGGCGACATCCGCGCACCGAACTGCGCGTCCTGCCATGGCTGGCATGACGCGAAGCCGCCACAGTCGACGGAAGTCGTCGAGGTCTGCGGCAAGTGCCACACGGCGACACAGGCGCTCTACGAGCAGAGCCGGCACGCGCAGCTGGGAAGCGTCGCCCCGAAGTGCTGGACCTGCCACGGCACACACGACGTCTCCCAGCCCGGCCAGCGCCTGTTCCTCCACCCCGACAACGCACCCTACGACTGTGCGACCTGCCACGACCCGGTAAGCAAGGAGCTCCGGCTCGGGGTCACGCAGTTCGAGAACGAGGCGGATCGCCGCTGCGACACCTGCCATCATCCAGCCTCAACGATCTACTCCCAGGTCGAAGGGATCGCCAATGCGTTGGCCGATGCCCAGGCGGCCTACTCCGGGGCCGAGGACCGAATCGACCAAGCAGCCGGGCTGGGAATGATCGTCGGTGATGCCAGGGTGGCTTTGAGCGAGGCGAAGACGGGCCTCATCCAGGCTCAGGCCGCTGTTCACACGACGAAGCTGACGATCATTGCCGGTTACGCCCGCGACACCATCGACAGGGCCGGCATCGCGAACGGCATCGCCCAAGGCAAGATCGACGAAAGCACCTCCCGGCGTGCGGCGATGGTGATCGTCGTTGCCTTGATCCTGGCCAATGTTGTGGCCTTCTATGTGATCAAGCGTCGGCTTGACGGGGAGCTCCCAGCCGAGCGCTGATCGGCGCCGTCGCGCCGCCCGCAACTGGGCCGCGATGGCAAGACCGCCATCCGCATCGTGCGCCCCTACCGGCGCGAGGTGTGGCGCTCGGGCTTCGCGGCGCGGGCCGGCGCGCTGAACCAGGTCCAGGCCAGGCCGGCCACGGCGATCAGGGCGACCATCGTCCACACCGCCGCCTGCGGGGCGAGCGACTCGGACAGGATGCCGGCCAGGACGGTCGAGAGCGAGATGACCAGCGTCACCAGCCCGTAGTCGAAGCTGAACACCCGGCCGCGGATCGAGTCGGGCGTGGCACGCTGCAGGCCGAAGGTCGAGAGCATCCATTGCGCGCCGCCACCCAGGTGGGCGATGAACACGAGCAACCCGGCCAGCCAGATCGTCGGCGCCAGCGGGAAGAGCGCATAGGCGATCACGACGGTCAGCAACGACCCGGTGATGCCGAGCAGAAGGCCGCGATCCTCCACGCCGACGATGGCGCGGGCCAGGAAGGGACCAGTCAGTGCGCCCAGCCCGCGGGCGGCGAAGAGGATGCCGATGCCCACGTCGCCGGCGCGGAACACCTCGTCGCCGAACACGGCCAGCATCAGCACCACGCCCGTGCCGACGCCGAACATCGTCTTGGACAGTAGCAGCGACAAGACGAACCGGTTGTGGCGCGCGAACCTGATCACCTCGCCGAACGAGGCGCCCACGGCCGACCGTCCGCCGGAGCCGGGTGCGCCAAGCTCACGCGGCTGCTGGAAGGGTCGGTGGATGCCGACGATCAGCAGCGCCGACACGGCGAAGGTCAGCGCGTTGACCCCGAACGCAGCGTCGCGGCCAAGGGTGGCGGCGACCAGGCCGCCGAGGGCTGCCCCAACGGCGAGCATCACGCCCCACGCCGATCCGAGCAGGACATTGGCCTCGCCGAGCTGCTCGGGCTCGACCAGGTTGGGCAGCGCGGCCGACGAAGCCGGCTCGAAGACTGCCCCGCAGACGGCCAACAGGGCGACCGCGACGAAGGCGATCCACAGGCTGTCGGGGCCGCGCGCGAGCATGAACGCCAGCGCGATTGGCACGCGCGCGACATCGGCCGCTACGAGCAGGCGACGGCGATCGAAGCGGTCGGCCAGGATGCCCGCCAACGGGGAGGCCAGCGCAAACCCACCGGTCTGGAGCACGAGCACCAGCGACGCGACGGCGGCTGAGCCACTCAGCTCGAGGGCCAGGCCCAGCAGGGCCACCGTCGCAAACCAGTCGCCAGCGAAGCTGACCAGCTGCGCCGCGAAGAGGCGGCGGAAGGCGGGGTTGTCGCGCAGCAGCGCCGCATAGGGCGCCATTCGGTAACGCAGACGCCGGCTCACGCAGCGCAGCGTAGCCGGAGCGCGACCCGGGCGGTGGCAATGGCCGGCCAAGAGGTGACCAACGTCACTTGCCGACCCCGCACCGCCGGCGCCAGAGTTGCCGGTAGCGAGCGCAAGTCAGTAGATGAGGGAGCCCAACTTGAGCAAGACGTTCGGCGTGATCGGCAGCGGTCGACAGGGCACGGCGGCGGCCTACGACCTGGCGGCCAACCAGGCGGCAGAGCGCGTGGTGATGTTTGACGCCGAGGCGGACGTGGCCGTGGCCGCGGCCGAGCGCGTTAACCGGCTGGCGGCGCGGGCGGTGGCCTCTGCCGAGCAGCTCGACGCCCGTGACCCCAGGGCGCTGGTCGCGGCGCTGGCGCCGCTCGACGTCGCTGTGTGCGCGGTGCCGTTCAAGTTCATCCCCACCTGCACTAAGGCCGCGATCGAGGCTCGGACCGGCATGGTCGACCTCGGCGGCCACACCAAAACCGTCCTCGGCCAGTTGGCGCTCAGCGATGAGGCCAAGACAGCGGGGATAGCCATCGTGCCCGACTGCGGCATGGGACCGGGGCTCAACAACACGTTCGGGATGTACCTCATCGAGCGCCTCGAGGCGGTCGGGGCCGCGCCCAGCGCTGTGCGCCTGTACGACGGCGGGCTGCCGCGGGACCGGTCGGGGCCGTGGGGCTATCGGCTGACGTTCCACGTCAACGGGCTGACCAACGAGTACGACGGTCAGGCGCTGTACCTGCGCGCCGGCAAGGTGACCGCGGTCGACACGCTGACCGAGCTCGAGACGATCGAATTCGACGACCTGGGGCCGCTTGAGGCGTTCGTCACCTCGGGCGGAACGTCAACCGTGCCCTACTCGCTCGAGGGCCGGATCGAGGTCTACGAGTGCAAGACGCTGCGCTACCCGGGCCACCTGGCCGCCATACGGGCGTTCAAGAACCTCGGCCTGTTCAGCCAGTTGCCGATCGAGGTGGACGGGTGCCGGGTCAGCCCGCGGGCGGTCTACCATGCGCTCCTCGGACCACAGATTGAGGCCCCCACGGTCGATGACGTGTGCGTCATGCGCTCGGTCGGCACCGGCCGGCGCAACGGGCGCGAGATCGAGCTGTCGGTCGAGCTGGTCGATCGGCGTGATCCACAGACGGGCTTCTCGGCCATGGAGCGGCTGACCGGCTGGCACGCGGCGATCATGGCCGGCTTCATCGCCGATGGCACCGTGCAGCCGGGCGTGCATCCGCTGGAGCTGGCCATGCCCGCAACGCCGTTTGTCGACCAGATCCGGCGACGCGGCTTCCAGATCGCCGAGAGCTGGACGGGCCTGCAGGTCGACTAGGCGTCAGCGGTGTCGCCGATGCGGATCCGGGCATCGACGATCACGGCCCCGTGGGGCAGCACGATGACCGGGTTGAGATCCATCTCGGCGATCTCGGGGTGGGCCTCGACCATCGCCCCCACGCGCAGCAGGACGTCCTCGAGCGCTGCGACGTCCATGCGCGGCGCACCGCGGTAGCCATCGAGCAACGGGAAGGTCGCCAGGGAGCGGACCATCTCGGCCGTGTCTGTGTCGGTCAGCGGCGTGATGCGGACCGCAACGTCCCTCAGCAGCTCTGCCTGCGTGCCGCCCGCGGCACACGCCACGACCGGCCCGAACAGCCGGTCGTGGACGACCCCGACGAGCATCTCCACCCCGGCCGGCGCCATGCGCTGGACGACGAACCCCTCCAGCTCGTGACCCGCGGCCAGGTAGGCGGCCGCCATCTGCTGCGCGGCGGCTTCGACCTCGGCCGGCGTGGCCAGGTTGAGTCGGACACCCTGCGCGTCGCTCTTGTGGACCACCGCGCGAGCGATCCCCTTGAGCGCCGCCGGGCCGCCGAATAGACCGGCGGCCGCGGCCGCTTCGTGCGCCGTCTGGGCCAGCGCCTGCTCCACCAGCGGCAACCGATAGCAGTCGAGCAGCGACCTGACCTCGTGCGGGTCGAGCCAGCGCTCCGGCCCGGCGGCGCGCATCGCCGCGAGCCCGGACAGGGCCTCGTCGCGGCGGACGTCGGGGTGCTCAACGACGGTACCTGGCGGCGTGGTCCGCCACTGCCCGTAGCGCACCGCATGGCCGAGCGCGTAGGCGGCATTCTCGGGGTACGTGTATGACGGGATCGTCAGGCCATCACCGGACAGCGCGGCGCGCGGCGCATCGGTCGACATGAAGACGGCCACGACCGTCATCGGGCGCGGCAGGCGCGCCGCGGCGTGGCGAATGGCCGTCGCCAGCTCCGCGGGACCCTTTCCGAGCGGCGGCCCCGAGATCACGATCAGGGCGTCGACGCCCATATCCGAGCCGATCAGCTCGATCGCCCGGGCGTAGTCGGCCGGCGTCGCCGAGGCGATCATGTCGACCGGGTTGCCCACCCCCGCGAGCGCCGGGAGCTGCTCGGCAAGCTGACGGCGAACCTCGTCGTCGAGCTGGGGCACCTCGAGCCCGGCGGCCTCGCACGCGTCGGCGGCGAGGATCCCCGGGCCGCCCGCATTGGTCAGGATGGCCACGCGCCTGCCGACCGGGATGGGCTGGCCGGAGAGGAGCGCCGCGACGTCGAACATCTCGGCCAGCGTGTCGGTGCGGATGACCCCAGCCTGGCGGAATAGAGCGTCAACCGTCACGTCGGACGCCCCGATCAATGCCCCGGTGTGGGACGACGTTGCTCGTGCGCCGGCACCCGAGCGGCCACTCTTGACGGCGACGATGGGCTTGGACCGCGCGACCCGGCGCGCGATCCGGGCGAAGCGGCGCGGATTGGCGATCGTTTCGAGGTACAGCACGATGACCTCGGTCGTCGGGTCCTCCTCCCAGTAGGACAGGAAATCGTCGCCCGACAGATCGGCCTGGTTGCCGACCGACACGAAGGTCGACAGCCCCAGGCCCATGGCGTCCGCCTCGAGGATCAGGGCCAGGCCCAGCGCGCCGCTCTGCGACAGGACGCCGAGTCGCCCGGCGAGCGGCGCGACCGGCGCGAACTGCGCATTCATGCTCATGCCCGGTGCCATGTTGACAACGCCCATGCAGTTCGGACCGATCAGGCGCAGGCCTGCGACGTGGCAGATGGCGAGCAGATCCTGTTGCCGCTCGACTCCCTCCGAACCGACCTCGGCGAAACCAGAGCTGACCACGATCAGCCCCTTGACCCCCTTCTGGGCGCACTGCCGCGCCGCTTCGGCCACCGCTTCGGCGGGCACCGCGACGATGGCAATGTCGACCGGGTCGGGCACGTCGAGGATCGAGCTGAAGGCGGTCACCCCCTGGACCGATTCGCCCGCCGAGTTGACCGGGTAGACCGCTCCGGCATAGTCCGACGCGACGAGGTTATGGAACAGCTCGCCGCCGATCGAGCCGCGCCGGCGCGACGCGCCGATGACCGCGACCGACGCTGGCCAGAGCAGCGCATGAACCGCCGCGGCGGCCGCGAGCTCGTGGCGGCGCTCGAAGCGGTCGAGCGCCGCGGGCGTCAGCGTGGTCGAGATCTCGACGTGCACCAGGCCCGGCTCGCTGCGCACAGACACAGGCAGTCCGCTCTCGCGCGCCGTCTCGAGGCCGGCCGCGTTGTGCGGCTCGAGCCAGGCGTCGAAGGTGGCGATCCCTGCCTGATGGGCAACCTGGGCCAGGCGGCCGAGCAGCAGCGTGCCCAGCCCGCGGCCCTGGTAGTCGTCGGCGATGACCAGCCTCAGCGCCGCGCGATCGGGGCCGAGGACCTCATAGCCGCCCTGGCCGACGACACGGCGCTGTGGACCGGCAAGCGCGACCAGAGAGACCCGAGTGGTCGCGGCGTCAGGTGCCATGTTGTGCACGATCGAGTCCAGTTCGCGCGCCGCGCTGCCGAAGCGCCGCAGCAGCGACGCTGGGCTCAGGCGATCGACGAATGCGCGCAGCGCAGCTCGGTCGGCGGGCGTCGCCGACCGAATATCGACGACAGATCCGTCACGCAGGACCGTATCGGGCGAACTCTGGGCGCCGCTCATCTCAGTGCCGACGATATCGGATCCTGGCCGGCATCCGGCACGGCTCGATCGGCCGGCCCGGGCCGAGTCCTGCCCTCAGTCAAGCGTGATGCGCTCACGCCATCTTGAAATCGTGGTCGGCAGGCCGAGCGCCTGGATCTTGGGCTCGATCGCGATCTGCGCGTGGGGGTCGCCGTGGACCAGGAAGACGCGGCGCGGCGGGCGGCCGGCGGCAAAGTTGCGCAGCCAGGCGATGATCTGCGGCTCGTCGGCGTGGGCCGAGAAGCCCGAGATCGAGCGCACCTGGCAGCGCACCGCGACGATCTGGCCATCGATCCGCACGCTCGGCTCACCGGCCTGGATGCTGGCCCCCAGGGTGCCGACGCCCTGGTAGCCAACGAACAGGATGGTCGCGCTCGGGTCGCCGATCAGCACCCGCAGATGGCCCACGACACGGCCGCCGGTGAGCATGCCGTTGGACGCGATGATCATGTACGGCCGTGCGGCGTGGGCGATCTCCTGCGAGTCAAGGAAGTCGTTGGTGACGATCTGCTCCGGATAGTCGAGTGGCGTGCCGCCCGATCGTTGAAGCCCGCCGGCCGCCTCGTCGTAGTACTCGCTGTGGCGGCGGTAGACATCGGTCGCCTTCGAGGCCATGGGCGAGTCGAGATACAGGGGCAGCGGCGGGATCGAGCCGGCGTCGATCAGCCGGTCGAGCTGGTACACGAGCTCCTGCGTCCGGCCGATGGCAAATGAGGGCACCAGCAGCACGCCGTCGCTATCGGCGACAAGCCGGACAGTCTCGGCCAGGATGCGCACCGCCTGAGCTTCCGGTTCGTGCTCGCGTCCGCCGTAGGTCGTCTCGACCAGGACATAGTCAGCTTCGCTGACTGCCGTGTAGTCGCGCAGGATGGGCGCTCCGGGCCGTCCCAGGTCGCCCGAGAACACGATCGTCCGCTCGGCCTGGCCGCCTGACGCCTCGACGCGCAGGACGATGATCGCCGAGCCCAGGATGTGGCCTGCGTCGACGAACCGGGCATGGACGCCGGGCGCGATCTCGGTCTCCTTGTCATAGGCGACGGGCCGAAAGCTGGCCAGCGCGCTGCGTGCATCGCGCTCGGTGTACAGCGGCGCGTCGAGGTCGAAGCTCGGCGCCTGGCCCCTGAACGGCTCGAGCGGCTCGATCGTCGTCGGCACGTGCTCACCCGTGTGCCGGCCACCAACGGGGCCGAGCGCCGGGCTGCCCTTGAGCGCCTCCCCGGCCGCGGCCAGGTCGACGGCGGCCAGGTACTCGGCCACCTCGCGGCGATCGTCCTCGACCGCCAGATCCGGGTGGCGCCGCTCCCAGCGCATCTCGCGCTTGGCGAACTCTTCGTGCAGATGACCTGAATCGAGCAACACCAGGGCGGCCAGCTCGATCGTGCCGCGGGTCGCGTAGATGGGACCGCCATAGCCGGCCTTGACAACGCGCGGGATCAGGCCGCAGTGATCGAGGTGGGCATGGGTCAGCAGCAGCGCATCGATCGTCGTCGGGTCGTAGCCGAGCGGGACCTGGTTGCGAACGCGTTCATCGGGCGTGCCCTGGAACATGCCGCAATCGATCAGCACCTTGGCGCGCTCAGTTTCGAGGAGGTACTGCGAGCCGGTCACGGTGGTGGCCGCGCCAAGGAAATGGAGCTCGAGGGGCATGTCGGGATTGTGACAGTCACTCTCTGCCGGCGTGGGAACGGCGGTCTTCCAGTCGTCGCTCTGGTCCTGCGCCTGCCCGACCGCCTGGGCCGAGATCCCGTTGTTGCCGTCGACCCTGGAATCGGCGCGGTTCAGGATCGTCGCGCCCGACCCGAAGCTCTCCTCAAACGCGATGACCGTGCCGTGGAGCGTGCGGCCAGCAGCCGGCGACATCCCGGGGGCCTCTGCGGCTCACGGCAGGGCCCGCACAGGTTCGAACTCTTCGATCCCGGCGACTGCCACCCCCCAAGTGCCAGCCGCGTTCGCCGACTGATATCAGCTACAAGGTCTGATATCGAGGATCCCAGTCTGGACCTCCAGGGAAAGACCGCCGGCTTGCCTCGGTGGGTTTCCAGCCCGCAGGTCCTCAACCCCTCCAGCCCAGCGCTGCTGGTCGTTGGGGTCGGTATGTGCGGATGCCGCGGCCGCGATCTCGATGGCATTCGCGATCGCGGCCATGTCGGCCGGCGAAACATCGGCCCAGTGAATGTTCACGAGGATGTCGTAGGCACCTGCGTCCAGGCAGAAGCCGACCGGCGTCGCCCCTGCGGTCGGCGCAGCGGTCGGCAGGGTGGGCGTGAGCCGCCCAATTGCGGCGGCAAGGCGACTGGCCAGGTCCGTCTGGATGGCTCGAAGGGTCTGTTGGTCGTCCGGAAGGCTCGCCCCGGCCCATGTGGACCACACGTTCACGTCACCCACTCTCACGTAGATACCTCCGACCAGGAATTCCCCCGCGCAATCACCAATGCCGACAAACACAGAGGGAACGACCTCGTCGCAGGGCGACGCCGCTGGTTCGACCGAGAGAGCAAGTGTGAAGTTGCTGCCGAAGGGATCCCCTACGTGACTGCCGTCCGCGAGCAGGAACTGCTCGAAGTGCCAGCCGCACAGCAGACGCGGCCCCTCCTGCTGCTCGACCGGTCCGACAAGGTCGCGGTAACCCCATACGCCGTGGTTGACCCGATCGATGAGTTGCATGACATCTGCCGACGTGAGCAGGGTGCAGTCGGGGTGCAACGCGGCGGTCGGCCCTGTCGTCGGCGCGGCGGTCGGTGCGGCCGTCGGTGCTGTGGTCGGCGCGGCGGTCGGTGCCGGCGAGGCGCTCGGGCCTACGGTCGGCGCCGGCGGCAGACAACACTGCACACATCCCGTGGCTGCGGCCCTAGCCGTGGGCCGGCCCCCGATTGCGCGCACCGTACCAGTGGGGTCAAGTGTGAAACACGCCGCTACAGCGGTCATTGCACGTTCAGTGGGCCACACAGGCGCCCAAGACGTGAATGGGCCACGCCACGGCGCCGAGGGGGGCCGGCCCACTTGATTGACGGTCCATACTCCATGTCCGATCAGGGCCCGGACCGCCGGCGCGTCTCCTGCGCACGGCTCAGCGGCCCCGACATACGGGAGGGACGCCGCCATGGCCTTCGACACCCTCGGCGCGCCGATTGGCCGAAAGCCGCGCGCGGGTGCGCTGGTGATGGGCGGCCGTGGGCGGCTGGCCACGGCAGGGCTCAGCGCGCTGCTCCTCACCGCTCTCGCGGTCGGGCCCGTACTCGCCGACAAGGAACTTGGTGATAGGGGCCAGGTCGGTCAGCACTCGCTCCGCGACACACACTCGAAGCCAGGCGCCGAGTGCCGCTACAAGGGCAACCTCGCTTCCCCCGGGGGTTCCTATTCGTACGTGGGGAAGCTGAAGTACATCGATGTTCGGCCACCCAAGGTGCGCGCCATTTCGGGCACCCAGCAGGTGGGCTGGCGCTTCATTGTCCAGCGCGCGAAGGGATTCGGGACGTGGCGGACGACGTACACGAGCCCGATCCAGAAGAAATCGGCGACCGCCGGCCGAAATGCGCTGTTTACGCACATGGGCATCAAGGTCAGAGTGCCGCCACGCTCAAGCTCTCCTGACGCCGGCCCGTCCTTCAACTACCGCGTGCTGGTGAAGATGTACTGGTATCGGCCCAATGGCACCACGCAGGGCACCGCCAAGCACGAGGTCGAGTTCTACTACATAGTCCACGGCGGCTGGGGGCTGGGCGGGGTGGACGGCGCACAGCCCTTCCCGTGCGGTGGCTGGGAGACCTTCATCTACTTCTAGCCCCTTTGTCGGCCGCATGGGCGCCTGGCCGACCGGGCGGGAATGCTGGCGATAGCTCGGCCAGCTGGCGCAGTTACGGTCGCGGCACCGCGATCACCCGGTTCCGACCAGCGCGCTTGGCCCGGAAGAGGCCTTCGTCGGCCCGTCCGATGAGCGACTCCCTGGTGGGCTCGGCGGGGTCAATCTCGGCGCAGCCGGCACTGACCGTCGCGTCCAGCAGCTCGCACCGACATGGCGCTCGGATTCGCGGCCCACTCTGTCTGATCCGAGCGGGCGGCCCAGTCCTGCCAGTGACGTTGTCAGCGCCACGAAGCGCCGCAACTAGTCCGCGCGGCGGCGCGACACCGGTAGGGATTGGGGGTTGGTGGGCGACACTGGACTCGAACCAGTGACCTCTTGCATGTCAAGCAAGTGCTCTAACCAGCTGAGCTAGCCGCCCGTGTTTCACGCTCAGATCAAGTCGATAGCTGCGGTGAGGCTTGACCTGCGCCGCGCTAGAGCCCTGCTTTCAGTGCAATAACGTTCTGCATAGGAGGACTCTGGCCCGCGAACGGGACTTTACCAGAGCCCATCGCGCTGGTCACTCCGGGCGACTCAGGCGACGAGTTGGCTTCGTTCGTCCGCGAGGTCCGCAAGGAGGGGCCCGACGCCGTGGACCGTGCTGTCGCCCTAACGAACGCGGACTCCCCCGGCCCGGCGTCTGCCGAGCCACTTCTCGATCTCCACGCCGATGAAGCCCAGCGTCGAGGCCGCGAGCATCACGCCGAGCTCCACCGCAGACAGCGCCTCGGTTTCGAAGATCGCCTGGAGCGGCGGCAGGTAGATGATCGCGAGCTGGACTCCGACGATCGCCGCGACCGCCAAGATCAACGGCTTGTTCCTCCGCCCACCCAGCCGGAAGAAGCTCTCCCGCTCGGACCGCACGGCGAGCGCGTGCCCGAGCTGGAGGAACGCGAGGGTCGTGAACACCATCGTCTGCCAGTGCCAGCCGACGTTGATCGAGAAGGCCTGGATGGCAAGTGTGACGCCGCCCATGAGCAAGCCGACCCACAGTGCGTGCTGCCACAGCCCGCGCGCGAAGATCGACTCCGACGCCTGGCGCGGAGGGCGACGCATCGTGCCAGGCTCGACTGGCTCGACGCCCAGGGCAAGCGCGGGCGGGCCGTCGGTCACGAGGTTGATCCACAAGATGTGGATCGCCAGCAGCGGAATCGGGAGGCCTGCGAACGGGGCGAGGAACATCACCCAGATCTCGGCCGAGTTTGTCGTCAGCAGGTAGCGGACGAAGCGCCGGATGTTGTCGTATATCCGACGGCCTTCCTCGACGGCAGCCACGATCGTGGCGAAGTTGTCGTCTGCGAGGACCATGTCCGCCGCTTCCTTGCTGACCTCGGTGCCGGTAATCCCCATCGCGACCCCGATGTCGGCGAGCTTGAGGGCCGGCGCGTCATTGACGCCATCGCCGGTCATCGCAACGACCGCGCCACGCGACTTCAATGCCTTGACAATCCGAAGCTTCTGCTCTGGGTTGGTCCGTGCGTAGACCGTGACCTCGTCAACGACACGGTCGAACGCCGCATCGTCAAGCTCTTCGAGCTCAGCCCCAGTCATGACCTTCGCATCGCCGGTGAGGATGTCCAGCCGGCGGGCGATGGCCAGAGCGGTCAGGGCGTAATCGCCGGTAATCATGACCGGCGTGATCCCCGCACCGCGGGCGGCCGCTACCGCGTCCGCGACTTCGGGCCGCGGTGGGTCGGCCATAGCCACGATGCCGAGCAGCGAGAGCCGTTCCTCCGCCGATTCGACCGCGCTCGGGACCGCCTCGAGGGTCCGCTCGCCGATTGCCAGCACGCGGTAGCCGTTGGCTGCGTGCCGATCGGCAACCGCGCGGGCGACGGCCCAGATCCCCTCTGCTTCAGGGCTGGCCAATGGCGCGAGCGCCTCGACGGCGCCCTTCACGGCAACCCACACTTGGTCGCCGTCCTCGTGGAGCGTCGACATCCGCCGCCGGCTGCTGTCGAACGCGACCTCGGCCACGCGAGGGTGGTCCCTTTCGAACTCGGCCCGGAAGAAACCGAGCTTGCCGGCGAACGCGAGCAGGGCACCCTCGGTTGGGTCGCCCGCAAGCGTCCATGGGTCGCCGTGCTGCGACGGCGGGCGGAGGACGGCGTCGTTGCACGCCGCGGCAACGCGCGCGAGTCGCGGCAGATAGGGGTCGTCGGCGGGATCGGTATCGCCCGCGATCGTGCCGGCCGGTTCGTAGCCGGTACCCGAGACCTGATACTCCGCCACGGGCGTCCAGACCTGCTCCACGAGCATCCGGTTCTGGGTGAGGGTGCCCGTCTTGTCCGAGCAGATGACATTGACCGAACCAAGCGTCTCGACCGCCGGCAGCTTGCGGATGAGGGCGCGTCGTTGGGCCATGCGGTGGGCGCCCAGGGCAAGGGAGATCGTCACGACGGCCGGGAGCCCTTCCGGGATCGCCGCCACGGCCAGGCTCACGGCGATGAGGAACATGAGCTCGACCGATTCCCCGCGCCCGACGCCTGCCGCGAACACCACGACGCACACGATCAGCGCGACTGCAGCCAGCCGCTTGCTGAGCACCGTCAGCCGGCGCTGGAGGGGCGTCGGGCCAGCGGCGTGTTCCTGGAGAAGATCTGCGATCCGCCCCAGCGCGGTCGCCATCCCGGTTGCGGCGACGATGCCCGTACCCCGACCATAGGTGACCGCCGTCCCCTTGAAGGCCATGTTCCGCTGGTCGGCCAGCAGCGCGTCGGTGACGTCCGGCAGGGCGGCCACGGTCTTGGAGGCAGGCTCCGATTCGCCTGTCAGCGCCGCCTCGTTGATGCGCAGCGCGATCGCCTCGATGAGCCGCAGATCGGCCGCCACGATGTCACCCGTCTCGAGCCGCACGAGGTCACCGGGCACGAGCTCGCTTGCCGCGATCACGACGACCTGGCCGTCGCGGAGGACGCGGGCAGTGGGGCTCGTCATCTCCTTGAGGGCCGCCATCGCCCGCTCGGCCCGGAACTCCTGGATGAACCCGATGACCCCGTTGAGCACGACGATCGCCATGATCACGACGGTGTCCTTGAGGTCGCCGATGAACGCGGTGACGAGCGCCGCGATCATCAGCACGATGATCATCGTGTTCGTGAACTGCTCGACTAACAGGCGCCAGGTGGGCTTGCGACCGCGCTCGAGGAGCTCGTTCGGACCGACGCGCACGAGCCGCCTCGCCGCCTCTTCGGAATCGAGACCGATGCCCGGGTCCGTGCCCAGAGCCGTCGCCAACGCAGCGGGCTCAAGGACCCATGGCCGGGTCACCGCAAGGGCGCCATCGTCGGCCCTAAGCGTCATGATGAGGACAACCACACCGCGCCGATCAGCAGCACGTAGGCCACAAGGAGCAAGGTGGCGTCCGGCTCGAGCCGACGGACCCGCGTGCGGGTACCGTGGACGACGGCCGCCAGGGCGATCGCCATCAACAGGATCGCGCCGACGCCGGCGACGACCTGGGCCGGAGCGATCGCGGCCAGGATCGGTCCCGGACCGTAAGCAACGTCGGCGGCGAGGAGGATCGTCATGTTGACGGCATTGCTGCCGAACAGGTTGCCGACAGCCAAGTCGTAGGCGCCGATGCGCACCGCGGCGAGGGACGCGACGAGCTCCGGGAGCGATGTCGTTACGGCCAGCAACAGCGCGCCGACGAATGTCTGCCCCAACCCGGTCTCGTCAGCGATCCCCTTGCCCGACAGCGCAAGGACTGGCGCCGCGCCAAGAATGATGAGCGCCGCGACACCGAAACGCGCGACTTCGTAGCGAATGCTGTGCCTCGCCTCCACCTGACGCGCCCAGCCGGTCGGGGCAATGATCTCCCCGGTCGGCCCAGCGGTCCGGCGACCCTCGCCACGGGAGCGCCTGATCCAGGCGGCCGCGGCGATGTAGGCGACGACGATGAGGATCGTCTCGACCCCACCCAGCCGATCGCCAGGCCGGAGGGCGCGAGGATCGCGAGCACGGCGAACGCGGTCAGGCCGATCGCGATCGCGGCGAGCCGAGCATGGCCGACGCCGACCCCGGGCCACACCCGGCCGCGGTGGACTAGATCGATGACGCCCAGGATCGCCATGTTCGCCATACTGCTTCCGAACAGATCGCCGACGGCCAGGTCCGGCGCCCCCTCGAGTGCGGCGCTGACGTCCACCGCGACCTCGGGCAACGAGGTGGCCGCTGCGAGCAGAAACATGCCCACCAGCAGCCCGCCGAGACCGGTCCGGGTCGCAATCTCGTCGCCGGATCGGGCCAAGACGATGCCGGCGGCGGCGACCATGACGCCAGCCATGGCAAACAGCGCGACCAGCTGCCAGAGCGCAAGAGGGCCCACCGATCGGATCCTTGTTCCGTGCTGAGTCAGCGATGCGGGACGATCAGCACCGAGGTCGGCCCGTACCGGGCGACCTTCTCGACGAACGGATCCTGACCTCGCCGTCGTGGCGGTCGAGCGGCGACGATCAGATCGGGAGCAAGCCGCTCGGCCGCCCGCAGCGTGCCCTCCAGGGGATGGCCGAGTTCAATCTCGGTAGTCACCTCGACGGCGTGGTCACCCACGAGCTCGGCGAGCCGCTCGAGGGCAGCCATGACGTCGCCCTGCAGGAGCCCGGACACGTCCGCCCCGAGCTCGGGCTCGTCGGTCTCAACACCCGGCGCGACGCCGAACATGCCGAGGAGCGTGACGTTGGCCGCGCGGGTCCAGCCGGCCGCCAGCACCCACGCGATCGCGGGCTCCGCCGCGAGAGACCCGTCGACGAGGACGAGCATGCGCGTCGGCAGGGATCCTTCGCCTTCAGGGGGCCTTCGGGCAACGAGAACGGGCCTCGTCGTCTCGGCGACGATCTGGCGCGAAACGCTGCCGAGGAGGATCTGCGCGAGCCCTGACCGGCCGCGCGGTCCGAGCACGATGAGGTCTGGCAGATCGGCGTCGATGGAGGCCAGGATCTCGTCTGCCGGATCGCCCTGGCGCGCCCACGCATGGGTCGTGAAACCGCGGGCCTGGAGCCGCTCACCGACCTCGTTGGCGATCCGCTCGGCGGCGAGCACCTCGCTCTCGCGCAGCTGCTCGACCGCCTGGCGAACGGCGGTGCGGTACGTCTGCATCCCCCAGCCAAAGCGGGTGATGCCGTGGCCGGCAACGCACAGTACGTCGACGACACAGGGGCCGGACCAGTGCAACCGGGAAACCCATGCCTCGGCGTTCCGAGCGGCATCCGAGTCGTCGGTCGCAAGCAGGACTCGATAGGGCTTGGTGACCGTCTCGTTCATCGTCAGCCTCCCATGTTGCGTGCGACGAGGACGCTCGTCGGCGGGTGCGTCACGAGGGCAGCGCTGGTGCTGCCCAAGAAGAAGCGCTGGATCGCCGAAAGGCCCCGTGAGCCCACGACGAGGAGATCGGCGGACTGCTCGCTGGCGGCGACCGTCAGCTGATCACGTGGAGCGCCATGGCTGGCGCGAGGCTCGGCCAACAGACCGCGTTCGCTCAGTCGCCGGGCCGCATCCGTGGCGATCGCCTCCGCCGCCGCGCGGGCCTCACGGAGGTCTGCCTGGTGGGCCGCGTGCACCTCGCCGACCATCGTCGGCGCGACGCCTGAGGCCAGCGGGGCGACGACCTCGTACGCCGCGCAGACGGTCACCGTGACGGTGCTCCTGAACGGGAGGCCCGCGACGAGCTCGAGGGCGAGGTCGGCGTCGGGTGAGCCGTCGTAGCCGAGGACGATGCGTCGGATGGGGTCCGCCGTCCAGGCGACGAGCACGGAAGTCGGCGCATAGCGCGCCACTTTGCCCGACACGCTGCCGACGACCTGACGCTGCAACTTACCCAGTCCGCGCGTTCCGACGACGATGAGGTCGGGCAGCTCGATCGCTGCATGGAGCACGATCGTCTTCGCCGGGTGTCCGCCGAGGACCGTTCCCCAGGCTCGGAACCCCGCTGCCTCCAGCCGATCGACCGCCGCCTTCACGGTCGCCTCGGCAGCGGCGCGGTGGGCGGCATCGAGGACCAGACTCGGGCCGTGATCCTCGCGCCCAGGACCCGGCCAGCGGGTGACCTGCGGCGCGACCGCGAGCACCTCGATCTCCTCCACCCCGCCCGGCTCGAAGCTCGCGATCAGCATCTGCATGGCATCGACGGCCCCGGTGGAGCCGTCGGTCGCGAAGAACACACGCAGTCCGGTCATGGTCGGCCGCCGTTCGGCTCTGTTTCGCCGCCGTGAGCCACGACGAGCGTGGAGCAGGGTGCGGCCTTGCTGACGGCGCGCGAGACGCTCCCAAGCAGGAGGCCGCCGAACCCGCCGCTGCCCCGCGCGCCCATCACCATCAGGTCACCCTGGAGCTCATCGACAGCGGCCAGGCTCTTCCGCTTAGGGTCGCCAGGTCCGCGACGCATATCGATCCGGACACTGACCGGCAGTGAGAAGTGGCCAAAGAAGCGCGCCGCGGCAAGACTGCGGCGAGCTGTCGAAGGCCAGATGGACGCGCGTGCGCGCACGGACGAACTCTCGCTCGGCGACGGTCGACCTCGGCAATGCGTCACCGGCGAGTAACACGGGGGGCCGTCGGACACCAATGACGATCCCGGCGCCGTCGTACCGACCCGCCCACCGACGCCCTGTCCAAGGATCACGGGAGAACCTCCGCTCCGTCGGTTCAACCCGAGAGTCTCCCCCGACCGCGAACGGGAACGGGTCGGTGCCGGCGGGTCAAGTTGACCGAGATGTCGCCGGACGCCTGGTGGGGTACTCCCCCTCGGTGTAGGCTCACGATAACATGACTCTTGTGTCATGTCAACAGAGTCTATAGACTAGGCAGTCGCTAAGCTGGGAGCGCGTGTTCGCGTTCGGGACTGCAGGGAGGCCTCCATGGACGACACTCCGGCGTGGGCGAGCGGCTCGTGGACGTTCCTGACGAACCATGCTCACGTCTTGGTCTGTTTGCGAATGGACCCCACGCTCCGCGTCCGCGACCTGGCGGCTCAAGTGGGGATCACCGAGCGCGCGGCCCACCGGATCCTTACTGACCTAGCCCGATCCGGTCACTTGGCGAAGCAGCGCGAAGGCCGGCGCAACAAATACCGCCTGAACCTCGATCGTCCGATGCGCCATCCGCTCGAACGGTCGAAGCCCGTGCGCGACCTCCTCGATGCGCTGGGGGCTCTGGACGGGACGACAGGAGCGCAAGGGTAGGAGCGTCTGATACGGAGCTCCAGGCGTGGTTTCAGCGTGCCCGTTGTCGAAACACGTCATCCACCACCGGCATCGGGCCTGGAGGTGACCAAACTCGGCGTCACCCTCACCATCGCACTGCCGATGGGACCCAGCCGGGTTGTGGGGAGGCTGGTTCCTAACGCCGCACGGATGAGCCTGGCGTCCACTGCCAGCCGATCTACCGAAGTCGGCGAACTGGCCCTCGGACGCTGTCATATGCTTGACCGACGCTGACATCGCGGCCAGGCCGACGAGGCGCGCCCAAGGAGGACGGGAGATGACCCACCACGGTCCGGCCGGCGAGTTCGACATGGCGCTGGTCCAGCGCGGCGCACGACTGCGCCGCAGTCCGTACTACGAGGCTACCCAGCGCTACGGGCCGCAGGGCTACACGGTCTACAACCACATGCTCTTCCCGATCCGCTTCGACACCTTTGAAGCCGAGTTCGACGCGCTGCTCAACGACGTCACGGTGTGGGACGTGGCGGTCGAGCGCTGTCTCGAGATCTCCGGCCCCGACGGTTTCCGCTTCGCCCAGCTGCTCACCCCGCGCGACCTGTCGAAGTGCGCCGTGGGGCAGGCCAAGTACGTGCTGATCTGCGACCGGGATGGCGGCATCATCAACGACCCGGTCATGACCCGCATGGACGAGACGACCTTCTGGTTCGCCCTCGCTTCGTCCGACGTGCTGCTCTTCGCGCGCGGCGTCCGCGCCGCCTACCCCGACCTCGACGTCACCATCCGCGAGATCGACGCCGCGCCGATGCAGATCCAGGGCCCCAAATCGAAGGACCTGATGCGCGATCTGATCGGCCCGGAAATCCTCGAGCTGAAGTACTACTGGTGGACGCGCGCAGAGGTGCGCGGCATCCCGGTGATCATCACCCGTACCGGCTGGACGTCAGAGGTCGGCTACGAGATATACCTGCTCGATCCGGAACGCGGGACGGACCTGTGGGAAGCAGTCATGGCGGCTGGTCGTCCCTACAACGTGAAGCCGACCGGGCCATCCGACATCCGGCGCATCGAGGGCGGGATCTTCAACTGGGGCGCCGACATGACCTACGACAACAACCCGCTCGAGATGGGCCTCGAGCGGCTGGTGGCCTGGACACTCGGCGACGATGCCTCGATCTCGATGGCGGCACTGCGCAGCATCCGGGCGGCCGGCGTGCGCCGGCGGATCGTTGGGCTGGTGATCGACGGCGAGCCGTTCCCTGCCCTGAACTTCACCAAGTGGCCCGCCTACGGACCGGGCGACGCGGCGCTTGGCAGCGTCACCTCGGCCATCTACTCGCCCCGCCTACGGCAGAACATCGGCTTCTGCTGGCTGCCGTCTGAAATGGCGGCCGAGGGCTCCGAGATTCGGGTGGCATCGGAGTGGGGCGTGCGGCGCGCGACGGTGGTGGCGATGCCGTTTGTCGACCCGGAGAAGCGCATCCCGGTCTCGTAGCCGCGCGGCCGGCTTCGTCGCTCGACGCAGCCGCGTGCAACCCGGTCGGTCGGACTCACTTGACGCCGATGGGCCCGGAGTCCGGCAGCGACTTCGACCGCTGGTCCCTCGCCTGCCGGTAGAGATGATCACCGTTGCGCAGCACATCGATGATCGTCCGATGGTCCATCACCCGGGCGAATCCTCGGCGCATCGTCCGGATCGTCGCGTTATGCGCCTGGGCATTGTCGGTGGCGTTGACATCGCTGCCGAACACGACGTGATAGTTCAGGGCGTAACCGCTGCGGGCGGTCGACTCGCAGCAGAAGTTCGTGAGCGTGCCGCAGACGATGATCGTCTTGATGTCCCGGTCCCGCAGCACGTAATCAAGGTCGGTCCCCGCGAACGAGTCATACGTGTGCTTGACCCGGATTACCCGCTCAGTGGGCTGTGGGTAGATCTCGCGGTAGATGTCGGCGCCGGCGCTGCCTTCGCTGCCGGCCCCGGCCGCGACGGCGTCCCAGTACTCGTAGAAGTCGGCGCAGCAATCGGCGGCGATGTTGTAGGCGGTGTAGACGACCGGAACTCCGATCTCACGACAGGCTTCGATGAGGGTCTTGATCCGTGGTACCTGGCGGTACGCTTCGGGGACGCACAGCGGATTGCTCGGGTTGACGAAGTCCTCCTGCATGTCCACCACGATCAGCGCCGACTCCTCGGGCCTGAGCTCGAACGCCCAGTGCCGGTCCCGCTCATAGTCCCGATCGGCGAACTGGATGAACTCGGTCTCGCCCCTGAAGCTGCCCGGCGCATGCAGCCGGTCGGCCCCTAGGAGATCCTGTCCTGTCCGGTCATACGTCGCCAGGAAGTCGCGGACCACGCCGTTTCGCTCGCTGCTCACCAAACCACCTCCAACTTCAAGTCACCCTCAAGGACTGGCGTCCACCCGGCCGGCCCGACGCATGGAATTCTGCACTCGCCCAAGGTCCGGTGCCAACGCCGTGGGCAAAGAGCCGGACGCGTCAGGGGGTCGGCAGCGAGATGAACGGCCCGACGGCGGCGATGACGGCTACGAACAGCGGCCAGCCGAAATCAAGGTCGACCTCGCACGTTGCGATGCGCTCGATGCCGCTCGGTGCGCCGAACTCGAAGACGATCTCCTGGCCGTCGACGGCCGTCGGGCACAAACCGGTGAACGGGTGGCTGCGGAGCGTCGCGAAGTCGGTCGTCCGGACCGCCTCATCGAGGGCCGCGAGCGCGGCAGGCGGCACGACACCCAGGTCGTTGGGCGGCTTGGCGGCCTGGTGGACCGTGCCGTCGCGCTCGACGAAGATGGTCGTCCCGCACGGGCCATCGGCGCATAGCCCGCCGCGGGTCTCGACCGTGAGCAGGACGCCCGTCGCACCCGGGCTCGCCGTCGGGCCGGGGGTCGGGATGTCCGTGGCACAGCCGACGGGGCTCAGTCCAACTGCAAACAGCGCCGTGGCGAAGACGATGGCGGTTCCACGCCGAGTGCTCTTCACGGCCATTGGACGGCGAGGGCTGCCGACCCAGTTCCCGCCACCCGCCATCAGCCCTCCGCTCTGGCGCAGCTGTGCGTCAGCAGCAGCCGTCGCGCTCGACCAAGACCCGAGTGATTCGTGACCGATAGCCCTAGACGTGGGCGGGAGGCGATGCACAGACTCGGTTGCCCGAGACTCCACGATGTTCCGAGCGAACGCGTTCGCCCCAGAGCGCAGACCGTCAATGCCAACGCAGGAGGTGATCGTCATGCCGACCTTCGAGATCGTCGAGCTGGACGCACAAGCAGCAGCCGTTGTACGCGGCAAGGTCCCCATGGATGAGCTGCCCGACTTCTTTGGGCGAGCCTTCGGCGCCGTCATGGGGCTCTTGCAGGCGCAGAGCGTGTCGCCGACGGGCCCGGCGTTCGGCTTCTATCCGTCAATGCCGGGCGATGTGGTCGAGGTCTGCGCCGGGTTCCCCGTCGCGGTGCGGCTCGAACCAGCGGGAGAGGTCGAGCCGATGGAGTTGCCCGCTGGTCGGGCAGTGACCACGACCCACGTCGGCCCGTACGACACCCTCGAGCAGACCTACCACGAGCTGCTGGCCTGGATGGCCGAGCAGGGACTCACGCCCGCCAAGGCAATGTGGGAGAGCTACCTGTCAGATCCGGGACTCGAGCCGCCGGAAGAGTGGCGCACGGAGATCGTCTGGCCGATCGACGATTAGGCGGCGCGCGCCTTCGCCCCGGGCAGCCAGTAGACCGACAGGAACGCCCAAACGGCGAGGAACAGGTTCAGGTAGGTGTCGCCCAGCTCGAGGTTGACCAGGCCGAACGTGTTCGGCGCGGCCGGGCTGCCGCCCGGCGCGAGGGCGCCATAGACCGCAAAGAACAGGGCGATCACGCCGATCAGCAGCACGATCGAGCGGTGGCGGGGCCGCAGCCGGGCATTGAGGCCGGGCACAAAGGCCGCCGCGAGGGCCACCAGGCCCACGACGATGTGGATGATGTTCTCGCTGGTATCGAGCCAGAAGAAGGAGTCGGACGGCTCGTTCCAGATCCACAAGCCGAGCAGGCCCAGCGCCACAAGCGCCACGCCGCCGACCTTCAGGAACCCGTTCGGGGTGAACATCCGCTCGCGCCAGGTCATGTGCCGCAACCTCCAGGTGCCGCGACCGGAAACGTCTGGCGGCGCGCACATGATCGCGCATCTGGGTGTGCGCTGGCTGCTGCCCGGCGCTCAGTGCTGGAAATCATCGGTCCGATACACGACTTCGCCGTCGATGAGCGTTGCCAACGGCCTCACGGCGGCGAGCGCGGCCGCATCGGCTGACCCGCTGAAGGAGGCACCGGGCACGATCAGCAGGTCGGCGCGGAAGCCGGGCAACAGGCGGCCGATCGGCTCGCCAGCCACCAGCGCCGGGTCGAGGCACGCGGCGCGCAGCGCCCGCGCCGGATCGAGGGCGTGCTGCGCGCCCAGCGGCGCGTCTGTCGGCGCGCCCGGATCGCGCCGCGCGACCGCCACCGCCAGCCCGGGCCACGGATCGGGCGGCTCGACCGGCGCATCGCTGCCAAAGGGGATGAGCGCGCCGCCCGCGACCAGGGCCGCGAGCGGGAACGCGTACTCGTGCCGCTCGGCCCAGGCGAGGCGCACCTGGGCCGCGTCGCTGCGCAGGTGGACGGGCTGGACCGAGGCGGCGATGCCCAGCCGCCCGAAGCGCGCGATGTCGGCCGGGTCGATCAGCTGCGCGTGCTCGATGCGCGGCATCAGGCCGGTCGCCGCACCTCCCTGCCCTGCCGCTGTTGGGGCGGACTCCAGCGCATCGAGCGCGACGCGCACCGCAGCGTCGCCAATCGCATGAACCTGGCCGACGATGCCCGCTCCGGCGGCGCGCGCGAGCAGCTCGGCCAACTCCTCCGCCGCGGTCAGGAACATGCCGCGCGGTCCACCGGTCGGCGGGTTGGTCGCCGCGTCCGCATACGGGGCAAGAAGCGCGGCGCTGCGCGAGCCAAGTGAGCCGTCCGCGAACAGCTTGAGCCAGCCCAGCGTGTAGCGATCAGCCTGGCGCCGCGCCCGCGGGTCGTACGCATCGGTTTCCGGCACGGTCTTCTGGCCGCTGTGCAGGCCGAGCTCGATCGCCCGTGCGAGCTGCGCCGCGCGCAGTGACGCGTGCACGCGCAGGGGCAGCAAGCCGCGCGCCGCGAGCGAACGGTAGAACAGCGGCCCGCGCGCGATCAGGGGGTCGTCGTTGAGCTCGCCCGGGTCGTGGCAGCCGGTGATGCCCAGCGCCGCCAGCCGCGCTGCGACGCGCGCCAGGGTGTCGATCAGCTCGTCAGCGGACGGATCGGGGATGACCGGGTCGACCATGGCGGCGGCTGTCTCGTGCAGGATGCCGGTGGGCGCGCCGGTCGCAGCGCGGCGGATCATGCCGCCTCCAGGATCACCACTCGACGCGGAGATGCCGGCCAGCCGCAACGCCGTGGCACTCAGCCAGCGCGTGTGGTGATCGTGTGCGTACAGCGCCACCGGCCGGCCCGGCGCGACCGTCTCCAGCAGGGCCGCGTCCGGCCAGCCACCAAACCCGTGCAGCGACCAGCCGTGGCCGAGCAGCCAGCCCGAGTGGTCGCCGGCCTCTCCCAGCGCGGCATGGCGGGCGCCGATGGCGGCCAGCGTGGCGGGCAGGTTGAGCCCGGTCAGATCGATCTGCATCTCGGCCAGGGCCAGGGTCATCAGGTGCAGGTGGGCATCGGTGATGCCGGGCACGACAACGTGCTCGTCGGGCAGCCGCCAGCGGCGCGTCCGCGGGCCGGCGAGCGGCTCGAGCTCGTGCTCAGGTCCAACAGCGAGTACGCGCCCGCCGGCGACCGCCATGCCCGGCTGCCAGCCGAAGCCCAAATCACCGGCAAGCGTTGCCACCCGGCCGGTGACGATCAGCTCAGCCACCCGCGCCTCGGCCGCCGGCGGCCTGGCCGGCGCCCCACCCGGCGGCCCGCTGCTCACGCCTGCTCCTCGCCGCCGAGCAGCTCGCCCAGCGTGGCACGATCGAGTCCCGCCGCGAGCCCGAGCGCGAGCGCGACACGGCTGCGCGGCCCGTCGAGCGCCGACATCAGCGCCCCGGCGCGCTGCCAGGTTGCGCCGCCGCCGGGGAAGGCATAGTCGGCCGAAGCCGTGCCGGTCGGGCAGCGCGTCGTGAGGCACACGATCGTGCCGTCGCCGATCAGCTCTGTGGCCGCGTCAAGCAGATCGGCTGACGTGTTGCCGCTGCCGGTGGCCGCGACGACCAGCCCGCGCGGACGCAGCGGGCGCAGCAGGCGCAGCAGCGTGCCGTCCATGCCGGTCACGGCGGTGACCAGGTGCACGTCCTCGACCGATACCTCGGGCACGGCCGGCAGCCTGCGCCGCGGCGGCCGCGCGTGGGCCACGTGAACGCCGTCACCGCCCACCTGCCCGATCGGCTGCCCGTCGCGCGAGCGGAAGGTGTCGATCGCGGTGGTGTGCATCTTGACCACCTGGTCGGCGGCCAGGATCAGGCCGCCCAGCACGGCGAGCGTGCCCATCCGGGCGAGGTCGGGGCTGATCGCGCAGCGCACGGCGTCGGCCAGGTTGCGCGGGCCGTCGTAATCGGGCGCCAGGGCGTGGCGCATCGCGCCGGTCACGATCAACGGCTTGGGCGAGCGCAACAGCAGGTCGAATGCGAAGGCGGTCTCCTCGAGCGTGTCGGTGCCCTGGACGAGCACGGCGCCGTCGATCTCGGGGCGGCCCAGCTGGGCCCCGAGCAGCCGGGCAAGGTCGAGCAGTTGCGCGAAGCGCAGGTGCGAGGCGGGCACCAGGCCCCAGTCGATCGGCTCGAGCTCGGCGATCTGGTCCAGCCCCGGGGCGCGAGCGATGATGGCCGCCCCGTCGAGCAGCGGGCGATTGCCGCCGGCCGCCGCGTCGGGCTGCATCGAGATCGTGCCGCCGGTGAAGACGATCGCGACGCGGCTCAAGTCGCGCTAGCCCTCATCGGCATCGGCCGGCCCCGGCCTGCCCGGGACAATGGCCGAGGAGATGATCTCGATGTCGGGAATGTCGTCCGGCGGCGCAGGGACGTAGGTCAGATCGACCGGCTGGGTGAGCGACCGGCCGGCCAGCGCGACCGGATCGGCGGCGTCGATCAGTCCGCCGTGAACGGGCGCCTCGTGGGTGGGATGGGCGCGCATGATTGAACCCACGGCCACGAGCAGCGCGACCAAGGCGGCGCCGGCAACCACGGCCGACGTGCCCACGGTGTCGGCAATCGGCCCGACGATGATGATCGGCAGGAAGCTGGCGATGCTGACCAGCATGTTGAGCACGCCGAACACGCGGCCGCGAACGGCGGGCGGCAACTCCTCCTGCAGCTGCGTCTGGGCGGGCACAGCGACGAAGGCGTAGGCAACGCCGGCGGCGAATGCGACGACGATGACCACCGACAGCAGCGAGATGATCGGGCCCAGGGACAGGCGCGAGGTCAGCGGCTGGGCGATTGACAGCGCGAACAGCATCGCACCCAGCCCGATCAGGCCGCCCTCGATGCCACGCCGGCGCGAGAAATGGTGGCCGTACAGGTTGAGCACCAGGATGCCCATCACCAGGCCCACCCCAAGAGGCAGCACGACGACCACGAAGTCGCGCTCGGACAGGCCCAGGACATGGGTCGCGAAACCCGGCCCCAGGACGCCCAGCACGCCGATCAGCGAGGCGGTCAGCGCGAGATAGGTCAGCGGCCAGAAGATCGTCCGGTTGGCGACGATGTAGCGCAGCCCGTCGGCCAACTGGCCAAACGTCGTGGCCACCGCGCTGCCCGCCTCGCCCAGCGCCTGGGCCGGATCGGGTGCAAGCGTGCGCGGATTGTTGGTGGGCAGCATCCAGCACAGCGCGGCGCCGACGAGATAGCTGCCCGCGACCATGATCAGCAGGATCGTCTGGCCGGCAATGTTGACGACCAGCGGCCCGAACAGCGCGAAGCCCAGGAAGAACGCTGCCTGGAGGGTGAAGATGTGCAGCGAGTTGGCCGGCAGCAGCTGGCGCCGGCTGACGACGACCGGGATCATGGCCGCCTCCGCCGGCCCGAAGAAGGTAGTCAGGGTCGAGATCGCGATCATCAGCAGGTACATCAGGCCGAGGTCGTTCTGGACGCCCAGCAGGACCAGGAAGAGACCAGCGCGCAGGGCATTGGTGCCGATCAGGATGAGCCGCCGATCGACCCGGTCGACGTACACGCCGGCGACGGCCCCGAACAGCACCGCCGGCACCAGGTAGCTCAGGATCAACAGGCTGACCGAGGTGCTCGTGCCGGTGACCGTGAAGACCTGCACGGTCAGCGCGAAGAGGACCATGTTGCCGCCGACCTGGGTGACGACCTGGGCGATCCAGAGCGCCAGGAAGCGGCGGTTGCGCAGGACGTTGAGCGGGCTGTCCTCGATCGTTGCGACGGTCATGCCACGCCCCGCTCGACGAACCCGCGGAAGCGCCGCTCGAGGTCACGCCGTTCGAGCAGCACGCGCCGCGCGCAGCCGTCACAGGTCAGGCCGATGTCCGCACCGAGCCGGACCACGGCCCACGTTCGCGAACCGCACGGGTGGGGCTTGGCCAGCCTGAGCCGGTCGCCCAAATGCAGGTCAAGCGGTTGCTGTTCCATGCCCCGTTCAGGCCCAGGGAGGCCGGCGGGCCCGGCCGCGCTGCGCCACCAGGATGATGATCAGCACCACCAGCAGCGCGGCCACACCAACGAAGATGGCGATCACCAGCAGCCGCGTCTGCTCGCCGGCGGTGCCATCGCCCGATTCGTTGGGCGGAGCGCTGGGCCGAGCCGTGACGACCGGTCCACTCGGGGGCGCGCCTGAGGGTCCGCCGGATGGTCCGCCTGACGCCGTCGGCGCCGGGCTCGGCTGGGCGCCGCCCTGCCAGTCGTCCGGCACGGGACCGGGCGGACCGGGCTGCGGGCCGACCGGCTGGGGCACGTCGACGTCGAGCGACGCGAACCAGGCGGCGTTGAACGCGGCGACATCGGCCCCGGTGGCCTCGCTGAACGCGGCGTCGTCGGACAGGCCGCGCGCGTAGCTGCGCACCAGGTCCCACAGCTTCGGCTCGCCGTAGGTGCGGATGAAGAAGTCGATCGCGGCAACGCTCTCGCCGTAGGCGAGGCGGAACTGGCCCGCCGATGACGGGAACAGTCCGCGCAGGCCGTCGAGCGGGATGAGCGATCGATCGGCCGCTGCCGGATCGACGATCGAGCGCCAGTACGGGTTGTAGCCCACGGACAGGTAGACCGCCACCCCCTCGTTCAGCCAGCGCGACACGCGCCGGTACGGGTTGCTGGTCGCGGCGTCGAAGACGAGGTGGGTCAGTTCGTGCGCGACCACCGTGCCGGTAGACTGGGACGCCGACGAGTTGGGCGGGATCCACGCGAACATCGTGCCGATCGAGGGGTGGGCCTCGGCCTGGACGTTCTCGCGGTTGGGTGCCACGGCGCTGCGCATGGCGTCCTCCGTCGCGTAGACGAACAGGTCGACCGGCTCAGGCAGCGTCGTACCGAGCAGCTCGGCGGCGCGATCGATGGCGTCGTTGGCGATCTGCGCGGCCGACTGGGCGAAGGCATCGTCGCCCTCGTACCAGTGCACCCGCACCAGGTCCTGCTCGAGCGTCCGCCAGGTGAAGCGATCGTCGGTCACCACCGCCTGACCGATCGGCCCGAGAGACGTGCTGCCATCTGCGGCCCGGACGCGGAACTGGTATTCGAAGTGGGTGTTGGGCGCGCTCTGCCCGTCGGCCAGGCAGGCACACAGGGCCGAGGTGGCGACGTCGATCGCCGCCGTGGCCTGCCACGTCCCGGCCGGCGCAGCAGGCCGAGCCGAAAGGACGACCGTCGACTCCTCGCCCGCCAGGCGCAGCAGCACTTCGACCGAGCTGATGTCGTCGCCGGCGATGGTCGAGCTGACCGTGATCGGCTCGCCCAGCGTGGCGGTAGCCGACGGCTGACCGTAGACCGGCTCTGTGGCCAGCGCCACCGCCGGCAGGCCGGCCAACGCGACGGCCGCGGCCAGCGCCGCACCGAGAGAGATGCGCGTCGCCGCTCTCATCGGCCCGTCCCCGGCGCCCAGTCCAGGCCGGCATAACGGATCAGCCCGACGCCCGACTGCAGCGCCCCGAGCAGCCCCGTGCGGCTGAGCGCCCACGACTCGTCGTACTCGACCGGCACGATCGGCGCCGCGCGGGCCAGGATGTCCTGCGCCTGCGCATACAGGGCCGCCTGCTCGTCCGGATCGGCAGTCGCTGCCGCTTGTCCGATGAGCGCGTCGTAATCGGCGTTGCTCCACTGGCCGACGTTGCTGCCGCTGCCCGTCTCGAGCAACAGGCCCAGGAAGTCGTGCGCGTGGGGGTAGTCGGCGATCCAGCTCAGCGTCCAGATCTGCGGCGCGCCCGGCCGGTCGAGGAAGTCGAAGTAGGTCTGGAAGTCGTAGCCCTCGACCGCCACCGCCACGCCCAGGTTGCGCTCGAGCTCGGCCGCCACGACCGTCTCGTAGCCGACCCCGTAGGTCCCGATCGTCACCGCTGGGAAGCCGGCGCCGCCGGGATAGCCTGCGGCAGCCAGGAGCGCCCGGGCCGCGTCGGGGTCATACGGCGGGCGGTGATCCTGGTCGTCACGACCGGGGATGCCGGGCGGTATGAGCGACGTGGCCGGCAGGCCTTCAGCCAGGCTTGATAGGCGCTGCCAGTCGACCGCCTGGGCAAAGGCGAGCCGGGTGGTTGGGTCGTCGAACGGCGCACTGGTGGTGTTGAAGCCGTAGTAGCTGACGCCGAAGCTCTCGCTCCGCCGGAGCTGCGGGCCAAGCGTGGTGTCGTAGACGATCCACGACGCGTCGGCACCACCGATCCCGGTGTAGTCGATCTCGCCCGCGCTGAACAGGTCGACCCCGCCGCGCCCGCCGAAGTCGGTCACCAGCTCGAGGTTGTCGAGCGGCGGCGGTCCGGCCCAGTAGTTGGGGTTGGCCGTCAGCCCGATCACGCCCGCTAACGGCAGCGACGGGACGTACGCGCCGGACACGACCGTTGGCGGCGTGGTTTCGATCAGCCCGTACATCGGCGGCGGGACGACGGCGAGCGACGGCGAGGCGGTCACGGCGAGGAAGTACGTTGCCGGCCGGCGCAGCTCGACGATCACCTGCTCGCCGTCGACACGCAGGCCGACGGCGTCGCGCCCGACACGGCCAGCCTGATAGTCGGCCGCGCCGGTCACGTCGGCGAGCAGGCTGGCCAGCGGCGACGGCCGGCCGGGGTCGATCAGCCGCAGCCAGCTGTCGACAACGTGCTGCGCGAGGAGCGGGCTGTCGTCGCTGTAGCGCAGGGCCGGGCGCAGCTGGAAGGTGATCTGCCGGCCGTCGTCGGTCGCCTGCCAGCTGGCCGCGAGCGCGGGCTGGACGTTGCTGTCGGCATCGAATGCGGTCAGGCCCTCATAGACCTGGGCGAGCACGCTGGCCGTGCCCGCATCGCCGGTGTAGGCCGGATCCCAGGTGAAGGGCTCGCTCGAGGCGATGCGCGCGTCGACCGAGCCCAGCTGGCCGACATCGGGCACACAGCCCGAAGCGAACAGCAGGGCCGCCACGAGCAGGGCCGCCAGGGCGACGAGTCGAGGCGGCCGTGGCTCGGCGCGCGCCGAACGGCGGCGATGAGAGGGGGTGACGTCCGACACGGGCGGCAAGTCTAAAGGTTCACCCGCCCCCGGTTGGGTGCCGGGCTCACCGGAGTCGGGCGCGGCGCGCTGGAACCCGACTGATCCCCGGTCAGATCAAGGGTGGTTGCTGTCCACTTCGGTCACGTTGAGCGTGCCCAGGATCGTGGTGCCTGGTGAGAAGCTGCCCACCCAGATGTCGTAGCGACCGTCGGCCGGGTTGCTGAAGTCGATCAGTGGGTTCACGCCGCCGAACTCCGAGTCGTCGTTGCACGACCAGTTGCCCTGGGGGTCGTTGATGACCAGGGTTGCGTCACCCGAACCCTCGAAGTAGAAGCGCAGCAGGCTGCTGAAGCCGATGATCGTGTAACGGACCGAGAAGTCGGGCGCACTGCTGGCCCAGCCGGTGCAGCCGCCGCCGAGGTAGCTGACGTCAACGATCCCACCCGACGCGACCTCCTGCGTGCGCGGGTCGGGGATGAAGCCCGAGTCGATCTCGATCAGGCCGTAGTTGGGATCAGCGGTGAGATCGAGCGTGTCGCCCGGGTTGCCTGTCGGCGCGAGGGTCGGCACCTCGGTCGGTGCGGCGGTGGGAGTCGTTGTGGGGGCGGCCGTCGGGGTCACGGTCGGCGAGGCAGTTGGCGCGAGGGTCGGCGCGGCCGTCGGGGCGGTCGTCGGGGTCACGGTCGGCGAGGCAGTTGGCGCCGACGACGGCGCCAGGGTCGGCCCCGAGGTCGGCGCTAGGGTCGGGCTGGCCGGTGGCGTGATCGACGTGCACGCACCAACCAGCAGCCCGACGACGAGCAGCCCGGACCAGGCGCGGAGGCTAGGGGTGATTGGCGGTGTTCTCCGTCACGTGCAGCGTGCCCGAGTTGAACGTGCCCGACGTGAAGCTGCCGATCCACACGTCGTAGCGGCCGGTCGCCGGGCTGCTGAAGTCGATCATCGGGTTCAGCGTGGCGGGGGAGTCGTCATTGCACACCCACCCGCCACCCGGAGTATTGATGATCATCGTTGTGTCCTTGGCTGAGTCGGTCGCAATGAAGTAGAAGCGCAGCGTCGGAAACGCGCCACTGGTGTAGTTGACGCTGAAGTCCGGGGCTGACGTTGCAAAGCCGGTGCATCCGCCACCCAGGTAGCTCACGTCAACCGTCCCGCCCGAGGTCATGTCCTTCTTGAACGGATCGGGGACGAAGCCGGCCGTCAGGCTGGTATTGCCGAAGTTCGGCGTCAGCGAGAAGTTGAGCTGCTCGGCTGTCGGCGTGGGCAGCGCAGTCGGCGGGGCGGTGGGCGGGGCTGTCGGCGGGCTGGTCGGCGGGGCGGTGGGCGGGGCTGTCGGCGGGCTGGTCGGCGGGGCGGTCGGCGGGGCTGTCGGCGGGCTGGTCGGCGGGGCGGTGGGCGGGGCTGTCGGCGAGGCGGTCGCGACCTCGGTCGGCGAGGCAGTGGGCGACTCGGTGGGCACCAGCGAAGGGGTCGGTGATGAGCTGGCCGGTGGTGTAACGCTCACGCAGGCCACGCTCAGAAGGCCAACGGCCAGGAGCCCGGCAGTGCGCTGCAGTGCCTGCGAATGGAACATCTCGATGGGCCCTCCAAGCCAACTGCGCTATGCCGACGGTCGCCGGACACAACGATATACGAGCCAGCGCTCGCCGCAGCGCCGGATGATGAAGGACGAGAGCTGCGCGCCCGAGTGTGCGCCGGACGAGGCGCCATACCTAGTGCCGAATCGCCTGAACCGTATGCTTGGCCAAACGCAACGCGAGGCCACCGCCATCGACACGGAAGAACTGCGCGCTCGGCTGACACCAATCCAGTACGCGGTCACCCAGCAAGCGTCCACCGAGCGGCCCTTCAGCGGTGTGTACTGGGATAGCCACGGCGACGGCCTGTACCGCTGCGTCGTCTGCGCCGAGCCGCTGTTCGAATCAGGCACCAAGTTCGAGTCGGGCTCGGGCTGGCCGAGCTTCTACGACGTGGCCAGCCAGGGCAAGGTCGCCCAGCGCACTGACGTCAGCCACGGCATGGAGCGCACGGAGGTCGTGTGCGCCAATTGCGGCGCGCATCTCGGCCACCTCTTCTCTGACGGCCCCAACCCGACCGGCCTGCGCTACTGCATCAACTCGGCCGCGCTCGACTTCGAGGCGCGCCCCGGCGAGTAGGAAGCCCGGCCCAACGGAGGGCCGATTGGCACTTGGCGCGCAACGCTCGGCCGGGGCAGTCTGAGCAGCGGTCGCCGACCACGCTCGGGATCGGCTTCGGTCCTGCGGGTCGACGACGTATCTGGCCGGAGGCATCCGAATGCGTTGGGCCACTCCCCTGCTGGTGGGATTAACGGTTGCCGCGTGGGCGAGTGCCGGCTGCGGCGGCGGTCCGGACGAGCCGACGCTCGACCCGTCGCTGCTCTCGGCGCTGGCACCGGCGTGTGCCGGGCAGTTGGTCGCTGGGGCCGGCTCGGTCTCGACGAGCAGCGGGTCGCCCAACCACATGATCATGCTCGACGCGGCGGGCGAGCCGTTCGACTGGACCGAATGGGTGCCGACCGAGTGGCGGCCGACCTCCCTGAGCGATACCGAGCTGGTCACCTGCGTCACGCCCGAGGGGCGCGCTGTCATCGAGGTCTGCCCGTACAACGGCAGCGACGTCACGCGCTACAGCGTGAGTCGCGCGTTCACGGTCTTTGAGCCTTCCAGCGGCGAGCGGGTTGCGCATTTCTCGATCGTGGCCGAGCCGCGCAACTGCGCCCCCACTGAGAACGCCTCGCTGACCGAGCTCGAGGGAACGATCGACCAGTCGATGGTCACCGCGCACCTGGCCAGCCTCGTCGAACACGGCGTATTCGTTGATCCGGACGTGCCGGGCGGCTCAGCGAAGCCGGGGCAGACCAGCGAGCCGGGCGCAACCGTCAAGCCGGGTGCGACCGTTACGCCCGGCGTGGCCAGTCGCAGCGTCGAGCTGCGTCAAGCCCTGCGGCAGGGTCTTGTCTCGGTGACCGGCACCGGTGATGGGCTGCAGAGTCTCGATCTGGAGTTGACCTCGGAGGTGGATGAGGAATTGAGCGTGACAATTGAGCCTGGCACGCTGGTAGATCCGGCGGCACGGGCGACCCAGACGATGGTCGTGGTGGCCGAGGCAGTCGTCGACCTGAAGGCGATGGCGACCGAGGAGATCTCGCTCGACGTCGCCTGCGCCCAGATGCGCCAGGACCAGCCCAGCAGCAGTGACTCGTTCACGGTTCGGCTGACCGACCCGGAGGCCGACCTGGTGCACCTGCTCGGTGTGCCCGAGTTCACCGCTGAGACGTTCCGCGTCCAGCAGTTCGCGGTCTGGACGATCACCAACGATCCAAAGCGCAACGGCTACGTGGGGTTGACCAGCGGATTCGAGATCTACGGCAGCGGCCCGAGCGACGAGGAACTCGCCAGCATCAAAGCGCTCTTCGAATCGGCCGGCATCGACAGTCACAAGTACCGCGCCCTGCGCTGATTCGCGGCATGGGCAGTTGGCGCCCCCGGGCGAGCCTCAGGGGCGCAGAGCCGATGTGGAGTAGTAGTCCCACTGGACCATGCTGGGCCGAATCGGGGGAACACCATGAAGGCAGTCGTCCAAGTCGCCTACGGCTCAGCGGACGTCCTCGAACTCAAGGAGATCGACCAGCCGGTAGCCAATGATGGCGAGGTGCTGGTGCGCGTCCACGCGGCGTCCCTGGCCGCCGGTGACTACTTCGGCATGCGGGGCGCGCCCTTCCCCTCGCGCATGTACATCGGGTTCCCCAAGCCGAAGAAGGACTACGTCGTGGGGGCCGATCTGGCGGGGCGGGTCGAGGCGGTCGGCAAGAACGTGACGCGCCTCCAGCCGGGCGATGAGGTGTTCGGTGCGTGCAGCCGTGCGTGCGCCGAGTACGTGTGCGCCAAAGAGGACGAGCTCGTACAGAAACCGCACAACCTGACGTTCGAACAAGCCGCGGCCGTACCCACGTCAGCCTTGACCGCTCTGCACGCTCTTCGCGATCAAGGGAAAGTACGCCCCGGGCAGAAGGTCCTGATCAACGGTGCGTCCGGAGGCGTGGGTACGTTCGCCGTACAGATCGCCAAGACCCTCGGAGCGGAAGTGACCGGTGTGTGCAGCGCGAGGAACGTGGACACGGTCCGATCGATCGGCGCGGACCATGTCATCGACTACGCCAAGGAGGACTTCACGCAGGGTGAGCAGCGCTACGATCTGATCCTCGACAACGTGGCGAGCCACTCGTTCGCAGAGTACAGACGCGTGCTCAATCCCGGGGGGATTCACATACCCAGCAGTGGGCATGGGGGTATGCGCTACATCTTCAAAGCGTTCTTGCTGTCACTGTTCGTCCGCCAGCAGGGACGCCCGTTCGTCTCGACACCGAACCAGGACGACTTGATCGCTCTCAAGGTGCTGGTCGAGGCCGGACGGGTCGCTCCCGTCATCGACCGAACCTATCCGCTGAGCGAGACCGCTGAGGCGTTTCGATACCTGGACCAGGGTCACGCTCAAGGCAAGGTCATCATCGTCGTGGCGAAAGGTGCGTGAGTCATGGTGGATGTGAGGGTCACCATCTCGGGACTGTGGATCGCGGTGATGCTGACCTTTCTCCTGGGGGACGTGCTCCGCATCTTTGCCGGTGACTTCACCAAGGGCGAGATCGCGGGCAAGCCCGTGACTCAGGGAATGTGGCTACTTATCGCGGCAATCATGGTGACTCCGATCATCATGATCGTGTTGTCCCTGGTGTTGCCATATCCCGCGATTCGCTGGGTCTGCATCGTGGTTGCAGCACTCTGGGTCATCTTCAACCTCATGGGCTTGCCCTACCCTGGGACGTACGACAACTTCCTGATCGCTGTCAGCTTCGTCTTCTGTGCGCTCATCGTCTGGTATGCATGGACCTGGCCGGCTCCGGCCTAGCGTCAGGCGGGAGTGCGGGCCTGACGGCCCAGCCAGCCAGCCCAACCAGCGGATCGATCAGCCTCGGGCGCTCGCAATGGTCGACCGGCGGGGAGGCGATCTGGCGACGACCGACGCCGATCGGGTCATTTCAGAGGGCTCGCTGATCGATCACGATGTCACCATGGGTTCCAACACGCGACGGCTCGATGCGCCGAACGCCCTAGTTGACCGGCCGCCTCTGGCGCGACCGGCCGTAACTGCTCGCGGCCTCGTTCGAGCCTTCGGCCGGATCGTCGGCCCGCCGCTGATCGTGGCGGCGACACTTGCAGCAGCCGGCGCTGGGGTACAGGCCGTGGCCGAAATCGACCTCCACTCGCGGGCCCCCGCGCCCGGCCAGCTTGTCCACATCGGGGGCAGCCAAACCATCCATCTGCGCACCTGGGGCGTTGCCAACGACAAGCCAACGCTGCTGCTGTTCGCGAGTGCCGCGACGCCATCCTCGGCCTGGGCGTGGATCGCCGAGTCGCTCGCGCCCGACTATCGCGTTGTCGCGTTCGACCGCCCGGGGATGGCATGGAGCAGCGGCGGGCCCAGCCCGCGCGACGCTCGAGGAGCGGCAGAGGCCTTGTCGCGCGCATTGTCCGCCGCCGCCATCGATCCGCCGTATGTCGTTATCGCTCACTCGTTTGGCGGCTTCTCGGCGCGCGTGTTCGCGATGGATCATCGCGCGGACGTGCGCGCGCTGGTGCTGCTCGAATCGTCCCACCCGGACGGGTTGGGTAGCGGCTATGGACCGTTGTATCGGCTCGACGCGTGGAAGACGCATCTTGGCCTGACGGCGATCTCTCCTCCCGCCAACGAATTTGCGTCGCTGCCCGCAAACGAGGGGGATGCCGCCTACGCCGTCACCCTGCTCACTTCGCACCGCGATGCAACGGCCGACGAACTCGAGACGTGGACCGCCAGCGCCGCACAGGCGAAGCAGGCCGGGGACTTTAGGGACTTGCCCTTGCTCGTCATGGCGACGACGAGCGCGGGTGGTGGGGAACTTGCGCTACAGCACGACCTGACGGCCATCTCGACCAGGAGTCACTTTGCCCTCGTCGATGGCTATCACATGGGCATGCTCTTGGACCGAGGCCAGGCAGCCGAGGTCAGTGCTGAGCTGCAGGGGTTTCTCCAATAGCCCGTTGTGGCGCGCCCGGAGAGCCGCGGGGGCTGTGGGTTGATCTATGGCCAAAGCCCGCCGCCGGGAGCCCAGGTCGTTCAAGTGACCCGGAACGGTGACCAGATCAGCTTGAGCCCGTCGACGGCCCATGCCGGAGAGGTGTGGCTTGAAATACCGCCCGAAGGCTACACACTGATCACTCACGGGTTCGCACCGGGTTACGAGCCGCTGACTGACGACGAAATCGCGCGGCTCGGCCGCCAAGACACACAAGGAATGACGGTCAGCGGCACGTCGCCCACAAATGATCACTGGTTCACGATGATCGAACTGAAGGCCGGGAGGTACGCGTTTATCGTCTTCGACGAGACCGCCGGCCCCGACGTCGACCCGGTGGGCAGACCGCCACTCTCAATGGCGATCCTCGAGATCACCCCCTGATGCGGCGGGTCATCGAGACACCCGCCCCCTCGTTGATCTCCCGCAGTCGGCGTTGGACAGGTTCTGAGCGCCCCCGGAGGCCCGGGGACTCGCTACCGGCGCAATGATGTCGACGATCCGCTCGCCTGGTACGCCGCTGCATCGCGAGCATCGGAACCGTCCAAGGCGATAGGCTTATGTCGATGATGCGCTGGTTCACCGACGCGGCGTACTACGTCGATGAAAGCGACTGGGGCGAGATGCTGGACAGCTATTACGCCCATCTCCGCGAAATCGGGTCGAGCCTGCCTCCGGACCTGGCGGCTCTAGCCATCGAGCCTCGGTTGAACCTTCACGACGCGGTCATCCGATCTATCGATGTCGATGAAGAGGCTGAACAGGTCACGATGCTGATCGTCGCGGGAGACCAGGTCGGCTACCGGAAACTGACCCTCGTCTTCCGGGGTGCAACGCTTGTTCCGGACAACTTGCAGTTGCTGGCCTACGCGCTGGGCGCGCGATATGCGACGGACTATTGGGGCGAGGCCACCACCGTCATTCGGGCACAGGAGGTCGATGTGCTGCCCAGCTCCGGCTTCGTTCTTCGACTGCGGCTCTGGCCGTTCTACGAGTTCGCGGTCGAGTTCTTCGACTTCGCGCTCTCGGAGGAGCCGTCAGATCCGCCACAGCGGATCCGAGGCGTGCTCCACCACAGACAGAAAGCCTGAGCAGCGCCCCCGGAGAGCCTCGGGGGCCCAGGACCCCACGCACGACCCGCTCGCGTGGTATTCGAGGCGGCTAGCGGCGCCTGCCATCATGTCGCCGTGAAGGTCATGCCGACGTTGCCCACGACAGCGCTTATCGCTGCCTTGGCCCTCGGGTGTACCTCGCCCGTTCCTAGTCCGACCGCCTCGCACGTTGCGGCTCCGGCGAGCTCCCACCCCTCGCTTTCGTCGCTACCTACTAGTCTTCCGCCGACCGCAACTACTGGAGCCTCACCCACACCACCGAAGCCGTCACAGCACGCCATCGTCCGGGCCGCCGGGTTGTGGATCGTCGACAACAAGCTCGGCGACCTGACGTCGACGACGTACGTGCTCAAGGATCTTACCAGCGGGGATGGTTGGTACTTCCCCGAAGAGATTGCGGAGCTCCGCGGAGCCTACCCGCCGGCGTGGGGCGACCGGCTGACCGAAGCGAGTCAGTCTGCTCTCGTCGAGGCGGTTTTTCCTGGCGTCGATCTTGAGTTCGTGGACGTCAGGGAGTTAGTTGTCGATGAGGAGGCGTTCGGCCACCTGGGGTGTCACCCCTATCTGAACGGGCGGGCAATGATAAGGCTTCAGCGGCCAATGGCGATCGGCGACCGGTACTTCCTTGAAGTCAATGTTGACCAAGGATGTGAGGGCCTGGCGCTGCTCCTGCGGATCGAGGCAACGGGCTCGGAGTTCGAGGTCGTTCTTGTCATCCGCGACGGCCACTGGACCGTCTAGACCACGCCGAGCGACCGAGAAGACAAACGCCCCCGGAGAGGCCCGGGGGCATCCTGCCGGCGCACTGATCCGCTGGCTTGGTACGCCGCGCGAAAGCCGGGTCGCCTAGTACTCGCTCGCGCTGGTGGGCCCGATGTAGACGGCATCGCCAACGCCCAAGACTCGCTCGGCGAAGTGCGTCATATCGAGGATCTCCGGCTCGTCGCTCCCGATGGGCGTTAGTTCGCGCCACGGACCGCCGTCGCGCGCCACGAGAACCTCGAAGGGGTGCGGCTCGATGCCCTCAGCGGACCCGGCGACGATCCATCCATCCGACAGCCTAGCTGCTGCGAAGGCGTCGAACCTTCCCGCTCGAATAAGACGTTCGCGCCACGGACCGTTCGGTCGTCGCCAGACCGCTGAGTATCCGAACGCGGTCTGGGTGTCAATCAAGTAGGCGATGCCTTCGTGCATGTCGGACCATCCGCCATCCGGGTCGAAATCCCACGTGATGGAACCGCGGTCGGCAAGCCCGCCGCTCGCGGTGAACGTGCCAGCGGAGTCGTTTCCTACGATCTGCTCGAGGTAGTCGGCTTCGGGCGGCACATCGATTAGTTGCCAGTCGGTCGCATCCCGATCTGCCCACCACGCGAGCGCGTTCCACTCGCCCGCGGCGACGATCTCAAATCCGACCGCCAGGTAGCCTTCGCCGGTGGAGGCGACATGCTCGACAGTTGCCTGACCAGTAGCAACGGGCAGATCGGTGATCATCATTTCGTCTCGGGGATCGCCGCGCCATACCTGTGGACGACCGTCCTCGTTCACAGCCATCAACAGGCCGCCGCGAATGTTGTCCGCCGCGATGCCGTAGATTGTCATTCCTTCTGGACCTTCGAAGACTCGCGTCCAATCGAAGGCCGAAACGCTCTCCCAGACAACTGGCTCGTCTGTATTGGAGTAGCAAAAGCCGCTCGCAACTAGGCGCGAGTCCCTTAGAACGACAACCTCGGACATGCGGCACCGCTCTTCGTCTCGCCAGACCTCGGTCAGCCCGCTATCGGTCAACGGAGGTGGTGTTTGGGCGGGCGGCGTTGTCGATGGCTCTCTCGTCGGCGGAGCAGTAGTTGCTGGCTTCGGCCTCGCGGTCGGTGAAGGCGATGGCTCCTCGGCCGATCCTGTAGGCGCCGGGGAGCGCGTTCCATCGAGAGTGCCCGGGGCTGCCGGAGATGAGTTTGGGCCCGGTGTTGCGGACGGTGACAGCGGCTGCGCGGAAGCGCACCCGGCGACGATGAGTGCCGCGATTACTGCCGCTGTGCGCTTGCCCACGATCTTCCCTTGACGGATGTGCTTGCCAATCTGTGATTGCCTATCGGCGGCCATCACATGGGGCGGCAGCCGCGGACGACGACGGTGCGTCGGTCTGCGCCCCCGGAGAGACGCGAAGGCACAGCAGGCAAACTCCCAACTGACCCACTGGCCTGGCATGCACTTTGCCCGACTGCCCCCAACCTTGTGGATCGCCGGCCCAAGTGGCCTCAGGCACATCTGACCGCCGCGGGCCGATCGGCCCGCGGACGCAGGGTCGATGGCCTCTTGGACTGCTCGCCGCCGTCCGCTAGCCTGACGGTGGGAGGTGCCCGCGATCAGCACCATGAACCCGGCGGCGAGGTCACAGCTCGAGCGCCCGGCGCCACTGCACGACGACTGTTAGGCGGCAAAGAGGGGTCATGAACAAGCGGCTGCCTACTCGCATCTTGGCGACCATCAGTGCCGCCTTTCTTTGCGTCTCCCTTGTGTCGCCGGCGGAAGCACTTGGCTTTGGCGCACCTAGCCCGCGAACTCCATCGCCGGCCACTGTCGACTTGGCACCGGCTCTCACTTCTGATGGCACATTTGTCGGCGCGAACGGTGTGAACGGCACGATTGACAGCGAGAAGTGGACGCTGGTCAGCGACCTCGCCGTGGGCGAGCCACCCCGCTTCGGCCCAGCGGTCGCCGAGGCCAGTGTCATTGACCCTGCGGGCAACGAGTGGCTCGGCTACGGCTCGAACGGCAACGGCAACGGCGCGTTGAATGGGGCGGTCCTTGCGATCCTCGTGTCTGACATTTCGGTGAGGGTGGCCGGCACATTCACAAACGCAGCCGGCATCGCGACGGCAGATTACGTCGCCCGTTGGGACGGCAACTCGTGGCATGGTCTTGGTTCGAACGGTGCTGGCGACGGCGCCCTCAACGGTCCTGTCCGGGCCTTGGCTGGATACCAGCACTTGCTGTATGTCGGCGGTGATTTCACCGACGCGGCGGGTATCCCACAGGCGGACTATTTGGCCGTGTGGACCGGCGATGTGTGGACACACGCATCCTCCCAGGGAGCAGTCAATGGCGATCTGAACGGCCCGGTCCTTGGGCTAGCCGTCCGGGATTGGTCCGTCGTCGTCGGCGGCAGCTTCACTGATGCCGCCGGCATTGCGACCGCGGACTATTTCGCGTTCTGGGACGGCTGGGCTTGGTCGGCGGCCGGGTCAAACGGCCCAGGCGGTGCTCTGAACAATGTCGTTCGCGCCTTGTTGGTCGTGGAGGGTGACATCTACGCGGGTGGTGCCTTCACGAACGCGGCGGGCGTTTCGGAGGCGGACTACGTCGCGCGCTGGAACGGAAGCAGTTGGTCGTCGCTGGGCTCGAACGGCCCGGGGAGCGGCGCCTTGAACGGCGAGGTCCGGGCGCTGGCTGTCTCCAGTGGCGACCTGTATGTCGGCGGCAGTTTCACCGATGCCGCCGGAGCGCCGCAGGCCGACCATGTCGCGCGCTGGAACGGAAGCAGTTGGTCGGCGCTCGGCTCGACAGCGCCGGAAATGGTGCACTGAACGGCGACGTGCTCACGCTTGCGGTGTGGGGCGGCAACGTCTATGTGGGCGGCGCATTCACCAATGCCGCCGGAACACAGCAGGCTGACTACATCGCACGCTGGAACGGCAGCGGCTGGTCCGCGCTCGGATCCGATGCAAGCGACGGCGCACTCAAGGGTGACGTATTCGAGATCGTGGTAACCGGCTTCGCGATCTATGTGGGTGGCGACTTCCTGAACGCCGCGGGGGTTGCCACGGCCGACTTTCTCGCCCTTGCGATCGTCCCCGCGACCGTGGTCGGCTGTTGGATCCAATGGGGCGGGTAACGGCGCACTGAATGATGGCGTCACGGCGCTCCTTGTGTGGGACGGCGACCTCTACGTGGGCGGCTTCTTCACTGATGCGGGTGGCGTGGCCGAAGCGGACTACGTCGCGCGCTGGGACGGTCACAGCTGGGCAGCTCTGGGCTCCGACGGCGCCGGCAACGGCGCGCTGAAGCATGGCGTCGCCGTGCTCGCCCCCGCCGGGAACACGCTCCTCGTTGGTGGCTACTTCGAAGACGCGGCGGGAATCCAGGAGGCTGATTACCTGGCTCGCTGGAATGGCAGCGCCTGGTCGGCTCTCGGCTCCGATGGGGCCAGCGACGGCGCGCTGAACAGCGCCGTGCGTGGCTTGGCAGAGGTCGGCAGCGATCTCTACGTCGGCGGCCAGTTCACGGATGCGGCCGGATTCCCACAGGCTGATTACCTGGCTCGCTGGAATGGCAGCGCCTGGTCCGCAGTCGGATCGAGCCCCGGCGGGTATCCCGCCCTGGCATATCCGGTTCAATCGCTGGCCGCCGTGGATACCTACTTGTACGTCGGCGGCGGTTTCAGCTACGCCGCGGGCATCTCGAACGCACGCAACATCGCCCGGTGGAACGGCAGCGTCTGGTCGGCGGTCGGCGCGGACGGTTCGGCGGTCCTGCTCTGAACTCCACGGTGTATGCGCTGGTCGCCTCGAGCAAGGATCTCTACGCGATCGGTGCGTTCACCAACGCCGGTGGATTGCCCACGGCGGACCGCATCGCCCGCTGGAATGGGAGCGCGTGGTCGTCACTCGGCTCCGATGGCGCCGGCGACGGTGCGTTGAAAGACAGAGCCTACGCGGCGTTCGTGAGCGGCGGCAACGTCTACGTCGGAGGCCGCTTCCTCGATGTCGCAGGGCTGGCCGAGGCCGACCATGTCGCGCGCTGGAACGGCAGTGCCTGGTCGGCGCTCGGCTCCAACGGCGCCGGCGACGGCTCGTTCAACTCCGACACTCAGGCGCTGGCCATCGCCAACAACGCTCTGGTTGTGGGCGGGATCTTCACGAACGTGAATGGAGTGCCCACTGCCGACTACATAGCCTCTCTTGGCCTCGGCGGTGCGGCGCTCAGGCCAGACGGGCGCATCCGCAAGGGCACCGGCGCGTATGTCGGTAACAACATCTACAACACGACCGGTGTCGGGCAGGCCAAGACCGGTGCCAAGGCGCGCGGCTACACGATCAGGTTCGGCATCTCGGTCCAGAACGACTCGACCACAGGCGCCGACAGCTTCAGGCTGATCGCCACCGGCACGGCCAGCGCGATGTACGCGGTGACCTATTGGCGGGGCACGACCGACATCACCGCCGCCGTGGTCGCCGGTACCTACACCACGCCGTCGCTGGCGCCCGGTGCCAAGTACCTCATCACGGTCAAGGTCAAGGTAAAGTCGAGCGCCACCAAGGGCTCCAGCACGACTCGCCTCGTAACCATCACCTCGGTCGGTGACGGCTCCAAACAGGACGCGGTGAACTTTGCAGCGAGGCGTCTGTAGCCGGACGCGGTGGGCCTCCGGGCAGGCGCCTCTGGCAGGACCTGTGTCTTAACGTGAGGCCCCCCTTCCCCATGCTGCGCAGGCTGTTGCGCCCCCGGAGAGACTCGAACTCCCGACGCAGGCCTTAGGACGGCCTCGCTCTATCCACTGAGCTACGGGGGCGGCGGCGCTGATTCTACGCGGAACGGAATGCCCGACCGAAGCGTCGAACGGGCAAGCCGCGCGGCGCGCATAGAATCGCGGCGCCTTCATGACACTCTCCCCTGCCCTGCCGACGCTCGAGTTCTATACCCGCGACGGCTGCGGGTTGTGTGAAGAGGGCCGGCTGGCACTCCAGCAGGTGCTCGAGCAGCGCGTCATGCGCGGCGATCCGATCCCGCGCATCCACGAGGTCAACCTGAGCGAGCATCCCGAGTTCGAGTCGCGCTATGGGGCGCTGCTGCCGGTGATGGCCATCGACACGCACGAGCTGACCCTGGCGATGGGCGGCCCGACGATCGAGCGCTTTCTCGACCGGATCCTGGGCCGGCTTGGCTGATCCGTGGACCTGACTCTCGCGGCGGCTCTCTTCGCCGGTTTCGTGTCGTTCATCTCGCCCTGCGTGCTGCCCGTCGTGCCGGCATACCTGGGCCAGATGGGCGTCGTGGCAGCGGGTGCGCTCGCCTTCCCGGGCGATGCAGCGACACCTGCGGCCCCGATCTCGCGCTGGAGGGTCCTACCGCACGCGCTCGCCTTCGTGCTCGGGTTCGGAGCCGTCTTCACGCTGCTCGGGCTGACGTTCTACGCGTTCCGCCCGCTGTTCGATCTGCCGCCGGTGCGCATCGCCGGCGGGGCGATCGTGGTCATGCTCGGCCTGAACCTGATGGGCGTGCTGCGTATCGGCCTGCTCAACCGTTCATTCGCTCCGTCGCGTGCCTTTGGCCAGGCGCCGTTGGCGGGGCGTCGCCGGCCGTAGCCCGTTCGCCGCGCTTGCTCTGGGCGCCGTCTTCGCCCTCGCCCACACGCCGTGCGTTGGACCGACGCTGGGTGCCATCCTCGGCCTGTCGCTGCAGGCCGGCGCTGCGCCGAACGTGGTCGCGTTGTTGCTGGCCTACTCGCTTGGGATCGGGCTGCCCTTCCTGGCGTTGGCGCTGGCGATGGACGGATCGGCGCGCCTGACACGGCCACTGCTGCGCCACGGCCGGGCGATCGAGCTGATCGGCGGTGGCCTGGTCGTCTTGATCGGGCTGGCCATCATCTTCGACTGGCTGGCGCTGTTCTCGCAGGCCTTCTACTTCCTCTGGCCGCAGGTCTGACGATGACCAACGAAGAGCCCTCCTCCAGCGCCCGACAACCAGCGCCTGCGCCCGATCGCTGGCGGCGACCGCTGATTGGACCCTTCAGCCTGCTTCAACTGAGCGCGGTGGTTGGGGCCGTCGCACTGACCGCGGTCCTGCTGGTCGTCCTCACCGCGCCGCTCGCTGCACCGCCGGCACCGGCGCTGCCCGCACCGGGCAGCGGCTTCGTGCCGGTGGGCGACCCGACCGAGGGTCTGCGCGTTGGCGACCTCGCGCCCGAACTGGCCGGCACGGTCAACGGCCAGACGATCCAGCTGACAGACCTGTCCGGCAACCCGATCCGGCTGGCTGACCTGCGCGGCCGGCCGGTGTGGCTCAACTTCTGGGCGACGTGGTGCCCACCGTGCCAGGAAGAGACGCCCGTGCTGCGCGACGTGTACGAGGCGCACGCCGCCGAGGGGCTCGCGCTGGTGGCGATCAGCGTGCAGGAGACGACCATCGAGGACGTTCGTGCCTACGTCGAGCTCTACGACTTGAGCTACACCGTCGGCTTCGACGCGACGTCGGCCGTCTTCCACACCTACAAGGCCTTCGGTCTGCCGACCCAGCTCTTCCTGGACCGCGAGGGTGTCATCCGCACCGTGGTGCTGGGGCCGGTCACGCGCAGCCAGGCCGAGCAGATCCTGGCGCCGCTGCTGGCCGAGTGACGGCGACCGAGGCTGGCATTCGAGTGCCGTGGGAGGCATCTTTCGCACCCGAATGCCAGCCAGGCTGACATATCGAGGCTAATGAGGCCCCAAGCCCATCCGCTGCCCCAGGCAGCCGCCACGGACTCGCGCGCCCCACGCTCAGGCCGGGATGGATTCAGGCCACCCTCCTGCGCGAGGAAGGTGTGCGACAGCGCCTAAGGTGTCTCTAACGGTCGATATGTCGGTGTGGCTGGCATTCCCCCCGCGCGCTGGCTCTGCGGGAAGCCCGATGCGCGTCAGACGATGGGCATCTCGGCCCGCTAGACGATTGGCTCGAAGCGGAAGCGGTCGCGCTCGGCGACGAGGCGCCCAACCGGTTGGCGCGGCTCGTGCGACAGCACAACCGTCCAGCCCTCCTCGGCCGCCTGGCGGAAGAGCGAGGCCTTGACCTCGACCGAGGTCAGCGGGAAGTCGTCGAACGACGGTCACCCAGCGAGGATTGGCGCTCCACGGACGCATGCACAGGTCGCCGAAGAAGCCAACCGTCGCTGACGGCCCGCGCACGACGATCGACCTGGTGGCCGCCCGAGTGGCCGCCGGTGCGCACGACCGACACGCCGGGCAGGACCTCCTCGTCGCCCGTGGCCGAGCCGGCCCGGCCCCACGGCTCGACCAGGCGCAGATCGGCCTGCTCGTAGGAGGCCTGTAGGCGCGGGTTGGTGCCCAGCGCGAACTCCCACTCGTCCGCCTGGGCGACGATCCGCGCGCGCGCGAAGGCCCGCCCGCCGTCGGCCGTGAGCAGCCCGCCGGCGTGGTCGAAGTGGAGATGGCTGAGCGCCACCACGTCGACGCTCGCCGGATCAAAGCCCGCGCCGCGCAAGGCAGGCAGGATCGGCCTGGCCGGTCACTCCGCGCTGCGCGCGGTGATGCTCGTCCATCCGCTCGCCGATGCCCGTCTCGACCAGCACGCGCCCGGCAGGCGTCTCGACCAGCAGGCAGTTGAGTGCCTGGTTGAGGGGATGGTTGGGGTTGATCTCGTCCTCGACCAGGCGCTGCCACATCGTCGCGCGGCACCGGGTCCGAGGAGCGGCCCCGGCGTCGGTCGTGAACGTGCCCGCCTGGACCAGCGCGATGCGCGCGCCGCCGCCCAGCTCGGTGCGCCAGTCGACGCTCTCGTTCAGCACGTGTTCAGCACCACCGGATGCCCGGCGGGTTCAGCGCCGTGGCCCGCCCTTGGCAAGTGCCGCCGATCAGCCTCGAAGTCCTTGTAGAACTGCGACTCGGTCGGACGTCGACTGGCCCTGGTATTTCGAACCGAGCTCGCGCGATCCGTACGGGCGCTCGACGGCGCTGGACATCTTGAAGAAGCTGATCTGGCCGATCTTCATGCCGCGGTACAGCGCGATGGGCAGGTTGGCCACGTTCGACAGCTCAAGGGTCAGGTTGCCCTTCCAGCCCGGATCGACGTAGCCGGCGGTCGAGTGGATCAGCAGGCCCAGCCGGCCCAGGCTCGATCTTCCCGTCCAGGCGGGCGACCATGTCGTCGGGCAGCTCGACCCATTCGAGCGTCTGGCCCAGCACGAACTCGCTCGGATGGAGGATGAACGGCTCGTCTTCACCGATCGACACCAGCTCGGTCAGGTCCGGCTGCGGCGTGCGCACGTCGATGAACGGGTAGCGGTTGTTGCGGAAGACGCGGAAGTCGGCGTCCAGATGGAGGTCGACCGACGACGGCTGGAGGCAGGTCGCATCGTAGGGATCGATGCGCACGCGGCCGGCCTGTATCGCCGCGCGGATGTCACGGTCAGAGAGGACGGACATTGGCCCCGATTATCGGGGTCGGCGGGGATGCCGTGCAGGGCTTGCCGCCCGAGCCGTGGTCAGCGCTTGGGGTAGCGCTTGCCACCAGGGCTGCCGCCGCGGCGGGTTGGCGGCGAAACAGGATCGCTCTCGATCTCTTCACGCTCGGCGAGCAGGCTGTCGACCTCGCGCCGGAGCTGCTCGAGGTCCTCGAAGCTCTGGTAGACGCTGGCGAAGCGGATGTAGGCGATCTGGTCGATCTCGCGCAGCTTGTCCATGGCCGCCTCGCCGATCAGCCGCGACGGCACCTCGGAAGTGCCGCGCGAGCGCAGGGCCGCCTCGATCTCCTCGGCCGCCTTCGCGGCGGCATCGCTGGCCACCGGCCGGCGGGTAAGCGCCTTGGCCAGGCCGGAGGCGAGCTTGTCGCGGTCGAACTCCTCGCGCCGGCCGTCGCTCTTGACCACGGTCAGCCGGGCGGCCTCGATCCGCTCGTAGGTCGTGAAGCGCGTCGCGCACAGGTTGCACTCGCGGCGGCGGCGGATGGTGGCCGCCTCATCGAGGTCGCGCGAGTCGACTACGCGCGTGTCATGTTCCCCGCAACTAGGACAGCGCACGGACGGCAATCCTCCATCTGGCCACTACCGCTAGTGGTATGAGCGCAGGGTACCACTAGATAGGGCCCCGATTCAGCCGGCGACGCACCTCCGTAGCGGGTTGCTCGGCGTCCGGATTTTCGTCCGAATGGCACTAGGCCGGCTGCGCCCGTGGACGGAATATGGGCGCCAGCCAAGTCAGTGAGTGAGGATGGCACCATGGCTACACCACGAGGGAGCCGCGGGCGTCGCCGGCGCGTGCCCCCGGTGTTCACGACGACACTGGCGCTGTTGGTGGTTGCGTGCGTGCAGGTGAGTACCTCGCCGACGCCGACGGCCGAGCCCCCGACGAGCGCGCCGACCATCGCCCCGCAGACATTGCCACCGCCAACCGCGCCGACGGCTGGCCCAACAGAGCAACCGACGCCCACGCCCGAGCCGACTGCCACTGTGGCGCCCACCCACGCGCCGACACCGACTCAATCGACGATCTGGACGGTGCCCGAGCTCGCCCTGACGGGCAGCTTCGATGACCTGGCGGTCGTGCTCGATGCGGACGGCTACGCCCACGTCGCGGCGGCGGGATCGGGCCGCGATAGCAAGGGCATCTGGTACCTGACCAATGCGACCGGTGCCTGGACGAGCGAGCGCGTATCGACGCCTCCAGTTGTGGCGGATTACGAAGGCGAGGAATACGACGGCGAGCCGTCGATCTCGGTCGACGGCGACGGATCGGCCTGGATCGCGTTTACCCGCTGGGCATGTGGCGGGTGCGCACCGAATCCCAGCGACGGCATCTTCTACGTCAGCAACGTGTTCGTCGGCTGGTCCGAGCCGGTGCAGCTGGCCGGCGAAGAGACGAACTCGCCGTCACTCATCGTCCAGAACGGCGTGATCCAGCTCGCCTATGCCGAGGGCATGGTCCCCGGGCGCCGCTCGTATCCGGTCTGGCACGGCACTGATGCCGGCGGCAGCTGGCAACTCGGCCGGGTGGCACGGAACGGCGGTTCGCCCAGCCTGTACATGGGATCCGATGGTCGGCCGAGCATCCTGTTCGAGGACAGAGGCGTCAACCTCGCAGGCCTCAACGCAGATGGGCGATTCGACGTCGAGACCCTGCCCGGCAGCCGGGACGGGTTCATGGCGATGGCCGGAGTCAACCCCCTGAACGTTGCCGTCGTGGCCGCCTGGGACGCGTTCAGCGCTGATTCCGAACACCTGAACGTGATCTACGCACAGGGCCAGGATGGGGTTTGGTCTGATCCGTCAACCGCCATTGTCGATGGCGACCTGGCCGGGGTGGGCTTCGCCGGCACCGGCGTGGTCCACATCATCGCCGCCTCAGCAGCCATTGATGCCGGCGATGAGTTGCTCTATGCGTCGAACGCGACCGGCGAGTTCGTGACCGCTGTGCTCGCCCAATCGGGCGGCCGTGCTTCGGCGATTGCGGTCGACGCGCTGGGCCGGCCGTACGTGGTCTACGCCGCGCAGGACCCGCGCAGCGAGCGCGGCATCTGGCTCCTGGTCGGCCCCGGCAGTTGAGGCCACGCGTGTTCACGCCCGCGGTCGAATAGCTGGGCGCCCGTTCGGATAGCCGCACCAGTCAGGTTCGGATACGCTGACCGGCAATGAACAGCACGGTCCGGGCTACTTGATCTGTTCCAGCTGCAGCACGGAGAACGAGGCCGGGCGCAAGTTCTGCAAGGAATGCGGGACGGTGCTTGCTGTGGCGTGCCCGCGCTGCGGCGCGCCGAACACTGCCGACTCGAAGTTCTGCGGCGATTGCGGCACCGTGCTGGCGGGCTCGGTCCCGGCGGGGCCGGCGGGCACCGCGAGAGCCGCAGGTGGCGCAGCAGCCGCCGTCGAGAGTGCCCCGGTCGCCGAGCGGCGCCACGTGACGGTCGTGTTCGCCGACCTGGTCGGCTTCACGACGATCTCGGAGGGGCGCGACCCCGAAGAGACCCGCGAGCTGCTGACGCGCTACTTCACGCTCGCGCGCGACGTCATCGGCCGCCACGGCGGCAACATCGAGAAGTTCATCGGCGATGCAGTCATGGCCGTGTGGGGCGCGCCGATCGCGCGCGAGGACGACGCCGAACGGGCCGTTCGAGCGGCGCTCGAGCTGGTTGACGCGGTCAAGTCGCTCGGGCTGGGCATCCAGGCGCGGGCCGGCGTGCTGACCGGCGAAGCGGCGGTCACCATCGGGGCGACGGGCGAAGGCATGGTCGCAGGCGACCTGGTCAACACCGCCAGCCGGCTTCAGTCGGTCGCGCCGCCGGGTGCCGTGCTCGTGGGTGAGGCGACCGAACGCGCAGCCAACCAGGCCATCTCGTTCGAGGCGGCCGGCGAGCAGCTGCTCAAGGGCAAGGCGGCGCCCGTGCCCGCCTACCGCGCCCTCCGCGTCGTGGCCGAGATGGGCGGCCGGAACCGGGCCGGCGGGCTGGAGGCGCCGTTCGTCGGCCGTGACGACGACTTCAGGCTGCTCAAGGACCTCTTCCATGCCACCGGCCGCGACAAACGGCCGCGCCTGGTTTCGATCATGGGCCCGGCGGGCATCGGCAAGAGCCGCTTGGCGTGGGAGTTCTCCAAGTACAGCGACGGGCTCGTCGAAGACACGTACTGGCACGCCGGTCGCAACCCGTCGTACGGCGATGGCATCACGTTCTGGGCGCTGGGCGAGATGGTCCGCCGCCGGGCCGAGCTGCTCGAGACCGACGACGAGGCGACGACGCGCGCAAAGGTCGCCCAGACCGTCGAGCAGTGGGAGCCCGATGCCGGCCAGCGACACTGGATCGAGACGGCGCTGCTCGCGCTGCTCGGCTTGGGCGAAGCGCTGCCCGGCGGCCGCGACGAGCTGTTCGCCGCGTGGCGCACCTTCTTCGAGCGCATCGCCGAGCAGGGCACGACGGTCCTCCTGTTCGAGGACCTGCAATGGGCCGACAGTGGGCTGCTCGACTTCATCGATCACCTGCTCAACTGGACCAAGGCGCTGCCCATCTTCGTCATCACGCTGAGCCGGCCCGAGCTCCTCGAGCGGCGCCCCGAGTGGGGCGCCGGGCACCGCAACTTCGTCTCGCTGTCGCTCGAGCCACTCGCCGAAGAGCACATGAACGAGCTGCTCGACGGGCTCGTGCCGGGCCTGCCCGGGCCCGTCCGGGGAGCGATCGTGGCGCGCGCCGACGGCATGCCGCTGTACGCCGTCGAGACCGTGCGCATGCTGGTCGCCGACGGCAAGCTGCGCGAGGAGGGCGGCGCCTACATTCCGATCGGCGACCTGAGCAAGATCGCCATTCCCGAGACGCTCAACGCGCTCATTGCCGCGCGCCTCGACGCGCTCGATGCCCCCGATCGGAGCATCGTCCAGGCCGCGGCGGTCCTGGGCCAGAGCTTCACGCTGGCCGCGCTCGAGGCGCTGACCAGCGTCGACGAGAACGCGCTCAAGCCGACCCTTGATGCCTTCGTCCGGCGTGAGCTGTTTACGGTGGATATCGACCCGCGCTCGCCCGAGCGCGGCCAGTACGCGTTCATGCAGGCGCTCATCCGCGAGGTGGCCTACAACCAGCTCGCGCGCAACGATCGCAAGACGCGCCACCTTGCCGCCGCGCGCTGGTTCGAGAGCCTTGGCGACGACGAGCTGGCCGGCGTCCTGGCCGGCCACTACGCGGCCGCCCACCGCAACGCGGCGCCGGGACCGGAAGCGGACGCGCTGGCGACCCAGGCGCGCATCGCGCTGCGCGGCGCGGCCGAACGGGCGGCGAAGCTGGGTTCACACGCCCAGGCAGTGTCGTTCCTGCTCCAGGCGCTCGAGACGACCGAGGAGCCGGCCGAGCGGGCCGCGCTTCTCGAGCGCGCCGGACGGGAGGCAGAGGACGCAACCCCCGATGGATCGCGCGTCCACTTCGAACAGGCGATGGACCTCTACCGAAGCCTGGGCGACCTGCACGGCATCGCCCGTTGTGGCACTGGTATCTCCGTCGCCCTGCAGTCGCTCTACCGACCTGCCGACGCGGTGCCGGTGCTCGAGGCGGCGGTAGCCGAAACAGCCGCCATCGAGGGCCAGCCCGATGCGATCCTGTTGTTGTCAGAGCTCGCGCGCGCCTACGCCAATACACGCGACCCGCGCGCGCTCGAGCTGGTCGACCGCGTTCTCGAGCGGGCCGAACCGCTGGAGCTGATGCCGATCATCGTCGAAGGCCTGATCAACCGCGCCCTGGTGCTCACCTATGCCGGCCGCTACTACGAGCCCACGACCCTGCTGCGGGGCGTTCTGCCGATCGCCGATGCGCACGGCCTCAGGAATTCCCAGATGCGGGCGATGAACAACCTGTCCGTCTCGCTGATGATCGACGACTACAGAGAGGCTGCGGAGCTCACCAACCAGGGGGTGGAGTTGGCGCGCCGGATCGGCGCGCTGGGCTCGATGGTCTGGTTCCAGGGCGGCTTGATCGTGCCGCTGATCTTCATGGGCCGGTGGGCCGAGGCGGACGCGCTGATCGAGCAGCTTCACGACGCCAACCCGGCAGACGCAAACATGCTCGACTATTTCGAGGCACTTGCCGTGTACGACGCGATCCACGGACGGGACGAGCAGGCCGCCGCGCTGTTGGAGGAGATGGCGCCGACGGTCGCCCAGTCCAGCTTGGGCGACGTGGCTGCACAACACGGGTGGGTCGAAGCCGCGGTTGCCGCCCTGGGGGGACGGCTCGAGGACGCTCAGGCTCACGGAACCAGGGGCATGCTCGCTCCAGCTTCGGCCGGGGCCGTGGTGGCCGCAGAGTGGGCCCTCCGGTCGGCCCTGTGGAGCGGGGACGCCCGGCGTGCGCGAGAGGCACTCGACGCCATGGACAAGGTGCGCCTGCCCGGACGAGTGCTGAACGCAATCAGGCTTGTCGCCCGGGCCAGCGTTGACGCGCTCGAGGGTCGCAGCGTCGAGTCGCTGGCCGGCTTCCAGGCCGGGATCGCAATCTGGCGCGACCTCGAGCTGCCGCTCTACCGGATACTGGCCCTGGTCGACCTGGCCATCGCCCACGATCCTTCAGAGCCAGCGGCCAAGGCCGCCGCTGAGGAAGCGCGCGAGCTGCTGACACGCTTCGATTCGCCGCCGTTGCGCGCGCGGCTCGAAGAAGGGCTGGCGCGCTGGCCCGCTGCTGCTCGCGCTACCGGCCGCGAAGCGCGGCCGGCTCACACGGCCAAGAAGCTCGGATAGGTGGAGGCGGCCATGACTGCGATTTCAAGAAGGACGCTGACCAGGGCTACGATCAGCCTCGCAGTTCTGGTGTTCGGCTGCGGCGCGCCGGCTCCGACGGAGGTGGCCAGCCCCTCCCCCTCGGCCTCCGCGGCGCCGACGACCGCGTCGCCCCTGCCATCAAGTGGCGCGCCGACCAAAGCACCGATCACCCCGTCGCCCACGGCTGCCCCTTCGGCGCCCGCATCCGCCGCTCCGACTCCGACCATATCGCCGACACCGACCCCGACGGCATCACCGGCTCCGTCACCCACCCCGACGCCGCCGGCAACCACGTGGATCGGCCCGCTCTCTGTGTCGACCAACCCGTATACGGAAATAGCCCTGCTGGTCGACGATGCCGGCGTGGTTCACGCGGCCGGCAGCCTGGACAGGAGCATCTGGTACGTCACGAACCGGAGTGGAAGCTGGATTCGGGAGCGCCTTAGCACGCCACCGGGCAGCGGCCCGAAGGCTCCCCACGATGCACAACCGGATATTTCCCGCGGTGGAGAAGACCTCTACGTGGCCTTCACGAGGTTCGGTCCTGATGACACCTTTGGCGCGCTCCCAGAGAACGTCATGTACGTCAGTGGCAAGGCCAAGAACTGGGCATCACCACTCAGCATCGGGCTGCCCTTCGGCAACAGCCCATCAATCGACTCGGTTGACGGCCGCATCTACATTGCGTACCTCGAGGGCGTGCCGTTCGACGTGATTTACGATGATTCGGAGTTCCCGGTCAGATACCTGACCAACCGAACCGGTTCGTGGACCGATAACGTCGTCTCGGGCAACGGCACCGAACCCACGCTGCGGATGACCCCGGCAGGCCGCGCTCGCATTTCCTTCGGGGACGACTTGAACCTCTTGACCGGCGACGGATTGCGTTTCGCGAGTGCATCGACGCCGACCGACGGTTTCACGGCGGAGCTCGTGCCCGGCACGAACAGCAACTTCCGCCCGCACTCGCTTTCCCTCGATGCCAACAATCGAGCCCACCTGGTATGGGGTCGGGGCGACGATGGCGGCGTGTTCTACGCTCGCCGCGCTGGGGGCTCCTGGGCGGCGCCGGTCAGCCTGACTCCTACCGGCTACGTGACCTCCATCTCCGTTGCGGCCGACAGCGCGGGCGCTGTCCACGTCATCGCGACCACGCTCCAGCACGGGGTGTGGTACTTCACCAACCGCCACGGACCGTTCGAAGCTCTCCAGCTGTTGCCGCCGCCCGGGTCGGGCAAGGCGTTCGTCGGCAGCAGCGACATCGCTGTCGACGCCGCGGGTCGGGCGCACATGTTGTTCGTCGTTGGCAAGAACGCCGGCTCGACGGAGCTCTGGTACGCGGTGTCGCCCGCGGTCTGATCGGCCGTCACAGGCGACGCCGTCGTGCTGGGAATCCGGCTCAGCCTCCGGCTGACTTCCGCGCGCGGATGGCCTCGGTCAGCCGGGGCACGATCTCGAACAGGTCGCCGACGACGAAGAGGTCGGCAAACTCGCTGATCGGCGCGTCGGCGTCCTTGTTGATGGCCACGATCGTGCCCGCCGTCTGGACGCCGACCTTGTGCTGGATCGCACCGCTGATGCCGCACGCGATGTACAGCGCCGGGCTTGACGATCTTGCCCGTCTGGCCGATCTGCTGGCCGTATGAGATCCAGCCCGAGTCGACCACGGCCCGGGTGGCGCCCGACCGCACCGCCGACCGCTGTCGGCCAGTGCCTCGATCAGGCGCAGGCCGTCCTCGCTGCCGACGCCGCGCCCGGCGCCCACGATGATGCGCGCCTCCTCGATCGGCGCGGCGGCACCGGCCTCTTCGACCCGATCGGTGACCCGCACCGCGGGCATCTCGCTGGCGACTGTGACCGCGACCGACTCGACCTTGCCCGGCTTGGACGGCCGGCTCGGCGGCCACGCTTGCCGGTCGGACGATGACAATGCCGCGCGTCGCCGGCAAACGTGCTGTGCGTGACCAGCTTGCCGCCGAACGTGCTCATCTCGACGCGCGGCGCGCGCATCGCCCCACTCGACGCCGGCGCCGTTGGCCAGCAGGGCAGGTCGGTCAGGCCGAGCAGCAGTGCCCGGCAATGTCCTTGCCGTCGTTCGAGGCACCGATCAGCACGAAGCCCGGCTTGCGCTCCTCCACCAGCGCCACCAGGCGCGGGGCGACAACAGACCGCGATCGGACGGTCGGCCAGTGCGGCATCGACCTCCACGCGCGAGCACATCCGGTCCGTAGACAGCGGCCGCAGTCGCCGGCCCCAGCTGCGCCCCTGCCGACCAGGACCGTCAGTGCCTCTCCGCCCGACTTCGCGGCCAGGCTCCGCGCGAGGGTGGCCAGCTCAAGCGTCAGCTTGGTCGGTGCGCCGTCGACGACTCTCGCCGACTGCCCAGATCGCGCCCATCAGATGAGCCTCCGGCTGGCCAGGAACTCGACCACCTGGGCGACCGCTGCGTCGGGCGCCTCGCGCACGAACGTCGCGCCGGCGCGCTCCGGCCGGCTTGCTCGGCCTCGAGCGTGGTCGTGGTTGCCGCGCCGCGCCCCAACGCGCGCCGCGTCAATGCCCAGGTCGGCCAGCGACCAGGTGTCGACCGGCTTGGAGCGCGCCTGCATGATGCCGCGCAGCGAGGGGTAGCGCGGCGCGCCGAGCAGCTGGGTGCCCATGACCACCGCCGGCGTCGGCGCCTCGAGCACGTCGTAGCCGGTCGTGCTCAGGCGGTGGATGCGCACGCCGCCCTCGATCGGCTCGATCTCGGAGGCGTAGGAGAGGTAGGGCAGGCCGAGCCGGGCGGCGATCGCGGCGCCCATGACTCCGCCCTGGCCGTCGGACGTATCGGCGCCCGCGAACACCACGTCGTATTCGAGCTTGGCCAGCGTGGCGCACAGGATGTCGAGCGTGGCGCGCATGTCGGAGCCCTTGATCGCGTCGTCGGCGACGTGCACCGCGCGCGTGGCGCCCATGGCCAGTGCCTTGCGCAGGGGCTCGGTCGAGTTGGCCGGTCCCACGGTCAGCAGCACCACCTCGCCGCCGTGGGTGTCGGTCAGTTGGAGCGCCTTCTCGAGCAGGTACTCATCACTGCCGTTCGCCTCGAGCTGGACTGATCTGTCGGTCAGCAGGTCGCTCGACAGGCGCTCGGTACCCACCACGGGCACGGCCTTGAGCAGGACGACGATGTTCACTTGGCCTCCCCCGCTGCAGCGGAGAGCAGATCGTGCGCGATGATCAGGCGTTGGATCTGCTGGGTGCCCTCGTAGAGCTGGGTGATCTTGGCGTCGCGCATCATCCGCTCGACCGGGTACTCGGTCGTGTAGCCGTAGCCGCCCAGCACCTGGACGGCGTCGGTCGTGACCGCCATGGCCACGTCACCGGCGAACAGCTTGCACATTGCCGCCCAGCGCGCGGCGTGCGGATCATCAGCCTCGATATGCTCGGCCGCCGCCCACAGCAGCTGGCGGGCGGCCTCGGTCTGGGTGGCCATGTCGGCCAGCATCGCGCCGACCATCTGGTGATGACCGATCGGCTTGCCGAACTGCGTCCGCTCGGCGGCGTACTTCGTGGCCACGTCGAGCGCGCCCTGGGCAATGCCCACAGCCTGCGCTGCGATGCCCGGCCGGCTGCGCTCGAATGTCTTCATCGCCACCTGCCAGCCGTCGCCTTCCTCCCCCACCCGGTTGGCATCGGGCACGCGCACGTCGCTGAAGGTCAGCTCGGCCGTGGTCGAGCCGCGGATGCCCATCTTGTGCTCGACCCGCGGCGCCGCGAAGCCGGGCGTGCCCTTCTCGACGTAGAAGCAGGTCATGTGTCGATGGGCCTTGACCGCCGTCGCCGAGGAGTCGGTCTGGGCAAAGACGCAGACCAGCCCGGCCACGTCACCCTGGCTGATGAAGCGCTTCTCGCCGTTGAGCAGCCAGCCGTTGCCGTCGCGCTCGGCCCGCGTACGGACCATGGCCGCGTCAGACCCGGCGCCCGCTTCGGTCAGTGCAAAAGCGGCCAGTGTCTTGCCCGCCGCGAGGTCGGGGATCCAGCGTCGCTTCTGCTCGTCCGTGCCGGCGCGCATGAGCGGCAGGGAGCCCAGCTCCTGGACGGCCGGGATCAGGCCGCTCGTCGCGCACACGCGGCTCAGCTCCTCGATGACCACGAGCACCGAGATCATGTCGCCGCCCAGGCCGCCGTACTCGACCGGGAAGGGCAGCGCCAGCACGTCCTGTTTGGCCAGCAGCTCGACCACGTCCCACGGGAACTCGGCGCTGCTGTCGATCTCGGCGGCGCGCGGCGCGATCTTATCGTCGGCCAGCTCGCGCATCGCGTCGCGCAGCGCGGCCTGCTCCTCGTTGAGAACGGTCATCTCCGCGATGCTAGCGCAGGGCGCCGATGCTCAGGTATCGCCCGCTACCGGTTAGTCGGTTATGTAGATCGCACCGGCCCGCGGCGACCGTAGACCTCGCCCTTGGCCGAGCGGTCGGGCCCGACATCGGCATCGACATAACCGACTCAGCCAGGACGTAGTTAGCGGCGAGCGCTCTCGCGGGCTAGAAACACGACTACTGCCATAAGCGCGATTGCGACCAGCCAGGCAGCTACAACCAGAAACGAGAGGCCCCAGGCAGCCGCAACGGCACCGCCGTCATCGGGAATCTCTTCGTCCTGCCAGACATACCACAAGCCGACCGCACATATCAGCGTCCAGGCGACCCCCACGACCGCGAAGAAACGCGTCGTCGTCACCTTCTAGCGCACCATCGGCAGCGAGCGTCCGTTGGTGGCCCGGGCGGGCAGGCCGGCGGCCAGGATCTCGGCGATGTCCTGCACCTGCACGCCATCCCCTCGCGCGCCCGCATCGGCCACACCGTCGCGCATCATGACCAGGCAGAACGGGCACGCCGTGGCGACGGCATCAGCACCGGTGGCGAGGACCTGGCTGGTGCGCTCGTTGTTGATCCGCGTTCCGCGCTTCTCCTCCATCCACATCCGACCGCCGCCGGCGCCGCAGCAGAACGTGTTGCGGCCCGACTTCTCCATCTCGCGCAGCTCGATCCCCGGCACGGCGCCGATCACGGCGCGCGTCTCGCCGATCACCCCGTTGTAGCGCGCCAGGTAGCACGAGTCGTGCACGGTGATGCTGCCTGGTCGGTGATCGCCGGTCGATGACGAGGCATCCTCGGGCAGCGTCGCCAGTCGCCCGCTCGACACCAGGTCGGCCAGGTACTGGCTGTGGTGGACGATCCGGAAGTTGCCGCCCAGTTGGCCGTACTCGTTGCCGATCGTGTTGAAGCAGTGCGGGCAGGCGGTCACGATCGTGCGCTCCCCCATCCGATAGCTGTCGAGCGTCTCGATCGCGCCCTTGGCCAGCATCTGGAAGACGTAGTCGTTGCCCAGCCGACGGGCCGGGTCGCCGGTGCACGACTCCTCCTGGCCCAGCACGGCGAAATCGACGCCCGCGGCGTGGAGGCAGGTCGCGACCGCGCGCGCCACTTTCTGGTTGCGCGAGTCGAACGCCGCGGCACAGCCCACCCAATAGAGCACCTCCAGCCGATCCAGCTCGCCCGCGGCGGCGACGTCCTTGACCGTCCGCACCTCGAACGAAAGCGGCTTGGTCCAGTCCATCCGGGCCGATGCCGGCTGGCCCCACGGGTTGGCCTGGGCCTCCATCGCCCGGAACGCAGGCGTCAGCTCGGGCGGGAAGCGCGCATCCTCGAGCACGAGGTTGCGGCGCAGGCCGACGATCTTGTCGACGTGCTCGATGAGCACCGGGCAGGCCTCGACGCACGCCCCACAGGTAACGCAGTCCCAGACCGCGTCGTACGGGATGGCGGTATCGACGATCGGCTGCGAGAGCGCCGCCGCCGCAAGCGTCGAGCTGGCCGGTCCACTGGTGTCGCGCAGGAGCGGTGAGTTCGGGATGAGATCGACAGTTCGTTCGGCCGACTCGGACATGCCCCTGATGCCCATGATCAGGAACTTGGGATTGAGCGACTTGCCCGTGTTCCAGGCAGGACAGGCCTCCTGGCAGCGCCCGCACTCGGTGCAGGTGTAGCCGTCGAGGACGTCTTTCCAGCCCAGGTCTCCGAGCGTCCGCAGGCCGAAGGTCGCCTGCTCGTCCTCGAGATCCATCCTGGGCAGCTCGCCGCGTGGCGCGAGCTTGCGGAACCAGATGTTCGCGAAGCTGGTGTAGATGTGGAAGTGCTTGTTGGTCGGGATGAACAGCAGGAACGCGGCCAGCACGACCACGTGCGCCCACCAGAACAGCGCGAAGCCGGCCTCGGTGATCGTCGCGCCGAGCGTCCGCAACGGCGCCGCCAACACGTTGTTGACGATCGCGCCGGGAATCTCGCCGTAGGCCGCGATCTCGAACACCTGGGCCACGAACTCGGTCCCCACGACCAGCCCGATCATGACCAGCACGAGCAACCCGGCCCGGTCGAGCGAGAGACGGGCGGGACGGGCGATCAGTCGCCGTCCGAACAGCCAGACAAGGGTGGCCAGCACGGCCACGGCGATGACGTTCTGGACGCCGAGCAGCAGGACCCACAGGACGCCGCCCAGCGGCCAGCCGACAATGGCATGGAGCAGCCCACCGGTGACGATGTCGATGTTCGCGGCGAGCAGGATGGTCGAGCCGGCGAACATGACGTAGTGGACCGCGCCCGCGCCCGTCCAGCGGAACATCTTGGACTGGAAGATCGCGTAGCGGATGACCCCCAGGGCACGCTGCTCGTACGCCGCTGGCGTGTCCCCGGCGTGCACCGCCGTGAACACCCGCAGGCGGCGCGCCATGACCACCGCGAACAGCGTGAAAGCGCCCCAGAAGATCGGGAAGACGAGCGGATAGGCCGGGACGTGCGAGAAATCGAACAGCGTTACGGCGCTCCTCTCGCTCCGTGGTCGAAGGGCCCGGCCAGGGTCTCGAGGGCGTGCGCCAGCACGGCCTCGATGGCAGCCAGCGACTCCAGCGCGCCCTTCCGGCTGCCGGGCACATTGACGATCAGGCTCTGGCCGCGGACGCCGACAACGGCGCGCGAGAGATCCGCCAGCGGCGTGATCGCGCGACCCGCCGCGCGCATCGCCTCGGCCAGACCGGGCACTTCGTAGTCGATCACCGTCCGCGTCGCCTGCGGGGTGACGTCGCGCGGGGTCAGCCCCGTGCCGCCGGTACTGACGATCAGCGTGCAGCGCCGGCTGGCGTCGCTCAGCGCGCCGGCGATGCGATCCATGTCGTCAGGCACGACTTCCTGTTCGACTGAGAAGCCCAGCTCGGTCAGTCGCGCGGCGAGGGCACGGCCGCTCTCATCGTCGCGCGTGCCGGCAGCGACCCCGTCGCTGACGGTCAGCACCAGTGCCGCGCCGCGCACCGAGCCGCGGACCGAGCCGCGCGCCGAACCGCCGTCTGCCATACGCTGCGAAACGCTCAGCCGGCGCGGCGCGGGCCGCGCGCGCCCGGCGCCGGACGAGGACGGTCGTTGCGCGCGGCCGGGGCAGCGTCGCGGCGCCACTCGCCTGACTTGCCGCCCGACTTCTCGAGCAGTTGCAGGTTGCGGATGGCGGCGCTGCGATCGGTCCCCTTGACCATGTCGTAGACCGTCAAAGCGGCCACCGCGGCGGCGGTCAGCGCCTCCATCTCGACCCCGGTCGGCGCGACCGTCGCGGCGGTGGCGCGGATGCGCACGCCACCGTTGGCGCGTTCGGGGGTGATCTCAACCACGACGTCGGTCAGCGCGATCGGATGGCAGAGCGGGATCAGCTCGGCCGTCCGCTTGGCGCCCATCACGCCGGCCATCTCGGCCACGGTCAGCACGTCGCCCTTGGTCAGCTGGCCGTCGACGATCAGGCTGATCGTCCCCTGCTCGAGAGTCACGAACGCTTCGGCTACCGCCCGCCGCGCAGTGGCCGGCTTGGCGCTCACGTCGACCATCCGCGGTCGGCCACCGCGGCTGACGTGGGTCAGGCGCCGGCGCTCGAAGCGCGGCCGATCGCCGGCAGGTCGGTGTTCGTCTGTCATCTGATCCTGATCACCTCCACCTCGGCGCCGGCCTCCAGCGCGTCGGTGCTTTCCGGTATGACGGCCAGGCCGTCGGCGGCAGCGAGGGCGGAGAGCATGTGTGATTCCTGCCCGCCCGTCAGGTCGGCCCGCCAGCCGCCTTCGGCCTGTGTCAGCCGAACGCGCAGGAACGCCCGCCGGGCGCGCGCCTTGGTTACGGACTGACCGAGCCGGGCCCGAACGACCTCGCGACCGATGACGTCCGCGTGGCCGGCCATCCGGCGCAGTATCGGGCGCACGAACAGCTCGAAGGTGACCTGGCTGCTGACCGGGTTGCCGGGCAGGCCGAACAGCAGCACCGCGCCAGTCCGCCCGCCCGCCGGGGCACGACCGAAGGCGACGGGCTTGCCGGGCTGCACGGCAACGCGCCACAGCTCGATCCGTCCCAGCTCGGCGAAGGCGTCCCGGACCACGTCATGGGTGCCGACCGACACACCGCCGCTGACCACGACAACGTCCGCCCAGGCCAGCCCGCGGCGCAGTTGAGCGAGCACGTCGGCGAGCGAGTCGCGCGCGATGCCCAGCACGCGCACCTGGGCGCCCGTCTCGCGCGCCAGTGCAGCGAGCCCGATCGAGTTGCTGTCCGCGATCTGGGCCGGCCCGGGCGCGATTGCCGGCCGGTACGAGCTCGTCGCCGGTGGCCAGGACGGCCACCCGCGGCCGGCGATGAGCGGACACCCGGCCGTAGCCGGCCGCGGCGATGAGGGCGAGCACGGCCGGGGTGAGCGGCGTGCCGCGATCGAGCAGCGCCTGGCCCACGCGCAGATCACCGCCCGCGCGGCGGACGTGGGCGCCCACCAGGGCCGGCGCGAAGACCTTCACCGCGGCGGGCAGGTCCGCGGCGCCCATCGGCGCATCCGTGTCCTCGACCGGCACGACTGAATCGGCGCCGCCGGGCAGCGGCGCGCCGGTCAGTATGCGCACTGCCGTGCCCGGTTCGACCGTGGCGGTCGAGACGCGGCCGGCGGCCGACTCGCCGGTCACCGGCAGGCGCACGGGTGTCGCGCGTGAGGCACCGTCGACGTCGGCCGCGCGGACAGCGAAGCCATCCATCGCGCTGTTGTCCCACGGCGGCAGGGTCAGCCGGCTCGTGAGCGACTCGGCCAGGACGAGCCCAAGCGCGTCGTCGAGCGCAGCGTCCTCGACCGGCAGCGGCATGACGCCTTCGAGCATGCGCGCCCGCGCCTCGTCGAGCGACAACAGGCCGCGTTCAGCCTCGGCGCGATGGGTGTGCAGCGGCGCGGTCACCGGAGATCCAGGGCCGCAGCGCGGCGCCGCGCGACCAACCAGATCGCCGCCCCACCCGCGCCGGCGAGCAGCCCCAGCGCGGCTGCGCTCAGCTGCCAGAACGCGAACGGATAGAGCCGGATCAGGTTGCTAGTCGGCCGGGAAGGCCCAGTTGCCGCCCGGGAAGAGCAGCCGGTGGAACAGCTCGAACGCGGGCTCGAACGCCAGCGCTCCGACCACACCCAAGACGACGATCAGCACGGTCAGCGCCCCGCCGCCACGGGCAACCGCTCGCCAGCGGACCGCGTCGTTCGGTCGTCGGGCAATGGCGACTGGCATGAGGATCGCGCTGGTGAGCGCCAGGCCCAGGAATGACCAGAGGACAAGTCGCACGTCGCGCAGATGGGCAGCCTCGTCGGGCGTGTACAAAGGCGGCCCAAATGCGCAAGACGAGACATCGTCGCACGGCCACCACACGAACTGAAAGGTGCCTGGACCTACCAGAAGCTCCGTTACGGTCCGGTCAGAGACCATCAACGCCTGGTCGAGCGCGACGTTCGGCAGCGCGCCGCCCGAGGCCCGGATCGCCGCAGTGGGTCCACAGCGGGGTCAGCAGCATGAGCAGAGACAAGCCGAGGATCGCCAGCATGGTTGCCGGCGGCAGGAGGTAACCCAGCACGCCGATCGAACGGTGCTGGGGCGCGGCCTGCTCGACCACGGCGCGTTACTCCTCGCGCAGGGTGCGGGCCTGGTCCCACCAACCCTCAATCAGCAGATCGGCCATCGGCTCGACGCCAAGCGTCCGCGCCGCCCGAACGAGCCGGCCGCGGAAGTCATCGAGGTCTAGCCGCCAAGCAGCTCGCGACAGGCCGACGATGCCGGCCTGGGTGAAGAGCTCCTGCTCGGCCGGGCCGAAGTTGGCCAGGTTGAGCAGCAGCGCCTCGTCGCGCCAGGCGTTGACGTCGTTGGGCGTGGCGCCGATCTGGTCGGCCAGGTACTGCCGCCGGGTTGGCGTCTCGGATACCTCGAGCAGCAGCCCGGTGGTGAAGATGACCCTGCCGCTCGAGGGCCTCGAGGTGGTAGAGCGGCACACGCTGGAGGTGTGTCGAGCGGTGGCATGGGCTGACTATCTCCCCGCTCAGGCCTCGAGCGTCGCGTCGACGCTCAGCTCGACGTTGCCCTTCAGGGCGCGCGAGATTGGACAGCCGTCCTTGGCCTGCTCGGCCGCGTCGGCAAAGGCCGCCTGGTCGGCGCCGGGCACGCCGCCACGAACCACGAGGTGGCTGCTGACCACCGTCCAGCCTGCCTCGAGCTTGTCGAAGGTGACCTCGCGCGGTGACCTGCGAGCCGCTCGGCGGTGAACCCGGCCTTGGCCAGGTTGCCCGAGAACGCCATCGAGAAGCACGAGGCATGAGCGGCAGCGAGCAACTCCTCGGGACTGGTCCGCCCCTGCGCGTCCTCGGTCCGTGAGGACCAGGTCACCGGCAGGTCGCGCAGGTGCGAACTCGTGTCGGAGCTGACCACCCCGCTGCCCTCGAGCAGGTTGCCCTGCCAGGTCGCCGTAGCTGAGCGCGAAACTGACATCGTTGCCTCCCGTCATCGCCGCTCAGCCACCTGCGGGCGCGCTGTCCGGCTGCGTCGTGCGTTTGTCGTGGCGTTAGTCTAGGGCCGCCGCCAGCGCTGTCACGGCAGCGCTGCGCGACACCCCGCTGTCAGCCGAGCGCCGGAGGGTCATGAAGGTGACTGGTCGTTTCCACCGGTGAGACCCACGGCGCTGGTCGGTGCCCTGCTCGTGGTGGCGATCGGGGCTGCCATCCTGCTCGGCAGCGGCGTGCTCGGCCGGCCGTCAGCGTCGCCCACCGACCGGGCCACGCCCGACCCGACCGCCACGGCCATCGCCACCCCGACGGCGCGCCCGACGCCACCGGCCACGCCCAAGCCGTCCGCGACGCCGATCGACACTTCCGTGCGCGCATCGGCCATCGTCGTTCCGCGGCGCAGCGCCGACCTAGCGTTGCCGGTCGGCGGCGTGGTCGAGATGGTTCTTGTCGCGCCGCAGGAGCTGGTCATCGCCAACCGGGCGCTGCTCAGACTCAACCAGTCGACGTACCTGGCGGCCATAGACGTCGCCGAGGCGGACGTGCGCCGCGCGGAGGCAGCGCTCGACCTAGCCCGGCTGCAGGTCGACCAGCTGCCGCCCGACGCGACGCCGGGCCAGGTCGAGTCGGCCCAGGCCGAGATGCGCCTGGCCGAAGCGGAGCTCGAACTGGCGCGCTCGACTCTGAGCGAGGCCCTGATTGCCCTGCGCCAGACGGAGCTGCGCGCTCCCTTCACGGGCACCGTGGCGGCGGTTTCGGTCGAGCCCGGTGAGCAGGCCGCGGCCGGTGCGCCGCTGGTGACCATCGGCGACCTGACCGGCTGGTTCATCGAGACGACCGACGTGTCCGAGCTGGAAGTGGTGCGCATCGCGGTCGGCGACCCGGCCACGATCACCATCGACGCGCTGCCCGACCTCGTCCTGACCGGCCGAGTCGAGCGCATCCAGGTGCGCGGCACGACAGACGATGGCGGGGTGATGTTCGCTGTCGCGGTGCGACCCGACGAGCACCACCCCGTGTTGCGCTGGAACATGAGCGCCACGGTGCGCATCACGCCCAGCGGCTAGGGCAACCCCGCTCGCACCGGCAGCGGGCTGCCGCCGACCGCCTACGGGAGCACGTAGCTGATCGAGACGGTGATCGTCACCTCGGTCGTGCCGGGCATGATCGGTGTCCCGCCCGCTTCATCACGCGAGAAGGCAGGGCCCCACATCGGCCATGGCGCGTTGTACGACTCCGAGATCGACGCCACGCCGGTGATCTGCACGCCGGCGGCGGCAGCGAGCGTGTCGGCGCGCGAGCGTGCGTCGCGCACGGCGGCCGCACGGGCTTGGTTCTCGATCGCGCTCGGGTCGTCGACACGGAACGTGACGCCCTGGACGGTCGAGGCACCGGCGGCGACCGAGTCATCAATCACCGCGGCCAGCTTGTCGAGGTCGCGGACGTGGATCATGACCAGGTTGAGCACCTGGTAGCCGGTGATGCGCTGGGTCATGCCCGAGTAGTCGATCACGGGGTTGACGTTGAAGATCGAGGTCTGGATGTCGGCATCGGCGATGCCCAGCGCGCGCAGCGCGGCGACCACATCGCCCATCAGGCGAGCGGCTTCGTCGTGCGCGGCGGTGAGGTTGACGCGCTGGACCTGCACGCCCAGCGTCACGTCGGCCGTGTCCGGCGCAACCGTGATCCGGCCCGTGCCGGTGACCGACAGGATGTGCTCTGGCGGTCGGTCTGTCGGCTGACCGACGGGTGGCGTCTCGGCCAGCGCCGCCAGTGGGGCGAGCAGGATGCCGATGATGATCCCGGCCAGGCCGGTGACGACCATCCAGGGGCGCGCATCGGGGCGCGTGATCGGAGCGTTGGTCGTGGTCATTGCACACGTGGCCGCTGGTGGTGCGGCCCTCCTAGCTGCGAGTTGGTGACCCCCAAACGACGCTGGGCAACGCGCGACTGTTCCCCAGGCGAGGCCCGAAGCGCGTCAGGCGCGCAGCAGTTCGGGTAGTTCGGCACCTCGCGCGGTATCCAAATGGCCGTGGAAGGCGGGCATCGCGACAGCCACTCTGCGGGAGAAGGTCGCCCCTTGTCTTGCGGAGAACGGCATGCAATCGACCGTGACGCCGCGCGGACCCGAGAACCCGCGCGTTGTCCGCGAACGACGCACTGTCCGCCACATGGTGGAGATCTATTGCCGCGGCCACCACCAGGGCAGCGCCACGCTGTGTGAGCAGTGCGACGGCCTGTACTCGTATGCCATGGCCCGCCTGGATCACTGCGTCTACCGGGACGACAAGCCGACCTGCCGGAAATGCCCCGTGCACTGCTACAAGAAGGACATGCGCGCGGAGATGCGTCAGGTGATGAAATACTCGGGCCCGCGCATGCTCCGGTCGCATCCGGTGCTCGCCATCCTGCATCTGCTCGAAGAGCGCAGGCCTATGCCGGCACGTCCCGCCCGATCAACGCCCCCATAACGGGCGTCGGCCCGTGGCCGGTCCAACCGTCGACGGCCTATACGTCTTGCCGGCGCTCGCTGCTGCTTATCGACGCACCCGGGCCGTCACCAGGTGGGCGACCAGTAATCCCCGCAGGTGTTCTCCTGCAGCCCGGAGCCGCCCGTATCAAAGACACTGCGATAGAACTCGACCCGATGACGCGCCTTTCCCTGGACGCTGCCGTTCCCGCGATGCCAGAACATCTTCACCGTAACGCGGTAGATCGCAAAGGCGTCCTGCGCCTCGGGTCCAAACGGGACTCTGACAGCGACCGAGGCCGTGTTGAAGGCGGCGTTGTGGGCGTCGTCGGTGACGGCTTTCATCTGCGGGCTGGTGTAGGTCTTCTTCCATCTTGTTGCCCCGACGATGCTAATTATGCGGCGCTGCACGGTGAACTTCCAGCCGACGGTCTGCGCGTTCATGCCTGCTACGGCGCGCATTCTCGGGGGCTGGACAAAGATCCGCTTCAGTTTCCCGTAGTCGTACTTGCTCAGGTACTTGTACTTGCACGTCGCGCCTGGGCTCGACGCCGAGTCCACCAGCGAATGGATCCCAACGGTTCCCTTGTGGCCGAGCTCGGTGTCGGCGAGGGCGACCGGTGCAGTGGCAAGGAGAAGGCCGGCTACCAGGCACGCAAACGCGACCGCCCGCGAAAGACGTTTGTGCTCGATTGCCATGGCATCCCTCCTGTGCCGCCCATTCAGGCGAACGGACACGGACTGTACTCCCTGCCTATGGCGGCCGTTGAGTGGAACCGTCACTCGGTACTCAGCCCTCGCCACGAAGCCCTCCAGCCAATGGCCCGGAGGGCTCTTTCGTGCTCAGAAGATGGTCGGGGCGAAAGGATTCGAACCTTCGAGTCCCACGCCGCAGATTATTCTGCCTCGCGCAGTCCGCACGGCGCTGGAGAGGTCCACTTGAGGCCGAGGACGAGTCTGCGCCAGATCGATGGAGGGACCTTCGAGGTCTGGCCCTTACTCGGTCAATCGAAGATCAATCGGCAGCCGCACAAGTCGACTGGCGCCTGCGCAGTCGGGTCCGTCATGAATCTGCGCAATCGCGGTGATACGCCACTCGCCCGCGGGTAACCGAACGAGGGGGTCCCGAAAGAACTCTCGATAGTAAGGAGCATTCGGATCGAGTGGATCGACTGTGCCCGATTTCTCAATGGCGAACGCGAGTGGTTGGCCCGCCCTCAACACATAGGACTTGCAGCTGGCCGGCCAGACAGGGTGAAAGCTTGGACCACCCACGCGCGCAAACTCGAAGCCGAACACGTTCTCGCCCGCTCCCGAAATGGCCGCCTCATCGCCGTCGACGAGGCTGATGGTGGCTTCACCTTCGATCACTTCGCTGACATGCCAAGACGTCTTCGCCACGGAAAACGTCAGGCTATAACGCCCTTCCGTTCGGGTAACGGAGACTGGCTCACCTGCTGAGGACGTTGGACCACATGCGAACAACGCGAAACACAGCAGGATTACTCCCGATGTCGCGAGCCAATGGCGAACGAGAGAACGACTTTTCGTCCGACTACTCCAAATTGGTATTTACGTGCAACCGGCGTTCTTGCACGTGGCTACTCCAATTTCCCATTCGACGTTGTCGATTTTGCTGTAGTAGATGGTCGTGCCTCCGCCGCTGATGGCGGTCATCGGACCTGCGGCGGATATATTCGAGCCACCGTTGAGTACGAAGATGGATCCTCCGCTTTGGCCACCAGCTCCATCGATGCTCGTTGCACTCGTCTGGTCCCAGAAGCATCGGCCCTCATAGCACACTTCGATGAAGTTGTCCGCAATGTATCCACAGTCGTAGCTGCCGAGGTGGCGTGCGGACAGGCAAATGAGATCGCCGACACTCCCGCCATCAGCGTTGCTTGTAACGGAGAAGAATGCCGTCGTGCTTCCCCTGAAGATATTGTTGCTCTTCTGGCCAGGAGACTCGCCGCGGCGATCAGCACACCGGCACGCGACCGAATCGAGTCGAGCACCTGCGCTTGCTGGGAGAGATTGCGGATCGACTCGCTGTAGATGAACTCGAACTGCCGCGGCGTCTGGCTCCGCTCTTGATCCGCCTCAGGCCGCGCTGGCGAGCCGAACAGATCCCGTATGGCGTCTGCGATCTGGGTGACCATTGGCGGGCAGGTCCTAGATTAGTGCCGTCTGGGGTCGCTCAGCCTACACCCCGCCGCCTAACCTGCGCACAAGGACAATCGTGCCCCTTAAGGGGTGGCGCGCCGGACGCCGGCCGCCGCTTCTGCGATCCCATCGCAGAGAGCGTTGCTGAGCTTCTTGTGAAGGTCGATTGCTTCGGTGGTGCAGCCGCAGTCGGGCCTTGCGGCGGCCCGCAGAGGGTTTGACCCTCCGGTTCCGACGCCGGAGATCGTACTGCCGAGTTAGGCCAGCGAGGCGCCGGCAAGCTTGCCGTGATCGCCTATCCTCGGTGCATGTCGACGCACAGAGATCAGGCGCGCCGCGACGCTCGCGTTCTGGAGCGCTTTATCAGCGAGGCGAAGGAGACGCTCACCGAGCGCCGCCTTGTGCGCGACGGGCCACGCTGCCTCGAGAGTCTTGCCTCCATGAGGGACCTCGACGATCTGCGCGTGTAAGTCGTCGAGTGTGAGCTTCCTCGGCGCGGGCCTCGCTGGCGCTGGAGGAGGACCCCACTTCGTCTCGATGTGTTCCAAGTGGCCGCCGGAGAAGCTCTCGACCTCGCGCACGGCATAGCGCATCACGTCCCGGCCCGCGCGCGGATCCGGCACTTCCACGACATCGCCGACATCGATCTCGGCCGTGACGGGGAAGAACCCCATCTTCGGCTGAACGTCAGCAGCCACAGTCGCCCTCGTCTCCTCGGCCGTGCCACTGTTCTTCACGATCGTTACCTGCTGCCGGTACCGGGGCATGCCGCGAGTCTAATCGGACCTCGGCGCCTCGCCTGCCGCGTACGGCCCCTCCTTTGCGCCCTCGGCATACGAGGCGGTCGAGCCTGCGAGCCCAACCGCTGCTAATGCCTGTGCCTGCTCGACTGCTGAGAGTGGCGTTATCTCTCTGCGCGCCACCAGCGCGTTTATCCCCCGCGCTCTGATCTCCGTTCGCTGCTCGGGGTGATGCGCGACGTAGTACTCGCCTAGGGCAAGGAATGTCCGTGTGATCTCGCGACCCCCGGCAACTCCGACAGACAGTTCGTCCATCGCTCCGGTCAGGCCCAACCGCCCGAGGAAGATGCTGAGGGAGAGCGCGGTCTCTGGTCGGAGTCGGAGGCGCTGCAAGAGCCGCCAGCCGGCAAAGTTACGGCCGTATTGGAGGTCGCTGGCTCGCGAAATATCGGGGAAGTCGATCGCCAGCGCGCGGGCAAACGGCCGCGCGCGTGCTAGTTCGGCCGGTGTTGCCGAGTTCACAGACTCGCGGAGCTTCTGGATCGAGAAGGCGCGCGCGAGCCTCGTCAGATGTGCGGCCAATTCGCCGGTAAGCCAAGGCGGCGCTTCGGCGAGGCTGTCGTTGCGTGCATGCGTGCGTAGACCGATGACGGACTCCAGTGTGCTTGCCTGTTCGGGCGAGATGTCGCGCGTGAAACCGAACGCCATCTGCAACGCAACGTCAGCGCCATCGGCGCTCAATGTGCTTCCGATTCTGCCAAGGAGGAGCCGTCGAGCCAACCGCGGTCCCGCTTCCACCGCACACGTAGATAGCCGATCAAGAAAGGCTTCGCTGCGACGCTCCGTACCGAGATTCGGAAGGCACGTCAACAGGGACAGACGGACAGCTTCTTGATCCACGGGCCAGCCTTCGAGCCACAGCAGGATTCGCAGTCTGTGCGAGCTCTTGGTAACCGTCCGAAAACGGCAGAGGGCAACGAGTTGCTCATACGTCCCAGGCGCCACGTCAAACTGGAACCCGCGGCCCCTCCCTAGTGACACGCGCCTTGCACCGGGAAGTAGCCCGGCCATTCGCCAGCGGTGGATTTGGTGTGGGCTGATCGACGCGATCCCGTTCTCGGCGACGCGGGTTGCGAGGCGCGTGTAGAGGGCACCCTCGTTCGACGTTACATGGGTGCAAATCGCGTGTGAAGTTCGGCCGGGGTCCGTCGCTACCTTTCGCGGCGAGTCGGCCTGATCAGGCGACATCTGATCGCTCCAATTCCAGATCCAAGGGCTCCGGAGCGGGCACTTCGCCCTCTCCGGGGCTCGACGGGAGGAATAGACCCTCCGATGCGCAGCCTACCAGCGAAGCGACCCAGCGCGAACGACCGAGTACGCCTGAAGCGCACTTCGGCGCTTTCGCTCATCCGGTCGCTGGCGCGCGGCTCGATCGACGTGCTCATCACAGACCCGCCCTACTCGACCGTCGATCGTCATCGGTCGCCTGGGTCTCACCTTCAGCGTTGGTTTGGCGGATCCCTCACCTGGTCGCAGATAGGGCGCGTTCTCGCGCTCGCTCGACCGAAGCTCGCGCGCGGCGGCGTGGTGTTCGTGATGACCAACCAAGCGGGCCTCGAAAGCGCGCTGCGTGCGATGCGTGCCGCGGGTTTCGAGGAGCCGATCCGTGTCATCTCGTGGGACAAGAAGGCGCCTGGGCTCGGCGGCGGGCTGCGTCACAAGGTCGAGCACATCCTCGTGGGACGCGTTCCGGGATCGCGGACGTTGACGGGCTCCGACCTCGTGTCAGTCGCGGCGGTCGGGCCGAACACCACCGGTCGATATCCCACTCAGAAGCCCGATGGACTCGGCCGTGCGCTCGCGAAGATCGCGGGCGTCGCTAGGCAGGACACAGTGGTCGATCCGTTCTGCGGGTCCGGCGCGCTCCTCGTTGGCGCGGCTGAGCGAGGGGCGACCGTCATCGGCTGCGACATCTCCGCGCGCGCAATCGCACTCGCCCGCGAGCGGCTGCTCGTCCGGCTGCGAGGCGGTGGGAATGGCGTTGTCGTCCGGCGGTCCAGTCCTTCACTTGAGGGTAGACGCCGCCCGAAGCGGCCGGCGTCTACAAACTCGGTGGGCGGCAGCCGGGCGAGCCACGCGACAAAGAAACCGGCCAAGCTGACGAGGGCGACGCGGTGAACGCTGGTTGCTGCGTCGTCTGTCGGGAGCCGCTCGACCCTCGGAGCCGGAGTGATCGGCGGACGTGTTCGAGCACCTGTCGCAAACGCCTGAGCCTCAGCCGCTGGGCTAGAGCCCGCGCCTGCACACCTGCGGCGGCCCGTGGCGGCCCGGACCCAGCCGAAGCGACGCGTGGGCGCGGCAGCGACCGCGACGCGCCTTCCTGGGCGTCATAGCCGTGAAGGACGCGCGGATGCCGCGAAACGCCGGAGCCGGCCGCTGCCATCGCCGGCGTGGCGTAACGAGTGCTCCCGCCGCGCGTGTCGTGCTGCGGCTGTCCCGGCGAGTACGCGCCCGAGCCACTTCTCTTGATACGCGGCAACAACCTCACATCGGATACACGGCGGGCGCACCTCGGCGTCGCCACCAGGTCTCAGCATTCGACGAAAAACGCCAGCGCAAAGTCGCCGAATGCCAAGCGGCCAAGGCCGCGCTTTCCGAGGTGTTGCGCGAGTGTGCACGGCGTGCCGAGGCTGATCTCGACCTCGCCCGGTTTGACTTCTTCGACACTAAGGCCGCCGCATGCCTCGATTGCGCAACCGTGCGGGTCCTGGTCCATCGTGCGTGCGGTGCTGGCGTGGCGACGCCGCTGTCGTGTCACGTCCGCGGCGAGCCCGACTGCGAGCGCGCCCGAGTCGCGCGGCTGCTGGCGCGCTTCGACGCTGTCGCCGCGGAGATGACGCGGCCGGTGTTCTGGACTCTCACCACGCGCAACGTTGGGCCCGGGTCGCTCGCCGAAGGGCTTGGAGAGCAGCGCACGGCGTGGGCCAGGCTGCGCCGACGGGCTCCGTTTGTGGGCGGTCGTTGCCGGTGGCGCTGGCCCGACGTCGATCGCAACGGCGGGCGGGACGGCGCGCCGGGTCATCCGTGTCACCCACCTGTGCCAGCGCCCGACTGCCTGCCGCCGCAGTGCGCCGAAGGCTGCGCGCTCAAGCGCGGTGGCGAGCACGTAGCCCGTTGCCGGCCCGGTTGCCCGACACGCACGGGCCGTCACCGAAGTCGCTGCCTGACGCATCCTTCCAGCGAGACTCATCCCGGAGGCTGCCCGCCCGAATGCGCGCACGCTGGCCACGACAAGGCGGCCAACTGCCCGGACTTCGCGCACGAGCCGGTCCGCGGTGGCGTGGCGGCGGTCGACCTGACCTGGTCGGAGACCGACGGCGGTACGTGGCACCCGCACCTGCACGTGCTGATGGACGCGCCGTGGATCAGCTGGGCCGAGATGCGCGACACATGGCAGGCGGTCACGTGCACGACTGCGGGCTGCCGCCACGGTCGGGGGAGCGACTGTACGGGCTCGTGGATGGTCTGGGTCGAAGGAGTGCCGAGCGACGACGAGAACCGGCGTCGCGGCGCCATTCGCGAGGTGCTCAAGTACGTGGCCAAGCCACACGGCATCATCGACTCGGGCGATCCGGATCGGGTCGGCGAGTACCTGTGGGTGACGCACCGGCTCAAGCTCGTGTCCGGCTTCGGCCGCTTCTACCACCTCCAGATCGAGGAGGACGCGCCGGGCGACGATGAGATCGTGGTGCCCGGTTTCGGCTTCGCCCGGCACTACGTGCCGCGCATCTGCTGGCACTGCGGGCAGGCGACGACGGCCGATGACTGGCTAGACCCTGCAATTCGACCGCGGAGCGAGGCGATTCGGCTGCCCGACGGACGCTACGGCTGGCGGCCACCGCCGGTGCTGGCACCATGAGCCGATACGACCCGGAGGAGCGCATCCATCCGCCGACGTCGTCGTTCCTCTCGCGCCGGCCGACTGCCGGTGAGCGGCGTCGGCTGCGCCGGCTACTGGCCGCGCTGCCACCACCGCCGGCACTTGTGTTCTGGCCCGAGTCGATTGCGGTCGATGGGCCATGGGCCATTCGGCGCCACGGGCCGGACGGACGGCACCACGACGGGCGCCGCGGGCGGGACAGACGGCGCCGGTACCGGCGCCGCGGGCCGGACACACGGGGCCGCGACCGGCGCCACGGGCCGGACCCGGCCGGCACCCACCGGGTGCTCCGGTGACGCCGCGGCTGGCCGAGACCATCGCGCGGATGGTGGAGGCCAAGTTGGGCGCCGAGAGCGGGCCAGTAACGGCCGGCGACACCGGGCTAGTTCCGGCGCCGACGGAGGGCTATATCCGCCGGGGCCGTCGAGGTAGCATCCGACGGCACCGGCGGGCCCGGTCCGGCGACGACCGGGCGCGACCGTTGTCGGGACGGGAGGCAGTGGGCCGATGACGCTTTCTCAGATGGCGGACTTGCGCCCGGAGGACCTGGCGGGCCGGACCTGGGCCGGGTACATCCGCGAGTCGACGCGCGGTCAGGCCGACCGCTACGGGCCGGACATCCAGCGCACCGAGCAGCGGCGCTACGCCGAGCGCTACGGGCTGGCGCCGACCGGCCGCGAGTACGTCGACCTGGTCTCGGGCAAGGACACACTGCGGCGATCGGACTTCGTGAAGATGGTTGCCGACGCCGAGGCCGGCGCGTTCGAGGTGCTGCTCTGCTACGACACGAGCCGGTTCGCCCGCAACGTCGGCGATGCCTACACCTACCGGGATCGGCTGGCCCGCGCGGGCGTGGCGATCGTCTTCTGCTCTGACGGGCTTATTTCCGGGAACGTCGACACGTTCGAAGTTGAGGGCCTGAAGCACGTTGCCGACGCGGCATACCTCCGCCGGTTATCGCGAAACGTCGCGCGTGGCTACGAGCACAAATGGCGTCTCTTCAACGATCCGGGCGGGCTTCCGCCGCTCGGTTTCGCGCGGCTCGGAGACCGCAAGTTGCTCGCTCCCGTCGAGGGACCAGACCTCGACAAGGCGCGCCGGGCGTTCGACCTCTATGCGGCCGGAACTTGGAGCGATATGGCGCTCGCGGACGAGCTCGGGCTGACTGGCGCCGGGCTGGCTGAGATCCTGACCAACCCGCTCTACGCTGGCCGCGCAGTCCGACACAAGGGACTGCCAGACGAGGAGGAGCGGCCCGCGTCGTTCGCCGCACCGGTCGATCCTGCCCTCTTCGACCGAGTCCAGGCGATGCGCGAGGAACGCCGAACGCGGCATCCCGGCGGGGCGGTGGTCCATCGCTCCTATCCCCTCGTCCGGCTGATGCGCTGCGCGACATGCGGCAGCCGATACCAGGGTGATCCGAACAACGGCATCCGGCGCGTCCGGCACAGCCGACGGCCCGCGTGTGCTACATCGGCGACTTACCGCGCCGACAGATTCGAAGGACAGATCGCTGATCTGCTCGACGGGATTCGGCTGACCGACGCCGACGTCCGCCAAGTCCTCGCAGCCATGCGCGTCGCGGCTCCGTCACCTCCGGTGGCGCTGGGCAGTGACCAGGCCGCCACGCAACGACAGGCGCTCCAAGAGGCGCTTGCGGCGGGCAAGTTGAGCCTGAGCGCCTTCAGCCGCGCGTGGCGGGCTCTGGAGCGACCAAAGCCGTTTCCGGTCACGCCACCAGACGAGATCGGATTTCGGCGCGCGAGGAAGTTGCTGGCCGATTTCGGAACGCTGTGGCGCGACCCGGCCGTGCCCGATCGACTGCGCGAGGAAGCGCTGCTGGAGATCTTCGCCCGCGTGGAGGTCGACGGCCCGCAGGTCGTCGCCGTTTACCCGCAGGAGAACGAGAACGCGTGGCTGCTCGGCTTTCACGCGACGCGGAAGGACGTGGGAGTGGTCGGGGCGAAAGGATTCGAACCTTCGACCTCTTGAACCCCATTCAAGTGCGCTACCAGACTGCGCTACGCCCCGACTGGGATCAGTTTAGCAGTGCCTCACTCGACCTCGGCCCGGCCGGCGAAGGCGCGCCGCGCCCAATCCTCCACGCCGGCCAGCTCGTCCTTCTGCTCGCGTGACAGCAGGTCGATCAGGCAGCGCTGGACGCTCTTGCCCTCGAACAGGGCGTTGTGGACTTCCTGCGCGATGGGCATCTCGACGCCCAGCCGTTCGGCCATCTCGAGCGCAACGTTGACCGTGTAGGCGCCCTCGGCGACGCCGGCCAGGGTGCCCTCGATGTCCGCCCAGCGCCGGCCTTTGGCCAGCTCGACGCCCAGCGCGTGGTTGCGCGACAGCGTCGAGTAGCACGTCGCGATCACGTCACCCAGGCCGGCCAGGCCGGCAAAGGTCAGCGGATGGGCGCCCGCGGCCATGCCCAGGCGGGTGATCTCGGCCAGCCCGCGGGTGATCAGGCCGGCCTTGCCGTTGTCGCCGAAACCGAGCTGCTCGGCCGCTCCGGCAGCAATGGCGATGATGTTCTTGAGCGCGCCACACAGCTCGACGCCGATCACGTCCCGGTTGCGGTACAGCCGGAACGAGCGCGCGCCGAGCATCTCGCTCGCGCGTCGGCTGATGTCCTCGTCCTCGGCCGCGATGACCGCGCTGGCCGGCAGCCCGCGCGCGATCTCGAGGGCCAGGTTCGGCCCGGACATGGCGGCGATCCGCCCGCGTGCTTCGGGCAGCACATCGGCCAGCACCTGGGTCATGCGCAGCTGGCTGCCGTGCTCGAGACCCTTGGCCACCGACAGCACGACCGCAGCGGGGGCCAGCTCGTCGCGCACCCGTTCGGCCGATGAGCGCATGACTGCCGACGGAACGGCGAAGACGACCAGCTCGTCGGCCAGCCTGAGGGTGCCCGGATCGGCCGTGACCTCGAATTCGACGGGCAGCGTGATGCCCGGCAGGTGACGGCTGTTGCGTCGCGCGACGCAGACAGCTCGCGCGCCTGGTCCTCGTCGCGCGCGAGCAGGATCACCGGGCCCTGCCTGGCCAGGTGCAGAGCGAGCGTGGTGCCCCACGCTCCGGCGCCGACGACGCGCGCCGATGCGGATGCAGTTCCATCACCGCTGACGTTAGCGCGGCGTGATCAACGCCGGGGCGACGAACCGACGCGCCGCTTGGGGGCGCCCACACGACGCCGGCTGCGCGGCTCGCGCTGTTCGCGTTCACGTTCACGCAACACGATCCGGATCGGCGTGCCGGCGAAGCCGAATGCCTCGCGCAGTCGGTTCTCGAGGTAGCGCCGATAGCTGAAGTGGATCGTCGCCGCGTTACTCGCGAAGATGCACGAAGGTCGGCGGCTCGTTGCCCGCCTGGGTGGCGTAGAAGAAGCGCGGCTGTTGGCCGCGAACCGTCGGCGGCGGGCGGCGAAAGGTCACCTCGCGCAGCCAGGCGTTGAGCGCCGCCGTGGGCACCCGGCGCCGGCGCTCGGCGGCGATCTCCAGGGCCGCCTCGAGCGACCGACTCGACGCGCAGACCGGTCTTGGCGCTGATCGCCAGGATGGGCGCGAAGCCCAGGAACGGAGCCTGGCGGCGCATGCGCTCGACGTATTCGTCGAAGGCTGCTCTTCGTCGGCTCGACCAGGTCCCACTTGTTGATGACGACGACCAGGCCGGTGCCCTCCTCGAGCGCATAGCCGGCGACATGCTCGTCCTGCGTCGTCAGCCCATCCTGTGCGTCGAGCACGAGCACGGTCACGTCGGCGCGCGAGACGGCCTTCAGCGCACGCAGGGTGGCGAAGCGCTCCGCGGCCGGACCGGAGGCGACCTTGCCCCGGCGCCGGATGCCCGCGGTGTCAACCAGCCGAACCGTGCGGCCGGCCCATTCGAAGGCCGTGTCGATCGCGTCACGCGTCGTGCCCGGCACGTCGCTGACGATGGCCCGCTCCTCGCCCAGCAGCGAGTTGAGCAGCGAGCTCTTGCCGACGTTGGGCCGGCCGATGATCGCCACGCGCGCCGGCCGATCGTCGAAGGCAAAGGCAGCGGCGGCCTCGTGCTCGGCGGTGCCGCCCGCCGCCGCCTCGGCCTGTCCAAAGTCGCTCTCGGCCTGCTCATCCTCGCGCCGCTTGCGCTCGATCTCGCTGGCCGATTCGGGCGGCAGAGACCAGACCACCACGTCGAGCAGGTCGGCCACTCCCCGACCGTGGAGCGCGCTGATGGGGTGCGTCTCCGGCAAATCCAAGGATGTGGAACTCGGCCGCCTCGAGCTCGCGCTTGGGGTTGTCCGACTTGTTGGCGGCGACGATGACCGGCGCCCGGGTGGTGCGCAGCAGCTCGCTCGCCTCCTGGTCGGCCGGCGTGAGGCCCGCCTCGGCATCAACCACGAGGACGATCACCTCGGCCTCCAGGATGGCCAGCCGTGCCTGGTCCTGGACGCGTTCCTCGATCGCGTCCCCGGGATGCGTCTCGAGTCCGCCCGTGTCAACAACGATGAAGCGCCGCCCGTTCCACTCGCCGACGTCATACAGGCGGTCGCGCGTCGTCCGCGCGCGGTCCTCGACGATGGCCACGCGCTGCCCCACGACCCGATTGAAGAGCGTGCTCTTGCCGACATTGGGCCGACCGACGAAGGCGACGACGGGCAGGCCCTCGAGGGGCATGTCCTCGGTACGCCCGCTGGTCGGACGCCGCCCACGACGCGGCGCCATCGCTCAGGCCGCCCCGGCTACGGTCGTTCGGCGCTGACGGCGCTGGCCGTCGAGCGACGTGCTCCGGTAGGCCGGCTCGGCCACCGCGGTCAGCGCCGCGCGGGCCAGCGCCTCAGCCTGACTGCGCCGGTCGCGCGTGCCGGCCAGGGCGTAGACGCGCTGGACGACCTTCTCCAGGTCCTCGATCGGCGTCGACGTGCCGCCGCTGACCCCGACCACGCGGGCGGCGTCAAACACGGCGTCGTCGTCCAGGTCGCCCGCGCCCTCGATCTGGACGACCGGCTGGCCGGCGATCTGGCACAGCCGCGTGAGCTCCTTGGTGTTGGCGCTGTTGCGGCCACCGACGACGACCATCATGTCGACCGCCGTCGGCCAGCTCCATCGTGTCCTGCTGGCGCCGGATGGTCACCGGGCAGACGGTGTTGACGACCTTCAGCTCGTGGCAGCGGCCGACCAGGAAGGCGGCCAGCTTCTCGAACTTCCAGGGCGGCTGCGTGCTCTGGCTGATCAGCGCCATGCGCTTGGTGCGCGGGATGCGCTGCCAGTCCTCTTCCTCGTCGACGACGATCGCGTCGGGCGCGAAGCCGAGCAGCCCGACCACCTCGGGGTGGCGCGGGCGTGCCGAGCAGGACGATGGTGTAGCCCTCGTCGACCAATGCCTGTAGCTCGCTTCTGCTCCTGGATCACCCAGGTGCAGGTGCCGTCGATCACCTCGAGGCCCCTGGTCTCGGCGCGCGCCATCACGTCGGGCGTCACGCCGTGGGCGCGGATGACGACCGCCGCTCCGCGCTCGACGTCGTCGAGTGTGTCGACGGTGCGGATGCCCTGCGCCTGCAGGTCGGCGATGACGCCCTCGTTGTGCACGACCTGGCCCAGCGTGTGCGTCTGCTTGCCCTGGGCGGAGGCCAGGCGCGCATAGTCGATCGCCTCGCGCACGCCGTAGCAGAACCCCGTTCGGCGAGCGATGCGGACATCTTCGACGTTGGCCATGCGCTCCCAGTATCGCAGGGACCGCTCTTTACCCGGCCGGCGGGTACCGACCGCGATGGCGCTCGTCGACCAGCGCGGCTATGTGGCGCATCAGCTCCTCGGAGGCGGCGTGTGTCTGCTCGCGCCGGGTAAGTGCCGGATCAACGGTCAGGTTGAACGGCCGGCCGATGCGGACGGTGATCGGCGTGCGCAGCCGCGGCAGGCGCCGGCCACGGCCGAGGAAGATGTCCGTGCCCGAGATCCCGACTGGCAGCACGGGCACTCCCAGCCGGATCGCGAGCATGGCGACCCCCGGCCTTGCCTCACCCATCATGCCGGTTCGGCTGCGCGTGCCTTCGGGGAAGATGCACAGCACCTCGCCCCGCTGGAGGACCGCCTGGGCAACACGAAACGCCTCGATGTCGCTGCCGCCGCTGCGCACCGGCGTGGCACCCAGGCCGCGCAGCAGCGCCCCGACCGGTCCGACAAACAGTGCCTCCTTGGCCAGGATGTGCATCTGCCGTCCGAGCGCCGGCGTCAGCCAGCCGGCGACAAGCGGCGGGTCGGCATTCGACAGGTGGTTGGCGACGACGATCAGCGGCCCATCCTGCGGCAGATCGTCGAGTCCCTCGATGCGCACGCGCGCCGTCACCGACAACGCGAACCGGGCCAGGACGCCGGCGATGCGCAGGAGGACGGGCACGCCACGCCGGGGCCAGTGGTCACCCGCCATCGGCCGCTCCACGCTGTGTGCGGCGGATGATGTCGATCACCCGAGCGACGGTCTGCTCGAGGGTTCTGCCGTTGGTGTCGACGACCGCCGCGCCATCGGGCACGCGCAGTGGAGCGACATCGCGCGTGCTGTCGATGCCATCGCGCTTGCGCAGCTCGTCCTCGATCTGGGCTACGGCGCGCGCGTCATCGGCCAGGTTGCGATCCGCGGCCCGTCGCCGCGCGCGCTCGGCGAGCGATACGTCGAGGTACAGCTTCAGGTCGGCCTTGGGCAGCACCACGGTGCCGATGTCGCGGCCGGCCATGATCATCCGGCCCGGTGCGGCCAGGGCGCGCTGCACGGGCAGCAGCGCGGCGCGCACGGGAGCGTGGCGCGAGACGCGGCTGACCTGGCGATCGACCGCCGCGGTGTGCAGCCGGTCGGTCACCTCGCGGCCGCTGGCGATGAGGCGCACGTAGCGCTGGTCAGCGTCGGGCACAAGCTCGATCTGGTTGACCAATCCGACCAGCGCTGCCGGATCATCGAGATCCACGCCGCTCTCGACGGCCAGCCAGGTCAGGCCGCGATATAGCACGCCGGTGTCGCAGAAGCGATAGCCGAGCCGGGCCGCGGCCCGCACACCGACGGTGCTCTTGCCGCTGCCGCCCGGGCCGTCGATGCTGACGATCAGGCCGCGCGGCTCAACCTCTGGCCGACCGACCAGCTCGTCGAGCCGCCGACGCTCGGCGGCCGTCAGCGCGCGCACGTCGCCGAGCGACATGTCGGTCAGGCGCAGGGTGCCGATCCGAACGCGCACCAGCCGGCGCACGCGCACATCCACGCTGGCGAACATGCGCCGCACCTGGCGCTTCATGCCCCGGCGCAGCGTCACGCGATACCACACCAGCTCGCGCGCCAGCGGGCCGAGCAGCCTGGCCAGCGAGCGCAGGTCGGCCGCCGTGGCCAGGCGCAGCTCGCTCAGCTCGGCCCGGCCCTCCTCCATCTCGATGCCGCGTTCGAGCGCAGCGCGCTGGGCAGCATCGATCGTTCGCTCGAGGGCAACGATGTACTCGCGCTCCACGCGGTTGCGCGGGTGGAGCATGCGCTGTGCCCAATCGCCGTCGTTGGTCAGCAGCAGCAGGCCTTCCGACTCGCGGTCGAGGCGACCCACGGGATACAGCCGCGCCGCGCCGCCACGCAGTCCGGCCGGCACCAGGTCGAGCACCGTCCTCTCCGCGTGGCGGTCGCTGACCGTGCTGGTCACGCCGGCCGGCTTGGCCATCAGCAGGTAGATGCGCCGTTGGGCGGCAGCCACCGGCCTGCCATCGACGCTGAGCACGTCGCGTGCCGGATCAACCAGCTGGCCGACGCCGGCGGCGACGCCGTTGACCGCCACGCGGCCGTCAATGACCAGCTGCTCCGCCCGTCGGCGAGAGGCGACGCCGGCGTCGGCCAGCGCCTTGTGGATGCGGACGTGCTCACTCATCGAGCCGCAACGCCGCCTCCGGCTCGAGCACGGGCAGGTCGTCGAGCGACGTCAGCCCGAAGCGCTCCAGGAAGTCGAAGCCCGTGCCGTACAGGATCGGCCGGCCGGGCGTGTCGGCACGGGCGTGCTCGACGATCAGCCGGCGGTGGAGCAGGCTGCGCAGCACGTAATCCGAATCGACGCCCCGAATGCGCTCGATCACGCCGCGCGTCACCGGCTGGCGATAGGCGACGATGGCCAGTGTCTCGAGCGACGCCGGTGAGAGGCGCACGCCGTCGGCGCCGATGTAGCGCGCGATCAGCGCGCCTGCCTCGGGCGCTGTCACCAGCTGGACGAGGTCGCCCGCCGCGAGCAGGCGCACCCCGCGGCCGCGCAGGGTGACCTCAAGGTCGCCCAGCAGCGCGTCCACGTCGTCGCGCTCGATCCCGGCCAGCGCGGCGATGTCGCGTCGGCCAAGTGGCCGTTCGGCAACATAGAGCAGCGCCTCGAGCTGGGTCAGGCTCAGCTCGTGCGGCGGCTCGGGAGCAAGGACGTCGATCGGTTCGTCAGTCAACGCCGGGCCCGCGCGGACGGATCGGGATCGATCGGACGTGGATCGGCCCCCACGGTTCGTGCTGCTCGACGGCCACCTCGCCGCCCTTGGCCAGCTCGAGCAGGGCCAGGAAGGTGACCGCGACGACGATCCGGTCGGTCACGTCGCGCAACAGCTCCTGCAGGACGATCTGCGGGACGTGGCGCAGCGCCGAGCGAATGACCGCGGCCCGCTCCTCGAGCGTGATCTCCCGGGCGACCGTCTCGGCCGGTGGAGGCGGCGGCGGGACGAGACGGACCGAGGCGAGCAGCGCGTCGGCCAGCAGCTGGGCGTTGAGCGGCGGCCCGTTGTCCGGCCGGGCCCCGGCGCGCCCGGCGGCGAGGGCCGCCTCCGCCTCGCGGTGGAAGAGCCAGCCGCCTGCGGCCAGGCGCTCGGCCAGCCGCCGGCCCGCATCGCGGTACAGGCGGTACTCGATCAGCCGGCGCCGCAGCTCCTCCTCGGGATCCACGTCGCTCGTCTCGCTGCCAGCCGCTGCGGCGCGCTCCTCGGGGCGCGGCAGCAGCGCCCGCGACTTGATCAGGATGAGCTGCGAGCAGACCGTCACGAACGAGCTGAGCAGCGCCAGCCGGCCGCGCTCGATGCCCGCCAGAGCATCGAGGTAGGCGCCGGCCAGGTCGCCCAGCCGAACGGTCAGCACATCGAGTTGGCGCTGCTCGATCAGCGCCAGCAGCAGTGCCAGCGGCCCGTCGAACACCTCGGTCCGAACGTGGGTTGCCTCTTCCGGCCGGCGCGCGTCGCCGAAGCGGATCTCGACTCCGCTGACCAGGCCGACAATCACGGCTCAGTTGGCCTGGTCGGCCAGCAGCAGTGCCCGGCCGAGATCGGCATCGGTCGGCTCAGCCTGGTTGCGAATGAGGTCCGCGACGAGCGGGCTGGCGCCCGCCGCAAGAGCCAGTTCGGCGGACAGCTGCGCATGTGCGGCCATCGTCCTGAACGCAACCCGGAAGCCCGGCAAGTGCACCACCAGACGTTCGACACCACTGCCGTAGTGCTCAACGAGCGACCAGGCAATGCGGTGCCACACGTGCAGACGGCGCCCCTTGCCGCAGTCGTGCAGCAGTCCGGCCAGCAGCAGCTCCGGCTCGTCGTGCCCTACGCGGCGCAATGCGCCAACCACGTCGAGCCCGTGGCGCTGGTCGGCCCGATGCATCGCGTCAAACAGCTCGAGCTGCGCGCCGGTCAGCCAGCCGGCCAGGGCGCTCCGCTCGGCGGCTGACACCCGCGCGCCCACGTAGCGCCCGAAACGCCGGATCTTGCCCGCCCACCAGCCGCCGCTCACAGGCCGAGCAACAAGCGGGTGATCGTGGCGCCTATGCCGCCGATGAACGCCGCGCCGGCGAAGAAGATGACCAGGATGAGCACGAAACCGTACTGCTCGTACTGGCGCAGCGTGTACGAAGTGCGAGCGTCTACCAGCCCGAGCAGCACGCGCCAGCCATCGAGCGGCGGGATGGGCAGCAGGTTGAAGATCATCAGGAAGACGTTGATCATGACGAAGAAGATCGCCACGTCGAGCACGAAGGCGGCGGCGTTGTTGGCGAGAATCTCGAGGAGCAGGGCCCGGTTCATCGCGATCAGCCGCAGCGGGATGGCGGCCGCGGCGGCCATGATCAGGTTGGACAGCGGACCGGACAGGGCCACGAGCGCCTCACCGCGCCGGCCGTCGCGCAGGTTGTACGGGTTGACCGGCGTGGGCTTGGCCCAGCCGATGAAGAAGCCGCCGGCGATCGCGCTGAGCGCCAGCAAGGCCCCGCCGAGCGGGTCGAAATGGCGCCGCGGATCGAGTGTCAGGCGCCCCTGCCAGCGGGCGGTCGAGTCACCCAGCTTGAACGCGGCGAAGGCGTGGCTGAACTCGTGCACCGGAAAGCCGACGAGGATGATGATCCCGACGGCGATCAGAGCCTGAAGCAGCTGCTCACTCACGACTACAGGCGGCCCAGCAGCTCGTCCTTCTTCTGCTCGAATTCCTCCGCCGTTATCGCGCCGCTGTCGCGCAGGTCGGCCAGCCGGGCATAGCGTCTGGGTGATCTCGAGCGATTCATCGGGCGCGGCGGCGGCCGCTGCCGGCGTAGCGCTGGGCGCTTCGGCCACGGCCGCCACCGGGGGCGGCGCTGCCGGCCGGGGGGCGGCGCTGCCGGCGTTGCCACCTGCGGCTCTGACGCGCGCATCGGCGGGCTGGGCGGTTGGCCGTACATGACCTCGGTCTCCAGGTCGTGCTTCTGGGTCAGCATCACCTTCTTGAATTCCTTGGGCGTCGTTGAGCATGTTGTAGACATCGTTGGCCATCTCGGCCGCGGTCAGGATCTCGAGGTCGCCGTAGTTGAGCATCCGGCCGAGCACCGGCTGGGTCAGGATGGCGTCGTTGATCTTCTCCAGCGAGCTGTCCGCCGAGCGCTTGTTGAGGACGCCGGTCACCTTGAGCAGGCGGCGATTGGTGACCACGAAGTCCTGCGCCCACCAATGCCACAGGCGGTACAGGACGACCAGCGCGCCCAGCGCGAGCAGGATCAGCGCCAGGCAGCTGGCCAGGTCGCGCACCGTTCCCGGCGCGACGTTGAGCTAGACGATCGCCACCAGCAGCAGGATGCCGAGCAGCCACAAGCCGAGTCGCCGCCCGGGCCCGGACGAGCAAGGCCAGCCAGTGCTGGCGGGTGCGCAGGACGACGACCTCGCCCTCGGTCAGAAGCGTGTCCGCGTAGCGCATCTCGAGTCCTCCTCAGCTTAGGCGCGGGGGTGTGCCCGCGCGTAGACCTGTCTGATCCGTTCGCCGGTCAGGTGCGTGTACAGCTGCGTGGTGGTGATGCTCGCGTGTCCCAGCAATTCCTGCACGACGCGCAGGTCGGCCCCGCCCTCGAGCAGATGGGTGGCGAAACTGTGGCGCAGCGTGTGCGGCGTGACGTGGCCTTTGCACGCCACCCAGCAGCGCAGCATGGCGGATCAGCGCGCCAGGCCGCCATCCGACTCAGCCGGCCGCCGCGCTGGCTGACGAAGAGCGGCCCGCCACGCGTGGCGTCGGCCACTGGCGGCGCGCGGCCGTGCCAGAGCAGCGGCGGCCGACGCCTCGTCGATGTAGCGGGCCAGCGCCGCGAGCGCAACGTCGCCGACCGGCAGACGCCGCTCGCGGTCGCCCTTGCCGATCACGCGCACGCTCGCCTCGACCAGCGACGATGTCCTCCAGGTCGAGGCCGAGCGCCTCGCTCACGCGCAGCCCGCAGGCGTAGAGCAGCTCGAGCAGCGCCCGGTCGCGGGCAGCCCAGCGCGGTCTGGCGCCGTCGGGTGCTTCGAGCAGCGCCTCGACGTCCGCCACGTCGAGCGTGTCGGGCAGCTGGCGTGCCGCGCGCGGCAGGTCGAGCAGGCCGGCCACGTCGCGCTCGATCAGGCCCTCGGCAAAGAGGAAGCGGTAGAAGGCACGCACGGCGGCCGCCTTGCGCCGATGGCTCGACGGACGCAGCACGCGCGGCGGCCGGGCGAGCGCGGCCAGATGTCGCTGGCCACCTGCGCGTCGGCGGTCCAGTCGCCCGAACGCGCTGCGGCGAAGCGGGCAAAGGCGCGCAGGTCGCCGCTGTAGGCGCTGATCGTCGCGGCGGACAGGCCGCGCTCGACGCGCAGGTAGGTCAGGTAGGCCTCGATCGCGTCGTCCATGGCGAGCGCGGCCATCTCAGGCGGCCGTGGGTCAGCTTCGGCGCGCCTGCGCAGCGCTGCGCCAACAGCTCGTCGGCGGCAGCCAGGGTCGCCTGCGCCGCCGCCCGCCGAGCATCTGGGCCAGCTCGTGCCGGCGCGCTTCGCTCGTCGAGCGGCTCGATGTCGGTCACCGTACGGCCGTCGCGCGCGCGCTTCTCGATCCGCAGGTGATCGTCGGCATACGCCGCGATCTGCGGCAGGTGGGTGACGCAGATCACCTGGTGGTCGCGCGCCAGGCGCCACAGCAGCCGCCCGACGGGGTCGGCCGAGCGCCCGCCGATGCCCGCGTCCACCTCGTCGAAGATGAGCGTCGGCGTCGCGTCGGCCGCGCGCCAGCACGGTCTTGAGGGCCAGCGCCACGCGCGACAGCTCGCCGCCCGAGGCGATGCGCGCCAGCGGCCGGGGCGGCTCGCCCGGGTTGGGCGCCAGCAGATAGCTGACCGCGTCGGCGCCGCTTTCGTCGAGCGGCGCGTCGTCGAGCTCGATGACGAACGCGGCCGACGGAAACCCGAGCTCGATCAGTCGCGCCGGTCACCTCCCGTGCCCAGCCGGGCCGCGGTCAGCGCCCGGGCGGCGTGCAGCTCGCCCGCCGCGGCGCGCGCGACCGCCGCCAGCCGGGCGCCGTCGGCCTGCGCGGCGCGCGCGCTCCGCCTCCGTGCCGCGCAGCCGGTCCGCCTCCGCGCGCGCCCGGGCGGCGTACTCGAGCAGCTCCTGCTCCGTCTCGCCGTACTTGCGCAGCAGCCCGTAGAGCCGTCCCAGGCGCGCCTCGATCGCCTGCGAGTCGCCCACCCGTTCGCTGCATCGACTCGCTCCGCCGGCGCAGCTCGAGGGCGACATCGTCGAGCCTCGGCTTCGAGCGCCGGCCAGCCGCTCGGCGACGGGCCCGGCCGCCGGATCGAGACGCGCCAGCTCGCTCGCCGCCCGCGCAGCCTGGGCCAATCTGGTCGCGCGCCGCCCGGCCTTCGCCGGCGAGCAGCGTCGTGTGCCTCGGACAGCAGCGTGGCGATCCGCTGGGCGTTGCCGGCCAGCGCCAGGCGTTGGCGCAGCTCGATCCGATCTTCGCCGAGCACCGGCGCGGCGGCGTCGATCTCGTCCGCGGCGTGGACGGCCAGCTCCAGGCGGCGCTCGAGCTCGGCCGGATCGAGCGCCAGCTCGCGCAGCGCAGCCTCGTTGGCGCGCAGCTCGCGCACCGGCTCGGCGACCGCCAGGCGCAGCGGTCCGTGGCCGCCGTACTCGTCGAGCACGTCACGCTGCCACGCCGCCATTGAGCAGGCGCTGCTGTTCGTGCTGGCCATGGATCTCGACGAGCGGCTCGATGACCGCCGCCAGGCGCGCGGCGGTGACCGTCTCGTCGTCGAGCCGGGCCACGCTGCGGCCCTCGGCCGACACCTCGCGCACGCAGATCAGGGGCTCGGGCAGGCGGTCGAAGAGAGCCTCGACCCGGGCGCCGTCGGCTCCGTGGCGGACGAGCCCCGAATCGGCCCGCGCGCCCATGACCAGCCCGAGCGCGTCGATCAGCAGTGACTTGCCCGCGCCGGTCTCGCCGGTGATGACCGTCAGGCCCGGTCCGAAGGCCACCCGGGCGCGCTCGATCAGGGCCAGGTCGCGCACCGCCAGCTCGCGCAGCATCAGGCGGGCAGGATCGCTGCCTTCTGGCGCAGCAGACTCCCAGAACGGCAACGCGCCGCGCGGCTCGATCGAGGCGCAGTGGCCGCTCGAGGGCGCGCACCTCGACCGCGTCACCGACGTGCAGCGGATGGTCGTCACGGCCGTCAATGCTGACGATGCCCGACGGACCGGCCACCAGCCGGACGCGGACCACGTGCGCGGGCCCGACGACGACCGAGCGGATCGACGACAGGTAAGCGGCGATCGGCGTGACGATCAGGTTGCGCGCCGTGGGATCGAGGATTGGGCCGCCGGCCGACTGAACGAGTAGGCGGTCGAGCCGGTGGGGTGGCCACGATCACGCCGTCGGCGACGTAGGTCGCCAGGTGCGAATCGTCGACGGTCACCTCCAGGTGCAGCACGCGCGCCTCACGCGCCGCGCACGATCGCTGCGTCGTTGAGCGCGGCGAATGTCCCGTCCCTAGCGTCCGTTCCGTCGGCGCCCGCGCGCAAGAGCGTCGCCTCGAGCATCATCCGTGCCTCGATCTCGTAGCTCGTCGGCGAGCAGACTCGGCGAGCGTCGTCTCGAGCGCCTCGGGCTCGATCTTGGACAGGAAGCCGATGCGGCCCGAGTTGACGCCCAGTACCGGCACATCGACCGCTGCCAGGGCGCGTGCCGCGCGCAGGAAAGTGCCGTCGCCGCCGAGCACGATCAGCGCCTCGGTGTCGGCCAGGCGCTCGACCAGCTCGTCGGTCGCGCCGCGATTCGCATGCCCAGCCCGTTGCGCCGTTCTGGGCGCACCAGGCCAAAGCGCGATCGCGCAGCGCATAGGCATCCGGTTTGGTCGGGTTGAAGGCGAAGCCAAAGCGGCGCATCAGGCGCGCCGCCAGGTGGAGCAGGAACTCGTGGTTGCCGGCCGGGCCGACGCAGCGGCGACTCGATTTCGCCCACGATCCTTGAGCCCGAGCGCAGCGGGCGTGGCGGATCACGCGCTCGACCGCGCCACGCTGCACGGCCGGATCGCGCACCACGCCGCGCGGCGCGTCGGCGGGCGCGGCCTCGAACTGGGGCTTGACCAGGGCCACGATCTCGCCCTGCTCGGTCAGCGCGGCGAGCACGCCGCGCAGGACACGCGGTCAGGGAGATGAACGAGACGTCGATGACCGCCAGGCTGAGCCGGTTCGGGCAGCGTCACGGGGTCGGTGGAGGACGGTTCGAGCCGGGCCGCGTGCGTGCGCTCCATGGACACGACACGCGGGTCCCGGCGCAGCACATCGGCGAGCTGTCCGCGCCCCACGTCGAGAGCATAGACGCGCGCCGCTCCGCGCCGCAACAGGACAGTCGGTGAAGCCGCCCGTGGAGGCACCGACGTCGAGGCAGACGCGGCCCGTGACGTCGATCGCGAACGCGTCCAGCGCCGCCGCGAGCTTCTCGCCGCCGCGCGACACGAAACGCGGCTGACGCGGCCAGCTCGGTGGGCAGTCGCTGCATCGACCAACTCACCCGGCTTGCGGTCGATGCGTGCCCCGTCGCCCTGCCCGACACGAACGCGGCCGGCCAGCAGCAGCGCGCGCGGCCTGATCCCGATCGATCGCCAGGCCGCGCTCGACGAGCAGGTCGTCCAGCCGGACGCGCTGCGCGGCCGAGCTCGCTCAGGCGCTGCGCGCCTTGGATCGCTCGGCCATGGCCGGGGCCAAGCCGAGCGTCGGCGATCGTCTCGCGCACCTGCTCGGTGATGCCCGGCGCGTCGAGGCGCAGCTAGCGGCGCAGGTCGCCCACGGAGCCGTGGTCGACGAAGTGATCGGCGCGGCAGGCCGATGATGCGCACGCGGAATGACCGCGCAGACTCGCGTCGGTCAGGCCCGCCTGCGCTGAGCGCCTCGAGCACGGCCGAGCCAAAGCCACCGGCGGCGACGCTCTCCTCGAGCGTCACGACCAGCTTCTTGCCGCGGGCGTGGTCGAGGATCAGGTCGCGATCGAGCGGCTTGGCGAAGCGCGCGTTGACCAGGGCAACCGACCAACCCTCGCGCCGCGAGCGCGTCGGCGACCTCCACGCCGCGCGTTGACGATGGGTCCGAAGCCGACGATCAGCAGGTCCGTCGCCGTCGCGCAGCACCTCGCCCTGCCCGACCGGGATGGGCGTCGGCTCGACCGTCGGGCAGATCGAAGCCCGCATCGCGCGGGTAGTGCAGCGCGAACGGATGGTCCTGGCCGAACGCGGTGTGCATCAACCGGCGCAGCTCCTGCTCGTCCTTGGGCGAGGCGATGATCAGGTTGGGCAGCTGACGCTGGGCAGGGATGGTGAACATGCCCTGGTGGCTGGTGCCGTCCTCACCGACCAGGCCGGCCCGGTCGACGCCGATGACCACCGGCTGCGTCGTTCTGGCAGACGTCGTGCACGGTCTGGTCGAAGGCGCGCTGGAGGAAGGTCGAGTAGATCGCGACGAACGGGCGCATGCCCGCCGAGCGCCAGCCCGGTGGCCATCGTCATCGCATGCTGCTCGGCGATGCCGACGTCGTACATCGCGATCCGGGAAAGCAGCCTGGAACTTGGCCAGGCCGGTGCCGGTCGGCATGCCGGCGGTGATCGCCACGATGCGCGGGTCGTGCCTGCCGAGGGCGATCAGCTCCTCGGCCGCCACTGCGGTGTAGTTGGGCGGCTTTGGTTCGCGCCGCGACGGCCTGGGCCATTGATGGGGTCGCATCGCCGTCGCCGGCTTTGACCGAGCTCTCCGACGGCGCACCGCTGCCACCGCCCGGAACGACCGTCATGGGCGGCAGCGCGGCGCCGTGGAAGCTGACCTTGTCGGCCACCGCGGGCTGGTAGCCGCGCCCCTTCTGGGTGCGCACGTGGACGATGATCGGTCCGTCCATGTCGCGCAGCGCGCGACGGAACACTGTGTCCAGCGCCCGCAGGCTGTGCCCGCGCACGGGGCCGATGTAGGTGATGCCGAGGTCCTCGAACAACTGGCCGGGCTGGGCGAAGTTGACGACCGACTTGCGCAACCGGCGCGGACCATTCGAGGACAGCCGGGCCGACCACCGGCAGGCGCTCGACGAAATCGTCGTAGGCACGCTTCGAGCCGCGCCACGTACGCGACAGCTTGATCCGCGACAGGTACTGGCTGAGTGCACCGACGGTCGGCGAGATGCTCATCTCGTTGTCGTTGAGCACGATCAGCATGTGCGTCTTGCGGTGGCCGATGTCGTTCAGCGCCTCGAGTGCCATGCCGCTGATGAGCGCCGCATCGCCCACGACGACGACGATCTTCTCGTCGCTGCCGCGCACCTCGCGCGCCAGGGCGAGACCCTCAGCGATCGACAGGCCGGTGCCGGCGTGGCCGCCGTCCATGACGTCGTGCTCGCTCTCGCTGCGACGCGGGAAGCCGCCCACCCCGCCGAGCTGGCGCAGGGTGCCGAAGTCGGCCAGCCGGCCGGTCAGCAGCTTGTGCGCGTAGGCCTGGTGACCAGTGTCCCAGACCAGCTTGTCGGTCGGGCTGTCGAGCAGCCGATGAAGCGCGACGGTCAGCTCGACCACGCCGAGCGAGCTGCCCAGGTGGCCACCGGTGCTGGCCACGGTCTGGATGATCGTGCCCCGGATCTCTGCGCACAGCTGGCGCAGCTGGAGGTCGTTGAGCCCCTTCAGTTGGCTCGGGTCAGAGATCTCGGCCAGTAGCGACAAGTGGCTCTCCGCTGTGGGTTCGGAAGAGGGACGAACACGGGCTGTGCGGTGTGTCGGCACCAGCGCGGGATTCTACGCCCCACAGTAGCCGAACTGGTGTTGCGGCCACACTGGGGCGGTGTCAACATTGGTCGACCTTCGAGGGCTGCGCGATGAAACCGAATGTGATCCTGGTGATGCTCCTGGTGGTGGCTGCCTGTGGTGGCGCAGCCGTGGGCCCGGGCGGCACCGCGACGCCTTACGAGGCGACCGAGCCTGACGACACCCCGTACAACGGGCCTGCACCAGGCGCGTGGACCGGCACCATCACCGTCCGTGGAGTCATCGACATCGACAAGACCGAGGACGGCAGCAGCGGCGACCCGGGCAGCACCTACTACGAGACATACACCACGCACGACGTGACGCAGGCCGACGCCACCGACACCTTCACCATCACCGCCAACGATCCCGACGACATCACATATGGCATCGATCTGGTCGACCTGGGCGGCTCGGCGGCCAACGCCGGCACCACGCTCGAGCGCTACACCACGACGTCGGACAAGCAGAACTCTGGCTGCACCTGGACGGAGGAGGTCGGCACAGAGACGACCGGCTCGTGGACTGGAAGCGGGGCCGCGGTGGGATCCCTGCGCTTCTCCGAGGACGGCTCGTACTCGATCGAAATCGGCGCCGACACCACTGGCCCAGATGGGTTTGCAGCAGAGGGCCCCAAGCTTCCCCATCGCATCTGGGACAAGATCACCGATCTGAGCGCGGGCTGCGAGGGTGACAGTCTCGAGACCACCGCCACCGAGGGTCCGATCGTCGAGTGGGCCTCGAGCTTTCTCGGCTCTCTGGACGTTAACAACATCTACGCCCGCATCGACGGACAGATGGACGCAGCCAATCCCGGGTCAGTCGTCGACGGCGAGATCAACTGGGAGCTGAGCTCCCCCGAGGGGATGACCCTGACCATCACCTGGCATCTCGTTCACGACGGACCGATCAGCCTGCCCCACGACTGACCAACCTGGCGCTTCTAGACAGGCTCCTCGGCTTCAGCGAGTAACAGGTCCTGGGCCTGGACCTTGCCGCCGGCTGACTCGACCAGGCGCTGGAAGCGCAGCTCGGTCTCGCTCAGCACGCGCTCGCAGCGGCGCTGGAGGAGCACCCCCTGCTCGAATAGCGCAATCGAGTCCTCCAGCGGCAGGTTGCCCGTCTCGAGCTTCTCGACCACCGCCTTGAACTCGGCCAGCGCCTTGTCAAAGGGCAGCGCCGCCACGCGCTGGCCCTCAGCATCGAGGTTCATGAGCCTGAGTCTCGCACCGTTTCGACGCGCGCGCCAAGCTCGCCGTGCTGCAGACGGACCGAGATCGGGTCACCGCGCTTGACCGAGCGCGGATCGCGCAGCACGGCGCCGTCCGGGCCGCGCACGATCGAGTAGCCACGCTCGAGCGTCGCGAACGGGCTGAGCGCGGACAGCGCCGCGGCGGGCCGACCGAGCTCCGCCCGGCCCACGCCGATCCTGCCCGCAACGAGTGCCGGCAACTGCTCAGCGGCACGGCCGACCACGGTTCGGTCGATCTCGAGCCGGCGCGCGAGCATCCGCGCCGCCCGGTCGAGCAGCAACCCGATGCGCTCGCGCTCGCCCGCCAGCTGGGCCTGCGGGTGGCTGGCCTCCAGCGCGCGGCGCTCGGTGTTGAGCAACTGCCTGCGCTCGGCCAGCCCGCGCGCCGCGGCGCCGTGCAGGCGCTGGGCGAGAGCCCCGATGCGCGCCAGTTCCTCGGAGCGCAACGGGACGATCAGCTCAGCTGCCACGGACGGCGTCGCCGCGCGCTTGTCGGCAGCGAACTCGGCCAGCGTCACGTCGGTCTCGTGACCCACGCCGACGACGATCGGGCACGGGTGGGCGGCCACGGCGCGCACGACCGCCTCGTCGTTGAACGGCCACAGGTCCTCGAGTGAGCCACCGCCGCGGGCGAGGATGACCACGTCGGTGGCGCGGCCGGTCTGCTCGTCCGTCCAGCGCGCCACGCGGCGCAGTGCGGCCACGATCGTGGCTGCGGCACCCGGGCCCTGGACCTGGCACGCCGAGACCACGACCCGCGCCAGCGGCCAGCGCCGGCCCAGGACGCGGCGGATGTCGTGCAGCACCGCGCCCGACAGGCTGGTCACGACACCGATGCTCAGCGGCATGGCCGGCAGCGGTCGTTTGCGCGCGGTCTCGAACAGGCCCTCGGCAGCCAGCTTGGCCTTGAGCGCCTCGAAGCGCAGGGCCAGGTCACCGAAGCCGGACGGCTGGAGGCTGTCGACGTATAGCTGATAGGCACCGCTCGCCTCATACACGTCGAGGTGGCCGTGGGCGATCAGGCGCAGCCCGGTGCGGGCCTCGAAGGGCATAGTCAGCCGCTCTTCGCGGAAGATGACGCAGCGCAGTTGGGCGCGCTCGTCCTTGAGCGTGAAGTAGCAGTGGCCGGCGGCGCTGACGCTGACCTGGCCGACTTCACCCTCGACCCACACGTCGCGCAGCCTGGGCGCGGCGCGCAGCGTGCCCCTGATCAGGCTGGTCAGCTCGGCGACCGACAGGATCGGCAGCGCAGCCGCCTGGGTGGCAGCCGGCTCCGTGGGCTGGATCGGCCGCCTCGCGCTCGACTCGGTCACTGCCCTACCCTACTGCGTCGCTAGCGCGGCCGATTGGAGCTCCGCGATTGAAGGAACATCAAGAGGCCAACCAGCAGCACCAGGGCGACGCCGCCGAGCACGGCCACCGTCACCAGCCCGCCAAGGCCCCCGTCGGCCGATGCAGGGGCGTCAGGCTCCGCATACTCTGGAGGGCACTCGGCGGGCGCCGCGGGCCTCAGGGCGGGCCCGCTGTCCATACCGCGCGCGCTCCAGTCCTCGATTCTCGTCGACCCGTCCGGCACAAAGCGGATCACCCACATCGTGCCGACCGGCGCCACGAAGTCGGCGTACACGTGGCACGACTCGCGACCGACAAGCCGCACCTGAGCGGGACCGGCCGAACTGACTGATACCACCCCGCCGTAACCACCCCAAGAGGTCGGGCCCACCTGGAGGACGAGCTCTTCGCGCGGGCTCCATCCGGCGGGGCCGTGGACGGCCACCCAGATCTGCGGTTGCTGCGCTACCGCAGCTGCGGTCGAGCCGAGGACGAATAGCGACCCGAAGACCAGGCTCGCGAGCACGAGTCGCATTGCGCTTCGAATCGCTACCGCCTCGCCGCATGCGCCAGATGTCCGATACGAAACCCGATGCCGGCCAATCACCCCCATCTTGTGCCAGTAGTCCGAGATTGGCGACAGATGGCGCGAGACGGGCTGCGCGGCCGGTCGTGAAGTCGCTATCGGCGACATTTGGCGCATGACGTGCGCGGCATACAGCCACGTGCCGCCCACGCGTCAGACGCGGGTCTGGTAGTCGCCGGTTCTGGTATCGACACGGATCGTGTCGCCGATCTGGACGAATAGCGGCACCTGGACGACCAGGCCGCTCTCGGTCGTCGCCGGCTTGCGCGCCCCGCTCGCCGTGTCACCGGCGAAACCGGGCTCGGTCTCGACCACCTTGTGCTCGACCGTGACCGGCAGCTCGATGCCGATCGTCTCGCCCTCGTACGAGGTCCGATCGACCATCATCCCGTCGGTCAGATACTGGGCAGCGTCGCCGAGCTGCTCGGCGGTCATCGAGAACTGCTCGTACGAAGCGGTATCCATGAAGTGGTGGTCGGCGCCATCGCGATACAGGAACTGGACCTGGCGCTGCTCGATGAAGGCACGCGGCCACTTCTCGCCGGCCTGGAAGGTGCGCTCGATGGTCTGCCCGCGCCTGACGTTGCGCAGCTTGATGCGCACCTGGGCCGAGCCACGGCCCATCTTGATGTGGTTGTACTCGAGCACCTGCCAGATCTCGCCGTCGATCTCGAGCACGATCCCGCGGCGCAGGTCCCCGGTTGAAATCACCGGCCAATCCTAGCCGACGACGGTGACCTCGCGCGGGAACAGGCTCAGCCGATCGAGCCATCCGGCCTGGGCGTCGAACCACAGCGTGTCCTCGATGCGCACGCCCATCTGGCCGTCGAGATAGACGCCCGGCTCGGCCGTGAATACCGACGGTGATGGCAGCGGCGTGTCGGGAGCCGACATGCCCAGGCCGGGCATCTCGTGCGTGGCCAGCCCAATACCATGGCCCAGCCCGTGGCCGTAATGCTCGCCGTGGCCGGCGGTGGTGATGACCTCGCGCGCGACGGCGTCGATCTGCCTGCCGCTGGGCCGCTGGCCGTTGACGAGTGCCGCGGACAGCGCGTCGATCGCCGCCTGCTGGGCGCGCGCCACGAGCTCGTAGATCTCGAGGTCGGCCGGTCGCGGCTCGCCCACGAACAGGGTTCGGGTCATGTCGGAGCGGTAGCCGCACACCTGCGCGCCGAAGTCGAAGAGCAGCACCTCACCGGCCGCGATGCGACGCGCGCTGGGCGAGCCGTGCGGCAGCGCGGCGCGCGGGCCGGACAGGCAGGCAACGTCGAAGGCGAGCGCCTCGGCGCCGTTAGTGCGCATCTGCCACTCGAGCTGGAGAGCCAGCTCGGCCTCCGTCATGCCCGCCTTGATCCCGGGCAGCAGGCGAGCGAGCGCCGCGTCGGCCACCGCGCAGGCGGCGGCGATGCGTTCGATCTCGGACGGTTCCTTGACCTCGCGCTGCTGCTCGACCCAGTTCTCGATCGGCACGAGCTCGACCTCAGGCGTCGCTTCTGCCAGACGCTGCCAGAAGAGCTGACTGACGAAGCCCGCCTCGACCGCCACGCGGCGCGGTCCGGCCAGGCCCTCCAGTACCTCCGGCCAGCGCACGTAGATGTTGTTGTAGACACGTTCGATGCGCGCATCGGGGCACTGCTCGGCCGCCTGGGCGGTGTAGCGCGAGTCAGCCAGCACGACCAGATCGTCGGACGACACCAGGAACTGGCCGGAGTTGCCGGCGACCTTCTCCTCGCCCTCGCCCAGCTCGAGCCCGGTCAGGTAGCGGATGTTCTCGCGCCGGACGCCGAAGTAGGCGTCGACGCCTTCCTCGGCCATGCGCAGCCGGAGCGCGTCGAGCCGCTGCGGGCGGGCCAGGCTGTCCGACTGTCGCCAGCGCGCCAGGTCGGCGTCCGTCGGCAGGCGGCCGGCGACGATCCCGGTCTCGGTCACGGGCTGGGCAGCGCCGTTGGCGGGTCGGGGCTCGTGCCGCCGATGTAGATGTCGATGTTGCGCAGGTGCTCGGCGTAGGTGTGGGCGAATACGTGGCCGTTGGTGCCGTCGCCCTTGGCCAGGAAGTAGAGGTAGCCGTCGGCGGTGTCGGGCGCCAGGGCAGCTTCGAGCGACGCCAGCCCGGGCGTGCAGATCGGCCCCGGCGGCAGGCCGCGTGAGTGCCAGACCTGGTAGCCGGCCAGGTCGGACGGAACCTCGAAGTCGGCCGCCCGGCCCAGCCCGTCGAGCGTCCAGAAGACATACTGCGGCCACTGGCTGATGTGCTGCTCGCGCAACCGGATCATGTCCTTGGCGTAGATCAGGACCGGCTCGGCATTCAACAGGCGCACGCCGGCGAGGCCGTCGAGTCGGTTCTGGTACACGCCGGCGATGAGCGGCTTCTCCTCGTCGAGGATCGCCTCGCGTTCGACGATGCTGGCCAGGATGACGCGCGAGTAGAAGTCCTGGCCGTTGGCCTCGGCCTCGGCGAGCAGCTCGAACGACGGGCTGTCCTGCCAGCGCTGGAGAAGGACATCGAGCATGCCCGCCGCATCGATGTCCTCCCGAACGTCGAAGATCCCAGATCCAAGGAAGCCCTCCAGGCTGCCGCCGCTGGGAACGACACGCAGCCACTCGTACTTCGTGCGCAGTGCTGCCGGCGGATCGGTGGCCAGGTCGTAGAACTTCTCGATATCGAGGCCATCGAGCGGCAGGGTCTGGAGGTAGGCGACGATCTGCTCCAGGCGCAGCCCTTCGCGCAGGGCGACCGGCACTCCGCCGCCACCGGCGAAGGGCGAGCCCTGCAATTGCGCGGCGACCTCGCGCGGCGACATCGTCCAGATTCAGGATGTGCGCGCCCGCCCGGAGGTTGTCCAGACCGCCCTCGGTGGCGAGCACAAAGGTGAACGCCAGGCGGTCGGTGACCAGGCCGCGCCCGACAAGGCTGGCCGTGATCTCGCGGTTACCAGTGCCCGCGGCGATAACGAACTCGACCGGGGTCGGATCGGTGCCCGCGGGCTGATCCGGCCGGCCGTCCATCACTGCACGGACTGAGTCGGCAATGGGGCCGAACCTCATCAGGTCCGGGTTCTCCTCGGCCAGGGTGCGGAACACGCCGCCCAGCAGCGGCGGCACGACGACCGAGCCAATGAGCAACGCGCTGACCAGCGCTGCGGCGACGACCACCCGGCGCCGGCCACGCCGCCGTGCAACGCGCGGCCGATAACTGCCACCGCGCAGGTCGGCCTGGGGCATGGCCTCGCGCGCCCTGAGATGAGCGTCGACGGCCGATCGGTCGCGGTTGCGCAGATGCGCCTCGATGGCGCCTTTTTCGCGATGGCGCAACTGCGCCTCAACCTCGGCCCGATCGCGGCGCGGCAGTGGTTGGCGCGGCCCGCTCGGCGGCCGGGCGGGCGGCCTGTCGGTCACGTCCCGCCTCCGGCAGAGTGGCGGGCATCGAGCTCGGCCTGGGCGATCTCGGCGGCAGCCAGGCGATCGATGCGCGCGCGGTGAGTGTTGCGTGCCGCCGCGCTGGGCGGCCCGCCCGAGCGACCGCGGCCCACTGAACCCAGGCGCTGCTCGGCGCGCTCGCTCGACAGCCGCTCGTCGCGCCAGCACACGGGCAGGCCGAGCCGGTCAGCAACGGCCAGCGCCCACGCCCGCGTGGCGGCCGCCTGTGCGCCCTCGCTGCCGTCAATGTTCAGCGGCAACCCGATCACCAGCTCGTCGATGCGCTGCTCGGCGATCAGCCGGCCGAGCGTGCGCACGTCGTGCTCCGGCTCGGCCCGGCGGATGGTGGCCAGCGGCCGGACTGCGCCGCTCCCCGTGTCGGCGACCGCCAGCCCGATGCGGCGCGTGCCAAGGTCGATCCCGAGCAACAGGCTCATGGACCGGCCGACGGCGCGGAGATGGTCAGGCTGATGCGCGCCGCCTGATCGGGCAGCCGATCGATGAACTCGGGCCAGGTCACGATCTCGACCGTTCCGTAGCGGGCGAGCAGCTGCCCGGCCTCGGTCACCGTCTTGCCCCGAACCTCGGCGATCATCGCCGCGCCGTCAAGCTCGCTGTACACCAGCGCCGAGGGCGAGACCGGGTAGACGATCGCCTCACCCGCCGGCTCGCCCGCCGAACGGCCGCCGGCTACCTCGTCACCGATGATGCTCTGGCCGATCGGCACGCTCGCTCGCAGGCGCGCCGCGGCAAGCTCGTCGACGAGCCCCTCGTTGACGGCCGTTGCGCTGCCGGTGGCGTCGAGCACGAGGCTGAACATAGGCACGAGCGTGCCGACCAGCACGGCGGCCGCTTGATCCGGCGTCGCGTCGCCGTGCCGAGCGGTGGCCGGGAACACGGTCAGCCCGCGCGGCACGCTCGCCGGATCAGCCAGGGTTGCGGCCAGGGCTGCGTCAAGCTCGGCGGCCAGTGCGGCCACGGCCGCGTCGTAGTCGGCCTGGGTGACGACGCTTTCCTCGATCCGGCGTCCGCCGCCCGTCGGCTGCAGGTTGCGTACGCTGATCAGCTGTGTCGCCAGCGAAGCGGGCAGCACCGTGATCGCGTCGGCCTGGATGTTGCCGGCCGGTCCCGCGCGCACGGCGCGCACGCCCACGTCGACCGTTCCCGGCGTGCCGGTGGAGAAGTCGGCCCGCGGGACCGTGACCTGGGCGCCGGTCACGAACTCGATGCCGTCGGAAGTGGCAACGATCGTCCCAGCCGGGATGGCCACCGCGTCGACCGTGTTCTCGCTGCGCAGGCGCACCTGCCCGGTGGCGCGCGTCTCGCGCGCCTGGATGCCGGTCGCAGCAAACGACCCTTGGACGTAAATCGGCACGTCGATCCGCTCGGCAGGCACGATCCCGGCCCCGACATCCATCACCGCCACGTTCGGATCGGCGGTGACCGCGAACGGCGCCGGGCGGAACTCGCTCGTCTGCGGCCGAACGGTGATCGTCGCCGTGGGCAGGAAGACGAACGCGCCGTAGCCGACACCGGCGACCAGCACGGCCAGCAGTCCGATCACCAGCAGCGGCGCCAATCCGATGCCTCTCCGCCGCCGGCGGCGGGCGGGCGATCGCTGCGCGGCCTGATCCGAGTCCGGGCCGGGCGCGGTCGCCACGGCTTCCGACCCGGGCCACCCCGGCGCGGGGATCCCGAGCAAGACCTCCGTCTGCTCGGGCAACGACTTGGCTGCCCTCCGGCGGGCGCGCCCGCCGACCTCGGGTGCGTCGCGCAGCGGCCCGGGCAGAACCAGCGTGCCACCGGCATCACCTGTTCGCCGGGGCGGCGGATCCTCGTCCAGTGGCCGCCCGATTCGCTCGGCCAACCGGCGGTCCTGCTCGCGGAACCCGGCCAGCGCCTCCTCGGCCGCGGCAATCGAGTCGTATGCCGGCAGCCCGGCCGAGATGGCCAGCGCGCGCACCGCGGGCACATCGCTGACCGTGACGATGTTCAGGCGGCGCTCGTTCCCCTCGCGCGCCAGCAGCTTGAAGTTGATCCGGCTGGTGGCGATGCGCGAACCGGGCGGCACAACGACAATCGCCTCACCGTCGGTCACCGCGCGGATGCGGCCGATGGCGCTGGTTATCTCGTCGTCGACCTCGAGATAGCAGATCGCCACCCGCTCAGACCTTCATCTGGCGCAGCACCCGGCGCAATGCGGCATCGAGCGGCGCCTCCGCCGCGCTCATCTCGAGCGCCTGGTGGGCGAGTGCCATGGGCGGGATGTCCTGCTCGTCCACGAGCAGCTCGGTCGCGTCGCGGATCTGCGCCACTTCGGCCACGCTGATCGCCTCGACCTGCGGCGGTCGGACAAAGGGCAGGTTGCGGGCGAAGTCGGCACCGCGCAATGCCGCGCCGATCTGGGGCAGCCGCGCTCCGCCGCCGCACAGGTAGAGCCGGCCGGGCAGCATGCCCGACTTGGCGAACTCCTCGAGCACGAGCTCCACGCCGGCCGCCCATACGGCGACGTCCTCAGCGACGATCCGGGCGATCTCGTCCTGGCGCTCAACCTGGACGCCCTTGGCGAAGTCGACCTTGATCTCCTCTGCCCGGGCGAAGGGCAGCTCGAGGCTGTCGGCGAGCGACTTGGTGAAGGCCCGGCCGCCGAGGGCGAACATGCGCGTGCCTTCGATGCCGCCCTGACGCACGAGCGCCACGTCCGTCGTGCCGCCGCCGACGTCGATGAACAGCGCCCCGGCCTGCTGCACCTGCTCATCATCCATGCAGCGCGCCACCGCGTAGGGCTCGGCCACGATCGCAACCAGCTCGAGGTCGAGCATGCTCGCCACCGTTTCCAGCGCGCCGAGGTGGATCAGCGGCGCGAACGCGTTGAAGATGCTGATGCGCACGTGGCGGCCCTGGAAGCCGATCGGGTTGGTCACTGCGTAGCCGTCGATCGTCGCGCCGGTGACCGCGGCATGTACCAGCCGGATGTCGACGTCGGGCAGTCCCGGTCTCCCAGGTGATCGGTCCGCTCGGCCTCCTTGAGCGCCTCGCGCTGGACGCTGTCGATCAGCGCGTCGAGCTCGCGTGCGCTGAGCTGTTGGTCGGGCCGCCTGCGCTCCTGGCTGACGCTGGTCGTGAAACCCTTCACCAGCTCGCCGGCGATGCCGATGATCACCTGGCCTGAGCGGAACCCGGCCATCTCCTCGGCTTCCTGGAGCGCGACCTGGCAGTTGTCGACCACGGCCGCGATGTCGGCCACGGTGCCCGACTGCATGTGCGCCAGGCCCTGCCGCCGGCGTCCGACGCCACGCACGACGCCGTAGCCTTCGGCGTCCACCTCGAAGACGAGCGCCTTGGCGAACTCGGTGCCGACGTCGAGCGCCGTGCACGCGGCAAGTCGTTCTTGCTCGGGACGCTGCAGGAATCGGCGCCAGAAGGCCATCCTACGGACCGTCCCGCTGAGGGCCGCAGCGAGCGCCTCGCGGATCGCACTCAGTGCGCTGGGCAGCCGGTCGCGCCGTGTGCCGCGCGCCTGGGCCATCTCCGGCCGGCCGCCGCCCCGACCGTCGATCACGGCTGCGCCGCGGCTGACGAGCGCGCCGGCCGACACGCCGCGCGCCACGAGGTCGTCGCTCACGGTCACGAACAGCTGCGGCTCGTCCGCCTCGAGCGCGAGCGCGATTACGCCGTCGCCCAGCTCGGCGCGCAGCGCGCTGGCGAAGGCACTGCAGCTCCTTCATCGAGTCGAACGGGCGCCGAGTGGGCCACGAACGCGCGTCGCCGACCGTCCCGGCCGCTGCGCGCCAGCTCCGCCGGCGAGTGGTCGCGCTGTCGCGCGCGGCCTCCGCTCCAGCTCGCGGCTGCGCGACTGCAGCTCGGCGATGCGCGCGGGCAGCGCGTCCGGTCGCGTGCGCCGGCCGCTTCGGCCGCGCGCTCGAGCAGCTGCCAACCCTCGTTGCCAAGTACTCGTCCGCGCCGTGTCGCCGGTGAGCGCCTCGATGCGGCGCATGCCGCTGCCGATCGACCGCTCGCCGGTGATGACGAACGAACCGATCTGGCCGGTCGCCGCGCAGTGCGTGCCGCCGCACAGCTCGCGGCTGAGTAGCCGTCGACGAACATGACGCGCACCTGCTCGCGTACTTTCTCGTCGAAGAACGCGTCGGCGCCGACTGCTTGACGCCTCAGCCATGGTCATGACGTGCGGCGTGACGGTGCGGTTGTCGCGCACGACGCCGCGCACCTCCGTCTCGATCGCGCGCTGCTCGTCGTCGGTGAGCGGCCGGTCGAGCGGGAAGTCGAAGCGCAGGTAGTCCGGCGTGACCAGCGAACCCGCCTGGCGGGCGCGCTCGCCGACCGTGTTGCGCAGCGCGCGATGCAGCACGTGCGTGGCGGTGTGGTTGCGCATCGTGCGCGCGCGCCGTTCCCGTCGACGACGGCGGTCAGCGTCTCGCCCACCGCCACGCGGCCGTGCAGCAGTGCCGCGATGCACGATCAGGCCCGCCACCGGCCGCTGGGTGTCCCGTCACGGTGAAGACCAGCCGTCGCCCGATCCGACGTCAGGACGCCCTGGTCGCCCATCTGGCCGCCGCCCTCGGCGTAGAACGGGGTCTGGTCGAGCACGATCTCCGCTTCGGCCTCGGCCGGTAGTCGCAGCTCGGCCTCTGGCTTGGCCTCCAGCTCCTGGTAGTCGGTGCCGTCTCGCAGGATCGCAACGACGTTGCCCGGCGGCGTCCGTGGTCTCGTAGCCCAGGAACCTGGTCGCGCCGGTGCGCTCGCTCGAGCTGTCCGTACAGCGCCTGCATCTCCGCGTGACCGGCGAGCTTCGGCCTTCTTGCCGCCGCGCGCAGCGCTGGCGCTGTTCGTCGAGAACGGCTTCGAAACCGGCGCGATCGACGCGTACTCCGTACTCCGCCGCCAGCTCGACCGTCAGGTCGATCGGGAAGCCGTACGTGTCATGCAGGCGGAACGCGACGTCACCGGGCAGCACGGGTGAATCGGCCGGCAGGTCCTCCGGGCGCACGCCGCCAACCTTGCGCGTCGCGCCGGTGATGGGATGAGCGCCTCCTCGAAATGGACCACGCCCGCGTCCAGCGTTCGCGCGAACTGGCGCTCCTCCGCGGCGATGACACTGTGGATGTCCTGGCGCGCGTCGGTCAGCAGCGGGTAGGCACCCTGCATCGCGTCGACGACGACCCCAGACAGCTCGGCCAGGAACGGCTCGGGGCGGCCGAGCAGCCGGCCGTGGCGCACCGCGCGCCGCAGGATCCGCCGCAAGACGTAGCCGCGGCCCTCGTTCGACGGGCGGACGCCGTCCGCGACGAGGAAGGTCAGCGCTCGAATGTGGTCGGCGATGACCTGGTAGCTGAAGCGCTCCTGCTCGAACTTCTCGGGATCGTGGCCCAGCAGCGCGCGCATCTGCTCGTGGATGGGCGTGAAGATGTCGGTGTCGTAGTTGGTGTTCACGCCCTGCAGCACGCTCGCCAGGCGCTCGAAGCCCATGCCGGTGTCGACGCTCTTGAACGGCAGCGGCACGCGCGGCCCGTCGGGCTGCTGGTCGAACTCCATGAACACGAGGTTCCAGATCTCGAGCCAGCGCGGGCAGTTCTCGTCGTGGTCGGGGATGCAGTGCGGCCCTTCGGACAGGTGCGCGCCGCGGTCGAAGTGGATCTCGCTGCATGGGCCGCACGGCCCGGTGTCAGCCATGCGCCAGAAGTTGCGGTCGTCGCCCTTGTCGACATCGCCCCAGATGGCCATGCGCTCGGGCGGCATGCCGATCTCGTCGCGCCAGTAGCCGCGCGCCTCCTCGTCGTCCTTGTAGGTGGTGCCGCCAGTGCGCTCGAACGGGATCTTGTAGACCTCGTCAGCAGCTCGATCGCCCAGTGCGATCGCTTCGCTCTTGAAGTAGTCGCCGAACGCACCAGTTGCCGAGCATCTCGAAGAAGGTGTGATGGCGTGTCGTCCGGCCGACCTCTTCGAAGTCGTTGTGCTTGCCCGCGACGCGCAGGCAGCGCTGGCAGTCGACGGCGCGCTTGTACGAACGCGTCTCGGCGCCGGTCAGCACGTCCTTGAACTGGACCATGCCCGAGTTGGTGAAGAGCAGCGTCTGGTCGCCGGCCGGGACGAGGGTCGCGCTGGGCACGACCGTGTGGCCGCGCTCGGCAAAGAAATCGAGGAAGTGCTGGCGGATATCGGAGGCCGGCATGCAGGGATCGCGCGCCGTCCTCGCGGACGGTGCGTTCGGGCATGCCTAACTCTAGCGAAAGGGGGCGCCGGGGTTGCGCGGCCTGATCGGGCGCTGCCGGCGGGCGAGACCCCGAAGCTGCGGCGGGCTAGCTCCGGCGTCGGCCGGTACGTTCCTCGACGCTCCGGCGCAAGCGATCGGCGCCCTCGGCCAGTCCCTGGCCGGCTGCGCGCACGCCCCGCCGGGCACGTCCGACGGCCGCCGCCGGACCGCGCACCAGGTCCTCGGCCGCCTCGATCGTCGCGCGCAGCGACTGCACACTGGCGTCTGCTTCGTCGAGCAAGCCGTCAATCCGGTCCAGCCGGGGCGGCAACTCGTCGGCCAGCCGGGACAGCATGGCCGTGGTTGCGCCCAGGTCCTTGAGCGCCTGCGGCAACTCCTCGCCCACGACGGCGAGCGTCTTACCGAGCGAGCTGGTGACGCCGCGCACGTCGCGCGCCATTCGGCGCAGCGCGAGCGCCGCCACCAGCGCGGCCAGGGCGAGCACCACCAGGGCGGCGACGGCCACGCCGGCGACCACGATGTTGACCTGCTCGGATGTCATCAGTCAGTCCCCCTGGGTCCGGTCACGAGTTGGCGAGAGCATGCTCGCGGCGACGATCAGGGCGATGCCCAGCCAGGCCAGCAGGGATGCCCAGAGCAGGCCGAAATCGCCGATCGACAGCGGGTCGCCGAGGCGCGCTCCAAGAGCCTGGCCGCCGAACGCACCGAGCACGGCGGCGAGGGCGATGAACGGCAGCCGCAGCCCGGCCGAGCCGCGCAGCACGAGATACAGCCCGGTATGCAGCAGGCCGACCAGCACAGCGAGGACCGGGGCGGGTCCGATGTCAGGCATTTGCTGCCGGCGCCTGAGCAGCGATGCGCCCGCCGCCGATCACCTCGTCAGCGGCGTAGAACACCGCGGCCTGGCCCGGCGCGGGCGCCCACGCGTCGCGCTCGAGGGTGACCTGCCAGCGACCGCCCTGTGTCTGGGCGGCGCCGGAGCGACGGACGACGCCCGGCACCGGATCGGCCCGGTGGCGGATGCGTACGGCGGTCTCGAACTCGTCGGCCGGTGGCTCGCCGCCGACGAAGGAGACGTCGGCGACCTCGAACTCGCGCCGATAGAGGTCCGCGCGGCGGCCCAGCGTGACCACGTTCGTGGCCGCGTCGATCGAGCTGACGTAGCGCGGCTCGCCCATGGCCACACCGAGACCCTGGCGCTGGCCGACGGTGTAAGCGGCGGCACCGCGATGCTCACCGACGTTGCGCGCCGTTGACGTCGATCAGCGGCCCGGCCTGCTCCCGCCAGCCGGCGCGCGTGCGCAGGGCAGCGCGGTAGTCGCCGCCGGGCACGAAGCAGATCTCCTGGCTCTCGGGCTTCTCAGCCGTGGCCAGGCCGTGGCGGCGGGCGACGTCGCGCACCTCGGGCTTGGTCATGTTGCCCAGCGGGAAGCGCACGTGGGCGAGCTGGTCCTGGCGCAGGCCGTACAGGAAGTAGCTCTGGTCCTTGTCGGCATCCTGCCCAGCCAGCAGGCGGTAACGCCGGCCGCCCGGGGCATCGGCGTCCTCGAGCGCGTCGACCCGGGCGTAGTGGCCGGTCGCGACCGCCGTCGCAGTCGTACTGGCGCAGCGCCTGGCCGAGCAGCGCGCCGAACTTGACGTAGCTGTTGCAGTCGACGCACGGACTCGGCGTGCGGCCGTCGAGGTACGCGTCGAGGAAGGGTTGCAGCACGCCCGGCGCCGAACTCGCGCTCCAGGTTGAGCACGTAGAACGGGATGCCCAGCTGGGACGCCGACGCGGCGCGCGTCGTCGGCGGCGTCGAGCGAGCAGCAGCTCTTCTGAAAAGTCGCTGTACGAGTCGGCGACGTCGTGCAGGCGCATCCAGACGCCGACCGTCTCGACGCCCGCCTCGGCCAGCCGCGCTGCGGCGACCGACGAATCGACCCCGCCCGACATCGCCACCAGCACCCGCTCCTTGCGCTTGACGGCGCTCATGCGCCGACCTGCTCGCCGAGCGGGTCGGCCGCGACGGCCTGGCCAGCGGCGCGCATGTGCCTGATCGCCTCGGGCACGATCGCGGCCGCCGTGTCGATGTCCTCGGCAGTCGTCGTGCGGCCCAGCGTCAGGCGCAGCGACCCGCGCGCCTCCTCCTCCGGATAGCCCAGCGCGGTCAGCACGTGGGACGGCTCGGTCGAGCCGGTCGTGCACGCCGACCCGGTCGAGGCGGCCAAGCCGGCGAGATCGAGGCTGAGCACGACTGCCTCGCCCTCTGTCTCGCGGGCAATCAGCGACAGGTGGCCGGGCAGTCGCTTGCGCGGATGGCCGGTCAGCTCGACATTGGGCAGGGCCAGCAGCGCGTCGCGCAGCCGGTCGCGCAGCGCCGCCAGGCGTGGCGCGGTTTCGGGCTGCTCGGCACGCGTCAACTCATAGGCAGCGGCCATGCCCACCGCGCCGGCGACGTTCTCCGTTCCCGCACGGCGGTGGCGCTCCTGCGTTCCGCCGTGCATCTGGGGCAGGAGGATCGTGCCGTGGCGAACGTACAGCATGCCGCTGCCCTTGGGGCCCTCGAACTTGTGTCCGGCCAGCGAGAGCAGGTCGATGTCGAGCTCGCGCACGTCGATCGCCATGTACGGCGCGGCCTGCACGGCGTCGAGGTGGATCGAGACGCCACGGTGTGCGCGAACCACGCGGATGATGTCGGTCATCGGCTGGATCGTGCCGACCTCGTTGTTGGCCATCAGCAGCGAGACGAGGATGGTCCGGTCATCGATCGCCGCATCGAGCTGCTCCGGATCGAGCCGGCCGTAGCGGTCGACCGGCAGGATGACCACTTCGAAGCCGAACTTCTCGAGATGGCGCATGGTGTGGAGCACCGCGTGATGCTCGACCGCGCTGGTCACCAGCCGGTTGCCACGTGCCTTGCCTGCCCAGGCCACGCCCTTGATGGCCAGGTTGATCGCCTCGCTGCCACCGGCCGTGAAGACGATCTCGCGCGGCTGGGCGTTGAGCGGCGCCGCCAGGCGCTCCCGGGCGCCGTCGAGCGCGGCGCGGGCCCGCCGGCCGTAGCCGTGGACGGACGACGCGTTGCCGAAATCGTCGGTCAGCAGCGGCAGCATGGCCTCGAGCACCTCGCGCCGCAGCGGCGTTGTCGCGGCATGGTCCAGGTAGACGGGCATCAACGCGATTGTATGGCTCGGGTCGCGCACCCCCTGGCGCGCCCACCGAACGGGACGCGGCGCCTGAGGCCGTTCCCGCGTCACGCGCGGATATGTGGCCGGGGCACCGACGGGCGCGCCTTCAGGCGCTCAGCCGTCTCCGGCAGCACGCTCCGCGCGCCGGCGTTCGTCGTAGGCTCGGCCGGCTTCGCGCCGCCGGTCGTGCTGGCTAAAGCTGCCGCTTGCGCAGGCGCAGGCTGTGCGGCGTCACCTCGACCAGCTCGTCCTCGGCGATGAACTCGATCGCCGCCTCGAGCGTCAGCGGCGGCGGCGGGGTCAGGCGCAGCATCTCGTCGTGCGAGTGGGTGCGGATGTTGGTCAGCTTCTTTTCCTTGGTCGGGTTGACGTCCATGTCCGCCGGCCGCGAGTTCTCGCCGACGACCATGCCCTCGTACACCGCGACGCCGGCGTCGATCAGCAGCCGCGCCCGCTCCTGCAGGTTGAACAGCCCATAGGCGTTCGACTCCCCAGCCCGGTCGCTGACCAGCACGCCGCTGGTGCGGTGGGTGACCTCGCCCGCCCACGGCCCGTAGCCGGCGCCGATCTGGTGCATCAGCGCCGTGCCGCGCGTCTCGGACAGGAGCTGGCCGCGATAGCCGACCAGGCCGCGGGTGGGGATGATGAACTCCATTCGCGTCCGGCCGTCGGCGTCGGTCGACAGCAGTTCGAGTCGCGCCCGTCGGTCGGCCAGCGACTGCGAGACGGGCCCGATGAACTCGGGCGGGATGTCGACCGTGATCCGCTCGTACGGCTCGTGCACCTCGCCGTTGACCTCGCGCAGCAGCACCTCGGGGCGCGACGCCTGCAGCTCGAAGCCCTCGCGCCGCATCTGCTCGATCAGCACGGCCAGCTGCAGCTCGCCGCGGCCACGAACCTCGAACGTGTCGGGCGAGGCGGTCGGCCGAACTTCGATCGACACGTTGCCCAGCACCTCGCGTTCGAGGCGATCCTTGATCTGGCGGCTGGTGACGAACTTGCCATCGCGGCCGGAGAGCGGCGAGGTGTTCACGCCGAAGGTCATGCGCAGTGTCGGCTCGTCGAGCTCGAGCCGGGGCAGCGGGCGCGGGTCGGCCGGGTCGGTGATCGTGTCGCCGATGGTCACCTCGGGCAGCCCGGCAACGGCGACGATCTCGCCCGGTCCGGCGTGGTCGATCTCGACCCGCTCGATGCCCTTGGCCGTGGTCAGGCTGGTGACCGTTCCGCTCAGGATAATCGTTCGGCCCGGCTCGACCGTGCCGTCGGTCGAATCCGGCTCCTCGCGCACGACGGTGATGCGCTGGCCCATCCGCAGCGTGCCGTTCCAGATGCGTCCGACGGCCATCCGGCCGACGTAGTCGTTGGCCGACAGGTTGGTCACCAGCAGCTGCAGCGGGTGACCGGGCTGGTGGGTGGGCGGCGGCGTTATCTCGACCAGTGCGTCGAGCAACGGGCGCAGGTCGGTGCCCGGGCGTGGCCAGCTCGCGCGTCGCGGTGCCCAGCCGGGCATTGGTGTAGAGCACCGGGAAGTCGAGCTGGCTCGGCGTTCGCGCCAAGGTCGATGAACAGCTCGTAGATGGCGTCGAGGACCTCCGTCGGCCGCGCGTCCTGGCGGTCGATCTTGTTGATCGCCACGACCACCGGCAGGCCGCGCGCGAGCGCCTTGGACAGCACGTAGCGCGTCTGCGGCAGCGGCCCCTCGGCGGCGTCGACCAGCAGCAGCACCGCGTCGACCATGCAGCAGCGTCCGCTCCACCTCGCCGCCGAAGTCGGCGTGGCCCGGCGTGTCGACGATGTTCAGGCGGCGTGCCGTGGTGGCTGGATCGCGGTGGTCTGCTTGGCCAGGATGGTGATGCCCTTCTCGCGCTCGAGATCGCCCGAGTCGAGGACGCGATCGACCAGCTGCTCGTTCGCGCGGAACACACCCGCTCTGGCGGAGCATGGCGTCGACGAGCGTGGTCTTGCCGTGGTCGACGTGGGCGACGATGGCCAGGTTGCGCAGGTCATCCCGGATCTGCACCGGGCCGGTGGTCGACGGGAGACGGGCAGCGTCGGGCGGAGTGTCGCATTCATGGGGAGCAGTCATTCTCGCACAGGCCGCTCGAGAACCCCTCGCTCCGCAACCCGCGACTTGCGGACATGTGGCGCTACGATGCCGGAGTGACCGTCGCCGCCGTGATCCTGTTCGCGCGCCTCGAGGGCGCGCTGGCCGACGCCGATGGTCGGCTCGCCGCGCGCCGGATTGTCGAGTCAGGCCTGGGCCGGCGGGCGCGACGCCGCTCGTGGTCGTCTCGTTCGACCAGGCCGGCAGGTCGCCGCCTCGCTGGCCGGGTCCCCGGCCGATGCTGGCTGAGCCCGCGCCGGTCGAGCACGGCCCGGTCGGCCAGATCGTGCGCGGCATCGAGGTCGCCGTGCAGCAGGTCACGGAGACCGATGCGGCCTTCGTCTGGCCGGGCCGCCTGGCGTGGGTGGATGCCGAGACCGTCACGTCACTCATCGAGGCCCACGGCGCGCAGCGCGACGCGATCCTGAGGCCGCGTTACGGGGACGAGCCGGGCTGGCCGGTGTTCGTGCCGATGATCGCGCTGCCGATGCTCAGCGCACTGGCCGATCGAACCGTATGCCGGATGACCTGATCGCCGACCGTCGCGGCCGGTGTCCCGCTCAGACCTGATCGACACCGGCGACCCGGGCGTCGTCCACGACATCTCGACGCCCAACGACCAACTGCCCGACTACCAGGGCCCGCCCGAGCCGGTTGCGGGGACGGCGCCCGAGTGGGGCGCGGCGGCAGCGGACACGCCCGACGATGCGCCGCTGGCCGGCCCGGCGCTGGCGCCCTACCCTCAGAGCACGGGGAGAGCGACTAGCCCGCACCAGCCTGACGCCCGGCGTGACACCCGGAGTGTCAAGAACACAGCTAAGCGCGCCAGCACCCACTGCGGGACGTGTGCAGGGCAACTTTCTGGTGCCGAGTCGGGTCATGCCAAGCGTGAGTCAGAGCTACGTGACCCCGTTGGCCCGTCCAGGAGGGCCGCAATCTCCGAGTCAGGTCTTGGCGTGACACTGGGAGTGTCACGGACCGCGAATGGCCGCCTCGCTCAGCCGTCCGACGATCGCGACGCCTAGTCCGTCGCGGCCGGAGGAAGCAACTGCAGGCCTAGCTCGGCCAGTTGAGCCGGCTCGACGGGCGACGGTGCGCCGAGCATCAGGTCACTCCCTGTGCCCGTCTTGGGGAAGGCCTGGACCTCGCGGATGTTCGACTGGTTGGTCAGCATCGCGATCCAGCGGTCGATGCCCAAGGCGATGCCGCCGTGCGGCGGCGCGCCGTATTCGAACGCGTCGAGCAGCGCGCCGAACTTCTGGTTCATCTTCTCGATCGAGTGGCCCTGCAGCAGCAGCGACCGCTCGAGCAGGTCATGGCGGTGGATGCGGATCGAGCCGCCGCCCAGCTCCCAGCCGTTGAGGACAAGGTCGTGCTGGAGCGCTCGCGCCTGCCCGGCGGGATCGTCGGGTGACGGGCGCGAGAAATCGTCCGAAGCAGTCACCAACAGCGCCTCGTCCTCCGGCTCGACACCGCTGAACGGGTTGTGCGTGGCGTCCCAGCGACCGTTCTCAGCGTCCCACTTGTACATCGGGAAGCCGTGCACCCACACGTACGACAGCTCGGTCGGATCCGGCACGAGCCCGAGCCGCTCGCCCAGCTCGACACGCAGTCCGCCGAGCGCCTCCTGAGCGTGGATGTCGCGGTCGGCCACGATCAGCACGAGGTCACCGACCGACGCCCCGCAGGCCGCGACGATCTGCTCGGCCCGCCCCTCGCCGAGGAACTTCGCGATGGGCGACGTGACCGCGCCGGTCGACTCGACGGCGATGTGGACGAGACCCTTGGCCCCGGCCCGTTTGGCCAGCTCGGTCAGCTCGGCAACCTGCGAGCGCGACGTGCCGGCCATGCCCGGCACGGCCATGCCAAAGACGCGGCCGCCTTCGGCCAGGACGCTGTCAAAGACACCGAAGCCGCTGCCCTCCACCACCGACCCAAGATCGTGCAACTCCATCGCGAAGCGGACGTCGGGCTTGTCCGAGCCGTAACGGTCGATCGCCTCGCGGTACGTGAAGCGCGGAAACGGGGTTGCGCGCAGCGGCCTGTCCGGCACGACGGCCCGCGTGACCTCGATGACCATCGCCTCGACAAAGCCCATCACGTCGGGCTGGGTCACGAAGCTCATCTCCAGATCGAGCTGGGTGAACTCGGGGCCGCGGTCGGCGCGCGAGTCCTCGTCACGCATGCAGTGGGCGATCTGGAAGTAGCGGTCGAAGCCGGCGACCATCAGCAGCTGCTTGAGCACCTGCGGGCTCTGGGGCAGGGCGTAGACGTTGCCCGGCTGCACGCGCGACGGAACGATGAAGTCGCGCGCGCCTTCGGGCGTCGACTTGATCAGGATGGGTGTCTCGACCTCGACGAAACCGGTGCGGTGGTGGACGTCCGAGATGGCGCGCAGCAGCCGCGAGCGCATCACCAGCCGCTTGTTGATGCCCTCGCGGCGCAGGTCAAGGTAGCGGTGGCGCAGGCGGAGCGTCTCGTCGGTGTCTTCCGGCTCGTTGATCGGGAAGGGCGGCGTCTTAGCGGTCGACAGCACCTCGACCGATGACGCACGCAGCTCGATCTGACCGGTCGCCAGGCGAGCGTTCTCGGTGCCCGCCAGGCGCGGCGTTACGCGTCCGCCCACGCGCACCACGAACTCGTTGCGCACGGCACTGGCCGCCTCGTGCGCCGCGGGCGACTCGGTCGCGTCGATGACCACCTGGGTCAGACCGTGCCGGTCGCGCAGGTCGATGAAGATCAGCTGGCCCAGGTCGCGCCGGCGGTTGACCCAACCGGCCAGCGAGACTTGCGCGCCAACGTTCTCGGGGCGCAGCTCGGCACAGGTATGCGTGCGGTAGGCGGTGGACAGGCCGGTCGGCCGCTCGTCGGTCATGGGCGGCTATCGTAGCCGAGCGGACCTGTCAGCCCGTTCCCTCGCCGTGGCGGTGGCCGGCGTGGGCGCGCTGCAGCTCGCGCGCCAGGTCGGCCACGTTGACCACGCGCTGCGTGCCTGCCTCCAGGTCGCGCAGCTGCACCTGGCCGTCGGCCAGCTCGTCACCGATCACGATCGCGAAGTGAGCCCCGTCGCGCGCTGCGCCCTCGATCTGGCGGCCCAGCTTGCGCTGCGCCAGGTCGGCCGTCGTGGGAACCCCGGCCGCGCGCAGATCGGTCGCCAGGCGCAGGCGCAGGTCGGTCGCCCCTGGATCGGCACCGACCACTACCGCGACCGGCCGGCCGGTCTGAGCGGCGGCCGCGGGCTGGGTGATCGCGGCGATGCGGTCAATGCCCAGCGCGAAGCCAACCCCGGGCGTGGGTCGCGCGCCGAACAGCTCCAGCAGGCCGTCGTAGCGCCCGCCACCACCGAGCGCCGACTGCTGGCCCTCGGCGCCGTGCTGGTACAGCTCGAACGCGGTGCGGGTGTAGTAGTCGAAGCCACGCACCAGCCGTGGCGCGCGCCGGATGGGCACCTCGAGTCGCTCGAGGTGGGCGAGCAGCGCGGCGAAGTGGTCGCGGCAGGCGGCACACAGGAAGGATTCGATCGTGGGGGCGTCCTCGAGCAGCGCCGCCATGCGCGGGTCCTTCGAGTCGAGCAGCCGCAGTGGGTTGGTCGTCAGTCGGTTGCGCTCGACCGGGGGCAGCTGGTCGGCAAAGGGCTCGAAGTAGGCGACGAGCGCGCCGATGTACGCCGGCCGGCAGGCGGCATCGCCGATCGAGTTCAAGTGCAGCTCAACGTCCGTGGCGCCCGCGTCACGAACGAAGCGCAGCGCAAGCTCGATGATCTCGGCATCGATCGCCGGCCCGGGATCGCCGATCGCCTCGATGTTCCACTGCCAGAACTGGCGGTAGCGGCCGGCCTGCGGTCGGTCGTAGCGGAACATCGCGCCAAACGCCGAGAGCCGCACCGGCTGGGGTAGGGTGTGCATGCCGTGCTCGACATACGCGCGGCAGATGCCCGCGGTCGCCTCGGGCCGCAGTGCCCAGCGATCGTCGTCCGAGCCCGGGGAGCGGAACCGAAAGAGCTCCTTCTCGACGATGTCGGTCGCCGCGCCGATGCCGCGCTCGAATACCGCGCTGTCCTCGAACAGCGGCGTCTCGATGGCCTGGTAGCCGTACAGCTGGGCCAGCCGGCGACAGGTGTCGCTCCGAGCCGGTGCCAGGTGGCCATCTCGGCCGGCAGCAGATCGCGCGTCCCACGCGGCGCCTGATACTTGGGCATGGATCGGAGTCTAGCGAGCGGGGTGGACAATTCGCCGGTGGACCCGACCGACTCAGATCGACAACCCGATCACCGACTCATCGTCCTGCCCTGGCTGCGCCGCCCGGGGCGCATCCTCCTGCTCCCGAACTGGCTGGCGATCACGGTCGGCCGCTGGATCTTCGCCTGGCGGCCGCTCGACGAGGCTGAGCTGGCCCACGAGCTGACCCACGTCCGCCAATGGCAGCGTTACGGGCTGCGCTTCATCCCGCGCTACCTGCGCGCGTCCTGGCGCGCCGCGTCGAGGGAGGGCGGCGACGGCTACCGCGACAACCCGTTCGAGCGCGAGGCGCGCACCGCCGAGGACGCGGTCAAGCAGCGCCTGCCCTGAGTTGCGCTGCAGGTTACCTAACAGCCACTCGGCGGCTGAGTGTGCCCGGAGCCGCGCGCGACGGCCAGAAAGGCTGTCACTTGGATGGCCATCCGTTGCGCCCCACGAACAATCGGCCGGTGAGTGGCCGATGCGTGCGGCCAGTCGCACATTCCGCGCGGATCGGGCGTGGTCCGGCACATCGCCGGGCTTCGGGTGAAGCGGCTAGCTCATCTCGCGCTGGACGGTGTGGACGTCCTTGAGCTGCTCGATGCGTGACAGCACACGCGCCAGCTGGGCCACCGACGAGACCTGCAGGGTCGCCTGGACCGTGGCGGTGTGGTCGGGATGTACGCGCACGTTGGCGGCGATGATGTTGACCTTGTGCTCGGCTACGACGTTGGTGATCTCGGACAGCAGGCCGGTTCGGTCGTAGGCCTCGACGCGGATGGCGATCGGGTACGTCTGCTGGGGCCGCCCTCCCACTCGACCTCGATCAGCCGGCCGATCTCCTTCTCGTTGACCACCGTCGGACACGTCGGCAGGTGCACGGTCACGCCGCGGCCGCGGGTGATGTAGCCGGTGATCGGGTCGCCCGGGATGGGATGGCAGCACTTCGCGAAGCGGATCATCAGGTCGCCCACGCCCTTGACACGCACGCCTTCGGTGCGTGCCGGGAGCGACGGCGCGAACTGCGGCAGGACCTGCTCGTTGGCGTCGTCGACGACTTCCATGCGGGTCACGACCTGCTGCGCCGACACCGCGCCGTAGCCGACTGCGGCGAAGAAGTCCTCGACGCTCGGGTAGCGGTACAGCTCGGCAACCTCGGCGATCCGCTCCGGCCCGAGCTTCTCGAGTGACGCTGCGCGCCAGGCGGCGCAACTCGCGCTCGAGCGACTCGCGGCCGTGGACGATGTTCTCCTCGCGCTCCTGGCGCTTGAACCACTGGCGGATCTTTTCCTTGGCGTGGTTGGTCTGGACGATCTTGAGCCAGTCGCGCGACGGGCCGTGGGCGGCCTTGGTGGTGACGATCTCGACGATGTCGCCGTTCTGCAGCTTGTAGTCGAGCGGCACCAGGCGGTTGTTGACCTTGGCGCCGATGCACGAGTGGCCGACGTCGGTGTGGATGCGGTAGGCGAAGTCGAGCGGCGTCGCTTCGGCGGGCAGGTCCTTGACGTCGCCGCGCGGCGTGAAGACGAAGACCTGGTCGCGGAACAGGTCGAGCTTGAGGCCCTCCACGAACTCGGTCGCGTCGGCGACGTCGTGCTGCCAGTCCATCAATTGGCGCACCCAGGCCAGCTTGGCGTCGTAGCCCCTGTCGGCCCGGCCGCCGTCCTTGTAGCGCCAGTGCGCGGCCACACCCATCTCGCTGACGTGGTGCATGGTGTGGGTGCGGATCTGGACCTCGAGCGGCTTGCCGTCGAGCGCGATGACCGCGGTGTGCAGGCTCTGGTAGCCGTTCTGCTTGGGCACCGCGATGTAATCGTCGAACTCGTTCGGGATCGGGCGCCACAGGCCGTGCACGACGCCCAGGGCGGCGTAGCACCCCTGGACGTCGTCGACCAGCACCCGGATCGCGTGGATGTCGTAGATCTCGGACAGGTTGGCGCGCTTGCGCTGCATCTTCTTCCAGATGCTGCTGATGTGCTTCGGCCGGCCGGACAGCTCGACCGTGATGCCCACCTTGGTCAGCGCGTCGCGCAGCACGACCATCGCTCGCTTGACGTATCCCTCGCGTTCGCGCCGATGCGTCTCGAGCTGCTCGGCCAGACGCTTGTACTCGGCCGGCTCGAGCACCTTGAAGCTGAGGTCCTCGAGCTCCCACTTGATCTGCCAGATGCCCAGCCGCTCGGCCAGCGGGGCGTAGATCTCGGCTGTCTGGCGGGCGATGCGCTGCTGCTTCTCGGGCGGCAGGGCGGAGATGGTGCGCATGTTGTGCAGCCGGTCGGCCAGCTTGATCAGCACGACGCGGATGTCCTCCGCCATCGCCAGCAGCATCTTGCGGATGTTCTCGGCCTGCTGCTCCTCGTGGGTGCGCGAGCCGAACTTGGACAGCTTCGTCACCCCGTCGACGAGCCGCGCGATCTGCGGCCCGAAGCGCTCCTCGATGTCGCTCAGCGCGTACTCGGTGTCCTCGGGGATGTCGTGCAGCAGGGCGGCGAGGATCGTCTCGGGATCCAGGCCGAGCTCGGCCAGGGTGCGCGCAACGGCGAGCGGATGGGTCACGTACGGCTCGCCGCTGGCCCGCTTCTGCGCCGCGTGCGCCTCGGACGCGAACTGCCAGGCCTCGCGCACAAGCGCCAGGTCCGCCTGCGGATGGTGTGCCACAAGCTCCGTTTCGAGCCTGCGTTCGGCGGCATTGATCGCCCGCCGGCTGAAGCCGAACGACAGCGCCCGGCCTACTTTCTGGCGGGTAACCGAAGTCGCGCCACGCTCTCGTGGCGGGCTCAGAGGCTCGATGGACATCTGCGCGGCAGTGTACCTTGATGCCTCTGCGCTCCCGCCCAGCCGGACCGGTCGGCAGCGTGCGCCAGTGAAGCTCTCGGAGTCCGCCTCGTGACCTCTACTCTCAGATCGCTCGGCCTCGGTCTCGCCGCGCTGCTGGTGGCCTGCTCGGCGCAGTCGGTGACCCCGGCCGCGAGCTCGTTCGCGCCGACGGCCAGCCCATCGTTCGGCCAGGTCGCAACGCCAACGACGGGCGCCACCCCGAGTCCCAGCAAACTCCCAGCGCCCAGCCCAACGCCCAGCCCAACGCCAAGTCCCAGCGCGACACCTACCCAAACGCCGGCCGCCACGGCCAGCCCGACTGCAACTCCCACTTCGACACCGACCGCCCCTACAGCGCGACCGACCTTCATCGTGCCGCGGCCGGGCGACGTCGTTCCCGGACCGGACCAGGAGGCGATCCGCGGGGTCGCGGCAACGCTGCAGAGCCAGCTGCGCGCGACGCTCGACCAACAGCGCCGGCTGCGCCGGATCCCCGGCCTCTCGGCCACGATCATCTTTCCCGACGGCAGCACGTGGGGCGGCTCGAGCGGCAAGGGCCAGGTCGAAACCAGGCTGCGGGCGACGACGGCCACTCCCTTCGTCGCCGGTTCGATGACCAAGACCTACGTCACTGCCGTGATCATGGAGCTCGTCCAGGAGGGCGCACTCTCCCTCGACGACACGCTGTCGAACTGGCTGCCCGACTATCCGCGGGCGTCCCAGATCACCCTCCGTCATCTGCTCAGCCACACCGCGGGCGTCTTCAACTACTTCGAGCACTCGTCCTACAACTCGAAGGTCTTCAAGACCATGAAGGGCCACTTCTGGACGCCACAGGAGATCCTCGACACCTGGGCGCGACCGCCGTATTTCGCACCCGGCCAGGGCTACTACTACAGCAACACCGGTTTCATCCTGCTGGGCATGGTCATCGAGGCTGAGACCGGCAAGTCGCTCGGCACGGTGCTTGACGAGCGCTTCTTCACGCCGCTTCAGCTCATCAACACCTACTTCCAGTACGACGACCCGCCGCCGCCCAATTCAGCCGACGGCTACCTGCTCAAGTCGGGCGCGTTCCAGCTGTGGGAGGACGGGACCGACTACCGACCCACGATCTCGGCCGCCACTGTCGCCTGGGCGGCCGGAGACATCGTGGCCAGCTCGCGCGACCTCGCCCGCTGGTGTGACGCGCTGTACGGCGGACACCTGCTCGAGCCGGAGTCGCTGGCCGAGATGACCGACTACAACTACTCCAACTACGCCAGCGGTGCGTATGGGCTGGGCACCCGCACGCGGGTCTACAACGGCGTCCGGATGTTCGGCCACACAGGGTCGCTGCGTGGCTTCACCGGCGGGATGTGGTACTTCCCCGACGCCGACCTGACCATCGCCGTGGTCACCAACCGCGGCCGGATCGACTCCAACCCGATCGTCGACGCGCTGGCCGCCCTGGCCATGCCCGCCGCGCAGAACTACCTCGTCGAGTAGGGCACCGGCCTAGTCGCTGACGTAGCCCAGATCAGCCAGGGCGGCGCGGGCGATCGCGGCCTCGTCCCACGGAATGGGGCCGGCTGCAGTCGCGAGGGTCGCTTCGTGGCCCTTGCCGGCGAGCAGCACGATGTCTGTTGGGCGGGCCAGCTCGAGCGCGAAGCGGATCGCGGCGGCACGATCAGGGATCAGGAAGAGGTCGTGCCCGCGGCGACGGCCGGCTTCCTCGGCGCCGGCGGCGATCTGCTCGAGGATGCCCATCCGGTCCTCTGTGCGCGGGTCGTCGTCGGTCAGCACGACGATGCGCGAGCGCGCGCCGGCGGCGCGGCCCATCATCGGCCGCTTGGCGATGTCGCGCGCGCCGGGTGAGCCGAACAGCGAGATCAGCGTGCCGCCGCGCGCGGCGGCGATCGGGGCGAGGCTGTCGAGCGCCGCGGCCAGCGCGCCCGGCGTGTGGGCGAAGTCGTAGAAGACGCCGAACGGCTGGCCGGCCTCGATTGGCTCCATCCGGCCCTTTACGCGGGCCACGCCCTCTAGGCCCCGGCGCATCGCGGCCGGGTCGAGGCCGAGCGCCTCCCCCACTCCGATCGCGGCCAGCGCATTGAACGCATTGAAGCGGCCAACCAGGCGCAGCGCCAGGTCGTCCTCCCAGCGCGGCGTGCGAACGCGCAGCTGCAGCCCAGCAGACGTGTCCTGCACGGCGAGCGCCGCAACGTCGGCCGGCACGGCCGGGTCGACGGCATAGGTCAGCACCCGCGCGCCGGCGCGGCGCGCCGCTTCGCCGAACTCCCCCGCCCGCGCGTCCTGCCCGTTGATCACGGCGCTCTTGCCCCAGTCCTTGTCCGGGTTGCCCGGACCGATTGCCAGCCGCTCGAAGAGCGAGCGCTTGGCCGCGACGTAGGCCTCGTAGGTGCCGTGCAGGTCGAGGTGCTCGTGAGTGATGTTGGTCAGCACCGCGACGTCGTAGGCAACCTCCGCCACACGCTCGAGGGCGAGGCCGTGCGACGTCGTCTCGAGCACGGCGAATCGGTCGCCCGCGTCGAGCATCGCGCGCAGATCGGCCTGCACCACGGGCGCCTCGGGCGTGGTGTGGCCGGTGTAGCCGCGGCTGTGGCCGCCGACGATGACCTCGATCGTGCTGATCAGCCCGGCCGGCAGGCCGCATTGGGAGAGCATCGCGCGGGCCAGGAAGGCGGTCGTCGTCTTGCCGTCGGTGCCGGTGACGCCGACCACGCCCAGGCTTTGACTGGGAAAACCGTTGAGCCACGCCGCGGCGACGGCGAGGGCCGAACGCGAGGAGCCGACCAGTACCTGCACCACGTTGACGTCTGGCACGGCGTGTTCGGCGATGATCGCGGCGGCCCCCATGGTCACGGCCGCGGCGGCAAAGTCGTGGCCGTCGCTTTCGGCGCCGGGCACGGCGACGAAGAGGTCGCCCGCGCCGGCCGTGCGTGAATCGAACGCCACGCCGCGGATCTGGGGCTGCGCGAGCGAGGTGTCCGGCGGCGTGATCAGGGCACGCAACATGCCGCGCAGCTCAAGCTCGCGCACCAGGTCGCCCAGCGGCCGAGGATTGACTGTCATGGGCCGCCACCACCGCCGCGCTTGAGCAGCGAGCGCCCCATCGAGATCATCTGGTCCAGCTCGGGAATGCGCAGCAGACGCGTGTAGATCGCATAGACCGCGCCACCACCGGCGGTCGCCGCGAGCAGCTGGCCGAGCAGCGCGACCTTGCCCGGCAGCGGGCCAATCAGCGGATCGGTCAGGCGGACCACGACGATCGCCGCCACTCCGGCCAGCACCGCGCCGGCGGCGAACACGAGCAGCGGCCGGACAATGCCCTGGATGCCCGCGCCGGGCGTCCTGCGCCAGAGCAAGATGCCCAGCGCGCTGGCCTCGAACCAGGCCCCCGCCGAGAGTCCGAGGGCGATGCCCGACAGGCCCATGGTGCCGACCGTGGCCAGGCCCACGACGATGCTGACGGCCATGTCGGACAGCGCGGTCAGGACCGGCGTGCGCGTGTCGTGGCCGCTGTAGAAAGCGCGCGCAAAGATGATCACCAGCGCGTGGGCGGCCAGGCCGAGCAGCAGGAAGGAGAGCGTGTCGGAGGTCAGCGAGATCGCCCGCTCGTCGAGCCCGTAGTCGAACAGCAGTGACACGGCCTGGCGGCGGACGACGATGCCGATGGCGGTGACGAAGAACATGATCCACAGCATCAGCCGCATCGAGCGCACGATCAGCCGGCCGAACTCGCCGACCGACCCGCCGGCGATGGCTCGCGAGAGCGCCGGCAGCAGCACCACGCCGAGGGGGAAACCGATCACGCCGAGCGGGATCTGCATCACCGTGAAAGCGACGTTGTAGGCCGTCACCGCGCCCAGCCCGACGCCCGTGGCGAGCATCGTGGCGACCATGAAGGTGAGCTGGTTGGCGCCCAGGCCCAGGGCGCGCGGCGCCATGAGCAGCAGCACCTGGCGCGCCTGGGGATCACTCAGATCGATCCTGAACGAGAGCTGGAAACGTTCGCGCAGCAGCGGCCGGACCTGGATGACGAGGTGGAGCAGCGAACCGATGACCACGCCGATGGCCAGTGACTCCACGCCCAGCGCCGGCCCGAGCAGCACAGCACCGGCGATTATCGCCACGTTGTAGAGCGACGGGGCCAAAGCCGCGGCGCCGAACTGGCCGCGCGCGTTGAGCACCGACGAGGCCACGGCGCCGAGCGCCAGGAGCACCGGTGAGAGGAGCATGATCCGCGTCAGGCGGATGGTCAGCTCGATACCCACGGCATCGAAGCCGGGCGTGAAGAAGGGCACGATCTGGGGTGCGAAGACGGCCACGACGGCGGCCAGCCCGACGAGTGCCAGGAGCATCAGGTTGAGGACGGACGAGACGACGCGCCACGCACGCTGCTCCTCGTCGCGCGCAAACAACCCGGCCAGGACCGGGATCATGGCCGAGCTCAGCGCACCGGCAGCGACGAGCTGGAAGATCGCGTCGGGCAGCCGGAAGGCGGCGAAGTAGGCGTCGAGCTGGGCGCCGGCGCCGAACAGGTTGGTGATCACCACCAGGCGCACCCAGCCCAGCACGCGCGACAGGAAGAACGCCCCAGCGACCACGAGGCCCGCCCGGGCGAGCGTGCGCCCGCTCACGAGGCGGGTGAGTTGTGGGGCCGGGTCGAGCGCGGGTGGGCGGCACGATAGGCGCTGCGCAACCGGGCTGGCGAGACGTGGGTGTAGATCTGGGTCGTGCCCAGGCTGGCGTGGCCGAGCAGCTCCTGGACCACGCGCAGGTCGGCGCCGCCCTCGAGCAGGTGGCTGGCGAAAGAGTGGCGCAACGTGTGCGGCGAGGTGCCCGATGGCAGGCCGGCCGCGCGCATCAGTCGGTCGAGCCGGTAGCGCAGGCCGCGCACGCCGAGCGGCGCGCCGCGTGAATTCAGGAAGATGCCGCCCGGTTCGGCCGCCGCGGCTGAGCTCGCCTTTCGGCCCTGCTCGCGCAGGGCCGGCCGGCCCTCACGCAGGTAGGCCGCCAGCGCGGCGCAGGCCGGCCCGCCGAGCAGCGTCATGCGCTCCTTGCGCCCCTTGCCCAGTACGCGCAGCTCGCCCCGCACCAGGTCGAGGTCGGCCAGCTGTGCCGCGGCCAGCTCGCTGATGCGCAGGCCGCCGGCATAGGCCGTCTCGACGAGAGCCAGGTCGCGCAGCACGAGGGCGCGCCGCGCGGGCTCAGTCGTGGCGCCCTCGATCAGCCGCTCCACGTCTTGGACACCGAGGACCTGCGGCAGGCGGCGCGGCAGGCGCGGCGTCAGCGCGCCAGACCAGGGATCGGCCGAAACGAGATCCTCGCGCCGCGCGTAGCGGTAGAACGAGCGCAGCGCGGCGAGGCGGCTGCTGATCGAGCGCCGGGCCAGCGGCCGCTCGGCCAGCTCGGCCATGTAGCCGCGGATCAACGGCCGCGGTGGCGTGCGCCAGTCGACGCCGCGCAGATCGAGGAAGTCGAGGTACTGGCCGATCGCCGTGCGATACGAACGGCGGGTGTGTTCCGACGCGTCGCGAGCGGCGAGCCGGCCGAGGAACGCGTCGAGCGCCTCGGCGCCGGTCACGCCCGGGCGGTGTGGGCCGTCACGCGGCGGGCCGCGAGCGACGGCGGGGCGTGGTGGCCGATGCCCCTTTCGCCGCTCCCCGTCGGGCGGCTCCCGCTCTGCCGGCGTCCGCTCTCGCCGGCCGCCGCGTGCGGCGCGGTGCGCTGAGCGCCTCGGGGTTGGGCGAGCCACCGGCCAGCTTGACGCCCGGGATGACCACGCTGGGCAGGTCGACCGGCGCGCCGCAGCGCAGACAGATGCCGTATCTCCCTCGCGCGCGACCGGGCCTTCGTCGGCATCATGCAGCGCGCCGACCGGCTCGCGCGATGTCGTGAAATCGCACTTCGGATAGCGCCCGCAGCCCCAGAAGACGGTGCCCGACTTGCGTGCGCGGCGAGCGATCAGCTGGCCCTCGCTGCACTTTGGGCAGGCAACCTCGAACGTGAGCGGTTCGGGCGGCGGCGGCCCCGTGCGATGGATGTAGTTGCAGTCGGGATAGCGCGAGCAGCCCGCAAACGGCCCGAAGCGGCCGCGCCGCCCGACGAGGGTGCCCTCTCCACACGTCGGGCACGTCTCGCCGACACCCTCGACGGCCACCGCCTCGGGCTCCTCGCCCGGCAGCGGCCGCGTCTCCTTGTGCTCGGGATAGGTCGAGCAGGCCAGGAAGCGCCCGGTCCGTCCGAGGCGGATGACCATCGGGTGGCCAGCCGAGCAGACTTGGTCGGTCTCCTCGATCGTGAAATCGGCGCGCCGCAGCTCGTTCTTCTTCAGGCTGACCAGCTCGAGGAAGGGGTCGTAGAACGCGCGCAGCAGCGGCACCCAGGCGCGCTTGCCAGTGGCCACGTCGTCGAGGTCGTCTCCATCCGCGCCGTGAAGTCGGGGTCGACGAACTCGCCGAAATGCTCGACCAGCAGGTCGGTCACCACCTCGCCGACGTGCTCGGGATAGAGGCGCCGCTCGGTGACCGCCACGTAGCCGCGATCGAGAATGGTCGAGATCGTCGCCGCGTAGGTCGACGGCCGGCCGATGCCGCGCTCCTCGAGCGCCTTGATCAGCGTCGCCTCCGTGTAGCGCGGTGGCGGCTGCGTGAAGTGCTGGGCCGGCGTTACCTCGCGCACCGCGGTCCGGTCGCCCGCGGCCAAGGCCGGCAGCTGGCGCTCCTCTTCCTCGGCCGTGTCGTCTGTGCCCTCGGTGTACACCGCGGCAAAGCCATCGAAGACCGTCCGCATGGCGCTCGCGCGCAGGCCGTAGCGGTCTGCGGCAAGCTCGGCGGTCGTCGTCTCGAGCTCCTTCTCGGCCATCTGCGAGGCGAGTGCGCGCTGCCAGATCAGCCGGTACAGGCGCAGCTGCTCGGGCGACAGCACCTGGGCCAGGCTGTCCGGATCGCGGGCGAAGGCGGTCGGCCGGATCGCCTCGTGGGCCTCCTGGGCGCCCTTGCTCTTGGTGCTGTAGTGGCGGCCCTCGGGCACCACGTAGCGCAGCCCGTAGCGCCGGGCGATGACGTCACGCGCCTCGTGCATGGCCACGGTCGCCATGTTCGGCGAATCGGTGCGCATGTAGGTGATCAGGCCCACGCGGCCGTCGGCCGTGTCGGCGCCCTCGTACAGATCCTGGGCAATGCGCATGGTGCGCTTGGGGTTGAAGCCGAGCCGCCGGCTGGCCTCCTGCTGGAGCGTGCTGGTGGTGAACGGCGGCGCCGGACGGCGCTTCGTCGTGCGCCGGGTGACACTCTTGACCTCGGGCCGCGTGGCGCGCAGCGCGGCGGCGTGCTGCTCGGCCGTCTGTGTGTCGCCGATCTCGAAGGTCTTGCCGTCGATGCGCACGAGCTCGGCGGCAAACGTGGCGCCCGCCTCTGTCGCCAGCAGGGCCTCGATGGTCCAGTACTCGCGGGCGCTGAAGGCGCGGATCTCGCGCTCGCGTTCGACCACCAGGCGCACCGCGACCGACTGCACCCGGCCGGCCGACAGCCCGGCGTGCACCTTGCGCCACAGCAGCGGGCTGAGCGTATAGCCGACCACGCGGTCGAGGATGCGCCGCGCCTGCTGAGCGTCGACCAGGTTGTGGTCGATGCTGCGCGGGTGGGCAAATGCGTCGCGGATGGCGTCCGGCGTGATCTCGGAGAAGGTCACCCGGCGTGTCTTGTCCGGATCCACGTTGGCCGCCTCGGCGACATGCCAGGCGATGGCCTCGCCCTCGCGGTCAAGGTCGGTCGCGAGGTAGACCATGTCGGCGCTGCGCGCCTCCTTGGCGATCGCGGCCACCTGCTTGCGGCGGTCCTCGCTGATCACGTACTCGGGCGCGAAATCGTGCTCGACGTCGACGCCCAGCTTGTTCTTGCCGGGGTTCTCGGGCAGGTCGCGGACATGGCCGAACGAAGCCAGGACCCGGTACCCGGGACCCAGGTATCGCTCGATGGTGCGCGCCTTGGCCGGTGATTCGACGATCACCAGGTTCTTCGTCATCGGGCCGAGTCTAGCATCGGTCGGCAGCCGCTCCGGAGCGGCCGCCGTAGGCGGCCGAAACTCGAATCAGACCGAGCGGATGCGCGCCAGCAGGTCCTCGTCGGGCTCCGCGTCGGGCTCTTTGGGCGCCTCGGCCGGCGCGGGCTGTGTTGCCCGGGAAGCCTCGATCGACCCCTCCGCCGGCGTGCCGTCCGCCGATCCACCATTGACGGGCACCTCGATCAGGCGGATGACATCGAGCGGAAGGACGAACGTGGAGCGGCCGTCGTGGATGAAGGCCGGTCGCTTGCCATCGACGGTGCGCACGTTGGTGCAGCGCACGGTGCGGTCGCCGCCCGCCGGCAGCGCCTCGAGGTCGACCACGATAGGCAGATCGTTGACCAGGTGGATGAGGACGTTGGTGATCACGCGCCGAGTGTGGCGCGGCGGCACCGGCCCGGGCAACGGTACGGAGGTCCCGTTCCACACTGCCCTCCACTCAACCGGCCAACGGACCGGCGGCGACGTAGGCCGGCCCATGCGAGTGCACCCAGCCACGCATCAGCAGCATCGTCACCGCGCTGGAGATGACACCCGGTGCGAGGCCCGTCTCGGCCACCAGCAGGTCCAGGCCGGCCGGTCCGACGCACAGGCGCTGGGCCACGGCGCGTTCGGCCGGCCCGAGCATAGCCAATGCCGGTCCACGGGCGCCCGCTGCATCCTGGCGCTCGCTTTCTGGCGCCGGCGCGAAGTAGCCCAGGTCCTCGACCAGCTCGTCCAGGCCGACGGCCGCGCGGGCTGGAGTCTCACGCAGCAGGGCGAGGGAGCCCGCGGTCGCCCAGTCGCCGATCCGACCGGGGGTCACGAAGACCGGCCGGCCGAGCTCGAGCGCATGGCGCGCGGTGATCAGAGCGCCACTCGTGCGCGGCGCCTCGACCACGACCACCGCGTCCGACAGCGCGGCGATTATCCGGTTGCGCCGCGGATACGTGCCCCTGGTCGCCCCGGTCGCGGGATGGTGCTCGCTGATCACGGCGCCCCTGGCGGCCGCGACGGCCGCGCGCAGCCGGGCATGGGCGCGCGGCCCGGGTGAGCCGTGGCCGGCGCCGATGACGCCGACGGTCACCCCACCGCGGTCGAGCGTCGCGGCATGGGCGGCCCCATCGATGCCCACGGCCAAGCCGGATACGACCGTCGCCCCGCACTCGACCAGGCGGGCGCAGATCCGCGCGGCCAGGGCGCGGCCGGCGGGTGTCGGCCGGCGCGTGCCCACCACTCCAACGGCGCGCGGTCGGAGCAAGGCCGCCGGGTCGCCCAGACCGTGGATGACCGCCGGCGGCGGGTCGAGGTCGCGCAAACGGGCCGGATAGGCTGCGTCAAGCGGCACCACCGTCCACAAGCCCATGTCGGAGATCGCATCGAGCTTTGAGCGCGGGTCGCGCGCCACGGCGCGCAGCTTGTCCAGCACCGGACGGGTGATCGGTGGTCGTCCATCTGCACCGTGCCGGGCCACCACCCAGGCGTCGAGTCGGCCGTCGAGGCCCGCGCGCAGCGCATCCGTCGCGCTCCCGAAAGTGGCCAGCAACAGGGCGAATGTCTCGTCGCCGACGCCCTCGACCGACGCCAGCGCGATCCACGCGCGGCGCGCTGGCTCATCACCCATGGCGGCGATCCGGGTCCTCAGGCTGCCAGCTGGTCGCCGAGCATGGCTCCCGGGTCGCGCAGACCGCCTGCCGCAAGCACATCATGCTCGCTCACTGAAAGCCGTCCATCGAGATCGGCGATCGAGCGCGCCACGCGCATCAGCCGGTGCACTGACCGAGCGCTGAGCTGCTTCGCGGCGGCCCACTCGGCCAGAACGTTGCTGGCCGGCCTGGTCAGTGCGCAGACGGCCAGCAATACGGTGCCCGGTAGGTGCGCGTTGGGCCGTCCGCCGTTCCGGGCGAGGGCCAGCTCGCGCGCCGCCATCACGCGCCGGCCGACGGTTGCGCTGTCCTCTGGCGCCGGGCCGGTCAACAGCTCGGCCACGGGCACGCGCGCCATCTCGATCTGGAGGTCGATCCGATCGAGCAGCGGGCCGCTCACCCGGCGCACGTAACGCTCCGGGTCACCCGTCGGACAGCGACACTGCCGGTCGGGATCGTTGTGGTAGCCGCAGCGGCACGGGTTCATGGCCGCCACGAGCTGGAAGCGGGCTGGGTAGCGGATGTGGCCGCGCGCACGAGCGATCGTGAGCACCCCTTCCTCGAGCGGCTGGCGCAGCGCATCGAGCGCCGGTCGGTCGAACTCGGCCAGCTCGTCGAGGAAGAGCACACCGTGATGGGCAAGCGTCGCCTCGCCCGGCGACAGATGCGGGCCGCCGCCGACCAGCGCGGCATACGAACTGGTGTGGTGCGGCGCGCGGAACGGCCGCTGGCGGCGCAACCCGCCCTCGTGCAGCAGCCCCGCCACGCTCTCAATGACGGTGACCTCGAGCGCCTCGTCGTCGTCAAGGGGCGGCAGGAGGCGCGGGATGGCCCGCGCCAGGAGCGTCTTGCCGGCACCGGGCGGACCCACCAGCAGCAGGTTGTGCCCGCCGGCGAGAGCGATCTCGAGCGCCCAGCGTGAGTGCTGTTGCCCGCGCACTTCGGCCAGGTCGACCGGCTCGAGCGCTGCGGCCAAGGCCGTCCTCGGCCCGTCGATCGTGCTCCGTGCCTGGCGCGGCCCGGAGAGCTCAACCGCCGGCCGCCGGCTGGCCCGCCCGGCAGTCCGGCCGCGCGGCCCGGCGACAAGACGGGCGGCGTCGTCGAGCCCTTCGACGCCGATCGCCTCGACGCCGGCCACCAGCCGCGCCTCGGCCTCGTTGGCGGCGGGCACGATCACCCGGCGGTAGCCCTGCCGGCAGAGCGTGGCGACCATCGGCAGCACTCCGGGGACCGGCTCGACCGTGCCCGACAGAGATAGCTCGCCGAGCAGCGCCCAGGTGCCACCGCCACGCCGAATCTGGCCCGAGGCGACGAGGATGCCGAGAGCGATGGCGAGGTCGTACGCGGCGCCTCGTTTGCGCCGGTCGGCCGGTGCCAGGTTGACCGTGATGCGCGACATGGGGTACTCGAAGCCGCTGTTGCGGATGGCGCCGCGGACACGCTCGCGCGCTTCTGACAGCGCGGCATCGGGCAGGCCGACGATGTGGCACACCGGCAGACCCGGCGCGACGTCGATCTCGACCCGCACCAACTCGCCACGCAGGCCGTTGATCACCGCCGTCATGAGCGTCGCAAGCACGACTGCACGCTAGCCGCTGGTGGTTGCCTGGGGCTTCGCCGCGCCATGGCGCGGGCTTATCGGGCGGCCGCGAGCTCCAGCTGGCCCAGCTCGACGGCATCGGTCGCCTGCTGGTCGATCATCCGCGCGAACTCGATCACCCCGCGGCCGAGGGCCGAGTCGGGTCGGTTGAGCATGAAGGGCGTGCCGCTGTTGAGCGAGCTGATGGCCGAGCGGTAGTCGTTGACGATCTGCTTTGCGATGTGGCGCCTGAGCACGCTCTCGACGGACTTGTTGCTGATGCCGGTGAAGGCATTGGCCCGGTTGAGCACGAGCAGCAGGCGCTCGTCGGGCACACCCAGCTGGGCCATCGTGGCCAACACCAGGCGGACGTTCTTGACGCACGACAGGTCGGCCGTCATCACCACCACCAGCCGGTCGGCCGCGCCGATCACGTCGAGCATGTGATCGTCAAGGTGCTTACCCATGTCGACGATGACGTAGTCATAGGCCAGGCGCAGCAGCTCGACGATGCGCAGCAAGTGGTGCAGCTCACCGCTGACCGCCTCGGCCGCCTCCGGCGTTGGCGGTGCGAGCAACAGGTCCACGCCCGACTCATGGCGGACCATCACGCGGCGCAGCAGGTCGGCGTCGATCGAAGTGGCACTGACCGCGTCCACGATCGAGCGCTGGTCGGGGCCCATGTCGAGGAAGACACGGTGGTCGCCGAACTGGAGGTTGGCGTCGACCAGCGCCACCTTGCGCTTGAGCTCAGTGTGCAGCGCGATCGCGCTGTTGATCGCGAGGGTCGTCGTGCCCACGCCGCCCTTGGCACCGTAGTAGGCGTGGACGCGGCCAAAGGCCTGCTCGCGTGCCGACATCTTCACGCGGGCGAAACGGGCGAGCAGGCCGCGCACGCGGGCCGACAGCTCCTGCGGATGAACCGGCTTGGCCAGGTAGTCGTCGGCGCCCGCGCGCAGCGCGGCAACCTTGGCGTCGACATCGGCGGTGGCGCCGACCAGCACGATCGGTGTGTGCGTGCCGGGTGGCTCGGACTGGCGGACGCGCGCGGCGAGCACAAGCCCGGTCGCGTCGGGCAGCTCGTCGTCAATCGTGATCAGGTCGGGCCGATCGGTGCTCCAGCGGCGCAGGCCCTCGCGCGCGTCGTTGGCGAGCAGGATCTCGTGCCCGTCGCCGCGCAGCATGTTTCCGAGCTGCAGCTGGATCGCGGGCTGGGCAGCGACGACGAGTATTCGGGCGGGCATTTCTCTCCGGTTGAGCAGGCCTTGCTATCGGAGTCCGATGCTAAGCCCGCTCACGCCCGCCACACACACTGCGGTGGTACCCCCCGAACCCGTCCGGAAGGACCATTACCGCCCCGGCTACTTGCCCTCGGACCCCGTCAGCGCGCGGTCTGCGTAGCCGCTGATGCGGCCGGCCAGCTCGACGAACTCGAGCGGGATGACGAACTTTGTTGCCGGTCCCGAGCCGAGGCCCTTGAGCGCCTCGAGGTACTGCAGCGTCATCGTCTTCTCGTCGACCAGGTGCGCAGCCGCGAAGATCCGCTCGAGCGCCTGGCTGAAGCCCTCGGCCTCGAGGATCTGCGCCTGGCGCTTGCCCTCGGAGCGCAGGATGGCGGCCTGCTTCTCGCCCTCGGCGACGTTGATGTTGGCCTGTCGGGAGCCTTCCGACTCGGTGATCACCGCGCGCCGGTTACGCTCGGCCGACAGCATCCGGTTCATCGCTTCCTGCACGTCGCGCGGCGGGGTGATCTCGCGGATCTCGACCGTGGTCACCTTGCCGCCCCAGCGCTCGGTCTGCTCGTCCAGCTTGGCGCGCAGGACCTCGTTGATCTGGTCGCGCTTGGAGAGCACGTCATCGAGCAGGATGTCGCCGATCACCGCGCGCAGCGTGGTCGTGGCGATGCCCTGCAGGGCACCGGCGAAGTACTGGACGTTGACCTCGCTCTTGAGCGGATCGACGATGTACCAGTAGATCAGAAAGTCGATGTTGATCGGCGCGTTGTCGCGCGTGATTGTCGTCTGGCTGGGTACTTCGATGAACTTCTCGCGGATGTCAACCTTGACCGGCCGGTCGATGAGCGGGATCAGGAAGCGCAGACCCGGGTCGCGCACGAGGTTGGGGCCGGTCTTGCCAAGGCGGAAGATGATCATCCGCTCGTACTGCTGCACGACGCGCACCGACAGGTACAGCCCGAGCAGGAAGAAGACGACGACGGCGATGATGACCGAGAGGGTGACTGTGTCGAAGGACATCAATGGTTCCTTTCTGTGCGCGTCAACGCGCCGTTCTTGACTAGGCGCCCGGGTCCTCGGCGGGCTCGACGATGAGCATCAACCCGTCCTGGCGCACGATGCGTACTGGCGTGCCGCGTGACAAGGGCCGTTCGTCAGCGGTTCTGGCGGTCCACTCCTCGCCACCAGCATAGACCGAGCCGGTCGGGCTGAGCGGCCGGCGCACCTCGCCCAGCGTGTCGGCCGCCAGGCCTGCGCCGATCAGGCCCGGTGCAGTCATCATCCGCCGCGAGCGCAGCGTGGCGATGACGACGAGGAGCATGAACAGGCCGGTCATCACCGTCATCGTCACCAAGACCGGCAGCGCGACCGAGACGTCAGGCGCGGCGGGGGTGCCCGGTTCGGTGTACAGCGCCGCCGCCCCGAGCACAAAGCAGACGATCCCGCCGATGGCCAGCAGGCCATGGCTGGTGACGGTCACCTCGAGCACGAAAAGGACCACCGCCAGGCCGATCAAGATCAGGCCGCCAACATTGAGCGGCAGGCTGCCGAAGCCGATGAAGGCCAGGATGATGGCGATGCCGCCCAGGATGCCGGTCACGAAGTTCGGGTTCTGCAGCTCGAAGATCAAGCCGTAGAAACCGATCGTGAACAGGATGAAGGCGATGTTCGGGTCGGACAGCAGGTGGAGCAGCGCCTGGAGCGGGTTCATCGGCAGATTCGTCGCTCTGGACATCGCCCAAGGCGAGTGTCACCGACTGTCCGGCGACGGTTACCGTGCGGCCGTCGGCAAAGGCGAGCGCCGCAGCCACGCTGTTGGCCAGGCCGTCGACACCGCCCGCATCGACCGCCTCCTCGGCGGTGTACGCGCGCGACTCGGTGACTGTGGTCAGAGCCCAGTCGACGTTGCGGTTGCGCTGGGTCGAGATGCTGCGCAGCAGGGCCTGGGTGTCCTCCAGGATCTTGGCGCCCAGGGCGCCTTCGATGTCCTGGCCCTCGCCGCTGATCGGCGTGGCCGCTCCGATGTTCGAGCCGGGCGCCATCACGGCCACGTGAGCGGCCATGGTGATGAACGTACCCGCGCTGGCCGCCCGGCTGCCGCCCGGACCGACCCACACGATCACCGGCACCGGCGCGTTGAGCAGCGTCTTGACGATCTCGCGCGTCGACTCGAGTGAGCCGCCCGGCGTGTCGAGCTGGATCACGACCGCCGCGTAGCCGTCGCGCTGCGCCTTGGCTATGCCGTCACGCAGGTAGCCGTCCATGACCTGATCGACGATGCCGCCGGTGGGCAGGACGTAGACGCGCCCCGGCTCTGCCGCGTGGGTCGCACCAACGATGAGCAGCGCCAGGCCCGCCGCGAAAAGCAGCCCGCCCAGCCGCCGCACTCGTGACCCGTGTCGCACGTTCTTCATCTGTGTCCGTCGATTATCGCCCAGCGACATCAGTTTCTCGTCTAGCGGTCAGGAAATCGAATAGCAGCGCGCTCCAGGTCTCGAGCCGGTCGGCCACCGCGGCCACTTCGGCCAAGGTGGCGAACGCACCTTCTAGCTTGTGCTTCTCGCGAATGGCGACCGGCTGGCCCTCGGCGTCGGCGGCGTAGACCAGGCCGAGGTGAACCGCGCCGACCGGGTTGTCATCGTCGTTGAGCACGCCGACAGGCACGAAGTGAGGCTCGAAATCGGCCTCGATCTCTTCGGCCCACTCGCGCCGCAGGCCGCCCTGTGGGTCGGTGTCGCCCGGGTTGACGTGTCCGCCGATGCCGATCGAGTAGCGCTCGTGCAGGCGCTCGTCGCCGCCCGCGCGAGTGCGGCGCATCAGGAAGAGGCGCTCCCCGTCGCGCAGCACGAGGTAGGGAATGACCTGCTTCCAGGACGGATCGGCCTCGACCTCGTCGCGCGGCCGAAACGAGCCCGCCTGGCGGATCGCCGTCAGATAGTCATCGACAGATTCGGTCCGGACGCCGCGCCAGCCGAGCGCGCCGGGCACCATGTCGCGCGGCAGGCCGAGAACGAGCTCGGGATCGCGTTCCATTGACGGGATGCTAGCGGGAGCGCTTCAACCGTGGGGCGGTCGCATCCGCCGAAGCTCGCGACATGCATGTGGCTCGCCTGCGCCGCGGCCTGCTGTGTGTGCCGCCGCACGGCAAACCGCTGCAATGCTGCCGTGGGGCGGCCGGTTCCTCCGCTGAAACGGCCTCTTGGGCCGCACCGGACCCGACACTCCGGCGCTTCAACCGTGGGGCGGCAGGGCGACTCAGGCCGCCGCCCCGGCGAGCTCCTTCTCCAGCGGCCGGTACGCGAAGTCCTCCAGGCTGCTGGACAGATATGACTCGTACGCGGACAGGTCGAAGTGGCCATGGCCCGAGAGGCTGAAGAGGATCGTCCGCGGGCGGCCCTCTGCGCGGGCGGCAACCGCCTCGTCGATTGCCACTCTGATGGCGTGGTTCGACTCGGGCGCCGGCAGGATGCCTTCGGCTTTGGCGAACGCCACGCCGGCCTCGAACGTGGCGACCTGGCCGACTGCCCGCGCCTCCACAAATCCACGGTCGACAAGCATGCTCACCAGCGGCGCCATGCCGTGGTAGCGCAGCCCGCCAGCGTGGATGGGCGGCGGCACAAATTCGTGGCCGAGCGTGTGCATCTTGACCAGCGGCCCCATCTCGCCGGTATCCCCGAAGTCGTAGCGGTACTCGCCCCGCGTCAGGCTGGGGGCAGCCTCCGGCTCCACCGCGATGACCCGGTATCTCGCTTCGCCGCGCAGCTGGCGGCCGATGAATGGGAACGCCAAACCGGCGAAGTTCGAGCCACCGCCGACACAGCCGATGATCACGTCGGGCTCTTCGCCGGCCAGCGCCAGCTGCTCGATCGCTTCCTGCCCGATCACGGTCTGGTGCAGGAGCACGAAATCGAACACCGAGCCAAGCGAGTACTTGGTCCCCGGGTGCGTGACCGTGTCCTCGATCGCCTCGCTGATGGCTATGCCCAACGATCCGGTATGCCCAGCGTTCTCGGCCAGGAGGCGCTGGCCGTATCCGGTGTCCGGGCTCGGGCTGGCCACGACCTTGGCCCCGTAGGTCTCCATCAGGACCCGGCGGTAGGGTTTCTGGTCGTAGCTCGCGCGGACCATGAAGACCTTGACATCGATTCCGAAGAGCGAGCCTGCGAAAGCCAGGGCGCTGCCCCACTGCCCGGCGCCGGTCTCGGTCGCAAGTCGGGTGGTCCCCTCGGCACGGTTGTAGAAGGCCTGTGCGATGGCCGTGTTGGGCTTGTGGCTGCCCGACGGACTGACCCCCTCGTACTTGTAGTAGATGTGCGCCGGCGTATCGAGCGCCGCCTCGAGCCTCAGCGCACGATGGAGCGGACTGGGCCGATACAGCGCATACGCCTGCCGAACGGGCTCCGGGATCTCGATCTCGCGCTCCCGGCTGATGACCTGCTTGATCAGCTCCATCGGCAAGAGTGGGGCCAGATCCTGCGGGCCAATGGGCTGCCCGGTGCCCGGATGGAGCGGTGGTGGTGGCGGCTCGGGCAGATCGGCCGCGATGTTGTAGTAGCTGCGCGGGATGCGGTCCTCGTCGAGGAGGAACTTGGTGCGCTCGGCCATGGCGGTGGTACCTCCAGCTTGACTCGGCCTCGTTCCTGGGCCGAATACACGTAACCGGCCTTCGCCCTGCCGGGACGAAAGGCCGGTCCTTCCGCGGTACCACCCGATTTCGACGGCCGTCACGCCGTCGCACTCGTTGGCCGACGGGCCCCGAGCCCTGCTCGTTGCCGATCGGTGCTGCCCTGATAACGCTGGCGCTCTGCGCCGGAGCCTACTTGGTCCGCCTGACGATCATCGCTGGCCGGCCGTTCTGTCCGGGGCTCGCGGGCCCGTTCACGCTCGTCTCCGCCCCGGCTTGCACCAACCGCCGGGTCTCTGCCACGAAGATCGAAAGCTACTACTCCCGCTCAATGCCGCTATTCGATTGGCGCGCAGTCTAGGCACGCCAACCTGTCGACGTCAACTGCCGGGCAGCTCAGACTCGGCCAACGATTCGTAGCGTGACCCGCGCGGGTCGGTGTGGCTGCGCAGGAGGACCAGCCGGTCGACCGTCCAGCGCAGGCGCAGGCCGGCGCTCAGCCCGTGCAGGTCGTCGAGCAACGCCTGGTCAACCAGCCGCGCTACGGTCAGATGCGGTCGCGGCGCCCGCCGCTCGTCGTAGGTGGCGCTGCCGATGGCGCGGTCCAGCTCGAGTGCCACTTCGGACACCTGCTGCGCACCGTCGCTCAGGCGCAGCCAGGCCACGCCTGTGCGCCGACCGTCAGCGCGGCCGCCGGCGGGGCCCGTTTCGACCTCGAAGGCCGCGTGGCCGGCGGCGACAGCGGCCAGCGCGGCAGCGATCGGCACGACCCTGTGGGCGTCGGTCTGGCCGAGAAAGACGAGCGTCAGGTGGAGCTTCTCGGGCCCAGCCCAGCGCGCCTCCGGGTGCCGTGCGCGCAGCGGCGCCAGCGCCGCGAAGGCCTCGTCCGCGGCCGCGGCGGGCAAGGGCGCGGCGACGAACAGCCGCCAGGCCGGGCCGTCCAGCGCAGCCCGATCAGGCAGGTGACGCGGCCGGCCGCTCGAGCCCGAGCAGGTCGAGCAGCCCATACAGGTCGCGGATGATGTGCAAGTCGGGTTCGGCGAGCTCCTCGCGCAACCGCGCCGGATCGTCCGTCTCGCGCGCGATCATCACCGCCGGGATGCCCATTCGACGCGCCCCGAAGATGTCGGCGCGGTACGAATCGCCGACGTGCACGGCCCGCTCGGGCGCGATCCGCATCTGCCTGAGCGCGTGCCGGAAGATGCCCGGGTTGGGCTTCTGGAAGCCGACCCGGGCGCTGATGACGAGCGCTTCGAAGTGACGCGCCAGCTCGAGGTCGTGAATCAGCTCCGGCGCGCCCCATACGAAGTTGCTGATCACGCACAGCCGCAGGCCGGCCGCGCGCAGCGCCTGGACGGCCGGGATCACATCGGGATAGACGTACCACGCCGAGCGCCGGACGAAGGCGTCCTCGATGCGCCGGAATGCGTCCTCTGCCAAAGCCGGATGGCCAAGCCGTGCCAGCACGGCCGTGTCGAACTGCATGACCCGCGTGAACGAGTTCTCCTCGGTCGGCTCGAAGGGCTCCTCGTTCAGCCACCAGCCGCCGACCTTGGTCTCGGTCAGCAAGGCGCGTTCGAGATCCTTCTCGTCAAGGTCAATGCCGAACTCGAGCAGGCCCTGGCGGTAGACACCGGCCCACGAGGGGTGAGCACGGATGAGCGTGTCACCCACGTCGAGGAACACGACCTCCGGCCGGTCGAGCGCATTGCGGGTCACGTCCGAAGTCTATTCAGACGGACGCGGAGGCGGCCTAATCGTTGTAGAGCCGTTCCTCGATCAGCTTCTCCCGCACCTGCCGGCCGTTGGGGTCGAAGCAGGAGAACTCGAAGTGCTTCTCGAACTCGAGGTCGACCGCGTCGCGCCCGCTGCGGTTCTTCTCGACGGTCAGGATCGTCCAGTCGCGGAAGCGCTGCGCCTGGTGCGGGTTGAACTCGATGTTGACCTTGGCCACGATGTTGTACTTCTCGTTCAGGATCAGGATCACGTCCGATTCGTAGTTGAGGGCCGATGATCCGCGCAGGTGGTGATTGCGCAGGCGGGCGGCCTTCAGCCCTTCCTTGTCGGCGGCGACGATGCCGTGACCACGGCCACGCCGAGCGACAGCGCGAGGTCCTTGAGCGCGGCGACGACGCTCGTCACGCTTCTCGGCCTCGGTCGGCGGGTCGGGCACGACCGGCACGCGCTGGAGGTAGTCGACGAAGACGACCAGCGGCCGGGTGGGTGCCTCGTGACGGTAGTCCTCGATCAGCCGGCGCAGGTTCGGCGGCGCTGGTGTGCGGCGTGGGAGCCGCGCAGCAGGAACGAGCCCCTGGCCGTAGCGCGCGATGCGCTCGAGCGCCGGACGCAGCCGCGGATTGGCGCGCAGATCGGCGGTCGTCGTCGCCGCCCTGGGCGAGCCAGGTGCCGAGCACCTCGCGGCGCACGTCCTGGATCTTGACCCCGCTGTTGGCCGTCGGCGGCATTGTCCCCGGCGAGCGCCGACTCCATGGCCATCAACCGGCTGAGCAGGTACTCCTCGTCGTGCTCGAAGCAGATGTAGAGCACGTTGGCCTGGCCGCCCTGGGCGATGTTGCGCGCGATCTGCAGCGCCATCGTGGTCTTGCCCGTGCCCTGCGCGCCGCCGATGAGCACCAGCTCGCCGCTGCGGATGCCGCCGCCGAGGGTTCGTCGAGCGGCGAGAAACCGAGCGGGATGGGCTGGTACTCGGCGACTGCGCCGCGGCTGACCTTATCCGACAGCCCGTCCAGGACCTCCATCGCGCTGCGCGGGTGCAGGGCGACGGCTGGCGTCGCTAGCGGCCCAGTCGGAAGTAACCAACGCCGTTACTAGGCGTGATGACCCCAGGCTGAGCGGCGGTCAGCGGCGCGATCGGCGCCGCCGGCGGAACCTGCCGCGGCGGGGCGACGAGGGGCAGGCCGCCCAAGGAGGCGGCGTCGGATGCGAGGGGCACAGGCGGCAAAGGATCGGCAGGCTGCCATCGGCTGGACACGCGCCCGAGGCTACGCCGCGACGGCGGCGCAGCGGCACCAGCCGATGTTCCTACGGCGCGGCCGCTACCAGAGTCCCGCCCATCGCGCGGCGCGTGGAGGGGGCCGGATCAGAGCGACGTGTCGGCCAGCTTCTGCCAGTAGCGGACGATGGTGCGCAGGCCGCCCTCGAGGTTGTCGAGGCGCATTGATTCGTTGGGCGCGTGGGCCTGGTCGTCGGGCTGGCGAAAGCCGAGCAGCACGACCGGCAGGCCAAGCTCGCGCGCGAAAGTCGCGCCGGCCGGGATCGAGCCGCCTTCACGCAGGTAGAAGGGCGGCTCGCCGAAGACCTCCTCGAGGCACTCGGCGGCCGCCTCCGTCGCTGGATGGTCGATCGGCGTCAGGCTCCACATGCCGTCGTTGAGCTTGCGCACCTCGACATCGACCCCGGCCGGCGCGATCGACGCGACGAAGTCGCGCAGGCGCTCGAACGTGCGCTGCGGATCCATGTCGGCCACCAGCCGGCAGCTGACCTTGGCGTGCGCGTGGGCGGGGATGATCGTCTTGCGAGCCCTCGCCCTGAGAAGCCGCCCCAGATGCCGTTGACGTCGAGCGTGGGCCGTGCGCCGCGCCGCTCGAGCGGGCTGTAAGCCCGGCTCGCCGAACGAGCCGTTGAGGCCGTAGTCGGCGCGGAACTGCTCGTCGTCGAAGGGCATCCGCGCGAACTCCTCGCGGTCGCGCGGCGTCAACGGCCGGACCTCGTCGTAGAAGCCGGGCACGGCAACCGAGCCGTCGTCGTTCTTCAGCCGCGCGATGATCGTGCGCCAGGGCGTTGGCCGGGTTCTGGACGTTGCCGCCGAAGCGTGCCCGAGTGCAGGTCCAGCCGTGAGCCGATGACGTCGATCTGGGTGTAGACCAGGCCGCGCAGGCCGATCGTGATCGCCGGCTGGTTGCCCTCGTAGAAGCCGGTGTCGCTGATCACGGCGAGGTCCGCCGTCAGCCGATCGCGATTGACCGACGATCCACGGATCGAAGTTGTCCGAGCCCGACTCCTCCTCGCCCTCGATCACGAACTTGAGGTTGAGCGGCAGTCGGCCGCGCGTCTCGAGCCACGCGCGGGCCGCCCACAGGTGCAGGTGGACGTGGCTCTTGTCGTCGGCCGCGCCGCGGGCGTAGACGCGACCGCCCTCGACGACCGGGTCGAAGGGCGGGCGTATGCCACAGGTCGAGCGGATCGACCGGCTGGACGTCGTAGTGGGCGTAGACGAGCACCGTCGGCGCGCCCGTCCGCGTGCAGCCAGTCGGCGTAGACGATCGGATGGCCGCCGGTCGGCGACAGCTCGACGTGCTCGAAGCCCATCGCCGCCAGCCGATCGGCGACGAACTGGGCCGTGGCGCGCACGTCAGCGGTGTGCTCGGAGAGCGTGCCGATCGACGGCAGACGGAGCAGGTCGAGGTAGTCGGCCAGCCGTTCGTCGGCCGTCAGCGGTGATGAACTCGTCGAGATCGGCGAACTCGGACATCACAGCTTCCTCAGGCGGTGGCATGGCGAAAACACGGTCCGACCTAGAGCGGCAACCGACCTACGCCGGCTGGGGCGAGGGCTTGGGCGCCTTGGCCGGCCCGGCGACCGGCTCCTTCGGCTCGCGCGCGGTCATCGGGCCGTCGAGCGGGACGGGCGTGATGTGCGTGTCCTTGCGCGGGTCGGGCAGGTCGGCGAACATCTTCTCGAACTCCTCCTGCTCGATCGTCTCCTCGGCCACGAGGCGCTCGGCGAGCTGGACCAGGCGGTCCTTGTAGCGCACCAGCACGTCCATCGCCCGCGCGTAGCAGCGGTCGATGATCGCGCGCACTTCCTCGTCGATCATCTTGGCGACGTCGTCGCTGTAGTTGCGCTGCTCGCCGATCTCGCGGCCCAGGAAGACGATCTCGTCGCGCTTGCCGAAGGCGAGCGGACCGAGCTTCTCGCTCATGCCGAACTCGGTCACCATCCGGCGCGCCACGTTGGTCGCCTTCTCGATGTCGTTCGATGCGCCGGTGGTCGTGTCGCCGAAGATCAGCTTCTCGGCCGCGTTGCCGCCGAGCATGCCCGCGATCTTGTCCTCGAACTCACTCCTGCTCTGCAGGTAGCGGTCCTCGGTCGGCAGGCCCATGGTGTAGCCGAGGGCCATGCCGCGGCTGATGATGCTGACCTTGGTGACCGGATCGGTCTTGGGCAGGATGCGCTGGACGATGGCGTGACCGCCCTCGTGGTAGGCGATCATCGCCTTCTCCTGGTCGCTGATGACGCGGCTCTTGCGCTCGGGGCCGGCCACGACGCGCTCGAGCGCCTCGCTGAACTCGCCGCGTGGTGATGACCTTCTTGTTGCGCCGCGCGGCGAGGATGGCCGCTTCGTTGACCAGGTTGGCCAGGTCGGCACCGCTGAAGCCGCGGCGACTGACGCGCGATGGCTGCAGGTCGACCGCCTTGTCGAGCGGCTTGCCCTTGCTGTGCACCTTGAGGATCTCCAGGCGGCCCTTCATGTCCGGCCGATCGAGGATGACCTGGCGGTCGAAGCGGCCCGGGCGGAGCAGCGCCGGATCGAGCACGTCGGGCCGGTTGGTCGCGGCGATGACGATCACGTTGGTGCTGGTGTCGAAGCCGTCCATCTCGACCAGGATCTGGTTGAGGGTCTGCTCGCGCTCGTCGTGCGAGCCGCCCAGGCCGGCGCCGCGCTGGCGGCCGACCGCGTCGATCTCGTCGACGAAGACGATGCACGGCGAGTTGCGCTTGGCCTGGTCGAACAGGTCGCGCACGCGGCTCGCGCCGACGCCTACGAACATCTCGACGAACTCGGAGCCGCAGATGCTGAAGAACGGCACGCCCGCCTCGCCGGCGACGGCGCGGGCGAGGAGCGTCTTGCCGGTGCCGGGCGGGCCGACGAGCAGCACGCCGCGCGGGATGCGCGCGCCGAGCTGGTTGAACTTCTCGGGGTACTTGAGGAACTCGACGACTTCCTGGAGCTCGGTCTTGGCTTCGTCGACACCGGCCACGTCGTGGAAGGTGACGACCGTCTTGTTGCCCAGGAACATGCGTGCGCGGCTCTTGCCGAAGGACATCGCCTGGTTGTTGGTGCCCTGCGCCTGGCGGAACATGAAGAACAGCAGGGCGCCGATGAGGAGCATCGGCAGCAGCACGGAGAAGATGACGCTCAGCCAGGCGCCACTGTCCGACGCCGGCGCGCCGACGAGCGTCGGTGCCGCGGCGCACTCGGCCGACGCGAACACAGGCGGCGATGATGTCCTGCTGGACGTTGGTCGCCAGCTCGCTCGGGACGAGGCTGGTTTCGAGCCGGCGGCTTGTTCGTGTCGGGGTCGATGGCAGTCAGCTCGATCTCGAGTGCCTGGCCGCGCTGGGTGACCTTGGCCACCTGGCCCTGTTGCGACCAGCTGGAGGAACGAGCCATCGCCGCTGTACGGGATTGGTTCCTTGGTTTCGCTGGGGAAGATGAACATGTACAGCAGCGCCGCCGTGCCCACGACGAGGACCAGGCGTGACGATGCCGTTGCGAAGGAAGCGAGGGTTCAAGGGGTGAGGTGCCTCCGGGTGACCGAGCGCGGCTGGCGCGCCCCCGTCGCCGGATTATAGGCTCAAGCTGGCTCAGTCCATGCGCGCCAACTTGGACACAGGCGAGTCTTGGTAGCGGAGGGCGGATTTGAACCACCGACCAAGGGCTTATGAGTCCCCTGCTCTACCACTGAGCTACTCCGCCGCCGATAGCCAATTCTAGCGCAGGGCCAACGACGCTTGAGCCCGAGGGGACGGCAGCTGTGCCACGTCCGAAGCCGGCGGGCTACGGTGGGCGCCCGGTTTCCCGAATGAAGGGACGGACAGAGCGGGTGTGCCCTCGCTCTCCTGGCCGACGCCGCGCCTACCGGGCCGGATTCCCGTCAAGCGGGAAACCACCCCCGACATCACGTGCCCGGGTAGGCCCGGGCTAGGCCCGGGCCGGAATCCGTCCCGTCTACCGGGAAATTGTGCGAGCAACCATCCGAGGGCAAGTGGATTGCGCTGGGGCCGGCCGGAACGCAGTTGCGCGTGCGAGCACGTTCTGGCGGCCAACGCAAGGCCATTGAACCCTTCGCCGAGGCTGCCGATCAGGCGACTTCGCGCACGAGGCCGGTCTCGACCTCATAGATCAGCCCCGTGACAGGCACCGGCTTGACCCACGGGTGGCTGCGGATGAGGTCGACCTGGCGCCGGACATGCCGATCGAGATCGTCGAAGGATCCGAACGCGATGTCGCTCGTCGCTCCCGTCGTGCGTTCGAGGGACCGGCGCAGTTCCCCGTCGGCCAGCCCGCTCAGGCCACAGCCGGTGTGCCCCAGCACGATGACCTCGTTCGTGCCAAGCAGCTGCTGGCTGAGGATCAGTGAGCGGAGGGCGTCCTCGGCGGCCACTGCGCCGGCATTACGGATCACGATTGCGTCGCCTGTACGCAACGCGAAGAGGTCCTCGACCACGATGCGCGTGTCCATGCACGTCAGGATGGCCAAGTCGGCCTGTCGCGGCGCACCCAGTCGTGAGCGGTCAACCTGTTCGGCGTAACGCCCGCTTTCAGCGATCAGCCGGCGATGGCGGTCAGACCGCGGCGGAGTGGTCGTCACGCCAGTTCGATCCGCCTGCTTGTCCCGCACCGAACCTGGCCAGCAACTCGCCGACTGTCAGTTCGCCATAGTCGGCCGCGACCGCGGCACGAGCCGCGCGCCAAGCCGCGCGCAGGCCACGCGGTCCCCGCTGGTCGAGCTCGGTCAGTCGGAGGGCGAGGTGGTTCTCCAGACCGGGCACCTGGCGCAGCTGGCCGGCCAGCTCCGCCGCCGCCCCGACAGACGTGTCGGCGTCGATCGCCATGGTCGGTTGCTGCACTCCGCTTCTGGCCGGTCGCGAACCGGGCATGGCGGGGATCGCGGGCAGGGCCTGCGTCGCAGCCGTCGGAGTGCTGCGCGAAGCGCGACTGATCGACTCGGCTGCGCGCTCGAGCACGGCCTCGGCCGGTTCGATTGCGGGGCCAGCCGCCGGCGATGCATCCGCCCGTGGCTTGTCCTGCGTCGCTGATCCCGCAGGGGCCGGACGTCGGCTCGATCGGCCACCAGCTCCGCCACCCGCTGGGCCCGATGGCCGGCCGGTGCCACTCACGTCGGTGGCGCGCGACATGGCCTTCCCTATCAGCGCTGGCACGTCGAGGCCGGTCAGGCCCTTCACCGTGGCGCTCGCCTCGGTGACGGTACGCGTCGTGTTCCGCACCAGCTCCGATGCACCGTCGCTCGACAGCACGGTCAGGCTGTCGATCCGCGACATCGGCTCGGCCGCGGCGCGAACGATCTCGGGCAGCATGCCGAGCACGGTCTGGATGATGGCCGCCTCGTTGAACTTGTGGAATGCCTCGGCGCGCAGTGCGAGTGCCTTGGCCTCCGCCTCGCCCTTGTTAAACGTGATCACGGCCTCGGCGTTGCCTTCAAGAGTCACGCGCTGGGCCTCCGCCTTGGCGTTGACCTCGACCACGTGCGCTTGCGCTTCGCCCTTGACCGAGATCACCGCCGCTTCCGCCTGGCCGGCCAGCTTCTGGCGCTCGGCCTCGGCCTGCGCGGCCGCGATCTTCGCCTGCTTGTCACCCTCTGCGCGGCGGACGACCGCCTCCGCTTCGGCTTCGGCGGGACGGATGGTCGAGGTCAGCAGCTCCTTCTGCTTGCGGGCCGCCTCCAGATCGGCCAGCTCGGTCTGGCGGCGGGTGACCTCCTGCTGTGCCTCGGCTTGGGCGAGCGGGCCTGCCTGCCCCGCGCGCGCCTGGGCCGCGGCGGTCAGCGTCAGCACTTCGGCACGCCGCAGTTCGACGTCTCGCTCTGCGCTGATCTTGACCTGCGCGGCCTCCGCCTCGCGGACGGCGGCGTCCTGATCGGCGCTCGCCTTGGCCATCCGCGCGTCGCGCTCGACCACGGCCAGCTTCTGCTGGCCGAGCAGGTCGACATAGCCCGAGTCGTCGTTTATCGACTGGATCGTGAAAGCGTCGATCTGCAGGCCGGACGTGGCCAGGTCGCCCTTGGCTGAGTCCTGCACCTGCTGGAGCAGCTTCTGGCGGTCCATGATCAACTCCTCGATCGTCAGGGTGCCGACGATCGAGCGCAGCGAGCCCTCGAGTACGTTCTTGACGATCGAGTCGACCTGCTCGTCTCGTGCCTCGAGGAACCGCTCGGCGGCGTTGCGGATGGATTCGACGTCACGTCCGATCTTGAACGTGGCCACACCCTGCACGGCGACCTTGATGCCCTGGCTGGTAACGGCGTCGGGCAGCGCGACGCTGATCTGGCGGGCGGTCAGTTTGAGCCGGCCGACTTTGTGGATGAGCGGCAGTACGAACGTGCCGCCCCCAACGACGACCTTGATGCCCTTGTCTGCCCCGCTCGACGCAGCGATGTCGCCGCGCTCGTCGCGCACCTTGGCGCCGCGCGAACCGGCCACAATCAGGGCCTCGTTGGCATTGGCAACGCGGTACCTGCTGGCCACATAGAAGACGAGTAGCGCCAAGACAACGACGAGCACGACCGCGAGCAACGGGCCCGTGCCAGCGAAGTTGAACAGGTCAGGCATCGATTGTTCCTCCGTGGCCGGCGCCAGAAGCGGCCCGGGTGACGATCAGAGTTGAGCCGGCAACATCGGTGACGGTCACTACCGTGCCAGCAGATATGTCCTGATCGGCCGTCGCCGACAGATCGTGGGTCGATCCCGCATAGCTGAGCAAGACCGATCCGGCGCGACCACCCGGGATCGAAACTGATACGCGGCCGCGCTGCCCGACCAGCTCGGCCAGACTGAACTGCGGCGGCGCCTCGGCGCGCCGGAGCAGACCAAACATTGCCCACACGACACCGGCGCCGACCACGCCGAATATCAGGCCGACAATGGATGCCATTCCGGCGCCCAGGTTGAAGACCTGCGTCCCAAACAGCCCGCCGACGCCAAACATCGAAACGAACCCGAGCAGCAGCGGCATCAGTGTTACGCCGCCGAGATCGAAGCCCAGGTGCAGCGAATTGAGCAGCCCGCCGAGGATGTCGTCGAGCAGGACGGTTATCAGCAGCAGGATGCCCCCGACGGCGACGCACAGGATGAAGATCGTGTTGGCGAGGTCAATCGTGATCACTTGGGGCCTGCTTCCTCCGGGCCGGCTGAAAAGGGCATCCGGCCTGCCAAGAATAGGGCGCACGCCAATCGGCCGATAGTCCCCAGGGAGGGACCGCCGTGGACGCCTGCTCCGCTGTTGCCGAGCCTAGGGGAACAGGCCGCGTGATGCCTCGGCGAGGACCTGGCGCACGCCATCGCCGGCAATCACTGCAACAACCAGCGCGAGACCGACGAATAGCGCGACGTACCCGGCAAACGAGCGCAGGCTGGCGGCGGACTTCCAGTCGGGCAGCGTCGCCGCCCGGTCTCCGCGGTGCACGAACGGGATTGCCGCCAGCGCGACGGTCAGGCCGTGCGGCCAGATGATGGGCAGCGCCAACGTGGCCGCGATGGGCACCGTCCACGGCCGGTCGGTGCGCGCGCCCCAGATCACGAGCACGGCCGCCAGCGGCAGCCGGATCGGCGCCGGCGGCGGGACGCTGTAGAACTGCGGCTCGTTCAGGTTGCTGAAGATCGAGGCCAGCCATTCGCTCCAGTAGTGCGGCGCGGCAATCGCCGTGGCAACCGAGACGAGCGCCGTCGCACCGAGCGCGATGGCCAGCGAGCGCCACTCGCGCCGGACCGCGAACCAGAGCACGCCGACACCTGGCGTGACCTTCGACCAAAACACGAATGCCCACGTCCACGGGTAGCGGAAACCGAGCGCGACGGCGGCGGCGATGAGCAGGTGAATGTTGCCGTGGTACAGCTCGAGCGCGACCGGCGGCAGGGCGAGCGCAACGAGCGCCCAGCGGCCGCCGAGCCAGAAGATGACCGCCAGCATGAGCGCCTGCCAGAGCCACAGGTAGAGCCACCACGGCAGTGCCGCGAGCGGCCCGAACAGGAAGGCGAGCGGCGGCGCGTAGCGGAATGCGCCCAGGGCGAAGTTGCTGGCCATCGCTCGGCCGTACAGGTCGTCGAAGTCGATCGACCAGTACGAGTAGGCGTCGTAGCCCATGCTGTGCGCGACCGACGTGACGACGACCAGCGCGAAGCCGGTCGCCAGCCAGCCGGAGATGATCAGGCCGTCCCTGAGCGCCCGAAGGCGGAGCGCTCGTGCGGCGGCGGGCAACGCCTCGAACGGCGGCGGCCGGTTCATGGCGCGAGGCTAACCGACCCGTACACTCGCGCGATGGACGAGATGCCCGGCCGTTTCCCGCCGCCGCCGGATGCGCCGCCCGGCCCGCCGCTCGGGGCAGGCGCACCGCCGCGGCCGCTCTTCCCGCTGAGCGCCGATCGCGTGCTGCAGCTGACCTTCAGCCTGTTTCGATTCCGCTGGCGGGCGCTGGTCGGCGCGGGCCTGGCGATCATGGTGCCGACGTTCGTCGTCGTCGCCATCGCCCAGACGCTCGTCGGCGATGACCTGATCCGCGCCCAGCAGGCCCAGCTCGACTTCGCCGCCGGCCGGACCATCGGCATCAGCGACCTGCTCCCGCTGCGCCTGTTGCTGGTCAACTACCTGGGCGTGGCAGTCGTGGGCATCGCCGGCTACATCGCCCAGGGCGCCATGATCCACCTGGCGGCCGCGACCTACGCCGGCCGCCGGGCCACCGTCGGGCAGGCGCTGCGCGCCACCCTGCGCCGGACACCGACGCTGTTGGGCATCGCGCTGATGTTCTTCGTGACGATGTTCCTGCTGACCCTGCTCGGCGCGCTGGCTGGCGCCGGCCTGATCGTCGCGTCGGCGAGCGGCGGTCAGATCCAGCCCGGACCGGCGGTCTTCGCCGGGCTGCTGGTCATCGTCGCGGTGGTCGCGCTGGTGCTCTTCATCGCCGTGCGCTGGGCGCTTGCCATCCAGGCGGCGATGCTCGAGGGTCTGCCGGCCCGCAGGTCGCTCGGTCGCAGCTGGCGGCTCGTGTCAGGATCGAGCTGGCGCGTGCTGGGCTACTCGATCTTCTTCGCGCTGCTGGTGGGCGTCGTCGGGACATTCATCGGCGCGCTGTTCGCCGCCTTCACCGGGTCAGGCATGCGGGTGATCGACGACCGCGTGGTCTTCGAGCCGATCGCCTACCTGGTCGCCAGCATGGTCGATGGGTTGATCGCGATCAGCCTGGCGCCAATCTCGGTCATCGGGCTGACCCTGCTCTATTTCGACCTGCGCTTCCGGCGCGGTGAGGCACCGGCGCCCGAGTCGCCTGCGGCGGGGGCGCCTGCGGCGGGTTCAGTCGCCGAATAGCAGCCCCAGCCAGGCATCGAGCGGCGAGACGGTCTGCGGGCCGGCGCCGGCAGCACCGAGCGGCATGACCGGCGCCGCTGTGGGCGCCCCCGACTCGAGCGAGAAGACCAGTTCGCCCGGGGCGCCCAGGCCAAAGGCGCGTGCCTGGAGGCGCTGGAATGAATCGGTCTGAACGAGGAGCAGCTCGCGCCGCCCGGCTTCGAGACGCTGGCTGAGGGCCTGGCTTTCGCGGGCGAGCACAGCCTGCCGCTCGGTTGCCGCGTTCACGTCGGTCAGCGCCCGGCCGAAGACGAGCACCAGCCACAGGCCCAGGATCAGCAGGCCGACCAGCAGCAGCTGCGACCGGCCGGGCCGGAAGCGGCGGCCGTAGCCGATCTGCTTGCCGAGCGCCGTCAACTGCTGCTGCAGCTCCGGCTCGGGCGCCAGGCGGGCACGCAGCGGCACCTCGCTGGTGCTGGCCAGGGCCACGGCTGCGGTCGGCATCGGGGGCAGCGTAGGCGCACTGAATCCGCCGTGTCAAACCGGGGCGCCCGCACGGGGCCGCATGGAACACGCCGAAACGTCCGCGGCCACCCTTGCGCGGGTGGTATTCTGCCCGCTCAAACAGAACAGATGAGCGAAATGGAGGCAGCATGATGCGGCTGTACGCTCCCGCCGGCACGCTCGAGACGCTCGACCGGCTGCTGGCCGATCCACACATCCAGAACGCGCTGGTCGAGCATCGCGTGCTGCCCGAGCGGCCGGCGCAGTCGGTGCCTTTCCCGCGGTGGCTCGACAAGCGTCTGGTACGCGCCCTGCACGCGCGCGGCATCGAGAAGCTCTACACCCACCAGGCCGACGCGCTCGCTGGCCTGCGCGGTGGTGATGACATCGTGGTCGTCACGCCGACCGCGTCGGGCAAGTCGCTGTGCTACGACCTGCCCGTGCTCCAGGCGGTGGCCGATGATCCAGCCGCCCGCGCGCTGTACCTCTTCCCGACCAAGGCGCTCAGCCAGGACCAGCTGGCCGGCTTTCGCGAGCTGGCCGCCGCGGCGGGCATCGACGTGCCGGCCGGCGTCTACGACGGCGACACGCCCGGGCCCATCCGCTCGACCATCCGCGGCGCGGGCCAGGTCGTGCTGACCAACCCGGACATGCTCCATGCGGCGATCCTGCCCCACCACACCAAGTGGTTCCAGCTCTTCGAGCAGCTGCGCTACATCGTCGTCGACGAGGCGCACACCTATCGCGGCATCTTCGGCAGCCACGTCGCCAACGTGCTGCGCCGGCTGCTGCGGCTGTGCGAGCACTACGGCAGCCGGCCGCAGATCGTGTGCTGCTCGGCCACGATCGGCAACCCGCGCGAGCTGGCCGAGACGCTGACCGGGCGCAAGATGACCGTCGTCGATCGCAACGGCGCGCCCGCCGGCGAGAAGCACATCGTTATCCTCAACCCGCCGCCGATCGACGATCGCAGCGGCGTCCGCCCAGGGGCCGCTCGGCCTGGCCCAGCGGTCCGCTTGGCCTTCCTGCGCGCCGGACGCCAGACGATCGTCTTCGGCCGCGCGCGCGTGGCCGTCGAGCTGCTGCTGTCGAACCTGCGCGAGGCGCTGCGCGAAGGGCGCGGCCCGCTCCAGCGCCTGCGCGGCTACCGCGGCGGCTACCTGCCCACCGAGCGCCGCGCGATCGAAGCCGGCCTGCGCAGCGGCGAGGTGCTCGGCGTGGTCAGCACCAATGCGCTCGAGCTGGGCATCGACATCGGCCGCCTCGACGCGGCCGTCCTGGCCGGCTACCCGGGCACGATCGCCGCGACGTGGCAGCAGATGGGCCGTTCCGGCCGGCGGCGCGAGGCCAGCGTGGCGATCCTGGTCGCCGGCGCGGGCGCGGTCGATCAGTTCGTGGCCACGCACCCCGAGTACCTCTTCGACTCGTCGCCCGAGGAAGCGCGCCTCGATCCGACCAACCTGCACGTCCTGCTGGCCCACGTCCGGGCGGCCACCTTCGAGCTGCCGTTCGCCAGCTGGCGACACGCTGGCCGGCGTGCCGACCGACGATCTGCTCGCGTTCCTGGCCGAGGAGGGCCACGTCCGCCTGGCCGACGACGGTCGCTGGTACTGGGCGAGCGAGAACTTCCCGGCCTCGGAGATCTCGCTCCGCGTCGGCGGCCCCCGAGAACGTGGTCATCATCGACACCACCGGCGCGCGACCGCAGCGTCATCGGCGAGGTCGACCTGTTCTCGGCGCCGACGCTCGTCCACGAGAACGCGATCTACCTGCACGAGTCGCGCCAGTACCACGTCGATCATCTCGACTGGGACGAGCGGCGCGCCTACGTCACAGCCGGTGGATGTCGACTACTACACTCAGGCCGCAGCTGGCGGTCACGCTCAAGCCGCTCGAGACGTTCGCCTCGGCCCGGCGTACGCCGCCGGCGAGCGCGCCCACGGCGAGGTGATGGTCTCGCAGCATCGCCACGCTGTTCAAGAAGCTGCGCCTCGAGACGCACGAGAACCTGGGCTGGGGCAAGATCCACCTGCCCGAGATCGAGCTGCACACGACGTCGTACTGGGTCGCGCTCGGACCAGCGTTCGACCCGTGGCGGCGCGACGAGCTCGACGTCGGCGCTGGCCGGCGCCGGGCCGCGCGATGCAGACGGTGGCCAGCGTGCTGCTGATGGCCGACCCGCACGACCTGGGCATGGTCGCCCAGGTTCGCTCGCCGCACGCGGAGCGAGCCGTTGGTCTACCTGTACGACGCGGTCCCCGGCGGCGTCGGCCTGGCCGCGCGGCTGTACGAGCGGCACGCCGAGCTGGTGGCCGGGGCACTCGGGCTGGTCGAGGCGTGCCGCTGCCACGACGGGCTGCCCGGCGTGCGTCGGTCCGCGGCTGGAGTCCGGCGGCCGGGCCAAGGTCGCCGCGCTGGCCCTGCTGCGTCTGCTCGCTGATGAGCCGACCTCCCTGGCAGCGTGACAGGCTAGCTGGCACCGGCTGCGGTGAGATTGGCAGCGATGGAAGGCCAATCAGCGGGCGCTCAGCCCCTCGGTGCCCTGCTCGGGCGACGGCTCGACCGGCTCAGAACGGCAATGCCGGCCGCGGCGCAGACTGGTGCACGGGACGGGCGCGTCGACCATGCGCCTCCGCTTGCCCAGGCGGTCGGCGGCCTGGTCATGCGCTCCGGCGGAGGTGCCGTGGTGCGGCTGGAGCAGACGTTCGAGCTGCCCCTGGCGAGCGACGCGCTGGCCACGCTCCCCTACCCCATTGAGGCGGGCTACCCGCTGATCTGCCTCGATCTCGAGACAACCGGGCTGGCGACCGCTGCTGGCACGCTGCCCTTCCTTGTCGGCCTGGGCAGCTGGCAGGGTGACCGACTCACGGTTCAGCAATACCTGGTGCCCGACCACGCCGACGAACCGGCGCTGCTCGACCTGCTCGAGGCCGCCATCCCGACCAATGCCTGGCTGGTCACGTACAACGGGCGCGGCTTCGACTGGCCGCTGCTGGTTGCGCGCTTCCGGCTCCACCGCCGCGACCCACCGCCCCTGGCCGGCCATTTCGACCTGCTGCCCGTCGCCCGCCAGCTGTGGAAGCACCGCCTGGGCAGTGCCCGCCTGGCGACGGTGGAGCGCGCCATCTGCGCGGTCGTGCGCGACGACGACCTGCCCGGCGCGCTGGTCCCGGATCGCTACTTCGAGTACCTGCGCTCGCGCCGCGGCGGGCTGCTCCAGGCAGTGGTCGAGCACAACCGCCAGGACATCGTCTCGCTCGGCCTGCTGCTGGCCGTCTTGGCCTCCAGGTTTGCGTCGCCCACCGCATGGGCCGGGATGCACCCGGGCGACCTGGCCGGCCTGGCCCGGGGCTACGCGCGCCGGCAGCGGCCGGCCGATGCGCTGCTGTGCGTGGAGGCGGCACTCGCCGCCGATGCGTGGTCGGACGGCGTACCGGCCGGCGCACCAATCCGGCGCCACCTTACCGCCGAGCGGGCGCGGCTGCTGGCGCGGCTTGGACAGCGCCAAGATGCTCATGCGGCATGGCTCGCGATTGCCCGACACGGCGGTCCGGGAGCAGCCGTGGCCTGGTTGCACGTGGCGCGCTATCGCGAGCATGTCGAGCGCCAGCTGGCCGGCGCACTGGACGCCTGTCGCGAGGCCGCCGCGATAGCCGAACGGGCTCGCGCCTGGGATCGGCCGATGGCTGGCGTTGAGAATGACGTGGCACGGCGGATGGCGCGGCTGCGCCGGATCAGCCTCGCTCGGCGCCCCCAGCCCGAAGGTGCTCGTCGCGCAGCCTGAGCAGGGCCTCGCCGATCATCGCTCGTGTCGGAACTGCGGCCAGCCCGACCGCCTCCACCGAGACGCTCGCCGCGGCAGTCGCGAGGGCCAGTATTCGCCACTCCTGCGCGGCCCAGGTCTGCGGCCCAGCCAGCAGGCGGCCGGCACACAGGGCCGCCAGGAAGATGTCGCCCGCACCGGTCTCGTCGACGGTCCGGCGCGGTACGAGTGCCGGCACCGTGCGGCCGATCAGGCGGCCGCCGGTACGGAGCAGCGAGAGAGCGCCCAACGGGCCATGGGTCACGACCAGGTGGTGGCCGTCACGCAGCAATGTGCCGAGGGCGGCGCCGCCGGCCGACGTGTCATCGTTGCTGATCAGCACGAGGTCGGCCCGATCGATCAGGGCATGGCGCTCCAGCGGCAGCCGATGGACCCGCTGGCCGGGCACGATCTCACGCAGCAGGCCCTGCCAGGCGAGCGCCATGAAAGCGCCGGCGTCAAAGGACGACCAGTCAGCGGTGATCTCGCCCGCGACCGGGCCGAGCAAGACGGCAGGCGATGCGCGCCACGGCCCGGGGACGGCCGAGAAGGGAATCGGGTCGCTTTTCTGGTGGCCGTACTGGATACGTCCGGCAGGTGTCTGCTGATTGTCGAAGATCGGACCATGTTCGAGTCGAACGATCTCCACCTCGGCCCCAGCTTCGCGCAGCAGGTCCAGTTCGTGCGCCGTGCCGGCTTGGTCGTCGGCCCCCACGAGGGCGCGGACCTGGACCCCGAGCCTGGCCGCCGCCAGCGACGAGTACATGATCGTGCCGCCCAGCCGCCAACCGCGCGGATCGCGGCTGTCGATGTCACGCGCCGCTGCACCCACGACGAGCAACGTGGGTGGCACAGAGGACCGACCTATACTCGACTGGTGTATTTCTATGAGCTTCACGAATCAGACGACGAGATCTTCGCCAACGTCCTGCTCGCCCACGACACCGAATATGACGAGGGTGAGTTCCTCGAGATCGTGCTCGAGGCGCGCGGCGCAATACTCAAGACCTTCGAGCAGAACTCGCTCATCGAGGGCATCGCGGCCGAGCTCGAGCGGCGCCACGGGTTCGTCCATATCGACGCCAACCTGCGCGCGTCGGTGAGGGTGTCAAGCGAGGACGATGAGACGACCCTGACGCCTGTTGATGAGGTGGCCGCCCTGCCGGCCGAGGAGGACGACTTCCGCTCGATGCTCGTCGAGGTCGAGCCTGAGGACCGGCCGTACATCGACAACTGACCGGGTTGGCGCCGGGCGGACCCGAGCGCCCCGCGCTCAGACGTTGAACAGTACCTCGAGCGTGTCGCCGTCCCTGACCAGGTACGTCTTGCCTTCGGAGCGCAGCTTGCCGTGCTTGCGCGCCTCGGCCATCGAGCCCAGGGCAATCAGGTCTTCATAGGGCACGACCTCGGCGCGGATGAAGCCGCGCGCCAGGTCGGTGTGGATCGCCCCCGCCGCGTCGACGGCCGTTGAGCCGGCCGGGATCGTCCACGCCCGCGTCTCATCGGGCCCGGCGGTGAAGAACGAGATCAGGCCCAACAGCCGGTAGCTGAGCCGGATCACGCGCTCGAGGCTCGATTCGCTCGAGGCCCAGGTCGGCCCGAAAGACGGCCGCCTCATCTTCATCGAGCTGGCCGATCTCCATCTCGATCCGCGCCGAGAGAGCCTCGACCTGCGTGTGGCGGTGCTCGTAGCGTCCAGCGAAATCGGCCACGATCGCGCTCGAGCGGGCAATGTCGCCCTCGCCGATGTTGAGCAGGATAAGCACCGGCTTCTCGGTCAGAAAGCGGAAGCCGCGGATGCGCTTCTGCTCGTCGTCGGCCAGCTCGACGTCACGGATCGGCTTCCCCGCGCGCAGCGACGGGGACGATCCGCTCGAGCACCGCCAGCTCGCGCTCGTTGGACTCGCGCTCGGCCGGTGTGCCGTGGCGGCCCGATGTCTGCAGCTTCTCGATCCGCTTCTCGATCACCGACAGGTCGGCCAGCACGAACTCGAGATCCAGCCGCTCGACGTCGCGCCACGGCGTCGACCGAGCCGTTCGGGGTGCGCCACCGCCGGATCGTCGAAAGCGCGCACGACGTGGAGCAGCTCGTCGGCCGTGCGCAGGCGGGCCAGCTGGTCGGCCGGGATCTCGGCCGCCTCGATGCCGTCGGCACTTAGTGGCGGGGCGGGCAGATCGACGTAGGTCACGTCGGCCGCCACCTCGCGCTTGGGCTTGAACAGCTCGGTCAGCCTGGTCAGCCGCTCGTCGGGCACCTTGACCACGCCGACGTTCACGGTCATGCCGCCAAAGCCACCCGTCTCGGCGTCGCCCCGGGTGAGCGTGTTGAAGACCGTCGTCTTGCCCGAGCGGGCCAGTCCGACTATCGCAATCTGCATCGAGATCTAGTAGCCCGCGCCGGGGTCGACCAGGTTGACCAGTGGCTCGCCGCGGCGGAAGCGGCCGAGGTTGTCGCAGAACAGCTCGATGCTGCGGTCAAGCACGCGCCCGCTCGACCACGACGTGTGCGGCGTGACGATCACGTTGGGCGTGCCGTACAGGTCCGAGTCGGGCGGCAGCGGCTCCTCCTGGAACGCATCGAGCACCGCTCCGCCCAAACGTCCGTCGCGTACGGCGCGCACCAGCGCCCGCTCGTCGACGAGCCCGCCGCGAGCGACGTTGATCAACCACGCGCCGGGCTTGGCATGGGCGAGCATGTCGGCATCGACCAGGTTCGTGGTGCCCGAGGTGAGCGGCAGCGCGAGCACGACGAAGTCGCTCTGCGCCATCAGCTCGGGCAGGCGCTCGGGCGGCAGCAGCTCCGCCAGGCCGTCCGGCTCGTCCGACCCGCCGGCGCGACGCCTGATCGCGACCACCCGACTGCCGAAGCTCAGCGCCAGCTGGGCGACCCGCCGGCCGATCGAGCCCAGGCCCACGACGCCGATCGTCAGGTCGGCCATCTCGCGCCCCTCGAGCGGCTGCCAGGTGCGCTCGCGCTGAAGCTCGAGGAGCTCGGGCAGGCGGCGGCTGACGCCTAGGATCATCATCAGCACGTAGTCCGCGATCGGATCGCTGAACACGCCGCGCGCGTTGGTGATGGCCAGGCCGCGTTCGAGCAGCTGTCGGGGTCAGCACGCGCTCCACGCCCGCGGTCGCCGAGTGGACCCACATCAGCCGCGGGCAGCGGCCCAGCAGGCGGTCGAAGATGGCCCGCGGCAGGGGGCCGCGCAAGAGCACCTCAACGTCAGACAGATCGCCGTCGGCGAGACCCTCGAGCGAGACACTGACCAGCCGGCTGCCCTGCGCGGCAGCCACGATGCGCGCCAGATCCTGCGGCCGGTAGCGGGCCGACAGGATCGGCGACAGGCCGATCGCGGCGGGCACGCCGTCCGGGCCCGAGCCCGGGCCGCTGATGCGCACTGCGGCCGGTGCCGGGCTCATCGGCTGACCTCCAGCGCGCCGGTCCTGACTATCACGCCCGCGCCGCCAGGGCTTGGAACGACGCGCCTGACCCACGCCGGCGGATCGGCCAGCTCGCTCTCGCTCGGCAGCGCCTCCGGTCCGCTCCACAGCGCGGCCACGGCGGAGTTCCCACCTGCGGCGGCGACGCCGGCCACGAAACGCTCACCGCGACGATATTGCTCGAGCTTGAGGTCGAGTCCCGTCAGCCGCGCCACGAGCCTGTCCAGTGCGCCGCGACGCTGGCTGCGGCGGGCCTCGAAGCGCGTCCGGATCGACGCGACGTCAGGCAGCACCTGCGCCCCGACCTCGTCCATGACCCAGTCGCTGAAGCCCTCGAGCAGGCTCATCACGCGCTGCGTCTCGTCGAACAGACTTGCGCTGCTCGGGGGTCAGGAAGGCGGCCAGCGGGTTGTCCTGTGACTCGCGCAGGCGGCGGATCAGCTCGCCGATCCCCTCAGCCTGAAGCGAGCGGGCCTGGTCGAAAACCCCCGCCATCTGGCGCTCGAGGTGGTCGCGCAGGTACGGGCGCAGCCAAGCGTTGGCCTCGAACTCGAACGCGTGGGTCGCCTCGTGGAGCGCGATCCAGGTCCGGAAGTCGTCCGAGCGGGCACGCCCAACGCGGCCGCCGTGGTGCGGATGTTCTCCTCGACGAACAGCAGCCGACCGGGCGTCGCCTCGGCCGACAGCAGCGCGATGTCGTACTGGCCGAGCACGCGCGTGCCGAGGAAGCCGAGCAGGAAGCCGATCTGGCGCGTGGTCAGGAACCGGTTGGCCAGGCGGCGCCACGCCCGTGGCGAGGCCGGGCTGGCCGCGCCAGACTGGACGTGAGGCTCGAGCTGGTCGACGAGCTGCGCGGAAGCGTGGCGATGTTGGCGCGTGCCCAGCCGGCCCGGTCGACCACCGCGTGGCGCTCGACGACCCCCGGCAGGGGCCGGCCAAGGTGGCGCTCGAGGAGCGGCACGACCTGAACCATGGCACGGCCGTAGTCCATCTCTGCGCTACGCATCTCGGCGGCCGATAGCGCGCCCGGCGCGCGGCGCAGGCGTGCGACGGCAATCTGCTCGACGCGCGGCCAGTCGACCAGCCCCTCGCCCGCCGCGCGGTGGGCGCGCCGGGCCAGGTAGCGCGACGCGACAGCCAGTCCGGCAGCACCCACCACCAATCCCAGGCCAAGCGCGCGATCGTTGCGCCGGCCGGTCAGCGCGCCCGCCCTGACGCTCAACCGGCGGCCGCTGGGCTCATCGCGTGCCAGCGAGGGCAACACCCTCGACCCGCGCGACGCTGCTGTCGAACAGCCGCTCGGCGACCGAGTGGAATGCCTCCAGGTCACCGGTCGTCAATTGGGTGTGCCAGGCGGCAGTGCCCGGCGCCGCACTCAGGGCGTGCACCTCGAGCAGGGCGGCCAGCGCGCTCGCCGTGGCCGAGGCGGAGTCGATCACGGCCACTTCAGGTCCCACAATGCGCCGAATGACCGGGGCCAGCAGCGGGTAGTGCGTGCAGCCCAAGAGCAGCGTGTCGATCTCGCGCCCGGCGTCGAGCAGCCCGGCCAGCTGCTCGCGAACGACATCCTCGACCAGTGGCCCATCGAGCCGCCCGGCCTCGACCAGCGGCACCAGGCGGGGCGTGGCGTGCTCGATGACCTCGACGAACGGGTCCTCTTCCTTGATCGCCTGGAAGTAGGCCCGCGATCGAACGGTGGCCGGGGTGGCGATGACGCCGACGCGTCGATTGCGCGTGGCCAGCGCGGCGGCGGTGGCCCCGGGCGCGCACTACCCCGAGCAAGGGCAGGTCGTAGCTCAGGCGCAGCTCGGGCAGGGCCACCGCGGTCGAGGTGTTGCAGGCGATGACGATCGCCTTCACGTCGCGCTCGGCCAGCTCGTCGAGGCACTCGCCGCTGAAGTGGCGGACCTCCTCGTCGCTGCGCGTGCCATACGGTGCGCGCGCGTTGTCGCCCAGGTAGATGGTCGACTCGGCCGGCAAGCGGCGCATCACCTCGCGCAGCACGGTCAGTCCACCGACGCCGGAGTCGAAGAAGCCGATCGCTCGGTCGTCGCTCATCAGGTCGGCCTCGCGTCCCGAGCTTCGGGCGCGGCGGCCATCGACAGCCTGGCCGCGATCCCGGCTATGTCGCGCGAGATCTGGGCCTGTGGGCCGAGCTTCACGAACGGCTCGCCGCGGTTGTTGGCTTCGACGACCAGGACCCCGTCGCTGACGACGCTGAAGTCGGGCGGACGGCCGACCTGCTTGCTGATCGCGTCGCGCGCCAGCCCGCCCAGCGAATCGGACCTGTTGACGAGGTAATGCACCTTGTGCTGCGGGTAGCCGATGGCGGCCAGGGTGGCCGCCATCGCTCGGGCCTGGTACAGCGCGGCCGCCTCGTAGGTCAGCACCTGGACGAGCGAGTCGCTCGCGTCGATGAAGGCGAGCAGAACGTCGTCGACGCTCGAGCCGGTGTCGACGATGACGATGTTGTAGACGCGGCGCATGAGCGACAGCACGCGCTCCAGGTCGCGCACGCTGATCGTCTCAGCGAGCTCCATGCGTGGCGGGGCGAGTAGCACCTCGACGCCCGATGGATCGCGGAACATGACTTCGGGCCAGGTCGGTCTTCTGGATCCGGTGGGTGGGCAGCGAAGCGATCGAGTGAGCGTCGTCCGGGACACGCAAGAGCGCGCGCAGGTCGCCCTTCTGAAGGCTGCCGTCGATCAGCGCGACGCTCAATCCGCCCGACTTGGCGATCGCGGCGGCGACGTTGTAGGCCAGCGTGGTCGTGCCCATGCCGCCCTTCGCGCCGTAGAAGACATGGATGCGCGACAGGGACTCGGGCGCGCGCGCGCGATGCTCCGTGTGCAGCTCCAGCAGCAGGCGCATGAGATCGTAGCCAGAGAACGGCATCGACAGGACGCGCGTGCTGCCCATCCCCTCGCCGATCGCGACCGGCTTCTGGGGCACGGTCAGGGCGATGATCGGCAAGTCAATGCCAGCCTCGCGCAGATCACCGGCGATCTGCAGGCCGTTGATCTTGCCCTGCAGGAGGGCGTCGACGATCAGCACGTCGGGCCGCAGCTCGCGCACCTGATCGAGGACCTGCCCGCCATCGGTCACGACGTCGAGCAGCTTTACGCGCGTCTGGGTGTCAAGCAGGCTGCGGATGTACTGCGCCACCTGGGGCATGTCCTCGACCAGCAACAGGCGAATGTGCTGATCCGCGGATTGGGTGCCGGCCACCGTTCGACTATATCAACCCGGGCCCGGGCGGCCCGTGGCGCGGCAGACAACCACCAGCCGCTCGGCGTCCGGCGCAAGGGCGCTCAGCTCATAGTCCGTTGCCGTTGTCTCGGCCGCCAGGCCGGCCTGCTCGATCATCGCCAACAGCTCGCCGGCGCCGAGGAAGCGGACCGTGTCGCGACGCATCAGCCGGCGCACGGGGCCTCCGTCCTGCCACGCGTCGAAGAAGCTCGTCACCTCGCCCGTCGCGCTCGCGGACTGGTAGCGCGCCGAGGTCGTCTTGGCCACCCACTCGCGGCGCTCCTCATCACGGCGCACCCACTCGAGCACGGCGCGCCCGTCGTACAGGGCGAGATCGTCAGGCGCGGGCAGCCAGACATCGATCACCGCCCGTCCGCCAGGTGCCAGATGACGAGCGATGACCCGCAGAGCGGCCACCTGCGTGGCGCGATCGTTGAGCAGCAGCAGGCTGTTGAGGGCCAGGATGACCAGCCCGAAGCGATCGGCCAGGTCAAGCTCGGTGATGTCGCGCTCGAGCAGATCGAGCGTGCCGCCGCCGGCCGGCGCGTGCTGGGCCCATGCGGCGCGGGCACGGTCGAGCATGTCCGGGTCGTGATCGACGGCCGTCACGCGATGGCCGGCGGCGGCGAGCGGAACGCTGATCCGGCCGCTGCCGGCGCACAGCTCGAGCACCCGATCTTGGCTCGCCGCAGCGAACGCGAGGTACATGTCGATGTCGCCCGGATCGTCGAGCAGGTCGAGGTCGTAGTAGCGCGCCAGCGCGGCGCGGGGTGTCTCTTCGGCCATGCCGGTGCGGTCCTAGCCGCCCGCGCCGGAGGCGTGCCGGTGCTGCCCCTCGGGCGGCAGCTCGACGTGTGCCGGCACGAAGCGAACCGCGTGCCCATCTCGCTTGCGCGCGGCGAGCGCACTGATCGCCTCGAGCGCGCAGCGGTGAGCGGCGGCAGCGGTGATGTCGGCCTGGTCGTAGGGCGGCGAGACCTCGACGATGTCCATCCCGGCCAGCGGCACCCGGCCGACGATGCGCCGGATGGCGCGCAGCAGCTCGCGCGTCAGCATGCCGCCCGGTTCGGGCGTGCCGGTGCCGGGCGCCATGCCCGGGTCGAGCACGTCGATGTCGATCGACAGGTAGATCGCGTCCGGGCCGTCGAGCGCCTCGGTGATGGCGTCGTCGATCACCTGCTCGGCGCCGCGCTCCTCGATCTCACGCATCAGGTGCCAGCGCATGCCCTGCTCCTGCATCCAGGCGAACACGTCAGGCGGCGGCCAGTAGCCGCGCAGCCCGACCTGCACGAAGTTGCGGCCCTTGATGGCGCCCGACTCGATCAACCGGCGCATGGGCGTGCCGTGACCGGCAAGAACGCCCCAGTCATCGTTGGCCGTGTCGGCGTGGGCGTCGAAGTGGACGATGCCGATGCTGCGCGGCGAGCGTGCCGCGGCCACGGCGCTGGCCGACGGCCAGGTGATCGAATGATCCCCGCCCAGAATGATGGGCACGGCGCCGCTCTCGGCCACCTGGAGCACCTTGCGGAAGATCATCGCGTGGCCGCGCTCAAGTGCCGCGGGAACGATGTTGGCGTCACCGACATCGACCACGTCGAGCACCTCGAACGGTTCCACGTCGAGCTGGAGCGAGTAGCCGCCCTGGGTGTAGGTCGCCTGCCTGATGGCGCGCGGTCCAAAGCGCGCTCCGGGGCGGTAGCTGACCGCCTCATCGAGCGGGGCGCCGATGATCGCCACATCGGGTGCACGACGCATCAGCTCGGCCGGATCTTCGACCAGTGGCCGGTTGCAGAAGGTGTTGATCACGCCCGTGTACGCCGGGATCTCGGGCGGATCGAACACGTCGTAGGTTCGATCCCAGCCGTTCATGCGCGCAAAATCGGGCGGAGCGTGCTCGTGGGTCATCGCACGTCCCTCGCGGGCGAGTCGCCGCCGGTTCCGGGCTGCGGTCCGGCAGGGCGCCCGCGCGGAATGCTACGCCCCATCCGTGACCTGCGTCGCGCTCTGGATCACGCCCAGCGCAACGGTCAGCGGCGGAGTGAGAAGGTGATCTCGACCAGTACGGCCATGGCCCCCACGAAGAGCGCCAGCGGCACGCTCAGCGCGTCCTGGCCGCGCAACACGACGAAGAGGACCGCCACCAGCCCGACCAGCGCAGCGCGGCGCCCGGCGCGCCACCAGTCGCCGCGGTAGGCGATGTGCCTGGTTCGGACGAAGCCGGCCAGCCAGAGCAACGGCGCGAGGGTCAGCCCAACTGCCGCCCCGAGCAGCAGGCCGCCCGCCAGCAGCACGGCCGCATCGCGGCGCGGATCGAAGCTGATGAAGACCAAGCCGAGCACGACCCACGTCGCCGTGGCGGCGACCAGCAGAGCCGCGTTGGCCATCCGATCCGCGCTGTTCACGGCTTGCCCATCTCACGCCGAGTGTATGTCCCGCTTGCCCGAGGATCGACGCGCTCAGGCCGCGCTCGACGGGCAGATCTGGCGGAACGGGCAGTAGCCGCAGCCAACAGGGCTGGGCTTGGCCGCAAACTGCTGCGCAGCAATGCCGGCCACGGCCTGGGCGATCTTCGCCCGCGCCCGCTCCAGCCGCGCCACATCGGGTGCCGTGCGACCAACCACACCACTGTCGAGGAAGTGCAGGCGCATGTTGTGCGGCAGCTCGCCGGTCGCCGCCTGGTGGGCAAGGGCATAGACCTGCAGCTGGAGCGAGTCACGCGCCTTCTCGTCCGCCTTGCGCTGGTCGCGCACGTCGGACGACTTGTAGTCGACGATCGACGAGCCTGCCGCGGCCCGGTCGAGCCGATCCATGCGGCCGCGCAGGCGAACCCCATCAAGCTCGAAGTCGAACGGCCGTTCGACGGCCGCCACCGGCGCCGGGTCGGCCAGTTGCTGAACGCGGAAGCGGCGCAGTGCGTCCAGCCCGCCGGCAAAGCGCGCCTCCTCGTGCTCGCGTGACAGGAAGCCCTCGGGCGACCAGGCGCGCTCGAAAGCCTCGAGCAGAGCCGGCTCAGTGGGCGTCTCGCCGCGGGCCACCTGGAGGTGGAACCAGGCCACCGCCTCGTGCAGCGCGCGGCCATAGCTGAGGGCGTGATGCGGCGGTGTGGGCAAGCCGACGACGTGGCGCAGCCGGAAGCGCTCAGGACAGTCGAGGTACTCCTCGAGCTGCGAGAAGCTGAAGGTCGCGCGCTGCCCGGCCACGAACGCGGATCGCTCGGCCGGCGGCTGCGCGGCGGCCGGGGCGGCCAGCAGCGGGAGCTCCGCGTTCGGCTGCGTCTCGGCCTGGGCCGGCAGATCGAGCGCTTCGCCGATGAAGGGCGACGGGCGCCGCCGGCCGCGACCGCCCGGGCCGGCCCGATGGTGGCTGAGCCAGAGCTCGTCCCGGGCGCGCGTCATGGCCACGAAGCACAGCCGCCGCTCCTCGTCCAGTCGATCCTCCGCCGGATCGCCCGGTTCGGCGCGGATCTCATGCCAGGGCAGGTCGAGCGTGCTCGGCCGGCCGCGCGCCGGGAAGCGCCCCTCGCTCAGCCCAACGAGATACACGACGCGAAACTCGAGCCCCTTGGCGCGGTGAACGGTCAGCACCGAGACCGCGTCCTGGTCCAGCGGACCAACGTCGGCGAGCTCGTCGTCGGCCTCGATCAACGCGTCCAGGTGGGGCACCAGCGAAGGCACGCGCCCATCGGCGAGCAGGCTGGCGCGCGAGCGGACGATATCGAAGAAGCGCGCCACGGCGCGTGCCGCGGCCGGGTCTGGGTCGTTCGCCAGGCGGGCCAGGCCGCCGCTGCGCCGCAGGTGGTCGTACAGCAGCTCCCCCGCCGAGCGCTCGTGCGACCGGGCGATCGCTTCATCAAGGTCGGCCACCAGCCGCGTGGCGCGCGCGAGGAAGTCGGGGGCGATGTCGGGCGGCGGACTGCCAACGGCGTCGCGCAGCACGTCCCACAGGGAGCGGTGACGGCGCCGAGCGTCGGCCAACAGCGCGGTCAGATCCTGGCCGCCGAGGTCATATGGCGAGGCGCTGGCGAGCACGTACAGCTCGACCGTCTGGGCTGGGTCGGCCACCGTCCGCAACAGCGCCAGCAGCGGGCGCACCCGAGGCTGGGCGAAGAAGTCCGCCGGCGTGTGCGTGCGCACGGCGACGCCGCGGACGGACAGGCTGCGCACGATCGGGTTCATCTCGGCGTTGCTGCGCGCGAGCACCGCGAAGTCACGGGCGGATTCACCGGCTTCCAATCGGCGCGCGATCTCGTGTGCCACGCCGTCCGCTTCGTCGTCAGGCGAATTGAACGAGAGCAGCCGAACCGGTGCCGGCCGACGGGCGCGCCGATGCGCGACCGGCGCGACCTGCTCCCCGAGGGTCTGCCAGCGCGGCCCATGACCGATCAGCCGCCGCGCCGCGTCGATGACCGGACTGCGCGAGCGGTAGTTGCGGCGCAGCACGACCCGGCGCAGGTCGGGGTGGATCTCGCCAAAGCGGCGCACGTTATCGGCCGCGGCGCCGCGGAAGGTGTAGATCGCCTGATCCGGGTCACCCACGACGGTCACGCTGCGCGACTGGCCGGTGAGCGCGAAGACCATCTCAAGCTGGGCGCGATTCATGTCCTGGAACTCATCGACGAGCAGGTAGCGGTAGCGGCCCACGACGGCTTGACGGACCTGTGGTCGCTCGCGCAGCAGGCGCAGGGCCAACGCCAGCTGGTCACCGTGATCGATCAGCCCGTTCTGCCCCAGCAGCGACTGGTAGTGCTGGTACGCCGCGGCGAGCTCGCCGCGCGCCGCCGCGGCATCGGCCAGCGCCTCGTCCGTCGCTTGGGCACGCAATCGGTCGACGTGGCTGGCCAGCGCTGCGGGCTCGACCCCCTCGTCCTTGGCCCGCCCGAACAGATCGGCCAGCGCGCCGAGGAAGCGCGTCGGATCGCCCAGCGGCCGGTAGCGCTCGAGACCCAGCTCGAACAGGTGATCGCGCAGCAAGACCACCGACTCTGCGCGGTTGATCAGGCGTACGTCGCCGGGCAGGCCGAGCTCAAAGGCGTGCTCGCGCAGAAGCCCATCGCCGAAGGCATGGAAGGTGTGAATCTGCGCGTCGGCCTGGCCATAGGGTAGGAGCAGGTCGACCCGGGCCTGCATCTCCTCCGCCGCGTTGTCGGTGAACGTCAGGGCCAGGATCTCGCACGGGACGCGCGTGGCGCGTGGCGATCAGCCAGGCGACGCGGCGCGTGACGACCTCGGTCTTGCCGGTCCCCGGCCCGGCCATGACGAGCTGCGGTCCGTCGCGGTGGGTGACGGCGCGCCGCTGCTCGCGGTTCAGGCCTCCAGCAGCCGGGCCACGACGGCCAGGGCGACCGGCGCGTGCCGCTAGGGCGACGTGACCCAGGGCGTTCGGAGCGGCAGGATCGACGACCAAGAGCCGTCCTGCAACCAGCGGCGCGCCAGCTGTCGGCGCGGCCATGTGCTCACCTGCGGGCACGCGCGCTATTCGCCCGCTGCCTCGGCGAGCGCGCTGATTGCCTCCGCCTCTTCGCCGAGACGGCCGTTTCGATCTTGCCGCGGTGACCAATTTCAGGAACATGCGCGTCGCCTGGCGAGAGTGCAGGGTCGACAGGACGAAGCCGTCGCCGCGGCCGTCGAGCAGGCGAGCACGAAGCGACTGGTTCGAGCCGGTGTCCTCGAACGGGTTGTAGCGGACGACACCGATGCTCCGCATAGCCGCCCCGGCCTGCCTCTCGGCCGTGTCGAGACGGCTGGTCAGCGCCGCGATCTGCGTGCCCAGCAGGTCGACGCGCCCCATCTCCGAGGCCAGGCTGGGAATTGCGCCGCTGGGCTGCGCCGGGCGGCGGCTGCGCCGGCGCAGGGCGAGCAGGCTCAGGGCGAGGCTCAGGACGGCTAGGACGAGTGCCCCGAGGGCCAGCAGCGTGAGTTGCGACTCAGGAATGGGGCGACCTCCAGATCAGGCGGGACGACAGATGGGCTGCGCCGCCAAATTCTAGGCCGCAGGAGACGAGCGGGCCCGATGCTAGACTCGCCGGGTGAGCAAGCGAGTCCGCGGGCGTGCCCGCCCCAATCGCCGGCCGGGCACCCGACTCCCGTCCGACAAACCCGTCAGCCTGCGCCGCCCGCCCGCCCCGGCCAGCCCGGCCGACGCGTCACAGGCGGCCGGAATCGTCGCCCAGGACGTGGTCCTCGAGGCGCCCTCGCCGGCCGCGCCAGAGGTCGAGCGGACATCGCCCGCCGTCCACCCGCGCCAGCGCGTCAAGCCGGGCAGCGTGCTCGCCGCCCGCGCGGCAACCGAATACGTCTACGTCGCGCAGGACATGCGCCGCATCCTGCTGGTTGCCGGGGTGCTCGCGGGGGTGCTGATCGTGCTCTGGCTGCTGATCATCGTCCTGCGCGTCATCGAG
>CAVPHB010000005.1:0-61121 GCA_963704145.1 uncultured Chloroflexia bacterium
ATCGGAGCCCGATCGCGGCCCGTTCTTCACCGAGGTCTGGCAAGGCCGTCCCCTGTACCGCTGCCCGTTCTGCCGGATCGCCAAGACGGACCGCGGCGAGGTCACGGGCGACGCCGCCGATCCGCGCCCACCTGATCAGGCACCACGCCACGGCCCAGCCCACGCCCGAGCAGCGGGCACGGGCGGCGGGCCTCGTCATCACCAAGCGATAGGAGGAACGAACGATGAGCGAAGCCGTCGGCACGCTGGGCACGACCCTCACGAGGGGCGCCCAGCACATCGCCCAGGTCCAGGACATCTCGGGTCCGGACCTGTCCACCGACACCGACGAGATCACCAACCACGACAGCCCCGACGGGGTCGAGGAGTTCATCCCGACCATCAAGCGCACGGGCGAGATCACCTTCCCGCTGGTGTTCCTGCCGCGCGACCCCACCCACGACGACGACACCGGGCTCCTGGCCGCCTGGGCGGACCGCTCGCTCGACGCCTACGTCCTGACCTACCCGGACGGCAGCGACGTGGTCGTTCTCGGCCTACGTCACCGGGTTCAGCAACAGCGCACCGGTGGACGGTCACCTCTCGGCGGACGTGACGCTGCGGCCCTCGGGCGCTCCCGTCTTCGCCGCGGCGGGCTCGTGATGGGCGCCAAGGTGCAAGGAGCTGCCGCTCCTCGAGGACGCCGCCTCGGTCCTCGACCTGCCGGACCTCACATCGGACGAGCTGGTCGAGGTCCCCGAGTGGGGCTTCCGCCTGCGGGTCCGCTCGCTCACCGGGCACCGAGCGCGATGCCTTCGAGGCGTCGCTGCTCGAGACCCGGGGCAAGAGCCGCGAGGTCAACCTGCGCAACATGCGCGCCAAGCTCGTGGCCGCGTCGGTGCGCAAGGCCGACGACAGCCGCGTGTTCACCGACGCCCAGGTCGAGGCGCTGGGCAAGAAGAACGCGGCCGCGCTCCAGCGGGTGTTCCGGGTGGCCCAGCGCCTGTCGCGGCCTGGCCGAGGACGAGGTCGAGGAGCTGACCCGTGAACTGGGGGAAGACCCGAGCGTCGGTTCTGGTTCCGACTGACGCTGGCGCTCGGACATCGGTCGGTCGCCGCCTGCCAGGCCGCGGTCTCGTCGGGAGTTCGCGGAGTGGCTGGCCTACTGCGCGCCTCGAGCCGTTCGGCTCCGAGGCGGACGACCACGCGCTGGCGCAACTGCTGGCCCTGATCGCCAACGTCAACCGGGACCCGAAGCGCCGCAAGACCCCGTGGACGCCCGAGGACTTCCTGCCGCCGCGTGGCCACGCCGGTCGGGGCGAGAGTCGCGACCTGCGGCCGCGGATCGACGCCGCGATGGCGGCGTTCGGCGGCGTCCGGAAGCGGTGAGCTGATGCCGGGCACGCTCGCGTCGCTGCTCATCAAGCTCGGGCTCGACGCCACGGGCGTGGAGCAGGGCGTCGCCCGGGCGGAGAAGAGCATCGGCGGCCTGTCCACCGGGGCGGGCACCGCGATGAAGGTCGCGGGCTCCCTCATCGGCGGCGGCCTCGCTTTCGCCGCCAAGGGTGCGCTCGAGATGGAGGACCGCGCCGCCGCGCTTCCAGGCGGCCACCGGCGCGTCGGCCGAGGAGGCGCGCCACTTCGCGGACTCGGTGAACGCGGCGGCCGGCTCGTCGCTCGTCTCGATGGACGACATCGCGGCGTCAGCGCCACGAGCATCCGCACCGACCTCGGCCTGACCGGCGAGGCGGCCGACGCGAGCCTCGACTCGTTCCTGCGCTATGAGCGGGCGACCGGGCAGGGCGTCGGATGCGGTGCTCGCGTTCGACGACATCCTCGACGCCTGGAACCTCACCGCGGCCGACACCACCGCGATCATGGACACGCTCATCGCGGGCCAGCAGACCTACGGCGGCTCGCATCACCGACTCCCAGGACGTGCTGGCCAAGCTCGCGCCGGTGCTCCAGGGCGCCAACATGGACTGGCAGCAGGGCACCGAGCTCATCAACCTGTTCAACGCGGCGGGCGTCGACGCGACCGCGGGCATCACGGGCATCACCAAGGCGCTGGGCAAGGTCGGAGTCGCCCGAGGAGCTCCAGGCGCTGCTGGTCGACATCGCCAGCCACGCGGACCCCTTCGAGCGGGCCCAGAAGGCGATCGACGCGTTCGGCGCCAAGGCCGGACCGAAGCTCGCCCAGGCGCTCCAGGCATCGGGTGGTGACCTGTCGCGCTTCGGCTTCGAGCTCGACGAGGTCACGGGCAGGACCGAGGACGCCGCCGCGGCCCTGGACTCACACGCTCACCTCGAGGCTGAAGCTCGCGGTCAACGGGGGCCTCGCGATCCTGCGCGGCTTCGGCATGCAGGTGGGGCCGGTCCTCACCGGCGCGGTGTCCGCCATCAGCTTCGGCAAGAGCCTCGGGCTCGACCGGGCGATCGGGCCGCTGTTCAAGGGGCTCGGCAGCCGGGCCGCGAGCGCGTTCTCGGCCGCGCTCGCCGGGCGGCCTGGGGGTCGCCGTGACAGGCTGTTCGGCCCGCTCGCTCTCGAAGCTCGGGGAGGTCGCCGCCTCGAGCTCGATGGGCGGCATGGCGGGCGGCAGGTTCGGCATGGCGTTCAAGGCGGTCCGCCGGCGTGCGGCCTCGCGCTGCTCGATCGCGCGACGAGCTGGCGGCAGCTGGGCGAGGTGCGACGAGGCGAACGTCGAGGCGGCCGCGGGCATCAACGAGTCGATGACGACAGACTCCTCGCCGACGCACCTCCGCGTGCGCAGCGAGGCGGAGCAGATCGAGAGCTCGCGGCGCTCAAGGCCATGTCCGAGACGGAGGCCGTTCGGGACGCTGGGGCCGATCCAGGGCGGCCTGTCTACGGTGCGTTCGCCGACTTCGCGGCCGGGGAACATCCTCGGCGTCCGCTGTCGACGGTCTGTTCGGCGCCAACCCCGCACAGGTGAACCAGGAGCGAGCCAGGTGGCGCTCGAGACCGTACGCTGGCCTCGGACAGCTCGGCCGTGCGCCGACGACGGCGGCGACTGCCACCGCGACGCCGGTGCGGCAGGGCAGTCGCGCCAACGTCGCGGCGCGGCGGCCGAACGCAGGACGCGGGCGCAGTCAGGAAGGCCGGCAGAACGCGCATCGGGTCGGAGGCGGCGCAGAGGTGCCCGGCGACGGCATCTCGCAGGCTGTCGAGCAGGGTCGCCGGCCGCCTGGGACGCGGTGGCGTCGGCGTTGGCGCGAAGGGCCCGAGATCATGAGCTCGGGCGTGCAGCGCCTCAAGGCGTTCGGCAAGGGCGATCGACCACGCGACCCGCGATGCTGCGCGCCTCGATCATCGCGAACGACCCGGTCGCCGCGGCGTACTGGGAGCGACCTGCTCGCCAAGGAGAGCACGCGCACAGGCGGAGTTCCGGGGTACCACGGTCAGGACGATGGGCGAGGTGGTGGCGACCTCGCCGAGCGCTGGCATCAAGGTGGACGGCACGTTCGGGCGCATCGGCGCAGGGATGGCCGACGCCACGCCCAGACGGCTACGAGCCGGCGTCACCGGCCAGATGGACGCCACGGCGCGGCGCGACGAAGCGTGGCCGCAGCCGCGACGGCCACGGCGATGCCCGACGCGCTCAGTCCGCGCAGCGGTCGGCGACACCCGCTCCGCCGCCGCGGACGTGAAGGCGGCCGTCGTCACCGCCGCTCACGTCGCCTGAACGCCTACCAGCTCGGGGTCGCATGCCGGCAGCCTGTTCGCGTCGGGGCTCTCCTGCGCACGGCGCAGGAGGCGCAGACGGCGGCCGCAGTCATATGGCCCGGGCCACCCACCGGATGATCGGCTTCAGCCACCCGCCCCGGACCGGGCCACTGTCCACGATCCGCTCCTGGGGCCCGCACATGGTCGGCGAGTGGCTGCGGCCCATGGAGCGCAGGTCGGCGACGTCGAGCGCATGGGATCGCGCCTGGGGCCGCCCTGACGCCGCACCCGGGCGAGCCCGCGTGGATGGACCACCGACGGCCGGACCGCGCCACGTGGGCCGCCGTGGGCGCCGTCGGTGGCGGCGGGCGTGGCGGCGACGTCCACATCCACGTCGGCACGCTCATCGCCAACGACGCGGGGCTCGACGAGCTCGAGCGGCGGATGGAGCGCCGTCGGCACCTGCGCCGGCGCGATCGGCGCCTGGTGGGGTCGCCCTCGTGACCTACCCGTCCCGCGGCGCCTGGCGCTTCCGCAACCAGACCCGGGGCTTCGACTTCTGGCCGACGCTCGACTCGGTGCTCATCTCCGAGGCCCACCCCGAGGACCTCGCCACGTTCTCCTGCTCGGTCGTCGACCGGGACGCGTCGCTGGTGTTCGAGTCGAGGACCAGGTGTGGGTGACGTTCGCCGGGACGCGCATCTTCGCGGGGCATCTGAAGACCGTGAGGAGATCGCAGCTGCTCCGAGGTCGGCCCACGGGTCGTACGGCCTCGAGGCGCAGGACTTCACGGCCAAGCTCGACGACTCGGTCATCGACCACCCGCCGAGCGCGCCGCGGAGTCCGTGGCCGACCGCGTGGCCTGGATCCTCTCGTTCCTGAACTATCGCCATCACGACGGCCGGCGTCGACCCGCCCGTCGATGACGCTCGATGCCGCGACCTACGACGGCATGACCGTCCGGGAGGCGCTCGACCAGGTCGCCGACGAGGCCCGCTGCCATCTACGTACCTCGACTTCGACGCGGACCTCCACCTCGCCCGCGACGAGGTCGTCGTCGGCACCCTTCGCGCTCGACGACACCGAGCCCGATCACGTCTCGCTCGTTCCCGTACACCGAGTACCGCGCGCCGGGACATCGACCGACCTCGCCACCGCGGTCTACGTCCAGGGCGAGTCCGACCAGTCGTGGGTGACGGACTCGGCGGCGATCGCCACCTACGGCCGCCAGGAGCGGGCGGTCAACGACGGGACCTCAAGACCGCGACGCAGCGCGACCAGTGCGGGCGACCGGGCGCTCGCGGAGCAGGCGGCGCCGGTCGGTCGACGGCTCGCTCGTCTGCTGGGAGCCGGGTCTGCGGGGTGGCATGAAGTCGCGCTCGCCAACGCCTCTGGTCGCTCGACACGACGTCGTGGTCGTCTCCGCGGACATCACCGCGGTCGATCCCCACGACGCCGACGGCGAGGCCTACCTGCGCTGCGAGGTCCGCTTCCGCGATCGCCGCAAGCGGCGCGGCAGCCACCGCGACGTGACCAACCGCAACACCCGCAAGCGAGCGCGAGCCACTCTCGCCGACGCCACGATCGGTTCGGTGGCCAGCCTCTCCGCTCCGACGCAGAAGGAGGCCGACACGGGTACGTACATCGGGCGTGTCGCCCTTCAGCTACGGGACCCGACGGCTATTACCACGTCATGTCCACCATCAGCGACAACACCACCTGGCCCTATGCAGGCTGCGGGATTGGCTGCGGCGGCTGGGGACCGGGCGTGGCGGAGTCCGAGGCGTGGTATGAGTACACGCTGCCTGACCCGATCGACGACGTCGTGGACCGGCATCGAGTGGACCCTGCCGGCGGCCATTCCGATCGACGGCGTGGCTGACTACCAGATCGTAGGTGTGGCCTTCGGCGCACCGACAGAGCTGGGCGACTTCGTAGCCCTGGCCACCCTGCCGCTCGATGCGGACGGGACTGTGGTCGTGCCGCGCTCGATGCTGCGCGCGGGCGTCACCAACTACCTGGTCCGCGCGCCGGCATGGCACGCGGTGGGCGCCTTCTACTGCGAGCAGGACCTGGGCGGCGGTGCGGGCAGCGGCTGCCACGGCCCGTACAAGACCGGCGACGGCAACAGCGGACAAGCGCAGGTGTACGGCATCACCGGCCATGCCATCGGCATCGTCACTTCGGGCCGCACGCCGTGGGTGTCGGGCATCGGCGACGTCGACGGCGCCAACAGCACCTTCGAGCTGATCGGCTGGGACGGCAGCGGAGTGCCCGAGGCGCGCATCGGCGCGGTCATCCTGAGTCTCGACGATTACACCTACGACGGCACGGCCAGGACCGTCACGTTCAGCGAGCCGCCGCCGGCCGAGTCGGATGTCCGCTTCCGCTATGGCGCGGTCGTCTGATGGGCTTCTATGTCGACCTGGTCAGGCAGGTCAAGAACGTGCTGGCCCTCGCGAGCGGCGGCACCGGCAACCGCTACGGCTGGGGCCGCGCGACCGTGCTCGCGCTGCAGGTGCAGGCGTCGGGAAGTGCCGTCCCGCTCGGGTCGGCGGTGTACGTCCGCTTCCCGCATATCACCCCCCAACTGGGGCTGGCATCGACCGCGACCGCCGGCATCATCGGCATCGTCGTCGGCTACTTCGCCGGCGACGGCGTGGTCGAGGCGGATGCGGCCGCGGGCTCCGTTGCGGCGGTGATGGTGCTCGGCGACTGCCGCGCCCTCGCCTCGAGCGCGGTCACGCGCGGCCACTACGCGATCCGCAGCAGCACGCCGGGCAGCCTCGCCGACAGCACCAGCGCGAGCGACGCTGTCGGCATATGGGCCGAGACGACTGGCGCGGCCGGATTGGCGCGCCTCTTGATGATCGACCCGCAGACGGCGACCGGCGTGCGGCTGACCGTGGCCGAGGCTGATGGCAGCCCGTCAGTGCCCTCGGTCATCACGCTCAAGGTGGGCAACGGCGATCTGACTGACGAGGGCCTTGGCGTGGTGCGGGTCAAGACCGCGGCCGACATCCCGGTGCGCAACGGTGCCGTGGAGGTCATCGTGACCGCGCCGCCGCTCGGCGTGATCTGCGACATCGAGTTGCCCTTCGCCGGCGTCTGGACGGCGTGGCGCATCTTCAACGACTCGGCCGGCTCGATCGTCTACGACCTCTGGCGGGACACCTACGCCAATTTCCCGCCGACCGTGGCCGACAGGATCTCCGCATCTGACAAGCCCACCACCAGCGGCGCGGTCAAGGCCGCAGGCGCCTGCACCGGCTGGACGACCGCGTTCGCGGCGGGCGATGTCGTGCGCATCAACGTCGACTCGACCAGCGGCCTGACAAGGTCGGTACTCAGCCTGAACTACACGAGGAGCTAGAGATGGCCGAGACGCTCCAATTCGTGGATGGCTTCGACGATTACGGCACGTTGGCCAACTTCACGCCCGGTGGTTGGGTGTTGGCGACGGGCGGCGTGTTCAGCGTCGTGGCTGGCAACGTGGCTGGCTCGGCCATCAAGTGCGACCCGGGAGGTGGCAACTGGGCGTCCAGGCTCGAGCGTAATCACAACCCCGATGCCTACATCCACGAGCTGTTCGCCTGGCGCCCCGGTGACGCCCTGACCGCCGTGGTGCTGTGGCGCGCTATGGAGGGCGCCACCGAACATTTGCGCCTGGCCTACAACGGCAACGGCACGTTCACTCTCTCGCGGGCCGGCGCCACTGTGGGCGTGACGCCGACCAGCAGCAACCTGGGCATCGTGTCGGGCACGTGGTACCACGTCGAGATCATGGCCCGCGTGCACGACACGCTGGGCCAGTACGACGTTTGGATCAACGGTGTGCTCGCCTGCACGGACGGCGGGACGCACAACTACGACACCCGCAACGGCGGCACGGCCGGGACGCCCGACAAGACAAGCCTGGGCCACAACGCCAACAACTCGCCGACTCAGTCGTTCGACGACTTCGCCTGCTACATCGGCAGCGGCGGGTCACAGAAGGGCATTGCCCGCGTGGTGACCGCGCTGCCCACGGGCGACGGGGCGGCCGTGGCCTGGGCGGCCTCCGCTGGCGCGGACTACCAGTGCGTGGACGAGGCCACGCCGAACGGCGACACCGACTACATCAGCAGCGCGACGCCCAACGATATCGACACCTTCACCTATCCCGCGCTCGGCCTGACGGGCACGGTGCTCGGCGTCGCGCCGACATCGGTGGCGTGCAAGGACGACGCCGGCACGCGCTCAATCCGCGAGGTCGTCCGAGTGGGCGGGACGGACTATCCCGGTGCGGCCGACCTGGCCCTGACCAGCACCTACGTCGACTACCAGCAGGTCTGGGAGACAAACCCTGCCGGCGGCGCCTGGACCGTCGCGGCCGTCGACGGCGCACAGTTCGGCGTCAAGCTGACCGCCTGATGGCTGGCCGCGTCACCCAGCAGCCGGCCCGTGTCCTCGTCGTACCGACCGACGCCGATGCGCGTGTCACCCAGCAGCCGGCCCGTGTCCTCGTCGTACCGACCGACGCCGATGCGCGTGTCACTCAGCAGCCAGTGCGCGTCCTGGCCGTGCCCACGGACGCTCTCGCTCGCGTGAGCCAACAGCCCTTGCGCGTCCTGATCGTTGCTTCGGCCGGCGCCGTCCCGCCCGTGATCGTGTGGATTGAATGACGCAACGCTACTTGGCAGGACGCTGCTCCCGTCTGGCCGCCTCGCCGGTAGACTGACTAGCGACGCTGAGAGGGAGCACCATCAGACCCCTAGTCGCCTTCCCGATCGAACCGCTGTTTCAGGAGCTCGCCCTGCCGGAGCCCGAGCCGGCATTCCGCTTCATCGATCTGTTCGCTGGCATCGGGGGCATCCGCATGGGCCTCGAGCACGCCGGCGGCCGGTGCGTCTACACGGTCGAGCACGACAGGTTCGCGGTGCAGACCTACGGCGCGAACTTCGGTCAGGTGCGACCGGACGGCGATCGACGACCAGGAGCCGACGCGCGACATCTACGACGTGGAGGTCACCGACCTTCCGCAGGTACGACGTCCTCGCCGCCGGCTTCCCGTGCCAGCCGTTCAGCCTCGCCGGGGTGTCGAAGAAGCTCAGCCTCGGGCGCGAACATGGGTTCGAGGACAAGAAGAGCGGGAACCTCTTCTTCGAGATCGTCCGGCTCATCGACCAGGCTCCAGCGCCCCCGCCCGTCCTGTTCCTCGAGAACGTCAAGCACCTGACGAGGCACGACCAGGGGCGCACCTTCGCGGTCATCCGGAACACGCTCGAGGACCGCGGCTACAACTTCGAGTACGACAGTCATCGACGCTCAGCCGTGGGTCCCGCAGCATCGCGAGCGGACGTTCATGGTCTGCCTCCATCGGCACGTCTACGGCGAGCAGCGGTTCGTGTTCCCGACGGAGCGGCCCGCGAAGCCGTGGCCGACGCTCGACACGGTCCTCGAGCCGGGACAAGTCCCGTCGCGAAGTACACGCTCTCCGAACATCTGTGGCGCTACCTGCAGGACTACGCGGAAAAGCACCGTATGGCTGGCAACGGCTTCGGCTACGCGCTGTTCGACCGGACAGGGACTGCCCGGACGCTCAGTGCCCGGTACCACAAGGATGGCTCCGAAATCCTCATCGCAACGGGCGGGCCGACGCCACGGCGTCTGACGCCACGAGGAGTGCGCGCGGCTGATGGGCTACCCGCAAGGACTTCAAGATCCCGGTGTCCGACACTCAGGCGTACCGGCAGTTCGGCAACTCGGTCGTCGTGCCCGTCATCTCGTATCTCGTCGATCAGCTGGTGCAGCAGCGCATCCTGCCTGTGCCCCGCAGTCGAACAAAGACCCTGCATCGGCCTGGCTCGTCGCGCGACAATGCGAGAACAGAGGAGCTCCAGCCAGTCGAGCTTGCCCTTGGATAAGATCGAGGGTTTTCCGGAGTGGCTCGATGACCCCACCGGCGAAGGTGCGGGATCGTTCGGCGAAGCGTCGTTCCGCCAACGATACGGCTCTGGCGGGGCGCTTATGCAAACGATCCTCCGTGCCCTGACGTAGTTGATCGACCCAGCGCGCACCTAGCCACCGTATGCCCGACACCGTCGATCCGGCAACGCGAAGTCGGATGATGTCGGCCATTCACGGGCGGGACACGATGCCCGAGATGACCGTGCGTCGGTCTCTTCATGCAGTTGGTCTCCGATACCGGCTTCATGCCCGGGACCTGCCGGGACGACCTGACGTGGTGCTGCCGCGATACCGAGCGGTTGTGTTCGTACACGGATGCTTCTGGCACCGTCACCCGGGCTGCCGTTTCGCCTACAGCCCGAAGTCCCGCTGGGAGTTTTGGGAGGCCAAACTCAACCGCAACGCTGCCCGCGACGCAGCCAACGAGATCAAGCTTCAGAGTGCTGGCTGGAAGGTGATGGTGGTATGGGAGTGCGAGATCACCCCCGAACAGCTTCAGCGCTTGGCCGACGTCATCCGGACCCCCGAACCAGCGGGGGAATAGCGGTCGCCACGCATCACGGCTTGGGTCCGCTCACCGCCGGGGAAATTGCGTCGTGCTCGTGGGGTTTCGATGCCGCGACTGCCGCGCTCGGCGAGCCCCGCATCACGAACGCGACACGACGGTACGCAGAAAGGGTCAAGAATCCTGCCCCTTAGCGGACCGGCAGATCTCCGACAAACCACCGCGCTGGGCCGGTGAGGTCGATCACGTGCCGCTCCGCTGCTGCCGGCGCGCCACTCTGGCTCAGAATGCGGATGCGAATCTCGTCGGCAGCTCGCGTGAACTCGACGATGTCGCCTGACATTGCCCCGAGGTCCCTCATGGCGTCGAGGACGTGAGTGAGCCGGTACTCATTCCGGGTTCCTAATCCGTGGAGACGCTTGTTGTAGTAGATGAATCGCCATGACCAGTGCTGCCCGCCCGGTCCGACGGCGAGCAGCCACATGTCCGGGTTGAGCCTCGATGGGTCGAGGGGCGGGAAGAAGTCAACCACCGTCTTTGGGACTAGCCATCCAGCTTGATGAGAGCGCGTGTCCCCAACATCGTTCGGCGATAGCACCTTGAGTACCCGGTCCGGTCTCGACCCGACTCATCTCGCCGCCTCCGCGCCGTCCGCCGCCTCGGGGATCGTCGCCCGAATGCTGTCCCAGGAGTCCGGGCAGGCGATCACCACGCCGTGCTCCTCGCCCAGCGGAAGCCACACGGGATCCACGGGATCAGTCTCGAGGAAGAGCACAGGGTTGATAGCACGTTGCCAACCAGTTCGAAGTCGGGCGGCGTAATGTAGGACCTGCCCGAGTCCCAGGCGGATCTGCCTGTCCTCGTGACCGGATGTCGATTTCACCTCGCACACGGACAGGCTGCCGTCGCGCTCCAACCACGCGAGGTCGAACTCCACGTCCCCGTCGGGATCGAGCGGTCGAATGCCCTCCTGCTCGAGCCGGTCGATCAGCCAGTTCTCGAGGTGCCGGTGAGTAGCTGTCGACCGGTCCCGCTCGGCAGGGTCGTACTCCCAGCTCACATTCTGTGCGGTCGTCTCGTCCCGCCGCCTCGCAGCGCGGGTGTGAGCGGGGACCTGTGTGACCGCCAAGGAACCGAGCATAAACCGTGTCAAGCGGACACAGACATCGGCGAGCCGAGCGTGTCGCGTCTCCTCCGATTCGCCGACGACCGCGTTGTCCTCGCGCGCGTCGAAAAGGACCGGTCTCTCAGCTACAGGTGTTCTCCTCATCTGCCATCCAAGAGCCGCGATCTCGGCCCCCAACTCGTCGCCGATCTCGGGCTCCTGCTCGAGGCGCTCGACCACGGAGGCGAGGAGGCGTCCGGAGAACGGCGCGGCCTCTACCGTGACCGAGTTCCGTAGAGCGACATGCTCGATGCGGATGAAGTAGGAGGCCTCGCCGGGCTGGAAGCCAATCGGGGTGATCTGGGAGATCCCAGGCCCCAGATCCTCTCCGCCATGAGGTACGCCGGTCGCCGCCGACAGCGCGAGGACGAGATCCTGGACGCTCATGACCCGGGTATCGGAGGTCCGGCCATGGCGTCGCGATCCTCGACCTGGTCAGCCGCAGCCGCGTCGTCGACGTCGGGCTCTGGCAGATCGCTAAGGGCGAGCCGGCGAAGGATACGGGACACAACGAGCCGGACGCCGTTCATGTGCTCCTGTTCGCGCTCGCTGACCGCCTCGAGCTGTGCCTCGACGAGAGCCCAGAGGAAGAAGTCGAGCGCTTGATGAGCGAGGGGGAAGTCGCGGAGCGGGTAGTAGGCCCGCTGGTAGAACGGATGACCGGTGTTGATGTGAATCGAGCGCTGATTCTGACTGTACGCCGTCTCCCACAGGACGCCATCGTCGAGCGAGGCCACCGGGACGATGGGCCGCTCCTCATCTTGGGTGGTCTTGACCGTAATGACGACCTTGCCCTGCTGGTTCTGGACGAGCACGTGGGTCGGATCCTGCTGGGTGGTCTGCGCCCCGGACAGCCCGTCCTTCGATAGGGCCTTGTTAGACCGCTCATGCGCGTTTCCGGATAGGGCCGTAATCGCTTTGCGTTGCTTCTGGTCGTAGTGCAGCCGCGCCTGGGCGCGGGGTCCCGACAGCGCCTGGCGCAGTTCGTTCGCGATCTCGTGGCGGAACTCAATCCGCGATTTCTTTATGTCGAGCTTCAATGCGTCGTCGAGCTGGTGATCGAAACTCAAATCGACACGGAGGTAGCTGTAGTGGGGCTCGAGGCTGAAGAGTCCGAGCCACGTCCCGTAGGCGAGGAGCCGATCGTGGCGATAGACGTAGAAACCCTGCAGGTCATTCGTGATGTTCTCGATGGCCTGTTGCTCCTCCGTAAGAGTGCTCTTGTGCGGAAGGAGGTACCCCTTGACGGTCATCTCGGCTGTCTGGCCGTCGATCTGGACGTCGAAGGGCATGTCGATGAGCTGCTCGAGCCCGGGGAGGCCCGTACCGAAGGGATCCCAGGGCTTGAGCGGCAGGTCGTTGACCGACATGGCGATCTTCTTCTCGTCTTCGCGCGAGAGGAAACGGCTGTAGGTGAGCGCTAGGTGCCACCGCAGGTCCTTCTCGACAGCATCGAACGCCCGCTTTGCCCACCCGCCAGCAGGGTTCTGGTACTCACGGTCGAAGAGACGGTCCACCTTCCGCCAGATCACCGCCGTGCCGGCCGCATCCGGGGCGACGGCATCGATCAGGCCGATGTCGAAGTCCGACGGCTCGGGGTAGCGTACGCGCCACTCATCCGTCTGCTGGACGAAGTCGAGGTCCCAGCGCGCGCCGAGGGCATCAAGATTCTCGGCGGTTCGCGTGACTACGTCGAGCTGGCGCGCCATGGAGAACGATGCTGTTTTCAGGCCAAGGCCGAACTTGCCGAGGCTGTAAGGGTCGTGACGCGGCGGCGAACCGAGGCGCATTGCATCCCTGAGTGTCGGCATATCCATGCCCTTGCCGTTGTCGGCTACGACGATCTCGACTTCGGCGCCCGGCAACTGGGCCAGTGCAACGTCGATCCGGGTCGCGCCGGCCGCTATGGAGTTGTCAATCACGTCAGCGACGGCCGTGTTGAAGGAGTAGCCCGTATCCCGAAGCCCCTCGATAGTGCGCGCGGCGTCAGGGATCAGGATTTCCGACTCGATGTCTTGCTGCACGATGGCTGTCCCCTTGCTCTGGATTGTGTCTACTGAATTGGTTCTGAGTGCCGGGCAGGACGCTTCGCAACGATTTCGGCGAGGAGCCGCGAAAGCTCACCTTGGGCAAGATCACCCTCGGGAACAGCCTGCTCGAACAGGGCACGCTTACGGTCCATTGTGTCGACCATAACCTCGTCTATCGACCCGTCGTAAATCAGTCGGTGGCGGACAACTGTCTTGGTCTGCCCGGACCGGTAGACGCGTGCTGTCGCCTGATCTTCGGCTGCGGGGTTCCACTCGAGCGTGTAGTGGATGACCCGCGACGCAGCCTGGACATTGAGGCCGACGCCGGCGGCCCGCGTATTGAGGACGAGGACAGCTGCTCCTGGCACCGCACCGAAGTCGTCGAGGATCGGCTGCCGCCGGCCCACGGGCGTCTGACCGTCGATGGCGAACGCGGCGGCACCGAGACGGGTACCCACTGCGGCCACGATTTCCGCCGCAGGCCGGCGGTACCAGCTGAACACTACGATCTTCTCCTCCGCCGAGACGGACTCCTCGAGCATCTGGAGGATCCGGTCGAACTTGGCGCACGGTATGGATGCGCTCCCCGGCCCCGCCACGGTAGGCCAGGCCACGAACGAGCGAAGCCGGCTGATCACCGCCAGAACGGAACCGGGAGTCGCGTCGTCGATTATGCGGTCGTAGGCAGCCGCCTCCTCTTCGTACATCGCGAGGTGGACGTCCTGTGCCAAGAGGTCCGGCATGTCGGCAGCAACAATCTCGGGAGGTCGGCGCAACAACAGGGGCCGCACCGCTGCGCGCAGGTCGGATGGAGAAGTGGCTAGACCCTGCTCGAAGGCCGGACGAGTCCCGAGGTAGCCCGGTTCGACGAAGTCCGTGAGCGACCAGAGGTCCATCGGATGGTTCTCGAGCGGCGTGCCCGTGAGGAGGAGAGAGGAGGTGCGTCTGATGCGCCGCAGCTCCGATCGGACGTAACCGTCGGGGTTCCGGATCCGCTGGGCCTCATCAACGACGAGGAGATCCCACTCGAGTGACCCCAGCAGGCCGCTGTCGCGGGCGGCGCGTCTCGTGGCTGGTGACGACGAGGTCGAGGTCGGCGTCCTGATCGCTTCGGGCTCCCGGCCCGAGAGGGCCGTGATGCATGTAGAAGCGGAGGTCCGGCGCGAAGCGCATCACCTCGCGCTTCCAGTTCTCGAGTAGGGTCGTGGGAACAGCGACGAGCGAGGCGGGACGACCGAGGGCTCTCCGCGCTGCGAGCAGCGCGATCGTCTGGATCGTCTTGCCGGACCCCATCCCATCCGCGAGAATCGAGCCAGCTCGCCGATTCGGCGCGGGCGAAGAGCCATCGGAAGCCGGTAAGTTGGAACTCGCCGGAGGGTCGTGTCGAGCGGTGGGGGTGGCGTGACGTCCGGACCGAGGCTCCACACGTCAGCATCGCTGAGGCGGTCTTCGACGAGGTCCAGACCCATGACCGCGTAGACCCGCTCGACCGACACAGGTCCCGTGAATCCGGCGGGTCGCCCCTGCATCATCAGCGTCCGAAGGCGACCAAGCGACTCCACCTCAATCGGATGCCACTCGCGACCGATCAATCCATGGTCGTCTACCATCTGGAAACTCATCGTGAGCTCACCGAGTCGGAGGACGGGGCTCACCGCAAGAGCACCGTCTACCGTTTCCAGCCGGACACAGGCCGGGACCGCCGTCGGGCGAAAAACGGTCCCCGGACAACTCTTCGCCGGTGAGCGTGCCAAGCGGAGGCCTTGGACCTCGCCTGCGCCCTGTAGTGCGGCGACAATCTCAGCCGCTGCGAGCGGCACGATGTCGCCATGGGTCGCGAGCACAACCCGGCCTCCGACCACCCTGATCTCGCACGTGCCGGGGTCGAGGGTGGTGGACGTACCCGCGTCCGCTGCGTCAGTCATCTAGATCTTGCTCGGAGCACTGATGACGCAACCGCTAGTAGCCGATCACGAGTAACCCCTGGAGTGGAAGCACCATCCGATCGCTGGCGTAGAGGGAATTGATGAAGGCGCAGACCTTCTCGAAGTCCCTCGAATTGCGGTACTCGCTCCGCACGGCGATCACGAGGTAATCCACCTCTGGCATGACGCAGGCCTCGAACAGGTCTTTGAGGAACTGGTGGTTCGGCGAACGCTCGACCAGCCTCGACCTCGATGACCGTTCTCTCGTCCGCCAAATAGGCGTCCACCTCGAAAGACTTAGTGGCGCGGCCCTTCCTCCCGAACAACACGGGGATCCACACCTTCTTGTCCCTCGTTGCTCCCGTCTCGACCAGGTAGCCCAGCTTCGCGAGGGGCTCCGCGACCTTGGCGAGGACCTGGTTGCTGTTCAGCTTGTTGATCTTCGAGCCGATGTCTCCGGTGGCGTCGTCGAAGGCGGTGACCACATCCCGCAGGTGGTGGGGTATGGGCTTGGTCGGGGGGTAGAACTGCCAGTCGGTCAACAGTCGCTCCTCGGGCCGATCGATGCCGGCCTACCTGTCGCAGCCTCCTGCGGGAGGCCCGAATCTCGCGGATAGGTTGTGGACCGCAGCCCTTGGAGGACGTCTGCTCTATTTGGCAAGCTGGGGGCGCTCGACGGGAGGCAGCGCGCGCGCGCGACACCGACATCCGCGCCGCTCACTCTCGTCTTCGCCCGTCTGCGGCGCCGCTCGAGCCCAAGGGAACGTCCCTCAACAGTTCGGCGCGGACAGCATCGAACTGATCCAGTGCGTCGTGAATGGCTTCCAGCCGGGTGAAACCCACGGCGAGTGTCGGGCCGTCGGGGGTGTCCGCTGAAGCGAGCCACCGGTTACCGAACCGACGCGCCCGGACGTCCACCCAGAATAGGCGGCAGCGAAGCCTGTAGCGTTCCACGCTCCAAGTATCAACTCCTGACGCTCTACCGACTGACCGGAACGGCGGCATTGAGCCCGGTCCATTGGGGACAACCCGAGCCGCTCGGCGAGACTGACGGCGATACGCCGACATCATCCTTCACGGGGATTGTCGTGGTTCCCGCAGTCATCCCCAGGCGCTACGAATTCTGTGGACGAACTTCGTGGACAACTCACTTCTAGAACCCATGTTCTATTTGCGATGCTGGACCGCTCGACGGGAGTGGCCCGCGACGGCCGGCCCAGGTCCCCGGGGCCCGAGGTAAGCGGGGACGTCGTTCTCTGTTGGGGCATCTGCCGTGCTGAAGCTCGATGCGCTGCTCATGCGCGCCGACATCGGCTGCCTCGAGGCTGAGCGCCCGGACCTGGACCACATCCATCGTCCGGGGCCTCTACGAGCACTTCGTGGACTGCCAGGGCCGCCAGCCCGATCTCGACGAGTTCCGCGACTACGTGGACCGCATCACCTCGAGCATCGAGTGGCTCGACCTGCACAACCTCTTCTCGGCCGCATGAGCCAACCGTGGAAGAGCGCGAGGCGCTCAGCTGGACAACGCCGGACCGTCAAGCCATCGCCGCGGTCTGGTCGGCCGCGGCCGGCCGAAGGGCAGCCGCTCTGACCAGCCGCGAACAGATCGTGGACGCCTATCGCTCGCTGCGTAGGCGCTACGGCCGGCCGCCCACGCCAGGCCGAGCTGGCCGTCGAACCTCGAGCCCGCCCATCGCCAAGCGGACCCTCCAGCAGCACCTCCGCGAGTACCGCCTGCCCTGGCCGCCCGAATAACCTGCGCCTTTCGCGCATTTCTTCGCGCTGTCGCGCCTGCGCTATTACCCGACGTGTCGCGCCTCGATGCTGCGGGCATGGATCGCGCACGTGGATGCGACCGCTCAACGTCGTGATCCCGGAGACGGACGGCGACGAGCTCGACCGCCTGGCCCGGGACGCACACCGGCGCCCGCAGGACCACGCCGCGGTGCTGCTCATCGACGCCGATCAGGCGGGCGGCGGCAGGACGGTGACGTGGGCCTTGGGGCGCTCGCCGCCGCATTCGAGGCCGAGGGCCAGCGCTGGTTCGCGCAGGCCGACAGGCACTCCACCGAGCTCGCCCGCCGTTTGCTCCTGCAGACGCGCGGCGAGGCGTGGTTCCAGGCGGCGGCGCGACTGCGCGCCGCCATCTCCCATCGAAGCGCCGGACGGCGGCATCGAGACCGGCCGACGGCCGCATAGGACCGCAGCGAAGATCAGGGAAAGGGAAGAGCATCGTGGCACTCATCACCGTCAGTCAAGGCAAGCGCGAGGGCGCGTTCGGCGGTCCCGACGGCGCCTACCAGGCGACGCTCGTCGCCATCGAGGGACCGCGCCCGGCGACGAATTCGCGGACCGGCGAGGAGTTCAGCCTCTTGGACTGGGTGTTCGCCATCGAGGGCGCGCCCGACGACGCCTGCCTGGTGTGGGCATCGACGTCGGTCGCATCGGGCCCGAAGTCGAAGATGTATGGCTACCTCACCGCCCTCCTCGGTGGCACGGTCGCCGGCGGTCGGCCAGGCGTTCGAGGCATCCGACCTCGTCGGCCGCCAGGCGCTCGTGACCATCCGGCGCGACGAGGACGGCTGGCTCAAGGTCGAGAACGTCAGCGCGCTGCCGACGGCCTTGCAGACGCAGCGTCGGCCGCCGTGCCCGTCCAGCCCGTGGCCACGCCCGTACGCCGGCGTCGACAGCGCACCTCGACTCCCGGCTCGCTGCGCGCCCGCCTTGCGCAAGCGCAGGCGCAGCAGTCCGGCGACGTGCCCTTCTGATCGCCAGCCAGACCGAGTAACGGCAGCGGCAATGTCCGCCATGGCCTTGCCCGCCCCGCCCACGGCCGAGGACCGCATCCGCGCGGCGCTGTGGTTCGCCGAGCGTGGCTTCGGGGTCTTCAGCTGCTGGAGCGCCCGCGAGGATGGGACCTGCCGCTGCCCGGCGGGATCAGCATGCGGCAGCCCGGGCAAGCACCCGGTGACAGCGCACGGCTTCGCCGACGCGACCCGCGACCCCGCCCGCATCCGGACGCTGCTCTCGGCTGGCTCGCAGCCGAACTACGGCCTCGTCTGCCCGGAGGGCGTGTTCGCCTGGGACGTCGACGGCGAGGACGTCGCCCGGCTCGCCGTGCTCGAGCAGCGCCTCGGGGAGCTGCCGCCAACCCTGCGCACCGACACCGCGCACGGCCAGCACGTCTTCCTGCGCTGGCCCGAGGCGCTGCCCTCGTCCGCTCCACCGGATGTTCGGCTTCGTGACCCGCTGGGGCTCGGGGCGCCAGGCGGGCTACGTCATCGGCCCTCGCTCGGTCCATTCGTCGGGCGCGGTCTATACGCCCGCTGGCGTCGCCGACATCGCCCTACTGCCCGATGCCTGGGCGCAGGCGGTGCTGGACGACCAGGCAAGGCCCAGGCTGCAGGTGGCGGTCGCCCGACGCCCGAGGAGATCCACGTTGGCGGTCGCCACGACTGGCTGCGCGACACCGCCCGCCACTACGCCGGCGTAGTACGCGATCCGGACGTCCTGTTCGCCGCCATCTGGACCGAGAACCAGAAGCTCGCCGAGCCGAAGAGCGAGGACGCGGTTCGCCGCGCGATCGGCGCCGTGCTCGAGCGGTTCGGGCCCGACCCGGTCGAAGAGGATCCCGACACAGGCGCAGTCCGGCGCGTCAGCGACGATGAGCCCGGGATGCTCCTTCCAGCCGCCGCGGGCGAGTTCCCGGCAGCGGCCCGAGGCGATCGCCTTCGAGGGCCTCCTGGGCGAATGCGCCCTGTCGCTGGCGCCCGGCACTGACGCGTCGTTGGTCGGACTCTTGGGCTCGGTGTTGGCCTTCGCCGGCGCACTCGTGCCGGGATCTGCGTACCAATACCGGCTCCAGACGAGCAGCCCCTTCATCGCCCTCGTCGGCGATTCGTCGGTCGGCCGCAAGGGCACCGCGATGTGGCGCGCCCACGATGCGATGGCCGAAGCGCTCGAACCGGTCTACGTCAACCGCGTCCTCCTCGACGGACTCAACAGCGGCGAGGGGCTGATCACGACGCTCGCCTACAAGCAGACCACGTTCCCCTACGAGCCGACGGTCGGGCTGGTGTTCGAGGAGGAGTACGCGTCGCTGCTGGCGTCGCGCGGGCGGGAAGGCTCGACGCTCGACCCCAAGATGCGCGCCGCCTTCGACGGTGGTCCGCTGTCAAACCGGCAAGAGCGCCGGGTCGGTGACGGTGACGCCGCCGTACTGGCTGCCGGCGCTCATCGCCATCACGCCGGTCGAGCTCCGCCGGCGCCTGGAGCCCGACGCGCTCCAGTCCGGCTCGGCGAACCGCTGGCTGTACCTGCCCGTGGCCAAGCGGGCCACCGTGCCCGACGGGTCCGCGCCGCGGTTTCCCGACGAGCACCGCGACGCCCTTGCCGCTGCGCGCCGCTGGGCGATGGATCGGCGGCCGGTGCTGGGCGTCCACCCCGACGTGACGGTCACGCTGTCGGACTACGCCGAGTTCCTGCCCACGGTCGCCACCGGCACGGCCCGCGACCTCACCAAGCGCCTGCCCGTCATCGCCTTCCGGATCGCGCTCATCCACGCCTTGGCCGAGCGGGCGACGGAGGTCGGCGATGACCACCTCGCCCGGGCGGTGGCGCTCACCGAGTACGCCCGATCAGGTCTGGACTGGGTGTTCGGCGGGACGGTCGGTAACCGCGACGCCGACTTGTTGCTGCGTCATCTCCAGAAGTCGGGATGCCTGTCTCGGCGCCAGGCGGAGCGGATCGTGCGCGACACGCTGCGTCGGCAGGACGCGATCGATGAGCTGGTCCGGCTCGGCTACGCGAACGTGGTGACCGTCCACGAAACGCGCGGCCGACCGCGCGACGAGCTGCGCCTCGCGGGCACCGCGGGGACTTCGTCCCGTTTCTCCCATGTCCCAGACGTGCGCACCAACCCCAACACCCCAAATCGGGGGACGAATGGGACAAACAGCGTGGCGGGCGTGGGACGAAGTCGGGAAGAAGCTGGGACAAAGGTGGGCAGAAGTGCGCAGAACGAGCGGGTAGTCGACACCGAGACCGGCGAGGTCGCATCGTCTGGCACCGCCGTGTGGGCACTCGCCTGTACCGACTACCAGGCCCACCAAGACCACCACCGGAACACCCGCGCCGGTTGGGTCTGCGTCGCCTGCCATCCCGGAGGCGCGGCATGACCGCGCCAGTGATCACCGTGTCGCCTGGCCCGCGCAATGCCTGGACCGACCCCGAGTCGGGCCTCCGGATGTACCGCTGGCAAGGTCGCGACCTGCCGTCTGTGACGTCTATCCGCCGAATGGCCGGGCTGCCTCACGGGCTGCACCAGTGGACGATCAATCAGGTCATCAGTCACGCCCTCGACCACTGGCCGGCCCTGACCGAGCGCCTCGCCGGCGGCGACCCGGCGCAGCTGAAGCTCGTGCGCCACGAGCTGCGGACGGCGGCGACTGCGGAGCGTGACCGGGCGGCTGACCTCGGGAACGGCCGTCCACGACGCGGCCGCAGCCGGGAAGTCGCCGCTCGAGGTGCCGCCCGAGGTCGCGCCGCGCCTGCGCCAGTACCTCGACTGGCTGGCTGTCTCAGGCGCCGAGGTGCTCGGCTCCGAGTTCCAGGTCTTCCACCTCGGGCTCGGCTATGCCGGATCCTGCGACGCTCTCGTCCGCTTCCGCGACGGCTCGATCTGGGTCGTCGACCACAAGACCGGCAAGGGCGTCTACTCCGACCACGCGCTGCAGTTGATCGCCTACACGATGGCCGAGTTCGTGGGCGCCGACGACGTCGTCGACGAGCGCCTCACCGAGCTGCTCCGCCAGGTCACAGGCATGGCGGTCCTCCACCTCGCCGACGACCACTGGGAGTTCCGTGCCGTCCGGCCCGACGCGGCCACCTGGTCGGCCTTCCGCGGCCTGCTCTCGTTCGCCACCTGGACGGCGGCCCACGGTACGGCGGACTCGTTCACGGTAGCTAGCCGCAGCGGACGGGAGGCCGCAGCGTGACGCGCGCCACGAGCGAGCGGGACTTCCAACGCCAGGTCCTCGACCTCGCCAAGATCCTCGGCTGGCACGCCTACCACCCGATGCTGTCGAAATGGTCTGAGCGGGGCTGGCCGGACTTGGCTCTATGCCGCCCGCCGCGCCTCCTCTTCGCCGAGCTCAAGACCGAGCGAGGGCGGACGTCCGACCACCAGGATCGCTGGCTGGCGCTGCTCGGCGCCTGCCCGGGCGTCGAGGTCTTCCTCTGGCGGCCGTCGGACCTCGATCGCGTCGCGGAAACGCTCAGATGAACGCGCTTGATGTTTCGCGCCCCGTGAGGGAAAGTGCCCAGCCCTCGCCGAGGTCGGCGAGGCTCGCCAGAGGGTGGTCATGCGCGTCGTCCGGCTCAGAGTGCTTTGCGGGGGGCTGGCGATGACCGCGCGGCAGGGCCACCGCCGGCTGCGCACCGACGGCCATCCCCGTGACTGCCGCCTCTGCGCCGCCCTCCTCGCCCTCGCGCGCTCGGCGGCAGAGAACGAGCGCGAACGCAGCGAGCATCGGCCGCGGCCGGTCGAGGATGTCGAGCGGGAGAACGTCGCGTGATGCGCAAGGTGCTGCCGCGCTCGCTCGAGGAGCTCACCGGCCTGCGGGCCGCGCGCTATCGGCGCGAGTCGACCGAGGAGCAGGGCACCAAGTACGGCCCCGCCGAGCAGGACTCCGAGATCGAGCGCTTCATGACGCGCCACGGCCTCGTCGACACGGGCATCGTGTTCACCGACCACCACTCTGGCTGGCAGCGCTCGGAGGCGCGCCCCGAGTTCCTGGCGATGATGGCGGCCGCCGCCGAGGGCCAGTTCGACGTGCTCGTGGTGGCCTACTTCAGCCGCTTCAGCCGCAACGTCCGCCAGGCACTCGAGGCACACGACATCCTGCACCGCGGCGGCGTCGCGATCGCCTTCGCCGACGAGCGCTTCGTCTCGTCAGACGAGGACGCCTGGGAGGATTTCATCGACGAGGCCGTTAGCGCCGAGAAGTACAGCCGCAAGCTCTCCCGGCGCGTCAAGAGCACGCTGCGCGCAAAGTTCGAGCGCCACGGCGACCAGGCTGGGACGGCTGGCCTCGGCTTCTACCGCACGCCGCAGCCGGAGGCACGACTCGCGATCGATCCGGTCGCGATGCAGCGCGCGGTCGGGCTGTTCGAGGAGTACGCCGAAGGGACAGTGACCTACGCCGAGCTGGGCGATCGGCACGGCCTCAAGATGCAGCACGTCCGTAGCATCCTCACCAACCGGATCTACAACGGCTGGGCGGTCCGGGAGCGCCGTAGTCCACGTGAGAACTGGGTCCCGGCCCCGTGGCGTGATGACCCGCCGGTCAGCGACGAGCTGTGGCATCGCGTCGTGGAAATCCGGCGCCGGCATGTGAAGACCGCGGGCCGCCTCCATCCGAGACGAGCCCATCTGCTGGCGAAGATCCTCTGGTGTCCCTGCGGACGTCCCGTACGCGCCGAGACGCACACCAACAAGCAGGGCATCCAGCACCGCCGCTACCGGCACGAGCCTCGCTGTGGCCACTGGCGTGCGGTGACGCGGGTGTCGGAGACGTTCGAGCTGCCGATCATCAGCCAGGTCTCGCAGCTGCAGGTCGACGACGCGACGCTGGCGCGCCTGCGCGAACGCGCTGGTGAGCCGATCCCCGTGGACACGACGCTGCAGCGGCGCGCGATCGAGCGCGATCTGGAGCGGAAGGCGGCCGACCACGCTGCTCGTCGGATCACGACCGAGGCCTATCTGGCCGAACACGCCCGGCTGATCGCCGAGCTCGACGCGCTCGCAGCCCCACGGCCCGCCACCTCGTCGCTCTCCGACGGCGACGCCATCGTCCGCTTCCTGCGCGACCTCAAGGCGTCCTGGGAGCTGGGCGGCGAATGGGAACGCGCAGCTTTGGTCGCGAGCATCTACGACCGGATCGTCGTCAACGACAGGGAGGTAGTCGAGGTGGAACTCACCGACGATGCCAAGCGCCACGGCCTGGCATGGGCGCTACCCGAGCAGGTGAAGGTGGTGCTGGCGCGCCCGGCGGGACTCGAACCCACGGCCTTCTGCTCCGGAGGCAGACGCTCTATCCGCTGAGCTACGGGCGCACGCTGGGATCAGGTTAGCAGCGCCCGAAACGGCCGGCACAAACGAAGCGACCCCTCCGAAGAGGGGTCGCCGCACTGTCCCGGCCGATCCAGCAACCGAAGTCACTGGGCTCCTGCCACGCCACAAGGGCATCTATCACGCCGGCTGCACCGGCTACCCTAACCCAACCTACCCATGACCTTGCGCCTGGGGCAGCTATGCCGCGTCAGACGCGACATCGGCGCTAGTTTACCTGACCCCTGGCGGCGGCTCAAGGGGTTATTTGCAGTACACAGTTAATATTCCGAAACGTGCCCTTGGGCACCCCCGGCCACGCTCACGGACGCTGAATCGTCACCCTCTGCATGACCACCGGATCGACCGCGCCGATCCTGCGGCGGCCCGCTGCTTTCTCCGGCAACGATCTGGTCGACTACGTCCATGCCGTCGATGACATTGCCGAAGATGGAGTAGCCGCCGCCCGCCAGCTGGGGCGCGTCGGCGACCATGATGAAGAACTGCGAACCCTGCGAATTGGGGATCAGGCTGCCGTCGGAGTTGGCCGGACGGGCCATCGCCACTGTCCCCCGGAGGTACTCGCCGACGACCGGGTCGTCGAGGATCTCGTAGCCCGGTCCGCCGCCGCCGGTGCCTTCTGGGTCGCCGCCCTGGATCATGAAGCCGGAGATGATCCGATGGAAGACGATGCCGTCGTAGAAGCCGGCCTGGGCAAGGTTGATGAAGTTCTCCGTGGCCACCGGCGAGGACTCGGTGTAGAGCTCGATCACGATGTTGCCAAGACCGGTCTCGATCGTCGCCCTCGTGCCGTCGCCGGCCGGTTCTGCAGGCGGACTGGCCAGCGGCGTTGCCAAAGGCGGGTGCAGCAGGCTGGCGTCAATCGTCGGCCGCGCCGACGGCGACGGCGACGGCGACGGACCGCTGCCCGGCAGCCAGCCCAGCAACCAGGCCGCGGCGAGCACTACGACCAGCGCGGCCAGGCCACCACCGACCAGGTAGCTGCGTGGCACGCCACGCGCCGAGGGCGGCGGCAGCTGGCGCCGCGAGAACCCCGGCCGCGAGCCGGTCTGACTGGGGTGTGAGCGGGCCGGGGTGGCGCGGCGCCGTTTAGCCATGTGCGGCAACTCCTTGTGTGATGCCCACCGGGCCGAGCATCTGCCCGGCAGCGGAATAGTCGACTGAGCCGTTGAACAGCGCTTCGCCGAGGATCAAGCCGTGCACGCCGGCGGCCCGCACCGCCTCGATCGCCGCCATCTCGGTCAGCGCCGCCGGCGAGCTGGATCTCGACATCATGGTCGCGGGCCAAGGAGGCAATCGTCGGCAGATCGTCCGACGACCAATGGGCAACGACCAGTCGCCGCACGCCCTCGCCGGCGAGCATCTCGACCAGTGCCGCGAAGGTCGGCGGCGGCCCGTGCCACGGGTATTCGCGCAGGCGCTCGGGCCGCGCATCGAGGCCGATCGCCAGCCAATCGGAGGCTACGCTCAGGCAGGCGCGCAGCGTATCGACCGACTCGGCCACCGCCCACAGGGGCACCACGACGCGCGTTGCACCGCAGGCAAAGGCAAGCTCGATCTGCTCCGGGCCGTCGATGCCGCCGGCCAGCTGGAGCGGCACGGCGACGGCCTGCGAGATGCGCTGCAGCGCCTCGGTGTGGGCCGGCTGACCGCGCTGGGCCCCGTCGAGGTCGACCAGGTGGAGCATCGGCGCGCCCAGACCGACGAAATGCCGAGCGATCCGTTCGGGCCGGTCGGTCGGGGTGCCGGTGCCGCTTGCTGCGCCGGGCCAGAAGACCAGGCGCGAGCGGCCGCCTTGGAGGTCGATGCTCGGGACGAGCTGCATCAGACCGGCGTTGCCAGCAGCCGGCGCTGGAAGCTGATCGGCAGGCTGCCCTGACGCAGCAGCGCGTCGTGGAATTCGCGGAGCGAGAAGCGATCGCCGAGCCGCCGCCGCTCGTCGTCGCGCAGGCGCAGCAGGAGCACCTTGCCCAGCAGGTAGCTGAGCTGGTAGGTCGGCGTGTAGGTGTAGCGGTTGACCTCGGCCGCTGCGTTGGGGCGCTCGAAGCCGGTCTGCTCGACCAGGAAGTCGGTCGCCTCGTCGACGCTGATCTGGCCGCGGTGCAGCTTGACGTCGAGGATGATCCGGCAGGCGCGCCAGATGGCGTCGGTATGCATCATCAGCCGGTGCTCGGGGGCGGTGTCGAAGCCCTGCTCGCGCATCATCTGCTCGCAGTACATCGCCCAGCCCTCGACGAACTCGGGCGCGTCGACGAGCAGGCGCACCAGGCTGGGATGCTCGTTCGCGGCGGCCAGCTGCTGGTGGTGGCCGGGATACGCCTCGTGGATGCTGGTGTTGTAGATCGAGGCGTAGTTGTGCTCGCGCATCGAGCGCGGGTCGCCGTCGACCGATGGGGTGACGACGTACAGGCCCTGGTGGTACGGCCCGGCATCGAACCTGGCCGGGCTGAAGTAGGCGGCGAAGGGCATGACGTTGCGCAGGTACTCGGGCGTCGGAATGACGTCCAGGCTCTCGCCGGCGGGCATCGTCGCGATGTCGCGGTCGATCACGAACTGGCGCGCCTCGTCCATCGCCCGGCGGTAGCTCGTCAACGCGCCGTCGAAGTCGGCCGGGTGGTCCGACTTGACGCGGTCCGATCACCTCCTCCTCGGAGGCGCTCGCGTCGATCTCCGCGGCGACCGTCGCGCCGTGCCTCGTGGTTGGCCGCCAGCTGCTGCTCACCGATCTCGAGGATGTCGTCGGTCGACAGGCCGTCGAAGGCGCGCAGGCCGATCGAGCTCGTCGTACGTCGGCGGCACCCAGCGCGAAATCGTCGTTAGCGCCGGCCGAGCTGCTCGCGCAGCCAGGCCGAGTAGCTCTCGAGCGCCGCCGACGCGGCCGCCGACGCGTGCTCCGAGTCGCCGCACCTCCGCATGTGGCTGTCGCCCAGCTCCAGCCGCGCGGCGGCGACGACTTCGTCGAAGAGCGTCGGCAGCGAGCCGGCCGCCTCGAGCTCCATCTCGTTCCACAGCCGTATCGGTGGCCGCTGGCCTAGACGCGTCTTCTGCTGCTCGATGTGGCCCGGCTGCAGCCTCCAGGCGCGAGGCGATGGCGCGCCAGCCGCTCGGCGCAGCGGCCGCGTGCCGCGCGCGAAGAGTCAGGAAGATGCCATCGCCGATCTCGTCGGTGGCCGATACGCGGCGCTCCCAGACGCGATGGACGTCGTCGTCGAACAGCTGGCGGCGCGTGGCCAGGAGGGCCAGCTCGCGCTCGATGGCCCAGTACGGCGAGAGCTCCCGCGCATCGATCGCCTCGAGCTCGGTCAGAAAGGCGCGCGCGCCATCGATCTCGGCCACGATCGCAGCACGACTGCCGTCGCCCAGCCGGTGGTCGTGCTCGTGCAGCCCGAGGTACGTGCCGAAGACCGGATAGCGCTCCACGATGGCCGCGAATCGATCGCCCAGCAGGCGCTCCAGGCGCTGCTCGGCCGGTGTCGCCGGGATGGGTGCGCTCGCCACGGATGCAGGTTGGAGTTGGAGTCCCACCGGGCTAGGTATTCCGCCGGCCACGGCGACGGCCGGGGCGAGGCCGACCGCGGCCAGCGCCCGGCGCGTGGCGACGATGGCCCGGTCGATGTCGGCCGAATCGATCCCGTAGTGGGTCACCGCGCGGATCCGGTCGCCGCCGGGGTAGGGGATCATCTCCGTACCCGCCCTGGCCAGTGCATCGAGGAAGGGCAGGCGCAGCTCGGGCTGCACCAGCTCGAAGAACACGAAGTTGGTGCGCACTCTGGTCGGGTCGAGGTTGGTCACGCCGGGCAGCCCGGCCAGGCCCGTCGGCCAGCCGGCGCGCGTTGGCGTGATCCTCGGCCAGCGCTCGATCATGCCCGCCGGCCCGTCACGCAGCGCGATCAGGCCGGGCGCGGCGATGACGCCAGCCTGGCGCATGCCGCCGCCGAACGAGCTTGCGCGCGCGGCGCGCGCGCCAGATGAAGTCGCGCCCGCCGACGACGATCGAGCCGACCGGGCAGGCGAGGCCCTTGGACAGGCAGAAGCTGATCGAGTCGGCCTCCGCAACCAGCTCGGCGACGGGCGTACCGAGCGCGACCGAGGCGTTGAAGATCCGTGCGCCGTCGACGTGGAGCGGCACGCCGCGTTCGTGCGCCAGCCGGCCAACTGCGCCGATGTAGTCGGCCGGCAGGGGCTGGGCCATCGAGTCGGCGTGCGTGTTCTCGAGCATCACCAGCGACGGTGATTGGCTCGTGCACGTCGTCGGGGTCGCGGAAGGCGCGGCGGATCAGCGCGCGAGCTCCATCCGGCCGTCGTCGTCCCAGGGCAGCGTGTGTATGCCCGCGCCGACAACGACGGCGTAGTTGGCCGCCTCGTGGGCGACCGGATGCGTCGCCTTCGCCGAGGATGATCTCGCCACCGCGCGGCACGTGGGCCATCAGGCTGACCAGGTCGCCCATCGTGCCGCTGGCCACGAACAGCGCCGCCTCCTTGCCGGTCAGCTCGGCGGCGCGCTCCTCGAGCGCGTTGACCGTCGGGTCGTCGCCGAACACGTCGTCGCCCAGCTCAGCCTCGGCCATCGCCCGGCGCATCTCAGGCGACGGGCTGGGTGACGGTGTCGGAGCGCAGGTCGATCAGTCGTTCGTGGCATGGCGAAGGCCGAGTATAGGTGCGCGGTTGCGGCCGATGCTGGCGGCCGGGCACCACTGACGTGGCGCCGACTGCTGCTATTCTCCGTCGCTGCCCGGACCCGTGGTGTAGCGGCCCAACATGCCAGCCTGTCACGCTGGAGATCGCCGGTTCGAATCCGGTCGGGTCCGCCAGTTCTCGCCAAGGTGAATGCGCTGCGCACCTGCCGAGGTCATTCAGTCATTCGGTTGACCGCGCGCGGATTGACCGCCAGGCCACCCCGGCGATCATGCCCTCGCGCTGGCGATCTCGTCGTGGGCGCGTGCGCCTCGCCACCGCCGCCCGGATCGCCAGCCCGACTCTGCCGGCCACGTCCTCGCCTTCATCTGCGTCGCCGACGAGCGGTCAAACGCAGGCGCCGCCAACCGAGACACCGCCGTCCACGTCCACGCCGACACCGGCGGACAGCCCGACGCCCACGCCGCTGCCGACGCCCAGCCCGCCGCCGGCGAAGGCGGTGGCGATGCCCTTCGTGCCGGTCGTCAACTTCTGGTCTGACGCGCATCTCGATTCCCTCGACGAGGTCCAGCAAGCGCTCCAGGGCTCGAGCGACAAGTACGCGCGCATCATCGTTGCGGCCGACGATGCCGATGCGCTCGGCCGCGGGCCCGAGCGTAGCGGCGCGGCGGTCGAGCGCGGAAGCGCCGAGGCATGATCGCCGCCGTCAAGGCCGACGCGCTCGGCTTCCTGCGCGCGACCGACGTGGTGCCCTCTGTTCGGGCACTCGGCATCGACGGTGCGAATCTGTTCGGCGAGGAGCGCCTCAGCGACCTCGGAGCGTGGCCGTTGATGCGGCGGTTGAGTCGCCGAAGCCTGGGATCAGACGCAAGAACTGGGTGCTCGTCTCGGCCGGCGACATCATGGGCGACCGTGGCGTCCGCACGGCCTACGAGGCCTCCGGCAAGGGACCCCGAGTACCTGCTCGACGGCGGCACTTCCAAGGTCAGCCGGCTCAAGTGCTGCTCCTACTTCAACTACACGTACCCGGTTGTTGAGCGGACCGGCAATCAGGGCGCGGTGCGCAGCTTCATCCAGAACGCCGACTTTGCGATGGCCAACCTCGAGAGCGGCGATTCTACCAGACGCGCCTTACCACGGCCCCACGTCGTTCACCTTCACGTCCGATCCGTCGCTGCTGGCCGTCCTGCGAACGCGCCGGCTTCGACTTCCTGTCGAACGCCAACAACCACAGCAAGAACGGCGGCGTCCAGCGGACTCTCGACCGCGATCGACACGCTCGATGAGTTCGGCATCCTGCACGCTGGGGCCGGCGTCGGCCCAGCGGCAGCGGCCGAGCCGGCGATCACCGAAGTGAATGGCGTCAAGTTGGCGATCATCAGCTTGCGACGCCATCGCACGCGGTTACTGGGCCAGGCCCGGACAAGCTCGGAACCAACAGCTGCAAGGAAGGCAGCGTCAGCCGCACGATCGGCGCGATCCGCGACAGCGTCGACGTGATCATCGTCTTCCCGCACTGGGGCATCGAATACGAGCAGCCGGCGCGCTACCAGTTCGACCTTTCGCAGGAGTGGATCGACGCCGGCGCCGACATGATCATCGGCGCCCACAACCACTTCCCGGGCGGCATCTACGAGTACAACGGCCGCGTGTCGATGCTCTCGATGGGCAACTTCATTTTCGACCAGGACTTCCGCCAGACGACGCTCATGGGTCTCGTCGTCGAGACGACGTGGAATGGCAGCCGCCCGGTCCAGATCTGGGTCCACCCGCTGCTCAACGTTGACGCCCAGCCGAACTTCGCCGATCCGGCCACGGACGGTCAGTGGGCGTTCGACATCATGAAATGGCAGTCCAAGGGACTCGACTGGGGCGGCACGCCGCATCCGTTCAGCGGCTATCCCTTCCGCTGACCCGACCGGGGTCTAGCGCAGGCCGGCGAATAGATCGTCCTCGGGCAGCCGCACGCCGACGCGCGAGACGCGCAGCGTGAAGTCCTCGCCGGCATCAGCTCGCGCCAGTCGTCGGCGGTCAGCGCCAGGAAGAAGCCGTCGCGCGCGCAGCTGCGTGACGTGCTCGCCCAGCGCGGCGTACTTGGCGTCGATGAACGGCGCGACGTCGACGGTCGTCGTCACCGGTCCCTGCGCGTCGGCCATCTGCGCTGGAACTGCTCTCACGCTCGCGCCGTTGCTCGTCGGTTTCATCGGCCGAAGGCGCCCACCAGGCCGAGACGCCGCGCTCGCTGCGCGCGCTCCATGACCTGCTCGCGGCGCCAGTTGCTGACGCCGTGACTTCGTACAGCTTGAGCGGCGGCTGCGGCAGATCCGCGGCGCGCTCGAACGCGGCCTTGGCGATCAGCGCCGACGCGGATGTGGTCGGGGTGGCCGTAGCCGCCGAAGTCGTTGTAGCCGACGATCACCTGCGGCTTGACCTCGCGCACGATGTCCAGCAGCCGGCCGACGGCCTCGTCAAGTCGGCGCCTGCCAGAAGCTGCCCGGCGCGTCGTTCTCGGGCGTGCCCATCATGCCCGAGTCGACGTAGCCCAGGAAGCGCTGATCGATCGGGCCGAGGTGGCGCCAGCGCGCGGCGCAGCTCGACGCGCTCGGATGTCGGCCAGCCGGGCGTGGTTCTCCGGCGTGTCCAGTCTCGGGCACGACGATCTCGCCGTGCTCGCCGCCGGTGCACGTGACGCACACAACGCGCACGCCCTCGGCGGCGTAGCGCGCCATCACGCCGCCCGTGCAGATGCGTCTCGTCGTCGGGATGGGCGTGAACGAGTCAGCAGGGTCAGGGGTTGGGTCATGCGTCGATGATATGGGCGATGTGCGTTGCTAGACTCGGCGGCCGCGATTGACCCGCAAGGGAGCTCAGCCGATGGCCGACCAGCCGACCAGCGCCAGCCGTGGGCGCTCATCCTGGGCGCCAGCAGCGGCTTTGGCGAGGCGGCGGCGCTGGCCCTGGCCGGCGGCCGGCTACGACATCTGCGGCGTGCACCTCGATCGCCGCCAGGGCATGGCGCACGTCGATGAGATCAAGGCGCAGGATCGCGGCCCACGGCCGCACAGGCGCTGTTCTTCAACGGCAACGCCGCCGACGACGAGCAGCGCGGGCGCGATGTCGTCGCCGAGCTCGAAGGCGGCGGTGGGCGCAATGGCTACGTGCGGGTGATGCTCCACTCGCTCGCGTTCGGCACGCTCAAGCCGTTCCTGGCGCCCGACGTCGGACGGCGCGATCAGCCGCAAGAACATGGAGATGACGCTCGACGTCATGGCCAACTCGCTCGTCTACTGGGCGCAGGACGCGTGGCGCGCCGGGCCTCTTCGCCGACGGCTCCAAGATCTACGCCATGACCAGCGAGGGCTCGTCGCGCGTGATCGCCTCGTACGGCGCGGTGAGTGCCGCCAAGAGCGCGCTCGAGTCGCACTGCCGCCAGCTGGCGATGGAGTTCGCCCGACTCGGCAGCGGCGTGACGGTCAACGCCATCCGGGCGGGCGTGACGATGACGCCCGGCGCTGATGCAGCATCCCCGAGGCACAGGGCCTCATCGACCACGGCCTGCGGCGCAACCCGATGGGCCGCCTGACGACCGTTGACGACGTCGCGCAGGCGATCGTCCAGCTCTCCGGCGAGGGCACGCACTGGATCACCGGCAACGTGCTCGGAATCGACGGCGGCGAGCTGATCACCGGCTGACCCATGGACCCAGATGAGGAGTGTGGGCAGCCGGTCGCGCCGCCGTCAGTGCGCGACCACCTGGCCAACGAACGGACGCTGCTGTCATGGATGCGCACCGCGCTGGCGGTCATCGCCCTCGGATTCCTCGTGGATCGGTTGGCCGTGTCGGAGGGCGTCCATGGCTGACAGTCGGTGGCCGGCGTCGGCCTGGTCCTGATCGGTGGGCTGGTCGCCCTTGCCGGCGCCTACTCGTATCTGAACGCTCGGCGTGAGCTTGCGACCAGCACCTACCGGCCCCAGGTCTGGCTGCACCTGACGGTCGTTGCCATGGTGGTCGTCGGTGCCGTCCTGATCGCCGTCTACCTGATCAGCACCCCCTGAGCGTGTCATAGCCGGATGTACGGGTTGCGCACGTCAGTCAGAACTTGAACCATCAGGAATTCAACAGCTACCTATCTGCGTGCGAGGGGTAGACGAGTTTGCGGAGGAAGGGTAGCCAAGACTGCGGGAGAAGGGTAGTCTAGGACCCATGCCGTCATACGTGCCGCGACTGGTGGACTCCCTGCTTACCCGCCTCATGGCCGAGCTCCCGGCGCTCTTCCTTGTCGGCCCGCGCGCCACCGGCAAGACGACCACCGCTGCACGCCACGCGCGTACGGTCATTCGGCTCGACCGCGAGAACGAAGCGGTCGCATTTCGGGCTGACCCGGATGCCGCGCTGCGTGGACTGCCGGAGCCTGTCCTGCTTGATGAGTGGCAGCTGGTTCCGGGTGTCCTCGGAGCGGTCAAGCGAGCGGTTGACGAGCGTCCTGAACCTGGTCGGTTCATCGTGACTGGGTCTGTGCGGGCCGTTCTCGAGGGGCAGCTCTGGCCCGGCACGGGTCGCTTGACGACGATCGCGATGTACGGGATGACAGAGCGAGAGCGAGTTGGTCACCTAACCGGTAACGCCTTTCTCGATCGCGTTGCCGCGGGGGAGGTCCTCCAGCCGGCGGCCCAGACACCGGACTTGCGCGGCTACGCGGAGCTCATGACGATGAGCGGCTTCCCGGACCCTGCGTTGCGTCTCGCCGGCCGAGCCCGCCAACGATGGCTCGAGAGCTACGTGGATCAACTCCTCACGCGCGACGCGGAGCAACTCAAAGAGGACCGAGATCCAGTGCGCCTCCGTCGTTACCTAGAAGCGTATGTCCTCAATACAGCCGGGGTGGTCGAGCACAAGACGCTGTATGACGCGGCGGGGATCAACAAGAAGACCGCGCAGGCATACGACCGTCTGTTGGCCAACTTGCTGGTAGTTGAGTCAATGCCTGCGTGGACAACAAACCGCTTCAAGCGACTGACCCTCATGCCCAAGCGGTACGCTGTCGACGCCGCGCTCGTCTTGGCCGTGCTGGGCTTGGACGTGAACGGGTTGCTCAAGAGCGGTGACCTTCTCGGTCGAATGCTTGACACCTTCGTCGTGTCGCAGTTGCGCGCGGAGATGGCAGTGGCTGACACGAGGCCGCGCCTGTATCACGTCCGGCAGGAGCAGGGCCGCCTCGAGGTCGACGTGCTGGCAGAGTTCGCGGCGAGCCGAGTGGTCGCCATCGAGGTCAAGGCGACCGGTGCGCCAACCCCCAGGGACGCAAGGCACCTGATTACCTTGCGTGATCAGCTAGGCAGCTCGTTCGTCGCCGGGATCGCATTTCATACTGGCCCGCGGACGTTTGAGATGGCGGACAGGATCCTGGCAGTCCCGATCTCGGCCCTGTGGGCGCGGCCGCCGGGTTGACCTCAGGCAGCCCGCACGCGCACTAGGGCGCGTAGCCGGTCAGCTCGACGTAGCCATCGCCACTCAGCGGGGAGCCGGCGCGCGTCGCCTCGACGTGCTGCGAGCCCTCCCAGTAGACGACGCCGGTCGTGGCGCGAGTGTCGAGCTCCTGGTCGAGCACGGTCGGCGTGAGGTTGATCTCGAGCTGCTCGGCGGGGAGGTCGATCGCGCCAGCCTGACGGGTACGTGGCGCCGGTCCGGGCGCTCGTCCATTCGTCGAGCGGCGTGACGGTGAACGCGTCGCGCGGCAGGTGCTCGTACGAGCCGTCTGGCCGCACCAGCGTGCCGTAGACCAGCGGGTAGCTGCCGTCCGCGGCGCGCACGAGCGACAGGGTCAGGTCCGTGCCGTCGTCGAGGTTGACTGCGAACCAGTCCCAGCCGCCGCCGCCGACGGCGATGAAGTCGCCCCACTGGTGGTCGAACCACGCCTCGCCCTCGACGGAGATCAGGGCGTCATCGCCGCCGGCGGCAATCGTGCCGGTGGCGGTCATGCGCGTCCACGAGTAGTAGTACGACGAGCCGGCGTCCTCGAAGTCGATCCAGCCGTCGGCGTCGTGCAGCGCCGGCGACTCGTGCACGCGCGTCCAGGTCCAGGTCGAGCGAAATCTGCGACGATGGCCGCGCTCAGCACGTCACTTCCGCCGAGGCCGGACATGCGCCACGGCTGACGCGCCGCTAGGCACGCCGATGTCGCTCGTCCCGCCGATCGCCAGGTCGAAGCCCGCCGCTGCGCCGAGGTCGACCTGCGGACCGATCTCCGAGCGCTGGTCGTAGTCGAAGTGGCCGCCGGTCTCGTCGGTCAGGGCGAGGTGCGACGCCCATGTGACGGGGAACGAGCCGCGCTCGGCGCGGAAGATGACGAACTCGAAGCCGAACCTCCGATCTCCGCCGACCTCGCGCAGGTGGCCGGTGTAGTACCACCACTCGGTCAGTCGGTCGTGCGGCGCCTCGTCGCGCGGCAGGACTACCGGCTGTGGATCGACCACCCTGGTTGGAGTCGGTGAGGCAGTAGCGATCGAGGGCCGAGGAGCGGGATCCCGACCGAGCACCCGGCCGCCCGGCGAGCAACCTGCCAGCAGCAGGCAGGCGATCGCGAGGACGACCAGCGCCAGCGTGCCGTCTCCGGCAGGTGGAGGCAGGATTGACGCAGCAGCGCAGGCGCCGGCATCCACCAGTTCCACGTTGCCCAGCAGGCGCATCGTCGAGGGCACGAGCAGCGCGCGGACGACGGTCGCGTCGAGCGCGACGGCGATGGCGACGCCCAGCCCGAGCGCCTTGATGAGCACGATGTCGGCGAAGGCGAACGAGCCGGCGACGACGACCACGATCAGCGCCGCGGACGTGACGATCCGACCGCTGCGCTCCATGCCCGCGCCACCGCCTCGCGGTTGTCGCCGGTCTTGTCGTAGACCTCCTTCATGCGCGACAACAGGAAGACCTCGTAGTCCATCGACAGCCCGAACAGGACGCAGAACAGGATCACCGGCAGCGTCGTCTCGACGAAGCCGAGCGGCTGGAAGCCGAGCAGCGCCGACAGGTTGCCGTCCTGGAAGATCCAGACCAGCGCCCCGAAGCTGGCGGTGATCGACAGGCGCGTTGACGATCAGCGCCTTGGCCGGCAGCACGACCGAGCGCAGCAGCACGAACAGCACCAGGTACGTGCTGACCAGGATGAACGCGGCGGTGCGCGGGAAGTCGGCCGCCGATCCGGTTGACCACGTCACGCACCTCGGCCGCGCCGCCGCCGACGAGCACGGTCACGCCCGCGGGCGGTGCCAGCGCCGACGCAGGGTCGCGCATGTCGGCGACGAGCTGCCTGCGCCTCGGCGCGGTTGGGCCCGTACGGCGTGAAGACGGTGAACGCGGCCAGGTTGTCGCGCGTTGTGCGCGCCAGGACGTCGGCCACGAAACGGTCGGCCGGGCCGCCGGGCGCCGCATAGATCAGCTGGTACTGCTCGCGCCCGAGGCGCGGGTCGACGTCGACCATGCCCTCGACGCGCGACACGCGCGGGTCGGCCGCCAGGCGGCGCGAGTAGTCGTACAGCGCGCCGACGTTGTCCGGGTCGGTGACCGGGCCGCTCGTGCGTGACCGCGAGCGATCAGCGGCGCGAACTCGCCCTCGCCGAACTCGCGCACGAGCAGGTCGTAGGCCTGGCGCGACGGCACGCCGGGCGGCAGGATCGAGGCGTCGGGCGCGTTGAAACGGACGTGCAGGAAGGGCAGGCCGAGCAGCAGCAACAGGCTCAGCGTGGGCACGAAGAAGAGCAGCGGCCGGGCCATCACCCGGCGCGCAAGCCGCGCCCAGCCGCCCTCGCTGCTCCGGGCCTCGGGGGCCACGGGCAACCCGACACGCCGGCTCAGGCGCTCACGCAGGCGCACCGGCAACGCGTCGATGCGCGGCCCCAGGATGGCCAGGCCGGCCGGCAGCAGCGTCAGCGCGGCGGCCACGGCGAGCCCGACCACCGCCGCCCCGGCGATGCCGACCGAGCGCAGGACCATGAACTCGAACAGGACCAGGCCGATCAGCCCGAGCAGCACCGTCAGGCCGCTGAAGAACACCGCTCGCCCGGCGGTGGCCGACGGTCTCGCCGACGGCCTCATTGACCAGCGGCCTGGTCGATCGTCCCGTCGGTGGCGCGGCCGCCGCCGCGCTGCGCGCAGCTCCTCGCGGAAGCGGCTGGTCAGGAGCAGCGCGTAGTCGACGCCCAGGCCGAGGCCCGAGCAGCGTGGCCAGGTTGAGCACGAAGATGCTCAGCGGCGTCTGCTGGGCGACGAAGAACAGCGCCGCCGAGCGCGATGACCACGGCCGAGCCGCCAATCGACGATCGGCACGCCGGCGGCGACGACGCTGCCGAAGACGAGCAGCAGCGCCAGCGCGGCGAGCGGCAGCGAGATGAATTCGCTGCGCTGCAGGTCGCGCTCGGAGAGCTCCTGGATGTCGCCGTAGAAGGCGGGTCCGCCGGCGAGCATAGATGCGCAGCCCGGGCACCGGCGTGATGCGCCGCCTGGATCGGCGCCAGCGCGGCGGGCGAATTCGTCGGGCGCCAGGTCGAGCGTCACGACCTCGTACACGGTGCGCCCGTCGGCGCTGACCTGGCGCGGCGCGAGCTGGTGGGTGAGCAGGCCGGTGACGTGCTCGCGCCTGCTGGGACGCGCGCCAGCGCGCGGGCCGCCGCGAGCTCGAACGCCGGCTCGCCCGCGCGCGCGTCCGTCTCGCTGCTGCAACACGATGACCATCGCCGACGGTGGCAGGTCGAGCTCCTGCTCGAGCAGCAGGCGAGCGCGCGAGGCCTCCAGGTCGTCGAGCGAGAAACCACCCGAGCGCAGCGCGCCCGGGCAGCTGTGGCGCGAAGGGCACGGCCGCCAACAGCAGCACTGCCCAGGCTGCTCACGACGGTCACGCGATGGCGCGCGCAGACCATGCCCATCCGGTGGAAGAGACTCACGGAGCGCTTAGTGTCGCGTAGTAGTGCCGGCTTCGCCGCGGAATTGTCAGTGCCGCTGACATTCCTGGCGTTGGGAGGGGCTTAGGCCGTACCCGGCAGCGGGAGTAAGCATGTCGCCTTCATGTCCGATCGGACGGACGGAGGGCTTAAGGCCCGACAACCCCAATTATGTCAGTGTGGCTGACATTCGGTCGGTCAGGGAGCGGGTGGCTCGTCCTCGTCGCTGATCGGTTCGTCCAGCTCCGGCAGTGGAGCGGCGGGAAGTGCCAGCTCGATCGGGACGCGGCCGGTGCTGGCGCCGTCGGCGCGAAACAAGCTCGACCGTCGCAGCGATCGCAGCGACGCCCGGCGATGGTCGTGATCACCGAGCAGTAGCGCACCATCGCTCAGCCGTATCGACTCGCGCCAGATGACCGGGCACTGTCAGCCCGACGCCCGGTGACCCGGAAGTGGAGCGCAACGGACCGGTACGTCCACGGCGGGTCTGGCTGCTGACGCCCTCAACGTCGACGTCGAGGGCCGCCACGTCTGCGCGCCGCTTGCGCAGGATCTCGACCACGTCCCAGGTCGCGCACGCGCCGGCACCGGCGAGCAGCAGCTCCGTGGCCGAGAAGCCGGTCGGGGCGCCGGTCGCGAATCGTCCGGGGCGGGCGGGGCGTTGATCGCGATGGTGCTGACCGACGGTGCGGCCGAGCGCGGCGAATTGGCCGTTGCCCTTGTCCCAGGAGATGGAGACGGTTCTCAGGAGCGCCGGCTCGCCGGTCGCGGCTACTCGCCGATGACCGACCAGATGAAGCCCATGAACAGGAAGATGCCGACGAAGAGGCCCATGAATGCCGGTGCGCCGATCTGCTGCGGACCCAGGCCCAGGCTGGCCAGGAAGGCCATGCCGCTGACCCACAGGACGATCAGGAGCAGGAAGAACCAGCGCCCGTTGGGCCCGGTGATGCTGCGCACCCAGCCGGTGTAGCGGCGCGACGGAACGAGCGCGACGCGCAGGATGATCAGCGACATCAGCGCCGGCCAGGAGCGATCGAGCCGAACAGCGCGAACGGATGCAGGATCAGCTGCTCGAAACCGGCGAACAGCGACACGACCACCGCGCCGGTGAGCAGCAGGGCAAAGACGATCGCGAATTGCTTGAGTCGTTCCATCGGCGGCGAGTCTACCAAAGCGAACTGCCCCGGCTTGCCCGTTCGCCATAAGGTGGCGCTGGCGCAATCGGCCGCGCTATCATCTCGTCTCTATCCACAGTGCATAAGGAATATGCACGGTGAATCAGCCGCAGACGGGAGCAGCCGCGCGTGGAAGTCAGTCTCGAGAGCTCGTTCGTCAACCAGCGCTGACCCCGCCCGTCGTCGGGCGCCGATGGCCAGCCGGCCGTCAGCCGCCGCGCACCACTGTGGGCGGACGTGCCCGACGAGAAGTGGAACGACTGGCGCTGGCAGCTGTCGAACCGGGTCAACGAGCTGGCCGAGATCGAGCAGATCCTCAACCTGACCGACGAGGAACGCGAGGGCCTGTCAGCGCCCGACAAGTTCCGCGTCGACATCACGCCCTACTTCATCAGCCTGATCGACCCCGACGATCCGGACGACCCGATCCGCCGCCAGGTCATCCCGCTCGGCCGCGAGCAGCCGGCCTTCACGGCGATGATGGAGGACTCGCTCGCCGAGGACCGCCACTCCCCGGTGCCCGGGACTGGTGCACCGCTATCCCGACCGGGTGCTGATGCTCGTCACGACCCAGTGCGCCAGTCTACTGCCGCTACTGCACGCGCTCGCGCATCGTGGGCGACGCCAGCGCAGAACTTCAATCGCACGCGAGCACGAGGCGCAGCTCGACTACCTGCGCCGCACGCCCCAGGTGCGCGACGTGCTGATCAGCGGCGGCGACGGCCTGACGCTCGCGCCCAAGCTGCTCGAGAACGATCATCCGCGGCCTGCGCGAGATCCCGCACATCGAGATCATCCGCATCGGCACGCGCGTGCCGGTCTTCCTGCCCCAGCGGGTCGACGACGAGCTGTGCGCGATGCTCGAGCAGCTACCACCCGCTCTGGATGAACCTGCACTTCAACCACGCCAACGAGATCACGCCCGAGGTCGCGCGGGCGGTCGACAAGCTGACCCGCGCGGGCATCCCGATCGGCAACCAGATCGGTGCTGCTCGCCGGCGTCAACGACTGCGTCAACATCCAGCGCGACCTCGTCCACCGGCTGGTCGAGATGCGCGTGCGGCCGTACTACCTCTACCAGTGCGACCTGGTCGAGGGCTCCGGCCACTTCCGCACGCCGGTCGGCAAGGGGCTCGAGATCATGGAGGGCCTGCGCGGCCACACCAGCGGCTACGCCATCCCGACCTACGTCATCGACGCGCCCGGCGGCGGCGGCAAGATCCCGGTCATGCCCAACTACCTGATCAGCTACTCCGACCACAAGGTCGTGCTGCGCAACTACGAGGGCTACATCACCACCTACGAGGAGCCGCTCGAGTACGAGCAGCACGATCGGTCACGCTGCACTTCGTGCCAGTCGGCGCGCGCCGAGCCGGGCCAGTCGGGCGTGCTCGGACTGCTCCAGGGCGAGCGAATGTGGATCGAGCCGGCCAACTTCGCCGAGGTCCACGCGCGTGGCAACGACGAGCCGCATCGCCTGCAGCGGCCCGACAAGTGGACGCCCTACGGCGTCGGCGCGATCGAGGGCACGGCGCGCGGTCCCTTGCCGATCCTGCCGTCCGACGCGGGCAGCGGACTCGGGGTCCGAACCTCCGGCCGACTACGGCCCGGGCGAGGAGCCACGGCCGCGCGAGGGCGAGCCGACCGGCTCGGCCCACGGGGAGTTGCTCTAGCCCCAACGTACCGATCGTCCGATCGATCACCCGCGGCTATCCTTGGCTACGGCGCCTGCTGATCTCTGTTCCGGGGGACTGTCGATGAACACTGCCATCCGCCCGTTGCCCGCGCTTGTGGCCGCGCTCGCGATCCTGATCACCCTTGCCGGCCCGGCCGGCGCCGCATCCGGGCCCGTGGTCCACGAGCTGCGTGTCGCGGTTCACTCGTCGTCCGCTGTCAGCGTCTCACCCGCGCCCTGCGCGGACAGTGCCTTCAAGCTGCTCGGCGCCAAGTGGCTAACAACGTACGCGTGGTCCTTCAGGGCCTCGAGCACTCCGGCGTCTCTGTCCACAGCGGCGGTCAAATCCGTCCTGACCAGATCTTTCTCGAACATCACCGGCGCGCGCAACGACTGTGGCCGGGCCGACAGCGTGGATGCGGCGCACGCCTACATCGGGTCAACGACCCGCGCACCGAGCTGCTCGTCCCGTGACGGCCACAACGTGGTCGGCTTCGGACGGCTGCCATTGGGCGTGCTGGCGGTGACCTGCTTCTGGGTCCGCAACGGGCATATGGTCGAGGCCGACATCAAGATCAACAGCCGCGAATCCTGGGCGCTGACCCTCAGCGGCTGCCATGCCCGGCCGATGCTCGAGGCGACCATCACCCACGAGGCCGGCCACGTCTTTGGGCTCGGCCACATCGGCGAGCGGCGCCACGGCCGGCTGACAATGAGTCCATATCTCGACGGGCCGTGCGAGAACGATGAGGCGACGCTCGGCCTGGGCGACATGCTCGGCCTGGAGCAGCTCTACTAGGTTGGTGTCCTTCGACGGCCAGACGCTGAACCTGCTCGATCGGGCGCAGGAGGTCGAGCTTGAGACTGCTCGGCCCGACGGCACGCTCCGCCACACCACGATCTGGGTCGTGGTCGATGGTGGCGAGGTCTTCGTGCGGTCGGTGCGCGGCGATCGTGGCCACTGGTACCAGGCGGCGCTTGATGCACCTGAGCAGGTGGTGCTGACAGTTGACGGGCGGGAGATGCCCGTGCGCGTGGCTCTGACAGACGATGATGCTTCGATCAAGCGCTGCAGCGACGGGCTTGAGCTGAAGTACCGAACCGACCCGGCCCTGGCGTCGATGGTCCGTCCGCACGTCCTGGCCACCACGCTGCGGCTCGAGCCGCGCTCCTGACCGACATGGCCGCGGGCGGTCTGCAGCTGCGCCATGTGGCCGGCCTGACGGCGCCCGATCTGCGGCCGCCGACCGTCGCCGAGGCGGGTGACGCGTTCGCCGCTCTGCGCGTTGCGCACCTCGTCTGTCGACTTCCGCGCGGCGTCCGGCTGCGCCTGCGCGATGTTGTCGATCGCCTCAACGCCGACCATCTCGATTGGTCGTTTTCGCGTCCGGTCGTGGTCGCCGCCGTCGTCCAGTTGCAGGCCAACTGGCTGGCCGACTACCGCACCGAGCAGGGCTTCGAGCTGACCGATGGGCCGGCTGGCGAGGAGGTGCTGATCGAGGACAGCGCGCGCATCGAGCCGTGGCTGGTCCGACAGGTCGAGCGCCTGGCGGCGGAATGCCGCTCGCGGTTGAGCGATTTCGCGCGCGACGAGGGTGCGATCGCCTGAGTCGCTGTCAAGGGTGGTGCTGCTCAGGCGGCGGAGACCAGGTTACCTCCCCTCAAGGGCCAGGTAGGTGCCGCGCAGCGCCTCGACCTCGGTGCTGCGGTCGGGCGCCCAGCTGTTGGTGAAGAACACGAACACAAGTCCGACCTCAGGGTCGATCCATAGCCGCGTCCCGGTCGCGCCGCCGTGGCTGATCACGCGGGTCGAGCCGGGCAGGTCGCGCATCAGCGTCGGCTTGCCCCAGGCCAGGCCGAAGTGGACCGGCCGCTCCTCGCCGTCGTACATGCCCGGCAGGCCGCGCAGCTGGTCCTCGCCCATCTGCGCGATCGTGTGCGGGGCGAGCGGCACGTGGCGCTGGCCGTCATGAGCCGGACGCAGGAGCGCCGCGCCGAAGCGCAACAAATCATCGAGCGTGCCGAACAGGCCGCCGCCGGGCAGGGCCGCGCGCGCCAGGTGGCGCAGGGTCAGGAAACGCACCAGCCGGTTGTCGATGCCGACCCCCTCAACGGCGACGATCGGACGGCCCGCCCGGCGCGGATCGAACGTCGCCTGCATGCCCAACGGTTGGAGCACGCTCCGCTGCAGGAACTCGACGTAGCCGGTGCCGGTCAGCTGCTCGATCAGCTGGGCGAGGAGGTAGAAGCTGGCGCTGCCGTACTCGTAGCGCGTGCCCGGGGCGAAACGGAGCGGCGCGTCGAGCACGATCTGGGTCATGCGCGCCGCTGACATCCTCCTGCGCACGATCATCTCGGGCGCGACATCGGCGACGCCCGAGGTGTGACTGAGCACGTGGCGCGCGGTGACGAGCTGCTTGTCGCCGGCGGCGAACTGCGGCAGCCAGCGGCCGATCGGATCGTCGAGGGCGAGCAGTCCATCCTCGACCAGCCGCATGAAGGCGCTGGCGAAGACCGGCTTGGTCACCGAGGCCAGGAAGAAGTAGCTCTGCCGGCTGGGCGGCGGGCCGTCGACGGCGAAGCTGTCGCTCCTGATCTCGCCGTCGGCGTCGCCGATCGCCAGTGCCGCCGCGGGCAACGCGCCCGAGGCCACCCGCTTGCGCAGCCCGTCGAAGACACCATCAAGCCGCGTGGGCTGGTCACGCAGCGCGCTCGTCATTCCGCCGGCGGAGGTCGCCATGCGCTGACGATAATGCGTTGATGCCCGACCGCCCAGCGCTGCGCCCATGACGCGTAAGCAGTTGATCAGCCAGACGCGCCGCCTGATCGACGAGGGGGAGCGACTGCAGCGCTCGCCCAGCCTCGTAGCGTTGCGCACCTGGCTGCAGATCTCGGACCAGCTGCTCAGCGCCGCGTGGGGCTCAATGGACCGCTATCACCTGGCCTGGCTGATGGTTGGCCGAACGGAGATCGCTCGCGGCCGGTCGATGACCGACGCTGAGCAGGCCGCCTACGTGCGCGACGTCGCCGCCCAGAAGACGGCGGCCCTGCGCATGAGCCTCAAGGCGGTCGACGAGCAGCACATGCCCTTCCTCGGGCAGACGCCGGACGCGCCCTAGATCCGCCGGATCTCGTCGAGCGGCACGACGAACACCGTCGCCCCGCCGTGGGTGACCTCCGTCGGCAGCCAGTTGGCTTCCAGGCCGCCGAGCGGCTCGGCCGGCACGCTCACCGTCCGGGAGCGGCAGTTCTCGTCGATCAGCCGAATGGCCTCTGACACTTGGTCGTCCTCGACGCCGACATACAGCATCGCGTTGCGCGCCTTGAGGAAGCCGCCGCGGGATTGCACCTCGGTCAGGCGAAAGCCGGCGTCGCGCAAGGCAGTGACGAGCTGGCCGGCGTCTTCGGCCTGCACTACCGCGATCAGCAGCTTGGACACATCACACCCCGCTCGGACACGTGTCTATCATCGCGCCCCGCGCCAGGCCATGAAGGCCATTGCCGCCACGCCCCCGGCATGTGCCAAGCGCAGGGTGTCGAACAGGCCGCTGAAGTAGTCCGAGAAGCCACCCAGCGAGATCCGCTCGAGCAGGCTCGTCGTTGCCTGCGGGAAAAGCGCCTGGCTCATGAGGTAGGCCACGAACAGCCCGACGATCCAGGTACCAATCGCGATCAGCGCGGCCATCAGCTGCAGGCCGCGCCGGCGCGGGTGAGGGCGGTTCGCCCAGGCGCCGCGCGAGACAGCGCCGCCGATGACGATGCCGCCGATGAAGCCGACGGCGATCAGGCCCCAGCTCAGCCCGATCGGATCGGCTAGGAAGCCGTAGATGGCCGCCAGCGCAAGGCCGGCCAGCAGGCCCAGGTCCAGGCCGTGCAGCGCGCGTGGCTGCTCGGCGAAGTCGGAGAAGTCTCGGGGCGGATGCTCTTTCACACCCGATAGACTAGGTCGCCAAGCGATGTCGCATCCAAGTCTCGGCTTTCCGCCGCCTGACGCCACCGCCGGACTGCCCGCCGCGGCCGCCCGACTGAGGGCCAATTCCGAGCGCGTTGCGCGCGTCGCGCTGCAGTCGGCGGTCAAGCTGTCGGCCGGCTTCGATGAGCGCCACGATGAGTCTGCGCTGCGCCTCTTCCTGCGTGACTACGAGCAGCACGTCGAGCAGCTGGCCCGTGCGCTCGAGACGGGCCGCGATTCGTACGTCATCGACTACGGCGAATGGCTGGTGCCCGTCTACCGCAGCCGGCGCGTGTCGATGGGCGACTTCATGGCGCTTGTGGGCGGCCTGCGCGATGCCGCCGCGACCGTTCTGACGCCCGACGAGAACACCGTCGCAGCTGGCCTTTTTGGGCGCTGGGCCGATCGCCTCAAGCATCACGGCCGTCTGGCCGGCGACCACAAGGGCAACCCGATCATCCGCTTCTTCTGGAAGGGCGCCGGCATCGGCGACGACAAGTGGGTCTGATCGTCTCCGCGCGGCGCCCGGTTCGATGACCATCAAATGGGTCCACAGCGACCCGCTCGTGATGAACGGCGAGCCGTTCTGCTACGGGACCCGGCTGACCGTGCGCAACCTGCTCGAGATGCGTGCCAACGGGTTCACGCCGGCCCAGATGCTGGCTGACAACCCGGAGCTGCGCCAGGTTGGCATCGCCGAGGCCTTCCGCTACGCCGCAGACAATCGCGCCCGCTATGACGGCTATTTCGAGCCGGATGGCACCTTGCGTGGTCCCGGCTTCAACGCCGACGATGCCGGCGCGCTCCCGGAGCACCTGCGCAGCCTGACGGGAGTGGTCGTCAACTAACAAGCCGGCCGCGTCGCTCGTCACAAGGTAGAGATGCGCTTCTCCTCCCTGGTCGCTGTCGTCGCCCTGTTGGTCGTGTCGTGCACGGCTCCGTCGTCGACGATGTCGCCGACGGCCACGTCGAGCCCAGCCGCCACTGCGACCTCGCGCTCGACTCCACGCATCAGCCCAACGCCTACCGCGACCGCGAGCATAGGACACGGTCCTATCCCCACTCCGAGTCCGTCCGCCTTTCTCCCTGGCAGCACTGGTTGGACGTTCGTCGGCGATCCCTTCGCGGAGGGTCTCGAGGGGCAGGAGATCGTGCTTGACGAGGTTGCCTCGAACGGCGGGATAAGCGTCGTGACGGGCCAGGTATCGAACAGCACGAAGTTCTCCGGCAAGTACGCGGGCGCCATGACGTGGTCGAGTGCGGATGGCCGCAGCTGGACGTATTCAGATTTCTGGACTCACCTAGCCAACGGGCCGCTGAACAGCCTGGGTGTCGCCGCGTTCGGCTCAGGTTTCGTGGCCTATGCCGTCCAATACGCCGACCAGGGCAAACAAGCCGACACAAGGTTCTTCATCTCGAGCGACGGCCAAGCCTGGCAGGAGGCCGGACCGATCGCTGGCTGGGAGGTGACCCGAGTTGCGGCGGCGGATGATTTGCTGATCGCCACTGCGGTCGATTGGCACGAGGAGCATGGAGCCATCTGGTACTCGTCGGACGGTCGCTCGTGGCTGCAGTCAGCAGACCCGGACGCAGACCTCGTTGGGTTGCGCGCGACCTCTGTCACGGCAACCAACTCCGGCATCGCCGTGCTGAGCGCGACGGATTTCGATGTGCAGCTGTGGCGGACTGCAGACGGCGGGTCATGGACGAAGTGGGCGACGTTGCCAGACTCGCCCCGCTCCGATCGGGCGTACAGCTTCCGCAGCGTGATGGCGCTGGGCCCGAAGGGCTGGTCCATCGTCGCCATCCACGAAACCGACTCATCTTCGGAGTGGTACGCATACCACTCGTTCGATGGCGCAGGGTGGGTGCGAGTCCAACCGGCGCCCCATGACGTTCAGGCGATCGTCGCCTACGAGGACGGCTTCGTCGCGGCAGGCCACGAGGTCACAGGAACCTGCTGCGCGTATGCGACGTACGAGATCAAGGGCATTACCTGGTGGTCGGCCGATGGGCTCGAGTGGCACCAGGTTCGGCAGAGCGGCTGGAAGGGCCGCGAACTGGACGCCCTCCTTATGCGCGACGGTCTGCTTCTCGGTCTGGGCGTCGAATGGTCCCCCGACCAGGTGCCAAGCGGTGCGCTGTGGCTCGCTGATCCGCGGTCGTTCGCCGATCTTTAGGCTTCCGTCGACCTGGGTGCCCAGCCGTCTGGTGCCCAGCCTTCTGATGCTAGGATTATATCCGACATGACTGATCAGATATCGACTGAGCCGACCACCTCGCCGCCCCAGGCGCCTGCGTTCGATCCGCAGGCGCGGGCGACCGAGCTGGCCATCATGGATGCTCTGCGCGCCGTGGTTGACCCGGAGATCGGGATGAACGTTGTCGAGCTGGCGTTGATCAGGCAGATCATCCTTGGCCCGGAGCAGACCGAGGTCAAGATGATCCTGACCACGCCCTTCTGCCCGTACGCCGGTTCGATGATCCAGCAGGTCAAGGAGCAGGTCGAGACGGTTGTCGAGAACGAGGTCAAGGTGACGCTGCTGGCCGAGCGCTGGGATCCGCGCGACGCCGGCCTGGTCTGGTGACGCGGCACCGGCCGAGCCATCGCCCACAGTGCGGTCGCCACGGGACGCGGCGACGACGGCACGACCGGTCTGCTGTTCGGCGGCCGGATCTCAAAGGACGATCCGCGCACCGAGGCCTATGGCGCGCTTGACGAGGCCGTCGCCGCGCTCGGGCTGGCCCGCATCGAGCTGGCCCAGGGCATGATGCCCGAGCTTTCTGCGCTGCTTTTGCGCTTCCAGCGCGAGCTGTTCGTCGTCGGCGCCGAGCTGGCCGCCAATCCGACCGCCCGCGAGCGGCTCGAGGAGGGCGTGACCAAGGTGTCCGAAGCGATGCTGACGGGCGTCGAGGACGGAGCTCGCGCGCTGGGAATCGGAGGTCGCGCTGCCGCGCGAGTTCGTGGTGCCCGGTGAGACACGAGCGTCGGCAGCGCTGGAGATGGCGCGCACCGTCCTGCGCCGCGCCGAGCGCCGCGTCGTCGGGCTCCAGGTTGCGAGCACGATCGACGGCGGTTGGCTGCTGCCCTACGTCAACCGGCTCGCCGACCTGCTGTGGGTCCTGGCCCGCGCCGCTGAGCAGGCCGAGCACGTCGCCGCCCCCACGTCGCGCGTTCGATGAGCCGAAGTTCAGGTCCGATTCGACGCCTCTGGCGGCCGCCCTGGCGGCCGGCGTGCTGGTCGCGGTCGTCGGCTGCAGCGAGCTGGTCATCCCGTTCGACACACCCGCGGCGCCATCGGGCATCCGGGCATGGTCCTGCTCGGCCCGACCTGCTCGACCGGCACCGAGCCGGGTGCCAATGAGCCCGTCCCGTGCCTGACGCCGTACGCTGCCACCCTGGTTGTGCTCGACCGCGAGAACGTCGTCGTGACGACCATCACGTCGGGCAGCGACGGACGCTTCTCGGTCGACCTGCCGCCGGGCGAATACGTCGTGGCGCCCGAGACGGGCACCGATTCGTACCCGATCGCTCAGCCGCTGTCGGTCGTCGTCAGCGCCGGCCAGTACGCCGAGATCGAGATCAACTACGACACCGGGATCCGCTGAGCGGCCCTACCAGCTCTCCCAATGCACAAAGTCGTCGGCGGCGACCCAGCCGCGCTGGAGTGAGCCGGAACGGCGGTCCGCCAGCGGGTGACCGACCGTGATGACGCCCACCGGCTGCTGGTCGGGCGGCAGACCCAGCTCGGCGGCAAGGTCGGAGGTCCGGTGCGTGCCCAGGAAGCCGGCGGCCAGCCCCTCGTCGACCGCGGCGAGCAGGATGAGCATCACCGTGCAGCCGACGTCCATGTACCAGTACGGGACGGGCCACTCGATTTCCGGCTCGCCCGGGGCGCGCTTGTCGGGTTCGCGGTAGCGGGCGCGATAGATCTCCTCGCTGACGCACGGCACGATCAGCGCCGGCGCGCGGCTGATCCACGGGTCGAAGCCGGCCGCAACGTACTCCGGCTCGGCGCACAGCTCGGCGATGCGGCTGCGCCGGCCCGGCTCGGTGACCACGATCAGCCGCTGGCCCTGGCTGAAGCCTGCGCTCGGCGCGCGCTGAGCGGCCGCCGCGATGCGTTCTAGTGACTCACGAGCGACGGGTTGGTCAGGGTCGTAGTTGCGCACCATCCGCCGCCGGCGCACGACTTCGCTGAATTCCATGCGGCCAGCGTAACGACCGGCCGTGGGCATGTCAGTCGCGGCATGACTGAACAGATCGATGAAGTGGCCGCCGGCATTCCACGGACCCACCGAGGCCGCGGATTTCGGGGATCTGGGCGCGAAGACATGCACTGGCTGACTGGCGAGCCGCTCTGGTCGAGCCCATCGGGCCGTCGCCCGGTCGCCGAGCGACGGTTCAGTCACCGGACGCATGGGACGACGTGATTGCGGCCCACTCGACCGTCGGCTAGACTCAATCCTGACGTGATAACTCGGAATTCCCAGCCGACTGCGGTCAAGTCGGCGGCCCAGCCGGCGGTCAAGCCCAAGGCACGCGCGCGGAGCATCTTTCCGGGCACCGGCGCGGTCCATTTCTCGACCCGCGGCGAGTACGGCGTGCGGTTGATGGTCGAGCTTGCCCGCCACCACGGCAGCGGTCCGATCAGCCTGGCCGAGATGGCCGACCACGAAGCGCTGCCCCGGCCGTACCTGGAGCAGCTCGTCGTCAGCCTGCGCGAAGCGGGCCTCGTCCACAGCACGCGCGGGGCGCACGGCGGCTACGAGCTCAACCGTTCACCGGCCGACATCAGAATGGGCGAGGTGCTCCACGCGCTCGAAGGCCCGATTGCGCCGATGATCTGCGCCACCGGTGATCCAATTCACGCCGGCGTCTGTGAGCGGACCGGTTTCTGTAACGTCAACCACCTGTGGATGACGGTGCGCAACGCGATCAGCGGTGCGCTCGATTCGATCACCCTGGCCGACCTGGCCGTGCCCCGGCCGCACCACCCGTTTCATTCGGGGCTGGTGCAATTCGCAACGAAGGACGCATGAATCAGACCGTGAAGAACAAGGCCACCGCCGGCGGACACCGGGCCGATAACCACAAGCCCGACGACCGCACGCTGGTCATCCGCGACCTGCACGTGGTGCCCGTCGCCGATCGCAGCCGCGAGATCCTGCGCGGCATCAACCTGATCGGTCGGGCAGGGCGAGGTGCACGCGATCATGGGCCGCAACGGCTCGGGCAAGACGACGCTGGCGTACGCACTCATGGGCCACCCGGCCTACGAGGTCACCAGCGGCGAGGTCCTCTGGAAAGGCCACAACCTGCTCAGCCTGAGCGCCGACAAGCGCAGCCGGTTGGGCGTCTTCCTGGCCTTCCAGTACCCGACCGCGATCCCCGGCCTGTCGGTGGCCAGCTTCCTGCGCACCGCGCTCAACGCGCGCATGCGCCCGCTCGACCAGGCGGCTGACGGCGATATCGACCCGTCCGACACTGACCCGCGGCGGGATCAAGCTGGGCGACTACCGCCGCCTGCTGCGCGAGAAGATGGCGCTGCTCAAGCTCGACGAGAGCTTCGCCGGCGCGCTACGTCAACGAGGGCTTCAGTGGCGGCGAGAAGAAGCGTCTGGAGATGCTCCAGATGGCCGTCCTGGCGCCGCACATGGCGATCCTCGATGAGACCGACTCGGGTCTCGACATCGACGCCCTGCGCATCGTCGCCGAGGGCGTCAACGCGCAGCTCAACCCCGACCTTGGGGTGCTGCTGATCACGCACTACCAGCGCATGCTCAACTACATCACGCCGGACTAGGTGCACGTCCTGTGCCCAGGGCCAGATCGTCGCCTCGGGCGGCCGCGAGCTGGCGCTGCGCCTCGAAGAGGAGGGCTACGCTCCCATCCTGCGCGAGGCCGGCCTCGAGCCCGACGTCGAAGAGGAGCACGAATCGGCCGAGCCGGCCGAAGTCGGCTCGCGACTGACCAGCTGGCGCAACGCCCGGGCAGAAGGGAGCACAGCCGCAGATGGCCATCGTCCGGGCGCTCGACCCGGTCGCGCTGCGCGCCGACTTCGAGATCTTCGAGCGCGAGTTCCGCGGCCGCCGTCTGGCCTATCTCGACAGCGCCGCGACCAGCCTCAAGCCGCGCGTCGTGGCCGAGGCGATGGCCGGCTATCTCAACCGCTACAGCGCCAACGTGCATCGCGGCATCTACGAGATCGGCGAGGAAGCGACCGCGGCCTACGAGGCCGCGCGCTCCAAGATCGCCGCGCTTCATCGGCGCCGGACGCCGCGCGAGATCGTGATGGTGCGCAACGCGACCGAGGCGATCAACCTGGTCGCCTACGCGTGGGGCCGCAAGAACATCGGCCGGGCCGACACGATCGTGCACGACCGAGATGGAGCACCACTCCAACCTCGTCCCGTGGCAGATGCTGACCCAGGAGAAGGACGCCGATCTCGAGTTCGTGCCCTTCGACGAGCGAGGGCCGACTGATCCAGGACAGCTACGACGTTCTGCTGCGCACGAAGCCCAAGCTGGTCGCCTTCAACGCCGTCTCGCAACGGCATCGGCACCATCAACCCGGTTGCCGACATGGTCGCGCAGGGCCCACGCGACGGGCGCGCTGGTGCTGGTCGATGGCGCGCAGGCGGTGCCCCACGGCCCGGTCAACGTGCAGCGAGATCGGGCTGTGACTTCTTCGTCTTCTCCGGCCACAAGACGCTCGGACCGCCAGGATCGGGCGCGCTCTGGGCGCGGCGCGAGCTGCTCGAGGCAGATGCCGCCGTTCATGGGCGGCGGCGAGATGATCCGCGAGGTCCACCTGCGCCACACGACGTTCAACGACGTGCCCTACAAGTTCGAGGCCGGCACGCCCGACATATCGGCCGCGATCGGCCTCGGCGCGGCGCTCGACTACCTGAGCGCGACTCGGCATGGAGCACGTCCGGGCGCACGAGCGCGATCTGGTCGAGTACGCGCTCGAGATGCTGCCCGCGCGAAGTGCCCAGCATCCGCATCCACGGCCCGCTGTCGACCGACGAGCGTGCCGGGATCATCACCTTCAACCTGGCCGACGCCCATCCGCACGACGTCGCCACGCTGCTCGACCGCGAGGCGATCGCGGTCCGGGCCGGCCACCACTGCACGATGCCGCTCCACCAGCGCCTGGGCGAGGAAGCCAGCGCGCGCGCGAGCTTCTACGTCTATACCGACCGCGACGATATCGACCGCCTGGCTGAGGCGCTCAACAAGGTCGAGCGGCTTTTCGCCCGACCAGCCACCACGGACGAAACGAGCAGACGAGAGACATGGACGATCTATACCGCGACGAGATCCTCGAGCACTACCGCAACCCGCACAACTTCGGCACGCTCGAGCCCAGCCGACCACGGCCAAGGAGGGCGCCAATCCGCTGTGCGGTGATCGGATCACGCTGATGCTCGGCATCAACGATGCAGGGCACGGTCGAGGACGTCGCCTTCACCGGTCGCGGCTGCGCCATCAGCCAGGCGTCGGCGAGCATGCTGACCGACGAGATCAAGGGCAAGTCTTTGTCCGAGATTGCGCAGCTCGGCCGCCAGGACGTGATCGACAACCTGGGCATCGAGATCAGCCCGGCACGGATGAAGTGCGCCATGCTGTCGCTCGAGACACTGCGCGAGGCGCTCGGCGATCGCGTCGTTTGGCAGGGCCAGACAGACGATGGCTAACCCGGTCCGCGAGGTGCTGCCGGCTGAGGCCGAGCAGCTCATCGCCGGCGGGGCCGCCCTGATCGACACGCGCGAAGCGCACGAGTGGCGCGCCGGCTACCTGGCCGGTGCCACGCTGGTGCCGCCGGCCGAGGTGATGGCCCGCATCGCCGATGTCGTCCTCCAACCGGACCGGCCCGTCGTCATCTATTGCCGCAGCGGCGCTCGCTCCTTACGCGCTGCGTTCCAGCTGGCCTCGCTCGGCTACCGGGACGTGGTTTCGATGGCCGGCGGCATCGTGCGCTGGCGGGCCGAGGGTCGGCCGATCGAGATCCCCACCGACGCCCCGCCGGTGGCCGCCAACCCGCGCTACGCGCGCCAGCTGGTGATGCCCGAGATCGGTCCGGCGGGTCAGGCGCGGCTGGCGCAGGCGAAGGTGCTCTTCGTGGGGGCCGGTGGCCTTGGCTCGCCGGGCCTGCTGTACCTCGCCGCGGCCGGCGTCGGGACGCTCGGCATCGTCGATTTCGACGTGGTCGACCTGTCCAACCTGCAGCGCCAGGTGATCCACGCCAGCGATCGGGTGGGCATGCCCAAGACCGACTCGGCGGCGCTGACCATCCGCGCGCTCAATCCCGAGGTCAAGGTCGTCCGCTACCCGGAGATGCTGACCGAGGACAACGTTGACCGGCTGATCGCCGGCTACGACGTGATCATCGACGGCACGGACACGTTCGAGACGCGCTACACGCTCAACGACGCAGCGGTTCGGGCGAGCGATCCCGGTCGTGCATGCGTCGGTCTTCCGCTTCGAGGGCCAGCTGTCCGTCTTCGTGCCCTTCGCCGGACCGTGTTATCGCTGTCTCTATCCAACGCCGCCGCCGCCCGAGCTGGCCCCCGGCTGCTCTGTTGCCGGCGTGCTCGGCGTGGTGCCCGGGGTGATGGGCCTGCTCCAGGCGACCGAGGCGCTCAAGCTCATCCTGGACATCGGCGACCCGCTCGTCGGCCGGCTGCTGCTCTGGGACGCGCTCGACGGCACGTTCAGCGAGGTCAATCTGCGGCGCGATCCGAGCTGTCCGGCCTGCGGCGTCGCGGTGGGCATGGCGGTTGCCGCGGGCAGCTGAGGCCCGCGTTCCGGCGCGACTGGTCGGGCAGGTCGTCGACGCCGCCCGGGCAGCGCTGCCCAATGAAGCGGTCGGTCTGCTGGTCGGCCGAGCGACCTTCGGCGCCGACGGGAGTCCGGAACGGTATGTGCCGCTCGTCAACAGCGCGGCGTCGCCCTACCGCTACACGATCGACGCACAAGAGCAGCTGCGGATCTGGATGGAGCTGGAGGATGCCGGCGAGGTGGTCTGGGCGATCGTGCATTCACACGTCGGATCAGCGGCAGTGCCGTCCGCAACGGATATCGAACTGGCCTACTTCCCCGACAGCCTGTGCCTCATCTGCTCGCTTGCGGGCGATGTCCCCGACGTTCGGGCCTGGTCGATCCGCGAGGGCGTGGTAGGTGAGATTCCGGTCGCAGTTGCTTCCTGAACTATCAGCGCTCAGCCGACAGCGTCTCGATCAACGACTGCTCCGATGGCGTCGAGCCGACGCCTAGTCTGGCACCGACCTGCGCGGCGTAGGGCGGCTGCAGGTTGGTCGAGCGCAGCAACTCCCAGTTCACCTCGGCGAAGGTCTCCGCCGGCGGACCATCGAGCACGATCCTGCCCCGGCGCATGACGACGACTCGCTCGAACGCCTCGGCCACGAAGCGCAGGTCGTGGCTGATGCAGACGACGGTCCGGCCGGCGGCCGCGAGGCGCTCGACGATCGTCTCGATCGTGCGCACGCCGCGCGCGTCCTGGCCGGTGGTCGGCTCGTCGAGCACCACGATCGGCGTGCCCATCGCCAGCACCGACGCGATGGTCAGCAGCTTGCGCCGCGCGTAGCCCAGGTCATACGGGTTCGTCCTGCGCTCGCCGCCCAGTCCGACCGATTCGAGGGCCGACGTGACCGCCGTTTCCAGCCTCTCCCGGCGCAGGCCCATGTTGCGCGCGCCGAAGGCGACTTCGGCCTCGACCGAGCCGGCAAAGATCTGCAGGTCGGGATCCTGGAAGGCCAGCGCCACCTGCGTCGCGAGGCGTGCGATGCGCGTCGACCGGGTGTCCCAGGCGCCGATCGTCACGCTGCCCTCGGTCGGCTTGAGCAGGCCGTTGAAGTGGCGCACAAGCGTCGTCTTGCCCGAGCCGTTCTGGCCGACGATCGCCACCCGCTCGCCGGCCGCAACTGACAGGTCGACCCCGTCCAGTGCGCGAACGCCGCCCGGGTAGCTGAAGGCGAGCCCGGCGCAGACGATCTCGGTCACGCCGGGAGCTCAACGCTGAGGCCGGCCTGATCGAGCGCGCGGCGCAGCCTGACCGGTGCCGGCGGCTCGACGCCCAGCTCGACCAGGCGCGGGTCGGCGAGCACTTCGCCGGCCGCGCCGGTCAGGCCGATGGTGCCGCCGTCGAGCGCCACCACCCGCGAACAGAGTCGCGCCAGGAGGTCCGTGTCGTGCTCGGCGATGAGCAGCGCCGTGCCCGCGGCGGCCAGCCGGGCGAGCGCGTCGACGACCAGCTGCTTGCCCTCCGGATCGAGCTGCGCGGTGGGCTCGTCGAGCACCAGGTGGCGCGGCCGCATGGCGATCAGCGCGGCGACCGCGACGAGCTGCATCTGACCGCCCGAGAGGCGGGATGGCTCACGCTCGGCCAGATCGCCGATGGCCAGGGCGTCGAGCGCGTCTCTTGTCCGGCGCGCGACCTCGTGCCGATCGAGGCCCAGGTTGAGGGCGCCGAACGCGACCTCCTCGAAGACAGTCTCGGCCACCTGTGAGAGCTGCGTGGCCGGGTTCTGGAAACAGACCCCGACCCGGGCGACGATCTCGTGCATCGGTCGATCGCGCATGTCAGCGCCGTCGATCAGCAGCCGGCCCTCGAGCGTGCCGCCGATGGCGCGCGGGGCCAGCCCGCTGGCAACCAGCGACAGCGTCGTCTTGCCCAATTCGCTCGCGCCGACGACGCCGACCACCTCGCCATCGGCCAGCGTCAGCTCGATCCCGCGCAGCGACGGGCGGGTCGCACCGGCGTAGCGGTAGGAGACCGATTCAAGGGTCAGCATCTAGAGCCAGCCACCGGCACGGGCGACGATCAACCCGAGCAGTCCGATGACCAGCAGCCAGCGGACCAGGCGCTGCGCGCCTGAGTCGGGTGGCGACCAGAGCAGCGAACGCCGGCCGGGGCGGGTGAAGGCGCGCGCCTCGAGGGTCAGGCTGCGCTCCTCGACCTCGGCGATCGACCCGAGCATGACCGGCGCGACGATGGGGATGATGCCGCGCAAGCGGTTGAGAAGGCTGCCCTCGGTGTCGAGCCCCCGGGCGCGCTGGGTGGCGATGATCGCGCCCGCCCGCTCGGCCATCGCGGGCACCGTCTGGACCGACGCATGGACGACAAATGCGAGCCGCGCGGACACCCCGCGCCGCTCCAGATCGAGCACGATCTCGGACGGCTTGGTGGTCAGGTAGAGGAGGGTCACGGCTCCCGAGATGGCCGCGATACGGGCCAGTATCTCGATCGCGAAGGCCAGGCCCTCGGCCGTGGCGATAATCGGCCCCAGCCGGAAGAGCACCGTCTGCCCGCCGGGGAAGAAGAGCAGGTTGACCAGCAGCGCGCTGACCGCGATGGGCAGGCTGAACAGGATCGAGTAACGCAACAGGCGGGGCAGGACGCTGGCCGCCACTGCCGGCACGAGCACGCCGACCGCGACGATCGACAGCGGCCAGACGACGCCGCCCAGGGCGACCGCCGCGGCCGTCGTGGCCAGCGCCAGCACGAGCTTGGTGAGCGGGTTCAGTCGGTGATAGGCACTCGGTCCGGGACGGCCCAGGAACTCGGGGATGAGCCCCGCCGTATCGGCGTTCGCGGTCTCGGTCAGTTAGCCATCCCCTCTGGAGTCACCAGCCGCTCACCCTGCGGGAAACGCGCCTTGGTGCGCATAGCCATCGCGCCCAGGATCAGGTACACGACGAAGAACGTCACCACCTTGTCGATCGGGTCGGAGATGAGGCCCTGACCGAGTGTCGCTGCGCCGATGTCGGCGCCTGCCTGGCGGAATGCAGCGACGAGGAAGTCGGTCCCCGCGCCGGTTACGCCACCGAAGACGTTGGCTGAGATGGGCGCCGAGATGGCCGCGGCGACGATGCCCGTCACCACCCCGGCAACCACGACGTAGGCGGCGGTCAGGTCGCGCCGCACGAACAGCAACGCGATCAGGCCGACGACGGTCCCAACGACCATTGCCAGCGCCAGCCAGCCAAGGATCAGGAACAGACCGTTGTCGGTGGCCGGCGTCACGCTCGGGCTGCCCAGGATGTTCTGATAGCCGAGATATGCCAGCCAGGCCAGGGCGACGATCAGGATCGTGGCCACCAGGGCTCCGATCGACAGCTGGGCCAGGTTCCGGTTGGGCCGTGGGCGCAGCCAGCCCATCCGGCCGAAGACGCCGGCGAGCAGGCCGATCACCGCGCCGACGATGGCGAACGCGCCCGCGATGTCGCTGTGGAACGGTGGCGGCAGCACGTAGCTCCAGATCATGTTGGCCAGAAAGCCGGTCAGTGCCCCCGGAATGGGACCGGCCAGCGCGCCGACGAGGATCGTGCCGATCGAGTCGAGGTAGATCGGGATCTTGAGCGCCGCGCCGACCGCCTGGCCGAGGATGATGTTGAACGCGATCGCGACCGGGATCAGCACCAGCGTTCGGGTGTCGAACTGGCTGGTGATCGAAGCCAGGCGGCGTGTTTGTGAGTACTCGAGCGCCGCGTAGACCACGAACGCGACGAGCAGCGCGATGGCCAGCACCAGCGCGAAGGAGTTGGCACCGGGGATGCTGTAGCCGAGGTTCGGATCGGGCGCCACGTTGAACGTGCCCAGGGCCACGATGCCGATGACCGTCGCGACGATGAAGGCGACGACGGCGCCGCCGATCCACACCCAGCGCGACCCCTTCGAGCTTGGCCGAGCCCCGGCCTTCTGATCAGCCACTGGTCGACTCCTTCTTGATTCCGCTTGCCCTGTCAGATTGCCACGTTCGAGCGCTGCGCGGCGAGCCCTCCGACACGCTCGATGAAGCGCTCGAAGAACATCTCCACGTCGGCCTGCAGCGCGATGTCCAGGTTGGGCTCGGCACCCCAGCTGCGCCGCCAATCCGTCACGGTCTCACCGGTCGTCCACGTCCCGTCCAGCTCGACCTGGACCGCCAGCGCCTCTGTTCTCACCAGTGCCGGGTCGAGGGCGGCCGCAACGGCCAGCGCATCGTGGATGAAGGCGCCGTAGAAGCCGTCGTAACGGCTGTGGAACTCCATGTAGAAGCGCAGCGCATCCTCGATGAAGGTGAGCACGGGCGTGGCGGGCAGGCCGCCGGCGCGCTGGTGGAGGAGAGCGAGGTGGTCGGGCGTCAGCTTGGCCCGCTCGGTCACGTCGAGGCCCAGCGCGACCGGCCGCGGCGCATTCGGGTGGGCGGCCCAGCCGGCCAAGACGGCTTGCATCGCCTCCGGGTCAACGGCCACGTTCCATTCGCTCGTCGGGGCGGTGTTGCCCGCCGAACGGTACGAGCCAGCCATCATCACCACGCCGCGCAGCAGGTGCGGCAGGTCCGGCTCGCGCAGCAACGCCACGGCCAGGTTGGTCAGCGGCCCGAGGGTGATGAGCGTCAGCTCCCCTGGCCGGCGGCGGGCCTCGTCGATGATCAGGTCGGCCGCGTGGCGGTCGCTCACCGTGGTCGCCGCCGGGGGCAGCGTGGCGTAGCCGATGCCCCGCGGTCCGTGGGTCTCGGGCGCCGTCCTGAGCGGCCGGACGAGCGGCACCTGGCGGCCCAGGCAGACCTCGATGTCGGCCCTGCCCGCGAGCTCTAGGACGGCCAGCGTGTTGGCCGCCACCTGCGCTGCCTCGACATTGCCCGAGGTACAGACCACGCCGACGATCTCGGCCTCGGGCGAGGCGCACGCATAGAGCAGCGCGAGCGCGTCATCGATACCCGTGTCGACATCGATGATCAGCTTCACGTCAGCGGCTCCCAACCGGGCACCGGACGCGCCTAACGATCCGATCTGGATTCATCATCACCTGTGCCGCAGACTACAGAGTGATGACACCGACTGACAGCCCGACGCTCGCCCAGCGCGTGCGCATGTCCATCCTCGAGAGCTTCGTCGAGCATTCCGTGCCCCCGGTGGTCGAGCAACTGATGTCCCAGTTCTCGCTGGCTCGCACCGAAACCGTCGCGCTGCTCGGCGAATTGACGGCCGCACGGCACATTGCGCTGGTCAAGGGCACGGCGCGCATCCTGATGGCCTGGCCGTTCTCGGCCATCGCCACTCCGTTCGTCGCCCGCGCGCGCGGCCGCACCTATTACGCCAACTGCTCATGGGACGCGATCGCGCTGCACTCGGTGCTCGTCGCCGACATGCACATCGACTCGTTCTGTCACCACTGCGCTCGGCCGATCGCGATCGAGCTGAGCGGTGGCCGCGCGACGCTCGTTGAACCGGCCGCGACCATCGTGTATCTGGCGCTTGGGCCGAGCCAATGGTGGGCGGACATCATCGCGACCTGCTCCAACACGATGGTCTTCTTCTGCTCGCCCGAGCACCGCGACGCCTCCGACCTGTGCGCGCCGGCCGACCAGGCAGCCTCCCTGACGCCTGACCAGACGCATGAGCTGAGCGTGCCGCTGTACGCCGGCCGGCTGTCGATCGGCTACGTCCGGCCCAGCCGCGAGGAGCTGCTGGCCCACTTCGCCGCGCTCGGCCTGACCGGCCCGTACTGGACCCTCTGATGGGCGGCTTGAGCTTCGTCGCGATCATTGTCGGCAGCCGCTCGGACCTCGACGTGGTGCAGAGGGCGGCCGACCTGCTGGCCACGCTCGGCGTGCCCAACGAGCTGCGCGTGATCTCCGCCCACCGCGCGCCGGACCTGCTCGACGATTACGTGAGCGACGCGCTCGAGCGTGGTGCCGCGGTGTTCATCTGCGCCGCCGGCCTGGCCGCCCACCTGCCCGGCGTAGTTGCCTCGAAGACGACCCTGCCCGTGATCGGCCTGCCCATGCCCGGCCAGGTGGCGGGCGGCCTCGACGCGCTCCTATCGATCGTGCAGATGCCGCGCGGCGTGCCGGTGGCCACGGTCGGGGTGGGTCAAGCTGAGAACGCTGCCCTGCTCGCGGCACAGATGCTCGGCCTCGCCGACCCGCAGATCGCCCGCGCGGTCGTGGCACATCGCGCGGACGCGCGCCGCCAGGTCGAACAGGACCCGACCAACCAGTAGCCCAGGTCGAGGCCGCGCGCCGGCCGGGCGCCGGAGGCCGCTGACTACACTCGGCACATGGAACTCGATCGGCAGGAGCGACCGCCCGCTGGGCCGCCGCACGACCGTCCCGAGCCGCCGTCGCGGGTGCCCGAAACCCGGCCGCCGCTGCTCGGCGACTGGTTCATCTACCTGTCGATCGTCGTGCTGATCTGTGGCGTATTGGCCATCACGGCGCTCGAGCTGGGCAGCCCGCTGACGTCAGCCTTCGTCCGCTTCCCGGCACTGATCGCGGCCGGCCTGCTGATAGTCCTGTCAGCCGACGCGGCCGTGCGCATCTGGCGCTCGGCCTTTGCCTGGCTGCCTGTAGATCGCGGACGCGGCCTGTTCCGCTTCGTATGGGCCGCGGTGCTGGGCGCGATCCTGCTCGCCAGCCTGTTGCTGATCTGGTTCATGGTCAGCCAGTGACCGGCCCGGCCCGCGGCCAACCGGGCGTGCCACCGTGGCTGGCGGCCAACCTCAACTTCTGCTCGCGCTGCGGCGCGCCGCTGGCCCTCGGTCCGTTGCCGACGGAGGAGCGCGAGCGACTGGCCTGCGCCGCGTGCGGCTTCATTGCCTACGTCAACCCGCGCCTGGTGGTCAGCACGTTGCCGGTGACCGACGCCGGCGAGCTGGTCCTGTTGCGCCGCGCGATCGAGCCCGGCTACGGGTCGTGGGCCCAGCCGGGTGGCTTTCTGGAGATCGACGAGACGGCGCACGAGGGGGCGATCCGCGAAACGCTCGAGGAGACCGGCCTGCTGATCGAGCCGACCGAGCTGATCGGGATCTACTCCCGGCCGCAGGCGGCCGTGGTGGTTGTTGCCTGGGAAGCGCGAGTGGTCGGCGGCCTGGCCCAATCGTCCGCCGAGAGCCTCGAGGTACGCACCTTCGCCCCAGCCGCCATCCCGTGGGCGTCGATCGCCTTTCAGACCACGATCTGGGCGCTGCGCGATTGGCTCAGGCTGCGCCACCCCGAACTGGAGCAATCGCTCGCGCCCGATGCTGTCGCGCGCTGGCCAGCCGAATCGGCCTGAACTCGCTCAGATCGTGGCTATGTTCGAGAAGCCGCCCAGCAGGCCCGCCCCGACGCCGAATACGAACAGGCCCATGGCCAGCCGCCGGCGGCGCGGCGCGATGACGACCATCAGCAGCGCGGCGAAGCAGACCGTGACCACCTTGGCCACCGTCAGGCCGGGTAGGCCGACCTCCTGGGCCAGCGCAACCACGATCGGGTTCGCCTCGGCCGCCAGCCCGTGCCGATCGACCATCACGAGGAACGAGGCGTAGTCGAAAGCGTGCGCCAGCGCGAGCGCGACGAAGGCGAGAGCTTGTGGCACGGCTTCCGATCCTGGTCAGAACGGGACCGGGCTCGCCATTGCTCAGCGCGACCATTGGCGACCGATAAGGCGCCGCGCTTCTCAGCTTCCCGCAGTGCTGCCGATTGTCTGCGATGGCCTCATCGCTGTCGATAGTCACCGGCCATCGGTGGTGCCTGAAAGCACCGATCAGGCGCGGCGCGCCAAGAGCCGGGCGGCCAGTCGGCCCACTCGGCCGCGGCCGACCATCGCGCTGTCGAGGAAACGCGGCTGGGCGTGCCAGAAGGTCTCCTTGTAGCCGCCCACCCACAGGAAGTCGTAGCTGTAGCAACCACGCCGGACTGCCTCGCCCAGGCCGGCGTCGAAGAGGTGCTTGCCGAGCGAAAACGGGCGGTAGGCCGGGTCGCTCGTCATTGCCACCAGCAGGGCCATGGCGTGCCCGTTGTGGGCCAGGGAGACGAGCCCGCCCCGGATGCCGGTCTCGTCGCGCGCCGTGGTCACCCACGCCGAGCCCCTCGCCGCGAGTGCCGGGACGGCCTCGTGGACCAGGCCGCGGAAGCCCGCGTCGTGGGCGAAGTAGACCTCGTTGGCGACCCATCTTTCACGCAGCATCTGCTCGACGGCGTCGAGTGCCTCAGGCAGGGCCGCTGGCTCGACCGCGACGTCCATCCGCCCGCCGCGGAAGTCGGCGAACTTGCGCAGCTCCCAGCGCATCACCTTGCGCGCCTTCGAGCCGAGGTGTTGCTGCCAGCCCTCGCCCGAATTCGGGCAGGTCGACCTGGTAGGTCGTCGAGCGCAGGTTGGAGTAGCCGGCGTAGGCCCAGCCTGCCCCGGCTGCCTCCTCGCGCAGCCGTGCCGCGGTGGTTGATCCGAACTGCGGACGGAGCAGGCGCAGCACGTCCCACTCGCCCGACTCGCGCAGCCACCAGCACAGGCTGTCGAGCACCTCTGCGCGCGCGTCGTCGCGGGCGACGACGTCGACCAGGCCGCGCATGCGCGGACCGACCGTTCCCCACCATGCCAGCTGGCG
>CAVPHB010000006.1:0-1004965 GCA_963704145.1 uncultured Chloroflexia bacterium
ACTGTCCTGTTGCTTGACTTCGTAGCTGCTCGATCGCCGCCTCACCGGACACGCGCGCCAGCTCGAGGGCGACGTCGGGCAACGCACTGACGTGCTCGCGCTGGTCGACGGTGAGGAGTGCCATCGCCGCTACCGCTAGGGTGCCGACTCGGATCGAGTGGACGCCGGCACTCGCCGACTCGGCGACGCATTGTAGTCGGCGACGCTGGTGTTGCACACCTTGTCGGGCGTGCCCGCGGCGTAGGCCGGCCTGGACGTGCGAGGTAGCGCGCGCCAGCGTTCGGCCACGACGCCGGCGGATGTAGTCGTCGGCGGGCAGGTCGACCGGCGCCGTCGCGGTGCTGAACCAGCGCGCCGTCTGATTGACGCTGAAGCTCGGGCCGATGCCGGACTTGACGCCGAGGGCCGCCATCGAGCAGCGAACGGGGCGCGGCGTCCTTCCAGATCAGGCCGTCGATCTCGTACAGGCCGCCGTCGCCGTCGTCGCGCAGGTAGGCCTCGATGCAGGTGACGAGCGCCGGCGCCGGCGAGGGTGAAGCGCTTCACGTAGATGAGCTGTGCGGTCATCGTCAGCCACTGACCACCCGCCACGTCGGTGCCCGCGTAGGCGAAGGCCGAGCGACCCGATGGCTTCGATCTGCGACTGCAGGTCGGCCAGGGGGATGGTCGAGGTCGGTCACCTCTGCCTGCGCGTGGCCGTGCGCTGTATCCGCCTTGGCGGCGAGGTCTGTCGCTAGGTGGTCACGTCCGCCTCGGCGTGGCCATGTTCGGTATCCGCCTTGGCGGCGAGGTCCGACGCGAGGTCGGTCACGTCCGCCTGGGCGTGGCCATGGGTCGCGGCCGCCTTGTCGGCCAGCCCCGACTCCGTTGCCAGTGGGTTCTCGGCCGAGGGATCGTCGGCCGCGCCGAGCGCGGCAATCGCGTCGGCGTCAACGATGCGGATGCCCTTGCGGGCGGGCGGCGGTGCGCCCGCCCGCAGGACGAGGAGCTTGTCGAGCAGGCTCATCGTGCTCGCCTCACGCCGCCGGCGCGAGGACCGCGAACGGGAAGCGGGTGCGCCTCGGTCGGTGCCTGGAGGCTGATGGGGTTGGCCACCTGGAACGCGACCCGCATCACGGCGCGCATGGCCACCGCGTCCTGCTGCGCGAGGTTCAGGATGACCTTGCCGTCGGCGTCGCTGATGACGGCCTCGGTCAGGATCTTGTAGCTGATGTCCTGGCGCACGGCGAGGATGGCCGCGCTACGTGTCGCCCGCGATGAGGTCCGCCTGCGGTCGCGTCCCAGGCGCCGTTGGTGGGGTAGAGGATGGACTCGCCGTACAGGGTGCCGGGCGTGCCCGCGGTGAGCGACGGCTGGAAGATGGGCTGGCCGTTGTCGTCCCGGAGGCCCCGGAACGCGGCCTTCATGCCGCGCCGGGCCCAGAAGCCGTTGACGTCGAAGCCGTCCTCCTCGACCTTGCCCATGACGAGGTTGACGTCGCGCCGCGATGTCGCCGGCCGAGTCGCCCGACCGTCGACGACGTTGCCCGCCGCGATCGCGGCCTCGACGATGGAGTCCGGCCAGCCCGAGGGCTTGTCGTTGCCGAAGATGGCGGCGGCGTCGATCTTGACCCCGAAGGCCTCGACCAGGCGCGGGCGGCACCTCGCCCCAGATGTCGAAGTCGACGTCGTCGAGGACCGCCTGGGGGATGGGCACGATGACCGCGAGCTCCCGGGCGTCGAGGTACTTGTTGGCCCAGTTCTGCTCGGTCGTCTGCTTGAGCCCGGTGTCGCCGTCCACCCAGTAGGCGACGGGCAGCACCGACAGCACCGGCAGCCGCTGCTGGGCGCGGCTCATCGTGGCGCGGCGGAAGCTGCGTGAGGGCGACCGACGCGGCGGGCAGGCCCTGGATGATGGTGCGGCTGACGTCCTCGGGGATGAGGGCGCCGACGTCGGTGCGGTCGATGAGCGCTGTTGTAGGTCGGCATGGCGGTGTCTCCTTGTCAGGTGCGCCCTGCGGCGCGGCGGATGAGGCTGTTCATGTCGGTGCCCGACGGGCCCGGCCCCGCGCTGGCCGCCACCGAAGTCGGCGCAGGCACCGGGCCGGCCGAGGTAGGGCGAGCGGGCGAGCACCTCGGCGAGGAGGCGCTCGACGTTCTTGGGCGTGCCGTCGTCCTGGTCTCGACGGCGGTCGGGTCGACGAGGCGGACGGCGAGGTCGGGGTCCCGGAAGCCGAGCCTGGCCGCGGCCTCCAGGGCCGCCAGCCGGATGGCCCGCTCCCGGTCGCGGGCCGCGATCGCCTCGCGCTCGGCCTCCAGCTCGGTCACCCGGCGCTGGAGCCGCTCGGTCTCCGAGAGCTGGGCGTCGGTGACCTTCCGCAGGTCGGTGCGGTGCTTCGCCGCCTCGCGCCGTGCCTCGGCCAGCTCGCGCTGGAGGACGGCGACGTCGACGGTCGTGGTGGGCGGTCGGTCGTCCCGGCGGCCGCCTGGGCCTGCGTCGTGGACTCCGATGTGGTCGTGCCCGCCTGGGGCGGCGCGCCCGGCTCCTGGCCGCTGGTCGCGCTGGTGCTGTCGCTCATGGTACCTCGCTCCGGTGCTGGTGACGGCGGCGGTGAAGCCGGCGCCGATGGGGGTGGTACGTCGTCAGGCGGCGGGCGGCGGAGCCGTCGCGGGCTCGCGCCGCCTGCCGGCGCTCGCGCATCTGGCGCACCTGCTCGGGCGAGTAGCCCAGCTGCTCCTGCGCCGACTCGAGGTCGATGACGCCCGCCTGGAACTGCTTGAGCACGGCGTCCGTGCGCACCGCCTCGTTCTGGGTCTCGGGGTCGCGCCAGATGGTCTCGGCGGAGCGGATGCTGGCCCCGGGCGTCGCCCATGGCCAGCAGGCACAGGCGCATGACCTCCTCCCAGCCCTCGCCCAGGTGGAGCGCGATGCGCCCGACCTTGCGCACGAGGCCCGGCCTCGCGACGACTTCAGCGACTCCCCGGACGGCGGGATGGCCTGCGGCTGGCCGAGGAAGAAGTGGTACGGGATGCGGCAGATCGAGCTGATGTGGCCGACCTCGGTCTCGATCATCAGCTTGTAGGGCAGCAGGTCCGTGGCCGCGAACTCGCCCACCTGCGGGAACGCCTGGTTGGGGTCCTCGGGGTCCGGCCGCGGGAACGTCCACAGCCGGTCGACCGCGGGCTTGAAGGGCTCGATGGGACGACCCGTCTCGGGGTCGACGGGGATGTCGATGCCGATGGCCCAGCGCTGGCGGAAGGCCGCGAACTCGGATGCCACCAGGGCGTCGGCGCGGTACTTGTTGATGGCGTCCTGGTTGCTCATCACCGCCGCGATCTCGCTCCGTCCGTCGAGGCGCACCGGGACGCCGGTCACCGACCAGGAGCGGCCCGACAGCCGCGGCCGGTTCGGCAGCGGCACGACCGGCACGACGCCCAGCGGGTTGGGCAGCGGCCAGGGCTCGTCGGGCACCTCGAGCCGGGTCCAGCGCGACCGACGACGGTCTCGAGCGCCAGCTCGCCGGTCGGGAGGTCGCTCGTCACGACCGGCGCCGCCTTGCCCAGCGAGCGGTACTTGTACGACCGCGTCGGGCAGGTGGAGGTAGGCGACGAGGTGGCCCGTCGTCGTCGACCCAGCGCTTGAGCGCGGCCACCCGCTCGCGGCGGTCCTTGGGGGCCATCTCGACGACGCAGTCGAGCGGCGTCCTCGATCGGTCACCACCGGCACGCCGTCGGCGCGCGGCTCGACGATGCGCGTAGGCGACGCCCTTCATGAGCGCCTCGGTGTGCGCGAGCTGCGAGCCGGCGTCGAGGTCGTTCTCCTGCCAGATCCGGCGCCAGATGTCGTCGTCGCCCTCGGCGTCGCGCGAAGCGGAAGCCCTGGACCTCCAGCCGCTCGCCGGGCGCGTCGACGACGAGCGACATGAAGTTGGAGCTGAACTCCCGGAAGCGGGTGCCGAAGGCGTCGCGGAACTTCTGGCTCGCGAACGCCAGCGGCTGGTGGCCGTCGTAGTAGGCCTCGAACGTCTCGAGGTCGAGGCGTCGTGCCTCGAGCCGCGACGAGCAGGCGGGCGAGCCACCACTCGGGGCTGCCGGCCGGGGCGGTGCGGAGGTCGACGGTGTCCGGCATCAGAAGCCCACCGGCGACGCGCGGCGTGCGGACGAAGGGCTTCGGTGCCTCCTGCATCGCCATGGCGACCGCCATGACCAGCGCCACGCAGGCGTCGTTCTTGCGGGGCGTGACCTTCTTGGGCTTGGTCACCTTCATGCCCCGCTCGGTCAGGATCGCGGTCGTGTTGGCGACGTGCTCCGCGAGCACCGGGTCGCCGTCGTGGGCGAGCCGCCCGGTGGTGATCAGCTCGAACGCCTGCGTGGAGGCGGGTCCCATGGTCGTCGCGTTCTGCGGGAAGTCGACCATCGCCAGGCCCTCCTGCTCGAGGGTCTCGGCGGACTCGGAGAACGCCCAGCGGTCGTAGGCGAAGGCGGGTCCCTGGAGCGCACGACCGGTCTTCTCGTCGCGGGCCTGGGGCACCGGGAACCGACCGCGCAGGTCGCGCAGGTAGACGCGCATCGACTCGGTGTTCACGCGCCCGGTGGCGGGATGGGGCGGGAACACGCGCGACCTCACCACGACCCGGTCCCCCTGGCGCTGGGCGACGACGATCGCGGACAGGTCGCTCGTCTGGCCCTTGTCGATGCCGACACCCGACCGGGAGCGCTGGGTCGAGGCCGTGGAGCGGGTCGTCCGGATCGGGGTCGCCGACGCGGCAGGCGCGTCCAGGCGCCGTCGGGCAGCCAGGCTTCCTCGGTGCCCACGAACTGGTTGAGGTGGTACCGGCGCCACTCCAGGAGCGCACCGCGCGCCTTGAGGCGGGCGTACTCCTGGGCGAGGTACCGGCCGTCGCGCAGCCAGGAGGCGGGGTTGGCGCCCAGCCAGACCGCGGGGTCCTCGATGTCGGCGTCCCGCGCCGCGCCGTACCACCAGATGAGCACGCCGTTGACGCGGTCGCGGTAGACCAGGAGGCGAGCCGCGCTCCTCGAGCTCGCCGGGTCCGTCGAACATCGAGGCGTGCAGCTCGGACAGGATGCCCGGGCCGTCGACGCCCGCGGTGCTGATCCAGAGCGTGAAGGGCTGCTCGCGGGCGCCGGTGCCGGTCGTGAGCGCGGTGTACAGGTCCGCGGTCCGGTGGGCGTGGAGCTCGTCGATGATGTTGGCGTAGGGGTTGAGCCCGTGCTGGAGGGCGGCGTCCGCCGACAGGCTGCGCATGATGCCGCCGTTGCGGGGGCACTCGATGAGCGTCGTGCGGACGGTGACGTGGCGGGACGAGGCGGGGGGACTGCTGGGCCATGCGCCGGGACTGGCCGAGCACGATGCCGGCCTGGTTGCGGGCGGCCGCGGCGACGTAGACCTCGGGCTCGGCCTCGCCGTCGGCGACGAGGAAGTAGAGGCCGGCGGCGCTGGCCTGGACGGACTTGCCGTTCTTGCGGGGCAGGCCGAGGCCGACCTCGGAGTAGACGCGGAGGCCGGTGACGGGGTCGACCTCGAGCGCCTCCCACCAGAAGTCGCGCTGCCAGTCCTCGAGGCGCAGGGGCTCCCGGGCCCAGCGTCCCTTCGTGTGGCGGACGTAGTGCTCGCAGAAGGCGGCGAAGCGGGGACCGCCGGTGAGGGCATCGGGGACCACGGCTCACTCATCGCCGCCGCCCACCACGCGCAGCCGTGGCGGCGGGCCGAGGACGTCGTCGATGTCGCCGGCGGTCGCGGCCCTGCTCGACGCGCAGCCCGGCCCGGGCCGACGGCGACAGCCCGAGCTCGCGGGCGAACAGGCGGACCGCGTCGGCGTTGTCGCGGACGACCTGGTGGAGCGGGTTCTTGACGAGCTCGCCGTCCCGGCCGTGACGAGCGGGCTCGACTTCGGCGTACAGCTCGGCCGCCTGCGCGTAGCGGCCGACCGCCTCGCAGTAGCAGCGCAGCACGTCGGCGTCGGCGGCGAGGATGACGTCCGCTGCCGCGCATCTCGCGGACCACGCGTCGCCAGACCTTCTGGGCGGCCTCGTCCATGCCGCGCGGCATCTGCGGCGCGCCGCGCCGGGGCAGCGGCTCCAGGCGGTTGATGCGGGACGGGCGCGTCTCGCCGTGGCGGACCTTCACGCCGGTCGGCGTCGGCGCGGGTCCTCGCCGACCCATCACGCGGCCTCCGCCGCGGGGCCGGGACGCGCTCGGCCTTGCGTCCCGGTGAACGCCTCCCAGCGCTGCGACGATGACGTCGCAGTACAGCGGGTCGATCTCCATCAGGTAGCGCGCGCCGGCCGGTCTGCTCGGCGGCGATCAGCGTCGATGCCCGAGCCGCCGAACAGGTCGAGCACCGCCTCGCCCGGCAGCGAGCTGTACTCGATCGCCAGGCGCGCCAGCTCGACCGGCTTCTCGGTCAGGTGGACCATCGCCTGCGGGTTGACCTTCTTGACGCGCCAGACGTCGGGCACGTTCGGCGGTCCGAAGAAGCGGTGGGCGGCGCCCTCCCGCCAGCCGTAGAAGCACCACTCGTGGTTGCCCATGAAGTCCTTGCGCGTGAGGACCGGGTGCTCCTTGACCCAGATGATCGCCTGGCTGAAGTACAGCCCGGCTGCCTTCAGCGCGGGCGGGTAGTTGGCGACGTTGGCGTAGCCGCCCCAGATGTAGAAGGCGCCACCCGGCCGGAGCACCCGGGCGGCGTTCCCGAACCAGGCCGCCAGGCGCGCCGCGAACTCGTCGTCGGTGATGAAGTCGTTGACGAGCGGACGGTCCTTGGCGCGCAGCTTGCGGTGGGTCGCCTGCGCCTTCTCGGGGTGCCGCGCCAGGTCGAGCGTCTGGTGGTGCCGGATGCCGCTCTTGCCGCGGGCGACGTCGAAGCCGCTGGGGTGGCGGCCCTGCGCGTCGATCGCCTCGGCGCCGTCCGGTCGGCGGCGTCTGAACTGATCGGACGAGGCCCGCCGCGATCGCGTTGTTGCGAGCGCGGCTCGACCTTGCACGTTGTAGGGCGGGTCGGTGGCAGAGCAGGTCGACCGTCGCGCCGTCGAGCAGCCGGTCGAGGTCCGCGGGGCTGCCGGCGTCGCCGCACAGCAGGCGGTGGTCGCCGAGGACCCACAGGTCGCCGGGCTTGCGTCGTCGCCTCGTCGGGCGGCTCGGGGATGTCGTCGGGGTCGGTGAGACCCGCCCGCGGCTCGCGGCGGCGCGAGCGCCGCGAGCATCGCCGCGAGCGCCTCGGAGTCGACCGAGACGTCCGCGAGCAGCGCCCGCGAGCTTCTCGTCGTCGGTGCCGGCCATCGCCGCCAGCGGGTCGAGGGAGGCGAGGACGAGCGCCTCCTCCTCGGGCTCGAGGTCGACGTAGCATGACCGGGACGGTCGGCTCGCCCGCGGGCGAGCGCGAGCTCGACGCGGAGGTGGCCGTCGACGAGGTGCCCGGTGCGGCGGTTGACGAGGACCTGCTGGCACCCAGCCGACCTGGTCGAGGACGCCGGCGAGCGCCTCCTGCTGCGCCTTCGGATGGATCCGCCAGTTGGCCGGGTTGGCGAGCAGCTGGTCGGGCGCCTCCTCGCCGGAGCCCACGATCCGGTTGCGCCAGCGCGCGCGGCGCCGGCGGCGACGGCGATCGGTGTCATCGCGGACGGATCATCGCCTTGCATCGGCGCGCCCGCCGAGCGAGTGATGGACTGCGCAGCACGCCAGATGCGCGTGGGCGACCGGAAGGAGGCACCGCGATGCCGGAGCCGACGATGGGCGAGATGGCCCGCTGGACCTTCTACCAGCGGTTCATCGCCGAGCGGACGAAGGACATCGACCCCCGCCACGTCGAGGCCTGGATGCGGATCGAGCACCCGACGCTCGACGGCCTGTCGCGGCAGGAGTTCATCGACGGCGATGTACGCGGCGCTCGCCGCCGCCCTCGACGCCGGACCCGAGGAGAGCGAGGCGCTCGCCGCCTCGTTCGGCCTCTGAGCCACGAAGGAGATCGACACCATGACCACGAACGCCACCACCACCGAGATGCGCCGCTGCATCGGCAGCAAGACGTTCGGCATCGAGGCGCACGAGGCGCCGCTCGACGACTTCCCGGCCCAGCCCAGCCAGAAGGACGGCCTGGGGCGGATGTGCAAGCCGCACTGGAACCAGTACACGAACGCGCTGCGCAAGGCGGCGCTCGCGCGCAAGGCGGCCGAGCCGAGGCGGAGCTGGTCGGCGAGCCCGAGGCGACGAAGCCCCCCAAGAGCGCTCGCAAGGCGCGCGCTCCGAAGGGCACGGCGACAGCCGAGACCGCCGCGGACGCGGCGCCGGTCGGCGAGGCGTAGGCGATGGCCCCCGAGGTCACGGGCGCCGCGGGCGGGAGCCCGCCCTGCCCGCTGTGCGGCTCGACCGCCGTCTGGCACCGCTGCGTCGGCGCCGAACTGCCAGCACCGCGCGACGCCGATCAGGGACGCCGCATCGAGCTGGCGGGCGAGGTCGCCGACATCCGCGACGAGCTCGCGGCCCTCCAGGACCGCTTCTCCCGGGTGATGGACCACGTCCGCCGCCTGTCCGGCGGCGACTGGCTGTACCAGCGCGTCGACGCCTACCCGGGCGTGCGGCTCGACCGCGACATGGGCGCGGGGCAGGACACCGACGCCTGGCTGGCCGAGGTGGCGGCGTTCCTGGAGGGCGATCCCGCCGTCGAGTAGCCCACCCTTCCGCCACACGACGGGCCCCGGGCGCGAGTCCGGGGCCCTTCTCTGTCCAATTGCATCCGTGCCCGACTCCCGGGTCATGGCGCCACTCCGTCGCCCTGTGGCGCCCACGCCGCAGACCCCGCCGCGCCCCTCCTGGAGCGTGCCAAGAATTCGGGAAACTCGGCCGCGCGTACACGCTACCCGCGGCGTCATGGCGGGTCAACGGCTCGGCGATGTGGGCTACCCCACCGGCGGTCCTGCGTGGCCGTCTTCAGCCGGTGATGTGGGGCGCATAGCGACTGCAGGTTCGACGCGTCGTCCGACCCGCCGCGGACCTTCGGAAAGATGTGGTCGACGTCGGTCGCCCGGCGACCGCACGGCCGGGCGTCAGAGGCGCGCCGCCACTGGCAGGCGGGATGCCGCAGTAGCTGGCGGGCGCGACGCCTGCGCCAGTCGGCACCGTAGCCGCGTTGCGTCGTCGTCCCGCCACCGCAGGAGACGCAGCGACCCGGGCGGGACGTCACGCGCAGGCAACCCGGACAAACGTTCACTCGGTCGTCGCCCAGCGCAACGCGGCGCGGTAGGCGGCCTTGAGAACCGCCGTGCCGATGGCAGTCGTGGCCACCAACCAGCCCTGCTCGTCGGTCGGGACACTGGCGATGTTTGCCATCGCCAGCGCGGCGGCTGCGGTAATCAGGGCATCGGCGATGAAGTCCTTGGCCAGCTTGCGCCAGGTCAGCGGACTAACGCCTGTGCCATCGGTCAGCGCCTGGCCGGCGCCGGTTGCGGCCGTCACCCGGCACCGCCGTCTCGCGTGCGCCCGAGGGGTTGGCTTCGCGGTACCTGGCGATCAGCAGCCCGATGTCGTCGATCAGATCCTGCGCTTCTTGGAGCTCGATCTCAGTCGGGTCGAGAGTCGGCTGCGCGGGCTATCGGGCGGAGGCGTTTCGCCTGGGCCTGGCTCCAACGGCTCGGTAGGCTCGCCGGGCTGTTCGGGCTCATCGAGTTCGCCGGCGTCGGTGCCGAAGAAGTCGAAGAACAGCGGGCGCTTGTCGACGAACTCCGTGTCACGCCAGAACCCGAGATGGATGTGCCACTCGTGGTCGGCGCGACCTTTGGTCGGCGCCCAGCCGGTGTCCTGGGCCCACCGCTTGGCATCACCGTTGGCGTCGGGGCCGATGACCTCGAAGAGCGCCGCCTTGCCGGTCGACGGGTCGCGCCAGGTGTGATGCTCGACGAGGTAGGCGCACAGCTTCTTGAGCTCGCCGACTGGCAGGCGGATGTCGAAGCCCGCCGAGGCGTTCGTCAGGCCGCGCTTGTTGCGACGGTGCTGGATCGAGTAGTCGTCGCGACCGTAGCCACAGGACGAGAAGATGTCGGACTTGCCAAGATGGAATCCCCAGCTCCGTTTGGCGCCGCAATAGCCCCGGATCGAGAAGTTCTTGCCGGCGCGCCCGGTCTCCTCGACCAGGAAGCATCGGAGATCGATCGAGGTCTGTGGAGCTTTGCTCATGTGGTGGGCTCGTTCACCGGAGGTGCTCCACGAGCGTCAGCAGCCCGAGCACCGCGGTAAGCAGAGAAACGCCGAAGACCATGTTCAGCAGGCTTCGGGCGCCGCGCAGCTGCTGGATCAGATCGTCGTGCACGTTCACGGTCGCCTCGAGACGCTCGATGCGAACCGAGAGACGGTGCTCGCTCGCGCCGACCGCGGCCAGGACATCAGCGACCTGGGCGTGCTGACCGGACGCCAGCTCCTCGCGGAGGCTATTGAGCGCGGCGTACAGCTCGCGGAAGGAGACGCGGCCGTTGGCGGCAGGCTGGTCATCCACAGGCCGACGCGCAGCGCGTCGGCCGGGCGGAGGGGATCAGCCCGGCCCGACGCGAAGAAAAGGGGAAGTATCCGTGCACATCCCCGGTCTAGGAGGCGGTCAGGCGTACGTCAAACGCGAAACAGTACGGATGTTCGAGAAATCGAACAGAAGCGCTACTCCACACGCGCAGGCGCGCAGCAACCCGCATCTGGACGGCCGGCCATTGGCGCGAGCTATCACCCTCCGGCATTGCCTTTCCGGCCAAAAGGCCAGGTCGCTATTCGCGGGTCTTCCGCCCCTGCGCGTAGCGCCTCAGAACGCAGCACCGGAACGAGGTCCTTTCCGCTGGCCTGAGTGGCTGTGTCGCCCTCGGAGAGGCGCGGGGGCTCAGGACCCTACGCAGGACCCGCTCGCGTGGTACGCGGCCTAACGCAGCCGAGGTTGTCTCAGCTCGCCCCTGGGCTCGAAGCCTGCGTGCGCTCGACCAGGGCATTGGCTCGATCCTCCGTGACGACATCGCCGCGGACCCGGGCAAGGTCGATGAGCTCCTGGGCGCGGGCGCGCGCCTCGTCGAAGCGCCCCGCCTCCACCAGCAGCTGCGCGAACACCAGCCGTGCGTCGGTGAGCAGGTCGTAGTACTCGGTCTGGTCGGCCAGGGCGAGGCCGGCGGCGGCCGAGGCGAGGGCGTCGTCCAGGCGGCCGCGCGCCGCCGCGATCCTGCCGCGGACGAGCCGCACGCCAACCTGAGTGTCGACGTCATCCTCCGCCCCGGCCTCCGCCGCGACCGCGCAGATCGCCTCCGCCTCGTCGAGGCGGCCCAGGTCGACGAGCGCACCGGCCAAGTCTGCGGCGATGCTGGACAGCGTGCTGCGCTCACCCATCGCGGCGAGCTGCTGGTAGCCCTCACGCAGCACCCGTTCGCGCGCGGCGGGGTCGCCCGCCAGGGCCTCAATCTGTCCCCAACTTGACGCGCTACCGGCGATAAAGAACGGCGTGCCCAAGTCCGCAATCCGCGCCCGGCTCTCAGCTGCCAGCTCGCGCGCTTCCGGCAGCCGACCGCGACGCGCCGCCTCGACCGCGTAGTTGCGGCGAACTAGCGCCTCCAGCAGAAGATTGCCTCTCTCTCGGGCGAGAGCGAGCGTCTCCACGAAGGCCCGATCGACCTCCGCACCCGAGCTGGTCCCGCCGAATACCACGCCGGTCAACTCGCCGCGTGCATAGGCTTCGAGGGCCGGGTCGCCGGCCTGCTCCGCCGCCGTGGTCGCCAGCTCGAGCTCGCGTCGCGACTCGGCCAGGCGGCCGGTGTGCCACGCAAGCCCAGCACGGGCCAGATGCACGGTGGCGAGCTGCGCCGGGTCAGCGGTTGATTCGGCGATGGCGAGCGCTTCGTCGATATCCGCCGTCTTCTCGGCCACGGTCGCGCCCTGGGACCCGACCAGCTCTGAGCGCACGCAGAGGGCCTTGACGCGCGCGCCAGGGTTCGAGCCGTCGGCGGTGGCCTCGATGACCGCACCCAGGGTTGCCTGACATTCCTCGAAGCGACCCAGTCGGAGAAGCGCCTGCGCCAAACGCGGCAGCAAGCCGATGCGCTGCGGATCGGCGGCCGGCAGGAGCGCTGCGGCGCGGGCGAGGAGGTTGGCGGCGGCGGGGTAGTCCGACCGCTCGAAGGCGCGCCGGCCGGCCGCGCCCAGGTGGGCGGCCGCGCGCGCTGCGGTGTCCGACTGGCCCGGCGCGCCTTCGAGCTCGGCCCACAGCCGGTGGGCCTGCTCGAGGTGGTAGCCGACCACCTCGTCGAGCTGGCGCAGCCGGTCGGCGGGCAGCCCCTCGAGCAAGCCCGCGTAGCGCTCGTGCAGGCGTGCGCGCTCGGCCTTGGCCAGGCCGGCGTAGGTGGCGTCGCGGATCAGCTGATGGCGGAAGGCGAAGCCCTCGTCGTCGTCACCCATCGGCATGATCGCCTCGGGGTCCGGCTGCAGCAGGTCGCGGCGCACCATGGCCAGCAGGGCTGTGTGAACCGGGGCGGCCGCGGGCTCGTCGCTCAAGTGGGTGACCTCCCCCGCGCCGAACTGGCGGCCGATCACGCTGCCCCGGCCGAGCACCGTGCGCTCCTCGCCGGGCAGCTGGTCGAGGCGGGCGGCCAGCAGCGCCTCGATGGTGGGCGGGATGTCGAGCTCGGCCTCCGTGGCGGCGCGTGGCCGGCCGCCGCTCGCGGTTGGCAGCTCGCCGCGCTCGGCGAGCATGGCGACGAGCTCCTCGACGAACAACGGGTTGCCCTCGGCCGCGGCCGCGATGCGCCGCGGCAGCCCGCTCTCCAGCGCAGGGCGGCCGAGCAGGTGCCCGATCAACTGGTCGATCGAGGCGGCGTCCAGCGGGCGGAGGCGCACGGTGCTGGCCCGCATCTCCCCGCTGCCCCAGCCCGGCCGGGCCTCGAGCAGCTCGGGGCGGGCCACCGCCACGAGCAGGAGCGGAGTGTCGCGGGTCCAGCCGGCCAGGTGCTCGAGCAGGTCGAGAAAGGTCGGCGTGGCCCAGTGCAGGTCGTCGATGACCAAGACCAACGGGCGAGCCTTGGCCATCCCGCTCAGCAAGCGGCGCACGGCCCAGAACGCCTCGCCGCTGCCGCCCGCCGGGCCGAGTCCCAGGAGCCCCAGGATTCGGTCAACCACGACCGCCGCCTGGGGCTGGTCGCCAGCCAGCGCGGTGAGCCCGGCCCGCCATGACGCGAGCGGGTCGTCATCGTTCGCCGCGGCCGGCGCGCGCAGCGCCTCGGCCAGCGGCCAATAGGTGAGGCCCTCCCCATAGGACAGGCAACGGCCCAGCAGGACGGTGGCTCGCGGCCCCAGCTGCTGGCGCAGCTCGTGGATCAGCCGTGACTTGCCGACCCCCGCCTCGCCGAGCACGGTGACCAGCACGGCGGTGCGCTCGGCGGCGCAGCGCTCGAAGGCCTCGGTCAGCACCTGCAGCTCGCGCTCGCGGCCGACCATGGGTGCGTCGAGGCGCCGCGCATGGCCCGCGGCCCCGCCCGTGACCGACACCAGGCGGTAGGCGGTGAGCAGCTGGGCCTTGCCCTTAGCCGCCAGCGGCTCGCTCGGCTCGGCCACCACCGCGTCGCGCACCAAGCGGTACGTGGCCGCGCCCAGCAGGATCTCCCCCGGCGCCGCGGCCTGCTCTAGGCGGGCCGCGGTGTTGACCGTGTCGCCGGTGACCAGCGTCTGCCCGGTCGGGTCGCCGGCCACCACCTCGCCGGTATTGACCCCGGTCCGGAACACGATGGCCAGGCCGCGGCTCGCCTGCAGCTCGACGTTGAGCGCCGCCAGCGTGTCGCGCATCTCGGCCGCGGCGCGGACCGCGCGCAGGGCGTCGTCCTCGTGGCGGGCCGGCAGGCCGAAGACCGCCATCACCGCGTCGCCGATGAACTTCTCGACCGTGCCGCCGTGGCGCTCGACGATGGCCTTGATGGTGGCGAAGTAGCGGCCCATCAGGGCGCGCAGCGATTCCGGGTCGAGCTGCTCGCCGAGAGTCGTGCTGCCAGTCACGTCGGCGAACAGCACACTGACCGTCCTCCGCACCTCCCCGCCAGCGGCGCTCGGGGCGTCCAGCTTCTGCCCGCACTCGGCGCAGAACTTGACGCGCTCGGCGTTGGCAAAGCCGCAGCCTGGGCAGGCGGTCATGATCGAGAGTGTATGGCGCCCCGCCTGCCACCTGGCCGCTGCCTAACGCCATCGCCGCGGCTTCACCGGAGAAGCTGCAAGAGTTGGTCGCGCTGCTGGTGGAGCGCGTGGAGACAGCCGACTGCCGGCTTGGCCGAGTTGTGTGGGTGCCTGCCGCGCGGCCGTTCTTCCGTGATAACGCGGCCGAAGCGGAGGACGAGGCTGCGCTGGTGTGGCGCCCCGGAGAGCCTCGGAGGCACAAGAAGGCACGCGGCCTGACCCGCTCGCGTGGTATGCGCTAGCGACCGGCTAGGTGTGATTCCCGTCGACGTTGTTGACAAGCGCCTGGTTGGGCGTGAGTCCGTCGAGCGCGGTGTGGGGACGTCGATTGTTGTAGACCTCGAGCCACTCCGCAAGGCTGCCAGCCGCTCGCCGTTGGAGCGATATGGTCGGGCGTAGGCCCGCAGAAATCGTTGTGCCGCACAGGAAAGACCTCGTTCCGGCCGGCCACGCCCCGTCAGCTCGCGCCCGGCCGGCGGGTGGACTCGTACTCACGGACGAGCTCACGCGCTCGATCCTCTGCGTCCGCCGGGTACGGGAGGGCGATGGTGTCCACAAGCCGGCGGGCGAGGCGCGAGAACAGGTCCATCGTGACCTCGAGGGCCGACCACAGCTCGTCCTCGTCGTAGCGGGCGAAAGCCGAGCTCAGGCCGCGGACGGTCGCCGGATCACCCCACTGCTCCAGGAATCGGCCCCGGAACCAGGGATCCCGACCGCCGGCCGCTGCGTCCCACTCGAGGACGATCCGCAGCAGCTCCTTCAGGTGGCCGTCGCACGACCCTTTGGCCCACCAGAGCTCCCCACGTCGGAGGTGTTTCGCGGTCCACACGGCGTGGTACCAGAAGTCCGACACCACCTGAGCGAAGGTCGCAACATCCGGCGCGGCCGGCCGTCCGGGCGGGCGCACCGCCGCCAGTACCGCGGCGACATCGCCATCTCTGTCGAGCAGGACGCGGACGCCGCGTCCGAATACGTCTGCGGCGACATCGGCCAGGCTTCTCGCGCGCCCGTCGGCGGCGCCTGGATGGACGAACGCGAAGTCCACGTCCAGCCCGCCCGCGAACAGAACGCGTCGCTCCCTGACCCTGGGATCCGGGCTGTCCTCGGTGAAGGTGATCCAGACGTCCCCGAGCGCCCCCGTCCACGCGGCATCCTCGAGGTATCGCGCAGGATCGGTGCTCCAGATGACGATGTCCAGGTCGGCCCACTCGTCCGCCAGGCGATCCTTCCGCGCGCGCGACCCGATGACGGCGGCGCCGCGAATCGTGTCCCCAGCCTCCGCCCAAGCTACGAACCGATCGACGATCGCCTCGTACGCTCGACTGATCTCCCGGGCCCGGGTCACACGGCGGGCCGACGTGCCATCACCGCCCGGACGACGAGCAGGGCGAACCCGGCCAGGCACAGCCACCCGAACCAGCGTCCGAAGGCCGTGTAGAGGGTCGCCACGTCCTCCGTCGGTACCTGGGCGACCATCGTCCGGTCGGTCGAGTCGAAAAAGTCGGTCTGGGCGAGGACGCGGCCGTACGCATCGACGGCCATCGACAGGCCGCCGTCCGTCTGCCGCACAACGGACATCCCGTTCTCGATCGCCGGGAAGACCGCCATGTAGGTGTGGATCGGGTCGATGTCCTGCCAGTCGGAGCTCGGGTCGAGCATCAGGCCGGTGCCGTTGAGGCCGGCCTGCTCGACGATTGCCGGGTAGTCCATGTCGTAGCAGATGAGCCCGCCGAGCACGCCGAACGGTGTCGTGACGGTCCGCAGGATGCCATCGCCCTGCTCGCGGTAGCCCTCTGATATTCGGCCCCCGTACTTCACGTGCTCGATGGCGATGGCGCCGTTCGGGTCGAAGACGAGGAGCTTGTTCTTGATGAGCTTCGAGCCGTCCGGCCGGAAGCCGTCGTCGCCGAAGGTGAACAGGGGCACTGCGAGGTAGATCCCCTGCTCGGCCGCAACCTCCCCGGCGCGGGCGATGAAGGCGGCTTCGGTCGACTCGTACCCGGCGCCCGCCACCTCGGGCCAGACGACGACCTGGGCGCCCGCCTCGGCTTCGCGGACGGTCGCGCGGAAGTAGGCCTCGCGGTGGGCCTCGATCGCCTGGAGGCCTGCCGCGTGATCGGGCGCCTCCTCGACGGCCCTTCCGAGATCTGGGCCATGGCCGGCCGTGATCCCGGCGACCCGGATGGTGTCCCCGCTCGTCGAGGTGAGGTTCAGGCGCCAGAAGCCGAATGCGAACACCACGCCGAGGACCGCCGCGAAGATCACCGGTCCGCGGCCGACGCCGCCCGCGCGGCGCTCCCAGGTCCAGTTCGCGACCGACGCGAACCAGCCCACCAGGAACGTGATTCCGACCACCCCGGTCACGGATGCCAGCTGCATGAGCGGCAGGTCGCCGTACTGGGTGAAGCCCACCGCGCCCCAAGCGCCGAGCGGGTTGACCCGGATGTTGACGAAGTCGATCGCGCTATACGCGAGCGGGAAGACCAGCGTGCCAATGAAGCCGCCCAAGCGGGGAGCGAGCAGACGGTCGGCGAGGTATGGCAGGCTCCACAGAAGCCCGAAGCCAAGGGTCAGCGCGGCGATCATGATCGGCCCGCGGTTCGCCCAGACGCCGCCGAACCCGATCAACGTAGCGAGGGTCGTGGCGGCGAAAATGAGGATGAAGCCGCGCCCGACCGAGTGGTCGCGGGCGTAGCGCAGGACGAGGACCGGCCCGACCCAGGCGGCGACCGGCAGCAGCCAGCTGCCCTCCGAGAAGCCGATGAGCAGGGCGCCGGCGAGCAGGATGACGAGCGCCGGAAGCGACGTGGACATGGCGGATCTCCTTTGCCGGTCAGGGCCGAGGAACAACGAGGCCGCGCCGGCGCGGCCTCGCCCGAGTCCTAGGAGCTCGATCGGGACTCGGTCCAGCCCCTCCACAGGACGATCAAGCCGACCGCGATGAGGACGACCCACCAGAACTCGAGGACCTTGACCGCGTCATTCCCGATCAGCAGGGCCACACCGATGACGGCGAGGATGCCGCCGGGGATGATCGGCCACCAGTGGTTCCGCGCGACACTCATCACGGCGCCGACCACCCAAATCGCCAGGAAGCCGAACCCGAGGCCGAGGACGATGGCGCCGCCCTTTGCCTGATCGCCGGTGAGGGTGATGCTCTCCGAGGCGATGATCCCGGCCCCGAGGCCGGTCATGATCCCGGCTGGAATCAGGTAGCCGTACTGGCGCGTGTAGACGAAGGCCCCGAGGAGCCCGAGGCCAATGAGCAGGACGATCCAGCCACCGACGCTGGTCGGTAGGTCGACGACCTGTGACACGAGCCCCACGGCACCGACCACGATCAGGATCACCGCCAAGACGATGCGATCGCGCGGTAAAGTCCCCGCGCCGCCCTGGGCCATTCGAGCCTCCTTCTCCCTCCATCGCGCGCGTCGGCGACCCAAGAAGAAGGGCCAGCCCTCGAAACGCCCGCAGTTCTGCGCACCTTAGCGCGAATCCGGCTCGAGGCACCAGTTGCTGGCGCTGCAGGCCACGATCTCGCGCGCCCGGTCGGCCTGGGCCTTGGCCAGCAAGTCGGGATCGCACAGCAGCGTCGGGGAACCACCGGCCCGGGCTCATGCGCTGGCCGCTGTAGCCCGACATGGGGTCGGGCGGCATGCCCTCCGCCGGCGGCAGGGCGTTCTCGAAACGGCTGCCGGGCGACATGCTGATGTAGTCGGCGCCCAGGTCCGCCAGGTACCGACGCCCAGCCTGCCTCAATCACCAGAGCAGGCGATCAATGCAACCAGCTGGCCCGCTCCGAGCCGATACGCAGCCTGCGCGACGTTCAGGCACCCCGTCCGACGGTAGAGCTGCGACAGGTGCTGCCTTGCCGTGGTTTCCGTGATCTCGAGCCTGTGCGCGGCCAGTGCGATGGACCCCGTGGCGATGTAGGCGCGCAGTACCTCTAGTTGGCGGCGCGTCGGCCGCTGACCGAGCTTGCTCACGATGCTGGCCGCTTGCGCGTGGAGGCCAGCCATTCCGCTTTGCCGTGGATGGGCACGCGGACGATGGTGGTTTGCCTGTGCCGGGCGCCCGCCGGGCGCGCCAGCACCACCTTCACCTGCTCGGGTAGCGCCCATGCCAGGCCGTGGCGTTTGGCATCGTCGGTGAGTTCCACCTCGATTACCTCCTTGTCGTCGACGACGATCCGGTCGTAGATGCTCGCGACCAAAGCTGCGCGTTCCCATTCGCCGCCCAGCTCCCAGAACGCCTTGAGGTCGCGCAGGAAGCGGACGATGGCGTCGCCGTCGGAGAGCGACGAGGTGGCGGGCCGTGGCGCTGCGAGCGCGTCGAGCTCGGCGATCAGCCGGGCGTGTTCGGCCAGATAGGCCCCGGTCGTGATCCGACGCGCAGCGTGGTCAGCAGCCTTCCGCTCCAGATCGCGCTCGATCGCGCGCCGCTGCAGCGTCGTGTCCACGGGGATCGGCTCGCCAGCGCGTTCGCGCAGGCGCGCCACCGTCGCGTCGTCGACGCGCAGTTGCGAGACCTGGCTGATGATGGGCAGCTCGAACGTCTCCGACACCCGCGTCACCGCACGCCAGTGGCCACAGCGGGGCTCGTGCCGGTAGCGGCGGTGCTGAACGCCCTGCTTGTTGGTGTGCGTCTCGGCGCGCACGGGACGTCCGCAGGGACACCAGAGGATCTTCGCCAGCAGATGGGCTCGTCTCGGATGGAGGCGGCCCGCGGTCTTCACATGCCGCCGCCGGATTCCCACGACGCGATGCCACAGCTCGTCGCTGACCGGCGGGTCATCACGCCACGGGGCCGGGACCCAGTTCTCACGTGGACTACGGCGCTCCCGGACCGCCCAGCCGTTGTAGATCCGGTTGGTGAGGATGCTACGGACGTGCTGCATCTTGAGGCCGTGCCGATCGCCCAGTCTCTGTCCAAGACGGGATCCAGGTAGGCCGGAGCTACGGGATGTTCGCGATGTTGGCTATCCCAAGACGCTGGCCGGCATCAAAGACGATCAGGTGTTCGCCGTTGGGCGACAGCCATGATGGCTCGGGTCCCCCGATGCTGGACGCTTGAGTCGTTCGCCCCTCTCGTTCGATCGTCAGCTCGACCTGCAGGTCTTCGATGTCACTTCGCTGCCGCTCAATGAGCACCGTCGACCCATCGGCTGAGCTCACCACGCCCATTGTGTAATTCGCCGGGTCGTAGGGCTGGGAATTCATCTGGCTGCCGTCGAGCCGATATGTGGCAAGGGTGCCCGCGACCACGTCTGAGACGACCAGGTTGCCCGCCGAGTCCCAGGCAAAGGTGACGCTCATGCCCTGTTCACCGGCGATTGGGATGCGCACCATGTCGCCGGTGGCCAGCTTGACCATGTCGATCCAGAAGCTGTAGCGACCTTGTCCGAGCGCGTCCATGTCGGAGTACGCCAGGTACTCGCCTGTGGGATCGAAGGTGGCATCGCCCGCCGCCTTGGTGTGGTCGCCCTCGAAGATAGTCGCAAGGCCTGGCCAGCCGACCAACTCGATCCAGCCCTCCTCGAGGACTGGCTGGCCTCCGAATGGGTGCACGACTATCAGCTTGTCGCCGGTCGGGGACCAGGTGTCGGCGTATCCGTCGCGCGGCTCGGTTGACCGGCCGTCCGACCAGACGCTGAACTGCGGCCGCTCGTTGCCGTCCTGCTGCGGCGGCAACCAGCTCACAGCGACCGCCCCATCGCCGTTGCCGACGGGCCAGCAGCAGGGCGCGCTGATGTCAGTGGTCGATCCGTCCATGGCATTGCCCAGGATTGCCGTTATCTGGACCATGCTGTGCGGGTTGTCAGGTATGGCTGACGCCTGGTACGCAATGAACTCGTCCGCGCCGAGCCACGCAGGCTCCCTGTAGCCCGCATACGACGCCAGCTCTGGGCCGTCGGCGGTGAGCAACAGGAGGGTCGAAGTTTCAGCTGCCGACGGCGTGCTGGGGAAGTCTTCCACGATCAGAACGTGCTCAGAGTCGGGCGACCACAGAGGGAAGGGTGCGATCTGGCCCGTGTAGGAAAGCCATTGAGCGACGAGGCCAGCGAGCGGCGGCAGGTTCGGCGTGGCCAGCGGCGTTGCCGGCGTGGCGGGGGGCGTGGCTTTCCCATCGGGCGTGGCCGACGCACGACCGGTTGCAGGCACCGGCGTCGGGGGTATCGACGACGCTCCCGGAGTGGTGGGTTGCGCCACCGGGCCAGGGTTTGCCGTCGGCAGAGACAGAATGACCGCGACGGCCACGGCGACGATGGCTAGGACCGCGGCGGAGGACACCAGCGTGGCCAATAACGAATGGCCAGTCGATGTAGCTTGCCGCCGGAACTCACGGTAGGGCGACCCCAGGCGGGGAACCGTTCTTCGCCATTCCTCACCGGCCCTTATCAGCCGCTGATCGATATCCCGTTCGTCGGCCATGGGATCACCTCAAGTTCGCGCGGAGACGTTGCCGAGCGCTAGACAGAGTCGACTTGGCGGTCCCCTCCGAGCAGCCCATCACTGCGGCCGTTTCGGCCCGGCAAGGCCGGCCACGGCCAACGGCAGTATCACAACGGCCAGGACAAAGAGCGCGATGGCATCCGCGTCAAATGTCTGCGGTGAGCAAGAGCAGATCGAAATCCCGAGCCCGACCAGCGCTCCAAGCACCGCTGCGACGACGGCGAGGGCCGCTCCGAGCTCGACCATCATCCCGGTGGCACGAAGGAAGAGCAGGCCGGTCGCCGCCAGCGGCAGGAGGGCAACTACCAGGGTGAGTTCTGCCCCGGCATTGCCGCTGCTCGCCCTGCTCCACGCGACCCAGCCCAGGACGCCGGCCTGCACCAGCAGCGCCACTCCGAGGGCCGCCCCGGGTGATGGTGCTGCGCTCGGTCATGAGGCTGCCGCTCGACTACGGGCCAATGATCGCGGTGGTGTATTTCACGGTGCCGTCCGGTGCAATGGCGACGATGCTCGCCGCGGAGGCGCGGCCCGGCCCGTCCTCGATGGCCAGCGCATAGACGGTCCCGTCGGATCCGACGACGACCGACCAGAACTCCGCGCCCGGTCGGAGCAGCTCGACCGGCCAGCCCGGGCGCACTCCGCCGTCCGCGTCGATCGCGAGGATGCTGCCGCCAACCGTCGCGTTGCGGGCCTGTAGCGGAAGGTACAGGCTGTCATTCGGGCCGACAGCTGGGATGCCCAGCGACGGGCAGTTGATGTCCGCACGACCAGCGGACACGGGGCGCACGAGCGGCGTGGGAGGCTCGAGCGGCCAACCGGGCATGATCGCCAAAGACGGATCGAGAGCGTAGAGCGCGTTGTCGATCTCACTGAAGACGAAGATCGTGCCGTCCGGGGCGATGAGCGGCGGCCTTGGGCTGGCCAGGGCGCATTCATAGGCGACGTCGGACTCGAAGAACTCGCCGGTCGCGATCTCGAGCTCCACTGAGCTGGCCGAAACGGCCTCCCCGTCACGGTCGAAGACGAGGACGTGGCTCGTCCTCTCAACGAACGAGCCGACCGTCACGACGATCTGCCCGTCCGGCCCGAACACAGGCCCGGATGCGACGCCGTCGACCTCAATCGGCCAACCTGCCCGGGCGCCATCCAGATCCAATGCCGTAATGCGACTCACTTCAGCGGATCCGTGGCCCCAATCGGGCTGGACAGATCGGACGCCATAGGCGATGCCGTCGGGCCCGATTGCCCATTCGTCGCGGCGGGCGTGGTAATCGTCCTGGCTCATACTTTCGATGGATGGATGGCCGCGGCGGAGCGAGCCATCGGGGGCGACGGTGGTCACCGACACCTCGTAGGACTGGTCAAGATAGTTCCCAAATAGCCCCGTGAAGATGCTCAGCTGGTCACCGACCACGCCCGCCGTGTTCCAGCGTCCGAGCCGGAGCTGGGCCGGCCATCCGGCCACTGACCGGCCATTCGCATCGAACGCCAAAGCGCGTCCCGTGGGCGGGTCAGGGTTTGGCTCGGTCTGGGGTTCCGTAGATTCACACACGAGCCTGACGGAGCCGTCCTCAAGGGGCAACAGAGACGCACACGAAAGGGGGTCGTTGATCGCGATTGGCCAGCCCGCCCGCGGTTGGCCGCTGCTGTCGAGGAGCGCCACGACCAAGCCACCGGCCGTTGGGATCGAGACGAAGATGGTCCCGTCCGGTCCCGGAGCCATGAGAACGCTCTGCCCGACCTTTCGGGCAGATCCGCCAACCGGGAGACTGGCCGACGCCTGTGGCGGCGGAAACGACGGCGAACTCGTTGGAACGAGCGAGGGCGGCGGCGGAGTCGCTGGTGCGAGCGAGGGCGTCGGCGATGGCGGGGTGGGCTCCGGCGAGACATCAGCCGATGGGCCGGGGCTCGGACTCGTTGAAAGGAGCGACGGCGATGGCGAGGCCGATGAGCTCGCACAGCCGGCGAGGAGGGACAGACACAGCAGCGATGACGCGAGGATTCGGGGCATTCGCGTGCCTCCTACGACAACGAGTGTGACGCTGGGGGGTCGCCTGCTGTTACGGAGCCACATTGACAGCGCCATAACGTGACATCTGCGCCACGGCACCCGTCCTACTTGCCTAGCACTCTCCCCGGGGGCTGCAACAAAGTGAACCCCTCGACCATTCGCCAATCCCCCAGGACAGTATTCGGGCTGACGACGGTGCTATGGGCAGCGGCGGTCCTCGCCATCGGAGCCTTCCTCGGCTGGTGGATCGCCTACGTCCTTAGCGCGCCCGACTATGGGTTCGGAAGGCTCTCCGCCTACTTCATCGCCGCTCTGGCAGGGGTGATCCTCGCGACGCTGGCTGTGATCGCTGTCGTCGCGGCGCTGTGGCCCGGCCAGCGTGGTCGCCCGGCGGCGCGGGTGGCGATCGTCATCGGCCTTCTATTCGCGGCCGGAGTCGGGCTCGGCTGGGCGATCACGCCGGTCGTCGGGCTCGGGTACCGCGAGCCGGTCTATCTCGAGGCCCGCGGGACGATGAACTTGTCGCTGGAGGGGCTCGCCGGATACGTGAGCCAAGGCGACCAGTTGGCCCTCTGTAGCCGAGTGGACCACACGCAGGTGGTCGGCCATGTGGAGGCGATCGTGGGTAGCGTCCCGAGTGGGCGGGTCGCCGCGTCTGTGTCGATCGTGCCGGCCGCGCCTGACGGTTGGCCTTCAGTCGCTATCGCGATCCAGCCGACGGTCGAGCCCAAAGGCTCCGGGACCGCCTGGTACGGGCCAGCCGAGGTGGTGGAGCGGCGCGATGGCAATCGCACTGGCCGCGTCACTTTCAGCAGCGCCGTCCTCATCGCCGACGAGCACGACGGCCGACTACCAGAAGGCCGGCCAGCCGAATTGTCGGGGACACTGAGTTGGTCGTGCGGGGATTGGGTCCCGGCTACCTGATGAGGGCCGAGAGGCGTCAGCCGCGCAGAGTGCCCTGCCTGAGAACCGCCAGGACGCCGCTGGCACCAAGTGGCTTGGAGAAGAAGAAGCCCTGGCCGTAGCGGCAGCCCAGCTCGGCCAGCCGCCAGGCCTGTTCGCGCGACTCGACGCCCTTGGCCACGACCTCGACGCCGCGCACCTCGGCCAGGCTGATCAGCGACAGCGCGAAGGCCGAGTCCTCGGCCGGTCCGTTGATTGCCGCCACGAACTCCCGGGCGAGCTTGACCATGTCCACCGGCAGCCGCTTGAGGTCGGCCAGTGACGTGGTCATGCCGAAGTCGTCGAGCGCGATGCGTACGCCGGCTTCACGCAGCTCGTTCATCGCCTCGATCATCGGCTCGGCGTCGCCGCTCACGCCGCTGGTCAGCTCAACCGTCAACAGGCGCGGATCCAGCCCCGCGGCGGCGATGATCTCGAGCATCCGGGTCGCCGCACCGTCGGCGTGGAGCTCGCTGGGCACCATGTTGACGCTCACAAAGCCGGGCCGGTCCGCGGTGCGCGGCCAACCGGCCGCCGCGCGCGCCGCCTGGTCGAGCACCCATGCGCCGATTTCGGCGATCAGCCCGGCCTCTTCGGCGAGCGGCAGGAACTCGATCGGCGGGATCGTGCCGCGCTGCGGATGGCGCCAGCGGATGAGCGCCTCGGCGCCCGCGACGGTGCCGCCGCCAAGGCGCACGACGGGCTGAAACTCGAGTCGGAACTCGCCCCGCTCAATTGCGCCCTCGAGGTCCTGGCGCAGCTCATCGGGGCCGGCGGCCTGTCTTGGCATACATCAACCATACCGCGCGCAGCGTCTTGATAGGACGCCCAGATCGCCCGGGCACGCCGGGCAGAAGGGCGCGGGTGGTGGTTCCTCCTAGGCCGAGGCGGGAACCGGGGGCGCGGCGAGACCGGCCAGCTGCCGTGCTCGAATGAAGACGTCGCGCAGCATCTGCACGGTCAGCACGCCGGTGAACGTGTTCTGCTGGCTGGGGTGGAACGATCCGATCAGCACGTACTCGTCGACGCGCGCCTGGGCCAGGTGATCGAAGCGCGGATGCGGGCGCCGCTGGTGGCCCAGCTTCGCCAGCGCGTGCAGCGTGCCCGCCCAGGCAAAGGCTCCCAGGCAGACCAGCACGCGCAGGTTGGGCAGCGCGCGCAGTTCTTCGACCAGGTAGGGCAGGCAGTTGTCGCGCTCCTCCGGGGTGGGTCGGTTGCCGGGCGGCGCACAGCGGTTGACGGCGGCGACGTACAGCCCGTCCAGGCGCAGCCCGTCGCCGGCGTGGGTCGATGTTGGCTGGCTGGCAAAGCCGGTCGTGTGAAGGACGGGAATGAGGAAGTCGCCCGATCGATCACCGGTGAAGACGCGCCCGGTGCGGTTGGCACCGTGGGCCGCCGGCGCGAGGCCGACGATCAGCACGCGCGCGTCCGGATCGCCAAAGCCGGGGACGGGCCGGGCCCAGTACTCCTGGCCCTGGAAGCGGGCCGGTGGCGTGCGCGCGGCCTCCGCGCGCCACTCGACCAACCTCGGGCAGCGCGAGCAGCGAAGGATCTCGGCGTTGATCTCGTCGAGACGGCTCACCTGACGGCGCCGGCAGTCACTCCGTTCAGCAGTTGAGACAGCTGGGCGTGGTTGTCGGCTGTCCGGAAATCGTGCAGAGGATGCGACGAGAGCAGCGTTTCGACTGCCGGCCGGCCGGCCGCGCGCAGGTAGACCGCGGGGTGGATATCGCCCGTGTCGTCGGTCTCGATGGTGATCGCCACGGCGGCGGCGCTTTCCTCGTCGACGAAGTGGGCGAGCGGCACGATGCCCTCATCGCGGATGCCCTGATCAGGGTCGAGCGAGAAGGCGCGCGCCAGGTACGACTTCTGGTTCCACAGCTCGGGCGCCTCGGTCACCTCGGTCAGCAACAGGTCGACGAGGCGGTCGGGCGCCACGATCGGGCGCTCTGGCTCGACCCCGAAATGGGTGCGCGCAAGGTGCTGGATCATCGTCCGGGCGTTGTAGCGGGCGCCCTGCACAGCGCCCGAGTTGGCCGGCAGGCCGTACTTCTTCATGCCCGATACGCCCTGGCCGATTGTCCCCGCGAAGTAGATGCCGGGCACAGTGGCGCTCTCCCAGTAGTTGGTCATCGACGGCAGCTGACTGCGGCCGAAGACGTCGACGCCGAGCTCCGGCAGGTCCAGCAACGGACAGCTGAAGCCTGTCGCGGCGATGATCTGGTCGGCCTCGACGACGAGTTCGCCACCCTCGGAGCGAACCAGGTGGACGCGATAGGCGGATCCGAATCGTTCGATGCGCGCGATCGACGCGTTGAGCATGAAGACGCCGCCACCCAGGATCTGGTCCTCGACGGGCAGCACGTAGCGCGCCCGCACGCCGAGCAGCGAGTGGGTGTTGACCGACAGCTTGGCCGGTCGCGGGGAGGCGAGGATAATGCGCTGCGCCCACTGGAGCAGACCGGTAGCCAGCTCGAAGGCCGAGTTCTCCTTGCCCACGATGAACAGCCGCTTGCCGGCGTAGCTCTCCGGCGCGCGCGTGTCGGCATAGTGCGGCGCAAGGTCGAAGCCCGGCGTATCGGGCTTGAAGGGCTGGGCGACGCCGACGGCGAAGACGGCCACCCGACAGCGGTACTCGCCGTCAGAGGTGGAGAGCACGAAGCGCTCGCCGTCGCGGCGCGTCGATTCCCAGCGGCAGTCGTAACGCACGCGCAAACCGGTCCGCTCGACGAAGGCGGCCAGGTTGTGCTCCATCTCCGGCCGCGACGGGAAGGACGAGCTGCCGTCCATCAGCTCGGGCATGATCGCCCGGTTGGCGGGCTCTTCGGCGAGCAGGCTGTTCCAGTCGTACCAGTAGTAGAAGCGATGATCACGCGCGACGGGCGCGTAGGGCTTGGTCCATGACAGCAGGCGCTGAAAGAAGGGAAAGCGCAGGAACATCCCGCCGGGCACCGAATCGGCCGAGATAAGGGCATGCTCGATGCCCAGGTGGCGCAGGTAGTAGCTGGCCTGCAACCCACCCGGACCGCTGCCGACGACGACCACCGGGTAGTCGCCCGGCGGGAAGGGCCGGTCGGCTAGCTCCGCCACCGGCTCGCGTTCCGCAGCCTGAGCGCCACCGTCTTGAGCATCCGATACATCACCGCGGGGTAGTCGCCCAGGAAGCCCTCCAGCTCGGGGCCGGCGAGGTGCAGGACGCGCAGCTGGCGGACCGTGACCACGTCGGCCACCGGCGGCTCGCCGAGCAGAATGGACATCTCACCGAAGAAATCGCCCTTGCCCAGCCGGGCACGCTCCTCGCCGTCGATCTTGATCGCGACCTCCCCCTCGACGATGACGTAGAAGCCCGTGCCCGTGAAGCCCTGGCGCAGGATGCGCTGGCCGACGGGGTACGACTCCTCGGCCATCTTGTGCGCGACCTGCTCGACCTGCGGCCGGCTCAGGTCGGCGAACAGCGCCAGTCCGGACAGGGTGTCGACAAGTTCCTGCTGGCTCATCGCCATCGTTGGCCGCCGATCAGTGACGGTGGTGCTCGCCCGCCGCGCGCACGCGCGCGACCAGGCCGCGGATGAGGTTCAGCCCGAGCGCCGGGTCTGTTTCGAGCAACTCGAGCAGATCCCACGAGGCGAGCGCAAGACAACGCGTCGGGGTGCCCGCTTGGACGGTCGCGTTGCGCGGCTGTTGGTCGATCACCGACAGCTCGCCGAAGAAGTCACCGGCCACCAGCCTGGCCAACTCATCCGAGCCGCGCACCACACGCACGGTGCCCTCGAGAATCACGTACAGGCCGGTGCCGACCTGGCCCTGGCGGACAATCTGCTGACCCGGGGCGAAGTGCTGCTCGCCCACGACGGCGGCAATGCGGGCCATGGAGTCGGCGCTGATGCCGGCGAACAGCGGCACGCGGGCGAGCGATGCGGCCTTCTCCTCGGGCGTCAGTGGCATGGCCGCAAGATAGCACTCACCCCGTGCGCCGGCGCAGGCCACCAGGCGTTGATCGGTCGGTCAGTCCCCACCGTGCCAGCCGGACTGAACCGAGAATCCGGGGAACTCGCCGCTGGCCGGCCGGCGTTGCGCGGCGACGCGCACGACCTGCGCACCGCCCGGACCCGCGCGCAGCGCGACGAGCAACGCATCGAGTGCGGCCGGCACGCCTTCGGCGACGACCTTGACCGAGCCATCCGGTTCGTTCGCCGTCCAGCCCGTCAGGCCCAGCCGCGCGGCCTCGTGCACCACGAACCAGCGGAAGCCGACGCCCTGGACGAGGCCATGGACAGTGGCCTCGAGCCGCTCGGTCACGCGGCGTGGCGCGGCCGGGGCCACTCGAGGAGCAGCGTGTCGAGGGCCAGCTCGGGGTTGGCATACGCGTCCAGCGCGCGACCCAGCGCGTCGAGACGGCCCAGGAATGTGGCCACGGCTGCCGGCTCGACGGTGGCGCCGGCGACGGCCAGCTCATCGAGCAGCTCGTGCATGCGCAGCTCGCGCCGGCCGCCGCGCGCACAGATGGCGAGGTCGCGGGCGACGGCGCGCCACACGGCCAGCACCTGGGCCACGGCCGCCCGGCGCTCAGCCGGACTGACCCGCCGCGCCGATCGCTCGGGTTTCGTGCGCGCCGCCTGGTCCGCTGCCGGATCGCCGGCATCTGGCTGCACCGACAGGTCGGCTGCCTCACGTGCTACTCCGCCGGCCAGGGCGGCGCCATCCTCGATCAGCGCCGCGGCTGCCGAGAGCCGACGACGACGGTCGGCCGTGAGCAGGTCGAGCAGGGTCCGCGCCAGGCGCGCCTGGATGAGCACCACCTCGGGTTGCGCGGCCAGAGCCAGCGCCACGCCCGGCCGACCACCCGTCAGGCGACCCAGTGCGGCACCGCGCGCGAGGTCGGCCTGGCCGGCCTCGGCCAGCATCGCGGCAATGGTCTCCGGATCGACCGGCCCCAGCCGGACGCGCGTGCAGCGGCTGACGACGGTCGGCAGCAGGGTGCTCGAGTCGTCCGCGGCGAGCACCAGCACGACCGCCGCCGGCGGCTCCTCGAGAGTCTTGAGCAGCGCGTTCTGGGCGTCCACGTTCATGCGCTGGGCGCTCTCGATGACGGCGATCCGGAAGCGCCCCTCGAGGGGCAGCAGCGCCAGATCGGTGGCCAGCGCCTGCACCTGGCCAACGCGGATCTGCTGGCCGGCACCCTCGGGCGCCAGCAGGTGCAGGTCGGGATGGTTGCCGTGCGCGACCTTGCGGCACGCGGCACAGACACGGCACGGCCGCGCCTGGGGGTCGGGCGCGAGGCACAGCAATCCGGCAGCCAGGTCGAGCGCGAGGGTCGTCTTGCCGACGCGCTCGGGCCCAACGAGCAGCAGCGCGTGCGGTGGCTGCTCGCTCTCGATGGCACGCTCGATCAGACCCAGCGCAAAGGTCTGGCCGCGGGTGCGGTAGGCGCCCACGGTCGGCCGGTCAGCCCTCCTCGGCCGGTGCCGACACGCGGCGCCGGCGAACCGGCTGCGTGGGCTCCTCGACTGCCGCTCCAGCCTCGGCCGGCGCGGCCTTGGGCCGGGCGGCCTTGGGCCGGGCAGCCTTGGCCGTTGTCCGCGCTGCGGCAGGCACCTTGGCCGCCGCGGAGCGGGTCGTGGTCCGCTTGCGCGGCGCCGACGCGCTCGCCAGCGGCTCCGCGACATCGGCGGCCGAAACCGCGGGCTCAGCCGCGGGTGCCACCTTGGCCGGCGTCCGGCGCCGGCCGGCCGGCTGGGCGGCGGTCGTCGGCTGGTCGGCCGGCATCTGCTGGCCGAAGCCCGCCACGGGCAACTCCTCGATGGCCATCTCGGTCATCGCCGGCTGTTCCATTGGCGGAGCTACCGGACCGCTGCCGACCGGCTGCTTGCGCGCCAACTCTGCGCGCAGCATCTGCTCTAGCTCGGGCGGAACCTCTGACCACGGTTCGCTTGATTGGCGCGGCTCCGCTATCGGTGGCCGCACCTCGCTGCGCATGGGTCGGCCGGTCGGGCGCACGGCCTGCGGCGGTCGACCGCCACGGCCGCGATCCCGTCCGCGCACGGGGGCGCGATCGGGGGCGCGATCGGGGGCGCGATCGGGGGCGCGATTGCCGCCGAAGCTCGACTGCGGCGCGGATCCGCGCCCGAAGCGCTCGCGGTCGAGCGCAGCCTGGTAGGCCGGCCGGACGCGCGACCCGCGGGCCCCGCCTGCCGGGCGCTGACCACGCTGGCGACGCTCGGCCAGCAGGTACTCGGGCACCTCCGGCTCGTCAAGGTCCTCCTGGTCCTCGCCGCCGGCGCCGACAGTGGGCGGCATCTGCGCGCTCGGCGCGGCCGAGGCGGCTACCCCGAGCTGGCTGTCCCAGACCGACCCAAAAGTGTGGCGCGGCAGCTGCGTCGGGCGGGAGCTCCTCGAACTCCTCCTCGTCCTCGCCCGCAGCGACGGCCGCCACCGGCTCCCCGACGACGGACTGCTCCTCGTCAATTCGTCGACCGCGACCGCGACCGCGACCGCCGCGCCGACGACGACGACGGCGTGCTTCCTCGCTTGCCGGCTCGTCCCGGTCGACTGCTTCTGCGCTGGCAGCCTCGTCGCTCTCGTCCACGACGGCTCCCGCTTCCTCGCCGTCGGCGGCGCGCGACAGACGCTCGCCGGGCAGCACCAGCACGCTGGCCGGCACAGCCTCGACTTCGACCTCGGCCGCGACACGCTCGTCACGTGCGCGCCCGCGCCGCCGGCGCGGGGCGCCTTCGGTCTCCTTTTCGGGCACCTCGGTCATGGACAGGTCGCCCTCCGCCGCGACGCGCCGACCGCTGCGCGCCGAGCCCTTCTCGACACGCGCGATCTGGGCGATGTCGGTGAACAGGTCGGCCGCTTCGATCAGGTCTGAGCTGGTGTTGCCGCGGAAGCTGATCACCTCGACCCGAACGCCCATTTCCTGCACTGCTCGGATGGCCGGCGCAAAGTCGCCGTCGCCTGATACGACCACGGCGATGTCAAGGTTGCGCGCCGTCTTCATCATGTCCACCACGAGCTCGATGTCGAGGTTCGCCTTGATGCGCCCGTCGCCGTACTTGCGGATGTCCTTGCTAATGACCTTGTAGCCACTGCGCGCCAGGAACGAGTGGAACTGGCGCTGGTTTTCGTTCTCGGGGTCCAGCCCGGTGTACGCGTAGGCGCGCACGAAGTCCCGGTTGGCCGTGGCCGACTTGAGCAGGGTGACGTAGTCGATGTCCACGCCCGCCGCTTTGGCGGCATAAAAGATATTCGCGACGTCCACGAAGACGGCGACGTTCTTGCTCACAAAGTTCTCCTGTGTTTGTTTCCGCGCGAGGCGCGCTGGCCGATGCTGCTCGGCGTCAAGCTACTTGTGTCGTGCGACCGACGGACGGACCTGCCCGCCTACCACGCCGCCGCGGCCACGCGAATGAGCGGGCAGGCCAGGCGCGGGCCGGACTCGCTGAAACCGGCGGCTTCCCAGCGCGCCAGATCGGCCGGCTCTTCGGGGACGTTCCCTTCGACCAGCACGCAACCCTTGTTGCGCGCCTGGCGCAGCAGCTCGCGCAGCAGCGCCGGCACGATCTGGTCGAGCTCGTTGCCGGGCTCAACGGAGAGCAGGTCGACGACACCAACGAGGCCGCCGGCGGTGACCGACGGTCGCAGGGCGAGGGCGGCGACACCAATGACCATTCGGCCGTCGAGCGCCACGATCAACGAGGCATTGGGCAGATAGACCATCTGGCGCAGGATGTCGAGACCGTCGTGCGGCTGGCCCTGCCTGCCGCGCGCGTCTGCACGTTCGACCAGACCGATGACTCGGTCGATGTCCGTCAGGCGCGCGTCGCGAACCAGGATGTCCACGCTGGCTGTCGTCCCTCGTCGTGCTGCGACACTCGTGCGACGAGTGCCGAACCGCCTCATCCAGCCGGTTCTTCCGGTGGCCGCCTGAGCGCGCCGCACCGGGCGGGCAGAATGCCACCTTGCAGTGACTCTGTCCATACGCGCCGGGGCGCTCGAACGTCTATTGCAAATGAGACGCTGCAGCCTATGATACGGCATCACGTCAGTAGCCATCTGACGAATGGTGGCACGCCTCGTCGGCGTCCGAGTGGCGCTCGAGGAGACTGAAGCCGTTCACCCCCGTCGGGGCTTGATGGCCGGCGCGAATGGAGGAGGAACGGGCCGCCAGACCGGGACCGTACTCTCGGACGGGTAAGGCCCAGCGCAGCAGGGCCGCTGCGAACGCGCCGCCAGCCGCATCGCTGGCACAGGAGGAGGAATCAATGAAGCTGCTCTCGATCAGTCGCCCCGCCGGGCCAGCCCGCCGGGCGTCGATCCTGACAACCGGCGTGGTTGTCCTCGGCCTGCTGGCCATGGCCTGCAGCCCGGCAGCCAGCACGCCGCCGCCGGACCGGCTCGGCGTGGTCACGATCCCGGCCGGCGAGAAGATCCACATCGCCTTCTGGGGCGTGCTCTCGGGCGCCGACTCGGTGCTCGGCGTGGACGCGCAGCGTGGCGTTGAGCTGGCCATCGCGGACCAGGGCAAGCTGCTCGACCGCGACATCCTGCTCACTTCGGAAGACGGCCTGTGCACGCCGGAAGGCGGCGCGACCGCGGCCCAGAAGATGGCCGCCGATTCAACCATCGTGGGCCTGGTCGGCTCGACCTGCTCCGACGAGACCGTCGGTGGCATCGCCTCGCTGACCGCCGCCGGCATGACCACAATCTCACCGTCCAACACGCGGCCGGCGTTGACCGCCCCGAACCGCGACGCCAGCTACGCCGGCTATCTGCGCACCGCTCACAGCGACACGTTCCAGGGACTGGCCGTGGCCGAGTTCCTGTACAACGAGCTTGGCCTGCGAACGGCCGCGACTATCCATGACGGATCCGCCTACGCCGAAGCGCTGCAGGGCGTCTTCGCCGACAACTTCGTGCGCCTGGGCGGCACGATCACCGTTCAGGAGGCTGTCCAGAAGGGACAGACCGACATGCACACGGTGCTGACCACCATCGCCGCGAGCAATGCCGGCGCCGCGCCGGACGTCATCTACTACCCGATCTTCACCGCCGAAGGCGGCTTCGTCACCGCCCAGCGTAGTGACGTGGCCGGTCTGGAAGACACGGTCATGATCGGCTCTGACGGCATGTTCTCGCAGCAGCTCGTCGACGCGGCCGGGCCGGCCGCTGAGGGACTGTACCTCTCAAGCCCGAACTTCAGCGCCTTCCAGGCGGGTTACGCGGACTTCCTCGCGAAGCACCAGGCGGCCTACGGACAGGCACCCATCCAGGCCTTCCACGCCCACGGCTACGACGCGGCGAACATCCTGTTCGACGCGATCGAGAAGGTCGGCATCAAGGCTGGCGACACGCTGTACATCCCGCGCGGTGCACTGCGTGACGCCATCTATGCGACCAAGGATTTCGCGGGCATCACCGGCACGCTCAGTTGCGGCGAGTTTGGTGACTGCGGTGCTCCGATCATCGCGGTCTACCAGATCAGCGCCCGTGAGGTGGGTGGCCAGTGGCCGCCCGAGGCGCCGGTCTGGCCCTAGCCCTGACAGTCGGCTAGCCCGTCAGTCAGCCAGTCAGCCAGTAACTCAGGGTGAGCCGGGCACAGCGCCTGGTTCACCCTGTTTCCTACCCATCTAACCGCAGCGGCTGAGAAATGACCGTTCAACCTTCGGCCAACACGCCACCCGCTCGGGGGGACCTGACCGAGCGCGTGATAGACGGCGCCATCGTCGTCTTCCTGTGGTCGTTCCGGATCGCCGTCGTTGCCGTCGTTATCGTCGGCTCTGCCCTTACGCTCGCCTCGGGCAAATACTCGCTCGACGCCTGGATCAGCCTGACCCGCGAGGGCGCGACGCTGGGCGCCATCTACGCCCTGATCGCGCTGGGTTACACGATGGTCTATGGCATCCTGCGCATGATCAACTTCGCCCACGGCGAGATCTTCATGGCCGGCGCCTTCGGCGGTTACTTCGCCGCGGTCGGGCTGCAGAACGTCGGCCTGCTCAACGCGAATCCGCTGGCTTCGCTGTTCTCGGTGCTGGTGATGATGGTCGTGGCGGCCACCGTTTCGACGGTGATCGCCCTGCTCGTCGAGCGGATCGCCTACCGCCCGCTGCGCAACGCGCCGCGCCTGGTGCCGCTGATCAGCGCGATCGGCGCATCCTTCTTCCTGCAGTACACCTTTCGCGGCTTCTTCGGCGCGGGCACCTACAACTACCCCACGCTCACTGTGTTCGAGGAGCGGGTCACGCTGCCGGTACTCGAGCTCTTCCGCCTGAAGTGGATCGACGTGCTGGTGATCGTCTCGGCCGTGCTGATGATGGCCCTGCTGTACCTGTTCGTCATGCGCAGCAAGGCCGGCACGGCCATCCGCGCCGTGTCCGAGGACAAGTCGACGGCCGCGCTGATGGGCATCAACGTGGACCGTGCCATCGTCACCACTTTCGCCGTCGGGGCGGCGATGGCCGGTGCCGCCGGGGTCCTGTACGGCATGAGCTTCCGCCAGGTCTACTTCTTCAGCGGCTTCATTCCGGGCATCAAGGCCTTCACGGCCGCCGTCCTCGGCGGCATCGGCAACGTGCCCGGGGCAATGCTCGGCGGAATGTTCCTGGGTGAGATCGAAGCGATCGGGCCGCCGCTCTTCCTCGACGGGCTGGGCGTGCCGGCGATCAACCAGTTGAAGGATGCCATCGCCTTCACCATGCTCGTGCTCGTGCTCGTCTTCCGGCCCTCGGGCATCCTCGGCGAGCGGATCACGAGGCAGCGCGCGTGAGCGCACTGGCCGCGCAGCTGTCTCCGCGGCGGCTGACGGGCGGTAGAGAAGGCGCCCTGCGCATCGGTGGCATCGCGGCCATCGTGGCGATCTATCTGTGCCTGGTCGGCATCGTCAGCAGCTTCAATCAGCGGCCTCTCGTCGCCGGCATCATGTCGCTCGGACAGGCGGCGCTCGTCCTGACTGCCCTGGCAGCGGGTTTCTTCGGCGCGCTGCGGAGCCGGCGAGGGAACGCGTCAGAAGATGATCGGCGGCGCGTTGGCCGGCGGCATCAGCGGTGGCGCCGTATCGCTCTTCGTGCTCATCGGCGAGCTGGTCGATCTGCGCGCGGTCCTGCTGCAAGCCTCGCCCGAGCTGTACGACCTGCTGACGCTTGGCATCGGGACGGCCGGATTCTGGTTGCCCACGGTAGCCGGCGCTGCGCTCGGCGCATTGGGCGGGGCCACCTATGCCGCGCGGCCCAGCCTGCGCCAGTCCCTGATCGTCGGGCTGTTCGCGGTGCTCGTGCTGGGCGTCTTCGCCAGCCTGATCCGTACGCCACTGCTGTCGAGCCCGTTGGGCGACTTCGGCCGGGTGCTGTTCAGCGGCGATGGCGGTCTGACCATCATCGGCGCGATCGTCACCCTCGGCGGCGCAATCGGCAACGACCTCGGCGCCCGGCTCGGGGAGCGATCGAATGCACGCCGCGCAGGCCAGATCGGCGCCACGCTCGGGGCTGCGTTGGGCGGCATCGTCATCGGCTGGATCGGCGGGTCGATCGGCGGCTCGATGTTTGCCGGCGGCACACTGCTTGTCGGGTCACTCGGCGCGGCGATCGGGGCGACCGGCGGGATCGTGGTCGGCGCGCTGGTCGGCACGGGCACTCGACGGCTCATCCACCGCGGTCGAGTGGACGAGCGGGTGGCCCAGCTGCCAGAGCAGCAGCAGCGCCGCGTCTTCATCGCCGGCCGCGTATTCCTGCTGCTGCTCAGTCTGCTCCTCGTGCTGTGGTTGCCATTAGCGGTCGGGCCGTTCTTCGCGCAGGTGGTCGTGCTGGTCGCGCTGTATGTGCTGATGGGCCTTGGCCTGAACATCACCCTCGGCCTGGCTGGGCTGCTTGACCTGGGCTTCGTTGCCTTCTTCGCCGTGGGCGCGTACACCGTCGGCCTGCTCACGTCGACCGCCGAATACGGCCTGCTGCAGTGGCCGTTCTGGGCGGCCGTCCCCTTCGCCGTCCTGTTCGCGATGGCCTTCGGAGCCTTCCTCGGCTTGCCCATTCTCAGCATCAGGGGCGACTACCTGGCCATCGCCACGCTCGGCTTCGGCGAGATCATCGGCATCCTGGCCCGATCGAATCTGCTGCTGCCGCTGCTCGGCGGTCCGCGCGGCATCATCAACATCCCCAAGCCGCTCGAGTTACCACCCACCGATCCACTTGCCGGGCCGGTCCAGATCTACTACGTGGCCATCGTCTGCGCGGCGGTCATCGCCTTCATTGCCTGGCGGCTGCGCGGCTCGCGCCTTGGCCGGGCCTGGCTGGCCATCCGCGAGGATGAGGACGTGGCTGAGGCACTCGGCATCAACCTGGTCCAGACCAAGTTGCTGGCGTACATGCTCGGGGCCGCGTTCGCCGGTCTCGGCGGTGCGGTGTTTGCCGGGCTGGTCGGTTCCATCTTCCCCAGCAGCATCAACCTGCTCGTCTCGATCAACGTCGCCGCGTTGATCATCGTCGGCGGCATGGGCAGCATCCCCGGCGTCATCGTCGGGGCGATCTTCCTGATCGGACTGCCCGAGCTGTTCCGCGAATTCTCGGAATACCGCCTGCTGTTCTACGGCATCGCCCTGATCGCGGTGATGCGCCTCCGGCCCGAGGGGCTGCTGCCGTCGCGATCCGTGGCCCGTGAGCTGCACAGCGATGCGAGCGTCGCATCGGCCGGTAACCCGGGCGGCGGCGCGGCCGCCCAGATCAGCGCGACCGCCGAGTAGGAGGGGCGATGCCACTACTCGAGGCGAAGGGCGCGACGAAGCGGTTCGGTGGCCTGGTAGCCGTCAACGCCCTCGACTTCTCCATGGAGGCCGGGGCGATCGTCAGCGTCATCGGCCCAAACGGCGCGGGCAAGACGACCTTCTTCAATTGCATCGCCGGCTTCTACGAGGTTGACGAGGGCACGATCACCTTCGACGGCCATCCCATCCACGGGCTGCGACCCGATCAGATCGCGCACATGGGCATCAGCCGGACGTACCAGAACATCCGCCTGTTTGCCAACATGAGCGCGATGGAGAACGTGCTCGTCGGACAGCATCACCACCTCCATTCGAACTGGATCGCCGCCGTCTTCAATACGAAATCGACCAGGGCCGAAGAGGGGCGGGCCGGCGAAGAGGCACGTCGGCTGCTGCGTTACTTGGGCCTCCAGGGCATGGGTGACAGCATGGCCGGCAAGCTCGCGTACGGTGATCAGCGCCGGCTGGAGGTCGCCCGCGCGCTGGCCAACAAGCCCCGGCTGCTGCTGCTCGACGAGCCCACCGCGGGCATGAACCCGGCTGAAACGGCGCAGATGACGCGCCTCATCCGCCAGCTGCGCGACGACCTGGGTCTGTCGATCTTGCTGATCGAGCATCACATGCGCGTGGTGATGGACATCTCGGAACAGATCACGGTGCTTGACTACGGCGAGAAGATCGCCGAGGGCTCACCGGCTGAGATACGCAGCAACGCGCGCGTGATCGAGGCCTATCTGGGGCGCGGCTCGGTCACCAGCACCGAGGCCGACAAGTCTGTGCCGGCCGAGGCTGCGCCAGGGAGCACTGGCTGACCATGGCACTGCTCGAAGTCCGCGACCTGAACACCTACTACGGCAACATCCACGCCCTGCAAGGCGTGACGCTGACCGTCGATGAGGGCGAGATCGTGACGCTCATCGGCGCCAACGGGGCGGGCAAGACGACCACGCTCAATACGATCAGCGGCATCGTCCGGCCGCGCTCGGGCGAGGTGCTGCTTCGACGGGGCAGCGCTGACTCGCACCGCCCCGCACGACATCGTCAGCCGGGGCGTCGTGCAGGTGCCCGAGGGCCGGCGCGTCTTTGCCCGTCTGACGGTCGAGGAGAACCTGCGCATGGGCGGCTACTCGCTCAGCGACCAGGCGCAGGTCGTGCAGGGCATCGATCGAGCCTACGAGATGTTCCCGCGCCTGCGCGAGCGACGCACCCAGGTCGCCGGAACGCTCTCCGGTGGTGAGCAGCAGATGCTCGCCATCGGCCGCGCGCTGATGTCACACCCGCGCATCCTGCTCCTCGACGAGCCCTCGATGGGCCTGGCCCCCAACCTGGTCGAGGCGATCTTCGACAAGATCGGCGAAATCCACAAGGAAGGCACGGCCATCCTGCTCGTCGAGCAGAACGCCAACATGGCCCTCGAGATCGCCCAGCGCGGGTACATCCTCCAGACCGGCACGGTGGTGCTCGCCGATCGCTGCGAGGTGCTGCGCGACAACGAAGAGGTCAAGCGGGCCTACCTGGGCGCCTGATCTCCGCGCGGTGCGGTTGAGGCGAGGACAAGCACGGCCGCGACCAAGGTCAGGAGCGCGCCCCGCGGGCGGTGCGGGCGCATGGGCGTTATCCCGCGCCGGGCGCGCCCGCCGGTTCCTCCAGGAAGCGGCGCAGGAACTGCTTGGTGCGGTCGTCTCTGGGATGGTCGAGCAGCTGCTCGGGCGGCCCCTGCTCGACGATCACGCCCTCCTCCATGAAGACGACGCGGTCGGCTGCCTCGCGCGCGAAATGCAGCTCGTGGGTGACGACGATCATCGTCGTGCCCTCGTGGGCCAGATCCTCCATCACCTTGAGCACCTCGCCGATCAGCTCCGGATCGAGCGCGCTGGTCGGCTCGTCGAACATCAGCACCCTGGGCTGCATGCACAGTGCCCGGGCAATCGCGACGCGCTGCTTCTGGCCGCCCGACAGACGCGCGCGGGTACTCGTCCCGCTTCTCGAGCAGGCCGACCTTGTCGAGGAAGCGTCTCGGCCGTCGCGACAGCCTCGTCGCGGCCAACGCCTTTGACTCGCGTGGGCGCCTCGATGCAGTTCTGGAGCACGCTCATGTGCGGGAAGAGGTTGAACTCCTGGAAGAGCATGCCCGCGCGTGAGTCGGATCTGGCGGATCTCGTCGCGGTGCGCCTCCGAGCGGCGCGCCGAGCGGATCCGCTTCCACGCGCACGACCGTCGACGTCGATCGTGCCGACGGTCGGCTCCTCGAGGAAGTTGATGCAGCGCAGCAGCGTCGTCTTGCCGCTGCCCGAGCGGCCGATGAGCATCACCGCCTCGCCTTGCCAGACGTCGAGGTCCACGCCGCGCAGGACGTGCAGCATCACCGAAGTACTTCTCGATGCCGCCGGGCGCGCACGATCACCTCGCCCAGGTGGGCGGGCGTGGGTCCGAGCGGGTAGACGTCCTCGGCTCGCGGTCATCGGTCGCCCCTGCGCCATGCGCCGCTCGAGGCGCTCCTGGAAGAGGCGAAGACGATAGTGAGCGATCCAGTACACGACCGCGGCGACGAGCAGCGTCTCGAGCGTCGCGGAAGTTCGCGCGCCCACCTGTCCGGGCGCGCCACAGCAGCTCCTGCACGCCATCACGGACAGCAGCGCCGAGTCCTTGATCATCGCGATGAACTCGTTGCCGATCGCCGGGATCACGATGCGGACTCGCCTGGGGCAGGACGATGCGGCGCATGATCAGCCGCTCGGCATGCCCAGTGCCTGCGGCCGCCTCGCGTTGGCCGCGCGGCACGGCCTGGATGCCGGCGCGGAAGATCTCGGTCATGTACGCGCCGTAGTTGAAGCCGAGGGCGATGATGCCGCCCTCGACGTAGCGGTATGACGATCGCCCAGACCTGGGGCAGCGCGAGGTAGATGAAGATGATCTGGACAAGCAGCGGGGTGCCGCGTACGAGCGACACGTACAGCGAGGAAATCGCGTATAGCGACCACGATTCTTCGAGAGCCGGGCCATCGCCCCGAGCAGCGCCAGGATCGTCGCCATCGATGATGGCGCTGACGCAGATGATGATCGTCAGTCAGGTGCCCCCAGGATGAAGCCGGAGTTCTTCGTGAGCCAGTCCGGGTCGATATCGCGGGCTGGCTAGAGCGCGGCCACCAGGGCACCAACCAGCACGACCAGACGGCGAAGAACCGAAGCGGAACCACTGCCGTCGGCGACGCTGGACGGACTCGTCGGCGCGGGATGCTCGGGTCGCCATGATGCGGCCGCTGGTCGGCCTCTTGCAAGTGACCGTCATGGCGCCTCCAGTTGGCGGCGGCGGGATCCACTACGGCCTTCCCGGCTTCGTGCTGGCAACCGCCGCGGCCGGCTATGGCGCCTTGGTGAGGTCGACCCCGCCGAACCACTGGTGGACTCAGCGCGCTCAGCGTACCGTCGGCGTGCATGTCGCCGACGATGCTGGTCGATTTCGGCAACCAGCGCGTCGTGCGCCGAGGCGCTCTTGTCGAACGCGACGGCCAGCGGCTCGTAGAAGATCGGAGTCGCCGACCACACGCACCGGGAGATCCACCGCTGATTGCCTCCGTCGACGGTCGTCAGCGAGCTGATCCAGACGCTCGAAGTCGCGCCGCCGCGGCCATGCCTGGCGCACTCCGCGTCAGTCGGCAACGTCAGTCGAGGTCATGCCCGTCGGCGGATCGCGCATCACCGGGCCGCCCGTACCAGGGTCAGTGTGCCGTCGACCCAGTAGAGTAGGTGGTGCCGCGCCGATGCACGCGACCTGGCCCGCCAGGCGTCGATTGACTGCGCGGTCGAGTCGTGAGACGGCATCTGGGCCGGCGTGTAGTAGTAGGGCTGGGTGAAATCGAGTACTCGACGCGTTGCGCGGCAGTGATGGTCATCGAGCCAACGCTGATGTCCCAGCGACCACACCAGCTGCCGGCGGTGATGGATGTCCCAATCGGGCGTTTCGAACACGATGCTCAACACCCAGGCGCTCGGCGATCTCCTTGGCCACGTCGATGTCGAAGCCATCGAGCCAGCCGATCGTCGGCTGCCAGGAACGACTGCGGCGCGTAGTTGGGATCGGTCGAAACGCGTGATCGTAGCCCGCTCGCTGATCGTGCCCAGCAGATCGCCGTCTGCCCGCGGGCTGGGTGTCGCACGCGCGTCGGGCGGCGATGCGTGCAGTCAACGCCAGCGCAGGACCCTCGAAGGACCGCGACATGCACGAGATGCCGCACTGAAGAATCGCGGCTGCCGTGCACTGCCTGTGCGCGGCCTCCTCGAGTCATCTCCTCACCATCTGCGATCCGTCGCAGGCTGCGTCCGTACACTCTACGTCATGGCCGATGCATTCAACCTCGAATCAGCAGCGCGCTCGCACGCGCCGAAGTGGCGCGCGCGGCGACGCTGCCGGCGCGTTTCTATCTCGATGCGGACGTCCTCGAGCGTGAGAAGGAGCTCGTGTTCGGGCGCACCTGGCAGCTCGTGGCGCGCCTCGACGACCTGGCTCGGCCGGGCGACTTCGTTCCGGCGACGATCCTCGACGAGCCGATCGTCATCACCCACGGCAGCGGACGGCGTGCTGCGCGGCTTCTACAACGTGTGCCGCCACCGCGCCGGCCAGGTGGCGCTGTCGAAGGGCAACCGACGCAGCCTGCAGTGCCGCTATCACGGCTGGACGTACGGCCTCGACGGCACGCTCCGTGCCTGCCCCGAGATGGAGGACGACGGAGGACTTCGACAAGGCCGACTTCGGCCTGCTGCCGGTGCGCGTCGAGCGCTGGGGGCCGTTCGTGTTCGCCAACCTCGATCCCGACGCTGCGCCGCTGACGCGAGCTGATGGGCGCCATCCCCGCCGAGGTGGCGCGCGCCGGCTACGACGTCGAGCGCATGCGCCTGGTCGAGCGGCGCGAGTACCTGATCGAATGCAACTGGAAGGTCTACGTCGACAACTACCTCGAGGGCTACCACCTGCCGATCGCCCATCCCGGCCTGTTCCGCGAGCTCGACTACGACGCCTACCGGGTCGAGACCTTCCGCTACTACTCCAAGCAGTACGCGCCGATCCGCGAGCTGAAGGAGGGCCAGGAGATCGGCCGCGACCGGCGCTACGTGCGTACTGCGGAGGGCGAGGGCGAGGCGCTCTACTACTGGCTCTTCCCGAACACGATGTTCAACATCTACCAGGACAACATGTCGTCCAACGTCATCCTGCCGATCGGCGTCGACCGCACGCTGACCATCTTCGAGTGGTACTTTGCCGAGCCGGGCACCGGTCCGGGCTGGGAGTCGATGCAGCAGACGATCGCCTTCTCGGACCAGATCCAGCAGGAGGACATCGTGTTGTGCGAGCAGGTCCAGCGCGGCCTGCGCTCGCGCGCCTACGACACCGGCCGCTTCTCAGCCCAAGCGCGAGAACGGCGTCTACCACTTCCAGGAGCTCGTCCGCGAGTACCTCGGCGAGCCTTAACAGCCGCACGGGACGGGCCCGCCGCCCGGGCTAGTACGCCGGCGGACGCTCGGTCAGCACCTCGGCCACGCCCCACACGATCGAGCAACAGCGCCGCGCCGGTCAGCCATAGACCGGGCGCGTCGGTCGGCAGGCCGAGCCCGTTGAAGAGGCTGATCTCGAACACCCGCCACATGAAGGCGGCAATCGCGAGCAGGGCGAGCGCGACGTAGGCCGCCGGCCGGTCGAGCGCCGAGTCGCCGTCGCGCGTCGCGAACGGCGTTGTCGATCACCGCCAGCATGGCCAGCGCGGACAGGAAGATGACGATGCCGACGCTCTCGAAGCCGTTGCCGTCGACGGCGCCTCGAAGGTTCTGCGCGATGCGACCACCACTGCGGGCACCAACCCGATCACCGACAGCGACGCGCCCAGCGCTATCAGCAGCCGGCCGCGCCCCAGCGCGCGGCGCGTCATGTGTTGTCGTACAGCTCGCGCCGGAGGACGCCGATGAACGGCAGGTTGCGGTAGAACTCGCCGAAGTCGAGTCCGTAGCCGACCACGAACTCGTCCGGGATGGTGAAGCCGAGTGTAGTCGATCGGGAATCTCGACCAGTCGCCGCGCGGGCTTGTCGAGCAGCGTGCAGATGCGCAGGCTGCGCGGGATTCTTGCCACGCAGGTAGCGGAGCAGGTAGTTGAGCGTCAGGCCGGTGTCGATGATGTCCTCGACGATCAGCACGTCCTTGCCGGCGATGGGCGAGCTGAGGTCCTTGAGGATGCGCACCAGGCCCGACGATTCGGTCGTCGCGCCGCCATACGAACTGACCTCCATCAGGTCGATCTGGACGGGAATGCTCGATGGCCCGCATCAGGTCGGCCATGAACGGCAGCGAGCCCTTGAGCACGCTTACGAGCGTGACCGACTGTGCCGGCATAGTCGGCGCTGATGCGCCGGCCCAGCTCGCGACCTTGGCGCGATCTGCTCCTCGGCTGACCAGCACCTCGCCGACGTCGGTGCCCAGGTCGGGCATGCGCACCGTGTCTTCCACGATTGCGAATCCTAGCCTCGGTTCAGGTCGGGGGTGCGCTCGGCATAAGCGCGCCGTCCGCGCCGGCGGCGCGTACCACGCGACGCGCGACGGCCGCACTGAGACAACGACGACGATGCCCGGATCGCGTCTGCTGCCCGGCCGTCGGCTGCGGATCGCCTGAGCCGGCAGCGACGGTGGTCGCACGCGTCAGCGCCAAGCTCGGCGAGCCGAGCGGCTCGGGCATGATCTGGCCCTCCAGCCCGCTCAGCGAGGCGGCCAGGTCGAAGCGCCCGTACTTGAGCATCAGCGCGCGGAAGTCCTTGCCGTAGAAGAGCTTGACGCGGATGTCCGGGTACAGCTCGCGCAGCCGGCGCAGCTTGCGATTCTTGCGCCGCACGAGGCTCTGTTTGAGCGTCGTCAGCTCGACGTAGACGTTCAGCTCGGGCAGATAGAAGTCGGGCGAGAAGCTCTCGACCACCTTGCCGTCAGTGTTCCACAGGATGGGGAACGTGCGCGGCTCGTACTCCCACGCGACGCCGTAGTAGTCGAGGATGCGGGCCAGCTCGGCCTCGCTCGCGTGGGCGAACCGGGTCTGGTCCGTCACCGGCACGCGGCGCGGCGGATCCGACGACCCCGGCCATGCCGCCCGCACGCCGGGCAGCTGAACGGGGCGGGCTGTGCGCGCAGCCAGTCGGCGCTGTCCATCGCTGCGAGTCTACCCGTCACGCCGTGCGACTGCGTGCGACGGGTGCGGCCGCGGGTTGGGCCGCTGACGCGCCGATCTGGAAGTGGCGGTCGGCGCGCGGTATACTCCCCTCCAGTATGAGCACCAGCCGTAGCGCCACTCAGCCCGGCCCGAGTCCGGCGCGCTCGAGCGCTGCCGCGCACGACGGCGGCGAGACACCATCACGCCACTCGTACACCAAGGATCGCGCCCAGCTGCTGCGCCGACTGTCACGGATGGAGGGCCAGGTGCGCGGCATCGCCCGGATGATCGAGCGTGACGAGTACTGCATCGACATCCTCCAGCAGACCTCGGCCCTGCGCGCCGCGGTCGACGCAGTGGCACTGCTGTTGATGGAGGACCACGTTGCCGGCTGCCTCGCCACGGCGGTCAGGACGGGCGATGCCGCGGCCTACACAGAGGAAGTGATGGAGGTCGTCCGGCGCAGCATGGGCCGCCCGGTCCGGGCGCGAACGACCGACTGACGCCAGACCCGCCGACGGGCGGCGGACCGGCTTGCTCAAGGGCCAGATACGGCGCGCCGCGCGCGTCCACAGGTTCGCGCTGGGCGACGACCTTTGTCCACAATCGTGACCGGCGCTGGGGAAGTCGTGGAAAAGCCGGTTGACCCTCGCGCCGGTGCTGGCCAGACTTCGCGCCCTGCACCACTGGATGCGCCAAGCGGGGACGGCGCCCCAGTCCGAGTACGGTAACCTCGCCGTTTCCCGGCGACCGGAGAGATCCGGTCGGACAACCGGACGGCGAGGGAAAACCGAAAGGCCGGTGGTGCCAGAACGTCAGGCCGCAGGGGGCGAGGGCAGCGCAACGGCTCAGTCGCGTTCGGGCATGGACGCTGCTGATCGGTCCTCGCCCCCGCGGCCTGCACCGTCGGGCGCCAGGCGGCCTGATCTGCCGCGCTCCGACACCGGGCTGCCGGCCCTCGACGATGCCTACGGCCTGACGCTCGAGACCGGCCTGACCGAGATCCCGCTCGAGCTGTCGGGCGCGGTCCGTGCCGCCCTCGATGCCCAGGTCCGCCTCCTGCTGGCGTGGAACGCGTCGATCAACCTGACTGCGCTGCGTATCGCCCGAATCGATCGCCCGCGGCCACGTGCTCGACAGCCTTGTCGCGCTGCCAGCCCTGCGCCGGCTGGTGGCGCGCGGCGGCGGTGCGGCCGCGTCGCCGCGGCCGAGCATTCTCGATCTGGGCAGCGGCGCGGGCTACCCGGGACTGCCGCTCGCCTTGGCGCTGCCGGCGCGGCGCGCGGCGCTGGTCGATTCGATCGCCAAGAAGGCCGCCTTCCTGCAGGTGGCGGCCGGAGCCGCGGCCGATGCGCTGCGTGCGGCGGGTGCCGAGCCGCCCGAGATCGTCGCTGTCGCCAAGCGCGCCGAGGACCTCGCCGATGAGCCGGAGCAGCGCGCGGGCTGGGACCTCGTCCTGGCCCGCGCCGTCGGCTCGCTGGCCGAGGTGGCCGAGCTGGGCCTGCCGCTGGTCAGGCTGGGCGGGCACGTGGTGGCCTGGAAGCGCGATGGCGGCGACGGGGCGCTGCAACGCGAGACGGCACAGGCGAGCCGGATCGTCCAGGCGACCGGCGGCGGTCAGGCGCGCATCGTGCGCCTGCCGGCTGCGGAGCGCCTTGGGCTCATCGGTCACTGCCTGGTGATAGTCGAGAAGCGGCGCCCCACGCCGGACCGCTTCCCGCGCTCGGCTGGCGAGCGGCGACGGGGAGCGCTAGCCTGACCGGCGATGCGGATCGCCGTGCTGTCGGACATTCACGGCAACTTGCCCGCCCTTGAGGCGGTACTCGCCGCGCTCAAGCCATACGATGCGGTCTGGCAACTGGGCGATGTGGTCGGCTACGGTCCCCAGCCCGAATGAGGTCGTGGCCCGCCTGGCGGCCGAGAATGCAGTCGGGGTGAGGGGCAACCACGACTCGGCCGCACTGGGCGAGCTCGATACGGACACGTTCAACGACGACGCGCGCACGGCGGTCGAGTGGACGGCCAGAGCGATCGACTCCGACGACTCGCGAGTGGCTGGCCGCGCTGCCGCTGATCAGCATCGATGAGCCTTTCACGCTCGTCCACGGCAGCCCACGCGATCCGACCTGGGAGTACGTGTTCACGAGCGGCATCGCGCGCGCCAACCTGCGCTCGTTCGAGACACGCCACTGCCTGGTCGGCCACACTCACATCCCGCTCGTGTTTCGCCAGCGCGGCACGAGCATGGAGGATGTTCAGCCGGTGCCCGAGAGGGCTGTCGCGCTTGGCGACCAGCGCTCGCTCATCAACCCGGGCAGCGTCGGCCAGCCGCGCGACGGCGATCCACGCGCCAGCGGCTGCTCCTCGATACCGACGCGGGCAGCCTCGAGTGGCGCCGTGTCGAGTACCCGATCAAGCGGTGCAGAAGCTGATGGCCGAGGTCGGGCTGCCGGTCCGCCTGATCGCCCGCCTGCAGTACGGCCTGTGAGCGCTCGACGGGCCGCGACTGTCGATGAAGCCGTGGCTGGACGGGCGCAAGCCGGGCGACCGAGGGTACGCGTCGAGCGGCCCTACGCTCGGTACTTCCGCTACTCCGGATCGGGCACGTATGTGGCACGTGAGGCCGCCTCGCGCCCGCGCACCGCCACCGGTCGGGCGCTGGAGCGCGTGCGCCAGGCATTGCTCGGTCGCCGGCTGTCGATCCACGACGAGATCACCGAGCGACTTTCGAAGAAGAAGGCGCTGGCCATCTTCAGCTCCGACCCGATCAGCTCCTCGGCCTACGCGACCGAGGAGATCCTGCGTGTGCTGGTTCTCGCCGGTGCGGGCGCGCTGCTGCTGAGCCTGCCCATCGCCATCGCGGTCGCCCTGCTGCTCGTCGTCGTTTCGATCAGCTACCGCCAGATCGTCCACGCCTACCCGTCGGGCGGCGGCGACTACGCCGTCGCGCGCCGCAACCTGCCGCGCATCGGCTCGCTCGTCGTCGCCGGCGCGCTGCTGCTCGACTACGTGATGACCGTCGCGGTGTCGACCGCGTCGGCAGCCGAGCAGGTCATCTCGGCCGCCCCTTCGTTGGCCCCGTTTCAGCTCGTGATCGGGGTCCTCGCGATCATGCTGATCACGCTCGGCAACATGCGTGGGCTGAGCGAGTCGGGCACGATCTTCGCGCTGCCGACCTACCTGTTCGTCGGTTCAGCGCTGCTGATGATCGGCATCGGCGTCTTCCGCGTCGTCGTCAGCGGCGAAGGCGGCCCCCCACCGCACGCCCCTGCCCGGGGCACCGGCCATCCCGCAGGCCGTCGGCGTGCTGCTGTTGATCAAGGCGTTTGCGTCCGGCTCGGTGGCGCTCACGGGCACGGAGGCAGTGGCCAACGGCGTGCCCGCTTTCAAGCCGCCCGAGCCACGCAACGCGGCCACGACGCTCGCGGCAGTGGCCGCCTGCTGGCTGTTCTGTTCATCGGGCATCACCTTCGTGGCCGACGCGTTCGGCATCGTGCCGATCGATGAGCCGGTTCGCCAGACGGTCATCAGCCAGATCGCAGGCAAGATGTTCGGCGCTGGCTCGTTCGGCTTCTACATGTTCCAGACGTTCACCGCTCTGGTCCTCTTCCTCGCCGCGAACACCAGCTACAACGCGTTTCCACGGCTGGCGGCGATCCTGGCCCGCGACGGTTACATGCCGCGCCAGTTCAGCTTCCGCGGTGATCGTCTCGCGTTCAACTCGGGCATCGTGGTGCTGAGTCTCGTGGCGATCGCGCTGCTGCTGGCTTTTGGCGGCGACACGCACGCGCTCATCCCGCTCTACTCGGTGGGCGTGTTCGCGGCCTTCACCATCGGCCAGTCGGGCATGATCGTCCACTGGCTACGGGAGCGGCCGGCTGGCTGGCAGAGAGGGCTGGCGATCAACCTTTTCGGCTGCACGATGACCGGCGTCGTGGCCGTGGTCGTGCTGATTGCCAAGGCGCCCACCTCGCTGCTGGTCGCCGTCATCGTGCCCGTTCTGGTCGTCGTCATGCTCTTCATCCACCGGCAGTACCAGGCCTCGGCGCGCCACCTCGAGGTACGCCCCGACCAGGTCATCCCGGGCCCGCGCCGGGAAGAGCGCGTGATCGTACCCGTGCCAACGATCAACCGCGCGGTGGTCCAGGCCGTCAACGTCGGTCGCTCAATCGCGCCCTGACGTCCGGGCGGTGCTCATCTCTGACGAGCCGGAGGAGGCCACCGCAATGCGCGAGCGCTGGGAACGCCAGTTGCCCGACGTGCCGCTGGTCATCGTCGAGTCGCCCTACCGCGCGCTGGTCGGACCGATGCTCTCGTACCTGCAGGTGCTCGACGAGCAGTGGCCCGCCGACAAGGAGCAGCCTGTCACCTTCGTCGTCATTCCCGAGTACGTCGCGCGCAACTGGTGGGAGCGGATCCTGTACAACCAGTCGGCCAACCGCTTGCGCCGCGCGCTCATCGGCCGGCCCCACACGGTGGTCGTCAACGTTCCCTATCGACGAGAACAGGAGGAGCCCGCCACGGCCGAGACCGACGCGTGACCGGTGATACGCTTCGACGGCATGCCTGACAGCAGCCGTCCGGCACCCTTCCACAAGGCCGTGCTGGGCCTCAATGGCGGACCAACGGACGAGTTGGTCGTCCATGTCGGCTGTCAGCTGGCCAAGCCCGTCTCGGCCGAACTGGTGGCCGTGCACGTCATCGAGGTCGACTGGCGGCACGAGCTATCGGAAGAGTTGACGGTGGAGAACGAGGCCGCGTCGGCGGTGCTCGATCTGGCCGAGGGCATCGCGGAAGGCTACCGAGTCAAGTTGTCGGGCGATCTGCTGCAGGCCCGTGAAGTGGCCGCGGCGCTGGTCGACGAGGCGATCGAGCTCGGTGCCGATGCGATCATCGTCGGGCTGCCCTACCGCAAGCGGTTCGGGGGCGACTTCGCCATCGGCACCACGATCCCGTACATCTTCCAGAACGCGCCCTGCCAGGTCATCGTCGTTCGCGAGCCGCTGCCCAGCAACGGCGATCGGCGCAGCCCCTCGGAGGCGATACCGCCGGCAGGCGGCCGGGGCTTGCGCTAGCGTTGTCGGACATGAGAGCAGCAGACAGGAGGCGATGGCAGTGCGCGCGGTGATCGTCGGCTGTGGCCGCGTCGGCGCCGGATCTGGCCGAACGGCTGGCACGCGCCGGCCACGATGTGATCGTCATCGACATCAATACCGAGGCCTTCCAGCGGCTGGAGCAGGACTTCCCCGGCCAGGCCATCCGGGCCGACGGCACGGATGAGGACGTCCTCCGTCGGGCAGGCCTCGAGAGTGCGGACTGGTTCTTTGCCCTGACCGAGGGCGACAACCGCAACGCGTTTGCGGCGCAGCTGGCCGACGAGACCTTCGGCGTCGAGCACGTCGTGGCCAAGATCAACGACCCGGTCCGCGCCGAGGCCTACACGATGCTCGGCCTGGCCACGATCTGCCGCACCAGGTTGTTGGTCGACGTACTGGCCACGTACGCCGGCATGGATGCCGATCCAGGCGCCAGCGGGGTGCGCCGGGCCGAGCGCGGCCACGAACATCCGGCCGAGGCGGCCGTCGGGCAACCGGCCAAGGAGCATTGAGGGCATGTACATCATCGTTGTCGGCGGAGGCAAGGTCGGCTACTACCTGGCCAAGGAGCTGCTCGCGGCCGGCCACGAGCTGGTCATCCTCGAGAAGGACGCCGGACGTGCCCGCCAGATCGCCGACGAGCTGGGCAGCATCGTCCTCAACCGCGATGGCTGTGAGGGCAAGTACCTCGCCGAGGCAGGCGCCAACCGTGCCGCGATCGTCGCCGCGGTGACCGGCGACGACGAGGACAATCTCGTCGTGTGCCAGATGGCCAAGCATCACTTCGACGTGCCGCGCACGATTGCGCGCGTCAACAACCCCAAGAACGAGGAGTTGTTCCGCCACCTGGGCGTGGACGAGATCATCAGCCCGACACGCATGGTGCTGGCCTCGATCGAGCAGGACATCCCGGTCCACGAGCTGCTCCACCTGGCCGAGCTCAAGGGCGGTCGAGCTGGAGCTCGTCGAGGCACAGATCGGCGAGGACTCGCCGGCGATCGGCCGGCGCCTGACGGACATCGACGCTGCCCGAAGGCAGCTCGACTCTTCCTGCTGCTGCGCGGCGACCAGGTCGCAGCAGGTCCGCACCGACACGGTCCTGCAGGCCGGCGACAAGGTTCTCGCTGTTTCGCGCGCCGAGAGCGAGGGGCAGCTGCGGCGCGAGCTGATCGGCGACGGCGAGCCGGTGCACCGCGCCGCTGCGACTAGCTGAGCCGGGCACCTGGCGTGGCGGTCGGAGCGCCGCCCGCTCAGCGCGAGCTACGCCGGCGGCCGCCGTGCTGCGCCGGGCGATGCTCGGTTGGGGGCTGGGCCACCTCGCCTCGGCGACCGGCGGGGCTGGCTGCTCTGGCTGCTCCAGCCACTGGCCGTCGCCGGCCTGGCCATCGTTGCGCTGCCAGCTCATCGACGGCACCCGCTGGCTGGTCGTCTTCCCGCCGCTCGCCGCGCTGCTCGTGATCTGGATGGCCCAGGCCATCCACGCTCACCAGCGCGCACTGCGACCTGGGCGCAGAACGCGGCGGCGAGCTGCAGATCATCTGGCTCCTGGCGCTGGCGGTCAGCCGTCACGACCGCCTTCTGGCTGCTGGGTGGCCGGTTCGGCTCACCGACGGCCACGCTCCGGGCCTACACGGAGGCGTGGATGACCGATCGCGCTGATGCGGCCGGGCAGCTGTTCACGGCGCCGCGGACGGCGGATCGCGTGGCCGTCGATTGGGCCGACCAGATCCGGGTGCTCGAAGGCAGCATCGGTCGCGGCCGGGCGATGTACGGCCCAGCGAGCGGCCTCGATCCGCAGCGGCCGTTCGCCAGCCTGCGCTATCGCCGAGCTCGACATCCCCGACGCTGCCCAGCGGACCGCGGTGCTGATCGAGGTCGTGCGCAGCCGGCGGGTCGAGGCGACGCTGTTCGGGATTGTCCCCACCGCCGCCCAGGAAACCGTGGTCGTGGAGGCCGAGTGGGTCGTCTGGTTCGAGCTGCGCAACCAGCCGGCGCCCGACTGGCTGCCTTTCGGCCGGCTCGATTCGCACGTCTGGAAGATCAGTGCCGTGGAGCCCGCCGCGGGCCTGACCTGAGCCTGTCGGACAGCGGCGTGGAGTGGGGCGTCTAGGCAACAGGCTTTCTGACCCCATGCCAGACAGCCTTCTTGACAACATGATTGTCATGTCTTACTTTTCTGGGCGGCCGGCCAAGTGGCCGGTGAGGCAGCCCCGGAAGGCATGCAGGAGGTGTGCCATGACACTGATTCGTCGGACCAATCCACTCGGTGAACTCATCTCGTGGCGCCAGGCGGTGGACCGCCTGTTCGAGGATTCGTTCCTGCGTCCGCTCGCGGGCCGGGCGCGTCAGATCACGATCACGTCGCGCGGCGGCGGCTGAGCGACGGCAATGGCCGTACGGCCAAACAGCCCCAGCCGGCACTCGCGGAGAAGGGCGCCTGAGCGCTGTGGCCGAGCGAAGCGTGGATGAGCGTTTGAGCCAGGACCCGGAGCGGCCGGTCTACGTCATCAGCGTGGCCGCCGAGCTGGTCGCGTCCATCCGCGCACGCTGCGCATCTACGAGCTCGAGGGTCTGATCTGTCCGGCGCGGACGCCCACCAACATCCGTCTCTATTCCGAGAACGACATCCGGCGGGTCCTGTGGATCCGTCACCTGACGCGCAACCTGGGCGTCAATCTGGCCGGCGTCCGGGTCCTGTTCGAGCTCGAGGAGCGGCTCGGCATGCGCATCCTCGAGCAGCTGTACGCGGACCACAAACGCGCCGCCCAGACAGCCCGGCGAGGTCCGCCGGCGGTGGCCAATCCAGAACTTGAGAGCGCGTCCATTGAAACCGATGAAGACGAACCGACGGCCAGTCGCTAGCGATCAGCCAGCCAAGGAGCGAAATGACTGACATCACCAACCTCGACGAGCAGACCGACCAGAGCCCGCCCGAGCCGGGCCGCATCCGCGAATTGCCGCTCGTCGCACTGCGCGAGACGGTCATCTTCCCGGAGATGATCGTGCCGCTCCAGGTCGGCCGCGACAAGTCGGTCCAGGCACTCAACAAGGCGGTCGCCGACAGCTCGCCGATCGCGCTGGTCACCCAGCGCCAGGCCGACCGTGAGGACATCAACGACCCGTCCGAGCTGTATGACGTCGGCACGCTGGCCAAGATCGCCCAGGTCGTCCAGCTCCAGGACGGGACGGTGCGCGCCATCGTCCAGGGCCAGCAGCGCCTGCGCCTGCTCGGCTTCGTCGAGTCGGACCCGTTCATCATGGCCCGCGTCGAGCTGGTCGACGGAGACAGCCCGCCAGCGGACTCGAGGTGCAGGCGCTGGTGCGCACCGTTCAGGGCCAGATCGAGCAGTACGTCCAGTCCGGCGCGCCGGTGCCGCCCGAGGCGGCCGTCGCGGCGCGCAACATCACCGAGCCGGGCCTGCTCGCGGACATGGTCGCCTACAGCCCCGACATGAGCACCGAGCAGCGCCAGGAGATGCTCGAGACGATCGACGTGTACGAGCGCCTGAAGCTGGTCTCGGCCTTCCTCGCGCGCCAGGTCGAGATCCTCGAGCTGAAGGGCAAGATCCAGTCCGAGGTCAAGTCCGAGATGGACAAGACCCAGCGCGAGTACATCCTGCGCGAGCAGCTCAAGGCCATCCAGCGCGAGCTGGGCGAGGATGACCCGCAGCAGGCCGAGATCAACGAGCTGCGCGAGAAGGTCGAACAGGCGGGCATGCCCGACGAGATCAAGGCGCGCGCCATCAAGGAAGTCGATCGCATGAGCCGCATCCCGTCGGCATCGCCCGAGGTCGGCGTCATCCGCACCTACGTCGACTGGCTGGTCGGCCTGCCCTGGAACGTCGACCACCGACGACAGGCTCGACCTCAAGGAGGCGGCCACGATCCTCGACGAGGACCACTACGGCCTGGAGAAGGTCAAGGAGCGCATCCTCGAGTACCTCGCCGTGCGCAGGCTGGCGGACACGCATCCGCAGCCCGATCCTGTGCCTTCGTCGGACCGCCCGGCGTGGGCAAGACCTCGCTCGGCAAGAGCGTCGCCCGGGCGATGGGCCGCAAGTTCGTGCGCATGAGCCTGGGCGGCATCCACGACGAGGCCGAGATCCGCGGCCACCGGCGGACCTACATCGGCGCGCTGCCCGGCCGCATCATCCAGAACATCAAGACGGCCGGCACCAACAACCCGGTGTTCATGCTCGACGAGGTCGACAAGATCGGCATGGACTTCCGCGGCGACCCGGCCTCGGCGCTGCTCGAGGTGCTCGACCCCGAGCAGAACAACACCTTCCAGGACAACTACCTCGAGGTGCCCTTCGACCTGTCGAAGGTGCTGTTCATCGCCACCGGCAACCTGCTCGACCCGATCCCGCCCGCGCTGCGCGACCGGATGGAGATCATCGCGCTGCCGGGCTACACCCAGCACGGAGAAGATCGAGATCGGCAAGCGCTTCCTGATCCCGAAGCAGCTCGAGAACCACGGCCTGACTGCCAAGAACGTCGAGATCACCGACGAGGCGATGGTCGAGCTGATCCAGGCCTACACCCACGAGGCCGGCGTGCGCAACCTCGAGCGCGAGATCGCCAACCTGATGCGCAAGGTCGCCCGGCAGGTCGCCGAGGGGCGCAAGCGCAAGACCATCGTCGACGATCAAGAAGCTGAACGAGCTGCTCGGCCCGCCGCGCTTCGAGTACGGCGAGTTGGAGAAGGAGGACCAGACCGGTGCCGCCACGGGCCTGGTCGTGACCGAGGTCGGTGGTGACGTCGTCTCGGTCGAGGTGACGACCCATGCCGGGCAAGGAGGACTTCATCCTGACCGGCCAGCTGGGCGAGGTGATGCGCGAGTCGGCCCGCGCCGGCCTGTCGTGGATCCGCGCCCATGCCGAGCAGCTGGGCATCGAGCGTGAGACTCTTCGAGAAGAACACGCTCCACATCCACGTTCCGGCTGGCGGCATCCCCAAGGACGGCCCGTCGGCGGGCATCACCATGACCCTGGCCATGGTCAGCGCGTTCACCGGCATCCCGGTGCGCAAGGACGTCGCCATGACCGGCGAGATCACGCTTGCGCGGGCGGGTGCTGCCGATCGGTGGCTTGAAGAGCAAGATCCTCGCCGCGCACCTGTCGGGTGCCAGGACGGTCATCCTGCCGCTCAAGAACCAGAAGGACCTGATCGACATCCCCGATGAGATCCGCAAGCAGATCAAGCTGATCCTGGTCGAGTCGATGGACCAGGTGCTCGAGCACGGCCTGGTGCGCGTGCCCAAGAGACTCACGGCCAAGCCGGCCGAAGTGGTCGACAAGACAGAGCCGCTCGAGCGAGGAGTCGCCCGCGGCGCCGGACAAGCTGCGCCGCGGTTTTCCGGGCAGCGACCAGCCACCGGCGATCGCAGCGCCCAGTTCGTCCGGCACGGAACTGGAGGGCGGCGGCGGCGGCTGATCCCGCCGCGTCGTCGGGGCAGATGGAGTACCGCGACTACTACGCGACGCTGGGCGTGCCGCGCACGGCCAGCCAGGCCGACATCAAGAAGGCCTTCCGCAAGCTAGCCCGCCAGCACCACCCCGACGTCAACCGCGGCGATACCTCGGCCGAGCAGAAGTTCAAGGAGATCAGCGAGGCGAACGAGGTCCTGTCCGACCCCGACAAGCGCAAGCTGTACGACCAGCTGGGCAGCAACTGGAAGTCGTACCAGCAAGCCGGTGGCGAGCGGGCGGGCGGCCCGTTCGCCGGCTTCGGGGGCGCGGCCCCTGGTGCCGGTGCCCACTTCGAGTACCGCGGCGATCCCGACGACCTGGCCGGCTTCAGCGACTTCTTCCGAACGTTCTTCGCCGGCGAAGCTGGTTTCGGCCCGCCCGGCGGACGCCGGTCGCACGCGAACCCAGACGCGCGTCCGGACAGGATCGATCGAGGACCTGCTGGCCGGCATGAGCAGCCAGCCCAGCCAGCCGGCCGGCCGCCGCGCGTCGAGCCCGACCCGGCTGGAGGCCGAAGCCGAAGTGACGCTCGAGGAGGTCGCCGGCGGCACCAAGCGGCTGCTCGACCTTGACGGCCGGCGGATCGAGGTGACCATCCCGGCCGGGGTCGCCGACAGCCAGCGCATCCGCTTCTCCGGCGTGGCCGGCGGCGCCGACGCCTACGTCAGAGTCAAGCGTCAAGCGGCACCCGGTCTTCACAGCGCGACGGCGCCAACCTGCACGCGCGACCTACCGCTGACCCTGCACGAGGCGTCTGCTCGGGCGGAGGTGGCGGTCGCAGAACGCTCACCGGCCGGGTTCTGCTGCGCATCCCGCGCGAGACACAGAACGGCCGGACCTTCCGGTTGGCGGGCAAGGGCCTGCCGCGCTTCCGCGGGCGAGGGCCACGGCGACCTCTTCGTCAAGGTCAGGGTCGTGCTGCCCACCGGCCTGTCGGCCCCAGCATCAGAGGCGGCCGAGCACTTCCTGGATCTGGCCAGCCAGCCCGACCCACGTTCAAGCTGAGAAGGGACGGACCGGTTTCATGAAACTCGACCGATACACCGAGAAGGCCCAGGAGGCCATCGTGGTCGCGCAGCGCCTGGCGAGCGAGGCCGCCAGCCCGGTCCTGGACGCCGAGCACATCCTCGCCGCGCTGCTCAGCGATCCAGAGGGGATCCCCGTCGTGACGCTGCGCCAGCTCGGCGCCGACCCGGGCGCAATCAACGTCGAGCTGGGCGCCGCGCTGTCACACCGGGCCCGGATCGAGGGCGGCAGCCTGAGCCTCGACCCGCGTGTGCGACGGCTGCTCGAGCGCGCCGAGGAAGAGGCGCGCCGGCTGGGCGACGAGTACGTCTCGACCGAGCACCTGCTGCTGACGGCGGCCGACTCGGGCGGCGACGCGCAGCGCATCCTCGAGGCGGCGGGCGCGACCCGCGCGGCCATCCTGGCCGCGCTCCAGACCGTGCGCGGCAGGCCAGCGCGTCACCAGCCAGAACCCTGAAGGCACCTACCAGGCGCTCGAGAAGTACGGCCGCGACCTGACCCGCGACGCGCGGGAGGGCAAGCTCGATCCGGTCGTCGGCCGCGACGAGGAGATCAGGCGCGTGATCCAGGTCCTGTCGCGCCGGACGAAGAACAACCCGGTGCTGATCGGTGAGCCCGGCGTCGGCAAGACGGCCATCGCCGAGGGCCTCGCCCAGCGCATCGTCGCGCGGCGACGTGCCGGAGGGTCTCAAGGACAAGCGCGTGGTCGCGCTCGACCTGGGCGCGCTGATCGCCGGCGCCAAATACCGCGGCGAGTTCGAGGAACGCCTCAAGGCCGTGCTCAAGGAGATCAAGGACTCCGAGGGCGCAGGTCGTCCTGTTCATCGACGAGCTGCACACCGTCGTCGGCGCCGGCGCGGCCGAGGGCGCGATGGACGCGTCCAACCTGCTCAAGCCGATGCTGGCGCGGGGCGAGCTGCACACGATCGGCGCGACGACGCTCGACGAATACCGCAAGCACATCGAGAAGGACGCCGCGCTCGAGCGGCGCTTCCAGCCGGTGTTCGTCGACCAGCCCGAGCGTCGAGGAGACGATCTCCATCCTGCGCGGCCTGCGCGAGCGCTACGAGAACCACCACGGCGTGCGCATCACCGACTCGGCGCTGGTCGCCGCTGCGGTGCTGTCCAATCGCTACATCACCGAGCGCTTCCTGCCCGACAAGGCGATCGACCTGGTCGACGAGGCGGCCAGCCGGCTGCGCATGGAGATGGATTCGATGCCCGTCGAACTTGGACGAGCTCGAGCGCCGGCGGATCCAGCTCGAGATCGAGCGCGAGGCGCTGCGCAAGGAGCGCGACGACGCCTCCAAGGCGCGCCTCGCAGGCGCTCGAGCGCGAGCTGGCCGACGTCGCCGAGCGCGGCGGGGCGCTGAAGAGCCAGTGGGAGCAGGAGAAGGCGCAAGATCGCCGAGCTGCGCGCGACCAAGCAGCGAGCTCGAGAAGGTCCAGCACGACATCGAGGTCGCCCAGCGCGACGTCCAGTACGGCGGCGGCGAGGACGCCTTCCGCAAGCTGGCCGAGCTGCAGTACACACGCCTGCCCGAGCTGCAGCAGCGGCTGCGCGAGCAGGAGGCTGCGCTGGCCGCGGCTGACGGCGGCGCGCGGCGACTGCTCAAGGAGGAGGTCGACGCCGACGACATCGCGCGCATCGTCTCGGCCTGGACCGGCGTGCCCGTGACGCGCCTGATGGAGGGCGAGCAGTCCAAGCTGATCCGCATGGAGGACGAGCTGCACAAGCGGGTCGTGGGCCAGGACGAGGCGGTCGCCGCCGTGTCGGACGCCGTGCGCCGCGCGCGCGCCGGCTCGAAGGATCCGCGCCGGCCGATCGGCTCGTTCATCTTCCTGGGCCCAACCGGCGTGGGCAAGACCGAGCTGGCGCGCGCGCTGGCCGCGTTCCTGTTCGACGACGACGCGGCCATGACGCGCATCGACATGAGCGAGTACATGGAGAAGCACTCGGTCAGCCGCTGATCGGCGCGCCTCCCGGCTACGTCGGCTACGACGAGGGCGGCCAGCTGACCGAGGCGGTCCGCCGCCGGCCGTACCAGGTCATCCTGCTCGACGAGATCGAGAAGGCGCACCCGGACGTGTTCAACGTGCTGCTGCAGGTGCTCGACGACGGACGACTGACCGATGGCCAGGGCCGCACCGTCGACTTCAAGAACACCGTCATCGTCATGACCAGCAACGTCGGCAGCCAGTTCATCAGCGGCTTCGCCGGGCGAGCGCGACGAGGCGCTCGTACGAGGACATGAAGAAGCAGGTCACCGAGACGCTGCGCCAGGTCTTCCGGCCCGAGTTCCTGAACCGGATCGACGAGATCATCGTCTTCCATGCGCTGACCGAGGACGACCTGGCGCACATCGTGGAGCTGCTGCTGGCCGACCTGGCGCCAGCGCTTGAGCCGAGCACGACCTGCAGCTCGAAGTCACGCCGGCCGCCGCGGCTGATCGCGCGCCGAAGGGCACGACCCGGCCTACGGCGCGCGGCCGCTGCGGCGCGCCATCCAGCGGCTGGTCGAGAACCCGCTCGCGCGGGCGCTGCTCGACGGCCGGTTCAAGCCGGGCACGACCATCAAGGTTGACGCCGACCCGGCCACCGGCACGCTGCTCTTCAGCGATGGCGGCGAGACGGTCGTCGCCAGCACGCTCGAGGAACGGCGCGGGCACGTCGTGCGGAGCTCGAGCCCGCCGTCGTCGGCCGCGGGAACGGCGAGAAACGCGTCGATGGCAACGGCGAGGAGCCCCGGCAGCTCGATGCACGTCGAATGGTCGCGCGCTGTTCGGCTGTCGCCGCCCAGTGATGACGCGGGTGAGCCGGACAGATCGACGCGCCTGCGGGCGGAGATCGCGACAAGCGGGCCCGATTACGTTCGCGCGCTTCATGGAGCGTGCGCTGTACGAGCCCGGACTGGGCTACTACGCGTCGACACCGAACGGCCGACGCGCGCGGGCGACTTCCTGACCGCGCCCGAGCTGCACCCGATCTTCGGTCAGACCTGGCGCGCCAGCTCGACGAGCTGTGGCGACGTCTCGACCGAGCCCAATCCGTTCACGGTGCGCGAGTACGGCGCCGGACAGGGGCATGCTCTTCGGCCTCGTCGACGGGCTGCGGCGCGCCGGATCAGCACTTGCGTCCGACGCGCAATACCAGCCGATCGATCAGCCGGAGCAGGAGGCCATCGGCCGCCGCGGCGGCCGGTCGGGTCACGATCGAGCATCGTCGAGCCTTCCCTAGCGGCAGCCGATCACCGGATGCCTCTCGCCAACGAGTTCGTCGATGCTTTACCCGTGCGACCGAGTTGCGTAGTCGATGGCGACTCTGGCGAGCTATACGTCGATTGGCGTGACGGTCAGTTCGTCGAGCACTCGGCGAACCGTCCGACGAGCGGCTGGCGAACTGGTTCGCGACGCGGCATCGACCTCGTCGAGGGTCAGCGCGACCGAGGTCAATCTGGCCCTGCTCGAGTGGGTCGCCCAAGGTCGGCCGTCGACCTTGAGCGCGGCTGTGTGCTGATCATCGACTACGGCGCGCGGGCAGCCGAGCTGTACGGGCGCCGGCCAGCGGGTAGGCAGCCTGCGCGCCTTTCGCGGCCAGCACGTGTCGAGCGACGTCCTGTCGGCCGTGGGACACCGGGACATCACCGCCCACGTCGATTTCGACGCGCTCGAGAGCGCGGCGCGCAGCGCGGGCATGGATGTCCTGGGTCGCGCGCGCGGGGCGGAGTTCTTGCTTGGCTGTGGCCTCGATCAGCTTTACGTGGCGGCGCGAGCCGAAGCGGATTCTGATTGGGAGTCGGCGCTGGCGTTGCGCTCGGCGGTCCGGCGCCTGCTCGATCCGCAACGATGGGCGGATACCTGGTCACGCTGCTCGGCCGCGGCGTTGAGCATGCAACCGCCGCTGCGCGGCCTGGTCCTCTCCGGCCCGCAGCGGGCTGATCAGGCACCGTGCGTTTCGAGGAAGTCCGAGCGCGACTGCGCGACGTCCCGCTCAGCCTGCCGGCGCCGCCGTGGACCTGCTGCCGATCGTGGTGAGTGGTCCACTCGACCGGCCGGGCACAGTGCCGACCTTCCCCGACGGTCCGCGCCGCGCGGCAGCGGTCCTGATCCTGATCCACCCCGACGCCGATGGGCAGGCCTACCTGACCCTGATCGAGCGGTCCGCCGGCGACCATCGTCACGCCGGGCAGATCAGCCTGCCCGGCGGGCGCAATCGACGACAGCGATGAGTCGGTGGTGGCGGCCGCGCTGCGCGAAGCGAGCGAGGAGGTCGGGCTCGATCCGAACCAGGCGGGGTGACCGTCGTCGGCGTCCTGCCCGTGGTCGACGTCCGCGTGTCGGGCTTCCTGGTCGAGCCGGTCCTCGCCTTTGCGCTGCGCGCGCCGATCCTGACACCCGACAAGCATGAGGTGGCGGACATCCTGACTCGCGCCGCTGGCGGCCTTCCTGCCTGGCGCGCCGATCGAGATCGTCACTGCCGAGCGCGACGGCTACCGACTGCGCTACGGCGCGTACCAGGTCGGCGAGCACCTGGTGTGGGGGGCCACCGCCGGCATCCTGGGCCGGCTGGGCGCCTTCCTCGGCGCGGGTGACGCGCGCTAGGTGTGATTCCCGAGCACGTTGTTGACACCGACGGCGATCGGTGTCGGCGCCGGCGCGGCCGTCCAAGACGCGGTTCGCGTCAGAAGTCGCTATTTCGGACCTGATTGCTCGCGCCGAGGCTCACCTCGGGCCAAGAGTGCGGCTGACCGACGTGTGGCGCGAGACAGCGCGGATCAGGCGGCATCAGGTTGCTATATCGGACCTTTGGCGCGAAGACGTAGCGGCAAGACGAACGGCGCATCACGAGCAGCTGACTGACCGACCCGTGCCTGGCCCCAAGGTTCTCAGATGTCACCAACGTCTCCGGGAAGCCCAGCTAGGGACCGATCTCGAGGCGCATGATCGGTCGCGCCGGGCTGCGCTCGTTCCAGCGCCTGACCTGACGACCTGGAAACCAGCCTTCTCGAACATCGACTGGAGGCCCTGATACGCGCTCGCCGCGGACACCCGACCGCGCTCGGCCGCGACCGGGTACGCCTCGACGACTGTCGCACCTGTGCCGCGGCGTATGCAACGGCCGCGCCGAGCAGGGCGCGGCTCGACGCCCTGGCCCCGGGCGCTTCGTGAAACGACGAAACAGACGATCGACCACACCGGCTGGTCGTCGATCGGTGCGAGCAGGGTTCGAGCTCGACAGGCGAGCGTACGACTCACGCGGTCCGACGCTCGACCCAACCGACCACCTTCCGCTCGCGGTAGGCAGACCAGGCCCGGCGTCGGCTGCGCTGCCGGCCAACTCGATCAGGCCGGCGCGATTGGCGCGCGCATCCGAGTTCGACCAGTTCAGGCCCGGCGGCGAAAGTACATGCACCAGCACCACTTCGGGTCGCCGCCGCCTTCGAAGAACACCGCCAGATCGGCGAAACGTCGTCGGTCAGCGGTTGGAAGCGAGGTCGCGAGCTGCCTCGGCGGGCAGCCGGCGCGGGCGGCTACCAGGGCTCTCCCTCGGAGGAGTCGTACTCGTCGCGGTCTGCTGCCGTCCGGCCAAGGCTCCCGCGCCGTGGTCGGCCGATGGCGCGCCAGGGACTGTCCGCGGTGCCCTCGACGACGTCGCCGCCGCGCCGGAGCCGGATAGCTCGACCACGATCGCGCGCATCTCGGTGCCGTCGGTGTACGCGCCGTGCAGGATGCCCGGCGGCCAGACCACGGCCTCGCCATGATTGACGCGAGCGCGCTCCTCGCCGACCTGCACGAAACCGCCGCCGCTGATGACGATGAAGAGGCGATGTTCGCTTCATTCGCGTGCGGCGTGATCATGGCGTACGGACCAAATGCAAGCTCGCTTATCGACGGCGCGCTCGTCGCGAAGGATGACTCGGCCGGCAACACCCTTGGTGCCCGGCGGCCCGTCGACGCGTCGATGGCCGGGGCCGAAGCGGCGGATTTCCACTGGTCAGCGCGCGTGGCGCAGGATCATCGTCGGCGGCGCTGGCCGCGTCCGCGACGCGCGCGAATGGTGGTCTCAGCCGCCTTGTAGCGCGATCTGGCTGAAGAAACGCGCGCGGCGGAGCTGCTCGTTGTACGCCTCGATGTGCGGCGGGAAGCGCGAAGAAGCGGATCCACACGAACGTGGCCAGGCCACTGACGATGAAGATCAGGATGAACAGGAAGTAGAAGCTGGAAGACGGTGCCCGACGAGAACCAGGCCGAAGGTGAACAGGCCGGTCCACAGCAGCCATTCCTGCATCGCGCGCAGCGGCTCGTGGCGGTGCAGCTGGCGCACGCGAACGTTGTACAGGACGACCGTCCCGACCAGCAGCAGCAGGGCAGCGATCCAGATCGTGCTGTAGATGTCGGGGAAGTTCTGCTCCGAGAACTCGACCCGGCCGAGGTAGTCAAGCGGACCCAAACGCACTGCCAGCCCTCGCTCAAGATGGTGACGGGGAAGCGAGCATAGCAAGACTGCGCCAGCCCATCTTCGGGTCGGCCTGAGCACCGGCCGGAAATGGCCGGTTGCTATACTCGGCCGGGCGTGCCGCGCTCGCGCCTTGCAGCCGCGCGCGGGCCCAGCGCGAGGGACAGGAGGAGACGGTGCGAGCCCTGCTCTCGGTCGCGGATCGCGACGGGATCGTCGACCTTGCGCGCGATCTGGCCGCACTCGGGGTCGAGCTGTTCGCCACCGACGGCACGCGCGCCGCGCTGGCCGAGGCGGGTGTCGAGGCCCAGCCGATCAGCACCCTGACCGGCAGCCAGTCGCTCGCCGGCGGACAGGTCAAGACATTCCATCCGCAGATCTACGGCGGCATCCTCGCCCGGCGCCAGGTGACCGAGGAGGTGGCGCAGCTGGCCGCGCAGGGCATCGGGCTGATTGACCTGGTGGTCGTCAACGTCAGGCCCTTCGCGCCACAGGTGGGCGCGCGCTCGGTGCCGCTCGACGAGGCGATCGAGATGATCGACGTGGGCGGCGACCGCGCTGATGGCGGCCGCCGCGCGCAACTACGCCGCCGTCGCCGCCGTTTCCAAGCGCCGCGCCACTACGCCCAGCTGGTGACCGGAGCTGCGCGAGATGGGCGCCTTGTCGCCCGAGTTCCGCCAGCGCCTGGCGGCCGACGCGCTGGCCGACGTGGCGGCCTACTTCGCCGAGGTCGCCGGCTATCTCAACCACTCGCCGGCATCCGTTTCCCGAACCGCCTCGCGGTGGTGCGTCGAGAAGGTGCGCGACCTCGACTACGGCGAGAACCCGCAGCAGCAGGCGGCCTTCTACCGCGAGACGACACACCGCACTGGCATCGCTCGCCGATGCCGTCCAACTGCAGGGCGATCCAGCCGACCTTCAACGATCTGCTCGATCTCGACGCGGCGTACCGGATCGCGTCCGACTTCACCGCACCAACGTGCTGCATCGTCAAGCAGGGCAACCCGACCGGCCTGGCGTCGCGCGATCGCCTCCTCGACGCCTACGAGAAGGCGCTCGAGGGCGACCCGGTCAGCGCCTACGGTGCAGTCGTGGCGCTCAACCGCGAGGTCGACGGCGAGACCGGTGCGTCGATCGCCGGCAATGCCTATGAGGCCGTCGTCGCGCCATCGTTCTCCGCGCCAGGCGCGCGAGATCCTGGCCGAGAAGCAGCACCTGGCGCTGTTCGCCGTGCCCGCGGTCCCGGTCGAGGGCCTGACCGACTACGGCATCGCCCGGCTCGACTTCCAGCGCATCGACGGCGGCCTGCTGGTCCAGACGCGCGACCGGTCCGAGCTCGACCGATCACAGCTCAAGGTGGTCACCAAGCGCCGGCCGACGCTGGAGGAGCTGACCGACCTGCTCTTCGCCTGGCGCGCCGTACGCCACGTGACCAGCAACGCCGTGATCCTGGCGCATAACGGCGCGCTCGTCGGAGTCGGTGCCGGCCAGGCCAGCCGGCTGACCGCGGTCGAGATCGCGCTGCACAAGGCGGCCGACCGCGCGCCGCTCGCCGTCCTCGCCTCGGACGCCTACTTCCCCTTCGCCGACGCCATCCAGCTCGCCGCCGAGCGCGGCATCACGGCGATCATCCAGCCCGGCGGCTCGGCCCGCGACCAGATGGCTATCGAGGTCGCCGATCGTCATCACATGGCGATGGTCTTCACCGGCCAGCGGCACTACCGCCACTGCGATGGAAACGCTCCTCGCACTCGAAACGGTGCGCGTCACCGAGGCGGCCGCGATCGCATCGGCACGCTTCATGGGCCGCGGCGACCGGCACGCTGCCGACCACGCCGCGACCGAGGCGATGCGGCGGACCTTCGACGAAGTCGAGATGACCGGCACGATCGTCATCGGCGAGGGCGAACGCGACGAGGCGCCGATGCTCTACATCGGCGAGCAGGTCGGCATCGGCCTGCGCGGCCAGCCGGAGATCGACATCGCGGTTGACCCGCTCGAAGGCACCAACCTGGTGGCGATGGGGCTGGCCAACGCGATCACGGTGCTCGCCGCATCGGAGCGTGGCGGCCTGCTCAACGCACCCGACACGTACCTCGACAAGCTGTGCGTCGGACCGGTCATCGGCGGGCCACGTCGACATCCGCCTGCCGGCCGCCGAGAACCTGCACAGGATCGCCGAGTCGCTCGGCCGGCAAGTGGCCGATTTGACGGTCGTCACATTGGATCGGCCGCGTCATGCGCAGCTGATCGAGGAGATCCGCGCCGCCGGGGCGCGCATCAAGCTCATCTCGGACGGCGACGTGTCGGCGGCGATCAGCTGCGCCGTGATGGGCACCGGTGTTCACGCGGTGATGGGCATCGGTGGCGCGCCGGAGGGTGTGCTCACCGCCGCTGCGCTGCGCTGCCTGGGCGGCGAGATGCAGGCCCGCTTCCGCTGGCGCAACGACGAGGAGCGCGCGCGCGCCGAACAGATGGGCATCGACCTGTCGGAGGAGCGCGTATACACCACGGTCGACCTGGCCCCCGGCGAGAACATCGTCTTCTCGGCCACCGGCGTGACCGACGGCGATCTGCTCAAGGGCGTGCGCTTCTTCGGCGGTGGGGCGCGCACCCATTCGCTGGTCATGGGCTACCAGAGCAAGCAGGTGCGCTTCGTGGACACCGTGCACATGTTCGACCGCGACAAGCCGCCCAGCGTCCGCCTGTAGTCTGCTTTCGGGCCACCGGCCCGCCCCACGAGGGCCGCTCGGCTCGTCTCAGGTAAGCGCCCCGGCCTCAGGGCCGGGTCAAATAGCCAGTCGGGGGAACGCGCCACGTGTCCACAAACGGCCTCGTCGCCCCGGTGCTCGCCCTCGTGCTGGTCGGCTGCACACTTCTGCCTGTGGCTCAGTCGGCCGAGCCAACGAGCGAATCACCGATTTCCACGGCGAGCGCCGCCGAGGCTCCCGCCGCGCGCGCCACGCCTGCTTCGCCGCTCCCTGATCCCAGCCCTGCGACGCCCGCAGATCCGACTGCCACGCCATCGCCGCCGGCGACTCCTGAATCAGTGCCGTCGGACTTACCCGATCCAGCCGCGACACCCGATGCCACCGCGTGGCTGGCGCCAGCTGGATCTCCTCGGGGCACAATCAAGTGGCACCGCATTGCCACTTCCGGTTTGGATCTGGCCGTCTATCTGACCGGCATCACGACCTTCCGTGGGCAGTTCGTCCTGACCGGTGCCGAGGGCTACGTCGACGACTTCTTTCTCGGCCCCGCGGCGTGGCTCTCGTCGGATGGCACGTCCTGGCATAAGGCTCGGATCGACCGTCGACCGGAGGAAGTGGCCTTTTCCGCCCCGTTCGTCCTCGCTGACCGCATCCTCACCTACAGCGACGCAAGCATCTGGACATCGGTCTCAGGCGACGACTGGCATCGGCTCGACAACGCCGTCGTTGGCGTGGCCAGCGTGGATCATCTGGCGGCGGCCGGCGACCGGGTCGTGGCCTTCGGCGGGGAGAGCACGGAATGGAACCCAGCCCGCGTAGCCGCGACCTCGGCTGATGGAGTGAGCTGGTCGCCCGTCACCGACGAGGTCGGGCTGCATATCGTTCGCGGCCTGCGCGACGTTCATACCGCGGATGGCAGCGCGTACGCGTTCGTGGCTGCGAATGAGCGTGGCGCGTTCTCGGACTGGGAGCTGGTCGACGTCATCGAAGTCTGGCGCACATCGGATGGCCTGCACTGGTCCCTGCTCGGCGAGTTGGAGGGATCGCGCCAGCTGGCCGACATCAGCGGCATCGGCGTCAACGATCGCGGCTTGGTGGCCGTGTCGTTCAACGAGCGCATGGCGTGGTTCAGTGCCGACCGCAGCCGCTGGCGGCGCGCCACGCAGCCGCCGCTCAGGCGGATCTGGCCCGAGTTCCTCGCTGTGGGTGCGACCACAGATGCATTCGTGGTCACGTCCGGACGCTACCCGGCCAGCGCTACCGGCATCTTCCATGAAGAGAATGTCACTGGTCTGACCTGGCTATCGGCGGACGGCGACAGATGGGCACTCCAGGACGACACGGGGTGGGATGGGCGGGAGATAGACCTGCTCTTCTCCACTGACGACGCCCTGATAGGTGTCGGCCGTGATTTCACGGCTGCCGAGATCGGGGCAATCTGGGTCGCCGCTTTCCCCGACTTCGGGAGTTAGGCCTGTGTCCATGTTGTGCCGGCCAAGATAACGGCCTCGGGCCCCTCCAAGCGCTCCTGGCGGGCGCGCGCGGTGGCGACCGACTCTTTCCAGCCTGGGGGGCGCAAGCCGGAGGCAAGGTCGGCCAGCGGCGCCAGCACGAAGAACCGTTTATGGGCCTCGGGATGGGGCACGACCAGCCAGCGGCCGTCGGGGCGCTTCACGTCGATCTGGTGGCGGCCGAAGACCAACAGGTCGAGGTCGATTTCGCGCGGGCCCGAGCGCTCGCGCGGCTGGCGGCCGAGCGACTGCTCGAGTATCTTCAGCGCAGCGAGCAGCGCCATTGCGCCCGTTTCTGGATCCGGCCCGCGCGGGACATCGAGCGCGGCGACAGCGTTGACGAAGTCCGGCTGATCGATCACGCCGACCGGTTTGGTGCGGTACTGGCGTGAGACACCGCGCAGCCGCACGCCGGGCAGCGCGGCCAGTGCGCGGACGGCATTGCGCACGTTCGCTCGTGGGTCGCCGACGTTCGATCCCAGCCCGATGTACACGCGGACCCGCTTCGCCACCGCCACCTCCGTGACTAGACTCGGCCGACCAATGGCCCGACCGCTCGTGCTTATCTTCCACCGTCGCGCGGCGGATGACGATCCGCCACTCGTGCGCCTGCTGGCCGACGCGCGCGCGGAACTGGCTGAGCGCCAATCTCGTTTGTTTCGTGCGGCCGGCGCGGGCGAGGTCCGCCTCGAGACCGAGTGGCGGGTCGGTCTTTCGTTCGGCGCGGTCCTGGCCGAGCTCGCACCCGCGTCGGGCGGGCTGATCGTCCTGGGCAGCGGCGCCGTGGTGCGCCTCAACAGCGCCGATGCGCAGCGCCTGGTGGCCACGGCGGCGTCGGGCACGGCGAGCGCGGTTACCAACAACCGCTACTCGTCCGACGTCTGCGCCGTTGGTCGGGCCGCTGACCTGCGCGCGCTGCCGGACCTGCCCAGCGACAACGCCCTGCCGCGCTGGCTCGAGGAGCACACCGGCTACAGCGTCGCGGAGCTGTCGGGGCGCGATCGGCTGGCACTCGACATCGATACGCCGCTCGACGTGGCCGTGGCCGCGCTGGCTCCGCGCGCAGGCGGCTGGCTGAAAGCATTCGTCGATCGCGCCTCGCTGACTATCCCGCTCGCTGGCCGAGGTGCGTGCCGTCGCGGCTGACGCGCATGCCGAGCTGCTCGTCTTCGGGCGCAGCGGCTCGCGGACGCTGCGCTGGCTGGAGGGCAACGTGCACTGCCGCGTCCGTTTCCTGGCCGAGGAGCGCGGCCTGCGCGCGTCGACGCCGCTGGCCATCGGCGGAGCGCCCGGCAGGACGCGCCGAGCCCCCACTGCGAGCCTGGGCTTGCTGCTCGACCAGCGCGGCCCGGCTGCGCTCGCGGAGATCGTGGCACAGCTGGCCGACGGCGCGATCATCGACAGCCGCGTGCTGATGGCCCACCACCTGGGCGCGGGTGAGCGCCACTGGCCGTCGGACAGCGACCGCTTCGCGAGTGACCTGCACCGCCACGAGCAGGTCGACGACGCTTGGCTGCGAGCGCTCACCCAGTCCGCCGCGGCGGCCGATCAACCGATCCTGCTCGGCGGCCACAGCCTCGTGGGCCCCGGACTTCGCCTGCTGCTCGCTGGGCGCTAGTCGCCGCGCGGCCAGATAGCCCGATCGACGGGATTCCACTGACAGTGAACAGAAATCGAGCGCAGTTGGCGGTCCAGGGCCCCGCGTCAGCCGCCGCAAACGGCCACCCCAGCGTGAAGGCCCGTCCGCTAACAGGCTTTGCCGCCCGAGCGGTGCCCGCTCGACGTCCGAAACGGGCTCACTGCCGCTCTGTGTTCACTGTCAGTGGACATGCGTCAGAGACACGGCGAGGGGCCGCGCAAACGCCTTCGCAAGGGTTTCAATCAGACGGGCCAGCCGCGTAGAATGAGCGTGAACTGCGAGCCGTCCCAGCCAGTCGATCCACCAGCGTTCGCGGACCGTGACGCCTGACGAGGAGTGAGTGACGACCGGATTGTGGTACGTGGTCGGGTTCGCCTTCGCGGGCGCGACCTTCGTGCTGATCACGATCATGGCCGCGTGGCTGATCAGCCATCGCACCAAGGGCGACGGCCACAAGGGGCTGCCGTACGAGTCGGGCATCGACACGTTCGGCTACACCTGGGGCCGGGTCGGCCTGTCGTTCTACATCTACGCCCTGCTGTTCGTCGCCTTCGACATCGAGGTCATCTTCATCTACCTGTGGGCGATCGTCTTCCGTGACGTGCTGCTGGGCGGCTTCCTGGCGATGCTGCTCTTCGTCGCCATCCTGCTGCTCGGCCTCGGCTACGCCTGGCGTAAGGGCGTCCTGACGTGGAAGTGAGCGAGCCGAAGTCGGCGCTGGTGGCGGCACCGGCGGCAGACCTGGTCGAGCCGATCATCGTCGAGAACACGCTCTGGAGCGCCGCCGACCCACAGGCGTACATGGGCGGCGCTCCGTCCCAGATCACCCATCTGCGCCAGGAGGAGCTGCTCGACAAGGGCGACACCGGCCGCTGGCGGGCGCTCGAGATCATCCCCACCAAGGCCGACTACATCCTCGACCTGATCCGCCTCAACAGCCTCTGGCCGCTCACCTCGGGGCTGGCCTGCTGCGCGATCGAGATGATGTCCGCGGCGACGCCGTTCAACGACATGGACCGCTTCAACGTGTTTCCCTTCCGCGCCAGCCCGCGCCAGGCCGACGTCCTCATCGTCGCCGGCACGCTGACGACCAAGATGGCCGGGCCGCTGCGTGCGGCTGTGGGAGCAGATGCCCGAGCCCAAGTGGTGCGTCGCGATGGGCGACTGCACCTGCTCGGGCGGCCGCTACAAGCGGTCGTACGCGACGGTCGAGGGTATCGATCGGATCATGCCCGTCGATGTGTATGTGCCCGGTTGCCCGCCCCGTCCGGAAGGCCTGATCTACGGCATGATGAAGCTCCAGCAGCTCATCCGCGAGCGGCGCGGTCACTGGGCTGAGCGGACCGTCGGGCCGACTGTGCCGGACGGCGTTTGAGCGCGGCCGAAACCGGATAGTCCAGCGCCCTTCGCAACTCGACCAGACAGGAGCGAGCGAGACGGACACGCAACTGAAACAGCGCCTGCAGACCGCCTTCGGAGAGCGTTTCAGCGCGCCCCTGCGCCAGCGCGGCGACACGACCGAGATCTGGATCGGCGCGCAGGACGTGACCGAAGTGATGCGCACGCTGCACGACGACGAGCAGTTCGAGTTCGAGTTGCTGTCCGATCTGGCCGGCGTCGACACCGGCAGCGAGATGTGGGTCGTCTACCACCTGTGGTCGGCGCGCTCGTCCGACTGGCTGCGGGTCATCGCGGCCGGTCTGTCGCGCGACGATCCGCGCGTGCCGTCGATCACCTTCCTGTGGAAGGGCGCCGAGTGGGCCGAGCGCGAGGCCTACGATATGTTCGGCATCCTCTTCGAGGGCAACCGCGACCTGCGCCGCATCTACATGCCGCCCGACTACACCAGCTTCCCGCTGCGCAAGGACTTCCTGCTGGCCGACGACTCGGCGCGCTCGCCGGGCGAGGGCGTGCGCCACGTCGAGCAGCCCCACGGACCGGCCGAGACGCTCGCGCCGGCCGGTGCTCCGCCAGGCCAAATTGCCGCCCGCCAGCCAGCCTGTCGCGCATCGATTGACGGCCCCGGACGAGGCGCCGCCGGCATGAGCCGACCCGACAACTGTCCGATCGCTCGACGACCCGAACATCTGGGTTGAGACACCGGCCACGATCTATCGACGCGGTGCCGCCCTATCCCCCGCGGACCGAGCGCGAGGCCGAGTTCTACCATCTGCGTGACGGCGAGATGCTGATCAACATCGGCCCGCAGCATCCGTCGACGCACGGCGTGCTGCGGGTCGTGCTCAAGATCGACGGCGAGCAGGTGGTCGACCTCGACCCGGTGCTGGGCTACCTGCATCGCGGTGTCGAGAAGATCTGCGAGAACGGCGACTGGCATCACGCGATCAGCAACTGCGACCCACTCGAGTACGTCGCCTCGATGTTCAGCGAGGCGATGCCGGTGCTGGCGGCCGAGAAGCTGCTCGACCTGCAGGTGCCGCGCCGCGCCGAGTACATCCGCGTACTGTGCTGGGAGCTCAACCGGATCGCCAGCCACGGCCTGTTCATCGGCTGGCTGGCGCTCGACCTGGGCGGCCTGACGCCGCTCCTGTACGGCTTCATCGAGCGCGACCGGATCGTCGAGATGCTCGGCTGCGCTGACCGGCCAGCGGCTGCTCTTCAACTACCTGCGCATCGGAGGCGTCAACCGCGACCTCAACCACGACTTCCTGATCGCGCCTGGGCGACTGGATGAGCCAGGCCGCGGTCGAGCTCGAGCAGGAGATCCGCCTGCTCAACGAGAACGAGATCTTCGTGCGCCGCACGCGCGGCATGGGCGTCCTCGACCGCGACACGGCCCTGCGGCTGTGCATGAGCGGCCCGCCGCTGCGCGCCACCGGAGTGCCCGTACGACGTCCGCCGGGCACACCCGTACAGCGTCTATCCCGGAGCTCGACTTCGACATCCCGACGCGCGAGCGAGGGCGACTCGCTACGCGCGCTATCTGCTCCACGTCGACGAGATCCGCGAGAGCATCCGGATCATCGACCAGGTGCTGCACGAGATGCCCGACGGCCCGGTGATGGCCAAGATCCCGCGCATGATCCGCATCCCGCCCGGCCGGGCCTACATCGCCGTCGAGAGCCCGCGCGGCCAGTACTCGTGCTACGCCATGAGCGACGGCTCCGATCAGCCCTTCCGTCTGCGCATCCACGACCCGTCGTACTTCAACCTGCAGGCGGTCGGCGAGCTGATGCCGGGCAACCTGATCGCCGACACGATGGCGATCATGGCCAGCCTCGATCCGGTCATGGGCGGCATCGACAAGTGACGCGCCCGGGCGGGCCATCAGTGAGCGTCATCAGCCGACCGTGGAACCGGCTGACCCTGGCCGGCAAGATCGTCCTGCCGCTGCTGCTGCTCGCGCTGCTGCTGACCGTGGGCCTGCTCGTCGGCTGGCAGCTCGGCCTGATCCCGGCCGTGCTCGACCTGTGGCGCCACGCTGGTCAACGACAACATCGACATCGTCCGCTTCCTGCTCGCGGCCACCGACGATCCTGCTCATCACGGTGCCCATGGCCTTCGTGATCATCTACATGGAGATGAAGGTCATCGCCTTCCTGGCCTCGCGCATCGGGCCCAACCGGATCGGGCCGTGGGGCACGCCTGAGCTCGGTCTTCCACGGCTTCAAGGTGCTCGCCAAGGAGGACTTCACGCCGACCGGCGCCGACGCGGCGGTGTTCACCCTGGCGCCCGATCGTGACCTACCTGGCCAGCGTGCTGGCGCTGCTCGTCATCCCCTTCGCGCCGGGCCTGGTCGGCCTCGACATGAACATCGGCCTGCTCTACTTCTTCGCCGTGTCGGGCCTGACGCGTGGTCGGGCTGATGATGGCCGGCTGGTCGAGCTTCAACAAGTACTCGCTGCTGGGCGGCCTGCGCGCCGCCGCCCAGATCGTGTCCTACGAGCTGCCGCTGCTGCTCGCCCCGGTCGGCGTGATCATGCTCGCCGGCACCCTGTCGCTCAACCAGATCGTCGGCCAGCCAGGCCGGCTGGTTCTGGGACTGGTACGTCTTCCAGCAGCCGCTCGCCTTCATCGTCTTCTTCATCGCCGCGACGGCCGAGGGCAACCGCACGCCGTTCGACCTGACCGAGGCTGACAGCGAGCTCGTGGCCGGCTTCGCGACCGAGTACAGCGGCATGCGCTTCGGCTTCTTCTTCTTCGCCGAGTACGTCAACGTCTTCATCCTCTCGGCGTTGACGGTCGTGCTCTTCTTCGGCGGCTGGAACGCGCCCATCGACCCGCGGCCGATCCTCGACTTCCTGCACATCACCATCAACCCGGCGATCGATCTGGCGGGCATGGGTATCTGGCTGCTGTGGGCGCTCGCCATCGGCGTGCCGCGTGCTCGATCCTGCTGCTCGCCGTGCCGTTGTGGATGCTCAAGAGCGGCTGGTCGTTCGTGAAGTCGCTCATCGTCGCGTTCGTGCTCTTCAACGTCTTCGCCGTCGGCGCGGTGAGCGTGTGGGCCTTCCTGTCGTTCGAGGTCGTGGTCGGCCTGTTCTGGTTCCTGGTCAAGACGTTCACATTCGTGTTCATCTTCGTCTGGATGCGTGGGACTCTGCCGCGCGTGCGCATCGACCAGCTGATGGGCTTCGCCTGGAAGTGGATGGTCGAGATCGCGCTGCTCAACATCTTCGTGACCGCCGGCGCCATCCTGCTCATCCAGGAGCTGAGCCGCCGATGAGAGGTCCGCGATGAGCACGTTCGGCAAGATCCCCGGCTGGGGCATGGCCATGGGCATGCTCCACACGTTCGTGCGCTTCGTGCAGCCCAAGGTCACGATCCAGTACCCGGAGCAGCGCCAGGACATCTCGCCGCACCACCGCGGCCGGCTGGTGCTGCTCTACGACGAGGCCGGCAACCTCAAGTGCGAGACGTGCTTCCAGTGCGCGATGGCCTGCCCGATCGAGATCATCGACATGGGCGGCGTCGACACCAGAAACCGCTATCACGTCCATTGGGGCCCGCCCGAGCAGTACGCCGAGCGGCGCGAGGAATCGGCGCTGCGCCGATCTGGCCGGCCGGTGCCAGATCGCTCCTTCGCGGCCTGGCTGCCGATCGATCTGGGCGCCGCTCGAGCGCATCCTGGTCGGCCGACGACTACGACCCGCGCCGACTGCTGGCCATCCTCGAGCAGACGCAGGCCGCCTACGGCCATCTGCCGGTCGCGGCGCTGCAGCACATCAGCCACTCCACCGGCGCCTGGTACAGCGAGATCTACGGCATCGCCACCAGCTATCCGCACCTCGTCTTCGAGCCCGGCCGGGTGGCCGAGATCGGCCTGTGCCGCTGCCCGACGTGCAGCCTCCTGCGGCGGCGGGCGCGATGCGCGACGCGCTCGTCGCGGCGCTGGCGACCGACGTCGGCGGGGTCACGCCCGACGGTGCGGTGCGCTTCGTGTGCCGTTGAGTGTGGCGGCGAAAGCCGTGACGAGCCGCTGCTCACGCTCGACGGCCAGCCGCAGCCGGGCATGACCGCCGACACGGCACGTGACGCTGGCCGAGTCGCTGCGCGCCAAGCAGCCGCACGCGCGGCCAGCGCATGAGCGTGGGCACGATGAACATCCTGCCGACACCCAAGGGCATGCCCAGCATCCTGACCGCGCGCCTCGGACGCTACGAACCGGACGGGCCACTGATCGGCGGCCGAGAAGGCCGGCGCGTGGGCGTCCTGGAAGAAGTGCCGTGACGACGATGAGCCCGCAGGCACTGATCCGCCTGGTCGCCGATGCCGGCCTGCGCGGCCGCGGCGGCGCGGGCTACCCGACCGCCGACAAGTGGCGCGCCGCAGCAGCGAGTCGACGCGGACACGCGCTACGTCGTGGCCAACGGCTTCGAGGCCGACCCGGGCGCGCAGGTCGATCGGACGCTGATGGAGAACGACCCGCACGCGATGGTCGAAGGCATCGCCGTGGCGGCGTATGCCATTGGTGCGACGCGCGCCTACATCGCTGTGCGCGCGGGCCGACCAACCGTCGCTGCGCCGGCTGGCAGGCGGCCGTGCGCATGGCCGAAGAGGCCGGCTACATCGGCAGCGACGCGCTCGGCGCCGGCTTCGACCTGCACGTCGAGGTCGTCGGCGTACCGGGCGGCATGGTCGTGGGCGAGGAGACCACGCTGCTGCGCGCACTCGAGAACAAGCGCGCCCAGCCCGACCAGCGCCCGCCCTACCCGACGCGCCGCGGATTGTGGGGCCGGCCGACAGTCGTCAACAACGTCGAGACGCTCAGCCTGCGTGCCGTGGATCGTGGCCAACGGCTCGGCGGCCTTCGCCGCTATCGGCGACAAGACGCTACCCGGGTACGACGCTGGTCCAGTTCGCGGGCGCGGTCGGCTCGCCGGGCATCGTCGAGGTGCCGCTGGGCATGTCGCTGCGCCGGCTGCTCGACATTGCCGGCGCGCCGGGCGACGCTCAAGGCCGTGCTCGTCGGCGGCCCCGCCGGCGGCTTCCTGCCGCCGGCCGAACTGCGACACGCTCTACACGCCCGAGGCGCTCGTCGGGCCAAGGGCGCCATCTGGGGCTCGGGCTACGCTCGTGCGTCGCCGGGCCGGGCACGTGCCTGGTCGAGATGGCCACGACGCTGGAGCGCTACCTGTCAGACGAGGCGTGCGGCAAGACGATCCCGTGCCGCATCGGCCTGCGCCGTCTGTACGAGATCGGCCGCCGGGCAACGACCGGCCTGGCCCGGCCCGACGACCCGCAGGTGCTGCTGGAGCTTGCGGCGCGACGTTCGCGCGGCGCCCTGTGCGGCCTCGAGTTCTGCGCGCCCAATCCGTTCCTGACCGGGATGCGATACTTCGCCGACGAGTTCGACGCAGCACTTCGCGCACGGCAGCTGCCCCGCCGGCGTGTGCAGACAGGTGCGCCTCGCAAGCCAGCCAGTGAGCGCATGACCGACACGCTGCCCCAGCTGCGCGACTCCGAAGCGGCCGACGCCGCGATTGAGCGACTGCTCGAGACGCAGGCGCCGCAGCGGCGCTTGTCCTCACCCACGCTTCACGGTCGAGGTCGACGGCCGCCAGGTCACCGGCCGCGCCGGGCAGACGATCCTCGACGTCTGCCGCGACAACGGCATCGAGGTGCCGACGCTGTGCTACGAGCCCAAGCTGCCCGGCTTCGGCGCCTGCCGGATGTGCGTGGTCGAGGTCGAGGGCGAGGACCAGCCGCCGATCAGCTGCTCGCGCGCGGCCGAGCCGGAGATGGTCGTGCGCACCCAGACGCCGCGCCTGCGCGAGATCCGCAAGACCAACCTCGAGCTGATCTTCTCCGACCACAACGCCTACTGCCTGCCGCCGTGCCAGAACAAGTGCCCCAGCCACATCGACATCCCGGGCTTCCTGAAGGCCAACACGGAGGGCAACTTCACCGAATCGGCACGCATCTTCAAGCGCACCATCCCGTTCCCGAGCATCCTCGGCCGGGTCTGCCCGGCGCCGTGCGAGGAGCACTGCCGGCGCGACGAGGTAGACGAGGCGATCGCCATCCGCGACAGCCATCGCTACGCCGGCGACCAGGTCCTCAAGGCCCAGGCCGCGGGCGTAAAGGCACCCGTCCCGTTCGATGTCCAGCCCACGACGGGCAAGCGGGTGGCGGTCATCGGTTCCGGCCCGGCGGGCATGTCGGCCGCCTACTACCTGCTCATCGCCGGCCACGCGGTGACCATCTTCGAGCGCGACCCGGCGCCGGGCGGCATGCTGCGCTATGGCATCCCGCAGTACCGCCTGCCCAAGGTCGAGGTGCTCGAGGCCGAGTACCAGGCGGTCACCGACCTGGGCGGCCAGATGGTCGTCAACGCCGAGCTGGGCCGCGACTTCACCATCGACGACCTGCAGAACCAAGGCTTCGACGCCGTGTGCGTCGCCATCGGCTGCTACGAGACGAACAAGCTGGGCGTGCCCGGTGAGGACGCCAACGGCGTGCTCGACGGCCTGGAGTACCTGCGCATCGCCACCCTCGGCCTGCCCTACCCCGGGCACACCGGCACGCGGGTGGTGGTCATCGGCGGTGGCTTCACGTCGATGGACTGCACGCGCACCTCGGTTCGCCAGGGCGCATCCGAGGTGACCCTCGTCTACCGCCGCGACATGAAGGACATGCCCGCGGCGAACGAGGTCCATGAGGCGCTCGAGGAGGGCGCGCGGGCCATCTTCCAGGCTGCACCGACGCGCGTCGTGACCGACGCCGCCAACAAGGTCAGCGGGGTCGAGTTCCAGCGCATGCGGCTGGGCGAGCCCGACGCGTCCGGCCGTCGCCGGCCCGAGCCGGTCGCCGGGACCGAGTTCATCATCGACTGCGACCGCGTCCTGCTGGCCATTGGCCAGGGACCGCAGCTCGACTGGCTCGAGCGGGGTTCCGACGGCATCGGCGTGACCAAGAACCGCCGCCTGGCGGCCGACGCGGTGACGTTCAGCACCGGCCGCAAGGGTGTGTTCGGGACGGGCGATGTGCGCGTCGGCGCGGCGACGGTGGTCCAGGCCACGGCCGAGGGCCGGCGCGCCGCGTATGCCATCGACGCCTACCTGCGCGGCCATGACCTGGAGGCGATCAAGACACGCCAGACGTTGGCCGAGCCACAGCCCGAGTTCCTGAACATCGTGCCCTACACCAACGAGATCAAGGAACCGCGCTACCGGCTGAAGGCGATGCCGGCCGAGGTGCGCAACGAGAGCTACGTCGAGTACGAGATCCCGTACAGCCAGCAGGAGGCCATGGCTGAGTCCGGGCGCTGCCTGCAGTGCACGTGCGAGGCGATCGGCTTCTGCGACCTGCGCCGCCAGGGGATCGAGTACGGCACCACCCTGGCCACGCTCGAGCCGCAACATGGCGGCGCCTTCTCGCATCGCAGCGTGACCGAGAACCGCTTCACCGGCACCAACCACGACTACGTGCGCGACGACAGCCACGCCTTCATCCTGCGCGAGCCGTCGCGCTGCATCGACTGCGGCCGGTGCGCCAACGTATGCAAGGAGGTCGTCGGCGCCGCCTGCTACGACTTCATGCGCACCGGTTTCGACACGCTGGTGACGACGCCGCTCGACATGAGCCTCAACACCACGCCCTGCGTCAGTTGCGGCCGCTGCGCCGAGACCTGCCCGACCGGCGCGCTGATGCCCAAGCCGCGCGTGCTCGAGAAGTACGAGGTCGATGAGAGCCGCTGCATCCTGTGCGGCATCTGTGTTGATGCCTGCCCGTACGACGCGCTGCGCTGCGGCCCGGAGTTCGAGCTCGGCCACGAAAGCCGCAGCGAGCCGATGATCGACCTGTTGGCGATCAGCGCCATCGAGCGTGATACCGAGGTCAGCTGGATCCAGCGCGAGCGCGACTGGGCCGCGCGGGCCACGCAACAGGGCCGCCTCGTCGGGGCGGGGCGGATGCTGCCCATGCTGCCGCCCGGCGTGGGCAGCAACGGCAACGGTCAACAGGTCGCCGGCAGCGGTCACCAGGTCGCCGGCAACGGTCACGGCAGCGCTACGGGCCACCAGCCGGCCGGTGACGACCACCACGGCGGCGGCGCCGCGCATACACACTGATGGCGCTGCCGCCGACGATCCCGTTCCTCGACTGGCCCTGGGATGACCTGCTCTTCCTGATCCTGGCCGGGATCATGCTCGGCGCCGCGATCTTCGTCGTCGTCGGCCGCAACATCGTCCGCTCGGGCCTGTCGATGATTGTTGCCTTCGCCGCGCTGGCCGGCATCTACGTCCTGGCCGGCGCGGTCATCGTCGCCGCCGCCCAGGTGCTGATCTACATCGGCGCGATCAGCATCCTGATCCTCTTCGCGATCATGCTCACCCAGAGCAAGTCAGGCCCGGCCGGGCTCGTCTTCCACCGCCAGGCGTGGGCCGGGGCGCTGGCCGCCGTGGGCCTCGCCGCGCTCCTGATCCTGAGCGTGGTCAATACGAGCTGGCCGCTGGCCGTCGGCGAGCGATTGTGGTCGGCCACCAGCACGGTCGCGCTGCTGATGTTCGAGGACGCGCTATACGTCTTCGCTCTGCAGGTCGTCGCGGTGCTGCTGACTGCGGCGGTCATCGGCAGCGTCTTCCTGGCCAAGCGCGAGCCGGGCACGGATCCGGGCGAGCCGGACCCGGCCTTGCTCGAAGGCCAGCGCCGGCCGGCCGACAGCGGCCCGGTGGACGGAGCATGAGCCACTCGCTCGACGCGTACCTGATCCTCTCGGCGCTGTTGTTCGCCATCGGCACCTTCGGCTTCCTCGCCCGGCGCAACGCGATTGCCATGTTGATGTCGATCGAGCTGATGCTCAACGCGGTCAACCTGGCCGCGATCGCCTTTGGCGCCTTCACGCCCGAGCTTCAGGGCCACGCGACGTTGATCGCGCTGCTGGTCATGGCCGTCGCCGCGGCCGAAGCAACAGTCGGGCTGGCCATCGTCATTGCCATCTATCGCAACCGTCGCACGCCGTTGGTCGACGAGTACTCCAGCATGCGCGAGTAGGGCCCGACAGTGCCAACCGACCAACTTCTCGTCAGCCTGCTGCTCGCGCTGCCACTGGCCGGCTTCGGCCTCACCGCGCTGGTCGGCCGGCGGCTGTACACGCGCGGCTGGATCATCGCCGTGCCGCTGATCGTGGTGACCTGGCTGATCGGCATGTACGTCGTCTACCAGGCGCTCTTCCTCGGCGCGTACGGCGAGGAGGGCCTCCACTTCACGCTCTACGAGTGGGTTCCGGCGGGCACGTTCAGCATCGCCGCCAACTTCGCCGTCGACGCGCTGACCGCCGTGCTGCTCATCGTGGTCACAACGGTGGGCATGCTGGTGCACGTCTACTCGGTCGGCTACATGGCCCACGACCCCGGGCGGTGGCGCTTCTTCGCCTACCTCAACCTGTTCATGTTCAGCATGTTGCTGCTCGTTCTGGCCGACAACTTCCTGCTCCTGTTCGCCGCCTGGGAGCTCGTCGGCCTGTCGAGCTACCTGCTGATCGGCTTCTGGTACCGCCGTCGCTCGGCGGCCCTGGCGGCCAAGAAGGCGTTCATCGTCAACCGCGTCGGCGACTTCGGCTTTGCCCTGGGCATCGCCGCGATCTGGACGACGGTCGGCACGCTCAACTTCGGCGAGGTCTTCGAGCTGCTGCCCGAGCAGCTCCACTCCGGCGCGATCGAGCCGTGGATGATGACCGGCATCGCGCTGCTGCTGTTCGCCGGCGCGATGGGCAAGAGCGCCCAGTTCCCGCTGCACGTCTGGCTGCCCGACGCGATGGAGGGCCCCACCCCGGTGAGCGCCCTGATCCATGCCGCGACGATGGTCAACGCCGGCGTGTATTTCGTCGCGCGCGCCAACCCGATCTTCGCCGAGGCGCCGGGGGCGATGGTCACGATCGCCGCGATCGGCATCTTCACCGCCATCCTGGCCGCGTCGATCGCCTTCACCCAGCGCGACATCAAGCGCGTGCTGGCATATTCGACGCTGTCCCAGCTGGGTTACATGTTCGCCGGGCTGGGCGTCGGCGCCTTCAGCGCGGCCATCTTCCACCTGGTGACGCACGGCTTCTTCAAGGGCCTGCTCTTCCTGGGTTCGGGCTCGGTCATCCACGCCGTGCACGAGGAGCAGGACATGAACCGCATGGGCGGCCTGTGGCGCAAGATCCCGATCACCCACTGGACGATGCTCATCGGCTCGATCGCCATTGCCGGCATACCTCCGCTGGCCGGCTTCTGGAGCAAGGACGAGATCCTCGGCGCGAGCTTCAAGAACGGCTTCGTGTGGGTGTGGGTGATCGGCGTCGTGGTCGCCGTGATGACCGGCCTGTACATGTTCCGGTTGATGGGCAAGACGTTCTACGGCGAGAGCCACGTCGACCCGGAGGTCGCGCCCAAGGTTCACGAATCGCCGCGCTCGATGACCCTGCCGCTGATACTGCTCGCCGTCCCGTCAGTGCTGCTCGGCCTAGCCATCGGCTTCCCACCCGAGGGCGGCCTCATCCACGGCTGGCTCGAGCCGACCTTCCACCACGCCTCGCAGACGCTCGGCCTGGAGCATGCCGAATTCGAGCTGGCGGGCATCGACGGAACGCTGCTGATCATCGGCGCGGCGGCCGGCGCGCTGGGCGTCGGCGTGGGCATCTGGTTGTTCGGCCTCTTCCGGGCGCGAGAGCGGCGCGCTCGCGTCGAGGGCCTGACCGAGCGGCTGCGGCCGCTCTATCGCTGGTCGTACGGCAAGTGGTACTTCGACGAGCTGAACCACCTGATCTTCGTCCGTCTCGGCGGCGCCGTCGCACAGGCCCTGTGGTGGTTCGACGTGCGCGTCGTCGACGGCACGGTCAACGGCATCGCCAGCCTGACCCAGAGCACAGGCCGCGGCGTGCGCCAGATCCAGACCGGCCACGTCCAGAACTACGCGCTGGGCATCGCCGCCGGCCTGCTCGTCATCGCCGTCACGTACCTGTTCGTGGTCGGGCGCTGATGGCCAATCTGCCGCTTCTCTCGCTGGTCACGCTGCTGCCGCTCGGCGGCGCGCTGGTCATTGCCCTGCTGCCCCGCCAGCGACTGGCCTGGATCCGCTGGGTGGCGCTGGGCACGGCGCTCCTGACGTGGGCCGTCTCGCTCGTCCTACTGGTCGCCTTCGATCCAAACGTGCAGGGCTTCCAGTTCGGCGAGCAGGTCGACTGGGTGCCCGCCTTCGGCATCCACTACCAGCTCGGCGTGGACGGCCTCTCGCTCGCGCTGGTGGTGCTGACCACGACCCTGACCTGGATCAGCGTCCTGGCCAGCTTCGGCCCGATCAAGGAGCGGGTGAAGGAGTACATGATCTCCTTCCTGGTCCTCGAGGTGGGCATGGTCGGCGTCTTCCTGGCGCTCGACATGTTCCTCTTCTACATCTTCTGGGAGCTGGTCCTCGTGCCGATGTACCTGATCATCGGCATCTGGGGCGGTGCCAATCGTATCTACGCCACGCTCAAGTTCGTGCTCTACACGCTCGTCGGCTCGCTGCTCATGCTGGTCGCCATCCTGGGCATGGCCTACACCTACCAGTCCGCCACGGGCACCTGGACGGGCGCCTTCGACTACCTGACGTTGAGCGCCTTCGGGTTCGATCCGACGCTCCAGTTCTTCGCCTTCGCCGGCTTCTTCTTGGCATTTGCGATCAAGGTGCCGATGTTCCCCTTCCATACCTGGCTGCCCGACGCGCACGTCGAGGCGCCCACGGCCGGCTCGGTCATCCTCGCCGCGGTGCTGCTCAAGCTGGGTGGCTACGGGCTGATTCGCTTCGCCGTGCCGCTCTTCCCGCAGGCGGCGGTCGACTGGGCGCCGCTGATCATCGTCATGTCGCTGATCGCCATCGTCTACGGCGCGATCGTGGCCCTCGTCCAGCCCGATCTCAAGAAGCTGATCGCCTACAGCTCGGTCAGCCACATGGGCTTCGTGACCCTGGGCATCTTCGTCTTCACCGAGCAGGGTCTCCACGGTGCGATGCTGCAGATGATCAGCCCACGGCATCATCACCGGCGCGCTGTTCCTGCTCGTGGGCGTGATCTACGAGCGGACCCACGACCGCACCGATCGTCAAGATGGGTGGGCTGGCCGGCGCGCTGCCGGTCTATTCGGCGATCTTCGGCTTCTTCGTGCTGGCCAGCCTGGGCCTGCCCGGCCTGGCCGGATTCGTGGGCGAGTTCCTCGTCATCGTCGGCGCGTTCGAATACTTCCCACTGGTCGCCGGTGTCGCGGCGCTGGCGATGATGCTCGGCGCGGCGTACCTGCTGTGGATGTACCAGCGCGTCGTATTCGGTGACCTGTCCGACTTCCTGCGCGGGCTCGGCCACCACCTGACCGACATGAATCGCGTGGAGGTGGTCACGCTGGCGCCGCTGGTCGTCCTTGACGCTCGGCTTCGGCCTCTTCCCGGGCCTGCTGCTCGAGTTCTTCCAGGGGCCGGTGGACGACTTCCTGGCCCGTATCGAGCCGACCGTCTGGCCGCCGGCCTGCGTTGAGGCACGACCGATGATCAGCTTCGACGCGAACACGATCCTGGCCCTGCTGCCGCCGGCCGGGCGTGGCGCTGCTGGCGTTGATCCTGGTCATGGTCGACATGGCCCGCCCCGCGCGCGACCGGCTTGCTGACGACGTTGCCGTCGGCGGCCTGACCTGCTCATGGGTCACGATCGTCATCGTGGCCCGTTCCCCGGCATCGGCCTGCTGTCCGGGCCGCAGGAAGTGTTCGGCGGCGCCTACGTGCGCGACAGCCTGACCGCGCTGCTCGACCTGCTGTTGATGTCGATCGCGCTGCTGACGATCCTGTTCGGCCCCGACTACCTGCGCCCGCGCGGCCTGCCGGCGGCCGAGTTCGCGACGATGCTGCTGCTTCGCGATCACCGGGGCCATGCTCATCGGCGGCGCGCGTGACTTCCTGCTGCTCTTCGTCGCGCTCGAGCTGCTCGTGCTGCCGGGCTACATGCTCGCCGGCTACGCCAAGCGCGACGGGCTGTCGACCGAGGGTGCGATCAAGTACTTCCTGCTCGGCTCGTTCTCGAGCGCCATCTTCCTGTTCGGCCTGGTGCTGACATTCGGCTACAGCGGCACGACCAACATCACCGAGATCGCGCAGCGCATCAGCCGGACGGTCGACGGGAGCGGGCTCGGCGGCTTGGCGCCCGGGCTGCTGATGGGTCTCGCCCTGCTGACCACCGGCGCGGCGTTCAAGATCGCCGCTGTTCCGTTCCACTACTGGACGCCCGATGCCTACCAGGGCTCGCCGACGCCGGTCACCGGCTACCTGTCGGTTGGTCCCAAGATCGCCGCCTTCGCGCTCATCCTGCGCCTGTTCGTGGACGCACTGGGCGACCTGAAGGCCGACTGGACGCCGTTCATCTTCGTCCTCGCCGCGGCGACGATGACGCTCGGCAACCTGGTCGCGCTGAGCCAGGACAACATCAAGCGCATGCTCGCCTACAGCTCGATCGCCCACACCGGCTACATCCTCGTCGGCCTCGCCGCGTTCGGAGCCGCGCCGGTCGGCTCGCTGGCCGAGCAGGCCGGGCTGCAGGCGGTGCTCTTCTACGGCGTCGCCTACTCGTTCATGAACCTGGGCGCGTTCGCTGTCGTCGCGGCGCTCCAGCGCCGGCCGGGCGTGACCAGCCAGATCGCGACCTTCGCCGGGCTGGGCCGGCGCGCGCCATTGCTCGCCGCTCTGATGCTGCTCTTCCTGCTGTCGCTGACCGGCATCCCGCCGCTGGCCGGCTTCTGGGCCAAGTGGTACGTCATCCAGGCCGCGCTGCAGGTTGGCGGCTGGCTGACGCTGCTCGCGGTGCTGGCGGTGCTCAACGCCGCCGCGGCCGCGTTCTACTACCTGCGCGTCGCGGTCTACATGTACATGCGCGACCCGCCCGAAGCGGCGCCGCCGATGATCGCGTTGGTGGTGCAACGCGGGTCGGCCTCGGCCTGGCCGCCATCGGCACGATCGCCATCGGCCTGCTGCCGCCGGTCACGATCGCAGTCATCCTGATCGCCGAACAGGCCGCTCAGGCGTTGCTCTGAGTCGCGGAGGCGCTGGCCGCTCGACGGGCAGCGCGAGCGGCGGGGGTCGCACGGCTGCGTCAGCGATCAGGAGCGGCGAGCCAGTATCTGGGCGGCCTGCGGGCAAGGACGAGCGGCTGATCGTCGTCTCCAATCGCGGCCCGCTCAGCTTCCATCGCACCCGCGCGGGCGAGTGGCGCGCCAAGCGCGGCTCGGGTGGGCTGGTGACGGCACTCGCTGACGTGGGCCGACTTGCGCCGATCACGTGGATCAGCGCGGCGATGGATCGCCGACGACCGCGATGCGGGACGCGTCCTGAGCGGGACCGAGACGCGGCCGGCGCAAGGCACTCGAGGCCCTGATCGACGAGCAGCTGCCCGACCAGGATCTGCGGCTGATTTGCGCGACGTCCCGGCCGAGGCCTGGCAGGCCCACTACGGCGTGGTGGCCAACCCGTTCCTGTGGTTCATGCAGCATCAGCTGTACACGCTGCCCTACGAACCAACGGTCGACCAGCGCCTTGATCGACGCCTGGCAGCACGGCTACCGCGAGGTCAACGAGGTCACTCGCCGAGGCGGTGCGTCGAGGCGACCGCCGAAGCCGCGCGGCCGGTCGTGCTGCTCCAGGACTACCACCTCTACCTCGCCGCATCGACGATCCGCGCCGCGCCGACCGGACGAGCCTGCTGCTGCATTTCAACCACATCCCCTGGCCGGCAGTCGACAGCTGGCTGGTGCTGCCGCAGGGCCTGCGCCGCGCAATCTGCGAGGGGCTGCTGGCCAACGACATCGTCGGTCTGCAGACGGATCGCTACGCCACGAACTTCCTGGCCTCGGTCGACGCCTTCGTGCGCGATGCCAAGGTCGATCCGGCCGGGCGCCACGTACGCTGGCGCGGCCGAACGATCTGGGTGCGCGCCTATCCCATCTCGATCGATCCTGACGCGCTGGCCACCTTCGCCCGCGGGGCGGCCGTGGCGCGCCGGCGGGAGGAGCTGAGCGAGCGCCTCGATCGCGCCGGTCGATCCACAGCTGATCGTGCGCGTCGACCGGTTCGAGCCGTCCAAGAACGTGCTGCGCGGCTTCCTCGCCTTCGAGGCGCTGCTCCGTCGCCGGCCCGATCTGCGGCGCACGGTTCGCTTTCTGGCCATCCAGTCGATCAGCCGCGAGAAGGTGCCCGAGTACGCCCGCTACGCGGCCGCAGTGCGCGAGGTTGTCGCCCGGGTGAACGGCATGTCCGATCCCGACCAGGCACCGATCTGGCTGCTCGACGGTTCCGAATACGCGCGCGCCATCGCGGCCCTGTCGCTGGCCGATGTCGTGCTCGTCAACCCGGTCGTGGACGGCATGAACCTGGTGGCCAAGGAGGCGACCATCGTCGGCCACGCGGTGCTGGTGCTGTCCGAGACCGCCGGCGCGGCCGAGCAGCTGGCCGCCGATGCCCTGATGGTCAGCGCGGCCGACGTCGCCGGCACGAGCGAGATGCTCGAGCGCGGACTCGAGATGGACGCGGAGGAGCGACTGGCCCGCCTGCGCCGCCTGCGCGCATCGGTGCGCGACGAGGACCTCGGCTGGTGGCTGACCCGCCAGTTGCGCGACCTGGCGGCCGTGGCCCAGGGTGGCCGGCCGCCGTCGCGCGCCCTGCGCGACACCGTGCGCCGCTTCGATCCCGAATTGGGCGGCTGACCCCTCGGCTGGACCAGCCGGGGCTACGGGTTGTTGAGCAGGTGGTCGATGATCGGGCCGATGACCGGGTGCGCCAGGCATCGCGGATCGTCGTAGTCGACCGCAACCAGGGTAAATCCGTCGTAGTCGGCGTCGTCCACGTAGGCGGTCACGATGCCGCCCTCCGGATCGATCCCGGTCTCGATGCCCGGCTCGAACGGACCGGGTGTGATCGGTGGTACGACGAGCTTCGAGCAATCCTCCCAGACGGTCAGGTTCTCATCCACGGTCCATACAACGTTGCCTGCGGGCGTCTCAAACTGCTTCGCGTTCCTGGCGGTCCAGCCGTCGGCTCCTTCTGCCGGTCCGTTCTCACCCGGGATCAGCAACCACATTGCTCCAGAATCGCTTTCGCTTGACCCCATGCTTCCCAGTGCGTCAATAAGGCCGCCCGGGCCACCGTAGCGGCCGGCGATGTAGAAGCCCGGCACGCTCGTCGACATGCGGTCGCGTCCCAGGGCGCGGACCTCGTCATCGAGCGCCCGAAGGATCGCTTCGTCTGGCTCATCGATGGCGGACGAGGTGAGCGTCGCTGCGACCACTGGCGGCCCACCTTCATGACCGCGCCCGATCTCGAACGCGAGCCGAGCCGCCGTGCCCGCGTGCTCGCCCAGCACGCGCTGCCAAGGATCCCACGCCTCGTACGGTCCGATCCAGGAGTGGTCTCCCGCCTGTAGCACGCAGTGGATCCCGTCGATCCCAAACTCGGACCCACCGTCTGTCCCATCGGGCGTGACCAAGGTCTTCACCTCGTCGATCCGCAACGAGGACCCATCGGTCCACGGCCAGGCATTGTCGATGTGTTCGCCCGTGTCGACGTCCTCGTACCACGGACGACCGTCGGGGTCGAAACGAAGAAGAACCGTCCGGTAGTGGCAGTCGTCCATGATCCCGCCCGACGGCGGAGTCCACGCCGGAATCGGGATGACTGTCGGCTCCACAGCCTGTTGCGGGTCGGGCTCGAGATCGATGTCGATCAGGCATTGGTCGAAATCCGCCCAGATAGTCACTCGCTCGGTTGTGTCGGTGACCTCTATCTCGCGAACGCAGAGGACGTCGCCCCACGACGGCTGGCCGTTGTCCGAGCTGTTTCCTTCGCCCAATCCCACCGCCCATCGCCCGTTTGTGATCGATGGCGGCCCGTCACGCAGTGGACCGGTCAACCGCCTGTCCGGGTAACTGTTCTCGTCGTAGTCAAACAGAACGTCCTTGCCCGTCGGCGTCCAGTCGAAGAGTGAGCGCGCCGGCCCGGCCTCGAGAAGAAACACCGGCCAGCAACCGCCGTAGTTGATGCAGTGAACGGACCCGCCGCCCGTAACCGCAAGCCGCGCCGCGTGAGGGCTGGCCGTTGTGGTTGGTTCTGGGCGCCCAGTCGCAGCAAGCGATCGGGGCGGCGAGAACTCTGGGCTCGCACGATCGGGGCTCGGGTCGACGGGCGCCGTGCTCGAGCACGCGGCGAACACGACAATCACGAGCACCAGATAACGCGCGCCGAACATCAGTTGCGGACACCTCAACGGAGGCCTGGAGCTGCATTATCGGACCGCCTGGTCCCGCGGCGGATTAAGTTGCGTTGACCGAGGAATGTGCAGGCGTTCCTCGATGTCGTCGAGGTCGGTCGGCGATTGAACGGCGCGAGGACGACGTTACGATCCAGCAGCCCGCGTAACGCTTCGCCTCGCCATCCCAGCTGACGACGTTGCCCGCGACTCGACCGTCGACCTCAACCGCCAACGTCATGCCACGGTTAACCGGCGCGCGACCGCCGACAGGAAGCGTGTCGCCTCGGCCGGCGAGCCGAGGACGATGTCGGCCGCGTCGAGCACTTCCTGCGGCACCTCGGCCCGAGCCTGAACGGCCACAGCGACGCCGTCGGTCGTGCCTGCCGCGCGCAACTCGCGCAGTGCCCGGAAGGCCAGCGCGTCGCTGACGTCGTCGCCGAGCAGGAAGACGCTGCGCGGGCGCAGCTCGGCCACCAGGGCGGCCAGCGCCTCGCCCTTGGCCACTGCTCCGAATGGGCGCAGCTCCAGCACGCGCCGGCCAGGGAAGCGTTCGAGCACGCCGCTCGGATCGAGCAGATCCACCGCGCCACGGACGCGCGCACCAGCCGCGGCAACGTCGGGCGCCGTGCGGTAATGGAACGCCACCGCGGGCGGCTTGCGTTCGACCACCAGCCACGGCTCGCGCACCTGCCGCGGCACCTCGTCGGCCAGTCGCTCGGCAGCGTGGACCGCTTCGTCGGCTGCCCCGTCAACCTGTGCCCGAAACCGCTCCGCACGGGCGCGGCGCCTCAGGAACCCGCGCTCCATGCCGTGGTTGCCAAGGTACGTGACGCCGCCCACGCGTACCCGCGCGGCAACGTCTGGCGCTGACCGCCCGGACAGGACGACAACGTGAACCTCGGGCAACGCGGCCAGCGTGCGCAGCGCGCGCCGGCCGAGGGGCAGGATGGACGCGCCCCAGGGGTCATCGACGATGCGGCTCAACGTGCCGTCGAAATCGCTGACCACAAGAAGCGGTCGATGCTCGAGATGCGCTGCGGCGAGCTCGACCGCCGCGCGCACCGAGATCGGCCCGCGGGCCGGTTGGTCGGGCAGGGTCGCGCTGCTCTCGCTCAGCCTGCCCTGCCTACTCGTCCGCTGAGAAGTCGGGCACGACCGCGGTGATGGCCTGGATGAAGATCTCCGGCGGCGCACCGCCAAAGACGATCTCGCGCACGATCCCGTCGGCGTCAAGCCAGAAGTGCATGGGCAGCGCGTAGGCACCCCATTGGCGCTGGATGCTGCCGTCCTCGTCGACCCCGACCGGCAGGCTGACGTCCAGGGCGCGCATGAACGAGTCGACCGCATCCCGGTCCTCGCCCACATCGATGACCATGATCGTCATCTCGCCTTCGAGCTGGATTTGATAGCGCTCCATCATCGGCAGCTCGTCGACGCACTGTGGGCACCAGGTGGCCATGAAGTTGATCCACAGAGGTGCGCCCGCGAAGTCGGCCGTGTTCATCACGCTACCGTCGGTCAGCAGCACCTCGATCGCCGGCGCGCGCTGGCCGATCGAGGTGCCCTCGATCGGTGCCCCGGAGCCGCCCGGGCTGGCCGAGGCGACCGGGGTCGCGGTCGCTGAAACATTCGCCGTCGGCGTCGGCAGCGGCGGCATGGTGGGCGGTACGGGGGTCGGTAGGGCTGGCTGCTCGCCCAGCGCAGTCGCGAGCAGGAGGACCGTCAGCAGGCTCCCCACAACCAGCGCGCCCAGGACTCCCAGAACGTCGGGTAAGCGCATGCCCGGGGAATGTACTACGGCGCCCGGAACGAGGCCACGTTAGTGGCAGATCGTCGACGCCAAATACGACGCGATGGTCATCTCGTGGACGGCGCGCCGGCGCGCGTACCCCGGTTCGCTGTCCAACTGCCCGACCAGGGCTCAGATCCAGCCGCTGCGCCTGAAGAGTACGAAGCCGGCCAGGCTGGCCAAGCCGATCACTCCGGTCACGAGCCAGAAGCGCAGATCACCGAACGACAGCGCCAGACCGGCCTCGCTCATGCCGAAGATGCCCGCCACCGCACCCGCGCCGGCCAGGATGACGGTCACTGCAGTCAGGCGCTTCATGGTTTCCGAGAGGTTGTTGTTGATCTGCGAGAGGTAGATGTCGAGCGTTGTGCTGACCAGCTCGCGGTAGCTGTCGAGCTCGTCGGTCAGGCGAATGAGGTGGTCGTAGACGTCGCGGAAGTAGACCACCCGCTCGGGCCGGATCAGGCGCAGGTCGCGATTGGTCAGCTGGTTGAAGATCTCGCGCTGGGGGTTGACGGCGTGGCGGATGAGCAGCAGGTCACGCCGGGTCTTGAACAGGCGCTCGACGATCCAGCCGCTGGGCCGGCGCATGACGTCAGCTTCGAGCTCATCGATCTCGTCGCCCAGGCGATCGAAGACCGGGAAGTAGTCGTCAACCAGCCAGTCGGCGATCATCCACAGCGCGTAGTCGGCACCCTCGGCCAGGTGCGCGCCGGGATCGCGGCGCATGAACGGCGCAGCGCGCGGGTCGATGTCGGCGTCGTGCGACGTGAGCAGGAAGCGCGTGCCCAGAACGATGTCAATCTCGTGACTGACGATCTCGCCCGCGTAGGTCAGGCCGAACATGACGATGTGCAGGGCGTCGCCGGTCTCTTCGATCTTGGCCCGTTGGTTGCGCTCGAGGATGTCCTCGGTCACCAGGTGGTGCAGCCCCAGGACGTCGCCGAGGCCGTGGAGCAGCTCTCGATCAGGGCTCAGCAGGTCGATCCACAGCCGCGTGTCGATGTCGGCGTAGGCCTGTCTGACTTCGTCGAGGGTGTGCAGCGTGCGCAGACCGTCACGCTCGCTCGAGGCCAGGGCCCACACCGCCGAGGGCCCGTCGGTCCGGCGGGCAGCGCCCGCGGCGCGTTCGTGACGCCTCCTCGACGGCATGGCGGCTCCCTTACTCATCCGGCCCGTTGGCGACGCGCGGCCGGTTGCGCATGGCGAGCGTAGGCAGAATCGCGACCGCCGTCACGACCGCCGCGACAAGAAAGAGCGTTGCCAGGATGCCCGCAGCCTGGCCGGCCGCCCATCGCTCGAGGGCATCGACCACGAGGTAGTCCTCCAGCGGCCGGCCGCGCAGTGCCGCGGGCAAGGCGGCGTCGCGCGCGGCCGGGTCGACGAGCACGACGCTGAGTGCCTCGATCCGGTTTGAGCCGAGCGCCGTGAGCGCCGCGAGGCCGATGGCCATGCCCAGCATGCGCGCCACGGTCACGGCCGCCGATGCCAGGCCGAAGGCGCCCCGGCCGAGCGCCTCAACCGCCGCCGTGGAGCGGGCGGTGACGGTCAGGCCAAAGCCGAAGCCGAACGCCGACAGGCCGACCACCAGCAGGCCCAGGCTGGACGATGGCTGGGCCGTGGCGAGCAGCGCCAGTCCACCGGCGGCGAGCACCAGCCCGGCCAGGCTGGGCAGCACCACGCCCAGGCGGCGCAGGATGAAGCCCGAGCCAAGGGCGCCGATGGCGATCGCGCCGGCCAGGCCACCGAGCGCCAGCTGCTGCTCGGCCGGACCGGCGTAGCGGACGCGGTCGACGAAGACCGCCCCGCCGATGATCGCGGTGGCCAGCGCGTAGCCGGTCAGCAGGCTCGAGCAGGACGGCGCCCGAGAAGGTCCGATCGGCGAAGAGGCGCAGGTCGATGAACGGCGTCGCAGCGCGCGCGAAACGAACGATCGAAGCGGCCAGGCAGCCCAGGCCGACGGCGGCCAGCCCGAGGGGCATCATCGGCTCACCCTCGCCGGAGGTCGTCAGCGCGAGCAACCCGGCGGCCACTGCGGCCGTGAACAGTCCCGCACCCAGCACATCGAGGCCCTTCCCGGCGCTCGGCTGTCGCCAGCCGGGGGCCGCCGCCCAGGTGTACAGCGCCGCCAGCAGCGCCGGTGGCGCGCTGAGGTAGAACACCCACCGCCACCCGGGCGCCAGCAGTCCTGAGCCGGGCAGCTGGAACGTCTGCAGGATGGTTGCGCCGATGAACGGCCCGGCGGCCATGCCAAGGAAGGTCAGCGCCCCAACGATGCCGATGGCGCGGGCGCGGGCATGGCCCGTGAACAGGTGGCTTGCTCCGGCGGTGGCCAGCGGCACGATGGCGCCCGCGCCGAGGCCCTGCACGACGCGCGCCGCGATCAGCCAGTCGAGGTCCGGTGCCGCGCCGGCGAGGAGCGAGCCCGCGGCGAACAGGGCCAGGCTGACGCCGAACAGCGCCGGCAGGTTGATAGCGGTCGGCGGCACGGCCAGCGAGCGGCATCGACCGCCACGTACGCGACGAGGTAGCCGTTGATGATCCACGACGCGCGGCGCAGCTCGGTCCAGTCGGCCAGGCTGGCCAGGATCTGGGGCAGGGCCACCGCGGTGACCATCAGCTCAATGCCCACGAGCAGCGCGCCGAGCGACAGCGCCGCGAGGAGCCCCCGCGGATACTGGACGGGCTGGTGGCGATCAGCTCCCGGCCCGTCACAGCCAGTCGCGCGCCTTGAAGATGACGAACAGTGCCAGGCTGACCATCAGCATCAGGGCCAGCGCGAACGGGTAGCCGAGCGCCCAGCCGAGCTCGGGCATGGACTGGAAGTTCATGCCGTAGACGGTGCCGATCAGCGTCGGCGCGAACAGGATGGCCGCCCAGGCCGAGATCCGCTTGACCTCCTCGTTCTGGGCGAAGCTGGCCTCGGTCAGGCGCTTGATCTCCTCGTTCTGGGCCTGGCTCACCAGCGTCGCGTTGAGGGTCAGGATGTCGGCCAGCATCTGGCGGAAGCCGTCCACCCGCTCGACGACGGTCGTGGCGTGGTCGGCAACGTCGCGCAGGTAGCGCTGCAGCTCCTCGTCGGTGCCGTACTTGTCGAAGCCGGCCTCGAGCCCCTGCGAGCATGCTCATCAGCGGCCGCGTGGAGCGCTGGAACTCGATCACCTCGCGCGACAGCTCGTAGATGCGCCGCGACACCTTCGGGTCGCCCCGGTAGACCTCGTCTCGATCTCGTCGATGTCCTTCTGCAGGCCGGCGACGACCGGCGCGTAGCCGTCGACGACGCGGTCGAGGATCGCGTACAGGACCGCCTCCGGTCCGCGACTGAGGAATTCCGGGTCGGCCTCCATGCGCTGGCGAACGGCCGACAGGTCGGGCGCCAGGCTGTGCCGCACGGTGAGGATGAAGTTCGAGCCCGACGAACAGGTGCACCTCGCCGAACTCGACCTCCTCGACGTCGTCGAGGTAGCGCGCTGCCCGGAGCACGACGAACAGGGTCTCGCCGTAGCGCTCGAGCTTGGGCCGCTGGTGGGCGACGATCGCGTCCTCGATGGCCAGCTCGTGCAGCCCGAACTCCTCGGCGATGGTCAGCAGCTGGCCCTCGGGCGGCCGGAAGAGGCCGATCCAGGCCATCGTTCCCGGGCGATCGCGCAACTGGCGCACGGCTTCGGCCACGGTGTGCGGACTCCCGACCCGTGCGCCGCCCTCGTACAGCGCCGCGTCGACCAGGCCCTCATCGGCAGCAGCGCCCACGCTCGCCGGTCGGGACTCCATCGAGACCTCTGGCGCGGGCTCGGACGTTCGTGCCGGCGGACGTCGCGCCGGGCGCCGGGTTGGAAGCTGAAAACGGACGCGTCGCTCGGCCATCATCCACCTCCAGTCGCGCCCACCCGCACTGCCTCAATGCCATCGATGGTAGCGACCGACCGAGACTCTTGACGGGCGTTGAACCGGGTCCTAATATCAACGGGCCTTTATGTATCCGCGCCGCCGCACCAAGGCGTCGCGATCCCAGAGCAAGGACGAGCGTGCCCTCTCCCGCCCACATCAGATCAACGATTGCTGCCATCACGGCGCCGCCCGAAGAGCTGCGCGAGATGGCCGTGTACCACAAGGCCCTCGCCGATCCCACGCGCCTGCGCATCCTGCAGCGCCTGGCCGAGCGCCCGGCGACGGTTACCGAGCTGATCGAGTACGTCGATCTCTCACAGCCGCTCGTGTGCTGGCACCTGCGCAGACTTCGATCAGCAGGCGTGGTTCATACGCGGCGCACCGGCCGCGAGGTGATCTGCACGCTGAGCCGTGAGGCACTCGACTACTTCCGCTCACGCGAGCGCGACCTTCTCGGGCTGGCCGGCTGATGAGCGCGCGCCTGGGGTCGCCCATCTCTGCCTCGTTCCGCGCCCGCGTACGCGCCGTCGGGCCGAGCCGATCGCGCGCATCTTCGGCCGCGTCGGCCTGACGCCCAACGCGCTGACGCTGATCGGCTTCGGCATCGCTGTCGTTGCCGGCTGGTTCGCAGCGACCGCCGGCTGGATCGGCGCGGCATTTCTTGTCGCTTTCGGCGCGGTCTTCGACCTGTTCGATGGAGCGCTCGCGCGTGCCACTGGCAAGACCAGCAATTCGGTGCGTTCCTGGACAGCACCTTCGATCGCGCCGGCGAGGCTGTTGTCTATGTCGGCATCGCCGTCGGCTTGCTGGCACACATCGACGCCCAGGGACCGTTCAGGTTGTCGGGCATCACGTTCGACGGTTCGCTCGGCGCTGTCATTGCCGCCGCCGCCATGGCGGCGGCGTTCATGGTCAGTTACACGCGCGCCAAGTCGGAGAGCCTCGGCTTCTCGTCCGGGCACCGGCATGGCCAGCGTCGGCCTAGCCCCGCGCGAGGTACGTGTTGTCATCCTCGTCGCTCGGTCTCTTCGTCGGCGGGATCTTCGAATTCGAGCCAGATCGGAGACTGCCCAGCGAACGTCGTGTGCGGTCCGCAAACCTGGTGGCTGGCCCTGATCGTCTCACTCGCACTGATCGCTTGCCTCGCCACCATCACCACCATCCAACGAATTCTCTTTGTCTATCGCCAATCCAAGTCGACGGAGGACAACCAGTAACCATGGCAAGAGCAACGGCAGCACCGAGCACCAACGGCCGCGGGCCGAAGCGCCAGGACGGCAAGATCCGCGTCGCCATCGTCGGCGTGGGCAACTGCGCCAGCAGCCTCGTCCAGGGCCGCTACTACTACGAGAACGCCTCGCCGGACGACTTCGTGCCCGGCTTGATGCACGTCAACCTGGGCGGCTACCACGTCCGCGACATCGACTTCGTGGCCGCCTTCGACATCGACAAGAACAAGGTCGGCAAGGACCTGTCCGAGGCGATCTACGTCGAAGCCCAACAACACGTATCGTTTTCCAGCAGGTGCCCACCTGGGCGTGCACCGTCGAGCGCGGCATGACCCATGACGGCCTGGGCAAGTACCTGTCCCAGATCATCGAGAAGGCGCCCGGCCCGACGGCCGACATCGTCGGCATCCTCAAGGAGCGCGAGGTCGACGTGATGGTCTCCTACCTGCCCGTGGGCAGCGAGGAGGCGACCAAGTGGTACGTCGAGCAGGCGCTCAAGGCGGGCGTCGGCTTCATCAACGCCATCCCGGTGTTCATCGGCCGCGAGCCGTACTGGCAGCGCCGCTTCGCCGAGGAAGGCCTGCCGATCATCGGCGACGACATCAAGAGCCAGGTCGGCGCGACGATCAGCCACCGCGTGCTGACGCGCCTGTTCATGGACCGCGGCGTGCGCCTGGACCGCACCTACCAGCTGAACTTCGGCGGCAACACCGACTTCCTGAACATGCTCGAGCGCGAGCGGCTCGAGTCCAAGAAGATCAGCAAGACCAACGCCGTCACCTCGATGCTCGACTACGACCTCGATCGGCGGACGACGTCCACGTCGGCCCATCGCGACCACGTGCCGTGGCTGGCGCGACCGCAAGTGGTGCTACATCCGGATGGAGGGCACGACCTTCGGCGACGTGCCGCTCAACGCCGAGCTGAAGCTCGAGGTCTGGGACAGCCCGAACAGCGCCGGCGTCATCACCGACGCCATCCGCTGCCTCAAGCTGGGCCTCGATCGCGGCCTGAAGGGCACGCTCGTGGCGCCGTCGCTCGTACTTCATGAAGAGCCCGCCGCGCCAGATCCACGACGACATCGCGTTCAACCGCGTCGAGGCGTTCATCCGCGGCGAGGACAACGAGACGCTGGTCGGCACCGAGAAGGCGCCCACGCTCACGCAAGCGCACGCTGGCCGGCGCGCACAAGCCGCGCGAGCCAGGTCGCAGACGGTCGGCAAGGCCGAGCGCCGGCTAGGCCGCGGCCGTCAGGTCGGCCACGAGCGGAGGTAGCCCAGGCTGAGCGAACCTCGAGCGGCGGCGTGGGCTACGCGCCGCATCGCCGCGAGCCGGCCAAGAGCCGTGTCGGGCAGGCCGTCCGCCGGGCCCGCGAGCGGTCGGCCGTCCATGGCTACCGCGCCGCGGCGGCGGCCATTTCACGCGTGCCCGTTCGCGCTCAGCCTGCCCATCGGCCGGGCGGTCTTCGTCGGCAGCTATTTCGCCTGGCCGCACGAAGCGCCGGATCATCCTGTCCAACGCCGCGCACGTGCTCGGCCTGCCGGCCGGCGACCGCCGGGTGCGCCACCTCGCGCGGCGCATCTATGGCACCTACGCCCAGTTCGTGATCGAGCTGATGCGGCTGCCGTCGTTGCCCGCCGAAGAGCCCGGCGCGCCTGGTGCGCAGCGGCGGCGAGCGCGGCGAGGAGTCGTTCATCGCCCTGTTTGAACGGCTGCGGGCGGAGGGGCGGGGCCTGATCGCAGTCTCCGCCCATGTCGGCAGCATCGACCTGCTCGCCGGCGCCATCGCGCTGCGCGGACTGCCCGTCTATGGATTGGCCGACGACTCGGCCTACCCCGAGCTGTTCGAGAAGATGAACGCCCAGCGCCGACGCTGGGGCATCGAGGTCATCCCGTGGCGCAACCTGCGCCGCGTGTTCCAGGCGCTGCGCGACGCCGGCCATCCTCGGCCTGGTGGTCGACTGGGGCTACCGGTCGGACGGTATCCCGGTCCGCCTGTTCGGCGAGTGGACCACGCTGCCCGCCGGTCCGGCCATGCTCGCCGCCAAGACGGGGGCCGCGATCGTGCCGGTCGTCTGCCGGCGCATGTCCGACGGGACGTACGATGCCCGCCATTACCAGCCGATCGAGGTCGCCGACAGCAGCCCGGCCGAGATGCAGCGCGCCACCCAGGCGATCGGCGAGGCGATCGAGGACATGATCGCCACCGCGCCAGAGCAGTGGTACAGCTTCAAGCCCATCTGGCCCGAGACGCAGGCCGAGAAGGACGCCCTGGCCGGGCGTGTTGCGGAACTCGGCGCGCCATCGTGAGCGGCGTCGCCGAGGCGCGCTCCGTGGGCCGCTCGCCGCGCGGCCGATCGATCTGGGGCTGGCTGGCGGCACGGCTCTTGGCCGCGCTGGCCGCAGTCCTGCGCCGGCTGCCGGATCGGCCGTTGCACCGGGCCGCGCATCTTGTGGGCGGCCTGCTCTACCGCATTCAGCCGAAACGGAGGCGGCTGGTGCGCGCCAACCTGCTGCGCGTCTGCCAGTACCTGGTCGAGCACGACCTGGCCGGCCCGCTCGCTGCCGCGGCAGCGAGCGACGGACGGGCTCTCGATCGTCTGGTGCGCGATGCTTTCGGGCACTACGTGCGCAGCTATCTCGAGCTGGCCATCCTGCCCAGCTACGGTTCGGCGGCGCGCCTGTCGCGCCTGTCTGCCGACGACGCCGACGCGGCCGCAGAGGCGTTTCCCGCCGGCCGCGGCGGACCGCTGATCTTGATCGGCCTCCATTTCGGCGCGGTCGAGATCCCCGGCCTGTGGGTGACCAAGCGTCTCGGCCTGCGCATCACCTCGCCCATGGAGACGGTGGGCGACCCGGACATGCAGTCGTACTTCGAGCGGACGCGGGGCGAGACCGGCCTCAACGTGATCCCGCTCGCCGGCGCCGCGGCCGGGCTGCGTGCGGCACTTGCGCGCAACGAGACCATCGCCCTCGTGGCTGATCGGTCGGTCGGCGGCAGCGGCAGCGCGGTCGAACTCTTCGGGGCCCCGGCGCGGCTGCCCGCCGGGCCGGCGCTGCTCGCGCTCGAGTCCGGCGCCCCGGCCTGGCTGGTCGCCACGCGCCGCTCGGGCTGGGGCGAATACCGCACGCGCCTGGAGCGCATCGACCTGCCCGAGCAGGGCGGCCGGCGCGAGCGGCTGAGCGGCTTCCTGGCCGCCGAGGCACGCGCCTTCGAGCGCGCCGTCGCCGACGCGCCCGAGCAGTGGTGGACGCTCTTCTTCCCGATCTGGGAAGGTGCGCCGTGAGCGAGACACTCGGACGGGCCGACCTGCACATCCACAGCTTGGCGTCAGACGGCGTGTCGAGCGTGGCCGAGATCCTCGATCATGCCGAGCGACGGGCGGAGCTGGATGTGATCGCGATCGCCGACCACGAGCGAATCGATGCCGCACTCGCCGCGCGGGCGATGTCGACGGCACGGGGGCTGCGCGTCCAGGTGATCGTGGGTGAGGAGGTCACCACCCGCAGCGGGCACCTCGTGGCGCTGTTCATCGAGCAGCGCATCAGGCCGTGGGGTTCGCTCAAGTCGACCATCGCGCGCGTCCACGAGCAGGGCGGCCTGGCGATCATCGCCCACCCGCTGGTGCCCTATCCGTTGTGTGTCAGCGGCAGATCGATCTGGCGCCTGCTCGACGAGGCCGATCCGATCTTCCACCCTGACGGCATCGAGGCATTCAACCCGACCACGGCGGGCATGCGCTGGGGCGGGCGCGTGCCGGCGTTCGTGGAACAGACCGGACTGGCCGCCCTCGGCGCCAGCGACGCGCACCGCGCCGAGGACATCGGCCAGGCCGTGACCACGTTCACCGGCCGGACGCCGGACGACGTGCGCCAGGCGATCGTCGCCCGGACAACCGGCTGGCAGGGCACGACCTATCCGTGGACGAAGCAGCTCTCCACGTTCAGGCGCCAGATGGGCAAGAACGCACTTGCCCTGCGCGACGAAGTGCGCGGCAAGCTGTTGCGCGACGGTACCGGGCGCGACCTGGGTTATCCCGGCGGCCGGCGCCGGCCGGCCAGGTTCGACGACCGCGAGTTGAACGCTTCTGGACGGGCCGAATGAAGATCGGCCTGGTCACGCCCTACATCTACCCGCTGCCCGGCGGAGTCAACGCCCACGTGCGCCACCTGTACGAGAACCTGATCGCGCGCGGCCATGACGTGCGCATCATCAGCAGCATCCACGGCCCGCAGAAGCAGAGCGAGGGCGACGTCATTCGCCTCGGCTACGGCTTCAGCGTGCCGGCCAACGGCTCTGTCGGGACGCTCACCTTCTCGCCCCGCTATGGCAGCCAGGTACGCGAGATGCTCGAGCGCGAACGGTTCGACGTGCTCCACTTCCACGAGCCGTTCGTGCCCTTCCTGTCGCTCGTTCTGCTGCGCGAGTCGCAGAGCATCAACGTCGCCACCTTCCATGCCTACGCGGGCTGGAGCCCGGCCTACGAGTTCGGCAAGCGCGCCCTCGCTCGCTTTGCGCGCCGGCTGCACGGCCGCATCGCCGTCAGCGCGGCCGCGCGCCACTTCATCGATCGCTACTTCCCAGGCGACTACAAGGTCATCCCCAACGGCGTCGACCTCAGCCGCCTGGCCCAGGTGCATCCCTTCGCACGCTACCGCGACGGCACCCTGAACATCCTGTTCGTCGGCCGGTTCGAGAGCCGCAAGGGCTCGCTCTACCTGCTCAAGGCCTATCGCGCGCTGCGCAAGCGCGGCATCGACTGCCGGCTGCTGATGGTCGGTACCGGCCCGCAGGAACGCGAGCTGCGGCGCTACATCGCTACCCGCCGGTTGACCGGGGTCGAGCTGCTTGGCCGCGTCAGCGACGACGACAAGGCACGCTATTTCGCCACCGCCGACGTGTTCGTCTCGCCGGCCACCGGCCAGGAGTCCTTCGGCATCGTGCTGCTCGAGGCAATGGCCGCCGGCACGCCCATCGTGTGCAGCGATATCCACGGCTACAAGGGCGTCGTGCGCCGCAACGAGCAGGCGCTGCTGGTACCGCCGCGCGATGTCAAGGCGCTGACCGCGGCACTGGAGCGCGCCCTGAGCGACGCCGAACTGCGCACCGCGATGGGCGCCGCCGGGCGCGCCCGCGCGCCCCAGTTCAGCTGGGAGAACATCGCTGCCAAGGTCGAGGACTACTACCTGTTCGTCGCCCGGCGCACGGCCGCGCAGGGCCAGCTGCCACCCCACGTCAACCCAAATCTGCTCGGACCGCCGCGCGAGCCGTTGCCGCTCAGCTAGTTTCGGTCGGCGCGCTGGCCTCCGGCTCGCCACGCAGGCTGTGCCAGTTGCGCGCGGCGTAGATTGCCGCGACGCACAGGCCGATCACCGCCACCAGGAGCAGCCCGACGCCGGTCGCGTCGAGACCGGCCCGGTTGGGCTCGTCGAGGTTGACCCCGAATTGGAAGCCCCAGTTCCATGTCGGCAGCAGGCCGAGGTGGATCTGCGACAACGGCGTGGGCACGGGCAGGCTGGCGAAATTGGGATAGAAGGCGATGAACCAGGCCGCGATCGCCGCCAGCACGCCCAGCACAAAGCGCCGCGGGTCGGTCGCGCGGAGCGCGAAATAGGCCGGCACAGCAAGCAGCAGCAGGGCCACCAAGGCGGGCTCCTCGGCCTGCACGCGGGTGGTCAGCAGAGGCGTGCCGGGGATGCCGGCGCCAAGCACGACGATGACCACGCCGAGCAGCGCGACGGAGAAGCTGATCGGCAGCAGCAGCGAGCGACCCACGCCGCGTTCGGCGGCGAGCGGCCCGGCGCCGCGCATGCTGCTGTAGACGAGCACACCGGCGCCGACCAGCCCGCCCAGGGCCAGCAACAGCCCGAGTCCCTGGATGTCGGTCAGCATCAGATCGCGCGACAGCGACGGCGCACACCTCGGTGCCCGAGTTGACCTGCTCGGTCCCGGCCAGGCCACACAGCGGCAGTCGTAATAGCCAGAGCAGCGGTGCGCCAATGATCGCGGCCGCGGCCGTCACCCGCGCGAGGAGCCAGGTCCGGCGCGCGGGCCCGTGCCACAGCTCGGCCAGGAAATAGGCGAGAGCCAGGAACGAGAAGGGCAGCGTGGTGAAGATGTGGTACTGGAAGGTGGCCCGATCGATGCGCGCCCAGGGCAGCCACAGGCTGGCAATGGCCACACACAGGAAGGTCAGCGGCAGGGAGCGCCGGCGCCAGGCCTGAAATGCCACGCCAGGCCACGGCCGGGATGGACAACCAGAACGTGACCAGGTTGCCGGTGTCGTAGATGACCGCCGTCGTGGCCCCGGCGTAATCGTTCTGTTCGAACCAGACCGGCTTCAGGTCAAGCGGCCAGGCCCACCACGGCGACGCGGCGGCGTGCGTCGCGCGCAGGAAGTTGTGGTAGTCGTACATCGAGCGCTGCAGATCGAGGAATGTCTGGCCGCTGCCGCCGGCCGGGAGAGTCTCCGTCCAGCGGTTGCCCAGGTCGATCCAGGGCAGGTAGCTGAGGGCGTAGATCACCAGCGGGATGAGCGTGATCGCAGCCAGGGCGGCCAGCCAGGACAGTCCGAGCCGGCCCGAGCCGGGGCGCAGCCAGCCGCGCGGCGGCGGCGGCGCGGCTGGCGCGCGATATGGATCAGCAGGCTGCGTCCGGGCCAGCGGGCCATGCCCGCGGCGACCGGCTAACCAGGCGCTGACGGCAATGGCCAGACCGGCGCCGATCGCCGCCAGGCCAAGCTGGACCATCCGTTCGGCGGTGATCAGCGCGCCCACGACCGGCGGCCCGCCATCGAGGCGGTACGCGCCATACGCCGCCAGCGCGCCACCGGCGAGCAGCGGCCCGATCACGGCCAGGCGTAACTCCTCGCCCGTCAGGCGCACCGGGCGCCGCGTGATGGCCGCGGCCAGCAGCATCGTCAGGCCGACCATCAGGGCCAGGAAGATGTAGTTGAGGTTCGGGTTGACCACGGTCGGATTGGGCGTGATGGCGACGTAGCCGAGCACGCCCGTGAGCAGCACCATGGCCGCCAGCGCGATCAACCGGCCCAACGTGGAGCGGATCAGGATGAGTAGGCCCGACGGCGCCGATGGCATAGAGACCGACCCACTTGGCGGCGAGCGCCAGGCCGAGCAGCACACCCACGGCGAGCAGCCCGCCGGCCGTCGCCCGGCCACTCCGCCAGCGCCCCAGCCAGAGGGGCACGAAGATGGTCAGCGCGGCGACGATGAAGAAGGCCACGTAGGCGTCGTTCATGGCGATGCGCGCGTTGGCAAAGAACATGCCATCGGTCAGAACCAGCAGCGCGGCATGAACGGCCACGCTGCGCCGTCGGAACAGGAAGCGCGCCAGCAGGTAGATGCACGCGGCCATCGCCGCGCCGAGGAGCACGCCCGGGAAGCGATACGCAAACCCATTGCCACCAATGTCGACCGTGGCCAGCGTGCCGGCCCCGTCGATGGCGAGCAGGTCGGCCCGATCCTCGGCCGGGCGGTCGGGCTGCGTGTCGATCACCAGGGCCGCCGGCTCGAAACCGAGGCGGGCGTCGGCAAAGACGCTGTTCGAGCGCGGTTCGACGACATAGACCGTCGGCGCGGCGCCGTCCTGGCTGCGGCCGAGGACGTGCACATACGTGGTGGCCGGGTTCCAGATGACCTGCGTGACGGTACTGGGCATGGCCATGGCCGAGCCCAGGCTCAGGCGCTGGTCGCTGGCCAGGCGAACCGTCTCCAGGCGGCTGCCGCTGGCGGCATAGATGGTCGGCTGGTCGGGCCCCTGCTCGACGAGTGCCAGGCCGGTGACCGGCGCGTCGGTGTCGAGCGAAGCCACCCGGTTCATTGACGCGGCGTCGAGGACCACGATGCCGCTCTGCGTGGCCACGGCCACGGCTGATCCGTCCTCGACCGTCACGCCCGGCAGCCGGCCCTCGTCGATCTCGCTCTGCAGGTCATCGGCCAGGTCGCCGATGTAGCCGGCCACCGCCACCGGCGCACTGGCCGAAGTAATCGCCGCCTCGATCGCGACGGCATCCTCGCCGAGCAGGTCGGCCAGCTTGCGCGCCAGCGCGGCAGGATCGCCGGCCTGGGCCGGGTCGACGAGTACCTCGGCGCGGGCCGGCACGCCGACAACCGCGGCGGGCTGCGCCAGCAGCGTCCGGCCGCTCTCGACGCCAGTCTGGAGGTCGAGGCTGACCAATGTGCCGCCGCTCGACGTCGCCACCAGCCGGCCGCCGGCCACCGTCAGTCGCGTGAGCTCGCCCAACATACCGGTGATCGTCGCGAAGGACGCAGCAATGATCGGCTGGCTCGCGGCGCCGATTCGAGAGTCGTCAAATTGGGCAGTGGGAATGCGCCACAGCTGCCCCGCGGCATCTGCCAGGTAGAGCGTGTGAGCTCCCTCGTCGACGGCAACCGCGTCGTAGGGCCCGGGCACGCTGCCGGCTGGGGCGCGCCCGGCCAGATCGTAGGCGCGTAGCTCCTGGCCGGTGACCAGGTACAGCCGCTCGCCGTTGCGCACGCCGGCCGCGCCGGGTGGGTTCCAGCGGGCCTCGGTCGCCGCGTCCCTGACGGACACGCCCAGGTCGCGCACGTCGGTGACGCGGTTGTTGCCCAGCCCGATGATGCCCAGCGCCATGGCGTACTTGGCCAGGTGCGGGTGGGTGAACTCGTAGATCGAGTGCGGGTATGTCATAGCGCCAGCCCTGCACGAACTCGATCGCCGTTCGGGCGTGGTAGACCTCGTCGAAGTGCATCCCGTAGGGGACCTCGAGGCGGTACGCGCGCAGCACCAGGGCGCTGACGAAGACGAGCGCGATGAGCAGCAGGTCGCGCCGGCCCAGGCGTCCGGCGGACTCGCCCACGAGCAGGGCGCTCCGATCGCGCCGAACTGGTACGGACGCCACGACGGACGCCAGGCGCGACCACATGCCCGCTCCCGGTGGTGGTGAGTCGTCTGTCGCATCGTCTGCCGCATCGTCTGCCGCTTCGGCCGGGACCGTGCTCAGCGGCTCGACTGGCCGTCCGGGGAGATCGGGCACACCGTCCTCGTCGGCCTCGGTTGCACCCATCCCAACCCGCTCCGGCCAGAGCGGCGCGAAGAGCGCGGTCGCAGTCGCGTCCCATGCCGAGCGGCGCAGCCGCCAGCAGATGAAAGCGAAGCCGGCGATGTTGAGGACGACGCTGACGATGATGCCCAGCGGCTGGCGGAACAGCGCGCCGAAGGGCAGCTGCTCGAGGTTGGGCGTGGCGTACAGCTCGGTGGTCAGGATGCCGTGCAGGTTGATGAACGCGGCGATGGACAGCATCACGGTCGCGACGAGCCAGCGCCGGTCGACCACCGCGAGCAGCGGCAGCAGCCCGAAGATCGGGAACATGTAGCGCTCGTGGACGCGCGTTGGGAGCATGTAGAAGGCGAGTGCCAGGAAGATCGTCACGAGCACGACGCTGCCCCGGTCGTCGCGCCATGCCGCGCGCAGAAGCCCGATCGCGAAGCCGGCGACGAGCAGGATCGACCCGATCACCACGCCGGGCAGCGGACCGAGCAGCGCCACGGTGTCGGACGACCAGCCGCCGCCCAGGGCCAGCGGGCCTGCCCCGCCCGCGCCGATGCAGCGCCCACGGGTTGTAGGCGTTGACGCTCAGCCATGGATAGCCGGCGGCCGTGCCGGCCATCTGGCCACGAAGTCGAACATGTCCAACCGGAACGGCCAGAGGAGCGATCAGTAGGACGACCAGCGCGGTAACGCCCGACGAGACGAGCCGCCAGGCGCCGAGCTCGCTTTCGAACCAGCCGCGCAGGCGCGCCGGCAGGAGCACGCTGTGCTGCGGCCCGGAGCCCGGCTTGAGCAGGTGGCGCCGAAGCAGGATGATGCCGACCACGGGCAGGATCACGACGCCGAACTGTGGCTTGACCAACGCGGCAACGATGGCGAGCGCCGACGCACCCTCAGAATTGCCGCGGGTCAGGGCCGCCAGACCAAGCAGGATGACTAACGTGCCGACCGCATCTGTCTGGCCCCAGACTGCCGAGTCGTACCAGGTGACCGGGTTGAAGAGGTACAGCCCCGCGGCGATCAACGCCAGCCGCCCCGAGCCGGGGCGGTGCGCGGTCCAGCGCTGGACCAACCAGAAGAGCAGGACGCCGACGAGGATGTCGGCCACGATCGGACCGGAGCTTGAGCGCGTCGATCGATACGGCGTCGGCATTGCCGCCGTGCAGGAAGGCCATGAGATGGGAGCCGATCCAGAGCACGTACATGTAGCCGGGCGGGTAGTCGGCGAAGAACCCCTCGCCGTAGAACTGGCCCGGTCCGAGCTCGTACAGGCGGTTTGCCCAGGACGAATACGTTGTGATGTCCGATTCGAAGCCGGACTCGGGCAACAGGACGTATGCGATAGTTAGGCGAAGGAGAAGGCCGACGAGCAACAGGATCGCGAGGCCGGCACCGGCCGCACCCGCCCGCGATGGGCTGTTCGCGACGCCCGAGATCCGGTCGGCCCCATCCGCCCGGGGCGCTGTCACTGCGGACCGAACCTCCAGAGGGTGACGAGGTGGAGCGCAGTATAGCAACGCCCCTCCCGCCGACACTCAGGCCGGGCCCCGGCCGCACGAGTCTCGTCGGTCGCCTGCGGTCGGCCCTCGAGCGCACAGATCCGGTTCCGCTGGGGCTCTTCTTTGTGACCCTGGCGTTGGGCATCTACGTCTTCTCGAACCCGGCCCGCATCGGCTGGTACGACCACTTCGTGTGGCAGGCCGATGCATTCCTGCACGGGCGGATCGAGATCGCCTGGCCGGTCGTATCGGGCCCATTCGTCAACGGCTACTTCCAGGACGTCATGCCGCTGCCCTCCGCGCCGGGCGCGCCCAGCTACGCGCTGTTGCCCTTTCCTCCGTTGCCGGCGCTGCTGCTGCTGCCGCTGGTGGCCATCTTCGGCCTGGCCACCGACGCTCAGCTCTTCGGCGCGCTGCTCGGAGCGATCAACGTCGGCCTGGCCTGGCGGATGGTCGGCCGGCTGACGGACAACCGCGCGGCGGCCTTTCTGGCCACGCTCTTCTTCGCCTTCGGCACCGTTCACTGGTACGCGGCGATGCTCTCGACGACCTGGTTCCTGGCCCACGTCGTGGCCGTCACGTTCGTGCTCCTGGGCATGACCCTCGCCCTCGACGGGGAGCGGCGCGAGCAGCTGCGCGGCGCAGTCGCACGGCTGGGCCGTGACGCCACGGCGGACGACAGGTCGCGCAACGCGGTCGTCGCCACGATCGAGGAGAGCAGCCTCTTCCTGGCCTGGTACCGCCGGCTGCGGCACTTCGTCGACCCGCTCCAGTTCCTGGCCGGCTTCGTATTCGGCCTTGCCGCGCTCTCACGCCTGACGGTCCTGTTCGGCGCGCCGTTCTTTGTCTTCGTCGGCGGTGGTGGGTCGTATCGGCGGCGCGCAGTATCGGCCGGCCTGGGCGCGCTTGTGCCCTTCGCGCTGCTGATGGTCTACAACCTGAGCGCCACCGGCCAGTTCTTCAACCCGGCGTACGAGTGGCTGTACCAGACCGAGTACCTGGGCTACCTGCCGCCGGAGCATTGCCTGTTCCCCCCGGAGCTGTGCTCGAGCCTGACCATCGACCGCTCGCTGGGCATCGAGGACCTCGGCCACGTGCCGGTCAATGCGCTGATCATGCTCGGCTGGCTGCCTATCTACCAACCCGAATGCGGCCTGCAGTTGCTCAACCCTGCCTGCCCGGTGATCAGGCCCGACCCGATCGGGATGAGCATCCTGCTGACCAGCCCGGCGTATGTCCTGGCCGTCCCGCTCGCCGCGCTGGCATGGCGCCGACGCCTGGTCCTCGGCGCCGTCCTGGCCGTCGGCTCAATCGCTCTCGTCAACGTGATGCACTTCAGCCAGGGCTGGGTGCAGTTCGGCTACCGCTTCAGCAACGACTTCGCGCCCTTTGCGCTGATCCTGGTGGCCCTGGCCATCGCCCGGCTGGGCGCCCGCAAACTGACGGTCACGCTGGTGGCCATCTCGATCCTGGTCAATGCCTGGGGGGTCTACTGGGGCGTGACCCTGGGGTGGTGAGGGCCGGGCTGCGCGGGGAGCGTCGGCCTGCTTTGGCCCAATCGGCCCGATGACATCGCGCGAACAGCAGCTGGGCGATGCCGAGTCGGTCATTGACGGGTACCTGGGACGCCGGCCGGTCTTCCTGATCCGGCTCGAGCACGACCTGCCGCGCTACCAGGAGCGCTACGAGCTGACGGAGCTGCCCGACGTTCCCGTCCCGGGGATCTTCCGGGTCGACGGCCGACGTTTGTCGAGGGCCACCGATGCCCGCCTATAATCCGGCCGTGGCCGACGCCGCCGACCAGTCTGCAGTCCGGCCACGCGTAGCCGCGCTCTCGTTCTTCTTTCCGGCACACAACGAGGCGGAGAACATCGAGGCGCTGGTCACCGAGGCCCTCTCGGTGCTGCCTCAACTCGCCGACGACTTCGAGATAATCGCCGTCGACGACGGCAGCCGCGACGCCACGCCGCAGATTGCCGAGCGCCTGGCGGCCCAGCATCCGCAGGTACGCGTGGTCCGTCATCCGGTGAACAGGGGCTACGGCGCGGCACTGCGCAGCGGCTTCGGCGCCGCGCGCCACGAGCTGATCTGCTTCCTGGACGGCGACCGCCAGTTCCGCGTCGACGACCTCGGACGGCTGCTCGATCGGCTGGCCCAGGCGGACCGGCCCGACGTCGTTGTCGGCTACCGGCTCAAGCGTGCCGACCCCTTCATTCGCCTCGCCTACGCGCGTTCCTATCGCCTCGCGCTGCGCGTCTTCTTCGGCCTCCGGGTGCGCGACCCGGACTGTGCCTGCAAGCTTTTCCGGCGCTCGGCACTGGAGGGCATCCGGCTCGAATCGGGTGGCGCCTTCCTGTCCGCTGAGCTGCTCATCAAGCTCGGCCAGCGCGGCCGCCAGCTGGCCGAGACGGGCGTGCCCCATTACCCGCGCACGGCCGGTGCGGCCTCCGGCGCCAATCCAAAGGTCGTGCTGCGCGCGGTGCGCGACTTCTGGCGGCTGCGGCTGCGACTGTGGTTCAACCGCCGCGCCGCGCTCGAGGGCGGCGTGGCGGTGCTGGGCGGCGGCTGACGCCGGCGACCTAGTCGAGCCGGCGGCCCTCCTCGGGCTCTTCGGGCAGCTCGACGTTGAGCGAGTTGACGAAGTCGCGGAAGACGGACAGCTTCTCCTCGTCTGCGCCGGCGGGTCCGACGGCCGCGCGGTCGAGCACCGCGTTGGTGGCGAAGATTGGCACGCCGGCGCGCACGGCGAGGGCGATTGCGTCGCTTGGCCGTGCGTCGAGGCTGAGTTCGCGGCCGTCGATCTGGAGCTGCAGCTGGGCGCGAAATGTGTCCTCGGCCAGGTCCGACACGATGATCTGCTTGACCGTCGCACCCAACTCGCTCAACGCCAGCGAGAACAGGTCGTGGGTCATCGGCCGCTCGGGGGTCACGCCCTGCAGGCGCATGGCGATGGCGTTGGCCTCCCACGGCCCGATCCAGATGGGCAGGTAGCGGTCGCGCCCAGTGTCGCGCAGGATGACCACGTGCTGCGACGACAGCATGTGGACACGGACGCTCTCGACGACCATCTCGTTCAGGCCGCCGTTGAGGCTGCCATTCGGGCCACCCCCGCCGGACATGGGCGAATTCTAGACCGGCTGCCGGCCGGTCAGGTCGCCCGTCACGGGGTCGGCGTGACGGTGATGCGCGGCGTGCGTCGCGGACGGCGGGTCGGCTCTGTCGTCGGGCCCGCCGGCGTGGCGCTCGCGGACGGCGGCGTCGCCGTGGGCGACGGCGCAGGCGTCGGCGAAGGCTCCGGCTCGTGCACAGCGCTGAGCTCGACCTGGAACAGTCCCTCCGAGCGCGCCCAAACGAGGATCGGCGGCTGAGCCAGACCACGATCGACCAGGTACATCCCGCGCAGCTCAGCCAACGGTGGCGCCCCCGCGCCGGCCACGAACTGCTCGATGAAGGTGCCCTCGGTCTTGTCGTAGGCCAGCACCCGCCCGTGGAGCTGGTCCCACACGAACAGCCGGCCCACGCCGCGCGTCCCGGTCGCCGCCATCAGGGCGTAGTCGTGGCCAGCGCGCAGGTCGCCGTCGTCGGGCGGAGCGTCGAGCGAGAAGCCCGTCTCGCGGCCGTTGAAGTAGCGCACCAGGTTGGCGCTCGTCACGGCGTACAGATCGCCATCGATGTGCAGTTGGCGGAAGGCGCCCACGTCCTCGTCCTCGCCCACGAAGTAGGGCGTCGGGGCGGAGAAGCCACTGCCATCGGCGGTCGGGTCGTAGCGCAGGACCTGGCTTGTCGCCGGGAAGGGCAGATACAGCCGGTACAGCCCCTGATCGGGGTTGATGACGAACGTCTCAAGGTCAACCACGTTATCGTTCCAGACCTGCTCGCCGCTCACGCGCACCTGACCCAGCGTGCCGCCGCCGAGCGAGTCCGACGGGCGCCAGCGCCACAGGGCGCCGCGCGTGTCGACGATCAGCAGATCAGGCCCAGCGCGGGCAAGCATGCGCGGCACGCCGATGCCCTGGCCGGCTCCATCACCCTCTTGAACGACTGTCGCGACACCGCCGCCGCCGGGGTCGACGCGCACCACTATCTGGCCGACGATGGCGTATGCGGCCTCATCCGGCCCGCGCACCAGCCCGCTGATCTCGACGCCCGCCGGCGCGGCGTAGATCGGCGTGCCGGCGACCGGTACGGTCCCGTACAGGTCGTCGAGCCCGGCCGTGATCCGTCCGCGGAGGCGGTCGATGGCTTGCTGGTCGACTTCGGCCGTCGATGCCCGATCCAGATCGTCCCACGCCTCCTGTAGCAGGTCCAGGGCGGCCGATGGGTCGGCATGCAGTAGATCGGCCGGTCCGAAGACCTGCGCCGCCTTCTGGTCGGCGGCAGCGAGGGCCGCCTCGCCCTGCGTCACCTGTGCGATCGGCGTCTCGGCTCGAAACGGATTCCAGTACCACAGTGCCGTGCCGAGCACGGCGATGACGCCAATGAAGGCAAGGACGGCGATCGCCGCACGGCGCTGGTTCTCGCGCCGGCTGGCGGCCGGTGCTATGCGCCGATACGGGGTGCGCCGGCGCGGCATGAGGTCGAGCACGCGATTGACCGCGCCGACGATCCCCTCGCGCAGCGCGCCGCGGGCGGCAATGGCGCGGCCCTGGACGGCGGACGCCGCGCCGGCCAGGTGGTCGGCGAGCGGGATGGGCGAGCTGAGCGGTGCGCCGGCAAGTGGCTCGGACGGGCTGACGGGCACCAACCGGTGCTCAATCCGGGTGGACGAAGCCTCTGTCGCCTCGATCGCCAGCACGGCGTCCGAACCGTCGCCGCCCGCGGTCACGAACAGGTGGTGAAGGTGTTCGACTGCCGATTGCGGGTGGAGCGTCACCACGGCGTTCTTCAGCTCTTCGGTGCCGACCACCTCGACCAGGTTGCGCGAGCACAGCACGAGCGAGTCGCCGACTGCGAACTCGCCCCGCCAGACGTCGATTCGCAGCCCGTCGGCGGCGGGCAGCCCGTCGCCTGATTCGTGCTCGGGCATGAGCAGCCGCGCGGAGCGGATCAGAAAGCTGTCGGCCTCACCGCAGGTGGCGACATAGAGCTCGTTGGCGCGTGCAACGGCGACCGCGATGCCGATTGATCCAGGCGCCAGGCCGGCCCCTTCTCGGGCATGGCGGAGGCGCCGGTTGGCCGCTCGGACGGCCTTCTCGAGCACGATCGCGATGCCCGCCGATTCGTCGTAGTAGTACTCGCGTCGGATGGTGTCGGCAACGAGGCGACAGGCCTCGCGCGTGCGGCCACCCAGCGTGCGCGAGTTGGTGAGCAGATACAGGCTGCCCTTGGTGCGTGCCTTGGAGCCGGTGGTCGGCTCGGTCACCACCAGGGCGTCCGACGAGTTGGACAGACGGTCCTCTTCGGACACCAGCCCGTACTTGAGGGCGAGCCGCGAAGACATGGGCGGCCAGTCTACCGCCGCGCCGGCGGAGGGTCCGGCGGACGCACCACTACGCGCAGCTCGAGCAGCCGCTCGCCCTCAGGCGCCTGTGCGAAGGCGCTCAGCAGGTCGGCCTGACGCAGGCGCAGCTCCTGGCCGATGCGCGGTGTCGTGGCACTGACGACGAGAGCCGGCGGCTGGATCGACAGCAGCTGCGACGTTCTGGCGGCGGCCGGCACGAGTTCCTCGACCAGCCGCCGCCAGGCTGCCATCTGGCGTGCCAGGCGCAGCTCCTCCTCGATCCCGAGATCGGCCGCCACGGCGACCCAGCAGCTCGCTCAGCCGCTTCATGGGCCGCCGTCCGCTCATCGTGCGCCACCACCCACGCCCAGCAGCTCAAGTCGGCCGGGGCTGACCTGCCACACGGTGGCTGCGGCGACGAGCGCGGGATCCAGGTCGTCGGTGGTCGTCGTGGTGACGAAGGCCTGCGGTAGTTCACCGATGCGGCGCACGAGGTGCGCCCGGCGCTGCGGGTCGAGCTCGCTGAACACATCGTCGAGCAGCAGCAACGGCGACTGGCCGTAGACCGAGCGGAGCAGCTCGAGCTGAGCCAGCTTGAAGGCCAGGATCGCGGTCCGCTGTTGGCCGCGCGAGGCGAAAGCGGCGAGGTCGAGGCTGCCGCTGGCAAAGTCGATGTCGTCGCGATGCGGCCCGACGAGCGTGGCCCCATTCCACTGCTCCTTGCCGGCCGTCTCGGCCAGTCGTCGGCGCAACGCGTCACGCGTCGTCTCCGAGCCGCTGGCAGGGGAGTTGCTCCGGTAACGCAGCTCGAGCGGCTCCTCGGTCGGCGCAATCTCGGCGTGCGCGCCGGCCAGCGGCTCGGCCAAGCCGCTCAGCGCGGCGTGGCGCCAGTCGACGATGCGCGCGCCGTCGTCGATCACCACCTCGTCCCAGAAACGCAGCTCGGCGGCGCTCGCCGAGCCATCGCGGATGGCGCGCAGCAGGTTGTTGCGCTGGGTCAGAGCGCGGGCGTAGTTGGTCATTGTCACGGCGGCGGGTGGCACGCTCTGTGCGACCAGTGTGTCGATCGCCTGGCGGCGCAATGTGGGCGATCCGACGATGAGCAGCATGTCCTCCGGCGCGAACAGCACCACCGGCAGCGCGCTGGTCAGCGCCGTCGGCCGGCGCGCCACGCCGTTGACCCGAACGCGCTTGCGCCCGCCGCCGCTCGCCGTGCGGGCAATGACGATCTCGACGATGGTCGAGTCAACACCCACTTCGAGCCGCGCAAATTCGGCCCCCCAGCTGATCAACTCGCCGTCGACCGAGGCCCGATGCGACCGGGCGGTGCCCAGAACGACGAGGCTCTCGAGCAGGTTCGTCTTGCCCGTCGCGTTGGGCCCGACCACGACCTGCGGACCGGCCGGAAAGTGGACATCGAGGCGCTCATAGGTTCGGAACGACGTGAGCTGCAGATGCTCTACGTGCATCTCTGGTCGGCCCCATCAACTCGGCACGGTATGAGCCCGGCTGAGGCGCGCCGGCCGGCCCGGATCAGGACGGCGTGCGGACCGGCATGATGACGTGAACATAGTCCTCGTCACTGGTCGGTCGGATGACGCCCGGTGACAGCGGCCCCGAGAACTCCAGCGCGATCTGCTCCTGGTCGAGATTCTGGAGCGCCTCCTGGAGATAGCGCGCGTTGAACGCGACCTGGACGGCTTCGCCCTCGATCTGGGCTTCGACCTCGCCCTGGGCCTCACCCACGTCGGCGGCCGCGGCGATGTTGATCGTGTTCGAGCCGTCGTCGCCCAGGCGCAGCCGAATCACGTTGGCCGCCGAACTGGCGATCAGCGCCGAGAGGCGGACGGCCTTGAGCAGATCGTCCCGATCGACCACCGCGCGCGTCGAGTGCGAGGTCGGCAGGACCTGCTGGTAGTTCGGGAACTGGCCGTCGATCAGCCGGCTGACGATGTCGATGTCGTTGACGTGGAAGAGGACCTGGCTCTTGGAGCTGGCGAGCATGATGTCGACCGGATCATCGGTGTCGACCAGCACGCGCATCAGCTCCGCGTATGAGCGACCGGGCACGACCAGGCTGGTGTCCTCGACCGGGTCGAGGATGGCCAGGCCACGCACCGCGATGCGGTAGTTGTCTGCTGCCGCGAGCGTCAGCCGGTCGCCCGACAGGCGCGTCAGGACGCCGGTCAGGATCGGCCGGGCCTCGTCGCTGGCCGCCGCGAACACGACCTCGGATAGTGCGCGCCGCAATTCCTTCTGGCTGACCCGCGTGGTCGGTCGCTCACCCGGCGATGGGATGACCGGGAACTCCTCGGCGTCAATGCCGCGCAGCTGGGTCTGGTAGCGACCGGCCTTGATACGCAGTGTGGACGCACCATCCACCTCGAGATCGATCCGTTCCCCGGCCGGCAGGCCGGCGACCAGATCGTTGAACAGCCGGGCCGGTACGGTCAGGGCCCCTTCGCCGTCGATCCGACCGGCGACCCAGGCGGTGATGCCGATCTCGAGGTTGGTGGCGGTCAACTTGAGCCCGGCGTCTTCCGTGCGCAGGAGCACGTTGGCCAGCACCGGCAGTGTGTTGCGGCTGCTCACCGCGCGACTGACCACCTGCAGGCCGCGCGCCAGGTTTTCCTGCATCACGGAAAGCTTCACTTTCCTCAAGCTCCCTTCAAAGTTGGGCCGTTGTGGTCGACCCGTCCCGGGTTCACCGCGCTTCACCGCTGATTGTGGGTGTCTTTTCTTATCTTCTCATCTCGTAGTCATCATCATGGTGTGGACGACGGGGATAGCCGCCCAAACGCGCTCAGATTCTGCCCCCGCCACTCCCCGGCCGGTGGACGGCGACGGCGCAATTGTGGATGGGCCATGGAAAGCCCAACCCTGTCCGTCCACCGAGACTCGGCTGCCTTGCACCACCTCTCCCCAGTGGCCCTGTTGGGCCCTCAGCGGTGGGGCAGTGATATCCACGCGCCGAACGGCCTCGTCCACAACAGACGGGCTCAACACCCACGCCCGGCGCTGCGCGCAGCGGTGTCCCGGCCGCCACGGATGAAACCGTCAGTCCGAGTAGATCAGCTCGCGCACCGCCGCCAGGTCGCGCCGCATCTCCTCGTTCTCCTGAGTTTCGTTGTCGATCTTGTCGCATGCGTGGAGCACGGTCGAGTGATCGCGGCCGCCCAGCTCCTGGCCGATGCGCAGCAGCGACACGTCCGTCTCGGCGCGCATCAGGTACATCGCGATCTGGCGCGGCGTGACGATGGCCCGGTCGCGCTTCTGGCCCTTGAGCGCGTCGAGCTCGACGCTGTAGTAGTCCGACACGGCCTGGACGATGCGCTCTGGCGTGACCAGCCGGCGCTTGGGGTTGTAGAGCACGTTCGATAGGACGGCCTGGGCGAGCTCGATGCTCAGCGGCATACCGCCCATGTTGGCGTAGGCGACGATCCGGTTGAGCGCACCCTCCAGCTCGCGGATGTTGCTGATCACCTTGCGCGCGATGAACTCGAGCACGTCGGCGCCGATGTGGACCGACTGCTCCTCCGCCTTGGCGCGCAGGATGGCGATGCGCGTCTCGAGATCGGGCGCGGTCAGATCGGCGATCAGCCCCCACTCGAAGCGGCTGCGCAGACGCTCCTCGAGCGTGACGATGAGCTTGGGCGGACGATCGGACGAGAGCACGATCTGCTTGCCGTCCTCGTGGATGGCATTGAAGGTGTGGAAGAACTCTTCCTGCGTGCGTTCCTTGTCGGCGATGAACTGGATGTCGTCGATGAGCAGCAGGTCGATGCGCCGATAGCGGTTGCGGAAGTCGTCGATCTTGCCCTGTTGGATGCTCGTGATGAACTCGTTGGTGAACTTCTCGCTCGTGGCGTAGACGACCCGCTTGCGCGGGAAGCGGGCCAGCACTTGGTTGCCGATGGCGTGCATCAGGTGCGTCTTGCCGAGGCCAACTCCGCCGTACAGGAAGAGCGGGTTGTAGGCGTGGCCGGGTCGCTCGGCGACCGACAGGCTGGCCGCGTGGGCCAGACGATTGGCCGAGCCGACGATGAAGTTGCGGAAGGTGTAACGCGGGTTGAGGCTGGCGCTCGCACCCTCTGGCCCACCCACCCGGCCGGGCTCCAGACGCACATGCTGCGCCGATTGGACAACCGGCGTCGCCGCGCTATCTGCGGCGTGGGCAGCCCGGTCGGTCTCGTCGGCCGGCGCACGGTCAACCCCTCGCGCACCTCGAAGTCGACCTGAACGCTGTAGCCGACGACGCGGGCGAGCGTCTGGCTGATCAGCGAGCGGTAGCGGGTCTCGAGCCAGTCCTTGGCGAAACCATTCGGCACCGCGACGCGGAAGCGGTTGTCGTCGACGGCGACGAGGGCGGTTTCCTTGAGCCAGGTTTCGAAGTTGGCAGGCGAAAGCGAAACCTGTAACTCGCCCAGCGCTGCGCGCCAGACCTGCTTCGCGTCCATCAATACCTGACCCGACCCTCTACTAGTTGCTGTGGCGGAGCGGCCACTGCAGGTGCACGGCGATACCTGTCGGACAACTGGAGTACCCCCCGCGGAAGGCCCGGCGATGTTCCCGGCGAGCCGACCGACCACGGTCCTGACCTCCTCCCCTCGAGCCCTGTGCGAGTCTCGGGCGAGCAACACTAGCACCGCCCCGCCGCCCCCCGCAACCACAATCCTGCATACTCCCTGGGAGTATGGGCTCAGCCGATCGGATCACCCGGTGCGGCGCCATCGCTCGACTCCCAGCAGAGGTATCGATCCATCGTCGGGCAGTGCGCCGAGGACGAGCACCTCGCTCTGGAAGCCGGCGATGTTGCGTGGCGCGAAGTTGACCACGGCGATGACCAGCCGGCCGATGAGCTGGACAGGATCCGGATAGGTGGGCGGCAGCTGAGCGGACGATCGGCGCGTTCCGCCGGGCCCGAAATCGAGCATCAGCCGGTACGCCGGCTCGCGCGCGGCGGGGAAAGGTTCGACGGCCACGATCCGCCCGACACGCATGTCGATCCGCCCGAAGTCGTCGCGCGTCGCACTGCCGATCGGCAAGAACGGCCGGTAGGCGCCCGTGTTCGGCTCCCCTGGTTCAGCCCTTTGGTCGGTCATCAGTGTCTCCAGCCGTGCTTGCATTATTGGTTCCGTACCAGTCGGTCGCTGGCGGATATAATCCGCGGCGCGAAGTCGACGTGCTGCGGCGCTTGGCACTCGATCGTGGATACGCGTCGGCCCAACTCGGGCGCGTGTCGATTACCTACCACAGATCGGTCGGTTCGCCGGCCGTCCTGACCGACCGGCGCCAGGAAGTCTCGGGAGTCATGACCAAACAAACCTTCCAGCCCAAGAAGCGGCATCGCGCCAAGGAACATGGTTTCCGCGCGCGGATGAGCACCAAAGGGGGCCGCCGCATACTGGCCTCGCGCCGAGCAAAGGGGCGCAAGAAGCTGACCGCTGACGACGACGATAGCTTTCGGTCGCGATGGCCTCACTCGACATGCTCCGCTCGGCGGTCGACTTTCAGGCACTGCAGGCCCACAGTCGCGGCCGGACGCACCCGTTGCTGCTGCTGCGCTATCGCAGGAATGAACTTGACCAGACGCGCTATGGCATCTCGACCGGCCGGCGCATCGGCGGCGCCGTCGTCCGCAATCGGCATGCGCCGACGACTGCGCACGATCCTGCGCGAGCTGGACGGCAGCATCGCGCGCGGCTGGGACATCCTGTTGATCTGTCGAGCGCCTGCCGCAGCAGTCACTCAGGCGGAGCTCAGGCAGGCGCTGGGCGCGCTGTTGGCAGCGGCCGGAACGATGAAGACCGAGGAATCGATGACCACGGCCACGAGCGACATTTGAAGACGATCGGGGTGGCACTGATCCATCTCTACCGGGCCGTCTTCTTCTGGCTGCCGTCGAGCTGTCGCTACGAACCGACCTGCTCGCGCTACACCGAACAGGCGATCGAGAAATACGGACTGCTCAAGGGCTCCTGGATGGGCACCCGGCGCATCGCTCGCTGTCACCCCTGGCACCCCGGAGGCTACGACCCTGTCCGCTGAACCGATGCCCATCACTCGGCGCGCCACGCGCTCGGCGCCCAGGTTCTTCGTGGGCCTGCTCGCCCTGGCCGCGCTGGCCGTGGTGCTGTTCGGGACGCTACCCGTCGGCGCCGCGTCACCCGCGGCTTCAGCAGCTGCATCGGTGGCGCCCGGAGCGTCAACGGCGCCGTCACCTTCAACGGCTGCTTCACCGTCTGCGTCCCCCGCACCGGCTGCCAGTCAGCCGCCGTGCCCGCTGCCGTCGCCCGATCCGTCGGCGACACCACTTGCCCCCGGCGCGAGCCCGGCACCCCAGCCGCTGTGCCCGGCAGTGCTGAGCGGCAACCCGGTTGACCTGTTGTCCTGGCTGTTCAACCCCATCTTCCAGACACTCTTCCTTGGTCTGGCCGCGTTCTACACGCTGACTGGCGACATCGGCATCGCCATCATCCTGCTGACACTGCTGCTCAAGACCATCCTCCTCCCGGTCTCGCGCGCCCAGATCGTCTCGCAGCGGCGGATGCAGATGCTGCAACCGGAGATCAAGGCCGTCCAGGTGAAGTTCAAGGGCAACCGGGCCAAGATCAGCGAAGAGACCATGCGGCTGTACCGCGAGCGAGGCATCAACCCTGCCGCTGGCTGCCTGCCCGGGTTGCTTCAGCTGGGCCTGTTGATCCCGATCTACACGGTCATCAACACTGGGTTGGCGGCGTCCGACATCAGCTCGGCACTGCAATTCCTGGGTCAGCCGGTGCTGAACATCGTCTGCCAGGCGACTGGACCGTGCATCAATCCGACGATCGGCTGGCTGGGCAATCTCGACGCGCACCTGCCGTCGACGATCTTCACGCTGCCCGTCATCAACTTCGGGATCAGCGGCCTGGCCCTGATCGCGGCATTCCTGCAGCTCGTCCAGACGCGCATGATGACCCCGCGCACGAGCGACCCGCAGGCCTCAGCCCAGCAGCGGATCTTCCTGATCCTGCCTCTCTTCTCGATCATCTATGGCGCGATCCTGCCGTCCGGGCTTTTCCTCTACTGGATCGTGTTCACGGCCTATGCGATCGTGCAGCAGTACCTCATCGCCGGCTGGGGGTCGCTCTTCCCGCTGTTCGGCTGGACGCCCGGCTTTGCGGTGAACCATCAGCCGCGTTTCGCGGTCAGCATGCCACCCATTCAACGAGTTGAAAGCGGCGCAGGCCGCACCACCACAGATACCAGCCGTAGCTCGACCGAGCGGGCGGCTGGGACGATTCGGCCGGCCCGGGGACGGACCAGCCGACGAGGGAGACGGCGATGAGCGAGTACCAGGAATTCACCGGCAAGACCGTCGAGGAGGCGCTGCGCGCTGCGCGCGAAGAGTTCGGCGCGGGCGGGCTCGAGGAGCTCGACTTCGAAATCCTGACCCCGGGCAGCCGCGGCGTGCTGGGGATGGGCGCCGAACCGGCGCGCATCATCGCCGCGCCGCGCTCCGCTCTCGGTGGCGCTGCGCCACGCCGCGAAGCTGCTTCCGCCACGCCGCTGCCGGCGCCATCGCCGCGCGAGAGCTATGGCGACCGGCCGGAGCGCGAAGATCGCGGCCGCGGGCGCCCATCAGCCCGGCGCGGACCTGAGCCTCGGCGCGACAGCGCTCCGCAACCCGCGGAGCAACCCGCGGAGCAGCCCGCGGCGCAAGAGGTGGCCCAGGTCAGCTCGGCGCCAGTGGAGCGCGGCCCGCGCCCCGAGCGTGGCCCAAGACCCGACCGCGGCCCGCGGCCCGAGCGTGGCCCAAGACCCGACCGCGGCCCGCGCCCCCCCGGGCACGAGCCGAGCGGCCAACTCTCCGACAGTGAGCAGGAAGAGGTGCGCGCGTCGCGCGCCAGCCTGTCGATCGAGCGGGAGGAGATCCAGGCGGCCGAGGCGAGCCCAGAAGCGCTCGAGGCCGGGCGTGAGATCCTCGAGCAGCTGCTCGGGCATATCGGCCTTGACGTCAAGGTGACCGTCGAATCGGGTGACACGTCGAAGCTCGATGTCCGCGGCGGAGACGGCGAGAAGGAGGCGCTCGGCGCGCTGATCGGGCGCAAGGGCGAACGGCTGTCAGCCCTGCAGCACCTGGTCAACCTGATGCTGTCACGCAAGCTCGGCACCTGGACGCGGGTGCTGGTCGACGTGGAGGACTACCGCGGCCGCCGCGAACGGCAGCTGCGCGAGATTGCCACGCGCGCCGCCGAGCATGTCAAGGAGAGCGGTAAGATGCTCCAGCTTGAGCCCATGCCGGCTCTCGAACGACGCTGGATCCATCTCGCCCTGCGGGCGCACCCCGACGTCGCCACCCAGTCGATCGGCGAGGAGCCGCAGCGGCGCGTGGTCATTCTGCGCCGTCCAACGTAGCTGGAGAGACCGCCCGGGACCCTCGTCGGCCTCAGGGCAGGGGAGTTCCCAGCGCCCCCCGGACGATCGGCCACCGGCTCCGGTCGACTGTGACTGCTAGCATTCGGCCCTCATGACCTCTCGAACCGATCCCTTCGCGATCGGCTACTCGTCGGCCGGCACGCCGCGCGTGGCGTGGCGCCGGGCTGGTTTCACATTCCTGCTGACGCTTCTCGCCATCGTCGTCTTCGGCGCCTCGTTTGCCGTCGGCTACGCCCGGCTGCACGACGGGCGGGTACTGCCCGGGGTCGATGTCAGCGGCGTGTCGCTGGCCGGGCTCAGCCGGGCGGCTGCCGCCGTGACGCTGCGCGAGTCGCTGCCCAACCTCTCAGCCGGCCGGCTGGTGATCGACGTCGACGGCGTCGACCAGACGGTCCCGTACGAGCTTTTCGGACGCGACCACGATCTCGACCTGATGCTCGACCAGGCATTCTCAATCGGCCGCGGCTCGAACTTCATCGAGCAGCTCCAGGAGCAACTGCGCATCCTGCTCAACGGCGTATCCGTCCCGCCGGCGGTAACCTGGGACAGCGAGCAGCTCGTCAGCCAGGTGGCGGCCATTGCCTATGGAGCGCAGTCGGACCCGGTTCGCGCAACGCTCAGCCGCGAACTTGGCCGCTACGTGGTCAGCCCGTCGCTCGAAGGGCGCACGGTGGACGCCGAGTCCGTCGTGGCCGCGGCGATCGCGGCAGTCAACAACACCTCGCCCGCGGATGCCCGGATGGCGATCACGACCACCGCCGTACCGCCCGCGGTGACCACCGCCGAGGCGCAGGCTGCGGCCGACCTGGCCGAACGCGTGATGGGCAGCGACCTCCGCGTCGCCGGCGCCGAGCTGTCAACCACGATTACATCGGACGTGCTGCGCGGGTGGGTCCGCCTCGAGGAGTCGGCCACCGGCGGGAACTGGCAGTTGGTCATCGAACGCGACCCGGTCGCCCAATTCGTCGGCAACTACGCGCTGGAAACAGATGTCGCGCCGAAGAACGCGAGCTTCGCCTTTGTCAGCGGCGATGTGAGCGTCGTGCCCGGCGCGGACGGCCGTGCGGTCGAAGTCGAGACAACCACGCACAACCTCATGGCTGCCCTTGAGACGCGCGCCGCCGGCGGCCCGGCGAGCGAGGCCACGCTGGCGTTGCTGCCGGTCACGCCCGCATTCACGACGGCGGCTGCGCAGGCGCTCGCTCCGCGCGTGACAAAGATCTCGGAGTGGACGACGAGCTTCATCCCCAGCCCGCTCAACGGCGAGGGTGTCAACATCTCGATCCCAACCTCGATAATTGACGGCTACGTCGTCGAGCCCGGCGCCCTGTTCGATTTCCTCGGCGTGATCGGGCCGATCACCAGTCCGCCGTACACCACCGGCGCGGCGATCATCCACAACCGAACCGTCCTCGACGGCGTGCTGGGCGGCGGCATGTGCTCGTGCTCGACGACCCTGTTCAACGCCGCGATGCGTGCGGGCCTCGACATCCGGGCGCGACGCAATCACGCCTACTACATCAGCCGCTATCCGGTCGGCCTGGACGCCACGGTGTGGATCGCCAGCGCCAACAGCCGCCAGACGATGTCGTTCGTCAACGACAATCCGTACCCGGTCCTGATCCGCGGCATCAACGGCCCCGGTCTTGTGACTTTCCAACTGTGGGGCGTCGATGACGGCCGCACGGTTGAGTTGTCGGAGCCTGTGATCGAGAACGCCAAGGAGGCTCTCGACACGGTCCAGTACACCGATCAGCTGGCGCCCGGCGTCAAGCGGCGGATCGAGTTCCAGGTTGACGGTTTCGAGTCAACGGTGATCCGCACCGTGCGCGACGCAAGCGGAGTGATCATCCACCAGGACACCTTCCAGTCGAACTACCGCACGATCACCGGCATCACCCAGGTCGGCCGCTATCCGGGTGATCCGCCCGACGGAACGACCATCCCGGCCAGCGCATACCGCCCATCCGGGCCGACACCGCCGCCCGCGTAGCGCCCGGCCTTTTGGCCGGCCCAGACTCGATCATCGTCAGGGGCGGCGCAGGCAGAGATCAGATGGCCCGCATCTTGTTGTTCTTGGCTTCGTGGGTGACCTCGGCCAGGCCGAGTGCCTCCAACAGCGGCGGCATGTAGACCCCGAACCGGCCACGCAGGCCCTTCTTGAGCCCGTACCAGCCGCCGACCGGATTGTCGGCGGCGCGGCCCCACGCCTCGACTGTTCCCTGCGGCGCTTCCTTCTGCTCATCGGCGCCACCGAGTGCCATCCAGTCGCCGTGGGCCTTGAGCATCGCGTGCAGATCCTCGATCGCGCGCAGGTGGTATTTCAGCTGCGTGCTGCCGACCTGGCAGATGATGGCCGGCGGATCGGCCGCCTCATCGAGGTACATCGTGTACTCGGACGTGCCCGGTGGTGTCTTGAGCACCCACGGATCTTCCCTGGTGCCCTTGTCATCGACAGCCATGGCGCTTCTCCCTGCGGTCCAATGTGAGTGAAGGCGCAACGGTAATGGTCGCGCGCCACATCGCCAACCACGGCGGACTGGGTAGAAGGGATCTGGTGGAGATGGGGGAGGGTCGAACTCCCCGTCCAGAACCATCAGCCGGAGACCAGCTACGAGCGTGTCCGATGATTTATCGTCAATCTGCCGGGCCGCCATCGGCAGCGTCCCGATTGATCCATCCACGTTCCCTTGCGGGCTTTGCTACCGGCTACGTGACCTTGCCGCGACGCGCATCCCCGCTGAATGACGCTTCCACAACCCGCGGGGAGGGGGCTGCTTCCACGCTCACCTTACCGCCTTAGGCGGCGAGGGCGAGAGCAGGCTGGCGGTTGCCAGTTACTTCTTTTTGCCGTCAGTTTTACGAGGCCCGACGGCACCTCGGCTCGCGTTCTCCGGGGATCCGGCCCTGTCGAAACCACTCATCCCCAGACCGCTAAGTCTACCCCTAGAACGCCTGTTCGGGAAGAGGCCCAACTTGGGCGCCTCTGAAGCTTCGCCATCCAGACCGCAATGCAAGCCGGTGAGTGAACGGATCGTCGACGGGTCGCGGACAGCTACCAGAGCCGCCAGCAAGCACCCTTAACCGTCAGCTGAGCCACCACGGGCAAACCAGCGCGGCCAGCACGACCACTTGTCGTCGATCACCGACCGACAGCATTCACGTCGGACCGTTCAGTCACCGGGTGACTACTCGTCGGACGGAGGCCCACCCTGGGTTAGCGGCGGCCGCGCTGGGCGTCGGCCAGCTCGCGCTCCACGTCGCGCCGCGACTGGCGCTCGGCGATGTCTCGCCGCCGGTCGTGGAGCTGCTTGCCGCGCCCCAGACCCGAGCTCGACCTTGGCCCGGCCTCGGCTGATGTACAGGCGCAGCGGCACGACAGTCAGCCCCTTCGCCTGCGGCGCGGCCCATCAACTCGTCGATCTGCGATCGATGGAGCAGCAAGCTTGCGGTCACGCCGGGGTTCGTGGTTGTAGCGGTTGCCGGCCTCGTACGGCGCGATGTGGGCACCGACCAGCCACGCCTCGCCTTTCTCCACGCGCGCGTAGGCGTCGGACAGGTTGGCCTTGCCGGCACGGATGCTCTTGATCTCGGTCCCGGTCAGCACCAGGCCGGCCTCGAACGTATCGGTTATCAGGTAGTCGTGGCGCGCCTTGCGGTTGAGCGCCATGGTCTCGGCCATCGCTGGTGCCTCGAGCTGGTCGGAAGTGAATTGTCGCGGACACACGAACGCCGGCCCAAGGCGGGCCGGCGTCAACGTGGCTGCGTCCACCACTTCCCGGGTCAGCTCAGGCGAGCATCTCCCGAGAGGTGGTGCAGCACAAATGATCTGACACTGCACATCACCTCCTTTCGTTCGCGCAGACATTACCCGACCCCGATCGCGCCCGCAAGCGCTTCCTGGGTCGAGTCAGGTGGCGCTGGGTGACGGGCCGGGCACGGACGGCGGCGCGGCGAGCATCTCGAGCAGCACCTCGAGCGCCCGATCGAGCACCGGGTCGGTCCCGGGCTGCGGCTCGGCCGGAGCCTCGACGACCACGTCCGGTGTCAGGCCGACACCGTGGATCCAGGTCTGGTCGGGCGTCAGCCACTTGCGCACCGACAGCCGATAGCCGCCCGCGCCGGGCAGCTCCTTGAACTCCTGGATGGTGCCCTTGCCGAAGGTCGTGACGCCGACCAGCCGCGCTCGGCCGTTGCCCTGCAGTGCGGCGGCGACGATCTCGCTGGCGCTGGCCGAGCCGCCGTTGACGAGGACCACCATCGGCAGCGCCGGATCGGTCGCCACGCCCCCCGGTTGTGGCTGTTGCGGCACCGGATCGCCTGTCGCGCTCTGCTCCCAGTACAGCGGCCCGCTGCCGATGAACTCGCTGGCGATCTTCTGGGCCGCGTCCACGTAGCCGCCCGGGTCGTCGCGCAGGTCGAGCACGATCGCCTCGACGCCGTCCTCGACGATCAGCGTGTGCAGCAGGTCGTGCAGGTCACCGGCCGAGCCGGAGCTGAAGCCGAGCACCTTCAGGTATCCGACGCGACCGTCGGCGAGCACTTCACTGCGCACGTCCTCGCGCTGGATGACGTCGCGCGTCGACCGGCACATCGAGCAGTTCGGCGCCGCGCTCGATGGTCAGCACGACCGTGCTGCCCTTCGGCCCGCGGATGGTCGGCACAACCACCTCGAGGCTCGAGCCGAGCGTGCTCCGCCGTCGACCGCGAGCACGACAGTCGCCCTCGCGCAGACCCCGGCGCCGAGCGCGGGAGAGCCGCGGATGACACGCGTGATCGATCAACCGGCAGGTGTCCGAGATCGTGTGCGCACGGCGTCGCCGTCGGGTCGCGCGTGGCCATTTCGACGCCGACGCCTTCGAACTCGCCCGACAGGCCGCCCAGGCTCGGCGCGGTACTCCTCCTCGGTCAGGTAGGCCGAGTACGGGTCGCCCAGCGCCTCGAAGATGCCCTTGATCGCACCCTCGACAAGGAGGTGCTGGATCGATCTCGCCGACGTAGTTGGTGCTGACGTCGTTGTAGGCGTCCCAGAACGGCCGGAACAGGTCCTGCCGCGCGTCGGTCGTGCCCGGCGTGGCGCCGGCCAGCCGACCGAGCGCGAAGCCGGAGACGAAGAGCGCGCCGCCGCCCAGGATCGCGACCAGGAAGCAGCGCGATCAGCGTCGATGAACGGTTCGGCCGCGGCGCGGCTCGCTCAAGTGCCAGTCGGGCTCGAGTGCGCGCGGTCCTGCCGAGCGGCGGCGGCGAGGCGGGGATCGGGGAGATCGGACATCAGGCGGAAACCTCAGCTACTCGGGCAGCGTCAGTCTAGGTCGGGCGCCGTATCTGGCGCACCGCGGTCAGGGCAGGGCGTACGTTGCCGGCAGGTAGCGACTGTGGTCGATGGTGGTGTCGGAGGCGCAGTAGATGATCGGCGGACCGTCGAGGCGCAACCCGGCGTTGAGCAGCGCCTGCGAACGGTTCTGCGGCTGGCTCCGGGCACGTGGAGCATCCACGCGCTCGAGCGGCTCGATCTCGCGCATCAGCTGGCCGATCAACGGCAGCATCAGCTCGGGCCGCTGCACGACGACCGGTCCCAGCCGGCCCGACTGCTGAGCGTAGCCGTAGCCGACCGGCGCGCCGCGCTCGTACAGGCCGAACAGGCGACGATCCCAGGTCAGCCAGCGCGAATGGTCGACCGCGCGGCGTGAAGCCGACCACCTCAAGGTCGAGTGGCGCCGTCTGCTCGACACCGATTGGACCGAACTCGCATCCCCTGCGGGCAGCGCCGGCAGCTCGCGCTCGGCCGGCCGAGGAAGGTGTACATCGGTACCCGCGGCACCATGCCGTACGCGGCGTACAGGGCCGCCGAGATCGGGCTGGATCGAGCCGATGCACGTCGCACGCTGGGTCGCTGCCGAGCAGGCACCGTTCGAGCAGCTCACGGCCGAGGCCGCGCGTCTGGGCCTCCGGGCGCACGAACAGGAACGAGAGAAAGGCCAGCTGCGCCGCGCTCGGCGGCCATGCCAAAGCCGATCACCTCGATCGTCCTGTTCGGCCAGCCAGCGCTCGATGCGGGCTGGACCGCGGCGATGTGACCGAACAGGCGCAGCAGGGCGACCTGGTTGCGCGGCGTGAGCTGGCAGGCCGCGTGCGGGCATTGAGCTCGTCGTCGGCCGCGTAGAAGACGTCGGCGCAGGCCTCAAGATCGGCCGGGCTCGATCGGCCGGAACGTCCACCTCAGGCGCTCGTCGTAGCGGGATGTGCGGTCGTCGCCAGGCGCTCCAGCTCGGCCAGCATGAACGCGTCCAGGTCACCGTCGAGCACGTCGTTGGTGGCACTCGTCTCGTGGTTCGTGCGGTGGTCCTTGACCATCTGGTACGGGTGCAGCACGTACGAGCGGATCTGGTTGCCCCAGCCGGCCTCGACGTGCTCGCCGCGCAGGACCGCCAGATCGCGTTCGCGCTCCTCGAGGCGTCGCTCGAGCAGGCGCGCGCGCAGGATCTTCATCGCCGACCTCTCGGTTCTGGTGCTGCGATCGCTCGTTCTGGCTCTGGGCGGTGATGCCGGTCGGGATGTGTGTCAGACGCACGGCCGAGTCGGTCTTGTTGACGTGCTGGCCGCCGGCGCCCTGCGAGCGGAAGGTCTCGATGCGCAGCTCGTCGTCGGGGATCTCGCCGACCTCGGTGTCGTCCTCGACCTCGGGCAGCACCTCGACCAGCGCGAATGTCGTGTGGCGTCGCTTCTGAGAGTCGTACGGGCTGATGCGCACCAGGCGGTGGACGCCGCGCTCGGCACGCAGGTGCCCGTAGGCCCAGCGGCCGTCGATGTCCACGGTGACGCTCTTGAGGCCCGGCCTCTTCGCCCTCGAGCTGGTCGAGGATCTCGGTTGGATAGCGATGGCGCTGGGCCCAGCGCAGGTACATGCGCAGCAGCATCTCGGCCCAGTCGGTCGCCTCGGTCCCGCCCGCGCCGGCGGTGATGCGTCACGATCGCGTCACGCTCGTCGTACGTCGCCGGCGAAGAGCAGGCTGGTGCGCAGCCGGTCGTAGTCGATGGTCAGCGCTCCGAGCTCGGACTTCCAGCCCGGCGGTCATCTCGTCGTCGGCCGATTCCTCGGCCAGCTCGGCGAGCTCGAGCAGGTCATCGGCGCGACGCAGCAGCGCGCGCCAGGTGTCGATCTCCTCGCGCAGGCCCTCGGCGCTCGCGCAGCACCTGCTGGGCGGTGCGCTGATCGGACCAGAAGTCGGGCGCGCTGGCCTGTTCGTCAAGCGCGTCCAGGCGCGCCTGTTTGGCGTCTAGGTCAAAGACGCCCCGAGGTCGCGCGGATGCGCTCGACGAGGTCGCGCAACTGTGGCGATCTCCATCAGGCCAGGATCTCGATGATCAGTTCCTGGGCGCGCAGGTCCTGGAGCAGGATCGGCCGCAACTCGATGATCCTCAACGCGGTCTTGCTCCGGGCGACGACGGGGTTGACACACGGACAGTATCCGTTGTGTGGGCAGATCCCGCAGTTGCCATCGCAGTCGAGCGTCGCGGCGTAACTACAGGAACGGCACTCTCGCTCGCAGGCGATCAGATCCACGAATGGATCGGCCAGTGCCTGCTCCGCCGGCTTCAGCTTCACGCTAGCCAGACTCCCTCTCAGCCCGGGCCACCCTCGACCCCGGGAACGTGTTTACACATTCACCGGAGGAGGCACGGCCTCCGGACGCGGGTGTCTCCGAGTATGGCAGGCGCGCGCGCTGCAATCAAGGGGTGAAATTCAGAAAGCGAGCGCGAAATGGCGGCGCGGCCGCGGGCGAGCGGCTAGACCATCTCCGCGGCGATGCCCGACGGCGTGAGCTGCTCGGTCAGCAGGCGGAAGAAGCGCTCGCGCTGCGCCGTGCGATCACCGGCCGCGGCGCACCATCGGCCGAGCAGCCGCGCGCCGCCGGCGTAGCAGAAGACGTACGTTGCGCCACAGCGGGTGGCTGATGAAATCGAGGGTCTTCTCGGCCTGGTCGCGTGTGCGCAGGCACGTCTGCTCAAGAAAGGCGATTACCTCGTCGCGCGGCTTGCCCTGCGACGTGCAGTAGCAAGCGCGGCATCGCCGCCGCTGCCGCGCAGCGGCGCAATGCTTGTTGATCCGCCATTCGCGGTCTGCGTCGGCCAGCGTCATCGGCACGTCGGCGCGCGCACAGAGCTCGATGAGCAGCTCTTGCCAAACGCTCGCGGGCCGGCCACGAAGCTGAGCTGCCGACCTCGGCCAGGCCCTTCGCTGATGTACGCCTCGGGCGTGTTGATCAACTGCAGGGAGGCTTCGGCGCGACCCTGCTCACGCACGAGCCGCGCCTCCTTCCAGGCATGTTCGAGGTGATGGCCGGGAAAGGTCTCGTGGGCCAGTAGATCCGATCAGCGATCGGTCCGCGCACGGGCAGGTCGGTATTGATCTCGATGCGCGATCGCAGGCCGCCGTCGTACCAGTTGTAGGCCGACCACGGCTGATCGGTCACCAGGCTGACGCTGAGCTCCTCGCCCCCGGCAGCGCGAACAGGGCGCGGCTGCACGAGCTGCGCAGCTCGGCAACCAGCCAGTCGAAGACTGGGGCGAGCGCTCATGCGGCACGGTCAGCCGATCGTCACGCGCCTCCAGCCGGTCGCGCAGGTCGCCGTTGCCGGGCAGCAGCTCGTCGAGCTCCTGTCTTGTGACCGCGCGTAGTCCGCCGCTGGCGTCGCGTTCCGGGCGCGGCGTCGAAGCAGCGCGTCGACCTCCGTCGATGTAGTCCAGTGCTCGCCTCCCATCGAGACGCTGCGCCAGCGTCTCCATCGCCACCAGCTGGCGGTCGAGCCAGAGCGCGCGCTGCTGCTCGTCGGTCTCACTGGCGGGCAGCCCCGTCTCGAAGCGCCATCGCGCGGCGTGCCAGTGCGGCCGGCGCCACCTGCGCTCGGCGGCCTCGTGCGCGCAGCTCGGCAGGTCCGTAGTAGGCGTCGACGATGCCATCCTGGAGCTCGCCCAGTCCCAGGCCAAGCAGCAGGTATTCGCGGGCGACAGGGTCCAACGCAGCCGTCAGCCATCGGTCGATCAGCCGCGCCCGAAGCCGGGCAATCTGGTCGTCGGTACACCACCGTCGCGCAGGTAGCTTTCGGCCGACGAATACTTCTGGCGCAGGTAGGCCAGGCTGTCGACCATCACTTCGCGGCGTGGTTCGGACAGCGCCCGCAGGCGCTCACGTTCGACAGGATCCACGCTCATCTCGTCCAGCCATTCGACGATCAGCGGCTCGACGTTGGGGCCGCTCAACGCATAGTCGTCGGCGATGTCGTCGTCGCTCACCCCGAGCAGGGACAGAGTCAGCGCCACGATCAGGCCCGTGCGGTCCTTGCCGGCGTGGCAATGCACGACCACGCCACCTGGCCGCGCGTCGGCGATCGTGGCGACGATGCGGGTGATGCCGCACGCGTGCAGGTCGAGGTCCAACCGGTTGAGCTCGGCCCGATCAGCCGCAGCGGCATACTGCGACCCGCACCTGCTCCCGATCGTCTTGGTCATAGCCGCTGTTGAAGGGCACGTTGACGTATGTCACTTCGTGGCGCCCGTCACGGAAGGGATAGTCCTCCCAATTGCGCGCCACCTCCGTCGACCGAGCGCACGTCGACGACGGTCCGGATGCCGTGGGCAAGCAGCGCCTGCGTTCCCGCTGCGGTCAGTCGCGCCAGCCCATCAGAGCGAGCCAGGGCCCCAACCTGATCACGCCTTACCGGCGCGCAGGTCGCCGCTATCGCGCGCGTTGAGGGCGCCCTCCCAGGCGAGTGTCCGCGTGGCGATGGGTGTGGGCCTAGGCGTGGCGCCGGTCACACCCCGTGGCAACGCTTGTACTTCTTGCCGCTGCCGCACCAGCACGGATCGTTGCGCCCCAGCTTCGGACCGCTGGCGGCCGCGGCGCCATCCCCGGCCACCGGTGCGCCGCCAGCGACCGGCTGATCGCCGTGCTGGAACTGCAGCCCGCGACGCTGCGTGCCCAGTCCGGGCAGCGCCCCGGCGACCACCGCGGCCGGGACGGCCCGTGCTGCGGGCGCGCCCCCAACTGCCGAAGCGACGTCTGAATCGCCGCCGCTCGTCGTGGTGGCGGTTGCGCGCAGTGGCGCGGCGCGAGGTCTGAGCTCGCCGATTGGGCGGCTGGCCGTGACCTGAACCCGGAAGATCGTCTTGGCCGACCTGGCGCCGAATGAAGCCGCGCAGCTCCTCATACAGCTTGAACGCTTCGCGCTTGAACTCGTTGAGCGGATCGATGCCGCCGTAGCCGCGCAGGCCGATGCCGCGGCGCATGTCGTCGAGCTCGGTCAGGTGGTCGACCCACAGGGTGTCGATGCTGCGCAACAGGATCAGCCGCTCGACCTGTGCCCAGACCTCAGCGCCGAGGCGCTGCTCGCGCTCGTCGAGGGTGTCGTCGACGGCTCACGCGAAGGTGCTCGATGATCTCCTCGCGCACGCCGATCTCGGCCAGCGCGTCGGCGTCGAGATCGCCGCCCTCGAGGCCCATCTGCTCGAGCTCGTGGGCCAGGCCGTCGAAGTCCCATTCGTCGATCGGCTCCGACCAGCCGCTCGTCGACGATCGCCTCGATCTCCTCGTCCACGAAGGAGCGCACCGTCTGCGGTCAGGTCCTCGTTGCGCAGGACCTTGTCGCGCTCGGAGTAGATCGTCTCGCGCTGCTTGTTGATCACGTCGTCGTACTCGACGACGCGCTTGCGGATGTCGAAGTTGTAGCCCTCGACGCGCGACTGGGCACTCTCGATCGTGCGCGACACGAGGCGCGACTCGAGCGCCACCTCGCCCTCGAGGCCCATGCGCTCCATCAGGCCGGAGACGCGATCAGAGGCGAAGCGCTTCATGAGCGAGTCCTCGAGCGACAGGTAGAAGCGCGATGAGCCGGGGTCGCCCTGCCGGCCGGCGCGCCCGCGCAGCTGGTTGTCGATCCGGCGCGCCTCGTGCCGCTCGGTGCCGATGATGTGCAGGCCGCCCGCCGCACGACTCGCTCGTGATCGACCTCGTAATCGACTGCCCTGGCCTTGGCCAGCGCCTCCTCGTAGACCTCGGGCGGCGCCTCGGCCGGGTTGATGCCGCGCCGATGAAGATCGGCCGAGGCCATGCCCGCCGGGATAGCCGCCGAGCAGGATGTCCGTGCCGCGGCCGGCCATGTTGGTGGCGATGGTGACCGCCGCGCTGCGCCCGGCCTGGGCAACGATCGGCGCTTCCTTCTCGTGGAACTTGGCGTTGAGGACCTCGTGCTTGATGCCGCGCCGCTTGAGCATCTCGGACAGGACTTCGCTCTTCTCGACGCTGGTCGTGCCGACGAGTACCGGCCGGCCCGAGCGCGGTCATCTCGACGATCTCGTTCGATCAGCGCGTTGAACTTGTCGGTCTCGGTGCGGAAGACGAGGTCCGCGCTGTCGTCCGGATCATCGGCCGGTGGGTCGGGACGGAGACCACCTCGAGGCCGTAGATCTTGTAGAACTCCTCCTGTTCGGTCATCGCCGTGCCGGTCATGCCGGACAGCTTCTCGTACAGCCGGAAGTAGTTCTGGAAGGTGATCGTGGCCAGCGTGACCGACTCGCGCTGGACGCGCAGGCCCTCCTTGGCCTCGATCGCCTGGTGGAGGCCCTCCGACCAGCGCCGGCCGGGCATCTTGCGCCCGGTGAACTCGTCGACGATGACGATCTCGCCGTTGTCGACGATGTAGTCGCGGTCGCGCTGGTAGAGCGCGTGCGCCTTGAGCGCCTGCTCGAAGTGGCGCGCCAGACGCGGATCGGCGTCGAACAGGTTGTCGACCTTGAGCAGGCGCTCGATCTTGGTCGACGCCTTCTTCGGTCGGCGCGACGGCGTGCTCCTTGAGGTCGATGAAGTAGTCGCCGCCCTCCGCGGCGCCGCTCGGCCGCTCGCTCAGCCGCGGCACCAGGCGCGCGAACTGGTAGTACAGGTCCTCCGATTCGGCGGCCTGACCGCTGATGATCAGCGGCGTGCGCGCCTCGTCGATGAGGATGTTGTCGACCTCGTCGACGATGCCGAAGTAGCGGTCGCGCTGAACGCGCTGCATTGAGCTCGGTGACCATGTTGTCGCGCAGGTAGTCGAAGCCGAACTCGTTGTTCGTGCCGTACGTCACGTCGGCGGCGTACGCCTCGGCGCGCGACACCGGACGCAGGTGGAGCAAGTCGCTCGTCCGTGCCGCGGTGGTCGGGGTCGTAGACGAACGCGCTCTCGTGCTGGATGATGCCGACGGTCAGACCCAGGCCATGGAAGATCGGACCCATCCACTGTGGGTCGCGCTTGGCCAGGTAGTCGTTGACCGTCACCACGTGAACGCCGCGGCCCGACATCGCATTGAGCGCCGCAGCAAGAGGCGCGACGAGGGTCTTGCCCTCGCCCGTCTTCATCTCGGCGATCTTGCCCTGGTGGAGGACGACGCCGCCGATGCAGCTGGACGTCGAAGTGACGCATGCCCAGCTTGCGCCGGCTGACCTCACGGGCGGCGGCGAATACCTCGGGCAGCGCGTCGTCGAGCACCCCCTGGAGGTGCTTGACGTCCTCCTTCTCGCGCGCCCGGCGGAGCTCGCGCCGCCGCTCAGAGCTATCGTGCTCGAGCTCCTCCTCAGACGGTTCGCTGGTCGCCGCCTCGGCGACGATCTCGGCGCGCAGCTCGATCATCCGCCGCCGGATCTCGGTCATCGGAGAGTGCCTCGAACTCGGACTCGAGCGCATTGATCTCGTCGACCAGCGGCTGGAGCCGGCGCACGACGCGGTCGTTTGAGTCGGTGAAACGGGAAAGGAGGTTCAGCATCAGGGGGAAAAGTATAGGCGGGCAATCATCCCGCCCCCCGAAGCCCGGCCGTGTGCCACACTCACCGACCGATGGCTGATGGGCACGACAGGATGACTTTGACGGACGCAGCGTCCGCGACGGCCGCCGCACAGCGTGGCCCACTGTCTGCCGAACAGGCTGCTCCGTCGCGCTTCGGCCTGACCGCCGATCGGCGCCGATTGCTGCGCCACAGCCTCGCGCTGTCCGTCTTCACTTTCCTGGCGTACTGGCTGGCCGGCCCGCTCAGACACCCTACGACTTCCAGCTGTCGCAGGCCAACAATCTCATCCATGGACACCTCGACATGGCTCCCGAGTACACCCACAACCTCACCGTGCTTGAGCGCGTGCTGTACGACGGGCAAGGCTTCTGCCTACCGCTTCCCGACCCACGCGCCGAGCAGGGCAACACGTACACGATCGATGCGCCCCAGAGCGCCGACTGCCTGCACTACATGCAGCATTCGCTCGGGCCCGCGTTTCTGCTCGCGCCGCTCGCCCTGTTGTTTGGCCTGACGGTCAACCAGACGCTGGTCTCGGCGTTCATCGCGGCGCTCACCGCGCCCCTCGTCTACGGGATCACCCGGCGCTTCAGCGACCGCTTGCGCACCCAGCTCGCGCTGACCGCATTGGCCATGTTCGGAACGACGCTCTGGTACAGCGGCGCCGACGGCAGCGTGTGGCACTTCGCCCACACGACCGCCGTGTTCTTCATGTTCGGAGTGATCTACGCGACGGTGGTCCTGCGCAGCCCGTTGCTCGCCGGGGCCCTGGTCGGGGCCGCCTTCATGTGCCGCCCGACGGCGATCCTGGCCGGGTTCTTCCCGCTGGTCGCCTTCTCGGATCAATGGCTGATGGCTGCCACTCGCGGTCTCAGCCTGTGGCGTCGACTGCGGCTGCGCCCGCTGATCGTCCTGGCGGTCGGTGTCGCGCCGTTCGTCCTGCTGACGATGACGGTCAACGCGCTGCGCTTCGGCAGCCCGTTCGAGACTGGCTACAGCTACAGCGAACAGATCTACCAGACCAGCCTCGCAGCGACCTATCCGTACGGGATCTTCGACCCGCGCTACATCACCCGCCACGTGGCGATCTTCTGGGAGCAGATGCCGCGCTTTGCCGACGCGGGCCCATATGTCTGGCCGTCGTGGGCGGGACTCGCCATGTGGGCCACCTCCCCGGCCCTGTTCGTGGGGCTCTTCGTGCACCTGCGCCGCTACCGCACGATTGCCCTGGCGATCGGCGTCGCGGTCGCCGCGGCGTGTGTCTTCCTGCTCGTGAGCGCGGCCGCGACCGACCTCGGGCTGGCCGACTTCGGCCCCGCGGACGTGCCCTTCGGACTGCACCTGGCCCCCTTCTGGGGGCTCGCCGGCGCGGCCATCACCCTCGCCCTGACCAGCCGCGACCGGCTCGTGCTGGCGTGTTGGGCGGCGATCCTCCCCCTGGTCGCCATCAACTGGGTCTTCGCGGCCACCGGCTGGGCTCAGTTCGGGTACCGCTACGGGTTGGACTTCATGCCCTTCCTCTTCCTGCTCGTGGTCATCGCCGTGCGTCGCGTGCGCTGGTACCACGCCGTGCTCATCGCCGCCGGCGTGCTCGTCAACCTGTGGGGCATCCTGTGGATCTTCAAGTTCAATGCGGCCGAGCTCCTCGGCTGGACGTGGGTGAGCTGGTGACGGCCATGGGGGACCACGCAATCGCGCCGCAGTCGGAGTCCGCCGCGCTCGAGCTGACGATCCTGATGCCCTGCCTGAACGAGGCCGAGACGCTCGCGACATGCATCCGCAAGGCGCGCCAGTTCCTGGCATCGTCGGGCGTGGTCGGCGAGATCCTGGTGGCCGACAACGGCAGCAGCGACGGTTCGCGCGAGATCGCCCAGCGCGAGGGCGCACGCGTGGTTCCGGTCGCGGCGCGCGGCTACGGCGCGGCACTGCTCGGCGGGATCGAGGCCGCGCGCGGCCGTTTCGTGATCATGGGCGACGCCGACGACTCGTACGACTTCGGCAGCCTGATGCCGTTTCGTCGAGCAGTTGCGCGACGGTGCTGATCTGGTGATGGGCAACCGCTTCAGGGGCGGCATCGCGCCGGGGGCCATGCCGCGCACGCACCGCTACCTGGGCAACCCCGTCCTGAGCTGGCTCGGCCGGCTCTTCTTCGCCATCCCGATCGGCGACTTCCACTCGGGCCTGCGTGGCTTTCGCGCCGACCGCATCCGCGCGTTGGGCCTCTCGACGCTGGGCATGGAGTTTGCGAGCGAGATGGTCGTTCGATCGGCGCTCGCCAGTTACCGGCTGACCGAGGTCCCGACCACCTTGGCCAAGGACGGCCGGTCCAGGCCACCGCACCTGCGCACCTGGCGCGACGGCTGGCGGCACCTGCGTTTCCTGCTCATCTACAGCCCGCGCTGGTTGTTCTTGTACCCCGGGCTGGTCCTCCTGGCACTCGGCTTGACCGGCATCACGGTGCTGTTCCCGGGCGAGGTACGCCTTGGTGCGAGCAGCCTCGGCATCCATACCTTCGTGGCCGCCTGCATGGTCGTGCTGATCGGCATCCAGAGCATCACCTTTGCCGCCATCGCACGCCGCTACGCCACCCTGCGCGGGTTGCTGCCACCATCCGCGCGCTACTCGGCGCTGCTGCGCGGCCTGACTCCCGATCGGCTGTTGATCGGCGGTTTGCTGCTCTTCCTGCTGGCACTCGCTGGACTGCTGTGGTCGGTCTGGCAATGGGTGGCGGTCGACTTCGGGCCGCTCACCGACCAGCGCATCCTGCGCGTGCTGACACTGTCGTTCACGGGCCTGGCGGCGGGCGTGCAGCTGTGGCTGGTGGCCTTCCTGGCCAGCCTGATGGAGATCCCCCAGCGCAACGATCAAGCGGGCGCGGCCGGTGCCGCCGACGCTGTCCGTCCGCTGAGCCAGGATCCCGGCGCGCGGGGCGACGATGGGTGACACGAAACTCCTCGATCGTCTCCTGCGTGACGCGCGGATTGCCCGCGCCCGGCCCTATGTCCACGCCGGCGACGTGATCATCGATGTTGGCTGCGCAGACGGCGAGATGTTCCGCCGCTGGCGCGGGCACATCGGTCGCGGCATCGGCCTTGAGCCGACACTGCCCGAGCGAGTCGTGACCGATGACTACGAGCTGATTCCGGGTCGCTTCCCGGAGCAGGTGCCCGCCGGCCTGACCTGTGACGTGATCACGCTGCTGGCCGTGCTCGAGCACGTGCCGCCGCCCGACCAGGCCAAGCTGGCCGATGCATGCGCCGGACTCCTCAGGCCGGGCGGGCGGATCGTGGTCACCGTACCTTCACCGCGTGTCGACGACATCCTCCACGCGTTGATCAAACTGCGCCTGGTCAAGGGCATGGCCGCACACGAGCACTACGGCTTCAATCCTCATGACACGCTGGCCGTCTTCCCGCCACCGCGCTTCCGGCTCGTCAAGCGCGCCACGTTCCAGCTCGGCCTGAACAACCTGTTCGTTCTCGAGAAGGCCGCCTAGAGGATCCGGGCCGGTCGAAAGACGAGCCGGTCGAGGGACAGGAACTTGATCACCGTCGACGCGGCCAGCCCGACCAGCGCAGCCGCGATGTCTGACATGTACGGCTCGGCCAGCGCGAAGGCGACCACGTTGACGATGAGCGACAGCGCGATCAGGGCGTGGAAGGTGGCCCAGCGATGGAGAATGCGGCGCGCCGTGAATGACAAGGGGCGGTCGTGCCAGACGAGCAGCTGGTTAACGACGAAATTGAACTGGACGGACACGGCGAGTGCCGCGACGTAGGCGACCAGAGACTCCAGGCCGGCGTTGGTCAACAACGTGAGCAGCAGGAGCTGGAGGCCGAACGTGAGCGCGCCCACGACGCCGAAGCGAACCGGGCGGGCCGCACCTGAGCCCATCACGCGTGCCAGCCGAGCCAACAGCGCCGGCCGCTCCGCCGCCCCAGGGCTTCCCCGAGACTCGAAGGCGCCTACTGAATCGGCCCCCAGAAGCCGATGCCGTAGCCGACGAAGACGATGATGAACGTCAGCACGGCCAGTCCGATCCAGAACAGGACCGCCGCGCGATAGCTGGTCGGCTTCAACTCGGGATTGCTCAGCGCGGCTGGCTTCCAACGCCGCGACCCGAGCCGGCTGCGCCAGGTGCGCTGCTCGACCGGGTTCGGCTCGAGGCCGTCGGGCGACGGTCGGTAGAGCTTGAGGCTCATCTGGGAGCCGTTATACCGGGTTCGTCGGGGAGCAACTCGAGCGTGGGTGCACCGCTCGCCGCTGACCCGGGGCCTTCGTTGGTCTCATCCCAGAGCAGCATCTCCTGGACGAGCTGGAGGTCGCTCGAGAAGAGCGCACCGACCGATTCGCCGCGGTGGATGCGCCCGATTGCCTCGCCGATCAACGGCGCAACTGACAGGACCTTGATCTGGGGCAGATGCTTGGCCGCCGGCAGCGGGATGGTGTCGGTGATGACGATCTCGGTGATCGCCGAGTTGCGCAGCCGGTCGATGGCCGGGTCGGACAGCACCCCGTGCGTGGCGCAAGCATAGATCTCGGTCACGCCTTCGCGGATGAGTGCGCGCTCGATCTCTATCAGCGTGCTGGCCGTGTCGATCTCGTCGTCGACGATGATCGCCCGGCGGCCCTTGACCTCGCCGATCACGTTGAGCAGCTCGGCCGTGCCCAGGTTGCCGGGGCGGCGCTTCTCGATCACCGCCAGGGGCGCATCAAGGATCTCGGCGAAGGTGCGCGCGCGCTTGGCGAAGCCCAGGTCGGTGACCACGACCAGGTCTTCCAGCTCGAGCCGTTTGAAGTAGTTGGAGAGCATGTGCACGGCGGTCAGCTCGTCGACCGGGATCGAGAAGAAGCCCTGGATCTGGCCCTGGTGCAGGTCCATTGTCAACAGCCGGTCCGCACCCGCGACACTGATCATGTCGGCCACCAGGCGGGCGGTGATCGGTACGCGCGGCTGATCCTTCTTGTCTGAGCGCCCATAGGCGTAGTACGGGATGACCGCGGTTATCCGCCCGGCGCTGGCGCGCTTGAACGCGTCGATCATGATCAGCAGTTCCATGAGCGACTTCTGCACCGGCCGGCAGGTGGGCTGGACGATGAAGACATCGCGGTCGCGCGCGTTGTCCTCGATCTTGACGAAGATGTTCTCGTTGGCGAACTCAAACACCTCGGCTCGGCCCAACTCGCGTCCGAGATAGCGCGCTATCTTGCGCGCCAGCTCCGGGTTGGCGTTGGCCGTGTAGAGGTCGTACTGGTCGCTGTACATGGTTCCGGCACGGCTGCCGAATGCGCTCACGAAGGCCCTCCGGCGGGGCCGTCATTGTCGGCCATCGGAGCGTCTTCCGCCACCCCAACGGGAGCGTCTGGGTCGATCGAGTCCCGGTCGTCCGCACGGAAGACGGCAATGCCGGCCACCTCGTCGCCTTCGTTCAGGCGCATGACGATCACCCCGCGCGCCTGCGACCCGTAGCGGTTGACGCTCTTGACCTCGGTGCGTACGACCTGGCCCTCACGGCTGACCAGCAGCAACTCCTCGTCCTGCTCGTCGACCAGCTCGACCGCCGCAACGTGGCCGGTCTTGGCGCCCTCGAGCGAGATCAGCCGCACGCCCTGGCTGCCGCGGTGCATGCGCCGGAACTCGGCCATCGGTACGCGCTTGCCGTAGCCCGTTTCGGTCAGCACGAGGATGTCGTTGCCGGGCTTGAGGATGCCCATGCCGACGACCTTGTCACCCTCGCGCGCCAGGCGGATGCCGATCACCCCGGCCGCGTCGCGACCCATTGGTCGCACCTCGCGCTCGTTGAAGCGACCGATCCGGCCGAGCGAGGTGGCAAGCACGATGTCGTCGTCACCCTGCGAGACACCGACCCACACCAGCTCATCGCCCTCGGCCACCGTGATCGCCCGGATGCCGGTCGAGCGCACCCGCTCGAACTGCTCGATCGGCGTCTTCTTGATCACTCCACGGCGGGTGGCCATGACCATGTTGTCGCCGCGCTCGAAGTTGGGGATGGTCACAATCGCCAGCACGCGCTCGTTGGGCGGTTCGAGCTGCACGCCCTCGAGATTGATCACCGGCATGCCCTTCGACGTCCGTTCCGTGGGCGCCGGGATGGCATGCACCTTGGCGGAAAAGACGCGGCCCTGGTTGGTGAAGAACAGCACCCAGTCGTGCGTGCCGGCGACGAGCAGGTGCTCGACGGCATCCTCTTCGACCGTGCGTGCGCCGATGATGCCCTTGCCGCCGCGGATCTGGCGCCGATAGGTGGCCAGCGGCTGGCGCTTGATGTAGCCGCGCGTCGAGACGGTGACCACCACGTCCTCGTCGGCGATCAGGTCCTCGTCGGTCAGTTCGCGGTCGGCGTCCTCCTGAACGCGCGTCAGGCGCTGGCCGGCGTACTTGGTCGCCAGCTCGCGCAGCTCGTCCTTGATGATCGCCAGGATTCGCGCCGGATTGGCCAGGATGTCCTCCAGCTCGGCGATCAGCTTGATCGTGGCAAGGTATTCGTCCTCGATCTTCTTGCGCTCGAGTGCCGCCAGCCGGCGCAGCTGCATCTCGAGGATCGCGTTGGCCTGGATCTCGCTCAGCTTGAAGCGGCTCATCAGGTTGGCCCGCGCGGTCTCGACATCGGCCGACTCGCGGATCGTCTTGATCACCGCGTCGAGGTTGTCCAGCGCGACCTTGAGGCCCTCGAGGATGTGCGCCCGATCGCGCGCCTTGGCCAGGTCGAACTCGGTCCGCCGCCGGACTATCTCGCGGCGCCAGTCGATGTGGTGCTGCAGAACGGCCTTGAGCGACAGCGTCTGCGGCTGGCCGTCGACCAGCGCGAGCATGTTCATGTTGAAGGCGAGCTTGAGGGCGGTGTGCTTGAACAGGTTGTTGAGCACCTTGCGCGGTGCCGCGTCACGCTTGCACTCGATCACCAGGCGCATGCCGTCGCGGTCCGATTCATCGCGCAGGTCGGCGATCCCGTCGATCTTCTTCTGCTGGACGAGATCGGCGATCTTCTCGGCCAGGGTGGCCTTGTTGACCTGGAAGGGCAGCTCGGTGACGACGATCGCAGTGCGCTGGAGGCGAGTCTCCTCGAACGCCACCGCGGCCTGCATGATGATCCGGCCGCGACCATGGGCGTACATGTCGCGGATCGCGTCGACCTGTTCCCACTGGCCGCTGACCGCGTTGCGCCGGCGCTCGTAGCGGAAGATCGTCGCGCCGGTCGGGAAATCCGGCCCGTGGACGTACTCGCACAACCCGTCGCTGGTCAGCGACGGGTCGTCGATCAGGGCGATGGTCGCGTCGGTGATCTCGCCCAGGTGGTGCGGCGGGATGTTGGTGGCCATGCCCACGGCGATGCCCGATGACCCGTTGACGAGCAGGTTGGGCAGCCGCGCGGGCAGGACCGACGGCTGCATGCGCGTGCCGTCGTAGTTCTCGACGAAGTCGACCGTCTGCTTGTCGATGTCGGCCAGCACCTCGGCGGCGATCGCCGTCATGCGCGCCTCGGTGTAGCGCATCGCCGCCGGCGGATCGCCATCGACCGAACCGAAGTTGCCCTGGCCGTCGATCAGCGGGTAGCGCAGCGAGAACGTCTGGGCCAGGCGCACCAGGGCGTCGTACAGCGCCACGTCGCCGTGCGGGTGGTACTTGCCCATCACCTCGCCGACGATGGCGGCGCACTTGCGGTAGCTCGAGGACGAGGTCAGCCCCATCTCGTGCATCGTGTACAGGATCCGGCGGTGCACGGGCTTGAGGCCGTCGCGCACGTCGGGCAGGGCCCGGCTGACGATGACGCTCATCGCGTAGTCGAGGTAGCTCGCGCGCAGCTCGTCCTCGATCCGGATCGGGACGATCCGTCCGCGGTCTTCGGTCATCGCTTAGCGTCCGTGGTTCATCGGCCTGCGGCCGCTGGCGCTCGCCCTGCTGGCTGACGCGCTTGGTCGGCCAGCGCGCTCAGGGCCGACGAAGCCGCTGGTGACGATCGCGGCACTCGCTGGTTGACGGGCTGTGTGCATGGCGCCGCACGCCCTCGAGGCGCTGCCTGATCTCGGCCGCGAAGCTCGGCTCGATGCTGGCGCGGTCAGCGCGTCGCGCATCACCCATGCGCGGTGGCCGTCGCGGCGCTCCGCGCGCGCTCGGCCTCGGCGCGGATCACCTCACGCACGCCGCGTCGGATCGACCTCGAGCCACGAGCGGAGCGCCCATGACAGCGCCTTCTGAACGTCCGGCTCGGCATCGCCGAGCAGCGAGTTGATGAGCGTCAAACCAGGCGTACCCGACGAGCGTTGAGCGCCGGCTCGCGGGCAGCTCGAACGGCAGCCGGGCGATGGTCGAGCCGACCAGCCGGCGCTCCCAGCGGCTCGGCGGAATAGACGAGCTGCTCCAGCTCGGCCCAGCGAAAAGGCTCGAGCAGGATGCCCTGCGCGTACGAGCTCGGCGAGCGAATCGACGCTGATCCACTCGTTCGCGCGCGTGGCCCAGCCGCCGCATCAGCTGCCAGCGTTCGCTCAGGGTCGCTCGGGCAGCGAGCGACGCAGCGCGACGTGGGCGAAGAGCACGAACTCGCGCTCTGCCTCGGCAAACAGCCGCTCGGCCAGCCACAGCGCGCTGGCCGCCGACGACTCGGCCAGCGGCCGGCGCAGCTGCCGCGGCCACGGCGGCCGACAGCGGGTTGCGCACGCCGAATACCTCGCCCGAGCCAGGTGCGACGCGCTCCTGCTCGGCGGCGTAGGCATCGTCGGCTAGGTGCGTCAGATCCGTCGCGCAACAGCGCGACGAACGCCTCTGGATCGTCGATCAGCTCCGCCAGCGACTGGCCCAGCCCGCGCGCCGCGGGCAGCCGCGTCGGCGACCAGCGCCTGGGCGCGCTCGTGCCACCTCAGATGTCAAGGTTCTGCACCTGGCGGGCGCGGGCCTTGATGAAGTCGCGGCGCGGCTCGACCTTCTCGCCCATCAGCGTGCTGAACATCCGGTCCGCCTCGGCGACGTCCTCGATGTCCGCGCGCAGCAGGGTGCGCGTGGCCGGGCTCATCGTTGTCTCCCACAGCTGATCGGCGTTCATCTCGCCCAGACCCTTGAAGCGCTGGACGGTCAGGTTGCGTGACTTGAACTCCTTGATCACGCGTTCTCGGTCCGCGTCGTCGTGGGCGTAGCGGGTGACCTTGCCGGTGCTGACGCGGTAGAGCGGCGGCTGGGCGATGTACAGGTGGCCGTTCTCGATCACCTCGGGCATGTGGCGGTAGAAGAAGGTCATCAGCAGCGTCCGGATGTGGGCGCCGTCGACGTCTGCGTCGGCCAGCAGGATGATCTTGTGGTAGCGCAGCTTGGCCAGATCGAACGTCTCGCCGATGCCCGCTCCGAGGGCGATGATCAGCGGCCGGATCTTCTCGCTCGAGAGGACCCGGTCGATGCGCGCCTTCTCGACGTTGAGCATCTTGCCGAACATCGGCAGGACGGCCTGGAAGTGCCGGTCACGGCCCTGCTTGGCCGAGCCGCCGGCCGAGTCGCCCTCGACGATGAACAGCTCGCTGCGCGCCGGGTCACGCTCCTGGCAGTCGGCCAGCTTGCCCGGCAGGGCCGAGCCCTCGAGGGCCGACTTGCGGATGACCAGGTCGCGCGCCTTGCGCGCCGCGTCACGGGCTCGAGCCGCGAGGAGCGACTTCTCGATGATCCGGCGCGCGTCTGATGGGTTCTCCTCGAGGTACTGGTTGATGCCCTCGGTGACCGCTGCCTGGACCTGACCCTTGACCTCGGCGTTGCCCAGCTTGGCCTTGGTCTGGCCCTCGAACTGGGGGTCGGTCAGCTTGACCGAGATGACCGCGGTCAGCCCTTCGCGCACGTCGTCGCCCGACAGGTTGGCGTCCGAATCCTTGAGGATCGCCTGGCTGCCGGGCGTAGTCGTTGAGCGAGCTCGTCAGCGCCGCGCGGAAGCCGGTCACGTGGGTGCCGCCGTCGACCGTGTTGATGTTGTTGGCGAACGCGAACACGCTCTCGCTGTAGCCGTCGTTGTACTGGATGGCAACCTCGATCTGGGTCGCCCCGTCGCGCCGCTCGGCGTAGATCGGGCGCGGGTGGAGCACGTCGCGGCCCTTGTTCAGGTGGCGCACGAAGCTGATCAGGCCACCCTCGAAGTAGAAGTTCTTCTCCTGTGCAGGCGTCAGTGCGCTCGTCGACGAACTTGATCCACAGGCCCTTGTTGAGGTAGGCCGATTCGCGCAGACGCTGCGCGATCGTCTCGAAGCTCCAATCGACCGTTTCGAACACCTGCGCGTCGGCCATGAACGAGGTCAGCGTGCCGGTGCGGCCGTTGGACGGACCGACGGCGCGCACTGCCGTGGTCGGCTTGCCGCGCTCGTATTCCTGGCGCCAGACCTTGCCTTCGAAAGATGACTCGACGCACAGCCATTCCGACAGAGCGTTGACGACGCTGACGCCGACGCCGTGCAGGCCGCCCGACACCTTGTAGCCGCCGCCGCCGAACTTGCCGCCGGCGTGCAGCACGGTGTGGACCACTTCGAGCGCGTCCCGACCGGTCTGCTTGTGCTTGCCGACCGGCACGCCCCGGCCGTTGTCGCGGTTGACCACGCTGCCATCGGACTTGATGGTCAGCTCGATCAGCGTCGCGTGGCCGGCCATCGCCTCGTCGATCGAGTTGTCGACTACTTCCCAGATCAGGTGATGGAGGCCGCGCCCGTCGGTCGAGCCGATGTACATGCCCGGTCGGCGCCGGACCGCCTCGAGCCCTTCGAGGACCTGGATGCTGTCTGCGGTGTATGTGGTGGCCGCTGCTGACGCACCCTTGGTCCGTCGGCCGGCGGCGGCCTCCTTCTGGGCGGGTGGTCGACGGACGGGTCGATCGGTCACGGTGCGCTGCCCGTCAGCCGCTCGTAGATCCGCTCGAGGTCGTCCTCGTCGTAGTACTCGATCGTGATCCGACCCCCCTTTCGAGCGCTGCTCAGAGTCACCTTGGTAGCCAGCGCTTCGCGCAGGCCGCGTTCCAGCCGCTCGACGTCGGCGCTCCGCCCGGGCGTGACGCGCTTGACGCGCCAGCCTCGTGCTGCGCAGGCGCCGCACGAGCTCCTCGGTCTGGCGCACCGATAGGCCGCGCGCGATGATCTGGTCGAGCGCCTCGGCCTGCTGCTGATTGTCGGCGAGACCACCCAGCGCCCGGGCGTGGCCTTCGCTGATGTCGCCCCCATGGAGGGCGTCTTGGACACGCTGGTCGAGCTCGAGCAGGCGCAGCGTGTTGGCGACGGTCGAGCGCGACCGCCCGACGCGAGCGCCAACTTCCTCGTGGCTGAGGCCGAACTCGTCGATCAATTGGCGGAAGGCGCGCGCCTCTTCCAGGGCGTTCAGGTCGGAGCGCTGCAGGTTCTCGATCAGCGCCCAGGCCAGCTGGGCCGCCTCGTCGGCGCTGCGCACGAGCGCCGGGATGCGCTCCAGGCCGACCATCTCGGCCGCCCGCAGGCGCCGCTCGCCGGCGATCAGCCGATAGCCGGCGGTGCTCAGGGTGACCAGGATGGGCTGCAGCACACCGTGCTCGGCGATGCTCGCGCGCGAGCTCCTCGAGCTGGCCCTGATCGACTGCCTGGCGCGGCTGGAATGGGTTGCGGCTGATGGCCGCGATGGGCAGCTCGACCGTCGCCCCCTGCTCGTCCCGCTGCGGGATCAGTGCCGCCAGACCGCGGCCAAGGCCGCTCGAGCGGCGCAGCTCGGCGGTCACGCGCCCACCACGGCAGAACTCGGAGTGCCGACGGGACCTGCGCCGGCAGGCTGGCGCTCGATGACTTCGCGGGCGAGCGCGAGGTACGCCTGGGCGCCGCGCGATTCCGGGCTGTAGCGGGCAATCGGCCGGCCGTAGCTGGGCGCCTCGGCGAGCCGCACGCTGCGCGGCACGACGGTCTGGAAGACCATCCCCCCGAGATGCCGGCGAACCTCGGCAGCCACGTCCGCCGACAGGGTCGTTCGGGCGTCGTACATGGTCAGCAGAACGCCAGCCAGGCGCAGCCGGGGATTGAGGTTGTCACGCACCAGGTCGATCGTCGAAAGCAACTGGCTCAGGCCCTCGAGCGCGTAGTACTCGCACTGGATCGGCACCAGTACGCCATCGGCCGCCGTGAGCGCGTTGACGGTGAGCAGTCCGACCGCCGGCGGGCAGTCGAGCAGGACGAAGTCGTAATCAGCACGCAGCCCTACCAATGCCTCGTGCAACCGGCGCTCGCGCTGTGGCAGGCCGACCAGCTCGACTTCAGCGCCGGCCAGATCGCGTCCTGAGGGTATGAGCCACAGGCGTTCGACCTGCGTGTCGCGAACCAACGCGGACGCCGCGGCACGTTCGACGAGAGCCGGGTAGATCGATCCGCCAGCCGCCGCTCGGTCATAGCCGAGCCCGCTCGTGGCGTTGCCCTGCGGGTCGAGGTCAATGACCAGGACACGCCGGCCGTCGAGCGCGAGGTAGGTGGCGAGATTGATGACAGTGGTGGTCTTGCCGACGCCGCCCTTCTGGTTCGCGCAGGCGATGACGTCGCCCACTCAACTGCCGAGGCGGTATTCATCCACGTGGATGGATTCTATCGGAACGGGCCCTGATCGTGGTTTGAGAGGCACTGGCTCCATCTTCGGGCCGGCCTCTCATCGCGCCCTCATCGCGCGCTTCACACTCGCGCTTCGCGCTCGTTTCACGTGGAACGCCAGCGCATCCCGGGAGCGAGTGTGGCGCAGGCGAGTTGAGCCGGTTTCACGTGAAACGGAGCTCTTCACGCTGCCCGGCCACACGCGTCACTCCAGGGCCGAATCAATCGGCCACCTATACTCGTCCGTGGGTGGCGGGTTCCGACGGCCGTCTGGGTTCGAGCGGTCGATCGTCACCGGAAAGAGTCCCCCTTGACAATCCCTTTTGCAGCCCTCATCGCGCTGATCTCGGCGATCATCGAAACGACCGTTCTGCCCGAATTGCCGATAGCTGGTGCGACGGCCGACCTCGTGCTGGCGTGTGCCGTGGTCGCGACGGTCATGTTCGGCGTTGAGGACGGGATCGTCGCCGCGTTCGTGGGCGGGCTGCTGGTGGACATGCTCGTACCTGCCCGACCGCTCGGAGCGGGCACGGTTTCGCTGCTGCTCGTCATTGCGCTGGCGATTGCCGCGGTCCGTTTTGCCGGACCCAGCCGGCGCTGGGCGGCCGTCGTGCTGGCGATCCTGCTGACCGGCGCCTACCAGGTGCTGCTGGCCCTGGTGCTTGTGCTGACCGAAGGCGCGCCGCTTGTCATTCAGCCCTCGGTTGTGCTCGTGGCGGCGTTCATGAACGGCATCCTCGCCCTCTTGCTGACCGTGTTGTTCGGCGCCATCGAGCACCGCTTCGGCCCCGCTGATCGAGTCGGCTGGTGATCTCGCGGGCCGCCTGGCGCGGCGCATGACGGGCTTCGTCCTTGGCCAGCCCGAGGCTCCGCGCCGCCGGCTCAGCGTCCGCTTCGGGATCTTCGGTCTGGTGGTGGTCCTCGTCGTCGGGTTGCTCACGACGCGACTGTTCTATCTGCAGGTTGTCGAGGGCGGTTACTACGCCGGCCTGGCCGAACAGAACCGCCAGCTGACGCTGCCGATCCGCTCGGCGCGCGGGCTCGTCTACGACCGAGCCGGCCGGCCACTGGCGATCAACATCCCGTCCTATGTCGTGCGCGTTCGGCCGGCGCGACCTGCCCTTCAGCCAACGACCGGCGGTCGTCGAACGGCTGTCGACGCTGCTCGACATTCAAACGACCGACATCATCGAGGCGCTCGACCGCTACGCCAGCCGCCGGTTCGAGCTGGTGCACATCGCGTCCGACGTGTCCAGCGACGTGGCCCGCATCATCGTCGAGGAAAGCCGCAGTCTGCCCGGCGTCGAGGTGGCCGTCGAGGAGCGCCGCGAGTACGCCTACGGGGCGTTGGTGTCGCATCTGCTGGGCTACGCCGGGCCGGTCACCGCCGAAGACCTGGCCGAGCTCGACCGACGTCGGCTATCTGAACGACGACCAGATCGGCAAGACCGGCGTCGAAGCGACCTTCGAGCAGGAGCTGCGCGGGCAGTATGGTCTCGAGCAGGTCGAGCGCGACGCCGCCGGTCGGGTGGTGCGCACCGTTCGGGTGGTCGAGCAGCCGCAGGCGGGCAACTCGCTCGAGCTGACAATCGACGTCGAGATCCAGCAGCAGGCCGAGGAGGCGCTGCGTTGGGCGACCGACCTAGTCGACCTGCAGCGCGGCGTGGTCATCGTCATGAACCCGCAGACTGGCGAGATACTGGCCATGGTCTCGCTGCCGACGTATGACAACAACCTGTTCGCACGCGGCATCTCCAACTCCGACTACCAGGCGCTGATCGAGGATCCCAACCGGCCGCTGGTCAACTTCGCATTAAGCGAGCAGTACCCACCCGGCTCGACCTACAAGCTGGTCACCGGCGCGGGCGCGTTGGAGGACGGCATCATCAACGCGACCGCGCAGCTCGACACCGTCCCGTTCCTGGAGATCGGGACGTACAAGTACTGGGAGTGGAACCGCCGCGGCTTTGGTCCGCAGGACATCCTGGGCGGCTTCGCCCACTCGAGCGACACCTTCTTCTACCAGCTGGCCGGCAGCCTGGGTATCGACCGGCTCGGCTACTGGGCCAACCAGTTCGGCTTCGGGCAGCGCACGGGCGTCGACCTTTCGGCTGAAGCGCGCGGGATCATTCCGACCAACGACTGGAAGCAGAGTGTTTTCGGCCAGGACGTATTCCCGGGCGAGGTCTACCAGGCCGGCATCGGCCAGGGCTACGACGCCGCCACGCCACTCCAGGTGCTCAACGCGTACTGCGCGCTGGCCAACGGCGGTGCCCTGCTCAAGCCCCAGATCGTGCGCCGGGTGCTGGCCCCCGATGGCAGTGTCGTTCGCGATTTCCCGCCCGAGCTGATCCAGCGCATCAACGTCGACCCGGACGTGCTGCAGACGATGCGCCTGGCCGCGCGCGAGGTTGTCACCAGCCGTCACACGTTCAACCTGGTCGACCTGCCGATCGTCGTCGCCGGCAAGACCGGTACTGCCGAGTTCGGCGTCCGCGACGCGCAGGGTCGCCTGCCCTTCCACTCATGGTTCGCGGCTTTCGTGCCCAAGTTCAGCGCCGATCAGCCGGGCGATCCGTCGCGCACCGACTCCGAATTGGCCATCGTCGCCTTCGCCTACGACTCCAACACGAAGGGGAATGCGGCGACCGAGATCGTCAAGTACTTCCTCCAGCAGCATTACGACCTGGGCGTCGACCTGACCCGGCCCGACCTTCTCCAGCGCGGCAACTTCTACGGCGGGGTCTGACCGATGACCGCAATGCGCGTCGAGCGCGCGCCGGCGGCGACTCTCGTCGCCCGCCCTGAATTCGGGCAGCTGGCAGTCGTTCGATGTGCAGCTCGCCTTCTACGCCGTCGCCCTGGCGGTGATCGGCCTGCTGATGGCGTGGACAAACAGCTCCGGCGCCCCGCTCGAGCCCGGCTCAACCTTCACGCGCGGCCTGATGTGGTTTGCCATCGCGATCGTCGGCTTCAGCCTCGCGGCCGCCTTCGACTTCCGCTGGCTGCGCACGTTCTCGTGGCTGCTGTACCTGGTCAACATCGGTCTGCTGGTCCTCACCCTGGCCATCGGCACCGACGTCGACGGGGTTCAGCGGTGGGTCTCGGTCATGGGCCTGCAGTTCCAGTTCTCAGAGATCTCCAAGGTGCTCATGATCGCCGTGCTGGCCGCTTTCCTGAGCTGCGCGCAGCGACAGACTGGGCAGGATCTGGCGACGCTGCTCGGGGCCGGACTGCTTGCTGGCGCCGCCGGTCGTGCTGGTCATGCTCCAGCCTGACCTGGGCACGTCGCTGGTGTTCGTCGCAATCCTCGTCGGGGCGCTCTTCCTGAGCGGCGCCAGCCTGCGCTGGATGGGCCTCGCCGCCGGCCTGGTCGTGGCGGCGCTGCCCATCATCTGGTCGATCCTGCACGACTACCAGCGCCGGCGCCTGCTGACTTTCCTAGATCCGACGTCAGATCCGCAGGGTGCCGGCTACCAGGTCAACCAATCCCTGATCGCGATCGGTTCGGGCGGCTTGTTCGGCAAGGGCCTGACCAACGGGAGCCAGGCTGCAGCGGATTTCCTGCCCGTTCAGTCAACCGACTTCGCCTTCGCCGTCCTGCTCGAAGAGCTCGGCTTCATCGGCGGCCTCGTCGTGTTCCTGCTGTTCATCGGCCTGATCTGGCGCATCCTGGTGATCGGCTGGCGTTCGGACAGCGTCTTCGGCATCGCCTTCGCGGGCGGCGTGGCGGCGATGGTTGTCTTCCAGATGCTCGTCAACGCGGGCATGGTCTCGGGCATGATGCCGGTGACCGGCATTCCGCTGCCGTTCATCACCCACGGCGGGGCATCATTGATCAGCACCGCCATCGGCCTGGGCATCCTGCAGAGCATCCACATGCGGCGCGTCGCAGCCGTCCTGGTAGCGCTATGCCCGGCGCGGTCCAAGCAACAGGCTGATCTCGGCCCGATACTGCCTGCCGGCCGGCGCGCGCATCAGCCATTCGAGGAACTCGGGATCGTGGCGCCGGATCTGGCCCAGCGACCAACCGCTGTACCGGCCGAAGTCGATGACGCTGCCCTGGGCCGAGCCATTGGGCGGACCGGCGGCACCGATGGCAACGTCGCTCTGGTCACGGATCAACCGGTCGCTGCGCCGTCGATCGCGCCGACTGGCCAGCCACTGGTCGTACTTGTGCCGCCGGTCCGGGTCACGCAACGTGTGGTAGGCGTCGTTGATGGCCGCCATCATGCGCGCCGCTTCCGGGCTCGGGTCGAGGTCCGGGTGGCAGCGCTGGGCAAGCTTGCGGTAGACCGTGCTGATGATCTCCTGATCGGCGATCTCGGCGACCATCAACGTCCTGTACAGCGTCTCGCGCGGGTCAGCCATCACGCCACTCGCTCACTCCGTGGTCCATGATCGCCATGGTCAGCACAGCGCATGCGTTCGGATACCAGCCGAACATCCCGCCTGGCCTGAACGGCGGTCCTACCCGTCGTGCCGTTGCGCTTCGCGGACACCTTCGTGTATCCTTCTCCGTCGCGCCCATTAGCCGTGAATTATGTCGTCGCGCCCGGCGCGCCAGAACCCTCAGCCAGCCCATACAAGAGCTTCCAACGCGCGCCGCGGAGAGACATGTACGCAGTAATCGAGACCGGCGGTAAGCAGTACCGCGTCGAATTGGGCACCGAGCTCGCCGTCGAGCGCCTCGAAGGGGCGCCGGGCGACACGATCAACTTCGATCGCGTCCTCCTCGTGGCCGATGGCGACAACGCCCAGATCGGCACGCCCGTCGTCGCCGACGCTCTGGTCAGCGCCAGCGTCGTGCGCCAGGACCGCGGCGAGAAGGTGATCGTCTTCAAGTACCGCCCGAAGGCTCGTCACCGGTCCAAGAAGGGTCACCGTCAGGAGCAGACCGTCATCCGCGTGGCAGACATCCGCTTCAGCGGCCGCAGCGCGGCGGGCGAGGCCGAGCGCACGAGCAGAAGGAAGAACGCAAGGCGCGCAAGGCAGCTACGGCCGACGCTGAGCGCAAGGCGGCCGCCGATCACGCGCTGGCCAGCCAAGCTGGCCGAGGAGGTCGCCGCGCGGGCGGCGCAGGACGAGGCCGTGGCCAAGAAGGGAACCAAGCCCAAGACGGCGGCACCAGCGGCCACGAAGGTCAAGCCGGCCGGCGCGGCGTCCAGCGCCCCGACCAAGTCGGCCAAGCCCGCCAAGCCGGCCGCCAAGTCGGCCAAGCCGGCCGCCAAGCCGGCCAAGCCGGTATCGGGCGAGCCCAAGCCGAGCACCACGCCTGCGAAGTCCACCACTGCGCGTTCGAAGGCGACGCGCCCGAGCACCAAGAAGGAAGACTGATGGCACACAAGAAGGCCGGTTCGAGCTCCAAGAACGGGCGCGACAGCGTCGGCCAGCGCCTGGGCGTGAAGGCTGGCGACGGCCAGCTGGTGTCGGCTGGCTCGATCATCGTCCGCCAGCGCGGGATGACCTTCCTGGCCGGCCCAGGGACCGATCTCGGCCGCGACTACACGCTCTTCGCAACGATCGACGGCCGCGTTCGCTTCGAGTACCAGCGGCGCGACAAGAAGCGGGTCCGGGTCGAGGCAGATGCTCAGCCGGCGATGGGAGACCAGGCATGAAGGCCGATATTCACCCCAAGTACCAGCGCGCCAAGGTCACCTGCGGCTCGTGCCACAACGAGTTCGAGGTCGGCTCGACGCAGGCCGACGCTGCGCGTTGACATCTGCTCGAGTTGCCATCCGTTCTTCACGGGCAAGCAGACGATCGTCGACACGGCCGGCCAGGTCGAGCGGTTCCAGAAGCGCCTCGAGCGGTCGGCCCGACTCTGACCGAGCTCCTCTTCAGCCGCGCCCCGGCCCTATCCGGGCGCAGTCCGGCCTGATTGATGGCACGTTCTGATTTCGGCGGTCAGGCGCTGATGGAAGGCGTGCTCATGCGTGGGCGCGGCGCCATCGGTGTCGCACTGCGTCATCCCGACGGCTCGATCGTTGCCGCGGCGGAACCGCTCAACTCGATCCTGCACCGCAACCGCTTCGCCCGCGCGCCTCTCTTCCGCGGCCTGGTGGTGTTGTACGAGACGCTCGTCATCGGCACGCGCTGGCTGATGCGCTCGGGCTCCGTCCAGGCACGAGGGCGAGGGCCAGGAGATGGGCCGCGGCACGATCGCGGTGACCCTGCTGATCACCCTTGGGCTGGCCATCGGGCTGTTCGTGCTGCTGCCGCTGTTCCTCGCCGGCGTCACCGCCCGCGCCACGATCGGCCCCGGCCAGACGCTGCTCGAGCATCTCGCTCGAGGGCCTCATCCGGGTCGTCGTCTTCGTCGGCTACCTGCTCGTGGTCAGCCGCTCGGCCGAGATCCGGCGCGTGTTCCAGTACCACGGCGCTGAGCACATGACCATCCACGCGCTCGAGCACGAGGATCCGCTCGACGTCGAGCACGTGCGCAACTACCCGACCGCGCACCAGCGCTGCGGTACCGAGTTCCTGGTCATCTTCATCATCCTGTCGATCCTCATGTTCAGTCTGCTCGCCGGACAGAACCTGGTGGTCAGCATCGTCGGCCGCCTGGCGCTGGTGCCGGTCATCGCTGCGCTGGCGTACGAGATCCTGCGCGTTGGGTGCGCGTCACCGTCACCGCTGGTGGATCCGCTGGTTGTTCCTGCCCGGCATCTGGCTGCAGGCGATCACCACCCGCCAGCCGGACGACTCGATGATCGAGGTCGCCATCGCCTCGATGCGCGAAGCTCTGGCGGCCAACGGCGAGGAGCCACCGGCGGGCAGCTGGGATCCCGCCGCGCAGGCCGATCCCGAGCGGCGTCCATCAGCACGCGAGTCGGCGCCCGATCAAGCGGTCCAATGAGCCTTGAGCTGCGGCTCGATGCGCTCGAGCAGCGGCTGAATGGAGATCGAGGCCGAGTGGTCGCGGCCCGGAGGTCGCCGCCGATCCAGACCGCTCGCGTCAGTTGGGCCGCGAGCAGGCGCAGCTGGCTCCGATTGTCGACGGCTACCGGCGCCTGCGCGCAGGTGCGCGCCGAGCGCGACAGCGCACGCTGGGCGCGCGAGACCGAGGCCGACCCCGAGGTACGCCAGCTGGCGGGCGAGCTGATGGCCGATGCGGATCAGACGCGAGGAGCAGCTGCTGGCCGAGCTGCGCGTCCTGCTCCTGCCGCGCGACCCGAACGACGACAAGAACGTGATCTTCGAGATCCGCGCCGGCACGGGCGGCGAGGAGGCGGCTCTGTTCGCCGCGCAGCTGTACCGCATGTACCAGCGCTACGCCGAGCGGCGGCGCTGGCAGAGCGAGCTGCTGACCGCCAACGAGACCGGCATCGGCGGCATGCGCGAGGCGATCTTCGAGGTGCGCGGCCAGGGCGCCTACAGCCGGCTCAAGTTCGAGGGCGGCGTTCACCGCGTCCAGCGGGTGCCGGAGACCGAATCGAGCGGGCGGATCCACACCTCGACCGCGACCGTGGCCGTGCTCGCCGAGGCCGACGAGGTCGAGGTCCAGATCGACGACAAGGATCTGCGCATCGACGTGTACCGCTCGCAGGGCCCGGGCGGCCAGAGCGTCAACACGACCGACTCGGCCGTGCGCATCACCCACCTGCCCAGCGGACTGGTGGTCGCCATCCAGGACGAGAAGAGCCAGCACAAGAACAAGGCCAAGGCGATGGCCGTGCTTCGCGCGCGGCTGCTCGAGCTCGAGCAGCGCCGGCGCACGAGGCAGAGGCCGAGGTGCGCCGAAGCATGGTCGGCTCCGGCGAACGCTCGGAGAAGATACGCACCTACAACTTCCCGCAGGACCGGGTGACCGATCACCGCATCAATGTCGACCTGCACAACCTGCCGAACGTGCTCGACGGCGACCTGGATCGGCTGCTGGACGAGCTGATCGCGCTCGACCAGGCGCAGCTCCTGGCACAGGTAGAGCAGCTGCCCGGCGCGACCAAGCGGAGCAGTTGACTGAGCGATGGCTCGTCGCCCCTCATGAGCACGCCGCGCGCCGAGGCTCGCCTGTCGGTCGGCGAGTTGCTGCGGGAGGCCAACGCGACCCTTCGCCAGGCAGGCTCTGACACGCCCCGGCTGGATGCCGAGCTGCTGCTCGGCCACGTCCTGGGCGCCGGCCGCACCACCCTGCTGGCCGAGCCACTGGCGCTGATCAGCGACCCCCAGGCGGCGGCCTTCCGGGACCTGCTCGCACGGCGCGCGGGTGGTGAGCCGGTGGCCTACGTCCGGGGCCTGAAGGAGTTCTACGGGCTCGCCCTGAGCGTCGATCGGCGCGCCCTGATCCCGCGGCCGGAAACCGAGCTGCTGGTCGACCTGGCCATCGAGCGCGTGCGCCGGATGCTTGTCGATCAGCCCCGGGCGGCCGATTCCGGCCCGCTGCTGATCTGGGACGTGGGCACCGGCAGCGGCGCGATCGCCATCGCGCTGGCCGTCGATTGTCGCCGGCGCGGGTACGCCTCCGAGGTCCGCCTGTGCGCCACGGACGTGTCCGCGGAGGCACTGGCCCTGGCGGTCGAGAATGCGGTCGCCCACGCGGTCGCCGAGGAGATCGACTTCGCGCTCGCCGACCTGACCGATCTGCCCGGCGCTCCGGCGGCCGATGTCCTTGTGGCCAACCTGCCCTACATCCCATCGGCGATCGTGCCCACGCTGCCCGTCGCGGCCAGCTTCGAACCGCTGGCCGCGCTCGACGGCGGAGCGGATGGCCTGACGGTTGTGCGCCGTTTGATCGGCCAGCTTCCGGCCGCCCTCGCTCCGGCTGGCGTGGCACTGCTCGAGATCGGTGCCGATCAACCCGCGGCGCTCAGCGCGGAGGTGGCGGACATGCTGCCCGGGTGGCGGATGGCGATCCACAACGACCTGGCCGGTCGGCCGCGCGCGGCCGAACTCCAGCGCGCCCCGGCCGAGCAGTGATGGCACGTCTGATCTCGGCCGCGGCGCCGGATGCGCTCGAGCTGGCCGCCCGGGTGTTGCGCCGCGGCGGCATCGTGGCGCTGCCCACCGAGACCGTCTACGGCCTGGCCGTGCTGCCCCAGCAGGGGCCGCTCGAGCGTCTGCTGCGCGCCAAGCAGCGCGCCTCAGACAAGGGCATCCAGCTGCTCGTCGATTCGATCGAGCAGGTGGCCAGTCTGGCCACGCTCAGCGCTGCGGCCGAGCAGCTCGCTCGTGGCCTGTGGCCGGGCGGCCTGACCCTCATCCTCGATCGACGCTCGGACGTCGATCTGCCCGTGCTGCTCGGTGGCGGCCGGTCGACGCTCGGTCTGCGCCTGCCCGACCATGCCGTTCCGCGCGCCTTGGCGCGCGCTCTCGGACCGCTCGCGGCGAGCTCGGCCAACATCTCCGGTCAGCCCGACGCAACGACCGCCGAGCTGGTCGAACGGTCGCTCGGCGACAGCATCGACCTGATCCTCGACGACGGCCCGGTACGCGGCGGGATCCCCTCGACGGTGGTCGACTGCTCCCTGTCTGGCGGCGGGCCGCGCATCGTGCGCCAGGGCGCGATCCCGATGGCGACGATCTCCGAGCTGCTCGGCCAGGACTACACTGGCCGCTGAGCAGCAGCCGCCTGGAGCTGTGTCGCCGGGCATCTCGGGGAGTCGGCCAGTGAGCGTCTCCACTTCGTCTCGCGCCGCTTGGTCTCCGCTGTCCGAGGTCGATCCAGAGCTCTGGGTTGCGATGGTCGGCGAGCGCGAGCGCCAACGCTGGAAGATCGAACTGATCGCGAGCGAGAACTACGCCTTTGCGGCGGTTCTTGAAGCGCAGGGCTCGTGGCTGACCAACAAGTACGCCGAGGGGCTGCCCGGCCGGCGCTACTACGGCGGCTGCGAATTCGTCGACGAGGCCGAGCGGCTTGCCCAACAGCGCGCCCTGGCCCTCTTCCCGGGATCCGAGCACGTCAACGTCCAGCCTCACTCAGGGGCCCAGGCCAACATGGCCGCCTACCTCGCCGTGCTCAACATCGGCGACTCGATCCTGGGCATGAACCTGGCCCACGGCGGTCACTTGACCCACGGGTCGCCGGTCAACTTCTCGGGCAAGTGGTTCGACGTCCATGCCTACGGCGTGGACGAGCACGACGGCCGGATCGACTACGACGCGCTCGCCGCCCAGGCCGCTCAGGTTCGGCCCAAGATGATCGTGGCCGGCGCGAGTGCCTACCCGCGCATCATCGAGTTCGAGCGCCTCGGCCAGATCGCCCGGTCGGTCGACGCCCTGCTGCTGGTCGACATGGCGCACATCGCCGGGCTCGTGGCGGCCGGCCTGCACCCGAGCCCGTTCCCGCATGCCGACCTGATCACGACGACGACCCACAAGACGCTGCGCGGCCCACGCGGTGGGCTCGTCTTCTGTCGCAGTGAGCTGGCCAAGCAGGTTGACAAGACAGTTTTTCCCGGGCTCCAGGGCGGCCCGCTGATGCACGTCATCGCGGCCAAGGCAGTGGCGTTCAAGCTCGCCGCCAGCGACGACTTCCGGCGCGACATGCAACGCACCGTTGACAATGCCCAACGCCTCGCGGCGACGCTGGCCGAGCATGGTGCGCGCGTCGTCTCGGGCGGCACGGACAACCACCTGATGCTGGTCGACGTGACACCCCTCGGCGTGACCGGACGGGAGGCTGAAGCGATCCTCGACGGGGTTGGCATCACGGTCAACAAGAACGCCATCCCGTTCGACCCGCAGCCGCCCAACATCGCCTCGGGCATCCGTGTCGGCACGCCCGCGGTTACGACGCGCGGCTTCGGGCGGGCGGAGATGAGCGACGTGGGCGAGCTGATAGTGCGCGCCATCGAGCGGCGCGAGGACCAACCGGCGCTGGACGCACTGGCCGCGCACGTGCGCGAGATCTGCGCCCGCTTCCCGGTCCCAGGCCTGCCCCAGGAGTGAGCCAGGCGGCGATCGACGCGCTCCCGCTTGTCTTTGCCGCGCTGGCCGCCGCTGCCGCGGTCAGCTTCCTGGTCACGCCACTGACGATCAGGTTCGCTCGCCAGCTCGGCGCGATCGACGTGCCCGACGCCGAGCGTCGCGTTCACCGCCAGCCCATCCCGCGCACCGGTGGCCTGGCCGTGGCGACAGCATTCGTGGGTGTCGGCGTGGTCGGACTGCTGCTCAACGAGATCGTCCATTTCGCACCGCCGCTGCGCTCTGTGCGCACACCGGAGGTGATCGCGCTCTTCGCCGGAGTTGCGCTCGGTGCCCTGATCGGCTACCTCGACGATCGGCTCCAACTCCGCGCGCGCTGGCAGTTCATTGGCCAGTTCGTCCTTGCCGGCGTGGCACTCGCGTTCGGCATCAGCATCGACCGCCTGCCCAACCCGCTCGGAGAGTCAGCGTTGCTGCTGGGCGAGGTCGCCGCCATGGCCGCCACCACGCTGTGGATCGTGGGCATGCTCAACAGCGTCAATTTCGTCGACGGCCTCGACGGTCTGCTGGGCGGGATCGCGCTGATCGCCGTCATAACCCTCGGCGTGATCTCACTCGTCGATCCGCCGGTCCAGCCCGTGGTTGCCGTCCTGTGCGCCCTGCTGGCCGGCGCGCTGCTCGGCTTCCTGCCCTACAACTTCCATCCGGCGCGCGTATTCATCGGCACCGCCGGGGTGTTCGCGGTGGGCTACGCGCTGGCCGTGCTGTCGGTCCTGGGCACGGCCAAGGTGGCCCTCGCCCTGCTCGTGCTGGGCGTGCCCATCATCGACACCTTCTGGATCATCATCCGCCGGGTCTCGGCGGGCCGTTCGCCGTTCAGCGCCGACCGCGGCCATTTCCATCACAAGCTGCTTGACCTGGGCCTCAGCCATCGTCAGGCCGTGCTGCTGATCTATGGCATCTGCTCGCTGCTCGCGGTGGCCGGGCTGCTGCTGTCTGGTCGCGGCCAGATATCGGTCTTCCTGACCGTCGTCATCGGCGGCGGCGTGCTGCTCTACCTTCTCACACGGCGGGCGCAGGAGGCGCTCGACCGGCGCACCTACGCCGACGATCCGGACGAGGCACAGACCAGCCGGAGGGCCGAGTGAGCGCTGGTATACTCCCGCGGCCACCGGTGCCCGGGTGAACGACTTCGGCCGGACGAGTGCCTATCTCGCTCTCTTCTCAGAGATCGCCATCGTCCTGTTGGTCACCACCCTGATCGGTGTGCTGTCGGGCTACTGGCTCGATCAGCGGCTGGGAACAGTCCCCCTCCTGGCAGTGGCGGGCATGCTCGCCGGCTTCGGGCTTGGCGGGCTGGGGGTATATCGATTGGTCGTCCGCTTCCTCGGCCGTTTCGAGTAGCGGCCGGCCATGAGCGCAACACAAACGACGGTCTTCACACAGCGGCGCCACAACGCGCGCCGGACAGGGAGCAAGTGACAGACACTTCGTCCGCCGACGGGCCTGCAGCGCGCATGAAAGACGCCCTTGGTCCTGAGCTGGCCAGCGACGCGGCTGAGGCAGCCGCCGCGCTGGCCTCCCCGCCGCGCAGCATGCGGCGCTGGATCACGCTGGCCATCCTGGGCATCCTCGCCGTCCAGGTCGCCGCCTGGTTCTTGGTCCCGCCGCTGGCCGTCGAGGACCCGGCCCTGGGCTTCCAGTTCCCGAGCGATGCGATCAGGGCCAACTTCGAGCTCCCTGCGCCGCACGTGGTGTTCGATCCGACGCCCGAGATCGCCGCCCTCGCACGACCTGCTCACCTTCGACCTGACGATCTCGAGCTCGCTGTTCACCGCCTGGGTCGTGATGGGCGTCATCATCGTGGTCGCCTTCATCCTGTCACGCGGCATTCGCATCACGCCGCGCCGCCCGCAGAACGCGCTCGAGTACGTCTACGAGGGCCTGGCCAACTTCGCCACCTCCCTCGGCGGTCCGCAGGCGCGGCGCTACGTACCCGTGTTCGCTGCTTTCTTCCTGTTCATCCTGCTCGGCAACTGGAGCGGCCTCGTGCCGGGCGTAGGCCGCGTGCGGCTGCTGCGGGCACCGACCAGCGACGTCAACATCACCTTCGGTCTGGCCCTGGTCAGCTTCAGCATGTTCCATGTCGAGGGCGTGCGCGCACTCGGCTTCCGCGGCTACTTCGGCAAGTTCTTCAGCCTGCGCGCCTTCCGCGAGGAGGGATTCTCGGCCGGGCTGATCGCGCTCTTCGTCGGCGCGATCGAGTTCCTGCTCGAATTCGTCAAGCCGGTCACGCTGGCGATGCGACTCTTCGGCAACATCTATGGCGGCGAGGTGGCCCTCGGCGTCATCACCGGCGTGACCGATGGCCATCATCCCGGTCGCCATCGTCGGTCTCGAGTTCCTGCTCAACTTCATGCAGGCACTGATCTTCTCGGTGCTGACCCTGATGTTCACTATCATCGCCATTGAGCGACACGACGGCCACGAAGAGCACGCCACCCCGGAAGGCAGAAGCGCAGCCCGAGATGGTCGGCGCAGTCGCGGCTGCTCACTGACCAGGTCGACACGGAACCCGGTCGCCGATCGGGTCGAAGGAGGAAGAGGGAACATGGAAGGCAACATCGGAATCCTCGGCGCCGGTATCGCTGCGCTCGGCGTCATCGGCCCGGGCTTGGCCATCGGCATCCTGACCGGCATGTCCACGGCTGCCATCGGGCGCAACCCGGACGCTGCGGCCCAGATCCGCGCCACGTTCATCATCGGCGCCGCGTTCGCCGAGGGCCTGGGCGTGCTCGCGGTCGTCGTCGGCCTGCTGGCGATCTTCCTCGGTAGGGGGCTCGTGGCCTTGTACGCGCTGGCCGGCGGCGCCGCCCAGATCGCGACCACCGTCTCCGCCGCTGAAGAGGTTGGCTTTCAGATCAACCTGTTCTGGATCGTTGCCCAGGCGGCTTCGTTCGTGCTCTTTCTGGTCATCCTCTATCTGGTTGCCTTCCGGCGCATCAGCGGCGTGCTCGAGGAGCGCCGCTCGCGCATCGAACAGGGACTGCGTGACGCCGATCAGGCGCGGCTCGAGCGGGAGCAGGCGGCCAACGAGCGGCTCGCCGTGCTCGCTTCGGCACGCCAGGAGGCCGAGGAGATCCTCGTCCGGGCGCAGCGCGTGGCCGATGAGAACCGCGAGCGCGACCTGTCCGAGACACGCGCCCAGGTCGAGCAGCTGCGCGAGCGCGCCGCGGCAGACATCGTGGCCGAGAAAGACCGCGCCATTGCCGAGGTGCGCGACCAGGTCGCCGACCTGGCCCTGCTCGCGGCCGGCCGCGTCGTGGGCGAGACGATGACCGAGCCGCGCGAGAGGCGGCTGGTCGAAGAGTTCTTGGCCCAGCTGGGCGCGACCGGCGGCCGGCCGCGCGGCCGGAACTAGGCCGCATCACCCATGGCCCGCGCCGGAAAGGCAATCGCCCGCCGCTATGCGGAGGCGGCCTTCGAGATCGCCCAGCGTGACGGCACGGTCGAGACTTGGCTCGAGCAGCTGGGCGACCTTGCCCAGGCGCTGGCCGATCCGACCGTGGTCCAGCGGCTCGAGGACCCGCACGTTGCGCTGGCCACGCGCCATGCCGCCCTACGCGGCCTGTTCGGCGACCGGATATTGCCCCACGATGTCCAACCTGGTGGGACTGATGCTGCGCCGTCGGCGACTCGATTCGGTGCCCGACATCAGCCGTGAGTTCCGCCGCCTTCACAACCGCCGCGCCGGGATAGGCGAGGCGATGGCGACGAGCGCGACGCCGCTCGACGAGGGCGAGATCGGCGCGCTGCGCACCCGCCTCGAGCAGATCACCAACGGGCAGATCGAGCTCGAGCTGCGGGTCGACCCGACCCTGCTGGGCGGCGTCCAGGTCCGCCTCGGCGACCTGCTCATCGACGGCAGCGTGCGCGGCCGGTTGGAGCGACTGCGCGGTCGCCTGGCAAGCGGATCCCTGACACCATGAACCGAACACCCCGGGAGTAATCGATGGCAATCCGATCGGAAGAAATCACGACCATTCATCAAGTCGGCGATCGACCAGTTCGACGCCGGCGTGGAGACACGCTCCGTCGGGACCGTCGTCGAGGTCGGCGACGGCATCGCCCAGATCTACGGCCTGCGCGAGCGCGCTGTCGTCGGAGCTGCTCGAGTTCCCGGGCGGGGTGATGGGCATGGCCCTCAACCTCGAGGAGGAGACGGTCGGCGCGGTCATCCTGGGCGACTACACCGAGATCAAGGAAGGCGACCAGGTCAAGACCACCGGCCGCGTCGTCGAGGTCCCGGTCGGCGCGGCGCTGATCGGCCGCGTGGTCGACCCGCTCGGCCGCCCGCTCGACGACAAGGGCCCCATCGAGGCCAGCGCCACGCGTCCGGTCGAGCGCATCGCGCCGGGCGTCATCACGCGCCAGAGCGTCGACACGCCGGTCCAGACGGGCATCAAGGCGATCGACGCGCTCATCCCGATCGGCCGCGGCCAGCGCGAGCTGATCATCGGCGACCGCCAGACCGGCAAGACCGCGATCGCGATCGACACGATCATCAACCAGAAGGGCAAGGGCCTGGTCTGCATCTACGTCGCCATCGGCCAGAAGCTGTCGACGGTGGCCAAGACGGTCGCCATCGCTCGAGCAGTACGGCGCGATGGAGCACACCATCGTCGTCGTCGCCGGCGCCGAGGATCCGGCCCCGGTGCAGTACCTCGCACCCTACGCCGGCGCAGCGATGGGCGAGGAGATCATGGAGAACGGCGTGGAGCTCGGCGGCACGCTGGTCAAGGACGCGCTGTGCGTATTCGACGACCTGACCAAGCACGCCTGGGCATACCGCGAGATGTCGCTGCTGCTGCGCCGACCGCCCGGCCGCGAGGCATACCCGGGCGACGTCTTCTACCTCCACAGCCGGCTGCTCGAGCGCGCCGCGCGGCTGAACGAGGACAACGGCGGCGGCTCGCTGACCGCGCTGCCGGTGATCGAGACGCAGGCCAACGACGTGTCGGCCTACATCCCGACCAACGTGATCTCGATCACCGACGGCCAGATCTACCTCGAGTCGCGACCTGTTCAACGCCGGCCAGCGCCCGGCGCTGAACGTCGGCATCTCGGTCTCGCGCGTCGGGTCGGCCGCCCAGACCAAGGCGATGAAGAAGGTCGCCGGGCCGCTCAAGCTCGACCTGGCCCAGTACCGCGAGCTGGCCGCGTTCGCCCAGTTCGCGTCTGACCTCGACAAGGCGACGCGCGACCAGCTGACGCGCGGCGAGAAGACATCCGAGGTGCTCAAGCAGCCGCAGTACGAGCCGCTGCCGGTCGAGAAGCAGGTGGCCATCCTGTGGGTCGTGACCAACGGCTACCTCGACGACGTGCCCACGCCGCGCGTGCGCGACTTCGAGCAGCGCTTCTACCGCTTCCTGGAGACTGACCACGCCAGCCTGCTCAAGGACTTGGGCGCCAAGAAGGAGCTGAGCGACGCGATCGGTGAGCGGCCTGCGCGAGGCGACAGACGCTTTCAAGCAGCAGTTCGCTGGGTGACGCCGACCAGCCGGCCGGCGCGAAGGCTGATGGCAGGGCCGACACCAGGGCAGACCAGACGGCTACCAAGGCGGACAAGAAGGCCGCCAAGGCGGACAAGAAGGCCGCCAAGACGGACAAGAAGGCCGCCAAGACCGCCGCGAAAGTCGACGAGTAGCCAGTGCCCAGCCAGCGCGAGATCCGACGCCGTATCGGCTCGGTGCGCAACATCAAGCAGATCACGCGCGCGATGCAGTTCGTGGCCGCCTCGAAGCTCAAGCGGGCCCAGGACGCGACGCTCCAGTCGCGGCCGTATGCCGACAAGATCGACGAGGTGCTGGCCGACCTGGCTGCGGTGCTCGGCGAAGAGGACCACCCGCTGCTTGCCCAGCGCAGCCGAGGGTACGCGCGGCGATCGTGCTGCTGACGACCGATCGCGGGCTGGCCGGCTCGCTCAACACCAACACGATCCGATACACGGCCGAGCTGATCACCGAGCATCAGGGCGACCTGCAGCCTGGTGACGGTCGGGCGCAAGGGCCACGCGGCCATGCGCCGCGCACGGGTGCCCATCTCGGCCACGTTCGACGGCTATGGCGACCGCCCGAGCTTCGCCTCGGTCGTGCCGCTGGCACGCCTGCTGACCGACGACTACCTGGCCGGTACCTACTCGACCATCGACCTGGTCTACCCGCGCTTCGTTTCGACGCTCGTCCAGCGGCCGGTCATCGATCGGCTGCTGCCGGTCAAGCCGAGCGACAGTGCGAGCGTGGGCATCCCCGGCCACCAATTCATCTTCGAGCCCAACCCAGAGGCGGTGCTGCGCCAGTTGCTGCCGCGCTACGTCGCCACGCGCGTCTACCAGGCCGTTCTCGAGCTGGCCGCCAGCGAGCAGTCGGCGCGCATGGTCGCGATGAAGAACGCGACCGAGAACGCCCAGGAACTGATCGAGGACCTGACCCTGACCTACAACAAGGTGCGCCAGGCAAACATCACCCGCGAGATGATCGAAATCGCGACCGGCGCCCAGGCGCACTGATCGCACAAGGAGGACCCTGCCCATCATGGCCATCGCCGCACCGACAATCGGACGAGTCATCGCCATCACCGGCCCCGTCGTGGACATCGAGTTCCCGGCCGGCAATCTGCCGGCTATCTTCAACGCGGTCGAGATTCAAGCGCCCCGGCGAGCCTCTCGTGTGCGAGGTGCAGCAGCACCTGGGCAACAACTGGGTACGCACGGTCGCGATGACGACGACCGATGGCCTGGCGCGCGGAGCTGGAGGCGATCGACACCGGCGCCCCGATCAGCGTGCCCGTCGGCCCGACCACGCTCGGCCGGGTCTTCAACGTGCTCGGCCAGCCGATCGACGAGAAGGGGCCGGTCGAGTCCGAGGAGCGCAATCCGATCCACCGGGCGGCGCCATCATTCGACGAGCAGACGACGGCGACCGAGGTCTTCGAGACCGGCATGAAGGTGATCGACCTGATCGCGCCGTTCGCCAAGGGCGGCAAGGTCGGCGTCTTCGGCGGCGCCGGCGTGGGCAAGACGGTCATCATCCAGGAGCTGATCCGCAACGTGGCCGAGGAGCACGGCGGTTACTCGGTCTTCGCCGGCGTCGGCGAGCGGTCGCGCGAGGGCAACGACCTCCTCCACGAGATGACCGAGTCGGGTGTCATCGAGAAGACGGTGATGGTCTTCGGCCAGATGAACGAGCCGCCCGGTGCGCGCCTGCGCGTGGGTCTGACCGGCCTGACGATGGCCGAGTTCTTCCGCGACGAAGGGCGCGACGTGCTGCTCTTCATCGACAACATCTTCCGTTTCACGCAGGCCGGCTCGGAAGTCTCGGCACTGCTCGGCCGAATGCCGTCGGCGGTCGGCTACCAGCCCAACCTGGCGACCGAGATGGCCGGCCTGCAGGAGCGCATTACATCGACCAAGAAGGGCTCGATCACCTCGCTCCAGGCGATCTTCGTGCCTGCCGACGACTACACCGACCCGGCGCCGGCGACCACCTTCGGCCACCTCGACTCGTCCATCCGCCTTGAGCGCTACCTGACCGAGCTGGGCATCTACCCGGCCGTCGACCCGCTCACCTCGACGTCGCGCGTGCTCGACCCGAACGTCGTCGGCAACGAGCACTACGAGGTGGCGCGCGAGACACAGCGCCTGCTGCAGGCCTACCGCGACCTGCAGGACATCATCGCCATCCTGGGCATCGACGAGCTGTCCGAGGAGCAGAAGCAGACGGTCGCTCGCGCACGACGGCTGCAGCGCTTCATGAGCCAGCCGTTCTTCGTCGCCCAGGTGTTCACCGGCCGCGAAGGCCGCTACGTCGCCATCCGCGACACGGTGGCATCGTTCAAGGAGATCCTCGACGGCAAGGCCGACGATCTGCCCGAGCAGGCCTTCTTCCTGGCTGGCACGATGGACGACGTGCGCGAGAACGCCAAGAGGCTCGCTTCGTGACCTGCGCGCCGGGTACGGTATCTGCCACGCCCGGACCTCACCACTCGTCTCACCTGTGGGAGATTGAGTGATGCCGCTGCTATTGGAGATCGTGACGCCGGAGAGACAGGTATTCAGCGAGCAGGTCGATTCGGTCGTCTGCCCGGGCATCGAGGGTGAGCTTGGCGTGTTGCCGCACCATGCACCGCTGCTGACCACGTTGGGCATCGGTGAGCTGCGCATCCGACGCGGCGCTGAAGAGGAGTTCTTCGCCATCGCCGGCGGCTTCCTGCAGGTTCGGCCGGACAAGGTCGTGGTCATGGCCGAGACGGCCGACATGGCCTCGGAGATCGACGTCGAGCGCGCGCAGGATGCGCGGCGCGAGGCCGAGCAGGCGCTGGCCGAGGGCTTTGACGAGCCGGCCGACCTGGCCCGTGCGCGCGTGGCGCTGCAACGCGCCCTGCTGCACATCCGTGTCGCCCAGCGGCGTCACCGGGAGGGTCCGCGTTCGCGCGGCTGACAAAGTGGCTGATCGTCGCTTCCACTGGGAATACGAGGAACTCCCGATCGAGCGCCAGGCGTTCCGGGTGACCGGCGGGCGGCCGCTCAATGGCCGCGTGAGGATCAGCGGCAGCAAGAACGCGGCCCTCAAGATGCTCGCCGCGGCGACGTTGACCGGCGAGCGCTGTCGCTTCACCAACGTGCCCGAGATAGAAGACGTGCGGGTCATGGTCGAGGTGCTGCGCGACCTCGGCGTCGTCGTCGATCACCCCGCGCCGAACACGTACGAGGTTGCCGCGGGCGACGTCGATTGGCTCTTCGTGCCGCTCGAGGCAGCGGCCAAGATGCGCGCCAGCTTCATCCTGCTCGGGCCGCTGCTGTCGCGCTTCGGACAGGTGATCATGAGCAACCCGGGCGGCGACCGGATCGGGCGTCGACCGGTCAACCTGCACGTCGACGCGATGCGCGCACTGGGCGCCGACATCGAGTACCGCGACGGCTACTACTTCGCGCGCTCGGCCGGCCGGCTTGCGCGGCGCCCAGGTCGACTTCCCGATGGTCACGGTGATGGGCACCGAGAATGCCATCCTGGCCGGCAGCTCTGGCCGATGGCCAAGACGATCATCCACCCCGCCGCCCAGGAGCCGGAGGTCGACGACCTGATCCTGTTGCTGCAGAAGATGGGCGCGGAGGTCGAGCGCACCGCGCCCGACACCGTCGTCGTCGAGGGCCGGCGCCGCCTGCGCGGCGCCGATCATCGGGTCTTGCCCGACCGCATCGAAGCGGGCACGTTCGTCGTGGCGGCCGCGGTGACCGGCGGCGACATGACGATCGAAGCGGCGCCCTGCGACTACCTTGGGGCGTTTCTCGAGACCGTGTCCGACATCGGCGTGCCCGTGGCCTGCGGGCGCGACACGATCGAGGTGCACTGCGCGGGCGCGACACGGGGCAGCTTTCAGGCGCGCGACATCGCGACCGCGCCGTACCCCGGTCTGGCCACGGACCTGCAGTCACCCACCACGGTGCTGCTCAGCCAGGCCAGCGGCACCAGCCGGATGCACGAGACGATCTTCGAGGACCGCCTCGAGTGGCTGTCCGAGCTGCGCAAGCTGGGCGCCGAGGTCGAGCTGCACGACACTCACCATGCCTCGATTCATGGGCCGTGCGCCCTGCGCGGCGCGGAGGTGGAGATGGGCGATCTGCGCGCCGGCGCGTCGCTCATCCTGGCCGCCCTGGCGGCCGAGGGAACGCAGCGTCATCCACGGCGCGCACCACGTTCGCCGCGGGTATGAGAACATCGAAGGCAAGTTCCTCGATCTCGGCGCGCAGATCGAGCGTGTCTCCGAAGTGGCGGGCATTAGCCAACTCATGAAGATCGGCATCGACCTCGGCACGGCGAACATCCTCGTGTACGTCAAGGGCCGCGGCATCGTCACGCGCGAGCCGAGCGTGGTCGCGGTCAGCGACGACAACCACATCGTCGCCGTCGGCGAGGAGGCGCGCGAGATGATCGGCCGCACGCCGGGCAACATCACCGCCATCCGACCGATGAAGGACGGCGTGATCGCCGACTACGTCATCACCGAGGCGATGCTGCGCTACTTCATCAAGAAGGCCGGCCGCTCCTTCACCAAGCCGGACGTGATGATCAGCGTGCCGTCGGGCGTGACCAGCGTCGAGAAGCGCGCCGTGCGCGACGCCGCGCTCAAGGCCGGCGCGCGCGAGGCGTACCTGATCGAGGAGCCGCTGGCCGCGGCGATCGGCGCCAACGTGCCCATCAGCGGGCCGTCGGGCAACATGATCATCGACATCGGCGGTGGCACGAGCGAGATCGCGGTCATCTCGCTCGGCGGCATCGTCGTCTCGCGCTCGGTGCGCGTGGGCGGCAACCGCTTCGATGAGGCGATCGCCAGCTACGTGCGCAAGAAGTACAACGTGATGATCGGGCGATCGCACGGCGGAGGACGTCAAGATCCAGATCGGCACTGCCCTGCCCGCTCGAGCGCGAGCTGCACATGGAAGTTCGCGGACGCGACCTGATCGCGGGCCTGCCGCGCACGGTCACGCTCACCAGCTCGGAGGTGATGGAGGCCCTCGAGCAGCCGCTCCAGCAGATCGTCGGCGCCGTTCGCGCAGGTGCTCGAGGAGACGCCGCCGGAGCTGTCGAGCGACATCATCGACAAGGGCATGGTCATGACCGGCGGTGGCTCGCTGCTGCGCAACATCGACAAGCTGCTGACCCAGGTCACCGGCGTGCCCTGCCACGTCGCCGAGAACGCGCTCAACTGCGTCGCGCTGGGCACCGGCCTTGCGCTCGAGCACTTCGACTTCTTCCGGAAGTCGCTCGTGCAGCGCTCTGAGCCACGGTTCCGAGCCAGCACGGCCCGCTCGATGGCCGATCTGCACTGCCACACGCTCGGCTTCGTTCGATTCACTCAGTCGGCCGGGGCCGTCAGTGCGTGCGCGCGGCCGAGCGCGGCCTGACTCATCTCGCGATCACCGACCACGACCGCATCGACGGCGCCCTCGCGGCGCGCGACGCGGCGCCGCCCGAACTGCACGATCATCGTCGGCCAGGAAGTGCGCACCAACGCCGGCGATCTGATCGCGCTGTTTCTCGAACGAGCCGATTCCGCCCGGTCTGGCCACGGATGAGGCCGCGCGCGAGATCCGCGACCAGGGCGGCGTGGTGGGCCTGGCCCATCCGTTCGACCGCTTTCGTGCCGGCGCCGGCCGGCGCGGCTGGGAGGACGAGCTGGAGCGAGCTGGTGCCGCTGCTCGACTACGTCGAGACCTGGAACGCACGGCTGATGATCGGTGACGGGAACCTGCGGGCGGCCGAGTTCGCCGCTGCCCGCGGCCTGCCGGGCGTCGCCGTGTCCGACGCGCACACGCGTGCTCGAGGTCGGCCGTTGTCGTACACCATCCTGGACGGTCCGCTCGATACTGCCGTCGACCTGCGCGCCGCCCTCGCCGGTGCGCGCCTGGTTACCGGCCCGGCGTCGCGCCTGCGTGCGTCTGGGCATGCCGATGGCCAAGCTCATCCAGCGCCTGCGCGGCAATCGTCGCGTGAGCGCCGGATGAGCGAACGCGCGCCGGACCGGGCGGTGCCCGAGGAGACGCTCATCGACTACCCCGGCGTGCACGAGGAGTCGGCGCCGCCCGCGCCGCTGTCGCGCCGCCTCCGCGATCCGCGCACGATCGTGTCGATCGTCCTGCCGCTCGGCACTGCTCGTGCTGCATCGCGCTCAACCTGCGGGCACTCGACCTTGGCGCAGCTGGTGAACACCATCCTGGCGCGCCAACCCGTGTTCTCTGCTGGCCGCCTTCGCCATCTACTACGTCGGCTTCCCGTTGCGCGGCTACCGCTGGCAGCGCTCCTGCGCGGCGCCGGCACGCACGTCAGCGTGCGCGACTCGACCGAGATCATCTTCATCAGCTGGCTGGTCAACTGCCTCGTGCCGGCCAAGCTGGGCGACGTCTACCGCGCCTGGTCTGCTGCGTCGCGAACTTCACCGTCTCGCTCAGCCGAACGTTCGGCACGGTCTTCATCGAGCGCATCTTCGACCTCTTCGCGATCGCCATCCTCGGACTGGCGGCCGGCTTCTGGAGCTTCCGCGGCAACCTGCCGAGCCGAGGTCCAGGTCGTCTTCGCCATCGGCCTCGCCGTGGTCCTGCGCTGAGCATCGGCCTGTACACGGTGCGCAACTTCGGGCGCCGCGCTATGCTCCGCCTGCCGCTGCCGGCGAAGGACGGCTGCTCGAGTTCTACGACCGCTTCGAGGAAGGGCGTCTTCTCGATCAACCGCGCCAGGTTGCCAGTGCTGGCCATCGTCACCGTGCTCATCTGGGCGACCGAGGCGATGCGCCTGCTGCTCGTCATCGAGGCGCTCAACTTCCGCGACGTCCACCTGGGCATCAGCGGCGCCTTCTTTGTCGCGCTGATCGCCTCGCTGCTGACCGCCGATCCCGTTCACGCCGGCCGGCCTTGGCATCGTCGAGCTCGGCGTCGCGGCATCCTGACGGTCATCTACGGCGTCGACCCGACCAACGCGGCAGCGATCACGCTCGTCGACCGGGCAATCAGCGTGCTGTCGATCATCGGCCTGGGCAGCATCGCCTACCTCGTCTCAAGCCAAGACCAAAGTGCGGCCGTCGCCAGCCAGTCGAGGCTCAGCCCGAGGTTCAGCGGGCGGCTGAACCAACGGGTCGGTCCAAACCAGACAAATGCGGTCGGGGCGCCGGCATTCAATCAGCGCGGCCGGCGTCGGGATCAGTTTCTGTTGGGCATCCGGCCGGCCAGCGCCGGCGCAGTCTCAGTGCAGGTTCGAGCGCGTCACCTGGCCGTTCTGGCGGGCGGCGGCGAGTCGGCGCATGCGCAGGGCCAGGTAGTACTCCATCACCTGGCGCACCTGCGGCTCGCTCAACAGATCGTCTGAGCGCAGGGCGTACTCGACGCGCGCCGTGGGGTGACTGGTCGAGGTGGCGACCAGGCCGAAGTACTGCGGCGTCTCGCTCTCGTCGCGCAGCTCGCGCAACCCACGCGCCAGCTTGGTGGCCGTACCAAGGGAGGGAGTGCGGTCGCCACGCACCAGTCGCGAGATCGTCGAGTGATCGACACCCGACTGCTGCGCCAAGCTGACGCTGCGACATCTTCTTCGCCTTGAGCTGGGTCTTGAGCCACTCGTTGAAGGCTCGACCGTTCTGGACGCTCATCGGATCTAGTGCTCTCCGCTGACCGAGGTGATGCCCAAATTCCTCGTGGGCTACGGCCGCTTTGTGGGCGACATCGGCATGATCCGGTGCACGAGCGTTGCTCGATATAGGCCCTTGGTACGGTCCCCCGCCGCACGTCCGGTCAGGGGACCGGCGGACCCGTCCGCGCACGCGATCCGCGCACGCCGAAGGCCTCCGGCGGGAGAGCCGGCAGCTTCTCGCCGCTGAGCAGCAGGCGCACGCGATCGAGATTGATCTGGTCATAGCCGCTGTCCATGCCCGGTGTCTCGAGGAAGGTCGGCAGCGTGGCCAACCATTCGTGGTTGAGCAGCTCCGCCATGCCGGTGCTACCCAACTGACCAGCAGCGATGTGTTCGTGGAGGTCCCGCCTCGACCCCTGCGCGGCGCGTGAGTCGTTGAGGTGGAGCATCACCACCCGCTCACGCCCGAGCAGAGCATCGATCCTGACGACCAGCCCGTTGACTCCCTGTTCGCCGGCGATGTCGTAGCCCGCTCCCCACAGGTGTGCGGTGTCGAGGCACGCGCCGAGCCGGTCCATGGCCAGGCCGGCCCGCGCGGCGGCATCGAAGATGTCGGCCAGGTCCTCGACCGACGCGCCGATGCCGTCACCGCTGCCGGCCGCGTTCTCGAGCACCAGCTTTGGCGTCGAGCTCACGCCGACCTGGCCGTCGGCGGGCTGCCCAGCAGGGACCTGATCGAGAACCCGGCGCAGGCCGTCGACCAGCCGACTCATGCCCTCTGCGCGGCCCAGGCCGCGATGAGAGCCGATGTGCATGACCACGAACCGGGCGCCGTACTGAGCGCCCACGCGCAGCTCGCTGGTCATGGTCGCGACCGACCTGTGCCAGAAGTCCTCGCTCGCGCCGCACATGTTGACGAGATACGGAGCGTGAATGGCAATCTGGCCGACGCCCGCTGCCCTGAGGCGCTCGCGAAAGGCAGCAAGTTGAGCCGGCGGCTCGGCCCGCCGCTGCCACGCTGTGGGGTTGTCGGTGAAGATCTGGATGGCTGTCGCGCCGATCGACTCTGCCCGCGCCGCGGCCTTGAGCAGCCCGCCGGCGAGCGGCAGGTGAGGACCGATCAAGCGGCCGGCGATTGGGTCATGGATGGCCACCCGGTGATGCTATCGACGACGCGGCATTTGACATGCATCAAACCGCACGAATATCGTTTGCGCATGGATGCCGACCTCCTCACCGCCCTGAAGGCCCTCTCTGACGCTTCACGCCTGCGCATCGTCGGTCTGCTCGCCGACGGACGGAAGATGTCGGTCGAACAGCTGGCCAAGGCACTCGAGCTTGACGCCGGGCACGGTCGTTCACCATCTGCAGCGGCTGCGCGGAGGCCGGACTGGTCGAGTCGCGCGCGCGCCCGCCGTACATGGACTACTCGCTTCGCCTGGCGCGCCTGTCCGAGATCGGCGGCGCACTGCACCGCATCGCGCGCGAGCAGGCCGGTGAGCCGCTCGATCGAGGCCGGCCCGCTGCCGGATTGGGCCAGACCGAGCTGAGGCCAAGGTCCTGCGCGCCTTCTTCGACGGCGAGCGGCTGACGAGCATTCCGGTCCAGCGCGCCAAGCGCCTGGTCGTGCTGCGCCAGCTGGCGGAGACCGTCTTCGAGCGCAAGCGCAAGTACCCCGAGAAGGAAGTCAACCAGCTGATGGCGCGTGCGTCATCCCGACGCCGCCTCGCTGCGCCGCTACCTGGTCGACGAGGGCTTCATGGCGCGCAAGTCAGAGCGTCTACCGGCTGCGTCGCGGCGCGAGTGGCCAGTCTCGAGAGCGACGGCGAGCTGAGGCTCAGCGTTCGCGCGCCAGGGCCAAGCCCGACAACGGCGTGGCGCCGCCGCGCTACAGAGCTCCGCGCAGCCGCCAGCGTCGCCCCGGTCGTGACGATGTCGTCAACGAGCACAACCCACCGTCCCGCGATCGCCTGCGCGTGATCGTCAGCAAGTGCGAACGCGCGCCCGACGTTGGGCGATCGCGCGCGCCGACCGAGCGCGTGTTGCGCGGTCGTGCGCGATGCCCGGCGCAGCGCATAGGCGACGGGCAGCTTGAGCCGCCGGCCCACCGCCCGCGCAAGCACCTCCGCTTGGTCGAAGCCACGTTCCCGGCGCCGGGCGGGGTGGACCGGCACCGGCACCAGCACATCGCCGCCGACGCCTGCGCGTTGCCAGCGTGCGGCCAGCAGGTCGGCCAGCGGATCAACCAGGCGCATTTCGCCGCCGTACTTGAGAGCGTGGATGCACGCCCGCGCCGGCCCGGTATACGGCTGCGCACCACTCGAGTTGGACGAGGCCGGCCGGCTGGGTCCGAGCGGCAACCCGAGCGGCACGCCGGCGGGCTCACTCAGGCGCCGCGCAGATCGACGGCAGACAGCGAGCGCACAATGGGCGCGCCTTCGTGGCCGCAGCCGGGGCAGGTCGGCGGCAGAAGTAAGTCCAGCACGCGCTTCATTTGCCCAGGGTGAGGCAGCGCGCTCACCGGCCGCTTGGCTGCTCCTTATCATCGGCTGCGTGACGAATAGCGGCCGGGCGGCCCTTAGACGGCCGCGTCACTGGCAGGCGCCGCTGGCCGGCGGGCATCGCCCTAGCCGGGCTGATAGTGCTGGGCTTGGCGATTGTCTCGTGGATCGGCCGCTCGCCCGGCTGGGCATACGACTTCAAGGCTTACTACGACGCTGCCGTGCGCCTGATCGCAGACGGGCAGTCCGTACCAGGCCGAGACGCTGAACGGACCCTTCCGCCCCGGCCCGTATGGGCTGTATCTCTATTCGCCGCCTCTTGGTCATTCTGTTCGTGCCGCTGACGCGCTCGGAGCACAGGCTGCGATGTTCGTCTGGCTGGCGCTGCGCATCGGCATCCTGGCGCGACGTGCGCCTTGATGCCCGTATCGCGCGCCCTGCGGCTCGCCATCTTCGGCATCGCCGCGCTCAGCGCGCCGGTGCTGTTCGACCTCGATCTCGGCAACATCAGCCTGATCGTGACGTTCCGCGGCCGTGCTCGGCTGGCGCTGGCTGGACCGGCCGCTGGCCGGCGTGACGCTGGCCGTGGCGCTCACCGTGCGGCCGACCATGGCCCTGGTTGCCGGCTGGTGGCTGTTGCGGGGACTCTGGCGGCCGGTCGCCGTGGACGGTGGCCGCGGGCCTGGCTCTTGGTGCTGGCCAGCTCTGCCTGTCGTGGGACGTCGATCGTGGCTCGACTATGCGACCGTGCTGCGCAATGTCAGCGACGTCACCGGCGTGCGCAGCAACGTCGACCTGGGCTCAGCCGCCCTGCTATTCGGCGCGCCCGGCTGGGTGGCGCAGTTGGCCCTGCTGTCTGGCTACGCGGTCGCCGCGGGTGCGGTGCTGCTACAGCCTTCGGCGCGATCGCGAGCTGAGCTATGTGGTGACCGTGATGGGCACTCTGCTGCTTGCGCCGCTACTGTGGGATCACTACCTGACCAACCTGCTCGTACCGGCCGCCTTCCTTGCCGCACGGGGCCGACCGTGGGCGCCTGGGCCTGCCGTTGTTGGGTGGTTGCCGCAACTGCTGGTCGTTCAACCCGGTGCTGACGGGTACGGCCGACGGCGGTGCTGCCCTTCGTGGCCTTGGCCGCTTGCTGCTGCCTTTCGCGGCCCGATAAGCGGCGAGAGAGGCCGGCCTGTTCCTGGGCCGCGACGGGACAGGCGCGCTACCGACAGCCAACCTGACGTAATCGCCAGCTCGCAGCCCGCGGCCGCGGCGGCACTTCCGGCGCCACCTCGACAGCACCGCGCGCGCCGCGCACCCACAGGACGATGCCCGTCCAGGAGCGCGAGATCGGGCTCGCACCGCAAGCACCGGCTCGCGGCTCCGTCGCTACGTTGCGCGCCAAGGAACAGGCAGTCGATCGGGAAACGCATGAAGAACATGTGCACGCCATTGGTGCCGGGCAGGTAGATGCCCGTGTTGGCTCCAGCCTGGACGGCCGATAAGGCCGCGCAGACGGTCGAGCCACGAACCCGCGACGCGCAGCCGCCAGACGACCTCGCCGCCGCCGACGCAAGGCTCAACCGAGCACTGTTGCTGGCACGACTCAGTTGCCGGTGGCCATGTTGAGGGCGATCAGGATGACCGCCGGGCCGAGGATGACGATGAACATCGACGGGAAGATGCAGCCGACGAGCGGGAAGAGCATCTTGATCGGTGCCTTGGCGGCGAGTTCTTCGGCGCGCTGACGACGTTCGATGCGCAGCTGTTCGGACTGCACCTGGAGCACCTTGCTGATCGACACGCCGAGCTGCTCGGCCTGCACGATCGCGCCGATGAAGCTGGACAGTGCGGGCACATCGGTCCGGCTGACGATGTCGCGCAGATGCGTCACGGCGCGTCTTGCCGACGCGGATCTCGGCCAGTGAGCGCCGGAACTCGTCGGCCAGCGGACCACTCGTCTTTTCGACGACCTTGGCCAGCGCGCCGTCGAAGGACAGCCCGGCGCGGACTGAGATGGTCAGCAGATCGAGGGTGTCGGGTACAGCCGAGCAGGATCGCGTGCTGACGGGCGCGCATGCGCCGGCTGAGCCATAATTCGGGCACCATGAAGCCCAGGCCGCCCAGGGCGAAGGCGGCCATGATACCGAAGGCCGGGTTGCCCATAGACGGACTCCCAGGACGACGAACGATCCACGTTCCGAGCAGCGTCGGCGACGACGAACTTGAGGCCCAGGAAGTCGACCGTGCGCAGGTCGCCCGGGTTGCCGGCCATGGCCAGCCGCTTCTCGGTTCGGCTGACCTTCTGCGGGCTGGCGAAACGCTGAGCAAGGCCGGACAGGCGCGTGGCAAGCGGGCGCAGCGTGCGCTCGAAGAGCGGCTGCTGCAGCTCGATCTCCTCGAGCGTGCGGGCCTGCATGGAGCCGAGCTGCGACAGGCGCGCCTGAACGGCGTCCATCGGCCGCGCAGCGGCGAGGGCGAGAAGACGAGCAGCACGCCCGGCAGCGGCGAGGCCAGCCATCAGCAGCGGAATGAGCATCGCTCAGACCTCGATGTCGACGATGCGCCGGATGAGCACGAAGCCGATGAGCATCATCAGACCTCCGCCGCCCAGGATGAACAGGCCCGCCGGCAGGCCGAGCAGCTCGGGCGGCTTTCTGGAGCATGGGCGCCATGAAGGTCGGCGCGATGACCGACATGCAGGACGACCAGCCGACGGGCAGGAAGCCGACCACGTAGCCGGACATGCGCTGCTGCGCGGTGAGAGTGCTTGATCTCGCCCTTGATGCGCACCCGCTCGCGGATCGTGAAGCGCGATCGAGTCGAGGATCTCGGCCAGGTTGCCGCCGACCGTGTGATGGATGGCGATGGCTGTCGTCATCAGGTCGAGGTCGTCCGAGCGCACGCGCCGCTGCAGGTTGGCCAGTGCCTCGTCAAGCGGCAGGCCCAGGTTGACCTCGCGGATGACGCGTGCGAACTCGGTCGAGATGCGGCGGCTGGGTCTCGCGCACGATCATCTCGACCGCCTGCAGGAATGACGAACCAGCGCGCAGTGAGTTGGCCAGCAGCATGATCGTGTCGGCCAGGCCGCTGTTGAAGGCCTTAAGTCGCTTTGCCTTGCGCCGGTTGAGCCAGAAGCGCGGCAGCCAGTAGCCGACCAACAGGCCGCCGATCCACGCGATCGGGCTAGCAGACAGACCGACCAACGGGCTGAGCAGGATCATCGCGACGCGGCATGCCGAACATGGCCCGCCGCGGATGGCCAGGAACTCGGTCGGCTTGAGCGCCAGGTCGGCGCGCGCGAGCTCGCGCGCGAGGTTGCTGCCCCAGTCGCGTCGCTCGACGACGCCGATTGAAGTGTGGCCAGGACGGCGGACGTTGCGAGGCGTTCGCCGAAGGTCGCGCTTGCCGGTGGCGCTGCGCTGCTAGTGCTGCGCGTCGCTTGAGGCCGCATAGCGCTCGAGGCGTGCGTTGACATCCGAGCCACCGGCGAGGCTGACGAAGACGAGCAGGACGCCGACCGCGGCAACGGCCGCGACGAGGAGGGTCAGTGGGTTCCATGGCTAGAAGGGGTGTCCGAACATGCGCGGCGGCAGGTGGATGCCGTGCGCCTCGAACTTCTCGGCGAAGCGCGGGACGGACTCCGGTCGGCACGCAGTCGACCCTGGACCTTGCCCTCGGTGACGCCGGTCTGCTCGAACATGAAGACGTCCTGCAGGACGATGACGTCGCCTTCCATGCCCTGCACCTCGGTGATGTTGGTGATCTTGCGCGACCCGTCCCTGAGCCGCTCCTGGTGGACGATCAGGTCGACGGCCGAGGCGATCTGCTCGCGCACGGCGCGCAGCGGCAGCTCGACACCGGCCAAGAGGACCATCGTCTCGAGCCGGGCGAGCATGTCGCGCGGTGTGTTGGCGTGGCCGGTCGTCATCGAGCCGTCGTGGCCGGTGTTCATGGCCTGGAGCATGTCGAGCGCCTCGCCGCCGCGGCACTCGCCGACGATGATCCGATCGGGCCGCATGCGCAGGGCGTTGCGCACCAGTTCGCGGATCGGGACGGCGCCCTTGCCCTCGATGTTGGCCGGCCGCGCCTCGAGCGTGACGACGTGCTCCTGGCGCAGCTGCAGCTCGGCCGCATCTTCGATGGTGACGATGCGCTCGTCGTTCGGGATGAACGACGACAGGACGTTGAGCATCGTCGTCTTGCCCGAGCCGGTGCCGCCCGAGACGAAGATGTTGAGGCGCGCCTCGACGCACGCGCGCAAGAAGTCGAACATCTCCGGCGTCGAGGTGCCGAAGCGGATCAGATCGTCGGTGGTCAGCGGCGTGGCGGCGAACTTGCGGATGGTCAGCACCGGGCCGACCAGGCTGATCGGCGGGATGATGACGTTGACGCGCGAGCCGTCGACCAGGCGCGCGTCGACCATCGGGCTCGACTCATCGACGCGCCGGCCGATGGGCGAGATGATGCGGTCGATGATGCGCATGACGTGCTCGTCGTTCTGGAAGCGTGACGTTGGTCAGCTCGATCTTGCCGCCGCGCTCGATGTAGACCTGGCGCGGGCCGTTGACCATGACCTCGGTGACGCCCTCGTCGCGCAGCAGCGGCTCGAGCGGCCCAAGGCCGACGATCTCGTCGGTGATCTGCTCGAGCATGCGCGTGCGCTCGGCGCGCGTGAGGGCCAGGCCTTCGGCGTCGAGTGCCCGACCGAAGGCCTCCTCGATTTCGCGCCGGACCTCGACCTGGTTGGACAGGTCGAGCTTGGGGTCGAGATCCTGGATGACGCGCGCTGCTGGATGCGGAACTTGGCGTCACGGAAGGACTCGCGCAGCGGAACCTGGGCGAGCATGCGGCCGGTGCCCGGGCCGCCCGAGCGGCTGGGCCCCTTGACGACGCGGGTAACGGATCGGTGCGCCGGTCGGTGGTCCGGGCGGGCGGCCGCTGACCCCCCCGCGACTGGGGGCCGCGGGGTCATCAACAGCCAACGGCGGGTTGACCACCTCGGAGGCCGGGCGGGCGCTTTCGATGCGGCGCAGCAGGGACATCTTGCGTCAACTCCTCATGATCAGTGCGTGCGCCACTGGAACAGGCCCTTGCGCGCCGGGACGCGCAGCGCAACGTGGCGGCAACGGCCATCTCGTCGCTCATCACGGCCTGGGCCATGCGAACGATGTCTTCGCTGACGCGCGACTGGCGTGCGCTGAGGACGAACGGGCACACCACGATTGAGGGCGTAGACCACGGTCTGCCCGTCGGACACGATGCTGTAGCTGATCTTGCGGCCGATCGAGCTCTCTACGTCCTGGAGCCGAATGCCATAGCCGGAGTCGGCGCGATTCAGCACCAGCTCGATCTTGCTCGGGATAGCCGAGCTGCTCGACCAGGGCCAGGAACTGGCGGATGTTCTTGATGTTGGTGATCTCGAGCGTCAGCACCGTCAGCACGACGTCCGACGCGATCGAGGAACGCCAGCGTCACGTCCTGCAGCAGCGGCGAGCAGTCGACCACCACCAGATCGTGCGTGGCGCGCAGCGCGCTCACGATGCGTGACACGTGATCGGGCGTGATCAGCTCGGCCATCTCCGGGCTGGGTGGGGCCATCAGCACGCGGATGCCGCTGCTGTGGTCGACCAGGGTGGCGTCGAGCGTCTCGAGGTCGCCGCCGGCCATCTCGCGCGCAACGTCGGCGATCGATGGGTTCTTGGGGTTGAGATTGAGCAGTACGCCCACATCGCCGAACTGCAGTCCCCCGTCGACGAGGGCCACGCGCTTGCTGCTGATCGAGCTTGGCCGCAACCGCGAAGTTGACGGCCAGCGTGGTCCGTCCGACGCCGCCCTTGGGTGAGAAGAAGGTGACCACCTTGCCTGGCCCGCGCTTGACGTCGACCCGACCCTCGGTGTCAAACGGCCGCTGGCTGGCCACACGGTCAAGCTTCTGGCGTTCGCGCTGATGGACCTGGCGGATCGATGCGGCGAGCTCGTCCGAGCTGAAGGGCTTGACCAGGAACTCGCGCGCCCCGGCGAGCATCGCCCGGCGCAGGTAGTCCGGATCGCCCTGGACACTCATCATGATGATCGCCGCGGCCGGTGCATTGAGTGCGAGCTTGCTCGGCGGTGACGATGCCGTCCATGCCGGGCATGTTGATGTCCAGCAGCACGACGTCGACCGGCTGGTGACCGGCCAGCTCGAGCGCGTCTTCGCCCGAGCCGACACTGCCCGCGACGTCGATGTCCGACTCGAAGCTCAACAGCCGGGCCAGGTGCTCACGAGTCTCGGCGATGTCGTCGACGATCATCACTCGAACGTGATCAGCCACTCTCTCGCTCCGTCCCTCTGACTGCTGGGCTGCGGCGGGGATCAGGGCGCGACTGGCTGAGGAGGCAGAACCCCCCACCGGTCGACCAGTTCCCTGAGCGTTATGCCCGACGTCGCCGTGTCGACCGCGGCGTAATCCGTCGACGCGCGCAGGACGAGCGACACATTGCCGTCGAGCTGGGCGAAGCGGACAACCTCGAGCCTGCTGAGGGGTGACCGCCAGCACGATGATCACATCTGGCTCGTTGGTCGTCACTGGGCCGTCGGCAGTGGCCGGGTCCGGCAGGGTGCGGGCCAGGGCGGCGAGCACCTGCACGTTCTGCACGACGACCTTGACGGTCGTGTTGTTGACGTATTCGTCGATCGAGAAGTAGGGCGGCTGGACAGTGCCGTCGATGCTCGTGTGGTTGGCGTTCGGGTTGTTGACCACGACCGGGTTGAGTGCGTCCAACTCGTCCAGGGTCAGGATCACATCGACGTAGTCGCCCGGCTGGAGCAACCCGCCGACGGAGTCGACCCTGCTCAGTGGCAGGGCCATGGCGCGCAGGCCGGGTCTGATCGCGGCGACGATCTGGGGCATGCTCGGATCTGTGTCGAAGTCGGCTGTGGTGATTGCTTGGCCCTGGGCAACGGTGCGCCGGACGACCAGGCCGACCACATCCTCCGGATGTTGGTAGGTTCCGGCAGCCTCGGGCGCGGGCCGGTCGACCGTGGTCAGCTGGTCGACCGTGAGCTCGGTTCCGAGCAGCAGCTCTTGGGCGGCGACCACGACCGGTACGTTGGCTGGCGCGGCCGGCCGTTGCTGGCCGAGACCGCCGAAGGCGAGCACGGCCACGAACGAGGCGGCGGCGAGGATCACTCCGGCGATGAGCATCAGACGGTTGGCGCGCTTCACGGTTATGACTCCAGGTGGTGTGCCAGGTGTCAACGACTCTAGGGGGGGTCCTGAGGAGTGGCGATCCTACGAAAGGGCTAGGACTATGAGCGGTTCGGTTGGGGGGCAATAAGAAGGGAGCGCCACCTGGTCCGGAGGAGGACGGGCCAGGGAGCGCTCCCGAAGCGGCGGAACGGTCGGATCAGAGAGCGTTGCCGAGAGTGGAAAGCATGCTGTTGATTGCGCCGCCCAGAAAGGTCAGTCCCGCTACTGCGAGCACCCCCACGAGCGCCAGGATGAGTGCGTACTCTGCCAATCCCTGCCCGGCCTGGCCGCGCAGAGGTAGCAGCCTTACTGCGCTAAGTCTCACGATTGACTCCATCTGCGGCTGCATGGCGCGTCGACCGACGCGCACCCGAATGTCGCTCAGGGCAGAGGGCTGCCGATATAGGAAAGGGGTACCTGCTGCGCCCGCCGGGCGGGCTCGCGGCGCCGTCGGCCTGAACCTGCGGGCTGATTGCCGGCACTACCGCGCCGGCGCCGTCGCCCCGCCCGTGGCGCTAGCCGTTGATCTGGTCGGCGATGATCGACAGGATGTCGTTGATCTGGGTTCCGAAGAAGCTCAGCGCGACCAGCGCCACGATCACGATCAAGGCGACGATGAGCGCGTATTCGGCCAGGCTCTGTCCGCTCCCGGCGCTGCGCTTCTGGCTCATCGCGTCTCCGTCCTCCGGCTCGACTGTCAGGTCGGATCGATCGTAGCAGCGGCCCCGCCGGGCGCATGAACACGGGCATTGGAAAAGGCGCCGGCCTCGCGGCCGGCGCCTTGTTTTCGCTCCTGCGAGCGGACGCTCAGATGCTGTTGCCGACGTCCGACAGGATGGCGTTGATCTGACCACCGAGGAACGTGACCGCCGCGATCGCCAGGACGGCAATCAGGGCCAGGATCAGCGCGTACTCGGCCAGGCCCTGACCACGCTCGTCGCGGGTAATCAGGCTGTGCAGGTACTGGAGCATGGAACACCCTCCGATATATGAGTCCAATCGAACTGGGACTGCCGCAACGTAGTCCCGCGCAGAAGGGTGCGAAATGGGAAATGAGTACGTGTCGGGTGGGCCGAGAGTCCCCCTTCCGGCGCGCCCAATGAACGGAGTGCCGGCGGTCAGGAAGGACCGACGTGCGCCCCGAGCAGCCACCGGTCGGCGGTCAGCGAAACGGTGATGCCCGCCGACCCTGCTCGCTGTTCGATCTCGGCCCATGTCGAGGCCGGCAGTCCGGCTGCGCGCGCGGCATCAACGCGCTCCTGATCGCGGATCATCGAGGCCAGCGCTGCGGGCATCAGCTTCTGCCTCCGCGCCGCGGCGACAGCCGCCTGGGCGCGACTGCCCTCGTTCTGGCCCGCCTCTTCGGGCCGGCCGCGAACAAGTGCAGCCATACCCAATTCCGTCCAGTCGAGCCGGATCAGCACCTCCGTCGGCTGGCTGGCCACATAAGCCGTAACCGCGTCATCAACGATGCGAAAGAAGGCGCTCTCGAGCTCGGTCGCGAGCCGGCGGTCGGGCCCACTCGACTCGAAGCGAACGCTGACGCCCGATCGGCGACTGCGCTCGGCGGCCCAACGACGCAGCGTCGGTACCAGTCCGAGGTCGTCGAGGACCATCGGGCGGACGTCGAAGATGAAGTCCGTGGTCGCCGCCAGAGCATGCTCGACCATCGCCACCATGGCTTCCAGCTCGGCCTGCGCCCGCTCCGGCTGACGATCGAACAATCGCCGCACGATCTGCGCCTGGAGCGCGATATTGGCGATGCTCTGCGCCGGACCATCATGCATCTTGCGTGCTATCTCGCGCCGCATGTGCTCCTGCGCGGCCAGCACCTCGCCCGACGTGGCGCCGTGGTCTGTGCCGTTCGCGGCGAGGGCCTCCCCGGTTGCGCCGCCCGCACTCCCCTGCGGGGCGTTCACAGCGTCGTCGCCGGCCTGGGCCGCAGCGCCGAGGACCACGGGCAGCGTCGCGGCCAGTCGCGCCTGGTAGCGCTGCAGCGAGCGCTGCTTACCCGCCAGCACCTCCATCTGGGACTGCATCAGCGTTGCCCGCCTGGTCTGGGTGAGCAACTGCTCGCGCGCCTCGTGGACGGCCGCGGTGGGCGCCTGCGCGCCTTCCTCGAGCGCCGTCACGCGCTCCTCGGCCTGCACCCGGCGTGCCTCGTGGCGCTCGGCCTCGGTCGCCGTCTGGCGCAACAACAATTCGATCTCAGCCAGCTCGCGCTCGAGCGACGACAGATCGCGTTCGAGCTCGTCGGCTAGCTGGCTGAGCGGCCCGTTCATCGAGGATCAATCCTCGGGGATACGGATCCAGCCCTGCTTCATGGCGTACACGACGGCCTGGGTGCGGTCGTTGACCGATAGCTTGCGCAGGATGGAGCTCATGTGGTTCTTGACCGTCTGTTCGCTGATCGTCAGCGCATAGGCGACCTGCTTGTTGGTCATGCCCTTGGCGATGTTGTCGAGGATCTCGACCTCGCGCGGCGACAGCGGGGCGAAGATCGGCGCCGCCTCTTGGCCGTAGACGGCCAACTCACGGAATTCCTTGAGCACTCGGCTGGCGACTGATGGTCGCGCGAAGACCTTGTCGTTGATCAGGTATTCACCGGCCCGGACGCGGCGGATGATGGTGACCAGGTCCTCGGGGCTGATGTCCTTCAGGATGAATGCCGCCGCACCGGCCCTGATCGCCTCGAACAGCTGGTCCTCGTCCTCAGCGACGGCGAGGGCGATGATGCCTGCGCTGGGTACCTCGCGCTTGATGCGCTGCGTTGTCTCGATCCCCCCCGGAGCAGGCAGCGACAGGTCGAGCAGGACGATATCGGGGGTCGTCTCGACGGCCATCGTGAAGGCGTCGCGACCATTCTCAGCCTCGCCGATGATGTCGAAGTCCGGCTCGCGTTCGAGTATCTGGCGCATGCCCACGCGGAACAGGGCGTGATCGTCGACGAGAAGGATCTTGGTGCGCTGTTCGGGGTTGCGCCGATCAGGTCCGCCGCGCCGGCGGTCCGGGCCGTTGTAATCGTTGTCCATGTCAGTCAACTCCTATCCGCTCCTGATGAGATCGTCAGCCGCACGATGGTGCCGGCCGCGGGACCTGTTTCGATTGACAGCTCGGACCCAAGCAGGTCCGAGCGCTCGCGCATGAAACGAAGACCGAAATGGCGGCGATTGGGATGTGCCGCCACGTCCTGGTAATCGAACCCATGGCCATCGTCACCAACCTCGAGCGTCCACTGCCGTTCGCCTTTGGCCGTCTGGCCCTCGCTCGTCGTCAACCACACGCGGCTGGCCGTGGCGTGCTTGGCCACGTTGCGCATCGCCTCCTGGGCGACCCGCAGCGCAACCGTTCGGGCCATCTCGTGCAACGCGGCAGCTGATGCCTCGAGGCGGATCTCGACCTCGATGCCAGTGCGCTGGGTGAGAGCTGCTGCGCTGTCGCGCAGCGCGTCGTCAAGTCCGGCCGCCTCGCCGAGCGACGGCCGCAGCTGGTTGATGTAGCCACGCAGCGCGTCCAGCTCGCGTTCCAGGAGCTGGCGCAGCGCGACTACCTCGGCCCGCGCGGCGGCCGGGTCGGCGCGCACGGCCCGGTCCAGGATCTCGGTCTGGAAAATAGCATTGGCGAGCGCCTGCGCTGGACCGTCGTGCAGCTCCTCGGCGAGGCGTGAGCGTTCCTGCTCCTGGGCAGCCAGCAGGGCCATCGCCGACGGTGGACTGCTGTCGGGGGAATCGCTGTCGGGGGCGTCGAGCGGCGCCTCTTGGCGGCTGCCCGTGGCGCTGCTGTGCATCGAAGACCGAGTATAGGTGTTGGGTGGCGGCGCTCCGGTGCTGTCTGAACGCACCGCCGGACCAGTCGCCGTGGGCTGCTCAGGTACGCGGCGCGGGTCTTCGGCGTTCACCGTGTGCACTCCTCGTTGATCACGAACAGGGCGGCGTCGGGCGCCTCAGGTCCGGCGATCGGCAGCTCATGGAAGCAGTCGAGCGCAGCCGCCCCGCGCAGCGCGGCGGGGTAGCGTCCGCGGCCCTCGACCAGTACCACCGCCACCGCGCCGAAGTCGGTCGCCAAGAGGAGCACGCTGTTCGGCTCCTCATCTGGCAGCGCGATCACCGGTCGATGCAGAGCCGCTGACAACCAGACCGGGCGGTCACTGATCAGCGGCGCTCGGTTGTCGATGCCCAGCTGCTCGAGCGATGCAGCAACACCGCCCGCGACCGCGCCGACCAGTGCTTCCTCGGTCCGTGCCTGGACTGCGGCACTGCCGGTTTGCAGGGCTGTGAGTGGGACGGTCAGCACGACCAGCGCCAGCGGCGCCAGCCAGGCGTTGGCCCGCGGCCAGTCACGCCGGCGGCGGACCCAGGCGACGAATCCATCGGCGCCGAGAGAGGCCGCGACCAGCAGACCGACCACCAGCGGCCCGGCGGCATGCTCGAAGGTGCCCCATAGCGTGGCGACCGGGAAGAACAGCGACGTGCTGGCGAGGGTCATGCCGCCCGAGATGAGCAGAGCCATGAGCGGGCTGTTGCCGGACAGTGCGCCGTCGGTCGGGCCGCCGGAGGCGCGCCGCAGGCCGATCCCGACGGCGACCGTCAGTGCGCCGATCAGCAGCGCGAAACCACCCGGCACGAGCAGCACGACGACCACGTTGTGCCACAGCGCGGCGCCGATGTTGGCCGCCATCACCAGCGCGCCCTGACCAAGGAACCCGTCGAGCGATGGGCGGTCGAGGTAGCTGAAGATCTGCTCGTTGCGGGTCAGGAACAGGTTGTCAGCCAGCTGGCCGGGCAGGGGCGTCCCGAAGACGGCGGCGTTGCGCAACCACCACGGCAGGGCACACAGCGCAGCCACCGCGGCCACGGACATGACCAGCGGCACTGCCCGGCCGACACTCCCGGCTCGCCAGGCAGCCAGCAGCACGAAGGTCAGGCCGAGGTAGATCGCCTCGAGCCGGGTCAGGTAGGCCAGTCCGAGAAGCAGGCCCAGGCCGACCACGGCTCGTCGGTCGCCAGTCGCCGCGAGGGGCATGACCAGGCAGGCGGCGACGGCCAGCGTAGTGAACACGAGCGTCGAGTCGGGCAGCCCGGCGGACAGCACGAGCGGTCCGCAGAGCACGGCCAACAGACCGGCGCCGATGGCCACGACGGTCCGTCGGTTGGGCGGCACCCGCAGCCGACGCGCCGCGTCCCGCGCCACCAGCCAAGCGAGCGGCCCGAGCAGTGCGCCGAGAACGGCAAAGCCCGCCTGCGCGGCGTCGAACGACGGCCCCATGACCGTCATCGGCAGAGCCGCGGCCAGGCTGGCCAGCGGCTGCCATAGTTCGAACGCCGGGCGGGGCAAGGTCAGCGGTGGGGTGGCGTAGCTCCAGATGGTGTCGACCACGAAGCCGCGGCCGGTGGCGAGGCTGCGTGCGACGGCGATGTAGTACGCGCTGCCTTCGGTCAGCGGGAAGCTGATCAGCGCCCCGGCCCACAGCCGGACCAGCAGGGCCATCCCGAACAGGGCGGCGGGAATGGCGGCTGCGGCCAGAGAGGCACGGCCAACCAGCCGCGCGACGCGGAGACCGCGGGCGGGCACGACCGGAGAACTCGGGGCCGCGATGGTCATCGGGCGCAGCGCGTGTCGGACGCGTCGAAGCAGACCGCGTACAGCGCGCCGGCGGGCGCTGCGGCGGCCGCCGGCGATCCGCCGGTCGCGACGGAAGCTGCGCCGTCGGTCACCGTGACCACCGGTCGCGAGAGCCATGCCGGCTGCAGCTCACCGGTCAGCACCGGGATCAACGCGGGCACGACCGCGGCGCGCTCGAGCGCCAGCCAGCGCACGTCATAGGCGCGCAGCGCAGCCTCGATCGTCGGCAGCGGGTCGTTGGGTGTGACGATGCCCGGGTGGCCGCTCAGGTAGCGGTACGCTCCGGCGTCGGCCGACATCACCCGCTCGGCGCGCGGCGCGGCGGCCAGCGGCCGGGCGATCTCGACCTGTACGGCGCGGACCGATGACCAGTGCTCAACCGTGACGGCGGTCTGTAGCGCCGCCCCGGCCAGCGCCACGGCCACGGCGCCATAGCCGAAGATTGCCGAGGCGCGCGCCGTGTTCCAGCCCGGCCGGCGAGCGGCGACCCAGGCGACCGCGGCCGACACACCGGCCAGGACGAGCAGGAACGTGTGCGGCAGCAGTGCCCCGGCGGAATGAACGAACGTGCCTTTCGGGACGTGGACCGCGAACAGCAGTCCGCTCGCGCCAAAGAGCGCCGCGGCATAGATCAGGAACGGCCGAAACGCCGACTCGGCACGCTTGACCCATGCCCCGAGCAGGGCAAGCGGGGCCAGCACGCCAACCAACGGCAGCAGCGCGAACAAACCGAGCGCGGCTAACAGGCCGCCCACCCGGCTCGCCAGCAACGGCACCAGGCCATGGTCGAGAAGCGTCTGCGGGGTTGCCGGTGAGCCGATGCTGTATAGCTCGCTGTATTCGGCAATCCACAGGATCCTGCCGCTGCTGGCCGAAGGCGCGATGCTGCCGAAAACCTCGACCTGCCGGATCAGCCAGGGTGCCACGACGACTGCGAACAGCGCGGCGCAGGCAACCGCGGCGGTCAGGCCGATGACGCGCGGCGTGCGGCGGCGGGGCCACAGGTCGGCCAACGCGGCAAGGGCGAAGGGCAGCCCGAGCAGGACGCCGTCGGTCCGGGCGAGGGTGGCCAGGCCGACCACCACGCCGCCGGCGACGAACGCCCGCCGGTCACCACGCAGGCCGCGCGCACACAGCCACAGGCTCAGCGCGCCGAGGGTCATGAACAGGCCGAAGTTGTCCGGCTGGCCGAAGAACGGCGTGAGCCCACCGGGCACCGCCGCCAGCAGTGCTGCCGCGACAGACGCGTTGCGGCGGAATCCGGCGTCGCGGCCGATCACATACGTCAACGGCGCGGCCAGCGCCCCGATCAGCCACATTGGCGCAGCCGCTACCAGCGGTCCGGCGCCGAGCAGCCAGATGAACGGCACCTGGACGATGGTCGCAAGCGGCATCCAATGCGCGTTTGACGGGATCGGCAGAGTGGGCAGGGCAGGCAGGAAACCGCCCACATCGACGAAGTTCCAGATGTAGTCGACCGTCAGGCCGTGGCCGGCGGCCAGCTCCCGAGCGACGTTGACGTAGTAGTACGAATCGGGGTACGCGGGCCCGGCGAACGCCGCTCCGGCGGCCGCTCGTACCAGGCAGGCAATGGCGAATAGGCCCAGCAGGATCATCGGCACGGTGCAGCGTAGCAACGGGTATCTCGCCGTCAGCCCCGTACGATATGGCTACATCGCGCGGCAGACGGGTACGAACAGGCCATGCTGCGGTCGTCGTCTGGTGGGGTGCGCGGCGCGACATACGCTGGGCCGTGCCAGTCGGCGCGATGTTGGCCCTGCCCGCCCTGTGGTCGGGCCGCCTTGCCCTGCTCGCCGCGTGCTGGCCGCTGAGGCGATCCCTCGGTCCTCGGCGAGTGCCCGGCGATGGTCAGGGCTACCATGCGCCGGATGCCTTCCAGCGCTCTGGTGCCGACGTTCGACCCGCGTCGGCCTAGCGTCACGCTCGTCCTGCCCGCCTACAACGAGGCGGCCCGGATCGGCTCCGCCCTCGATGAGCTCTTCGGCTACCTGCGCCGCTCGGGGCCGGCGCGCGAGGGCGGCCGGGCCGCGTCCGAGCTGGGTCGGTTGGAGGTGCTCGTCGTGGACGACGGCAGCACCGACGGGACGGCCGCACTGGTTGAGGCGCGACCCGAGGCAAGCGGGGAGGGCAGCGCCCAGTTGCGCGTGCTGCGCCGTGCGCACGGTGGCAAAGGGGCGGCAGTGCGCGCCGGCATGCTCGTTGCCGAGGGCGACTACGTCATCTTCGCCGACGCCGACCTGGCCACGCCGCCCGACCAGCTGCCGCTGCTGACCGAGGCGCTGGCCGACCACGACATCGCGCTGGGCAGTCGCGTTCATCCCGACGGCACTGATCGGCGCCGCACGCAGCCGCTGCACAGGCGCTTGGGCGGCCGGCTGTTCCATGCTCTGGCAGCGGCTTGGGTCACGGGCCGGGTACCCGACACGCAGTGCGGCTTCAAGGGCTTCCACCGCGCGGTGGCGCATGACCTGTTCGAGCGTCAGCGCATCGGCAGCATCGTCTTCGACGCCGAAGTCATTCACCTTGCCCGGCGCCGCGGTTACACGATGGCCATCGTTCCCGTGCAGTGGTCGGACAAGCGCGGCTCGCGCTTGCGCCTGGGTGGCCGGCTGGCGCTGCGCGTGCTGTTCGACCTCGCGCGCATCCCGCTCGCCCATCGCACCGTCCGGCGTGCTGAGACGCCTCTCAAGTGAGGCGCTGCTAGAGTGAGCTAGCGTCTCGGCCGCACCAATCGGTCGATGAATCCAACCCCAGAGTTTCGAGTCTGCGCCTGACCACCGTCATCGTGCCCACAACCTCACTCGACCCGATCCCCGCCGTGGCGTCCGGTTCGAGCCTGATGGCTCGGCCGGTCGACTTCTCGGCCGTTCCGCGCGACGCCTGGGAGCGACTGCTGGCCCATTCCCCGGCCGCGACGCCGTTCGCGCGCTGGACCTTCCATCGTGCATGGTGGGATGCCTATGGCGATACCGCCCACGAGCAGTACCTGGTGTGCCTGCCGGCGGACGAGCCACGCGACGGCCAGGACATCCGCGCCATCGTGCCGCTGATGCACCGCCACGAGGTCGAGCCGACCGACATCATCGACCGGACGGTGCTGCGCCAGACGCCGCCGACCACGCGCTCGTTGCCCGCCGACGCAAAGGCAGTCTTCTTCGGCGCCAGCTACCACGCCGACTACGCCACCATCCTCGCCGCTCCGGCCGATCTTCCCGCCGTCGCGCGTGCCCTGGCCGAGCATCTGGCCGACCCGGCCCCGGGTGCTGAGCCGTGGGACGTGGTCGACCTGCGTCGGCTGCGCGTGGCCGATCCGGCGCTGGCAGCCCTGGAGCGGGCGCTGCATGAGATGGAGCCGGGCTGGCAGGTCATCCGCGAAACGGAGGACGTCTGCCCGGTGGTCAGCGCGCCAGGCCCCGACTGGGACGAGTATCTGGCAACGCTGGACAAGAAGGCGCGCCATGAGATCAGGCGCAAGCTTCGCCGGGCAGCGCAGGTGGGCGAGCTGTCAATCGCAGTCAGCGCGCCGACTGCTCAGGCGATCGATGCCTTCATCAGCCTGCACCAGGCGCGCTTCGGCGAGCGCGGCCTCTTTGCCGACACCACGGGCGGCGATCGCAGCCGTCGGTTCGTGCACCGCTTGGCCGAGCTCGAGCGGAGCGAGCCGGACGGTGGGCAGCTGCAGGTCGGGCTGATGCACTGTGGCGAGCGGCTGGTCTTCGCGATGCTCGGCTTCGACGACGGCCAGACCTGCTACCTGTACAACTCTGGCATGGATCCCGCTGCGGCCGACGTATCGCCCGGTGTGACCGGCCTGGCCGAGTACCTGCGCAACCGGATGGCGGCCGGTCGGCGCCGCTTCGACTTCTTGCGCGGCAACGAGCCGTACAAGTACGAGTGGGGCGCGCGCGACGAGCCGATCGAGCGCCTGATCGTGGTGCGCGACGCGGCCAGCCCGGCCGGGGAGGTGGCCGCATGACCGTGGCCGTCACCCAGATCGTGGCCAGCGGCGCCGCCGGCGGCGCGCAGGCCCACGTCCAGGACCTCGTAACGCGACTCGACCGGGCACGCTTCGAGGTCGAGGTGATCAGCCTGTCCGACGGACCGGCCGTGCGCCGCCTGCGCGCCGCCGGCGTGTCCGTTCACCTGGTCGACGAGGCGGACGACGGCCCTGCCCTGACGGCAGTCATGGAGCTCCTCCGGCGCCGCCCACCGGAGATCATCCACAACCACATGTACCGGGCCGAGGTGGTCGGGGCGCGCGCGGCGCTGGCCCTGGCCGAGCTGGGTCTGCCGCGGCCGTACGTGATCGGCACGGTCCACTCGAGTCGCGTGCGCAGCTCGGAGGACCGCACTCTGCTGCGCCGGCTGACACCGTCAATGGACCGGCTGATCGCCGTCAGTCGGGCGATCGTGACCAAGCTCCTCGAGGAGGGACGCACCGGCGCACCGGTCGAGTTGATCTACAACGGCGTCGACCTGCAGCGCTACGCATACACCGAGGCGTGCTGCACCCTGCCCGAGGAATATGGCCTGCCCGAGGGTGCCCCGCTGGTCGGAGTCGTGGCCCGGCTCGAGCCTGAGAAGGGCCATCGCACTCTGCTCGAGGCGTGGCCGGTGGTGCTGGGAGCAGTGCCCGAGGCACGGCTGCTGATCATCGGCGAGGGCAGCCAGCGTCAAGCCCTCGAGGCGCAGGCCGAGGCGCTGGAGCTGCTCGGCGAGCACTGCACCGGTGATCACTGTGTCGGCACACGCGGTGCGCGACCGGGGGCCAGGGTGCTCTTCACCGGCCTGCGCGACGACGTTGCAGCAGTGACGGCTGCGCTCGATGTGGCGGTGATGCCGTCATATCGCGAGGCACAGGGACTGGCGATCCTAGAAGCGATGGCCCTGCGCCGCCCGGTGGTCGCAACCGTAGTCGGGGGAGTGCCCGAGATGATCGAGCACGAACGGACGGGTTTGCTCGTACCGGCGCACGACCCGGCCGCGCTGGGCGGCGCGATCGCGCGACTGCTGACCGATCACCCGCTGGCCGACATGCTCGCGCGCGCCGGCCACGACTTTGTCCATGCCAGCTTCTCGGTCGAGCACATGGTCACCGCCGTCGAGCGCATCTACGAGGAGGGTGCGGCGGTGGTCGCCATGCGCAGCGGAGCCACGCGCAGCGCCGCCTAGCCAGCGCGACGTCGCTGTTGAGCCAGGCCGCGCCGGGTCAGGGCTTGACGGTCGCCCAGTAGCGCTCGGCGAAGCCGGACACGCTGCCGGCCAGGGCAACGCGGGAGTGGTAGCCGGCCAGATCGTCAAGCAGGTCCTGATCCGACTCGAACAGGCGCCTGATCTGGCTGGCGTAGACGCGAATGCCCGCCGCTTTGCGGTCGAGCACGTCGGTGATGTCGCTGTACTGAGGTTCGAGGCCGACGCCGGCGGGCAAGTCAAGGCCCAGGGCCGCGCCGGTCGACGGGCCGACGAAGTCGGTCCACCAGGCGTAGGGGAAGTCCTCGTAGAAGGACAACCGGCCGACGAGGCTTGGTCCGGGCATCACCCAGCGCCGTTGTTCTGCAAGCAGCGCCAGGCCAACCTCGCGACACAGCTGGTGGTCGACGTGGCCGCCCACGGCGAGCGGGAAGTAGACCATCTGCGGCTCGAGCCGCGCGATCTCGGTGCGCAGCAGCTCATATGGCGCCGGGTCATCGTCGCGCACCGCGCCGAGCAGCTGCTCGTCGCCCTCATAGCCGCGATAGACCGCGTCGGGCAGATCGAGGAAGATGACCGACGCTTCGGCGAAGTAGGCATAGCGCTCCTCTTCGATCTTGCGCATCGTCATCGCGTCAGCAGCGTCGAAGTCGACCGGCTCGGTGCTGCCCTGGCCGCCGACTGAGTCGGCCACCGGGCGAGCATCCGTCTCCTCGTTGGTTATATTGGCCGAGCGTGTCCAGGCCGCGCGCTGCCAGAACTGGCGCGCCTGGGTGTTGGCGCGCTGCTGGGTCAGGTCGATCCGCTCCGGGTCGGCCAGCCAGGGGGGTTTGCCCTGCGCGTTGGCGGTGACCGGGTAGTCGGCGCCGATGTTCTCGCGCCGGAAAGCCTCTGTCAGGGGCCAGTTGGCCTTGCTGCCGAAGCCCAGCGCCGCGCGCTGGTACTCGGTCAGGTGCCCGCCGTTGCCGGCCGACGAGCCCGAGAAGACGGTCAGGATCGTCACGCTCTGGCCCAGCTCGCGCAGGCTGGCCACCAGGCCGCCGCAGGACAGCGCGATATCGTCCGGGTGGGCAGAAACGAAGACGTGGGTCATCGGTCAGCGAGCATATCAGCGGCCTTCGAAGCCGTGCTCGCCGAGTAGGGGCACGAAGACCGCCGGCTCGAGCGGCTGACGCTCGAAGCCGTCTTCGGTGCGCTGCACCAGCGTGATCACCTGCTCGGTCCGGCTGCCCAACGGGATGACCAGGCGTCCGTCGGGCAGCAACTGCTCGACCAGCGGTACGGGCACCTGCGGCGCGGCGGCGGCGACGACGATGCCGGCGTAAGGCGCCCGCTCGGGTGCGCCCAGGCTGCCGTCGCCGACGAGGACCGACACCCCGTGCCCGAGTTCTGCCAGCAGCCTGCGGGCACGCTCGGCCAGCTCGGGCTCGCGTTCGATCGAGACGACCTCGGCGCCCATCTGGGCGAGAACCGCCGCCTGGTAGCCAGAGCCGGTGCCGACATCGAGCACCGTGGGAGTCTGGCCACCGTGCGCGGCACGCCAAGCTGGAAGTGCCAGGGATTCGGTCATCCGCGCGACGATGTACGGCTGCGAGATCGTCTGGCCGTGGCCGATCGGCAGGGCGCCATCGTCATAGGCGCGCGGCCCCAGGTCCACTGGCACGAAGCGCTCGCGCGGCACCGCGCGCATGGCCGCCAGGACCTCGAGATCAGCAATGCCACGCCGTTCGAGTTGGGCAGTCGCCCAGTCTCGCGGGCTTCCCGGCGCAGTGAGAGCCGACTGTCCCCGTCGCGAGCGACGCAGCCAGTGAGCCATCTCAGATCAGGTCGGGCCGGGCGTCGTTGACGGGGCTGCCGACGTCGATGGGGCGGCGCTTGGCGAAGCCGTGGGGCTCGCGCTCGGCCGTGCCGTGGGCGTCGCCGTGGGGCTCGCGCTCGGCCGTGCCGTGGGCGTCGCCGTGGGGCTCGCGCTCGGCCGCGCCGTCACCGTCGCCGCCGGGCTGGGCGATGCCGAGATGGTCGGCGTCGGCGTGGCTGCCGGCGCTGTGAACATGCCCGCCCTGCCGAAGAGCAGGCCGTAGACGAGGATCGCCCCGAACACAGCGGCAATCAGGACCACCCATGCTTTCGACACCCGGTCGTCGACGAAGGGCAGCTCTTCCTCGCTGGCCGCTGTGTGGGCGCGGCCCTCGTGCTTCTGGCGAGCGGCCGCGCGCTCGGCGCGCGATCCGCGCCGGCCCTTGTGCTCGGCCGCACCCGTGGTGGGGGCAACTGCCGTCTCGACCGGCTGCGGTGCGTCGTCGGCCGTCTCGACCTCGCCACTCTCTGCTTCGGCCTCATCATCGGCCGCCTCGAGCTCGTCGTCGGTCTGGTCAGGCTGGTCGAGATCCTCTGGCCGCTGCGGGTCGCTCATCCGAGAAAGGTCCTCCTAAGTTCGATGGCCCGCGTCACCAGGCGCACGGCGGCCCTTGTCTTCTCCACGCTGCTGTGCGCTGCAACCAGGCGGCCGCGCTGCCGCCTGAGCTCGGCGCCCCTCTCGGCCAGCGCGAAGCGGGCCGAGTCGACCTGGTCGTCGAGGCGCGATAGCGACCATAGCGTCCGTTCTGTGCCGGCCCCGATTTCGGCCAGCTGACCCCTCGCACGCGCCAATGATCGCGCAACGTTCTCGGCGCGCGTGTCGGCAGACGACGCGGCAGCCGCCCGCAGGTCTGCAGTATGGCGCTGGAGACGCCACCCGAGCAAGGCACCGAGAGCGGCGACCGTTGCCAGGGCGGCCAGCGCGACAACGACCAGGGCGGCTGATGTGATCACTTGGCGCCGATTATGTCAGGCGGTCGCCGGCAGAGTCGCGCTCGCCCCCGATCAGGCGTCGCGCACCGCGGGCAGCAGCGCCCCGATCAGCCCGCCAAGCACGGTCAGCAGGCCGAAGCCGGCAATCACCAGGCCGGCCGGGACCGACTCGGCGATGATCCCCGACAACCCGATGGCCAGCGTCATCGCGCCGAACACAAGGCTGCTGCGGAAGGCGACCACGCGACCCATCAGTTCGATCGGCGTCAACTCAATGAATATCGTCTGGGTCGGGATGATGTAGACCAGGTTGGCCACGCCGATCACGCCCGACGCCGCGAGCGCGACGAGCACGTTGCCGGTCAGGCCCAGGATGACCGTCGCCAGGCCCATGACCAGGAAGCCCCCGACCACCAGCCAACCCTTGCGCAGGCGCGCACCGAGGGCGCCGACGGCCAGCCCGCCGACCAGGTTGCCCACCCCGATCGCCGTCTCGATCGCGGCGTAGTTCTGCGGGTAGCCGATGAAGCGGCCGTCAAGCACGTCGCGGGCGTACACGACGGTCAGCGCCAGTGTGGCCCCGACCGACATCTGCGCGAGCGTGCTGATCAGGGTGTTTTGGATCAGCGGGGCCTTGCCGCGCAGGAAATGCCAGCCCTCGGCCAGTTCGGCCAGGAAGTTGCGCACTGCATTGCCGGCGCGCGGTGCACTCTCGCGGACCAACGGTCCGACGGCGATGCCGGCGATCAGGAGGGCCGACAGGACGTATGTCGCCGAATCGACGAAGAAGGCGAGCGACAGGTTCGTCGAGTCGGTCCCCAGGAAGGCGATGAACAGGCCGGCGATCGGGAAGCCGATGATGTCGGCCAGCGTGTCGGCGGTCCAGGTCGCGCTGTTGGCCGCCATCACGTCTTCCTTGCCCACGATGCGCGGCAGCATGCGCGACCTTGGCCGGCCTGAAGAACAGGCTCACGGCGGTGATCAGGAAGACGAGCGGGTAGACGAGCACGATGTCGGTCAGTGCGGCGAAGGGCAGCGAACCACGAGCGCGGCGCGGATGAGATCGCTGGCGATGAGCACGCGCTTGTGCTCCCAGCGGTCGACGAACGTGCCCGCGATCGGCCCGAGCAGGATGTTGGGCAACGTCGCGGCCAGGAAGACGAGACCGGTCAGGAGGGGTGAATTGGTCAGCGCGTAGACCAGCACGCCGAGCGCCACCTGGTGCAGGCGGTCGCCGAAGAGGCTCGATCGTCTGGGCCAGCCAGAACGCCGCGAAGCGAGCGTCGAGGGCGAGGCGAATGTACGGATGGCCGCGGACGCGGGCGCCGCAACGCGCAGCGGGCCGACAGCCCGGCGCCGCGGCCGCCGCCGAGGACGATCGGCCGCTCCAGGCCCAGGCCGGTGTCGGCCGCGAGGCGCGGCCCGGGACCGAAGCTGATGCCCTGTCTGGGATCTTCGACCCGGCCGCGCAGCAGAGTGCTGAAGACGAACCAGGCCAGGCCGGCCGCAAGAAGGCGTCGCCGATGCTCGACACGTTGGTCAGCAGCGGAAGCGGGATGGGGATGATGTCTCGCGAGCGGGCCCGCGCGGAGGAAGAAGTCGGCATCGAAAGTCGGTCGGCAGGAGGCGATGGAAGGCGACGTTCAGCTCGCCAGTGCTCATGCCCACGGCGTCGAGGGCGGGTGCCCAGACGGGCATCCAACCGCCGTTGATGACGATGGCCAGGCCGTTCGCCGCCGCGCCCACCATGACGGCCAACAGGCCAGGGTGATCGCGGTTGGGCCACAGGCCGAGGATCAGCAGGATCCGAACGCAGCCGCGTACAGCGGCAGCCGCAGCGCGTCCGCCAGCCTCTACTCCGTTGGCGATGGCGATCTGGGTGATGGCGCGCACGGCGAGGGCGAGGAGGATCAGCCCGACCCAGCGCAGCGGCACGTCGATCAGCCGCGCAGATTCGGCCGCCGGCCAGCAGGCCGACGATCAGCCCGCCCAGCAGGCCGAGGACGATCACGGCTCAGTCCGGGACGGAGTTCGGTGCGGACGTTCGCTCATGCACACCCGGTCAAGGTAGCCGCTCCGCGCGGCGCATTTGCGGCGAGCGGACCCGAGCACGGTCGTCGTGCGCTTGGCGGCGCTGCCGCAGTGCCATCGGCTGGCTAGGTGGGACTGCTCCAGCCTGGCCCAGTAGCGGGATGTGCCGCTCCACGAGGTGCTTGGGCACGTTTGGCTGGGCCCACGCCGGCCGCCGGGCGATGAGCGCGCTCGAATGCGGCCACGATCTCTGGATCGAACTGGATGCCGCTGAACTTGTGCAGCTCGTCGATCGCTTGGCGCTCCGTGAGCGGGGTCATGCGGTACGGCCGGGCGGCGGTCATCGCCTCGAATGAGTCGGCTACGTGCATGATCCGGGCCAGGCGCGGGATCTCGTGACCAACCAGGCGGTCGGGATAGCCCGAGCCGTTGTACCACTCGTGGTGATGGCGGATGATCGGCAACTCGGGCTTCAGCTTCTCGACCGGGCGCAGGATCTCCTCGCCCTTGACCGGATGCCCATTCATGACCACGCGCTCTTCCTTGGTCAGCGCGCCCTGCTTGAGCAGGACCGCGTCGGGGATGCCGATCTTGCCGACGTCGTGCAGCAGGCCGCCCCATTCGAGGGCCTCCAGTTCGGGCTCTGAGCAACGCAGCTCCTTGCCCAGGTCCTTGGCGATCAACTGGACGCGCTCGCTGTGGCCGGCGGTGTAGGGGTCCTTGGCGTCGATCGCGCCGGCCAGGCTGCGCACCGTCTGGGTGAACATGTCGCGGATCTCGACGACCTTCTTGTAGCCGGCCCGAGTGGCGTACAGAGGAACTGCGAAGGGCGCGATCCCGATCGGCCCGGCAACGACATACATGGCGGCCATCAGCCAGGCGAGCGGCGCCAATCCGGCGAGGCTCACCCCAAACTGGCGAACGTTCGCCATGAATGCCTCGGCCACTGATCGCCGCTCCTTGGTGCTGGTCAGGGCAGCCGCGAGGCCGTTGTTCACGGTGAAATACAGCACTCCCGCGAATGCGACGACCACGAGGTTGGATGCCGTGGGCTCGAATGAGCGAGACCCGAAGTAGCAGACCAGTCCCGCCAGGGCGGCGGGGAGGACAGCCTCGGCGTGGTTGAAGAGCGTTCCGTACCAAGGCACACCGTCTCTGCCCGGAACAAGGCCCTTGATCTCACGCCACTCGAGGGTTCCCACCAATGCGGCAAGCACCGCGGCTGATGGTCCGCCCAGAGCAGCGGCCGCGACCATCGGCGCGATGGTGACGCTAACCAGAGCCCCTCCTGGCATCCGGACAGGAGTAGCGGAACTGAGCGCCACAACTGCGATCCAGAACGCGAGGCCTGGGAAGCCTCCGATGGCAGGTTCCAACGGGAACACGACGAGAATGCTCGCTGCGACGAGAGCCGCAGCCACGATCACGCCTGCTAGAAGCAACTTCAGCCGACGGGGCAGCGAAGGACCTCCGCGCACTACACCTGACACATACGCAGTATGAGGGCGCCCCTCGGTGCCCCCATACCGGCCGTTTCGTACTAGTTGGGTAACAGGTACTAAATCGGCCTAACCCCTGCGCCCCCAGCAAGGACTACGCATGCGACGGTCATCACGAGGACGATCAGTCGCGCTACGCGGTCGTTCATGGCGGTTCTTCCTACCAGGACTTGATGCCGCGATTCGGCTCCATCGTGCCCACTCCTCTATGTGGCCCTTGCAGGCCAGTACCCGGTTCGTGGACTGCCGTGCAGCCCGTCGGCTAGTACGTGCGTACTGCCTAGGGACGACCATAGGTAGGGGCGCGCCCGTGGGCCAATACGCAGGGCGGCGTATTACCCGCCGGCCCGCGGAGCGGGTCCAGCGACGATGTCGACAAGTGAGGTTGGCTCGAGACCGTCAGATTCCTCCCGTCTCGCAAGGTGCTGGTGCTGGGCTCGCGCCGCCGAGGTTGCGCCGAGTTGCCAGTAGAGCCAGATCAGGCGGCGCTCGATGTCGGAGGCGGCCGGATCGATCGCCAAGGAAGCGATGGCAACGTCACGGGCGCCAGCTAGGTTGCCTGCGCGAACGAGAGCGTCGACTGACGAGTTTGCCAAGTCGAGCAACGTGGAGTGGAGCCGGCTCCTCCAGTTGATCGCCCACTCCTCATACTCGAATTCGGGAGCGAAGTGGCCGAAGTACATTCGGATCAGCCTCAAGATGTCGGGCAACGCGGCTGGCTCCCGAGGCAGTCTCGCCGCCGCCAAGAAGTCGACGCTGTCTGCGCTGGTGAGGGCTTGGTCGAGCCACACCACGTCCCCCTCAAAACCAACGTAGCCGGCGGCCACGTCGTCCTCGTACCACGGGTCGATTTCCCGTCGAAGGAAGTAGAGCGACTGGTTGAGGCTGTTCGACGAACTGGCGGGGTCAGCGTCGGGCCAGAGCACATCGAGGACTTGCTCTCGGTTTGCGGTAAATTGCGGCCGCGTGACGAGATACATCAGCAGAGATGCAGGCTTGCGCCGCATTCCACTGAGGGCAACCACGCGCCCTCCGACATCCAAGGTCACCCGGCCCAGGTCATGGACTCGCAGGCGAGGACTCGTGCGCCGAGCAAGCTCAACACCAACGGCCGAGGATGCGCCGCGTCGCCGATAGGTCTTGGCGTAGGCGCGCAACCGCCCCACGTCGATGAACTCCCCGTGTCCGTCGAGCAGCTGCGCCGCGACGTGACCGGCGAGAACATCCCCGCGATCAAGTTGGCGGCGAAGGGCGGGGAGCCACCTCTTCGGCGACGATGCGATCGAGGCTTCGAGGCTTGTCGGCAACGGAATCAGGAGATCCAGGGCGTCGCAAATCGGATCCGCCAGCTCCAGAAGCGCGAGGCGTCCTGAAGAGTTAGCTTCGCCGATGGCTAGCCTCAGTTTCTCTGGGTCGCGTCTTGCAAGAGCCACCAACAAAGCGAGCCTCGTCTCCGCACGGCGCGCGCACCGTAGCCGCGCTTCTTCGAGGGCCGGCTCGGCGACCGTCAGGCAGGACTCGGGGTCACCACCAAGCAGGTGACTCTGTGCAAGCACAGCCTTGCGGGCCAGCGTGTGCCCAAGGTCGAGTGGGCCCTCAAACGTGGGCGTCTGGAGAAGTCCCACAGCCAGCGCCGGATGGCTGGGCAGATCCGCGAGCGCCTTCGCTACCTCTGTGATTGCAACGCCGAGCACGTCTGAACGACCCTCTCGGTGCCGAGTCTCTGCGCGCGAAATGAGCTCCAATGCCTGCTGGCGCTCGCCGAGAACAAGGCACGCGACAGCCAATTCGGCGGGCACATCGGCAAACTCCTTCGGTGTGGCGCCGGCTCCGAGTTGGTGGTCCAAGGGCCCGAGTGACTCGCCCGTTTCCAGGCGGCAGATTGTCACGAGGGACTCAGTCGAGAGGCGTTCGGGGGCAGCAAAGCTGAGGGCATCGAACGCCCTCATAGCGTCCTGGGCCGCGCCAAGCGCTGCTTCGTAGTCGCCCGCGTTGAGATACGCCACCGTCGCGTTATGGAGACTGATCGCGCAGTAGAAGTCGTGCCCGGCCTCCTGCTGCGTACGCGCCATGGCTACGAGTCGTCGCCCCAGGACCGGAAGGGCGGTCGGCGTGCCAGCCATCCAGCTGGCATCAACAAAGACTTGGGCAATGTCGTGCAGGATCGCAGGCGTCTCAGGGTCTGCCTCGATCTCGCGTAGGGTTACGTGCAGAAGCTTCGGGTCCCCAGTTCGCCACCCGAGGGAGAGAGTTGTCTGCCGTAGTACGGCTCGGACGTCGGGCGGAGAGGCGGAGATGTCGGTGCCGAGCAGAAGGCGCTCTGCGCCGGTCAAGTCGCCATCTTCGATCAGGCGGCGTGCGCGGATGGCAGCAACGGCCGGATCCGCCGGAACGCCCTCGAGGCGGTCGATCAACTCGGATGCGACCCCCCACTGACCCGAGCCCATGGTCAACATCACGGATGCACCGAGACAACCCATCGCCTCGCCATGCTCGCCGCCTTCGATGAAGTGCCGACAGGCGGTCAGGGGATCCGAATCGCTAATTGTGCGTGCGAGTCGGAGGTGCATCTGCTTGATGTCGTCGGCGTCGAAGCGCTGTTCCAGCTGGCCAATCAGGAAGTCGCGCAGCAGCGGGTGGAGCTGGCGCGCCTCGCTCGTTTCGCTGGTCCGAGTCAGCAGCCCCATCCGGTCGGCGTCCTCGATCCAGCTCCTCGCCTCCGCGACGGTCCGAGGCCTGGAGCTGTCGGCCAACAGCGCGACCATGTGCGCGGCTAGAACGCGCTCAAGCAGGGCGGCCCGGACAAGGAAGTCGGCCAGATCGGCCGGGATGTTGGCCAGCACTTCCTCGGCCAGAAAGTCGTAGATCGGGCCCTTGGCGCCCGAGAGGGACCGAGCCAGGGCCCTCACGGCGGCCGCCGGACGGCCCCGGATCGACCCGTGGAAGAGCTGCAAGCTGGCCGCCCAACCTCTCGTCCGGCGGTCCAGATCGCGCAGCACGTCGGCCTCGAGCGGTTGCTCATAGCCATCGGCGAAGAGGCGTTCTGTCTCGCTCGGCGAGAAGCGCAGCTCGTCCGTATTGAGTTCGGTCAGCTCACCCATTCCCGCCAGGCGGGCGAATTCCAGCGATGGGCGACGACGGCTGCTGATGACGAGATGCAGCCAATCGGGCGCCTGTTCGACCAGCCGCCCAACGAGCTCGCGCACATCAGCGTTGGCGTCAACGAGATGGAAGTCATCGAGGACGAGCAGCGTGGGCCCCTCCCCGAGCTGCGGCAGTTCCCCGATCAGACTCGCCATGTACGCGGACTTGGGCGGGCCGCCGGTGGGCAGTTGCGCGAGCAGGCTGAGAGTGGCGCGGCCGAAGTCGGGCGCGACCTCGCGACCCGCGGCAATCAGGTAGTTCGTCCACGTCACGTGATCGGCGTCGGTCGAATCGAGCCGATACCACAGGGTGCGCAGGCCGGCATGTGCCGCGAAGTCGGCCAGCAGGGTCGTCTTGCCGTAGCCGGCCTCGGCGGTTACGAGGGTCACCCGTGCTGCCACTGCGTCAGCCAGCCGGTCGAGCAGGCGCTGGCGCGACAATGTCGAGCTACGCAGCGCGGGCGCCTGGATCTTGGACCTGATCAGCGGAGCCACCTCGACCTGCCCCGGCTCGACCCGCCCGGGCCCGACCTGGCCGCGCTCGTCTGGTCGACTCGAGCCGTCGACGCCGCGGGCCGACCGACCCGCGTCACCCGTCTCTAGGTCGAGTACGTCGGGCATCGCGCGCGGGCGGGATGCCCTGGTCACGGGAGCGGCGGTTGGCGAGGGGCGAACCATGCGCCCATGTTCACGGCCCGCGCTTACCGAACGCTTATCCGGTCAATGTGGAAAAGCGGGCCGGCCCGAGCTAGTTGCCTTCGTACTCAAAGTGGAGCTTCAATTCGACGCGATACTCGACGATCTCGCCGTCCTCGACCCGCGCACTCGACTTGACCACCTCGATCTCGCGGATGTTGCGAACCGTGCGCGCGGCAGTGGCGACGGCCTGACGGGCGGCATCGCTCCACGACTGCGGGCTGGTGCCGACCAACTCGCGGATGATCACGACGCCCATGTCTGCTCCTCTGTGCTCGTCTCGAACGGTCAACGGTCAGTGAGTGTACGCGCGTGAAGGCAGCGGGCTCGCCCGAAGTTGTGGCCCAGGTCGGAACCGAAAGCCGACTGCCGCCGTCACGTCGCCCATGCCGACTTTGACCACCTCAACCGGACCTGCTCTTCGTCCACGCCTAACCCACGTCGTGTTGTTGGCCGGCCTCTTGGCCGCCTGCACCTTCGGACCCGGCGCCACGCCCGGCCCGACCGGCAGCCCCGGCCCGACCGGCAGCCCCGGCCCGACCGCGACCCCCTCGCCCACGCCGACGCCCACGCCGACTCCGACCTTTGGACCGGACGACATCGAGCATCCAACAGGCGCGACTGACGTGATCCTGCGCATGGAGCAGGGCGGTGGCTTCGTGCCCATCGACTTCTTCGTCACCCAGGCGCCGCAATTCACGTTGTACGGCGACGGAACGGTTGTCTACCGGCCGATCGAGGATGCTGGGCGGCTGGCTGGCGGACAGGCCATGCCGCGCTTCCTGACCGGCCGGATGACCGAGCTGGGCGTGCAGGCCCTGCTCCTGTTCGCCCTTGACACCGGCCGACTGGCCACGGCGCGCGACTTCTACTCGCAGAACTCGTGCGCCGACTGCGGAACGACGTTCTTCGTCCTCGATGCCGGCGGGATCTCCAAGACGGTCGTCGTCGATGCGCTGTCAGAGATGACCGAGCCAGGGCCCGACGCGGTCGACCGGCGGGGCTTCGCCCAGCTGGCCGAGCTGCTCCGCAACTTCGATCAGCACGCGCAGGAAGCGACGATTGATGAGCTGACGCTGTATGACCCGGATCTCTACCGCGTGACGCTGCTCGAGGGGTTCGGTCAGCCCGCCCTCGAGCCGATCGCCTGGCCGTGGGACGACCTGACGCTGGATGACTTCCCGATGGCCGAGGAGCCGGGCAACCGGAACAAGATGATGACGCGCGAGCAGGTGGCCAAGCTGACCGAGGTACCCAGCGGCGGCGAGCTGGGCATCTGGGTTCGAGCGCCCGATGAGACGATTGTCTCGTTCGGACTCCGGCCGCTGCTGCCCGACGAGGTCGCGCTGCTCTAGTTGTAGGCGCCCGCGTAGCGAGCTTCGTCGGCGTACGACACGAAGCGCGTCTGGCGCTTGCGGAAGTAGAGCTTCGTCTCGCCTGTCGGCCCGTTGCGGTGCTTGGCCAGGCGCAGGTTGACGATCTCGCCCTCGGGGTCCTCCTCCTGCTCGCCGCCGCGCTCCTTCTCGCGCCACAGGAACATGACCAGGTCACTGTCCTGCTCGATCGATCCCGACTCGCGCAGGTCGGATAGGCGCGGCTCCTTGCTCTCGCGCATCTCGGCCTGACGCGACAGCTGCGACAGGGCGACGACCGGCACCTGCAGCTCGCGCGCCAGACCCTTCAGGCCGCGAGTGATCTCGGACACTTCCTGGACCCGGTTGGAATCGCGCGAGGACACGGTCGACTGCATCAGCTGCAGGTAGTCAACGATGATCAGGTCGAGGCCCGACTCGGCCTGCAGCCGGCGCGCCTTGGTGCGCAGCTCCATGGTGCTGATGTTGGGCGTGTCATCGATGAACACCGGCGCCTCGGCCAGCGCGTTCATTGCCGGCGCCAGGCGGGTGAAGTCCATCTCCTCCAGGAAGCCCGTGCGCAGACGCTGCGAATCGATGTTGGCGACCGAGCTGAGCAGGCGCAGCACGAGCTGCTCCTTGCTCATCTCAAGGCTGAAGACACCGACCGTCTTGCCTTCGCGCACGGCAGCGTGCTCGGCGAAGTTGAGCGCCAGGCTGGTCTTGCCGATGGAGGGGCGCGCGGCGAGCACGATGAGGTCAGATTTCTGCAGGCCGCTGGTCAGCGCGTCGAGATCGGCGAAACCGGTCCGGATGCCGCTTATCTCGCCCTTGTGCTGGTGCAGGTAGTCGAGCCGATCGTAGGCCGAGTGGAGCAGCGTCTTGAGCGCTGAGAAGCCACTGTCGACGCGCCGCTCGCTGACCGCGAAGAGCTCCTGCTCGGCCCGATCTATGGCCTCGCTCACGTCGGCCGAGTCGTCGTAGCCGATGGCGGCGATCTTGCCGGCGGCGCCGATCAGGTTGCGCAGCACGCCTTTGCGCTCGACGATGCGCCCGTAGTGGATGGCGTTGACCGCGGTCGGGGTCAGGTTGATCAGGCTGGTCAGGTAGGCCGAGCCGCCGATCTGCTCAAGGGCTTCACGCCGTTCGAGGGCCTCTGACACGGTCACGATGTCGACCGGTTCACGCCGGTCGTACAGCTCAAGGATGACGTCGTAGATGATCGCGTTGGCCGGACGGTAGAAGTCGACCGGACGCAGGAAGTCCGCCACCTCGATCACCGCATCGCGATCGATCAGCAGCGCGCCGAGGACCGATTGCTCGGCCTCGACCGACTGCGGCGGAAGGCGGTCTATCGACACTGCGCGGTTCTCCGGGCGGATGGTCAGCGGGTCGGCGATATCGAATGCTCGGCCGGCTGGGGCGCTCTGGCAACGGCCTTATGGACGAGTTACGTCCCCCGTTTTCCGGCCGAATGTGGATTGTGTGGACGGACGGCCGGCGACAGCCTCAGTCGACCCGCCGAATGACCCCGATCAGCTTGCCCTGGATGCGCACCGACTCGTAGAACTGCGGCGGGTACTGCCCGTTGGCGGGCTGGAGCCGAATGCGGTTCTTCTCCTTGAAGAAGCGCTTGAGCGTGACCGCGTTCTCCTCGACCTGGGCGACGACGATGTCGCCATCGTGGGCAGTCTGCTGTGGCCGGATGACGACGTAGTCGCCGTCGGTGATGTGCGCCTCGATCATCGAGTCGCCGCGCACGCGCAGCACGTAGGCGTCGCCCGCCGGGGCAACCGCGTCGGGCACGGTCAGCGTCTCGCTCGCGTCCTGGTAGGCCTCGATCGGACCGCCGGCGGCGATCTCACCGATGACCGGCAGGGCGTGGCTGTCGATGCTCGTGATCTGAGAGGGGAACGCGCTCGGCTGCCCGGCCCGCAGCGTCGCCGCCGGCGTCAGGCGGATGGCGCGCGAGTGGCTGCCGCCGCGCTCGAGGTAGCCCTCGCGTTCGAGCGCCTGGAGGTGATGATGGACGGCCGACGTCGAGGCGAGCTCGACGGCCTGCGCAATCTCGCGCACCGACGGCGGATAGCCGCGCTGACGCGTGGTCAGGGCGATGAACTCGATGATGCGCTGCTTCCGTGCGGCGTCGTGCTTGGTCACCAGCGCCTCCTTCCGCTGCGACGATAACCGAACGCCTGTTCGATTGTCAAGCGGACACGACCGCCTGTTGGGCGCCGTTCTGGGGTTGCCTGCGGCTCGCTCGCTATACTCCGGACTCCGATGAGCCGATCAAAGCGATCACGTGGCCTGCTGCGTGCCCTGAACCTGCTGCCCTTCCTGCCGCTTGCCGGCCGGGCGCCGATGTATGCCCGCCTGCTGTGGGCGCTGGTTTCCGATCCGCGCGTGCCCACGACCCGCAAGGTGCTGCTCGGTCTCGCCGGGGCATACATCGTCAGCCCCTTCGACCTGGTGCCCGAGCGCATCCCGCTCTTCGGCGCATTCGACGATGTGGCAGTGATGGTCCTGGCGATCGACGTCTTCCTCGAGGGCCTGCCGGAAGGCCTGGTGGCCGAGAAGCTGGTCGCGCTGGGCATCGCGCCGTCGGAACTGGAATCAGACCTCGCGCGCGTCAGGCGGCTCGTCCCGCGGCCGCTGCGCGAAGTCGCCAGTCGCGTCCCCGGCGCAATCGATCGGCTGGCCGAGCGGCTTGTGCAAAGTGGTATTGATCGACGCCTGCGCGATGCGGTCGGGCGTGGCACTGAAGATTTCGAGGGAATTCCAGCATGAAGGTAATCCTGACCCAGGACGTCGAGAAGCTGGGCAAGAGCGGTGAGCTGAGGGAAGTGGCCGAGGGCTACGCGCGCAACTTCCTGCTGGCGCGCAAGCTTGCGGTGCCAGCCACCGGCGGCGCCTATCGAGCGTGGCAGCATGACATCGCCAGCCGCGAGGACAAGCGCAAGCGCGAGCGCGAGGAGGCCGAGATCGCCGCCCAGCGGATCAGCTCGACCACGCTCACGATGGGCGTCAAGGTTGGTGAGGGCGGCAAGCTGTACGGCTCAATCACCGCCAAGGACATCGCCGATGCGCTGGGCCGACGCGGCATCGTCGTCGACCGCCACAAGGTCGACCTTGACGAGCCCCTCAAGATGCTCGGCACGTACAAGGTGGCGGTGAAGGTCTACCCCGGCCTGACGCCGGAGGTCACGATCGCCGTCGAACCCAAGGGCTAGCCCGGGGCCCGAAATGGGCGAACGTTTCCGACCCAGCGCGGGTCTATAGACGCAGATGAAGACACCGCTGGCGCACGTCTCGGCCCCGGCCGATGCGACAGCGGATTTCGAGGCGTTGGTGGGCCCATGGATCGACGAGATGTATAGAGCCTCAGCCGCAATAGTCGGTGCCCCCGAGGCGGCGGACGTCACCCAGGACGCCCTCATCGACGCATGGCGAGGGTTTGCGCGCCTGCGCGACCGGGACCGCGTGAGGCCCTGGCTCCATGCGATCGTGGCGAACAGATCACGCAAGCACATCCGCGCCCAACACAGCCGGCCCCGCCTCATCGATGTGGATGTCAGTGATGCGCCCGGGACGGCTGGATCGCAGGAGGACTTCGCACGCGCAGTCGCCGAGCGGGATCGACTGGACCGCGCCTTCGATCGGCTGACGGCTGACCAGCGGATCTGCCTCGCCTTTCGATACTCGATCGACCTGTCGGTGCCGCAGATCGCGGCTGCTCTGGGCATTCCAGAGGGGACGGTCAAGTCGCGTCTCCATGGCAGCCTCGAGCGGCTGCGGGCGGTCCTGGTGGAGGAGGACAAGTGAGCGACGAGCGCTTGGATCCGGCCCAAGAGCGGGTCGCCGCATACCTGAAGTCGAGATCAGCGGTGCGCGTTCCCGACGATCTGCTGCCGGCCGCCATGCGCCGCGTCGAATCAAAGCCAGACCGGCCGGTTTGGCAGAGACCGTCACGGCTCTTCGCCGGGCTCGCGGCCGCGGTGGCGCTGGTGGTCGTGGCCGTCATCGTCGGGCTCAGCCTGCCCAATGTCCCGGCGCCGGCGGCCACGCCCCGAGCATCAGAGCTCGCACCGGCATCGACTGGTCCGTCACTAACACCGACTCCACCCACTTCGCCGTCGACATCGCCGTCGATCTTCCCGTCATCGGTTGCCGACATGCCGGTCATCACTGTCGCCCAGGCCGTGGCGCTGCTTGACGCCGGGCAGGTGAACGGCCGCGCCGTCGCCGTGGCGGGCTACTTCGCGGAGCTGTTCCTGCCCTGCCCGGCGCCGATGGGCTACGTCGCGCCCCTGGAGGACTGGTGTCGCGCCGTGGCCTTCACAGACCATGACCTTGGTCTCGGCATGGGTAACCCCATGAACTGGTCCATTCCGACGGACGAGCCCAACCTATCGCCCTACCTGGTGACCGAGACGGCTGGCCAAGAGGCGATGGACGTCGCCACGGAGTCTCAGCCGCTGGTGCTCATCGGCCATGCCGGCGACCCGCGCCAATGGCAATGCTCGCCCGACACCAAGAGCGACTGTGCTCGTGACTTCGTGGTTGACCGTGTCGCTTGGGCCGACGGCAGTCCGGTCCCATTGATATCACCGACCATGGAGGTTTCTGTTCGCATGACGGTTGCCGATCTCGCCGCCGCGACCGGCGGCGGTGGACTGATCACGGCCGCGGCCTTAAAGGCCAGCGACGCCTGGACGATCGATCCGCGGTTCCGCAGCGTGGGCGACGACCCGATCTGGGTAGTACGTTCGGTCAGGGGCGCCGCGTCGGCATCGTCGGGCGATCCAACGAGATCGGTCGCCGTCTGGCTCATCGATGACGCGACTGACACCGTCCTGTATCACTTGGACTTGGCCATCAGTCCCAGCTATCAGCCGGCGCGCCTGAGCATCCAGGCGACTCGCCCGCCGATGAACGGCAGCGACAACATCTCCCCGTTCGATCGGATCTCGCAAGCCGGCACAGCTGTTCTGGAGGACTGGGGTTGGACGATGTACGGCAACAGGACCGAGACGCGTTATGGCCCCGGTCCGCCGGCAATCCTTGACCCCGGGACTTACACGGTCGAGGCGTGGTTGGCGACCGTGATCTGGTCGGCACCCGGAAACAGCTATGTCGTGGGTGAGGCCTATGACAACTGCTCGACCGAGGTGAGCCTGAACGCTCTCGACGACGTTGTCCTGCAAGCGGCGTTCCGCAAGAACGGGCCGTGTACGTGGGGCCCGGCGCCGAGCGAATCGCCGCACTGATCCTGGGGCTACCCGCCCAGGTCAGGAAGAACCCGGTAGCCCCGTGAAGGGTTGCTCGAGGTACGGGCAGACGTCGCACAGCATCCGCTTGAACGGGCACGGATCCGCTCGGCAGAGGACGTTGCGGCCGGCCAGCGCAAGGCCCACCCGACCCAGGGCCTGCTGCCAGCGACCCCTAACGAGAACGACGTCACCCTCTCCGAGTTGGTCGCGCAACAACTCCACGGCCTCACGTGCATTGCCAACGCGGTCGATCCGATCGCGGCTCAGCCCGCCCGCCACGGCGCCCGATCGGTAGAGCCTGAAGGTCCTAGCCGACGCGACGAAGACGGCGCGGTCGGCGCCTGATCCGACCCTCTCGCCCATCTCCCGCAGGGTCGCCCGGTTGGCTGCCTCGCTGACCGCGCCGAGGACGACGATGCGGCGCCGCGCCGGAATTGTGGCGAATGTCTCCATCGCCGCGTTGAACGTGTCCTGTGTGCCCTTGAAGTCGTCGCGCAGCACGACCGCTCCGCTGGGCAGCAGCATCGGCTGCATCCGGCCCGGAGTGGGCTCGACCGATGCCACAGCAGCGATTGCATCGTCCAACGGCCGGCCTTCGATGTGCGCAACCGCGACGGCGGCCAGGGCCGAGAAGAGCATGTGCCGTCCGACGAGGCGCATGTGGGCCGGCTTGACCTCGCCGCCGGCGTGGACGACGAAGCGCATCCCGTGCGGCCAATCGAGCTCGACTTCAGTGGCCCGCACGTCGGCGTCGGGCGCCTCGCCCACGAGAACGACGCGCGCTCTCGTCTGCGTCGCCATCCAACGGACATTCGGATCGTCGGCGTTGAGCAGCGCGATGCCGTCAGCCGGCAGCTCTCGGACGATGACGGCCTTCTCGTCGCGCGTCACCTCGAGGGTCGGCAACGACTGCCAGTGGTCGCGGGCTATCGCCGTCACCACGACCAAGTTGGGTCGGACCAGCTCGGCCTGGCCGCGCATCTGACCCGGCCCGGCGATGCCCACCTCGATCACCGCGTGACGTTGCCAGGGGCGCGCCCTCAGAAGTGCTCGGCTCACGCCCATCGGGCTGTTCATGTTCAAGAGCGCCAGGCGGTGAACGGGCAGCCCGAGTGTCGCCGAGAGCGTTCGCATCGTGGTCGTCTTGCCGACCGATCCGACAACGGCAACGACGCGGATCCGCCGTCCAAGCGTCCGCCGGTACACCCGCCCGCTGAACACCACCACCGGCCACAGCCACCCGCTGTCGGGGCGCCTGAAGTCGAGCCGGCCTGCCCGGAATCCGGTCAGCGCCGGTTCGTCCGTGCGGCGCGGACTCACCGCGCCCGATCGTCGAACGGCTCGCGCAAGCCTTCCACGCAGACCTGGTGCCAGAGGACGATGCGCCCGATCATCCAGGCATCCCGCGTGTGACGGTTGTCGCCGGCCAGGAAGCCGCCGATCACGCGCTGCGCCTCCGCCCGGCCGAGAGGTGAGCGGCCCACGATCTCGTGCCGCGCAACCCTGGACAGCCATCCGCGCAGCTCGGGCTGCTCGCGCAGATAGGCCGAGTAGGGCGACGTCCAGCCGCGCTTGCGGCGATCTAGGACGACCTCCGGCAGCCGGCCGGCCATCGCCTCGCGCAGCGGCTGCTTGCCGTGTGGACCGCGGAACAGGTCACGCGTGCGCGCCAGTCCGGCGAAGTCCAGCAGCAGCGGATCGGTGAACGCCAGCCGTGCTTCGATCGCCGCGCCCATGGTCAACCGGTCGCCGGTGGCCACGATCGCGGGCAGATGGGTGAGTCGCTCATACGCCAGCGCCTGTCGAACGGGCTCGGCGTGGTCACGCACCGCGGCCGCGGCAACCTCGGCCCGATATGGCGCCCACTCTGACAGGGGCGCGCGCGCATGCCGCAGGGGGTCGCCATCGGCATAGCTCGAGGCGACCCAGTCCGCCCTGCTCAACTGGCTGGCCGAGGCCGCTCGATCCCAGCGCGAGCCGTAGCGCAGATGGCTTCGGAACGGAGCCAGGATGCGCCCGGTCCAACCCACGATGCGCGCGTACCGATACAGCCGCAGCCGGCCATAGCCGCCGAACAGCTCATCGGCCGTCTCACCGGTCAGCAGAACGCGAACGTGGTTCCGGGCGTAGCGGCTGACCGCGAGTATCTCCGGGCTGGCCGGGAAGTTGATCGGCTCGTCCAGGTGCCAGGTTGCGTCGACGAGCAGTCCCGGTATCTCGGCCGCCGGAACGCGGACTTCATGGTGCTCGACGCCGATCTGTCGCGCGGCGGCGGAAGCGAACGGCCCCTCGTCGATCGAGCTGCCGTCGTAGCGCACCGTGAACGCCGGCAGGCGGTGTGTGCTGAGCGCCTGCGCCACGGCGGTGATCGCGCTCGAGTCCAGCCCGCCCGAGAGCAGCGTTCCGACCGGGACGTCGGCGATCAGTCGGCGCCGGATGGACGATTCGAGAAGGGCGCCGAACGATTCCTTGCTGGGCGCGCGGCCTGCGGTCGGAAAGCGCCACCACTGCTGGGTCTCGACGCCTCTTCGGCCGGCGCGCAGCCAGTGCCCGGGCAGCAGGCGTTGGACGCCCCGATATGCGGTCCGCGCACCGGCCACGGAGCGGAAGGTCAGCAGCTCGAGCCAGGTCTCATCCGCAAAGGCGATTGGAACGCCGGCCGCGAAGAGGGCCTTGGGCTCGGAAGCGAAGAGCAGGTGTCCCCCGTGGAGGCTGTAGTAGAAGGGCTTCTCGCCGACCCGATCACGCGCCGCGAACAGCTCGCGCTGGCTGGTATCCCAGATGGCGAAGGCGAACATGCCGTCGAGGCGGTCCAGCATTGCTGATCCAGCGCGGGCGTAGAGGTGCAGCAGGACCTCTGTGTCGGTCGTGGTGCGCAGCTCGACGCCGCTCGCCACCAGCTCATCGCGCAGCTCCAGACGGTTGTAGATCTCGCCGTTGTGGACGATCTGAAAGCGCCCGTCCGCCGACGCCATGGGCATGATCCCGCGCGGCTCGAGGTCGACGATGGCCAGCCGGCACGCCGCCAGGCTGATACCCGGCCCGTCGTACTGTCCGCTGCCATCGGGGCCGCGATGGACGATCCGCTCGCGCATCGCCACGGCCGCGCCCGGCTCCGGGTCACGTCCTTCAAGCGCCACCACGCCGGCAATGCCACACACAGGCAGAAGTATGGGCCCGCGGGCGAGGTCCGCCGAAGCTGCTTGGGTGGCGGTGCATGATGGCCGGGTGACAACCTCACGCACCATCCTGCACGTCGACCTCGACGCGTTCTTCGCCGCGGTCGAGCAGCGCGACAACCCGGCGTTGCGCGGCAAGCCGGTCGTCGTCGGCGGCGGCGGACCAAACGATCGTGGCGTGGTCAGTGCCGCGTCCTACGAGGCGCGCCGGTTCGGCATCCGCTCGGCGATGCCGCTGCGCACGGCTGCGGCGCTCTGTCCGCAGGCCGTCTTCCTGCCCGTCGATGGGCGCAAGTACGCCGATGCGAGCCGCAAGGTGATGGCCCTGCTGCGCCGCTTCTCGCCGCTGGTCGAGCAGATCTCGATCGACGAGGCGTTTCTTGACCTGACCGGCACCGACGCGCTGCAGGGCAGCGGCGAACAGGTCGCGCGGCGCATCAAGCAGGCCGTCCGCGACGAGCTCGGCCTGACCGTATCGGTCGGCGTGGCCAGCAACCGGCTGATAGCCAAGGTCGCCTCGGACCTGCGCAAGCCGGATGGGCTGGTGGTCGTGCCGGAGGGCGAGGAGGAGGCCTTCCTGGCGCCGTTGCCGATCGAACGGCTGTGGGGCGTCGGCGCCAGCACCCGGCGCGCGCTGGCCGACTACGACGTCACCACCATCGGCGACCTGGCCGCGTTGCCCGAGGACGTGCTGCTGCGCCGCTTCGGCCGGCACGGTGCCGACATCGCGACTCGGGCGCGGGGCGTGGGCGAGACCGCCGTCGGCGGCGAGTCGGCGGCCAAGTCGGTCAGCCAGGAGCACACCTTTGACGTCGACAGCGGCGACTGGGAGGTCCTCGAGAGGACGCTGCTGGCGCTGAGCGAGGGGGTCGCCGGGCGGCTGCGCTCGGCCGGGGTGACCTGCTCGACCGTGGCGGTCAAGATTCGCGACAGCGACTTCGTCACGATCACCCGTCAACGAACGCTGCCCGAACCGACCGACTCGACCGACGTGATCTGGCGCACCGCCGTCGGCCTCACGCGCCGCGAGGTGGCCGGGATGACGGTGCGCCTGCTCGGTGTCGCCGCCAGCGGCCTGGCCGAGCAGCACCAGCTCGTGCTCTTCGAAGGGGACGAGCAGCGCCGGCGGCGGGTGGTCGAAGCCGCTGACGCGCTGCGCAAGCGGTACGGCACGCGGGCCGTTCGCCGTGCGCGCCTGCTCGACGCCGAGGTGCGCGCGCCGTTTGAACGCGACCCGCGCCGGCTGCCGCTGGCCGACCCCGATGCGCGCGACGAGGAGTGACACGCTAGCTGGCACGCAGTTGACCGACGATCTCGCCAGCACAAGGCCGGAGTGGTCTTGACAACCGAACAGACGTTCGACTAGCGTAGCGCAGTAGAACGCATGTTCGATCTGCCCGAGGAGGCAAGAGATGGCGATTGTCAGAGTCACGCCGACCGAGGTGGAGGTCAGCTGCGGCCTCTTCGACGGCCGGCCGCGAACCATCCGCATGGCCAACGAGCGTGTGCCGGTGATCGAGATCGCCCAGGTGCGTGACGAGCTGGCGGCGTATCCGATCGAGACCGGGCCGCGGCGCATCTTCGACGTTCGCACCCCGGACGCGCGGCTGCGGCTGTCGTTCGGCCGGCGCAGCCGGCGCTGGCTGCTCGAGGGTCTCGAGGCGGCCTGACCAGGCCCTGCCCGCGGGCTCGGGCCCCACGGGGCGTGCGACAATCGCCATCGTGGATCGATCCCCCGCGACCCTTGCCGGGCTGACGCTGGCCGACTTCTCAGAGCGTCTCGCCTCAGGCGCGCCGGTTCCGGGCGGCGGCAGCGCGTCGGCCCTCGCCGGCAGCTTTGCCGGCAGCCTGCTGGCCATGGTTGCGCGGCTGAGCCTGGATCGACCCAAGTACGAGCCCTACCGCTCGACCAACGAGCGGGCGCTCGCCGCGGGAGAGCGAGCCAGCCAGCGCCTGCTTGGCCTGGCGGACGAGGATGCGCGCGCCTACGCCGCGTTTGCGGCGGCGCGCAAGCTGCCCAAGGACACGCCGGAGGAGGAGGATGTCCGGCGCGCAGCCTCGCAGGCCGCGGCGCGTGCGGCGAGCGAAGTCCCGCTGGCAGTCGCTCGCGAGTGCACCCGGTTGCTCGAGGAAGTGGCCGCGGCCGTCGGGCGCAGCAACGCCAACGCGGCGAGCGACCTGGCGGTAGCGGCGCGGCTCTGTGCTGCCGCGGCGCACGGTGCCGCCGCGAACGTCCTGATCAACCTGGCCATGGTCGGCGATGACAGATATGGCGGCGTCACGGCGGCCGAGCTGACGGGCCTGCTGCGCGAGGTCGACCGGATGACGGCGACGGTGTCTCAAGCCGTAAGCGGCGGTGGCCTGCGCGATCCGGAACCGGCATGACCAACCTGGCTGCGCCGGAGCCGGAGGTGCTCCACCCGCAGCCGCTCGGAACAGCCCCCACGCCGCACACGGCGCGAGTCCTTGACGGTCGGCCGTTGGCGGCCCAGATGCGCGCCCAGGTGCGCCGCCAGGCGGCGGCCTTCCACAGGCGCTACGGCTTCAGCCCGGTCCTGGCTGCGGTGATGGTTGGCCGAGAGCGCGCATCGAGCGTCTACGTCGAGCAGATCCTGCGCTCCTGCAGCGCCGTGGGTGTGCCCAGCCAGGTGATCGAGCTTCCGCGGCGCGCGACGCCGGACGAGCTGCGGCTCGCGATCGAGGCGCTCAACGCCGATGCGCAAGTGGCCGGCATCATCGTCCAGCAGCCGTTGCCGCGGCACATCCCGTTGAGCACCCTGACCGACACGATCCTGCCGGCCAAGGACATCGACGGGATCCATCCGCTCAACACCGGCCTGATGACCCTTGGCTACGAGGGCTTCCTGCCGGCCTGTGCCGAGGCCGCGGTCGAGATCCCCAAGCACTACGGCTACCGGCTCGAGGGCAAGCGGGCCGTTGTCATCGGCCGCAGCAACGTCGTTGGCAAGCCGGTCCAGCTGCTGCTCGTGCGCGAGCACTGCACGGTGACCGTGTGCCATCGCCGGACGCGCAGCCTGGCCGAGGAAGTCGGTCGGGCGGAGGTGGTCGTGACCGCCGCCGGCGCGGCCGGCCTGGTAACGGGCGAGATGTTGAGGCCCGGCGCGCTGGTCATCGACGTCGGCATCAACGTCGTCCGCGGCGGAATCGTGGGTGACGTCGACTTCGACAGCGCCAGCCACGTCGCCGGGGCGATCACACCGGTGCCGGGCGGGGTGGGGCCGGTGACCAACGCGATTCTGCTCGAGCACCTCGTCCGTGCCGCGCGGTGGCAGCAGACGGGCCACCCGATCACCGCCGGGCGTGGACGCAGGCGGCGCGCGGCGTGACGCCAGCCACAGGCATCGCCCGATGAAGTCGAGTCTCGAGATCGCCCGCCATGCGCCGCTGCGCCCGGTGACCGAGATCGCCCACGAGCTGGGCCTGCTGCCCGACGAGGTCGAGCTGTACGGGCCGCACAAGGCCAAGATCCGGCTGAGCGTGCTCGAGCGTCTCGCCGGCCAACCAGACGGACGCGAGATCATCGTCACTGCGATCACGCCGACGCCGCTCGGTGAGGGCAAGACGACAACGACGATCGGGCTGGCCCAGGGCCTCAACCGCATCGGCGTGCGTGCCGCGGCGACCATCCGCCAGCCGTCGCTCGGGCCGGTCTTCGGCCTGAAGGGCGGCGCGGCCGGCGGCGGCTACAGCCAGGTCCTGCCGATGGAGGAGATCAACATCCACTTCACCGGCGACCTGCACGCGGTCGCCGCGGCGCACAACCTCGGCGCCGCCTTCCTCGACAACCACATCTTCCGCGCCAACGCGCTGGGCATCGATCCGGCGACGATCCGCTGGCCGCGGGTGATCGACGTCAACGACCGCGCCCTGCGGCGGGTGATGATCGGCCTCGGCGAGCGCCTCGACGTGCGCGAATCGGAGTGGCATATCACCGCCGCGTCAGAGGTGATGGCCATCCTCGCCCTGGCCCACGACATCCACGATCTGCGTCAGCGCCTCGGGCGCGCCGTCGTGGCCGAGACGTACGCCGGTCAGCCGGTGACGCTCGACCAGCTCAAGGTCGCCGGGGCGATGACGGTCCTGCTGCGCGAGGCGATGAAGCCGAACCTGGTCCAGACGCTCGAGGGCGGTCCGGCCTTCGTCCACGCTGGGCCCTTCGCCAATATCGCCCACGGCAACTCATCGGTGGTCGCCGATCGGATCGCGCTCAAGCTGGTCGACGCGGTGTGCACCGAGGCCGGCTTCGGCTCGGACATGGGCTTCCAGAAGTTCGTCGACATCAAGTGTCGGCTGTCCGGGCTGCGCCCCGCGGCGGCCGTCATCGTGGCCACCATCCGCGCGCTGAAGATGCACGGCGGGGTCGGGCACGTCGTCGCCGGCAAACCGCTCGATCCGGCGCTCGAGGCGGAGAACCCGGAGGGCGTGCGGCGCGGCTGCGAGAACCTCGTGCGGCACATCGAGATCGTGGCCAACTACGGCGTGCCGGCGGTCGTGGCGATCAACGCCTTCCCGACCGATCGGCAGTCGGAGATCGACGTCGTGCGCGAAGTGGCCCTCGCCACGGGCGCCCGCGAGGTAGTGGTCAGCGATCACTTCGTACGCGGCGGCGCGGGCGCCGAGGACCTCGCCCGGGCGGTCTGGGCCGCGGCGAGCGACGGTGCGCCCGATTTCCGCTTCCTGACTCCCGACGGCGCCTCGCTGACCGATCGGATCGAGGCCATCGCGACGCGCATCTACGGCGCCGACGGGATCGACCTGTCCGGTGAAGCGGCCCGGCAGCTGCACGAGTTCGAGCGGCTCGGCTTCGGCCACCTCCCGGTGTGCATGGCCAAGACACAGCTATCGCTCAGCCACGACCCGGAGCTGAAGGGCAGGCCGACCGGCTTCCGCGTTCCGATCCGCGACGCTCGGCTGTTCGCCGGCGCCGGTTTCGTGACCGCCTACTGCGGCGACATGCTGATGATGCCCGGCCTGCCGTCGCATCCGTCGGGCGAGGACGTGGACATCAACGAGGCGGGCGAGACCGTCGGTCTGTTCTAGCCCGCGGCTAGTTCAGGGCGAGCCAGAAGGCGAGCACGACGAGGGCGCCGGCGGCGACACCGACCAGCGCGTAGGCCCAGGTGGCCCAGTCGATCGGCCCGAGCGGTACTCCGTCGTGGCCGTGGCCGTGGTCGTCGTCACCCAGGGTCGCGTGCGCATCCATGTGGGTTGCGCCGTCGTGATCGGTCAGGGGAGCACCTCCTGTGTCACCAGCTGGTCGGCCGTCAGGTCGGCCGGGATGTTCGAAATCGGTCAGGCCGCGCATGAACTGGAGCGACCGGCTCCAGGCGTCGCGGTCGATCGCGCCCAACCCGTGGGCGTCAGTGTAAGGAGTGGACCACATCTCGATCGTGGCTCTCAGGACCGCCAGCTGGGTGGCGCGATCGAGGGCCAGATCGGGTACCTCGGCGATGGCGTCATCCAGGCCCGCCTCCGGGTCGGCCGTGATCTCGTCCATCGCGCGCAGTGTGGCGGCCACGAAGGCGCGCACCGCGTCGCGCTTGGTGGCGAGCGTGGCCTCGCCCACCGTCAGTCCGGGGCCGGGCAGCGGCGTGATCTGGTCGATATCGAGCACGTTCGTGGCGAAGCCCTGTAGCGCGAGCTTGACCGGCTCGTTGTTGCGGAACCCCGTCGCCGCATCCACCTGTCCCTGCTGGAGGGCAACTTCTTGGCCGTACTGCGGAAACGGCTGAAGATCGAGGTCAGCGGTTGTCAGATCAGCGGAGGCGAGCAGTGCCTGGAGCATGATCCAGCTCGTGCCGAACTGGCCCGGTATGGCCAGCTTGCGACCACGCAGGTCGGCGGCAGTCGTGAAGCCGCTGTCGGCAGCGGTCATGACGATGCTCGGGAAGCGGGCGTAGATGGTCGCCGCGTAACGCACCGGAATGTGCTGGCCGACGGCTGGAATGATGCTCGTCCCGTCGGCCATGCCGATGTCCACCACGCCCTGGCCGAGCAGCGTGATCAGGTTCGGGTCGATCTCGTGCTGAAAGGTGACATCGAGTCCGGCGGCGCGGTAGTAGCCCTGCTGCCTGGCCCGATAGAACTGGGCAAACTGGACGCTGGGCAGGTAGCCCAGCCCGACGGTCAGACGAGTCAACGGAACGGCGGGACTGGTCACCGGCTGGCCACAGGCGAGCCCCACGACCAGGGCGAGGACAACGAGCAGCAAACGGATCACGGTTTCCTCCAGGCGCCGACGAGGGCGCGTTCGACGATCACGACAACCAGGTAGAGCAGCACGGCGATGCCGGCGATGGTCAGCAGCGTGGCGAACATCAAGGGGAAGTCGAACAGGCTGCCGCGGGCGAGGTTGATCAGCACGCCCAGGCCGCGGTCGGCGCCGGCCCATTCGCCGACGATCGCGCCGATCACCGCGAGGGTCACGCCGACGCGCATGCCGCCCAGGATCTGGGGCAGCGCGGCGGGCAGCTCGAGGTGGCGGAAGACCTGCCAGCGCGTGGCGCGCAGGCTGCGTCCAAGCTCGAGCAGCCGGGCATCGACCGAGCGGATGCCGACCATCGTGGCGACGGCCACGGGGAAGAACACGATCAGCGTGCAGATCACGACCTTGGCCGCCAGGCCGGTGCCCAGCCACAGCACGAGCAGCGGCGCCAGGGCCAGGATCGGCGTTGCCTGGGCGGCGACGAGATAGGGCGACAGAAAGCGCGCTGTGAGCGGCGAGCGGGCGAGGAGATAGCCGACGACGACGGCCAGTCCGGCACCAACCACGAAGCCCCAGCCGATCTCGGCCAGGGTGGCCATGGTATGGGGCGTCATCGTGCCCTCCGTCCAGGCCCGCACGAAGCGCTCGCCGACGACTTCGGGCGCCGGCAGGATGAAGGCCGGGTAGCGGCCGACGACCACGATCGCCTTCCAGCCGGCCACGAAGAAGACGGCGGCGGCGAGCACGGGCAGGATGGTCTGGCGCAGCCGACCGCCCTTGGTGGCCATCTAGCCGCGCTCCCCGAATGGGTCGAACCAGGCCGCCGAACCGACCCGTTCGAGGACATCGTGCACTGGCGCCGCTGCAGCTTCCTGGGCGGCCAGGTCGGCCGGCGTGCCGCCCAGGTGGGCACGGATGGCCGCCGCCGCGCGCGAGAAAGCCGCGCTGTCGAGTGCTGTCGCGCTGCGCGGCCGGTCGAGCGGAACGGGCACGCGCGCGACCACCCGGCCCGGTCGGGCGGACAGGACGACCACCTCGTCGGCCAGGAAGACCGCCTCGGCGATGCTGTGCGTGACGAGCACGATCGTCGTGCCGGTGCGCCGCCAGATGTCGAGCAGCTCGGCGTTGAAGCGCTCGCGGGTCAGCGCATCGAGTGCCGAGAAGGGCTCGTCGAGCAGCAGGATCGAGGGGTCGCGGGCGAGCGCGCGCGCGATCGCGAGCCGCTGGCGCATACCGCCCGAGAGCTGGTGCGGATACGCCCTGGCGAACGTGTCCAGGCCGACCAGGTCAAGCAGCCGGCGCGCGCGCTGATCGCGCTCGGCACGGCCGACGCCGGCCAGCTCGAGCGGAAACGCGACGTTGTCGATCGCCCGCCGCCAGGGCAGCAGGCGCGGTTCCTGGAAGACCAGGCCAACGCGCTGGTCGGCGTCGGCCACGGCCTGTCCGTCAATGCTGATCGTGCCGCTGTCGGGCCGCAGCAGGCCGGCGAGCAGGCGCAGCAGCGTGCTCTTGCCTGAGCCGTTCGGTCCGAGCACGGCTGTCACGCCGTGGGCCGGCACCTCGAAGCTGACGCCGTCGAGCACCGCCAACGGGCGACCGGCGACGGAGAAGCCGCGTGAGACCTGGTCGAGCCGGATGGCGGCCAGCGCGCTGTCCTTCCGTGGAGCCTTAGCCTCGCGGGGTATCGGGCATCAGGGGACGTGCCGGCGCAGCCGCGCAAGCGCGCCTCCCTTCTCCCATCCGGACTCTGACCGTCGGCTCCCTGCCAGGGGATCCACCGTCGCCACGCGATGCGGCGCCGGGTCGTGGGCTGGCGAGAGCGGCCCCCGGCCGCTGCCGCCGACCACCGGTCGGGACTTTCACCCAACCCCGAAGGAGAGGCGTAATGTGTGGTTGTTCTGGCGAGCATAGCGCAGCGGGCCCGACGTACCCGGCCGGGCGGCGGTCCGTTAGTCTCCGTGCATGCCGCGCAGATTGAAGGCGGTTTCAGCGGCCCTCGTTTTCGTCTTCATGGCCTACGCGCTCCAGTCGGTTGCGCTTCCTGGTCGAGTTCTCGCGTGCAGCTGCGTCGCTCCACTGCCGTCTCTGGCCGAAGTGGTCGATCGTGATCAGGTCACCGTCGTTCTCGGCACCGTGGGCCGGCCGCTACCCGACCGGACTCCGATCGCCGTGGAGGCGTGGTTCCACGGGGCGGCGCCGACTGACGTCGTGTGGCTTATGGGCGGCACCAACATGGCGACGTCGTGTGACGTATTCATGTCCGTCGGGGAGCGCCGTCTGCTCGTTCTCCGCGGGGGCGAGGAGGGCCTGTACTCCACGAACCTCTGCCTCCCCGGGGGACTGATCGGCACGCCCGAGGGCGACGCCCTGCTGGCCGAGGCGACCGAAGTCCTCGGATCGGGCCAATCGCCACCGCCACCCGAGCCCGCGCCGAACGCACCGCTCGATCTATCACCCTGGCTCGGGGGGCTGACCTGGGTTGCCGCAGCCGCAGGCCTGGGCCTGCTCATGTTCGGCGCGATCGCGCTCATCGCCCGGCGCCGTCCCCCGGGCTGACACCCACCGTTATCGTGGACGGGTGCTGACCCTACTGCTCACGCGCCACGGCCACACCGATCAGTCCGAGCCGGACCGCTACATCGGTCAGCACCTGGCGGCCAGCCTGACCGATCGTGGGCGGCGCGACGTGCAGGCACTGGCCGAGCGGCTGGCCGGCGTGCCGATCGACCGGATCGTGTCGAGCCCGCTCGGCCGGGCGGTCGACACCGCCCGCATCCTGGCGGCTGGGCGCGACGCTGCGCTCGAGACAGATGCTCGGCTGGCCGAGATGGACTACGCGGCGTGGGAGGGCCAGACGGTCGAGCAGATCGCGCGCAGCCTGCCCGATGAGTTCGAGCTGTACGAGCGCAACCCGGCCACCCATCACGTTGGCGGCGGCGAGAGTGGCGCCGAAGTGGCCGCCCGAGTTGGCTCGCTGATCGACGATCTGCTCGCGTGGTCCGACGCCGCCACCGGCGACCGGACGTGCCTGCTGGTCGGCCACACGTCGGTCAACCGGGCGCTGCTGGCGGTGGTCATGGGTGTCCCGCTGGCCGACTATCGGCGCCGCTTCGAACAGGACTGGGCGAACCTGACCGTGCTGCGCTGGCCGGACCGCTCGTCGGGCCCGCTGCTGCTGCTGGCCAATGATCTGGCCCACATCCGTGGTCTGCGCGGCGTCACCTGGGGTTGAGCGGCGGCCTATCCTCGGAGCAATGGATCCCATCCGACTGACCGGACTCGACCTGTCGCTCGAGGATGTCGCCCGCGTTGCCCTCGACGGGGCCGAGGCGACACTCGATCGGGCTGCGCGCCAGCGGATGGCAGCCAGCCGCCAGACGATCGAAGACCTGGTCCGGAGCGGCCAACCGGTCTACGGCGTCACCACCGGCTTCGGCGACCTGGCCACGCGGCGCATCGAGCCGGCCGACGCCGAGCGGCTGCAGGAGAACCTCGTCATCAGCCACGCCGTCGGCGTTGGACCGGCGCACGACCGGGTCACCGTCCGGGCGATGCTGCTGCTGCGCGCCAATACGCTGGCCCGCGGGCAGAGCGGCTGCCGGCCGCTGCTCGTCGAGCGGCTGCTCGACTTCCTGCGTGTGGGCATCCACCCGCAGGTGCCCGAGCAGGGCTCCGTCGGCGCATCGGGCGACCTGGCCCCGCTGGCGCACCTCGCTGGACCGTTGCTCGGCCGCGGCCGGGCCGAGATAGATGGCGAGGTGGTCGACGGCGCCGAGGCACTCAGCCGGCGCGGCCTGGAGCCACTCCGGCTGGCGGCCAAGGAGGGCCTGGCGCTGCTCAACGGAACGCAGCAGATGACGGCTGTGGGCGTCCTGGCCCTGCTCGACGCAGAGCGTCTGCTCGCCAGCGCGAGCGTGATCGCGGCGATGAGCGACGGAGGCCCTGCTGGGCACGGACGTGGCTTTCGCCGAGGCCTACCACCAGGCGCGGCCGCATCCCGGCCAGGCGCGCGTGGCTGCCCAGCTGCGTCACCTGTTGCGCGACTCGGGACTGCTGCGCTCGCACCATGCCCAGCCGCACAAGGTCCAGGATCCCTATTCGATCCGTTGCGTCCCGCAGGTCCACGGCGCGGTGGCCGACGCGTTGGCCTATGTTCGAGCGGTGCTCCAGATCGAGGTCAACTCGGCGACCGACAACCCGCTCGTCTTCCCCGACGGAGCCGACGTCGACCCCAGCGCCGTGGCCACTGGCGGCGGGCGGGTGATCTCGGGCGGCAACTTCCACGGCCAGCCGATCGCGCTGGCCATGGACATGCTGGCGATCGCCGTCGCTGAACTCGGCTCGATCAGCGAGCGGCGCATCGCCCAGCTGATCGATGGCCGCTCGTCCGGCCTGCCGCCGTTCCTGGTCGAGGAGGCCGGGCTGAACAGCGGCGCGATGCTCTACCAGTACACCGCCGCCGCGCTGGTGTCCGAGAACAAGGTGCTGGCCCACCCGGCGTCGGTCAATTCGATCCCGACCAGCGCCAACCAGGAAGACCACGTGTCGATGGGTTCGATCGCGGCGCGCAAGGCGCGCGACGTGGTCCGCAACGTCGAGCATGTGCTGGCGCTCGAGCTGCTATGCGCTGCGCAGGGGCTCGACTTCCGCCTCGCCGGCGGGGTCGCACCGGGCATCGGCGTGGCCGAGGCGCACAGGCTGGTGCGCGAGCAGGTCCGTCACCTGGGCGACGACCGCGACCCGCAGCCCGACATCGCCGCGGCCCTCGAACTGGTCCAGGCCGGGGCGCTGGCCGGGCTGGTCGGCGCACACTAGGTTCGTTGCTCGATGGCCGATATCCGTATCGTGGACGTGACCGCAACGGAGCCCTTCGGCCTGGTCGCACCGTGCGCCGATACGCGCTTCGACCATCGCACGTGTGACTACTGGGAGGACGCCGAGCGTGGCTCCAAGGCGAACCGTCCGGCGTGGCTGGAGCCGCGCGCCGTGCAGCGGCCGCGCCCGCCCGTGGTTGACGACAACCCCTTCGCCCCGCCGCCACGAATCGCGGACGAGAACCCCTTCGCGCCGGCCGCGCGAACGGCTCTGCCCGCTGCCCTTGCCGGCGACGACCTCTTCGCCGTCCCGGTCGAGAACCCCTTTGCGCCGACCGTCGTACGCGAGCGGCCACTGCGCGAGGGCGTACCGCACAAGCTCGCCCTGCTCGATCGCGGCCGCGGGATCTTTGGCTCGTACGCCAAGCTGTTGCTGGTGGCCGACGAGTCGGTCGCCTACTGCCAGTTCGGTCCGCTGTCGGCCTATCCGCGCGCCGGCCGGCTGCGTGCGCTGTATCCGCAACTGCCCGTCACGCCGCTACCGGCGGTCATCACCTGCATCGCCTGCACCGGTGCAGCACGCCGAGAGGGTCACGCGCGCCGACTGGTCGAGGACGTGTGCCGCGACCTGGCCGAGCGCGGCTTCGCCGCCGTCGAGGCCTATCCCGACCTGACGCTGCCCGAGAACGAGTCGAGCGGCGCGCGGCCTGGCTTCTGGCACGCGCTCGGACTTCGTCACGGCCGTCGATGACGAGCGCTTCCCGGTCATGCGCCGCGAGCTGTAGGCCGACACATGCCACCCAACGCTGAGCATCGGCACTCTGGCTCTCACTTCGAGCGGCATCTCGTGGCGCTCATCTCGGCCGTTCTCGTGGCGGTCAGCTGCAGTGGCCCGACTCAGCCACCGAACCCAACGAACCCAACGAACAGCGACCGTCCGCAGCCACCGACCGGCGTGCCGACCACGCCCGCTGCCACTCAGACGGCCACGGCCACCCCGGCTGCCATTCAGACGGCCACGCCCGCCGCCACTCAGACGGCGATGCCGGAGCCGACAACCGGCGGCCCCCCAACCCGTCCACACAGGATTGCGGTGCGCACTGTTGGCGGCGCCGGCGAGTTCTTCGACCGTGAGACGAACCAACGCTTCACGCCGCGGGGAGCCAACCTCGTTCGACTGGCCGGCGGGCACCACAGCACGCTTGACCCTGCCTTCTACGACCCGGCGCAGCTGGCGATCGCCCTCGAGCGCATGGCCAGCGGCGGGTACAACGTCGCGCGCGTGTTCCTGAACCATGATCGCGGTGGTCTATCCGGCAACTCGACGGGGCTGTCGGCGGCGTACATGGACAACGTCGTCGACTTCTTGCGCCTGGCTCGGCGGAGCGGCATGTTCGTGGTCTTCACCCAGGACTGGTTGCCCGAGGGCGAGTCGTACGCTTTCGAGCCAGATCCCCTGATCGACAACGTCAACCTGCTCTACCTGGCCGGCGGCGGCGTCGAAGCCAACGCGCGCTACTTCCATGACTTCGCCACGGCGCTCATCGAGCGTGACGCGCCTCTCGATGCCCTCCTTGCGTACGAGCTGCGCAACGAGCTGTACCTGACCGAGTCGTATGCGCCCTTTTCGCTCAGCTCCGGTCACGTGCGCACGGCAAACGGCAGGACGTACGACCTCGCCTCGGACGTCGAACGGCGGCAATTGATCGAGCAGGGGGTCGTCTTCTGGGTCGATCGAATGAGGGTAGCCATCCGTGAGGTTGATCCGACCGCCCTGGTGACGGTTGGCTTCTTCCAGCCCAAGGGTCCCAATCCGACGCGCGCCGGCGACGACCGAATCATCGAGACGGGTGAGGTCATCGCCAGCTCGACGGCCGACTTCATCGACCTACACCCATACCCCGGCGGCGACCTGAACCTGCGTCAGTTCGTCGAGAACTTCGGTCTGCCAGCGCTGACCTCCAAACCGATCCTGCTGGGCGAGTTCGGTGCGTTTCGCGCTGCATATCCGACGATCGCCGACGCTACGCGTGTGCTGGTTGAATGGCAGATCGAGTCGTGCGCCTACGGCTTCGATGGCTGGCTGCAGTGGACCTGGGACACGCTCGAGCAGCCCGAGTTCTGGAACGCGATCGACGACGACGGCGCGCTCGAGCGGGCGCTCTCACCTGCCACGCGACCCGATCCGTGCACCGTTGGCCCCCTCGATCTGCCACTCGAGCTGGCCGCCGGCGCGCGGGCCAGCGCGTCATCCTCACTGCCCGACAGCAAGCCGGCCCTGGCCAACGACGGCCTTGCGGCGACAGGTTGGAACTCGGGTGACGATGCACCGCAATGGATTGAGCTTGATCTGGGCTCTGTGCGCACGATCTCGGGCATTCGGCTGCTCGTCGGGCAGTATCCGGCAGGCCGCACGACACACCGCGTCTTGGCCCGCGGTGGTGGCGGCGCCTGGCGGCTGTTGGCCACGCTGCGCGGCACAACGACCGACGGCGACTGGCTCGAGGTTCCGCTCGACTCTCCGGTGCGGGCGCGCTACGTCCGCGTTGAGACGACCGAATCGCCGTCGTGGGTCGCCTGGCGCGAGGTCAGCATCGTTGGCGCGGCCGATTGAGGCCCACCCGATTCAACGTTGCCCATGAACCACAGCCAGTGCCTCGCCAGCGCCAGCGTAGACTCGGCCAGGGAGGGCTCAGGGGCATGACCGCCATCGCCGGCTCACGGACCGTTCGCGCTCCACGCGGAACCGAGCTGACCTGTCGCGGGTGGCAGCAGGAAGCCGCGCTGCGCATGCTGATGAACAACCTCGATCCGGAGGTCGCCGAGCGGCCCGAGGATCTGGTCGTCTACGGCGGCACGGGCAAGGCCGCGCGCAGCTGGCAGGCGTTCGACGCGATCGTGCGCGAGCTGCGTCGGCTGGCCGACGACGAGACGCTGCTCGTCCAGTCGGGCAAGCCGGTCGGCGTCTTCCGCACGCACGAGTGGGCGCCGCGCGTGCTGATCGCCAACTCGCAACCTGGTCGGCAAGTGGGCCAACTGGGACACTTCCGCGAGCTCGAGCGCCAGGGCCTGACGATGTACGGCCAGATGACCGCCGGGCTCGTGGATCTACATCGGCACGCAGGGCATCCTGCAGGGCACCTACGAGACGTTCGCCGAGCTCGCCCGCCAGCACTTCGGCGGCACCCTGCGCGGACGGGTCGTGCTGACCGCCGGCCTGGGCGGCATGGGCGGCGCGCAGCCGCTGGCGGTGACGATGAACGAGGGCGTCGCGCTGGTCATCGAGGTCGACCCGGAGCGCGCGCGGCGCCGGCACGAGATCGGCTATGTCGATCGCATGACCGACGTCGCTCGACGAGGCGCTGGCCTGGGCGCGCGCGGCAGCCTCGGAGGGCCGGGCGGAATCGATCGCGTTGATCGGCAATGCCGCCGAGGTCGAGCCGATCTCGTTCGCCGGGCAGAGCCCTTCGACGTGCTGACCGACCAGACCTCGGCGCACGACGCGCTGAACGGCTACGTCCCGGCCGGCCTGTCGCTCGCGACGGCAGCCGACGCTGCGCCGGACCGACCCGGACGGGTACGTCGCGGCGCGCGATGGACTCGATGGCCGACGCAGGTGCGGGCGATGCTCGCGCTCCAGTCAGCCGGCGCGGTGACGTTCGACTACGGCAACAACATCCGCGCCCAGGCCCAGGCGGCCGGCGTCGCCGAACGCGTTCGACTTCCCGGGCTTCGTGCCGGCGTTCATTCGGCCGCTGTTCTGCGAGGGCAAGGGTCCCTTCCGCTGGGTCGCGCTGTCGGGCGATCCGGCCGACATCCGGCGCACCGACGAGGCCATCCTCGAGCTGTTCCCGGACGAACGAGCCGCTGGCCCGCTGGATCCGGATGGCCCAGGAGCGGGTGCCGTTCCAGGGCCTGCCGGCGCGGATCTGCTGGCTGGGCTACGGCGAGCGGGCCCGGGCCGGGCTGCGCTTCAACGAGCTGGTCGCGTCGGGCGAGGTCAGCGCGCCGATCGTGATCGGCCGCGACCATCTCGACTCCGGCTCGGTCGCGTCGCCCAACCGCGAGACCGAGGCCATGCGCGACGGCTCCGACGCGATCGCCGACTGGCCGCTGCTCAACGCGCTGGTCAACACGTCGGCCGGCGCGAGCTGGGTCTCGATCCACCACGGCGGCGGGACGGGCATCGGCTACTCGCAGCACGCCGGGCATGGTCGTCGTCGCCGACGGCACGCCGCTCGCGGCGCAGAAGCTCGAGCGGGTCCTGACGACCGATCCGGGCATGGGCGTGATTCGCCACGCCGACGCCGGCTACGAGCGGGCGATCGAGGTCGCCCGCGAGCGCGGCGTGCGCATCCCGATGCGCACGGAACCCTGAGCACTCGCACAGCCGTGCCGTTCGACCCCGAGGCGCCACTCGCCGGTGCGCCGGATCCGTGGCTGCCGTCAGCCATCCCCGCCGCGCGCTCGGGCCCGCCGTGGGCGATGACCGAGATGATTGCCGCCGAGCCCGCACTTGCCGAGCGCATCGTTCGGCGTTTGGCGGAGGACTCCGCGCTGGCTGAACTGGTCGCCGCGGTTTCGGGGGCACAGCGGGCGGGCGAACCCATCACGCTCATCGGCTGCGGGACGTCCGAGCACGCGGCGCAGGCAATCGCGGCCATGTGGCGCGCGGCCGGTGTGGACGCGCGTCACGCCCAGGCCCTCGAAACGCTGGCACAGCCACAGCGCGACGGCGTTGTCGTCGCCATCTCCCACGAGGGCGGGACCGCGGCCACGAATGAGGCGCTGAGGGCGGCGCGAGATGCCGGTGCGCGGACCGCGCTGATCAGCGCCGGCGGCGGATCGCCCGGTGCGTTGATTGCCGAGCTCACCGTCGCGACGGGCGAGCAGGACATGAGCTGGTGCCACACGGTCGGCTACCTCTCACCGCTGATCGCCGGAGCCACGGTCGCCCAGCGGATCGTCGGCGCCTCCCCGGAAGTCGGTGCCATCCGCGCCCTGCTTCGGGCGGCCACCGACGAATCGGGCGCCGAAGCCATCGCTGCCCGGCTGGCCGAGTGCGACCGGCTGATCGTTGCCGGATCCGGGCCCGACCACGCGTCGGCGCGGGAGCTGGCGCTCAAGGTCGCCGAGGGGTCGCATCTGCCCGCCCAGGCGCTCCATCTCGAGACCATGCTCCACGGCCACCTCGCGGCCGAGGGAAGCGGGACCGCCTTCGTTCTCGTGCTGACGGACGCGCCGGCCTTCGTTGTCGAACGGGCGCGCCGAGTCCTGCGCGCGACCATGGCGCTGGGGATGCCGAGCGCGGCGATTCTCGGTGCAGCCGTCGCCGCTGACATCCAGAGCGAGCTCACGCCCGCCGGCCGCCTGTTGGTGCCTGCCTCGGGCGCGCTCGAGCCAGAGGCAGCTGCAGTGCTGGGCGCCGCGATCCCGCTTCAGCTGATAGCGGAGCGCCTGGCCCGTGCGCGCGGGGTGAACCCGGACGATCTCGGCCGCGCAGATCCGGCCCAGGCCGCGGCCCACGATCAGTGATCCGGACCAACAAAGTGCAAGGACGCCAGCAGAACGCTCATTGACCCCTGCCGATGATGCACTTCGCTGGCAGGCGGATACGGCGGGCGGATACGGCGGGCCTAGACTGACGCTCAGCGATGGCCAATCTCGTCGAATGCGTGCCCAACTTCAGCGAAGGCCGCCGTGGCGATGTCATCGACGCGCTGGCCGACACGGTCAGCCGCACGCCCGGGGTGCACCTGCTCGACCGGACCTCGGACCGCGACCACAACCGCAGCGTGCTGACCTTCGCCGGGCCACCGAGCGCCGTGACCGCAGCCATGGAGAGCGCCGTGGAGACCGCGATCGCGCTGATTGACATGGCGCAGCACGAGGGTCAGCACCCGCGCATCGGCGCCGTGGACGTGATCCCATTCGTGCCGCTCGGCCGAAACGACGCTCGCCGACTGCGTCGAGCTGGCGCACGACTTCGGCCGGCGGATCGCGCAGCGGTTCGAGCTGCCCGTGTACCTGTATGCCAGGGCGGCGCTGCGTCCTGACCGGGAGGTGCTGGCCGACATCCGCCGACCGCAGTACGAGGGCCTCAGCGAGCTCATCGGCCAGCCCGAGCACGCGCCCGACTTCGGCCCGCCGCTCATGCACCCGACCGCCGGCGCGGTGGCGGTCGGCGCGCGGCCCTTCCTGATCGCCTACAACATCAACCTCGAGAGCCGCGACCTGGAGCTGGCCAAGAGCATTGCGCGCGGCGTGCGCGAGCGATCGGGTGGTCTGCCGCGCGTCCAGGCACTCGGGCTCTACCTCGAGGACCTGCGGCTGCGCCCAGGTGTCGATGAACCTGCTCGACTTCACGATCACGCCGATCTGGAAGGCGTGGGCAGACGGTGCGGCGAGGCGGCGCAGGCGGCAGGCGTCGCAGCTGCGCGAGTCGGAGCTGATCGGGCTCTGCCCGCTGGCGGCGCTGGTCGACGTAGCCGACCACATCGGCGTCGAGGCCACGCTGGCCGACGCGGAACGCATCACGCGCGGCGCCCGGCTGGCTGAAGATCCGCGACTTCGAGCCGACCATGGCGCTCGAGCTGCGCCTCGCGCAGGCCGAGGGCGCCCAGGCCGGGACTCACAGACCGGGCAGACGCGCCCGACGGACCAGCAATGACGGCCGACCCGCCCGGCCTGCTCGTCCACAACGCGACCGAGATCGCCACGCTCGCCGGTGGCGTTCGCGGGGCAGCGGCCAGTCCGAGATCGGGCTGCTGGCCGCCGACGATGCGGCGGACCTCGGTGGCCCGCACGGGCTGGCCCTGGCGGCCTATGAAGGCCGCATCGTCGCCGTCGGACGGCTGGGCGACGTCGAGCGCGAGCTGGACGAGCTGGGTATCGCTCCGGAGGCGCTGGCCCGACTCGATGCGCGGCGCGGAACGGTCACGCCCGGCCTGATCGACCCGCACACCCATCTGCTCTTCGCCGGCACGCGTCACGCCGAGGTCGAGCTGCGCCAGCGCGGCCACGGCTATCTCGACATCCTTGCCGCCGGCGGCGGGATTCTCCAGACCGTGCGCCTGACGCGGGACGCGTCGCGACGACGAGCTGCTAGGCAATGGCCGACGCTGGCTGGCCGAGATGATCAGCCACGGCGTCACGACAGCCGAGGTCAAGTCGGGCTACGGCCTGGACACCGAATCGGAGCTGCGCCTGCTGGCGCTGGCCGCCCAGCTGGGTCGTGAGGGCCCCATCGAGATCGTGCCCACGTTCCTCGGCGCTCACGCCGTGGCGCCTGAGTTTCGCGCTCGGCCCGATGCCGCGGCGGCCTACGTCAAGAGCGTCATCGAGAGCAGCTGCCGCGCGTTGCAGAGCAGGGCATCGCCCACTCGTGCGACGTCTTCTGCGAGCGCGGCGTGTTCGAGCCGGACGAGGCCCGCCGCCTCCTGAGCCGCGGCCAAGGAGCTGGGCATGGCCGCGCGGCTGCACGCCGACGAGATCCAGCCCTCGGGCGGCGCGGAGCTGGCCGCCGAGATCGGAGCGCTCTCGGCCGACCACCTGGGCGCGATCTCGGACGCCGGCATCGAGGCCCTCGGCCGCGCCGCGGACGACGGCCAGCCGGTCGTCGCCACGCTCCTGCCGCTGACCAGCTTCTACCTCGATGAGCCGGCCTACGCGCCGGCGCGCCGGCTGATCGAGCGCGGCGTGCCGGTTGCCTGGGCACCGACTTCAACCCGGGCACGTCACCGGCGCCCAACGCGCAGCTGGCGCTGGCGTTCGCGGTCCATCGGCTGGGCCTGTCGGCGGCCGAGGCCCTGGCGGCGATGACGATCAACGCGGCCGCCGCGCTGGGCATCAGCGGCAGCACACGGCTCGCTCGAGGTCGGCAAGCACGCCGACCTCGTCGTCTGGGAGCCCGATTCGCACGCGCTGCTGCCGTACTGGCTGGGCGCCGACCTGGTGCGCACGGTGGTCAAGCGCGGCCGGGTCGCCTTCGGGCCGAGGCGGCCGCCTAGGGCAGGCTCGGCCGGTCGCCGCGACCGCGCGCCTCGAGCAGGACGACGGTCGTCTCGGACGGTAGCGAAGAGTGCGTGACCGTCAGCTTCGGCGCCGGCTCGGCCGTGCTGGACGCTCATCTCGTGCAGGAAACGTTGCCAGTTCGCCGCCGCTGCCGCCCGCATCATCGAGCGGCATGGGCACGATCAGCTTGGCGTCCAGCTGAGCGACCAGCTCGGCTGCCCGGGCAGCGGTGAGTGATCCGCCGATCGGCACGCACACGACGTCGACGGCGCCGATCTCGCCCAGGTCGGCCTCGCTCAGCAGGTGGCCCGACGTCGCCCAGGTGGACGACGTGGAGGCCGTCGAGCTCGAACACGAAGCACGATGTTCGGTCCGCGCTCGGCGCCCGTGTTGGTCGTCACGGAAGGTGCGGCACACCGGTGATGAGCACCTGGTGGACCTCGTACTCGCCCGGGCGCATCGAGGCGGAAGGCCGGCTCGAGGCTGGTTGGGACGCCGGCCGCTCGTCCTTGCCGCCGCGCTGTCGCTTGCGCCGCCGCGGCGCGCCGGTCGGCAGTGCTCGAGGCCGAGCGGCTGGCCTGTCCGTCGGCGTGGCTGTAGGTGGCGATGTCGGCGGTCAGGCCGCGGCCGGTCGGGCCGACGATGCGCGGGAAGGCGTCGTGACCACGACGGTTCCCTCGCGCCCGCGCAGGCGCAGGCAGGTCTCTCCGAACGCACGATCTCCATCGCGTCGATTGTGCACAGCAGCGCACGCGAATCAAAAAGAAACGAGGGGCGCCTGCCCAATTGGCGCCCCTCGTTCCGAGGGAGGGAGAGGGAACGGGAAGCGATGCTTCACGGTTCCGCTGGCCAAGAGACTAGGACGGCTGCGTAAAGCCACCAGACCTCCAAGCGGTGAAGAAACGGACATCATCCGTATTGCTGGCACAATTCGGACATGAGCCGTGGATTCCAGCCCGTCTATACGCCCGTCCGCCGTTCGGGCCCGCCCGGCTGGCTGCTCGGCCTGATCGGGCTTGGCCTGGTCTTCGTGATCGGAGTCGCTCGCCTTCGTCCTGCTGTCGGGCAACCGCCGTCGCCGTCGCCCAGTCCGACGCCCAGCGCAGTGGCGGCGACCGACGCGCCCAGCCCCCCGCCGACCAGCGCTCCAACCGACGCGCCCCGGTCAAGCGAGCCGACGATGGACGCCTCGCCAACGCCGCCGGCCTCCGGCCCGGCCACGCCGGCGCCAACCATCGATCCGCAGCTGGCGGCGCAGATCGACGCGGTGATCGGCCCAGGTGCCGCTCGTCCGTGCGGCTGCGAGCCGACGTCCGCCGTGCCCTACGAGTTCGTCTCGCGCGACCAGTTCCGGCGACGACCTGATCGGGCTCGCCGCCGAGGACGTGCCGGCCGAGGTTCGCGCCGCCGAGGAGCGGCTGCTCAAGCGCCTTGGGCTGCTGCCCGACGACGCCGACCTCGAGGCGCTGCTGCTCGACCTGTACGGCGCCCAGGTCGCCGCGTTCTACCGGCCCGACAACGGGCGCTTCTACATCATCGAGCGCGATCAACCGTTCGGGGCGATCGACAGGATCGTTGTCGCCCACGAGTACACCCACGCGCTGCAGGACCAGGCACTTCGACCTGGAGGGAACCCGCGTCACCGACCCAGCGCAGGGCGATGCCGCCGCTCGCTCAGCTGGCGGTCATCGAGGGCGACGCGACGTTGACGATCGCAGCTCTGGGCGCTCCAGAACCTGACCCCGGATGAGCTGCTCGAGCTGCTGACTCGAGTCACTCTCCGAGCTGGACGAGCAGACGCTCGAGGGCATGCCACTCGTCCTGCGCCGCCAGCTCGAGTTCCCCTACAGCGACGGCTTCGCCTTCATCTCCGACATCCACAGCGTGGGCGGCTTTGACGCGGTCGACAACGCCCTGCGCACGCCGCCCACGTCGACCGAGCAGATCCTGCACTCGGCCAAGTACTACGAGCTCGAGCCGCCGGTGGACGTCGCGCTGACCGACATTTCCGTGTCGCTGGGCGAAGGCTGGTCGCGCACATACCAGCAGACGCTGGGCGAGCTGGGCATTCAGATCTTCGCCACCGGCGGCGAGGATCCGGACTTCTCGATCCCGGGGCTGCCGGTCGAATGGCCACATGCCGAGGTCGCGGCCGGTTGGGGCGGCGATCGTCTGAACATGTACGAGAACGCGAACGGCGCGTGGGCCATCGTGTGGGCGACTGCCTGGGACACGCAGGCAGACGCGGATGAGTTTCACGCCAGGGTTAACGAGCTGGCGTTGACGTTTGACGGTGTGTCGCAGAATTCCGGCGATTGGCTGTTCCTGGGCAGCAATCAGACGACCTTGGATGCCGTATCACACGCCTACGGACTTGGGCAGTCGCCGCCCATCACCCGGTAGCCCTACATCGACTCTGGCGCGGAGATCCCCAGCAGGCCAAGCGCGGCGGCCAGCGTGACGCGCGTCGCGTCGACCAGCGCCAGGCGGCCGGCGGACGTTTCCTCATCCGCCGCGTCGACCACCCGCCGATCGCGATAGAAGGCGTGGAAGGTGGTGGCCAGCTCGGTCGCGTAGGCGGTGATCGCCTGTGTCTCGCGCACCTCGGCAGCGTCGCGCACGACGTCGGGCAGCCTGAGCAGGTCCTTGGCCATGGCCAGCGCGATCGGATCGTCGGCCAGCCGGCCGTCCAGCGAATCGGCGGCCAGAACGCCCTCTTCGTGCGCCTTGCGCAGGATCGAGCTGATCCGGGCGTGCGCGTACTGGACGTAGTAGACCGGGTTCTCGTTCGACTGCTTGCGCGCCAGCTCGATGTCGAAGTCGATGCCCGGTTGACGGCGCGCGTGAGGCGAAGAACCAGCGCGCGGCGTCAACGCCGACCTCGGCCAGCAGCTCGTCGAGGGTCACGAACTCGCCCGTGCGCTTGGACATCGACACTTCCTCGCCGTCGCGCACGAAGCGCACCCAGGCGATGAGCAGCACGATCGACGGCATCACGGTCGAAGCCCAGCGCCTGGGCGGCATTCTTGAGCCGGGCGATCGTGCCGTGGTGGTCGGCGCCCCAGACGTAGATCAGCTCGTCGAAGCCGCGGCTGAACTTCTCGACCACGTAGCCGATGTCCGAGGCGAAGTAGGTCGGCTCGCCGTTGGAGCGGATGACGACGCGATCCTTGTCGTCGCCGAAGGCGGTCGAGCGGAACCACAGCGCGTCGTCCTGCTCGTAGATGAAGTCGGCCGCGCGCAGCTTGTCGACAGTGCGCGAGACCCAACCGTCGCGGTGGAGTGAGCCTTCGCTCTTCCAGACATCGAAGTGCACGCCCAGGTTCTCCAGGCTGGCCTCGATGCCCGCGCGGATGCGCTCAGACGCCCACTCGCCCGTGATCCAGCTGGCCCGCGCCTGATCCGCCTCGGCCAGCGCCCACACCTCGGCCGGCAGCTCGCGCGCGAGGTCGGCCACGTACGCGCCGTGATAGCCGTCATCGGGGACGGGCTGATCGAGCCGAATGGCGCGGATCGATGCGCCGAGCTTCTCGACCTGGCTGCCCGAATCGTTGAAGTAGTACTCGCGCGTCACGTCGTGGCCCACGGCCTCGAGCACGCGGCACAGCAGGTCGCCCACGAACGCGCCACGCGCGTTGCCAACGGTCAGCGGGCCGGTCGGGTTGGCCGACACGAACTCGACGTTGATGCGCTGCCTGGCCTGGACCTGGCTGCGGCCGTAGGCGGTACCGCCGGGCGCGGATGTCGTTGAGCGACTGCTCGACGTGGCGCGGCGCGAGCCACAGGTTGACGAAGCCCGGGCCGGCCACTTCGGCGCGCACGACGAGGTCGTCGGTCGGGCTGGTGTCCAGCGCGGCGATCAGCGCCATGGCGACGTCGCGCGGCGGGCGGCGCAGGGCGCCGGCCAGCTTGAGCGCGAGGTTGGTCGAGAAGTCGCCGTGCTCGGCCTGATGTGGCCGGGCGACCTCGATCTCGGGCGCCACGGAGCCCTCGGCCAGTGTCGGCAGCGAGCCCGAATCGAAGGCGGCATCGAGCGCCGCGGCGAGGCGCTGCATGACAAGGTCGCGGGCCGTGGCCACGGGCGCAGCGTAGCCCATCGACGGCCGTCGGCCCGGGTTTCCGCGGCGCACGGCGCCGAGATCGCCAGAAGTACTAACGCCACGTTGCCGACGCACACCACTTTGGCTGTCGGGTAATTGGCAGATAGGTCAGGACTTGTGCGGTCCGGTATGCGCAGCTATGGCCCAGGAGTACTAGACGCTTTCGGGCTGGCAGTGGAGACTGGCGCCGAGATCACTCGATTGGTCTCACGTCCAGCTTCGATATTGAGGTCTGAATCAGTGAAGTCGCTGCACCCGGCCGATCTGTCTCGGGATCGCCGACCAGGTTATCGGCCCGCTGCTGCCGCCCGATCAGCCCTCGTCGGCGGCGCCGCGCTGGTGTGGGCCGTCTTCGCACGCTCGAGCCGGATCGAGCCGGGCGTTGGACCACGGCCGGACATGGACAACGACCTGATAGCACGGCGGCTGCGCCTCCCGACCCCCATCGGTACCTCCGCGCCCATATCCGGGGACGCCCCCACGCCGTCCAGCACCGCGACCCGCAGCCGTCGGCGTCGGCGTCATCTGGCACGCCTGGGCGGCGAAACCCCCGGCTGATCAGGAGATCGTGATCGTCATCCCGGGCTGGGCGACCACGATCTCGTCGTCGTAGACGAGCGCAGCCTCCTCGGCCGAGACGGGTCGCCGCATATCGATCGAGGATGTGCGTGAGGATCAGTCGGCCGGCCCGACCAGCCACGGCAGCAGCGGCCGCCTGGCCGGCAGTCAGATGCTGACCGCCGTCACCCGGGCCGGCACCATAGGCTGCCTCGCACAACAGCGTGTCACCCTTGCCGATGAGCGGCACGAGATCGCGCCACTCGCCACAGTCACCGGAGTAGACCAGCCCCGGCCCGTCACCGTCCACGGCCGACACGCGGAAGCCGAAGCTATCCGCGATGTGCGTCACCGGCCGCGCCTCCACGCGCAGGCTGCCGATGTCGATGAAGCCGGCCGTGAGCGCGTCGCCGGCCAGATCGCCCAGGAACTCAGGCTGGGCCTGGAGCTCATCAATGCGCCGGCGTAGATCGGCTGGGCCGTACAGCTTCGGGCCGCGGCCGCCATTCTCGTAGCGCACCCAGTGACGCAGCGGGACCAGGTCGACGCAGTGGTCGGTGTGCACGTGGCTGATGAAGAGCGCGTTGATCTCGTTTGGCGGCCGGTAGCGCCACAGTTCGGCAAAGGCACCCTGGCCAAGGTCGAACAGCACTGCGTCCGGGCCGTGCTCCACGAGGTAGCACGACGACGCGCGTCCTGATCGGCTGGTGTAGGCCGGCGCACAGCCGACGACGGTCAGCCTCATGGCTGCTCCGCTGGCCCCGTTGGCGCAGGCCAGCACTCACCGATGCGCTCGACGAGCTCGGTCAGCGAGTTCACGATCAGCGTGCCCGCGGGCGGGGCGGCGGTCGTGATCACGCCCCACGGCCCGCGGCGCAGCCAGACCGGGCGCATCCCGGCGGCCGCGGAGGGCCGCAACGTCGTTGTCGAGCCGATCGCCAACGTACGCCACGTCCGCCCGGATCGGGATTGCCCATCAGCTGCCAGGGCGCGGCTGAAGAACTCGGGTCGACGGCTTGTGCGCGCCCAGCTCGTCGCTCATCACCATCACCTCGGCCTCGAACGCCCAGCGCGCGCAGCTCGGCTGTGCGCTGGGCGGGCTGGTTGGCGATGATCGCGACGCGGTAGCCGGCGGCGCGCAGGGCGTCGAGCGCCGGCAACGCGTCGGGGTACAGGTCGCTCGCGGCTGAAACCCGGCCGTAGGCAGTCGCGACGGCTGCGCTGTGCTGCTCGCCAGTCGGTGACGCCGAGCAACTCGAATGACGTCGCTGTATTGCGCCGCCGCGCGCAAGAGCGGCGCCCGAACGCGGCCATGAACGTCAGCCGCGGTGATGCCGAGCACGTCGGCCCAGGTGCTCCAGACGCGCGTCTCGTCGATCAGCGTCTCGCCGACATCGAGGCAGACCCAGCGGTCTCGGCGCGCCATCAGATCAGGCGCAGCTCGCGGCCCACCGTGGCGAACGCGTCCAGGCACGCCTGCAGATCGTCGCGCGCGTGCTCGCTGCTGACGATCGTGCGGATGCGGGCCTTGTCCAGCGCGACCGTCGGGTAGACCACTGCCGTGGCGAAGATGCCCAGCTCGAACAGCCGCGCGGCGTCATCTGCTGCGCCGCGGCGGCCGATCGCCCACGATGACCGGCGTGATCGGCGTCTCGGAGACGCCGGTGTCGAAGCCGAGCTCCTGCAGGCCGCGCTTGAAGAAGCGGGTGTTGTCCCACAGCCGCTCGATCCGCTCGGGTTCCTGCTCGAGCACGTCGATCGCGGCGAGGCAGGCTGCGGCAACGGCCGGCGGCTGCGAGGTCGAGAACAGGAAGCGGCCGCGAGCGCTGGATCAGGAAGTCGCGCAGGTGCTGTCGCCCGGCGACGTAGCCGCCCAGGACGCCGACCGCCTTGGACAGCGTGCCGACCTGGATGTCGACGCGGCCGTGCAGGTCGAAGTGATCGATCGTGCCGCGGCCGTTGCGGCCCAGCACGCCCGAGGCGTGGGCGTCGTCGACCATGACCGCCGCTTCGTAGCGCTCGGCGACATCGCAGATGCCGGGCAGCGGGCGCGATGTCGCCGTCCATGCGAGAAGACGCCGTCGGTGATGACCAGGATCGCGCGGTACGGACCATTTGGGCCACCACTCGGCGCGCGCCTCGCGCAGGACCTTCTCGAGACCGTCGACGTCCTTGTGCGGGAAGACCGCGCGCGCCGCCTTCGACAGCCGCACGCCGTCGATGATCGAGGCGTGGTTGAGCTCGTCGCTGACGATCAGGTCACGCTCGGCCGTGATCGTCGGGATGACGCCGCTGTTCGCGGTCAAAGCCCGACTTGGAAGGTGAGCACCGCTTCGACGTGCTTGAACTCCGCCAGCCGGCGCTCAAGCTCCTCGGTGCAGCTCCATCGTGCCGGCGATGGTGCGCACGGCGCCGGAGCCCGACGCCCAGATCGCGCACCGCGTTGAGCGCCGCCTCGACGAGGTGCGGGTGCGTGGCCAGGCCGAGGTAGTTGTTCGACGACAGGCTGATGACCGGCCGGCCCGTCGATCGTCGTGTGCGGCGCCTGGCGTGCCGGTCATCACTGCGCAGCGGCCGGTACAGGTTCTTGGCGCGCAGGTCTTCGAGCTCGGCGTCGAGGTAGGCGAGCGGGTCGATGCGTGTCGTGGCATTGCCGGCGGTCTTCATGCTCACCCTCCTGCGGCAGCAGCACGATCTTGCCGGCATGACCGGACGCGACCAGGTCGAACGCGGTGGCGTAGTCGGCCGAGCGGCAGCCGGTGGGTGATGATCGGCGAGATGTCGAGGCCCTTCCTCGAGCAGGGCGGTCGTGCGATACCACGTGTCCCACAGCCGGCGACCGGTGATGCCGTAGATGCGGATGCCCTTGAAGATGATCTCCTGCGAGAGGTCGATCGTGGCCGGCACGGCATGGGTGCCGAGCAGCGACACGCGCCCGCCGTTGGTCACCGCGGCGAGGCCCTGGTGCAGGGCAGCCGCCGAGCCCTACATCTCGAGCACGATGTCGACGCCGTTGCCGTCTGTCTCGGCGCGCAGTCGAGCGACGACGTCTTCGCGCGCGTCGAGCACGAGGTCGGCGCCCATTCTGCTCGGCCATCGCGCAGTCGCTCGGGGTTGATGTCAGTGGCGAAGACAGCTCGCGCACCGGCCATGCTTGAGCACGGCGATGCTCATCAGCCCGATCGGCCCGCAGCCGGTGACGACGGCCGTCTGGCCGGCGACGTCCTCGACGAACGCGGCATGAACCGCGTTGCCGAGCGGCTCCTGGAGCGCTGCGATCTCCGGCGTGAGGCCCTCCGAGACCCACGCGTTGACTTCCGGGATGACGACGTACTGGGCAAACGAGCCGGGCACATGGACGCCCATGATGCGCATGTTCTGGCACACGTGGGCGCGACCCGTGCGGCACTGGTAGCACGTCCAGTCGACCCAGTGCGTCTCGGCGGCGACCAGCTCGCCAATGGCGACGCGCGTCGCGACCGGTCCCCGCGGGCAACCACGGTGCCGGCCATCTCGTGGCCGAAGATCATCGGCGGCGGGCCGAAGTTGTCCTGCGCCCACGGTCCCAGCGCTCGATGTGCACGTCGGTACCGCACACGCTGGCGGCCTCGACGCGGACGAGCAGCTCGCCCGGCCCTGGCTGCGGGGACGGGCACTTCGCGTATGGTCGCGCCCGGGGCGGCGGTTTCCTTGACCAGGGCGCGCATCGTCGTGCCCAGCGGCGGGGCATCGAGCACGTGCCGCTGGCTCGGCTGGTCATGCGTGTGGACTCGGACGGATGGCTCAGATCAGCACAGTCCTCGCTCGGGCACCGCTCATGGTCCGTCCATTGTTGGGCGAAGGTGAGCGCCGTGTCGAGATCGAATTCGTTGACCAGCAGGCGCGGCCCCAGCCGAGCAGCGCGAAGCGCGTGTCCATGCTGTCGAGACGCGCGACGATGATCTTCGTCGGACAGGCCGGATTGACCGATGTCGGCGCCTGGTCGAAGAAGGCCTGCAGTTGCGCCATCTCGGCGTCCGACGGAGCAGTCATCGGGACCCGTGCAGCGATACAGCGCGACCGTGTAGCCGTGCTCAAGGTTGTGCAGCCAGCCGCCGGGGATCTGCTCCTCCGTCTTTGGGATAGACGGCAGCACGGATGGGCCCGCGGTTGCGGCATTGAAGTGGTCGCCCGAGGTTGGCGGACAGAAGCCGTACGTGAGCGTCGCGCTCGGGTCACGGACGTGGTCCGGCCGAGGACGGTGGTGCTGAAGCCGAGCCGCGCCGTCGGCTCAGGCTCTGGGTGGGCAGGGCGGTCGGCGACGCCGAGGCTGCCGGAGATCCGGAGGCCGCCGGGGAGCCCGCGACGGTGGGCGACGGGCTCGGGCGGGCGTGCTCGGGCGGGCGTCGGCGTCGCCGGCCGCGGGGTGAGCGACTCGACCGGACCGGGGGTCAGGAAAGAGTCACAGACATAGGCGGCCTGCGTCGACCCCTGAAAGAAGAACCAGGCCACGATCAGCAAACCAATGACCGCCGCGCCGCTGACGACCAGCGTCCGGTAGCGGGCGAGCGGGCTCGGCTTGCTGCGTCCGTCGCGGGCGGCTGCCGCGCACGGTCCGCGCACCGGACGAACTGTTCGCCGGCCGGCCGGCAGAACTGGCCGGTTCGCGGCTCGGGGCGGGCTCGCCGGGCGCGGGTCGGCGGGATCGTTTGGCCACGGTTGGGGGGTCTCCTGTCGGTGCCGTCAGCGCTGGGTTGAGATCGGTGTGGGCGAAGCCTACGGCAGCCGCCGATACCTGCGCGAGGTCCGTTCACGGCTCGTTGAACCAGGCTCGCACCTTCGACGCCGCGCCAGGCCAGGAAGAGCAGCGTCACAAGTGCCAGCCCGATCAGTGCGCCACACGGTGCCGGCCCAATAGAAGAGTACAAGGCGCCAGCGGCACGCTCAACGTGACGAGACCGAAGCTCAGCATCCGGGCGGCCTGCTTGCGCTGAAGGATCAACGTCAGGGTGAAGATCAGGTAGGCCAGCAGCAGCATCCACAGCAGTCCGATGGCCGAGATCGGCGTCTCGACCGCCTGATTGACACCAGCGGCAGAGTCAGGCCGACGCCGGTCAGAGCACGAAACCAAAGGCAGCACCATCCGCACTCCGTTGGGCATCACACGCAGCAACGTCAATCATCGGGTTTGATTTTCTCATCCAAGGCCGCAAGGCACTTGACATCCGCGGACGGTCCCTCGTACGTTCGCTGCACCGGCACAGCCGACTCGCCACTCGTTCTCTCACCGATCCGATGAAGACCGGGCTTCTGGAAACGCGCCTCGTGATCCGCCGCTCGACGGCGCCCGGGGCGACCGGAGTCAGGAGGTGATCGGCGAAGGCTGAGGCGGTGGCTATGATGGGCGGCACGTCAAGCCGCACATCCGGCGCACACCATGTGCGCAGGAACACGGACAAGGATCGCCAGATGATCTGGCGGCCACGCAGAGGAGGCTCCAGCAACACCATGTCTTCGAATCTCAAGCTAGGCGGCGTGCTGACCACGCTTGTCCTGGTGCTCGCAGCGTGCGCGGGGGCGACGCCGACCACGGCGCCGACCACGGCGCCGACAGCGGCACCAACAGTTGCCCCGACCGCGGTCCCCAGCGACGGCCCGACCACGGCCCCGACCGACGTCCCGACCACGGCCCCGACCGACGTCCCGACCGCGTCCCCCGAGCCGACTGCACCCCCGCCCGTCACGGCCTGTGCCGGCGGCGGCACAGGCGGCACGCTGACCGGCGAGCTGACCCTGTGGCACTCGTACGGCTCAGGCGCCGGCACCGAGTCCGATGCGCTGGCAGCGGCCATTGGGGTCGTCTGCGCCGAGAACCCGGGCCTCAAGCTCGACGTCGTCGGCCTTGACTTCGGTTCGCTGTTCAACGTCTATCGCCTTCAGGCGAGCAACGGTGACCCCGACCTGTTCATCGCGCCGAACGACTCGATGTGGGAGCTGGCCGAGGCCACTCTCCTGCAGAACGTCGCCGATCGCATTGACCAGGCTGCCTTCTCGGATCTCGCGATCCAGGGCTCGTCCTACACCACTTCGAGCGCTGAGGTCGGCATCTGGCAGGTGCCCGAGTCACTCAAGGCCGTGGCGCTGTACTACAACAAGGACACCGTGGCAACTCCGCCGGCAACGACGGCAGAGCTGCTGGCGGCCGTCCAGGGCGGCGCCAAAGTCGCCTTCCTGCAGGGCATCTACCACAACTTCGGTTGGTGGGGAGCCTTCGGCGGGCAGCTCATGGACGATGTCGGCATGTGCATCGCCGACCAGGGCGGCGTGGCTGAGTCCATGCAGTTCCTGGCCGACCTGAAGGCCGCCGGCGCGACCTTCACGACCGACTATGCCGAGATGGCCGACGGCTTCAAGGCCGGCGACTTCGACATGATCGTTGACGGCCCATGGGCCGCCGGCGGCTATGCCGCCGACGTGGCCAACCTGGGCGTCGCGCCCATGCCTGCCGGCCCGTCCGGGCCAGCCCTGCCGCTGACCGGCGTGGACGGCTACAACATCAACCCCTACGCCGACAGCGTTGATCTGGCGATCGACTTCGCGATCCGCATGGTCCAGCCAGACATCCAGGCAATCTATGCCGCCACGGCGTATCACATCCCGAGCAGCCCGGACGTTCCGCCGAGTGACAACGAGGTGAGCGCCCAGTTTGCCCAGGCCGTCCTGAACGGTGCCCTGCGCCCGCAGCGCCAGGAGCTGGGCGCCTTCTGGGATAACTTCGGCAATGCCCTCAACCAGGTCCTCGACGAGGCCATCGACCCGGCCACAGCCGTGGGCGAGGCGTGCACGTCGATGAACGCCGGCAACGGGTTCTAGCCCGACCGGACAACCAGTCGGAACTCTGTGCGGGGGGCGTCATGCGACGCCCCCCGCGCGTTTACCATTGGCTCACTTTCAACCCGCGCGATAAGGGTTCAGTCGGCACAGCGAGGTAGCAGGCTTTGACCGCCCTGTCGGCAGCTGAGGCACCGGCGCGCAAACGACGCTGGTTCGGCCGCGATACGCGAACCGCGTACCTCTACATCATCCCAGCGCTGCTGGTGATGGTCACCATCACCTTCTACCCGCTCATCTTCCAGACGGCGATCAGCTTCTTCGACTACCGGCTGCCCAACGTCGTGCCCAACGGGCGTCCGGCCGAGTTCGTCGGGTTCGAGAACTACACCCGGATCCTCAACGACAGCCTGGGCATCCCCAACTTCCATTTCTTCCGGATGCTGTTCTTCAACATCTGGTGGGCCTTCTCGAACGTCGTCATCCACATCGTCCTGGGCGTCCTGATCGCGGTCATCCTGAACGTCAAGGGTCTGCGCTTCCGCGGGCTGTACCGGGCGATCTACATCCTGCCCGTGGTCATCCCGCCGATCATCGTCGCCACCGTCTGGCGCAACCTGTTCGACACCAACGACGGCGCAATCAACCAGGGCCTGGCCGGCCTGGGCGTCCTGTTCCACATCCCGGCCGAGGCGTTCAACATCGACTGGCTGCGCCAGATCCAGGACCCGATCTCGTTCATCCCGCTGCCGCTGGCCTACTTCGCGCTGCTGACCGCCAACACCTGGCTGGGCTGGCCGCTCAACTCGGTCGTCGCCACCGGTGCGCTGCAGAGCATCCCGGGCGAGCTGTACGAGGCGGCGGAGATGGATGGCGCCTCGGGCTTCCAGAAGTTCCGCCACATCACCGTGCCATTCCTGCGCCCGGCCATGATCCCCTACGCGGTCTATGGCTTCGTGGTCACCTTCAACCTGTTCTACCTGACCTACTTCATGAGCGCGGGCGAACCGAGAGGCAAGACCGAGCTGCTCGTGACGCAAGCCTTCCGGCTGGTCAACGACCGGCAGTTATACGGGATAGCTGCCGCCTTCTCGGTGTTCATGTTCTTCATCCTGCTGACCATCACGCTGCTCTTCAACCGCGTGACCAAGGCGACTGCGAGCTACGACCAATGACCGCCGTCAGCGCTGATCGTTCGTGGCGCAGGGTGCTCGGCCGCCGCGGCGCGCGGACCAAGGGCGAGGACGGCCGGCCCCTCTCGTTTACCAAGCAGGCCTTCCTGCAGGCGATCTGCATCTTCATCGCCGCGTCGGTCGTCTTCCCCATGCTGTGGGTGGTCAGCCTGGCCCTGGATCCGGCTCCCGGCCTCCGTCCGAAGGGACCTCATCCCGAGGGTGCGACGCTCGACAACTTCGTCGAGGTGATCCGCCAGCCAACGATCAACCAGATCTCGTTCTTCGACCTGGCCAAGAACAGCTTCATCCTGGCCAGCAGCACGGCCACGTTCTCGATCCTCATTGCCGTTACTGCCGCCTACGCGTCTTCTCGCGCCTGCGCTTCCGGCTGCGGACGGTGCTGATGCTGGGCATCCTCGCGGTCCTGATGCTGCCGCCGGTGGTCAGCATCGTGCCGCTGTTCATCCAGCTCAACCAGATCGTGATCGGCGATTTCAACCTGCGCCGGTCGCTGGCCGGCGTGGGCGTTGGCGATCATCTCCGGCCTGCTGCCGTTCGCGATCTGGAACCTGAAGGGCTACCTCGACACGATCCCCAAGGATCTGGAGGAGGCCGCTTCGGTCGACGGCGCGACGCGCAACCAGGCCTTCCGGATGATCATCCTGCCGCTGGCCGTGCCGGCGCTCGCGGTGACGGGCTTCCTGGGCTTCATCGCCGGCTGGACGGAGTACTACTTCTCGGTCATCTTCCTGACCGGCAGCGTGCCCCAGTACACGCTCGCCATCGCGCTCAACGGCATGGTCGGCCAATTCGCGACGCAGACCCCGTGGGCGGCGTTCTCCGCGTTCGCGATCCTGTTCGCGCTGCCCGTGTCACTCGTCTATCTCGTGCTCCAGAAGTACATCGTGTCTGGGCTGACCATCGGCGGCGTCAAGTAGGCCTGCCGCACGACGCACCCACGGGCCGCTCATCGCCGCTGAGCGACGCCGCGTTCGAGGATCCGCCCGCGTGGGTGGCCGACGCGGTCTTCTACCAGATCTTCGCCGATCGTTTCGCGGCCAGCGCGCGTGTGCCCAAGCCCGGGCCCGCTCGAGCCGTGGGACGCGCCGCCGACCCTGCACGGCTTCAAGGGCGGCGACCTGCTCGGCATCGTCGAGCACCTCGACTACCTGGCCGACCTGGGCGTGACCGCGCTCTACCTGACGCCGATCTTCGCCTCGGCATCGAACCACCGCTACCACACTACGACTACTACCGGGTCGACCCGCTGCTCGGCGGCGACGCGGCGCTTGCGCGAGCTGCTCGACGCGCCCACGCTCGCGGCATGCGCGTCGTCCTCGACGGCGTGTTCAACCACTCCGGCCGCGGCTTCTGGCCGTTCCATCACGTGGTCGAGAACGGCGGCGCAGTCGCCCTACGTCGACTGGTTCCACGTAGACCACGAGGCGCTCGCCGCGGGCCGTCCGCTGCGCCCGTACCCCTCGGCCGAGGAGGGCCGGCGGCTGGATCAAGATGCGACGGCGTCGAGCAGCACCGCCAGGGCGAGGTCTCGCTGCGCCACCTCGGCTACCGCGCCTGGTGGGACCTGCCGGCGCTGCCCAAGCTGAACACCGACAACCCGAACATGCGCGAGTACCTTCTTGGCGCGGCCGAGCACTGGCTGCGATTTGGCATCGACGGCTGGCGGCTGGACGTGGCCGAGGAGATCGATGCCGGCTTCTGGCGCGAGTTCCGTCAGCGTGTACGCGCCGTCAACCCGGAGGCGTACATCGTCGCCGAGATCTGGCGCGAGAAGCCGCAGTGGCTGAGTGGCGACACCTTCGACGCGTTGATGAACTACCCGCTGGCCGAGGCGTTGCTCGGCTTCACCGCGGCTCGGCAGCTGGACATGGAAGTCGTTGCGACGCAGCACGAGTACCGTGAGTTCGTGCGCCCCATCGACGGGCCTGCCTTCGCGGCGCGGCTCGAGCAGCTCGTCGACCGTGTATCGGCCGCAGTCGACTGCCGCGCAGCTCAACCTGCTCGGCAGCCACGACACGGCGCGCTACCTGACCATCGCCGGTGGTGACGTTGCGTCACTGCGCCTGGCCCTGCTGGCGATGATGACGCTGCCCGGGGCGCCGTGCATCTACTACGGTGACGAGGTCGGCCTGCAGGGCCGCCACGATCCCGACTGCCGGCGCGGCTTCCCGTGGGACGAGGCAACGTGGGATGAGGCGCTGCTCGACTATCACCGCGCCGCCACCGGGCTGCGCCGGGCACAGCCGGTGTTGCGCCACGGGACGTACCGGACGCTTGCCGCAGCGGGCAACGCGATGGCCTATGGCCGCTTTGCCGACGACGCCGCGGCGGTGATCGTGCTCAACGCCGACGACGCGCCGGCACGTCTCGAGCTGGCGGCCGACGAGCTGGCCGACGCCAACCTCGCGCCGGTCGGCCTGCCGGGCTGCGAACCGGCGCGCGTCAGCCGCAAAGATGACGGTCGGTTCACGGTCGAGATCGACGGCCGCTCGGGCGGCGTCCTGCTACGAGAAGGAGGCCACCTGTGACGCCGCTCCGCGCGATGCTGGTGCTGCTCGTGATGGGCGCCGGCGCGATCGTCCTCTACGCGCTGTTCCTCGACAGCTCGTCGATCAAGCTGCCGCTCCTCGTCAGCGGCTTGGCCGTGCTCGGCATCTGCCTCGGCCTGCTCGGTTTCGCGCTCGCCGGCACGGCCGTCCGGCTGGGTGAACACGGCCGCGGCGGGCGGGCGCTGCTGGCGGCGTTCATCGGCGGTCTGTGCGTGATGGGCGCCGCGGGTGCGCTGGCCGCGGCGATCGTGCTCGGCATCCTCGCCGGCGCCGCCTGACTGGGCGTCGGCCGGCGGCACCTTATGCGCGGGGTGACTGAACGGTCCGCCGAACTCTTGTGCCAGCCTCGCCCAACCCCGTCCAGCGGCGATCTCAGTCACGGATTGACTGAGTCTGGCGCCGGATGTCGCATCGGCGTGCTGAGTCAGCCTCCGCGGGTCCTTCGCTCATCCGTTCAGTCACCACGTGCATGGACACTCCGGCAACGGGGCGTCTCGGCCTCGACTTGTAGACTGATCTGGCACGCCCCCATCGTCTAGAGGCCTAGGACGCCACCCTTTCAAGGTGGAGATCAGGGGTTCGAATCCCCTTGGGGGCACTCCTGTCTTGAGTCGCGACATGGGCGACACATGAGCTGGGACATCGGCGACACCGATGCTCCGGCCATGGCGTCACTCGGCCGTCCGGGACCCCGGCCATCGGCCGGGGTCTCTTCGCTGGTTGCGCCAGTAGATCCTGCCGGGCTCGATGTGGTGCGTGGATAGGACCTCGCCCGTCTCGAGCGCGACGACGGTCACCTCGCGCTCGTCGACGATGGCCAGCACGCGCCGACTGGCATGGGCGGCCCCGACCCCCAGGTGATGCAGCCGGCCGGCCCGGCGCAGGGTCATCCGACCACCGCGATCGATCAGGTCGTAGCGCAGCCGGAAGTGACCCGGGGCGCTGCGTCCGGCGGGCTGCGTTTTGGGGCGCGCGGCATAGGCCTCGGCAGGGGTGATCCGGCCGATCGCCCGGTGTGGCCGGTGCTCGTTGTAGTTCAGGCGGAACGCATCGAGCTGCGCCTGCAGCTCGACCACGCTGCGCGGCGCCGGCTGGCGCTCGAGCCAGCGCTTGAGGGTCTGGTGGAAGCGTTCGATCTTGCCCTGGGTCTGGGGACGACCGGGTGTCCCGTTCTTCTGGCGTATGCCGAGGTACGCGAGCAGGTACTCGAAGCCGTTCCGCCCGCCGGTGAAACGCGACGTGTAGACCGCGGCGTTGTCGGTCAGGGTCGCGGCGGGCCAGCCGTTCGCCTCGCCTGCGGCGGTGAAGGTGGCCACGACGTCATCGCCGGAGACCCGCCCGAAGGCGGTGCAGCCGAGCAGATAGCACGAGTGGTCATCGAGCCACGAGCAGATCTCGACCTCGGTCCCGTCGGCCAGGCGCCAGTGCGTGAAGTCGGACTGCCATAGCTCGTTGGGTGCCGAGGCCTCGAAGCGAATCCAGGAGCTGCGCGGGCGCTTTCGAGGCTCGGGGACGACGAGGCCCGCGGCGTGCAGGATGCGTCGGATGGTCGACGTGGATGGGGTAGCGAGAGCCTCTCGCTCGAGGTGCCAGGCGATCGTGACCGGCCCGGCATCGAGGCCGCCGGCGGTGAGCTCCAGGCGCAGCCCGACGATCCGCTCACGGACCTGGTCTGGTGTCTGGCGAGGATTGCTGCGTGGCCGGCGAGAACGCGGCTCGAGGGCGTCGAGGCCCCCGTCGCGGTAGCGCCGGAGCAGGCGCTGGAGGTGTTGGCGACTGATCCCGTGTTCGGCCGCGACGGCGGTGGCGGACATCCGGGCGGAGACTACCTTCAGGACGGCGACCCGATGTTTGGACATACACTCGACTGTCGTGCATGTCCCGACTCACCTGGCGCGTATCACCTGTCGCCTATGTCATGGACTCTGACACCCTTGGGGGCACGCCCGCTGTCTTTTCGCGAAGAATGGCCGGGCTTGAGGAGTCCACTCGATCGCCTCGACCTGCCGGTCACGCACGACGCGTACTCGTCGGCCCGCGATGGCTCGGGACTTCGAGCCCAACCAGCCAGTCCGTGGCGATCCGCATCGCCCGCTCGCCCGGGGATTTCCCTATAGACGCGTGGGCGGCGCGAGGCAAAGGGTTGCAGTCTGTCCGTCCGACGAGTTAGCTAGATACGGCGACCCACGCCGATGACGAGGTTCGATGATGGCGACGATCCGATGGCCATGGGGTCTTCAATCCGGCCGGACCAACTTCGGGGTGGGCAGGTTCATCTGCACATCTAGTCCCGCCCCGCGGCGACCGGTCGTGACTGCGCCGGTGGCGATGAAGGCCGGAGCCCCGAGCCGGAGATGATCTGGCTCGGTCGGCTCAACTGGCGGTTAGTCGACTAGATGCCCTCGTGCGGGTCTCCCCGGCGCCGTTGCTGGCCCCCCGGACAGGCACGAACGTAGTCGAGCACGGCGCTCAACCGGGCCGTCGCAAGACCGATCCGGGTGTCGGCTGCTCCGTAGTACATGCGCACCTCGTCGCGGAGTTCGTCCACGATCCAGCCGCACGGGAACACGACAAGGTCAACATCACCATCGCGCTCGTAGGGCTCACGCGGGCCGAAGGCCCACTCGTCGCTTCGGCGGAGACAGATCGTGGGATCCTCGAGATCCAGGAGCGCGAAGCCGACGCGATAGATCGCTCCGCTGGCAGTGCGGTGGGCGCCGTGGTACAGAATGAGCCAGCCGTCCGGGGTCTCGATCGGGGGCGGTCCCAGGCCGATCTTGTCCGCGTCCCACCAGGCGCCATCGCGCGCCTCCAGGAGGAGCGTGTGGTCGCCCCAGTGGCGGAGGTCGGGCGAGTAGGAGATCCACATGTGTTCGCCGCCGCGCTGCGGCGTCGGTCGGTGGATCATGGCCCATCGACCGCCAAGCCGCCGCGAAAACAACGCGGCGTCCTTGTCCTCGGGAGGCATGACCGGGCCGAGCCGTTGCACGCTCCGGAAATCGGTCGTGGTGGCAAGGGAAACGAGCGGCCCCCGGCGGCTGAAGGCCGTGTAACAGATGGCCCACTCATCGCGCTCGGGCAGCCAGGTGAGCCGGGGATCCTCGCAGCCCCAGATCTCCTCGGGATGGCGATCGGGCTCCGGTGCCAGCAATGGTGCGGGATCGAAACGCCAGTCGGTGACACCGTCGACGCTGCGCGCCACGTGCAGGTGCGAGATGCCCCGGAGGTCTTCGACGCGAACCAAAAGGATCGTCTCGGCCCCGACCTGGGCGGCCCCCGGGTTGAAGATGGCGTTGGCCGGGTAGGGCAGGTCCTCAGCCGTGAGGATGGGATTGCGTGGGCTGCGTTCGAAGAGCCCATCCGTCTGCGGAGAGGTCACAGCGGCACGTGCACGGGCACAGCATCGCAGGTGCGGGCGTCGTTCGTCCGGCGCAGCTGCCGGATGCGCTCGAGGGCAGTCAGCCACATCAGGCTGGACTCGGCACCCTGGTTTCGATTGACGCCGGACGGCGTGAGCCCGTCGTGGCACGCTCCCCGCTCCGGCAGGGCGATGACCACGCCGCCGTCGTTGCGCCCAAGGAACCAGCCATAGCAGCGCTCCATGGTCGATCGGTGGCCCTCGTCGCCGGTCACCTCGAGGGCAGCCTCCGCGGCCAAGAGCAGGGCGGTGACCTCGATCGGTTGCTGATCGTATCGAGCTCGTACCCCGTCGCGAGGCCACCAACCGGCGCTGCCCACCACGGACACATGGCCGGTGGTCGAGGTCTCCACGTCCACGATCCAGTCCAGGAGGTCCAGCCCGCGGCGGACCATGTGCGGGTACCCGAGCCGGTGCCCGCCGATGATGAGCGCACGGGGGATGAGCCCGTTCTCATACGTCAGCACGGTCTCCGGCCACGGCCACGGACCGGGCGTCGTTCCCGACTCGACCCCGTGCCAGAGCTTCGCCGCCAACCGCCGGTAGGTGGCCTCCGTCTCCCCGCCGAGACCGCTCTGGACCGCCGCGTCGCAGCCGATCAGGGCAGCGGCCTGGGGGCGCAGGTACGTCAGCTGTGCGGTGCCGGGCAGGCTCCGCTGGAAGAGCGAGATGGCAAGACTGCGGAAACGATCGTCGGCCACGACGCCGGCCGCCTGTCCGAGCGCCATCATCACCCGCGCATGGGCGTCCTCTGAGCTCGGCCCGATCAGCCAGCCGCCGGCCGTGCCCCGGAAATTGCGAACGCGTCCACTGTCGTCCGCGAAGGCGCTCTCGAGGAAGCGGATGGCACGCCAGGCGCTGGGCCCAACCTCCGCCCAGCCGATCTCCGCAGCGTGCAGGAGATCCACCAGGAGCGCACGCGCCACATCGTCGGTGCAGTAGCCGTGGGTGAGATCGGGCAGGGCGCCCAGCGCATGCTGGATGATCCCGATCTCGTCGGAGATTGCTCCAAGATGGCGCCGGCTGACTGGATAGAGTGGCGCTCGGTCAGACACTCGTCGCGGCCAGCGCTGCCGCAGGGGCTTCCGGGACGGCGGGTCGGCCGGCGATCCTGGCGAAGAGGCGACGGTAGGCGTTCCCCACCTCCGGCCAGATCATCGCCCGGCTGTGGCTGTACGCTCGCGCTCCCAACTCGGCGCGCCAGTTCGCATCTCGCAAGAGCGCGATGAAGGCCGCGGCGATAGCGGTGGATGATCCGGGCGGCACGAGGACGCCCCGACCCTCCGCCAGCAGCTCGGCGGCGTAGGCATAGGGCGTCGAAACGATCGCTTTACCGGCGCCCATGGCGTACGCCAGTGTGCCGGAAACGATCTGATCGAGATTGGGGTACGGCGTCACGAAGATATCGGCGGCCTCCAGCCAGCGACTCAGCTCCACCCGACCCAGGAACCGATCGATGAACTGAACGTGGTCGGCCAAGCCGAGCGCGTCGACCCGGTCGACCAGATGCTGGCGGTACGTTTCGCCCTCATGGCGGAGGAGTTCGGGGTGGGTTGCTCCAAGGATCACGTACCGAGTGCTCGGGATGGCGGCCACCACCGTCGGCATGGCGTCGATCGCGACTTCATAGCCCTTGCCGTGTCCGAGCAGGCCGAAGCTCAGGATCACCGCGTGGCCGCCAAGCCCAAGACCCGGCTTCATCGTTTCCGGATCGACCAGCGGCAGGTTGTACACCCCATGCGGGATCACGTCGACCCGGCTCGGATCGATCCCGTAGGCGCGGGTCAGCAGCGCCGCCGCGGCGCGCGACATGACGACCGTCGCTGCGGTCGCGCCGACCAGCTCGACGAGGATCTGTCGCTGCCGGAACGTTGGATGACGGAGCACCGTGTGCAGCGTCGCCACGGCAGGGATCTCCAGGGCGTGGAGGAACTCCAGCACGTGTTCGCCGTCGGCCCCACCCCAGATCCCGTATTCATGTTGGATCGACACGACGTCGATCCCGCAGTGCTTGAGCGCACGGGCAGTGCGGGCATAGTCTCCTGCCAGGTCGCGCCGGATCGTGTGGTGGACCTCAGGCGGGGACAACGACTGGTGGTCCGGCGGGCTGAGCGCCACGATCTCACGCGAGCCCGCGACTTCGGCCAGGTCATGCGTGAAGGTGGCGATCCCGCAGCGCCGCGGGGGATAGGTCGAAACGAACGCGGTTCGGATGAGGTACTCCGATCGTTACGGACTGGTGCCGCCGCAGAGGGCTACGACGCCCCCCACAAGATCAGTGGCCGCTGAGGAACTCGAACGCCACGGCGGCCGCGGCCAGGCCCAGGATCCCGATCGAGCGGCGGCGGGCGAGGCTGGGGCCGGTCCGTTCCGGCGCCCTGCCTGGCGAGGCATAAGGCGGACAGGGGTGTCGGGGGTACGGGGATCGACGAGTTCGTTCGGACGGGGCAGGGCGTTCGGCGCCATGAAGCCGCTCCTTCTGGCGCGCCCCGGCGGTTCCGCGGGCCAGCGCCGCTACGGCGGCCGCGCACAATCGTGCAGTCGGGAAGCTGCAGCGAGTCTACACTTCCTCGCGGATCTGGCCAGCAGGGTCGAAGGTGCGCCGACCGAACAGTGCGGGTCCCCTCCGTCTCGTAGCCGCCCCTCTCGTCCACTCTCATCTCACTCTCGCGCAGGCCGGAGCTGGCGCCGCTTGGCGCCGGCACGTTGGGGTAGGTCGGCGTCTGGAGGATACCGATGGTATTGAGCGGCCAGTAGCGCAGCACCGCTCGCCCGACGATGTCGTTGGTGCAGATCTCGCCGATCTGCTCTGAGCGTGAATCGATCGAGTTGTCGCGGTTGTCGCCCATCACGAACAGGCGCCCCGGCGGGACGGTCCAGGTGTCGTCGCTGCCCAACGGACGCGTGGCCACTCCGCCGATGTACGGCTCGTCGAGCAGGGCGCCATTGACGTAGACGTCACCGTCGCGCAACTCAACCAGGTCGCCCGGCTCGCCGATCACGCGCTTGATGTACGGCGTGTCGTCCGGAGCGGCAGGCGTGGTGACGGGGTCGGCGCACGAGCGCTCGCGCAGCACTGGATAGAACACGACGATGTCGCCGCGCGAGTAGCTGTCGAAGTGGGGCGACAGCTTGTCGACGAGCACGTACTGGCCCTCTTCCAGCGTGTCGAACATGCTTTGCTGTTTGACCTCAAACGGCTGGGCGACAAACGTCTGGATGACCCAGAAGATGACGATCGTCAGGATCAGTGTCTCGACCACCTCGATCAGGCAACCGAGTGGACGACGGCTCATACCGAGGGGAGTGTAGAGGCGTTCCTACAGCCGAATCCCGCGCAGCTCGAACACGCGGCCGAGTCATGGACTCTGGTAGAGCAGCAAGGCAATTGCCGACGGCTGCCTCGCGCGCAGTTCGCGGGAACCATCTCCCCTATACCGACTGTCCCCGTATTTCCGGCGGCTGGATGACGCACCCTAAGGCACCGGACGGTGGTGACGCGTGCGCGCGCGATGGATCATCGATCGCGACGGGCGAGCATAGGAGACGGCTCAGCCCAAAAGCTCAGAACGAACACGATGCGCTCACAGTGTCCGGGCGGCCGGCGAGGAATCTGCCTTCGTCGCCGCTGTCGACCGGTCGCGTCTGGCTCGTAGCCAGCCCGTGGCTATGCGCAGCGCCGCCTCGCCCTCACCGAGCCTCCCCATGGCGGTCACCTTCGGCGGCTCAACAAGGTCGGCCAGCAGGATCCCGGCGCGGGCCGATATCGCATCGTCGTCCTCGAACTGCGGCAGGTCGACCTCGTCGAGTTCCGCCAGCCTCACCGCTATCGCCGCCACTTCCTGGGTCGCCCGGAGCTGCTCGTCCCAAGCAGCGCGCACGTCGGGAAACAGGGCGGGCCACGATTCGAGATAGCGCTGCTCGGCCTGCGCACGAGCCTGGTCTGCCGCGAGGAAATCTGTTACCCAGCGGAGCAACACCGCGAGGGTCGGTCTGAGTGTCTCGCGGTGCATCGCGGCGCCCGGCGCCTCTTGGCTCTCGCTCGTCAGCAATGCCAGGTGCGCGGCGGCGAAGGCGCGCAACAGCTGATCCTTCTCCAGCAGCTCGTGCGCGGTGACGTTGATGCGCAGCACCAGCTCTAAGCGGAAGAGTGCCTCCCGACGGGCCTTTCGCACGGCCTGCTCGATCTGTTCCGCGGTCCGGCTCCGATCCGGCCTCCGGGCAGCGCGCTCGGCTTCGCGGCACAGGCGGTTGGCCGGGAAGTCATCGGGATCCTGATCGAGGGTCGCGTCGATGTAGGCCGACAGGCTGCCATAGGCATGTGCCTCGTTGACCCAGCGCAGGACGCACTGGGTCGGGCTGAGCGACTCTTCGACGGCGGCCAGCCGCCGCGCGACGGTCACGATCCGCCGAAACCGAACGCATCAGTCTCGTCCGCGTCGGCCTGGCGCTCCTTCTGGATCGCCTCCAGCGCACGGAGGCGGTCCTCCAGCTCACCGACCTCGAGCAGCTTCGCCCCGGCAGTGACGATCTGGGTGATCACCCGGTTGCGCGAGATCGAGTTCTCGAGGGCGAGGGTCTCGGTGACTGTCGTCTCGAGCAGCGCCTGGTGATCCTCGACCGTGCGCAGGCCGCGGAAGTCGTAGATCGAGGCGACCGTCTTCTTCTTGCGCCGGTGCATCCCGCCCAGTCGGCGCGCCTCGGCCGCCTCCTCGGCCGTCTCGGGTGCGTGCCAGAAGCAGAAGACCGCGTCGCGCAGCGGAGTAGCCCGACACGGCCGACCAGTCGCCATCTGGTAGGTGCACGCGCGACCGACCATCGTCTAGCTCAGGTAGGCCGATGGGGAAACGGCGCGAAGGTAGCGCCGTGGGCGCGCACGGGCCACCGTGACGGGCGCTTGGATCACGCGTGGCTCATTCATCGACCCGCTCCGCCTCGCGCCCGGTCAGCCCGCGCCAGCGCTCGATCGTCACCTGTGCATAGCGCGGCTCGATCTCGATGGCGTAGCAGCGCCTCCCGAGGGTCTCGGCGGCGACGAGCGTGGTGCCCGAGCCGAGGAACGGGTCGTACACCGCCTCGCCCGCGCGCAGGTGGTTGCGGATCGGCGTTTCGAACAGCAGCACCGGCTTCTGGGCCGGATGGTCGTGCTTCTCCTCCTGCGAGCCACCCATGATCATCTTCGGGCTCGGTGCGCGCCAGACCGTCGACTAGTCGCGGCTGCCGTGGAAGAGGTTGGGCACGCCCGGCCGGCGGACCACCCAGCACGGCTCGTGCCCCCAGTGATACCAGCCCCGGCTCATGGCGAAGAGGCCCTTGTCCCAGATCACCTGGGACGCGATCTCGAAGCCGATCCGCTGCAGGCCGGCGGCGACCTCGGCGGCATACAGCCCGGCGTGCCAGACGTAGCCGACCTGCAGGCTGGGCACGAGTGCGAACGCGTCGGACCAGTCGACCCGCGTGTCGCCCGAGAGGGTCACGTTGCGGTGACCGTCGCCCCGCCCGTGGGCGCGCGTGGGCGCTCGCGTGGCATCGTTCGTGTCCGGGGCGGGATCGACCCGCATGTAGCCCGGTTCGGCCGGACCGAGGGCGTTGTACACGCCGTCGCGCCAGGTCGGGTCGAGTGACACGCCATAGGGCGGATCGGTCGCGAGCAGGGTGGGCGCCGCGCCGTCCAGCAGCCGGGCCACCGCCCCGGGGTCGGTGGCGTCGCCGCACAGCAGCCGGTGGTCGCCCAGCAGCCACAGCTCACCCGGCTTGACGTAGACGTCGGCCTCGTCGGGCACCGGCGGCAGCTCGTCGGGGTCACCCAGGATCGGTCGCCCGATGCCGTGCTGGTCAGCGAGCTCGGCCAGCATCCGCGCGAGCGCCGCATCACCGGTCTCGATCTCGGCCAGGAGTGCCGCGAGGGCATCCTTCTCGGCGCTCGCCATCGCCGCCAGCGGATCGAGGCTGGCCAGGACCAGGCGCTCCTCCGCCTCGGACAGCTCGACGTAGACCACCGGCACCGTCGTCTCTCCGCGACTGATGGCCAACTCCACCCGCAGGTGGCCGTCGACGACGTGACCCGTGGTCCGGTTGACCAGCACCTGCGCCACCCAGCCGACCTCCGACAGCGCGCCGGCGAGTGCCTGCTGCTGCTCCTTCGGGTGCAGGCGCCAGTTGGCCGGGTTGGCCAGCAGCTGCTCGGGCGGCTCCTCGCCCTGGCCGACGATGCGGTTGCGCCAGGCGGTGGCCGGCTCCGCGGCGACTTTCGTCCGGGCCATCAGATCAGGCCTTGCATCGTGCGCGCCGCCGAGTGATGGATGTGTCGACGGGCGCCAGATGGGCGCCCACGCACGAGGAACCGCCAGTGACGTACTACGGGCTCGTCGGCCGGGGACCCTTCATAGAGGTGCTCGTCCGGCGCGAGCCATACACCGACGGCAGGCCGGGCATGCGCCTGGTCAGCCAAGAGCCGACGGGCATGACGTACCGCTCGTTCCGCGCGGGCGAGCGGGCCATCGGCGAGAAGAACCGCGCCATCGCGCGCGCAAGGTACGGGCGCTAGATGGGCGCCGCAGGAGGTGTGGTCATGGCAGAGATGCGCAGGTGCATCGGCTCGGCCAAGTTCGGCATCGAGCCACACGAGGCACCGATCGAGGACTTCCCCAAGCAGCCCAGCCAGAAGGATGGCCTGGGCCGGATGTGCCGCCCCCACTGGAACCAGTACACGACTGCGCTGCGCAAGACGGCACTGGGCCGCAAGGCCGCAGCGAGCGATGCGGCCATCGAGGTGGCGCCGACCGAGTCGGAACCGACGGCGAAGCCCGAGCCGATCGGGACGCGGGTCCCGCGCGGGCGCCGACAGGCCGAGCCTGTGGCCGAGGTGGCGCAGGATCCCGTCGCGGAGTAGCACGGCCCGCTGAAGCCAACCTACGGGCCCTGGGCGCAAGCTCGGGGCCCTTTCTCTGTTTGTGCTCCCGTGGCATTCCGAGCTCATGCCACGTACCACTCGAGGGTGTCGTCATCAGACAGCGGGCGGGTGCCCGAGGCCCCTTGGGGGCACTCCCGCTGTCTTTTCGCGAGGAACGGGCGGGCCGGCGGCGTCCACTCGATCGCTTTGACCTGACGGTCAGCCACGACGACCCGCTGGACCACGATCTGGCACAACTCCTCGCGGCGCACTGATCACGGTGGGGCCAAATGGGGTTGTGATTCCCAGTCGGCCCGGTATCCTGCTTCCCCAGTCGCGACGAGGTGCTTCGATGAGGACTCCGGGGCGACAGCTCGCACGATCGAGCGTCTACCGGACCCGCCATACGGCAGTTCCGTGGTTGGCCGCGCTGGCCCTCATCGTGGCCGCTTGCGCATCCTCGGAGCCGGAGCCCAGGAATTCCCCGTCCGCCACGCCTTCCGCCCCGCCCGCCGCGCTCGAGTGTGAGGTCCAGGGTTATCCCTGTTCCTTGGCGGACGTGCCGGTGGAGATCCTGGAGCGGAGCGATGCGCTGGGTGAAGAGGTGCTCGCGATGCTCGGACGCGGCACCTCGAGCGCCGACGCCGCGGCCTGGCTGGACGAGCAACAGGGGATGGCCGAGGTCGAGTCGAGCGAGCTCGCGATACGCTTCCGACTCCAGGGCGGCCGAGAGACCTGGATCCTCCGTCGGGGTGCCCTCGGGACCAAGAGCGTCAGCGGACTGGCTTCCGCAGGCACGCCGTCGGTGCGCCCGCTCCGCTCTGTCCTCGACTACGTCGTGGGGGAGAGCAAGGAAAAGACGGCCTTGGTGCTCTCGCCCTTCCTGTGGGACTTCGGCGACAGCGACGAGGGGCCGGTCGTCGCCGGCATCCTGAATGGCACGCGGGGATACGAGGGCGGGGTGACCTACCGGGCCAACAGCTCAGCCACCGCCTCCGACGTCGGCGTCTCGAGCTTCAAGGGTTGGCTGGGCTACGACGTGATCCACCTGTCCAGCCACGGCACCCGCATCTGCGACGACGTACGGTGCCGGGCAATGGTCCTGGTCAGCCCTCTGGGGGCCGCTCTGCCCGAAGGCCCAGGGAGCAAGGCAGACAAAGTCCGGAGCCTGACCGACACCGGTCTAGGCGTCGCCAAGGCAGAGACGACGAGCAGGGAGGGCGAGCACGATTTCCTTCTGCTCGCCGCGGACTTCTTCCGGTCCGAGTATCCCTCGGGGCTGGACGACGCGGTGATCTTCTTCAGCGCATGTGAATCCTTCGGCAGCCAGGCCACCGACCTCGCCGATGCGCTGCGTGGCAGCACTAGCGTGTTCCTCGGCTGGGATGAGTCCGTCGACACTGATGACGCGTTCGCGGCGGCCGTGGCGCTGTACCAGGAGCTGTCGGAGCGGGGCTATCCAGTCGAGGTCGCCTATGAGAACCTGGGCGCGTTGCGGACCGACCGGGATGGTGCCCGGCTGGTGCTGGGTGAACGCCCAACGGGGGGCGACCTCCGCATCCGTGATGTCGTGTACCTGCTGCACCCCGAGACCGGGCAGATCCTCTCAGCGGCGGACGACGTCGGCATCGTGGGCACGCAGCGGGATGGCCAACCGGATGCTGTGCCCTATCGCGTCCGGGTGGACGGAGTGACGTCGGAGTTCGCCCCGGAGACGATGCTCTATGTGTCGGTCGATGGGGTGGTGATCGATCCACAGCCGCTCTCAGCCGGGGAGCGCAACGAAGCGGATCAGTGGGAGCTAACCGGCGTGGTCCCTCTGCCCTATGACGTCGGGGAGCAGACGGAGGTGGTGTTCCTGGCGTGGGTCGAGCTCCATAGTGGGGGCCAGAGCGACCACGAGACGGCCGCCACTCTCACCGGCCCGGGGCCGATCGCCTGCGACAGGCCGCCCGGCACCGTCCCCGGTGCGGGCCCCGTCATGGGCCTCGTCTGGGTGCTCGTGGCCGAGTATTCGCACCTGTCGCGGTTCGAGGGGACCGTTCCGAGCACCGCCTCCACCCACCTGGTCCTGTGCTTCGAAGAGGGCCAGGACGTGAACGAGTCGAACCCGACGTACGTGGTAACCGCCGGCACGGTGACCTACGATCACAGCCAAACGGACCGTTTCTGCGAGGTCAAGGCTGATCCGATCACCTTCGACGTGACAGGTGACGACGCCACAAACTCCCATCTGACCTTCGACACGACGGTGACCCCCGGCGAGTACACCGCCTTCATCGACACAAGTGGACCCGAGTTCGTGGCATCCTATGCCTGCCGGGCCGGGACGGGACCAGACGCGCCGGAGGGATATCAGGAACCGGTGGAGCAGACCGAGAAAGCGGACATCCTCTGGCTCGCGGTCTTTTCCGACGAGCACCGCACGATCTCCGCAGACGGCACGACGATCTCGGGCTCGTATGAAAACCTGGGGACCCAGGTGAGCTACACGTTCACCCGGACCGAATGACGACGAGGTAGTCCACCTTCTACTCACTCGTTTCGTCGGGAGTATCCGGGCGCATCCGCAGATCCGGCAGCGACAGCGCGACCCAGAACGTGTGGACCGCCACACCTGACCGGCCCCGGGAGAGAAGGGTGCTGGGCAGTGGGACCAAAGTCGGTTATCCAAGCACGGCGACCGGAGCCACACTCAGTGAATGATTCGCCGAGCAGGACTAACGGCCCTGATCCTGATGCTGCTGTCGACCAGCCCTGTTTCGGCCGCAGTGCCCAAAGTCACCATGACCAACCACGCCTTCACGCCCCAAACACGGACGGTGAAGATCGGCAAGTCGCTCAAGTGGAAGAACATCTCCACCAAGCGCCACACTGCCACCCCGACCGTCACGTGGTCGTGGGCGGGCGTGGACGTCCCCGCGGGAACCACGTCGAGCCTCGTGACACCTACACAGACCGGGTCCTATCCCTACTTCTGTTCGGTTCACCCGACCAAGATGCAGGGCACTCTCAACGTTGCGATGGTTGTCAGCCCTACGGCGGGCAACACGGGCACGTTCTTCGCACTTACCCTGGGCACCGTGAAGGCGCCGGGCGTCGCGGTGCACGACGTTGAAGTCCGGCGGGACGGCGGTGCATGGCAGTCACGGGCCACAACGCAGGCGCCGTCGGTTTCGATCTTCTTCCCTCAGACGGGTACCTGGGATATCCGCACTCGGCTGCGCTGGCAGCTGGGCGGAGCAACCAGCGGCTGGAGCCCGATCGTCTCGATCGTCGTGTTCTGAGCCCACAGCGCGATCACGCCCGCGCCCGAGCGACGCGATCGCCTTCGCCGCCTGAGGCGCCCGGCTCAAGTCAGCCCACGGAGCCGGCAAATGCGTCCAACGCCTCGACGAAACTGCTTAGCGTCCCGGTTTCCAGCACTGACCCGGCTCCGTTCGTGGCCGGCGCCTGGGCCGTCAGGCCTGTGCTCGCAGTGCCTCCCTGGTCAGCGCAAAAGCCGCTTCGTGATCGCCCGCCGCCGCCACGACATCGGCCCAGTCGGTCAGAACGCGGCGCAGCAGGGCCGGGCGGTTGAGCTCCCGGCACACAGCCGCAGCGCGCTCATACGACGCCTGCGCCTGGGCGCCGTCGGATACTGCCGAGTAGGTCCGAGCCATGGTCAGCAGGGCGCCCGCCGCGGCCACCTGGTTGCCAGATCGCTCGGCCAGCGCGAGCGCCTCCTGGGCCAGCCGAAGCGCGTCTGCCCAGTTGCCCCGGCCAGCCTCGATCTGCGCTTCCGTGTCGAGCACATGCGCCATCAGGCGCTGGTCATCGAGATCGGCGAACCGGCGGTGGGCGCTGGCCGCCAGTTCGGCCGCCCGCTTGGTGTTGCCCGTACCGAGATGAGCGAGCGCCAGCTCGTTCTCGAGCTTGGCGATCTCGACCGCGGTCTCGCTGGCGCTGAAGAGCGCCAGGCTGGCATAGCCGGCGCGGATTGCGGCCTCGAAATCGCCCGTCTCGCAGTAGCTGTGGGCAAGATCGAACAGGTACGAGGCGCGCCGCCGGTCATCGAGATGGTCAGCCAGGGCGCGGATCTCTTCGAGATAAGACAGCGCGGTCTGGTGGTTGCCCTCGCGGGCCTCGTTCGAGGAGAGCGCCATCAGCAAGCGCAGCTTGAAGTCGGGTTCGACGGCCAGACCGGCGCGAACCTTGCCCAGAACGGCCTGCAGGATCGACTTCGCTTCGGCCACGTTGTCCTGGTAGAACAAGGCCGCCGACAGCCAGTAGCCCGCTAGGGCAGCGTCAGTCTCGCGTCCCAAAGCCTCGAATAGCTCGACCGCCTGGGAGGCACTCGCGGCTGCTTCCCGGCCGCGGTCGAGCCTGGCCAGCGCCTCCGCCTCGCCGCGCAGCAGTTCGGCCCGCATACCGGCGTCGGCGGCGGATGGCAGGAGCTCGCCGTAGGCGTCTGCTGCTGCCTGCCAGTTGCCCGCGGCAAGCTGCAGGTCGGCGTCCAGCCGCGTCCAGCGCGCCGTTTCGTCGGCCAGCAGCTGACTGGCGCTCGTGCCCAGACGCTGGGCCAGGTAGGTCAGCGCCGCCATCGACGGCCTGACCAGCGCGTTTTCCAGCGCGCTGACATAGGCCTTGCTGTAGCGCTCACCGGCAAGCCGTTGCTGGGTGAGCCCGGCCTTTAGTCGCGCCCCGCGCAGCCGCGCGCCCAAGCGCACCGACATGGGATCGCGGTCAGTCGTCGCGCGCTGGGACTTGACCTCGGCCATGAGGTGCAGTGTACAGCCGCCCCGATGCCTGGTTGACCGGCTCGAGCAGATCGCCGGCCGGGATGTGCAACCGATATGCGAAGAGCAGCAGAGCCGGCACAGAAGGCACGCAATGGCCGCGCTCGACCGCGCTGACGAAACCGCGTGTCAGCGGACGGCCCAGCTCCGCCTGGGTCATCCCCAGCGCGCGACGGCGCACGCGGATCTCATGACCGAGGCGAACCGCGAACTCGTGCCCGTACCTGTGTTTAGTAATAGTTGACATTGGCCTGACCAGACCATAGCATCCGCCGCGGCGGTGGCGCTGGGCCACTGCCCGGGAGCACAGCGGGGAGGGGCGCGGGTGAAAGGAGCTAACTCATGCACCCGAGCCCAATTCGCCGATTTCGTCCCATCGCCACGGCGTGGCTGCTGTCAGCCGCGCTGGCACTCATCTCAGCTGCGGCCGCTCTGGCCGGCAGCACGGGGACCTCTTACCCCTAGCCAACTCGAACCCTAAGACTCACCCTGGCCAACGAACGGACCCTCTGCCCCTTCCCCGGCTCTCGACCTCCCCCAACCACCACCCCCATGTTCGCCGAGAGTGCCTGCCACGAGCTGCCTCCAAACCAAGCCAGCATCTCTAAACTCGTGGTCGCGTGGGAACGTATAATCGTCGTGGTGGAAGGACGGAAGCTGGCTTCGGACTCGTCAGCCTCGAGCGACTCAGGACAGACCATCTTCGACGTGCGGCGATGGCTTGCGACCCTCACCGGCTGTTCCTCGGCTGAGATCGCCTACCAGAGCGCAAGTGAGCTGAGCGGCTCTCTGGCGGTCTTCTACAGATGCGGCACGGAGCCGCTGGCCGAGGTGCGCCTGCTCGGCCTGACCCTCAAGTCGGGTCGGTCGGCAGCGTGGCAACTTGTGGCCAGGCTGGCCGATCGAGTGGAGCGCGTAGTGGTCCCCGGGGATACGCGCTTCATGTGGCGCTGACCCCCAGGCGAACGATCGGCGCCGTACGCCGAATGGGGTACTGGACCTAGCCGCTCGAGGTCAATTCCAAATGCACCAGCGAAGGCGCATGGTTTGTTGCGGGCTCCCGTTGAGCGCAGCCAGTGGCTGGATTGAGATCAGCAGGCTGGGGGCGAAGACGGGAGCCACTTCGTTGATCCAAGACCGTCAGCGCCGTGCCCGTTCCGTGTGACCGTGAGGAGACCCAGTCCTGGGGGTCGAGTCGGCACGGTCCACCCGACGCCTTGCACCGCTGCCACTCAATTGGGAGCGACATCTGTCGGAGCGGCTCACATGGTGATGACGATCTTCCCGCCAGGGTGCCCCTCCTCCTGGTAGCGGAGAGCTTCAGGGACCTCACTCAACGGGTAGCTTCTATCGATGACCGGTGCGACCTTGCCGGCTTCGATGAGCTCCTTCAGCAAGGCCACATCTTCCTTCTGGAACGGTTTCCCCATCTGGATCCCCATCTTCCGACCGCCGATGGAGATCAGTGGTCCGAGGAACAGGGCCCGGAACATCCCAAGCCACGGAATTCGGGACCGCGATACAGACGCCCTTGGGCCTCAGGACACGCCGGCACTCGAGGAGCGAGCGATATGGCGCTTGGGAGAGCCTGCTGCCGCCAGCCCGTGAGCATGCCGCCTACGTCGGGCACGAGATCAGGCGCCTGGCCGAGCAGACCCCTGCGGCGGACCGATGGCCCTGACTCCTAGCTGTGATTCCCGAGCACGTTGTTGACATCTGAGAACCTCCGGGGCCAGGCACGGGTCGGTCAGTCAGCTGCTCGTGATGCGCCGTTCGTCTTGCCGCTACGTCTTCGCGCCAAAGGTCCGAAATAGCAACCTGATGCCGCCTGATCCGCGCTGTCTCGCGCCACACGTCGGTCAGCCGCACTCTTGGCCCGAGGTGAGCCTCGGCGCGAGCAATCAGGTCCGAAATAGCGACTTCTGACGCGAACCGCGTCTTGGACGGCCGCGCCGGCGCCGACACCGATCGCCGTCGGTGTCAACAACGTCGACGGGAATCACACCTAGCGATCAACTGTTCCGTGTCGCGTCGCTCGCGCGAGGTGCCACACTGGGACCGTGAAGGCCAACCTCGTGGCATTCGGCGAGGTCCAGATCGAAGGCCAACGGTACGCCCATGACGTGGTCATCGACGCCGGACGCATCCGCCGCAGACGAAAGGGTCCGTCGACAGCACCGCGCGCCCAGCTCGGGCACACGCCGTCCCCCCCGCAGACGCCACATTCGGGCCGCGCCACTGGCGAGACCGACCCGCCCGATCCCGACGTCCGTGGCATGCATTCCGCTGCGTGTCTCACCGTGACTTCTGGGCCGCCCGCATGACCGAGGAGCGCAAGCTCGTGAGCCTCCTCTTCGCGGACGTGGTCGATTCGACCGTGCTGGGTGCGCAGCACGATCCGGAGTTGGTCCGCAGCGTGATGGTCCGCTACTTCGCGCGGATGAAGGAGATCGCGGAGACGCACGGAGGGACGGTCGAGAAGTTCATCGGCGATGCAGTCATGGTCGTCTTCGGTGTTCCCCGGCTGCACGAGGATGACGCCGAACGGGCCGTGCGGGCGGCGCTCGCGATGCGTGACGCGGTCGCCGAACTCAACCGCGGGCTGAGGATCGCCCTCGCGCTGCGGATCGGCGTGAACAGCGGCGAGGTGGTCGCTGGCGTGGGCGACGACCGTCAGTTCCTCGTGACTGGTGACGCCGTCAACGTCGCCGCTCGACTGCAGCAGGGAGCGGACCCTGACGAAGTCGTTGTGGGGGCGCGGACCGAACGCCTCACCCGCGATGCGATCGAATACGAGCCGCGTGAGCCGATCACGGCAAAGGGCAAGACCGCGCCGGTGCCTGCGTTTCGCGCACTGCGGGCGCGGACCGCCGTTCCGGAATCGCACCGTGACACACCCGCGCTTGTCGGTCGTGAGTGGGAGCTGCGGCAGCTCCTGGATGCCTTCGCGCGGGCCAGCGATGAGCGCGCCGGCTATCTGGTCACGATCGTCGGGAACGCGGGCGTCGGAAAATCGAGGCTCGTCGCGGAGGTCCTGGCGCGGCTCGCACAGCGGGCCGACGTGCGCATCCTGAAGGGGCGCTGCCTGCCGTATGGTGCCGGGATCACGTATTGGCCGCTCATGGACGTCCTCCGGGAAGATGCAGGCATCAAGCCCTCGGATGACCGCGCCGCGGCGCTCACCAAGCTCGGCGAGCGGCTCGCCCAGCTCGTCTCGAGCGACCGGCTACAGGCGATCCAGGCGCGGATCGCATTGGTCTTGAGCCTCGAATCTGCTGACGCGGCACTCCCCACCGTGCCGCCCGCGCGGATCGCGGTGGAGCTCAGCTGGGGCGTCCGCCAGTACCTCGAGGCGATCGCCGCGCGTGGCCCACTCGTGGTGGTCATCGACGACCTGCAATGGGCAGACCCGACCGCGCTTGACGTGCTGGCGCAGCTCACAGATCGATCGAGCGCCGTGCCGCTCCTGCTCATCTGCATCGCTCGTCCCGAGCTGCTCGAACGATACGCGTCGTGGTCGGCGGGCAGGGCGGACGCGTCGCTGCTCATGCTCGAGCCGCTCGATGAGTCGGACACCCGAACACTCCTCTCGAGGCTGGTGGGGGTCGCGGACCTGCCGCCGCTGGTCGGATCGTGGGTCGTCGAGCGGTCGGCCGGCAATCCCCTGTTCTGCGAGGAGTTCGTGCGCATGCTGATCGAGGCCCACGAGCTCGAACTCGCAGACGGGCAGTGGCGAGCGAAGGGCTCCGCGGCCGACCTTGCACTGCCCGAGACGATCCAGTCGATCGTTGCGGCGCGTATCGACGGGCTGCAGCCGGCAGAGAAAACGGCCCTGCAGCAGGCGAGCATCATCGGAGAGCGTTTCGCTCTCGACGAGCTGCTCGTGCTGGGCGGCGAGCTTGGGGCAGCGCCCGAAGCGTTGCTCCGCAAGGGCTTCTTCATCGCCGATCGAGACGATCCCTCCGGACGGTCGCTGCGCTTCAAGCACATCCTCATCCGCGATGCCGCGTACGCCGGGCTGACCAAGGCCGAACGGGCCGAGCTTCATGAGCACTTTGCCGATTTCCAAGCGCAGACGGCGGCTGATCGACTGATCGAATATGAGGAGATCATCGGCTACCACCTCGAACAGGCCATCCACCATCGGCAGCAGCTGGGCCTGGACGACGAGCGAACGCGGGCGCTGGCGGGACGGGCGGCACAGATGTTGGGCGCGGCCGGGATCCGAGCGCTCCAGCGGGGTGATGCGGTGACCTCCAACCGTCTGCTCGAGCGATGTGCGGCTGTCTATCGACGGCCCGCGCTCGACGTCCCATCGGCCCCCCGCAGTGGCGACGCCTGAGAGCCTGTCGCCCAACTCTTGGGATCTGCGCGCCGGCCCCTGATACCAGGTGGCCAAACACCGTCCGAAGTGCCATCATCGATGCACGCGCATACGTGCGACGTCACGCCGCCGATGCGCGACTAACGGGAGGAAGTCGGCATGCCGCGCTTCATGGATCTGCACGAGGGCTTTGGTGGTGTCACCCAGAGCCAGCTCGAGGCGGCCCAGGCCGCGGACCAGGCGATCGAAGCTGAGGAGGGGGTCCACTTCGAGCGTGCCTGGCTCGATCCCGAGGCGGGGAAGTGCTTCTGCCTGTCGACCGGTCCCAGCAAAGAGGCCGTCCTGCGCATCCACGCAAGAGCCGGCCACCCAAGCGCTGAGATCTACGAACTGCCGATCGAAGTCTCCTGAGTCCGACTCGCTCCTCCCGGGTGGCGACCCGGAGTGAACGAGCTCTGAGGTATCGGCCTCAGGGGAGCGACGAGCAGGTTGCCCGGCTGCTCGAAACCATCGACGCCGTGCTCGGTGCGCGGGTGGCCGGGGTGTATCTGTACGGCTCGGCCGTCCTCGGTGGTCTGCGCCGAGCCAGCGATATCGACGTCTTCGTAGTCTCGCGCCGGGCAACGAGCAGCGCCCAGAAGCGCGCGTTGGCTGACCAGCTGCGTCCGATCTCGAACCGCCACCTGCGACCTCCGGCGTGGCGGCCGATCGAGCTGACGATCGTCGTCGCGTCCGACGTACGAGCCGTGGCGTTACCCACCGCGGACGGACTTCCAGTACGGCGAGTGGCTGAGCGCCGACTTCGCGGCTGGCCGGCTCGATCCGCACGACCCGTGAACCCGGACCTGGCCGTGCTCATCGCGATGGTTCTGCTGGCCGACATCCGTTGCGCGGACCGCACCCGGCGCGCGCTGACTCGACCCCGTCCGCACGCCGATCTGGTCCGCGCCATGGTCGCCGGCATCGGTGGCCTGATGGCCGACATCGACGGCGGACACGGCCAACGTGCTGCTCACCCTGGCGCGCATCTGGTACACCCTGGCCGCCGGCGCGTTCACTTCCAAGGATGCTGCGGTCGCCTGGGCTCTCGAGCGCCTGCCGCCGCAGCTTCGGGGCGAGCTCACGCGGGCGCGAGCGGTGTACCTGGGTCACGCAGCCGGACGTCTGGCGGCGACCTGACCGGTGCCCACGCGCAGGCGCGCCTTCTCGTCGACCAGATCGAGCGCGTTACCGCGCGCATACAATCGGCGCGATGACGCAGCAGGTTCCGCGGCGGCGAGATCTACGGCATCGCCATCCCGACCGTCTTCGACGAGAACAACTCGATCCGCTGCGCCGGCTGCGGCGAGCCGATCAGCGGCACGCCGTTCCGGGTGACGGTGCTCGACATCGTCGCGCCGGAGGCGCCGCCCAGCTGGGCCGTGGGCGCGCGGCTCAACCCGGGGCCGCACCAGTTCCACGCCCAGCCCGACCACTTCCGGGCGTGGGCGCGGAGCCGCGGCCACCTCTTCTGCCGGCTGTCCGACGTGCGCGAGATCATGCGTCCCGTGCCGATCCCGGGCGACGCGCCGCGCTGGGGCCTGTGCGACGGCCTGCATCGCCAAGCGCACGAGTTCGTCCCCGCCTGACGGCATGGCCTCAGAGGTCGCTAAGTGAGCCTGAGCATCGCGTCCTGCCGGCAGTCTCCGTCCTGGCGCTCATCTTCGCGGTGGCCCTGTTCGACCAGTGGCTTGAGCGCCGGCGCGGCTTCCAGCTCATCTGGGCGATCGGCATGGTCTTCTTCGCCATCGCTCGGGCTGCGAGGCACATCGGCGCGCTGATCGGCTGGAACGATGCCGCTCTACCGCACCTGGTACCTGACCGGCGCTGTGTTCACCGCCGGCGTGGCTCGGCCTCGGGCACCGCCTACCTGCTGGGCAAGACGCGCTTCGGCTACATGTACGCCGCGCTCGTGCTGCTCGGCGGCTTCCTCGCCTTCGTGGCCCGCAGTCGCTATCCCGACGCAGGCTCGCTGCCCGTCCTGCTGCTCATCGCGGCGCTCGTCGTCGCCCTCGCCATCGCCGTCGAGACGTACTTCCAGAACGAGCGCTGGCCGCAGATCGCGGCGTTGGCGCTGGTCGCTGGCCAGCGCCGTGGCGGCGTTTCTTCGCCTTCACCTTGCCCCTCGGCGCGGGCGGGTTCGCCCTCGATCCGCGCACGCATGTCCCGACCGGAGACGCGATCCCTGGCCGCGAGCGGCTGATCTCGCTCATGCTCAACGTGCCCGGCGGGATTGCGCTCGCTCTCGGCGCCCTGTTCTCGGCGTACATCTTCATGCCCAAGAGGCGCGTGCTCGACGTACTCGCTTGACGCCGAGTCAGCCGGGCGACCAGTTCCTGTTCAACATCTTCCTCGCGGTGGTCGCCATCCCGGTCAACTTCGTCGCCTCGCTGCCCGGCGCCGATCGTGGCGCTCGTTCACCGGCCGCATCCACAGCCGCGTGCCATCGACGCTGCTGATTGCGCGTCGGCGCGATCATCGCCAGCAGCACAGACGCCCTGTCGCGCCTCGGCTCAACCGAGCTGTTCCAGGTCGGCAAGCTGGTCGGCCGTCATCCTCATCTTCCTCGGTTTCCTGGTCTCGATCGAGGTCTTCCGCGAGATCCGCATCCCGTTCACCGGACGCGTGCTGCGCGGCGCGCGCCAGGAACGTGCACGCGGCCGCCGCGCCGGTCGAACGAGGCACCTAGCGCGCAGACGTGAACCGACTGCTCGGCACCGGCCTGGTGCGCTATGGCTGCGGCGCTGTTCGGGACGCTCAGCTACGTCTCGCGCAGCGCGACCGCCAGCGGCCTCGACACGCTGCCCTTCGTCGCCTGGCGCGCGGCAATCGGGACCGCGGCGCTGCTCGCCGTCGGGCTTGTCCTCGGCCGGCGCTTCGGCGGCCGAGGTCGCTGGCCCGACCTGCGCCTGCTGACCCGCGACCGGCGGATCGCGCTGCTGGTGGCGAGCCTCTGTGCGGTGCGCTGCTCAACATCGCCATCTTCGCCGCGTTCATGCGCACTTCGATCGCCATTGCGCTGATCTGCTTCTACACCTTCCCGGCCATCGTCACGCTCGCCGCAGTGCCGCTCTATGGGGAGCGGCTCGACCGCCTGCGCCTGGGCGCGCTGGCTGCTCTCCGTCGGCCGGCCTGGCGCTGGCGGTGCTCTCGCCGCCGTGCTCGGCTCGGCGAGGTGGTCGTCGACCCGCATCGGAGTCGGACTCGCCCTCTTCGCGGCCGCTCTGCCAGGCGGCGTTCGTGCTCATCGCCGGGCGCGGCTTCGCGCCGCTGCCAGCGCTCGCACGTGTCCGTCGTACGTCGATCTTCGCCGCAGCCGCGCCATGCCGCTGGTCCTCGATCGCCCTGGCGATGGCGCCGGGCTGGCCGCGCGCCGTTCCACGACCGGCGACCTGGATCTGGATCCTCGCCGGCGGCATGCTCGGCGCGGCCATCCCGACGACGGCGTTCGTGGCCGGCATCGGCCTGATCGGGCCCAGTCGAGCGGCCATCCTGATGACCATCGAGCCGCTTGTCGGCGTCGACGTCGCCGCCCTGCTGCTGGGCGAGCAGCCGACCGAGCTGCAGCTGATTGGCGGCGCGGCTGTGCTCGTCGGCGGCGATCGCGCTGCAGGTCATGCGCACGCCACGTGCCGCCCGAGGTGGCGTCGGCCCGCTGGCCTGAAGGTGGGCGGCAGGGCGGCCGCGGCTATACTCGGCGCGGCTCCGTGGGCAGCCACGGCTCGTCCGGGCGCACGCTTGGCCGATCGCTTCTGAGGTCCCGCTTGCGCGTCCGAAAGGCAGTCTTCCCGGCCGCCGGTTGGGGCACCCGCTTCCTGCCCGCGACCAAGGCGCAGCCCAAGGAGATGCTGCCGCTGGTCGACAAGCCGGTCATCCAGTACGCCGTCGAGGAAGCGGTCGCGGCCGGCATCGAGCAGGTGATCATCGTCACCAGCAGCCAGAAGCGCGCGATCGAGGATCACTTCGACCACTCCTACGAGCTCGAGCACCTGCTCGAGGAGAAGGGCGACATCGAGATGCTCCGCCGCGTGCGCCAGATCGGCGACATGGTCCAGATCAGCTACGTCCGCCAGAAGGAGCAGCTCGGCCTGGGCCACGCGGTGCTGATGGCCAAGGAGCTGGTCGGCCACGAGCCGTTCGCGGTCATCCTGTCCGACGACGTCGTGGTCGCCGACAGGCCGTGCATCGGGCAGCTCATCGAGGCCTACCGCCACGAACCAGCGCTCGGTCGTGGCGGTCATGGAGGTGCCCCGCGACGAGGTCGAACCGCTACGGCGTCATCGATCCGGACCTCGACGCGGAGACGCAACGACGAGCGCCTGCATCGCGTTCGCGGCGTGGTGGAGAAGCCCGAGCCGGCAGACGCGCCCAGCAACCTCGCGATCATCGGCCGCTACGTGCTGACGCCCAAGATGTTCGAGAAGCTCGAGCAGACGCCGCGCGGCGCGGGCGGCGAGATCCAGCTGACCGACGCGATCAAGGCGCTGATGGCCGAGCAGGACGTCTACGGCTATGCGTTCGAAGGCAAGCGCTACGACGCGGGCACTACGATGGGCTGGCTCAAGGCCTCGGTCGAGCTGGCGCTCGAGCGCGCCCGACATCGGCGCCGAGTTCCGGCACTATCTGGCCGGTCTCGACCTCAGCTGAGACGAGCACGACTCAAGGGTCGCTGGCCGCATCCGAGCTGGCCGGACTCGGAGCAGCACTGCCTTGGCCGAAGTAGGACAGGTCCTCGCCGGCCGCTACCAACTGGTCGAGCTGCTCGGCCAGGGCGGCATGGCGACCATCTTCCGCGGCCACGACACGCAGCTCGGCCGCGACGTCGCGGTCAAGGTGCTGCGCTCCGAGTACGGCCGCGACCCGGCGTTCGTGGCGCGCTTCCGGCAGGAGGCGCAGTCGGCCGCGGCGCTGAGCCATCCCGAACGTGGTGCAACGTCTTCGACTACGGCATGGAAGCGGGCGACCCGTTCATCGTCATGGAAATGATCGACGGCGGCGACCTGGCGCGCCGTGATCACCGAGCGCGGCGCGTTCGAGCCGCTCGCCGCGGCGCGCATCGCCCAGCAGATCTTCGAGGCGCTCGACGCGGCCCACGGTCGCGGCATCGTCCATCGCGACATCAAGCCGACCAACGTGCTGCTGACAGCCGCCGGCCGGGTCAAGGTGGCCGACTTCGGCATCGCCCGCGCGTTCTCCGAGGCGCAGCTGACGATGCCCGGCACGACGCTGGGCAGCGTCCACTACTTCAGCCCCGAGCAGGCGCGCGGCGAGATGGTCACCACGGCCTCCGACGTCTACTCGGCCGGCCTGGTGCTGTTCGAGATGCTCACCGGCCGGCGCGCGTGGACGGGCGACTCGGCCGGCGCCGTCGCCGTGGCACGCCTGGCCGGCGACCCGCCCGGCGCCATCGTCGTTGCGAAGCGGCGTGCCGCAGATCCTCGACATCGCCGTCCGACGTGCACTGGCGCGGGTTCCCGCGGACAGGCCCGACCGCGGGCGACATGGCGGCGCTGCTCGGGCGCTACATCGCTGATCCCGGGAGGCTCGGCCGCCTGCCGCCGGGCGGCCGTCGGTGCCGCGCGGCCGGCGCAGTGGCCGCTGGCCGTCGCGTGCGCGACCGATTGGCCGCCGTCACCCGACGCCGGCGACGCCGCCGCCCGGCGCGCGGTGCGCCGCGTATCCGGCGTCGTCGCCCTAGGCGTATGACCGGTCGCGCTGCGGGCACCATCCGGCACGGCGGCGCGCCGCGCCAGATGGCCTATTCGAGGACGAGGACGAGGAGCCGGACAGCGCCGGGCCGTGGGGCTGGATCGCGGCTATGCTGGGCGTGCTCGTGCTGTTCGCGGGCGGCGTCCTGCTCTTCCTGCTGCTCAGCGGTCGCGGCGCGCCAGCTCGACGCCGTACCAACCGGCGGCGTGGCGGAGGTGCCACTCGTTGATCGGCCAGACCTCGAGGCCGACGCGCACGGACGCGCCGAGCGGCCGGCCTGGTCGCTCACGGTCGGCGCCTACCAGGTCACCGACGAGGCGGTCGAGGGCACGATCATCGGCCAGGATCCGCCCGCGGGCGGACAGGTAGCCGGTGGCACGCGAGTCACGGTCACATTGCCACGCAGCGCCAGACGGTGCAGTGCCCGGACGTGCGCCTGCGCACCGAGGCGCAGTCGTTCGAGCATCCTGGCCCAGAGCAACCTTGCTCCCGGCACTGCGCTCAGAGGCATTCGACTCCGAGGTGCCGGCGACGCTGCTCGTGCGCACCAACCCGCGTGCCGGGATCGAGGTAGCGCGCGGCACCGCGATCGATTACGTGGTGTCGCTCGGCGCGGCCCCGTCGCCGACGCCCAGCCCGATCCTCACCGCGTCACCGCTGCCGACCGAGTCGCCCAGCCCGTCACCGTCACCGTCACCATCGCCGACACCTTCGCCCAGCCCCACCCCGCCGCCGACTCCGCCGCCGACGCCGACCCCGAAGCCGGTGACCGTGGGCAACTACGCTACCTGCGCCGCCTTTGGCGAGGCCAAGACGCAGATCAGTCGCGGCCGGCCTGCAGGTCGGCGTCGGTATTCCCCGCCGAGCGCGCAAGACGACTGGCAGGGTCGCCCAGCAGTTCCCGCTGCCCGGCACGCAGGTGCCGCCCGGCACGTTCGTCCATCTTTACGTCAAGTCGCCGCCGATCCCTGTCCCTAGCGCGTAGACTGCCTGTCCATGGCCGACCTGGCGCTGCCCGCATTGCCGGACGGTCCAGGTCGACTCGACGCGCTGCTTCCTGTGCCAGCGCTCGGCGACCAGCTGCGGCACGTGCGTCAGCTTCCGTCGCTCGTTCGTCGGCGGCATCGGCTACTGCGCACTGACCAGCGGCGCGAGCCGCTGAGTGGCGCGGAACGGCGTTAGTGCTGGACGAGCACGGTGCAGCGAGCCGCGGACGGCTTCTTTGGCACCGCGACGGCACCTTCGCGCGGAGCGCGGCGCCCTCGAGCGAAGCTGACGCCGCCGCCCGGAGACCGGCCACTCAGCGGACGCTGAACGTCTGGTTCTCGCGCAGCTCCGTCCCCGACGGCAGCACGACCAGGACGGTCACCAGCCACGCGCCGGCGGCGTCGGCCGCGTCGCCATCTCGAGTTCGGGCCAGCTCGCCTGACCGGCGACGGATGTCGTGCGGTAGGTCATCGTCGTCTGTTCGGCGGCGACAGCGCTGAAGGTGACCTGGGCGCCGTCGACTGGCAGGCCGAGCTCGTCGACGGACGGTGGCGACCAGCTCGATTGGCGGCAGATCGGCCAGCCGACCTCGTCCGGCGAGATGACCAGGCTCAACGTCAGCCGCGCTTTCAGCGCGCACGATGCACGATCCGTATGCGGCCGACGTTGCCGGCCGGGTCCTGGCTCGCAACAGCAGCGGGTTCTCGCCGAGCGACGAGCACCAGCGCCGCCTCGAAGCGGCCGTCGGGCTCGAACCGTGGTCCAGCTGCTCGACCGGTCAGAACGTCGACGATCCTCATGTCGGCGCCGGCCTCGGTCCGGCCGCGCAGAGAACGTCGCGCGGTGTAGACGGTCGCGTCAGGTTGCGGCTGGGCCACGTGAATGAGGGGCGCGCACGTCGTCGCGCGACGATCGATACCGGGCCGAGCGCGCGCCCTCGCCACCGGCGCCGACGAGCGCGGCGCGAATGCTCGTTGTCGCCCTCCACGAGCGGGAGCGCGGCCGAGGACGAACTGCTCTCCGCGCGGCAGCGGCCGCTCTCCGTACCGGCTCGCCGTTGACGAAGATGCGCAACCGGTATGCTGGTCGACGCGCAGACCGGTTGGACGGAGCGCGTCAGATCGATGGTTTGCTCGCGGGTGAGGGCAGCCCGGCGCGAGCAGCGCCGGGGCTGGCGGCGGGGGCGAGCTGGACGCCGGCCGGTTCGCGGTGCGCTTGCCGTCGAGCGCCTGGCCGGCGAACGCGATCGAGCCGCCGACGAGCAGCAACAGCGCGGCGGCCACGCCGATCGCGCCGCGACCATCTGACGCGCGCGGGCATGGCGCGGTGGATCTGCACGGCGAGTCCGACGCGCGCGGTGGGCACCGGCACGCCTGTCGCTCGGACCGCCGCCTGGCGCGGTGCGTCGGACGGTCCCGGCATTGGCCGATTGTGGCAGGCCGCCGCTTCAGTGGCGCCGCGCCGCGGACCGCACGGCAGTGTACGCTAGGGCGGTTGGTGCGCGCTGCGTGCCCTCGTGGGAGGTGGAGTGGAGTCCTCGTCGCGCAGACCGCTCGCGACGCTCGCCCGGGCATCGTCCAGGGCCGCCCCGGGCGCCCCCGCGCCGCCGCGCGGCCCGATCAGCCGCGTCGTCGACCAACCTGCTCATGCGCCGGCCGGCGCTGTCGCCGACCGACGGCGCGGGCATGCCGCGCATCCCGTTCGGCCTGCCCAACCTGCGGCGCAACGTCTGCCCGCACTTCTACATGACCGGACCGCGCGGCCCGATCCCGATCAACGCGCCGCACCTGCTCAAGGCGCTCATGCGCCAGGAGACAAACGTCGCCCGCTGCCAGCTGCGCGGTGGCGTGCACCTCGAGCAGAGCTATGTGTCCGACATCTGCCTTTCGCCGCGCTTCAACCAGTGCGTCTTCTACGAGGACGACCTCGACCCGTAGCTCGGCTCGAGCCGTGTCTGGCGACGGCGAAGACGCGCGATCGCTCGCTATCGCGCCGTCCTCGTCGCGCTGCCGCGCGCGGCCGGTTCGGCATTCGACTTGGTCTGGGCCGAACGCGCGCCCTCCTGCGCCGAGTGGGCGACCCGCAGCGCGGGTTGCGCGGTGTCCTGATCGGCGGCACCAACGGCAAGGGCAGCACCCAGGCGCTGGTCGCTGCCGTCCTGCGCGCAGGCCGGTATCCGCGTCGGCCAGACGCCCAAGCCGCATCTGGTCAGCTACCGCGAGCGGATCGTCGTCGACGGCCGACCGATCGCGCGCCGATGACTTCGTCGACCTGCTCGACGAGGTCCTCGACGCTGGCAGACGCCGTTGCCGCGCCGCCACGGACCACCGACCGAGTTCGAGGTGCTCACCGCGGCGGCGTTCCTGCTGGTTTCAGCGGACCGGGGTCGAGGTCGGGGTGATCGAGGTCGGCCTGGGCGGCCGGCTCGACGCGACCAACGTCTGGCAGGGCGGCGTGACGGCGATCACCAACGTCGCGCTCGACCACATGGAGCACCTCGGCCGACGCTGTCGAGGCATCGCCACGCGAGAAGGCGCAGATCATCAAGCGCGGCGACTGCGGCCGCCGTGACGCGGCGCGACGAGCCGGCATTGGGCGTCATCCGCCGCCGAGCCGCGCGCGTCGACGTGCCGCTGCGCGACGTCGAGCCGTGGCCGGTGCTGGGCATGGATCGGGCCGGCCTGCGGGTCAGCGCGCCGAGGGACCGGGAGCTGACCGTCGGCCTGCTCGGGCGCCACCAGGCGGCCAACGCGGCGCTGGCCTGGGCAATCCTCGACGCGCTGTCGAGAAGCGGGGATTGCCACGGTCGAGGCAGAGCAGCGGGCCGCCGCGTTCGCCGCCGTGCGCTGGCCGGGCCGGCTCGAGCTGGTCGAGCTACCCGGGCCTGCCGACGTGCTGCTCGACGGCGCTCACAACCCGGCCGGCATCGCGGCCCTCGCGTCGGCGCTGGGCGAGCTCGCAGCGCAGCTTTCGACCGCCCGACCGACGCTGCTGATGGGCATCCTGGCCAATCACTGGCAGCCGGACATGCTCGATCCACTTGCGGCGCTGGCGCCCGGCGCATCGCTCGTCGCCACGCGCGTGCCCGGCAGCGACAACTCCCTGCCACCGACCACCCTGGCGACGGCCTGGGGCCCGGGCGCCATGCCGATCGGCGACATCGATCTGGCGCTCGATGCGGCACTCGGGATCGCCACGCGGAGTGGCGGCCTGCTCGTTGTCTGCGGCTCGCTGTACCTTGTCGGCTACATCGGCGCGCGCCTGAGCGCCCGCGCCCAACCCGCCTGAGTGCCTGACCAGATGGATGCGACACCGTTCGTGAACCTGCCGCCCGACGCCGAGAAGGGCATTGCGCACCGCCCGCCGCAGCCGACGATGATCGGACGGCGCGAGTTCGCCTGGGGCACGCCGGACCTACGTGATGGGCATCATCAACGTGACGCCCGATTCGTTCAGCGGCGACGGCCTGCTCACCGGCTCAGCCGATCCCGTCGCCGCGGCGCTGGGCCTAGGCGACGTCAGATGGCCGCCGAGGGCGCGGACCTGCTCGACGTCGGCGGCCAATCGACCCGGCCCGGTCACGCCGAGATTCCTGCTGACGAGGAGCTGCAGGCGCGTCGAGCCGGTGGTGCGCGCCCTGCGCGCGGCGCTGCCGGACATGCCGCTCAGCATCGACACGACGCGCGTCGCCGTCGCCGCAGGCCGCGCTCGACGCCGGCGCCGACATGATCAACGACGTCTGGGGCATGGCCGCCGAGGCGATGAGCTGCTGCCGCCTCGCCGCCGAGCGCGAGGTGGCCCTCGTCCTGATGCACAACCGGCGAGAGGCGCGCTACCGAACGTCGTCGCCGAGGTGATCGCCGATCTGTCGCGCGCGCTCGATCGCGCCCTCGGCGCCGGCGTCGTCTGGGAGCGCCTGATCGTCGACCCGGGTATCGGCTTCGGCAAGACGGCCGAGCAGAACCTGGCCGTGCTGCACGACCTCGCGCCTGCTGGCCGCGCTCGGGCGGCCGGTCCTGCTCGGCACCAGCCGCAAGTCGACCATCGGCAAGGTGCTCGACCTGCCCGCCGACGAGCGACTCGAGGGCACGCTGGCCACGACCGCGCTCGGCGTGGCGGCCGGGGTCGATATCGTTCGCGTCCACGATGTCGCAGGCCAACCTGCGCACGCACGCATGGCCGATGCCGTCGTGCGCGGCGGCTGGGTTGACAGTAGCGGAGGCCGATGAGCGACCAGATCTACCTCCATGGGCTGTCGTTCGAGGGCCGCCACGGCGTATCCGATGAGGAGCGCGCCGAGGCCCAGCTGATCGAGCTCGACGTCGAGCTGAGCCTCGACCTGCGCCCGGCGGGCACGAGCGACGATCTCGCCCGGACGGTCGACTACGGCGCCGTCTTCGAGATCTGCCGCGCACAGGTCGAGCAGCGCAGCTACCACCTGCTCGAGGCACTGGCCGAGGCAATCGCGGCCGAGATCCTGGCCCGCTTCGGCGCGGTCGAGCGGGTCGTCCTGCGGGTCCAGAAACCGGGCGTCCCGCTCGAGGGCATCGTCGAGTACGCCGGAATCCAGCTCGAGCGCTTCCGCTCCGGAAGTTGAAACCGGGGCTCGCCGGACGGCGGAGCTCTACTCCAGGCCCGCCGGGCGTGTCCCGAGCGTGACGCCGCAACTGGAGCGTCTCGCCCGCGCGCAGCACGGACAGGGTCAATCGGTCGCCCGGCTCATACAGGCTGAGGATGTCGTCGAGACCCTGGCCGGCATCGATCCGCAGTTCGTCGATCGCCGTCACGATGTCGCCCGCCTGCAGGCCCGCCTGCTCGGCCGGGCTGCCGGGCACGATCGGCGGCTGGCCCTCGCTGGTGTCGGGCGCGATCCACGCGCCGTAGTCAATCGGCAGGCTGTTCTCCTCGGCCAGGTTGCCGTCGATCGCGACGTAGACGATCCCGATCCACGGCCTGGTCAGAGCATCGCCGGCGACGGCCTGGCGCATGATCGGCTTGGCGATGTTGATCGGGATGGCGAAGAAGATGCCCTGCGCGCCTTCGGCGAAGGCAGTGCTGACGCCGACCACGGCACCCGAGGTGTCGATCAGCGGGCCGCCCGAGTTGCCCGGGTTGATCGCCGCGTCGGTCTGGATCAGGTTGCGCAGCCGGCGCCGCTCGCTGGTCACCGGGTCGGTGACCACCAGCTGCCGTCCAAGGGCGGAGATGACGCCCGACGTCACGCTGTTGGTGAAGGTGCCCAGCGGGCTGCCGATGACGATCGCCGTCTGGCCCGGCTGGAGGGCGGCCGAATCGCCGATGGGCGCCGTGGGCAGGTCGGTCGCATCGATCTTGACGATGGCCAGGTCGGTCAGCGTGTCGACGCCGTAAACGCGACCCTCAAGACGTCGTCCATCCGTCAGCTCGACTGTCACCTGGGTCGCGTCGGCCACGACGTGTCGGTTGGTTAGCACCCAGCCGTTGCTGTCGAAGATGATGCCCGAGCCGACGCCTGTCTCGGGCAGCGAGAACGGGTCGGTTGCCTCACCCGCGCGCGACGGTGATCGTCGACCACCGCCGGGCTGACTGCCTCGGCCGCCCGGGTGACGGCCGACCGATCGTCGGGCGGCGCCGGCCGCGCCGTCGCTGACGGAGCGGGCAGCGGGGTCGGGCTGGCCGCGGCGATGTTCGCGTCGGGCGACGCCAGCCGGCCGGTTGATGACAGCGCCAGGTACGTGACGCCCGAGCCGATGGCGCTGGCGAGCAGGGCGACGACGAAGAGCAGCGCGATGTAGTTGCCCGAACGCCGGCGCCGCCGGCGCGGCGGTTGCTGGCCGGGCAGCGGCTCAAACCAATGCGGCGGCGTCTGCTGGGGCCAGCCCGAGCCGGCCCATGGCGAGCGTGGCTCAACCGGCGGGCTGTAGCGCGCTGGCTCGAGCGTCTTCGGGCGCGCCGGACGGCGCGTCGCTCTGCGGATCGCTCAAGGTCTGTTACTCACGGCACGACTAGGGTCGCACGACCCCGGTTCAACCATGGACAGGGGCCGGTGAAGAAACGGACACGTCGCGCGGAAGTGCGACGGACACCTCCGTCCCAGCGCCGGGCGTGCTGCTGATCGCCACCCGGCCATTGTGCATCTCGACGATCGAGCGCACGATCGACAGCCCGAGCCCGGAGCCCGGCGGCGCGCGACTCGCTCGCCTGGGCGCCACGATAGAAGCGCTCGAAGACGAAGGGCAGCTCGGTCGGGTTGATGCCGACGCCGGTGTCGGCGACGCGCAGTTCGGCACCGCTCCTCGGTCGCCGCCAGGCTGACCTCGACCCGCCCACCGGCGGACGTGAACTTGATCGCGTTGCCGACCAGGTTACCCAGCACCTGGCCCATACGCTGCGGGTCGTGCCGCTGGCGGATGGGCTGGTCGGGCATCCTCGTCACCGAGCCGAACTCCCTTTCGGTCTGCGCTGGGCTGGGCCTGCTGGACGGCGTTCTCGACCACGGCACGCAGGTCATCGGGTCGCAGATCGAGCAGCACCAGGCCCGAGTCGAGCTTGGACAGCTCGAGCAGGTTGGTGGCCAGCCAGTCCAGCCGTTCGATCTGCTGGCGGCTCTGGTCGAGGAACTCGCTGCGCGTGGCATCGTCCTCGACGCTGCCCTCGCTGAGCAACTCGTTGAACGTGCGCAGCGCGGCGATGGGCGTGCGCAGCTCGTGTGACACGTCGGCCAGGAAGTCGCGACTGCGATCGCTGTCGCGCCGGATGAACTCGATCGAGTCCTGCACGCGCTCGGCCATCGCGTTGAATGCGGCGGTCAGCTCGCTCATCTCGGGCGAGTTGCTGGGCGGCACAACGCGCGTATCGAGCCGGCCCTCGGACAGCTCGCGCGCGGCTCCGGTGAGCCGCCTGATCGGATTGGCCAGTCGGTCCGCGATCAGGACCGAGGCGACGACCGCGGCGACCAGCGCGATGACCGCCGCCACGACCATCACGCTGACGATCGTCTGCGAGGGTCTGGGCACGGTAGGTGAACGGCTCGGACAGGCGGACGGTCACCAGTCGTTGCGGTGCGCCCGCCCCGGCCTGCGTCCAGAACAGGTCCGGCAGCTGGATGTTGCGTTCGGCAGACAGGTGCTCGCGCTGCTGGCCGGGCGCGCCGAAGCCATCGGGCAGCGGCACGAACAGCTCGTACGCGACCTGATCGGGACGCTCGGGATCGGCAGCAATGGTGACGGTCACATGGGCCTGCGCGACCTGCTCGGCCAGCTCGACGCATGAAGCCCGCCTCCGGCCGCGCCGAGCGCCTCGCGCACGCCGGCGGCGACGGTCAGCGGATCGGTCGGCTGGAGGATCGGCCGGGGCGCCTCCACGCCGCCGGTCTGGTAGCGCAGCAGCTCGCGCACGACGAACAAGCGGATGACGCCCGTCCGGCGGCCAAGATCCTCCTTACCCTGCTGCTCGAAGTAGCCATCGAGCAGGCGCGGCAGGCTGGCGAACATCAGGGCCAGGGCGATCGCCACGACGGCCAGGAAGCCGATCACCAGCCGCGCCCGAAGCCCGGTCAGGAAACGCGGCAGCAGGCGCCGCATCAGTGCCTCAGCCGGTCGGCTGATCGGCGGCCGAGATCATCCAGGTCAGCGCTCGGCGAAGGCGTAGCCGGCTCCCCGGATGGTCAGGATGAAAGCTGGGTCGGACGGGTCGTCCTCCAGCTTCTCGCGCAGGTGGCTGACGTGGACGTTGATCGTCTTCTCGTCTTGGTCGAGCGCCTCGTAGTCGCGCACCAGCTCGAGCAGCTCACGCCGAGTGAAGACGCGACCGGGCTTCGAGGCGAGGTGACGCAGGATCTCGAACTCGGTCGCGGTCAGGCTCAGGCGTCGCTCGCCGCGCTGCACCCGCCGGCGCTCGAGGTCGATCAGCAGGTCGTGGTGGCGGATCGACCCGCCCGCCGGCGGCATCGGCCAGGTCACCGTAGGCGCGCCGGAGCAGCGCCTTGATGCGGCTCATCAGCTCGCGCAGGCCGAACGGCTTGGTCAGGTAGTCGTCGGCGCCCAGTTCGAGGCCGATGACCTTGTCCATCTCCTCGTCGCGCGCGGTGAGGAAGAGCACCGGCGCCTTGCTGCCCGTCCCGCGCAGACGGCGCAGCATCTCGAAGCCGTCCATGCCCGGCAGGCGCACGTCGAGGATGATCAGGTCGGGTGCGTGGTGCGTGGCGAACTCCAGCCCGTCCTCGCCGTTGCGCGCGACTGTTACCTCGTAGCCCTCCTGTTGGAGTGCGTACTGGATGCCGCGCGCGACGGCGTATTCGTCTTCAACGATGAGAATCGAGGCAGTCACGCCATTGATCGTACAATCAGCCGTCCTATGAGCCGACCGATTTTGACCGCCCGTCCGCGCGACACGCACGGCAAGAAGGTTTCCAAGCTGCGCCTGCGCGGCAATTCTGCCCGGCGTCGTGTACGGCGGAGGACGTCGATTCACAGTCAATCGAGCTCGATGCGCACGAGTTCGCAGCTGCTCCATCGGCAGACCGGCCGCCATGTCGTGCTCGACCTGAAGGTCGAAGGCGAGGGCAAGCCGCAGCCGGTGCTGCTGCAGGCGGTCCAGGAGCATCCCGTGTCGCGCAAGCCGCTGCACATCGACCTGCTCGTCGTCAACCTCGAGGAGGAGCGCACGGTCGACGCGCCGATCATCATCGTCGGCCACTCCGAAGCCATCGACAAGATGGGCGGCGTGCTGCTCCACCTGCGCGATGCGGTCGTGGTGCGCGCCAAGCCGGACGACCTGCCCTCGGGCATAGAGCTGAACATCACGGCGCTCGACAGCTTCGAAGCGGTCCTGCGCGTCTCCGACCTGATCATCCCCGCTGGCGTCACCCTGCTCACGGATGCTGCCGAGCCGGTCGCGCGCGTACAGGCGCCGCGCATCGAGGAAGAGCCCATTGTCGAAGCAGCCGAGGGCGTCGAGGTGGGAGCACCGGCAGAGGCCGAGGCGGCCGAGGCGGCCGAGGCTCAGGGTCCGGAAACCGCCACCGAGGAATCCGCGTAGTCCTCTCCATGCGCAGATTGCCCATGGCGTGCCTTGCTGCGGTGCTCGTGGGCGCGTGCTCGACGGAAGTCCCGACCGCCGCGCCCAGCGCTCCACCCTCCTTCGCGGCTTCAACGGCACCTAGCGCCTCGGCTGCGCCATCGTCCCGCCCGACTCCGACGCCGACGCTGGCTGCCAGCGCAGAACCCAGCCCAACCGGGCCCGCGCCGTCCGATACGCCGCCGACCGTGGTCGCTGCGTGGCGCGCCCGCGCCGATGTGATCGCAGGCCCGAGCGCGCGCGAGGATCACACCTGGACCGCCTCCGAGGACGGCAGCCGGGCGTACCTTTTCGGCGGCCGCGGCGCGGACGGTTCGTCCAACGAGCTGTGGCAGTTCGACTTGGCCAGCGACTCGTGGTCGCTACTGGCGCCGAGCGGCGCCCAGCCAGACGCCCGCTTCGGCCATACCGCGACCTGGGTGCCGGGCACCGGCCTGGTCATCTGGAGCGGCCAGGCCGGGACCGACTTCTTCGCCGACATCTGGGCCTACGACCCGCTCGCCGAGGCGTGGCGCGAGCTGGCCTCGACCGGCGCCGTTCCGCCCGCGCGCTACGGCTCGTGCGCCGCGCTCGGCCCCGACGATCGGCTCTGGATCAGCCACGGCTTCACTGCCGAGAGCGGACGGTTCTTCGACACCCGCGCGTACGATTTCGGCATCGGTGAGTGGAGCGACATGACGCCCACCGGTCGGGTGCCCGTCGAGCGCTGCCTGCACGATTGCTTCTGGTCGGCCGGCGGGCAGCTGGTGCTCTTCGCCGGGCAGACCACCGGCGTGCCCGCGCTCGATGACATCTGGGCCTATGACCTGGCCAGCGGGGCGTGGGTCAGAGGCCCCGATGCGGACGCCCCTGCGCGCCAGCTCCATGCGCTGACGGCGACCGATGGCGGCGCGCTCGTGTTCGGTGGCGGCTCGATTCGAGCGGGGCTACCTCGACGATGCCTGGTTGATCGACTCGGCGACGCTGGCGCTGAGCCCGCTGCCGCTCGAAGGTGCCGTGCCAGCGCCGCGTTCCGGCGCGACGATCATCGCTGACGAGATGCGCGGTCGGGTGCTGCTGTTCGGTGGCCAGAACGAGGGCGGCCATCTGGCCGACATGTGGGAGCTGACCGGGGCGTTGTAGCCTCGGCGGACTGGTCGGCTCCGGTTACGGGTTGGCGGCTGACCCGCAGCCCACATCTCCGCCGGCGGCGTGTACTGGTCGAGGTCCGCCTCCAGCCGGCTCTTCGCGACCGGCATGTGCCCCTCTCGGGAGCATCGGGAGGCGGGCCGCGGGCGGGTATCACCTTAACGGCGCCCACACGTGGCCGCAGCTCACGTGCAGACCGCACAGGACTCCCGCGCTCGGGCAGCGAGCGCACCAGGCGCCCCGTACGGAGTGCTCCGGATACCGAGCGCGAGGCCCGTAACGAAATCAGTGGATCGGCGGATTGCGGGCGGAACCGGAGCGGCCTAGGTTGCGTCCAGAAGTTGTTCGCGGAGGTCCCTCTCCTCCGCCGCAACGATCAGGAGAATCCCTCTCTCCTGCTGGGGCCGGGCTTGCTGCGCTGGGGCGCGCGCCCGGCCTCTCTTCTTGTCCTCTTCCTTGTCGTCCCTATCGGGCAGCCCGGCCGAGCAGATCCTGCGCGAACCGTTCCTCCGAGCCCGGCGCCGTGGCCATGAACAGCGAAGGCTCGGTCAGCTCGAGCTCGATGATCAGCGGCGCGCCGTCAGGCCCGAGCACCAGATCGACGCGGGCGTAGGCCAGACGACCGGCGCCGCCCGGCACGGCGTCCAGCGCGTGGGTGGCTAGCTCCAGCTCGGCCGCGCTGGGGATGCGCGACGCGATGGTCTCTGATTTGTACAGACCGCCCGCCTCCAGCCCGCGCTCGGCGTTGAGCATGGCCCCCCTGGTCATCGCGTGGCTGAAGACGCCGCCGATGAAGATCAGGCCGGTCTCGCCGAGCTCGTCGACCGATTCGATGTATGGCTGGACCATCACCGCCTGGCCCGCGGCGATCAGGCGCGCGGCGTGGGCGCGGGCGAGCACGGCCTCGCGCGCGTCGTGGAGGTTGAAGCGCGCTGCGTCGAGCGATCCGGCGCCGATCGCCGGCTTGAGCACATGCATCCCGCGCGCAGGAAGCTCGTGCAACTCGTCTGAGATCCACGTCGTCGGCACGACCGGCAGACCGGCCGCGGCCAGATCGGCCAGGTAGCGCTTGTCCGTGTTCCAGGCGATCACGTCGGCCGGATTGACCAGCCGCGGCACCGACTTCGCCCAGTGCACGAACTCGTCGCGCCGGCTGGTGTAGTCCCAGGTGTTGCGGATCACGACCAGGTCGAAAGCGGCCCAATCGACGGCCGCGTCGTCCCAGATCGCCGCTGCTACCTCCGCTCCACGCTCGCGCAGCGGCGCGAGCAGCAGCTGATCGTCGGGATCGAGCTCGGGCAGGGCGGCGCAGGTGGCCAGGCAGATGCGCGGGTGCATCAGTGCAGGGTAAGGGGACGCGCTCGGCGCGAGCTGGGTCTGCTGCTATCGTCGGAGCCGTGACCACCAATCGACACCGGAGCCGCCGCGCGCCAGGCCGTTGCGCCCCGTTCCACGGCCCAACAACAACGGCGACGTTCGCGGCGGGGCGTGCGTCATCGGCCAGACCGGCCTCAACGCTGCAGGTGAGCCGCAGATGACCCTCGTCGCGCCGGCGGGCTGATGCTGCCTGCCGCGCAACCCACCTGTTTCCTGATCGCGGACATCTCCGGCTAGTGCCTCGATGTGCGCGCTGCGAGTCATAACGGACACACAGCGGCCAAATGCGCATCTGGGCGCACTCAACGGCCAGGCAGGACCGCCCTGTCTTGGCCCGCGTGCGCACCCACGTGAACATCCAGCCGGACAGTGGCCGCTAGGTGCGCTGCGGTGATCATCCAGGCGAGGTCGACCGAATGGCGGGCGTCCCGACGGGTCATGCGGACGGCGGCACGCCTCGAACCACGCCTGCCGGAGCGACGCGGTCCCGCGCGGGCGTCCTGGCCCCCGACGCACATCAGCGGTCAGCCGGGCGCTGATCTCCACATCGTCGTAGCGACCGACCTGACCGGGCCACGACAGCGCCGCCGGTCCGAGCACGACAGTTAGCCGAAGCCGGACGTAGGCTCGACTGAACCGAACCTAGCCCTCGCCTAACGTTCGGGGCAGAACCGCCTTGTTGGCGTGCCTCAGTCCGATGACGGCACTAGGCGTCACTTCGTGTTGGAAGAAGTGGAGCCGACACTCGGATTTGAACCGAGGACCTGCTGTTTACGAAACAGCGTGTGGTGCCCTGGTGTCCACGCTCAATTCGTGTCTGGGGGGTGAATCGGGGGGACCAGGCATTCGGAGCGGTTCGAACCTGTCCGTCGTGTGGGGTCGCCCCTCAGGTGGTCGCCGGTAGCCCGACGAGGCGGCTGCCGACGGCGAGTCCCGCGCGCGCCAGTCGCCGCTCCAGGCGACCGCCGATCCACGAGCGCTCGAAGAGCACCTTGCCGGCGTGCCACGACCGCCCAGGCGCTCGGAGGGCAAGCGTTGGGTCCGGCTCGGCGAAGAACTCTCCGCTGGCGAAGGCCGCGCGTCCCGCCCCGGACTCGACCCAGCAGTAGCCGATACCGTCAAAGGTGTCCCGAGCCTGGCGCTCGGCCAACGTGGCGGCAATCCTGCGCGCGACGACGAGGCCCTCGCTGTGGGCGAAGACGCCGGCGCGTGGAAGGGGCTTGCCGTTCGCGAGCGTGATTGTCGTCACGTCGCCGATCGCGTGGACGCCCAAGTGACGGGTTTCGAGGGTCGCGCGGTCAACCGCTACCCAGCCCGTGTCGCCGGCAAGCGCGGACTCACGCACCACCGCTGGTGCGCGATGGGGTGGGACGCCGGCGAGGAGGTCATAGCCGACGCGACCGCCATCCGCCAGGACGACCTCTTGGCTGTCCGGCTCGAAGCGCTCGACGCCGCTTCCGGGATGGAAGCGGATCCCCTTCTCTCCGAGGAGGCCGATGACGGCCGCGCCCATCGCCGGGCCCGCGACTGGCATCGGCGCAGGCTCCGGGCTGTAGACGTCGATCTCGCAGCGCTCCCGCAGGCCCCGGCGGCGCAGTTCGTCATCGAGCAGGAGAGCCGCCTCGTAGGGCGCGGCGGGGCACTTGTAGGGGAGGGCAGCGACGGCGACAACGACGCGGCCGCCCGCAAACGAGTCGAGCGCCCGCGCGCAGGCAGCGGCTCCCTCGGGCGAGAAGAAGCTGAGCGCGGCTTCGCGGTAACCCGGGATGGCATCGAGGTCCGGCTCTGCCCCGAGGGCGACGACGACGGCATCGCCGGCGAAATCCCCGGCTGTCGTCTCGATGCGGCGGGCCGCCGGGTCGATCGAGTTGACCTCGGCCTCGACGAGCTCGACGTGACGATCGAGGAGCTCGCGGAGGGGTCGCTCGATCTGGTCGCGCCGGCGGCGGCCGACCATCAGCCACAGGAGCGAGGGTTGGAAGAGGTGCCGATGCTCGCGCTCGATGAGGACGACCCGATCCGACGGTTCGAGCCGCCGGCGGAGCTCATTGGCGGCGACCAGCCCGCCGACCCCACCGCCCAGGACGAGGACCGTCCGTCCCGACATCAGAACGTGAGCCCGTCGTAGGTCCGCTCGTTGCCGTAGGCGGGTTCATTGAGGATGACGAGCGTCTTCATCAACGGTGCGTCCCATCCGCCCTGTCATGCCGCTCCGGGAGTGTGGAGCCGCCTCAGGGATTCGAACCCTGGACCTGTTGTTTACGAAACAACTGCTCTACCACTGAGCTAAGGCGGCGGGAATGTCGGCGCGCACCTAGTCTAGCAAGGCCGTCTGGCGCCTCCGGGGGACGGTCAGATCACGCCGCCCTCGCGCAGCTCGGCGACCGCCGTGTCGTCGTAGCCGAGCTCGGCCAGGATCTCGGCCGAATGCTCGCCCAACAACGGCGGCGCCGTTCGGATGGCGGCCGGCGTGGCCGACAGCTTGTAGGGCAGGCCGATCTGGGGCATCGCGCCGAGCACCGGATGGTCGACCGACACGCGCATCTCGCGCGCCACCGCCTGGGGCTGGTTGAAGGCAGCCAGCACATCGTTGACCGGGCCGCTGGGCACGCCGGCCTCGTCGAGCAGCCGCAGCCAGTGGGCGCTGTCGGCCTCCGCGAATCGCCCGGCGAGGATCGGCCGGAGCTCGTCGCGATAGCGCACCCGCGCGTCGTTATCGGTGAAGCGCGGATCGACCGCCAGATCGTCCAGCTCGAGCGCCGCGCACAGCCGCGGCCACTGCCGTTCGCTGCCGACCGCCACGGCGATCTCGCCGTCGGCGGTCGTGAACGTCTCGTAGGGCACGATGTTGGGGTGGGCGTTGCCCCGTCGGGCGGGCTGCTCGCCGCTGGCGAACGCGTTCTGGGCCTGGTTGATGAGCATCGACAGCGTCGCTTCGAGGAGCGACACGTCGATCCGTTGGCCGACCCCCGAGCGCAACGCGGCCAACACCCCGACTGCCCCGAGCAGGCCGGTGACGATGTCGGTGATCGCCACCCCGAGCTTGGTCGGCTGGCCGCCCTCCTCGCCCGGGAAGCCGGTGATCGACATCAGGCCACCCACGGCCTGGGCGACGAAGTCATAGCCCGGCTTGGCGGCGTCCGGTCCGTCCGGCCCGTAGCCGGTGATCGACAGGTGAACCAGGCGCGGGTTGATCTCGCCCAGGGCCGCGTCGTCGAGGCCCAGCCTATCGAGCGCGCCGGGGCGGAAGTTCTCGACCAGCACGTCCGACCGACCGATCAGCCGGCCGACCACCGCGCGCCCCTGCGGCCGGCGCAGGTCGAGGCGCAGGCTGCGCTTGTTGCGGTTGACCGACAGGAAGTAGGCCGCGACGCGCTCGCCGCCGACTTCCGCGGGGCCGATCCACGGCGGGCCGTAGCCACGTGTGGCATCGCCTTCGAGAGGCTCGACCTTGATCACGTCGGCGCCCAGGTCGCCCAGCATCATCGCGCAGTACGGCCCGGCCAGAACGGTCGACAGCTCGAGCACGCGCAGGCCAGCCAGCGGACCGCGCCTGCCTGCCTCTTCCACACGCCGATCGTAGCCGTCTCCGCGCGGCCATAATGGGCACACGTGATCACTCCCGAACTGATCGCCTTTGTGGCCGCGATCGGGGCCGGCGCATTCGGCGCGCTGGTGGGCATCGGCGGCGGGCTGATCTTCGTCCCGCTGCTGACGATCGCCCTGGGCGTCGAGGTACACGTGGCGATCGCGGTCAGCCTGCTCGGCGTTATCGCCGTTTCGACCACCGCCTCGGCCTCATACCTGACCAGCGGCCTGGCCGACCGCCGGCTGGCCCTGACGCTGCTCGGTGCCACCGCGTTGGGCGGCATGGCTGGCGGCTACACCGCCGGGCTGCTCGACGGGCGCGTGCTGAGCGGCATCTTCGGCGTCGTGCTCGTTGCCGTGGCGGTGCAGATGCTGCGCAGCCGCAGCACGCAGGTGGCGGAGTTGATCGACGAGCCGGGCCGGCTCGAGTTCGACTGGAGCTACGTCGAGCCGACAACGGGCCACGAGGTGGCCTACCGCGCGCGCAACGTTGGCCCCGGCGCGCTGGTGTCGATCGGCGCCGGCGCGTTGTCGGGCCTGCTCGGCATTGGCGGCGGCGTGGTCAACGTGCCGACCATGAACGTGCTGATGGGCATCCCCATTCGCGTGGCGACGACGACCAGCACGTACATGCTCGGCGCCACGGCGGCGGCCAGCGCCGTGCTCTACTTCAGCCGCGGCGAGATCGATCCGTTACTGGCCGCGCCAACGGTCGTGGGCATGTTCATCGGCGCGCGCGCCGGCGCACGCCTTTCGCACCGTGTGCCCCACCAGGCGCTGGCGCTGCTGTTCGTGGCCGTGGCCGCCTTCTTCGCGCTGCAGATGCTGCTGCGCGCGGCGAGCCCGACGTGATCGACCGGCCACCGGTCGCCGGCACCGCGCGCGCCCTGACCTATGGCGCCCTGCTGTCGGCCGCCCTGCTGACGGTTGCCTTCCTGCTGACCGTGGCCCAGCGGCCGGCGGAGGCGCGGCTGGTTTCCGCGCTGGGCGTCGTGCTGCTGCTGGTCACCCCTGCCGTCGGCCTCCTGGTGACCTTCTTCGAGCTGCGCCCTCTTCAGCCACGCGCCGCGCTTCTGGCCCTGCTGGTCTTGGCCATCCTGGGTGCCGCCACGCTGCTCGCGCTCCTGAGCGTTTGACCCCCAGTCAGGGCGCCTTCGGGTCGAGGTAGCGGCAACGCGGCGCGACGGCGCAGCGCAGGCACGCCGGCCGCAACGCGTGACACGTCTGGCGGCCGTGCGTGATCAGGTTGACGTGCGCCTCGTGGACCCGGCCGTCGGGCAGCTGCGCCTGGAGCAGGTCGTGCGCCTGTTCCGCGGTCGCCTTGGGCGGGATCAGGCCGATCCGCTTCGACACTCGCTCGACGTGTCGATCGACCGGCATCAGCGCCATGCCGAAGGAGAACAGCAGCACGACCGACGCGGTCTTGCGGCCGACGCCCGGGATCTGGGTCAGCCAGGCCAGCGCCGCGGCTGGCGCCGTCTCGCCCAGGAACTCGAGCGAGTAGTCGCCGCGCTCGGCGCGGACGCGGCTCAGCGAAGCTTGGATGCGCGGCGCCTTCTGGGGTGCCAGCCCGCCCGGCCGGATGACGTCGACCAGGACACCCGGCTCGGCATGCTCGACCGCGGCCCAGTCGGCCCGCGCCTCGCCGATCCCTTTCCCACCCCAGCCCGGCCGATTGACCAGGCCGGTCGGCGCGCCGCCACCCGCGGCCGGCGCGCCGGCCGCCGTCTGCGTGGGCCAGCGCTCGCACAGCAGGTCAAAAGCGCGCTCGGCGTTCACGTCGGCGCTGTTCTGGGAGAGGATCGTCAGCACCAGTTCGCTGGTCGGGTCGTGCACGCGCTGCCAGAGTGGGGTGCCGTACATCTGCTGCAGCGCGCCGAGCGTGTCGGGCATCAGCTCAGGTCGCTGGCGCGCCAGGCGCCGCGTCCAGGCCAGAACGGGGTTGGGCGGGCGGCGCTTCTTCGCCGGCGGCCGGCGGCCGGCCCTGACGACCGGCATCAGCGCGGAGCACCGAACAGGCCCACCAGGCGCGCCGTGCGTTCGGCCGCGCGGACCAGCGGCGGCGCACCGGCAGTCATCGCTTCCTCGATCGACATTGGCTGCTCGATGACCGGCACGACGATCGCGCCCAGCGCGGCGAGCGCCACGATCCCCGCGGGCAGAACACCGCCGCCGAAGCAGATGCAGCGCACCCCGGCCGACTGGGCGCGGCGGGCGACACCCTGGGCCGTCTTGCCGAAGCCGGTCTGCTCGTCAACCCGGCCCTCGCCGGTCAGCACCAGGTCCGAGGTCGCCAGCGCCGCCTCGAAGCCGGTCAGCTCCATCACCACCTCTACGCCGGGCCGGATCTCGAACGACGCGAACCGGTCGGCGATGGCCAGCAGGCCGGCCGTCGTTCCGCCTGCCGCGCCGGCGCCGGGCACCTCGCGGATCGGGCGGCCGGCGGCCGTCTCGAGCAGGTCGGCATAGTGGGCCAGGTTGGCGTCGAGAGCCGCCACCTGCTGCTCGTCGGCGCCCTTCTGCCGGCCGTAGGTCGCGGCCGCTCCCCGCTCACCCAGCAGCGGATTGGTGACGTCCGAGGCAACCGTCAGGTGCACCTCGCCGAGCACCGCGGCCAGCCCGTCGAGCTTCACCCGCGCCAGGTCGGCGAGGGCGCCGCCGCCAGCGGGCAGGTCGTGGCCCGCGGCATCCATGAGGCGCGCACCGAGCGCGGTCAGCAGGCCGGCGCCGCCGTCGGTCGTGGCGCTGCCCCCCGAGTCCGAGGGTCACCCGGCGCACGCCCAGCCCGATTGCCGCAGCCAGCACCTGGCCGGTGCCGAATGTCGACGCGGCCAACGCGTCGCGTTGCGCAGCGGCCACCCGCGACAGACCTGAGGCCGACGCCATTTCGACCAGCGCCCGCGTCGTCGCGGCGCAGGAACGTCGCGCGCAGCGGCCGGCCCAGTGGGTCGCGGGCGTGGACGGGCAGCTCCTGCCAGTTCGTGCGCGAGGCCTTGATCGCCTCGAGCGTGCCCTCGCCGCCATCGGCGAGGGGGATGAGGCGGATCTCGTCGAGCGGCCGGCCGCGCCGCCAGCCGTCCGCGATGGCCTGCGCGACTGCGGTCGGATCGAGCGATCCCTTGAACGAGTCGGGCGCGATCAGGACGTGCACGGCGGGCGCTCGGTCGCCTCAGGCGGGCTTGGCGCGTTCCGCCCGGCGTTCGAGGTACTCGGGGATGCGGATCATCGGTGGCCGCTCCTGGTCGGCCAGCTCGATCACCTCGAGCGACAGCGTGTTGAGGCCCGAGCGGGGCAGCTTGATGCTCGAGCCGAGGTCGGCGAACAGGCGCGCCTTGCGCCGCTCAGCGAGCCGCTTCATGACTGCCTGGAGGATGACGAAGCTCATCCGCGATAGCCCTTCGAGCTCCTGGTTGCGGTGGATGCGGATGTCGAGGTCGACCTGGCCGAGGCCGTCCAGGTCGCGCCGCTCGGCGAGATCAATCAGATGGCCGATCTCGACCGCATAGCCGGTGAAGAACGGGATCTGCTCGAGGTCCACGCGCCGACCGGCGTACTCGCCCGCGAGCGGTTGGATGAAGCCCGACAACTCGGGAAAGAACAGGTTGATCAGCGGGCGCGCGACGAGCTCGGTTACCCGTCCGCCGCCACCCTCCTTGAGCTGGCCGGCCTCCACGATCGGCCGCTGGTAGTAGGCCTTGACATAGCCGATGCGCGGCTCGACCAGCAGCGGCCCAAGGGTGCCGTAGATGAAGCGCGGGTGCCAATCGACGGATGTCCGTGTCCGACCAGACGACCAGGTCACCGCTCGTCTCGTACAGGCTCTTCCAGAGCGCCTCGCCCTTGCCCCGGTACGCTGCCGTAGCGCGGCAGCACGTGCGAGTGGACAGACCACCCGCGCACCCTCCGCCTCGGCGATCGAGCGCGTGTCGTCGTCCGAGTCGGAGTCGATCACCAGCAGCTCGTCGAGCAGCGGCACCTTCTCCATCAGCTCGCGCCGCGCGGCGCGGACGATGGGTCCGATCGTCGCCGCCTCGTTGAGCGTGGGCAGGATGGCGCTGATGGTCAGGCCCTGTTTCTGTTTCAGCTGGACCAGGCGGTCCAGGTCGCCGAATTCCGCGTGGTGGTAGTTCGACTCCGCGAACCAGCGATCGACACGCACCCGGACGCTGCGGCCCTGCTCGGCCGCGCGGTCGGCCGCTTCGAGCGTCTCGGCCTGCTCGGCCCGGCGCTCGAACGTCTGGCTGCTGATCGGCTCGCGCGTCTTGACCACGATGACCGAGGGCCGAGCGCGCCGGACAACCGTCTCGGGCAGCACGCCGAACAGTGCGCGCTCGCCCTGGGCACTGTCGAGCGGCGTCATCGCCGCCGCGCCCATGACCACCAGCTGTGAGCTCTCCGCTTCACGCACGATGGCGTCGCCGACGTCGTCGCCATCGACCAGCAGGGGCCGGGCCGGGTCGCCGCCGTGTCTGTTTGACGAAGGTCGCCAGGGCGCGCTCGGCCTGCGCTCGAACAACGGGGCTGATGTCGGGCGGGACGACGTGCATGACCTCGACGGCGGCGTCGAAATGGCGCCCCAGCGCCGCTGCGTAGGCCAGCGCCAGCTCGGCATGCGGCCCGCCCCGGACTGGCGTCAGGATGCGCCGCACGTCCTTGATGCCGCGCTGCTTGACCACGGCGATATTGCACGGCGCGTCACGCACGACCTCGTCGATCGTCGGCGAGAAGACCGCCTCGCTGCTTGCCTTGCCGCCCGCCCGGCCACCCCAGCCGAACATGATCAGGTCGGCTTCCTCTTCGGCGGCCAGCTCGACGATGCCCTCTGCGGCGCGGCGGCCGATGCGCACGATCGTGCGCAGCTCAATCCCGGCCGGCGCGAACTCGAGCACCTGCTGCAACAGCCGGCGCGCCTGGCGCGCCCGGGTGGCACCTTCAGAGAGCGGCATGCCCTCTGGTACTTCGACAATGCCCAGCGCCGTGAGCGAGCCGTCGTGCTGCATCAGCGCCGCCGCGATGCGCACCAGGTCGGCCGCCGTGCGCGGGTTGGCCAGCGGCAGCAGGATCCGCTTGGGCAGCTTGCTGCGCGGGCTCATCGCTTGGCGCCGGCCTTGCGGGCCGGCTGTGGCGGCGCGACCTGGTTCCAGCGCTCGATGAAGTACGGCTTGGCCAGCTCGAAGGCGCGCGCCTGGCGCTCGACAAAGGCCTCGGCCTGGTCCGTTGTGAGCGCGCGCGTCTCGAAGATCAAGCTCGCCACGCGACCGAAGTAGAGCGGCACGAGTGCGGCCACCAGCCGCTCGAGCGGCAGCACCCGCGCATGGTGGGCGACGGCCATGTCGAACACGACGCGTGCCCAGGTCTCATCGGGCATGTTGAACGCCGCCTCGTCGATAGTCGTCGGCGTATCGGCGCGCAGTGCCTCCTCGAGCACTTGTCCGGCTTCCTCGGACAGGGCGATGACGGTCTCCAGGCTGGCCGGCGCCAGCGTAGCCTGCCACTCCTCGCCGACGGTGAGGCGACCCTTGGCGAACTCCTCGAGCAGCCGCGCGCTGTCCACCTGGAGCGGCGGCGGCTCGATGATGCGCTCGAACCCGTAGGCCGGCACGTCATGCGAGCGGCGCACGTCGAGCCAGCGCGCTGCATGCGCTTTCGGTCAGCCGCAGCAACGTGGCCACGACCTGGCTGAACATCGGCCCCAGGTCGGCACCCGGATCCTTGGGGTCGTGGATCTTGGCTCCCAGGCGTGTCTGGCAGACGGCGAAGCCGCCGCTGATCGCCTTGGTCGTCATCCAGATGTCGACGCCGAACTTGCTCACGTCAGCGTCCCAGTCGGTCTGTTTCAGGTAGTGCCGAACCAGATCGCCGCTGACGCCGAAGTCACCGCCGATCGGCTGGCGAATGCGCAGCCCGTACAGCGCCCGCGTGAGCGGGTAGGTGACTGTGTTGGTGATCGTGCCGTCGTATTTGAAGCGCGAGTAGAGCGGGGCGACGAAGTCGAAGCCCCCCTTGTGGATAGGTCCGGCGAGCAGCTCGATCCACTCGGGCACGATCGAACGCAGGTCGGAGTCGACCACCACCAGCGCCTCGACCTTGAGCGCGTCGGCGATCTGGAAGATGGTGCGCAGGGCCGCGCCCTTGCCGCCCACGCCGTCGACCTCAGGGTAGGTCAGGCTGAGCCGCTGCAGCCGATTGCGCGGCCGGGTGAGCAGGATGCGCTCGATGTAGTCGGGCGGCTCGGTCTCGATCACCACCCGCTGCGTTCCGTCGGACGAGCCGGCGTCGGCGTTGACCAGCACCGGCCGGAGGTCGGCGAAGTACTGGACCAGCCCGGCCTGCGCCGCGCGCGCGACGTAGCCGATCGTGGCCGCGTTCTTGAACGAGGGGATGCCGACCATGATGTCCGCGCTGCCCAGCCGCGCCACCGCGTCACGGATTGCCTTGGGCAGGGCCGGCAGGGACATCGTCCTCACCTTACGCGATCAGGCCGGGGGAGTGAAGGGCGACCGGCGGGTCGGCCAGCACGAGCCGCCCGGGAAGGGGCTGGGGCGGCGGGTGGGCGGCGCCAATCGGCCGCCACAGGATGTGCATCGCCCACTCCGGGAAGACGTAGCCGGCCTGGCGGAAGGACTCCTCGTGGCCGGCCATCAGCGGTGCGCCGTCGGCCACCCGAAAACGGATCGATTCGTCGGCCCGCCGGCGGACAGTCTCGATCAGGTCGAGGGCAGATGCACCGTCGCCGGTGAGGACGGCAAAGCGCAGCGCGGCGTCTTCGGCCGCGGGCAGCTCGCGGAGCATGATCGCCAGCGCGGCTCCCTTGCGCAGCACCTCGCCGCGCTCAAGATGGGCCAGGAACTTCGGCTCGCTGAGCTCCTCCATCGCCCACGGCCGCGCTTCGTACAGGCGCGCGGCGGCTATGAAGCTCGGGTCGTCGCTGATCTGCTGCCACAGCCGGTGCGCTTCGGCGACGGGGGCGACCAGCCGCGCGCGCCCGAGCTGCGTGAGCAGCGCCGCGCGGCGCGCCGTCGCCGCGGCCTGGACCTCGGGCAGGAAGCCGCTCGGCGAACGATCGTCGGTGTCCTGTTCGCCTGTCGCGCTCCACCAGTGGGCGTGCAGCGTGGTCAGCAGTTCGAAGCCGCCGCGCGCGCCGAGCCGGTGGGACGCCTCGTTGCGCGCGCTGGTGGCGTAGCGCACGATCGTTGCCCCGTTGGCCGCTGCCCAGTGCAGTTCGGCGATCTGGAGGTCGGTCGCCACGTCCAGGCCGCGGACACGCGGATCGACGCGGATGCCCTCCAGCCACGCCTCACCCGGCGCGGTGAACGCGACGCGGACGACGGTCACCGGCTGGTCGGCGGGCAGTGGCGCTCCATCGGCATCGAGCGCCGCTGAGCCGTCGCTCGGCGCGCCGGGCAGGCCGACGAGCATGACGCCGTCGTCCGCCGCGAGCCAGCGCGGCCAGGCCTGGGGCATGTAGTCCCAGCCGTTCCACGTCCGGGTAGCGAAGCCCAGCACCGCCTCTTCGTCGTCCGGAAGCGCCCGGCGCACGACCAGCGGCCAGCTCCTGCCCAAGTTCAGTGGCGGGGCATCCGGTCGACGACAACCCACTGGGTCGTCTCGCCGCCCGGCGCATAGCGGCTGTTGGAGGCCTTCATGATCAGGCCCTTGAAGCCGGCGCTGCGCCACGAGCTGAACCATTGGCGCAGCGGCGGCCGGACCCAGGGCGAGACCCGGACCAGCTCGCTCTGCTCGATCACGCCCTCGAGCACACGCTTGCGCTCGAGCAGCGGCACGTCGAACAGCGTCTGGCCGTCAAGACTGAGCAGGTCGAGCGCCACGAAGCTCGGCTCACCATGGCGCCCATGGCCCTTCGGCGCGGCGAACTTGATGTCCGATTCCGGCCCGCCCACGAACATCCGTCTGAGCGGCTGCGTCTGGGCGAAGACGACCACCGCCGTGCCTTCGCCACCGACCGTCGCCTGGGTGGTGATGATCCCATCGATCACCGCCTCGTTGGCGCGGATGGAGCGGCGCAGATGGTCGAGCGCGATCGGCGCCGCCTCGCTCGCGTCGTTGCCGTACTCGTCGAGCACGTCGACCGAGCCCCACTCGTCACTGCTGATCGAGTCGCGGTAGTGGGCGATCACCCGAGTCCCGCTCCACAGCGGTTCGATGATCGGATCGGTGATCTCGGGCACGAAGCGACCGCGGTGAATGACCTGCGGTCGCCACTCGCGCGGATCGGTCGGGATGCGCTCGGAGTCCTTCACTTTCATCCCTTCGACTCTACGCCTCGTCCGGCAGTTGGGCCGACCCGCCGTAACCCTGGGGGTGGCTCTTCCGCCAGCGCCAGGCCGAGCCGATCATCTCGGCCAGCGTCCCGCGCCGCGGCTGCCAGCCGAGCACCTCGCGGGCGCGCCCGTTGCTGGCCACGAGTACTGGCGGATCGCCTTCGCGCCGGCCGGCCAAAGTGCGCGGCACGGCCCGGCCGACGACGGCTTCGGCGACGCTGATCACCTCGAGCACGCTGAAACCCGAGCCTGAGCCTAGGTTGTACGCGAGGTGCCTGGCGCGCATGCCCGCGGTCAGCTCGAGCGCCGCTGCGTGAGCGTCAGCCAGGTCGTCGACGTGGATGTAGTCGCGCACACACGTGCCGTCGGGCGTCGGGTAGTCGGTGCCGAAGACGGTCAGCGGCGGACCGCCGAGCACGCTGGCCAGCAGGTTGGGGATGAGGTGCGTCTCGGGCCGGTGATCCTCGCCGCGCTGCTCGGTCGCGCCGGCGACGTTGAAGTAGCGCAGCGACACGGCGGCCATGTCGTACGCCCGCGTGTACCAATCGAGCATGCCCTCGAACGCGCGCTTGGTGTCGCCGTACGGGTTGACCGGTCGCATCGGGTGGTCTTCCTCGATCGGTGACGTTTCGGGCGCGCCGTACACGCCGGCGCTCGAGGAGAAGGCAATCCGGCCGACGCCCGCGGCACGCATGGCGTCGAGCAGCACCTGACCGGCGACTACGTTGTCGCGGTAGTAGAGCTCGGGCTGGGCGACCGATTCGCCGACCAGCGCGCGGCCGGCACAGTGCAGGACGGCCTCGATCGCCCGATCGCGCAACGTCTGCTCGACCAGCCGCCTGTCGCCGATGTCGCCCACGACCAGCTCCGCGCCATCGGGCACGGCGGCCCGGTAACCGCGGAAGAGCGAGTCGAGCACGGTCACGCTGTGGCCCGCTTCGGCCAGGCGCTGAGCGGTCGTGCTGCCGACGTATCCGGCGCCGCCGGTGACCAGGATCCTCATCGCCGCATTGTCACTCGCCCAGCAGCCGACGCAGCAGGCCCGGTCGGCGGACGGGCGGGGGCGCGGCTTCGGGCGGCGTGGGCGAGCTTTCGGGCGGCGTGGGCGAGCTTTCGGGCGGCGTGGGCTGCTGCTCCATCCGCAGACGGTCGGCCATCGACGGGTTGCGCGTGAATACGGCCTGCTCTGACGGTCGGGCCTCGGCTGCGGCCGGCACTGCGCCATCGGCCGGGCGCTCGGGCCCGCGCCCAGCTCCGCTCGCGCCGCGCGCGGCGAAGATCTCGGCCAGACGGGCGGACAGGCGCAGCGCGGCCGCGTTCTGGGGATCGATCTCGAGCGCCGTGCGCGCTCGGTGGTAGGCCAGCTCGTCATCGCCCCGCTCGAGCGCGACGCGTGCCAAGCCGACCGCGGCGATGGCGTTGCGCGGATCCAATTCGATCGCGCTGGCATAGATCTGCTCGGCCTGGTCGACCATGCCGTGCACGAGTAGCCGCTCGGCCTGCAGCAGTGCCTCGATCATTGGCCGCTCGCCGGGCTGTTCGCCCACGTCCGGGCCTGTTTGAGCAGGACGTCGCGCCTGTTGAGCGAGGGATCGACGAGCGTCGCGCCGAGCAGCCGTTCGAGCAGCTCGCCGATCTGCGGACCGGGGCGCAGGCCGAGCTCCGCGACCAGGTCGTCGCCGCCGACCGCCAGCTCGCGCAGGCTGAGCGGTACCCCGGCGTCGAGCTCGGCGTGGATGCGCCGGCGCAGCTCGTCGAGGTGGCCCGCGTCCGGCTCGAGGCCGCTGCCGACGTTGTCCGCGGCGCGCAGGTTGAGCAGGTCGTCAACCAGCTCGCGCCCGACCCGCCGAATGAAGCGGCGCACCGCGGCGCCGCTCCAGCGCGGCTCGTAGCTGAACATGTGCTGGCGGACCAGCGCCACGACCCGCTCCACTTCGCGACGCGCGAAGCCGAGGCGTGCAAGCAGCTGCTCGGCCAGCCGCGCGCCCTCCGCGTCGTGGCCGATGAAGCGGCCGTCAGAGAACGTGGCCGGCTTGCCGATGTCATGGAGCAGCGCGGCCAGGCGCAGGCCTGCGTTGGCCGGGTCGAGCGCCGCCGCAGCATCGAGCGTGGCCAGGCAGTGCGCCCACAGGTCGAGCCCGGGCACCTTGTCCTGGGCCACGCCGCGCTGGGCGGCCAGCTCGGGCAGGGCGTGCTCCAGGACGCCCGTGTCGGCCAGGATCGCCAACCCGGTCGAAGGCGGATCCGACTCGATCGTCCGGCGCAGCTCGTCGCCGATCCGCTCGCTCGAGACCCAGCGCACCGTGTCGGCCGTGTGGGTCATCGCCCGGCGCGTGGCGGGCTCGATCTCGAAGCCCAGCTGGGCCGCCAGGCGGGCGGCGCGCAGCAGGCGCAGCGCATCCTCGTCGAAACGGACAGCCTGGCGTCGCCCACGGCGCGCAGCCGGCGGGCATCGAGATCAGCCAGGCCGCCGGTCGGATCGACCCACGAGCCGGCGCTGTCGGCGGTCCCGTCGGCGCCGGCCGGACGACCCCAGGCGATGGCGTTGACGGTGAAGTCGCGCCGCGCCAGGTCCTCGCCAACGTCGGCGCTGAAGGTGACCGAGTCGGGTCGCCGATGATCGGCGTAGCGATGGTCGCGCCGGAAGGTGGTCACCTCGATGTCGAGCGTGGCGTCGGGCACGGTGACCGTGCCGAAGCGGTTCTCGTAGCGGCCGCTCGGGAAGAGCTGCACGATCCGCTCGGGCAGAGCATCGGTGGCCACGTCCCAGTCCTTGATCGCCCGACCGAGCAGCGCGTCGCGCACGCCGCCGCCGACGAGGTACGCGGCGTGGCCGTGGCGCCACAGCGTGGCCAGGACGTCGCGCACAAGGGGCGGCATGCTGACCGGAGCCATGGGCGCCATCGAGCTCACGCTCGGTCGCTCAGTTGTTGCCGAGGAACAGGTAGTCGCGCCAGGCCTCGTTGCGCGGGTCGGCAAGGTACGGCGTGAAGAGCGTGTAGACATCGCAGCGCGGCTCGAACGGTGGGCGCAGGAGGCGCATGCGCGCCTCGTCGACCAGGCGACCGCCCTTGCGATGGTTGCAGTGCTTGCACGCCGTGACCAGGTTGTCCCAGGTGTGCACGCCGCCGCGATGGCGCGGGATGACGTGGTCCAGCGTCAGGTCGTGCGTCTGGGCGCCGCAGTACTGGCAGGTGTGCTTGTCGCGCACGAAGATCTCGCGCCGCGACAGCCGCACACGCGGGCGCGGCCGCTTGATGCGGTGATGCAGGCGGATGACGCTGGGAGCGCGAAAGATCTCGGTTGCGGTGCGGATCTCGGTGTGGTCGTACTGGATTACTTCCGCCTTCTCGCCGAAGACGAGGCGGAACGCGCGCCTGATGTTGCAGACGTTGAGCGGCTCGTAGTCCGAGTTGAGCAGTAGTACGACGCTGTCCATTGCTCCCTGAAGCCAGCCGGGACTCGACCGGGCATCGTTCCGATGGTAGCAAAAGCGAGCGTCAAACCGGTCCCCGCGGGCGGGTCAGATCGGCCGCCAGACCCTCTGGGCGGCCAAGCGGAGGTGTTCGAGCGGCTGCGGCCGGGCTACTCCGCTGACACTGCTGCGCCGGCCGGCACAAAGTAGACGTCGGTCGGCTTGAGCTTGCTGTTGCGCAGGAACTCGGGCGTGACCTCCATGCCGATCCAGTCGAGCGATGGCGTCACGGGGTCGACTCCCATGAGCCGGGTCAGGAAGAGCGTGTCCACGCCCTCGAACTCGACCAGCGCCAGCACGTACGGGGTCTCGGGCAGGAACTCCTCCGACCCGAACTCGCACACGGTGAAGGCGTGGACGCGGGCGGTGCGGCCGGTCAGGTCGACCCAGTCGGTCTCCTGCCCGGTGGCCATGTCATGACCGCGCGGCGTGGCGTAGGTGTAGCCGGTCTTGCCATCGCGCGTGCCCAGCAGCCGGCGATTGCTGAGCGCGGCAAACCAGGGGCTGTCCTGTCCATACGAGTGCAGGTACTTGATCGAGTATTCCTGCTCGACCTGCAGCGGCGTCATCCGCTTGAGCGACGCAAGGGCGTCGGGCGTGGTCTCGATCGGGAACGGCACGCCGTGCACGATCTAGCCGCCCAGCTTCTCTTCCCGGCGGCGGGGTAGCTTGGCCATCCCTCTAGTCCTCCCGTTCCAGGATGCTGACCGTGACGTAGGTGCCGGTGCCGGCGTGCGAGTGGATGGCGCCCCGGCGGGCATCAGCCACCTGCAGCTTGGCGATCACCGAAGTGCTGGCCGATTGCGCCCTGCAGCTGCCAGATGGCGAAGACCGCCTGCATCAGGCCGGTGGCGCCCACCGGGTGGCCGCAGGCGATCAGGCCGCCCGAGGGGTTCACCGGACAGGATCGGCTCGTCGGGCAGGTCCAGGCCGTAGTCGATGCCGGGCATGAACGCCTTGCCCGAAGCGGCGAACGGCCCGCCCTCGCCGTAGCGGCACAGGCCCAGATCCTCGTAGGTCTGGATCTCGCTCGAGGTGTAGGCATCGTGCAGCTCGATGAAGTCGAGCTCGTTCAGCGGGTCCGCGATGCCGGCGTGCTTGTAGGCCATGTTGCCCGCGGTGCGGCCCGCGCGGAAGGAGTGCACGCCGGGGTAGCGGGTGCCGTGCGCCCACAGTCGCGGTAGTAGGCGCGCGTTTCGTCGGACGCCTTCTCCTGCTCGGTGGCGTAGTCGCGCATGAACGTGTCGTAATCGACGTGCGGCCGGTCGGCCATGCGCATCGCGTCCGTGCCGCGGCCGATGCCGGTCACCTTGACCAGCGGGCGCGTGATGTCGGCGCCCGCCTTCTCCAGCCGGGCCAGCCCCTCCTCGAGGCGAGGATCACCGCCGCCGCGCCGTCAGACATGACGCAGATGTCGAGGCGGGTCAGCGGCCAGGCGACCATCGGTGCGTTGCGCACGTCGGCGATCGAGTACCGGTTGCGCTTCTGGGCGTAGGGGTTGTGGTAGGCGTTGATGTGGTTCTTGACCGACACCGCGGCCATCTGCTCGACGCGTCGTGCCGAATTCCTTCATGTGCCGCGTGACCATCATGGCGTAGTAGCCGGAGTAGAAGCCGCCCACGGGATAGTCAAAGGAGACGTCGGAGGCCAGGGCGATGAACTCGTTGCCCTTCCAGGTCTCGACATGGCTCATCGTCTCGAAGCCATAGGCCACGCAGACGTCCATGTGGCCCGAGGCGACCGACTTCCACGCCTCCTGGAAGCACAGCCCGCCGGTGGCTCCGCCGCCCTCGACCCGGTGGCTGGGCTTGGGGACACAGCCCCAGGTAGTCCTGGGCCATGATGCCGGCCATCAGCTGGCGGGTGAAGTGGTCGGAGAAGTAGGAGGCCACCGAGCCGTCAACCGCCGCGCTGAACTCGGGGAAGTCCAGCCCGACATCGGCGATGGCATCGTCGTAGGCCTCCTTGACCACCGCCTGGAAGGTCTTGTCCGGGCGCGCCTTGGCGAACTTCGACACTCCACCCGACAGGGCGTAGACGGGACGCATTAGTTACCTCCGCACCGGCTGGCAGTCTTGTCGCGACACACATTACCGCTCGGCACGGGCCACCTCCGGTTTGTACTCGTAGTGGCTGCGCCGGCCAATGCGCCGGAGGCCCATTTGCTCCAGGTTCCGGGCGGAGATCGTGTCCGACCCGGCGGCCGAGCCGACCAGGTCGCAGCCTCGTTCCGCGGCTGCGCGAACCCGGGCAGCGATGAGTGCGCGCTGAATCCCGCGGCCGCGCGCCTCGGGAGCGACGAGGACGCCGCGCAGCCAGCCCGTCCGTCCGGCGACGTGAAGCGACGCGTTGGCGACCGGTCGGCCGTCCAACTCGGCCACGAAGAGCAGCCGGCTGTGCGTGCCTGCCAGTTGCTTGTAGACAGCGGGCCAGGGATTCGCCGCTCCGCTCGTCAGCCCGCCGGCGGTCACGTTGCCCGAGCGCACGGCGTCGTACGCGTCGGTCTCGCCGGGACCGATCTGGCGGATGGTCACGCCGTCCGGCGTCGGTTCGGCCGCGACCCCTGACGGCTCCGCGCCGAAGACGCCAAGCTCGAGCGACGATTCAGCGTCCGGCCAGGGCGGCTCGTCCATCGACAGCCAGCCGGTCGTGCGGCGCGCGTCGTAGAAATCGGTCACCAGCGACAGCAGGTTGGGCCGCTGGGCGAGGCCGAGGGCGTGGTTGAAGGCCGGCCCGGGCAGCTCGGTCGAGGCTGACATGGCCAGGTCGCCGTCGGCCACGAAGTCGATCAGGTAGCCGGCCTCCAGCGCCGCGCGCCAGGCGGCGACGCTCGACTTCAGCTCGGCCCGGTCGAGCCGCCCGAGCAGCATCTCATCGACCGCGCGCGAGCCGGGCGCGGGCGACAGGATCGTGACCGGATCGCCGGCGTGGATCGCGCCCCCGCGCAGCACGCGCGCGTACATCCGGCTGTCGGCGGGATGGAGGTCGATCGACATGCGGCTGAAGCGCCCGTCGCTGAAGTTGGCGCTGATCGTCTTGCACGGGCCGGCGTCGCCCGACAGCTCGATCTCGACCTGGTCGCCGATCAACGCGCGCGTACCGAGCGGCAGGCGCGACCACTCAACGCCGATCGTGGTCAAGTTCTCGCCGGCTCCACCGGGCTCGATCGGATGGCCCTCGGTCTGCAGCCGCTCGATCGCCTCGATCCCGAACAGGCACAACGCGGCGTGCGGGCCGCCGTGCGAGGTGACGTCGTGATGGGCGTCGCCCTCGATTCCCAACTTCCCCACGCGGGCCACTTCGACAGGCAGTTTGGGCACACCGCCGCCGGAGACGTTGATGTGGAGAACGCGACCGCTTCCGATCGTTGGCGAATCCGTAGCCACGGACAGGATGCTAGGGCCACTCCGGCAACTGCATCACGAACAGCCCGCAACTCTCGTCCAGCGCGCGGTGGACGGCCTCGGCCTCGCGCTGCAGCCAGAGCTCGAGCAGGGGGTGGACGACGGCATCGTTGAGATGGCCACCGATCATCGACAGGTCACGTCGGCCAAGGCCCACGTGGGCATGAAGGAAGGGTGAGCCTTCCCTGATGGTCACGTTGCCGACCAGGCTGACGACTTCCATCTGCTCGTCCAGTTGATGCGTCTCGTACAGCTTCGACTCGGCATTCCAGTACGATACGGTCGCCTGGCGCACGCCGCCCAGGCCGCTGACGGCGGCGTAGCCGATCTGCTCGGCCTTGAGCCAGTCAACCAGGGACTCGACCACCCGCTCGCCGCTTTCGAGCCGGACCTGGAAACGATCGCCGAAGCGCTTCAAGTACATGCTCGCCCTCGTGTGCTGCTGTTGCCACCATTGCATGTCATGCACGAACATGTGGGCGGTGGGAGCGAGACTGCTGGCCTGGCCGTTGATCCTCGTTCTTGTCGGTGCCTGCTCGGGCACCCCTTCCGCAACGAGTCCGGCTCCCAATGTCAGTCCGACACCCAACGCGTCCAGCCCTCCGCTGCCGACCCCCACACCGTCATCGACGCCTGCGCCAGTCCAGCCAACCGATCCCCACGCCAGCCCCAGCCCTGCCCCCGAAAGGACGCCCGCCATGTCTTTCGAGTTGACCAGCCCCGCCTTCGCTGAGGGCGAGTCGATCCCGGCCGACTTCACTTGCGATGGGCCAGATCTACAGTTGCCCGTCAACTGGGTGGGCATCCCGGCTGGGACAGCCGAGCTGGCTTTGATCATGGACGACCCCGACGCACGTGGCTTTGTCCATTGGGTCGTCGTCGGCATCCCCGCCGGCGCAATGTCGCTCGGCGAGCCGCTGCCCGATGGTGCCCGCCACGGGCGCAATGACTTCGGCCGCGCTCGCTACAACGGGCCCTGCCCGCCCGCCGGCGTGCACACCTATGTCACAACCCTGTACGCCTTGTCCGCGTCGCTCGAGTTGGGCGACGCCGCCACTGCTGCCGCTGTTGCGCGCGCGGCTGAGTCGGTGACGCTCGGCACCGCGGTCCTGCGCGGGACATACTCGCGCGCTCGCTGAGGCGCGCCGCGCGGCCGGCCTACAGGCGGCTGGTGCGAATCAGCGCCTCGCCTTCGTCGAAGCGCGCAGCGCGACTGTCGCGCAACACGATCAGCCCGCCGATGGCCAGCACGATCGCCAAGCCACCGATGGCGGCGATGGCGACGCGCAGGCCGGCCGCCTGAGAGAGCAGACCCACGACGACCGGCCCGACCAGAAAGCCGCTGTAGCCGAACACGGTCAGCGTCGCGATTGCCGCGCCGCGCCGGCCCGGCTGGGCCATCCGACCGGCTCGCGCGAACAGGGCCGGTGCGATGAGCGCCACGCCGGCACCGGCCATGCCGAAGCCGGCTAGGGCGACGAGCGCCACAGGTGCGGCCGCGACGATGGCCAGGCCGAGTGCCGCGCCGAGCGCGCCACCGACGAGCAGATCGCGATCCCGGAACCGACCCCCCAGCCAATGACCGCCGCTCCGGCCGATGAACATTGCCGCGGCAAAGACGCCCGGCGCCGCGCCCCCAAGCGCCGGACCAGAGCGCAGCTCGCGTTCGAGCATCAGCGCGCTCCAGTTCTGGATGGCGTCCTCGATCAGGAAGCCCAGCGCGCACAGCACGGCCAGAGCGGCGATGGCGCGGAAAACAGACGGCCCCGGCTGGGCTTCCGCGTGGCCTTCGGGCGCCCGCGTCGATGACCGGCGTGCCGCGGCGATCGACCCGGCGGCGACGATGGCGAACACGAGCGCGACGACCGGCAGCACCGTGCCCGGTCCGGCGCCCAGCGCGCGGGCGATGCCTGTGCCGACACTCCCGAGCAGCACGGCGAGCGAGAACAGCGCGTGCGCGGCGTACATCAGCCGTCGCGATTGGGTGACCTCGACGTCGCCCACCGCCGAGTTCATGGCCACGTCGAGTGAGCCGGACGAAGCACCCACGAGCACCAGTGCGACGGCCAGGCCGAGCGGCGCCGCTGGTACCAGCAGCGTCAAGCTGGCGAGCCCGAAGCAGAGTGCCGTGACCGGCACCAGCCACCAGCCAAGGCGTTGCCACAGGCGGCCGGTCACGAGCATCGCCGGCAGGGCGCCGGCGCCCGTGCCCAGCAGCGCCAGGCCCAACTCGCCGTCGGTCGCTCCAACCTGGATTCGCAACTCCGGCAGCAGTGCGGCGAACGCGCCCCAGAAGAGGCCCATGGCCACGAAACAGGCGAGCGGCCAGCGTGCGCTCATGGCGAGCCGCTCACATGCCGCTGACGCCGAACCTGGTCTCCGCCATCGGAGCGTTGAGCGCCGCACCGATGGCCAGCGCGAGGACGTCGAGTGTCCGGGCAGGGTCGATCACGCCGTCGTCCCACACTCGGGCGGTCGCGTGGTACGGGTTGCCCTACCGCTCGTACTTGGCCCGGATCTCGGCCCGTACGCCTCGCGTTCCTTCTCGTTCTTGAAACGTGCCGCGGCTTGCCGTACGCCCGGCCAGCCATGCCGTGGTTTCCGGCGCCGAACGAGCCACCGATGATGACCCGTGAACTTGGGCACCTCGGCGCAGGCCACGGTTGTCACCAGCTTGGCACCGTCCTGGGCTATGCCACCCGCCTCATCCGAGCGCGGGTCCACGTGCGTCGTCAGAGCGGCCATCGCCGTGATCATAGGCGGCGACACCGCGTGTGGAGTCGCCGGACGCATGGCGCACAGCACCGTCGAATCGACAGGCTCAGGCCGGCGCGACGGCCGGTGCGATAATCAGTGGGAGAGGCGGTGCCCACCCGCACGAGCGTTGAGGTTCCCGAGACCAAACGTGAGCGAAGACAAGTCGACCTGGACGACCAAGAAGGGCCTGGCCCAGATGCTCAAGGGCGGCGTGATCATGGACGTCGTCACGGCTGAGCATGCCAAGATCGCCGAGGATGCCGGCGCCGTGGCCGTGATGGCGCTCGAGCGCGTCCCGTCGGACATCCGGGCCACGGGCGGCGTGGCGCGCATGAGCGATCCGCTGCTGATCACGCAGATCATGGACGCGGTCACCATCCCGGTCATGGCCAAGGCGCGCATCGGCCACTTCGTCGAGGCGCAGGTGCTCGAGGCGCTGGGCGTCGACTACATCGACGAGTCGGAGGTGCTCACGCCGGCCGACGAGGAGCACCACATCGACAAGCACCAGTTCAAGGTGCCCTTCGTGTGCGGCTGCCGCGATCTCGGCGAGGCGCTGCGCCGGATCAGCGAGGGCGCGGCGATGATCCGCACCAAGGGCGAGGCGGGCACGGGCAACATCGTCGAGGCGGTGCGCCACATCCGCGCCGTGCACGGCGGCATTCGAGCGCTGCAGGCCATGCGCGAGGACGAGCTGTATGTCGCGGCCAAGGAGCTGCGCGCGCCGATCGAGCTGGTCCGCGCAGTGGCCGGCAGCGGCAAGCTGCCCGTGGTCAACTTCGTCGCCGGTGGCATCGCCACGCCGGCCGATGCGGCGCTGGCCATGCAGCTGGGCGCGGAGGGCGTCTTCGTCGGCTCGGGCATCTTCAAGTCGCGAGGACCCGGCGCGAACGGCCCGCGCGATCGTCCAGGCAACGACCCACTTCGACAACCCGCAGATCATCGCCGAGGTCTCCAAGGGCCTGGGCAGCCCGATGAAGGGCATCGAGCTGGGCACCCTCGCGGAGGGCGAGCGGCTGGCGGTCAGGGGCTGGTAGAGCACTCCGGGAGAGCAGCCATGTCGGGCGAGGCGCCGGCACCAGCCGTGCTCATCGGCGTGTTGGCCGTGCAGGGCGCGTTTGCCGAGCATGTCGCGCTGCTCCAGCAGATCGGCGTCGAGGCGGTGCCGGTCCGGTTGCCGCACGATCTGGAAGGACTTGCCGGCCTGATCCTGCCCGGTGGCGAAAGCACCGCCATGCGCAAGCTGATCGACACCTGGGATCTGCGCTCGCCGATCCTCGAGCTGGCGCGCAGGGGAGCGCCAATCTTCGGCACCTGCGCGGGCATGATCCTGCTCTCGACTGAGATCGTTGACGGCGACCCGCCGGTCTTGGCCCTGCTCGACATCTCGGTCAAGCGCAACGCCTTCGGCCGCCAGTTGGAGAGCTTCGAAGCTGACGTCAGCGTCCCCGTGCTGGGCGACCGGCCGGTCCACGGCGTGTTCATCCGTGCCCCGATCGTCGAGCGCGTCGGCCCGGGCGTGGACGTGCTCGCCCAGCTCGACGACGGCCGCATCGTCGCCGTGCGCAGCGGATCGGTGATTGCCACCGCCTTCCACCCCGAGCTCGCCGGCGAGACGCGCTTCCACCGCCTGGTTGCCACGATGGCCGCCGCCTATGCCGAGCCCGGCGAGGGCTCCGGGCGCCGACCCCATCCTGTCCGCCGGCGCGACTTGCCCACGCACGCCACGCCGGCACCCGAATGACCGTCACCGGCCGGCCGGCTTCTGGGCGGACAGGGCGGGTGCGTTCGGCGCGGCTGACCGACCTGGCCGCGGTGGGCGAGCTGTCGCGCCTCTCGCACAGCGGCGATCAATCCCCGGCGGCGGGCATACGCACCCTTGGGCTGCCCGTGGGCAGCAGCCACGTCAGCGTCTTCAGCCTGTTCCGTCTGCCGCTCGGCGCCTTCCTGCCCAACGACATGCTCTATGTCTTCGAGGAACGGGGCAAGCTCGCCGGCCTGGCCCGCGTCGAGCACGAGGGACTGCGCGACGAGTGGACGATCGTCGAGCTCGATGCGATCGACAACGGCACGGCCGGTGACATCCGCTTCCGGCTGGTGCAGCACCTGCTCAGGGATGCCACCAAGCGTGGTGGCATCCGTTTTCACGTCGCCTGCTCGGACGAGGGCGGCAACGTCGAGCTGTTCATGCAGGCCGGCTTTGCCCGCTACGGCGAGGAGCGCATCCTCTACCGCGCGCCCGATCAGGCCCTGCCTCAGACGCCGACCCTGGCCCAGGCGGCCGAGCTTGGCATCCGCGCCGCGTCACCGCTCGATGCGCTCGAACTGGACCGGCTCTATCGCGCCGCGACGCCGACGCCCGTGGTCCGGCTCGAGGACTATCGACTGCGAGACTGGGAGCGGCAGGGCGGCCACTGGCGCGTGCCGCGCTCAGCCCTTACCCCGATCCTGCGCCTTGCCGACGTCGAGGCGTTCGTGCAGGAATCCCCCGGCAGGCGCACCGTCGCCGGCGGGTCGCTGCTCGCCTTCTGCCAGATCGGCGTGGCCAAGGACGAGCAGCCGCACTACATCCGCGTGATCTGCCGACCCGACCACGATCCGAGCGGGCTGATCGCCTACGGCCTGGCGGCCATTGCGAAGAACCGCATTCACGCTGGACCGACTGGCGCGCGATCCGCGCACGGAGCGCGGCGTTGTCAGCGCTGTGCGCAGCTACGAGGCACCGCTGGATCGCCGGCTCGAGGAGAATGGCTTCCGGGCGTGGCCAGCGTCTCGCTGCTGATGAAGGAGATGGCCGAGCGTGTGCCGAACCGGCGCTTGTTCCGGTCGGCCAGCCGTTGAGCGGAGATGCTCGACGCCGATTGAACGAACAGCAGGACGTCGCCCAGGTCATGCACGCCGACGTGGCGGACGACATCGAGGCGTTGCTCGTTACTCTGCCGCCCGAGATCGCCGAGCGCGTCCGCGCGCTGCCGCCGAGCGAGACCTGATCGAGGTCGTGATGGACCTTGGCCGGCCGCCCGAGGCGCGCTTCGGCGCCGGCGGCGAGGAGATCCTGCTCGAGCGCGAGGTGACCGAGGAGGACATCCAGTACGTCATCGACCACATCGGGTCGTTCGGCGAGGACAACCGCGCCGGGATCGAGCGCACGCTCCATCGCATCAGCGCGATCCGCAATCGGAGCGGCAAGATCGTCGGCCTGACGGCACGCATCGGCCGCGCCGTGTTCGGCACGATCGAGATCATCAAGGACCTGGTCGAGTCGGGACGAGAGCGTGCTGATCATGGGTCGGCCGGGCATCGGTAAGACGACCATGCTGCGCGAGGCGGCGCGGGTGCTGGCCGACGAGCTCGACAAGCGCGTGGTCGTGGTCGACACTTCGAACGAGATCGCCGGTGACGGTGACATCCCGCACCCGGGCATCGGCCGCGCGCGGCGCATGCAGGTGCGCACGCCCGAGCATCAGCACGCGGTGATGATCGAGGCGGTCGAGAACCACATGCCCCAGGTCATCGTCATCGATGAGATCGGCACCGAGCTCGAGGCGTCCGCGGCGCGCACGATCGCCGAGCGCGGCGTGCAGCTGATCGGCACGGCCCACGGCAACAACCTCGACAACCTGATGCTCAACCCGACGCTGTCCGACCTGATCGGCGGTATCCAGAGCGTGACCCTCGGCGACGACGAGGCGCGCCGCCGACGGACGCAGAAGAGCGTCCTGGAGCGCAAGGCGCCGCCGACGTTCGACGTCGTCGTCGAGATCCAGTCGCGCGAGCGGGTGATGGTCCATCCCGACGTCGCCGACACGATCGATGCGATGCTGCGCGGTGATCCGATTGCGCCCGAGCTGCGCTGGCGTGATGAGGGCGGCGTTCACCGCTCGCAATCGCGACCGCGACCCGGGCCGCAATCGCAGCTGCCCGGCGAGCGATTCGACGGCCTCGTTGGTGCCGGATCAGGTTGGCGCAGCGAGCCCGGCTGGCGGCCCGACGCGCGCCGCGGCGAGGTGACCGCACTGCGCGATCCGGGCGCGCGCGAGCCGGAACGGGGTCTGCGTCCCGGCTATCGTCCGGGCGCCAGCGGCGGGTGGCGGCGCGGCCAGCGCAGTCGTCTGTCAGGCGCGAGCGGCATGCCGCTCGCGCCATGGGAGGAGGACCCAGCCGCGCAGGGCGAGCGGCAGACACGCGCTGCCGGGGGTCACGAGCCGGCCTTCCAGGTGGGCCAGATTGCGGACCGTGGCCCGCTCGAGCGCGGCACGCCGCTGGCCGACGCCCGCGCCCGCGACGCGCGCGAGCTGGAGCGTCAGCGCGAGTGGCGCGATTCGGCCTCACGTGCGATCGGCCGGCTGCGCGCCGAGGAGGGCGTCGGCCCGGCAGGCCCGCTGTCAGAGGAGGAAGAGCTGCAGGCGGTCGAGGACGAGGCGGCGCGCCTGCTCGATGAAGATTCCGGCGCAGCAAATGAGGAGATGACCGGCGAGCGCTGGCCGACACCGCTGCCGGCGCCCGGCAGTCAGGTCCTGCCCACGCTAGGCGTGCTCGGCTTCGGCGTCAGCCACAAGCGGCTCGAACAGGCGGTGCGTGAGCTGCAGCTGCCGGTGACGCTGGTGCGCGATGCCGACGAGGCCGACGTCGTGATCACGCTGCGCAACTACTTCAAGCAGAAGGCGCCCGCACTGCGCGAGGCTGAGGAGCGTGGCCTGCCCATCTTCGTGCTCAAGTCGAACACGCTGGTCCAGGTCGAATCGGCGCTGACGTCGATCTTCGCGCTGGAGGTCGATCCGCGCGATGCGGCGCTGCGCGAGGTCGAGGAGGCGATCGGGCTGGTCGCCGAACAGGCCAAGCCGGTCGAGCTGTCACCGCAGAACGCCTACATCCGCCGGCTGCAGCACCAGATGGCCGAGCGTGCCAACCTCGTATCGCACTCGCGCGGACGCGAGCCGTACCGTCGAGTTCGTCTCTATCCAGACGGCGCCCGCGCCCAGCGCGGCTGATCGCCTACGGCGTGTAACGCCACAGCTCCACCCCGTGGACGCCGTCGTCGGCGGTGAAGAAGAACTTGTTGCCGACCGCCGCGCCGGGCTGCTCGGTGGCTGCCGAACTGACGAAGGACGCGATCGGGTGCGTCCCGGGCGTGGTTCCGTTGCTCACCCACAGCTGTGCTGTCCCGGCTTCGTAGTCCTGAGCCACGAAGCACACCTTGCCGCTCACCGCAACGAGCGGCAGCGGCCATGTTCCGACCAGCGCCAGATCGCGCGTGCCGGCACCCGTTCCGTCGCTCACTTCCAGATATCCGTGGCTGGACCAATAGACGCGCCCGCCGGCGCTGACCAGGTCTGCCACCGCCCCGCCCGATATCTCCTTCGTGCCCTTCGGCGTGCCGTTCGTCTTCCAAAGCGCGCCGCCCATGCCGCTTTCGCCGAAGTAGAGCGCCTTACCCATCAGGACGCTCTCCGTTGGGGCCACGAGCAGTTCGCCTGAGCTGGTCAGCGCCTTGGTTCCGGCCTTCGTGCCGTCGGTTCGCCACAGCCGGTGGCCGGCATAGAAGTACAGCTTGGTCCCGTTGTTTGGCAGGATGCTCATGTTCTCTGCCCTCGGAGACCCGGCCACTTTGTGGGTGCCAGGTGCGGTCCCGTCAGTGACCCACATCTGGTATCCGAAGTGCTCGCCGTCCCAGTGGCCGTTGACAAAGTAGAGCCGGCCGCCTGCCGTACCCAGGCTGCCCTCGTCAGGCAACTGGAAGTCCCTGTCCTGATCGAGGTAGTAGGTACCCGCAGCCGTGCCATCGCTGACGTACAACAACTGTGTCCCGACACCATCGGCGAAGAAGAACAGGCGGCCGCCGATCTCGAATATCCGCTCGTGGATATTCGTGCTATTGCCGCCGAATTGGTCTTTGGGGCCGGTGTGGATGTCCTTGACCATCACCGTGCCGGCCTTGGTGCCATCGCTCTTCCAGAGCTCGCGGCCATGCTGGCCGTCGACCGCGGTGAAGAAGAGCGTGCCGTTGACGTTGACCAGGTCCTGGGGGTTGGAGCTCTTGCCGTAGGGTCGGATGTTCTTGACCATCTTCGTGCCGGCGGCGGTACCGTTGCTCTTCCATAGCTCGACGCCGTGGACGCCGTCGTTCGCGGCAAAGAAGACCTTGTTGCCAACCTGCGTCAGGTTGGCCGGGAATGAGCTGCCGGTTGGATTGATGTCCTTGACCAGCTTCGGGCCCCCGGCGGCAGCCGCCGGACCGGCGGTCGAGAGCAGGGCAAGTGCAACCGCTGTCGCGGCCACTGCCATCCGCCACGACGTGTTGGAGATTGATGGGCGCCGCATGACGACCCTCCTGCGGATCGCACACCCGGGTCGCAGAACGCGACGAAAACGCGGGGCCGATCCCGCCACGATCAGCCTATGGATCGGGCGCGCGCCCCAAAGGGCCGGACGACCCGGATTCGCGAGCCGATCGGCCTTGCCCCGAGAGGTGCGCCGCATCGTCTAGGCTGGGTGCGCATGCGAAACGAAGGCGCCGGCCTCTTCATCACCCTCGAGGGCCCCGACGGAGCGGGCAAGAGCAGCCAGGCTGAGCTGCTCGCCGAGCGCGTGCGCCCGCTCGGACGGGAGGTGGTGCTGACGCGCGAGCCGGGCGGCACCGAGCTGGGCGAGAAGGTCCGGCGCATCCTGCTCGAGACGTCGAACCGCGGCCACGACGGCCTGACCGATGCGCTGCTGTTCAATGCCGCACGGCGCCGGCACACGATCGAGGTCATCCGCCCCGCGCTCGATCGCGGCGCGGTGGTGGTCTGCGATCGCTATGCCGATTCGACGCTTGCCTACCAAGGCTACGGTTCCGGCGTTTCGCTCGACCTGCTGGGCATGATCACCGGTGCAGCGACCGATGGGCTCACCCCCCGCCGGACGGTTCTGGTCGACCTGGATTCGGCGGCCGGCATCGCCCGCCGGCTCGGTGGCCAGGCCGCCGAGCTGACGCGCTTTGAAGTGGCCGTTGAGCACGACCGGGCGTTTCACGAGCGGGTGCGGCGGGGCTACCTGGAGCTGGCCGCAGAGGACCCGGCGCGCTGGCGGCTGGTCGACGGCTCGACCGGGCGCGACGAGGTCGCGCGCCAGATCTGGATGGCGGTCAGCGACCTGTTAGAGGAGCCCTAGGAGGCGCTCGCGACCACGATCGAGCCGCGACCGCGGCGCTTGGCCTCCGCCAGCGCCCGGGTGGCCGAATCGATGAGCTCTTCGCTGCTGGCGCCATCAGTCGGGTAGACGACCGCACCGATGCCCAGGCTGATCGGCCGGCCCGCCGCCTCACGCTGGGCCAGCGCCTCGAGCACGCGCCGGCCGGCCACTTCGCCGCCGGCGCCAGGCGCGATGAGCGCGAACTCATCCGGTCCGAAGCGGGCGACGGTGTCCACGACGCGCACCTGGTCGGCGAGTGTCGCAGCGACATGGCGGAGCACCTCGTCGCCGGCCGGTTGGCCTGCCTCGGCGTTGATCTGGGCGAAGCCGTCGACGTCGAAGAGCAGCACGCTGAGTCGCGACTCCTGGCGGGTGGCGCGCGCGATCTCGAGCTCGAGCATGCGCTCGAAGGTCGCCCGGTTGGCTAGGCCGGTCAGCGGGTCGGTGTTGGCCAGCCGGCCGACCCAGTCGGCGCGCTCGAGGAGCGCGTTCTGCAGGCGCGCCTGGCGGATGGCCACCGCGCACAGGTCGGCCAGTGCCGTGATCGTGTTCTCCGGGCGGGCGGGATCCGGCGGCGGGCCCTCGAAGGCGGCCAACAGAACACCTTCGGCGTCCTCGGCACCTGCTTCGTCGGCGGCAACCAGGGGCAGTGCGACCAGCCCCTGCCACTCGATGTGCTGGCCGGCGAAGGCCTTGATCGCTTCTTTGCCCGTGGTGCTCATCGGCCGGCGTTCACGCAGGACGCGGGCAGCCAGCTCGGTCGGGTCATCGGCTGAGACGACACCCTGGCCGGCCAGGATGTCCGCGTCGAGGCCGGCCTGGGCGGCGGGGACGAGCAGCTGCGCCACCGGGTCGAATAGGTAGACCACGGCCGCCGTGGCCCCGGCTGCGGTGAGAACGTGCTGGCAGAGCGAATCGAGCTTGGAGTCGAGCGTGCTGCCGCGCGCGACGATGCGTGCCGCCTCGAGCAGGGTGAAGTGCGTATCGGGGCGGTCCATTGGCCGATGATAGTGCCGCCGTGAAGTGTTTAGCGTACGAATTCGGCGGCGCAGTCCGGCACGCTCAATCGGCTCCGGCGAGCAGCTCCACGTACAGCTCTGGGTCAACGTTGCCGCCGCTTAGCACGACCACGACAGGACCGGCAGGCAGCTCGGCGGCATGGCCGAGCAGCCCGGCCAGCGCGGTTGCGCCCGACGGCTCGAGCACCAGCCGCGCCTCGCGCGCCGCGACGCCCATCGCGCGCCGGATCTCATCCTCCTCGACCACGAGCACTCCGCCGAGGTAGCGGCGCAGGTGGGCGAACGGGAGCGCGGCCGGTGATTCGCCACGCAGGCCGTCGGCGATCGTGCGCGCCGTCTGCTCGGCCGGCCACGCTGCCACCTCGCCGCGCTCGAGCGAATCGCGCGCGTCGGCCGCCAGCGCCGGCTCGACGCCGAACACCCGCGCCGCGGGGAGCAGCGACTTGACGGCCGTGGCGATGCCCGCGGCGAGCCCGCCCAGGCCGACCGGGGCGAGCACGACCGGCGCCTCGCCGACGCCCAGCTCGGCGAGCTGCTCGACGATCTCCAGGCCGATCGTGCCCTGGCCGGCGATGACGCGCGGGTCGTTGGCCGAGGGAACCAGGTTCATCCCGTCGCGCTCGGCGATTTCGTGCGCGCGCGCCACGCGCTCCTCGTTGTGCGGGCCGACGAAGATGATCTCGGCGCCGTCGGCACGCACCCCGTCGACCTTGATGCGCGGGGCGTTGTCGGGCATGACCACCAGCGCGCGGATGCCGAGCAGGCGGGCGGCGCGGGCAATCGCCTGCGCATGGTTGCCGCTCGAGTGGGTCACCACGCCCCGGCTGCGCTCGTCGGCCGACAGCTGGGCGAGCGCGTTGTACGCACCGCGGATCTTGAATGAGCCGGTCGGCTGGAGGCTCTCCGGCTTCAGGTACGCGCCGTCGCGGAAGGGCAGCAGCGGCGTGCGCAGCGCGACTCCGCGCAGTCGTTCGGCTGCGGCGCGGATGTCGTTGATCGTCACCAGGGTGTGCTCGTCGGCGTGGCTCACCTGGCTATACTGCCCGGACTGGCCATCCGCCGCTCGACGCTCGAGCCTGGCGTGTCGGAGGATCTGATCTGTCGTGAGCCTCGGTAGCGCCGCCGCAGCCGCTGATTCGACCGGCGCGGACCGCGCCCGCCGCCGGCTGGCCAAGACCGACACGCTCCGCCCGACCTACGGTTTCGACGACGTCTCGCTCGCTCCGGGCACCGAGACGCTTGATCCGGCTGACGTTGACACGCGCGTCCAGCTGGGCGGTATCGAGCTGGCCATTCCGATCCTGGCCTCGGCCATGGATGCCGTGGTCGATCCCTCTTTCGCCGGCCTGCTGGCGCAACTGGGCGGCCTGGCGGTGCTCAACCTTGAGGGCGTCCAGACGCGCTACGAGGACCCTGCCCCAATCCTCGCGCGCATCGCCGCGCTGCCCGACGAGCAGGTCCAGGCGGCGCTGACGGAGGCCTACTCCGTGCCGATCTCGGAGGAGTTGGTCGCCCGGCGCATCGCCGACATCCATGCCGCGGGCTCGCCCGCTCTTGTCGCGGCCACTCCGGCAGTCGCCCGCCGCCTGGGGCCGCTGTGCGCCGAGCAGGGCGCCGACATGTTCCTCGTCCAGTCGCAGGTTTCCAGCGCGCGCCACCTGGCGGCGGGCTACGAGCCACTCGCCCTGGCCGACTTCACGCGCCACATGCCCATCCCCGTCGCGGTCGGCAACACGACCTCGTACCAGGCCGCGATCGAGCTGATGCGCCAGGGCGTGACGGCCGTGTTCGTCGGCGTCGGACCGGGCGCGGCGTGCACCACGCGCGACGTGCTCGGCATCGGCGTGCCGCAGGTGACTGCAATCGCCGACGTCGCCGCCGCGCGCGACGACTACTTCGACCAGTCGGGCCGCCACGTGGCCGTGGTCGCCGACGGCGGCATGCGCCGCGGCGGCGAGCTGGCCAAGGCGATCGCCGCCGGCGCCGACGTGCTGATGCTCGGCTCGCCCCTCGCCCGCGCGTCGGAAGCGCCCGGTCAGGGCATGAATTGGGGCATGGCTGCGTCATCGCCGACCTTGCCGCGCGGCACGCGCATCAAGGTCGGCACGGCCGGCTCGCTCGAGAAGATCCTGTTCGGGCCGGCGACGGTCACCGACGGCTCGGAGAACCTCGTCGGCGCCCTGCGCCAGTCGATGGCCGCGCTCGGCGCGCGCGACATCCGCGCCATGCAGCAGGTCGAGATGGTCTACGCGCCGGCCGTCGCGATCGAGGGCAAGTCCTGGCAGCGCGGCGGCGCGCGCTAGGCACTCCACCGCCCGCCCGCGCCGGGCATTCACCGCCTGCTACAGAGCGAAGCCGCGCCTCTTTCCACTGTCACTGAACGGTTTCCGCCGGTTGCGTGCGATGTATCGCGACCCTGGCGCAGAAGACGGTCCCACGGACGGCGCCGCACGCTCGCGGACGAGCGGGACAGCGCGCTCGTATCCGGCAACAGCCAGACAACTGTCCGGTAACCCGCTCCAAAGCGCGGATCTGTTCACTGTCAGCGGAATGTCGCCCGCATCGCCTCGCAAGCCACCGGCCGCTGCGGCGTCCGTCGCCCGGGCTCAGCTACAGCACGTGGTCGGATCCCGCCTGCGCGAAGAGCGCCTGCGACGACGAATGACGCTTCGCCAACTCGGCCTCCGGGCGGGACTCTCGCTCGGTGCCGTGCAGTCCATCGAGAACGGCGCAGCTGGATCAATCGACGCGTACGTCCGGCTCGCTACTGCCCTGGGCATGCGTCTCGACGTCGAGCTCGCCGACCCACGACGCAGACTAAGACACCTCGACCGACCCGCCGATCCCGTTCACAGCGCGATGGGTGAGTTCGAGGCGGCGCACCTCAGACAACTGGGCTTCGGCGTGGGCGTTGATGAGCCGTACCAGCACTTCCAGTTTGCCGGGCGTGCAGATGTCGTCGCGTGGGATCTGCCAACCCGCTCGTTGCTGCATATCGAGAACCGGACCCGGTTCCCCGACTTCCAGGAGATGGCCGGCTCATTCAACGCCAAACGCGCCTACCTTGGGCGCGTCCTGGCCGAACGGCTGGGGCGCAACGGCTGGGTCAGCGAACCACACGTCATCGCCGCGCTCTGGTCGGCCGAGGTGCTTCACGCGTTCCGCCTGCGCAGCGAGTCGTTCCGTGCGCTTGCCGGAGGCGACCCGGGAGCCTTTGAGAGATGGTGGAACGGCAGCCCGCCGGCAGCGGGCAGGAGCGCGACGCTGATCATCCTCGATCCGCTGGCAGCTGGTCGGTATCGGCCGTTCGTCGGGCTGGACCGGGCCCTGACCGCTCGGCCAAGGTATCGCGGGTACGCCGACGCAGCTTCGGCGATGATTGACGGACGTGAATGACGTGTCGATCGGCCAGCAACTCGCCGGCTGGGGCAAGGTGGCCCTGATCGAGACGCGCGGCCGCGTGTCCGGCCGGCCGCTCCAGACCGCGGTTGGTTTCGTCGAGGAGCCGGACGGCAGCCTGCTGGTCGCCGCCGGATCGGAGAGGACCGATTGGGCGCTCAACCTGCGCGTCGAACCCGGTTGCAGCGTGGTGATCGGTGCCCTCAGCGCCCGCTACGTTGCCCAGGAGATCGATCGTGCTGACCGGGCCGCCGCAGTGACCGCGCTTATCCTCAAGTACGGCACGCCGGCCGAGCGGCTCGGGCGCGGTCCGGCCTTCCGCCTGCGGCCGGAGTAGTGCGGAGTGTCCGGCCGCGGCGACGCGGCGACGCGGCGGCGCGACGATGAGCGGTCGGGCCGCGCCACCGGCACGGCGACTGGCCCTGGTGACGCTCTTGATCGCAGTCGCCGTCGTTGGCCTGCCGTTGGTGCTGCCGCCGGTCAGGACGGTCGTGCTGACCGGCGCGCTCGTGCCCGATATGCTCGCGACCGGCGTGCGACCGCTGGCCTGGCTGCCCGAGCCGCGCCGGGCGACGATGTCTTACGGCCGGCCGGCAGATCGGATGGACGTCTACGTGCCCTACGCGGCGAACGCACAGTCGCACCTGCCGGCCGTCGTCCTGGCGCTGGGCGTGCACCCGCAACCGATCGACGACCCCGAGATCGTCAGGCTGGCGACCGCGATCAGCCGGCTCAGCGTGGTCGTCGGCGTGCCCGACTCGACCGCCCTGCGCAACCTGCGCGTCACGCCGGCCGAGCCCAGCCACCTAGCTGATGCTGTCATCGCCCTGTCTGGGCTGCCCGAGGTGGACGGCGACCGGGTGGGCCTGGCCGGATTCTCGGCCGGGGCCAGTCTCGCCCTGGTGGCCGCCGCCGACGAGCGGATCGCCGAGCGCCTGCGCTTCGTCAGCGCCTTCGGCGGCTACGCCCGGGCTGAGCTGCTGCTGATCGACGTCGCCACCCGGACGACGGTCGCCCACGACGCTGCAGCGGCGTGGCGCCCGGATGCCGGCATCCGCCGCGACGTGTTCGAGCTGCTGCTCGGGACGCTGTCCGATGAGCCGCAGCGCGAAGATCTGCGCCGCCGCCTGACGCCGGTCATCGCGGCCGACACCCCGCCCACCGGCCCGCGTCCCGAGGACCTGGCCCAGCTGACGGGCGAGGCGCGCTCGATCTACCTGCTCTTCAGCGCGGCCGACCGGGTGGCGGCCGGCACCGCCGTCGAATCACTGAGTCTCGATCTGCGCGCCCAACTGGCCGGCATCTCACCGACCGAGTTCGCCGACCGGGTCCGTGCGCCGGTCTTCCTGCTCCACGGCGAGCCGGACACCGCCATTCCGGTGGCCCACGTCGCGCTGCTCGCAACCGCGATCGGCGATGAGGTCGTTCGACTGACGCGCTTCGGCCAGTTCGGCCACGAGCAGCCCGGCCGAACCGGCCTAAGCCTCGACGACGCTGGCGACGTCTGGGAATTGGCGCTCTACCTGCGCGACATCGTTGCCGCCGCGACCGAGTAGCCAGGAATGGCACGCTGGCCGAGCGCCGCGGCCGGGGTCCTGCCTTTCGCCTGCGACCGGTTTGAGCGGCTCGCGGAAACCGTAGATGCGCCGCGTCCGTCGTGTGCTTGTGTGAGGGCTTTGTCTGTCGTGGTGCTGATGTGGCTGTTGGTCGGATGCCAGGTTGGCCAACCGCCTACTGCCCCCGAGGCATCGCCGATACCGGTGGACGAACTGATCGCCTATGGCGCGCAGCACGCCGATCAATTCGGCGGTCTGTACATCGATAACAACGCCGGCGGCGTTGTGGTGATGCTGTTCACGGCCGCACTCGAGCGGCACCAGCAGGCCGTCGCTGCCCTGGCCCCGGCCGGCGTTCGCGTTCAGATCCGGGTCTGTCGGTTCACCGAGGCCGAGTTGACGGCGCTGATGGACGAGCTCGTCGCGGATGCTGAGTTGAGCGGCCAGCTCGAGGAGATCGGCATCGGGCTGGACACGATCAACAACGTGGTGATCCTGGAGGCCAAGTCGAACGACGCTGGCTTGAAAGAGCGGCTCGAGGCGCGCTTCGGCGGCATGCTGAAGGCCAACATCCACCCGATCCCCGGTCCATGGCAGAACAGGCCCGATGGTGACGGCTGGAGACTCTTGAGCGCCGGCACGGTGCTCGGCTCGCCTAACGCCTACATGGTCCGCGTCGCCAGCACGGATGCGGAGTGGCTGGCCCTGTGGGCCGAGCTGGCCACCGGGACCGAGATGCCCGAGGTCGATTTCGACAGCGAGATCGTGGCCGCCTTCGGCGAGGGCATCAGCCGCAGCTGTCCAGAACTGCGCCTCGATGACGTGGTGATAAACACGACACTGGGGCTGGTCCACAGCGTCACGTCCGACCCACTCGCTCACCTTGGCTGCAACTTTGATCTTGCCGGCGCAGCGCTCTTCGTGGTGGCCCTGTCCAGGAGCGCGCTGCCCGATAGTCCGTTCACCGTCCGACTCCGGCAGGAGCTGATTTGCGGCAGCTGCCATGAGGAGGAGCTGACCGTCGACCTGCGTTGACGGGCTGACTCCCGCCGGCCCCCGCTCACCGGCGTAGCGCGGCTGACTAACATGGATCGCGTGAAACGGGCGCTGGGGTTGGCGATGGTCATCTCGCTCATCACCGCCGGTATCGTGGCCGCCGACGCCTTCCCGTTGCCCGGTCTTCGATACCAACCGAGCGGACCTGGCTGGCGACTGTTGACCGAGATGCGCGATCCGTCAGCTTCGATGGCGTTCCGCGTCCGCGCGGCGACAGATAGGGGCGCCCTGGCTGCACTGTGGAACGAACTCGGATGGAACGACCTCATCGGCGTCCATGACGCATGGGCGGTCGACTTCCAACATGAGATCGTCGTGCTGTTCGGGGTCGGAATCGGCAGTTGCACCGTCAGCGTGTAGCTGGACAGCTTGGTCATCGACAGGTCTGCCCGGCTTGTGCACAGCGTCACATCGGAGCGAAAGACGTGCCCATTCCTCGACCTAACCGGTGCAGTCGTTTTCGTCGTCGCGCTGGCGCGCGACGCGCTGCCAGCCAGCCCGTTCACCCTCCAGCTGCATGCCCAGCCGACGTGTCGCAGCTGCCTCGAACCGGATGACCGGGTAACGCTGTAGCGGCGGCGAGTTCGGGTCGCGCGACGAGTGAGGCCCGCCGCTAGACTCGATCGACCAGCCGGAGGGACCCATCGAGCGACCACAGCGCGGCAAGACAGTCCACGGCGAGGCGGCCAACGCCGGTCACCGCGTGCTTGCTCCGGACGACGCCGAGGTAGAGGCGTACCTCGAGGTCGCGCTCGACGCGCCGCCGCCCGATCGGCCGCCCGATGAGCCGCCCGCGCCGGACAGCGTCATCGTCCTCGACTTCGGCGGCCAGACCGCGCAGCTCATCGCGCGCCGCGTGCGCGAGCTGAACGTCTACTCGGAGCTGCTGCCCTTCGACACGCCGTGGGCCGAGATCGAGCGGCGCAAGCCACGCGCCGTGATCCTGTCGGGCGGCCCGATGAGCGTGTACGAGGCCGGCGCCCCGCACCCTGATCCACATATCTGGTCGGCGGCCACGATGCCACTGCTGGGCATCTGCTACGGCGTTCAGCTGATGGCCCACCACCTGGGTGGCAACGTCGTGCCTTCGGCCAAGCGCGAATACGGTCCGGCGACGATTTCGATCACGGCTGAGGGCGCCCTGTTCCGCGGCCTGGCGAGCGAGCAGCCGGTGTGGATGAGCCACGGCGATTCGATCGTCAGCCCGCCGCCCGGGTTTCGTGCGCTGGCCGAGACGGCTTCGACGCCGTTTGCCGGGCTGGCCGACGACGCGCGGCGGATGTACGGCATCCAGTTCCATCCCGAGGTCGTCCACACGCCCGCCGGGCGCGACATTCTGCGCAACTTCGTGATCGATATCGCGGGTGCCCGGCCGAGCTGGACGCCGGCCAGCTTCATCGACTCGACCGTGGCCGGCATCCGTCAGCGAGTTGGCGAGGGGCACGTCATCTGCGCACTGTCGGGCGGCGTGGACTCGGCCGTCGCGGCAACGCTCGTCCATCGCGCCGTGGGCGACCAGCTGACCTGCATCTACGTCGACCACGGCCTGATGCGCAAGCGCGAGTCGGAGCTGCTGCGTCAGACGTTCGAGCAGAACCTGGGCATGAAGCTGGTCATGGTCGACGCGCGCGAGCGCTTCCTGGCCCGCCTGGCCGGCGTGGACGAGCCGGAGGAGAAGCGGCGCATCATCGGCGACGAGTTCATCCGCGTGTTCGAGGAGGAGGCGGCCCTTATCGGGCGGATCGATTTCCTGACCCAGGGCACGCTCTATCCCGACGTGATCGAGTCGACCGCCCCGGAGACCAAGGCGGCGCAGAAGATCAAGACCCATCACAACGTGGGCGGCCTGCCGGCCGACCTGCGCTTCCAGCTGATCGAGCCGCTGCGCTACCTGTTCAAGGACGAGGTCCGCGCGGTCGGGCTGGAGCTCGGCCTGCCCGAGGTGATGGTCATGCGCCAGCCTTTCCCCGGGCCCGGTCTGGCCATCCGGATCATCGGCGCGGTCACCGCCGAGCGGCTCGACACGTTGCGCGAGGCGGACTGGATCGTGATCGACGAGATCAAGGCGGCCGGGCTGTACCGCAGCCTGTGGCAGTCGTTCGCCATCCTTACCCCCATCCTCTCGGTCGGCGTGATGGGCGACGGTCGGACGTACGCCAACGTCGTCGCTGTGCGCGCCGTGACCAGCGAGGACGGCATGACCGCCGACTGGGCCAAGCTGCCCTACGACGTGCTGGCCAAGATCTCGAGCCGTATCGTCAACGAGGTGCCCGGCGTCAACCGCGTGGTGTACGACATCAGCAGCAAGCCGCCGGCCACGATCGAGTGGGAGTGACGCTGCCGCGCCTGCCGCTGCCGCGCCTGCCGCTGCCGCGCCTGCCGCTGCCCGGCCCATCGTTCGTGCCCGAGGAGACGATCAGCCTGCGCGGGCCGATCGATGTCCCAGTGCGGCGACTGCGCGCGGGCATGAGCACGCCCAGCGTGATGGACGATGGCTGGTGGCTGACCCACCTGTGGGCGGCCGACGCCGACGGCATCGTCGAGGCGGTCGAGGTTGCGCCGGCCGCTGGCCCGCCGCCCGGCGCGCCGCTCGACGCTCTCGGGCCGCGCATCGCCGGGGCACTCTCGGGACTGATCGCCGAGGAAGGCGGCCGGCAGCTGATCCGCCTGCGCATGGCCCCGCCGGCCGACGAGTCGCGCAGCTGGCAACGTCCGCTGCTGTGCATGCTCGCGATCTGCTGGGATCCTGTGCGCGCGTCCGTCATGACCCGCACCGAGCTGGCGCGCGAGCTGCTGCGCGGTTTCGCCGCCGCCGTCGAGGCCGTCGGCCGGCCGGGCTGATCAAAAGGGCACTATCCGCAGCGTCGCCGCGGGTGCATCATTCCGGCCATGGAGATAACGCTCGCCGACGAACGCCTGCTGCTCCTCGAGGAGCGGCTGACCATGGACGAGATCGAGCGGCGCGCCATGGATCGGCGCGTCGGCGCCTTCGGGGGCGGCCTGGGGTCGCTCCTCCAGCGTCCCAAACCCGACGACGTGACCCTGCTCACGCGCCAGCGCCGGCTCATGCCTTTCTGGCATGTCGCGGCCAGCGCCGTGTACGTCTACGACCGCCAGCGCGACTACAGCGTGACGAGCAGCGCGCCCGAGGTGACCGCGGTGACGGTAGACGGCCAGCGCCACGAGCTCGAGCAGGCGCAGGGTAGCCAGCGCGTGTTTCGGCTCAAGGCCCTCGAGCACTGCCGCAACGAGTTTCGCGCCGAGACGTTCACCGACGGCCTGACCGGCACGCCTGTGGCTGACGGCGCGACCGTGATCACCGGCCCGCGCTCCGAGATCAGCGATCCGGCCACGCTTGCTGCCGAGAGCACGATCGTCGTCCCGCCCGAGCAGCGCGCTTCGTTCGTGGTGCGCAAGACGCTGGCCGAGGTGATGAAGCCGGTCCAGGCGGACACGATCCTCGAGGAATCGCTCGTGCTCGAGGCGACCGACCTCTACTACCGGCCGGTGTGGGCGTTCGAGTTCGCCTGGCAGGGGCGCGACAAGCGCGGCGTGATCGAGATCGATTCGATCACCGGCCAGACCGCCACCGGCAAGGCGATGGCCGGCCAGATCAAGGGCATGCTCACGCGCGACGTGCTGTTCGACGTGGGCGCCGACACGATCGGTCTGTTCGTGCCCGGCGGCAGCATCGCGGTCAAGCTGGCCAAGGCGGCGATCGATAGGAAGTAGGCCGGCGGACAGCCATCTGTCGACCGGGCTCGGCCGCCGGGTAGACTCGCCCGCAAGTTGACTCCCTCGCGCACTCTCGCCGCCCCAGGCCAGCGCACCGCCGCGCGGCCCGGCTGGCGCTCTGATCTGGGCAGCGCGCTGGCGGTCGTGGTCGGCCAGCCCTACCTGTGGCTGATCGGCGCCCTGGGGTTCACGTTGCGCGGCGGCATCGTGCTGCTGACCCTGCCGATCATGGTTCTGCCGACGCAGGTCGAGGTGCGCCAGGCGCTGGGCACCAATCTCGGTTCGACCGGCCTGACGTCGGGCTTCTGGACCCTCGTCGCTGCCGGTTCGGCCATTGCCGCCGTCCTGGTCCTGGTCGGCCTGTTCGCCCTGGCCAGGCTCGAGCTCGCGGCCTTCAAGCGCCTCGTGGCAGACCCCGAGACGGCCGAGCAGCGCGCCTGGCGAACGGCATCGTTTGCATCGTCGCGCGGCGGCGGGCTGATCAGCCGACCGTTCCTGGTCCAGGCGCTGACCGTGCTCGTGCTGGCAGTGTTCGGCCTGCCCCTGGCGACGGCCATCGGCCAGGCAACGCTCGACGAGATCCTGCGCCCATCGTCGAGCGCGTCGATCTACCTGCGCGTCGTCGGCCACGTGGGCCAACCGCTGCTGTTGTTCCTGATCGCGCTGGTCGTGCTCGAGATGCTCTCGGCGCGCGCCACCCGACACATCCTCGTGCGCGCTGCCGGACTCGCGTCGGATGGCGCGGCGCGGCGTGGCTCGCCTGTCGTCGCGTTCATCCACGCCGCGGGTCGGCTGTTGCGCTCCCCGCTCCGGACGCTGCGCTGCGCAGCGCTCGGCTGGCTCGTCTCGATCGTCATCCTGATCCCGAGCATGTGGGCGACAAGCGTGGCCTGGCAGGCGGCCCGCGCCTCTTTCCTGTCCACCACCTCGCTGGTCGACCTGCTCGACTACCCGGGGCTGGTGGTCGTCGCCGTGCTGCTGGCGGCGGTGTTCGGCAGCGGCCTGCTATTGGCCGGCTTCGCCTCGGCGCTGCGCGCCGGCCTGTGGAGCGTGGAGAGTCTGCGCTGAGCAGTGTCCGGGGCATGGCCCCTGCTACACTCGCGCCGCTCGTGGACCGGTCGATGAGGCACCCTTCCCATGATTGACCAGCTCCTGGACACGCTTGGGAGCGAGATAGGCAAGTTCCTGGATTCGCCGCTCGTACGGCTGGCGATTCAGGCCGTCGCCTTCTACGTCGTGCTGCTCTGGGCGGCGACCGCCTACTGGGCCTATCGCGACCTGCAGACGCGCACGACCAACCCCGTCGCGCCGTACCTCGCCGCCGCGCTGATCATCCTCTTCACGCCGATCTTCTTTTTCTTCGGCGTGATCGTGTACCGCATCCTGCGGCCGGCCGAGACCGTCGCCGAGGCCAACGAGCGGGCGCTGGCCGAGGAAGCGATGATGGTCGAGATCGAGGCCCAGCCGCACTGCGCCAACTGCTCGCGCGCGGTCCACGACGACTGGATCATCTGCCCGACCTGCCGCAATCGGCTGCGTCGCGTGTGCCCCAACTGCAGTCGCCTGGTCGAGCTCGACTGGTCGCTCTGCGCGTGGTGCGGCAAGGACTTCGAGCGACCCGAGCTGCTTCTGGAAGTGGCCGTGCCAGCGCCCCTCGGCCGGCCGACGCCCGCCGACGAACCTGACGCGCTGCTCGGGCCGGAACAACCCGCCGTGCCGGCGATCTCGTCGAGCTCGCTCGACGGCCTCGTGACCGAGCGCTCGCCCCGCCCGGCCGTTGGCGATCACTGACCGTCCGGACCGACCCGGTTGAGCGCTAGCCCGGCTGGCCCGCCGGGCGGCGGGACGTTCTCGCTCCAAGATCGCCCGGCCGCCGGCCTGTACCTGGTCGCCTGGCTGTTGTCGGGCCTGGCCGTGGGCCTGTTCCTGGTCGCCACGCAGACCGGCCCGCCGGTGCGCGGCGTGCTGCTGATGGGCGCGCTGCTGCTGCTCAGCGCCGGCCTCGCCGGCGCCGCGGGCTATCAGCTCGTCGCGCGCCGACTTCGACCGCTTGGGGCCTTCCGCGGCCCTGCGCCGCTGATCCTCTTCGCGCTCCAGGTCGTCGTGGTCAACGTGGTCAGCCTGGCCTTGCTGCCCCTCGGCGTACCGCTCCCTGACACGGCCGTCGGCTTCGGGATCGCGGCCCTCGTGCTGCTCTGCGGCTACGTCGGTGTGGTGTGGCTGTTCGGCGTGCGGTCAGGCGCGTTGACCTGGCCAGACCTGGGGCTGCCCGCGCGCGTGACCGTCTCCAGGGCGTTGGCCGACATCGGCGTCGCTTCGTTGACGATGATCCTTGTCGCTCTGGCGGCGGCGGTCGGCGCGGGGCTGCTCGCCCGCCTGCTCGGGACCAGCTCGCCCGAGATCGTGCCGCCACCCGACTCGGTGGGCGACCTGCTTCTGGTTGCGCTGGGTGCCGGCCTGCTGGTGCCGCTGGGCGAGGAACTCCTGTTCCGCGGCTATGCCCTGACCGCCTGGCTGCGCGACCTCGGCCCGCGCCCGGCGCTCATTCGCTCGACCGTCTTCTTCGCTCTCGTCCACGTGCTCACGCTGAGCTCGGCCACCTTCGCCGATGGCGTCCGGCAGGCCCTGCTCGTCCTCGCCATCATCGCGCCGGTGGGGCTGGCACTGGGCTGGCTGTTCCTGCGCCGCGGCCTGCTGGCCGCCGTGGCCGGCCATGCTGCGTTCAACCTCTTCGGCATTCTGCTGATGGTCCTCGCCCGGTCGTTGCCGGCGCCCGCCTAGCGCCCGCCTGGCGCGCGCCGTACGAGGCGGGCCAGACGAATGAGCGCCCGGCTATCGCCCGGCAAGCGGCCGCCAAGGGCCGCTGGCTAGCATCGCTGACGCTCCCTGGTCCGGACGGCGGGGAAATCGGCGGGCTCCGTCGTCCGGGCCTGGGGGCGCCACCAGCCATGCGCAGCCCAGGATCGTCCCGCTCCAGCACAGGTGTCGGATGCCAGGACCCGCGTCCGGTCGGGCGGGCCGGTCGGTGCGCGAAATGCCGCTCGGCGAACGCCCGCGTGAACGATTGATCAGCCACGGACCGGCCGCGCTCAGCGGGCCAGAGCTGCTGGCGGTGCTGTGGGGTTCAGGCGGCCGATCGGCATCCTCCGTCGAGCTCGGGGTCGACGTGCTTGCCCGCCACGGCAGCCTGGCCGATCTGGCCCGTGCCGACGCACTCGAGCTGACCGGCGTGCCGGGCATCGGCAGCGCCCGCGCGGCGCAGCTGCTGGCTGCCTTCGAGCTGGGCCGGCGCTCGGCGGCCGGTGGCGGTGGCTCGCGCTGGGTCGTTCGTGCGCCACGCGACGTCGCCGATCGGCTGATGCCCGAGATGGCGCACCTGGAGCGCGAGGAGCTGCGCGTCCTGTTGCTCAATGCCAAGAACGTCGTTCAGCGCACGACGACGATCTACGTGGGCAACGTCTCGGCTGCCCTGGTCCGCGTTGCCGAGCTGTTCCGTGACGCGGTGCGCACCCATGCCACCGGGCTGATCGTCGTCCACAACCATCCGTCGGGCGATCCCGAGCCGTCGCCCGATGATCTGCACCTGACCGCCGAGGCGATCGCCGCCGGCCGCCTGCTCGACATCGCGCTGCTCGACCACGTCATCCTCGCCCGCGACGCATACGTCAGCCTGCGTGATCGCGGGGTCGCGTTCGACCGTCCCGGCGGGCGCAGCTGAGCGGCGCCATGTGACCCGCCCAAGGTCACCGTCAGGCGTCGGTATACACTGCGCAGGCTTCGGCCCGGGCGCCATCGGCCACCCGCGCGGACCTCGTAACTCTATCCAGCAAGGACCATTCGCTCAATGTTCGACGCCTTCCTGGGCCTGTTCTCGCGCGATATCGGCATCGATCTCGGGACGGCCAACACGCTCGTCCACGTGCGCGATCGCGGCATCGTCATCAGCGAGCCGAGCGTCGTCGCGATCGACCAGCGCACCAGGCGCGTGCTGGCCATCGGCGCCGAGGCGAAGCGCATGCTCGGCCGCACGCCGGCCAACATCATTGCCGTCCGACCGCTGCGCGACGGTGTCATCAGCGACTTCGACGTGACCGAGCAGATGATCAAGTACTTCGTGCACAAGGTGCACGACCGGGTCGGCCTGATCCCGCGCCCGCGGATGCTGATCGGCATTCCATCGGGCGTGACCGAGGTCGAGAAGCGCGCCGTGCGTGACGCCGCCATGAATGCCGGCGCACGCTGGGCGAGGCTGATCGAGGAGCCCATGGCGGCGGCGATCGGCGCCGGCCTGCCGGTCGGTGAGCCAACGGGCAGCATCATCGTCGACATCGGCGGTGGCACGACCGAGGTCGCCGTGATCAGCCTGGGCGGCATCGTTGTCAGCCGCAGCATCCGCATCGGCGGCGACGAGCTCGACCAGGACATCATTGCCTACGCCCGACGCGAGTACAACCTGCTGCTCGGCGAGCGCACGGCGGAGGACATCAAGATCGCCATCGGCTCGGCCTACCCGGGCGACTACGACGAGCAGCGCGTCACGCTGCGCGGGCGTGACCTGCTGACCGGCCTGCCGCGCGCGGTCGAGATCACCGCCGAACAGGTGCGCGAGGCGATCGAGGTATCGGTCCAGCAGATCGTCGACACGATCAAGGACACGATCGAGGAGACGCCGCCCGAGCTGGTGGCCGACATCATGGACCAGGGCATCGTCCTGGCCGGCGGCGGCGCCCTGCTCCAGGGCCTCGACCGGCGCGTGGCCGAGGCGACCCAGATGCCCGTCCACGTGGCCGACGATCCGCTGACGTGCGTCGCGCGCGGAACCGGCAAGGCGCTCGAGGAGCTCGACGTGATGGAGCGCACGCTGGTCGCCGAGACGTACTCGCGCTCGCCGCGCTGACGGTCGGCCGGCAACCCGGCTCAGACGCCGCGGACGGAGGCAACCCACAAGATGCTCAGAAGCAGGTCAGCTCGACGCCAGGCCATTGCCTACGTCGGCCTGCTGGCCGTCAGCCTGCTGATGCTCGCCTTCAGCGGGTCGGGGCCGCTGACCGACCTGCGCAAGGGCGTCGGCTTCGCCATGTCGCCAATCCAGGACGTGCTGCGCCAAGGGGCGCAGACGTTCGGCTCCTTCTTCACGACGATCGGCGAGATTGACCGGCTGCGCCAGGTCAACGACGACCTGACCAGGCGGCTGAACGAGCTCGAGACGGCCAACCGCGGCCTGGAGAGCCTGCGGGTGCAGAACGATCAGCTGACTGCGCTGCTCGAGGTTCGCTCCTCGCTCGACTATTCGACCGTGGCCGGCGAGGTGATCAGCCGACGGACGACGTCGCACGAGCGAGTGATCAGCATCGACCGCGGCATAGAGGCGGGCATCACGGTCCACGATCCGGTGGTCGCCGGCGGCGGCGCCCTGATCGGTCAGGTCGTCGAGGTCGGCCAGCACTACGCGCGGATACTGCTGATCAGCGATACGCGCTTCTTCGTCGCCGGACTGATCGAGAACAGTCGAGCCGTGGGTGACGTGCAGGGTCAGTCAGAGCGGCCGCTGCACATGACCGGCATCCCGGCCATTGATGCCGTCAACATCGGCGAATCGGTCGTGACCGCCGGCATCGAACTGTCCGAGGGCATCCGCTCGCCCTATCCCAAGGGCCTGCTGATCGGCACCGTCGTGGATGTGCAGCGCATGCCCGACCAGCTCTTCCAGACTGCCCTGGTCCAGCCGGCGGTGGCCCTCGATCGGCTCGAGTACGTGTTGGTCATAACCGACTACGAAGGCGGGCTGCCCGATGTTGTGCCCGGGCCTTCACCGTCCCCCGGCCCGGCGCCCTCGCCCTCGCCCTGACACGGAGGCCGGTCTAGGCGGACGGCGAAGGTGGCGTGCCGTAGGCCGGGATCAGCAGTCGCTGGCCGGGCTGGATCCGGTTCGGGTTGCGGATGTCGTTGAGGGCAATGATGTCCTCAAGGCGAACACCGTACCGCTCTGCGATCACCGACAGCGACTCGCCGCGCTGGACGATGTGCACAAACGGCGTCGGCGCGACGGTCACGACCGGCGACGGCGTTGGCGTGCGCCGCGGTGGGTCAGTCGGCACAGTGGTCGGGCCCGCGCTGGATGACGGGGCGGCCGTTAACACGGGTGTCGGGCGCGGCGTGGGCGTGCCTAGGTCGGCTCCGGACCCTGGCACGGCGCGCAGGGTGGCCAGTATCCAGGCGGCCATCACGCCGGCCAACACGGCGATGACCAGCACGATCACCGTGCCGGTCACCCAGCGCGCAAGCCCATTCCCCGCCCTCCCGCGCGCACGGCGCAGCGGCTCCAGTTGGCCCGGGCCGGGCGGAGAGCTGAAGTCGGTGGGCACGCGCGCAGGTTAGCGGCCGAACGCCGTGAGTGTGCCGGCGTGGCCCGGTACCTCGGGTCGGCAGTACTGGTACTGGTAGCCGGCGCCAGATCGGGCTGGCCGGCGCAGCGCACCACACCCGTCTGGTCCTGAGCGTGCCGGTCGGCCCCTTTCCCACCGGCTCTGGAGCGCCGATCGGGTGGCGACCGGTCGCTGCCGACCCGCCTACGGTCCAGGGTGGATCAGGACCATCTCGGTATGGCGTCGGCGCGCCGAACCCGGGACGCTTGGGCGAGTCGATTTCAGGTGCGTCTTTCCGAGCGTGCCCCAGCAGAACCGGAAGGAAGAGGGATGCATTCTTCGCGTTTCGCGACAGCCGCTCAGGTGCGCATGGCGCCCAACGTGTTGGCGGTCGTGGCGCTCGTCTGCCTGCTGCTCGCCTCGGCTGCCTACAGCGGTGTGCCGGCGGCGCGCGCGGCGTCGGTCGCACCTGTCCCGCTCAAGGCAGTGATCATCGTCGGGCCGACGAACGCGATGACCGACAGCAACCTTGCCGACGCCGAACAACTGGCCCTCGTGGCCGAGGAGTACGGCATGGATGTGCGCCGGGTGTTCTTCCCGCACGCGACGTGGGACAACGTGCTGGCCAACATCCAGGGCGCCAACCTGGTCGTCTACATGGGCCATGGCTACGGCTGGCCGAGTCCGTACACGAAGGTGCTGACCGAGAGCCGCCAGAACGGCATGGGCCTCAATTCCTTCGACGGAAGCGGCAAGAACCAGTACACGTACTACGGGGCGAACCTGCTCCGGGCGAACGTCGTCCTGGCGCCCAACTCGATCGTCTTCCTGAACCACCTGTGCTACTCCGCCGGCAACGGCGAGCCGGGCACGGCCGTCCCCAGCTGGGATGTCGCCCGCCAGCGTGTCGACAACATGGCCAGCGGCTGGCTGGCCGCCGGGGCGCGGGCCGTGTTCGCCTACTCATCGCAGCTCTTCCCCAAGTCGCTTCGCGCGCTGTTCACGAGCGACCAGACGATGGAGCAGATATTCCGCATCCCGGGCTCGAAGCCGAAGTCCTACTTCGGCTGGATCGGTTGGGATGCGCGCAAGTTCGACTCGGTGCGCACCGTCGGTGCCCAGAACTTCCTCGACCCGGAGCCGACCGTAGGCTTCTACCGCGCCATCACCGGCGACCTGGCGATGACCGCCAGCGAGTGGGCGCAGGGTCAGGGCGGCGACACTGCTCCACCGCCCGTGCTGACCGACCTGAGTGCCAGCGCCGCCAGTGGCGGCAGCGCTGTCGCCTCAGGTGACCCCGAGGTGTTCACGCCCAACGGCGACGGAGTGACCGACGAGCTCATGCTGACCTTCACCGTCGACAGCGAGGCGTTCGTTGACTTCAGTGTCAGCAGCGGTTCTGACGTGGTGCGCACGTTCTCGTCTTGGTCGCCGGCCGGCCCCGGCCAAGGGACCTGGGACGGCAAGCGCGACAACGGCAACTGGGTGGGCGATGGCATGTACACGATCACCGCCACGCCGCGCAATCGCGCGGGCACGGCCGGCACGCCTTCGAGCGTCGAGGCACAGGTCCTGACCACGATGCGCGCGCCGAGCGTCGCACCCGACCTGTTCTACGCTGCCGACGGCGACGGCCTTGCTCCAACCACCACCCTGTCGGTCAATCTCGACCGCCAGGCGACATTCAGCTGGAAGATCGTCGATGCCGGCGGCGGCGTCGTGCGCAGCTACATGAACAACGCCAACACCGCCCCGGGGCCGTTGACGTGGGTCTGGGACGGGCGTGACAAGGACGGCGCGTTCGTGCCCCAGGGGACCTACTTCAGCGTCATGACCGCGGCGACCGGCGCGGGCACGTATAGCCACCGCCTGCCGCTGGACGCACGGGCCTTCCGACTGACGAGCTCGGTCGCAGCGCCGTTCGTGCGCGGCACGAAGGCCAAGATCTTCATTGCCAGCGCCGAGCCGCTGATCAAGAAGCCCAGGCTGAAGCTGTACGCGCCGGGCGTGACAGTCAAGACCTACGGCACCTACAACTGGGCCGCGGGCGGCTACTACGTGACCGTGACCTTCCCGGCCGCGGCGTCAGCGGGCACCGTGCAACTGAAGGTCTTCGGCTTTGACACGGCCAACTACCGACAGGAGACCGTGTACTCCTTCCCGCTGCTCTAGCACACCGCCATTCTCGAGATGCGGACCGTCGCCTCCGGTCCGCTGACAGGTAGCGCCGAGCCGGCCAGCAATGGCCGGCTCGGCGCCCATTCATCGCTAGACTCCGCCGCGTGACATCCGTTGCACCGACGTTCGCCGGCACGTGGGTCGTGCTGCCCACCTACAACGAGATCGAGAACCTGCCCGCCATCGCCCCGGCCATCCTCGGGCGGCTGCCAGGCGCCACCCTGCTGGTGGTCGACGACTCGTCGCCCGATGGGACGGGCGAGCTGGCTGATCGGCTGTCGGCCGACGATCCACGCATCAGGGTCCTCCATCGGCCGGCCAAGCAGGGTCTGGGCAGGGCCTACGTCGACGGCTTCAAGGCTGCGCTCGATGGCGGCGCGCTCCAGATCGTGCAGATGGACGCCGACTGGTCGCACGACCCGGCCTACCTGCCCGCACTCGTCGGCGCACTGGGCGCCGGTGGGTCCGCCCCCCTGGCAGCCGACCTGGTCATCGGCTCGCGCTACGTCAAGGGCGGCGGCGTGCGCAACTGGGGCGTCATGCGCCGATTCGTCTCGCGCGGCGGCTCTATCTTCGCGCGGGTGGTGCTCGGTCTGTCACCGCACGACCTGACCGGCGGCTTCAAGGCCTGGCGGCGGGTCGCATTGGCCGGACTGCCCTGGGCGCGGCTCCACTCGGGTGGCTATGTCTTCCAGATCGAAACGACCTTCCTGGCCTCGCGCCAGGGCGCTCGCGTGACCGAAATTCCGATCGTCTTCGTCGATCGCCGGCTGGGGGCGAGCAAGATGTCGCGGCGGATCATCTTCGAGGCGTTCGCCGTGGTACTCCGTCTGCGCTGGGAGGAGCTGCGCGGGCGACGGTCAACGGGCGCCTGATGAGCCGGCTGACGGCCGCACCTCCACGTCGGGAGACGCCGCGCGGCGTGCGCGTGGTGGTCGATGCGCGGCCCATGCAGGAGCCTGAACGTTCGCCGCTGACCGCCGAATACCTCGACCGCCTGCTCCACGCGTTTGCTGCGGAGCCGCTCGACAACGAATCGTTCGTCCTGCTGACGCGAGCGTTGCGCCACGATCCGGCCGACGATCTGGTCCGCGCCGGCTTGCCCGTGGTCGCCCGACGACGGCTGCCACCGACCAGCCGCATGTTCCGCTCGGCCGGCCTGACGCTCGAATTCGTTCCTGTTGCGCGGCGCCGAAATCGGCGCGGCGGGCCAGTCGGAGGCGGTCTTCCACACCGCCGGCGGGGCCGTGCCGCTCGCCTCGCGCCTGCCGGTCGTCGCGACCATCCTGGACATGGCTCCCTGGGAGATGCCACAGACGTATGCCGCCAGCGCGGCGGCGCGTTTCGGCCAGCGCCTGCGCGCGCGGGTGCTGCATGACGCGGCGCGCGTCATCGTCTGCTCGCGCGCCACGGCCGAGAGCGCGCGTCGCCGGCTGCACCTCCCGGCCGAGCGACTGGCGGTCGTGCCGCTGGCGGTCGACGAGGCCTTTCGTGACGCGGGCCGGCAGCTCGATTTCGTGGCCGAGGTGCGGGCGCGCCTGGCTCTGCCGCCGCGCTACCTCGTCTTCGCCGGCCGCTATGACGCGCGCAAGGATGTGCGCACGCTCTTTCGCGCGCTGGCCGTCGTGCGCGACCGCGCGGCCGATGGCAGCCAACGAGACGGCGGCCACAGAGCGCGGGGCAAGGATCGCCACGCCCCGCTGCCGTCGCTTGTCATCGCGCTGCCGGACGACGAGCCGCACGAGCGCGAGCTGATCACGCAGGCGATCGAGCGCGGCGGCGTGGCCGACATGATCCAGCTCGTCACGTTGGCCGATGCGCGCGAGCGAGCAGCCGTGGTGGCCGGCGCGGAGGCCTTCGTCTATCCCTGCCTGTCGGAGGCGACCGCGCTGCCGGTGCTCGAGGCGCTCAGCCTGGGCGTGACCGTGATCAGCTCGCGCGCCGGCGCGCTGCCCGAGACGGTGGGCAGTGCGGGCATCGTCGTCGAGCCGCGCGATCCGCAGCGGCTGGCGGCGGCGATCGAGGCACTGTGGGCCGGCGGCTCGCTGGCCGAGCAGCTCCGCCGCCAGGCTCGCCGACGGGGCGAGGCCGTGCCGCGGACCTGGTCGGACGTCGCGCGCGAGACGCGCGCGGTCTACGCTGCAGCCGCCGCAACGGCCGGCTCATAGAGTGGTGACCGGGCCGACCCTCGGCCGACGGCATCCTCCGGGCCGGCGCGCGGCTGCGCGATCGGGCGCGCCGCGCTACGCTGATCAGCCCCCGTTGGCCCGCGCCGCATGATCGAATGCCCGGGCCGCAGCCGTCGCGGCAGGAGTTGAGAAATGGCCCGCAAGAAAGACAAAGAAGAGCTGACCGAGCACGTCGAGGGCACGCCTGAAGGCCAGGCTGCGAACGGGTTTCACTTTGTCGCGCACTACCCCGTGGCCGCGGCCGCGGCCGCCGACGACGACTCCGATGCCCCGATCGAGCTCGAAGACGTGGGCGTGACCGGCACGCCAGATCGTCCTCGGCACGACGTTCGCGCAGACCACGTGACAATCAGCCAGGGCGGGGCCAACCGGGTCGACGCCGGCACCGTGACGGTCACCCAGGGCGGTGTCGGGCGGATCCGGGCCGAGGAGCTGTCGATCAGCCAGGGCGGCGTGGGCATGGCCCGGGTCGACAACCTGACCGTCGAGGATGGCGGTTCGGCCTTCGCGGTCATCGCCGATTCGACCTCGGTCGAGCAGGGCGGCAGCGTATTCCTGCTCATCACCCGCTCAGCGAGCGGCGATGTCCGACCAGTCCTCGACTGGCGCGCCGGGCTGGCCTTGGGGGCCGGCCTGGGGCTGGTTCTCGCGTTCCTGCGCCGCTCCCGATGACGCTCCGCGTTCGGCGCCCGGACAGGGGTATTCGCACCCGCCTCGGCCGGTTGTTCGAGGGCGAGGAACGGCAGCAGCTGGTGGTCACGGCGCTGTTCATCGCCGCGATCGCGGCGGTGCTGCTGATCCTGATCGGGGCGATCGGCCTGGCCTGGTACAACGACAACCTGCGGCCGCTGGCGCGGGTGGGCTCGGTCGAGATTGGCCCGCAGTTGCTGCGCGATCGCCTGTCCGTCGAGCAGTGGCGCATCATGCGCGACGAGGGACGCGTCGACACGGCCCAGATCGACGGCGAAATCGATGCTGAAACGGCCCTGGCGCGCAAGTCGGCCCTTGATCAGCGCGCCCAGGCACTCAGCACGACCGGCCTCGATGACCTGATCGACACGATCTACCAGTCGCAGCTGGCGACCGAAGAAGGCCTGACCGTCAGCGACGCGGACGTGGATCAACGACTGCAGACCGAACTGGCCGGCGTTGAGCGCCGTCATGTGTGGGTCATCGTGATCGAGCCGCAGGCGGCCGACGAGGATGCCGGACCGACCGTCATTGAGCGTCGCGCGGCGCTCGCCCGAGCCGAGGCGGCGCAGGCCCAATTGCGCGGCGGGACCGACTGGAGCGAGGTCGCACGCCAGTTCAGCACCGATCCAAGTGCCCCGGGTGGCGGCGATCTCGGGCTGCTCACCCGCGCCGCGATCGACGACGAGGACTTCACGACGGAACTGTTCAAGATCGATCAGGGCGCCACGACCGGTATCACCCGCGGCGCCGACGGTTTCTACCGCATCGGTCGGGTGACCGAGATCGTCACCGCCGGCGAGGAGCCCGGCCTGCGCACCGGGCTTTTCGAAGACGTGTCCGAGCAGAGCGTGCGCCAGCTGCTGCGCTTCGAGGTCGGCGCCGAACGTCTGAGGGACAAGATCGTCTCCGCCGCTCTGGCCGCGACGCCCGAACAGGTGCGCATCGCCGTGATCTACATCGAGGGGCTGTTCTCGGGCGATCCCGAGGATGCCGAGGGCGAGGTCGACTACAGCGAGATCGTCTTCGCACCCAATGACGACCTGATCGACGCGCCGGACTTGGCCGCGGACGACCCGGCCTGGGCGGTGGCCAAGACGCAGGCCGACACCATCTTGGCCGAGCTGCAGGCGATCATCGATCCCGACGCCCGTCAGGCACGCTTCGAGGACATCGCGACGGACACCAGCGACTCGACGTCGGCCGACGATGGCGGGGCGGTTGGCTTCGCCACGCGCAGCATTCCGCCGACGGCGGTGGCCGATGCGCTGTTCGACGCTACGCACCTCCCGAACGACCTGATTGGACCGGTGCGCGGCGACGCGGCGTGGTACGTGCTGCTCTTCCACGAGCGGCGTGCATCGCCCGAGCAGCGCGTCCAGGCAGTCAAGGACGCGCTGGCCACGCCGGGCGCCAACTTCAACGCCGTCGCGAGCGAGCTGTCAGAGGGGCCCGAGAAGGAAGACGGCGGGGAGGTCGGCTGGCTGACCCGCGACCAACTCACCCAGGAGCTGGTGGACAGGATCTTTGTGCTTGAGTCGGGCGAGGTCAGCGAGCCGTTCGAGCTGGACGAGGGGCACTATTTCGTCAAGGTCGAGGCGAAAGCCGTGCGCCCGCTTGACGCCGACCAGGTGCCCAACATCCGCGTCGCCGCGTTCCAGAACTGGTACTCGCTGAGGCTGCAGGCGGCCGAGACAAACGGCACGATCGTGCGCAACGACGGCGGCGCGGACGAGGGCAACCTCGAGCCGGGCGGCGATCAGGACCCGCCGTAGGGCGCCCGTTCGCGGGGCGCCTTGCGTGTAGGCTGGGTCGGATGGAGCAACTGCTCGAGGAGTTGAGCGCCCGGTTCGGGGTCACTCCCGGCGACGGTGTTCAGCTGCTCACCCCGGCGTCCGTGCTGAGCCGCCCGTTTGACCCGGGCATGGCCGTGGTGCTGCTGCCCGATGCGCCGCGCGGCGAGCAGCCCGCGGAAGCGCCCGGCTTGGACTTCGCGTTCGGGGCACTGCCCGGCCGCGCCGCGCACGCCGCCGACGCGGCCGAGATGCTACGCGCGCTGTACCCCGCCGACCACCCCTTGCGCGGCCTGGCCGGCACGCCCGACTCGACCGTCGGCCAGATCAGCGCGGCGGCGCTTGCTGATGGCACGCGCTATGTCGCCCCTCTCTCAGCCCTGGCCAACAACGCCAGCCCGCATGGCCTGCCGTGGCTGGTCGCTCGGCTGCGTGGCCCCGGTGGCTGTCCGTGGGATCGTGAGCAGGATCACCTGTCGCTGCGCAAGTTCCTGCTCGAGGAGACGTACGAGGTGTACGACGCGCTCGAGGCTGGCTCCACCCCGGCCCTGGCGGAGGAGCTGGGTGACCTGTTGCTGCAGATCGTGCTCCATGCCCAATACGCTGCTGAAGCCGGTGTCTTTGACCTGGCCGACGTCCAGCGCGCGGTGATGACCAAGATCATCCGCCGCCATCCGCACGTGTTCGGCGACGTGGTGGCCGATTCCGCGGCCGAGGTGCTGCGCAACTGGGAGCAGATCAAGGCCGGCGAGCGTGCCGCCCAGTCCGATTCGCGCTCCCCATCGGCGCCCGCGGACGAGTCCATGCCGGCTGCCTTCGCAGGTCTGTCGCGCGCGCTGCCCGCGCTCGCCTACGCCCAGGAGATGCAGGAGCGAGCCGCCTCGCTGGGCTACGACTGGCCGTCGGTCGAGGGCGTGCTGGACAAGATCGCGGAGGAGGCGGCCGAGCTCGTCGACGCGCCGAGCGACCATGCCCGGCGCGAAGAGTTCGGCGACCTGTTGCTGGTCGTGGTCAACCTGGCTCGGCGGCTGGACATAGATGCCGAGGCGACGCTACGCGCGGCGAGCACCAAGTTCGCCGCCCGTTTCGCACACGTCGAGCGTCTGGCCGGAGCACGCGACGTCGAGTTGCGCACCTTGTCGCTCGACGAGCTCGACGAGCTGTGGCAACAGGCGAAGGTCTCGACGGGCAGCGCGTCGGCGATTTCGGGGGCCGCCCGATGAGCATTGCCGGCGGTCGTTTCCGGGCCGATGGTCGGTCGGCCGGCCAGCTGCGCAAGGTCACGTTCGCGCTCGACGTGCAGAAGTGGGCCGAGGGCTCGTGCATCATCGAGATGGGCGACACACGCGTACTGTGCGCGGCGAGCATCGAGGACCGCGTCCCGCCACATCTGCGTGGCAAGGGCCTGGGCTGGGTGACGGCCGAGTACAACATGCTCCCGCGGGCAACCGCGGAGCGCACTCAGCGCGAGGTGGTCAAGGGCCGCCAGGGCGGCCGGACGATGGAGATCCAGCGGCTGATCGGCCGCGCGCTGCGCGGGGTGGTCGACACGGCCAAGATCGGTGACCGGACGATTACCGTCGACTGCGACGTGCTCCAGGCGGACGGCGGGACGCGCACCGCCTCGATTACCGGCGGCTACGTCGCGCTGGCCTTGGCGCTGCGCAAGATCGGCGCGGAAGCTGCGCTCGACGGCCAGATCGCGGCGGTCAGCGTGGGCATCGTCGACGGCGTGCCGTTGCTCGACCTCGACTACTCGGAGGATTCGCGCGCCGAGGTCGACTTCAACGTCGTGGGCACCGACGGCAACACCTACGTCGAGGTGCAGGGCACGGCCGAAGGCAAGCCGTTCGACCGCGCCGCGATGGACCGCCTGCTCGAGCTGGCCGACGGCGGCATGCAGCAGTTGTTCCGCTATCAGCGCACCGTGCTCGGACGGGAGTGAGCGAGGAGCGTCGCCGGCTGCTGATCGCGACCGGATCGCAGCACAAGTTCGAGGAGCTGCGCGAGCTGCTCGACCTGCCCAACACCGATCTGGTCTCGCTGGCTGATGTGTGGCTGACCGACACGGCGGTCGAGGACGGCGCCACTTTCGAGGCCAACGCCCGACTGAAGGCGGTCCACTACGCGGAGCTGTCCGGCCTGCCCACCCTGGCCGACGACTCGGGCATCGAGGTCGATGCACTGGGCGGCCGGCCGGGCATCCACACCCGACGCTACGCCGGGCCGACCGCCACCGACGAGGGCAACAACCGCAAGCTGCTCAGCGAGCTGGCCGACTTCTACGGACCGGACGAGCGGACCGGACGCTACCGCTGCGTTTTGGTCCTGATCGAGGACGGGCACGTCGTCGAGAGGGCCAACGGCACGTTCGAGGGCCGCATCGCCTTCGAGGCGCGCGGCACGGGTGGCTTCGGCTACGACCCGATCTTCGAACCGGCCACGGAACCGCCGGGCGGCCGCACGGTGGGCCAACTCAGCGCCGAGGAGAAGAACGCCATCTCCCACCGCGCCCAGGCCGCGCGAGCGATGCGCGAGCTGCTGATCCGGCGCGGCTACTGAGCGCCCACTCGCCACGTGCAATGCAGGTGTTGGACTTGAAGTCGACATCGAGGGCCCGAAACTTCCAGCTGGGACCCACGCGCGACCGGTAACCGCACATCTTTGGACGTAGGCGTCCAAACGTGTCTGCTTGCGGGCCGAATGACCGCGCATGGGGCCGCGATCGGCGGCGCACCTCGATGGATCGCGCGCCGACTGTTGACATGAAGTCCAATCTCGCTCGTTGCCAGGCGTCAGGGCGCGGTTGGCGCGCCTGCAGATCTGGAGTGGCCGTTGCCGTTGAGCGGGTCCTCGCGACGGTAGGGCACACTAACGACGACCGTGTGCGGTCGGCCAAGCCGATGCGAACCGGCGTGCCCGGCGGCGTGTGGCGCACCGCGTTCTCGAGCAGGTTGGTCAGCGCCGCGTCGCGAAAGACCGAGTCGGCGCGGACGACCTCCTGGCCGATGCTCGTCTCGACCGGCCAGTCACGCAGCCGCAAAGCGAGGCGTTCGAGGGTCGACTCGACGACGTCATCCAACTCGAAGGCGTCGATCGCCGCGTTCAGGACGCCTGCCTCGGTCCGGCTCAGGTCGAGCAGGTTCGTCACGAGGCGGTTCCGGTACTCGACCTCGCGATCGATCGCGTCGACGCTCTCGCGTTGCGCGGTCGAGTCGGCCTTTGACCCCGGGCGCAGCGTCCCGGCGGAGGCGCGGATTGTGGCCAGCGGAGTACGCAGGTCGTGTGAGAATTCAACGGATCTGCGGGGTCGCCGGCACGGCTACTGAGCCGACAAGGGCCGGCTACTGGTCGACGACAGTCACGTCGCTCGCCGGGCCCAAGCTCAGGCTGGCTGCTTCGCCCGGATCGAAGCTGGCCCCGGGCCGAGTAGTGACCCCGCCGGGCTCGATCGCGACGGTGCTGCCCACGATCACGTCGTCAACCTGCCCGGCCGATGAGCGGTGGTAGGTCGTCTGATCGTCAAGCGGCACTGTTACGGAGGTGCCGTCCTCGAGCCTGATGGTGATCGCATCTGCGCTGAGACTGGTCACCTCGCCGCGCAGCGTCAGCCCACCCTGGCCGAGGCCGATGATTCCGTCACCGGGCGCGAACGAGCCTCTTGGAAACCCGCCTGGGAACCCGCCCGGGAAGCCGCTGCCGATCGTCGGCGTGCTCGCCGGCGCGGTCAGCCGGCCACCGGCGAAGGCCAGCCCGCCCACGGCGACGAGTGCCGCGACCACGAGCGCGATCGAGCCCGAGCTGCCCGACTTCTTGGGCACACCAGCGGGCGGTGAGGGCTTGACCGGCTCCATGTCTTCGGGCGCCGCGTTTGGGTCGGACATCGCGTGACTCCTATTCGTATCGAAGGGCGGCAATTGGATCGAGTCGGGCCGCCTGGCGGGCCGGCCACACGCCGAAGACGACCCCGACGAGCAGCGAGAAAACGAGCGCCACCGCGACGGTGACGGCGTTGAACTGGAATCCCCAGCCGGCGAGCCCGCCAATCAGCCAGGAAACGAGCATGCCCAGGCCGATGCCGAGCAGCCCGCCGATGGTGGAAAGCGTCAGCGCTTCGATCAGGAACTGGGCGAGGATGTCGCGCCCGCGCGCGCCGACGGCCTTGCGGATGCCGATCTCGCGCGTCCGCTCGCGGACCGACACGAGCATGATGTTCATGATCCCGATGCCGCCCACGACCAGCGAGATGGACGCGATGCCGGCCAGCAGCACCGATAGCAGCGCCGTCACGCTGCTGAAAGTGTCGAGCAGCTGGGACTGATCGGAGATGCTGAAGTCGTCGGTCAGCGCAGTCGTGCCGTGGCGCTGGCGAAGTGTGGCCGTGACGGCCGCTTTGACACGGTCGATGCCCTCACGCTCGGCGACGCTGATGGAGATGGAGCGAACCGAGTCGCCGCCAACGAACTGGCGCTGAAGCACGGTCAAGGGCACGTATACCTGGTTGTCCTGGCTGAACGGCCCGCTGCCACCCTTGGCCTCCAGAATGCCGGTCAGCTGGAAGGGCAGGCCGCCGATGGTTATGACGCTACCCAGATCTTCGGAGCCGAGGCCGAGGTCGTCGGCCGTCGACGCGCCGAGGACTGCCACGCGCAGCCCGTAGTCAGCGGCGGCTCCGTTCAGGAAGATGCCCTGGGCGACCGTTTCGTTGCGCACCGTCGCGTACGCTGGCGTCGTCCCGATGATCGACGTCGTCGTGTTCTCGTCGCCAGCAATGACCAGCTGCTGCGTGCTGATCTCGGGCGCCACCCCGGCGATCCCGTCGAGCTCGGCGATCGCGGCCGCGTCGGCGACGGTCAGCGTGTCGGCCGAGCCCGCGCCGCGCGAGGTCAGCCCGGCAAAGCTGCTGCCCGGGTTGACGGTCAGCAGGTTCGTGCCCAGCGACTCGATCTGCGCGGTGATGCCCGATGTGGCGCCCTGCCCGACGCCGACCAGGGCCACCACCGATGCCACGCCGATGATCACGCCGAGCATCGTCAGAACAGACCGCAGCCGGCTCGTGCCCAGTCGGCCGACGGCCAGCCGAACGAGTTCCACGAGGCTCACTGCTCGATCAGCCCGTCGCGCATGTGGATCTGGCGGTCGGCGGCGGCGGCGACCTCCGGGTCGTGTGTGATTAGCACGATCGTCCGGCCGCTGCGGTGGAGATCGACGAGCAGCCGCAGCACCTCCGCGCCGGAGTGCGAATCGAGGTTGCCGGTCGGCTCGTCGGCGAGGATGAACGCCGGCTCGGTGACCAGCGCGCGGGCGATGGCGACGCGCTGCTGCTCGCCACCGGAGAGCTCCGATCGGCTCGTGATCGAACCGCTCGCCGAGTCCCAGCCGCTCCAGGGCGCGCCGTGCCCGGACAAGCCGCTCGGCCCGCCCGACGCCCTGGTAGAGCAGCGGCGTGGCGACGTTCTCGACCGCCGGTGTACGCGGTAGAAGGTTGAACGACTGGAACACGAAGCCGATGGTCCGGCTGCGCAGGCGGGCCAGCTCGTCGTCATCCAGCTGGTCGACGGCCGTGCCGGCCAATCGGTAGTCGCCGCTGGTCGGCCGGTCGAGGCAGCCGATGATGTGCATCAGCGTCGACTTGCCGGAGCCGGACGGCCCGAGGATGGCCACGAACTCGCCGTCGTCGATGGCCAGGTCGACCCCGCGCAGCGCGGCGACCTCCAGCCGGCCGGTGCTGTAGACCCGCGCGACGCCGCTCATCTCGACCAGGGCCGTCACCGCACGATCACCCCGCCACCGCCCGGGAAGCCGCCCGGGTTGCCGAAGGGGCCCGTGCCCGAGTTGGTCAGCGAGGACGTCGTCCCGGTGACCACCGCTTCGCCGACCGCAAGCCCGGATCTGATCTCGGCGAGATTTGAGGTGACCAGCCCAACTTCCACCTGGCGGACCGAGACGGCGCCGGCGGCGTCGATGACCTGGACGGAGTAGGTGCCACCGCTTCCCTGGAGTGTCGTCGAGGGCACGGCAATCACGTCGTCGGCCCGGGCGATCGTCACCGCCACCTGGGCGCTCATGCCCGGTCGGACGCCATCGGGCACGTCGACCACGTCGAGTGTCACCTCGTAGCTGACGATACTGCTGCCGCCCGAGGATGCCGCGACCGGGTCGATGGTGCTGAGGGTGGCCGCAAGCTCGTCGCCGGTGGCGGACACCGTCACCGTTGCGACCTGGCCGGGGGCCAGTTTGGGCAGGTCGGACTCGGCGAATTCGGCGCTGACCTGCATCTCGCTGCCGATCAGCTGGATGCCATCGCCGGCAGGCGCAGTGGCGCCCACGACGAGGTTGACCGCCACGACAACGCCATCGATCGGCGCGCTGAGCGTCGCCCGATCGACTTGCGCCTGCGCGTCGTCGACCTGCTGCTGTGCCTGCAGGACGCCTGCCCGATCTGAGGCGAGCACCTGCTCGCTCGCCGGCTCAGCCTGCGAGTCGTAGTTGTTGTGGGCGTTTCGAGCCCCAGCTGGGCCGACTCGACCTGGTCGCGCGCCTGCCGGTTCTGAGCCTCGATCTGGACACGCAGCAGGGCCAGCAATTCGCGCCTTGGCGCAGCGCCGCCTTGTCGACTTCGATGACCGAGTCGGACAGGTTGGCGTCGCGGTCGTCGGCCAGCTGGGACTTGGCCCGCGCGACATTGCCTTCGGCCTGGTCAAGGCGGATCCTGTTCTCGCTCAGCGTCTGATCACGTGCTGCTCGGCACTCGCCAGCTGTTGTTCCGCTTGCTCTATAGCCAGCTGGGCCAATTGCTGGTCGGCCTCACTCAATCCGCCCGAATCGGCGTCGTAGCGGGCCTGGGCCGAGTCGAGGTTCGCCTGCGCCAGCTCGAGCGCAGCTTGGGCGTCGGCAGGGTCGGCGACCGCCAGAACGTCGCCTGCGGCGACATGTTGTCCGACGGTGGCGTTGACCTGATCGACCAGCCAGGTACCGCTGCCCCCGCCGCCAGAGTCGCCGGCGCTGACGATACGGGGGTCGGCGCCAAACGAGAGCCCATAGGTCACCGCCGCGCTGATCGCGCCGTCGGCGACGGCCTGATCGACGACGTCGGTTCGCGTCGCGGTGGAAGTGAGGTAGTCGGGGGTGTCAGCGCTGCCCGGCGCAGGGCCAAAGAGAGTGATGCCCACCGCGCCGGCGCCCACCACCAGCAACGCGACAACGACGAGCAGACGCCAACGCATCGTGCGACCTCTCCTTGCTGCTTTCGGTCAGGCGGGCACGTGCCGCCGACGGTCAATGGTTGATCGTCAGGCTGGGAAGAAGCTGAGAGTCGACTGGTCGCCGGCTGTGGATCCGGGGCCGGCTGGGGGCCCGATTGAAGGACTTGGATCGGGCGCGCCCTTCGGGTGCCCTCAGGCCTTGGTTACCGTGCGCGCCGGAGCCTCCGGGATATCCGTACGCCTCTCGCCGTGGGCGGCCTCTGCCACCGGCGCCGGCGGCCTGCGTCGGCGCAGCCGCACCAGGTCGAGCACCAGGTCCTGCTTCATGAGCTGGATCGCCTTGGCCGGGTCGACGCCCTTGGGGCACACCTGCGAGCACTCACCCGCGAAGTGGCAGCGCCACGGCCCGCTGCTCGCCCGACGAGGACCTCGCGACGCGCGACGAAGCCGTCGTCGCGCGTGTCGCTGTTGTAGCGGTGCGCCTGGGCCAGCGGCATCGGCCCGGCGTAGTGCGGGTCGGTCGCCACGGTGGGGCAGGCGGCCATGCAGCAGCCGCACTTGATGCAGTAGGTGAACTGCAGGTAGCGCTCCAGCTCGTGCGGCGACTGCCAGTACTCCCCGGTCGGGTTCTCCTGCTCGCGCGCGTCGTCGCGGATCAGGTAGGGCAGCAGCTCGCGGTGGGCCTCGAACATCGGGCGCAGGTCCGGGACCAGGTCCTTGACGATGTCGAAGTTGGGCAGCGGCGCCGACGGCGACGACGTCGCTGTCGAGCTCGGCGATCTGGGTGTTGCAGGCCAGCCGCGGCCGGCCGTTGATCAGCATCCCGCACGAGCCGCAGATGCCCATGCGGCACGAGGAGCGCCAGGCCAGGCTCGGGTCGTGCAGCTCCTTGATCTTCCACAGGCCGTCGAGCACGGTCATGCCGGGCGCGACCTCGATGCGGTGAGTCCTCCCAGTGCGGCGCGCGGTCCTTGCCGGGCTCGAAGCGACGGACGCGGAAGACGACCTGTCGTGCGCAGCGTGTCGGCCACGTCAGCCTCCCACCGTCGTCGCCGCGCCGGGCTGAGGCGAGGGCGGCCCAGGTCCCGAACGCGAACAGCGCGAGGCCGACAGCCGACAGCCCGAGGTTGATCGTCCGCCTCAGCCGACGACCCGGGTTCAGCTCGAGCAGGATGTTGCGCAGGCCGTAGAGGCCGTGGAAGAGGGCCGCTCCGAGCAGGATGACGTAGGTGACCGCGAAGAACAGGCTCTTCATGCGCAGCTACGACGCTTTCCCAGTCGATCGGCCTCGTCTCGGCCGTGCCGAAGACCCCCAGCGTCGCGTCGAGATGCATGATCGCCATGTGCAGGCCGAGCAGCACCAGGATCACCGACACCGGCGCCGATGTGCCAGGTCCAGAGCGTCCGATCGCGCATGGTCGCCGCTCCTACTCCAGCACGAAGAAGTCGAGCCCGCCCCACAGCGCGATCACGCCGGCGATCATGAGCACCGCGCGCGCCAGCCGGCGCTGCCGGCCGACGGAGGTCGCGTAGGGGTAGACCGGCTCGATCGGCCGCCCGATGGCGAAGCCGAGCTCGATGAGCGCCAGGCGTATGCCGTTGACGGCGTGGAAGGCGAAGGCGGCGAAGACCAGGTACTCGCCGAGCTCGAAGACCGGGCCCGAGACGCTCGCCATCGTCTGCTCCCAGCTATCCGGCCCGAGCACGCGGGCCGAGGTGACGAAGATGTGCATCACGAAGTAGGCCAGCAGGCCCAGGCCGGTGAGCGCGGTGCAGCGTGTACAGGTAGCGCTCGAAGCCCCAGCGTCCGCCGCCGACCCAGCCGCGCAGGCCCAGTCGATTGGGATGTGCCTCGGGATGTCATCGATGCTCCTCCGCGGCTCAGTACTTGCGCTCGACCGGCTTCCACATGTCGATGGTCACCGGCTTGTACTCGAAGCGCGGGCCATCGACGGCGTGGAAGGCCAGCGTGTGCTTCAGCCAGTGCTCGTCGTCGCGCGTGGCGAAGTCGCGCCGAGCGTGCGCGCCGCGCGACTCCTGGCGGGCCAGGGCGCCGGCCACGGTCACCTCGGCCAGGTCGACGAGGTTCTCCAGCTCCAGGGCGTGGACCAGGTTCGAGTTGTAGACGCGCGACTTGTCGGCGACCGGCGCCTCGCTGCGCGCGGTCGCGGATCTCGCGCACCTGGTCGCAGCGCCTCGCGCGAGGTCGTCGCCGTTGCGAAAGACGCCGACGTACGAGTCCATCGTCGCGCGCAGCTCGCGGCGCAGCTCGTAGAGGTTCTCGTCGCCGCTCCGCGCCAGCACCTGCCGAACGTGGTCCCGGCGCCCGCGCCGCCTGGTCCGCCGGCAGCGGCGCGGCCGCGGCCAGCCCGGGCAGCGACTCGGCGATCTCGCGCCCGGTGATGCCGCCCCAGACCAGGCACTCGGCGGTCGAGTTGGAGCCCAGCCGGTTGGCGCCGTGGAGCGAGACGCAGGCCGCCTCGCCGGCCGCCCAGATGCCGGCCACGCGCGTCAGGCCGTTGATGTCGGTCTCGATGCCGCCCATCGAGTAGTGCGCCACCGGGCGGATCGGGATGGCCTTGTCGATCGGGTCGAGGCCGACGAACTTGATGCGTCACCTCGCGGATCAGCGGCAGGCGGGTGTTGATGCGCTCGGCGCCGAGGTGGGTCAGGTCGAGCTGCGAGGTAGTCCTGTCCGTCGGACGTCTTGAAGCCGCGCCCGTCGAGGATCTCCTCGGTCTCGGCGCGCGAGACCATGTCGCGCGGCGCCAGCTCCATCAGCTTGGGCGCGTAGTCGTCCATGAAGCGCTCGCCGCGGTTGTTCCGCAGGTAGCCGCCCTCGCCGCGGCATGCCTCGGTCATCAGGATGCCCGCTGGGCACCAGGCCGGTCGGGTGGAACTGCAGGAACTCCATGTCCTCGAGCGGCAGGCCGGCCCGGTAGGCCATCGCCATGCCGTCGCCGGTGACGGTCTGCGGAGTAGGTCGTGAACCCGTACAGCGTGCCGCCGCCGCCCGAGGCGATGAGCAGCGCCTTGCCGCGGATCGCGACGGTCTCGCCGGTCGCCATGTCCAGCCCGATCAGGCCGGCGAAGGCGCCGCCGCTCGACCAGGATGTCGGTGACGAAGAACTCGTCGTAGCGGGTGAAGCAGCGGTAGCGCTGGAGCTGTCGTACAGCGTCTGCATCTCGAAGAAGCCGGTCTTGTCGGCAGCCAGGGTCGCCCGCGGGTAGCTGTGCCCGCCGAACGGCGCGCTGGTCGATGCAGCCGTCCTCGTCGCGCGTCCACGGGATGCCCCAGTGGTCGAGCTGGCGGATCTCCTGCGGGATCGCGTCGACGAAGCGTCCGGACGACGTCCTGGTCGGCCAGGAAGTCGGCGCCCTTGATCGTGTCCCATGCATGCAGCTCGCGCGAGTCGCCCAGGTCGGTGCGCAGCACCGCCGCCGTGCCGCCCTCGGCGCAGACCGAGTGGGCGCGCATCAGCTGCACCTTGGAGACGATGCCGATGTCAACCCGGCCCTCGAGTCGGCGCGAGATCTCGACCGCGGCGCGGAGCCCGGCCAGCCCGGCGCCCAGGATCACAACGTCGTGCTGCAGCTCACGATCCATCAAGGGAGTCTCATGAGACGTGACCCAGACACCTCGCTGCGGGGACCGGCGAACTCAGGGTAGGCCCGGTGTGACCGCCAGACAGGTGCCGATGGCCTACATCGGCGGGCCTGTTGTCACCCCGTTCGATGACCTCCCGTTGGTGTCGCCGGCGTGATCCGCGGTCCTAGAATGATGGCGTCCAGACGCATGCCATGGCGCAGCGCAGAGGAGCCCCGATGTCGACCAATTCGACCGATGCGCGGAGGGGTGGGCGAGCCATCCACGTGCTGCATCCGCAGACGACGGCGGTGAGCGAGGGGTTCGACCCGGCACTCTCGGTGATGGCGGTCCGGCCGCCGATCTACCCCGTGTCCACCTACTGCTTCCGCACCGCCGCCGAAGCCAAGCTCTTTTTCCAGATGGCGCTGGGCAACGTCGAGGCCGCCCCGGGAGCCTCCCAGGAGTTGATCTATGCCCGGCTGAACAATCCCAATGCCGAGATGTTCGAATCGGCCCTGCTGTCGCTCGAGCGCGGGGCTGAGTCCGCCGCGTCGTTCGCGTCGGGCATGTCGGCCATCACCACGCTGTTTCTTGCCCTGCTGCGTCCCGGCGACACGGTGCTCTACACCAAGCCGGCGTATGGCGGGACCGACCACGTCCTGCAGTCCATGCTTGCCCCGTTTGGCATCAACTCCCACGGCGTGGCCGCCGGAGACGCGGACGCACTCGCGCGCGAGGCGGCGGCGCTGGGCGACTCGCTCGCGCTCGTCTACGTCGAGACACCGGCCAATCCCACGCTGTGCATGACCGACATCGCCGCGGCGGCCGAGGTGGCCCGAGCGGCCTCGAAGAAGCGCCACGTGCCGCTGGCCGTGGACAACACGTTCCTGGGGCCGATCTTCCAGTCGCCGCTGACGCTCGGTGCCGACATCGTCGTCTACTCCGCCACGAAGTACATCGGCGGACACTCCGACCTGGTGGCGGGCGCCCTTCTCGCTCGTGACAGGTCGATCGTCGACGAGGTCAAGAAGGTCCGCTCCTTCTTCGGCACGATCTGCGAGCCGTTCACCGGGTGGCTGCTCGAGCGCTCCCTGGCCACCCTTCACACCCGCATGGAGAAGCAGTCCAAGAACGCGGCGCGGATCGTCGAGCGGCTGCGAGCGCACCCCAAAATCGCGCACATCAACTACCCGACCGCGTTCGACGGCGAGCAGCGCCGGATCTACGAGAAGCAGTGCAAGGCCCCGGGCGGGATGATCTCGTTCGAGATCCGCGGGGGAGAGCCGGCGGCGTTCCGCTTCCTCGACGCGCTCCGCATCGCCAAGATCGCCGTCAGCCTGGGCAGCGTCGAATCGCTGGTGACCCATCCGCGGACCACCGTGTCGTCTGAGATGACCGCTGAGCAGATGGAGCAGGCGGGCATCACGGACGGGCTGATTCGCTTCTCGACGGGCGTGGAGTATTGGCGCGACCTGGCCGACGACATCGAGCAGGCGCTCGACCAGGTCTGACCGCCGTCCCCCGTCGGGCATGGGCCCCGGCGGCAGGACCTAGAATGGGCCGCAGGTCCATCAATCGCCGGGGTGTAGCGCAGTGGTAGCGCACGTGCTTTGGGAGCCGTTAGCCCGTTAGCGGTGCAGGCTAGGCGGTTTCAAGCGTGCGGCAGACGAGCGTGAAACCGCCAGTTATCGGGGTATTCAAGGCCGTACGTCGCAGCGTCGGATGGCCTCCTGGATGATCAGGTGCCTACTGTTACGTGGCCCATTCGCGACGGAGGGATTCCCGGCTTCCGCATCAGAACAGCGGGCTAGAGCCTCAGGGTGCGCAGAGCCCAGTGTCACGGCGCCATGGTCGCCGGATCCGTGGTTGGGATAGCAGACGTCTCTCGAGTTCGCGCCCAGAACTGCGCGACCCCATCAGAGATGACCACTAGGACGCGCAGCGCCGACTTGTCGCCTGGGGGACCAGGCGTCATCGTGTCGAAGTCGCCGTCGAAGATGCACATCTCGACAACCTGGGTCGGCCGATCCCGCCACTGCGATCTGCCATGGCCAAAGGTCGTCTCCAAATAGGTTGCCAACTGCTCGCCTGTTACCTCGTAGGCGGCTGCCAGAGCGGCCTTGCCGGATTTCACGATCACCATCGGGATGTCGTCCAGGATCGCTGAACAGGCGGCCTCGGCGGCGTTTGGGCTCGGAGCTCCCGGCTCAAGGCGGCCGAGCATCCGCCAGACCGGGCAGTCGCCCATCACGTCGACCGGACACCCGGCCGGCCTGATCAGGTAGGTGGCGAAGCGCGGGACCGCGCCAAGATCGTCCGCCGCCGGCGCGACTGCGAATTCGTCGTAGGCGCCGTGCTGGACGTGCAGGCCATCGTCGAAGATGAGCCGAAACACCATGGCGTTGCCGGATCGACTGATGATCGAGCGGGTGGGATCCGGTGTGATCCAAGAGCCGCCGCAGTAGTAGCTCAAGTCGGAGTTGCTTCCGAGATCGGGGGGAGCGGGGCATGAGACAGGCGACGTTTGGACCAGCCAGCCGGCGACGGCGTAGACCTCGTCCGATGGTTCCGGGTGGTCGCCGCCCTTGATGTCGGAAACCGTCCAGACCGTTTCACCGGTCGGCGTTTCGACAACGGGCCCAAGGTATTCGACTGAGTCGGACAAGACCCGAAACGCGAACAGACCCGCTTCGGTCGGCAGGCTGAGCGGCGTCAACCAGCGAACAACACCCGTGCCGTCCTCGTAGCGGGTGCCCTCACCGTTGAGTGCCGGGCGCCATCCGACGCTAACAACGTTGCGACCCGATACATCGGCCAAGAATGCGACGTTGCACGCGTCCGGCGGCATGCAGCCAATTTGCCCGGTCCGCATCGGGCTGATCCGCGCATGTGCCAGCGCTACCGTTCCGATCCGCTGCGGGGTGCCAATCATGTCCGACAGCTGCTGCGCCGAGTAGATGCGCAGTGCGGACACGTCCGGCGAAGGCAATGCCGACGCGGATGGGACAGACGACGGCGCGAATGTCGCAGGGCTCGCCTGAGCCGTCCCAGGTGCTGGCGAGGCCCGCGGCGGCGACAGCACCATCGGCGCAGCGACGACCAGCAGCACTGCGACCGCAGCAACGCCGGCGACCCACGCGGCGATGCGGCCGAACGGCGATGGCCCGCCGGTGGCGAGTGCCCGCAGCCGGGCCGCGCGGATGATGTCGGCCCGGTCGTCCGCATCGAGCTGCTCGAACGCGACACGCCGCTCCAGTGCCTCCTGCAGTTCAGCGTCGGTGAGCGGGGGGCGCGAGGTAGTCATCGGGCTACGTCCTCCAGCGCCCGCTCCAGGGCGACCCGCGCAGCGTGCAGTCGGGACTTGACCGTGCCCTCGGGGACACCCACCTCTTGGGCAAGCTCGGCGATTGGCGCGCCGTCGAGGTGGTGTCGCAGCAGCATGGCGCGCTGGTCTACGGTCAGCAGGTCGAAGGCGCGGTCGAAGTTCGGCGATGACCGCGTCGAGCCGCTCGCGGCGTCCTGGAGCTCGGCCTCGATTCGGATCTCGCGGACGCCACGCCGCCGGCGTAGGGTCATCTTGGCGGCGTTGACGGTTATGCGGTAGAGCCAGCCGTCGAAGGCCGCCGGATCGCGCAGCGCCGGCAGGCCGCGCCACATCGAGATCAGCGCTTCCTGCGTCGCGTCGCGCGCCTCGGCCGCCGAGCCAAGGATTCCGAGAGCCGTCCGATACACCGAGTCGATCCTCGAGCGAGCGAGTTCATCGAAGGCGTCAGCGTGGCCCGCACGAGCACGCTCGATGAGCCCGCTGTCCATTCGCCCTCCGTTGGTGCTCCCACCTATATAGATGCAGGATCCCTTCTTTCGGTTCACCCGTGGCAGAATCCTGCACCTGCCCGGGGGACGATCAGACGGGGGCCGCGCCACGCGCCCTATCATGGCTCAGCCGGGGTGTAGCGCAGCGGCAGCGCACGTGCTTTGGGCGCCGTTAGCCCTTCAGCGGTGCAGGCTGGGGAATTCCAAGCGTGCGGCGGAGGAGCGTGAAGCCGCCAGTTATCGGGGTATTCGAGGCCTCCAGCCCCCGGGTAGCGACAGGTTGGACGTCCAATGCTCGGAAGTCATGACGAGGAGTTGGCCGCCAAAGTCGGGCTGTTGCTTCGTTCACCAATCGAGAAAGTCCGGCCTCTCCGGGACGTTCTGGCACGTAAGCACGTGGTAGGTCGGCGCTGACCGACCCCCCTGTGTCAGGACGAGGTAAGGGTCCCATGCGCGATCCGTCGCGCGCCAAGTCTCGAAGTCGGGGGGCTGAGGAACGTCATGGCCCAACCCACGCAGGCAGTCGACCTGGGCGATCAAGTACGCGTAGAAATGAAGCCACTGACCGTCAGTGAGCGCCGGTGGGGGCAAGAGGCGCCGGGGATCTATCGAGCGCGCGCACGATCGCTGATCGTCCAGTAGCTGCTTCTGTTGCTCGTCGGTGCGGCGGCCCGGTAACGAGATGCCGCCGTCTTCTTGCAGGAGTGCCAGGTAGCCCATCCGTTCGAGACACTGCACGACCATCGAAAGAAAGATAGGTTGAGACTGGACATACGGGCTTGTTGGCATCGGTGCGGATGACGGGTCTGCAATGGGCAAGGGCGACTCCTGAGGTGCGCAGGCAGCGATGGCCAAGGCTGCGACGAGCACGAGAGGAACTCGGAGCGAAAGCGTGCGGAAGGGCGGGCGCATCTGGGACGATGGTCATGTCAGCCCGGCTACCTTGTCAACACGCGTAGGCGGTCTAGGGCGTCGGCGCCGAGCAGATGGAGCAGGCGGGCATCACGGACGGGCTGATTCGCTTCTCGACGGGCGTGGAGTATTGGCGCGACCTGGCCGACGACATCGAGCAGGCGCTCGACCAGGTCTGACCGCCGTCCCCCGTCGGGCATGGGCCCCGGCGGCAGGACCTAGAATGGGCCGCAGGTCCATCAATCGCCGGGGTGTAGCGCAGTGGTAGCGCACGTGCTTTGGGAGCCGCCAGTTCTTTAGCGGTGCAGGGTCAGCCTGCCCAAGCGTGCAGCCAGCTAGCGCGAGCGCTGCTGTTATCACGGTATTCGGGCATTCTCGACGTCTCGCGCCGCCGTCCAGACAGCTGCTCCAACGCTACGCGGCCTGAGGTCGCCGCCCGCACAGACTGGTCGGGGCGAGAGCGCTTGAACCGCCGGTTCCCCGCAGCAGTGCTTCCTCTTTGGATCTGCGACGCCCTCAGGCCATTAGGCTCGGGGCTCCTGGGGCGCGCGCCGCTCGGCGTGCACCTGGAGCCGAGAGTACACTCACCCGCAGTCCGGAGCGAGTGGCATGTTTGGCGCCGGTACTGAGAGGGGAGTTTTGATGCGACGGATGGCTGCGCGGCGACTACTAGTGCTCGTCGGCGTTATTGGACTTACGGTCGCTAGTGCGTCAACCGCCTCAGTCGTGCGAGCGGTGCACCCCTGGTCGATGACGATTTACAACTCCTCTCTCGTCCAGCCGCAACGAACGAACTGCTTCTGCGTTGTTGCGTCAGCGCGCGCGTGGTTGAGACACACCAACTCCTCCATCACCACCAACCAGGCCGTCCTAGATGACTACATGCGCGATCATGACTATTACAACTGGGACGATCCGAACTTTCGCGACTACATCAAGTGCACCGAGCGCTACTCACTGGCGTACCCGAGTCCCAGTTACGCTCACGACAGCCGAGGATTCGCGTGGACAATGTGGGAGTACGCTTCAGCGTCACATACCTTGGGCTTCAGAGACTATTCGTCTACGAACCAGTCGACCATGAACTGGAGAATCGTCAGGGGCATTCGGGCGACTAATGATCCGGTGGGTGTGACCGTCAAGGCTGGTAAGCACGAATGGCTTGCTGTGGGATTCACTACTTACGACGATCCCAAGTACTACGACTCCACAGAGAATGCAATCTTTGGATTCAAGATCTGGGACCCTTGGTTCAACAGTGGTTTCGGCAACATAGGGCTCAACAATTATGAGCCACTTGGCTACACGGGTAACACCTACATCGACATTGCAGATTGGAACCAGTACTTCTTCAAGGCTGACGCCAATGAAGGGCCGTTCTACGATGGTAAGTACGTTGCTGTACTCCGTTCAGTGGGGACGAGTAACCCGGATGTGAACACATCGCAGAACTATGGCGATTGGTGGTTTGAAGATGTCAACGGACATCCCCCGTCCGCGGCAACGTCGAATGTGGTGAATTCGCAGGATACGATGCTTCAGACGACTTCGAGCCAGGCGAATGCCATGCAGGGAGAGATAAGTCGATCGACTGGGACGGAGATGAGTCTTGTCGACGCCTTGAACGTCGGCATAAGTCGAAATCACCTATTTGGCGACGCGGATTACGGGAACCTAACGTCGGGGTTCGGCATCGGGCGCACTCTCAGGGTCGAGTCGCAGGCTCACGAGTGGCCGTCGTTTCACTTGGCCGAGCTCATATCGTCTGGCCAGGTGACCGCAATCGCCGTGGTGAACGAACTAGACGGTGGGTTTCGATTTGGTCAGATAATGGGTGTGTCGCAAGGCAGCCGCCTCCCACTGCAGTCGGCCTTGGACAAGGGGGTCGCGGACGCGGGGCTAGATGGCCCGGCCAAGCTGTTGTGGGCGCCGACTGAGCGAGGCAATCCCCACTTTTCGCCATTCGTGGCCGGAGTTGATCCAGTTACACGAGAGACTGAAGTAATCGTTCCGGGGGGCACGCAGAATGCGTCAAGACTGTTCGAGGCCCCATGAGCTGAGACCGGTCGCAAGGAGCGTCGAAGGGGTGCGAAGGCTCGGCGCTGTGGCGGCGATGTGCCTGGTCCTGGCCATTACTGGCTGTGCGAGTGCGCCCACAATCGCGCCCTCGACGACGCCCCCTTCTGGCTCACCGCCGCCGACGCAGCCACCTTCGGCTTCCTTGAGCCCAACGACTACGCCGACCACCTCGGCGAGCCCTTCCGGGGCGCCCTCTGCAGAGTGGCAGAGACTGCTCGAGGGTAACAACCTCCAAGTCGAGTGGTCGCCTGACGGAGCGCATTTGATCGCCAGCGCGGTTCGAAACTTTCCCGATGAGGCGTCTGAGGTCAGGGTCATGACCCCGGACGGTGAGGCGATCGTTTCCATCCCAGACGCCTCTCGGCCCGCGTGGTTCGACGTGGATAGGTTCTTTGCTTACCGTCACTCCACCATTCCAGTGCCGACCACACCTGGTGGCGCGCCTGGATTTCTCGGCTCGATTGCGTCCGGAGAGCTCGTCGAGATCGAGGCACCGTTCGGCTCAGCCCTGAGCAACGGTCATGGCGCAGTTGCACTGGCGCGTTTATCTGAGCCGTCAGGCGGCGGCGGTGCGCGCCCCGACTACATCATCTGGAACGGAGGCGATAAGGCATCGGAGCCCAATGCTGGAAGTCCCAACGTTTGGTCGTCCACCGGGGAAATGCTCGCGGTGCTACACCCAGTAAATCGAGCACATAGCAGCGAAGGCTGGGTCGAGGTCGTTAGTTGGCCCAATCTGGACTCAGTCTTCGAGGACGGATCGCGCACGGTAGCCAATGAGGCGTGGTTCGATCCAACTGGCGACCATGTTGCCTTCACGAGCGTCACGGGCGAGGGGACTGGTCCGTTCGAGTACTTCATCAATGTCGTTGACCTAACGTCCCTCGACACGGTTCGTATTCCCATCGACGACCATACTGACTTCCGGTGGAATTCATCCGGTGAGATAGTTGCGCTGTCTGGGCACGAGTCGATCGACACATACTCGCCGGGAGGTGAGTTGATCAATAGTGAGGCGGTCGAGCGCTTCTGGATCATTGAAGCCTCTAACGACTCGTCGACACTCGTGTTCTACGAGGGCGAGGACGATCTGACGATTTCCATTGGCACATTGGGAGCTCTAGTCGACGTAGAGCTGCCGGAAGGTCTGCTCAGTGGAGTTGAGTTGTCGCCGACTGGGAATCGCGTGGCCGTCCTCATGGCGAATCCACAATCTACGAACGACAACCAAGTCCTCTACCTCCGCGACCTGTAACCGGATCAACCCGCCGCAGAAGAGACTTTCTGGAAGGCCGCGCAATGGGAGTCGGCACAAAGACAACGACAAGAACGGCATAATTCATATCTACGGAGTGCTCCCATGATGCGGTATGTCCGTTCCCTTGTGTCAGGCGCCATCATCTTGCTGGTTGCCATCGCGCTTGTCTTCGCATTGCGGCCGCAGGCTACGCAGGCTCCGGCGGCGGCCGTCGGTCCTTCAGGATGGCCAACAGACGCGGCTCGCGAAGGCGCGTTGGTCTTCGAATCCCTCGTGCCGCTCGCCCCTGCGGTTTCGCCTAAACCTATTGACAGCGAGTGCCGACACTTCGCCGAGATCGTCGATCGGGTTCCTCCCACGATCGAAGCAATGGCGCGACGCAAGCTGACCATAGTTGCTGGTACTGTTACGGACGTAGGTCCTGGTCAATGGAACACCGAGAACGCTGAGCCGCCGGCGAGCGTGAACGACCTGTACCCGTATGATGTCATTCGCCTCTTGCGTATCTCCACCGACGCTTCGCTCGCAGGCGACATCGCTGGCCCGTTGCTTACGATATGGGTCCCCGGTGGATCGATTGGTTGCTCCGAATTCATCAACAGCGACGCACCAAGCAACATCGAAAGCGGTCAGAGGTTCGTGTTGTTCTTGGACCGCGTCCCTCTCCGCAACGGCCTCGCCAACGTCGACCGCGCGGTCCAGTTGTGGTCGATCGGGGGCAGTGATCTCGTTTCGACGCCGGAAGACGGGGCGATGAGCGTCGCAGAGCTCGTATCTCGGTTGAACACTGCGGGATCTACCAGCCGCTGAGAGTGTATTCTCACCGGGAGGGATAGACGGGAATCGGTGCCCCGTCGGACCGCGCCTTACGCGGTCCGTCCCCCTTCGAGCGGTGCAGGCAACATGCCGACCCTCCCGAAACGGAGTTATGTGCGGTTCGGGAGCGTGAAATGGCGTCGGGGTGTAGCGCAGTGGTAGCGCACGTGCTTTGGGAGCCGTTAGCCCTTCAGCGGTGCAGGCATCGGCCGTTTGAGCGTGAGGCGGGCGAGCGTGAAACGGCCAGTTATCGTGGTATTCATCGGCCGGACGTTCGGCTCTTGACGTGGCTCATCGTCCGGTCCGAACCTGCTCGCTGAATGCGTAAGCTCGTGGCACTCGTGCTTGTACAGGCTTTGGTCCTGGGCTGCTGGCCTATTGGCGCGGACTGGCTGCTTGTGGTCCAAAACGACACTGATCAGGTCTGGCTGCTTCGGGTGGGGAACTTCCTTGACGACAAGTCAGGAGGATTGACGCGGATTTCACGGGTTCCGCCGCATGCACACGGTGTCAGCCTGGAGTGGCACGGGTCGCCGGACAAACGCATCGACGTGCTGACTGAGGATTGCGCGGTCGTCGCGGTTCTGGAACCGCCTGGCAGCGGGGATGTGGCTGCCGACAAAGTCCCCGCTCTTCGCGGACGCATCGAACCGTGGAGGTCATTTCCCGAGAGCGACAGGGGAGACATCTGGTTCACCGACGACTGTGGCGGGTTCATCTACATCTGACCGGGGCGAAGATGATCCTTAGGAGACAGCTCCACTTGGGCTAGGCGGTCCAGGGCGCCGGCGCCGAGCGAAAGCGAGGCTTGCTGGCCGGCGCGCCGCAGGCGCTTGCCCTTGACGGCCGGTGGCGGCTTCCAGACTGAGAGGCTTGGCCGTCGAGCTGCGGACCGCTAGCGCGGAGCGCCGCGGACGCAGCCGAGCGGCCCGTATTTGGTACGATCCGCTCCAGCGTTCTGGCGACAGGACGACTTCGTAGCGCCTGAGATGGGAACGCAAGTCCACCGCTAATCCAAGAGTGGGCACCGGGCAGTAAAGGGCGCACCCGGACCGCTGAGACCTTGGCCGGTCTCGGTGGCGACAAGTAGGGCGACAGATGCGAAGGCGGGTCCGTCCGCAGGACAACGGACCAGCAGGGACGGTCGCTCCCCTGACACGAAATGGCCAGCAGTGCGCTGCTGTGCGTGTCAGGAGGCCCTCGGATGCGAGGGGACGCATCACCTTCACTTGACTACAGGACGAAACTGGCCCACGGCCGGTGGCGGGTCGTGCTGTACCCGGATGCCGGGGAGGCGGTCGCGACCTTCCAAAGCGCGGCTGCGATTGGGGGCAGTTTCGGCGGCAAGCCCCCGGACGGGCGCGTTGATCCCTCGGCAGAGAGACGTGCCCGGGGCAAGATGTGTCGCTATTGCGCAGCGAACCGCCTCGCCTACCTATGGTCGGCGACGTACGCGTCCACCGATGATGCCCGACTAGATCCGCGACTGGTTCGGTCGGACATTCGTGTCTTCTTCCGGCGACTGCGGCGAGTCGTGGGCAGACCGTTCCCGTATTTGTGGGTAACCGAGTGGCACAAGACGGGCCACGGCCTGCACGTTCACTTCGCGGTTGGCGAATACATGGCCCACGGGGCGGTACGCGACGCCTGGGGGCACGGGCACGTATGGGTGCGAGGGCCGCGCGGGCGGGTCCCGGCGACCGAGACGCTCGGGCAGGCGCGGAGGGTGGCGAGGTATGTTGCGAAATACCTGGAAAAGGACGCGGCATCGGCTGGAGGTCTGCATAGATATGAGGTAGCGCAGGGGTTCCAGCCGCGGACGCGCGTGGAGTACGCGGCGACCGCCGAGGAAGCGTTGATCGCGGCGACGCTCTTAATGGGACGGGAGCCGGTCCGAACCTGGGACTCCCGCGAGAACGTCAATTGGACTGGTCCCCATGCCGTCGGGGCGACGTGGGACTGATGGACCGCGAGCTGCAGCGCGCCTACGGCAGAATTGGCGGCTTCGTCACCCGCAGTCGGCATTCAGACCCGGCTGCAAAGGCACGCCTCGCATTTGAGGCGCGGTTCTATCGGGACGTGCCTCCTGATCTGCCGCCGTCTGAACGGGAGCGGCGTGCAGAGTCTGCACGGTGTGCATTCTTCGCGCGCCTGACGGCCCGATCGGTCGCAGCTCGCAAAAGAAAGACTGGCCGGCAGAGCGGCTAGGGCCAGTCGCCTATTCGTCTATCAGTCGCCGGCCCCCTGGATATCCGGGCGTACCTGGGGCGATGTCCTCCACCAGGCGTACGCCTGGGCCTCCTACGTGACGGTCGGCATCCGTCCACGCTGGTTCGTCGTGGATGTAATGCCTCTCTCTGGCAGCGTTGCGGCGCTCACGGCGCAGAGGTAGCTCGGGCCGCGGCTGGCCCCGCCCTAGCAGCCAATCCCTGAGCCGAGAGAGCATCCTGTCACGATCGTACATCTACCGCAGTGCGAGGGGCTAGAGCCGGTCGCCGGGAGAAAGGCTCCGGGCGGCTGCCAACGCCCGCTCTTGACGGGTCGAAGCGGCGTATCGGGTCAACATGTCGCGGCTGCGCCAACCGGCGACGGCCATGAGATCGGACTCCTGCATCCCCGCGGCGAGCATCGTGTGCGCGTAGTAGTGGCGGAAGGCGTGCGGATGCAAGCGGTCGGGGAGGCCTGCGTCGCGGCCGCGCTGGGCGACAAGGTCTGCGAGGCCGGTCTCAAGTAGTCGGCCCTTGCGGCCGATCCAGAGGTGAGGGAGACCCGCGAACTGATGGCGCGTTCGCGCGCGCAGGTAACGGTCGAGTGCCCTGGCGGTGGTAGCACCGATCGCCACAAGCCGCGTCCTGCTGCCCTTGCCGGTCACGCGCAAGGTGCCTCCATCGAGGTCTACGGCATCGAGCGTCAGTCCAAGCAGCTCCCCGCGCCGGATGCCGGTATCAGCGAAGACGCGCACGATGGCCTCGTCGCGTCTGCCCTCAAACGTCTTGTCGCGCTCGCATACCGCGATGACGTGGCGGAGGTCGGTATCGCGCAGGACAGGCGGCGGGGCTTCGGGGAGGCGAGGCGGCTTCATCCGCTCCATGGGCGAGGCGCGCAGCTCGCCCTCTTCCACCAGCCATCCGAAGAACGACCGCAGTGCGCGGTAGCGGTTGTGCGCGGTGGCGGGTGCATGGCGGCCGAGCAGGTCGGTAACGAAAGCCTCGACGTGCTCGCGAGTCACTGAGGCGGGCGACTTGGGCATCCCCTGTTGGCGCAGGAAGCGGGCGAGTTGGCCGACGCTCGTGCCATACGTCGCGATCGTCGACGGTGATGCGCGCTGCGCCCGGAGGTGGCGCGCCCACGAAGCAGCCAGGTCGGTCAGCTCATCGGTGGCCGTAGAATGGACCGCGTCGGCAGGTGCCTTCGGCATTGGCGGTGCCTCGTGCTGGTTGATCGGAACAGAACCAGCATATGGTATTCGAGCGGTGCAGGCAACGTCCCGGCCTCCGAAAACCGAGTTATGTGCGGTTCAGGAGCGTGAATTGCTTCGGGGTGTAGCGCAGCGGTAGCGCACGTGCTTTGGGAGCACGAGGTCGTGGGTTCGAATCCCACCACCCCGACCAGCTGCCGTGCTGGCGGGCGTCGATGGTCCGGCCGTGGCTAGTGGAATCGTAAGGGGCGGATGCTGCGTTGCCCGATGAGATGATCGCGCCCTGATGAGGGACGCAACGGAAGGCGGTCGAATACCCATGCGCGCCGCCAGCACCATATGAAGCTCAGCCGCCTCCTTGCCGGCGTGATGGCCGGCCTGATCCTGTTGCTGTCGCTCGGCAGCGCGTCGGTGGCCGCCGCCGGTCATGCGCCCAACAGCCTGGGCCTCGACGCGACGTACGATGTTCAGGCCACGCTCAAATGGGCCAGGCGCAAGCTGATCGTGACCAGCACCGCCGTGGTCACCAACAACAGCGCCGAAGCCGTCGATGCGTTGACGTTCAACGTCGCGCCGGCCCAGATCGGCCGGATGGTGCTGGGCGAGGTGCGCGTGGGACCCGACGCCGCCGCTGCGGTCGTCGACGACCAGAACATCATCGTCAGCCTGCCGGTGCCGCTCGAGCCCACCCAGCAGACCTCGGTCACGATCGGCTACAAGGCCTTCTTCGGTCGCTCCGCGCTGGGCAAGCAGTGGCTCTTCACCAAGTTCAGCGGCATCGCCACGGCCTATCGCTGGATCCCCTGGCTGAGCCGGCGCTACGACTTCATCACGCCCACCTTCGGTGAGCCGTTCGTGACCCAGGTGGCGCAAGAGGTGAGGGTCAGCATCACCACCGACCGGGCCGATGTCGTGCTGGCCACCTCGGGCCGGCGGACCGGTGTCGAGGGCCTGACACAGACGTTCGTCGCCAACCGCGTCCGCGACTTCAACTTCAGCGCCAGCCCGAAGTACGTGGCCACCACGGAAGCTTGGGGCGATGTCGCCATCACCTACTACACCGTCAATCTGCCGGTCGACAAGCTGGCCAGCTTCACGGTCAGGGCGCTCCAGCGCTTCAGCAACCGCGTCGGGGCGTATCCCTACACGGAGCTGTCGGTCGCCGAATCTCCGGGCGGCTACGCCATGGAATCGCCGGCGATGATCTGGCTTCCGAGTGCCACCCCGATCGGCAACCTGAACTACCTGGTCACGCATGAGATGGCCCACCAGTGGTTCTACGGGGTGGTTGGCAACGACCAGGCCAAGCAGCCCTTTGCCGACGAGGCGCTGGCCGAGTTCCTGACGCGCGATCTGATCGGCCACCGCGCGTCGAAGTGCGCGCAGTCCGTGCTCGACCTTCGGGTCTACGACTACGACCGCAGCTGCTACTACGAAGTCATCTACGTCCAGGGCGACGACTACCTGGAGGCCTACCGCCAGCGCGTGGGTGACGCTGCATTCTGGGACGGGCTGCGGCTCTACTACGACGCCTACTCGTTCAAGATCGGTGGCACGCGCCAGCTGCTCGAAACGCTCGACGATGCTGCCGCCGGCAGTGGCGGCGGGCACGAGACCGAGTTCCCCAGCCTCTTCCCGGGCGCCGGCGGCTGACGCTGATCAGGATTCGGGCTGGATGACGCGCAGCTGAGGCGGGCGCGGCGGTTCGGCCCCGACCGGCGCCAGGGCCGCGCCGAGGGCGCTCAGGCGCGCCACAGCCGAGCTCCGGATCGAGTACCAGATCCATGTGCCGCGGCGCTCACCAACGATCCAGCCCGCCTCGCGCAGCACGCGCAGGTGATGTGACACGGTCGGCTGGCTGACCGGGTAGCCCTGCGCAATGTCGCACGCGCAGACCTCGCCCAGCTGCGCCAGCTGGCGCACGATGCGCAGCCGCAGCGGATCGGCGATCGCCTGTAGCAGGCGCGTGTCAGGATCGGCAGCCGTGCTCGTCATAGGGCCGATTGTAACCCTATATATCGACCAATGTCTATATTGACAACCATCAATACAGGACTAGGATGGGCGCTGAGCGACTCGTCTTGGTCAGCGCCGGAGGCAACAGACAAGCAACATGTCCGAGCAGATTCACCAGGCCGTTCGTAGCCATTACGCCCAGGCGGCGCTGCAGGTCCTGGACGCCGACGTCGCGGCGTGTTGTGACGACGGTTGCTGTCAGCCGAGCGCGCAACCCCTCGATTCCGCCTTCTATGACGCCGCGCAGCGGGCCGAGCTGCCCGATGCCGCCATGCTCGCGTCGCTTGGCTGTGGCAATCCCATCGCCGTGGCCGAGCTGCGCGAAGGGGAGCGCGTGCTCGACCTCGGGTCGGGCGGCGGCATCGACGTGCTGTTGTCGGCGCGCCGCGTGGGCCCGGCCGGGCGCGTCTTCGGGCTGGACATGACCGACGAGATGCTCGCCCTCGCGCAGCGCAATGCGGCCCAAGCGGGGGCATCCAACGTCGAGTTCCTGAAGGGCTACATCGAGGCGGTGCCGCTGCCCGCGGCATCGGTCGACGTGGTGATCAGCAACTGCGTGATCAACCTGGCCGCCGACAAGGCCGCCGTGTTCCGCGAGATCGCGCGCGTGCTGCGTCCGGGTGGCCGGCTTGGCGTGACCGATATCGTCGCCGACGACGAGTTGACGCCGACGCAGCGTGCCGAGCGCGGCTCCTACGCCGCTTGCATCGCCGGCGCGCTGTCGTTCGCCGAGTACCGCGCCGGCCTGCAGGCGGCCGGCCTGACCGACGTCTCGATCACGCCCACCCATGAGGCCGCGCCGAGCATGCACGGCGCTATCATCCGGGCGCGCAAACCGGCCTGACGCCCCCCTCTCACGGTCAGCGGCGCGTTTGACGAGCGGCCCAGCCGTCGTTAGCATCGATGAATTCCGACTGGGCAGGTCGGAAAAGCGCATGCACAGCGGAGGGTGACCGGAGTGGAGCTGGGCTCACTGGTTGGGGGCCTGTTCACCGGCCTGCGCGAGGGCGTCGAGGCGGCGCTGATCGTGGGCATCATCCTGGCCTACCTGGCCAAGACCGGCAATCGCCAGCACTTCGGCAAGATCTGGACCGGAACGGCGGCCGCTCTCGCGCTCAGCCTGGCCGTCGGCGTGATCCTCTTCGTCACCATCGGCGGTTTCGACGAGCCGTATGAGCAGCTGTTCGAGGCCTCGGCGATGTTCCTCGCGGCCGGCGTGCTCACCTGGATGCTCTTCTGGATGCGTCGCCAGGCGCGCATGGTCAGGGGCGAATTGCAGGCCGCGGTCGACCGGGTGTTGAGCGCCGGCAGCGCCTGGGGGCTGGGGGTGCTCGCCTTCACGGCGGTCATCCGCGAGGGCGTCGAAACCTCGCTCTTCCTGGTCGGCCAGGTGACCGCAGCCGCGGGCAGCGGGCTCGATGTGCTGGCCGGCGCCCTGGTCGGCCTGGCCATGGCGGTGGCCATCGGCTGGCTGATCTACGCCGGCGCGCGGCGCATCAACTACGGCACGTTCTTCCGACTGACCGGCCTGGCGCTGATCTTCATCGCCGCCGGGCTGCTCAGCCACGGCGTGCACGAGCTGATCGACGTCGGCTGGATCAGCATCGCCACCCAGAGCGCGTTCGACATCAGCGCCATCCTGCCCCACGACGCCGGCGTTGGCCTCTTCTTGCGCGCCCTGCTCGGCTACACCTCTGCCCCCGAGCTCATCACCCTGATCGTCTATCTTGCCTATCTCGGACCAGTGCTTTGGCTGTATCTGCGTCCCGTGCCCGTTGCCGCTGCGCTGGCCGAAAGCCCGGCGGCGACGACCGTCTGACCGCCCGCCCCGTCTGACCGGCCTGATCCGGTCGGCTGCCGGCCGACCGAGTCGAGCGTGGCCGCCGACCACCGACCATTTCGCGTTGCCCGCGGTCCACACAAAACCCGGTCTGGGTAGTACTTCGGGGCCATCAGCAGCAGTACTATCGGGCGAGGCTCAACGGGTAAATTCGCCCACCCTCGACCAGATCGGGCGTCTCGTACCGCCAAGGTGCGCATCGACCAGCTCGCCCTCCTGTTCGCCGTCGTCGTCGCGGCCAACCTGATGCTCCTGGTGGCGCTCGAATTGCCACGCTTCGGCCGTCGAGCGGGCCGAAAGGGGCCGGGTCAGACCGATGCGGGCGATGGGCCGGACGGGTCGGGCGATGGGCAGTTCGGCAGCGCTGATGTCGCGCAGCGAGCCGCGGCCATGCACGCCGCCGACGGTCACGCATTGCCTGCCGTCCTGTACCAACGCATCGTGCGCGTGGTCAGCTCCATGTTCATCGGCGCCGTGCTCATCGTCGCCAGCTTGACCAACGGCGCCGCCCAGGCTTCGGTCTATGTGCTCCTCGCCGCCGGCGCGGTCCTAATCGTCCTTTTCCAGGACCTGCTTCGGACGGGAGCGCCGGGTCGCTGGCGGATGGTGCTCGAGGCCATCTCGGTGACCTTCTTCCTGACGCTGTTGCTGATGCTCACCGGCGGCCACGAAAGCCCCTACTTCTTCGGCTTCATCCTGCTCGTCGGCGGGGCGGCGCTGTGGTCGCCCGGGCGTGGCCCGGCACTCCTGTCCGTCTTCGCCAGCTCGGCCTACGTGGTGGCCGTGGTCATGACCGACGGCGCGCCGTTGTCGCCGGTGGCGATCGGGCAGGTCGCCTTCAACCTGGCCGCGCTGGCCCTCATCACCTACGCTGGGGCGGTCATCGGCCGCGAGCAGCGCCGCGCCCGGGATGAAGCCCTGCGGCTGTCGCGCTACGACGCCCTGACCGGGCTGTACAGCCGCGTCTACTTCACGGCCGCCGTCGAGCAGGAGATCCGCCGCGCGGCGCGCACTGGCCGCCCGTTCGGGCTGCTGATGGTCGACCTCGACGGTCTCAAGGCGGCCAACGACCGGTTCGGCCACGACGCCGGGGATCTGCTGCTGCGTGCCGTGGCGGACGTCCTGCGCGGCGACATCCGGGTGACCGACGTCGCGGCGCGCCACGGCGGCGACGAGTTCGTGCTGCTGCTGCCCGAGACCGATCTCACCGGTGCGGCCCTGGTGGCCGACAAGGTGCGCATCGACATCGCACGACTGGCGCTCCCGCATGGCCACGCCGTGATCCGGACGTCGGCCTCGATCGGCCTGGTCAGCTACCCCGAGGACGGCCGCAGCTCGGCCGAGCTGATGCGCCGCGCCGACCTGGCAATGTACGAAGCCAAGCGCCGCGGACGGGACCAGATCGTCCGCTTCGAACGGCACGCCCCGGTGCCCATGGCGCCGCCCACAACGCCTGCACGCGCGGCAGCACCCATCGCCGGGGCGCCGTCGCCCGTCGCCGGAGCGCCGTCAACTAGGCCCACCTCGGCTGCCGCGGGGCGTGCCCCGGCGCCGGCCATACCGGAGCCGTCGCCCGGCCCGGCGCCGTGGGAGACCGCCGCCCGCTGACCGGCGCCCCAGCCGGTGATGTGTAGCATCTGGCGATGAGCGACACCCGCCGTCCAGCCGCCGGCGCCGGTTTCGGTACGCGGGCCATCCACGCGGCTACCAGCGTGCCGCAGGTCGACCAGAGCCCCGATGCGGTGCCCATCTACCAGGCCGTGACCTTCGCCGCCGAGGACGCGGCGCAGCTCGGTGACATCCTTTCCGACCGCCAGCCGGGCTACGCCTACGCGCGCATCGACAACCCCACGTCCACCGCATTGGCCCAGGCGATGGCCGAGTTGGAGGGCGCCGAAGCCGGCTACTGCTTCGCCAGCGGCATGGCCGCGCTGCATGCGACGTTCGTGTCGCAGCTGAGCGCGGGGGACCACGTCGTCGCCGCCCGGGCGCTGTACGGCAGCGTGGCGCACCTGCTCGACAAGGTCCTGTCGCGCTTCGGCGTAGAGACGACGTTTGTCGATGCTTCCGATCTGGAGCAGGTCGAGGCCGCCTTCCGGCCCGCGACACGCCTGCTCCACCTCGAGACGATCGCCAACCCGACCATCGTGGTCACCGATCTGGCCGCGCTGGTCGAGCGTGCCCACCGGCGCGGCATCACCGTCAGCGTCGACAACACCTTCGCCTCGCCCTACCTGTGCCGGCCGATCGAGCTCGGCGCCGACCTTGTCATCGAGGCGCTGACCAAGTGGGTCGGCGGGCACTCCGACGTGCTCGGCGGCGTCGTCGTCGGCGATCGGCAGCGGGTCAGCGCCGTGCGCGACGTGCAGATCGACACCGGCGGCGGATTGGCCCCCATGAGCGCTTTCCTGGTGCTGCGCGGCATCTCCACGCTGCACGTCCGCATGGAGCGCCACTCGAGCAACGCGCTGGCCCTGGCGCGCCGACTGGAGCAGGCCGACGATGTGCGTGCTGTCTACTACCCCGGTCTGCCCAGCCATCCGCAGTTCGTCGTCGCCCAGCGCCAACTGCGTGCCGGCGGTGGGATGCTCGCCTTCGACGTCGGCGACCGACGCGCCGCCGAGGCGCTGCTCGACGCCCTGACCATCCCGCACTCGGACGGCGTCACTGGGCAGCATTCACACCATCGCCGTTCACCCGCCTTCGACTACACATCGGCAGCTGGACAGCGCCGGGCTGGCCCGGGCCGGGATCCCCGAAGGCCTGCTGCGCGTCTCTGTCGGGCTGGAAGATGCCGACGACCTGATCGCCGACTTCGAGCAGGCGCTGGGCGTAGCTCATGGGGTTCTTGCGACCCAGTCCGCCTGACGTTCACTGGACCAGCAGGAAGAGCGACCATCAGCACGATCCTCTACGGTCCGCGGCGCGCCGCCGGGCAGCTCAATCCGCTTGGCCGGCTGGGCTGGCTTGCCTGGCGGACCCTGACCAGCGTCCGCTTCGCCGTCCTCCAGATCAGCGTGCTCGCGACTGCCGGCGTGATCGGGACACTGCTCCGCCAGCTGCCCGCCTTCGCCCTGCATGACCCACAGGCGTATGCCGAGCAGATGGCCGACATGCACGCCGTGTACGACCCGTTGACCGTCCTCGGCCTGAGCATCGGGCCGGGCATGGTCGACCTGTTCGAGCGGCTGGGCTTCTTCCGCGTCTTCTCCGCGCCGTGGTTCGTGCTGCTGCTGACCCTGCTCGTGATCAGCATCGTCGTGTGCACCCTCGATCGGACCCCCGCGCTGTGGCGCACGGCGCGCAGCGTGAAGGTCGTCCAGGCGGCGCCCTTCTTCGACCTGCGGCTGTCCGAACGGGCGCGCTTCGTGGGCATCGACGCGGGCGCGGCCGAGGAGCTGATCCGCGTCCTGCGCAGCCGGCACTTCGGCGTGCGTGGCGAGACCGCGGCGCCTGACCGGGAGGGTGGCGCCGATGGCGACGCCGAGGACCTCGGCGAGGCGGGAGTGCGCCACATCTACGGCGACCGCAACCAGTACCTCAAGCTGGCCACGCTCTTCACCCACCTCGGCCTGATCCTGTTCCTGGCCGGCGCCGCGGTAACGACCGGGCTGCGGCTACGAGACGGTCGTCTTCCTGGGCGAGGGCCAGACGGCGCCGGTGCAGTCGGTCGGTACACCCGACAACCTGCTCGTCAAGAACATCCACTTCGAAGCGCCCACCCGGCCGGACGGCTCGTTCGCCGACTTCCGGACCGACCTCGCCGTCTACCAGAACGGCCGCGCAGATCGCACGCAAGATCATCCGCGTCAACGACCCGCTCGAAGTCGACGGCTACGTCTTCCACCAGAACACCTTCGGCCCCGCGGCCCAGATCTGCAGATCCGCGACCCGCGCGGGCGGCTTGGTGTGGGACGGGCCGGTGCTGCTGGCGGGCGAGCCTGGCCGGCCGGCCGCAGGGCTTCCTGACCATCCCTGGCTCGGACATCGGGCTGCTGGTCGTGCTCGACAAGTCGGTTGCTGGGCTGCCACTGCTGGCCCTGACCGGCATCACCACCTTTGCGCAGCCCGATGGGGGCAACATCGCCTTCCTGCGCGCGCTCGGCCTGGGCGCGACCAGCGAGCCGGGCACCACGGCCGGCTACGCGGTCAGCTGGACGGCCGCCGCCGCGTACACCGGCATGGTCATCAAGCGCGACCCCGGCCAGGGCCTGATCTGGCTCGCGTACCTCGCCTGATCACGGGCCTGGTGCTGACCTTCTACTTCCCGCGTCGGCGGCTGTGGGCGCGGCTGCACGGCGACCGGCTCGAGCTGGCCATGATCGCCGACCGCTACGTCGACACCGAGCGCGAGTTCGGCCAGCTGCTCGACGAGCTTCGCGCTCCGCCTCCGTAACCGTCCCGAGCGTCGAATGCAACCGTCGGGCGGGTTCGGGCCGGCAGTAGACTCGGCGGCAGCCGTGCGACGCCGAGATCCGGCTGGCGCCGGGCTGCGACGGAGGATCTATGGGCGATGGTCTTGGAGCTCGGTGAGCAGTCCGCGACGCAGACCAACGGCCACCCGTCCGAGGCCACGAGCAACGGCACGGGGCACGCACGGCGCGCGCCGCGGCGGCCGCGACCACGCTGCCCGGCAGGAGCATGACCGCGCGCCAGACCGCCATCAGCGCGATCTCGAACCACCGCGTCGCCTCAACCCAGAACTACCTGCAACACGCAGGCGCCGACATCTACGGCCGGTACGTCTTCGGCGAGGCGGCCCAGCGCCAGTACCTCGCCAAGCCCATCTTCCTGAAGCTGCGCCAGCACGATCGACGGCAACGAGCCGTTCGATCCGGCGATCGTCGATGCAGTCGCGCACGGCGTGAAGGAGTGGGCGATGGCGCACGGCGCCACCCACTACACGCACTGGTTCGTGCCCATGACGGGCTCCACGGCCGAGAAGCACGACTCGTTCCTGACGCCGACCGGTGAAGCCGCGACGATCGCGGAGTTCAGCGGCAAGAACCTGCTCCAGGGCGAGCCCGACGCGAGCTCGTTCCCGTCGGGCGGGATCCGGGCCACGTTCGAGGCACGCGGCTACACCGCCTGGGACGTCACCTCGCCCGATCTTCCTGCAGGTCGAGCCGAACGGCGTCACCCTCACCATCCCGACCGCGTACGTCTCGTTCACCGGCGAGGCGCTCGACTACAAGATCCCGCTGCTGCGCTCGCAGGAAGCGCTCGGCAAGCAGGCGCTGCGCGTCCTGCGCTGGTTCGGCAACACGACGGCGACGCGCGTGGTCACGAACATCGGCCCCGAGCAGGAGTACTTCCTCGTCGACCGCCGCCTGGCCGAGCAGCGGCCCGACCTGCGTCCTGACCGGTCGCACCCTGTTCGGCGCGCCGTCGCCCAAGGGCCAGGAGCTGGAGGACCAGTACTTCGGCCCCATCCGTGAGCGGGTCCTCGCCTTCATGATGGATCTCGACCGGGAGCTGTGGCGCCTCGGGCATCCCGGCCAAGACCCGCCACAACGAGGTGGCGCCGGCCCAGTTCGAGATGGCGCCCGTATTCGAGGCGACGTCGGTCGGGTCCGACCACAACATGGTCGTCATGGCCATGATGCGCAGGCTGGCCCAGCAGCACGGGCTGATGCTGCTGATCCACGAGAAGCCGTTCGCCGGCATCAACGGGTCGGGCAAGCACAACAACTGGTCGATGGCGACCGACAGCGGCGAGAACCTGCTCGACCCCGGCACCGACCCGCACGCGAACGCACAGTTCCTGGCGTTCCTGCTGGCGGTCATCCGCGCCGTCAGCGTCCATGCCGACCTGCTCCGCGCCGCGATCGCCGACGCCGGCAACGACCATCGTCTGGGCGCCAACGAGGCGCCGCCGGCAATCATGTCCATCTTCCTCGGATCCCAGCTCGAAGACGTGATCGACCAGATCGAGCTGGGCCCAGCATCGGCCTCCAAGAGCGGCGGCCATCTCGACCTCGGCGCGTCGTCGCTGCCGGCGCTGCCACGCGACGCCACGGACCGCAACCGGACCTCGCCGTTCGCCTTCACCGGCAACAAGTTCGAGTTCCGCGCGGTGGGCTCGTCGGCGCCCATCTACTGGCCCCAGACAGTGCTCAACACGGCCGTCGCGGACTCACTCAGCCAGCTGGCCGACGAGCTCGAGAGGCTTCCGCCCACGGACTTCGACGGGCTATCGACGATCCTCTCGGTGATCGCCAAGGCCCACAAGCAGGTCCTCTTCGAGGGCAACGGCTACTCGCCCGAGTGGCATGCCGAGGCGGAGCGACGTGGCCTGCCCAACAACGTGACCACGGTTGACGCGCTGCCCGCGCTGGCCACGCCGAAGGCCAAAGCCGTCTTCTCGGCGCTCGGCGTGCTTTCGGAGCGCGAGCTGGCCGCGCGCGTCGAGATCGCCTGGGAGCGCTACGTCAAGGTCGGCAACATCGAGGCCAACGCCGCACTCGATATCGCGCGCACGATGATCCTGCCCGCCGCGGTCCGCTACCTCGGCCAGCTCTACTCCGTCGGACCAGCGTCACGCGCCGTCGCGTCGCTCTGCTCGCGTGTCGCCGAGCTGACCGACCGGCTCAGCACCGCGATCGACGACCTCGAGCACGCTCAGCATGCCGCGCACGAAGCGGGCTGGGTGCAAGAGGAGGCGCGTGTCTTCGTCGAGCAGGTCATCCCGGCGCAGAACGCGCTCCGCGCGGTGGCCGACGAGCTCGAGACGCTCGTCGCCGACGATCTGTGGCCGCTGCCCAAGTACCGCGAGTTGCTGTTCCATTACTGAGGCCGGCCGGGCGACAGCCCCCTGACGAGCTTCAGTGGCCCGCGCGGCGGGCGCCCATCAACTCGCCGCCGTCAACGCCAATCGTGTTGCCGGTCATCCAGTACAGGCGCGGCGAGGCGAGCGCCACTAGGGCCTCGGCGACATCCTCGGGACGTGTCAGCCGGCCGCTCGGGTTGCGCGCCTCGGCCACGTCCTTCAGCTCCTGGTAGCCGGGGATGCGCCGCAGCGCCGGTGTGTCGGTCACGCCGGCGCGGATGGCGTTGACGGTGATGCCTTGGTCGATGAGCTCGAGGGCCAGCTGGCGAACGTGAGCTTCCAGGGCCGCCTTGGCCGCGCTGACCGGGCCGTAGGTCGGGACTGCCTTGGTCGCCCCCTCGCTGGTCATCGCGAAGACGCGGCTGCCGTCGCCCAGCAGGCCGGCGTGAAAGAGGTCGCGCACCCAATACACGAGTGAGTGGGCCATCACATCGGCGGTCATCTCCAGCTGCCGCTGGGAGACCTCGCGCCCATCCTGCTCGTCGGTCACGTAGGACAACGTCGTGCCGAAGGCGAGCGAATGCAGGACAACAGCGATGAACGGGTCCTTGCCCTGGGCACGCCGCTCGTCGAAGAGCTGCTTCGTGCTGGTAATGGCACGCTGGCGCTTCTCTTCGTCGGCCGCGTTCATGTTGTGGAAGACGACCGGCACACCGGCGGCCTCGATCTCGTCGCGCACCGCGTTGGCATTGGCGATCGTGCCGCGCAGATCGAGATGGACGCCGATGATCGGGTGGCCCGCGCGGGCCAGGGCCAGCGCCGCGGCGGCGCCGAAGCCGCTGCTTGCACCCAGGACGAGCGCCCAGCGCTCGCGTTGATCGTCGTGTTCGTTCATGGCCTCGAAGTCTAGCGAGCGTGTGGCATCACTGATCGGGCCGGACATTGCTAGGCTCCGCGGGCCGCATGGAAGACGCCAACGCCGAAGTTGCTCGACTCGACCCGGGCGTGCGCCCGGCGCGCACACTGTGGTTGCTGAGCGCCGCCCACGCCGTCAACCACGCCCAGGCGGCGCTGCTGCCGCTGGTCTACCTGGCGGTCATCGGCGAGTTCCACGTCAGCGTGGCGGCGATCGCCTTCCTGGCTGCCGCGGGCAACGTGCTCTCCGGGCTGCTCCAGTTGACGTACGCGGGCATCACGCGCGTCGTCTCGCGACGGGTGATCCTGAGCGCAGGCGGACTGCTCTTCGGCGGGGGCATGGCCGCCCAGGCGCTGGCCTCTGGCTTCGGCTTCTTCGCGCTGTCCAATGTCCTGTCGCGCATGGCCGGCTCGCCCCAGCACCCGGTGGGCAACGCATTGCTGGCCGAGCAGTTCCCGGTTGAGCGGCGCGGCTTCGCCATCTCGGCCCACATCTCGGGCGGCAATATCGGCACGGTGGCCGTGCCGCTCCTCGGCGCGTGGCTGATCGCCGGCATCGGCTGGCGTTGGACGGTCGTGCTCTTTGGCGTGCCGGCGATGCTCATCGCGCTGGCCATCTTCGTGCTGGTCCGTGAATCGGGCGCCGATCGCGCCGCCGCGCGCGCCTACGGCTCGTTGCGCTCCGCGTACGCGGCCGTCTTGCGCGACCGCAACCTTGCGTTCGTCTACCTGTCGGCGGTGCTCGGCGGCGGCGGCCGCGGCCTGGGCGTGCTGAACGTCTTCGTGCCGCTCTACCTGAGCCTCATCATCGGCCTCGACCAGACCACGGTGGCGCTGATGTACACCGTGTTGGTGGTCGGCGGGGTGCCGGCGCCGGTCGTCGCCGGCTGGCTGTCCGATCGCCTCGGGCGCAAGCCGCTGATCCTGGGCGCCTACACCGGCGGCGTGCTGGCGCTGCTCGTCTTCGTTGCCGCCGGATCGAACGTGTCCCTGCTCTGGCTGGGGATCGTCCTGTTGAGCACGTTCAACTTCGTCGAGAGTCCCCAACTCCAGGCGCTGCTCTCAGATCTCACCAAGCCGGCGTTGCGCGACGCGTCCTTCTCGGTCTACTTCACGCTCGCCTTCGGCGTGGGCTCGCTGTGGGTCGCGCTGTACGGCACGGTGATCGGCGTGCTGGGCGAGCGCGAGCGGGCTGCCGCTCACCTTCCTGCTGATGGCGGCAGCGTTCGTCGCCGCGGCCCTGGTCGTCATCCCGATCCGCCTCGTCCGCGGTCAGGGTCAACCGGCTGGGCCTGTCCAACTGGCCGACTGAGGGCCTCGTCTATACTTGTCTGCCGCCCGGCGCCTTCGCGCGCCGCGGCTTCGGTCGGGGCGTAGCGCAGCCAGGTAGCGCACAGCGTTCGGGACGCTGGGGTCGGAGGTTCAAATCCTCTCGCCCCGACCATTCCATTTCCCCCGCCGCTGGCTTGTCCGACATCGGCTGAGCCGGCGACCTGGTGCCAGCCGTCGGCCCACGAGCGGTCCTCAATCGGCGCTCTTCAGCGACAGCCATCAACGGACTACCCTTATCGGTGCGCCATGTCGGTCACGGAGTTGTGATGCCCGTCGCTGTAGGGGGCAACGCGAACGCAGCTCTCCCGGAACGGTGAAACAGGAAGGCCACCGGATCGGGTTCGTCTCGACGCGCCTCGAGGGCACTGACGGCGTGTCGCTCGAGGCGGCGAAGTGGTCAACGGTCCTCGAGCGTGCCGGGCACGAGTGCTTCTACTTCGCCGGCGCGCTGGACCGGCCGCCAGAGCGCAGTCACCTGGTCCCCGAGGCGTTCTATCGGCATCCCGCGATCGATGCCATCAACCGCGACGTCTTTGCGCCCGACTTGGGCGTGCTCGCGCGGGCGGACGTCGAACATCCGTGGATCACGCGGCGCGACTTCTTCTCGCCCTACGTTCGGTCGCGCGATATCTCGCGTCGAATTGAAGAGCTCGCCCAGCACCTGCGCCGGGAGATCCACGCCTTCTGCCGCGACTTCGATCTCGAGCTGCTGATCATCGAGAACGCGCTGTCCATCCCGCTCAACCTGCCGCTCGGGCTGGCCATCACGAGCGTGGTCGCCGAGATCAGGCATCCCGGTCATCGCCCACCATCATGATCTGCACTGGGAGCGCCAGCGCTTCGCGCTCAACACGGTCGAGGACATCATTGCCGCTGCTTTCCCACCGCGGTTGCCGTCCGTCCGTCATGTCGTGATCAACTCGGTCCAGGCGCAGCAGCTGGCGTGGCGGACCGGGCTCACCTCGCGGGTCATCCCGAACGTGATGGAGTTCGAGAACCCGCCCCCGCCGCCCGATCGCTATGCCCGCAATGCCCGCCGCGACCTGGGCGTCGCGCAGGGCGACTTCTTCATCCTCCAGCCCACACGCATCGTCCAGCGCAAGGGCATCGAGCATGCGATCGAACTGACCCGGCGCCTTGGCCTGCCGGCCACGCTGGTCATCTCCCATGCCGGGGACGACGAAGGGACCGACTACGAACAGCGCGTGCGCGAGTTCGCCCAGCTGCTGCGAGGTGGACGTCCGCTTCGAGGCAGACCTCGTGGCCGGCCGGCGCGCATCGCTGCCGGACGGGAGGCGCGTCTACGCCCTCGCCGACGTGCTTCCCGCATGCAGACCTGGTGACCTACCCGTCGAGCATCGAGGGCTTCGGCAACGGGTTCCTGGAGGCCGTCTACTACCGGCGGCCGATCGTGGTCAACCGCTACTCCATCTACGAGATCGACATTGCGCCGCACGGTTTCAGGGCCGTCGAGTTCGACAACTACATCAGCCGCGAGACCGTCGCGGCTGCGCGCCGGCTGCTGGAGGACCCGGCCCTGGCGGATGAATGGACGGCCATCAACTACACCCAGGGCGCCCGCCACTTCTCGTTCACGGTGCTCGAACGCCGGCTGCGCGCCCTGCTCGACGAGTGCTTCGGAATCATCTCGTGAGACTCGTCCTGCTGCATCACACGGCACCCCCGGTGGCCGGCGGAGTGGAACGCGTCCTCGGTGATCACGCACGCCTGTTCGTTGACGCCGGCCACGAGGTCACCATCGTGGCCGGTCGCGGTGGGGCACTCGACGCCGGGATCAGGTTCGTCCGCATGGCGCTGGTCGATTCGCAGCATCCGCGGGTCCTTGAGGTGGGGCGCGACCTGGCGGCCGGCCACGTCCCGGCAGCGTTCGCCGACTTGTGCAACCAGATCACAGAGGCGCTCGGACCCATCCTCGAGCAGGCCGATGTTGTCTTCTGCCACAACGTCTGCTCGCTCAACAAGAACCTGGCCCTGACCGCCGCGCTCAGGCGCCTGGTCGACTCGTTACGGCGACCTCGCTTCGTGCTGTGGCATCACGACCTCGCCTGGGCATTGCCCGACTACCGGCCCACGCTCCATGACGGGGAGCCGTGGGATCTACTGCGCACCGACTGGTCGGGAGTCGTCCAGGTGGCGGTGTCGGACGCCCGCAGGCAGCAGCTGGCTGAGTTGACCGGCATCGACCCGGCGGGCATCAGGGTCGTCCCCAACGGAGTCGACGTGGCGCGGCTGCTCAAGCTCGATCCGGTCACGGAGTCGATCCTGCGCGGGACGCGGATGGAGGCGGTGCAGCCGCTGCTCCTGATGCCCGTGCGGATCGTGCAGCGCAAGAACATCGAGCTCGGACTGACCACCACCGCGGCCCTGCGCCGGTTGGGCCGGCCCGCCGGGCTCGTGGTCACCGGGCCGGGGGACCCGCACGATGCCGATGCGTACGGTTACCTGCGGCAGCTCACCGACCTGCGCGACCGGCTCGGCCTGGCCGATGCTGCCTGGTTCGTCAACGCCGGGTCCGACGAGAGCCTGCCTGACGCGGTGGTGGCCGATCTGAACGCACTGGCCGACCTGCTCTTCTTGCCCAGCCGAGACGAGGGCTTCGGCATCCCGGTCATCGAGGCGCTGGTGCACCGCCTGCCGATCGTCTGCTCCGATATCCCCAGCCTGCGCGAAGTCGCCGGGGACGCGGCTCTCTACATCGACCCCGATGCGAATCCGGAGCTGGTCGCCCGGCGCATCATCGCGTATCTCGACAGCGATCCGCGGGTGCGCCGATCAATGGACGCCCGGCGCCACTATTCGTGGGCGACGATCTACGGCCGCTGGCTTGGGCCGCTGCTGGCCGACATCGGTGCGCGCCAGTCGCTCGACTCGATCCAGCCGGCGACGACGTAGGCCGACTGCGGCAGCGAACGCCTACGTCGACCTCGACATCAAGAGAGCGTGGCCGAGGCGAAGGTGCGCGACAACGGCGCCGATCCGCCGGGCCACCTGGCGCATCATTGGACCGACCGAGCGCGGGCAGGGCCAGCACCCCAACGGATCAGCGCCGTGCCTCGTCCGCGAGCGATTGATGCCGATGGAGGAACGACCATGAAATGGGTCACCCGCGAACACCCCAGGACCGACCGGATCGCCTGTCCGTGGCTCATCCGCAAGTTCATTGACCCGGTGGCAGAGATTGTCTATGTCCCGCGCGACGAGGTCCTCGCCCATGCGGAGCGCGAGGGCGCGCTGAGCTTCGACGCTCCCGGGGCGACGTACGCGCACCGCGGTGACAAGTGCTCGTTCGAGACGCTGGTCGAGGAGTACAAGATCGACGATCCGGCCGTGTTGCTGATGGCCAGGATCGTCCACGGCGCCGACGTGGCGGCCGATCGAGATGCCACTCCGCAGTCGGCCGGCCTCGAGGCGATCGCCGACGGTTTCGCCGCCCTGGGCCTGGACGACCAGCGCCAGCTTGAGCTTGAGCTGCCCGTATACGACGCCCTCTATGCCTGGGCGCAGCAGCAGGTCGCCAACGCGTGAGCGATGTCGCGCTCCTGTTCGCTACGCGCATCCTGCGCCTGTTCGGCTACGGCTTCCTGGCCGTCGTCCTCGTCCTCTACCTCGATGCGCTGGGCCTGTCGGGCGGTGAGATCGGGCTGCTGCTGGCGCTCACCCTGCTCGGCGACGCGGCCGTTTCGCTATGGCTGACCACCCATGCCGATCGGATCGGGCGTCGACGGGTCCTGATCGCCGGCGCCGGGCTGATGCTGGCGGCCGGGCTGGCCTTCGTCGCCACGCCCATCTACGCCGTGCTGGTGGTGGCTGCGACGATCGGCGTGATCAGCCCCAGCGGCAACGAGATCGGGCCTTTCCTGGCCGTCGAACAGGCTGCTCTCAGCCAGCTCGTGACACCCGCGCGGCGCACGCGGCTCTTCGCGTGGTACCAGCTGGCCGGCTCTTTCGCCACGGCAGCCGGCTCGATCGTTGCCGGCACGTTTGCCCAGCTCGTCATCGGGCGCGGGGCCAGCGCGCCCGATGCGTACCGGCTGGTCATCGTCGGCTACGCCCTGATCGGGATCCTGATCGCCCTTCTGTTCAGCCGCGTCTCTGCCCGAGTCGAGATCCCGGCGCGCCTGAGCACGGACGAACCGATCCGCACCCGCCTCGGTCTGCACCGCTCGCGCGGGATCGTCCTGCGCCTGTCCAGCCTGTTCGCCCTCGATGCCTTCGCCGGCGGTTTCGTCGTGGCCAGCTTCATCGCCTTCTGGTTCCAGCAGCGCTTTGGGCTGGAGCCAGCCGCGCTCGGCGCGCTGCTCTTCGGGGCCAACCTGCTGGCCGGCATCTCCGCCCTCGGCGCGGGCTGGCTGGCCGCCCGCATCGGCCTGCTGCGCACGATGGTCTACACCCACTTGCCCTCGAACGTGCTGCTGGTGCTGGTGCCCTTCATGCCCACCCTGCCGCTGGCCGCCGGCGTCCTGCTGCTGCGCTTCAGCATCAGCCAGATGGACGTGCCCACCCGGCAGTCGTACACGATGGCCGTCGTGGCCCCTGACGAGCGCTCGGCGGCGGCCGGCGTGACCGCGATCGCGCGCAGCCTGGGAGTTGCCGCCGCGCCGCTCATTGCCGGCCCACTCTTCCTGAGCGCGACGCTGGCCGGAGCGCCCTTCGTGATCGCCGGCGGCCTGAAGATCGTCTACGACCTGCTGCTCCTGCGCGCCTTTCGGAGGATCCACCCGGCCGACGAGCCCTGATCCGTCAACACGCCGGTTCGGCCCGACGGGTCCACAATGCCCCGGTGAGCACCCCGCCGTTGCGTACCCCGCCGCTGCGCTTCCCGATCCGGCTCGGGCCCCGCTCGCGACCGCTGCTGCGCCTGGTGTTCGGCGTCCGCGCGTCGAACGCCTATGTCGACATTGACGGCGAGCTGGACGCCCACTTCGGCTACGTGCGCCTGCATACGCCGCTGTCCAACATCAGCCGCTGGCGGATCGAGGGGCCGTGGCGCTGGATCACCGCGATCGGCGTCCGGGGCAGCATTCGGGACCGCGATGTCACTTTCGGCGGCAACCACCGCGGCGGCGTGCGCGTCGACTTCCGCGAACCAGTCAAGTTGGGACCGCTGCGTGCGCCGGCGTTGTACGTCACGGTCGCCGACATGGAGGGCTTGGCGGCCGCGCTGCTCGAGCGGGGCATACCCGGCGAGGACGCGCGGCGGCCGGGCGCGGACTAGTCGGGGGTCTGCTCCAGCGCGTAGGCCACGGCTTCCTCGGGCGTCATGCGCGCGCCCTCCTCCCACTCTCGGATCGCTTCCGGGTCGCCGGTCGGCTTGTCGGGAATGACGAAGTCGATGAACTCGACTGGCGCGTCGATCAGCTTCGCGCCACTCGCCGCGCGGAGAGATTCGATCGCCCCGCCCAGGCGGTGCGCGCGCTCCGGTTGGCCCTTGCGCTGGGCGAGCAGCAGGAAGCCGGCCAGGTGGAGCAGGATGCCGGCCTGGTCGCGCGCCGCGGCGAAGATGGCCATCGACTCGCGCATGTGTGCTTCGGGCACGTCCAGCCCGCCCTCGGCCAGTTTCATGCCGGCGAGCATGTACAGGCCCCAGCCCACCCGGAACGGATCGTCCAACTTGCGGTAGGCGGCCAGCGCCTCCTCGCCGTAGCCGATGGCGGCCGTCCGGTCGCCGACCGCGGCGAGGGCTGACGAAAGACCCCAGCTCGCGTCGGCGACACCCTGCTCGTCGGAGAGGCTGCGATACAGGGCCAGGCTTTCCTCCCAGTAGGGACGACCGGCGACCCACAGGTCGTTCGTCGGCTGGTCCTGGTCCATGGACGCGAACCCGAAGTTGTAGAGCGCCTCCGCGATCAGGCGGTCGTCGGCGGCCTCGCGCGCCGCTTCCAGGGCGAGCTTGTAGAAGCGGTGCGTGGCGCGCGTGTTGGCCTGCCAGTAGGCCACTCCGCCCGCCGCGGTGCAGGCGCGCGCGCGAAGATCGGCCGGCTGGTCGCTCACGCCGGCCAGCGCCATGACCGTGTCGACCCGCCGCCGGCCCTCGTCCAGGTGGCCGCGAATCTGCCAGAAGCGCCACAGCGCGATGACGAAGCGGAGCGCGATCTCGACCTCGCCCTGGGCGACCGCCCAGTCGAGCGCAGCGCGCAGGTTGTCGTGATCCTGCTCGAGTCGGTCGGTCAACCGCCGGCCCTGGCTGCTGGTCAGCTGGCCGGCGAAGCCCTCGGCCAGATCGAGGTAGGCCAGCGCGTGGCGACGCTCCAGCTCGACCAGCTCGGCACCGCCGGCCAGGCGTTCGTGGGCGTAGTCGCGGATCGTGACCAGCATCGCGAAGCGAGGGTCCTCGGCCGCCGCGAGATCGGGCTTGACGAGGCTCTTGTCGGCCAGCGACGCCAGGCCGTCGAGCACGTCCTCGCCCAGCTCGGCGGGTGGCCCGCAGACCGCATCGGCCTGGGCCAGGAAGGCGCCGCCGGCATGGACCGCGAAGCGCTCGAACAGCCGCCGGTCGGGGCCTTCGAGCAGGTCGTAGCTCCAGTCGATCGCGCCGCGCAGCGTCTGCTGGCGGCCGGGCAGATCGCGGGCACCGCCGGTCAGCAGGTTGAGGTGCTGGTCGAGCCGGGCGTGGATGGCGGCCACCGGCAGCGCGCGGGTGCGCGCCGCGGCCAGCTCAATGGCCAACGGCAGGCCGTCCAGCCGGCGCGTGATGTCGACCACTTGTGGTGCGTTCTCGTCGGTCAGACGAAAGGCGGGCTGGACAGCTAGGGCCCGCTCGACGAACAGGCGCACGGCCTCGTATTCGGCTGCCTGCTGGGCATTGAGTCGTCCGGCACTCTCAGGTGCCAGGCCGAGCGGCGGAACGGGAAACTCGTGCTCGCCATAGACATGCAGCACGATGCGCGTTGTGACCACGATCTTGATCGCCGGCGCCTCGCGCAGGAGCCTTCCGACGACCGCCGCCGCGTCGACGATCTGCTCGAAGTTGTCGAGCACGAGCAGCACCCTGCGCTCGCGCAGATGCTCGATCAACGCATCGAGCGGGGCGACAGCTCCACCGAGTGTCAGCCCGAGCGTCGACGCGATGACCGACGGCACCAGCTCCGGGTCAACGACTGCGTCGAGGGCGACGAAGTACACGCCCTCCGAAAACTCATCGCTGGCGTCGGCGACGAGCTGCAGCGCGAGGCGCGTCTTGCCCGTGCCGCCCGGCCCGGTCAGGGTCAGCAGGCGCGTTGTGTCGAGCGCGCTGCGGGCCGCTGCCAGCTCGGACCGCCCGACGAAGCTGGTCAGCTGGACGGGCAGGTTGTTGGCGCGCATGTCGAGCGTGCGCAACGGCGGGAAGCGGTCGGCCAGGCCCTCGCCGACGAGCTGATAGATGCGCTCCGGCGCGGCCAGGTCCTTCAGGCGACGCTCGCCCAGATCGCGCAGCTCCAGGCCCGTCGGGAGGGCGGCCATCAGCCGCCTGGTCGCTTCGCTCACCAGGACCTGGCCGCCGTGGCCGGCGGCGGTGATGCGTGCGACCTGGTGCAGCGCCAGCCCGACGTAGTCGCCGCCGGTGAGCAGCGCCTCGCCGCTGTGGATGCCCATCCGGACGCGAATGACACCGTCGGCCGGCCAGCTGTGAGCGGCCAGGTCGCGCTGGGCGGCGGCGGCGGCGGCAAGTGCGCCGCCGGGTGTCGGGAAGGCGCAGAACAACGCATCGCCCTCGGTCCCGAAGACGCGACCGCCGGCCTGCTCGACCGCGCTGACGATCAGCCGCCGGTGCTCCTCGAGGACGCTCGCGTAGCCCTCGCCCAGGCCCTGGAGCAGGCGCGTCGAACCCTCGATGTCGCTGAACAGGAAGGTCGGCGTGCCGGTCACGCCGACAGCGCCGTCGGTCACGCCGGCCGGCCGGGGTTCACGGGGACTCGAGCACGAGCGTCGTGTCGGGGCAGCTCATGCCCATCTCCGTCAGCAGGTCGAGTTGCTCATTGGCGCGCGGCACGCTGGTCTCTATTTCGCGCCGGAGATCGCGCGCCCGGCGCAGCGCGCCGCGCTTGCCGTCGACCAGGTACGACTCATATTCCGGTCCGGCGCGCGAGTCAAGATCGAGCAACGCACCAAGCTCGAGCAGCGCATCCTGGCCGCCGTCCCAGTCGGGCAACGCTTCGAGCAGCGTGGCAGCGCCGAGCGCCGTTTCGCCCAGCTCACGCGCCAGCTGCCGGGCGTCGCGGTTGGCGCCCTCGTCCATCGCCCGCTCGACATCAACGACGAGCTCCTGCGCGATCACGGCTTCGCCGAGCATCGCGCAGAACGCAACGTCCCAGCCAGCCGGCCAGCGCAGCATCGTCGGACCGGGTGAGCCGGTCGGCACGGGCGCTGGGCTGATGGTCGGCTGTGGCGTGAAGTCGAGTGGGATGAGCGATGTGCTCGGTCGCGCCGTGCCGGCCGGTTCGGCGCAGGCCACGACGACGATCGCCGCGCACACGGCGAGCACCCAGGCGCGGAGCCGGAAATGTTGCGCAGCGGGCTGGCGGATGAGCTTGTCCACGGAGTCCGGTCAGGATAACTGTCACCATGCACGGGTGAGCCAACCACGTGCGGTCACACCGCTCGAGCTGACCGACGAGGAGCGCTCGCTCGCCGCGGGCGCCGGCGGCAAGGCTGCGGCGATGGCGATGGGCGTGATCGTCAAGATGGCGCGTATCGCCGGCGCGGCGCGCCTGGTCGAGGTCTCCGCGGCACACATCGACAGCTGCCTCTATCACGGCACGGTGGGGCTCGATTTCGCCGAGCGGCTGGCCGCCGACGGCGGTCGGGTGAAGGTGCCCACGACGCTCAACGTCGCCGCGCTCGACCTGCTTCACCCGGAGCTGGTTCAGCTCGATGAACTGACCCGATCGCGCGCGCGCCGGCAGATGGACGCCTACGTGGCCATGGGCGGCCAGCCCACGTTCACCTGCGCGCCGTATCAGCTGCCCACGCGTCCGCGCCTGGGCGAGCACATCGCCTGGGCCGAGTCGAACGCGATCGTCTTCGCCAACTCGGTCATCGGCGCGCGCACCGGGCGCTACGGCGACTTCGTCGACATCTGTGCCGCGCTCACCGGCCGGGTGCCGCTCGCCGGGCTGCACCTCGACGAGGGCCGCCGGGCACGCATCGTGTTCAGCCTGGCCGAGGGTGTCCGCCAGGCGTTGGCCACGGGCCATGCCGGTGACGAGATCTACGGCCTGGTCGGCCACGTCCTCGGCCGCCATTCGGGTTCGCTCGTCCCGGCCATCGACGGCTTGCCGCCGACCGCGACCGAGGATCAGCTCAAGGCCCTCGGCGCCGCCTCCGCGTCGTCCGGCGCGGTGGGCATGTTCCACGCCGTGGGCATCACGCCCGAGGCACCAACCCTCAGCGCGGCCTGCGCCGGCCGGGAGCCGGAGCGCCGGATCGAGCTCACGGCGCAGATGCTGGCCGACGCCTGGACCGAGCTGTCGACCGCGCCGGCGGGCATCGCGTTGGCGGCGGTGTGTGTCGGCACGCCCCACTTCTCGGCCGCGGAGTTCGGCCGGCTGGAGCAGCTGCTCGGCGGCCGGCGCGTCCACGAGGGGGTCGCGCTGTACGTGTCAACCGGCCGCGACGTCCATGCCCTGGTCGAGCAGCAGGGTCTGCTGGCGGGCCTGATACGAGCGGGAGTGCAGATCGTGACCGACACGTGCACCTACGTGACGCCGATCCTGCGCGCGCCGCGCGGCAGCGTGGTGATGACCGACTCGGCCAAGTGGGCGTGGTATGCGCCGGCCAACCTGGGCGTGGGAGTCGTCTATGGGTCGCTCGCCGATTGCGTCGAATCGGCAGTGACGGGGAGGGTGGCGCATGAGCGCCCGGCCTACCTGGACGGTTGACGGGCGCCCGCTCCTGGCGGGCCAAGCCGAGGGAGTTGCGCTTGTCTTGACCGAGCCGCTCAGCTTCTGGGGCGGTCTCGATCAGGCCAGCGGCCTGATCATCGACGAGCGCCATCCCCAGCACGGTGCCGACGTCACTGGCCGGGTGCTGGTCATGTCCGGCGGGCGCGGCTCGAGCTCCTCGAGCAGCGTCCTGGCCGAGGCCATCCGGCTGGGCCACGGTCCGGCCGCGATCGTGCTCGCCGAGGCCGATGAGATCGTGGTTCTCGGCGCGCTCATCGTCGAGCTGCTCGATGGTGTCACACGGCCCGTTATCCAACTACCGGCGGAGGATCACGGCCACCTGCGCACCGGCGACAGGGTCACGATCAAGCCGGATGGCCGGGTCGAGGTGCAACCGGCCAACTGACGCGGCGCGGCTACTCCTCGAGCAGGAAATAGCCCTCGGACAGGACCTCGTCAGCGCGCACATAGCGCACGACATACAGGCCGGGCCCGTCGAGCGCCCTGGCCGGCTTGATGCGACGGGTGAAGATCTGCGCACCGGTCACGCTCGGCGTCACCTGCTCGTCGCCGACCAGCAGCTCGCCGCCCGCCGCGGCCGCGTCGACCTTCGAGATGTGGACACGCAGATCGACCGAATTCGGCCGGCTCGGTCAGGTAGGCGCTCCAGGTGATGCGCTGGCTTCGGCCGAAAGAGGCCCGTGGGTCAGTGACGTGCAACTGTGCGTCGACCTGCGTGCCGAAGGTCACGAAACCCGGCCCGACCTGGACCGGCGGCGCGGAAGGGGTGGGCCCCGGGCTGATCGACGCTGACGCGTCGGGCGAGAGTGTCGGCATGGGGCTCGGCGACCCGGTCGGCCCAACCGTCGGCAGCGGTCCGAGGCTCGGGGTGGCGCTGGGCTGTGCCGTGCCGATCGGCGTTCGCGTTGGGACCGGCGAACCCCGCTCGCCCATCAGCGCCACCGCACCGGCGCCGAGCACTCCCACGGCGAGCACCAGGACGACCAGGCCGAGGATGCGGCCGAGGATCGCGCCGCCGTCTGCACCGGAGCCATCCGGGCGCACCGGACCGTAGACGACGCCCTGGCGGCGATGCTGACGATTGGCCACGCGCGGATTGTCACACCCCGCGGCCACGGTGCAATCGCGCGCCGGGGTGACGTGCAGAAAGGGGGTGCCGACCGGCACACGGGGCTGCTACAGTCGGCCCGCAGTGAGCACCAATCCGCCGCCGCCGCCACAGCCGACTGATCCCGGCCCACCCCCCGCCGCGGCCCCGCCCCCGCCCCCGCCGCCCCCGCCGCCCGGACCGCCGTTCGACGCCGCGGCGCAGGCACGCACGTTGTTCTCGCAACTCGACCCGACCGGCTATCGGCCGACGGCGATCGTGGCCGGCATCATCCTTGCCCTCTTCTTCGGCTCGCAGCTGTTCAACGCCCTGATCCCGGTATCGGCCGTCGGCCCGGGAGTGCCCGGACCGGGTGGCCAGGGGCCGGTCGGCCCCGGCCCCACCATCGGCCCCGGCCCCGGCCCCGGCCCCACCATCGGTCCCGGCCCCGGCCCCGGCCCCACCATCGGCCCCGGCCCCGGACCGCTGACCACGCCGCTGCCGCCCGGCTCGACGCTGACCGTTGGTCCACTGCGCATCCCGCTCGAGAACGGCTGGGTGCCGCAGGACGTGCCGGGCAGCAACATCGTCCTTCGACTGGTCAAGGGCAGCGCCGCGGTCGACTTCTTCAGCGTGACGATCGAGGGGCAGGCCGATCCGGCGACGATCTATAACTTCTACATGAGCAGCCTGCAGGATCAGGGCACCGGTTTCGGCGCCACGCAGCCGAACCTGCTCCAGATCGGCGCCGGCATCCCGGCCGCGCGAGGTTCGTACACCGGCCTGTTCGGCCAGAGCCAGGTCGAGGGTGAGGTGACCACTATCGCACTGGGCAGCCAGGGCTGGATCTTTGACGCCTGGGCCGATGCCGGCGCCCTGCGGCCGCTTCTGCCCGAGGCGCAGCGGATGCTCGACAACCTGCAGGTTGTTCAATGAGCCAGCCGCCGATGGCGCCGTCCATCGCGCCGCCACCGATGATGCCCCCGCCTCTGGCCGTCGCCGCCCAGCCGCCGCTGCCGCGCTGGGGTGTCCAGACGGGGTTCTTCCAGCGCCGCCAGCCGGCTTTCTGGCTGTTCGTCGTGCTGCTCGCGTTCACGACCCTGACCGTGATCACCGAGCAGCTCCTGTACCTGCAGTTCTTCCCTGCCGGCTGGATGTTCAGCATCGGCCTGTTGACGTTGTACGTCGTGCCGGTGGCGATCATTATCTGGTTGCTCGACCTGTTCGAGCGCGAGCCGATCTCGCTCGTGCTGGCCGCCTTCCTGTGGGGCGGAGTCGTGGCGATCGGACTGGCAATCACAGTCAACACATCGTTGATCGAGGCGCTGGCCAAGCTCGCGGGTCCCAACTTCGCCCAGACGTGGGGCCTCGCGCTCATTCCTCCGCCGGTCGAGGAAACGCTCAAGTACCTCGGCGTGGTGATGATCTTCCTCATCGCCCGGAGCGAGATCGACGACCTGTTCGACGGCTTCGTCTATGGCGCGCTCGTGGGCCTCGGCTTCGCTGCCGTCGAGAACGTGCAGTACTTCATCCAGGCCGTTGCCAACGCCGGCGGTGGCGACCAGGTCGGGCCCGTGTTCGGCATGTTCATGCTCCGTTCGATCCTCTCCGGCGCCTACATGCACGTCATGTGGACCGGCTTGACCGGCCTCGGCTTTGCGTACTACGTCACCCAGCGCGACCAGCCACACCGGAAGCGGCTGGCCTACGCCATTGGCCTGTTCGTCCTCGGCATTGCCGCGCATGTCACCTGGAACTCGCCGCTGCTGACCGAGCTGCTGTCCGGCTTCGGCGGGATTGTCGTGTTCGGTCTGGTCAAGGGGCTGCCCTTCCTGGTCTTCCTCGGTGTGCTGGTCGTCCTCGCCCGGCGGCGCGAGCAGCGCTGGTTCCGAGCGCTCACGGCAGGTGATGTGGGCAGCGACGTGCTGACCGACGAGGAGCTGACCCAGCTGGGCGGCCTGCTCAGTCGCCGGGCGGCGCGTCGTCGAGTTGGCCAGCGCAAGGGTGCACAGGGTGGTCGCCTGGCCGGTCAGCTGCAGCGTGAGCAGATCAACCTGGCCATGATCCGCTCCCGCGCCGGCAGCGATGACGATCCGAGCGTCGTTGCCCAGCGCGAGCGCATTCGCAGCCTCCGTGCCCAGCTCAACGCGCTCCCCGACGTAGTTCAGCCGTTGACCATGCCCGGGTTCGCGCCGACGCAGGTGGCCGGCCAGGTGCCGCAGCCGCCGCCGGCTGTGGCCGGTTGGCTGCCGACGCACTTCGTGCCCCCGGCCGGCATGGCCGCCTGGGCCGTGCCCGACCCGAACAGCCCGCCCGTGGCCGGCCTTGCCGGCGGCGTGCAGCTGTCGATCCTCGAAGAGCAGGGCGCCTGGGCCCGCGTGATGGGCTCGAACGGCTGGACGGGCTGGGTCGACGGGCGCCTCCTTCAGCGCCTCGGTTGAGCGCCCGGAAGCCTGCTGGCGCCCAGTCGGCTGTCGGCACGACGCGCGCGGAACTGATGGAGCAGCACGGCCTTGCCCGCGGACGACGTGAGGCGGCGCCGCTGGGCAGCGACGCCTATCGCGCGGCGGCAGAGGAGATCGCCCTGATCGAGATCGCCATCGCCCGGCTCGAGGAGCCACCGCCGGTCCCTGCCGCCACCGACCGGTAGTCGTCCGCCGGCAAGGCCCGTGTCAGATCGACGCGATCGAACGCGGCGCCAGGCGCGGTCCGCGGCGTGCAACCCGCACTCCGCTGTGCTCGAGCAGCAGCACCACCCGTGCGCGCTGACCGCGGTAGGGCTCGAGCAGCTCGAGCATCCGGCTGTCGTCGGTGTCCCGTTCGCGGGCCAGCAACCAGCCCACCAGCCGGGGCAGGTGGAAGTCGCCCAGGCTGACCGCGTCCGGGTCGCCCAGCACGAGGCGCACCGTTTCGGCCGCCGTCCACGGCCCAACTCCGGGCACCGACAGCAGCCGGCGGCCAGCCTCGGCACCGCTCAGAGCGGTGATCCTGCCCAGCCCGGGGGCAGCGGCCGCTGCCGCCCGGATGGTGTCCGCGCGCCGCCGTTCGAGACCCAGCGGGTGAAAGGCCCAGTACGGCATCAGGGCCAGCTTCTCGGGCGGCGGCGGCAGGCGCAGGCCGAGTGGCCCCGGCGCCGACTCCCCGTGCTGGACGAGCAGCCCACGGTGCGCTCGGCGGGCCTCGAGCGACGTGACCTTCTGGCCCATGATCGATGGCACCAGCGCCTCGAACAGGGGCACGTCGCGGGTCAGCCGGAGGCCGGGCATGCGGCGCACGAGGTCGGCGATCAACCTATGGCGGACGACCAGCGCGCCGGGATCGTCGCGCTCGCCGATCAGGCCGGGCACGATGTCAAGTGCCTCCTGCGCCCCGGCCCCCCACGCGCGGGCCACGACTGCCGTGCGCGACACGCTCAGGTGCACGCTCGCCGGGCCGCTCGGCAGGCGCATCGCGCGCATCACCGCACCGGTCGCCCAGCGCATCTGTGGATCGCCCGGCCCCTGCCACAGCACGGCCAGCGTCATCAGCGGATCGGCGCCGCCGGTCAGCGGGATTTCTCGCTCCAACGCCTCCGAGCCTGGTCCGCCATTCATGTCGCCCAAGTCTATGTCGGCCGGGCAATGCGACTCCCTGGTCAGGGCAGGGCGGCCTGGGTGCTCTCAACCAGCACCGCCTGGCCAAGCGACCAGAGGGTGATCGACGTCAGCACGATCATCAGGGCCGCCAGCGGCAGCTGCCGGGCGACCGCGGCGTGGCCATCCCGGTCAGCCAGCGCAGCGTGTCCGGACCACGCCCCAACGATGTGGCCGCCGACGACCGCACCCAGTTGGATGCTCCACAACAGGGCGCTGGGCAGGGGCAGGCTGGGCTCGTAGAAACCCAGATCGAAGGGCAGCAGGTTGTCGCCGCGCAGCAGCGGGTCGTTGAGCGCGTGGATGATGCGCTGGCCGTCGACCAGCAGATACGCCAGGTAGTGGGCAATCAGGTAGCCGACCGCCACGGGCAGCAGGCCGGCGGCGAGCGGGGCCAGTCCCAGCCGCCGGGCGACGATCAGCACTACCGCGAGCAGCGCGCCGAGGAGCACAACGGCGGTGATCGATATCGCGCATTGCGCCGCTCCCGAGTGGGCTCGCGACGATGAACAGGTCGAGGTACTGCTGGGTCTGTGACAGCCCGTCGTAGATGATCGCGCCTGTGCCCAGGGCGATGAGCACGAGCTCCTCGGTCGCCCACTGCCGATGGAGCAGCCCGGCGGCGAACGGTCGCCGAAGGACGCGGCCGTCCTCGCGCTCGCCGTCGAGCGCCAGCGGCGCCAGTCGGCCAAGCACACCGAACCAGACGCTGAACACCTCGCCCTTGGCGCGCCACGTCTCGCGGCCGAAGTAGGACATTGCCGCGAGCGTCACGAACGTGTAGGCGATCAACACCAGCCCAAGCGTCCGGCCACCGTCGAGTCGCGCAACGAGCTCGAGCCAGATGAACACGCCGAGGCCGATCACGGCCGGCCAGCGTCCGAGCCAGACCGGGTAGTCGGCCGGGTCGCCGCCCGAGAGTCCCAGCCGCCGCCCGAGCGCGCCCAGCAGGCTGTGGAGCGTCGAGAATGGATCGATCCACGTCCACGCCGGCCCGACCAGGGCGCTCACCAGAGCCAGCCCGACCCAACCGTAGGCCCACAGGAAGAGCGACGCGACGTCGCCGTCGCCCGAGCCGCCGACGAGAGTCTGCGCGACGATCCACAGCCACCCGAGCAGTCCGATCGAGCCGAGCAGCACCCTCAGCCAGCGTGGCACGGTGCGCGGCGCCACGAGTGCCCCTGTTGGCGGCGGCGGCGGCGCGTTGCGCAGCATGACGAAAGCGAACGACATCGCCACTGCCAGGGCGGCACCGGCGATGTAGGCGACCAGCGGCAAGGGCGCCTGATAACGCTCGGTCATCTGGTGGGCCAGCACGACCGTGGGCAGTGCCAGCAGCAGCCCGGGCGCCATGAGGGCGACGCCGAGCCCGAGTCGAATGGTCAAGCGCCTTCGCGAACCGTGCACGGCGCCACGTTAGCGGCAGCGGCGCTCACGCGCCGAGACGGTGGCTCGCAGCGAGCTCGGCGCCACCGTCGCGCGCGTCATCGGCCCAGCGCACGAGCGCGTCATCGCCGTCGACCGATTCACGGACCATGCCGATAAGTCGGCTGATACCGAGTTCGCGGTAGGCCGCGACCAAGGCGGCGCGGCGCGGGCCGGTTTCGCTGCAGCGCCGTCCCACCAGACGTGAACGGACACCTTGAGCGAGGCTGGGTCGCGGCCTATCTCGGCGCAGCGCGCGTCGATGATCGGCAGCGCCTCGGCTCACCTCGGCCGGTGTCAGGCCGTCGAGGTTGAGCTCGTCGGCGTAGCGCGCCGCCAGGCGCCAGGTCACGTCGTGGCCCGTTGCCACCGACCATGATCGGCACGCGCGGCTGTCTGAATTGGCTGCGGCTGGTTGATCGCCCGGTCGATGTGGCGCTGTGCGCCAGCGTAGAGCGCGCTGTCCTGGTCATCATCGCCGTCGCAATCTCGAGTTGATCCTTCAGGATGGCGAGCCGCTCCGGCGCGTCGGGAAAGCCGTAGCCGTAGGCCCGCCATTCGTCGCGTTTCCAGCCCGCGCCGAGGCCGAATTCGAGTCGTCCATCGCTGATCACGTCGAGGGTCGAGATCATCTTTGCGGTCAGCGCCGGATTGCGATACGCGGCACACAGGACGACGTGGCCGAGGCGAACGCGGCTCGTGTGCGCAGCGAGCGCGGCGAGCGTCGTGAATGCCTCGAAGGTGATCTCGAGCGTCGGCCGCGGGACAGTATGGAAATGGTCGAACAGCCAGATCGACTCGAAGCCGAGCGCCTCCGCCTGGCGGGCGACGTCACGCGTGCGCGACCAGGCATCGCCGGCCGCCCAACCGTGGTACTCCCCGGTCCAACCCTGCGGCACGATCACGCCAATGTGCATTACGCCCTCCCATTTCTTAGCGCGCTAGACTGAGCTTAATACATCTGCTGCGCCTGTGAATTCCACAGCCATGCGTCACGCAGTTAATGTGTCACAGACAAGGGGAGATCATGGTCAAGATCCACCAGGTGGACGTGTCGGTGTTGGACAAGCCCAAAGCGGCCAAGAGCGCAGCTGCGCGGCAATTGAGCCCGGCGCCGCGGCGCGTCTCAAGCAACATCGCCAGCTGGTCCGCATGCTGTCCAAGATCAGCGATCGCGACGTGGTCTTCGAGGTGCGCCTCGAGCGCGAGCGAGAAGCCGCTCACCGTCCGCCAGCGACTGATGAAGGCGGCCGAGGCGGCCGGCAGGGACGTCGTGGTGCGCAGGTCGGACAACGGCTGGCTGGTTGGCCTGGCGACCGAAGACCGGCGCTCGCGCCGCGGCCGCCGGCGCGCCGCGCCGCGCGCCTGACCGGGGTATCCGGGGGCCCGCTCCAGGTTCAGCTCTTCGGGCGGCGCGATTCGCGTGATACGCAGAAGGCGCTGCGCTTCTTCCGCGAGCGGCGCATACCCGTCGCGTTTGTTGACCTCGCGCTCAAGCCGATCGCGGCGACCGAGCTGCGCCGCTTCAGCTCAAGGTTTGCACCCGCCACGCTGATCGATCAACAGTCACGGGCGTATCGCGATTCGGGCCTGGTCTTCCTGCGCCTCGACGACGTCGAGATCGCCGAGCGGCTACTGGCCGACCAGGCCCTGCTGCGCCTGCCGCTTGCGCGTGCAGGTGAGAAGCTGACGATCGGTTTCGACGAGCGCACCTGGCGCGACTGGATCAGCCAGGACCCCTAGCCGCGCGGGCGAAGGTGCAGGACCGGCTCAGAACGGCCGGGCGTTGGCCCAGACAAGGTCGCCGTCGGACCGAGGCGTTCCGGCGCTCATGCTTGCCGGGACGGTGCTCTGCTCCACCGAGCGCAGCCAGAGCAGCTTTGTCGCGCTTCCGTTCTTCTGGAGCAGGCCAAGGTCTGCCAGCCCGTCGGGATTGACGTCGAGGGCCACCGGCATGACGTCGGCGAACGCCGTCGACGATTGCCACAGCTCGAGCGGGTCGGCGAAGGACCCGTCTGCCTTGCTGCGCAGGCCAAAGACCTTGATGCCCGTTCCGTTCTTGACGACGGCGATGACGTCGTCGCGGCCGTCGCGGTTGAAGTCGCCGACGACGCTCTTCACGTCGCCCGCCGCCCAGCTGGCCTGGTAACCGAGCGCGGCACTGCCAAGGCCGGTGGAGCCGATGGCGCCGGCCGGACACAGGCCCCAGACGGACATGTTCGCGCAGCTCGCGACCGAGGTAGCCAACATGTACGCACGCCGTTCCGTTGCGCGTGATCAGGTCTGCCTTGCCGTCGCCGTTCGTGTCGCCGGCCATGACGACGTCCTGGCTGACATCGAGCGGCCCGCTCCACCAGCTGCTCGGCGCCGAGAGGGTGCCGTTCGACTGGCCGCGCATGACCTTGAGTTCAGCCGTCTGGCTACCGGTCGATCGGACGAGGCCGACATCGGCCAGCAGATCGCCATCGAAGTCATCGACGAGCAGGCGGTCGGCGGCGGGCGTCAAGGCCGTCGCGACCGGGGTCGCGTAGCCAGTGCCCGTCGCCCTCGCCACGAGCAACGTCGCGCCGCCGTTGACGAGCATCACCAGGTCGGCTCGGCCATCGAAGTTGATATCACCGGTGGCCTGCGCGTTGATCGAGCTGTGGGTGACGCTGAAGGTGCCGACGGCGGCCTGGTCGAAGCTGTCCGGCGTGCCGCCGTACAGTCGCCACTGCGTATCGCCGTTGCCGGCCGCGGTCAGGACTCCCAGGTCGCCGAACCAGCTGCCGCCATCGCCCAGGATGTCGTGGCCGCGGGTATCGACGATGAGCAGATTGGGCTCGAGGAATTCGCGCAGCGTCTCCTCGAGAGTGAGGCCCTTGACGCCGCAGTCGCGCAGGCCCTTCTGCATGATCTTGAAACCGGTCGAGTCGCTCCCACACGAACGCTGCTTGCCCGACCGATAGCCGGTCAGGAACAGCCGGCTCTTGGACTTGTCCGTCATCCACTTGCGCAGCGACATATGCCACGTTTCGTCCATCGCCAGGAGGTTGGCCGGCGTGGGTACGTTGCCCGCAATCCAGGTGTTCGTATTGGGATCCCACTTCTCCGGCTTGTAGATCTGGTCGGCGGTCGTGTCCTTGACGTCCCAGCAGATCCCACTGACCGTCCGGCCACCGCCCCAGAACATCGTCTTGTACCAGGCGTACTGCTTGACCGTGATCGCTCCGACGCGCATCCAGAGCGGCGGCTTGTTCAGGCCGGTCGAGTACTCGGCGCGCAGGACAACGCCGACGTAGTCATAGAAGTTGACGACGTCGACGCCGCCGGCGTTGGGCCCCTTCGAGCGCAGCACACGGATCGTCTGCGGTGGGTGGTACTCGTCGTTCCACTTGGTCGGCAACTGGCCCGGCTGGCAGACCACGGCGGGATCGGCGACCAGGATGCCCTCGGGCGACGGCGCGCGGGCGAGCGCTGAGCGTGATCCGCTGGCGGCGGTCAGGCCGATGACAAGGACAGCAATCAGCGCCAACGCGCTGGGGCGCGGTTTGAACATGCCTGGCACGCTAGGGGTCCCCCTGGGTGCTGTCGATGCGTCGATATGGCCTGGCCATGAGGGACCATCGGCTCGCGGCTGGGCTGAGATGGGTGGCTGGGTGCAGTTCCGTTGGGCCCGGCGACGCCGTCGCTCGACCGCGCCGCACCGGCAGCAGCGCAGCGGCTGACAGGTCGATGGTGGCCAGCTCCCTCACTTGGGCGCCGCCTCCGCCTCAGCCCGCTCGCGCAGCGCCTCGTTGACCTGCTCGAACCCGCGCCGCGTGGCACGTAGCCGGAGCCGGGCGTAGAGCGGAACCAGCAAGCCGCTGAACGTCTCATCCTGGACGAAGCGGACGCGGTCGCCCGACGTCGGGTCGGCCCTGAACCCGTGTTCGCCGCTGAACAGGCGGCGCCACAGGAATGTCGCTCGCCAGCGCAGCTCGTTGGGCGGCGACCACTTCAGCACGACAGGTCGCATGACAACTCTCCGACCTCCGGGCGGTTGGCTGTGGATGGTAATCCGGGCACCCACGTGCGGATTGCCCTGGATCCGGCGGACATGCGGGTTCCAGTCCGGGTACGCGGCGAAATCAGTCAGCACGCGCCACACCGTCTCGAGTGGCGCGCGAATCTCGATCGCGCTGCGGATCGTTCGCGTTGTACGAAGGTCCACGCACGGTTACCCCGTTGATCTCCCGCGAGTGCACGGCACACCCTCTCAGCGGAAGATCAAGCTGGTGGCACTCTATCCTCCCGCGCGCCGCGATGCGAATTGGCGGCGCCACGTAGGCGTCAGCCGGGCAGCTGCGCCTCGACCGAGTCGCCGTTCAGGCGCACCGGGTAGTAGCGCAGCCGGCGCACCCTCGTCAGCGCCCGGGCGCGCGCCTTGAGGTCGGTCGGCTCAGGTCTGGCCGCCGAATCGGGCGGCGCCCACGGCGGATGGTAGGCGCCGTCGGCATCGAGGCCGCCGGTCGTCGGGAACTGGACCACGCCGCCGGTGCACAGGTCGAATGCCCCGCGATGCAGCGGACACGCCACGACGCAGCCGGTCAGCGTGCCCAGCGACAGGGGCGCCGACATGTGCGGGCAGCGATCGTCGATCACGCAGACGCCCGTTTCGGTGAGCGCGACGAGCACATCGAGGTCGCCCAGCGTGAAGCGGAGCAGCCGGGCGGCCGCGAGGTCGGCCAGCGACGCGACCCGCTCGAAGGGCTGGTTGCTCGTGCCCGGCGCTGCCAGGCCGTCGGGTATCGGCATCGGGCGCACCACCATCGGGCCATGGTAGCCAGCGCATCGGGAACTTAATCACCCGCTGACAGCGTCGAAACCTAAGCGCACGATGCTTATAGTCATCACTGGGGGCTGGAGGATGAACATGACCCGCTACGGCGCATTCCGATGGCTGCTCGTCGCACCGGTTGTAATTCTGCTCCTCGCCTGTGCGGGGGCGACCGCGCCCCTATCCGACGTCGGCAACCGTCTCAGCGGACCGGCGAACGGGCCGACGGCGGGCCCTGTGGATAACGGAACCGGACCCGGCGGCCAGGACAACCAGGCGCCCGAGGTGCCCGACCAGCAGCTGATCGTGTACAGCGGCTCGATGGAGCTCGAGGTAGCCGATCTCGATGCCGCCGTGACGCAGGCCGACCAGCTGGTGCGCAGCCTGGGCGGACACGTCGCCGCCTCGCAGACCTATGACAGAGGCGACGGCAAGACGGCGGCGGTCACCTACCGCATTCCGGCCGCACGATGGTCCGAGGCCCTCGCCGGCCTGCATGCGCTGGCCACGCGCGTCGTGACCGAGACCACCGGATCAGAGGACGTCACCACGCAGGTGGTCGACCTGGACGCACGACTGGCCAACCTGCGCGTGACCGAGACGGCCATGCAGCTGATCATGGATCGCGCGACGACGATCACCGACGTGCTCAAGGTGCAGCAGGAGCTGACCACCATCCGCGGAGATATCGAACGGCTGACCGCGCAGCGCGACTACCTCGCCAATCGCGCCGCGCTGGCCACGCTCGAGGTCGGCTTCGGTGTGCCGGTCGGCGAGGCCAGCCGCGCCTCGGAGGGCTGGGATCTCGGTCGCGAGGTCGACAGCGCGCTCGCCGCCCTGGTGCGCCTGGGCCAGTGGGCAGCCAGCCTGCTGATCTGGACGGTGCTCGTGCTGGTGCCGCTCTTCGTGCCGATCATCCTGGTCATCTACCTGGCCCTGCGCATTCGTCGTCGCTGGGTCGCCACGCACCCACAGGCGCCAGTCGGCGGTCCGCCCCCGTGGACGCCATCCATGTGACCATGTAGCGCGAACGCCGGGCGCCACAATGGCGCCCGGTCCCACAGGAGTGGCCGATGCGCTTCGCGCTGATGTCCGAGCCGCAGCAGGGCCTGTCGTACGCCGACATCCTGGCCTTGGCGCAGACCGCCGAAGACGCCGGTTTCGAGGCCTACTTCCGGTCCGACCATTACGCCAGCTTCCCGGGTGGCGCGGGCATGCCCACGACCGACGCCTGGGCGACGCTGGCCGGCCTGGCCCGTGACACGTCGCGTATCAACCTCGGCGTGCTTGTCTCGCCGGTCGGCTTCCGGTCACCGGGCCACCTGGCCAAGGTCGTCGCGACGGTGGCCGAGATGAGCGCCGGCAGGGTCGAGCTGGGCCTTGGCGCCGGCTGGAATGAGCTCGAGCATCGCCAGCACGGCCTGCCCTTCCCGTCCGTGGGCGAGCGCTTCGCGGTGCTCGATGAGCAGCTGGCCATCATTCATGGGCTGTGGACCGAGCCGGATGGCTGGGGCTTCGCCGGCCGCCACTGGCAGGTCAGCGACGCGCGGTTCTACCCCAAGCCGGCGGCGCCGAAGGGGCGGCGCCATCCGAACCTGATCGTCGGCGGCCGCGGCCGGCCGCGCATGGCGGCGCTGACTGCCCGCTACGCCGACGAGTTCAACGTGACGTCGGCCGATCCCGCGTCCGCCGCCGAGGCGTACGGGCGGGTTCGCGCCGCGTGTGCGCAGGTTGGGCGCGATCCTGCCCAGGTCACCATGTCGGCCATGGTTGGTGTGCTCGTGGGCGAGACGCAGGCCGAGGTTGAACGACGGGCGGTCGAGCTGCTGGCCACCGTGGGAGCCACGCCAGGCGAGGGCGACGCGTGGCTCGAGGAACGCCGGCGACGCTGGATCTTCGGCACGCCCGACGAAGCTCGCCGGCGGGTGGCCGAGTTCGCTGCCGCTGGTACGCAGCGGATCATGCTCCAGACGTTCCTTCCGCGCGACCTCGAGATGGTCCGCCTGCTGGGCTCGATCCTGCTAGACGTCAGTCCTGGCGGTTGAACGCGATCACGGCGCCGGTCAGCAAGACGGCGCCCAGCCCGCCGACGATGGCGATTTCCTCGAGCATGGTCATCGTGTGGCCAAGGACGGTGACGCCGATCGTCGCATTGGCGCCCAGGAAGATCTGACGAATCGCGTCGACGCCGTAGGTCAGCGGGTTGGCCTTTGAGATCACCTCCAGCCAGAGCGGCAGGTTGTTAACCGGGAAGAACACGCCGGCGAGGAAGATGAGCGGGAAGATGAGCAGCTGGATGAGCAGCTGGAAGCCCTGCTGGCTGGTCATGAAGGTGGCAATCAGGATCCCCAGCCCCGACAACCCAAGCGACAGGATGATCACGATCGGGATGAGCTGGAGCACCGTCGCAACGCTCAGCGGGACACCCAGAATGGGCGCCAGGATGAGCATGATCAGCACCTGCAGCAGCGCGGTGACCGTCGCACCGATCGCCTTGCCCAGCACGATCCCGGTCCGGCCGATGGGCGCCACGAGGATCTCGCGCATGAAGCCGAACTCGCGATCCCAGACGACGGACACGCCGGCGAAGAGTGAGCTGGTCAGCACGGTCATGGCCACGATGCCGGGGTACATGAACTGGATGAAGTCGACGCCTGGTGCGAGGGCACCGATCGAGTTGCCGAAACCGGCGCCGAAGATGACCAGGAAGAGCAACGGGAAGGCGAGGCTCGAAACGATCCGCGAGCGCTCGCTGACGAAGCGCAACAGCTCCCGGTATGCGACGACCCACGTGCCGCGCCAGATCTCGGCCATCAGCCGTGATACCTGCCGGAGCGCAGCATCTGCTGCCGGGCGTCGATCTCCGAATCGCGGATCTCGTGGCCGGTCAGGGTGATGAACACGTCGTCGAGCGTCGGGCGCTGCAGGCTGACCGATAGGAGCGGGTACGGGAAGGTGCGGATGAACTCGGGCAGGAACGTGTCGCCCGAATCGACATGGAACCGAACGGTGCCATCGGTGACCCGCGCTTCGGCGCCGTAGCGCGACTTGACCTCGGCCGCGGCGGCCTCGGTGTCCGCGGCGGTGAAGGCGATCAGGTCGCCGCCCACGGCGCGCTTCAGGCCATCGGGCGTGTCGAGCGCGACGATCTCGCCCCGATCGATGATCGCGATCCGGTCGCAGTTCTCGGCTTCGTCCAGGTACTGCGTGGTCAGGAAGATGGTCAGCTTCTCCTGCTCGCGCACGCGCAGCAGGTAGTCCCAGATGTGGCGCCGTGTCTGTGGGTCGAGGCCGATCGTCGGCTCGTCCAGGAACAGCACGCGCGGGTGGTGGACCAGGCCGCGGGCGATCTCGAGCCGGCGCTTCATGCCGCCCGAGAAGGTGCGCACCCTGCCCCTACGCCGGTCCCACAGCTCGACCATCGTCAGCAGCTCCTGTATGCGCTGGTCACGGAGGTCGGATGGCACCGCGTAGGCGTAGGCGTGGAAGCGCAGGTTCTGCTCTGCGGAGAGGTACTCGTCCAGCGTGCTCTGCTGGAAGACCAGCCCGATCGAGCGGCGCACCTCGCTGCGCTGCCGCCGAATGTCGAAGCCGTTGACCGTGGCGCTGCCGCCTGACGGCTTGAGCAGCGTGCAAAGCATGTTGATGGTCGTCGTCTTGCCCGCGCCGTTTGGCCCCAGGAAGCCGAACAGCTCGCCTTCAGCGACCTCGAAGGAGATGGGCCGTACGGCCTCGAGCGAGCCGAAGCTGCGCGCCAGCCCGCTGACCTCGATGATCGGCCCAGGCCGGGAGTCGTTCATGGTCAAGATGCTATCCCGGCGTTGCCAACCTGGTGACGCTTCAGCCAGCCGCCGGCGACTGGGCATCGACCGGGTGCGCCGGGGTGCTTGAGGCGTGGATCGTTGAGCGCAGCGGCACCTCGCGCAGGGTCAGTGCCGCACCGACCGCCACCAGCGTCGCTGTCAGGCCCAGCCACATGGTGTCGGCGATGGCCAGCGAGAAGGCCTGGTGGATGCCCTGCACGATCGATGGGATGAGCGGCTCGACGAAGTCGCGCGCCTCGGCCGGAACCTGGGCCAGGATGCGCGCGCCCATGTCGCCCACGGCCGACAGGGTGTCGGTGCTGAAGGCGGAGCCGGACAGCCGCGCCGCAAACTGATCGATCTGGGCCTGGGGCACTCCGGCGCGGAGCAGCTCGCCGGCCACCTGGCGGGGTGCCTCGGTCTGCAGCGTGGCGCCGAAGATGGTGCCGGCCAGGGCCAGCCCAACCGTGCCGCCGACCTGGCGGAAGAAGGTCAGGTTGCTCGTGGCTACGCCGAGCTTGTTCGGGGGCACGGCGTTCTGGACGATGATCGTGAAGACCGCGAGGGTCGGGCCGATGCCCACGCCGGCGACGAACTGCCAGAGCCAGAGCATGGGCGGCGGAGTGTCGGCGCGCAGGTTGGTGATCAAGAGCAGCGCGACGGCCAGGGTCGCCAGGGCACCCACGGTCAGCCACTTGTAGCGGCCCGTGCGGCTGACGATCTGGCCGCTGATGATCGAGCTGAGGATCAGGCCGAAGAGCAGCGGCAGCAGCTGGTAGCCCGATTCGGTCGCCGACGAGCCGTTGACGACCTGGTACCAGCGGGGCAGGAAGATGACGGCGCCAAAGAACCCGAAGCTGGCCGTGAAGGCGGCCAGCATCGATGCCGAGTAGGTCCGGTTGCGGAACAGGTCGAGCGGAACGATGGGCTCCTTGGCCCGCGACTCAACCCACACGAACATGTCCGACCAGGAGCAGGCCGACAGCGATCAGGCCGCCGACCCACGGGTCGGTCCACTCGAGCTTCTGCTTGTTGGTCAGGCCGATCAGGATGGGCACCAGGGCCAGGGTGAAGACGAACACCCCGAGGTAGTCGACGCTGCGCGTGACGCCTGCCCGCGTGTGCGCGGGCAGGAGGCGCCAGATGATCGCCAATGCGATTGCGCCGATGGGCAGGTTGACGAAGAAGATCCAGTGCCAGCTGACTTGGTCGGTCAGGAAGCCACCCAGCGCGGGCCCGATGAGCGCCGAGACACCAAAGACGGCGCCGAAGAGCCCCTGGTACTTGCCCCGCTCCTGGGGCGAAAACAGGTCGCCGATGACGGCCAGCGCAATGGGGAAGATCGACCCGGCGCCCAGGCCCTGGATGCCGCGGAACAGGATCAGCTGGAACATGTCCTGCGACAGCCCGGACAGGAACGAGCCGAGCAGGAACAACCCGACGCCGATCATCAGCAGCGGCCGCCGCCCGAATTGGTCGGACAGCTTGCCGTAGATGGGGCCCGTGATCGTGCTCGTCAGCAGGTAGATGGTGACGACCCAGGTGTACAGCTCATTGCCCGACAGGTCGGTCACGATGCGCGGCAGGGCCGATGCGACGATGGTCTGGTCGAGCGCGCTCAGGAACAGCGCGAGCAGGATGGCGAACAGGATCTCCATCCGCGCGCGCGGGTCGATCGAGAGCGCCGGGGCGCTTCGGGCGGCTCCGGCCGCGCCGGGCAGCTGGTCAGTCGCAGGCACGGAGTCCATGGCTGGTCGGGGTTCTCCTCGGGCGGCCGGGCTGTGGGGCCGGCCGGTCAGTCAGTCGGTGGACAGATGGCGGGGCGGGGACCCGCCGCTGCCAAGGGTCAGGTGCGGCATCCGATCAATCCCTCGCGTCCGCCCCAGATTGTGCCGACCCGGCGGGGTGGCCAGTAGCGCAGCCACGGCCGGCCGACGATCGCGTCTGGCGGGACCGCGCCGATTGCCGCGCCCTCGTCACCGTGCGCCGGGTGATCGCCGGCCACGTACAGCCGCCCGTCGGCCGACACGTCGCGTACGCGCTTGACGATCAGTCTGGTCGGGTGACGCGGGTCGCGCGCGACAACCAGCTCGCCCGGCCGCGGCCCGCGGCCCACAAAAGCCGTTGGGTCGACCAGCAACCAGTCGCCGTCGCGCAGTGCCGGCTCCATGCTGTGGCCGGTCACGGCAATCCGCTGGTGCCGGGAACGGGCGATGCGCGCCGCGAAGGGGCTCAGCACGACGGCGCCGAACACAGCGAGCAGCGCCGCCCCGAGTCGCAGCCCGGAGCGGCGGTTCACCTGATCGTGGATCGGACGTGCAGCAGCGTCCGGCCCTAGGAGGCGGCCGGCGCGGGCTCCATGCGCGTGGTCGCCGGGCCACCCGTTGCGCGCCACATGTGGTCGATCTGGTCGATCAAATCGAGCAGCTTCTGAGCCTCGGCGAGGTCGAGGCTGCGCTTGACCAGCGACGCCTGCTTGGCCGCCTTCCAGCACACGTCGTGCAGGTCGGCGAACTTCTCCACGTGCTCGGGCTTGAAGTAGTCGTGCCACATCACGTCGATGTGGTGCTTGGCCAGCCCGGCGCGCTCCTCCTTGACGTTGATGCAGCGTGCGCGGAAGGACTCATCGCTCGAGTCGTGATAGCGCTGGATGATCCGGTAGCAGGACTCGGCCTCGATGCGGGCCTGCTGCGGGTCGTACACCCCGCACGGAATGTCGCAGTGGGCATGGGCAGTGGCTCGCGGCGCCAGGGCGCGCAGCAGACGGTTCACTCGATGGTCTCCTTGGGCGGTGTTTGTCGGCCGATTGTCCCAGGCCCCGCGCCGGATCAGTGCCCCCAGATGAGCGTGGGCAGCGCGAGCGCGATCGACAGCAGCGTGATGGCGATGGTTGCGCGGTCGCGACCGAGGCGCGAGACGAGCATCGCACCCGGGATCATCGGCGCGATGGAGCCGGCGAACAGCGGCACGATGATCCACCAGTTGGGAGTGACGTTATGGAACGCCGTCTGGGCAGTCATGAAACCGACGACCGCGGCCGCAGCCATGAACACCCGCGCAAAGAGCGACGAGCCGATCGCCTGGCGCGGGTCGATTCGCGTCAGGATGAGCAGCTTGACGCCGATCGGGCCCCAGCCAGCGCCCGAGATGCCCGACGAGAAGCCGGCCGATCAGGCCGATGCCCGCCACCTGTCGCGAGGGCACGTCCGAATCGCGTCTCGCACGGCGCCCAGCCGCGCCAAGCGCAGCGTGCCCAGCACGATGACGCCGACGCAGCACGATCATCGCCGCCACGAAGCGGGCGATCACGTCCTTGGGCAGCAGCGCGGCGAAGAACGGGCCGATGAAGGCGCCGATCATGCCGCCGACCACGAGCGGTAGCAGCCACCGCGCGCGAGAAGTTGCCCATCCGATAGTGCGATCCGGCGGCGAGCGGGATGACCAGCACCTGTAGGAAGAGCGAGGCAGCGGCCGCGAAGCGGGCGTCGATGCCGAGCAGCAGCAGACCCGGCACGAGCACGCCGCCGTACACGCCGATGGCGGTCGACGCCAGCCCCGCGGCGAGCGCCACGAGCGTGCCAAAGACGATTGTCGAATGCTCGGTCGGTGGGGCGACAGCGTACGTGCCCGCGATGGCGATCAGGCAGATCACCGGCAGCACGATGCCGGCCACGATCGTTCGACGCGACAGGTCGGTCCGCCGGGCAAGGCTGTTCAGCCAACCGGCGCCGGCCGGCGCGTCCGAAGCAGCCTGCCTCGACCGGCGCGTGGGTCGGCGTGGGTGTCTCAGGCATGGTCGCCTATACTATGGCCTGACCCACGAATTCGACAATCTCCATCAAGTTGGTAGTAATCGCCCGATGCTCAGCTCCCAGACCCAGATCGACCGCGCGCTGAAGCGCAGCCTGACCCATCTCGACGCGCTCGAGTCGGAGTCGGTCTTCATCATGCGCGAGGTCGCCGCCGAGTTCGAACGGCCGGTGCTGCTGTTCTCCGGCGGCAAGGACTCGATCGTGTTGCTGCGCCTGGCCGAGAAGGCCTTCCGGCCGGCGCGCTTCCCGTTCCCGATCATGCACATCGACACCGGCCACAACTTCCCCGAGGTGCTCGAGTTCCGCGACCGACTTGTGGCCGAGCTGGGTGAGACGCCTCATCGTCGCCTCGGTCCAGGAGTCGATCGACAAGGGTCGCGTGCAGGAGGAGCCGGGCAACCCGTCGCGCAACCGGCTGCAGACGACGACCCTGCTCGACGCGATTGCCGAGCACCGCTTCGACGCCGTCTTCGGCGGCGCCCGGCGCGACGAGGAGAAGGCACGCGCCAAGGAACGCGTCTTCTCGCTGCGCGACGAGTTCGGCCAGTGGGAGCCCAAGTCGCAGCGACCGGAGCTGTGGAGCCTGTACAACGGCAAGATCGGACGCGGTCAGCACATGCGCGTCTTCCCGATCTCCAACTGGACCGAGATGGACGTATGGCAGTACATCGAGCGCGAGAAGGTCGAGGTGCCGTCGATCTACTTCGCCCACGGGCGCGACGTCTTCCGGCGCGACGGCATGTGGCTGGCGACCAGTGAGTTCCTGCCCAACACTCCCGCCGAGGAAGTCCAGCACATGACCGTGCGCTACCGGACGGTGGGGGACATGACCTGCACCGGCGCCGTCGACTCGACCGCCGCGTCGCTGAGCGAGATCATCGTCGAGGTCGCCGCGGCACGGATCACCGAGCGCGGCGCGACGCGCGCCGACGACTCCTTCTCAGAGACGGCCATGGAAGACCGCAAGCGGGAGGGCTACTTCTAGTCATGGACCTGCTGCGCTTCTCCACTGCCGGCTCAGTCGATGACGGCAAGAGCACGCTCATCGGCCGGCTGCTGTTCGACTCAAAGGGCATCTTCGAGGACCAGCTCGCGGCGATCGAGCAGACCAGCCGGCGGCGCGGCTACGGCCAGGTCGACCTGGCCCTGCTGACCGACGGTCTGCGCGCCGAGCGCGAGCAGGGCATCACCATCGACGTGGCCTACCGCTACTTCGCCACGCCACGCCGCAAGTTCATCATTGCCGACACGCCCGGGTCACGTTCAGTACACGCGCAACATGGTCACCGGCGCATCGACGGCCGATCTGGCCATCGTGCTCATCGACGCGCGCCACGGTGTCCTCGAGCAGTCCCATCGGCACGCTTTCATCGCTTCCCTGCTGGGCATCCCGCATCTCGTGGTGGCGATCAACAAGATGGACCTCGTCGGCTACAGCGAAGAGGTCTACGAGAGGATCCGGACCGATTTCGCGGAGTGGGCGCAGAAGCTGGACGTGCACGACATCCAGTTCATCCCGATCTCCGCGCTGCACGGCGACAACGTCGTGACCCGCTCGCTGGCCATGCCCTGGTACCAGGGTCCGTCGCTGCTGTACCACCTGGAGCACGTCTACATCGGCTCCGACCGCAACCTGATCGACGCCCGGTTCCCGGTCCAGTGGATCATCCGCCCGCAGACCGACGCGCATCACGACTACCGCGGCTATGCCGGCCAGATCGCGGCGGGCGTCTTCCGCAAGGGCGACGAGGTAACGGTGTTGCCGTCGGGCAAGCGCACGCGCATCAAGCGCATCGAGACCTTCGACGGTGAGATCGAGGCGGCCAGCCCGCCGTTGTCGGTATCAATCCTGCTCGAGGACGACATCGACATCTCGCGCGGCGACATGATCTGCCGGCCGCACAACCAGCCGACGGTGACCAACGAGCTCGACGCGATGGTGTGCTGGATGACGGACACGCCGCTGCGCGAGGGCAGCCGCTACACGATCAAGCACACCACGCGGACGGCCAGGGCGCTTGTCGACGACCTGCGCTACCGGATCGACGTCAACACGCTCCACCGCGACCAGAACGCCCAAGAGCTCGGCCTGAACGAGATCGGCCGCATCCGCCTGCGCACCAGCGCGCCGCTGTTGCTCGATCCGTACGACCTGTCGCGCACGACGGGCGGCTTCGTCCTGATCGACGAGGCGACCCACGACACGGTCGGCGCCGGGATGGTCATCCAGGCCGGGCCCGAGCAACAGCAGGCCCAGCTGGCCGAGACACTCGAGGCCGCTCTCAAGGACGACTCCGAGGTGCCCGCGGCGGCGTAAGATTGCCGCCAATGGCGGAGACGGATGAACTGAGCGGCGGAGCACCCAACGCCTGCCCGTTCGTCGCGCTCGAGCTCGACCGCGACCGGCGTTCGGCGCAGCCCGACTATCGCCACCGCTGCTTTGCCGAGCCAACCCCGGCGCCACGCGCGCTGGCCCACCAGTCCGCGTACTGCCTCGCGCCCGGGTTCGCGGCCTGCCCGGTGTTCCAGGATTGGGCCGTGCGTGCAGCCGCCCGGCCGCTGCCCGGGGTGCCCACCCAGCAGACGCTCGACGCGGCGCCGCTGGCTGGCGCTGCCTTCGCGACCGACCTGCCCGAACCCGGCTCGCCGATTGTCGAGCCTGAGCCGTTCGGCCCGGAGGCGGCTGACCAGCCCCTATCACCCGAAGCCGCGCCGTTCGCGTCGGACGCACCGTCCGCCGGTCGCAGCGCGGACGAGCAGATGGGCGTCTTCGATGAGCCCGTTGTGGCCGAGTACCTCCCGAGCGCGGCTCAAGCCGACGAGAGCCCGGACGAGGTTGGCTGGCCGGACGGTGACGATCTGCCCGGCAGGCGCCTGCTGGCCGAACCGGACGACGAGCCTGACGCTGCCCCGGTGCCGCCTTTCCTGGCCGGCCGCCCGTCGCCGCCGCCCGCGCGGGCTGGGTCCGAGGACTTCGAGCCGCCGCCGCGCAGTTCAGCGGGCCGCCCGCCGCAGCCCGAACGCGTACGCCGCGAGGATCTCATCCCGTCGTGGGAGATCGACGGCCGCTTCGGTGCCGAGGCCGGTGAGCCGGTGCCGAGCGACCGATTCGGTGGCCTGCTGACGATCCTCGCGGTCGTTGCCATCCTGGCCCTTGGCGTGGCCGGCGTGATCTTCCTGCCCGGCCTGCTGGCCGGTGGCGGTGCAGCGCCAACGGCGTCGCCGTCGATCGCCCTGCCCTCCGCCGGACCCAGTCAGGCGCCGACCAGCGTCATACCAACGACCAGCCCGGCGCCTACGGCCACCTCGACGCCGGCTGTCGTGACCCCCGCGCCGACGCCGACTGCGAGCCCGCAGCTGTACCGCATCAGGTCCGGCGACACGCTGGCCAAGATCGCTCGTCGCTTCGACGTGACCGTGGCCGACATCCTCGCCGCCAACCCGCAGATAAGCGACCCGAATCACATCGAGGTCGGCCAGCGGATCGTGATCCCGCCGCCCGGCGCCCCCGCATCCGCTGCGCCCTGACCTCGGCCGAAGCCGAGCCGTCTAGCGCGGCGCGAAGTTGATCGAGGTGATCCTGCCGGCCTCGACCCGGAACGTGGCGTCAAGGCCCTGTGACGGTGCTCCGGGGCGCACAACGAGCAGGTTGCACTCGTAGTTCACGCCCGTATCGCGGATGTCGCCGGGGATCATGCGCAGGCCCTTGTCGGCGCGCATAAACCAGCCTCCGACCTGCTCCAAGCCGCGCAGCGTGCGCACATTGCCCAGCACATGGACGCGCATCTCGGCCTTCTCGTCCATCAGCTTGAGCGCTGATTCGCGGTCGCCGGCATTGAGCAGATCGAAGAAGTCCTGCATCGTCTCTACGGCACCCATCGCCGGTCAGTCTAGCGCGAGGGCTCAGTAGCCCCCGCCAGAGCCGCCGCCGCCGCCGCCGCTGCCGCCGCCGCTGAAACCGCCCGACCCGGAGCCGCTCGAGCTGGGCGAGTTGCCGATCGAGCCGAGCGCGGACATCATCCCGCCGAAGTCGGGGATGGCCGAGGCCGAGAAGAGTCCGGGGGCAATACCGCCCGGCTGCCCGCCACCCGACGAGGCGCCCGAGCCGTACCACAGCGGCAGCCACGGGTTGTAGCTGGTCACTCCCGCTCGGGCGTCCTCGGCGCTGCGCTGGATGACCTCTTCGACCTCGCGCTGCAGGCCCAGCGCAACACCCCACACGACGGCCTGGTCGGGCGTTTCGAGCCACTCCAACTGCGCGTCCTGGACGACCTGGTTCATCGAGCGCGCCTGCTCCATCGTCTTCTGCAGAGTGCGCCGGTACGCCGCGAGCATGGCGTAGACCATCGCTCCGGCCATCGTCCGGGCCGGCATGGCGCGCGCGACGATCATCGTCACGATCCCCGCGGCGATCAGGGCAACGCTCAGCATCATCAGCCCGCCGCTGGGCAGGTTGAAGCCGATGAGGCCGCCGACGATGCCGGCCACGATGACCGTCCCGCCGCGTTTCGTCCAGCGGGCGGAGGCCTTGGCCGGCGGCTCGCGAAACCAGCCCCGCTCGGCGACGTGCCGCTCCAGCCGCTGGTCGAACTTGGCCGCGTATTCGCCGAACTTGACGATGTCGTCCGGCTCGATGTACCAGTCGACCGAAGCGCGGCCGATGGTCTGCAGGCGGTCGCGGGCGTACTCCTCGGCCGAGCCGAGCGGCCGGCGACGGTTGAGCAACAGGTACGGGTCATTGGACGGTTCATCGTGGATCTGGATGCCGGCTTTGCGGCTGAGCAACCCGCTCTCGTCGCGGAAGCTGAGATCGCCCCGGCTGGCCAGGTCGAGCATCGCCGTCGTCAGGGCCCGCCGCGTGGCGCGACCTTCCCAGACCACCGCGCCCGAGGCAGCGGTCAGATCGGGCGGCGGAGCAGGCATCAGGATCGAAGGGCTGTCCAGATAGACCGGATCGCGCCCGTAACGCAGCCAGGACATGCCCGCCCAGCCGACGAAGAAGACGAAGGCCAGCGGCCCCCCGATCAGCCCGACGGCGGCGTCGATGATGCGCGCCGCGGCGAGCGTGTTGGCGTGTTCCGGCGTCGCGTTGGCGTCGATCTTCTCGAGTGCGGCGAGAAGTGCGCCGTCCTCATCGCATGCGCGCAGGAAGGGCAGCATGTCGTTGTCGAAGATCGACTGCCGCTCGCTGTTGGACAGGAACGCGGCACGGTAGCCCGGCCCGGCGTACAGCTGGACCTGGCCGTTGCCGCTCACGCCGGCCAGGCAGGGCAGCCGGTTGATGTTCCACATGATCGCCAGGCCGTCGTCGAAGCCGGCCCGGCCGACGCCCCACTGGTCGATCAGGACGATCGCGTCCTGCTCGGTCGACTCCTCGGTCGAGCCCGGCTTGTACTGCGTGTAGACCACGATCTCGGCGCCGACGCGGTGCTCGATGTCGATGATGATCTGGGCGCCCGTATCTCGGTCGCCGAACGAAGGATGTCGGCGTAGTCGTAGACCACCACGTCGTTGACCGGCGCAGGGAAGGGCGGTCCGGGTCGGGCGCGGTCGGCCGCCGCAGCGACTGCGCGCGAGCGACGAGCAGCAGCGGCCGCCGACAAGGGCTGCAGCCGGGCCGATTCATGCGTCGATGCCTCCGTGTGCCGGCCGCACGCGCGCGTCGGCGCGCACCCGGCGGACGAGCTCGGCGGCCAGCTCGTAGCGGCCGAAGCTGGGCATGATGTAGGTGCCCGTGGACCAGCGCCCGCGAGCTGTCTCGAGCAGCCGGTGGGCCATCTCCAGGCCGACCTCCGCGCCGCGCTCGCCGGCGGCGTCCATGGCGGCGCGCACCTCATCGGGGATCGTGATGCCGGGCACCTCGTTGTGCAGGAACTCGGCGTGACGCGCGGTGTGCAGCGGCAGGACACCGAGCAGCACCGGCACGCGGCAGACCGCTCGGCCAGCGCCGGCTGCGCAGGTGCCATGAAGCGCTCCCACTGCTGTCGGCGCGTAGATGGGCTGGGTCATGATCAGGTCCGCGCCCGGCGTCGATCTTGGCCGCCAGGCGCTCGATCTCACGGTCGAGGTCGGCGGCAGTGGGATCGAGCGCGCAGGCGATGGTGAAGCCGGCCGGGGCGCCGATCGGCTTGCCCGCCTGGTCCTCACCCCGGTTCAGCCGCGCGAGGATGCCGATCAGCCCGATCGAGTCGACGTCCCAGATGCCGGTGCCGGTGGGATAGTCGCCGACGCGCGGCGGATCGCCGGTCAGCGCCAGGATGTTGCGCACGCCGAGCGCGTGGGCGCCGAGCAGCTCCGATTCGAGCGCCATCAGGTTGCGGTCGCGGGTCGTGAAATGGACCAGGCACTCGAGGTCGAGGTCGTGCTGGATGCCGAAGGCGACGGCCAGCGCGCCCATGCGCACGCGGGCCATGGCGCTGTCGCTGATGTTGACGATGTCGACGCCGGCCTCCTGGAGCAGCCGCGCGGCCTCGATCGTGCGCTCGATGCGCACCGAGCGCGGCGGATCGATCTCGACGCTGACCACGAACGCGGCGCTCGCGCCAGCAGCTGGCGAGGCGGGTCGGCGGTGGCGGCTCGAGCGGCGACTCGGCTGCGCTCGCTCGGCGACCGGCGTCCGCGGGCGTGCCGACGTGATCTCCGGTCGCGCGTCCGACGGCGGCTGCGGCCGGCGCTGGCGCGCCGTCGCAGTCGAGCGCGTGGCGCATGTGGCGGATGTGCTCCGGCGTGGTGCCGCAACAGCCACCGACGATGCGCGCGCCGGCGTCGAGGAAGCGCGGACACCTCAGCGCGAAGTAGGCGGCTCGGCGGCATAGACGAACTGCCCGTCGACGCGCTGCGGCAGGCCGGCGTTGGGCATGATCGAGCGCGCCAGGCCCGCCGACGGGCGCCCCATCTGGCTCAGCGCGTCGAGGCAGATCGATCGGCCCGACGCCGCAGTTGACGCCGACCGCGTCGACGCCCGCCGCCGCGAGCGCGGTCGCGGCCGCCTGCGGGCTGGTGCCGTCGACCGCGAGTCAGCTCCTCGCCGAACGTCATCTGGGCGACGATCGGGCAGGTCCGACCAGCGCCCGGCCTCGCTCGATGCCGAGCAGCAGCTCGTCGAGGTCGCTGAACGTCTCGAACAGCAGCACGTCGACGCCGCCCTCGAGCAGGCCCTCGATCTGCTCCTGGAACGCGGCCCGCATCGGCGGCTTCTGCGGCGGCATCGGGACCGTGGAGCGGCGCTTCGAGCGGCCCGATCGAGCCGGCCACGAGCACGTCGCGGCCGCCGGCGACGTCACGCGCCTCGCGCGCGATCTGGGCCGCGCGGCGGTTGAGCAGCGCCGGCCGTCGGCCAGGCCGAACGGCGCCAGGCGCAGCCGGTTGGCGCCGAACGTGTGCGTCTCGATGACGTCCGCGCCGGCCTCGATGTACTCGCGGTGGATCGCGCCGATCAGGTCGGGCCGCGTCTCGACCAGCTCGTCGAGCGACGCGCGCTGGGGCACGCCGCGGCTGTACAGGAGCGTGCCCATCGCGCCGTCGAGCAGCAGCGGGGCGCGCGCCAGCCGCTCGGCGAAGGCGCGTCGCTGATGTGACGTGCTCCGGTCGCTCACGGCTCGAAGGTTACAGCGCTGCCGGCGGCTTCAGGGCAGCGTCCCCAGGCCGCCCCTTCGGCGTACCAGAGTGACACGGCCGTCGTCCCAGGCGACCTCGGGCGGTCGTGGTCGGCCGTTGTACGTGCTGGCCATGGACGAGCCGTAGGCGCCGGCCACACCAATGGCGACCACGTCGCCGCGCTGGAGCGGTGGCAGCTCGGCCGTGCCGAGGGTGTCGGTCGACTCGCAGATCGGGCCGTCGACGCGCACCTGGGTCATGGCGGATGGCTGACGGTCCGTCGGCCGGCCGAGCGAGGTCAACGCGACCATCGGGTGGACTGCCCCGTAGAGCGCGGGGCGAACGAGCTCGGTCATGCCCGTGTCGAGCACGACGAGTCAGCGGCTCGCGCTCGCGGACGTGCAGCACCCGCCCGATGAGCCAGCCGCCGCCGGCGACGACCGCCCGCCCGGGCTCGACCGCCAGGCGCGCTGGTCGCGCCGCTGCGCGGCAGCTGGCCCAGCTCGCCGGTCGCCTCGTGCGCGAAGCGTGCCGGCGCGGGGACCGACCGGCGTCGTCGGTCATGGCGTACCGGGAAACCGCCGCCGGCATCGAGCGTGTCGAAATCGGGCAGCGTCGCGCGCTGGAGCTCGAGCACGCGCAACCCGATCCGGAACGCGGAGCGCCAGGCGTCGACGGCGCCCAGCTGCGAGCCGACATGGAGATGCAGACCGCGCCAGCGCAGCGGGCCGTCCGAGCCCGCCGCCGGCCTCGATGACGGCCGGCAGCTCGTCAACCAGCACGCCGAACTTGGAGTCGGGCGCGCCGACGGCCAGCCCGCGGACGGTTTCCGGCGCGACCTGCGGGTTGACGCGGACGAGCACGTCGAGGCGTGTCCCGCCCACTGCGCCGGAGCCGAGCCTGCGGGCGTGCTCCGCCAGCGCGGCGGCCTCGTCGGCGCTCTCGAGGCTGATCCACAGCAGTGGGTTGCCGTCAGCGGCGAGCTGCGCCGCGCTGCGCAGGTCACGGTCGCTCTTGCCGATGCCCTCGAGAACCGCCTGCGTCGGCGCGACTCCGGCCCGCCGCGCCAGGACGAGCTCGCCGCGCGACACGGCGCTGGCCAGGAACCCCTGGGCGACGATCTCGCGCACCAGCCCGGGCAGCCCGTTCGCCTTCAGCGCATACAGGCGCAGCCATGGATCGGGGAACGCCTCGCGGACGGCACGCGCATCGGCCCGCAGCCGGGGCAGGTCGTACAGGTAGAGCGGTGTGCCATGGCGCCGCACGGCCGTCCGAGCGGCGTCGGCGAGCGGGCCTCTCAGATGCGTGGCGCTGCCAGCCGGACGAGGGCGAGCATGGCCGAGACGATGCTGAGCACGGCCGAGGTCAGGAACGCGGCGATGATCACGTCGAGGTCGATCGCGCCGGGCGGCCAGCCGGCGAGGCTGAAGCCGAAACCCAGGTTGTCGCTGATGGCGGCCGCGACCAGCACCATGCCGGTGTTGATGACCAGTCCGACCAAGCCAAAGGTGAACAGCGAGAGCGGCAGCGCGAGCAGCTTGACGATCGGCCGCAGGAAAGCGTTGACCAGCCCGAAGATGGCCGCCACGGCGGCGAGGTGCCACAAGTCGCCCTCGAACGCCACGTTGGGCACGAAGCGCACGGCCGCGACGAGCGCAATGGCGTTGACCGCGATGCGGAGGGCGAGGATCAGCATTGAGTCAGTCTCCAGTGCGTCAGCCTTGGTCCGCCATGCTACATCGGACATTGACGGCTACGATGCGGGCCGGGCGCGACGCCCGCAGACCAGCGGTGGAGGAGGGCGCGTGACTGACACTGGGCAGCCGTTCGTTTCGCTCGCCGCGGACACCCGGCCCGAGCCACGGACGCCCTTCGAGTTCGCGCTCCAGCGGCTGCTCGACGACCTGTTCGCGGCCGCGCCGACGTGGGCCACCCAGATCGGCTTCCACGCCTACGACGACCGCTGGCCACAGCTGGACGAAGCGGGACGCGCGTCGCGCTTGGCCACGCTCCGCCATCACCGCGCCCGCCTTCAGGCACTGGACGGGGACCAGCTGACTGCCGCCGAGCGGATCGACCGCGGCATCGTCCTCGAAGCGATCGACGCGCTCGAGTTCGATGAAGCTGAGCTGCGCGAGTCCGCCTGGGATCCGCTCAGCTACGTGCGGCTGTGCGGAAGCGGGCTGTTCGCCCTGCTGGCGCGTGAGTTCGCACCGTGGGCACATCGTGGCGCGGCCTTTGCCGGCCGGCTGCACGGCCTGCCGCGGCTGCTCGACGCGGCCGTGGAGGCGCTGACCGGCCTGCCCGGCCGACCGGTCTCGCTACTCCACACCGAAACTGCCCTGGCCCAGCTGAGCGGCTTGGGCGACCTGATCAGCGAGGCGCTCGCCGAAGCCGACCGACGCGCGGCACTGGGCATGGACGTCGAGCTGGCAACCACGCTGCACGCCGCCGCCGGACCGGCCCGCCGCGCGATCGAGACATTCGGCCAGCGCCTGCGCGATGAGGTCGCGCTGCGCGCCGCGGGTGACGGCCGGCTCGGGCCCGGGCTCTTCGCGGCCAAGTTGAGACATGCGCTGGCCAGTGACCTGCCGTATTCGGAGCTGGCTGCCCGCGCTCAGCGCGATTACGGCCTTGTCCGCGCCGAGATGCTGCGCCTGGCGCGCGAAGCGTGGCCAACCTGGCTGCCCGGCCAGCCGCTGCCCGCTTCCGACGACGAGACGATCAAGAGCGTCCTGGACGCCGTCGCGCGCGAGCACAGGCAGCCCGCGGAGCTGCTCGAGTGGAGCCGGGCCGAGGTTGCTCGGCTCGAGCAGTTCTGCCGCGAGCGTGGGCTGATCGGCCTGCCCGACGAGCCGATGCAGATCACCTGGACGCCGGTCTTCATGCGCGCTTACGGCAGGGCGTTCCTCGAATCGCCCGGCCCGCTCGACAAGGGCCTGGCGAGCTACTTCTGGATCACGCCGCCAGACGAACGCGACGGCCCCCAGGCGGTCGAGTCGTACCTGCGCGAGGACAACGACCGAATGCTGCGCCTGCTGGCCATCCACGAGGGTGTGCCGGGCCACTATCTGCAGGCAGCGTGGGCCAATCGAAACCCGAGCCTGGCGCGCTCGGTGTTTGCGAGCGGCATGTTCGCCGAGGGCTGGGCCGTCTACGTCACCCAGGTGATGATGGACCTGGGCTACGGTGACCACGAGCCGGCCCTGCTGCTGACCCACTGGAAGTTCTACCTGCGCGCGATCACCAACACGCTGATCGACGTCGGCATTCACACGGCCGGGATGACCGAGGAGCAGGCGCTGGAGCTGATGGTCGGTGGCGGCTTCCAGGAAGACGATGAGGCGCACGCCAAGTGGCATCGCGCGCGGCTGACGGCAACGCAGCTGTCGACCTACTACCTTGGCGCGCTCGAGATGTGGGACATGGAGGTCGGCGCGCGGCGGCGGGCAGCCGCGGCCGCCGGGGTCGACGCCGTGCCCGAGCAGCGCATCGCCGGCGGCCTGGGCGAAACGCCCGGCTTCGACTACCGCGCCCACCTCGAGGCGGTCATCTCGCACGGCAGCCCGCCGATCAAGTGGGTCGCCCGCATCCTGCGCGACGACGGCGCGGCCTGATCGATGGACATCGGGCTGATCCTGCCCTCCTACCGGGCCGGGGCGACGGTCGAGTCGATTGACGCCGCGACCGAGACGGCGGCGCGCCTGGGCTGGCACTCGGTCTTCACCACGGACCACATGCTGGTCGAGCCGTCGGCGCGCAGCGAGGATTACTTCACGGTCTTCGAGGCGGTCATGACGGCGGCCCATGTCGCCGCGCGCCAGCCGGCCCTGCGCGTGGGGATCAGCGTCGTCGTCGTGCCGCTGCGCAATGCGGTTCAGCTGGCCAAGGAGCTGGCCACCCTCGATGCGCTGTCGGGCGGGCGGCTGATCGTCGGCGTCGGCGTGGGCTGGAACCGGACGGAGTTCGGCAACCTGGGCCTGGCCGAGCGCTTCGGGCAGCGCGGCGCCTACCTCAACGAGGCGATCGCCCTGTGGCGGCATCTGTGGAGCGGCGACCAGGGGCCGTTCGAGGGCCGCTTTCATTCGCTCGACGAGGTGCGCTTCGCGCCGCTGCCGGCGCAGGGAGCCGATGTGCCGATCTGGGTCGGCGGGCGCGAAGTGGCGGCGTTGGAGCGCGCCGGTCGGCTGGGCAATGGCTATCACGCGTCGGCGTCGGGGCATGACCAGATCGCTGTTCGGGCGCCGATCATCGCTGCCGCGGCGAAGGCGGCCGGCCGGTCGATGCCGCTCATCTCGGCCCGGGTGCGGGTCGTGTTCGGGCCGCACGAGAGCCCGTTCTACGTCCTCGCCGGCGCGCCGGAGCAGATGATCGGCGAAATGCGCATGTTCGCGGCCGTCGGCGTCGGGCACATGGCGGTCGACTTTGCGGAAACGAACCCGGAGAAGATCGTCCGGCTGATGGAGCGCTTCGACTCGGAGGTGCTCGCCGCCTTCCGATGAGCGGCCCGGATCAGCCCGCGCGGCCCGCCCGGCCGCCTTCGGCCCGACCACGGCAGGGCGCGCCGATCGAGCACGACGCCGCGGCTCTGCCGTCGCGTGAGGAGCTCGAGGCGATCGAGCGCCAGCGCATCGACTGGGTGACGTTGCTCGGCGCACAGGTCGTCGACGACGCTGACCTCGGGGCGGTCGTCGTTCGGCACGCCGCGCAGGGGTCGGGCCTGAACTACGTCGCCCGCGTGCGCTGGGCTGCGGAAGAGGTCGACGAGCGCCTGGTCGCCATCGCGACGGCCATGAAGGCCGCTGGCACCTGGCCGTCGGTGATCGTGTGCGACGGCGTCAGCCAGCCGCTCGACCTCGCCGATCGCCTGAAGGCGGCCGGCTGGGTGCCGCTCAGTGCGGAGCGGACGATGTGGACCCGTCACCCGACGGTAGTGCCGCATCTCGACCCGGGCCTGCGCATCGAGGCCGTGACGCCGGCCAGCGCGCTCGATTGCGTGCGCCTCGAGACGGCCAGCTTCGGCCTCCCGCCGGACGCCATCGGCGAAAGCGCCGAGCTGCTCGCGCGGTCGGTTGCCGCAGGGACAACGCGCGCCTTTCTGCTGCGCCTGGTGCGCGAGCCGATCGCCAGCGCCCGCCTGGTGCCCGGTCGGGGCGTCGCCGGTTTGCACGCGATCGGCGTCGCCGCGCACCACCGCCGGCGCGGCTACGGGCTGCTGATCACCGCTGTCGCCACCCGCGCCGGCCTGGCCACCGGCCACAAGCTGGTCTGGCTATCGGTCGACGAGGCGAATAGCGCGGCACTTGCGCTGTACCGCGGGATGGGTTTCGAGCCGGCGTTCAGCTGGTCGCGCTGGGCCGCGCCGAGCTAGTCGGTCAGCCGCCGTCCTCATCGGCGCGGTCGCGGGACTGCGTGACGCGGAAGGTCGTTGAGAAGGTCGTCGCATCGCCCGGCGCCAGGTGCAGCGGCCAGCGCTGGGTCAGGCAGCTGCCCTGGTAGACGCGCTCGAAGCCGGCTTCTGAGTTCGAGACGGTCGCGATCGGGAACCACGCCTGACCGGCCGGCGGCTGGGCATCGAGTGCCACGTTGACGCCCTCGTGGGTGTTGCCGAACGACAGCGGCGCCCCAGCCCGCACCGAGCCCCGCCCATCGTGGCGCGCTTCCTCGCCCGCCCCGCGGTAATAGGCGGCCGGGTTGCCGCCGCCACCGAGCAAGTTGAGGTTCCACTCCAGCTCGAGGATCCCGGTGAAGAGCTGCCCGCCGTCGTTGACCACCTCGACCGACAGCGACAGCGTCGGATCGGGCCGGCCGCCCGCGAGCGTGATCGTCTTGCGCAGCGCAAGGCCATCGGCGCGTCGCCCGACCACCAGCTGGCGATCGGCCACCTGCTCGACTGCCCAAGCCGCTCGGGCGAAGTCGCCGACATCGTGGCCGTCGCGGTCGAGCACGCGCGCCAGGCCCGAGCGCCGCTCGTGGTCGTCGTAGACGAGCAGCGCGGACAGGCCGGCTTCCTTGGCCAGCAGCTCGTCGTGGATGCTGGTCAGCGTCTTGGTGTCGCTCTTCTGGCTGCGCGCCTGGGCCTCTTCCATCGCCCGCAGCTGGACGTGATAGGCCTCGAACCGCCGGCGCATGACCGCACCCAGCGCGACGCGTGACGCGCGCAGGTCCCACGCGCCGATGCCCGCGCCCTCGGCGACGTCGACCAGCACGGTCTGGCCGACCGTCCCGAGCAGGACTTCGGCGACCCCATCAAGGTCGTAGTCGGCCACACCGCTGAGCGCAGCGCCGGCGCCGGCCAAGTCCTCGGCGGCGATCAGTTCGGCCAGCGTGGCCATGCGCATGTGCACGATGTAGATGCCGCCGAACAGGCCGTGCCAGTAGCAGTCGTTCGACTGGCCGCGGTACAGGTGGTCGAGCGCGCGCCCCCGCGCCGCGCCGGCCGGCATCGCGTCGACCGCGGCTGAGACACGCAGCATCTGCTTGTGCAGGTCGTTGATCTCGCGGTAGCGAGCCTGGAAGTTGCGCCACAGCCCGCCGCGCAGGAAGCGCGCCGCCGGCGAACCGCTCTCGACCGCGTCATGCATCAGTTCGTGGAAGGTGCCCGCCTCGTTGGCCGGCAGCGCCCACTCGGTCATCTCGACGTACGACGCTGGTGGGCACGTAGATGCGGCCGATGGGCGCTTCGCGCTCCAGCCACTCGGACGGCGTGACCAGCGTCAGCCAGTCGGCGTTCTCGGCCAGGGCCTCGAAGCAATCGTCGATCCAGCGGCTCCTCGCCCCAGCAATGCTCGAAAGTGCCCGGCCAGGCGCCGAACTTCTCGCCGTCGTCGCCCATGATCCCGAGCCGGTCGGCCGTCCTCGGTCGCCGCGGCGCGCAGGTACTCGATCACCTCCTCGACCGGCCGGAACGGGATCCGGTAGCGCAGGCCCTTCTCGGTGCCGAAGATGGTCAGCAGCCGGCCCTGGTCGTCGGTCGTGTAGGTGCCCCACATGTCGTCCTCGGCCACCGAAGCGCCCCGCAGGTGGTTGTCGTCGAGGACTGTGTAGCGCGTAGCCGGCTTCAGCCAGGTCGGACGCCAGAGCCGGCTCCCAGACCCGCTCGGCCAGCCAAGCGCCGAGCGGCGCGCGCCCGAAGCGGCGCTCGATGTCGTCGCGCATGCGCGTCGAGCTGGCCCAGCCGGTCGCGCTCGGGCAGCGCCAGCGAGGATCGGCTCGAAGTGGCCGCCGCCGAGGATCTCCACCTGGCCGCGATCGACCAGCGCGCGCAGCCGGTCTGATGCGCGTCGGGCCGCTCGTCGTCCATCCACTCGAGCAGGGGCCCGCTGTAGTGCAGACCCAGCCGGACGTCGCGGGTGGCGTTCGAGGGCACCGATCAACGGTTCGTAGCGCCTTGTGGAAGACATCCTCGATGACCCAGCCGAAATTGCCCACCGGCTGGTGGTTGTGGATGACCAGGGCGAGTGAGATCCGTGCCGTCATTGCGCTTGTCCCGATCCGCGGGTGGTCTAGTCGCGCGCCCTGGCGTGGCCGGCCGCGGCCGGCTGGCTGAACCTCGGCCGGCGCGTTCGTCGGCCGCCGGCAGGTACAGCTGCTCGACGTATTCCTGGAGCATGCGCGTGGTCGAGAACTGCCAGATGGTGCTGGCCATCGACTGCTTCATGACCTCCAGCCAGCGCGTGGGCAGGCCGTTGCGCGTCGCGCTCGTAGTAGCGCGGGACGATCTCGTCCTCGAGCAACCGATACAGGTCCTGCGCGTCGGCCCAGTCCTGCGCCTCCTCGTCGGCGTCTGTCTGCGCGTACGCCGATCGCCCAGCCGTTGCCAGGTTCCGTTGTAGCCCTCATCCCACCAGCCGTCGAGCACAGAGCAGTTGACGATGCCGTTCATGGCCGCCTTCATGCCGCTCGTGCCCGATGCCTCGAGCGGCCGACGCGGATTGTTCAGCCAGACGTCGACTCCCTGCACCAGGTAGCGCCCGACGCGGATGTCGTAGTCCTCCATGCACGAAGACGCGCTGGGCGAACTTGGGCGACGCGGCTGCGCGTGAAGATGTCCTGGATCACGCCGCTGGCCGGGCCGGTCGGCCGGGTGCGCCTTGCCGGCAAAGACGATCTGCACCGGCCGCTCGCGTTGAGCAGGATGCGTGGCCAGCCGCTCCTCGTCGGAGAAGATCAGCGCGGCGCGCTTGTAGGTCGCGAAGCGGCGCGCGAAGCCAATCGTGAGGATGTCCGGATCGAGCGCCTCGGACAGCTCTTCGAGCAGCGCTCGGCGCTTCGCCGTGGCGGGCGAACTGTGACTGCAGTCGGCGCCGGCAGAAATAGGCCAGCTCGAGCTTCTGGCGCCGATGGGCGTCCCACAGGTGTTCGTCGGCGCACCTGGCGCATGCGCGTCCAGAACGGCTTGGTCTGTGCGTCGAGGTTGTCGAGGTCGGCGCCCAGCGACTCGTACAGAGCGGCGCGACGGGCTCGCCCACCCAGGACGGCGGGTGAACACCGTTGGTGATGCCCAGGATTGGCGTGCGCAGCACGTCGTCCAGGTCGAGTTGGCCGTCTGGGCGTGCAGGATGGCTGACCGCGTTGGCGCCGTTCGTCTGGCGCAACGAGAAGGCGGTCATGTCGAACTGGTCGGCGTCGTTGTCGGTGCCACGGCCGCAGCTCGATGACGCGCTCAAGATCAAGACCGCTGCCCTCGAACGAGCGGCGCGGCCAGCCGGCGCACGAGGTCGAGCGTCGAAGCGCTCGTTACCCGCCGAGACCGGCGTGTGGATGGTGAACACGGCGTTGCGCTGGACATCGCTCGAGCGCCTCGTCGATGGCCATGCCGTCGAGCGATCAGCTCGCGCGCACGCTCGACGAGCATGAACGCGCGAGTGACCTTCGTTGAGGTGCCACACGCGCGGCTCGATACCCAGCGCGCGCAGCGCCCGCACGCCGCCGACGCCGAGGACGATCTCCTGGTGCAGGCGCATCTCGCGTCCGCGCACGTACAGGATGTGGGTGATCGGCCTGTCGGCGTCGTCGTTGTCGGGGATGTCGGTGTCGAGCAGCAGCAGCGGCACCCGACCGACCTGGGCCAGCCAGACCGCGCACCACACCGTCCGGCCGGGCACCTCGACGCCGATGCGCAGCGGATGCCACCTTCGGCGTCGGCCACCCGCCGCAGCGGCAGGCGCTGCGGGTCGTAATCGGGATAGGCGTGTTCCTGGTGGCCGTCGGCATCGATCGTCTGGCGAAAGTAGCCGTGGCGATAGAACAGGCCGACGCCGATGAACGGGATGGCCATGTCCGAGGCGGCCTTGAGGTGGTCGCCGGCGAGCACGCCTAGGCCGCCCGAGTAGATGCCCAGCGACTCGTTCAGGCCGTACTCGGCGCAGAAGTAGGCAATCGGGTCGTCGAGCTGCTTGCCGTGCTGGCGCTCGAACCAGTGGTCGGCGCCGTTCTCCATGTAGCGATCGAAGCCGTCGAGCAGGGTGCGGTACTCGGCCATCAGGTCGACGTCGTCGAGGGTCTCCGACCAGTCGCGGTGCAGCTGGACGCAGCGGCACCGGGTTGCGGTGAGCGCAGCCAGGCGCCGACGTCGATGCGCCGGAAGAGCACGCGCACCCGCGGATGCCACATCCAGTAGCTGGTTGTAGGCAAGCCGCCCCAGCCCTTCGAGCTTGTCGGGGAGGCGCAACCCGGCCGGCGGCAGGGTGGGAATATCGATCCTGAGCGGCACGATTGGGGATGCTACATGACCTGTGCCACGACGTAAATCGGTTCGGAGAGATGGCCCCGGTACGTCCGGCCGGCCCGGTTTGCCCCGGCGTGGATGCGCGCTGCCCATCGGCGCTTGGGTCTAGCATCGGCCGATGCGCATCGCCATGGTCGCCTCGGAATGTGAGCCGTTCGCCAAGACGGGCGGCTTGGCCGACGTTGTCGACGCCCTGGCCCGGGCGCTCGGCCAGCTCGGCCATGAAGTCGACGTCTACCTGCCGCTCTATCGCGGGCTGGCCGTGCCGCTTGGGGCCGATCGCCTCGAACTGAGCGTGCCCAGCGGTAGCGGCGGGCCGGTCCCAGTGACGTCGTGGAGCGCGGCGGCACGTGGCTATCGACTGCGCTTGGTCGATCACCCGCCGAGCTTCGACCGACCCGACTACTACGTCGTCGACGGGCGCGACTATCCCGATAATGGCTTCCGCTTCGCGCTGCTCGGCCGCGCCGCGCTGGAGGCGATGCGCGCCGAGAAGCGCCCTGTCGACATGCTCCATGGCCACGACTGGGAGGCTGCGCCGGCGCTGCTGCTGCTGCGCCATCGCTACGCCGACGATGAGCTGCTGCGCGGGACGGCGACGATGCTGACCTGCCACAACCTGGCCTACCACGGCTGGGTGCCACGCGACGCGGTCGCCGCGCAGCTCGATCTGCCGGCGATCGCTGGGCGAGGCCGGGGGCGTCGATCTGCTGCGCGAGGGCGTCCTTGGCGCGCACGTCGTCAACACGGTCAGCCCGACCTACGCTCGCCAGTCGCTCGAGCCGGGCGAGGGTGCCGGGCTCGAGGCTGCGCTGCGTTCGCTGGGCGACCGCTATCTCGGCATCATCAACGGGCTCGACAACGAGCTGTGGAACCCGGCCACTGATCGCGCCCTCGCCGCGCGCTACTCGGCCGCCGACCGGGCCGGCAAACAGGTCTGCCGCGCCGTGCTGTGCGACGAGCTGAGTCTCGATCCGGACGGGCCGCTGCTGGCAATGGTCAGCCGGCTCGACCCGCAGAAGGGCTTCGACCTGCTCGCTGAGGCCGCGCCGGCGCTGCTCGCCGCCGGGGCGCGCATATGTGTCCTGGGTACCGGCGACCACGGCTTGATCGGCGGGCTGCAGGCACTCGCGAGTGAGCAGCCGGCGCGGCTGGCGGTCGAGGCGCGCTTCGACCGCGCCCTGGCCCGGCGGATGTATGCCGGGGCCGACGCGTTTCTCATGCCGTCGCGCTTCGAGCCGTGCGGGCAGGGCCAGATGATCGCGATGCGCTACGGCACTCTGCCGATCGTGCGCGCCACAGGCGGCCTGGTCGACACGGTCGTCGACGCCGACGCCCAGCCGGAGACCGGGAACGGCTTCAGCTTCGGCCCATCCGAGCCGCAGGCCCTCTTCGACGCCTGCCGGCGGGCAATGGTGGCGTTGGCCGATCGACCGCGTTGGCATGCCATCCAGCAGCGCGCGATGGCGACCGACTTCTCGTGGTCAGGGCCGGCGCGCGAATACGTCGCCGCATACCGACGTGCGGCCGAGATCGCGCGTGTGCCCGGTGACCGCGTGCCCGGTGACCGCGTGTGACCGCGTGCCCGGTGCGCGCGTGCCCGGTGACCGTCGCGACATGTGATGCCAGCTGGTCACATCGGCCACGCCCCGGCCGGATGTGCCGCCCGGAGCGACGGCCGGACAAGCACACTGACCCTTGCCTGGCTCAAGAGCGACGTGCGGCGCACCTTCGGCCGGAGCGTCGCCGTTGAGTGCGGCCCGGCGCACATGCCGAGTCCGACTACTCGGAGATGACGAATAGGGCGTCGAGGTCGACGCGTGGCCGGCCGGTCGGCTGGCCGAGCACTTCAATTCGGATTGTGTGCGCGCTAGACGACGCCCACGCGTACGCGAAGACCACCTGGCGGTGCCTGGTACTCCCGGCATAGAGGTCGATCGTCGCAACCGGAGAGCCATCGATCAGGACTCGGGCGCGGCCGCGCGTGGGTCCGCGGCTGGCGATCCAGGCCACGCTTCGGCCGCTGAAGTCGAGCGTCGCGCTGGTGCCGGCCTGGGTCGAGTACACCGGCAGCTCGCTGTACGCCTTGGGGATCGAGCCCGCCGTCCAGGCGCCGTCGAGGACGACACCGCCGACTGGCTCATAGGCCACGGCAACGGCGCTCAGGCCGCTCTGCCACGCCCGCCACGTTGCACCGATCTTGGCCCGGACTCGGTACTGGTATCGGCTTCCCGGCCGAGCGGTCGTGTCGAACTTGGGCCGGTACGGCTTGCCGATCGTCGCCCAGCCGACGCCATCGACGTTCTCCTGAAGCTCGTAGCGCCGCGCTCCGCTGACCCGTGGCCAGTTGATTCGGACCGGGATGGCGAGAGGTCCCGACTCGACGCCCTGGCGCAGCTTGATCGCCGGCCCGCCTGCGTCGGCCGAGGTCGCGTACACGGCCAACTGGAGGGTCAGCTGACGCGCAATGCCGGTTCCTTCGGCGATCAGCTCGACCTGGTAGGTCCCGGGGACGGTCGAGCCAGGCACGGCGATCGAGAGGGTCGTTCCCGATGCCGGCAGCGTGATCGGGTTGTCAGCGAAGCTGGCACTGGCGCCCGGAGGCAGGCTGGCCTGCACGACCGACAGGTCAACCGGCGCCGCGAAGCCCCCCAGGCGTGCGACCCACACCTCGGTCAGCGCCGTCTCTCCCGGTGCTACCCGAACGAGCTGCGGGCGGGCCCCGATCTCGAACCCGGGCACGAGGTCGAAGTCCGCGACCTGGAGCGCCGGTTCACGCGCGCCGGCCCCCGTGCGGTCCGGATCGGTCAGCGTCTGCCAATCCTGCGTCCCGCGTGCGATCAAAGCGCTGCGCACCTGCTCGGGCGTGGGCCGCGGCCGGCCGGCGCGCTCCTGGGAGAGGTAGTACAGGGCGGCGCCACCGGCGACGTGCGGCGTGGCCATCGAGGTGCCGCTCATCAGCCCCAGCCGGTCGGTCGGCAACGTCGACATGACGCACACGCCGGGCGCGATGAGGTCGACATCCGCTCCGTAGTTGCTGAACGATGCGAAGGCGTCGTCGCCATCTGAACGCGTGCAGCCGAACGGCGGGAAGCCGCTGCCGGCGGCCTGGCCGTTCCAGTCGGCCATCGCTGAAACAGTGATCACTTCGTCGTACGCGGCCGGGACGTAGCCTGCCGCGTCGGCGGCGTTGTTGCCCGCGGCGGCGACCAGCGTCACCCCTTCGTCGTCCAGCCGGCAGACCGCCTGGTGCAGCAGATCGGCGTTGTCGAGGCCGCAACGGCCATCGTCCCAGCCCGCGGCGGCGAGGCTCATGTTGACGACCTCGATGCGTGGCACGGCCGGGTCCCCCGGGTCGCGCATCTGGGCCACGTGGTCAAGCCCGCAGATGACCCACGACCAGTAGCCGTTGCCGTTGCCGTCGAGGACCTTGATCGCCCACAGCCGCGCGCCCTGGGCGACTCCGGCCACTCCCCGGCCGTTCTCGCGCGCGGCGGCGATGCCCGAAACGTGCGTGCCGTGGCCGAACCACGGCGAGTCGCGCCAGTTGGCCGGGTCCGCCCGCTGCGCCTCGCTCTGTGCCGGGTTGGTGCAGTTGTAGCCGCCCTGCACGTTGAGCTCGTCGTTGTCGGGCTGGATGCCGGTGTCGAGCACCGCGATGTCCACGCCGAGCGGTGATCCGTCGCGGTCCGCGTTGGCCGGCGCGCCCACGCGTCGCACGCCGGGCTGCACCTCGTTGGGGTTGAGCGGATACGGGTCGCCGGCAGCGGCGATGGGCAGGTCGGGCACGATCGCCACGACGCGCGGGTCGACCAGCAGCGCCGTGCGCTGAGATGACGTCAGGGTGGCGGCAAACCCGTTCAGCACGCGGCTGAAGCGGTGGGTCGGGACCACGCCGAGGTCGGCTCGCAAGACGCTCAACACTTCGCTCGTTGCCGCGGCCGGCCTGAGCTGGACGATCCACCGACTCGCCGGTCCGGGCGTCGCCTGGGCAACGGCCGGCACGGCGGCAGCGAGGACGACTGCCAGAAAAAGTTGGGAGAGTGCTCGGGTCACACGGTCTCCCGGGCGCGACTGGCTCACCTGGCGTCAAGGCTACACTTCATGACCTGACCAAGATGAGCGAGCCCGACATGTCCCACGCGGGGGAAAGTCCGTGAGCGCTGGCGGCCGCATCGTCCTATCGCTGGCCGTGGTCTTGGTACTGGTAATGCCAGTCCCGCAGGCCACAGCGGCCACGAACGACACCATCCGCTCATTCAGCCTGTCCGGCACTCCTTTCGCTTCTGCCCTGCCGCCGCTCCCCGATCGGGTCACGGTCAGCCTCGACCTCACCCGCCGGGCGAGGGTGTGGGCCTCCATCCGCCGGCTCGACGGAACGCTCGTCAAGCGCCTCGCGACCGGCGTCAGGGTCGGCCCGGGCAGCCACGCCTGGGGCTGGAACGGCCTCAACCGGCGCGGCCGGCTCGCCCGCGACGGCCAATACACGGCACGCGTCGTCGTCGAGAACGGCCTCGGCCGGCTGCGCGACGAACGGCCGCTGCGCAAGGGCCTGCCGCCCATCTACCCGGCCAATCCCGGCGCGATCGTGATCGCCGTCGATCCCGGGCACGGCGGCCGGTACTCGGGCGCCTTCCATGACCCTTACCGGGAGAAGAACTTCAACCTCGACATCGGACTGCAGCTCCAGGCGCTGCTCCAGCACGCGGGTGTGCAGGTGGTCATGAGCCGGACGACCGACAACGCGCTCGACGAACCGGCCACCGACCATAACGGCGACGGCGTGTTCAACCGCTACGACGACGACATGCTGCGCACCGACAGCAAGAACCTCGCCCGCGCGGATGTCGCCGTCCATGTCCACAACAACGGCTCGTCCGATCCTGCGCGGCGCGGGACGCAGGTGTACACGAACGCCTTTCATACCTGGACGCCGCTGGCGCGCGACCTGGCCGGGATCATGCTGCACGAGGAGGTGGCTGCGCTCGAGGCCTACCGCTCGGCCGACTTCGATCCGGTCAACGCCGGGGTGCACGTCGGCTGGTATTACTACCTCGGCCCCTACGACCCGCCCTTCGTGCCGCGGCCGTCGCTGGTGACGAGCGTCCTGTCCGAGTCGCTCTACGTCAGCAACGATTCGGAGCGCAATGCCCTCGCGCGGGCCGACGTCCGCCTCTCGATCGCCGCCGCGATCTACCTCGGCCTTGCCGAGTGGCTCAACACACGCGACTACGGCGCGGGCTACTCGACGACCCAGGCCCCGGTTTCCGAGTCGGCCGCGGGCTCCGCCATCACGTACCATCTGCGCTTGACCAATCGAGGGAATCGGAGCTCGGAGGGCTGGACGCTGCGACTCGGGGCCGTGCCGGGCGTGCCCGTGTACGACGGTTCTGGCGCCCATGGCGACCTGATCGGCCAGATCGACGTCCCCGACGGGCTGGCGCCCGGCCAATCGGTTGACCTGGAAGTCCCCGCAGTCGCGCCTGCCTCGGCCGGCTACTGGCTGGTCAAGGCCGACATCGTGCTCGCTGATGGGACACGCTTCGCCGACCTCGGCATCGTGCCACTCCAGGTCCCGTTGACGACGACCACCCCGTGACCGACACGGACGGCGACGGCATCCACTCCGGCCTGCTGGCGGGCAAGAAGGCGCTCATCTTCGGCGTCGCCAACGACCACTCGATCGCCTGGGGCATCGCCCGCGCGTTGCACGACCACGGCGCCGAGGTTGGCTTCAGCTCGATCGAAGGGCTTCTCGAGCGGCGCGTCAGGCCACTGGCGGAGAGCATCGGCTCGACTTTCGTCGAACCGTGCGACGTGCAGAGCGACGAGCAGATCGCGCGCGTGATCGGCAAGTGGACGGAGACCCATGGCCGGCTCGATATCCTCGTCCATGCGCTCGCTTTTGCGCGCCGCGAGGACCTCGAGGGGCGCTTCATGGATACCTCGCGCGGAGGTTTTGCGCTGGCTCTCGACGTGAGCGCGTATTCGCTGGTGGCGATCGCCCATGCCGCGGCCGGGATCATGCCCCCCGGCGCAAGCATCATCACCCTGACCTACTACGGCGCCGAGAAGGTCGTCGCCAACTACAACGTGATGGGCGTCGCCAAGGCGGCCCTCGAGGCGAGCGTGCGCTACCTGGCCGCCGATCTCGGGCCGGCCGGCGTGCGCGTCAATGCCATCAGCGCCGGACCGGTCCGGACGCTGGCCGCGAGCGGCGTGTCCGGCTTCAAGCAGCTCTACGGCAGGTTCCGCGACGTGGCGCCCCTGCGCCGCAACATCAGCATCGAGGACGTCGGCGGCGCCGCGGTCTACCTGGCCAGCGACCTGTCGGCCGCGGTGACGGGCGAGGTGACCTACGTCGACGGCGGCTTCAACGTGCTCGGGGTTCCGACGCCGGACGAGTGAGCGAGCCAGCCCGCCCCGCTTCCGGCGGCAGCCCCCGATCATCGCGCGACGCCGACACGCGCCTGCCTTCACTCGGGCCGCGTGGCGAGGGATGGTTCCTGATCCAGCTGCTGTTCATGGCCGTGATTGCCGCGGCCGGCGTTCTCGCCGGCGCCAATTGGTCGGGCGCGCCGCGCTTCGCCACGGCGCTGGCCGGCGTGGTGCTGATGATGGCCGGTGGTGGGCTGGGCTACCTCGGCATCCGCGACCTCGAGCGCTCGCTCAGCCCGTTGCCCAAGCCGACCGAGACGGCCGCGCTCATCGAGCACGGCGTCTACCGCCGCCTGCGCCATCCGATCTACGCCGCCGTGATCCTGCTCGGCGTTGGCTGGGCGATGCTCAGCGCGTCGCTGGTCGCACTGCTGCTGGCCGCCGTGCTGGCGGTGGTGCTCGATCTCAAGGCGCGCCGCGAGGAGGTCTGGCTGCGCCAGCGCTATCCCGGCTACGCGGCTTACGCGGCGCGCACCCGTCGCTTCCTGCCCGGCGTCTACTGAGCCTCATCGTTCGCTGAGGCGTCGGCCGACCGGGACAGCAGGCGCTGCGCCAGCACTGCCTGGCCGCGCGCGTCGTCGAGGGCGTGGTGGTTATGGCTGGGCGCCAGACCGAGGTGTGCATCGACGTTCTGCCGGTGCGTGTGTGCCCACTCGGCCACACCGGCCCGGCCCATGTAATACGCTTTGAGGTCGAGCGCCGAGATGCCGAACGGGTTGTGGCCCAGGAAACGCCAGCAGTAGTCGGCCACGAACATCCAGTCGAACGGCGCGTTGAAACCGACGAACACCGGCCGGCGCCCGGGACAGACCTCGGCCAGCCAGTCCGCCAGTCGCGCCATCGCTTCGGCCGGCTCGAGGCCCTCGCGCTCGAGGCGCGCCCGATCCAAACGGTGGACGGCGGCGGCCTCTTCGCTCCAGGGCAGATCGGCCGACGGTCTGAGCTCGAGATACAGACCGACGGCTGGATCGTCGACCAGGCAGGCGCCGATGGACAGCATGTTGCCCGTGGTCGGGCTGGGCCCCGACGCTTCGATGTCAATGCTGACCAGAGTCTCTGCCTGCGTCATCGCGGCTCATGGTGACTCAACCGCGCGGTGGGCGCTGCGAGTCATCCACAATGGCTATCCCCAGCCCGATCGGCTTTCGTGGATAACACCGCAAAACTCCTCGAAGTTGGTGGACGGCGGGCCTTGCGCCGCCTGGTGGCCGGCCCTAACGTACGTCTCAGCCCGAAGGGGCCACGGAAAACCGGACCCGCAGGCAGGGGGCAACCTCAGCCAGCGAGATCGGTCGGAAGAGAAGGAAGCCGAGGAGCTTGCTCCGAGGCCGCGACGAGGGGCTTGCTCCTCGCCACCGCTCCTCTACTCCGGGGCTCCCTCGGGTCTTCTCTTTGCCCTGCGATAGGGGGCGGACGTGCGCCAGCCTGGATCGGCGGGCTACTCGACCACCCACGTCTCGCCGCTCACGAGGAGCTGGTCGAGATCGCCCGGGCCGTAGCGGGTCACGGCGTCCTCGATCTGGCCCACGACCAGCTGGTCGTGCGTCGGCCGCTGGACGCGGCGCAGCACGCCGACCGGGACCGGGAACTCCGGCCACCACATGCGCGACAGCATGTAGGCGAGGTAGGGATCCTCCGCCTCCTCGTCGTGGACCAGCAGGTCGGCCTCGGTGACGCCGTTGCCCAGCGAGACGACCTCCGGGTGCAGGCCGTTCAGGCGGATGCCCTTGTCGCGCTCCTTGCCGAAGATCATCGGCTTGCCGTGCTCGAGGACGAGCATCCGGTCTTCGCGCACGTCGCGCTCGGTGAAGTCGCGGAACGCGCCGTCGTTGAAGATGTTGCAGTTCTGGAGCACCTCGACGAACACGGAGCCGTGGTGATGGCCGGCGCGGGTCAGCGTCTCCTGCAGGTGCTCGGTGTGGGTGTCAACCGAGCGCGCCACGAAGCTCGCCTCGGCGGCGAGGGCGATCGACAGCGGCTGGATGGGGTAGTCGATCGTGCCCGGCCGGCGTCGACTTGGTCTTCTTGCCCAGCTCGGAGGTCGGCGAGGCCTGGCCCTTGGTCAGGCCGTAGATGCGGTTGTTGAACATGATCAGCTTGATGTCGACGTTGCGGCGCATGGAGTGCAGCACGTGGTTGCCGCCGATCGACAGGGCGTCGCCGTCGCCGGTGATGACCCACACCATCAGCGCCGGGTTGGCCAGCTTGAGGCCGGTCGCCAGCGTCGGCGCGCGGCCGTGGATCCTGTGGAAGCCGTAGGTGTTCATGTAGTACGGGCAGCCGGCCCGAGCAGCCGATGCCGCAGATGAACACGATGTTCTCCCGCGGCACCCCGAAGTCGGGCATCGTCTTCTGCGTCTGGGCGAGGATCGAGTAGTCGCCGCAGCCCGGGCACCAGCGCACTTCCTGGTCGGACACGAAGTCCTTGCGCGTCAGCTCGATCACGCGCGCGTTCTCCGGGCTGAGCGCCGGCGGCGTGCCGCCATTGCCGTTGCCCGAAGTCTGGTTGGTCAGCGGATCAGTCATTGCCCGTCCCGTCCGAGCAGCTCTTCGGCTGCCTGCTTGATCTCGACGATCCGGAACGGCTTGCCGCGCACCCGGTTCAAGCCGATCACGTCGATCAGGTAGCGCGCCCGCAACAGCAGCGACAGCTGGCCCAGGTTGACCTCCGGGACCAGCACGCGCCGGTAGCGCCGGAGCAGCTCCTCGGTGTTGGCCGGCAGCGGGATTGAGGTGGCGCAGCTGCGCGTGCGCGACGCTCCTGCCTTCGGCCTGCAGCCGCTCGACGGCGCTCCTGATGGCGCCGTAGGTCGACCCCCAGCCGAGGACCAGCAGCTCGCCCGTGGCCGGACCGAAGGCCTCGAGGGGCGGAATGTCGCCGGCAATGCGGGCGATCTTCTCCTGGCGCAGCAGCTGCATGCGGTGGTGGTTGTCCGGGTCGTAGCTGACGTTGCCGGTCACGTCGGCCTTCTCGAGTCCGCCGATGCGATGCTCGAGCCCCGGCGTGCCGGGTACTGCCCACGGCCGGGCAAGCGTCTGCGGGTCGCGCGCATACGGCTGGAACGTCGCCGGATCGGTGTGCCCGGCGACGGAGATGTCGGGCAGGTCGGCGGTTTCCGGTATGCGCCACGGCTCGGCGCCGTTGGCCAGGAAGGCGTCCGACAGGTACGATCACCGGGGTCATGTACTTGAGCGCCAGGCGCGCCGCCTCGATGGCGTAGTCGAAGCACTCGGCCGGGGTTGCCGGGGCGACGATGGGCAGCGGCGAATCGCTGTTGCGACCGAACATCGCCATCAACAGGTCGGCCTGCTCGGTCTTGGTGGGCATGCCCGTCGACGGCCCGGCGCGCTGGACGTTGACGACGACGAGCGGCAGCTCGACCATCACCGCCAGGTTGAGCGCCTCGCTCTTGAGCGCGATGCCCGGACCCGAGCTGGCCGTCAGTCCGAGCGCGCCGCCGTATGACGCGCCGATCGCGGCGCCGATGGCGGCGATCTCGTCCTCCGCCTGGAAGGTCTTGACGCCGAAGTTCTTGTACGTCGCGAGCGCGTGCAGGATGTCGCTCGCCGGGCGTGATCGGGTAGCTGCCATAGACCAGCTCGCGCCGGCCAGCTGCGGCGGCGGTCACGAAGCCCAGCGCGGTGGCCTCGTTGCCGGTGATGTTGCGGTACGTGCCCGGGCGCCAGCTTGGCCGGCGCCACGCGGTAGCGTTGTGTGGAACATCTCGGTCGTCTCGCCGAAGGCATAGCCCGCCTTGAGTGCGCGCCGGTTGCGCCTCGGCCAGGACCGGCTTGGCCGCAGAAGCGCTCGTCGATCCAGCGCAGCGTCGGCTCCATGCTCCGCTCGTAGAGCCAGAACATGAGGCCCAGCGCAAAGAAGTTCTTGGTCAGATCGACCTGCTTGCTGGTCATGCCGAGGCCTTCGAGCGCACCGGCGTTGAGGCGGCCGATGGGAACCTCGAAGACGTTGTACTGCTTGAGCGAGCCGTCAGCCAGCGGGTTGGAGTCGTAGCCCGCCTTCTTCAGGTTGTTGGCGTTGAAGGCGTCCGAGTTGACGATCAGCGCGCCGCCCGGCGGCAGGTCGCCGATGTTGGTGCGCAGCGCGGCCGGATTCATCGCCACCAGCACGTCGGGCTCGTCGCCGGGGGTGTAGATGTCGGCCGATGAGAAGCTGATCTGAAAGCCGCTCACGCCGGGCAGTGAGCCGGCCGGCGCGCGGATCTCGGCGGGATAGTCGGGCATCGTGCTGACGTCGTTGCCGAAGACAGCGGCAGTGCGCGTGAACTGGCTGCCGGTCAGCTGCATCCCGTCGCCGGAATCGCCGGCGAAGCGGATCGTGACCCGCTCGAGCTCGTGGCTGTTGGCGCCCTTGGGGGCCGCCGTTTCGGTGGTCACGCGCGCTCCGCCTCCTGCGATGTCTGGTCCGAGCTACGCTGGGGCTCGACCCGCAGCGACCAGATTCTACCCGTCGCCTGCCGCCGGTCGGGAATTGGCAGCCGCGACGTCAGCGGCGCCCGCCGAACGCGAGCATCACGATGTCCTGGCAGGAGAGCCTCCGAGTGCTTGAGGAGGCTCCAAGTTACACCGGCCGGGCGTCGCCTTATTGTTGGCCCGGGGATCGCGGGCAGCTGGCTCGCTACACTCCGGCCGTCGCCACCACCATCGAGGTCAGTCATCGTCAACCGTACGCCGCCCGTGCCGCCCGTCGCCGTTGACGACCAGCGGGCACGCACGCCACTTCCGCCAATGATCGAAGCCGGCGCCCGACTGGCCTTCGCCTACCTGCGCAACCAGTACGGGCTGCGCGACCGACGGCCGCTCGGTCGCTTCGTCAGTCGAACGGCGCTGTTCCTGGCCATCAGCCGCGATCAACCGCGGGTCGAGACCGAGATGAGTGGCCTGCGGGTCATGGTCAGCACCGCCGACCGGACGATCGCGCGTTCCGTGTACACCTCGGGCGACTGGGATCCGCTGCTCGTCGGCACGGTCTTCCGGGCACTCGAGGCAATCGGCGAGCCGTACCGCGGCCGCACGTTCCTTGAGGTCGGGGCGAACTTCGGCGTCTACGCCCTGCCCGCCGTGGTCGCGTACGGCTTCAGCCGCGCGGTTGCCTATGAGCCCGACCCGGCCGCCTTTGGGCTGCTCGAGGAGAACATCGAGCGCAACGCGCTGAGCGGGCGCGTGACGGCCTTCAACGCCGCCCTGTCGGCCCAGCCGGGTGAGCTGACGCTCCGCCTGGGCAGCTTCAATGCCGGCGACAACCGCATCGTCGACGACACGGGCGCGGGCCAGCAGCAGGCCACCGTGCGCGTGCCGGCGCGCACCTTCGACGCCGAGGTCGAGCAGGGCCGTATCCCGCTGGCCGACCTTGGGCTGGTCTGGCTCGACGTGCAGGGTCACGAGCGCGAGGTGCTCCTGGGCGCACGCTCGCTGCTCGAATCAGACGTGCCCATAGTGCTCGAATACGCGACCGGGATGATGGACGACACCGCCCGGCTCAGCCTTGAAGAGATGATCGCAAGTCACTTCGCCGTGATGGTCGACCTCGGCTGGTGCGCTCTGACCGACCGGCTGCGCTTCCAACCCGCTTCGGCGATCAGTCGCCTGGCGGCGGACGGTCGGGCGGTCGAGACCGATCTGCTGCTGCTCCACGCGCGACGCCCGCCCGGGGGCTGAGCGCGGCCGCTGCTCGACGGGTCCCGTGCGACGCGCTAGCCTCCACGCCGGGGGCTCAAGCCACACACGCCGGAGGGGTGCGCCGTGTTCGAAGGTATACGTCGCAGTTACGAGTTGGCCAAGGCGAGCCTCGCCGTGCTTCGCTCCGACAAGGAGCTGCTGCTCTTCCCGCTCGTGTCGTTCATCGGCCTGATCATCGTCACGGTCAGCTTCGCGGTTCCGTTCTTGGTCATGGGTGGCTTGACCGACGCCGGCAACGGCACCGTCAACCTCGCCTCGATCGTGCTCGGCTTCCTGTTCTACGTGGTCAACTACACAGTCATCTTCTTCTTCAACACCGCCCTCGTGGGAGCGGCGATGATCCGGCTCGAAGGTGGCGACCCGACCCTCCGCGACGGCCTTCGGATCGCGCTTTCGCGCCTGCCCGCGATCATCGTCTACGCGCTGATCGCGGCCACCGTGGGCATGGTCCTGCGCTCGATCTCCCAGCGCGCCGGCATCGTCGGCCAGATCGTGGCCGGCGTGATCGGTTTCGCCTGGAACGTGGCGACCTTCCTGGTCGTGCCTGTCTTGGTCGTCGAGAAGGTCGGCCCGCTTGAGGCAATCAAGCGCAGCGGCTCACTGCTGCGCAAGACGTGGGGTGAGCAGCTCGTGGGCAACTTCGGCATCGGCCTGGTCTTCACCCTGCTGGCATTCGGCGCCATCATCCTGGGCGGCCTTGTCATCTTCTTCCTGGCGCAGGTCTCCGGCACGCTCGCGCTGGTCGGCGTGGTGGCGCTGATCCTCGTCGTCGGCGCAATCGCATTGGTCGGCTCGGCCGTCGGCGGCATCTTCACCGCCAGCCTGTACCGCTACGCGACGAAGGGCGACGGCGGCCAGGTGTTCCGCGGCGAGACACTGGCGGCGGCGTTCAAGCCCAAGCGCTAGGCAGATCGCCCCAGTGCAGCCGTGAACGTCGTCTTCCTGTCGCCTCACTTCCCGCCCAACTGGTACCGCTTCGCGGTCGCGCTGCGCGCCGCCGGGGCGAACACGCTGGGCATTGCCGACACGAACTGGGAACAGCTGCGCCCCGAGCTGCGCGAGGCGCTCAACGACTACTACCGCGTCGACAACATGGCCGACTATCAGCAGCTGGCACGCGCGCTGGGCTACTTCATTCATCGCCACGGCCGGATCGATCGTGTCGACTCGCTCAACGAGCACTGGCTCGAGCTGGAGGCCGGCCTGCGCACCGACTTCAACATCCCGGGCGTCGACCGCCGCCGAATCGCGGCCGTGAAGCGCAAGTCGCTCATGAAGCGGCGCTTTGAGTCGGTTGGGCTGCATCCCGCGCGGGGTGCTGTCTGCCGCACGCCGCGGGCCCTGCGCCGGTTCGTCGACCGGGTCGGCTTTCCGGTCGTGGCCAAACCGGACATCGGCGTCGGCGCGGCCAAGACCTACAAGCTCGAGAGCGCCGCCGATCTGGAGCACTACGAACGCGACAGGCTGTCGGTGGACTACATCGTCGAGGAGTACGTGGCGGGCGACATCCTGACCTACGACGGGTTGGCCGGGCGACAGGGCGACGTCGTCTTTGACTCGACGCTCACCTATTCGACCGGGGTGATGGAATCGGTCAATGAGGAGCGCGACCTGTACTACTGGATCCCACGCGAGGTGCCCGAGGACGTGCGCCACGTGGGCCAGGCGATGGCCCGCGCCTTCGACACGCGCGAGCGGCCGTTCCACTTCGAGATGTTTCGCACCGCCGGCGGCGGGCTGGTGCCGCTCGAGGTCAACATGCGCCCGCCGGGGGGCCTGACCGTTGACATGTTCAACTGGGCCAACGACTTCGATTTCTACCGCGAGTGGGCGAACGTGCTCATCCACGGGCGGTTCGAGGCGACGATTGCCCGTCCCTATGCCTGCGTGTATGTCGCCCGGCGCGACAACCGCAGCTATTCGCTGGGCCATGACGAGGTATTGCGCGAGTTCGGCCAACTGATCGTTCACGAGACGCGCATGGAGAGCGTCTTCTCGGCGGCCATCGGCAACCACGGCTACGTGCTGCGCGGCAAACAGCTCGAGCCGCTCCTCGACGCTGCCCGGCGCATCCAGGCGCGGCCGGCGTGAGACGCGAGGAGCGCCGCTGGTTCAGCGCCAGCCTCGGCCACGACATGGACCTGCTGATCTACGGTCACGCCGGTCAGCCGCTGATCTGCTTCCCGTCGCAGGACGGCCGGGCGGCCGACTGGGAGGGCTTCGGCATGGTCGACTGCGTGGCCGACCTGGTCGATGCCGGCCGGCTGACGCTCATCGCTGTCGACGGCATCGACTGGCAGGGCTGGACGAACGCCGCCGCGCCGGTTGAGCAGCGCGCCCGCCGGAACGGCGACTACCAGCGCTACATCTGCGACGAGGTGGTGCCCTTTGCGCGGGCCGAGACGGAGCGCGACGGCGTGTGGGCGACTGGCTGCAGCATGGGCGCCTTCCATGCCGCGAACACCTTCTTTCGCCGGCCGGACCTGCTCAGCGGCATGATCTGCCTGTCCGGGCTGTACCAGCCGCGGCTGTTCGTGGGCGACTACAGCGACGACGACGTGTACTTCAACAGCCCGCTCTACTACCTGCCCGAGCTGAATGACGCCTGGCACATCGAGCGCTACCGGCGCAGTCGGATCGTCTTCTGTGTGGGTCAGGGCGCGTTCGAGGCAGACGCGATCGCCGACACGCGCCAGATGCAGGAGCTCCTGTATCGCAAGGGCGTAGCCGCCACATTCGACTATTGGGGGCACGACGTGGAGCATCACTGGTACTGGTGGCAGAAGATGCTGCGCCACCACCTGCAGCTGCTGTGGACCGATTGGTGAGGTCTTCCCTGGGCGCACTTCTGGCCGTGCTGCTCGTCGGCTGCGGCCCGACGGCCGAGGCGATCAGTACGCCGACGCCGGCACCCTTTGCGACGCCGAGCGGGGTGCCGGCCTCAGCCGGGCCGCACGCTTCGGGCCCGGCGAGCCCGGATGCCATCTTCCAATCAGTGGCCGACTTCCCGGTCGGCGACGCCTTCGAGGTCACCGGGGTCACGAGCACCCCGACCGGGTTCGTGGCGGTCGGCTTCGGCGCGCTGGGCAACGAGGGCTACTTCGGGCGCCGCCAGGGTTTCGTCTGGCGCTCGCCCGATGGACGCAGCTGGCAGGCCACGGTCGAGCCGGCGTTCGAGCACGTGACTCCCCTGCGCATCGCCGCTCTGGGCGCCGACCTCTTCGTATTCGGTCTGCTCGCCACCTGCCCGCTGATCGGTGACGACAGCTGCGCCGATGTGCCCGAGGCCGGCAACGCCGTCTGGCGCTCGGCCGACGGCGGAGCGTGGGAGCGCCTGCCCCAAGTGCCCTCGATGCAGCTGGGATCGGTCGACGACGTAGCCGTTGGGCTCGGTCGAATTGCGGTCTCAGGCGGGGGTAGCGACGAGCAGCAGACGGCATCGCTGTGGACGACGGCCGACGGCATCAACTGGACCGCAACGACCGACCTGGCCGGGCTCGATCCGATCAGCGCTCTGGCCGCCGGGCCAACCGGCTTGGTCGCCTTCGGCACTCGCTACGTGCCCGAGATCGAGAACATCGAGCTGAATGCCGGCGTGTCGGCCGATGGGCTGCACTTCGTGGCCGCCGCCGCGCCGCCGCTCCAGGGCGTGGCGATCGAAGACGTCGTCGCCGGACCGGCCGGCGATTTCGTCGGCGTCGGCTACGGCGAGAACGACGAGCTGTCACTTGCCGGCATCGTGCTGTATTCGGCCGACGGCGCGACGTGGGCGCAGGCGACCGACGGCGACGGCTCGTTCGCCGATGGCGGGCTGGTCAAGGTCCACGCGCTGGCGAACGGCTATGTCGCGCTCGGCTTCACCCTCGAGAGCGACGACTTCGTGCTCCAGAACGGCCGGTCGTGGATATCGGCCGACGGCCGGTCGTGGCGTGTCCTGGCGCCGATCGGCGGATCCTTCACCCAGTTGACCGCATCGGCCATCGGCGCAGCCGGGCTGGTCGTCTTCACCGCTGATCAGCAGGAGGAGGGTGAAGACAGCGTGATCAGCACGGTCAATGCCTGGTTCGCACCGATCACCGATTTGACGCCCTGACCAAGGCAAGCGCGCTTCGGGGCAGCCGCTCAGCCCTTTCCCAGCGATCTCCAAGGTGATCGCCGTACAACCAAGCCATGCTCGATTTGGGCCGCCCGACGAACGACGACAAGCCGACCGGCCTTGCCCACGATGGACGGGATCGACTGCCGCGACTGGGCGCTGTGCTGGGTGTCGCCGTCCTGTCGGCAACGCTGGCGTCAGCGTCGACCTTCACCTTCCTGTCCGCCCTGGGCGGCGTACCGCCGTTGTCAATCCGTCCGACCACGGCGGCGCCGGCCAACGCCCAACCAGCGAGCAACGGCGGCCAGCCCCCGGGCGCCGGCGATCAGGGGGTCGATCTGACCGACATCGTGGCCAGCGCACGTCGTTCGGTGGTGACCATCACGGCCCACGCTGGCGGTGCGCGTCTCTCGCCCTTCAGCCTCCCCGCCACCGGAGTGGGCTCGGGCATCGTGGTCACGTCGACCGGCCTGATCCTGACCAACAACCACGTCGTTGACGGGGCACGGACACTGACCGTCACGACGGCCGACGGTCAGGACCTCAGTGCCACGGTCGTAACGACCGACGCGCCGCATGACCTGGCCGTCATCCGAGCCAGCGGCGGCCGGCTGACGCCTGCCGTCCTGGGCGACTCGTCGACCCTTGAGGTCGGCCAGACGGCGCTGGCCATCGGCAGCCCGCTGGGCGAGTTCACGGAAACCGTCACCCGTGGCATCGTCTCCGCGCTCGACCGGAGCATCACCGTGGGCGACGGGCAGGGCGGTCGGCAGACCCAGTTGAGCGGCCTGATCCAGACCGATGCCGCGATCAACCCGGGCAACAGTGGCGGCCCGCTGCTCGATGATCGGGGCGCCGTGATCGGCATCAACAGTGCCGTCTCACGCAGCGCCGAGGGGATAGGCTTCGCCATCCCGATCGACGCCGCCAAGCAGCTCATAGACGAGGCCAGCGCGGCTTCTGCCTAAGCGGCTACGGTGCGCCCGCGCACCCCAAGGATGGGCTGGCGGTACCAATCACAGCGCGACCCGGTGCTGACGCTGGTTGCCACGACGGACCGGCCAATAAGGCCTTCTTCGTTGAGGAGGGTGGAGCGGGAGACGGGACTCGAACCCGCGACATCCTGCTTGGAAGGCAGGTGTTCTGCCAACTGAACTACTCCCGCTCGATGTCGCGTTCTTCGCGCCGTGCAAAGGTTCGCATGCGATGGCAGTTCGCACAGACGATATCGCATTTGGCGACCTCGGCGAGGATGCGCACGATGCCGGCGCGCCCGACCATGGCCATCACGCGCTGTGACTTTGCCGCGGGATCACGATGGTCGAAGTCCATGGCGAATGGCGAGAACCTCCGGCCGCAGTCCATGCACGGCACTTTCCGGAGCTCCCGAAGCACACGAGCTTGTTCGCGCCAGCGGCTTCGGCGGCCCTTCGAGCGCCTGCGCGAGGTCCACCCGGAGATCCCGATCGTCCTCACCGCGCCGGGCATGGAGTTCGACTGGGTAGAGACGAGCGGGCTGCACTCCGTCGTGCCACTCGTCGACGCGCCCACCGCGGCAACCCTGCAGGAGGCCGTGGGTAAAGCCCTGGCGTCGGTCGGCAAGGACCCCGTTGGTCGAGGGACGCTCGCCGGTTGAATTCAGTCGAGCAGGACCACCAGCCCCTCGTCCCCGGCCAGGGGCGAGCGCGGATCGAACCGACGCGCCACATCCTCGGACAGGGTCGATACCACCACGCCGCCAGCGAGCTCGTTGGTCGACGCCGGTAGCTGTCCGGGTTTGGCGGCGAGGTTGAGGCAGACCAGGTAGCGGCGGTCGCCGGCCGAACGAATGTAGGCCAGGGTCGACCCGGCCTGGCCCAGGTCGTCCCATGCGCCGGCGTTGAGCGCCTGTTCACCCCTGCGCAGGCGCAGCAGCCGGCGATGGAGCGAGAGCATCGAGCGGGGCTGGGCGTGCTGAGCCAGGACGTTGGTCGTGTCGACATCCGGCCCCATCGGCAGCCATGGCGTGCCCGACGTGAAGCCGGCCCGCGGCGTGCTGTCCCAGCGCATCGGCGTTCGCGCCGGATCGCGGTTGATCCCGCCGCGCAAACCCTGGGGATCCCGCTGCGCCGCGGAATTGATCTCGACGTCGGCCATGCCGATCTCGTCGCCGTAATAGAGGGTCGGCGTGCCGCGCAGGGTCAACAGCAGAACGGCCGCCACGCGCGCCTGGGCCGCCCCGATGCGCGCCGCAACGCGCGGGTTGTCGTGGTTGCCCAGAACCCAGTTTGGCCATGCGCTGTCGGGCAGGGCCTCCTCATAACGCTTGATCGAGGCATGGACCGCGGTGGCGTGCCAGTCAATGGTCAACAGCGTGAAGTTGAACGGCAGATGGATACCTCTGCCCTCAGCTCCGTAGTACAGGATGGTTCGCTCGGGCGGCAGGTAAAGCTCACCGATGATCAATCGGTCGCGGTAGCCATCGAACGACGGCTCGCAACTCGGCGATGATGTCGTGCACGACCGGCTGATCGCCGAGCGAGTCACCGTCGTGCGAAGGAGCGCACCGGCCTCCAGCTCGGGCCCCTTGCCGAGCAACGAGATGACGTCGACCCGAAAGCCGTCAATGCCGCGCGCCAGCCAGAAGTGGAGCACGTCGATCATCGCCTCGCGCACCGCTGGATTGGTCCAGTCGAGGTCAGGTTGCTCGTTCAGGAAGGAATGGAAGTAGTACTGCTGCGTTGCGGCATCCCACTCCCAGGCGCTGCCGCGAAAGACGCTTTGCCAGTCGTTGGGCGGCCCGCCGCCGGGCGCCGGATCACGCCAGATGTACCAGTCGCGCCGGGCGGCAGAGCGCGACGAGCGCGAGTCGATGAACCACGGGTGTTGATCAGAGGTGTGGTTGGGCACGAAATCAAGCAGCAGGCGCATGCCCCGCCGATGGAGGTCCTCGACCAGCGCGTCGAGATCGGCCAGGCCGCCGAAGAGCGGGTCGATGTCGGTGTAGTCGGCGACGTCATAGCCGAAGTCGGCCATCGGCGAAGGGAAGACGGGCGACAGCCAGACGGCGTCGACGCCCAGCCACTCGAGGTGGTCGAGCCGAGTGCGCAGACCACGCAGGTCGCCCACCCCGTCGCCGTCCGAGTCCTGGAACGAGCGCGGGTAGACCTGGTAGATCACCCCGCGCTGCCACCAGCGCGTGCTCAGGGCGCCCTCGATCTGGGCCGGGCAGCCGCCCGGCTCACTTCCTGATGGCCTCGAAGACCAGCGCGGTGGTTACGCCGTAGGCCATGTGCGGGACGACATCGGCGGCCCAGTCGGCCCCGCTCCAGGTCTGCGGATCGGTCAGCCCGAGCCGCGTCGCGGGGTAGTTCGACGCGCCCATCGCCAGGCTGCCCAGGGCGGCACCGGCCAGCCACGCCGGCGGCCGAGGAAGCACCAGCCGAACGACCGCGTAGGTGGCGCCGATAGCCAGGCCGACCGAGTAGCCAAACAGCGCGCCAAGTGCCTGCTGACGGTTGGCCAGCGCACCCCCCGCCGCGCCGCCGCCGGCGTCAGGGGCATCGGCAGCAGCGTCGTCGCCATCGAAGTCGAGCGGCAGGCCGATCTCGTCGGCCATGCGCCCGGCGACCGCGGCCGGCAGCGAGCTGGCCGGACGACCGCGCACGAGCATGTCGATGTAGCCGGCGACGTTGAGCGCCAGAGTCCCGGCCGCACCGGCGGTGAGGCCGGCGACGATCCTGTTCGCCATTTCGATGACCTCCGCTGTTGCTGCTGAGTGCCGTTAGCGTAGACCACGTGAGACCACCGGTCGCGACCACGCTCTGCCTTGACGTCTCGTTTCCGCCGCCGGTCGATCTGCGGGCCAGCCTGCGCCCGCTTGGCCGCTGGGGCGATGACGGCCTCGACCGATGGGATGGCGCCACGGTGGTGCGCACGGTCCGTGTCGGCGCCGAGCGCCGCGTCGTGCCCTACGCGGCACGGGTCACCGGCGGCGTCGCCCAACCGCGGCTCGAAGTGCGCACACCGGCCGCCGCCGGCGCGGCGGTTGAGACGGTGGCCGCGCTGGTGCGCGTCTCGTTGTGGCTGATGCCAGCGGCCCTCTGGGCTGGCCGCGGCCGACGATGCGCGGTGGCCCGTCTGGCGCACCTCTATCCGGGCCTGTCTGCCGGTTCTGATCGCAGATCCCTTCAGCGCGCTGGTACGCTCGATCAGCGCGCAGCAGGTCAACCTGCCCTGGGCCGCGACCATTCGACGTCGCCTGGCCGAGCGTTACGGCACGCGCCATGAGGTCGATCGGCTGGACCGTCTTGCAGCCTGCACCCGGAGCCACTGGCCGGTGCATCGAGCGCTGAGCTTCGCGCGCTGCAGCTGACGACGGCAAAATCGCGCGCGGTGATCGAGTGCGCGCTCGCCGCGCAGTCGGGTGAGCTCGAGCGGCCCGCCTCGAGGCGTTCGACGACGAGGGCCTGATCGACCACCTGACCCGTCTGCGCGGCATTGGCCGCTGGAGTGCCGAGTGGTTCCTGGCACGAACGCTCGGTCGCCCGCGCGTGGTGGCCGGCGACCTGGGCGTGCGCAAGGCGGTCGGGCGCATGTACAGCCGGCCGACCCTGCCGGCGGAGGAGGAGGTGCGCCGGCTGACCGCGCATTGGGGCGCCGCCGCGTCGTTCGCCCAGGCCCTCGCGCTGCACGACCTGGCCGTCGTCTCGGGGGTTGGCTAGCCGCGCTCGGCTGCCTCGAGTTGGGCGATCTTGTGCACCCGGCGGGCGTGCCGGCCACCCTGGAAGTGGCCGTCGATGAACGCCGCCAGGCAGGCCAGCGCCACCTCGCGGCCGATGATCCGAGCGCCGAGTCGCCATCACATTGGCGTCGTTGTGCTCGCGGCCAAGTCGGGCGGTGACCGGATCGGCCGCCTCGACGCAGCGGATGCCGCGGATCTTGTTGGCCACCATCTGCTCACCGGTGCCGCTGCCGCCGAGCACGACGCCCAGATCGCAGTCGCCAGCGGCGACCGCCCGTGCCGCCGGTGCGATGACGTCGGGGTAGTCGACCGGGGTCGTGTCGTTGACGCCGAAGTCGACCACTTCATGGCCGGCCGCGGTCAGCCAGTCGATGACCGTCGGCTTGAGGGCGAGACCGGCATGGTCGGTCGCCACCGCAACGCGCATATCGTCACCCTAGCAGCCGAATTTGGCAGGCGCGCTATGGTCGCGCGATGCTCAACAACTCGATTCGACTGTTCACCGTCCGGGGTATCGCGGTCGGCATCCACTACAGCTGGCTGGTCATCTTCGGACTGCTGACCTGGTCGCTCAGCGTGTACGTCTTCCCGCGCGAGATTGCCCACCTGCCGGCGCTGGAATACTGGCTGCTCGGTGCCGCGACGACGTTGCTGCTGTTCGTGTCGGTGCTCATCCACGAGCTGGCCCACTCCTTCGTCGCGCTCGCCCGGGGCCTCGACGCACGCTCGATCACCCTGTTCATCTTCGGCGGCGTCTCGAACCTGGGGGGCGAGGCCAAGGAGGCGTCGACCGAGTTCCTGGTCGCCATCGTCGGACCGCTGACCAGCTTCGCCCTGGCCGGGCTGAGCTACCTCCTGGGAATTGCGGTCACTGAGCCGAGGCTCGACCTCGTCGCCAACTACCTGGTCTACATCAACGTAGCGCTCGGCCTGTTCAACCTCGTGCCCGGCTTTCCGCTCGATGGTGGACGCGTCCTGCGCGCGATCCTGTGGAGCGCAACGGGCAGTGTCCGGCGCGCGACCGAGTGGGCGGCCAACGTCGGCAAGCTCGTGGCCTGGGGCCTGTTCGCCTACGGACTGTTCCTGCTCTTCGACGGCGCGGTGATCAGCGGCATCTGGCTGGCCGCCATCGCCTGGTTCCTGCACAACGCGGCCGCCAGCAGCGTCCAGCAGCTCGTGCTCGAGACGCGCCTGAGCCGGGTGCGCGCCGCAGACGTGGTCCGGCCCGTGGAGGTCAGCGTGCTGCCCGGCCTGAGCGTGGCCGACCTGATCGAGGACTACCTGCTGCCGAGCAACCTGCGCGCGCTGCCGGTGATCGACGAAAACGGGTTGCTGGTGGGCATCGTGACCGTCGGCGACATCATGAAGGTGCCCGTCGGCGACCGCGCGCGGGTCAGCGTGGGCGAGGTCATGGGCGGCCGTGCGGGGCTGTACACGGTTCGCGCCGAGGATCGCGTCCAGGACGCGATCGAGCTGCTCGCCGAGCACGAACTGGAGCAGGTACCGGTCATGGACGGCGAGCGCTTTGTCGGATTCCTCACTCGCGCTGACGTGATGCGCCAGCTCCAGCTGCGCGAATTGCTCGACGTCTAGGGGGCTGCCCCGCCCCTAATCGGGCAGCCGCATTTGCCGCCGGCGACGCTCCCGGATCGCGTCCGAAGCATTGTCGGCGCGCGGATTTGCTTGGCTCTCACCCTGTTCCGCATCCGCCTCGGCGAACGACTGCTCGATCCAGGCCAGCGCCTCATCGTTGTCGTCGGTCAGCCGCAACAGCTCCAAGTCGGCCGGCGCGATCATGCTCTCCGCCGCGACCGGGTCAGCCAGCCACTTGAGCAGCGGCTGCCAGTAGCGCTTGCCGAACAGGATGACCGGGAAGTGCTCGATCTTGCCCGTCTGGACGAGGGTCAGCGACTCGAACAGCTCATCGAAGGTGCCAAATCCACCGGGGTAGATGACGAAGCCCTGGGCGTACTTGACGAACATCGTCTTGCGCACGAAGAAGTAGCGGAAGTTGAGGGTCAGGTTGCACCACTCGTTCATCGCCTGTTCGTGGGGCAGCTCTACGCCCAGGCCGACCGATACGCCGCCCGCCTCCGCGGCGCCCTTGTTGGCGGCGGCCATGATGCCCGGCCCGCCGCCGGTGATGACGGTGATGCCCTGCCGGGCAAGCTTGCCGCCCAGCTCCTCGGCCGCGCGGGCATAGGGGTGCTCGGGCCGCAACGCGGGCCGAACCGAAGATGCTGATCGCCGGGCCCAGCTCGGCCAGCGAATCGAAGCCCTCGACGAACTCGCCCATGATGCGCAACGCCCGCCACGCGTCACTGTCGAGAAAGCTCGAATCGGCGTACGGCGTGGTGCGCAGCAGCTTGCGGTCTTCGGTGGCCTTGGTCTTGGGGCGTTGCTGCTGGCTCATCGGCCGCAGGATAGTCCTGCCGCCTATCCTCTTGACGGCAGCCGGCGCTCAATACATGGAGGTCAGCAATGGCCAAGGCAATCGATCCGGTGTGCGGCATGGACGTCGATACCGAGCACGCACAGTTCACGGCCGAGCACGACGGCCAGGTCTACTACTTCTGCTCGCGTGGCTGCATGCTCGACTTCAAGGACGACCCGCCGCGCTACCTGGACCCCGACCACAGGCCGATGGGCATGAGCCACTAGCAGCGCGACATAGCGACCTGCTGCGCAGTTCCGAAATAGGCACGCCGAATAAGTCGGCGTGAAGTCCCGGTAGACCGCCCAGCAAGCATGGCCGCCTAGATTTGGCGGCGCCGGCAGGGTTCATCCGCCGGCCGCCCGTCGAATAGGTGTACGGAATGGAGAGCCATGCGCACCGGATTGTTGCCCCTCTTCCGGCTCGACCCAAGCCGATGGCTGCCGGCCGGCGCGAGCTTGGCCGCCCACATCGGCGTCCTGGTCCTGCTCGCGCTTGCCGTCGGGCCCGGCGCGGAGGCAGGCTCGAGCACGGCGGCTGACGCGTGGCAGGTGATGCCCTTCCGCTGGTAGCTGATCACGCCGCTGGCCTGACGCGGCACGATGCTCGGGCGCCGGTCGGCATAGAGTTGGCGGGTGCTCGACAGCGGAGATCCAGGCGGCTCGATCCCCTCGCGCCCTCGGCCAAGGATCTCGCGCGCCCCAGCAGTTGTGCTTGTCATCGGCCTCGGCCTGGCGGTCACGCTCGTCCTAGTGGGGGGTTCGCTGGCCGGCGCACCCGCCCCGGCGCCGGTCATCGCTCAGCCGGGCACCGTCGACGCCCCGCGCACGGTGAACGTGATCATGCGCGACTACCAGTTCAATCCGAACGCGCTGCACCTCGTCGCCGGCGAGACCGTCCGCTTCAACATCATCAACGGTGGGTTGGTCGCGCACGACTTCGTGCTCGGCGACTCAGCGGTCCAGCGGGCGTGGGCGGACGCAGAAGCGCTGGCGACTCCGCCGGCGCCCCGTTCGCCAGCGCGCCACCGGCGAGCGTCGCGTCCGGGACGGGTGGGTTGCGCGTCCTGCTCCAATCGGGCGAGTCGGTCTCCGTGATCTACACCGTCCCGGCGGCGGAGGATCTCCAGCTGTTCTGCCATCTGGCAGGCCATGCCGAGCGGGGGATGGTCGCGCAGGTCGTGCTGAGCATTCGCTAAGATGAGCGCGATCGGCGCGCTCGAGTGACCGCCAACTTGCTTACCAGGAGGGTCGGATGACGTACGTGATCGCTGAGCCATGCGTCGACGTCATCGATCAAGCGTGTGTCGCGGTCTGCCCGGTCGACTGCATCCATTTCGACCAGGGCGTGGACCGGATGCTGTTCATCGATCCCGACGAGTGCATCGACTGCGGCGCGTGCGAACCGGAGTGCCCGGTCAATGCCATCTTCCCCGAGGATTCACTGCCCGCCGAATCAGGCGCCCTACACCGAGCTGAACGCCCGCTGGTTCAAGGACAAGGAGTCGACGCGCCAGACGCTCGACATGTGGAAGCCGCCCGCCTGATCGGCCCCCGGGGCTAGGCGCGCGAGGCCAGCGCCCCGATGATCCGGCGCACGCTCGGCCGTGCCCCGTAGAGCAGCAGCGTGGCGCGGAAGATGCGGCCGGCCGCGAACACGGCCACGCCGACGAAGACCAGCTGGCTGATCAGCGACAACCCGACGAGCATCATTGGTGTCGACGGCAGCGCCAGCAGCACCAGGCTGGCCGCCGGCGCGGTAAGCGGCAGGAGAGCCAGCACAAGCACGATGGGTGAGCCCGGATCGCTCACGAAGAGCGGCGTGGCGACGATGGGTATGACGGCGAAGAAGCCGAAGAAGCTCGAGTACTGCTGGGCCTCGCGCGCGCCCGGCGCCAGCGCGCCCACGGCGGCGAAGATGGCTCCGTAGCCCAGGTAGCCGAGGCAGAACACGAGCACGGCCAATGCCATCGCCAGCGGCGAGAGGCCGATGTCGAGCGAGAACTGCTGGTTGATCAGCGGCAGCGCGACGAGCGCGGTCGCCAGCCAGATCGCCACCTGGGTGAGGCCGGCCGCGCCCAAGCCGAGCGACCTTGCCGGCCATCAGCGGCAGGGCGGGGATGGAGCTGAGAACGATCTCAACGACGCGGTTCTCCTTCTCCTCGGTCACCGACTGGAGCAGGTAGCCGCTGGTGATGAAGATGCTCATCACGAAGATCAGCGTGAAGACGTAGGGCAACATGTAGGCCGCCACGACGGTTGCCTCTGAGATGGGTTGGCCGGACTCGGTCAGCGAAGCGAACGTGATCGGTGTCAGCAGCTGAAGCAGCGTCGAGTCGGGTAGGCCGGCGGCGCGCAGGAGCGAGGTGCGCAGCAGCAGCTCGACCTCGGCCTGCTCCGTACCCTGGCGGGCGCAGCGTGTCGATCGGACGGCCAGTTCCCTGCCGGTCGGCGACGACGACACGGACGTCGCCTGGCCCGGGCCAGCCGGCCGGCACCACGTAGTACGCCACGGCCGTGCCGTCGGCAAGGCGCGCGTCGGCCTCAGCCTGGCTGACCAGGACTGACATGCGGCGTCAGGACCGCGTCGGTGCGCAGCGCCACGGGCGAGCTCGTTGACGACCAGCAGCGGCTCATCAGCCCCCGGCGCGGCGCTGCCGGAGAGGAAGGCGGACACGGCGAAGATGGCGCCATCGCCGCGGGCAGCAGCAGGGTGCCGGCGATGAAGCCGCGCCGGCGGACGGTGCGCAGGTAGTCGCGTCGCGCCACGAGGAAGACCAGCCGCGCGAAAGACGTCCTCACGCGACGCTCCGCGCCCGCTCGTCGCCGGCGACTGCGCGGATGAAGATCTCGGCCAGGTTGGGCGCCTCGACCGCGAAGCGTTCGACCTCGGCGTCGGCCATCGCCCAGTTCGCGGAACAGGTCCTGCGCCGTGACGCCGTCACGCAGCAGGTAGCGCACCGCGCCGTCAAAGGCACCGTGGCGTGGCTGGCGCTGCGCATGCCGTCGACATCGGTCGGCAGGTGCTTGCCGACCACCTCGACCGCGCCGTCGCTGAACGCGCGGCGAACGTCCGCGACGCTGCCGTAGAGCAGCCGGCGGCCGTTGTCGATGAGCAGGATCCGGTCGCACAGGACCTGCGCGTCCTCCATGTCGTGCGTGCTCATGACCACCGCCGCGCCGCGGTCGCGCTGCTCGAGCAAGCAGGCTCTTGAGCATCGTCGCGTTGACCGGGTCGAGGCCCTGGAACGGCTCGTCGACGATGAGCAGGTCGGGCTCGTTGATGATCGTCGCGATCAGCTGCGCCTTCTGGTGCATGCCGCGCGACAGCTCGCCCGCTTTCTTGGTCAGCGCGTCGCCCAGCCCGACCTCGATCAGCAGCTCTCTGGCCCGCTCGCGCGCCGCCGACAGGGACAGCCCGCGCAACGCTCCGAAGTAGGCCAGCGTGTCGAGCGCCGGGCACGTCGCGGTACAGGCCCGCGGTCCTCGGGCAGGTAGCCGGTGCGGACCTGATGGCTCCACGCCCGGCGCCCGCCGAAGACCCGAGATCTCGCCGCGATCGGGCCGGATGATGTCGAGGATCATGCGCATCGTCGTGGTCTTGCCCGCACCGTTCGGCCCCAGGAAGCCGAGCAGCTCGCCGGGCGGACGTCGAACGACAGGTCGGCGACGACGTCGGTCGTACCGAACCGCTTCCAGATGCCGTCGACAACGACGACGGCGCGTTGTCCCTCCACCCTCAAAGCCTAGCCTGCCGACTCCAGGAGGCCGCAGGGTCAGTACGGCCTATTCTGCGGGCGATGCGTATCGTCTCGCTGCTGCCGTCGGCGACCGAGATCGTCTTCGCACCTCGGCCTGGGCGACGAGCTGGTCGGCCGGACGCACGAGTGCGACTACCCGCCTGAAGCGGCCGACGTGCCGGTGCATGACAGCCGACACCGGCGCGGCAACTGGCCGGCCAACGCGACCAGCCGCGAGATCAACGACCGCGTCGCGGCCAGTCGGTTCACGGCGGCAGCTCGATCTACGCGCTCGACCTCGACGCGCTCGGAGGCTGCGCGGCCCGACCTGATCCTGACCCAGGAGCTGTGCTCGGTCTGTGCGGTGTCGCTACCGCGAGGTGTCGGATGCCGTGCGGCTGTCTGGACAGCGATGCGACGGTGGTCAGCCTCGAGCCGACCTCGATCGAGGGCATCTTCAACACCATCTCCACCGTCGGCGCGATGGCCGAAGCCGAGGATGAGGCGGTCGGCCTGTCGAGCTGCTGCGCGAGCGCCTGGCGCGGATCGAGAACCGCGTGCTCGAGCGCCGGCTGGAGGGCATCGCCGCCGCGGCGGGTCGTCTGTCTCGAGTGGCTCGAGCCACCGTTCGCGAGCGGCCACTGGGTACCCGAGCAGGTGCGCCGGGCGGGCGGCTGGGATCTGCTCGGCGTACTGACCAGCCGGCGCGCGAGACGACGCTGGGATGACGTGCGCGACGTCGAGCCCGAGCAGCTGCTGCTCATGCCGTGCGGCTTCGACGCTGCCCGAACGGCGGACGAGTGGGCGTGCGCGGCGCGCCATGCGGCCGACTGGATGGAGGACCTTGCGCGCCGTCCGCGAGGGCGAGGTCTACGCGCTCGACGGCTCGGCGTATTTCAGCCGGCCGGGGCCGCGCGTCGATGGACGGCATCGCGCTCCTGGCCGAGCTGTTCGACCCGGGCTAAGTTCACGCGACGAGCGTGCCCGCCGACGCCTGGCTGCCGGTCGGCACCGGACGTTGACGTGATCCAGGCGCCGCGCGTACAAGGCCTCGTTCAACTGCCTGTGGTGCGGCCGCCCCCACCAGACCCGATCGGCGACTCGGACCTCGAGGGCTACGCCCTGCTGTGCCCCGACTGCATCGGCCGCGCCCAGGACAACGAGTTCCTGCGCTTCCGGCTGCGCGAGGGCCTACGCCACCGGTCTGACCGACAGCGGACCGGCCCGGACGCGCACGTTGTAGCTGCCCGCTCAAGTCGAGGACGACGAGCTGCGCGCCTACTACGCCGCCCGCGCCGGCCGAGTACGACGACTGGTATCCTGCGCCGCGGGCGCTACTCGCACGGCGTGATTGACGACGCGGCGTGGGCCGCCGACATGGACACGGCCACGCTGTGGCTCGACGGCCAACCGCTCGAGGGCGAGATCGTCGAGCTCGCGGCAGGCACCGGCTGGTGGTCGCCACTGCTCGCCCAGAAGGCGTCGAGTTGTGGCTCTACGACGCGGTCGAGGAGCCGCTCGAACTCGCCCGCCAGCGTCTGGTCGCGCATGGGCTGCGCGCGCGCATATCCACGTACGCGATGCGTGGGCCGAGCCGGACCGCCAGGTCGACGCGCTATTCTGCGGCTTCTGGCTCAGCCACGTGTCCGCGCGCCCGACTGGCCGAGTTCCTGGCCATCTGCCGGCGCTGGCTCAAACCGGGCGGGCAGGTTGGCGTTCATCGATTCGCGACGTGACTCCCGAGTCGAGCGCCATCGACCATCCGCCGCCGGCCGACGACATGTCCGTCCGCCGTCTCGACGACGGCCGCGAATTCACGATCGTCAAGGTCTATTGGGAGCCAACCGATCTCGAGGCCGCGTTCGTGGCGGCGGGCTTCGCGCAGGCCTCGGTCAGGACGACGAGCCGCTTCTTCCTGCTGGGAGATGCCACGGCAGGCAATTGATGCCTCCGACCCATCACACGTTGAGTAACCGCTCCCCTGCGGCCCGCCTTGACCATCGTCCCGCTTACGCGTTCGGTGCGTGGTAGACACGATGGCGTCAGCCAGCGACAGATCCGATACCGTCAGGCGGCGGCTGTTTGACCGTGGGCGGCGGTCCCACTGCCCTGGCCGGCATTCACGTATGCATGGGGTGCGTAGATGACACCACTTCATGCATCACCGGTGGCTAACACGCGTCTCGTGCGCACGTGATCTTAAATCCGGGCGAAGCCGACTGCATTACGCATCCCGTGCGTAGCTGACGGCGGTGGCACGCCCGCGGCTAGGGCGTGGGAAGCCGCCCAGGCAGCGGCGCTAGCCTGGCGCCCGACCGAGACGGGTGACGCGGGTTCGCCTGGGCGGGTGGCGCGGACCGAGACGGGTGACGCGGGTTCGCCTGGGCGGGTGGCGCGGACCGAGACGGGTGACGCGGGTTCGCCTGGGCGGGTGGCGCGGACCGAGACGGGTGACGCGGGTTCACATGGGCGGGTGGCGCGGACCGAGACGGGTGACGCGGGTTCACATGGGCGGGTGGCGCGGACCGAGACGGGTGACGCGGGTTCGCCTGGGCGGGTGGCGCGGACCGAGACGGGTGACGCGGTCGGCCGCGTCGGTGCGAGGCCGTAGGGCGCGAAGCGCCAGGCCGAAGCCGCCGGCCACGACCGCCTAGACAGGACCCGTCGCAGAACACGGCCGCTCCAGGGTCCGCGCCTATACTCGGCCGCGATGCCGCTCACGGACGCCACCATCGCAACGATCGGCTCGGGCGTCATGGCCGAGGCGATGATCGCCGGCCTGTTGCGCGGCAAGCAGGTCGCGCCGAAGCAGATCATCGCCAGCCATCCGCGCGCCGAGCGGCGGACCGAGCTGATCAGCAGCTACGGCATCCGCACGGTCGAGGACAACGCCAGCGCGGTGGAGACACGCCGATGTCGTCGTGCTGGCCATCAAGCCGCAGATGCTCGCGCGCGTCGGGCGTGAGTTCGCGCCGCGCATGAGCGACGGCAAGACTGGTCATCAGCATCATCGCCGGCGCGACGACGACGCGCCCTGGCCAACGCGCTCGGCCACCGCCAGATCGTGCGCGCCATGCCCAACACGCCGGCCCAGCTCGGCCGCGGCATGACCGTCTGGTACGCGACGCCCGAGGTGACCGAGACGCAGCGCGAGCAGGCACGCGTGCTGCTCGGCAGCCTGGGGGTCGAGCTCGCAGGTCGACGACGAGAAGCTGGTCGGCATGGCCACCGCGGTCAGCGGCACCGGGCCGACCTACGTCTTCCTGGTCATGGAGGCGCTCATCGACGCAGCCGTCCACCTGGGCTTCTCGCGCCATGTCGCGCACGACCTGGTGATCGAGACACTCGAGGGCAGCACTCTCTTCGCCAAGTCGAGCGGCATGCATCCGGCCCAGTTGCGCAACATGGTCACCTCGCCCGGCGGCACCAGCGCGGCGGCGCTGCACGAGCTCGAGTCGGGTCGCCTGCGGACCGTGCTGTCGGAGGCGGTCTGGGCGGCCTATCGGCGGACGGAGGAGCTCGGCCGCAACCTCGAGGCGGAGACCGCCCCAGAGTGATGGTCCGGCCGACCGTCCCCGGGCGCTGCACACGGCGCTGCTGCTGACCACGCTGCTCGGCTGTTACAAGGAGCCGGTGGCCATCACCACCTACCCGCCCGGCGGCAGCCGACCGCCCACCGCCGCGCCACCAACCGCCGAGCCGGCCCCGACGGCGGAATCGAGCCCGACTGCCCAGCCGACGCCCAGCCCAACCGCAGCGCCGACCGGGACCGAGCTCCCGCTGACGACCGCCTCGCCTATCCCGCCGTCGGAGGCGCCGCCGACGGGGGCCATCGGCCTGCCCACCGAGGGTTGCGTCAACGGCTGGCTCGGCCGTCGCCCGGCACCCCCGAGTACGACGAGGGCCTCGCCATTCTCGACGGCCACATGGGCGTCGACGGCCCGTGGAGCGTGACCGAGATGCGCTACTTCACCGGCCCCGACGCGCCCTGGATGATCGAGCCGCACTACGACGTCGTCGAGCGCTGGTACGTGCGCGCTGCGCTGGTCGAGCGACGCGGCCTTCCGCGGCCGTTGGCTGATCGAGAGGCGCACGCGATCAGATACAAGGGCGTTTCGGCGGTCGCGCCGTTGACAGCTTCGGCTACGAATCGCCCGACTGGACCGGCTTCGTAGGTGATGGACCGCCGACCACCTACCTCGGCCTGCCCGGCCAGTGGTCAGGCATCGCCGTACGACTTCGTCACGGGCGAGGGCGACAGCGGCCAGCCCGGGCTGCCCGACGAAGTGGTCGACTGCCTGAGCGCCACCTGAGCGGGTCACGCAATGGCTGAAGCGGAGCCACAGTGGTACGCAGATGCGCGTCGAGCTGCTGGCCACGCTCGACTGCCCGCACGCCGAACGGGCCGAGGAGATCGCCGCGCCAGGCGCTGGCCAACAACGGCACCACGCCGGCCATCGACCGCGTCTACGTCAGCGACATCGACAATGCCGCCGGCCTCGGCTTCCACGGCTCGCCGACCATGCGCATCGACGGGCACGACGTCGTTCCCCCGCCCGCCGAGCTGCCCATCAACCTCGGTTGCCGGCTCTATCGCCAGCCCGACGGGCGGCTCGACGGCGTCATCCCGGCGCAGACGATCGTGGCCGAGTTGAGCGCGCCGGCATGAGGCCGAGGCGCATGCGCGCGCGGCGCGGAATCGCCTGCGCGACCTCCCAGCTCGTCTGTCGCGCGCTTTCTTCCTGTGGGCTTCGCACCGGCGCTCGCTGGCCCGGCTGGCGACCGCCATTCCCGCTGACCCGGGCCATGGTTCGCCGCTTCGTGACCGGTGATCGGCTCGAAGACGCGCTTGCCGCACTCGAGCGGCTCGGCGCACAGGGCATGCGCTGGACGGTCGACGTGCTGGGCGAATCGGTCAGCTCGCGCGAGATGGCGACTGCCGTCCGCCGATCGCTACATCGCGACGCTCGACGCGCTCGCGCAGAGCGGGCTCGAGGCGAACGTGTCGATGAAGCTGACCCAGATGGGACTCGACATCGACGCCGACTTCTGCCACCAGAACGTGGGGCGCGTGGTCACCCGCGCGCGCCAGGTCGGCGCCTTCGTGCGCATCGACATGGAGGACCACACCAAGACATCAGACGACGCTCGACATCGTCCGTGCCCTGCACGCTGATTACCCCGAGCGTCGGCGCGGTCATCCAGTCCTACCTGCACCGGTCGGCGGCCGACATCGAGCAGCTCAACCGCGAGCAGATCCGCGTCCGGCTGTGCAAGGGCGCGTACGACGAGCCGGCCGCGGTCGCCTTCGGCGCGCAAGGAAGAGGTCGACGACAGCTACCGCGTGCTGATGGAGAAGCTGCTGCTCGAAGGGCGCTACCCGGCATTGGCGACGCACGACGAGCGGTTGCTGCGGCACGCGCGTGCAGTTCGCACAGGAACACGGCATTGGCCCGGAGCGCTTCGAGTTCCAGATGCTCTACGGGGTGCGGCGCGACCTGCACGAGTGGCTGGTCGGCCTGGGCTGGACCGTGCGCGTCTACGTGCCCTACGGCACGCAGTGGTACCCGTACTACATGCGCCGCCTGGCCGAGCGGCCGGCGAACGTCATCTTCATGCTCATGAGCGTGCTGCGCGAGGGCCGCGGCCGAGCGCTGAGCTAGCCGGCCAGCGAGGCGGTCCTCGATCTCCCAGGCGTGGTCGAGCGCGTGCCAGGCCGAGCGACGGATGGCGTAGCGCGCCGGCCAACGCTCACCGCCGCGCGGCCCCACCTCGGGTAGCTCGCCGCGCGTTTCGCGGGCGAGCGCTCGATAGAAGTGCGGCGTGCACCTCGAGCCAAGCTGGCGCGATCGCCTGGCGCGCGCGCTCGCCAGAGCGGCGATGTAGGCGCGATCCGCCTCTATCGCGTGGCCGAGGATCTTGTCCAGCGAGCGCCCGCCACCACGCGGCCCGGTGGCCAGAGTCTTGCCGCGTCGCGTCGGTCCAGCCGAACGATCGAAGCGCGCTCCAGGCCGCCGTGAGTAGCTTGAGTCGACGGTCGAGTTCCGCGTCGTCGACCGGCTCGCGATCGAACCGTGCGATCACCGCCCGGGGCACCGAAGTCGGTCGTCTCGTTGCCCACCAGCCGCTCGACAATCTCGAGCTCGATGAACCGGCGGGCCAGCCAGACTGGCGACTGGTCAGCCCGATCGCGCCGCGGCGTAGCGCGACGCGTAGCTTACCCAAGGCTGCGACGGCTAGTTCCTCGGTCTTGCGGCGCGGCTCCAGCCCGGCCAATCAACGGCCGAGGCGAAGGTCTTCTGGCGACCGACTTCGAGGTAGACCCTCACCGCAGGCCGTCGAGCTGCTCCGCGTGCTCTTCGAGGTGGGCCAATTCGAAGCGCGGACGATGGCCTCGACGTCCATTTCGCCCAGTCGGCGCGTGAAGCGCCCGACCGCCTGCCATTGCGTGTCGCTCAGCGCCGGCGAGAAAGCCCTGCAGCGTCGCGATGCTGTCATGGACCTGGGCCATCAGCGCTGCGATCGGCTCGTGGCGACCGTCCTCGATGCCTGTCGATGCGATCGGGATCGGCCTTGGTCCGCCCAAAGGGCACCGGCGTCCCCGTCGTAGGCTGTCGACGACCGACTCGAGCTCGGCGCTGCCAGTAGGGCACGAACTCGGCGATGTGCGCCCAGACCTGGCCGGCCTCCCAGCGCTCGGTGCCGTCCGGGTCGGGCTCGGTCAGGCCGGCCGGCTTTTCGCCTTCTTGCGTGGTCGGCGAGCCGTTCCTCGACGGCATCGAGGCGGGCGGTGAGTGTCAGCGTCCATCAGTCGGGGAAGGCCTCCGGTCCGCGCTCGGACGAGCTCGTGCGCCTGCTCGTCTGCGTTCTCGGGCGGCAGCCACGAATAGGGGTACGACTCGTCCTCGAGGCGGCTGCGCCTCGCGCGTCATGTTGAGCGGATGGAACGTGTCGACCATGACCGCCAGCTCCTCGGTCGCCTCCTTGCCGATCGAGGCCTCGACCGTGCCCGGATGCGGGCCGTGCGGGATGCCCGCCGGGTGCAGTGTGAACGACTGAGATCTCCACGCCGCGGCGGCTCATGAAGTTGCCGGCGACGTAGTAGATGACCTCGTCGCGAGTTGATGTTCGAGTGGTTGTACGGCGCCGGGATGGCGAGGGGGTGGTAGTCGAACTTGCGCGGCACGAACGAGCACACGACGTAGTTGCGGCCGGCGAAGGTCTGGTGGACCGGCGGCGGCTGGTGGACGCGGCCGGTGATCGGCTCGAAGTCGCCGATGTTGAAGATGTACGGGAACAGGTAGCCGTCCCAGCCGACGACGTCGAACGGATGGTGGTGGTAGTGGTAGGCGGTGATCCGGCCGCGAAGACGGACCCAGATGACGAAGTCGCCCGTCTCGTCGCGCACGCCGACCTCGTCGGGGACGCGGATGTCGCGCTGGCTGAAGGGCGCGTGCTCGAGCAGCTGGCCCCAGTCGTTGCGGTAGCGCTTGCGGCGGCACGATCTCGGACGGCGACTCGAGGTAGAGCATGCGCTGCTCCGAGTCCGGCAGTCCTGGGTCGCCCGCCAGGTGGTGCCGATCGGGATGACGATGTAGTCGCCCGGTCCGTAGCGCAGCGGCCCGAAGTTGGTCTCGATGACCCCCTGGCCCTCGTGGACGAAGAGCATCTCGTCGGCCTCGCCGTTGCGATAGAAGACGTTCTCGGGCAGCGCCTCGGTCGGCCTGACCACGCCCATCAGCACGTCGCTGTTGAAGAAGAGCGGCACCCGCCCGTCGAGCACGTTGCCTGTCGCCGGCACGGCCGCGGTCTTGACCAGCCGATGGCGGTGCAGGCCGTCGTCGACCGCCTCGACACGCACGTCGCGCACCCGCTCGATCTGGTGCGTCTGCGTCGGTGGCACGAGGTGGTAGAGCAGCGAGCTGCGGCCGGTGAAGCCCTCCATGCCGAAGAGCTCCTCGGCGTAGAGCGAGCCGTCCGGCGCGCGATGCTGGGTGTGGCGCTTGTGCGGGACGTTGCCACGACTGACGTAGAACATGCCCGGGCTGGGCCTCCTAGAGCAGTGGCCGTCAGTCTACCGAGAAGCGCTCGCGTTGGCCCTCAAATCAGCGGTGTGTTGAACAGCCAGCGGTAGGCGACAGACACCAGCACGGCCACGGCGATTGTCCCGGCGGTGGCTAGGGTCCAGTGAGCGGCGGACGGCAATCTTCGAGAACGGTCGACGCGGATGACGCCCTCGTAGACGATGCCGACGCTCACCAGGAAAATGATCAACGGCAGGGCGACGAGCAACAGCACGAGCCACAGGAGCCCGCCCCAGTTCACGCCAGCACCGGCACCCAGGTCGTGATACACGTCGCCGCGGTACGTCTCGGAGTGCGGGGAGGACATCTCGGGGACTTCCATTCGCCGCCCGATCCACCCCCGCAGCGCCCTGATCAGTGGCATCTTTCCTCCAGCGGACAATCGAGCGCAGATCTGTTCGACCAGGATGCTTCTGGGGCCCGACGTTTCGATTGTAGGTGTCAACAGGTCCAATTCGGCCTTCATCTTGAGCGGATCGGCCGGTGATCAGGTCGTCGACGCCTCGCTCGCCGAGGTGGCCTCGGCGTCGGCGGCCCGCGCGGATTGGGGCGACGTGCGCCCAAATACGAGCAGCCAGGCAACAAGGACGACAGCCAGGACCAGCACGACCAGTCGGGCTACGAAGCCCAGCGATGTGTCAGCCCCGAAGAGGGCCAGGACCCGCTCGACGTTGAGCAGCACGATCAGGCCGCCAACGGAGACGCCCAGGGCGCGCTCGTCGAACGCGCGCACGAGCAGCGCCGCGATGGGCGCGGCCACGATGCCGCCGATCAGGACCATGGCCACGATGTCCCACCTGATGCCGGCTGCCCCCAGCGCGACCAGGAAACCGATGCTGGCCGAGACCGCGACGATGAACTCGGAGCCGCTGACGGTGCCGATGACCGTTCGCGGGCGCAGCCTGCCGGCCGCCAGCAGGGTCGACGTGGTGACCGGGCCCCACCCGCCGCCGCCGCTCGCGTCGATGAAGCCACCGGCTAGGCCGAGCGGCGTGAGCAGCCAACGGCGTCGCAGGACCACTGGCTGGGCCGACGTCCTGACGTTTCCTCGGGAGCGCACAAAGCGGCCGACTATGACCACGCCCAGGACAAGCAGCACCACCGACACCCACGGCCGGGCCGCGTCGAGCGAGAGGCTGGAGAGGGCCAGCGCGCCGGCGAATGCGCCGATCCCGCCCGGCACGCCGAGCAGGAGCAGCAGCCTGCCGTCGACGTTGCCCAGCCGCCAGTGCGCCGCGCCGGCGACGCCCGATGCGCCGATCTCGGCCAGGTGCACGCTGGCTGAGGCGAGGGCGGGCGCGACGCCCAGGCTGAGCAGTAGGGTGGCGGACGTGACGCCGTAGCCGATCCCGAGCGAGCCGTCGACGAGCTGGGCAATGAACCCGGCGACGGCGATGGCGAGCAGCGTCAACATCAGCGCTGGGCTGCCGGTCGCTCGACGATGGGCGTGGACAGCGCCCCCAGCCGCTCGACCCGGAGAGTGACTCGGTCACCCGGTGCGAGATAGCGCCCGAAATCCGAATTCGTCCCTGATCTCGAGCAGGCAGCCGGTGCCCACGGTCCCCGAGCCGATCACGTCGCCCGGCACGAGCCGCACGTCGGCCGAGGCACGCTCGATCATCTCGCCGAAGCTGTGGGCGATGTCGCTCCACCGCCCGCGCGACAGCTCACGCCCGTTGACCTCCGCCGTGGCCAGCAGGTCGTAGCCCTTGCCCGACCGGGCATCGGCCAATTCGTCCGGCGTCACCAGCCACGGCCCAAGCGTCGAGGCGAAATCCTTGCCCTTGGCCGGCCCAAGCCGAACGGTCGTCTCGTCGCGCTGCAGATCGCGGGCGGACCAGTCGTTGAGCAGCATGAAGCCGCCGATCGCCTCCTCGGCGCGCGCGGCCTCCACGTCGCGCACGGGCGTGTCGATCAGGGCCGCGATCTCGAGCTCGTAGTCGAGCTCGGCTGAGCCGCGCGGCGCCCAGACCGGCTCGTCCGGCGCGCGGATCTCGGACACGTTGCTGAAGTAGAAGATGGGTAGCCGGTACCACGCCCCTGGGATGGGCAGGTCGCGCCGCGTCCACATCGTGGCAACGTGGCGCTCGAAGGCGTAGAAATCGCGCAGGCTGGCCGGGCGCAGGACAGGCGGACCGAAGGCCATGTCCGCCACCTCCGCGATCGCGTCGTCCTCGGCATGGTCGGGGGTTGCCGGTCCGAAGCCCTCGAGGAGCTCGCGCAGCGCCTCGACGCGCAGGCCGCGTGCCAGGTGGTCGTCGAGCGTCGTGATCGACTGGCGAAAGAGCACGCTGTTGTGGGCCAGCCGATCGTCGCGCTGCAGGGCGCGGCGCCGGGCGACCTCCATGTCGAGCCATTGCCCGCCGGCCGGGTCGAGCGCGGCATGCAATCGGAACGGCGCGCCGGCGGGCGCATTGCGCTCGCGCGCATGGGCGATCTTCATCGCCGCGAGTCTAGAGCCGTTTCAGTTGCCGCTGCCGGTCAGTGGCAGTTGGCGCTGCCGCTGTCGGTGAAGGTGTCGCTGTCCGCGGGGACGAACTGCCACGAGTACGAGCCCGGCGCAAGGTCGAGCTTGAGCACGCCCTGGCTGGTCGCGTCGCGCACCTCGCTGGTGGGCAGCGCCGTGGCCAGGCCGTACAGGGTGACGCCGCCGGTGCCCACCACGAACTGGCGCACGCCGCCGGTGGGATCGGCCGCGCCGCTCGGGTCGGCCGGCGCAAAGCGTTCGTAGCTGTGCTCGTGGCCGCTGATCACCAACTCGGCGCCGTTGTCGTGGAGCAGTTGGAAGAAGGGCGCCATGCGCGTCGAGCTGCCGTGCCCCGCGCCGGAGCTGAAGCGCGGCCGGTGCCAGATTGCCATCACGCAGCGATGCGGCGCGGCCGCCAGGTCCTGTGTCAGCCAGTCGTATTGGGCGCCGTAGCAGCTCGAGTCCGGGGCGCACTCGCTGTTCAGCGAATAGACCCGCCAGGCGCCCGCCTCGAAGCTGTAGTAGCCCCTTCCGGGAGGCCCGGCGTTGGCGCCGAAGTAGGCGAAGTAGGCTTCCGCGCCCGGGTTGTTGTAGAAGTCGTGATTGCCCGGTGCCGGGCGCGTGCGCTCCTTGAAGGCGCCCCAGGTCGGTGTGTAGCAGTCGTCGAAGTACTGGGCGCTGCCGTCCGGATAGACGTTGTCGCCGGCGGTGAAGACGATGCCGGCGATGCCGCTGACCAGGGCCGCCGTGTCGCTGTCGTCGGCCCGGGCGCAGCTGGCGATATCGCCGGCTCCGACCAGCGTCTCGGTCGCCGGATCGGTCAGCACGGCGAAGGCGTCGATGTCGACGATCGGCCGTCCGGCTGTGGCCTGGGTGCGGATCTCCAAGGTATGCGTGCCCACAGTGGGCCAGGCGGCGCGGAAGACGATACGGCGCTGGGCGTTGCTCGAGCGGTACAGATCGACCGTAGCGGCAAGGGATCCGTCCAGGTAGACGTCGGCTCTGCCCCGGCCCGGCCCGCGCTGGGCGACCCAGCCCACCTCGCGACCGTCGAAGGTGAAGATCGCGCTCTCATCCGCCGCCGCCGTCGTCGCGCGACCACCGCCGAAGGCCCGGCGGTGGGCGACCGACAGCCAGCCGGGCGACAGGCTGAGGCCCTGCTCGTCCTCCTGGGCCACCGCCAGCCACAGCGCCGGCGCGGTCGCCCACTCACTCTGCTGGCCGGACCGGTCGGCCGCGCCCACCCTGAAGCGGATTGTCTGCCACGGCCGCAGCTTCACGACGACCGAGCGCGCCAGCCGGCTCGGCAGCGCCACCGCCGACCACGGGCCGTCGTCCAGGCTGTGCTCGAGCCGGTAGCGATCGATGGGCGACCCATGCGCCGTTGCGGCCGGCCACGAGACCTTCAGCGGCACGGCGACCGTGCTCAAAGTGCCGGGCTCGAGCAGATGCGCCCGTGGCGGCTGGGCCGTGGGGGCGCCGGCCGTTACCTGGCCCCCGAGGGCGCCGGGCGGCGTGGGCATCACCATCAGCGCTGCAGCGAGCAGCGCCAGTCGCACGGGTCCACGCCGGGCAGGTGTCACGGGCTCATACGATGGCAGATCGTCGCAGCGGCCGATAGAGTCCGGTGGTGCTAGTCGCGATCGACCATCTGATCATCGCCTGCGCCGACCCGGATGCCGCGGCGGCCGAGATCGGGCAGCACTTCGGGCTGCGCGCGACGGGTGGCGGCCGGCACGATGCGCACGGCACGTTCAATCGGCTGATCTGGCTGGGCGACAGCTACCTCGAGCTGATGGGCGTCTTCGACCAGTCGCTCGCGCGCAAATCGTGGTGGGGCGCCCATCTCAACCGGCTGCTCGGTGAAGCGCCGGCCGCATTTGCCGGACTGGCGCTGGCGTCCGATGACCTGGTCACGGACATCGCCCGCCTGCGCGGGCAGGGCTCCGCGATCTCCGATCCGACCGACGGTCAGCGCGTCCGGCCAGACGGCGACGTGGTGCGCTGGCGGATCGGGCGGCTGCCGGCGCCCGATCGCGACCTGGGGCTGATCTTCTTGATCGAGCACGACACCGACGCGGCCGAGTGGCGGCCGGCCGATCGTCAAGCGCGGGCAGGGCAGGTTCATCCGAGCGGCACAGCGGGCCGCCTGGCGCGCATTGAGGTGCCCGTCGCCGATGTCCGCGGCACGAGCCTGCGGCTGCTGCGCGACCTGGGGCTGCAGTTCCGACCCTCGCTCGCCGGCGGCGGCGCGCGCGACACGTCGGTCGGCGATCAGATCATCAGGCTCGTTCCCGCCCAGCCCGCTGTCACGCCACGCATCGTGCTCGTCGCCGGGAGCACCCCCAGCGAGACGGAGCTGCTCAACTGCCGCTGGTCCCTGCTCTAGCTAGAGGTTGCCGCGCTTGGCCTGCTCGCGCTCGATCGCCTCGAAGAGCGCCTTGAAGTTGCCCACGCCGAAGCCGCGTGAACCGTGGCGCTCGATGATCTCGAAGAAGAACGTCGGCCGATCCTGGATCGGGCGGGTGAAGATCTGGAGCAGGTAGCCCTCCTCGTCGCGGTCGGCCTCGATGCCCAGTTCCTCGAGCGTGTCCATGGGCACGCCGACGTCACCGACCCGGTCGGGCAGCGCGGCGTAGTACTCGTGCGGCATGCCCAGGAACTCGATGCCGTTCTCGCGCAGCTGGCGAACCGTGGCCACGATGTCCTCGGTGCGCAGCGCGACGTGCTGCGTGCCCGCGTCCAGGTACCAGTCCAGGAACTCCTGGATCTGGCTCTTCTTCTTGCCCGCGGCCGGCTCGTTGATCGGGAACTTGATGCGCCCGTTGCCGTTGGTCATGACCTTGCGACATGAGCGCCGAGTAGTCGGTGTGGATGACCTTGTCGTCGTAGTGGATCAGCTGGCTGAAGCCGAAGACGTCGCGGTAGAAATCGACGAACTTGTTCATGTCGCCCAGCTCGACGTTGCCCACGCAGTGGTCGACCTCGAGCAGCGACAGGCCGCCGGCTGCGCGCGCGGGCTTCTTGATCTTGCGATAGCCGGGCGCGAATAGCGCCGTGGTAGTCGCTGCGGTCGATGAAGGAGTGGATCACCTCGCCGTACGTGCGCACGGCCGACTTGCGCAGGATACCGTCCTCGCCACCGTCGATCTCGGTCGGCTCCATGACGCTGAGCGCGCCCCGCTTGGTCGTCTCGCGCCACGCGCTCTCGACGTCGTCGACGGCGAAGGCGATGTCCTTGACGCCGTCGCCGTGGCGGTGGACGTGCTCGGCGATCTCGCCGTCCGGCGTGAGCGGCGCGGTAATCACGAAGCGGATGTCGTTCTGGACCATCACGTACGAGGCCCGATCGCGGACCTTGGTCTCGAGCCCGGCGAAGGCGACCGGCGTGAAGCCCCACAGCGCGCGGTAGTAGGCCGATGCCTGGCGCGCGTTGCCGACCCAGAACTCGACATGGTCGATGCCCTTGAGCGGCAGGAAGTCCTGCGCCTCTGCGTAGGCGTCCTTGTTGACGTGCGCGCCGCTCTGGTTGATGGCGCCGCGGGTGAGGGTCTCGGTCATCTGGTGGAGCCTCCCTGTCGCATTGGCTGGCTATCGTACCCCCATGACGTCCAGGATCCAGACCAGCCCGGAGCCGTCCGGCGCGGCACGCGCGGCGCCTGGAGGATCTTGAGTTCCTGGCCGAGGTGGCGCGCCTGGTCGGCTCGGCGCGCACCTGGGACGAGCTGATGGGCACGATCGTCGACCGCGCCACGGCCGCCGCGCAGGCCGAGGTCTGCTCGCTCTACCTGATGGACCGCGACGGCAGCGCCGTGACGCTGGCGGCGACGAATGGGCTTGGATCCGGAACAGGTCGGCATCGCGCGGCTGGCGCTTGGCGTGGGCATCACCGGCTTGGTCGCCCTGCGTCGCCGGCCGACGACCAGCATCAACGTGCGCCGTGACCGGCGCTTCCACTGGATCAGGGGCGTGGACGAGCCGCGCTTCACCTCGATGTGCTCGGTGCCGCTTATCTGGAATGACCAGGTTGTCGGCGTGCTCAACGTGCAGACCGTTCGCCGGCGCGAGTTCACCCGGCGCGACGTGAGCTTCCTGGAGGCGCTGGCGGGTCTGCTGGCCGGCATCGTCGAGCGCAACCGCCTGCAGCGCGAGGCCGAGGCGCAGGTCGAGAGCCTGCGCGCGATCGATGAGGCGCGCGCCTCGCTGATCGCCGTGGTCACCCACGCGCTGCGCACGCCGCTGGCGGTGGTCCGCGCCTACGTCGAGCTGCTCGGCGGCGCGCGCGGCGGCGACCGGCGGAGGAGGCCGCTCCAGAGGCGGCCGATTGGGAGCGCGCGCGCTCGAACAGGTGGACCGCCTGGACCGGACGGTCGACTCGATCCTGGCCAGCCTGCGCGTGCTCCAGCCCGACAGCGGACCGGTCGTTGCGCTCGACGTCGCCCAGGTGGTCGACGAGACGGTGCGCGAGCTGGCGCCGCTGTTCCGCGGCCAGCAGGCTGACGGCCGACTATCCGGGAGCGACCGCTGAGCGCGACCGCGTCTGCCGACATGCTCCACCGGCTGCTTGGCTACCTGCTCGAGAACGCCTCGAAGTACGCGCCGCCCGACGGCTCGATCGACATCTACGGGTGGCGCGTGGGCGATCGGGTATTCGTGGCGATCACCGACGACGGGCCGGGGATACCGGTCGAGTGGCGTGAGCGGATCTTCGAGCCGTTCGTGCGCCTCGACGATTCGCCGCGCGGCGCCGGCATCGGGCTCTTCGCAGCGCGCCACCTGGCCCGCTCGATGGGCGGCGATCTACGCGCCGAGGACCGCGCGCCGCGGGGCAGCCAATTCGTGCTCGAGCTTCCTGCCGCGCGCTGAGCCCGGCACGGCGTGTCAGGCAGTGGCGCCGTGGATCTGTGGCGGCCCGTCACCGGTTCGGGCCGGAAGAAGGACTCGGCCGTCGTGGTCGTGCAGCGCATCGACGCAACGCGGACGGCAGCCGCGGGCATCTTGGCCCGACTTGAGGGACGGGTAGTGGCGGTACGCGCCGTCGAGCTTGCCGGTGAGGGCGACCAGTCGGCAGCCGCACGCGGCACACGTGACCGGCCCGCCCGCGTCACGCGAGGAAAGGAACTGGCTGACTGAGAAATCGCTCATGGGCTAACGCTAGGCGCAGGCCGACCGCCGGTCAGCGGCGCCGCGGTATCCCTTCGGTGGCAATCAGGTTGCGCATCCAGGCTGCGCAGCCCGACGCGGCGGGCGCCCGGCTTCGACTAGTGCCATTCGGCCCTCGTGTCTGACCGTGCGGCTGCCTACCCTCTCCGGCACGGGATAGAGAAAGGGGAGGGCAAACCATGGACGAGGTCCAACCGCCGGCGTCGCGCCGGAGGAGCAACCGCGACTCGATGGTCGGTGGCGTGGTGCTGATCATCATCGGCGCCGGGCTGCTGATCGCCCAGTTCGTGCCCGACCTGGGCCGCTATGTCGTGTTGGTCATCGGCATCGGGCTGCTGGCCATCTTCGCCGTCAACCGCACCTACGGCGCGCTGGTCGGCGGTTCGATCGTCACCGGGGTCGGTGTTGGGGTCGTCCTCGGCGCTACGTATACGGGCGAGATGGCGGGCGCCGCGGTGCTGATGTCGCTCGGGGCCGGGTTCCTCTTCATCTGGCTGGTCAGCTACCTGCTGCGCATGAAGGAACGGCACTTCTGGCCGTTGGTGCCGGGCACGATCCTGTTCGCGATCGGCGGCGCGCTGGCCACCGGTGGCCGGGCGACTGACCTGATCTCGTACTGGCCAATCATCCTGATCGTCATCGGCGTGCTGGTCATCGGCTTCCGTCTCGTCCGCCCGAGCGACGCCGGAAACGATTGATCCGCGCTCAGGCCTCCAGCCGATAGCCCACAGCACGCACGGCCGTCGGCAACGGGGCCGCGATCTCGTCGAGCTTGTGGCGTAGCCGGGCGAGGTGAGGCTTGAGCCACAGCGGATCCGGATCGGGCACCTGCGGCCAGCCGGCCGCGAGCAGGTCGGCGTGCGGCACGAGCTCACCGACCCGCTCGACGAGCGCGGCCAGGAGCCGGAACTCGATCGCCGTTGCCGGCACCAGCTGCTCGCGCCAACGGATCTCGTGGCGGCGCAGGTCGAGCTGCCAGCCGGCTTGGCCATCCTCGACCCGAGCGGCAGCTGCCCCCTGGGCGCGGCGGCGGACGACGGCCCGGACGCGCGCCAGCAGCTCGGTTGACGGCGTGCCCTTGCGCACGTAGTCGTCCGCGCCCAGATCGAGCAGCTCGGCCGGCACGGATCGGTCGCGCTCACCGGAGACGATGAGGATGGGCACGTCCGATTCGCCGCGGATCTGCCGGCATACCTCTGCGCCATCAAGCCCGGGCATGGCCAGGTCGAGCAGCACGGCGTCGACCCGCTCGGCGCGGAAGCGGCGCAGCGCCTGCTCGCCGTCGTAGGCCGCGACGATGCGATGTCCGGCCTTACCCAGCACGGCACCCAGCGCACCCACCCAGGCTGGCTCGTCATCAACGACGAGGATCGTCAGCCCGTCAGACATGACTGGATTCGCCAGCTTCGTCCATGGCGGTGACCGCTAGCGCGACGGCCTCGCCGGCAGTCAGCTTCGCCCCTAGCGCCGACGCCTCCGCGATGGCGGCCTCGTCAAGCTGCTCGCGGATGCTCACGAGCGTCTTCGAGTTCATTCGGGTGACCCATGGCTCCCTGGCGCCCGTTTCCTCGTACACGGAATCGGCGTGAGCCAGGAGGCTGGCAGCGATCGCGGCCTGGCCCACGGCGACGAGAACGCGGGCGGCACTGCATAGTCTCGCCTCGGCAGCAATGCGATCGTCCGAGTCTGCCTGTAGCCGAAGACCCGTCTTCGCCATCGCGACCGCGTCATCGACCCGACCCTCCTCGACGGCGATGCTCGCGAGCGCACCCAGCAATGCCGCCTCGAGAGTCTCGTCGCCCAGCGCACGTGCCCCCCGAAGACTCTCCTCGTACAGCGGTCGAGCACGCTTGTTGTCGCCACTGGTTCTGTAGACGAAGGCCAGGGTGCGCGTCGCCCACATCAGGGAAACGTCGTCGCCGACCTCGCTGAACCGGCGGACACTCTCGATCAGGTATTGCTCCGCTTTGACGTAGTCTCCTTGGCCGTTGTGCAGACTCCCGAGCTGCCACAGGGAGGTCGCTATGCCGCTCGAGTTCCCGAACGAGCGATGGAGCACGAGCGCTTCCTCTGCCCAACGCGCCGCTGCCTCCATGTCTCCAGACTTGGCAGCGAGCATTGACCCTCCGTCCAGAGCCTTGGCCCGGGCGGCCGTCGGGCGCTCGTCGTCGCGAAGCAGGCGCGCGAGCCGACGATGAGCCTCGACGTGGTGGCCGCGCTGGTCCCAGAGTTCGGCTATCGCTCCAGCCAATCGCAGGGCCCGTTCCGTCTCGTTCGAGGATTCGAGGTGGTCGAGGGCCGCTCGGAGGTTGTCGTGCTCGCTCTCCATCCTGTCGAGCCAGCGTTCCCTCCCCACAGCGAGCAGGTTCGGCTCCGCCTCTTCGGCCAGTAGCAGGAAGTGCTCCGCGTGGCGACGCCTCAGCTGCTCGGCCGCGCCCGACACCTCGAGTTGCTCGACCGCGTGCTCGCGGATCGTCTCGAGCATCGAGAAGCGCTCGTCTGCGTGGCGAACCAGGCTCTTGTCGACGAGCGACTGAAGAACGTCGATGTCGGCGTCGCAAACCGCTTCGGCCGATCCGAGCGTGCAGCCGCCGACGAAGACTGACAAGCCCGCAAACAGCGCCTTCTCCTCGTCACCAAGAAGGTCGTGCGACCACTCGATCGTCGCGCGCAGGGTCTGTTGACGGGGATCGGCGTCCCGGCCCCCCTTGAGGAGGTCGAGCCAATTCGAGAGGCGCTCCAGGATCTGAGCGGGAGATAGGACGCTCGTTCGGGCGGCGGCTAGCTCGACCGCGAGCGGCAGGTTGTCCAGCCGGCGGCATAGCTCGCCGATCGCTTCGTTGGACTGCAGGCCCGAGCGGGCAGCAAACAGCTCGACCGCTTCGGGTGTGGCGAGGGGCGGAACGGCATACTCGACCTCGCCGCGCACGCGCAGCAGCTCGCGGCTGGTGACCACCAGACGCAGGTTGGCGCATGCGTTGAGCAGGACCGACAGGTCGGCGGCGGCCTCGACCACCTGCTCCAGGTTGTCGAGCACGAGCAGCATCTGGCGCTCGCCGATGTGCTCGGCCAGGCCGTCCTTGGCGCCCAAGGTCTGGCCTATCAGCTCCGTGACCAGGGTCGGATCGCGCAGCGGCGCAAGGTCCACCCAGAAGATGCCATTGCGAAAGTCGGGCACGAGCTCGGCGGCGGCCTCGATAGCAAGGCGCGTCTTGCCCGTCCCGCCCGGACCGGAGAGTGTCACGAGCCGGGCGCCGTCGTTGAGCAGCGCGCCGATGGCGGCAACCTCGTGCTCGCGGCCGACGAAGGAGGACGCCGGGCGGGGCAGGTTGGTGTTCGAGATGGTGCGCAGCGGCGGGAAGCGCTCCTTCCCGAGCTGGTAGACCCATACTGGAGTGGCGAAGTCCTTCAGCCGGTGCTCGCCCAGGTCGGACAGCTCGAGCTTGTCGCCCACGAGCTGGCGCGTCTGCTTCGAGAGCAGCACCTGGCCGCCGTGGCCGGCCGCGGCGATCCGCGCGCCGAGGTGGACGTCCTCGCCCACGTAGCCCTCGGCACTCAGGTGCGGCGTGCCGGTGTGCAGGCCCATCCGGACGCTGGTCGGCCCACTGGTCAGTGCCTGCTGGGCCTCGCCGGCTGCAGCCACGGCGGCCCGAGCGTCAGCGAACGCATAGAAGAACGCGTCACCCTGGGTATCGACTTCGACGCCGCCATGGCTGCTGAAAGCCGCGCGCAGCTGCCGCTGATGTTCGGCCAGGGCGGCGCCGTACGGCTCCGCACCCATCTCGTGCAGCAGCTTCGTTGACCCTTCGATGTCGGTGAACAGCAAGGTGACCGTGCCAGTCGGGAGGTCCTTAGACATGAGGCTCTGATTCGAGAGCTAGCGCGACCGCATCATCTGCGCTCATCGCGCGCCCTTGCTTCCACGCTTGAGCAAAGGGGGCTTCGTCGAGCTGAGCCTGCAGCGACGTGTGCGTCTCGTCGCTGATCTTTGCCAGAAATGGCGGCATGCCAGCACCGATCTCCACGCGCAGAGCCTCCGCGCTGGCGAGGAGCCGGGTGGCATTTGCCGCTGCTCCCCCGGCGACGGCGAGAGCGCGCGCGAAGCGGACGAGGTCATACGCGGTCTGGAGGTCCGAACCCCGGGCGCGGTCGATGCGCAAGGCGTCCTTGATCATCGATACCGCGTCCAGCGCCCGGCCATTCTCGAGGGCGTAGTACGCCAGGGCGGTCAGGGTTTGCGCCTCTATCTGTCTATTCGCCAGCGCTCGCGCTCGACGAAGGTTGTCCTCGTGCACTGTGCGGGCCCGTTCAAGGTCGCCGAGTTCCTCGTGCATCCACCCTAGGAGGCGAGTGGCGAACAGTGTGTTGGCCTGATCACCTACGTCGCGGAACAGTTGGGCGCTGTCTTCGAAGAGTTGTCTGGCTTTCGAGAAGTCGCCTCCGTCGGCGAGTGCCAGACCAAGCATCACGCCAGCGTTGGCGGTTCCCCATGCACTGCCAAGCTCCTGATACGACGCGAGAGCTTCCTCGGCACGTAGCCTGGCCGCTTGAGCGTCGCCACTCTGGCGTGCCAGCAAGGCCGCGCCGACGAGGGCCTTGGCGCGCGCAATGGTCGGGCCACTATCGCCGGACAGAAGATTCTCCAGCCGATTACGACCCTCCGCCACATGTCGCCCCTCCCAGAAGGCGGCCACCGCTCCCGCAAGCCGCAGGGCAGCCTGCAAGTCCCCCGCTGACTCGAATCGATCGAGAGCCGCACGGATGTTGTCGTGCTCCTGCTCCAGCCGTCCCAGCCACACTTCGGGGTTCGTGTCCAAGTGTGGCTCGGCTTCCTCCGCCAGCGCAAGAAACCAGTCCGCGTGTCGGCGTCGTATCTCGTCCGCGTCACTGGCAGCGTCCAATCGTTCGCGCGCATATTCATGGATCGTTTGCAGCATCCAGAACCGGTCCTTCGTGTGGCGATGGAGGTTCTTATCGACCAATGACTGGAGGTCGTCCAGGCCGGCCTCGGCGACCTCTTCCGCGGCCTCGAGCGAGTAGCCGCCGGCGAAGACTGATAAGTGCGCAAACAGAGCCTTCTCCTCGTCCGGAAGAAGGTCATACGACCACTCGATCGTGGCGCGCAGCGTCTGCTGGCGGGCATCGCCGTCACGGCCCCCTTTGAGGAGATCGAGCCGCGTCGACAGGCGCTCAAGGATCTGGGTCGGGGACAGGACGCTCGTTCGAGCAGCCGCCAACTCGACCGCGAGCGGCAGGTCGTCCAGGCGCCGGCAAAGCTCTGCGATCGTGTCATCAGAGGCGAGTTGCGATCGGGCCGTGAAGAGCTCGATCGCCTCCTGCTCGGCAAGCGGCGGCACGGCATACTCGACTTCGCCACTGACCCGCAGGCGTTCGCGACTGGTCACGAGCAGTCGGAGGTTGGGGCAGCCCTCGACCAGCTCGGCCAGCCCCGGTGCAGCCTCGACGACCTGCTCCAGGTTGTCGAGCACGAGCAGCATCTGGCGCTCGCCGATGTGCTGCGCCAGGCCGTCCTTGGCGCCGAGGGTTTGGCCGATCGTGCCAGACACCAGAGCCGGATCGCGCAGGGGCGCCAAGTCCACCCAGAAGACGCCATTGCGGAAGTCGGGCACCAGGACGGCGGCACTCTCGATCGCCAGCCGCGTCTTACCGGTGCCGCCCGGGCCGGTTAGCGTCACCAGCCGGGCGCCGCCACGTAGGAGCGCGCCGATTTCCGCAACCTCCTTCTCGCGGCCGACGAAGGAGGACGCCGGGCGGGGCAGGTTGGTGTTGGTGATGCTCTTCAGCGGTGGAAAGCGCTCGGTGCCGAGTTGGTAGATCCACACCGGTGCGCCGAAGTCCTTCAGCCGGTGCTCACCCAGGTCGGACATATCGCCGTCGCCATCGACAGCCTCGCGCGTCGCCCTTGACAGCAGCACCTGGCCACCGTGGCCGGCGGCGGCGATCCGCGCTCCGAGGTGCACATCCTGGCCAACGTAGCCCTCGGGACCCAGGTGCGGGGTGCCTGTGTGGAGTCCCATCCGGACGCGGATCGGACCGGAAGCGAGGGATCTCTGCGCCTCGTCCGCCGCCTCGAGCGCACCGGCCGCGTCGCCAAAGGCAATGAAGAACGCGTCGCCCTGGGTATCGACCTCGACGCCGCCGTGGCGCGCAAAAGCGTCGCGCAATAACCGCCGATGCTCGGCCAGGGCGGCGCCGTATGCCTCCGCACCCAGCTCGAGCAGCAACTTCGTCGACCCTTCCATGTCGGTGAACATGAAGGTGACCGTGCCAGTCGGCAGATCGGGCATGCGGCGACTCTAGCCCAGGGCGATTGGCTCTTCACGGCAGCGATTAACGAGCCGGCCGATGCGCTCGATCTCGACGACCACCTCGTCGCCGTCGCCCAGCATCCGCTTCGGCTCGCGGAACCAGCCCACGCCGGCCGGCGTACCGGTCGCGATCACGTCACCCGGTTCGAGCGTGAACGCCTGCGAGCAGAAGCTGACCAGTTCGGCAACACCGAAGACCATCTCGGCCGTCGAGGCGTCCTGCATCACCTCGCCGTTGACCAGGCAGCGGACGCGCAGCGCCTGCGGGTCGGGGATCTCGTCGGCGGTTACCAGCCAGGGCCCCATGGGGCAGAAGGTATCGAGTGACTTGCCGCGCACGAACTGCTTGTCGGAGAACTGGAGGTCGCGCGCGCTGACGTCGTTCAGGCAGGTATAGCCACAGACGTAGTCGAGCGCCTCGGCTACTGCCACCCGCCGACACAGGCGTCCGATGACAACCGCCAGCTCGGCCTCGAAGTCGACCGCGCCGGTCAGCGCGGGCGACCAGCGGATGCCGGCGCCATGGCCGACGACGGCTGTAGGCAACTTGGCGAACAACACCGGATGGTCGGGCGGCGCGACGCTCTGCTCGTCGCCGTGGCTGTGGTAGTTGACGCCGGCGGCCACGATCTTGCCCGGCCGCGGCACGGGCGCGAGCAGCTCGACCGTGGCCAGTTCCAGCCCCTCCGCCGCGGCGCCGCTTGCCCAGCCCGCGGCCGCCACGGCCGCCTGGAGGGCGGCCACGCCCGCCGGCCAGTCGGCCAGCAGCTCGGCCATCGTCTGCGGCACCTCGGCTGCGAGCGCCGAGCTCGGCACCACCCGCTCGCCGGCGACGATGCCCAGGCGGTCGGCGCGCCCGGGTTCGCCGCTGAAGGCCGCCTGGGTGCGGAACGAAACGAGCTTCATGTGAGCCTCATCTCTGAATGCCCCTCGATCGACCGGTCTGCGCGATGACGACACCAATGATGACCAGCGCACCGCCGGCAAGCTGCACGACGGTGAGCGACTCACCCAACAGCAGTGCGGCGAGGCTGATGGTGTACACCGGTTCGACCGTGCTGACCAGCGACGCCTGGGCCGCACCGATCCTTCGCGCGCCGGCATAGAACGCCTGCAGCGCCAGCGCCCCGGCGACCAGCCCCAGGCCGAACAGCAGCGGCCACGCCTCGCCCGGGATCAGCCAGGGCGCCACCGGCCGACCCGTGATCAGCGCAATCAGCCACCAGGCCAGGGCCGTCGCGCTGAGCATGATCGCCGCTGTCGGGGCAGAGTCGGACGGGCTTTGCTCCGCCGCAATCTCCGAGTCATAGGGCGGTACGGCGGCTCCTTCCTCCTGCATCGCGCGCTCGCCACCCAGGCGGGCGGCCAGGATGATCCAGACCGCGTAGATCACCGGCGAGGCGGCGATCAGCACCAGGCCGACCAGCGGCGGCGCGCTGCGCGGATCTATGCCGCCCACGGCCAGCGCGACGCCGGCAGTGGCCAGCGCCAGCGCCAGCCACGCGCGCCGCCCCTCGAGCCGGCGTCCGTAGCGGATCGACGCCACGGCCACGATGGCCGGGTAGAGATAGACGATCAGCGCCGCGAGCGAGGCTGAGACAGTCTCCAGGCCGGCGAAGTACGCGCCGCTGTTGCCTACGTAGAGCAGGCCCAGCAGCACGAGTACGAGCACGCGCCGGCGCGAGAGCCGGCGCAGCCCGCGGCGCTGCGCCGGCCAGAGCAACAGCCAGCCCCATGACAGCAGCGCGGCGAACAGGAAGCGCCACGCCAGGAGGGTCATCCAGTCGACCCCGCCGGCGTAGAGCGGCTTGGCCAGCAGGGCGCCCGAGCCGAAACCGCAGGCCGAGACGACGATCAGGCCAATACCCAGGGCGCGCTCGCGGGTCATCAGGGCAGCTCGGCGGTGGGCATGCTGCCCGATGCTACAGGCCGTCGCGCCGCGACTCGATAGACTGCCTGCCGTGGATGCGAGCACCGTTCCGGCAGGCCAGACGGGCATCGTTCTGGTCGTCGCCGACGACCTCATCTGGGCCTCGCGTCTGACCGCCGCGGTCGGTTTGGCCGGTGCTCAGAGCACCACCGTCCGCTCCGCCACGCAGCTCGTTGCGCGGCTGGCCGAGCAGCCCGGAGCGGCAGTGATCGTCGACCTGGGCGGCCGTGCCTATGACGGCCTCGAGGCCGTCCGCCTGGCGGCGGCCGCGGGCAACCGAGTGCTCGCCGTTGGCCAGCACGAGGATCTCGAGCTGCGGCGGCAGGCGCTGGCCGCCGGCGCGCGGCGGGTGTTCTCGTACAACAAGCTCTTCAGCGACGGCAGGCGGGTCGTCGGCGCTCTGCTCGCGGGGCGACTGTGAGCACCCACTCGCTCGCGCCAGGTCAGTACGAGCAGCGACTGCGGCAGGCACAGGAGCGGCTGCCGGCCGAGGACGCCGGGGCGCTCTTGATCGGCGCCGGTGCCGACCTTCAATGGCTGACCGGCTACGCCGCCCACCTGCTGGAACGGCTGACGATGCTCGTCGTGCCCACCGAGGGCCGCTCGTCGCTGGTCGTGCCGCGGCTCGAGCTGGCCGCCGCACAGACGTGCACCGCCGCGCAGGCCGGGCTGGTCGACATCGTCACCTGGGAAGAGACCGAAGATCCATTTGAGCTCGTCGCCGGCCTGCTTGACGCGACCAACAGCCGGCCCGAGATCCAGCTCGGTGCGCTGGGTGGCACGTGGGGCCGGCTCGGTGGCCTGCTCGTGTCGGACCGGCTGTGGGCGACCTTCCTGCTCCGCCTCCAGGCAGCCCTGCCCGACGCCGCCTTCGGCCTCGCCTCCGCTGTGCTGGCCGACCTGCGCGCGGTCAAGGACGCCCAGGAGATCGAGCTGCTGCGCCGCGCCGCCCACGCAGCCGACCGGGTCGTCGCCCGGATCGCCGCCGGACGGCTGATCGGCCGGACCGAGGCCGATGTTGCACGCGAGGTGCGCGAGCGCCTCGTCGCCGAGGGCCATGACGAGGCGGCCTTCTGGATCGTGGCCAGCGGGCCCAACTCGGCCTCGCCGCATCACGAGCCGGGGGAGCGCGTCATCGCGGCGGGCGAGCCGATCGTGCTCGACATCGGCGGGCAGGTGGAGGGCTACGGGTCCGACATCACCCGCACGATCTGGGTGACCGGCGACGCGGACCAGCGTCCGGGCGAGGAATTCAGCCGCCTGTACGAGGTCCTCCAGCGTGCCCAGGACGCCGGCCGCAGCGCCGTTGCGCCGGGCGTGCCGTGCGAGCGGATCGACGCCATCGGGCGCGAGCTGATCAGCGCCGCCGGGTTCGGGCCGAACTTCATCCATCGCACCGGCCACGGCATCGGCCTCGAGGGGCACGAGGATCCCTACCTCGTGGCCGGCAACTCGGACCCGCTGGCGATCGGCAACGCGTTCAGCGTCGAGCCGGGCATCTACCTCGACGGTCGCTACGGGGCGCGCATCGAAGACATCGTGGTGTGCGGTCCGGCCGGCCCGGACACGCTCAACGAGGCGCCGCGCGACCTGCTCGTCGTTCGCGGCTAGGCCTCCCGCGGGCGGCGCCCGGCCGCGGATGTATGATCGGCCCCAGGTAGAGGCGCCCGAGCCCAACGACGAGCGCCCCAGGTGTTTCATGACTCTTGACGAAATGACCGCGCCGACCCACAACAACGGCGACGCTCAACGCGGCCCCACGTCGGCGCAGCTGCGCCGCTTCATCAAGTCGCGCCCGTATGTGCCGCTGCACGAGCTGCGCCGTCGCTTCGAGCTCAATGGCGAGCTCGACGAGGTCACCCCGGTCGAGCTGACCGACGGCCGCGTCTTCGTTGGCCTGCCCGGCCGCGAAGCCGAGTTCCTGGCCACGCTGGTACGCGACGGTGACATCGGCCTCGAGCTGTGTACCGACCCGCTCGTGCCGATTGTCGTCGGCGTCTTTCCGATGAGGCCGGTCACACGTAACTGAGTCGCGTGAGCGACCATGCGCGGGCGCAGCCGCCAGACGCTGACGAGCTGGCCATCGGCCCGGCGGCGTATACTAGGGGGGAGTATGCAGCCCAGCGCCACAGCCACCGCCTCGCGTGAACCATCCGCCCTGCCCGAGATCGAGCTCAGCCTGCCCATCGAGGGCATGACCTGCGCGTCGTGTGTCAATCGCGTCGAGCGCTTCCTGCGCAAGACGGATGGCGTGCTCGAGGCCAACGTCAACCTGGCCACCGAACAGGCGCGCGTGCGTTTTGATCCGACGCTCGTCGGGCGCGTCGAGCTGGCGCGCGCCGTCGAAGCCGCCGGGTACGGGGTTCGGACCGAGCCGCAGGGCGCGCAGACCGACGCGGCCATCGCCGCCGCGGCCGAAACGGACGCCGCGCGGCGCACACGCGAGACGCGCCGCCTGGGCGCGCAGGCCGCCGCGGCGCTGGCCGCCGGCCTGGCGATGATGGCCATCACCCTGTGGCCCACGCCGCTGTTGCCGCTCGAGCAGCTCAATCTGCTGCTGCTCGTGCCGGCAACGCTGGTCCAGTTCGGGCTCGGCCTGCGCTTCTACGAGGCGGCCATCCGCGCCGCCCGCCATCGCTCGGCGAACATGAGCACGCTGGTTGTCCTGGGCACCTCGGCGGCATGGGCGTACTCGGTGGCGATCACCCTGTGGCCATCCGCGGTGGCCGGCGCCGGCCTCGAGCCGATGACCTACTTCGACAGCGCTGCGGTGATCATCGGCCTCGTCCTCTTCGGCCGCTGGCTGGAGGCACGCGCTCGCTCCGAAACCGCCGGAGCTGTCCGCCGCCTGGCCGGGCTGCAACCGCGCACCGCCCGGCTGGTGCGCGACGGAAGCGAGATCGACGTGCCCATTGGCGAGGTCCAGGCGGGCGACCTGCTGCGCGTCCGGCCGGGTGAAAAGGTGCCCGTCGACGGTGTCATCGTCGACGGCTCGTCGTCGCTCGACGAGTCGATGCTCACCGGCGAGGCGATCCCGGTCGCCAAGGGTGCCGGCGACGAGGTCACCGGCGCGACGATCAACCAGGCCGGCAGCTTCCTGTTCCGCGCCACGCGCGTCGGCCGCGACACGGTGCTGGCCCAGATCGTCCGGCTGGTTGAGCAGGCGCAGGGCTCAAAGGCGCCCATCCAGCGTTTGGCGGACGCGGTCACGGGCTGGTTCGTGCCGGTCGTCCTGCTCATCGCGCTGGCGACCTTCGTGGTCTGGCTGACGTTCGGGCCGGAGCCGCGCATGACCTTTGCGCTGGTCAGCCTGATCAGCGTGCTGATCATCGCCTGCCCGTGTGCGATGGGCCTGGCCACGCCGACGGCGATCATGGTCGCCACCGGCCGCGGGGCCGAGGCGGGCGTGCTCATCCGCGGCGGCGAGGCGCTCGAGCAGGCCGAGAAGATCGACACGGTCGTGTACGACAAAACAGGCACCCTCACGCGCGGCCGGCCAGAGGTGGCCGACGTCGCGCCGATCGGGGACATCGCGGCCGTCGAGGTCATCCGCATCGCTGCCGCAGTCGAGGCAGGCAGCGAGCACCCGCTGGCCGCGGCGATCCTCGCGCGGGCGGCACGCGACGGCATTCAGCTGCCAACCATTACCGACTTCGAGGCGGCCGCCGGGCATGGCGCCCACGCCACGGTCGAGGGCCGATCGGCGCTGGTGGGCAATGCCCGGCTGATGGCGGACCACGACATCGACGTCGCGCCCCTGCGCGAGGCGTTCGAGCAGGCTGCCGGCGCAGCTCGGACATCGGTGTTCGTCGCCCTCGACGGCGCGCTGCTCGGGCTGATCGCGATCAGCGACCCGATCCGGCCGGAGGCCGCCGCAGCCGTGGCCGACCTGCGCCGCCGCGGAATTGGGGTCTGGCTGCTCACCGGGGACCAGCGGCTGGTGGCCGAGTCAATCGGCCGCCAGGCCGGCATCGCGCCCGAGAACGTGCTCGCAGACGTCCTGCCGGCCGACAAGCAGGCCCAGATTCGACGCCTGCAGGCCGACGGTCGCAGGGTGGCCATGGTCGGCGACGGTATCAACGACGCGCCGGCGCTCGCCCAGGCCGACCTGGGAGTGGCCATCGGCACGGGCACGGACGTGGCCATGGAGGCTTCCGATGTGACCCTCGTGGGCGGTGATCCACGACTGGTCGCGGCGGCCATCGCGCTCTCGGCAAAGACGATGCGGGTCATCCGCCAGAACCTGTTCTGGGCGTTTGCCTACAACATCGTCCTGATCCCGGTGGCGATGGGGGCGCTGTACCCGTTGACCGGCCTGCTGCTCGACCCGATCCTCGCTGCTGCCGCGATGGCCTTCAGCTCCGTCAGCGTGGTGGCCAATTCACTCCGCCTGCGCCGTTTCACGCTACGGGTACCGGTCGGCAATGACGAAGGTCGGCTCGCCGCTCAGCTGATCGGCCGCTAGCTTCCGGGCAGGGCCGGTCCCGACCGGCCCGCAGGCGAATAGCCGCACGAGGGAACGTTGTCCGTGGCGCCCATCGCACGTCTGGTGCTGGCCCTCGCCTGCATTGCCGTTGCCGCCCCCGTCGCGCCGGTGGTTGCTGTCGAGCCGGACCCGCCGCGGCTGGCGTCGCCCGAGATCTTCGGATATCTGCCCTACTGGGACCTCGACGCACGGATCGATTTCGGCGCGATCACGACGATCGCGTACTTCGGTCTGGGCGCGGGTGCCGACGGCCAACTGGTGCGCAGTACGGGCAACGGCAGCGTGACCACCGAGTACTCGCGCTGGCAGGGGGCCAAGGTTCAGTCGATCATCGACCAGGCCCATGCTGCCGGCGTCAAGTTCGTGCTGACCGTCGAGCGAATGGCCTGGGATGACGGCGGCAGGGCTGCCACACGCGCGCTGCTGAGCAACCCTGATGCGCGCCTTGTGCTGGCCGCCGACATCGTCACCGAGATCGGCAGCCGTGGGTTGGACGGGGTCAGCCTCGACTTCGAGCCGATTCTGAGCGACCAGCGCGACAACTTCGCCGCGTTCCTGGGCGAGCTGCGTACGGCTCTCGACGCGGTCAATCCGGCCTACCAGCTGACCTTCGCCGCGACTGGCTCGCAACCGTCGCTGACCTACCAGATGTTCGGGAACGTGACAGCGTCGGGCGCTGCCGACGCGGTGATCATCATGGGCTACCCGCTGCGCGGCATCGATGCCAGGCGCGCCGGCGGCCTGGCACCGATGTACTCGCCCTACTCATACGACCTGATCCAGATCGTTGATGCGTATCTCGGGCGGGTGGCGGGCGACAAGGTCATCCTCGCCCTGCCCTGGTACGGCCGTCAGTGGCCAACTGAGACAGCCGACCTGAACGCCGTGGTCCAGCAGGACCGCACCCTCTACGACCGGCCATACAACATTGGCTATTCCTACGCCCTGGCGATTGCCATAGCCAACGGCCGTCAGTTCGATCCGGTCGAGCAGTCGGCCTGGACTGCCTATCGCTGGCGTTACTGTGCCGATTGCCCGGAAACGTGGCGCGAGGTCTACTACGAGGACGTCGAGACGCTCGGCCTCAAGTACGACTGGGCGGCGGCGAAGGGTCTGCGCGGCATCGGCATCTGGGCCCTCGGCTACGACAACGATCAGCCCGAGCTGTGGCAGCTGCTGCGCCTCAAGTACCGCGGCCTGGTGGATGGCGCAGCGCCGAGTGGGTCGTTTGCCCTGGCCGCCGACGAGCGCTTCTGCCGGGCACCCTGGGTGCGGCTCAGCTTCGCACTCGACGACGGCGCCGAGGGCAGCGGTGCCGCGTACGTCCGCCTGTCGAACCTGCCCGACGTGGGCGCCGACGGACTGCTTGGCTACGGCCGCACCTATCCGGCGGGCGCCGAGATTGCGTGGCCGCTCGATGATCCCGCCACCGGTGGTTCGCCTGACATCGGCGCGCGCAGCGTCTATGCCCAATGGCGCGATGTGGCCGGCAACTGGTCCACGGTCTCGCGCACGGACTTTGACCTGGCCGACATCGCGCCGACGGCCACGGTCACCGTTGCCGGTGGCGCCCAGACGGTCAACAGCGCGTCCGTGGCGGTGATGGTCGAGCAGACCGGTGGCCGCGCCATCGACGTGGTCAGGCTGTCGAACCGCCCGGGGACCGCAGACGGCGGCCTGGCCGACGCGGTCGAGGTTGGTGCGGGAACGAGTGTCGATTTCTCGCTCATCGAACCGGCCACCGGCGGCGTCGACGTAGACGGCCGGCGTTCGATCTACGTTCAGTGGCGTGACTCGGCGGGCTGCTGGTCGCCGCTGGTCAGCAGCCGGCTGACGCTTGATCGCCGGGCACCAACAGGGTCGCTGTCCGTCGTCAACTCGCCCGCCTTTACGCTCGACCGCGACGTCGAGATCCTCGCACCGGCGGCCGACGAAACCTCCGGCGTTGCCGCCGTGGAGCTGTCCAACGATGGCCTGACCTGGCAGACGCTGCCGGCGTCGAGTGAGCCGATCGCGTGGTCGGCCGGTGATACCCCAGATGGTCCGTGGACGATCAGCGCGCGCTGGCAGGACGGGGCCGGCAACTGGAGCGATGTGGCCACGACATCGCTGCTGCTCGACACCCATGGACCAACCGGCGCGGTGGTGCTCGACGGCGGGACGACGGCCACCAGGGGTGACACCGTTACGGTTCAGGCAACAGCGACCGACGAGGCGTCCGACGTAGTCGAGGTGCTCCTGTCGAACAGCGCAGCGACCGTGGACGGAGTGCTCAGCGAGGCGCTGCCGGCGACCCCTGGCGCCGCTGCCGAGTGGGCGCTACCCGGCGCAGGCACCGTCGAGGGAGTAGCCGAAGGCCCGCACTCGATCTATGCGCAATGGCGCGACGCGGTCGGGCACTGGTCGGACGTCGCCTCGGCGTCCATCACCGTAGACCATACGGCGCCGGCAGTGACGGTTCCCCAGCCTGGTCTGCGCGCGGGTGGTCAGCTGGGCCTGGCGAGCGTCCCGATCACGGTCAGCTGGAGCGCCGAAGACCCGGGTTCTGGAGTCGCCGAGCAGCACCTGGAACTCGCCCGCGACACCCAGGCCTGGGCCCCCGCCTTCTCGGGCCCGGCCAGCACGTCGGGCGACGTCGAGATAGATCGCAGCTCGGCCTGGCGCTTGCGCGGCAGTGCCACCGACAACGCCGGCAACAGCGGCGCGTCCGACAGCGACCCGTTCAGTGCCGTGGTCAGCGAGGACAACTCCCCGCTGGTCACCCTGGTCGGGATGTGGCGGCGATCGGCCAGTATCGGCGCGTCGGGTGGCGCAACCCGTTACGCGACGGCCAAACGCGCGCTGGCCAAGTTCACGTTCAGCGGCCGGTCTGTGGCCTGGGTTGCGCCCGTCGGCCCCAAGCGGGGCCGGGCCAAGGTATTCGTCGACGGCGTCGTCGTGGCGCTCGTTGATCTGGGGGCCGCGGCGCAGCAGCGCATGCTCGTCTTCAGCCGGACATGGGCCTCGGTCGGCCAGCACACGATCAAGATCAAGGTACTCGGCACGACCGGCCGGCCACGCGTGGACCTGGACTGCTTCGTAATCCTCACCTGACGGTCGTACCCATCCGGACCTGACCAAGGTTGCCTCGTCGGTGGTGGGGTCGGGCGGCTACGTTCTGACCAGTCACCAGATTCGTGACCGGCTGGCGCTCCGTGACGCGGTCGGACTCGGGCCACGGACCGTCGGAGGAACAACTTGACCATCAGCCGCGCCTGGCGCCTTGGGCTCGCCGCCTGTCTCCTGTCGCTGGCTGCACCGGCGCCATCGCTGGCCGCAGGAGCCGACGCTCAGGAGATACGGCCGGTGGCCGACAGTTGGGTCGGGACCGTCCGACCAGCGCGCAACTACGGCCGCGCGGCGGCGCTACGTGCTCAGGCCGGTATCTACGAGAGCTACGTGCGCTTCAAGCTGACCCCCTGGCTGGGGATGGCGGTCGCGGACGTCAAGCTGCGCCTTTCGATCATTCGGGGTGATCCCGTCGGCCTGTTGGCCGACGAGGTTGCCGGCGGCTGGCGCGAGTCGGGGTTGACCTACTCCACGCGGCCGGCCGGCATTGGCCACGCTGCCGCCAGCGCGCAAGTGGTGGGCGACAGCGCCACTTTCAGCCTGGGCGGGTTGTTTCCCGCCGGCGTGATCGATCGCGACGCGATCTCCGTGCGCCTGAGCAATAGCCGCGCCGAGTTGGTTCGCTTCAGTTCACGCGAGGGAGCCAGTCCGCCCAGCCTTGTCCTCACCGCCCGGCCGCAGGCAACAGCCGAAGGGTTTCCGCCCATCGCCGACGCCTATGCCACGCCCGCCGCGCCGACGCGCAACTTCGGCAGCGCGGCCTGGTTGGCCGTGGACGGCGATCCGCGCGCCCAGGCCTACCTGACCTTTGACCTGTCGGCCTGGTCGGATGCCGCCGTCGGCGTCGTCGAATTGCAGCTTGAAGTCAGGGACCATGCCGGCCCGGGTGTCACCGTCCGAAAGGTGGCTGGCGCCTGGGGCGAAGCCAACCTCACCTGGCGCAGCAGGCCGGTGGACGGACCGGTCCTCGCGACCATCGGTCCGGACTTCGCCGCCGGGCCGCTGGTGATCGATGTGACAGGCGCGTTCCCCGACCATGTCATCGACAGTCCGGCGCTTTCGCTCAGCCTGACCACGGCCAATGCCGACGGCTTCCTCTTCTCGTCGCGCGAAGGATCGGTCGCGCCAATTCTGCGTCTGCGGCCTGCGGGCGCGACACCGACCCCCACACCGACGCCCACACCGACACCCACCCCGACCCCGACCCCCACACCGACACCCACCCCGACCCCGACCCCCACGCCGACGCCTCCGGGCGACCAGCTGCTCCATTTCCGCGGCCAGGGCTCAGACCACGGCGTCGGAATGTCGCAGTACGGCGCGCGCGGGCGGGCCAATGCCGGTCAGACCTACGACCAGATCCTGGCTCACTACTACAGCGGCACAACCCTGGGCGCCATCGATGCCGGCCAGTTGGTGCGCGTCCAGCTTGCCTCGTCATACGTGCCAACGGCCAGCGTCCCGGCCCGTATCACCGCCCGCGACGGCAGCTGGTCGAGTGACACGTTCCGCGATGAGGCGGGCCGGCGCACGGTCTTCCCGGCCGGCAGCTATGTCCAGTTGGAGCCCGGCCCGGGCGGCTGGACGGCGAACGTCTACGACGCCGCGAACAGCCTGCTGACCGGGACGGTCACGAGTGATGTGCTGATCGAGCACGCTGACGCCACGACGATGTTCGAGATGAAGTGGCGCTCGAGCCTGACCAAGTACGACCTGTACCGCGGCGACATGCGCCTGCTCGTCAACGGCGCCGGCGTACAGGCCATCAACGTTGTCCTCATGAACGACTATCTGAAGGGTGTCGTGCCGGCCGAGATCCCAGCCCTGTGGTCGATCGAGGCGGTCAAGGCGCAGGCCGTCGCGGCGCGCGGATACGCCTACGTCCGGCTCAGCCCGACCCGAGTCTACGACGTTGTTCCCACCGCCAGCAACCAGGTCTACGGTGGCGTGCGCCTGGAGCACCCACGATCGAACCTGGCCGTCGACGCCACGGCCGGGGAGGTGGTGATGGCCAATGGCGTGGCGGCCAACACGTTCTTCTTCACCGTCGCCGGCGGCTACACGGAGAACAACGAGTACGCCTGGGTGGGCAACAACGGCAAGGTCATCGCCAATCCGGTCAGCTACCTGCGCGGCGTGCCCGACTACGACGAAGACGGGTTGGCGTACGACCGGAACGCGCCCGGCTTTGCCTGGTCGAGCGGCTCATTCACCTGGGCGCAGCTGCAGTCGATGCTGTCGGCCGACTCGCGCACGACTGTCGGAACGTTGCTCGACATCAGGTTCGAGCGCGGCGTCTCTGGCCGCGTCTACCGGGTGACGATCATCGGCAGTGCGCGCACGGCGTACGTTTCGGGGTCGGTGCTCAAGGGCGTCTACAACAACCAGCGGCTGTCGGGCCGCGGCCTGAACAGCACGATGTTCTACCTCGAGCCCATGCCCTAGGTTCAGCGCCACCCGCTCTGACGCCTCATATGATCTCCCGGTGAGCAGGCGCAGCGCACCCCCCGGCGGCAAATTCGTCTACGAGCATCCGATCGAGGTCCGCTTCGCCGACACCGACGCGCTGGGGCACGTCAACAACGCCGTCTATCTCTCCTACTTCGAAGCGGCACGGGCCGGCTACTACGCCGCCGCCATCGGCGTGCCGTTCGGGACGGGCGCCCAGGCGGCCGAGCGGACGTTCGTCATTGCCGAGGCGCGGCTCATCTACCGCGCGCCGGTCTTCTTCGGCGAAACGCTGCTCGTCGGGTGCCGCTTCGGTTGGACCAGCCGTTCATCGTTCGGCCTCGAGTACCGCGTTCGCGCGGAGCAGTCGCAGGTGGCCGAAGCCAGGTTGGTGGCCGACGGCGAGTCGATCCAGGTCATGTTCGATCTTGTGCGCCAGCGCGTGATGCGCGTGCCGGATGACCTGGTTCAACTGTTCGAGGCCTATGAGGGCCAGGCGATCGCGCGCCGCTAGATCTCGAAGCGGCGGAAGACGGCGACCGCGTTCTGACCGCCGAAGCCGAAGCCGTTGATCATCGCCGTGTCAACCTTGGCCTTGCGCGCCACCAGCGGCACGTAGTCGAGATCGCACTCGGGCAGGTCGGGCTCGTCAAGGTTGATTGTCGGCGCCAGGATGCCCTCGCGGATGGCGCCCAGGGCGGTCAGGGCGTTGATCACGCCTGCCCCACCGACCATGTGGCCGACCATCGACTTGGGCGCGCTGACGGCGACCTTGTAGGCGTGCGCTCCCAGGGCGCTCTTGATCGCGCGGCTTTCGGTCACATCGTTGAGCGGTGTGCTCGTGCCATGGGCGACGATGTAGTCGACCTCATCGGGCGCAACACCGGCATCCCGCATCGCCTTGGTCATTGCCATCGTCGCCCCGCGGCCGGTCGGCTCGGGCGCCGAGATGTGGAACGCATCCGCGGTCAGCGCCGCGCCAATGACCTCGGCGTGGATCGTCGCGCCGCGCTCCAGCGCGTGCGCGGCCGACTCGATCACGACCACGCCGGCGCCCTCGCCGTACAGGAACCCGTCGCGCTGCCGATCGAATGGACGTGACGCCTTGTGCGGCTCATCGTTGCGCTTGCGACAGGGCGCCCATGTTGCCCAGCGCCGCGAACGCGATCGGGAGGAGTGGCGCCTCGGTTCCGCCGGCGAGGACGACGTCGACCTCGCCACGCTGGATCATGCGTAGCGCGTCCAGGAAACAGATGACCGACGTGGCGCAGGCGGCAGACTGGGTGATGACCGGCCCGGTCAGGCCGTACTTCATCGACAGCAGGCAGGCGCCCATCGAAGCCGACAGGGCGGGAATGGCGAATGGGCTGACCTGGCCCGGGCCGCGCTCCTCGAGCACCTCCTTGCCCATCGTGACCTGCTCGATGCCGCCGCCGCCGGTGTTGACCGCCACGGCCACCCGGTCGCGCCGCTCGGGCGACCAGTCGGCGAAATCGAGGCCCGAGTCGGTCACCGCCTCCTTGCCCGCGGCCATCGCGAAATGGACGAAGCGGCTCATCCGGCGCGCCATCTTGCGGTCCATCACCGTGGTCGGGTCGAAGTCCTTCACCTCGGCCGCGATGCGCACGTCGAAGCTCGAGGCGTCGAAGCTGGTGATCGGCCCGCCGCCGCTGACGCCGGCGATGAGGTTGCGCCAGAACGTGGGGTGATCGTTGCCGATCGGCGTGACGCGCCCAGGCCGGTTACGACGGCGCGGCGCGACAGATCCTCTTGGGGCACGTTGGGGCTCCTCGGCGGTGCGTGAGCCCGATTGTACCGGCGCGGGTGACGGGCTCGATCAGTCGAGCTGTGCGACTTCACCCGCCGGTCGGCACGCGCGGCCTGGCGGCATCTGGCGCAGGCGGCGCGGCACCACCCGAACCCATTGGCTGATCGCCAGCCCAAGCGCGCGCGGCCGCGAACTCACGGCGGCGCCCCCAGTTGATGCCGAATTCGCGCCGCAACCGCGCTGGCAGCAGGCCGAGGCCGGGCAGCGCGAGCAGGTCCACGATCGGCCCGGGCAGCAACGGTATTGGCGGCCGGACGATGAGCCGCGCCAGATGCGCCGCGCGGTGGGACGTGACGTGGATCGGCCCGTCGTCGGCCAGCATCCGCTGCCAGTAGCCCATCAGTGCCGACCAGTCGGCCGGGCTGAGCGAGATCGGGATGCCCAGGCGGACGCCGACCGCGCGCGCCTCCTGCCAGAACTGTTCGCGCTGCGGCTCGGTCAAGGGGCCAGACCCAGCGCTGGTAGGCCTGGACGCTGGTCACGATCAGCGTCGCCTGGACCCACAGCAGGAGCTCCGGGTCGAGGGCGCGGTAGCTGGCTGCCAGGCGCTGGGCCGCCTCGTCGACGGAATCGCCGCGCACGCCGGCGTGAACGCGGTTCAGCCTGCGGACCGCCCGTTCGGCGGCCCGGCCGTCGCCGAAGACGAGGTCCATCGTGGTGGCGCATCGTGCCCTGCAACCTGCGAAAAGGGTCGCGACTCGAACGTGCTGTGCTGGGCCACTCCTCGGCGACGAGCGGGTGGGCGACCTGGAGGAGCAAGCGCGCCGGACCGGCGCCCAGCAGCACGGCCTCGCGGTTGATGCGCCACATCATGCTGTCCGGCCCATAGAAGCCGAGTACTGGATCAGCGCGGCAGGGCCCGTAGCGTCCATCGTGGCACAGGCTGTGCAAGACCGTGACCGACCGATCCGACCTCATCGTGCGCAACGCCACGCTCGTCACGCCCAATGGGCGCCGGGTGGTGGACATCGCTATCCGTGGCGACAGTTCTTGGCGATCGGCCGCCCGGATGCTGGCGCGACGCTGGCGGATCGACGAGATCGACGCTGACCGGTCTGGTCGCTCTGCCCGGCCTGATCGACGGCCACGTCCACTTCCGCGAACCGGGGTTCGAGCACGAAGAGGACTGGCTGAGCGGCACGCGCGCCGCGGTGATGGGTGGCGTGACGACCGTGCTCGAGATGCCCAACACGGAGCCGCCGACCGACCGGTCGAGCGGGCGCCCAGCCAAGATCGGCTCTGGCGCGGCTGCGGCGATGTGCGATTTCGGCTGTTCGGCCTGCTTGGGCCGGACGTCGGCAGAGCCGTCGACATCTGACGCGATCGGGCCTGGTGGTTGGCTTGAAGGCTTTCCTCGGACCAACGACAGGCGGGTTACCGGCACCGGCTGACGACGGCTGCGCGAAGCTCTGCGCAGTGCCCGCGCGGCCGGACTGCGGGTCGCGTTTCACGCCGAGGACGGCGCCACGATCGATCCACGCGGCCGAGGGGCGTTCCGCACGGCGCGGTCGAAACGATGCGCTGGCCCACCTGGAGATCCCGCCCGCCGGAGGCCGAGGTGGCCGCGATCGATCGGATTGGCGCGCTACTCCTCGAGACGCGCGGCGGCCGGGCATGTGCTGCATGTGTCGAGCGCCGAGGGCTGGCCGCCATCGAGCGCTGGCGCGCGGCGGGTGCCGCGATCTCGTGCGAGGCGACGCCGCACCACGCGCTGCTCGAGCGCGGAGGTCTATCCGTTCGGCGGGTTGGTTCGGGTCAACCCTCCATTCCGGGGCGAACCGCATGTGATCGCCGCTTCTGGACGCGCTGGCCGACGGCCGCATCGACTGCCTGGCCAGCGACCACGCGCCGCATCTCGCCGCCCGGAGAAGCAGCAACGACTCGATCTGGGACGTGCCGGCTGGTTTCGCCGGCGTCGAGACGCTGCTGCCGCTGATGCTCAGTTACGGCGTACGCGGCCGGTCGTCTGTCACTCGAGCGACTGGTCCATCTGACCTCGGAGGGCCCGGCACGAACTTGGGGGCTGTGGCCGCGCAAGGCGTCGCTCGAGCTCGGCGCGGATGCCGATCTGACGTTGGTTGATCTCGATCGGTCGGGCACGGTCCGGGCGGCCGATCTGCACGGCAAGAACAACCTCTCGCCGTTCGAGGGCTGGCCGACGCGCGGCGCAGCAGTGGCCACTATCGTCCGCGGCCAGGTCGTCGCCCGAAACGGAGAGCTGCTGGGAAAGCCCGGCTGGGGTCGCCGGTCGTCAGAGGTAGCTGATCCACTCCGCTGCGACGAAGTCCGCGCTTTGCTCCGAGTGGACCGGATGCGAACACCGTTCACGCCAACGATGGCCACCTTGTGTCAGATGCGCCCAATCCGGCCGATTGGCGCGAAGCGCAGGCCGGGCGGGGACACGGTGTTCCCATTTGGACCATCTGACGCAAGACGCGCGTCGGCCCCGGTCAGTCGCCGTCGTAGCGCTTGAAGATGACCGCTCCGTTGTGGCCGCCCAGACCGATGTTGTCGCTCATCGCGTAGCGGATCTCCATCGGCCGCGCCTCGCCGTGGACGACGTTGAGGTTGATCTCGGGATCCTCGTCGCGGTAGTTGAGCGTCGCCGGTGCGGTCTGGTGGTAGACGCTCAAGCACGGTGAACACGCCCTCGACGGCGCCGGCCGCGCCCATCAGGTGGCCGGTCAGCGACTTGGTGGCGCGAGATGGCGACGTTGGGCGTGTGGTCGCCGAATGACGGCCCAGATTGCCTGCGCCTCGCGCAGGTCGCCCAGCGGCGTCGATGTGCCGTGCGGGTTGATCAGGTCGATCTCGTTGGCCGGCACGTTGTGGCGCTCGAGCGCCTGGAGCATCGCCCGACGCGCGCCATCGCCCTTTTCGACCGGCTGGATCAGGTCCCACGCGTCGGCCGCCGAGCCGTAAGCCAACGACCTCGGCATAGACCTTTGCACCGCGTGCTTTGGCGAACTCGAGGTCCTCGAGCATCAGCGCGCCTGCGCCCTCGCCGAGCACGAAACCGTTGCGCGTCTTGTCGAACGGCCGCGAGACGGTCTGCGAGCGGCTCGTCCGGCCGGGGCAGGCCCATGCCGCGCATGTTCGAGAAGCCGATGTGGACCAGCTCGTGCAGCGGGTTCTCGGTTGCGCCGGTCAGCGCGGCGATGTAGTCGCCGCGGCGGATGCCCTCGGCCGCCTCGCCGATGTTGTGCGTGCCCGTCGAGCAGGCGGTGACGATGCACATGTTCGAGCCGCGGATGCCGGTGTCGATCGCGATCTGACCCGACGCCGTGTCGGGCAGCATGTTGGCGATGAAGAACGGGCTGACCGTCGCGCGCCGCCTTCGTGCCCACTCTGTCAGGTTGTCCATCATCAGCCACGGCCCGCCGCCGCCCGAGCCGAAGATGACGCCGATGTCGTCGCGGTTGTCGTCAGTGATCTCGAGCCCCGAATCGGCCAGCGCCTGCTTCGCCGCGGCGACACCCATGACCACGTTCTTGTCGGTTCGCCGGATGGCCTTGAAGTCCATCCACTGCGTGCCGTCGAAGTCATTGATCTCGCCCGAGACCTGCGCCTCGTAGGGCGCTGGATCCCAGCGGGTGATCTTCTTGAGGCCCGATCGGCCGTTGACCAGGCTGTCCCAGACGGTGTCCTTGTCCAGGCCGATGGGGCTGATGATGCCGAGGCCGGTGACGGCAACGCGACGCGTGAAATCGGGTCGGCGCATGGCTAAGAGCTCGCTCCTGTGAGATTGGGCGATGAAGTGGGCGACAGGAAGTCCGGCACCACCAGGCGGCCGGGGGCTGCGGATCGTCGAGCGGCGACAGTCCTTCGGCGTCGGGCGCGATGCGCTTGATCAGGCCGGTCAGCACCTTGCCCGGGCCGACCTCGACGAAGCGCGTCGACTCCGGCGCGCCGACATGCGCTCGACGGCGGCGACCCAGTCGACGCCGCGGGTCAGGTGCTCGACCAGCTCTGCTCGGCACGCGTCGCCGGTCGTCGAGCGGGCGCGCGTCGGCATTGGCCAGCAGCGGCGCGCGCGGGTCGGCAAACTCGACCGATGCGAGCACCGTGGCGCATGTTCTCCGCCGCGCGGCCCATCAGCGGCGAGTGGGCGGCGACGCTGACCGGCAGCACGATGGCCCGCCTGGCGCCCAACTCGCGCGCCTTCTCGGCCGCGCCCTCGACCGCGGCGCGTTCGCCGCTGACCACGATCTGGCCGGGGGAGTTGCGGTTGGCGATGGTGAAGACGCCCAGCGCCTGACCGGCCGCCTCGAGCTCGGCCAGCGCGCTCGTCGGGCAGGCCGATGATCGCCGCCATCGACCCGTCGGGCGCCGACGCCTGCATCTGGCGGCCGCGCTCACGCACGAGGCGCATGCCGTCGCCCAGCGACAGCACCCCGGCTGCGACCATCGCGCTGTACTGGCCCATCGAGTGGCCGGCGTAGAAGACCGGCACGAGCGGCCCGAACGAGGAGCCCGCGGCATCCTCGAGCGCGCGCAGGTAGGCGATCGACGTGGCCAGGATCGCCGGCTGCGCGTTGACGGTCAGGTCGAGCTGGTCGGCCGGACCTTCGAAACAGAGTGTCGAGAGCGGCTCACCGAGCGCATCGTCGGCGGCGGCGAACACAGCGGCGGCGGCGGCCGACAAAGTCGGCCAGCGTCTGGCCCATGCCGACGTACTGGGATCCCTGGCCGGGAAAAACGAACGCGAACTGCACAGCCGGCCCACGTTAGCAGGGGAGGTCGGCCGACCGTGCCATTTAGGTGCACTCATGCACATAGCCGGTGGCGGCGGTAACGTAGCGCGCATGGCCAGCCAGCGCGAGATCAAGTACGCGAAGAGCGGCGAGATCAACATCGCCTACCAGGTCACCGGCAGCGGGCCACGCGACCTGGTCCTCGTGCCCGGTTTCGTCTCCCATCTCGAGCTGGACTGGGACGAGCCCCGGTCGGCGCGCATCCTCGAGCGGCTGGGCTCGTTTGCACGGCTGATCCGTTTCGACAAGCGCGGCACTGGGCTCTCCGATCGGCCGGGCGGCCTGCCCGACCTCGAGACCCGGATGGACGACGTGCGGGCGGTCATGGATGCCGTCGACAGCCGCCAGGCAGTCGTCTTCGGGTATTCCGAGGGCGCCCCGATGTCGATCCTCTTCGCGGCCAGCTACCCCGAGCGCACCGCGTCCCTCGTCCTGTACGGCGCATATGCCAAGCGCACGAACCCCGACGCGGACTATCCGTGGGCGCCGACGTGGGCCGCCCGACAGGTCGCTGCGGCGGACGTCGAGGCCAACTGGGGTGCCGATGCCAACCTGGGCATGATGGCGCCTAACGCCGATCCGGCTCTGATCGCCTGGTGGCGGGCACGGGCGAGGGCGTCGGCCAGCCCCGGCACGGCGCGCGACCTGATCCTCATGAACAGCCAGATCGACGTGCGCCCCGTCCTCGCCACCGTCGGCACGCCGACGCTCGTTGTCCACCGCGCCGGCGACCATGACTCGAGCGCGGAAGAGGGGCGCTACATCGCCCACCACATCCCCAACGCCAGGTTCGTTCTCTTGCCCGGCGACGACCATGTGCCGTTCGTAGATCCGGACCAGATCGTCGACGTCGTCGAGGAGTTCGTGACTGGCGTGGCGCCGGCGGCCGAGCCGGAACGGGTCCTGGCGACCGTCGTCTTCACCGACATCGTTGGCTCCACCAAACGTGCCGTGGAGCTCGGCGACCGCAGCTGGCGGGATCTTCTCGATGCCCATCATGCGCTGATCAGAAGCGGTCTGGCACGCTTCCGTGGGCGTGAGGTGGACACTGCCGGCGACGGCTTCCTGGCCACCTTCGATGGACCGGCACGCGCAATTCGATTCGCCGCGGCGAGCGCCGCCGCTGTCCACTCGCTGGGGATCGAGATTCGAGCTGGCGTGCACACCGGCGAGCTCGAGCTCCGCGCCGGCAACGTGAGCGGCATTGCGGTTCACATCGGTGCGCGCGTCGCCGCTCTTGCCGGGCCGTCGGAGGTGCTCGCTTCGTCGACTGTCAAGGACCTGGTGGCCGGCTCGGGCATCGAGTTCGATGACCGGGGCGCACATGAGCTCAAGGGCGTGCCGGGCGAGTGGCGCCTCTTCGCGGCGTCGGTTGGCACCCACGGATGACCGATCAGCCACCCTCCGATCAGCTGAGCCCGGCTGTCGTCGCGGCGCGCGATCAGATCCAGAACCCGCGCCAGCTGTCCGACAGGATCGCCATGGGTCGCGCGCTATGGCGCGACCTGGTGGTTGGCTTCGCGGCACAGTTGAGCGGCCTTGGGCTCGGCTTTGCCCAGCTGGCCGCGCTGTACGCCATCGATGGCACCGAAACCTTGACCGTGGCTGACCTGGCTGAGCAGATCGGCCGCTCGCCGTCTGCGACCAGCCGGCTGGTGTCGGCGCTCGAGCAGCGCGGGCTGGTCGAGCGGCGCGAGGAGGTTGCCGACCGTCGTCAGCGGACGCTGGAGATCACCCCGGCCGGCCGCAGTCTGCTGGCGCAGATCGATGGCGCGCGAGCGGAGCAGTTCCTGTCCGTCGTCCGGCCGCTGCCGCCGGCCGAGCGCGCCCTGGTGGCGATGGGCGTGGCCGCCCTGTCGAGCCGCGCCATCACCCGCCGCGGCCGACTGATCAAGGCGCGCTGACCGGCCGCGCGCCGAAGGGCATCCGGCGCCTCAGTTGAGACACGCCGCGGTGCTCACCGCGGTCCTGCTGTCGAGCGCTGCGGCAATCGACTCGGCCACGGCCACCGGCGACAGGGCGTAGGCGATCGACGGATCGCTGCGCGATTCGGAGACCGTCACGCCGCCCACTGTTCCATCCCCCAGCAGCAGGGGTCCGCCGCTGTCGCCCGGCGCCACGTCAGCGCGCAGTTCGATCACGTCGCGCGTCACCACCGCGTTGCCGTAGATGTCCCGTCCAAGGGCGTGGATCGTCCGGCTGACCACGGCCGGAATCAACCGTTGCCGCCCGCCGCCGGTGAAGCCGAGTGCCGCCGCCGGTGCGCCGCGGCCGGGCAGGTCGACGGCCAGCTCGAGCGGCTCGACGACCAACCCGTCGACCTCGATCAGCGCGACGTCGAGCCGTGGATCGAAGTGCACGACGCGCCCCGCCCGGCGTTCAAGCGATCCGTCGAACGAGACCCACACCCGGTCGGCGCCGGCGACGACGTGGGCGTTGGTCACCAGGCGGTCGCCCTCGACCGCAAAGCCGGTACCGCTCAGAAAGCGACCGCAGGCGATTGCCTCGACGCGGACCGTGCTGCGGCGCGCCGCCGCCGCGATCTGCTCGGCCTGCGCGAAGGTCGGCCCACCAACCGGCGGCGCGACCGGCGGCGGCGCGCCGATAAGGACGTCGGGCAGGCCGGCAGCCTCGATCAGCCGGCCCAATTCGGCCGCGAGCACGACTGCCGACGGCAGCCGCGTCTCGATTGCGCGCAGCGCGATCGACTGGCGCGCCTCGGTAGCCAGGGCCGGTATCGGGAACTGCCCCAGCAGGCCGCCCATCAGCCAGACGACGAAGATGCCACGCGCCATTCCGAAGACCGCCCCAGCGCCGTGGTCCAGGTTGCCCAGGATGCCCCGGCCGAGACGTCGCCTGACGGCCCCGCCGGCCGCGCCGCCTAGGGCCTGGCCGAGCAGCACGATGCCCGCTACCGTGCCGATCACGACCACGGTGCGCAACAAGGGGTCCAACTCGGCGACCAGCCCGGCCAGGGACGGCGCCAACAGAACCATCACGGCCAGGCCGCCGACGAAGCCGGCCAGTGCGCCGGCCTGGACCATGAAGCCCGAGCGCCAGCCGAAGATGACCGCGACGACGACCAGCAGCAGCGCGAACAGGTCGACCAGGTTGACGATCGAATCCACCCGCTAGACCCCGCTCGACCCCGGCAAGATTGCGGCCGCCTTACTCCTCGGTGATCTCGACGGCGTTGATCGTGACCGGGTCACGCGGCCGGTCGTTGGCGCCCGTCGGAGCACCGGCGATCGTGTCGAGTACGTCTTGGCCGGAGGTCAGCCGACCGAAGATCGTGTAGTTGGGCGGCAGACCGTAGTCGGCGTGCATGACGAAGAACTGGCTGCCGTTGGTGTTCGGCCCGGCGTTGGCCATGGCCAGGATGCCCCGCTCGTAGCGCCGCGTGACCGGTTCGTCGACGAACTTGTAGCCGGGTCCGCCGCGGCCGGTGCCCGTCGGATCGCCGCCCTGGATCATGAAACCGGGAATGATGCGGTGGAAGATGACGCCGTCGTAGAAGCCATCGCGCGCCAGGAAGACGAAGTTGTTGACCGTCATCGGCGCGTCGGCGACGAACAGCTCGGCGGTCATCTGGCCGGCACTGGTGTCGATCGTGGCGCTGTACTTGTGCTCGCCATCGAGGCTCATTGCCGGCGCGGCAGGGTAGGACTTCATTCGTATCTCCTTCGGGCGGGGTGCAGTCGCCCGAGGTTAACGCAGACAACCGGAAGCCCGACGTGGTGGTCCATCTGTGCCGTCGCGGCGGATGACGGGGAGGACGACGCCATTCCACCGACAGTGAACAGGAGAACGCTCGGATGCGGCTCAACGCCCTTACGGCGCCTGTTTTTCGCTGCTGCCACCGGTCCCCCGAGCGCGGCGCCCGTCCGTAGAGAGCGCAACGCCCGAGGCCGGCCGCCATCGACCGGCGTTACGGTCCGTCGCCGTTCACTGGCACTGGAAAGTGAGCTGCCCAGCCCTCGCTCGGCCCGTGGGCTGGGCGGTGACTCGGCCGCCGGGGGTCAGTAGTCGACGGCCCGCGGCAGAGCCTTGGCCTGCTCGATCCAGCCGCCGATCTCGCTTTCTGTCGGCACGCGGCGAACGATGCTGGTGCCGCCGCCGACGAGCTTGGTGATGGCGGTCGCCAGATTCGTCGCGTTGCGCTGGGCCAGCTCGGCGACCGTGTCGACGCCGGCCTTCTCGAGCAGGTCGGAATACTCCGAGCCAATCCCCTTGATCCGGTACAGATCGGCCCGATTGACCCAGTCCAGGATCTGCGCGGCCGAGACGCCCGAGGCATCGGCCAGTTCCTGGCGCCCCTTGCGACTCCCGCCGCGCTCCAGCAGGCTTTCGGTCGTCGCGACGCCGGCCGCGGCCAGCTTGTCGGCGTATACCGGGCCGATGCCTTCGATATCGCTGATCTTCATCGGTACCTCTCCTCTGCTGATGGTTGCGGAGACCATATTGGCCGTTGGGTCAGGCGCACAAGGCCAAACGGCCCTCGCCGGCGGGCTGTTCGTTGCCACCGTAGGACATTGGGCCGTTGTAGGCTTTGAGCCCGGCAATCGCCGACCAGCCCGGAGACAAGCGCTCATGAACGATGCCTTCGCCCAGACGATGGTCGCCGGCTATGCCCTCGAACAGCCGAGCCTGACGCTGGGCAGCCCGCTGCTCGACGGCGAGGCGTTCAACGGGGCGCGCGTCCAGGTCGCACTGTCGATCCTCAACCGCCATGGGCTGATCGCCGGCGCGACAGGCACGGGCAAGACCAAGACGCTGCAGTTGATGGCCGGCCAGCTGTCGAAGCTCGGCGTGCCCGTGCTTCATTGCCGATATCAAGGGCGACCTGACCGGCATGGCAGTGCCCGGCGACGGAGCAAACCCAGAGATCGTCGAGCGCATGGCCTCGCTCGGTTTGCCCTTCGAGCCGATCGGCCACCCGGTCGAGTTCCTGTCGCTGACCGGCCAGCGCGGCGCCCAGGTACGCGCGACGGTGCACTCGTTCGGTCCGCTGCTGCTGGGCAAGGTGCTCGACCTGAACGACACGCAGACGTCGATCCTGTCGCTCGATCTTCAAGTACTGCGACGACAACGATCTGCCGCTGCTCGACCTGAAGGACCTCGTCGCGACGCTCAAGTACCTCGCGTCGGACGAGGGCAAGCCGATCCTCGGCCGAGTACGGCGGCATGTCGAGCGCCTCGGTCGGCGTGCTTCTGCGCTCGATCGTCGTGCTCGAGCAGGAGGGCGCCGACATCTTCTTCGGCGAGCCCGAGTTCGACGTCCTCGATCTGCTGCGCACGACGCCCGACGGCGCAGGGCGTTGTCAGCCTGCTCGAGCTGGCCGACGTGATGGACAAGCCGCGCCTCTTCTCGACGTTCATGCTCTGGATCCTGGCCCAGCTGTACGAGACGCTGCCCGAGGCGGGCGATCTGCCCAAGCCCAAGCTGTGCTTCTTCTTCGACGAGGCACACCTGTTCTTCGACGACGCGTCTGAGGCGCTGATGGACGAGATCGAGCGCACCGCGCGGCTGATCCGCTCCAAGGGCGTGGGCGTCTACTTCGTCACGCAAGCGCCCGACCGACGTGCCCTCGTCGGTGCTGTCGCAGCTGGGCAATCGCGTCCAGCACGCGTTGCGCGCGTTCACGCCGGAGGACGCCGACAACCTGCGCAAGACTGCGCGCACGTTCCCGATGACCGAGTTCTACAACGTCGAGAAGATGCTCACGTCGCTCGGCATCGGCGAGGCGGCGATCACGGTCCTGTCGCCGCGCGGCATCCCCACGCCGCTTGGCCGCGACGCGGCTGGTCGCGCCCGATTCGTCGATGGCGCCGTTCAGCGAGGAGCGCTTCGCGGCAGCAGCTCGCGGGCAGCGCCGCTGCAGACGAAGTACGGCGCGATCGTCGATCGCGACAGTGCGCTACGAGCGGATCAACGCGCGGCTTGACGGCTGCTCGTCGGCCGCTGCGCAGACGGCCATGCGCGGCCAGATGGCCGCCGACGACCCAAGCCGGCATGAACACCATGACGCCGGCCCAGCAGCGGCGCGAGATCGCCCGCCAGGCGCGCGAGATTGCCGCCGCGCGACGCGCCGCTGAACGTGAGCGCAAGGCCCAGGCGGCGAGGCACGCCAAGCGCGTCGCGCGCGCATCGAGCAGCGCATCGCATCGACAACGCGATCCGCACCGGCGGCCGCGTCGCCACGCTCGCGCCTGGGCCAGGACATCCTGCGCGGCGTTTTCGGCACGCATCCTCGGCGGCGGCGGCCGCCGCAGCTACGGGCGCCGCGGCTCAGCTGATGACGAGGTCGGCCGGCAGGTCGGGCGCGGGCGGGTAGGCCGGCTTCAGCTCGTCGATCGTCTCGGCGAGGATGCTCGCCACGGCCAGGTTGCGCAGCCAGTTGCGGTTGGCCGGGATGACATACCAGGGCGCGTAGTCGGTCGACGTCTTCGATAGTACGTCTTCGTAGGCCGCGATGTAGTCAGTCCCAGCAGCTTGCGCTCCTCGAGGTCGCCGAGCGAGAACTTCCAGCGCTTGCGTGGGATCGTCGTAGCGCTCTTGAAAGCGCTGGCGTTGCTCGTCGCGATCGATGTACAGGAAGAACTTGACGATCGTCGTGCCGGTCTCGGTCAGCGGCTGCTCGAACTCGTGGATCTGCCGATAGCGGTCCGACCAGACGTCGCGCGGCACGAGCTTGTGGACGCGTACGACGAGCACATCCTCGTAGTGCGATCGATTGAAGATGCCGATCTCGCCCTTGCCCGGGCACCTTCTTGTGGACGCGCCACAGGTAGTCGTGGGCCAGCTCCTCCGGCGTTGGCACCTTGAAGGCCGAAACGACGCAGCCCTGCGGGTTGAACGCCTCCATCACCTTCTGGATGGTGCCGTCCTTGCCGGCGGCATCGATGCCCTGCAGGACGACCAGCACCGATCGCTTCGCCTCGGCCCAGAGGCGATCCTGCAGGTCGGCCAGCCGCTTGAGCTGCTCCGCGGTGGCTTCCTCGGCGGCTCTTTTCTTCCAGCCCCGGGTGGCCGCCGGATCGATCTTCGACAGGTCGACGCGTGTCCCTGCAGCGACACGCAACGATTCGCGCAACTGCCCGATCCTGCTCACGCCATCGCCCTCCACGCCACCGCTTTGGACCACACTACGCCGCCCGCCAACCACCTGCCGGCAGACTGGTACCCCACCCGGACTTACGTCCTAATGCGAGCGACCCGATCGGGTGTCAGCCTTGGCGTGGAAACCAAGAACCAGAGTCTGTCGTGGCCTGTCCACATCCGATTCAGCCCGAGGATTCAGACGGCATGGCGCTGACCACAATCAAGGGTCACCGACGGATCGGCCAAGCTGGCCACTTCGGCCGCACGCGCGGCCAATCGCTGGTTGAGTTCGCCGTCGTCCTGCCCGTGTTCCTGATGATCGCTTTCGCCACACTCGACTTCGGCGTGGCCATCGACACTTCGCTCACGGTCAGCAACGCCGCGCGCGAAGGCGCACGGCTGGGAACCACCCAGCCCAGCGTCGCCGCGATCCAGGGCCGCGTGAGGGAGGTCGCTGGAAGGCTGGACGACCCCAACCTCACGATATCGGTCAGCTGTAAGACGTCAGGCGGGGCCGCCTGTCCGGGCGGGATGGCGGGCGCCACTGCGGGCACATCGCTCGTGGTTCGGGTCGGCTACCCCTATCGGGTAATGACGCCGATCGCCTTCGGGACGACCATCCCGCTTTCATCGACAGTGGAGATGCGCGTCGAATGAGACCAACGTTTCGCCCCGGCAGGCCCGCGGACGAGCGCGGCCAGGCCCTCGTCCTGTTCGTGATAATGCTCATCCTGCTGCTCGGCACTGCCGCCCTCGTGATCGACGGTGGCGTATTCCGCCGCTCCGCCCAGGAGCAACGCAACGCACTCGACGCGGGCGCCTTGGCCGGCGCCGGCAATCTGCCGGGCAACCCCACCAAGGCGGCCAGCGATGCGCTCAAGTTCGCGCTCGCCAACCACCCCGGTCTGACTGCCGGGTCGGTCAACGTAAGCTTCCGCTGCCTGGTGGGTGATCGAAACGGCGACGGCCGGCCCGATGCGGCGGACCTGCCGGCGACGTGCAACCCGGGTCCAAGTCCGAGCTTCACCTGCGCCAACGGGATCTGCGTCGCCCCGTGCAACCCCGCCGCCGGCCACGTGTGCAACACGGTCGTGGTCAGCGGCACCGTCAGCACCGACTACCGATTCGATCAAGTGACCGGCGTCCCGGGACCAACGACGACGCTCGACGCGGCCGCCTGCGTTGGATTGTGCGGCGCCGACCCCAGCGCGCCACTCGACATCGGCTTCATCATCGACCGCACGGGCAGCATGAGCGACGCCGACCTGGCCAATGTCAAGAACGCCACGCTCTCGACGCTGACCTTCCTCGACCCCACGATGCAATCTGTCGCCCTCGCCGCGCTCGGCCAGAGCAGGGCCAACGGCGGCTGTGGTGGGCCCGGCCAGATTGTCGGCAAGGCCTGGAGCAGTGGTGGCACCGCCACATGGGTGACCGTGCCGTACCCGACCAGCGGGTCGCTTTCAACGGATTACCAGAATGCGGGTGGCTCGCTCAACGCCAACAGCGCCGTGGTCCGGTCGGTCAACTGCCTCGATCATTCGTCGACGGGCACTAACATGGGCGATCCGCTGCTGCAACTGGCCACCGTCATGCAAGCGCGCGGCCGGGCAGGCGTGCTGAAGGGCATCATCATGATGACCGACGGTGCGGCCAACGAGCCCAACACACGATCCTGCAAGTACGCCTTGGATAAGGCGGCGCAGGTCAAGGCGATGGGCATCGAGCTGTACACCATCGGCTTCGGCGTCGCGGGCGATATGTGCACGGACGTAGATGGCACGTACCGCAACGCTCCCACCGCACAGCTGCTGGCGGCGATGGCCAGTCAGCCGACGGTCTATGACGGCTGCAACGACGCGGAGAACGCCGACGGCGACCATTTCTTCTGCGAGCCACGATCCGACAGCCTGGCCTCCGTCTTTCGGGCGGCCGCGACGGCGCTGGTCTCCCACAGCGCCCGCCTGGTTCATCTGCCCTAGCAGCGCCCAATTATTGGCCGGCGACCGCGGCCGGATAGAATCCGGCAGCCGATGACGACTGCCGGTCTCAAGCCCCACCCGATCTTCCTTGCCGGCCGTTGGGCCGATTTACCCGACCTGCTCGAGGTGGTCAACCCGGCCCGCCCGGACGAGCCTGCCGGAGCCACCTTCAACGCCACGCCCGAGCAGTACGAGGAAGCCGTCCGGGCGGCGGTCCAGGCATTCGAGGTTACACGCCGCCTGCCGGCCTACGAGCGCGGCAACATCCTGCGCACGATCAGCGCCGGCATCGGCGACCGGCGCGCGGAGCTGGGCCGCCTGATCACGCTCGAATCGGGCAAGCCGATCCGTGACGCACTGGTCGAGGTTGATCGCGCGGCGCTGACCTTCCGCCTCGGCGCGGAGGAGGCCGAGCGGATGACCGGCGAGCTCATCCCGCTCGACCTGATGGCCAGCTCGAAGGGCCGCATCGGCATCACCCGGCGCTTTCCGATCGGCCCCATCGCGGCCATCAGCCCGTTCAACTTCCCGCTCAACCTGGCCGCACACAAGCTCGCGCCGGCCATCGCCGCAGGTAACACGATCGTCCTCAAGCCGCCTTCCAAGGACCCGCTGACGATGCTCACCGTGGCCGAGATCGTGGAGCAGTCGGGCGTGCCGGCGGGGGCAGTGAGCGTCCTGCCCATGACCCGCGTGTTGGGCGATCGGATGGTCGAGGACGATCGCTTCAAGCTGTTGACGTTCACTGGCTCGCCGTCGGTCGGCTGGCGGATGAAGGAACGCGCGGGCAAGAAGAAGGTCGTGCTCGAGCTGGGTGGCAACGCGGGCGTGATCGTCGACGAATCGGCCGACCTGGACTGGGCGGTCAAACGCTGCCTGATCGGCGCCTTTGCCTACTCCGGCCAGGTGTGCATCAGCGTCCAGCGCATGTTCATCCAGCGCGCGCTCTATGACGAGTTCCTGCGCCGCTTCGTGGATGGTGCGCAGCGCGCTGGTGATGGGCGACCCGCTCGATCCGGCGACCCAGCTCGGGCCAATGGTCGACGAGCAGGCCGCCGGGCGCACCGAGACCTGGGTCCGCGAGGCCGAGGAGCTGGGCGGCAAGGTGCTCCTGGGCGGCCACGCGGCAGGGGCGTATTTCCCGCCGACCGTGCTGGTCGACACGCCGGCGCACGCCCAGGTGTGCAGCAACGAGGCTTTCGCGCCGCTCGTCGTGGCCTTCCCGTTCGACGATTTCGGCGCTGCCATCGGCCGGGTCAACGACAGCCTCTATGGCCTCCAGACAGGCGTCTTCACCAATGACCTGCGCCACTCGTGGCAGGCCTTCGACGAGCTCGAGGTGGGCGGTGTCGTGATCAACGACGTCCCGACCTACCGGATCGACCACATGCCCTACGGCGGAGTCAAGGATTCCGGGCTGGGCCGCGAGGGCCTGCGCTGGGCGATCGAGGACATGACCGAGCTGCGCCTGATGGTTGTCACCGAGCCGGAGCGCCCCGCCGGCTAGCGCGGCACGAGTCGGATCATCCGACACGGCCCCAGGTACCAAGGGTCGCCGTCCGCCGCTTCCGCACCGCACCGCTCGCCGCCACAGCCAGACCATTGCGACTGCCCACGACAGCAGCCGAAGGTACCCGGGTCTTTACCCCAGTCGGCCGATAGCCGCGGGCCCCCCGCACGTGGTCTGCTTCAGCCGACACGCAATCATTCGCCTCACTCATGGAGATGATTCAGATGCGCAATAGGCGGAAACTACTCAGCATTCGGCTGTGGGCTCTCGGGCTCACCGCCCTGGTCGTGCTCTCTATCAGCGCCGGCGCCATGTCGTTTGCCCTGTTCACCGACGACGCCACGGTCGATGCCAACTCGTTCACGGCCGGCACGATCGTTCTTGCCACCAGCCCGGCGAGCACGCTCTTCTCCGTATCGGGCATGCTGCCCGGCGACACCTCGTACGGCCAGTTGACGGTGAGCAACGGTGGCACCGGTGAGCTGCGCTACGCGATGACCACGTCGACCACCGACCCGGACAGCAAGGCGCTGGCCGATGCGCTCACCCTCGAGATCCGCGAGAAGGCGGCGGGTAGCTGCTCGGCCGATTTCACTGGCACCGTCGTGCTCAGCTCGACCGTTCTCAGCGGCGCCGCGTTCGGTGACGTGACGGCCGGCCAGGACGCAGGCGACCGGGTGCTGGCCAGCAGCGCCAGCGAGGACCTGTGCTTCAAGGTCAGTCTGCCCGATGTCGGCAACGCCTACCAGGCGGCGACGACCACGGCGACCTTCACCTTCAGCGCCGAACAGACGGCCAACAACACCTAGGCGCTCAGCCCGGCCACATGAGCGGCGACCCGGTCGATTGAGCGGGTCGCCGCATTCCCATAAGCGGGTGGAAACGATGCTCAGCGACGGACTCCGACTCATCGGCAAGGCATTGCGGGTCGCCTGGTTTGTGGCGACGGTCGGCCTGATCGGCCTGTCCATCCTGCCCCATGGCCTGGCCGCGGTCGACCGCGAGATGTACGTGGTGCGCGGTGGGTCGATGGAGCCGGCCGTTCCGATCGGGGCGGTGGCCATCGTCTATGACACGCCCGCGCCGGCCGTCCGCGTTGGTGACGTGATCACGTTCCAGACCGCAAACGGGGTGGTCGTCACCCACCGCGTGGTCGACATCTCGACCGCCGACGGCCTGGCCTTCCGGACCAAGGGCGATGCGAGTCCGGCCACGGACGCCGTCGTGGTGCCCGCCGACGCGGTCATCGGCTCGGTCGAGTATGTCGTGCCCGGTCTGGGCATGCTGGTCGTCCTGCTCGGCTCGACCCTCGGTGCCGTCGCCACCCTCGGTCTCCTCGGCGGCCTGCTGCTCACGATCTTCTTCGTGGACGACCTAGCTGTCGCCGTGCGCCGCTCTCCGCAGCGGGCCGTACTCGCCGACCTGCCGCGCTGACATGGCCGACAAGATCGGGCGGACGGCACGGCCGGCCCGCTCTCCGGTCATTGCTCGGTCCCGGGTGTTGCTTCCGGTCACCGTCCTCGCGGCGACGCTGATCTCGGTTCTGACGATGGTCGGCTTGCCCGGTAGCGGCGCGCAGTTCAGCGACGACCTGCCCATCGGCGCGGATATCTCCGCCGGCCGGATCTTTCGCGACGAACGAATTACGCCGGCGTTCATCGTCAGCGACCGGTCCTCTGGTGCCGTCCAGTCCGGTACGAGCGCCAACGCCTTCGCCAACGACGGCCGCTACTTCCTGACGCGCGACTGGCCGACCTCGTTCGACGCCGATCGCTACATCGAGCTCGAGTTCAACACGCCGCTGCCCGGCGGGCTGGCGGTCGGGACCGCGACGGCCAACGTCCAATTGTCGAGCGACGCAGGCACCGGCAGCGTGTGCGTCTACTTCGAGCTGCGCCGGGTGTCGACCGGTGCGCTGGTGTCCAGCCATGGCAGTCCGGCCAGCCCGCTCGCCTGCACCAGCGGCATCTCGGCGACGACGCTCAGCGTCAGCCTGGCTGCTGTTGGCGCAACCGATCTGGCCAACGATCTGCGGCTGCGTCTCTACGCGCGTGACAGTGCGGCCGGCGCCATCCGACTCGACGAGGCAACGATCGGTGGCGCCACACCGTACGCCGCCTTCACCCTCTATCCCATCCTGACCCGCGAGCAGTTCAATGGCCAGACCGAACTGCTGCGCTGGGGCCTGGCCGGGCCATGATCCGCTACACGCGCCGCGATCTGAAGCGCTCGTTGCTGATCGGGCTGCTGCTGTCCGCGATCGCCATCGCGCCTTTCCCGACCGGTGCGCTAGAGCCCGCGGCAGAGTCCTCTGCCGCTCCTGGGCTGGACGCCTCGCCAGCGCCTGAGTCGTCAGCCGAGCCATCGCGGACCGCCGATCCGTCGTCAACCCCAGCCGCTGATGAGCCGGGTGCTGCGCCAACCTCGGAGCCATTTGCCGACCCGACGCCTGGGCCATCGGACGAGCCTGCCACCCCCGAGCCTGCTACCCCCGTACCCGGGCCGGGGCCGGAGCTCGAAGGCCTGCCCTATCTGGTGCGCTTTGCCGGCGCCGGCGCGTACGACCAGCGCGCGGCCCTCCTGAGCGCCTACGGCGTGACTGAGGAGTCGAGTGTGGCGCCACTCGCCCTGGCCGCCGTCAGTATTCCGCCGCTTGATACGGGACAGGTGCTGGCCAGCCTGCGCGCCAGCACGCTCGTGCTGTCCGTCGAACCAGATCGCCAGCGAACGATCGAGGCCGTGCCGGATGACCCGCTCTATGGGCAACAGTGGGCCCTGCCGCGCATCGGCTGGCCACAGGTCCGGGAAGGCGGCGCGCCAAGTGGCGCATCGGTCGTGGCGATTCTCGACACGGGGGTCGATGCGAACCAGTCCGATCTCGCCGGTCAAATCATCGATGGGACCTCGTTCGTGGACGGTAGCGCCCCAGGCAGCGACGCGAATGGCCACGGGACATGGATGGCCGGCATCGTCGCCGCCACCACCGACAACGGCGCGGGGATCGCCGGCGTCGGCCTGGGCTCCGTACGGGTGATGCCCGTGACGGTCATCGGGCCCGATGGCACGGGTCGCGACGGCGACATCATCAACGGCATCGTATGGGCCGTTGACCAGGGCGCCGACGTGATCCTGATGGCCTTCTCTAGTCGTGGCTACTCGGCAGCGCTGCAGTCGGCCGTCGACTACGCGTGGCAGCACGATGTCGTGCTCGTGGCGGCCGTGGGCAACGACGCCTCAGCCGGGGCCACGTATCCGGCCGGCGATGCCGGGGTGATGGGCGTTTCGGCGACCGATGTCGGCGACCAATTGTGGCCATCGAGCAACACCGGGCCGGACGTGTTCCTGGCCGCGCCGGGCGCTGACATCCTGACCACTGCCCGCAACGGTGGATACGAAACGATCAGCGGCACATCGGCCGCCGCAGCGTACGTGGCTGGCGCCGCGGCCCTGCTGCGGGCAGATGAGGAAGGCCTGTCCAATGGCGTGATCGTCGGTCGGCTCGCGCGCGCCGCCGCTGCGGTCGGCAGCCAGGCGGAGACCGGCAACGGGCGGCTCGACCTTCTGCGGGCCTGGTCGGACGAGAGCAACGAAGCGGTCAAGCCGGCCGGTGCCCACGCCGCTGACGGCGGACCGTACGTCGGCCCCTACGACGAACCGGTCGATCCGGGCCAGACGCCGGTCTACACCGCCGCGGCGTTGCTCAGCCAGGAGATCCTGGCCGACAACCCCGTCAGCTATTGGCGACTCAACGAGACCAGCGGGACCACGGCGACCGATGCGATGGGCGCGAACGACGGCACCTACGTAAGTGGTTACACGCTCAACCAGGGCGGCGCCACCGGTGACGGCGACCTGGCGGTGCTCTTCGACGGCAGCGCAGGGGCGGGCGGCGTGACCGTGGCCAACTCCGCTTCGCTGCAGATCACCGGCGACCAGACTATGGAGGCGTGGCTCTATCCGACCTCCTTCGTCCAGCGCCGCAACCCGATCAGCAAGGCCTACGGCGGAGAAGGGACGATCACGCAGGAAATCAGCGGCGCGCTGAACTACTACTACGGCACCGGCGGCGGCAACACCACGCCGTACACGAACTGCGGATCGGGCACGGCGCTTGCGCTGAACGTTTGGTCTCATGTGGTCGTTGTGCGCAGCTCGACCACGATCTCCTGGTATGTCAACGGCGTCCCCACCAATACGTGCGCCAATCCTTACGGCGCCGTCACGGCCAGCACGAACGCGCTGGCAATCGGCTCGGGCTACACCGGCTGGAAGTACGACGGGCGGATCGACGAGGTGGCCATCTACAACACCGCGCTCAGCGCCGCCCGCGTCCAGGCCCATTACCTGGCAGCTCCCGGGTCGGGCCCGCTGTTCAGCGTTGGCTTCCAGGCTGAGGACTACGTTGCGGGCACGGATACCGGTGCGGGCTTCACGACCGTCAGCGAAGGCGCGGCCCTGGCCGGCGAGGCGATCACGACCAACGGCAACAACACGGCTGCGGCCGGGCCACCGGTCGAGATGGTGCGCTACAACGTCTACTTCCCGGACGCCGGCCCGACCAACACCTACCACCTGTACGTGCGCTACCGGATGGCTATCGACCAATACGAGGACGACAGTGGCTGGGCGCTTTGGCCGCTCGATGCCGACCAGACCGTGGGCACCAACTGGGACATCATCAACGACCTGAGCGTTCACGGCGACACGACCTACCGTTGGGTGGACCTCGGCGCGACGGCCGGCATCAACGGCGTGGCCAGCTACACCAACGTCGCGGCCGGCATGCACAGCTGGTGGTTCGGCGGGCGCGAGAACGGCTTCTATGCCGACGCCTTCGTATTCAGCACGGACTACAACCTCGACACCACGGTCCCCGGGCAGGCCTACCTCGATGCGGTGGTCAACGACAGGCCGGTGGCCGTCGACGACGGCTACTCGGTCAACGAGGACGGCACGCTCAATGTCGCCGCCGCGGGCGTGCTGGCCAACGACACCGATCCGGAGAGCGATCCGCTCACCGCATCGCTGGTCACGACGACGCCCAATGGCGCACTGACGCTCAACGCGAACGGCTCGTTCAGCTACACGCCGTACCTGGACTTCTATGGCACCGACTCATTCACCTACCGGGCCAACGACCTGGGGGCCGCATCGGTGGCCGCGACCGTCACCATCACTGTCAACGCGGTCAACGACGTGCCGTCCTTCACCAAGGGCGCCAACGAGTCAGCCAACGAGAACGCCGGGGCGCAGACGGTAGCCGGCTGGGCGACGGCGATCAGCGCCGGGCCGGCGAACGAGGCGGCGCAGGTCGTCGATTTCATCGTCACCAACGACAACAACGGCCTGTTCAGCGTCCAGCCGGCGATCTCGGCGACCGGCACGCTGACCTACACCCCGGCGGCCAACGCCAACGGCTCCGCGACGGTCAGCGTGCAGATCCACGACAACGGTGGCACGGCCAACGGCGGCGTCGACACCAGCGCCATCCAGACGTTCACGATCACCGTATACGTGAGCGTCGGCTTCCAGGCCGAGGACTATGTCGCCGGCACGGCCACCGGGGCCGGCTTCACGACCGTCAACGAGGGCACGGCCCTCGCCGGCCAGGCGATCACGACCAACGGCAACAACACAACGGCTGCGGCCGGGCCACCGGTGAGATGGTACGCTACAACGTCTACTTCCCGGACGCCGGCCCGACCAACAGCTACCACCTGTACGTGCGCTACCGAATGGCTCATCGACCAGGACGACGACGACAGTGGCTGGGCGCTCTGGCCGCTCGATGCTGACCAGACCGTGGGCGGCAACTGGGACCAGATCAACGACCTGACCGTTCACGGCGATACGACCTACCGCTGGGTTGACCTCGGCGCGACGGCCGGCATCAACGGCGTGGCCAGCTACACCAACGTCGCGGCCGGCATGCACAGCGTGGTGGTTCGGCGGCCGGGAGAGACGGGCTCTATGCCGACGCCTTCGTATTCAGCACGGACTTCAACCTCGACACCACGGCCGAGGGCCAGGCCACTCTTGATGGCGGCGGTCAACGACCACCCGATTGCCGTCAACGACAGCTACTCGGTTAACGAGGACGGCAGCCTCAACGTCGCCGCCGCGGGTGTGCTGTCGAACGACACCGATCCGGAGAGCGATCCGCTGACCGCATCGCTGGTCACGACAACGCCTAACGGCGCGCTGACGCTGAATGCCGACGGCTCGTTCAGCTATACGCCGAACGCTGGACTTCTTGGCACCGACACGTTCACGTATCGCGCCAACGATCTGATGGTGCCGTCATCGAACGCGACGGTCACGATCACCGTCAACGCGGTCAACGACGTGCCGTCGTTCGTCAAGGGCGCCAACCAGTCAGTCAACGAGAACTCCGGGCCGCAGACCGTGGTCGGCTGGGCGACGTCGATCAGCGCCGGTCCTGCGAACGAGTCGTCGCAGGTCGTCGATTTCATCGTCACCAACGACAACAACGGATTGTTCGGCGTCCAGCCGGCCATCGCGGCCAACGGCACGCTGACCTACACATCGGCGACCAACGTCGACGGGGTCGACGACCGTGACGGTGCGCATCCATGACGACGGCGGCACGACGAACGGCGGCGTCGACACCAGCGCCGCCCAGACGTTCACGATCACCGTCCTTGACGTGGCGCCGTCGAATCGGACGTGGACCGGCGGTGGAGCGGACAACAACTGGACCACGCCGGCCAACTGGGGCGGCACCGCCCCGGCGGCGGGTGACGACCTGTCTTCCCGAGCGGTGCGTGCGCGCCTGAGCAACACCAACAACTACGCCGCCGCCACCAGCTTCGGCTCGATCACCATCTCGGGCACCGGCTACACGCTGGCCGGCAACCAGGTGACGCTCGGCGCCGGCGACCTGACCGCCAGCGGCGCAGCGACCACCAATACGGTCAGTTTGCCGCTGGCGTTTGGCGCCACGCGGACGGTCACCGTCACCGACGCCGGCGCGACGCTGACCTTGGGCGGCGTGATCAGCGGCGCCGGCGGCCTGACCAGGGATGGCGCGGGGACCTTGGCACTGACCGCGGCGAACACCTACACCGGTGCGACCACGCTGTCGACGGGCATCACCCTGGCGCAGAGCAACGCCGCGCTGGGTACGACCGCCGGGACGACGACGGTTGCCGCCGGCGCCTCGCTGCGCGTCAACGGCAGCGGCCTCACGATCGCCGAGCCGGTCACCATGAACGGGGCCGGCACGACCGGGTTGGGGGCATTGCGCAACCTGGCCAACAACAACACCTGGTCGGGCGCGATCACGCTCGGGTCCGCGGCCACGATCGCCTCGACGTCGGGCACGTTCACCGTGAGCGGCGCAATTGCCACGGCCGGCTTCCTGCTCACCATCGATGGGGCCGGCAACGTGACCAAGACGAGCGCTGCGATCTCGGGCACCGGCGGCTTGACCCAGACGGCCGCGGGCACGCTGACGTTGAGCGTCGCCAATACGTACACGGGCGCGACCACGGTCAGCGCCGGCACGCTCAAGCTCGGGCATCGCCAATGCGGTCAGCTCCAGCAGTGCCCTGACCGTTGCCAGTAGTGCGACGCTTGACATGAACGGCTTCGCCGACGCCGTCGGATCTCTCGCGGGCGCGGGCACGGTGACCAACGGCTCGGCCACATCGGCGACGCTGACCAACGGCGCCGACGGTTCGAGCACTGCCTTCTCCGGGGTGCTCCAGAACGGTGCCGGAACGCTGGTCCTAACCAAGACCGGCGCGGGGACCTCGACGCTCTCCGGCACGAACACCTATACCGGTCTGACAACCGTCAGCGTCGGGGTGATCCGGGTCCAGGGCAATGCCGCCCTGGGAAGTACGGCCGGCGCCACGAGCGTGACAAGTGGTGCGGCGATCGAGATCGACGGCTCGGGCCTGGTCATCGCCGAGCCGATCACTTCGCTGATCGGCACGGGCATCAGCACGACCGGCGCGCTGCGCAACCTGGCCAACGACAATACCTGGTCGGGCGCGATCACCCTGACCGGTACGACGCGCATCAACTCCGATGGCGGCACGCTCACGCTCTCCGGCGGCATCGACGCCAACACCCGCGCGCTGACCGTGGGTGGCGCAGGCAATACCACGGTCGCTGGCGTCACCGGCACCAGCGCGACGCTGACCAAGGACGGCGCGGGCACGCTGACCCTGTCCGCCGCGAGTACCTACACGGGTGTCACGACCATCAGCGTGGGCACGCTCAAACTGGCCATCGCCGACGCGGTCGGTCCGAGCAGCGCGGTCACGGTGGCCTCGGGCGCCACCTTCGACCTGGCCGGTTACAGCGACACCATCGGCTCGCTCGCGGGCGCCGGCAGCGTGACCAGCTCGGCGGCCGGTGCGGTGACCCTGACGGCGGGCGGCAACAACACCAGCACGGCCTTCTCCGGTGTCGCCGCCGACGGCAGCGGCACCCTGTCACTGACCAAGATCGGCACCGGCACGCAGACCCTGTCGGGCGTCAACACCTACACCGGCGCGACAACGATCAACGGCGGCACGGTGTCGATCAACTCCGATGCGGCCCTGGGCACGCCGCCCGGCTCGCCCACGCCCGGCCAGCTGACGCTCAACGGCGGCACGCTGCTGTCGTCGGTCACCTTCACCCTCGACGCCAACCGCGGCATCGCGCTCGCCGGGGCGGGCACGATCAGCGTCAACTCGAGCATCACCCTGACCTACGGCGGTGTGATCGACGGCACGGGCACGCTGACCAAGAGCGGCACCGGCACCCTTGTCCTGTCGGGCGTCAACACCTACACCGGCGCGACGACCATCAGCGTCGGCGTCCTGCGCTTGCAGAACAGCTCGGCGCTGGGCACCACGGCCGGAACGACGACGGTCGCCTCAGGTGCGGCGATCGAGATCGACGGCTCTGGGCTGGTCATCGCCGAGCCGATCACTTCGCTGATCGGCACGGGCATCAGCACGACCGGCGCGCTGCGCAACCTGGCCAACGACAATACCTGGTCGGGCGCGGTCACCCTGACCGGCACGACGCGCATCAACTCCGACGGCGGAACGCTCACGCTCTCAGGCGGCATCGACGCCAACACCTGGGCGCTGACCGTGGGTGGCGCAGGCAATACCATCGTCGCTGGCGTCACCGGCACCAGCGCGACGCTGACCAAGACCGGCGCCGGGACGCTGACGCTGTCCGCCGCGAGCACCTATACCGGCCTGACCACCGTCAGTGTCGGCGTCCTGCGCGTGCAGAACAGCTCGGCGCTCGGCACGACGGCCGGCGCCACGAGCGTGACAAGTGGTGCGGCGATCGAGATCGACGGCTCGGGCCTGGTCATCGCCGAGCCGATCACTTCGCTGATCGGCACGGGCATCAGCACGACCGGCGCGCTGCGCAACCTGGCCAACGACAATACCTGGTCGGGCGCGATCACCCTGACCGGTACGACGCGCATCAACTCCGATGGCGGCACGCTCACGCTCTCCGGCGGCATCGACGCCAACACCCGCGCGCTGACCGTCGGTGGCGCAGGCAATACCACGGTCGCTGGCGTCACCGGCACCAGCGCGACGCTGACCAAGGACGGCGCGGGCACGCTGACCCTGTCCGCCGCGAGTACCTACACGGGTGTCACGACCATCAGCGTGGGCACGCTCAAGCTGGCGCATCGCCGACGCGGTCGGTCCGAGCAGCGCGGTCACGGTGGCCTCGGGCGCCACCTTCGACCTGGCCGGTTACAGCGACACCATCGGCTCGCTCGCGGGCGCCGGCAGCGTGACCAGCTCGGCGGCCGGTGCGGTGACCCTGACGGCGGGCGGCAACAACACCAGCACGGCCTTCTCCGGTGTCGCCGCCGACGGCAGCGGCACCCTGTCACTGACCAAGATCGGCACCGGCACGCAGACCCTGTCGGGCGTCAACACCTACACCGGCGCGACAACGATCAACGGCGGCACGGTGTCGATCAACTCCGACGCCGCCCTGGGTACGCCGCCCGGCTCGCCCACGCCCGGCCAGCTGACGCTCAACGGCGGCACGCTGCTGTCGTCGGCGACCTTCACCCTCGACGCCAACCGCGGCATCGCGCTCGCCGGGGCGGGCACGATCAGCGTCAACTCGAGCATCACCCTGACCTACGGCGGCGTGATCGACGGCACGGGCACGCTGACCAAGAGCGGCACCGGCACCCTTGTCCTGTCGGGCGTCAACACCTACACCGGCGCGACGACGATGAGCGCGGGCACCATCTCGATCGCCGCCGATAGCGGCCTGGGCACGCCGCCCGGGTCGCCCACGCCGGGCCAGCTGACCTTCAACGGCGGCACGCTGCTGATCACCGCCGACCTGGTCTTCAACCCCAACCGCGGCATCGCCCTGACCGGCGCCGGCACGATCAATGTCAACGCCGGTGTCACCGCGACCTACGGCGGCATCGTCGACCGGCTCGGGCACGCTGACCAAGGCGGCACCGGCACGCTCGTGCTGTCGGGCGTCAACATCTATACCGGCGCGACGACGATCACCGCCGGCGACTCTCTCGGTCGCCGCGGACAGTGCCTTCGGCGCAGTCCCCGGGTCACCCACGCCGGGCCAGCTGACGTTCAACGGCGGCACGCTGCTGGTGACCGACGGACTTCACCATCAACGCCAACCGTGGCATCGCGCTGACCGCCGCCGGCACCATCAACGTCGACCCGGGCGTGACGCTCACCTACGACGGCATCATCGCCGGCGCGAGCACGCTGACCAAGTCGACCGGCACCGGCACGCTCGTGCTGTCGGGCGCCAACACCTATACCGGCGCGACGACGCGTCACCACCGGCGTGCTGCGCTGCAGAACAGTTCCGCCCTGGGCACGACCGCGGGCGCCACGACGCGTCGCCAAGTGGCGCGGCGATCGAGATCGACGGCTCGGGCCTGAACATCGCCGAGAACATCACCAGCCTCATCGGCACGGGCGTCTCGACCACCGGCGCCTGCGCAACCTGGCCAACGACAACACCTGGTCGGGCGCCATCACGCTGGTCAACACGACGCGCGTCAACTCCGACTCGGGCACGCTGACGTTTCAACCGCCATCAACGGCAACACACGCGCGCTGACTGTCGGCGGCTCGGGCGATATGACCGCCGCCGGCATCACCGGCACGACGGCGACGCTGACCAAGGATGGCTCGGGCACGCTGACGATGTCGGCGGCGAGCACGTACACCGGCGTGACGACGATCAACGCGGGCACGGTCCAACTTGGTGCGGTTGATGCGATCGGCAACAGCGCGGTCACGGTCGCCTCGGGCGCCATCCTGAACATGGCCGGCTACAGCGACACGATCGGCTCACTCGCCGGGGCCGGCCTGGTGACCAGCTCGGCGGTCGGCCCCGTGACGCTCACGTCCGGGGGCAAGAACACGAGCACGGCCTTCTCGGGTGTGATCGAGGACGGTAGCGGCACGTTGTCGATGGTTAAGGAGGGCACGCTGGTCCTGACCCTGTCCGGAGTCAACACTTACACCGGCGCGACGACGATCACCGCGGGCACCATCTCGATCGCCGCTGGTAGCGCTCTGGGCACTCCGCCGGTGACGCCCACGCCCGGCCAGCTGACCTTCAACGGCGGCACGCTGCTGGTCACGGCCGACATCGTCTTCAACACCAACCGCGGTATCGCCCTTACAGGTGCGGGCACGCTCAACGTCAACGCCGGCGTGACTGCGACCTACGGCGGCATCGTCGACCGGACCGGGCACGCTGACCAAGTCGCGGCACGGGCACCCTCGTGCTGTCAGGCGCCAACATCAATAGCGGCGCGACGACCATCACCGCAGGCACTCTCTCGGTCGCCGCCGACAGTGCTTTCGGCGCAGCTGCCCGGGTCGCCCACGCCGGGCCTGCTGACGTTCAACGGCGGCACGCTGCTGGTGACCGCGGACTTGACCATCAATGCGAACCGCGGCATCGCGCTCACCGCCGCAGGCATCTTCAACGTCAACCCGGGCGTGACGCTCACCTACGACGGCATCATCGCCGGCGCGAGCACGCTGACCAAGTCGACCGGCACGGGCACGCTCGTGCTGTCGGGCGCCAACACCTATACCGGCGCGACGACGATCACCGCCGGTGTGCTGCGCGTGCAGAACGGTTCCGCGCTGGGCAGCGACCGCCGGCGGCACGAGCGTGACAAGTGGTGCGGCGCTCGAGATCGACGGCTCGGGCCTGAACATCGCCGAGCCGATCACCAGCCTCAGGGCACGGGCGTCTCGACTACTGGCGCCCTGCGCAACCTGGCCAACGACAACACCTGGTCGGGCGCCATCACGCTCGCCGACACGACGCGCGTCAACTCCGACGGCGGCACTCTCACGCTTTCAACCGCCATCAACGGCAACACACGCGCGCTGACCGTCGGCGGCTCGGGCGATATGACCGTCGAGCGCGATCACCGGCACGACCGCGACGCTGACCAAGGATGGCTCGGGCACGCTGACGCTGTCGGCGGCCAATACGTACACCGGCGGACGACGATCAACGGCGGCATCGTGTCCATCGACGCCGACAACGGCCTCGGGACGCCACCGGTATCGCCCGGTCGGGCCAGTCTGCTGACCTTTGGCGGCGGTACCCTGCAGTGCGAGCACGACGATGACTCTCGACCCCAACCGGGGTATCGCCTTCGGCAGCGCTGGCGGCACGTTCGACGTCGCGCCCGACGACCATGACCTACGCCGGGACGGCGACCGGCTCCTCTTCTCCGGGACTACGACGAAGTCGGGCGGCGGGACCCTCGACTTGAGCGCTGCGACGGCCACGATAGGCGCGCTGACCATCCGGCCGGCACGATCGTCGCGCCGATCGCGAACTTCTTCGACATCAATGGCGACCTGACGAACAACGCCGGGCCGGGCGCGCTGGTGCCGGGCAGGAACAGTGACCCTGAGCGGGTCTGGCGGCGCGCAGGCTATCGTCGGCGCCTACCCGGTCAACTTCAACGGTCTGACCGTGAGCAACTCGAGCGGGGTAACTCTCGACTTCGACGTGACTGTCGCCGGCACGCTGACGTTCACCATCGGCAAGGTGACAACGGGTGCGAATGTGCTGTCGGTGGCAGACGGTGGCTCCGTGTCGCGCACGAGCGGCCACGTCGTCGGCAACCTGCAGAAGTACATCCCGACGGGCGATCCGAGTGCCACCTTCGAGGTCGGCGACTCGGCCAACTACACGCCCATCACTGTCTCATTCACCAGCGTGACGGCTGCCGGCGAACTGACCGCCAGCACCACGATAGGCGACCACCCCGGCATCGGCAGCTCGAGCCTTGACCCAGGTCAGACCGTGAACCGCTATTGGAGCCTGGCCAACTCCGGCATCGCTCTCGCCAGCTACGGTGTGACCTTCGACTTCGTCGGCGGCGACGTGGATGCCGCTGCGGACCCGGACTACTTCGTGGTTCAACGCTACACCGCCTCCGCCTGGAGCGCCGTGCGCGACTGGGTCGCGCACGGCGACGAGCACACAGGCGACCGGAGTGACCGGCTTCGGTGACTTCGCCGTCGGCATCCCGATTGACTCGGCCGTCGATCACTTTGTCGTCGTCGCCCCGCTGGCGCCACCGCGGGCGTGGCTTTCGACGTGACCATGACCGCAGTGGACTCTGTCGGCAACACCGTCACTGGCTTCACGGGCACTGTGACCTTCTCGAGCAGCGATGCCTACGCCACTTTCGCGCCGACGAACTATGCCTTTGTGGCTGGCGACCACGGCACCAAGACGCTCGCGTCGGTGGCGACCCTCATCGGGGCCGGCAGCCAAAGTGTCAGCGTGACCAGCGCGGGCAAGAACGGGACGAGCGACGTGATCAACGTTGGTCCGGCGGCGTTCACCAAGCTGCTCGTGCTGGTGCCGGGCGAGAGCACCGATCCGGGCTCGCCGACCGGCAAGACCGGCAGCCCGACCGGGCAGACAGCCAATGCCCCCTTCTCGATCACCGTTTACGCCGTCGACGACTACTGGAACGTCACGCCGGCCACTGACACCGTCGCCATCAGCTCCTCGGACGCGGATGCAGACCTGCCCCCGAACGCCGCGCTGGTGGCCGGCGCTGGCTCGTTCAGCGTCACTGCCCAGGCTGGCGGGCCGACGACCTTCACGGCGACTGACATCAGCGATGGCAGCAAGACCCCCAGCACGAGCACCTCAATCTCGGTCACGAACTCGGCGCCGACCGCGCTGCCAGATGCCTATAGCGTCACCCAGGATGGCGTGCTCGATGTGGGCGCAGCTGGTGTGCTGGGCAACGACATCGACCCTGAAGACCAGTCGATCTCCGTTGCCGATCCGCGCCCGGTCAGCGGCCCCGCCCACGGCAGCTTGACGCTCAACAGCGATGGTTCATTCAGGTACGTGCCGGTTCGGGCTACAGCGGCGTCGATACGTTCACGTACGTCGCGAGCGACGGCTTCCTGCAGTCGGCCAGTGCGACCGTGACGATCACTATCCGCGACCACGCGCTCGTGTCGGCTGCTGGTTGGTCGACTGCATTCGCTGCCGGCCGCTACCTCGAGTTCACGTTCCCGAGCTACGTGCCCGTCGGATCCGAGGTCCTGAGCGCCACTTTCCGGCACTCGTACCGCTCGCTCGACGGAACTGGGACAACGTGCTACTTCGTCGAGGTCTACGAGGGCGCGGTCATGATTGCGGGCCACGGCAGCGCGATTACGCCTGTGTCGTGCAACGGCACGGCGAGTTATGTCAGCGACGCGATTGAACTGCCGGAGATCAACACGGTCTCGCGTGCGAACTCGCTCAGCATTCGCGTCTACTACCGCAATTCATCAGGCGCCCAAACGCAGACCTACCGCGCCATGCTCGGAGTGGACTACTACCTACCCTGAGGCTCCGCCCAGCCAATAGAACTCGTCGGCGGACGGGACGATCGGGCCATGTCCGGCAGGACCTGAAGGTGCGATACCTACCCCGTGTCTGCCGCGAAGCCACGTAAGACTTCCAGCAACGGGTCGAATCCGGACGCAACTTCTCCAACTTCTCCGGCACAGCCGGCCAGCTCAGTGCGTCTCGTCCGTCTGCGCCTGCGCCTGGCGTTGCTGACGATGGCCGTTCTGCCGATGGCGCTGTCGATGGCGTTGGTCAATGCCTTCCTTGGCCCGCGACGCGTCGATCTCGCGCTCGAGTTGCTGGCAATCATGGGCGCGCTGAGCGTGCTGCTCGTCGCGTTGACAGTGCGGATGACCCACCAGGTGCTGCGGCCGGCGGAGGATCTGGAGCGATCGCGCGCCGACTTGCACCGGCAGTACGAGCTGGCGCGCGCTGACACATTGCGAGACTCGCTGACCGGTCTGGGCAATCACCGCGCCTTCCAGGAGGAGCTCGACCGAGAGCTCGAGTCGTACCGGCGCTACCGGGTACCGGTGGCGCTGCTGCTGATCGATCTCGATGACCTGAGGCTGGTCAACGATTTCAGGGGGACACGCGGCCGGTGACGAGATGCTGCGCGAGATGGGTCGGCTGGTCAGCCAGATCGCGCGCTATGCCGACCGCAGCTTCCGCGTCGGCGGCGACGAGTTCGCCATCCTGATGCCGCACACCAATGCCCAGGGCGCGCTCCAGATGGCCCAACGCCTGCAGGAACGAACAATGCAGGTGCGCGTCGGCGCCCGGCCGCTCCCGTTCTCAGGTGGCATCTCGGCCTGCCCGGAGCTAGCCACCACCCGCTCACAGCTCTACGCCCAGGCCGATGCTGCTCTGTATTGGTGCAAGCGCCACGGCCGGGCTTCGACCGACGTATTTCACCCGGTGCGCGACCGTGCGGTGACCCCACAGGCCACGTCCGAGATGTCGGCCGCGATCGCCGTGGTCGTCAATGACCGGCTGCTCCGGCCGGTCTACCAGCCGGTGGTGGACCTCGCAACGGGCCGGGTGATCGGCTTCGAGGGCCTGATCAGGCCGTCCGCCGAGTCGGGCTTTGCTGATCCGGGCGCCATGTTCGTGGCGGCCGAAACCGTGGGTCGCACGGTCGAGCTCGATTACGCCTGCCTGCAGGCCGTGCTTGCCGGCGCGCGCGAGATACCGGATGAGCAACTGCTGACCGTGAACGTCTCGCCGCGGACGATCGAAGCACCCCACTTCTCAGCCGAGATGCTGCTGGCGCTCCTGTCCCGAAATGGGATTGCTCCCGGGCGGGTCGTGGTCGAGGTGACCGAGCGCGAACAGGTCGAGGACATCGCCCGGCTGAGGGCGAACCTCGCCGCCCTTCAGCGTGCGGGTCTGCGCATCGCCGCCGACGATGTCGGTGCCGGCAACGCCGGCCTGCGCCTGCTCAGCCAGTTCCGCTTCGATATCGTCAAGATCGACTTGAGCCTGGTGCAGGATGGCTCCGAGCGCGACGCGTCACGCGCTGTGCTGCGCTCTCTGCGCGACCTGGCCCAGCGCTGGGGAGCGTCAGTCATCGCCGAGGGCATCGAGACGATCAGCCAGCTGCGCAGCGTGCGCGAGCTGGGGGTGACCGCCGGCCAGGGCTACCTGCTCGGCCGACCGCGGCCCGACCCGATCCTGCCGTCGATCGACATCGCCGCCATCGAGGCGGGGGGAGTCGTGCTAGAAAGGCGCCCACGCGCCGCCGTCGCGGCGGCCAGTCCAGCCGCCGTCTGACGGTTCAGGCGGTCTCGATCAGCGAGGTTCAGTCGACCTCGGCGACAAGGATGGTGGACGAATCCTGGTAGGCCCGGACTGGGATTGCCACCGGCTGTCGATCGGCCACCACAGGCACAGCGATCGCGGCCCGCTGCGGGGCCGTCTCCCGATCGAGCGGGCGCTGGTGGATGTGGGCGACGGCCGGCGTCGGGGCGGGTTCGGGTAACGCCCGGAACCTCTCGTGGATGATCGCGTTCAGGATCGTCCAGCCCGCCGAGAAAGTGTGCAGCTTGGCCTCGCCGGCCACTCGTGGAGCCTCGCAACTGGCGACCTCGACAACGCGCAGACCGCGCCTGAACGCCCGGATGTTGGCCACGATCTCGTGGGCCCAGCCGTCGATTTCGGGCGCCAGCAGAGGGAGGTGCCTGCGCCAGACGGCGTTGTAGCCGTAGGTGATGTCACTGAACCGGCTGCCGAAGAGGGTGTTGGCTAGGACGACGAAACCCCAGTTGCCGAGCCTGCGCAATGGCGTGATGTCGTCGGTTCGCCCGCCGGGCGCGAAGCGGCTGCCCTTGGCGAAGTCAGCGCCCGAGAGCAGGCAGTCGACGAACGCCGGGATCTCGGCCGGGTCGGTCGAGCCATCGGCGTCGAGATGGACGACGATGTCGCCGCTCGCGGCCTCGAAGCCCGCGCGCAGCGCCGCGCCCTTGCCCGGCCGCTCCTGGCGGACGACGTGGATATCGGGCCTGATCCTGCGCGCGACCTCGATTGTCCCGTCGGTCGACGCGCCGTCGACGAGGATCACCTCGTGCACACCGGCCGGGATGCGCGGCAGGACGTGGGGCAGGCTGGCCGCCTCGTTGAGGGCGGGGATCACCACGCTGACCGAAACCTCGCGAATCACGTTGGCTGCTGTTCCTCTGGCGGAGTGAGCAACTGGCCGCCGGGACGCCTTCTGGGTGGCATTTCCGGCGGCCAGCGGCTGGAGCTGATCGGACGGCCAACGTAGTACGAAGGTACTGGTCGGTCAATACATCCGGACCCCCTGGGCGGCTCATTGCGTTGCGGCCCGGCAACGACTGTGCCGGGCTCAGCGAGCGCCGTTCAGCTCGTCGAGGCGCTGCAGGAGGCCGTCGTAGGCGTCGGCGGTGTTGGCCCACGAGTGGGGATGCTCGAACCGCTGGCCGGCCAACGTCGCGACCCGGCGCATGGCTTCGATGAGCGGCGCCGTCTCGCCGGGCGGCACGAGGACCATCCCGCCGTAGCCCTGGGCCGCTTCGGCGTTGCCGCCGACGTCGGTCATCACGATCGGCAGCCCGTAGCCCATCGCGACGTGCAGAGGCCCGCTCAGTGACGAGCGCAGGTAGGGCAGCGCGACGGCGTCCGCGCCACGCAAGTATCGATCGAGCTCGGCGTCGGTGACGTAGCGGTTGACGAACGTGATTCGTGACCGGCGCGGACTGCGCTCGATCAACTCGGTCGGCAGCGTCCAGCCTTCCCAGGTCTCGCCGACCACGGTCAGCCAATACGAGCCGATCTCCGCTTCGGGGATTGCCTCGAAGGCAGCGACGAGGTGCTCGAGACCCTTGTACGGCCGGATGACGCCAAAGAACAGCACGTTGCAGACGCCCTCCGGCGCATCACGCAGCGGCTCGTCGGCCTGCTGTGCGGCTCGATAGTGATCGTGCGGTCCGTGCGGCAGTACCTCGATCGGTCGCCGGCGGCCGACCGCCCACGTGTCGATGACCAGCTGCCGATCGAATTCCGAGTGGACCGCGAAGCCGTGGGCCAGGCGCATCAGGATCGGGGCGAAGGCCTGGACGTAGCGCCGCGCGAAGGGGATGTTCGCCTCGCCGGTCTCGATGACCTCGTGGAACTCGACCACGACGCGCGCGCCGACAAGCCGGGCCAGCAGCGCCAGCGCAATGTAGCTGTGCAGCACGCGTGCCCGTCCACCACTCGAAGATGACGACCCCGGGACGGCGGCGGAGCAGGAAGAGCGCCGCGCGCATGATGCTCGGCAGCCAGAACCAATCGACGCCGTCGAAGGTGGCCACGCCTGGATCTCGTTCGAGGTTGGCCAGGTCGGCGCCGACGCGCTTCCAGCCCGGGTACAGACCGGCGCGGCAACAGCCGGCGCATGGTGATGATCGCTACCTGGTTGCGTGCGGCGAGGGCGTTGGCGAGGCGAACGGTGTAGACGCTGATGCCGCTCAGGAAGTGGGTGCCCGAGCCGACGACGACGATCCGCCGCGCCTGACTGCTCTCCTTCATCGAGCAGCCAGCGCGGCGGTCAGCCCACCGGCTTCGACCAGCGCCGACAGCGACGGACTGCTGGCCGCGATCTCTATCCCGCGCATGCTCGCCTCGCGCGCAAGGTCGGCATGCTCATCGCCCACCAGCCACAGGCGCATGCCCAGCCGCCGGCCGGCCTCGAGGTCGCTCAGCGAGTCGCCGACAAGGTGCGCTGCGCCGAACGAGATCCACGGATGGTCGTGTTGCGCCTGGCGGAAGAGTCCGGTCTCGGGCTTGCGGCAGTCACACGTGCCGACCTCATGCGGGCAGACGTCGACGCCCTCCAGGCGCGCGCCGGCGACGGTCACGACTTCGGACAGCCGCGCGTGGATCTCGGCCACGTCGGCTTCGTTGACCAGGCCGCGCGCGATGCCGCGCTGGTTGGTCACGACGAACAGGTGTCCGCCGGCGCGGTGCAACGCGACGAGTGCCGCGAGTGCGCCGGGCAGGAGCTCGAACTCGCCCCAGCGATGGATGTAGTCGCCCTGCACTGCCCGGTGGTTGATCACGCCGTCGCGATCGAGGAAGACGGCGCGTCTCGGACGCCCGTCAGCCGCCATGCCTGCCGTTGACCCGCCACGTCTGCAGTCCCAGCGGCTCGAGCGCCACCTGTGGATCTGGCAGCCGAGCCTCGCAACACCTCGGCGACGCTGTGCTTCCGGTCGTAGCGGCAGTAGAGCAGCATGTAGCCGCCGCCGCCGGCGCCGGTGATCTTGCCGCCGATGCGCGCCCGTCGCGCGCGGGCGACGTCGTACAGCTCGTCCAGCTCCGGGCTCGAGATGCGCGTCGACATCCGCTTCTTGTGCTGCCACTCCTGGTCGAGCAGCGCGCCGAAGTCGTCCACTTGCGGTGCAGCAGCGCGTTCTTCATCTCGCACGGCGAGCGCCTTGAGCTCGCTGCAGCGCGCCACGGTCGTCTCGGCGTCGCCCTGCTCGTAGCGCCGGACCTGGTCCTCGATGATGTTGCGACGACAGGCGCATCCTGCCGGTATGCGCGAGCAGCAGGTTGTACTCCAGCTCGTTGAGGATGTCCGGGCTGACGCGCAGCGAGTTGACGACCACGCGGTCGGCCAGGAACTCGATGAAGTTGAAGCCGCCGAAGGCGGCCGCGTACTGGTCCTGCATGCCGCCCGCGATGCCCAGGTCCATCGCGTTCGATCTCGTAGGCCAGTCTCGGCGATCTCGTAGTCGGTCAGCGCGCAGGCTCGTGCCACTCCTTGAGCAGGCCGACCAGCACGACCATCATCGCCGACGAGGAGCCCAGGCCCGAGCCGGGTGGCGCGTCGGAGTGGAGGAACAGGTCGAAGCCATGTCGTATGGCGCCGGCCAGTCGCGTGATGGCCGCCTTGGCCAGGTCGAGCTCGCCATCGAGGTCAGGTCGTCGCGCGAGCGTAGGCGAGCGAGATGCCGAAGTCGAGCGAGTCGATGCAGGATCTGGCCGTCGTCGCGCGGCCGGAGGGTGCCCCACGCGTACCGGTCGATGGTCGACCGCAGGACGCAACCGCCCTCGCGCTCGGGGAACGGCGGCACGTCTGTGCCGCCTCCAGCGAAACTGATCCGCAGTGGCGCCTTGGCCCGGACGAGCGTGGTCATGACCGGACCCAGAGCCTGGCTGCACGGAGAAGCGCCCTCACCAGCGCAGGAGGCTAGACAGGCCCGGGCGACCCGTCAAGGTGTGCCGCGTCCGTCCGGTGCCGTGGCGCTCGGGACGCGTTGCGCGCGGGCGACGCAACCTGGGCACTCGAGCCTGGCCCTAGGCGGGCTGGGCACGCATATCTGTAGACTCGGCGCCGGAGTGCCGGTTGTCACCCGCCGGATGGGGCTGCTGACCGGCACTGACGCGAATGAGTTCAGTTCGGACGCGGTCACGCATGACGGACCGAGAACGACGCACCTGCCATTTGAACTACTCCCCGAACGAGGCATCGAGGGTGATGAGGATCCAGCCGCGGAAGAGCAACGAGCATACCGTTCAGGCAGCCATGAGAGGGCCATCCATCTCCCACGCCAGCGGCAGCAATCGCCCTGGCCGAACCGACGCCCTCCTTTTCATCCGGCTGGTCGCGCTGGCCCCACTCGCGCCACCGCTCTGGTGCGGTCGGGTGACCGTCGCGCCCGCCGTCATTCGGATCGGCAACCGGGTCCCGTCGACCACCGACGCGGCGACCGGCCGGTGACCGCCCCCGCTCGCGCCGGCAAATCCGCTGACACGGCTCACGCGCAGCCCGACCAGCGGTCGGCGCCCATGCCCCGGCTGTATGTCGCCGGCGGGCAACAGCGAGCACTGCGCCCGATGAGCGCCGGCGTGCAGGACTGGTACGAGTACCAGCGCGGCATCATCCTGGAGTTGGACACCGCCAGCGGCCAGGCCGTCGTCGTCGTCGATTACGTGTCGCCGCCAGACGTCTGCCCGCCTGACCGCCCGGCGATCCTGTTCAAGTCCGGCACTCTGGTCGCCGACGTCCTGTACGTCTGCACTCAGACCGAGGTGCTGCTCTATCGCGTGCCGGGGTTCGAGAGGATCGGCTACGTGTCCCTGCCGATGTTCAACGACGTGCACCACGTCCGGCCCACGCCGGACGGCAATCTGCTGGTGGCCAACACGGGCCTGGACATGGTCATTGAGGTGACCCCGTCGGGCACGATCGTGCGCTTGTGGAACGTGCTCGGCGACGACCCCTGGGTGCGCTTCTCGGAAGATACCGACTATCGCCGCGTCCCGACAACCAAGCCCCACCTCGCCCACCCCAACCACGTCTTCCACATAGGTGCCGAGCCGTGGACCACGCGCTTCCAACAGAAGGACGCGATCTCGCTGGTCGACCCGACGCGACGAATAGACATCGGCCTCGAGCGCGTCCACGACGGGATCGTCGACGGCGGCTATGTGTACTTCACGACCGTCGACGGGAAGGTGGCCATCGCTGACACGCAAGGGCTGAGGGTCGTTGATGTCATCGACCTGACGGCGGCCCACCCGGCCGACATGCTGCTGGGATGGGCACGCGGGCTGCTCATCGACGGCGACCATCTGTGGGTGGGCTTCTCGCGCATCCGGCCCACGAAGTTCCGCGAGAACGTCGGCTGGGTGCTGCGCGGCATGAAGCGCGACTTCGGCACGCACGTCGGCTGCTACGACCTGCGCACTCGGCAGTCGGTCGCCCAGATCCCCGTCGAGCCCTATGGGTTGAGCGCCATCTTTGGCCTCTACCGCGCCCCGGCCGCCCCGCCCGCCGAGGCCTGAGCCCGGCTGGCAGGCGCTCGGCCTCGTGCGCGCGGTCAACACAAACGGCCGCCCCAGTCCCAAAGTTCCTTGACTTCAGTACTATTTGGCCAGACGATCGGCGCAGCGGGCGACGCATCCGCCCGGCTCAGCTGCCGTTTCCAGCGCCGCCGCCACCAAGAGGTTTGACTTGTTGCGTTCATTGACTGTCTCGGCGCTGTCGGCCGTCGTCCTTTTCGGGGCCGGCCAGGCGCTGGCCGCGCAGCCGACCCGTACCGGCGGTCTGCAGCTGTCATTGCCCGCGGTGGTCGAGCCGGACTCGCTGGCTGCCGTCGAGTTCCGGCTGCCGGCGCAGGTCGCCGCAGTTGACGGTCGGCTATACCTAGACATGGCTTCGGCCGACGTCGTCGGCGTGGCGCCAGTCGGCACCGGCGTGGCCATGGCCCCACTCGAGATCAGCGGCGGCGTGGCCTTCGGTGCCTACGGTCTCGCCGCGAGCAACGGGCGGACGATCATGCGCGTTATCCTCGCCCCGCACGTTGCTGGACGACTTCAGCTGCGCGTGGTGATCGATGCTGCGGCCGACGCCATGGGCCACCGCCTGACACTGGGGCGCGCCAGGGCATTGGCTTCGTTGAGCGTCGGGCGTGCGTCCGTCGCCCTGAACGCGCCGCGTGACGGCGCCCGCCAGCTTGTTTCGCGCGCGGCTGGTCAGGCGCATGACCTGATCGCCGACGGTACCATCGACAGCCTCGACCTCGACGTGGCCCGGGCGGGCTGGGAGCGGGCGCAGGGCAACGACGCGGCGTGTGTCGGGCTGGACCCGGCCGCCGACGCCAACGGCGATGGATGCGTGGACATCGTCGATCTCCAGGCCCTGCTCGCTGCCCCGGGCCGCAGCACGAGCCTCCCCGCCGGCACCCGGTCGGTCGATGTCATCGATCGGGCCACACCCATGCTCGCTGCCCTCGCCGGCACCGGTCTTGTCTTCGTGGTCACCAGCACCGCCGACACCGCCGACGCCACCAACGGCGACGGGCTGTGCGCCGATTCGGAGGGTCGCTGCACGCTGCGCGCAGCGATTACCGAGTCCAACTGGCAGGAGGGCGACAACCGCATCGAGTTCAACCTGCCGGGCACCGCGCCGGTGCTGATCCAGCTGGGCAGCAGCCCGATGTCGCTGATCCAGGATCGGACGGGCGGCCTGGTCATCGATGGCTACAGCCAGCCGGGCAGCCGCGTCAACACGGCGACTGTCGGATCCGACGCGATCCCCGGCGTCGAACTGCGCGGCACGGGCAGCTCGCCGCGCGGTAATGCCTTCCGGATCACCAGCGCCAACAACTCCATTCGCGGATTCCTTCTCACCAGGCATTACCGGCCGGTGTTCATGGATGGGCCCGATGCCCACCACAACCAGATCCTGGGCAATCTGATCGGCTTCACACGCAGCGGAGCAGTCGATGGCTATCGGGGCAGTCACGCCGTGCGCCTCAACGTGGGCGCGCACGACAACGTCATCGGCTCGTCGGCGCTGGCCGACCGAAACGTCATCGGCAACTTCACCCATGCCGTCGATCTGTACGGCCCGGGGACGGACAGCAACGTCGTTCAGAACAACGTCCTGTGCATGACTCCCAGTGGCACAGGCCAGGCCTCATGCAGCACGGCCATCGACCACAACTTCGGGCCCAAGGACAACCTTCATGGTGGATACGCCGCCGGTGAGCGCAACGTCATTGGCCGGACGACGCTGAACGGGATCGAGATCTCGCACGGTTGGGATCCCGGCCAGGCCGATACCTCGACCAAGTGGCAGAACAACAACAACCGCGTCATCGGCAACTGGATCGGCTTCCGCGGCGATGGCAGCTACGACGCTGCCTTCCGCTCGGGCCAGAAATCGCCCAACAACAATGACGCCAACGGCGTCAACGTCTACGACGGGTCGAACTTCAACTTGGTCGAAGGCAACTGGATTGGCTCGGTCTGGGATGGCGTGAACGTAATGTCGTCCAATTCGACCGGCAACGTCATCCGCAACAACACCATCGGCGAGTCGCCGCTCGGCCAGGCCGCACCGCTTAACCGGTATGGCATAAATGTCCGCCAGAGGACCACCGCGCACCTCATCGAGGGCAACGTCATCCGCAACGCCGGGGTGTACGGGATCGGGCTGACCCAGAAGGATGTGCTCTGGGTCCGCATCAGCCGCAACATCATCACCGACATGGCTGGCCCGGCAATCTACCTCGCGCCTGACCCCAGCGATCCATCCAAGGGGGCCAACAACCTGCTTCCGCCGCCGGTGATCACTTCCGCGACCAGCAATTGGGCCGGCGGTGCAGGGATCTCCGGTGCGACGGTCGAGGTCTACCGCGCGTCGCGCCCGGCGGGTCAGAGCGGCCTGCCGGAGGAGTATCTCGGATCGGCTGTTGTTGCCAGCAACGGCAGCTGGGCGATGCCCATCACGGTCGCAGCCGGGCAGGTTGTCACTGCGCTGCAGATCAACCCGGCCAATAACACCTCCGCCCTCGGCGTGAACGTCACCGTCCAGCCAACGGGGACGGCAACAACGTACGCGGCGGATGCGTTCGGGCGGACCAGCTCTGGCTGGGGCAGCGCGGACGTGGGTGGTTCGTACTCGCTGCAGGGTAACGCCGTCAACTACGGCCTCGCCAACGGACTCGGCACGATGCTGCTGCCGGCGAAGGGCGCGTCACGCGCGGCGCTGCTCAACGGCGTCACCCCGCGTGACGTCGAGATTCTGCTGCGCGTCGGCGTCAACAAGGTCGCCGCGGGTGGGAGGTATTACGTCTACGCCGTCGCCCGGCGCAATGGCAACAGCGAATACCGTCCGCGCCTGCTGTTCAACGCCGATGGCAGCGTGTCGGTCAACGCGAGTGTGCTGACGAACGGCAGCGAGAGCTCACTCGGTGCGGCTGTCGCAGTCGCCGGCCTCAGCCAGTCAGCCGACGGCTTCATCTGGCTGCGCGCCCAGGTGACGGGGGCCAGCCCGACCACCATCAGGGTCAAGGCATGGGCCGACGGCGAGGCAGAGCCAGCCGGGTGGCAGTTCAGCGCGACCAACTCCCATGCGGCTGTCCAGGTGGCTGGCGCGGTCGGACTGCGCGCCTACATCAGCCGGTCGGTGAGCACCGCCCCGGTGGTCGTCAGCTTCGACGACTACTCGGTGATCAGCACGACCTGAGCAACCGCCAGATGGGGGGGCCGGCCGTACTCCCGCCGCGCCGCAGCCGCGTTGCCGAGCGCGGCACGGTTGCTGTCCATGCCGGCGGGCTCGCCCCGTGATCGGCGAGGAAATCGCGCCCGCCGTGGCGCGTCCCGGTCCGGGAAACGCCGGGCAACTCGCCTGGGCCGCGTCGGGCAGCTTCGCCCTGAACGTCGTCAACACGGCGGCAGCGGTCCTAGCCACGATCGCCCTGGCGCGGCTGATGGATTTCGCCTCGTTCGGCACCTACTCGTGGGTCGTGGCCACGATCACGCTGTTGACCGTTCCGGCCCTGCTCGGCGTCGATCGGCTGCTCGTGCGCGACGTCGCCATATACGCCGGCCGCGGGGCCTACGGATCGCTGCGCGGCCTGCTGCGGCGGTCAGCACAGCTGGTCCTCGTGGCCTGCGCGCTGATCATCGGCGGCACCCTGGTGCTGGCTTGGGCGCTCGACCACGGTGGCGGCTCGCCCACCATCCTCGCGCTGGTGATCGGCCTGCTGGCATTGCCCGCCCTGGGTCTCAGTCGGGTCGCCCAATCTGCGTTGATGGGCGTCCATCAGATCGTGCGTGCTCAGATCGCCGACTTGCTGCTGCGACCTGTCGTCTTGCTGGGCCTGGTACTCGGCGCCGCCCTGCTGGTCGGCGCTCCGCTTGACGCGCCGCTGGCGGTGACCCTGTTCAGCGCCAGTGCCGCCGCGGGCCTGGTCGTGGCGCTCCTGCTGCTGCGCCGCCGGATGGCCACCCTGCCGCCGGCCCGGCCAACCTATGACACACGTCGCTGGCTGGGTGCCGCGGCCGGGTTGGTGCTGCTCAGCGGCGGATTGGTCGTCAACAGCCAGATCGGCGTGGTGCTGCTCGGACTACTCGACGCACCCCAGTCGGCCGGCCTGTACGCGGTCGCGCAGCGCGGGGCCATGCTGATCGCCTTTCCGCTGATGGCCCTCAGCGCCGCGCTGGCACCCACCGCCGCGCGGCTCTGGTCGGCCGGCGAGGTCGACCAGCTTCAGCGGCTGGTGACGCTGGGCTCGCGCGTCGTGCTGCTGGCCGCGATCCCGATCGCCCTGGTCTTCCTGTTCGCCGGTGACGCGCTGCTCACCCTGGTCTTCGGCGCCTCGTTCGCGGCGGCGGCGCCGGCCCTCGCGCTGCTCAGTCTGGGCCAGGTCGCCAACGCCGCGACCGGATCGGTTGCGACGCTCCTGATCATGACCGGCAACGAGCGTCGAGCCGGCATCGGCATCGCGGTCGGGATGGCCCTCAATGTGGGCCTCGGAGTGCTGCTCATCCCTTCCCATCACACAGTCGGGGCAGCGATCGCCGCTGCCGTCGGGCTGCTGGCCTCGAACTCAGTCCACGTTATCCTGGCGCGCTCGGCGCTCGGGCTCGACTCGACCGCGCTGGGCCTGCCCGTCCGGCGCAACGCATAGTCGCGCCGTGACTGAGACCATGCGACAGCGCCGGACCTGAATCAGCCCGTCAGCCTCAGCGCCGGCGATTGCGCGCGGTCGACCTGAGACGGCTTGGCGCCTGCTCGCGACCGAGGTGCGCCGGTGGCACTCCAGCAGGGCCATAGCCGGTCTGCAGCGCAGGCCACATGAGAAACGCCGATCGTGCCGTCGCACCTCGTGCCGGTCCTGGGTGCGGGCGAGGCACCACGGCGGCGGAGACTGGCGAGCCAAGCGTAATTAGCTGTTCGGGACCATCAGGTGGTTGGCTGCCGCCCGGCGCGATGGGAGGCTCCGCTCATCCGCTAGTTCGGTGTAGCGCGGATGGGGAAAGGTGGGTCTCTAATAGTGCGTCCCAAGGGCCAGCAAGTCGGCCGCCGTCAGTCCATCTACCGGGCCGTGGCGATCCGTGCCAGCGTCGTTGCCACCGCACTGCTGGCGGTTGCCGTCCCGTGGGCGACGATGGCGACGCCTGTCGCGCTGGCGGCCAATCAGGGCAGCAACGGAGTCGTTGGCGTCGCCGGCAGGGCCGGCAAGGTGGTTCTCGAGCGGCGCGGCACGTGGCGTGAGCTCGAGTTGGCCAATCGGGACGCCGACACCGACATCCGCGTGAACGTCCGCAGTAACAAGGTCGCCACCGGGCTGGGCCAGTCGGTCGCAATTGTCGCCCGCCGGACCGGCGACAACGAGTACCGCGCGAGAGTCCAGTTCACACGCGACGGCGGGATCATGCTCTCCGCGATCAGGCGTGCGCGTGGCACGCGCTCGATCATTCGGGCCCGTCGTGCGGGTCCCCGGGGTGACCCATCGACCAGGCTCATTCGTTGCCGTGCGCGTTCGCGTTCAGGGTAGTCGGCCCACGACCATTTCCGTCAAGGCTTGGCCGGCAGGGACAGTCCAGCCGGCGGCATGGGCGCTTTCTGTGACCGATGGCATGTCCGAACTGGGCGATGCGGGCTGGCTCGGACTGCACTTCGGCGTATCGAGATCGGCGAGCAACGCGCCCGTGCGCTACGACTACGACGGCATCGCAGTCTCGGGCACCGCATCGGACGTTCCGCCGAGCGCCCCGCCGGGCACCGCTCCCACCGCACCGCCCTTGCCGGCCGACGCGTACTTCGTGGCGCCCGCCGGCGACGATACCGCAGACGGCTCTGCCGAGTCGCCCTGGCGCACCTTTCAGAAGGCGGCTGACTCGGTCGCTGCCGGCGCCACCGTGGTGGCCCGCTCGGGCAGCTATGCCGGGTTCACCATGCGCCGCTCGGGTTCCGCCGGCGCGCCGGTCACCTTCGCCGCTTACCCCGGTGAGAGGCCGGTCATCGATGGCCACCAGGCGGTCGCATTCACCGTCCGGCTGTCGGGTGTGAGCCACGTTCACCTCGTCGGGTTGACCGTCCAGGGTGGATTTGCCGAGGGCCATAGCGGCGGCGGCGTGCTGATCGAGAACAGCGCCCATGTCGAGGTCCGCGACTGCCTGGTGCGGGACAACAAGGCCTTCGGGATCCGCTCCGCCGGCTCGACCCACGTCGTGATCTCCAACAACGAGGTGACCGGCAACGCGGTCGGTGTGCACATCAACGGAGCCGGCGAGGGAACCCTGGTGGACGGCAACATGATCCACGACAACACCCAGATGATGGTCAACACAGCCGGCGTGGCCGACGACGACGTCGGTGCTGAAGGCGTCGCCCTGGTCCGGTCGACGGGCCACGTGGTCGTGCGCGGCAACTACCTGTGGGGCAACCGCGCGCCGAGCTACGACTACGGCTACGACGGCGGCGCCTTCTCGGTCTACGCCGCGAGCAACTGGACGATCACCGAGAACACGACCTGGGATAACCGCAACGTGCTCGAGACCGGCACCGATTTCGGCCATGACCCCGTGTGCCAATAACGTCTTCACGCGCAACCTGAACTACGGCGCAACGACCGCCGACCGCACGGTTGGCATGGTCCTGCGCTGTGCATCGAACATGCTCGTGGCCAACAACACCTTCCACGGGCTGCAGTACTTCGTCTTCGCCATCTCGCACAACCGGCCGGGCTGGGGCGGGCCGGTCGACGGTCTGCGCATCCTCAACAACGTGATCTCCATCTCGACCGGCAAGATCTATGGGCTCGAGACGGCCCTGCCGGCCTCCGTCGTGATCGACAACAATGTGGTCCAGGCGTCCGGCACCGCCACCCTCGCGTCGGTGCCCGGGAAGGGCAGCACGACCAGCCTGGCCACGTTGCGCAACTGGACAGGCTACGAAGTCCACGGCCTCCAAGCCGATCCGCTGTTCATGGATAGGGCCGGCCACGACTACCGGCTGCGCGCCGAATCGCCGGCGGTCGACGCCGCGCAGGTTGTTTCTGGAGTGACCGACGGCTTCATCGGCGCCGGCCCGGACGCCGGTTATCACGAACGGCGCTGACGACCAATCACCGGGCCGTCCATCCGGGAGCCAGAATATGGACGTGACGACGACGCGAACGGTGGGTCAGGGCGGCGCGCGCTATCCGGATTACCTGATCGTTGGGGCGCCGCGGTCGGGCACGACGTTCATGTTCGACTACCTCGGCGGGCATCCCCAGATCTACAACTCGCCGCGCAAAGAGCCACAGTATTTCGCCACCGACCTGGACTCGGGCAGCTACCTCGACTCCCTCACGTTCATGCGTGACCGGGAGGAGTACCTCGAGCTGTTCAGCGCTGCCCGGCCTGATCAGCTGACCGGCGAGGCCTCGACCTGGTACCTGTACTCGAAGGTCGCCGCGGCGAACATCAAGGCGGCCAATCCGAGCGCGCGGATCATCATCATGCTGCGCCACCCGGTCGAGATGCTCTACTCACTCCACGGCCGCCGGCTGTACGGGGGCTCGGAGGACCTGGCCAGCTTCGAGGAGGCCCTCGCCGCCGAGGACGATCGTCGCGCCGGCCGCCGGATTCCAGCCCGAGCACGCAATGTGACCGCGCTCTTCTACCGCGACGTTGGGCGCTATGCGCCGCAGGTTGAGCGCTACCTGGACGCCTTCGCGGCCGAGCAGGTGCACATCGTGCTTTTTGACGACTTCATCCGTGACCCGGCCGGCGCCTACCGTGACGTGGTCGAGTTTCTGGGCGTCGATCCCTCGTTCCGGCCCGAGTTTCAAGTCGTCAACGCCGGCGCTGCGCGGCGCAGCTGGCGGCTTCAGCAGGCGCTCCTCGCGCCGCGCAATGTGCGCGTAGCACGGATGCTGATCCCGGCTCGCAGGCGACCGCGTGTCGGCCGCCTCTGGGACGCGCTCAACAGCCGGTCGCAGCGGCGCGCGCCGCTCGATCCGCTGGCGGCCGCCCGGCTGCGTGCCGAGCTGTTGCCCGACATCGAGCGGCTGGGAGTGCTGCTCGACCGCGATCTGGCCGCGCTATGGAGCTGAGGTCGGCACTCAGCCAGTCCGGCCCACCCGCCGCAGTGCGGCATCGACATCCGCCGCAGCGCGGCAGTGGATCACCTTGTCGCCGTAGCGAGCGAGCAGCTCCGCCGTCGCGGCCCGGCTGACGGCCGATTCTCCGCCACCCGCGCGCCCGGCTGCCTCAGCGTCCGAGCGGTGGTAGCCGCGTGCCTCGGGCAGTGCTGCAGCGAGCTCGCGCAGATGACGGCCGTAGTCGCGCAGGCGCAGGAAGCGGCGCCATCCGCGCTGCCGGCGTCCTTCGCTGATCGCCTGGCCGACGAAGCGTCTGACCAGCCGGCCACCCGCCCGAGGCCAGTTGACATGGTCAAGCCAGATGATCACGTCGGCCGCTTCGAGCAGATCGTCGGTCCACCCGACGTGGATCCCCTCGACCACCCACAGCCCGGCGCCGGCAATCTGTTTGACCATCGCGTCGCGCTCGGCGGCTGGGCGCAGCGGGCCGTTGCCGCTGCCGACGCGGGCCACCTCATCGAGGTGGTGAACCGGCAGTCCGGCACGCTGCCCCACCTGGGCGGCGAGGCTGGTCTTGCCGCTGCCCGATCCGCCGATGATGTAGACGCGCCTAGCCGCCATCGTTCGCGGGCTGAAGGACAACGAACCGGGTCAGGTCTAGGGCGACGGCGGCCGGTGCCGCGGTCGCGAGCAGCATCACGACGAGCAGGTCACGCTGGTTGAGCAGGGGACGCAGGGAGGTCGGCTTCATGCCAGCAGCCGCGTGTACAGCGCTTCGAGGCGCGTGACGACGGCGCTGGCCATGAACTCCGGCGCCCGTCGCCGCGCAGCGTCGGCCATCGCGGCGCGCTGATCGGGGCGCTCCAGCATCCGGCGCATTGCGCCGGTCAGGGCGGCGACGTCGCCTGGCGCGGTGAGCACGCCCGACTCGCCGTCCGCCACCAGGTCGGGCAGCCCGCCGGTGTGCGAGGCGATGAGCGGCACGCCGCAGGCCATCGCCTCGATCGCGACGGTCGGACAGGGATCCGGGAAGAGCGACGGGACGAAGCCGACTGAGCTGCGCCGCCAGGCAGCCATCACCGCTGCGTGGGGCAGGTCGTGCAGCACCACGACATCGGGCGGCACGATCTGCGGGCCGTCGGCGGAGGGGCGGCCGATGAGCACCAGCGGCGGCGCGTCGGCGACCTGCCGGTACGCCTCGAGCAGAACCGGCACCCCCTTGTGGCGCGACAGCGCCCCCACGTACAGCCAGAACGGCTGGTCAGGCAGGCCGGCGAGGGCAGGGTGCCGGGCATCGGTCGCGTCGGCAACGCCGTCGGGCGCGAAGTTGGGGATCACCTCGAACGGGACGCGCTGTCGCTCGAGCTCGTTGCCGCGGGCGACGGCGGCGCTGACCGGCACGAACATGTCCACGGCACGCAACAACGGCCGGCGCATCGTCGAGTTGGCCAGCGTGATCACCGTTCCGCGCCCCGCACCGTAGTTGGCCGCGGCGCAGCGCAGGCATTTGGCCAATGCCGGGCCGCTGCACTCGCGGTCGCGGTAGAGCAGGCTTCGCTTGGCGCACATGACGCCATAGTCATGCAGCGTCAGCACCAGCTTCGCGCCGCTGCGGCGCTTGAGCGGCAGGAAGGAGTGCACCATCCAGTTGTGGGCGTGAACCAGTTCCGGGCGCTCGCGTGCGACGATCGCGCGCAACGCCCACGCAACCGCCGGATCGGGGAACGGGGGCAGATAGGGACGGCCGCTGGGCAGCAACGCCGACGCCCGCTGGATCGCGCTGCGCAGACGGTGCACGCGCATGCCGTCCTCATCCGTGGTCGTCGGCTGTCCCGGCCCCACGGTCGCGACCGACACCTCGTGGCCGCGCTCGACCAACGCGCGACTCAGGTTGCGCACGTGCTGCTCCGATCCGCCGATGTAGGGCGGGTAGAGCTCGCTCAGCATCAGCACGCGCATCAGCCGGCAAGTGCCTGACGATAGACGTCGACCAGCCGGCTGGCGCATTCGTCCCACGTCGGCAGCTGGAAGTCGGTTGGGGGTGGCGTCGACAGCTGCTCCTCGATGGCCGCGGCAATCACCGGTCCGGTGCTCGCGAGCGGGATCGCCCGCGCCAGTCCGCGCCGGGCGAGTTCGCTGAGGCCCGAGGTATCGGCCACCAGCACTCGCCGGCGCAGCGCAAGCGCCTCCATCACCGCCACCGGGTTGGCCTCGTACTCGCTCAGCAGCGCAACCAGGCTGGCGCCGGCCAGCGCGGCGGCCATGCCGCCCCGGTCGGACGGATCGATGCTCCCGATCTCGATCCTCTCGCCCACGCCCGACTCGTGCGCCAGACGCCGCAGCTCCCGGTCATAGGGCCCCGCGCCAACGATGCGCAGCCGCGCGCCGGGAACGCGGGCGAGCAGGTGCGGCAGCGCCTCGATCAGCCGGTGATGGCCCTTGTAGCGCTCGAGCCGGCCGACCGACAGGATGAGCGGCGAGCTGTCATCGCTCGTCGAACCGGTCGCCGGCCAGGCCATTGCCGCGCCGTTGGGAATGGTCACGAAACGCGTCTCCGGCAGGCGCAACTGGCGCGCGAAGAACGCGGCCTCGAAGTCCGACACGGCGATCAGCCCCCGTGCGCGCGCGAGCAGCGGTCGCAGGGCGCGCCGCTGGCCACCGCGCAGGCGGGTGCGCACCAGCGAACCATGGCCGCCGCTGTGGAAGGTCAATACGAACGGCACGCGCGAGCGAACCGCGGCCAGCATGGCCAGCGGCGGCACGAACGTGTGGTAGCCCTGGCAGTGGACCAGGTCCCAGCCGCCCCGAGTGATGGCGCGATACACGCCCGGCGCCAGGTACCAGTCGCGGCCGGCCGGCCAGGCGCCGACGCGCAGCGCAGGCACCCCGTTCAGGTCGTCGCGCCGGGCCAGTCTGCCGCTCCGATCGGTGGTCAGGATGGTCACGTCGAAACCGGCCGCGGCGACGCGTGGCGCGACCTCGTGCACGTGCGTCTCCACGCCGCCCATCACCGGATAGGCGTTGGCTGACACCATCACCACGCGCGGCGCGCGACGCGCGACCCGCTGCTCCCCCTTGCTCATCGTCGATCAGGTTAGCCGGTCAATCGGCCGCTGGCCGGGGTAGGCTTGGCGTTGCGGTGCCGCCTGTCGACACCGGCCGGCGGCCCATGGCGCCGACATCGCGGACAGGGAAAGGAGAGGCAGCGCCTGGTGCAGGCGATCATCCTCGCCGGCGGGGCGGGCACGCGGCTCCGGTCGCTGATCAGCGACGTGCCCAAGTCCATGGCCCCCGTGGCCGGCCGACCGTTCCTCGAGTATCTGCTCCATCAGCTGCGGCGCGACGGCTTCACGCGCGTGGTGCTCTGTGCCGGGCACCTTGCCCCCCAGCTGCGCGAGCATTTCGAGCTCGGGCTGCGCTGGGGCGTGGAGATCGAGTACTCGGTCGAGCAGGAGCCGCTCGGCACGGGCGGTGCGCTGCGGCTGGCCCTGCCGATGCTGCTCGGCGATCGCTGGCTGGTGATGAACGGCGATTCCCTGTTCGACGTCTCGCTCGCCGGCCTTGTCGCGACGCATCGGCAAGCCTCAGTGCCGGCCACGCTGGGCCTGGTGCGCGTCGAGGACGCCGGCCGCTACGGCAGCATCGAGACCGCCGCGGACGGGGCGGTCACGGCGTTCGTCGAGAAAGCCGATGCGGCCGGGCCGGGCCTGGTCAACGGCGGCTTGTACGTGATCGAGCGCTCGACGCTCGAGCTCATCCCGGAGGGTCGGCCGGCCTCGCTCGAGCGTGAGGTGCTGCCGCGGTTGGTCGGGCGAGGCCTGCGCGGCGTCGTGCTCGACGGCTTCTTCATTGATATCGGCGTGCCCCATGACTACCTGCGCGCCGAGCGCGCTGAGGCCTTCCGCCGCCTTGCCCAGACGGCCTGATCAGGCCGCGCCGAACAGGGCCGCCTCGACCAGCTCGCTCCAGATGTGGCCGATCATGATGTGCGCCTCCTGGATGCGCGGCACGTCGTCGCTCGGGACGCTGACCCAGTGATCGACCAGCTCGCGTGCCCGGCCGCCACTGGCGCCGGTCAGTGCCACGCTGGTCATGTGCAGCTCGCGCGCCGCACCCAGGCCGGCGATGACGTTGGCCGCGTTGCCGCTGGTCGAGATCCCGACGGCCACATCGCCCGGTCGGCCGAGCGCCCGCAGCTGGCGGGCGAAGACGGCCTCGAAACCGTAATCGTTGCCGATCGCGGTCAGCGCCGACGTGTTGACCGTCAGCGCGTGGGCAGCGAGCGCCGGCCGCTCGAGGTAGTAACGGCCCAGGAACTCGGCCGCGATGTGCTGGGCATCCGCCGCGCTGCCGCCGTTGCCGAACAGGAACATGGCGTGCCCGCTGCGGTAGGCCTCGATCAGCACGCGCGCCACCGTGGTGCACGCATCGAGATCGGCCAGCAGCGCCTGCTTGGTGGCGATGCTCGCTTCGACCTGGCGCCGGAACTGCTCGTTGAGCCGGTCCGGCTCATCTGCCTTCGGCATCAGGCGATCAGGGCACTCTTCGACACCGGCCGAGTGTAGCGGCGGGCCGCTGCGGTCATCGCCGCGAGCGCGGCGCCCCTGCTACGCGCCCCTGCTACGCGCCGGTTGCGCGCCGGCGCAGACCTTGAACAATTGCCGCCGTCTCGCCCGCGCTGACACCCAGCCGGCCAAGCGTGTAACGCGCCATCTCCAGGGCGACTTCGGTCTCCGCAACAACGATCTCACCCACTCCCTCGCGCTGGAGCAGGTCGCGCTCTGAGCTTGTCCTGGCGCGGGCGATGATCGGGATGCGTGGATGCTCGTGGCGGACGTGGTGCACTACCTGCTGCAGCGCGATCGGATCGGGCACGGTGACGACGACCACCTGTGCGTGGGCGAGCTCGGCGCGGACGAGGTTGCGCGGGTTCTCGGCCAAGCCCTGGACGACCGGTATCCCGCGCTGGCGAAGGTCGCGACAGATGCGCGGGTCGACCTCGATGACCAGGAACGGAAAACCGCGCCGCTCGAGTGCCGCGGCGACCAGCCTGCCCACCCGGCCGTAGCCGCAGATCACGGCGTAACGCCGCGCCGGACTGGCCGTAGAGGCATGCGGGATGTCAGGGCCCGGCCCGCGGCCGAGGTCGATCGCGCGCAGCACCCTGGGGGCCAGCTGCTGTAGGGACGGCGCCAGGGCGATGCTCACGCCGGCCGACGCAAGCATCAGGCTGAACATCTGATCGCCCACCGCCCCTGATTCGACGCCCAGGCGGGCCAGCAGGAACGAGAACTCGCCCGACTGGGCGAGGGCCACGCCGGCCAAGACGGCGGTTCGGCCGGGGACGCCGAAGACGATAGCTCAGGCCGGCCACAACGACGCCCTTCGCGGCAATCACCAGTACGACGGCGATGACGACCAGGAGGGCCGCGCCAACCACGAAGCCGGGGTCGATCAGCATCCCGACCGAGACGAAGAAGAGTGCCCGCGAAGACGTCGCGCAGCGGCGCCAGCTCGCCCAGGATGTGGTGGCTGATCTCCGATTCGCTGACCAGCAGGCCCGGCCAGGAAAGCGCCCAGCGCGAGCGAGAGACCGAAGAACTCGGATAGGTAGGCAGTGCCCAGCGCGATGGCCACGATGCTGAGCACGAAGACCTCGCGGTTGTGCAGGAGGGCCAGTCGCTCGAACAGCCAGGGCAGAACGCGCAGGCCCAGCGGCAACAGGATGGCGATGAAGAGCGAGCGCCTTGCCCAATGCGACGAGCAGACCCCTCACCGAGGTCGCCTCCCCGCGCGAGCGCGGCCAAGAAGAACGACAAGCACGATCGTCGACAGATCCTGGAGGGTGGCCCAGCCCAGGGCAATGTGACCGTGCGAGGCGTCGAGCTCGCCCCGCTCGCCCAGCATCTTGGCAATCACGGTGCTCGACGACATCGCTGATGAAACGCGCCGAAGAAGAGCGCCTCGAAGTGCGGAAGCCGAGCGCCAGCGGCGACCACGTAGCCGATTGCGACATGACGATCACTTGCAGCGATCCGCCGACGATGGCCACTGTTCGGACGCGCACGAGGTCACTCAGCGAGAGCTGCAGTCCAATCGCGAAGAGCAGGAAGACGAGGCCCAACGTCGGCCAGCGCCGCGACCGTCTCCGCCTGCGACACGGGTCCGGCCGTGTACGGCCCGATGAGCACGCCGACCACGACGTAGCCGAGGATGGCCGATTGACCCAGGCGCACGGCAATCGCCGCGCCGATCGTGGCGGCGATCAGGGCCAGCGCGATCGTGACCAGGAGTCCGGTGTCGGTCATCGGCGCCTTCAGTGGGCCGGCACCTCGCGGCGAGCGATCGCCATCGTAACCCGCGCTGAGTGCGCTGGCTAGACTTTGCGAGATGGCCAAGCAGCAACCAGCGCACGGCGGCGCCGACCTGCTGGTCGAATGCCTCGAGGCCGGAGACTGCGAGTACGTCTTCTCGGTGCCCGGCGAGGAGACGATGGACGTGCTCGACGCGCTGTCGCGAGTCGCCGAGCGAGTCCGCCACATCACCACCCGCCACGAGCAGGGCGCTGCGTTCATGGCCGACGTCTACGGCCGCTTGACCGGCCGCTGCGCGGTGGCCATGGCGACCCTCGGGCCGGGTGCGACGAACCTCGTCACGGGCATCGCCGACGCCTATCCTGGACCACGCGCCGATGGTCGCGCTGACCGGCCAGGTCGGCTCCGACAAGCTCCACAAGGAGGCGCATCAGTTCGTCGACATCGTCGACATGTTCCGGCCGGTCACCAAGTGGAACGCGCGCGTCGAGCGGATCGACGCGATCCCCGAGATCGTGCGCAAGGCCTTTCGCGTCGCCCAGCTCGAGAAGCCCGGGCCGACGCATATCGAGCTGCCCGAGAACCGCGCTGCGATGCCGCCCGAATCGGGCGCTCGACCCAGCCGCTGGTGCCGCGGCCGTTGTTCTTTCCCGAGCCGACCGACGAGGCAATCGCCAGCGCGGCGCGGCTGATCGAGTCGGCCACCCGGCCGCTGATCCTGGCCGGCAACGGTGTCCTGCGCCGCCGCGCCGCCGAGCAGCTGCGCACATTCGCGCAGCACGTTGCACATCCCGGTTGCGGTCACGTTCATGGGCAAGGGCGCCATCGACGACCGCGACCACCTCTCGCTGATGGCCGTCGGCCTTCAGGCGCGCGACCACGTGCTGACCGGCTTCGATCGCGCCGACCTGGTCATCTGTGTCGGCTACGACCCGGTCGAGTACGCGCCGTTGCGCTGGAACCCGGACACGAGCAAGCGGATCGTGTCGATCGACACGCAGCCGGCCGAGGTCGACGCCAACTTCCGTCCACTGGTCGAGCTGGTCGGCAACATCGACGGCAGCCTCGAGCGCCTGCTCGCCGCGGTGGCCACGCGTCCCGCGGCCGACCAGCTCGAGGGCCACCTCGATCTGCGCGAGGCGTTGCTGGCATGAGCTGCACGTCAACGAGCACGACGACGGCTGGCCGATCAAGCCGCAGAAGGCGATCTTCGACCTGCGCCGGGCGCTCGGACCGAGCGACATCGTGATCAGCGACGTGGGCGCGCACAAGGTCTGGATGGCGCGGCTGTACCAGGCCTACGAGCCGAACACGGTCATCATCAGCAACGGCTTCGCGGCGATGGGCATCGCGCTGCCCGGCGCGATCGCGGCGAAGCTCGTCCACCCGCAGCGCAAGGTGGTGGCGCTGGCCGGTGACGGCGCCTTCCTGATGAACAGCCAGGAGCTCGAGACGGCCAAGCGCATCGGCACCGCCATCTGCGTCGTGGTCTGGCGCGACGACGGCTACGGCCTGATCGACTGGAAGCAGCGCAACGAGTTCGGCCGGCCGTTCGGCGTCGAGTTCGGCAACCCGGACCTGGTCGCCTACGCCGAGTCGTTCGGCATCGCCGGCTTCCGTCCGTCGTCGGCAGCGGATCTCTACCCGACGCTGATGCGCGCGCTCGACGCACGACGGGCCATCGGTCGTCGACGTGCCGATCGACTACCGCGAGAACCTGCGCCTGACCGAGCGGCTGGGCATGCTCGCCACGGACGGTTGAGTCGCGCCCACCCGATAGACTCGCGACGATGGAAACCCGGCGCCCGCTCAAGGTCGGTGTCCAGCTGCCCGAGGTCGAGCGCGAGGTGCGCTGGCCGGAGGTGCGCGAGATGGCGCGACACGCCGAGGCAGGTCGGCTTCGATTCGCTGTGGGTCGGCGATCACCTGCTCTACCGCCGCGACACTCGACGACGTCGGCCCGTGGGAGGCTTGGTCGACCCTGGCTGCGTTGGCCGAGGCGACGATCACGCGTCGAGCTCGGGCCGCTGGTCGCCGCGACGAGCTTTCACAACCCGACGATGCTGGCCAAGAAGGCGGCGACGGTCGACGAGATCAGCGGCGGTCGACTGATCCTGGGCCTGGGCGCAGGCTGGAACGAGGCCGAATACGACGCCTATGGCTTCCCTTTCGACCGACGCGCGCAGCCGCTTCGAGGAAGCGTTCACGATCATTCGCACTCTGTTGCGCGAGGGCAGGATCGACTTCGCGGGTGAGTTCTACACGGCCCGCGATTGCGAGCTGGTGCCGCGCGGCGCCACGTCCGGCAGGGCCCACCGCTGATGATCGGCTCGATCGGCGCGCGGATGGTGCATCACCGCGCCATACATGGACTCCTGGAACGCCTGGCACGACTGGTTCGGCAATACACCTGACGGCTCGCTGCCGCTCCTCGCGGCGCGTAGACGACGCCTGCGCGCGCGGCCGGCCGCGATCCCCGAGGTCGAGCGCACGGCGACGGTGCTGGTCCAGCTGACCGGCGGTAGCGGCCGGCGTCGGCTCGCGTAACCGAACGCTCGACGCCGGCCCATGACGGGCTCGCCCGAGCAGATCGCCGCGGCTCTGCGCGGCTATGCCGCGGTCGGCATCGGCCACGTCCAGCTGGTGCTCGACCCGATCACGGTCGGTTCGATCGAAGAGTGCGCGCCCGTCCTCGAGCAGCTCGACCGCGGCTGACGTTTCCGCTGACAGTGTGATCCTGCCGCCGATCGTCCAGAGCCTGCCCTTCGTCGCCTGGATCATCTCGGCGACGCTCGGCCTTCGGCAGTCTTCGCGTTCGTCGCGCTGACGCGGCAACTGACCGACGCAACGCGCGGCTACCTGGACTTCGACGAGCCGTCTTTGCCGCGCTCCTGGCGTTGCTCGCGTTGGCGATCGACAACGGGCTTACCGCGACGGCCGATCTCGTCATCAGGTCCGCCCGCGCCGACCTTGATCCGGCTCCGCCGAGCTCGGGTTGCTCGCCTTCGCCGTGCTGGCCCTCGCGTACGTCTTCGCTTTACGCGGCCGGCTGTCGATCGTGCTCGTGGCCATCGGCCACGCTGGCGCCGCGGCGGTCGTCCTGGCAGCGGCCGCGTTCGGCTGGGCGCCGTCGGCCGTCGACGGCGTGCCGCTCGTCGTCCAGCTGCGCGTGCTATCGCTCGCGACGGGCGGATCGTTGGCCGCGATCGTGCTGGGTCACTGGTATCTGGTCACGCCCAAGCTCTCCGAGCAGCCGCTCATCCTCCAGTCACGACTGTTGCTGGGTATGATCGGACTGCAGGTGCTGCTGTTCATCGTCTGGACGACGCTGGGCGGCGGCCCCGGCCAGGGGGCCTTCGAGCGTTCAGCGGCGCCACCATCCTGCTCGTCATGCTTCGCCTGCTGGTCAGCCTGGTCTTCCCGCTGGTGCTCGTCTGGATGGCGTGCGCACGGCGCAGACGCGGTCGATGGAGTCGGCCACCGGGCTGCTGTACATCAACCTCGCGGCGGTCATGGCGGGCACCATCGGCGCCGCGGCGCTGTACGTGTCGAGCGGTCTGCTCGTCTGAGGATGGCTGCCGATGCGCGTGACGGTCCGCCTTTCGCCATGCTCCGCCAGCAGGCCGGCTGGCGCGAGCGCGAGATCGAGCTGCCCGCCGATGCGTCGATCGACGACGCGTGGCAGTCGCTCGGTCGGCCTGCGCCCGCGCTCGCGCCGTCGCGCGACGTCGTCCGTTTTGCGCGCAACCGCGCAGTACGCGCGCGTCCGACGAGCCGCTGGCCGACGGCGACGAGCTGGCGCTCATCCCACCCGTTGCCGGCGGTGCGCTGAGCGGCCTGCTGCGCTGCGAGATCCACGGCCGGCCCGATCGACGACGACGCTGCTGGCCGAGCTGCGCGCAACGCGTGCCCACCGCCGGCCGACGGCGCACTGGTCCTGTTCGTGGGCCAGACGCGCGAGACCCCGGGCACACCCGCGCCGGGCGAGGAGCAGCAGGCCGCGCTGCATGCCGGCGAGCGTGTCGACGGGCCTCGAGTACGAGGCGTTCGACGAGATGGCCACTCGACGTCCTGCGCGCGATCGGCGACGAGATCGAGCAGCGCTTCGGTGTGCGCCGACTGGCGATCATCCATCGGACCGGGCGCGTTGCGCTCGGCGAGCCGAGCGTCGTCATTGCCGCCGCCGCGCCGCATCGCGCCGCGGCCTTCGACGCCTGTCGCTACGCGATCGAGGAGCTCAAGGCGCGCGCGCCGATCTGGAAGGCCGAGCACTATGCCAGCGGGTCGGTCTGGATCGGGGCGCCGGCCCGCGATCGGCCGGCCGAGCCCGGCCAGGACTGAGCGGCCGACAGGGGGAGATCGTTGACCCAGTCATCGCCAGGGGGTAGTCGAAGGCCAATCCCGCTCGCCCCACCGGGCACGGCGCGCCTGTCCGGCGGCGCTGATCGCCGCGTGACTGCGCTGGCGATCGGTCTCGCGGCCGGCTTCGTGGCGCTGGCCATTGCGGCGCTGCTCCTGCCCGCTGGAATGCGCCTCGGCAGCTGGCTGCCGCTGCACCTCCTGTTGGCCGGCGCGGCCTCGACGGCCATCGCCGGGGTGATGCCCTTCTTCAGTGCCGCCGTGGCCGGGGCGCCGCCTGCCGCGACGCTGGTCCGCCTGCTGGGTGTCGGCGGCATCACCAGCGGCGCGCTGGTGATGGTCGGCGGCCGACTTCTATCGACCGCGCCGGGCGCCGCCGCCGGCCTGATCGCGGGGGTCGGTGGCCTGCTCTACATCGGCGGCGTGGCCGCGGTTGGTGCGGCGACACTGCTGCCGCTGCGCGTCGCGCTCGGCCCGCGGCGCATCGTGATGGGCGTCATCTACGGCACGGCGCTGCTCAACGTGGCGCTCGGCGCCGGCCTCTCGACGCTGTTCCTGCTGGGCTGGCTGCCCGTGGTCCGGGACTGGGCTGCGCTGAGGCCGGCCCATGCCTGGCTGAACGTGTTCGGCTTCGTATCGCTGGTCATCGCCGGCTCCCTGCTGCACCTCCTGCCGACGGTCGCCGGCGCTCGGATCAGCCGCACCCGCGCCTCCGTGACCTGCTTCGTGGCGCTGGCCAGCGGGCCGCTCCTTGCCGCCCTGGGGTTTGCCATCGGCAGTCAAGCCGTGGTCGTCATCGGCGCCGGCGCGGTCGTGCTGGGCGGTCTCGCGCTGGTCGCGCACTCGTTCCACGTGATGCGCGCGCGGGCGGCCTGGACGACCGACCCGGGCTGGCACCTGTTCACAACGTGGTCGCTCGTATGTGGCGTGGGCTGGTTCGTGGTCGGCGCCGCCACTGCTGCGGCGGGCGCGGTCACCGCCGGCGCATCGGTATCTGGCTGGCAGCTGGCGCCCTTGCTGGCGCCGATCGGCATCGGCTGGGTGGCCCAGGTCCTGGTCGGTGCCTGGTCGCACCTGCTGCCGGCCGTCGGGCCCGGTTCGCCCGAGCGCCACGCCGCGCAGCGCCGGATCCTTGGCCGCGCCGCCGCGCTACGCCTGCTCGCGCTCAACATCGGCGTCGCGGCGATGACGCTCGGTGCGGGGCTGGGCATCGGCGACCTGTTCGGCATCGGGCTGGCCGTGGTCGCGGCTGCCGGCGCAACCGCCGTCGCACTGCTCGTGGCGGCCCTGGCTACCCCCGATCCGCGCTCGACCAGACGGACGACGGACGTGCCCGCTGGTACGCTGAATCGATGAGCGAGCCGCGCAACGTAACGCCCGGCAAGGAGCCGCAGCAGGACCAGTTCCACCGCCGCTTCTACAGCGAGCGCAGCGAGGGTCCCGAGTGGGTCGGCTGGTCGTGGGCCAGCCGCGTCGCGGACTTCCCGTGGCTGGGCGTGCTGCTCGTACTGGTCGGCATCGGCCTGCTCGTCCAGTACGTGTGCCCGAACATCGGCACCGGCACGCTGGTGCTGCTGGCCATCGTCGCTGGCCTTTCTCGCGGCTGGCTATTCGGGCGGTTCGTGGTTGCTCGATGGTGCCCGGGCTGCTGATCCTCGCGCTTGCCGTCGCGCGGCTGCGTCGACGAGCTGAACGTCTACACCGGACCGGGCACCACGCGTTGGCGCCGGACCAGCGCTTTCCTGCTCATCTGGCTGATCGAGTCTGCGCGTGGCCGGCGCGCAACTGGCCGCTCTGGGGGCTGGCGATATTCGGCCTGATCGGCCTGGTGCAGGTTTCGGGCCGCATCTATGTCATGCCCGAGCTGGGCGCGCTGTGGCCGGTGCTGATCATCGTCCTCGGCGTGTTGCTGCTGTTGAGCAACGCGCCACCGCATGGGACGCTGACGGGCCCTACTTGGTGTAGACCCCGCCGGGTCGAGCTCCTCGCGAATCAGGCGCAGCTCGTCGCCGTGGGCGGGGCGGTTTCGCTGAGCGAGTCGGCGACGCGCGGCTGCCAGCCCATCGCCGCCTGGACCTGCTCGAGCGTCACACCCGGGTGGAGCGCGTCGAGGCGCAGCTCGTCGTCGACAAGTGGTAGACGCCCAGGTCGGTGACGACGACCTTCACGCGCGTGCCGACCGAGGTCCGGAAGTCGAGCCGCTCGACGAATGAGCGGGGCGACTGGCGCATGATCACGAAGATCGATTTGGCATTCAGCGCGATCTCGCACGCCCCGCCCGAGCCGGGCAGTCGCGTCTTCGGGCGTCGCGTAGTCGCCGATGACGGTGCGTGTTGAGGTTGGCCGAGGCGGTCGATCTGCGCCGCGCCCAGGAAGCCGACGTCGATCAGCCCGCCCTGCAGGTAGAAGCCGAACAGCTCGAACATGCTCGTCACCGCGGTCGAGTGGGTGACGATGGTCGGGTCGCCGATCGACAGCGGCAGGCGTGCCGGCTGGGCGCCGAAGACACCGGCCTCGTAGACCAGCTCGAGCTCGGGCGCCACGGTGCGCTTGGCCAGGTTGACCGCGATGTTGGGCAGGCCGACGCCGACGAAGCAGACGCGCTGGCCGGCCAGCTCGCGCGCCGCCGCGACGATCATCATCTCCGACGCGCGAGAACCCCTGGTCGCTCACCGGTACTCCCCGTAGTCGACCGAGCCCGATGGCGCCGGCGTGGGACGCAGGCCGAGCAGCCGCTGCGTGCCCATTATGTCGACGTACTCGGCCCGGTCGGCCACGCCGAACACCCATTCGTCGAGCCAGTGGCCGGAGCGATGCCTCGTCGCGCGAGATGGCCTCCCAGTCGAGGTAGAAGGCGTTGTCGCGGTCGTAGTAGCCCTGGGCGTAGGACGGGTGCGCGCCGAACGGCTCGACCACCACCGCGTCGACGATCAGCCCGGGCAGGATCGTTCGGTTCGGGTCGGCGCGGATGACGGCCTCGTCGACCAGCTCCTCGACGACGACGATCACGCGTGACGCGGCGAAAGCGGCTTCCTTCTGGCAGCCCAGCAGCCCCCACACCTGGGTGTCGCCGGCGCGTCGGCGCGCTGGGCGTGAACGATCGTCACGTCGGGCCGCAGCGGCGGGACGGCGTACAGCTGTCTCGTCGCCGTAGGGCGATTCGATCGGGCGGATGAGCGGGTTCACCCGCGGCAGGTCGGTGTCGGTGTACGAGCGGAGCGGGAAGAAGGGCAGGTTCATTGCCCCGGCGGTGTAGCGCGCAACCATCCCGAAATGGCTGTACTCCTCGAGCTCGAGGCGTGGCGCCGGGCCCTCCGTCCAGCGCCGCACGCCGTGCAGGCTGCCCACACCGGGGTTGCCCAGCCACGAGAAGACGAGCTTGCGCGCCACGCCGGCGGCGATCATCTGGTCGTAGACGAGATCGGGCGTCAGCCGGCACAGGGTCAGGTCGCGCCGGCGCTGGCGGATGATCTCGTGGCCGGCGGCGAACAGATCAGGTGCGTGAAGCCCTCGATCGCGACGCTGTCGCCGTCGCGGACCAGCTCGGCGATCGCGTCGCGCATCGACACGACCTTGGCCGCGCCGCTCACCGGGCCATGGTCATTGCTGCGCGCGCCAACGGTTCAGCGGGCCGGTCCAGCCGATCAGTCGGCCCTAGCCGGCCGCGTGGACGTCGACGTCGTTGATCCCGCCCCACCTGAGGGCCTCCTGGTAGGCACGCGCTGGATCTGCCGCCACGTCCGCGACTGCTTCGCTGAAGAGCTTGACGGCCGTCGTGACCTCTTCCTCGGTCACGACCAGCGGCGGCGACATGCGCACGAGGTCGTCACCGGCCTCGAGCACCAGCAGGCCGCGCTCGAAGCACGCCCACTGGACGGCCTCGGCGGTGTTGCCCGAGTCGAACTGGATGCCGATCATCAGCCCCTTGCCGCGCACGTCGCGCACGATGCCGCCCTGCTCGGCGAGCAGCGGCCGCAGGCCGGTCATTGCCTGCTGGCCGCGCGCGGCGGCGTTGTCGATCAGCCCTTCCCCGAGCAGCGCGATCGTTTCGAGGGCTGCGGCGCAGCTGACGGCATTGCCGCCGAAGGTCGAGCCATGGTGGCCCTTGCTCCAGCTCATCAGGTCCGCGCGGGCGATCATCGCGCCGAGCGGCATGCCCGAGGCGATGCCCTTGGCCACGCAGGCGATGTCGGGCTGGACGCCCCAGTGGTCGATCGCCCACATCTTGCCCGTCCGGCCGGCACCCGACTGGACCTCGTCGGCGACGAGCAGGATGCCGTGCTCGTCACACATCCGGCGCAGGCGGGGCAGGAAGTCGTTGTCGGGCACGATGTAGCCACCCTCGCCCTGGATCGGCTCGACGAAGACGGCCGCGATCTCGTTGGCCGGGATGATGCGCTTGAAGACGCGCTGCTCGAGCTCGTCCAGGCCGGCACTGCCGAAGGGCACGTGGATGACGCCGGGCAGCATCGGCCCGAAGCCGGCGTGGTACTTCGACTTGGAGGCGGTCAGCGAGACCGAGCCGTAGGTGCGGCCGTGGAAGGCGCCCAGGAAGGCCACTACGTACTGCCGGCGGCTGACGAAGCGGGCCAGCTTGAGCGCCGCCTCGATCGCCTCGGTGCCCGAGTTGCCGATGAAGCTGCGCGTCGGGCCGGCGATCGGCGCGATCTCGTCCAGCTTGGCGGCCAGCTCGGCGTAGATGGGCAGGTAGAAGTCGGACGCGCTGAAATGGACCAGGTCGCGCGCCTGGCGCTCGATCGCGGCGGTGATGCGGGGATGGCCGTAGCCGGTCGCCGAGACGGCGATGCCGGCGGTGAAGTCGAGGAACAGGTTGCCGTCGATGTCCTCGACGGTCGAGCCGCTGCCGCGCACGGGCACGAGCGGATAGGCGCGCGGCAGGCTGGGCGAGGTGAACTCGTGATCGAACGCCACATGCTGCCGCGCGCGCGGGCCGGGCAGGGGCGTGCGCACGTCGGGCACGCTGCGGACGGCGGGTCGCTCAGCAAGGTCGGTCACGTCACTCCCCACTCAAGATGCATAGAACTGATGCAACTTGCATCAAACGGGGCCAGTGTACCAAGCGTGCCTCAGTACTCGGTCAGCGCCCCCAGGATGCGCGGGATCTCAGCACCGGTGGCCGGGCGCGGGAAGCCGCGCTGGATGACGATTGGGATCCAGCGCAACGACTCGACCCCGTTGGCCGACAACGTCACGTCGAGGATGGCCGTGTCGTTCGGCCGGCCGGTGAAGTAGTCGAACACGAAGTTGCCGATGCTGTAGGCGACGAGAGTCGCCGAGCCGCGCTGGTAACCGTGCAGGACGTGCGGGTGATGGCCGATGACCAGCGCGGCGCCGGCGTCGATCGCGGCCCGCGCGAAGTTGCGCTGAGCCTTGCTCGGACGGCGCGAGTACTCGATCCCGCCGTGGACCATGACCAGCACGACATCGGCCGAGGCACGAGCGAGCGCAACTTCGCGCGCCACCACCTCGGGCGAGCCGAGCGCCAGGCCCGGCCGCTCAGCGGTGGCCGCCCACTGGCGCGTGTTGAAGGCCGGGCGACCCGAGAACGGCAGCACGTAGCCCAGAAACGCGATGCTCAGCCCGTTCTGCTCAACGATCAGCGGCGCGTGCGCAGCCGCCGCGTCGCGACCGCCGCCGGCATGGCCGATGCCGCGTTGGTCGAGCAGGTCGAGCGTGTCCTCGAAAGCGGGGATGCCGTAGTCGAGCGCGTGGTTGTTGGCCAGCGAGACGACGTCGATGCCCGCCGCGACGAGCGAGTCGGCGGCCGCCAACGGTGCCCGGAAGGTGAACGTCTTGGGCCACGGCGTGCCGCGCGTGGAGATGGTGCACTCGAGATTGGCAACCACCAGGTCGGCCTGCTCGAAGTACTGAACGACTCGGCGCCACGGGGCGAGCGGTCCGCGCCTGACGATCCGCCGCCCGATGCTCTGGGCGAGCATCACGTCGCCCACGCCCATCAGCCGCACCTGGCCCGCGCGGAGACGGTCGGTGGCGTGTCGGCCGGTGGCGACGGGGCTGGCTTGGGTGTGGGCGCCGGGTCCGGTCCGGGTGTCGGGCTCGGGCTGGCGGTCAGGCTCGATCCGGGCGTCGGGCTCGGATCCGGGCGTCGGACTCGGGCTGTCGCCGGGACGACGGCTGAGGGACCGGATGCGTGACCGCCGGTGCGGGGTGCTCGCGAGGCAGCCGGTGTGAGTGCCGCGACGAGGGCAGCGACGAGCGTCAGCCGCAGGCAGCCCCCGCCAACGTCCACGGTCCCCTCCGCTCCGCTTGCGGCGCGTCGCTGCGCCGTCGGTCTAGTTGACGCTCAGTCGACGACCGTCTGTGACTGCTCGCGCATGAACTGCTGGACGTAGTACAGGCCGCCGCCGGCCTTGCCGGTCGAGCCCGACGCCCTTCCAGCCACCGAAGGGCTGGATGCCCGGCCACGCGCCGGTGGTCGCGCCGGCGCGCCGGTTGACGTAGACCACGCCGGCCTCGATCCGATCCAGGAACTGCTGCGACCTCGGCCGGTCCTCGCTGAAGAAGCCGGCGGTCAGGCCGTAGATGGATTGTGTTGGCCAAGCGTCAGCGCTGCGTCGATCGAGTCGACCGGCGCGACGGCGATGAAGCGGCACGAACAGCTCGTCGCGCAACAGGCGATGGTCGGTCGGCAGGCCGGTCACGACCGTTGGGCGCGACGTACCAGCCGCGCGCCAGGTCGCCATCGACCAGGCGCTCCCCGCCGGTCGCGATGGCGCCGTCGCGGCGGGCCTCGTCAGAGGCAGCCTCGTAGCGCGCCACGGCGCGCTGGTTGATGATCGGTCCCAGCCACGCCTCACGGCGGAGCGGGTCACCGATGGTGATCCGCTCGGTCTTCTCGACCAGCAGCCTGACGAACTCGTCGTGCACCGGGCGCTCGACGTAGACGCGGCTGTTGGCCGAGCACTTCTGGCCACCGAAGCCGAATGCGGCGCGCATGACCCCCTCGGCCGCTTCCTCGAGGTCCGCCTTGCGGCTGACGATCGACGGGTTCTTGCCGCCCATCTCGACGATGACCGGCTTGGGGAAATGGCGCGCGAACGACTTGTACAGATCGAAGCCGACCTCGAATGAGCCGGTGAAGACGATGCCGTCGATGCCCGGGTTCTCCTGCAGCTCGGCGCCGACCGTCTCGCCCGGCCCCGCCACGTAGTGGAAGATGCCGTCCGGCAGGCCGGCATCACGCAGGCACTCGTACAGCTTCATGGCCAGCAGGGGCGCATCGCTGCTCGGCTTGAGGATGACCGTGTTGCCCGCCACCAGCGCACCGCCGGCCGGCCCGCCCGATAGCGCCATGGGGAAGTTGAAGGGGCTGATGACGGCGAAGACGCCGTGCGGCTTGAGCACCGAGCGGGTGTGCACCGTGTCGTCGCCCAGGTTGCCCATCGGCGCGTCGAAGCCGTCGTGCGCATCCATCATGTCGCAGTAGTAGCGGATCAGATCGGCCGTCTCCTCGACATCGCCGAGCGCCTCGAGACGGTTCTTGCCCACCTCCTGGCACATCAGCGCGGCGTACTCCATCTGCCGCTCGCTGATCAGGTCCGCGGCGCGGCGCATGATCGCCACGCGTTCGCGCCACGGCGTCGCCGCCCAGCCCGGTGCCGCCGCGCGTGCGGCCGCGACCGCGTCCTTGACGTCCTGCCGCGTGCCCCGGGCGAACCAGCCCAGGACGCGCTCGTTGTCGATCGGCGAGCGATCCTCGAACTCGCCGTCGCCGTGGCGCGCCTGACCGTTGACGTAGTTGGCGTGGTGGGCACCGAGCTGGCCCTGGGCACGCTCCATGCCGCGCTCGAACTGCTCGTGCAGCTCCTCGTTGTCGGCGCGCAGCGTCGCGTAGGTGATCTTCAGTCGCGGCCGCGCGACGGTGTCAGTCATCCGACCCGTACTCCTTCCGCAAGGCGTCCCTGTTGCCCCGGATTCTACGCCGTCGGATCAGCTCGCCTGAACGTCGCGGAAGCAGTCCGAGCAGTAGACCGGCTTGTCCTGGCGCGGCTTGAACGGCACCTGTGCCGCGTTGCCGCACTTGGAGCAGATCACCGCAAAGTACTCGCGCTGCGGCCGGTAGTCGCCCCGCTCGTAGCCACGCGGTCCGCCGATCTCGCGCACGTCGAAGCCGCTCGTATCGCGTGTCGCGCGGCGCGTTGCGCGACAGCTCGGACAGCGCTTGGGATCAGACGCGAAGCTGCTTTTCGGCGTAGAACTCCTGGTCGGCGGCAGAGTGAATGAACTCGACGCCGCAGTCGGCGCAGGTGAGGGTTCGATCTGTGTAGGACACCGGCCTGGGCCTCCGCTGGTCAGCTGAACTCGATATTCCGGTCCGGGGCGGCCAGCGGGAAGCGACATGAGCGGAGCCGTGGCGTGGCGTCTGAACTTGGAAGGCGGGCGCCGCGCGACCCAGGTGCTCTGCCGAGGTCCCTGAACTGGGGCGCACCGGTAACTGGCGCAAGACTAGCACCGAGTCCGACCGGCCAGCAAGGCAACCCCCGGCCCCGGCCGGACCTAGCCATTCCTTCCTATGTCGGCGCGGAACCCGTGGATGTCAGAATGAGTGGTGCGCCGCGGCCACCACCTTCTAAGAGGGATACTTCGCTCGATGCCTCGCCTCCTGCAGATGGCCGACGTGCACCTCGGTGCGCGCCACCACGACCTCGGGCCGACCGCCGCCGCCCAGCGCGAGCGGCAGTTCGCCGCCTTCCAGCGGGCGATCGAGCTGGCCATTGCCGAGAAGGTCGACCTGGTGCTCGTCTGCGGCGACCTGTTCGATTCGAACAGCCAGCCGCGCCGATCGGTCGAGCGGGCCGCGGCCGAGCTGGGCAAGGCTCGTCAACGCGCCACATCCCGGTGGTGATCATTCCCGGCACCCACGACTGCTACGACGCCGGCTCGATCTACCGCGTCTTCGACCTGGCCGAGATGGCCGGTGCGCCGCCGGGCAGCAATCTGGTGACGGTGCTCACCGATGAGCTCACGCAGGTCGACTTCGCCCACCTCAGACTGACCGTCCGGGCGCGCGTTTTCCCGACCAAGCGCGCCCCGGAGAGCCCGCTGGCCGGGCTCGTACGCGACACCGGGCAGGCGCGACGGCGGGCGACGAGGGCGGCGGCAAGGGCCGCCCGGGCAATTGGCAGATCGGCATGGTCCACGGCTCGCTGGCCGTGCCGGGCAAAGTCGAGCAGGACGACGTCATCTTCACCGAGCAGGAGATCGCCGACAGCGGCCTCGACTACCTTGCCCTCGGTCACTGGCACTCGTTCCGCGAGGGCCGCGCCAACGACACCACCTGGGCGTATTCGGGGGCGCCCGAGATGGTCGCGCTCGACCAGGACGGTGCCGGCCAGGTGCTGCTGGTCAGCCTCGACGAGCGCGGCGGGAAGCGACACGTCTCGGTCGAGCCTCGCCAGGTGGGCAAGACCCAGTTCCGCAAGCTCGAGATCGACGCCGGGACCCTCGCTTCGCAGGCCGACCTCGAGCGCCGGCTGCAGGAGCAGGCCGATCCCGACCGCGTGCTCGACGTCCGCCTCGTCGGCGTGCGGCCCGATCAGCTCGACCTGAACATCGAAGAGCTGGAGGGGCAGCTGCAGGGCGCGTTCCTGCGCCTGCGTTTGCGCGACGGGTCGGTCGCGCCACTGCCCGACGGCCCGCCCGCCCCAGCCGACACGATCCTTGGCTCGTTGACGCGTGACTTTCAGGCCCGCATCGACGAGCACGAGGCGCGCGGCGACATGGAGCGCGCCGCTGAGCTGCGCGAGGCACTGCGCTATGGCATGCTCCTGCTCGACGACGCGCAACGCGTGACGCTGGCCTGAAATGAACATCACCCGTTTGCGGCTGTCGAACTTCAAGCGTCACGCCCGGCTCGAGGTCGACTTCGCCCCCGGCCTGAGCATCGTGCGCGGTCCGAACGAGGCGGGCAAGTCGACCATTCAAAGCGCGATCGAGATGGCTCTGTTCCGCCGCCCGACATCTGCCTCGCAGGACTCGGAAGGAGTACGTCCGTGGCGTGCTCCGGAGGCGGAGCCGGAGGTCGAGCTCGAGTTCGACGACGATGGCCAGCACGGGTCGCTGCGCAAGACCTTTGCTGGGCAGCGCGGGACGGTCGAGCTCAAGCTCGGCGAGGAGACGCACACCGATCCGGCGTCGGTCGACCAGCACATCGCGCGCCTGACCGGGCTGCCGACCGAGAAGTTCTTCAGTGCCAGGGCGAGCATCCACCACCAGGATCTGGACGGCCTCAAGCAGGACGAGAACACGCTGCGCGACCGGCTGCAGCAGTCGACGAGCGGAGCCGATCGCGGCACCCACGCCGCGCGCAAGAAGCTCGAGGAGGCGATCCGCCGCTACCGGACGGAGGGCGCCAAGAACCCCGGCTACCTGAAGGTGCTGCACGCCGAGGTCGACCAGCTGCGCGATCAGGCTAGTCGCGGCGAGGCTGCGCTGGGCCAGCTTGAGTCCGACCGGCGCGCGATGTCCGAGGCCCGGGCCACGCTGGCTTCGACTCGACGACCAGCTGGCCGAGCAGCGCGACGGTGCGGTCAAGGCCGAGCACGCCGTCGAGCTGACCAACCAGGCCGCGGATGCCGGCCGGCGCTATGCGCTCTATCGGCGCGCTGTCGAGTTGCGCGACGAGATCGGCAAGCTCGACGCCAACCACCCCTCTGTTGTCCCCCTGCCGGAGCTGCGCTCCGCGCTCGAGCAACTGCGCAACCTCGAGTTCAGGCTGTCCGAGCTGCGCGCCGAGCTGGCCGCCGAGCCAGACCTGTCGGGCTATACCGTGGCCATCGCCAACCCGCGCTGGGGACTGTGGCTTGTGCTGGGCGGCTTGTTGCTGGCTGGCGGGGCGGCCGTCGCGGTCGTCGGCCTTGTCGCTCAGGCAGCCTTGGTGGGCTTTGCGGCCGCGGCCGTGCTGGTCGTCAGCGGAGTTCTGGCGCTGTTCGGGGCCACTCGTCAACGCCGGCGCCTGAACGATATCCAGATGCAGAACGAGTTGCGTGAGTCCGAGATCGCGCGCCGGCTGGCCGGTCGGACCGACCTGGCCGAGCGCGTGCGCCAGACCGAGCAGGAGCGCGCCGAAGCGCTCGGATCGCTCGCGCTGAGCGACCTCTCCACGGCCGAGACGACGCTCGTGGCCGAGACCGAGCACAGTGCCAAGATCGGGGCGCGCCGGGCCGAGTACCGCGGGCTGATGGGCGATGACCCGACCGCCGACGATGTCGGCCTGCTGCGTGACCAGGCGGCGGCCGAGGCGGATGAGTGCCGCCACGCGCTGGCCGGCATGGGCGACATCGGTCGCGAGCCGGAGAAGTTCGCGGCCGGCTTCCAGCTCGCCGTGCAGCGCCTCACGTCCGAGCGCGAGGCCGCTTTCCGCGCTGCCGCGCAGGCCGAGGCGCGCGTGTCGACAAGCGAGGTCGATGCCGAGCAGGTCGCCGCTGTCGGCGAGGCACTCGAGTCGGCCGAAGAGACGCTCGCCGGCGCAGAGCGCCGGCTGCGCATCTACGAGGACGTGCTGGCCACGCTGAACGGCGCCGAGATGGCCACGATGAAGAAGGCCGCGCGCTACCTCGAGCAGCGCATGGCGGCCGATATCGAGCGCATCACCGACGGTCGCTACCGGCGGCTCAAGGTCGACGAGGCGACGCTCACGTTCACGGTGTACTCGCCCGAGTCCGACGACTGGGTCGACGTTCGTCGCCTGTCCCAGGGCACGCTCGACCAGTTCTACCTGTGCGCCCGACTGGGCATCATTCGCCAGGTCACCCAACCGGCGACTCCGCCGCTGGTCCTCGACGACCCGTTCATCACCTTCGACGACGAGCGCGCACGCCGCTCGTTCGCGCTGCTAAAGGAGATCGCCTCCGACCTCCAGGTCATCTACCTGACCTGCTCCGAGCGCTACGACGAGATGGCCGACAAAGTCGTGGTGCTGCCGGCGCCAGAGGGGCGTGACGATTCGGCACCTCCGGCCACGGCCGAGCCAGCCGACGCCATCAGCACGGCCGCGGAACCCGCCTCGCACGGGCCGGAGAGGCGCTGATCGGGCTGGGCCCGATCCTCGGGCTGGGCCCGATCCTCGGGCTGGCCTCCGCCGCCTGCTGGGGCGCGGGCGACTTCTGTGGCGGGCTGCTCAGCCGTTACTCGTCCGTCATCAGCGCGATCCTCGTCAGCCAGGGGGTCGGACTGGTTGGGGCGGTGATGATCCTGACCGTCAGCGGCGAGCCCGGGCCGTCGTTGGCCTCGCTCGGCTGGGCCGCCGCCGCCGGCGCCGTCGGTGTTGGCGGCCTGGGCTGCTTCTTCTATGCCTTGTCGCGCGGAACGATGGGCATGATCGCTCCGCTGGCGGCGCTCATCGGCGCCGGCCTGCCCGTGCTGCTGGCGATCGTGGGCGGCGAGAGCGCTGCACCGGCACGCCTCGTCGGCATGGCCCTGGCGCTCGCCGCGGTGGTGCTCATCTCGTTGCCCGGTGGCGAGCGGAGCGACCGGGAGCGGCGGGCACGGCGCGTCGACCTGGGCGAACTGCCCGTGGTCATACTGGCCGGCCTCGGGTTCGCCGGCTTCTTCCTGTTCATCGACCGCGCCTCGGAGAACGGCGAAACCTGGTGGCCGCTGCTTATGGTCCGCCTTGTCGGCTTCAGCCTGGTCGTGCTCGCACTTGCTTTCGTGCTGATCCGGACGAGCGGCCCATGGCGCCGGCGAGTGAGCTCGGCGCTCGGCCTGGGCCGATTGCGCGCCCGGCGCATGTCCGCCTTCAGCCTGGGCGGGCTGCTCCTTCTCGCCGGCGCCGGCGACCTGGGTGGCAACACATTCTTCCTGCTCGCCAGTCAGGCAGGTGCGTTCTCGATCGCGGTCGTGCTGTCATCGCTCTATCCGGTCGTGACCACGATCCTGGCCGTCGTGTTGCTGCGTGAACGGCTCCGGCCGGTGCAGATCCTGGGCGTCGTGCTGGCCACGATCAGCGTGCCTCTGCTGCACTGAGCGTGGCCTGGGCCAGGTCACCGGCGATATCTGTGTCGAGCAGCCAGACGGCGTTGGGCAGCAGCGCCAGCTGGGCCGGCCAGCGCGCCGGATCGTGTTCGCCGCCCAGGAGGCGCGCCACTACCTCTCTCTTGGCGCTGCCCGTGGCCATGACCAGCAGCAGTCCCGCCTCGGGCAGCAGGCGCGCCGTCAGCGTCACGCGTGGCAGATGGGGCTCGACGTGGCGCGGCGCGGGCACACCCATGACCAGCGGCGCGTCCGCGGCCAGGGCGGGGCTGTCGGGAAAGATCGACATCATGTGCCCGTCCGGGCCGATACCGGTCAGGATGACGTCGAGCTTGGGCACGCCGCCGCGCGCTGCCGGCAGCCAGCGCCGGAGCTCGGTGGCGTACAGCTCGGCGGCCAGCCCGGTCGGGTCGTCGTCGCTGAGCGTTTCCTCGACCTCGATCGGGTGCACGTGCTGCGGCTCGACCGGCAGGCCCGGCGCGGCCACCTCGTCCGCCCCGGTCGCCTGCGCCATATCGGTCGACTGCGCCGGGTCGGCCGATTGGCTCGTCACGACGGGCAGCCCGAGCAGCAGCCGGTAGGCCATGCCGGTGTTGGACTCGGGATGCTCGATCGGCACGAAGCGATCGTCGCCCCACCACAGGTGGACGCGCCCCCAGGGCAGCGCGTCGCGCATCCGTGCGCGCAACTCGCGGTAGAGAGGCACGGCCGAAGAGCCCCCGGTCAGCGCGAGGTGCGCCGCGCCGCGCCGCTCGATCGCCGCGGCCAGCGCCGTCACCGTTCGCGCGGCCGCCTCACGGGCGACGTCGTCCTCGTGCGCAGGACGAGCACCTCGGCCCCGCCATGGCGCAGCTCAGCCATCGCTCACCAGGCGCGCGGCGCGGATCAGGGCCTGCTCGAAGACACGATCAAGCCCGGTCGTTCGAGCGCCTCGGCGACGAATGGCGCCTCATCGAACGGCTCCAGGCGACCGGCGCGGCGACTGATCTCGGCGCCGTTCCAGTCGGCCGTCGCCAGCAGGTGGTCGGCCTGGCGGGTTATCCGCGCGCGGACGGCCGACCGCGCGCGCGTCGGCCTCGATGTCGACCCGTACCAGCGCGCCGGCCGCCCGCTGTGAGCCGTCGAGCGTGGCACGCACCGGGCGCAGCTCGACCGCGATCTCGCGCCGGCCGCGCCGGAACGCGCCGCGGAGAAGGTCCGCGTCGCCGCTGTCGTGCGTCAGCGGACGGGCCACCTCCCAGCCCAGGCGGGCGGCCAGCCAACCGAGATAGAACGCGGCCTTGGAGATACGCAGGGTGCTTGTCGGCCGAGCGATGTCGATGCGCACGCTGCGAATATGCTGCAGCTCGCGCCTCAACAGCGGATGGTCAAACAGCCCCGCCAGCAGCTCGCGCCACAGTGTCAGCCGCAGCCAGCCGATGTCGGACACGGAGACGCCGTCCGAGACCGCCGCGGCCAGCCCCGCCAGGTGCTTGCCGCCGTCCTCGTGGCAGGTGCCCGAGTCGACCAACAGCCGGTCGGCGGCGCCGATCGAGCTCGCTGAACTGGCGCACTCCGAACGGCGGATCGTCGGGCCACCAGAGCACTACCGGCAGATCGTGGATGAGCAGCGGCGTGACCACGCGCGACAGGTGCTGCGACAGCTCGCCGCCGGTCTTGATCAGGATCTGCTCGGTGCACACCTCGGCGCCAGAACGGTCGGACAGCTTGCACTCGGCGTTGATGTGCGCATCCATCGTCGATGGTCCGTCGAAGTCGCCCGGTGACACGACGATCGCGCGCGACGGGTGGCGCACGTGGAGGTGGTTGATCACGGCCAGCGCGCGCTCGGCTGTCTCGGGCCGCGCGGCCACGACGACGAGGGTCAACACGCTCGTGCGCGTCCGGACGCGGACCGATTGGCGCGGTCGGAGATGGCTGGCCAGGCGTGGGTCGGCCATCGCCCGGGCGAGGGCCTCCTCGCCCGGCCCGGCCTCCTCGGTCTGCTCGGCCGCCGTCGTCCAGATCTGGCCCAGCTGGTCGACGCATTCGGAGATGCTGTGCGCGCGGACCTGCCAAGCGAGGCCGGTCGGCTGACCTCCAGAGCGGACGTCTGACCCGTGGGCATGACTATGGGCGGCGCCAGTCGCCGGCCGTCGTGCTCGATCAGCTGGTCGGCGTTGTCCGGCCCCCAGCTGCCCGCCTCGTAGAAGCACAGCTCACCGTCGGGTGCCGGCTTGGCGTCCCACCCGTCGCCAGATGTCGTGCAGCGGGGTGACGATGCCCCAGGCCGCCTCGACTTCGTCGGCGCGCGTGAACAGCGAGGCGTCGCCGAGCATCGCGTCGAGCAGCAGCGTCTCGTATGCCTCGGGCGCATCGCTGCGCGAAGGACAGGCCGTAGGTGAAGTCCATGTTGACGCTGCGCACATCGAGGCCCAGCTCGGGCACCTTGGCCGCGAAGCGGAGCATGATCCCCTCGTCGGGCTGGATGCGCATCGCCAGCAGGTTCGCCTCGGGCGGCGTGGCAGCTTTCGCCGAAGAGCATCAACGGCGGCAGCTTGAACTGGATGGCGATCTCGGTCGCGCGGCGCGGCCATGCGCTTGCCGGTGCGCAGGTAGAACGGCACGTCGGCCCAGCGCCAGTTCTGGACCTCGAGCTTCAGCGCGACGAAGGTCTCGATCTTCGAGTCCGGCGCGACCTCTTCCTCGTCGCGGTAGCCGACGACGTCGCTTGTCACCCACCCAGCCCGGCGTGTACTGGCCGCGCACGACCTGGGCCCGCGCGCGGCCTCGGTCCAGTGGGTCGTCGATCGCGCGCAGCACGCGTACCTTCTCGTCGCGCAGTGCGTCGGCCTCGAAGGCGATCGGCGGCTCCATCGCCACCAGCGCCAGCAGCTGCAGCAGGTGGTTCTGCAGGATGTCGCGGCTGGCGCCCGCCTCCTCGTAGAAGGCGCCGCGGCCGTCGACGCCGACGTCCTCGGCCACGGTGATCTGGACATGGTCGACGTAGCGCCGGTTCCAGAGCGGCTCGAAGATGCCGTTGCCGAAGCGGAAGACGAGCAGGTTGCGCACCGTCTCCTTGCCCAGGTAGTGGTCGATGCGGTAGATCTGCGACTCGTCGAAGACGCGCATCGAGCGCGTCGTTCAGTGCGCCGGCCGAGGCGAGGTCGTGGCCGAACGGCTTCTCGACGACGATGCGCGACCAGCCCTCTCGCTCGCCCTGGCCGTGTCGAGCTTGACGCGGCCCAGGTTGGCGACGATCTCCTCGTACGCCGACGGCGGCGTGGCCAGGTAGAAGAGGCGGTTGCCGCGCGTGCCGCGTGCGGCGTCGATCTGCTCGAGCCGCTCGGCCAGGTCGCGATACGCGGCCCGGTCGCCGAACTCGCCCTGCTGGTAGAAGATGGCCGTCGCGAAGTCCTGCCACAGGCCGTCCTCGACCTTGACGCGCGAACTGGTCGTCGACCGACTCGTGCATCGAGCGTCGCGGAAGTCGTCGTCGCTCAGCGGCCGACGCGAGAAGCCGAGCACGCTCGTCTCCGGCGGCAGCAGGCCCGAGCGGCGCAGGTTGTAGATCGCGGGCAGGATCTTGCGCGAGGTCAGGTCGCCAGTCGCGCCGAAGACCACGACGACGCACGGCTCGGGCACGCGCTCGAGGGACAGCCCCGCACGGAGTGGGTTCTCGTCCGCGCGCTCGGGTCGCACGGTCGACGTGGACAGCGGCCTTCGCCGGTCGCGCCTTGGCTGTGCCGACCGCGGTCGCGCCCGGTTCCGCGGCCGGTCTCGGTGCTCGTCGCCTAGTCCGTCTTGACCGCGTGGCCGCCGAACTGCTGGCGCAGCGCGGCTAGCACGCGCGGCCGAGTAGCTCTCCTCCTGGCGGCTGCGGAAGCGGGTCATCAGCGACATCGTGATGATCGTGCGCCGGCACGTCGAGGTCGATCGCCTCCTGGACCGTCCAGCGGCCCTCGCCCGAGTCGGCCACCCAGCCGCGGATGTCGCCCAGGTCCGTCGCCGTGCTGCTCGAACGCGCGGCCGAGCAGCTCGAGCAGCCACGAACGGATGACGGTGCCGTGCATCCACGCTTCGGCGACCGCGCGCCAGGTCGATCGGGTACTCCGAGGCGTGCGAGGATCTCGAAGCCCTCGGCGTAGGCCTGCATCAGCCGTACTCGATGCCGTTGTGGACCATCTTGACGTAGTGACCGGCGCCCGGCGGGCCGCAGTGGACGTAGCCGCCGTCGGCGGGCGCGAGCGCCTCGAAGATGCGGCTCGAGCGGCTCGACTGCCTCGTCGTCGCCGCCGACCATCATGCCGTAGCCGTTGACCAGGCCCCAGATGCCGCCGCTGATGCCGGCATCGACGAAGTGGATGCCGCGCTCCTTGAGCAGCGCGTGGCGGCGCTTCGAGTCCTTGTAAGTTGGCGTTGCCGCCGTCGACGATCGTGTCGCCCGGCGCGAGCAGCGCGGCGAACTCCTCGATCGTCTCCTCGGTCGCGTCGCCGGCGGGCACCATCAGCCACACGACGCGCGGCGCGCTGAGCATGGCCACCACGTCCGCCGGCGTGAAGCCGCCCTCGAGGCCCTTCGCCGATGATCTCGTCCGTCTTGTCGCGCGAGCGGTTGTAGGCGACGACCCGGATGGCCGGCCTTGTGCAGCCGGCGGGCCATGTTGCCGCCCATGCGGCCGAGTCCGACGATTGCCAGCTCCACTCGACGCTCCTCCTCAGCTCCCGAGCGGCTGCGTCGAGCGCGATGGCCATGCGCTCCGTGCAGCGCCGTCAGGCCGGCGTCGGGGTCGGCCGAGAGGTTGATGCGCAGCGACGGGCAGGTCGTGCGTCTCGAGCGCGGCGAAGTCGCCCGCCGCCTGTGCGTCGATGAGCGTGCCGAAGGTTTCCGGCCGAGCCGGGGATGGGCAGGTCCTCGGTCTGCGCTCGGCGGTCAGCTGGATGAAGCAGCCCAGCGGCGCGCCGCCCTTGTGCAGCTGGCCGGTCGAGTGCAGGAAGCGCGGGCCGTAGCCAATGGTGACGGCCCGCCCGGTCGCGTCGCGCAGCAGTCGCGCAAGCGCGCGCAGGCCGCGTCGTGCTCGCGCTTCGAGCCAAGTAGGCCTGAGTCGCGACGTAGCTGCGCGCTTGGCGCGCGGCCGAGGTGCCGGCGCAAGGCGTGGTCAGCCCGTCGTGGCGCGCTGGCACGCTCAGGGGCGTCGTCGCCGAGGGCTGAGCGGGCCATCGGTCGCGATCGGCTCGGCCCGCGGCAGCTCGTCCCGTGCGTCGCGGAAGTGCTCGAGCACGCGTCTTGGTGTTGTCCTTCGATTCGGTCACGTTCGGCTCGTCGAACGGGTTGATGCCGAGGACGGCGCCGGCGCACGGCGGTGGCGAACTCCCAGCGGAAGAACTCGGCGCCCAAGCCCGCTCCGGCGTCACGTGGCAGTGTCGATCGACCGGGTGACCGGCCGCGCCAGCGCATCGAGCGCCGCGGTGGTGTCTATCTGCCACGCACGCGTCCTCAGCCTGACCGAGATGCGAACGAAGACGCGGTCGTCGCCGTACACCTCGGCTCGCCCAGCGCCTCGCCGTCGACGGGGACGATGCCCACGCCGTGCTTGCCGGTGCTCTCTGCGACCAGCTGCTCGATCCACGCGCCGAGGCGCGCGCATCGCCCGGCTCGATGACCAGCGTCAGCTTGTCGCGGCCCGCGCCTGCGCCAGCGCACCCAAGGGCCACGCCGAGCCAGACGCCGGGGTTGTCGGCGCTGGGGCTGCCGCGCAGTGCCTCGGCCATCACGCGCCGCGCGCTCGAGCAGCGCGTCGCAGGTCGAGGCCCATCAGCGCCGCCGGGCACCAGGCCGACGTACGAAAGCGCGCTGTAGCGCCCGCCGACATCGGCCGGGTTGAGGAATACCTCGCGCATCAGGTCGCTGTGCGGGATGTGCATCGAGGCTCGGCGGCGGATCGGTGATCGGCCACGAAGTGTTGGCCGGCAAGGCCCTGCGGGATGTCGGCGTGCATGTCGTCCTCGAGCGTGCCAGAAGTGGGCCAGGAAGGCGAGCGTCTCGGTCGTCGTGCCCGACTTCGAGGCGATCAGGTAGAGCGTCTGTGCCGGGTCGAGATGCGTCGGTGGCTCAGGCGCACCGCGCCCGGATCGGTCGAGTCGAGCACGCGCAGCGGCGATGCCGCTGGGGCCGCGCGGCAGCGAGCGGGCGAGGACCTCCGGGGCGAGCGACGAGCCGCCCATGCCGCACACCAGCGCGGCACTGAAGCCCTCGTCGCGCACTCCCTGGGCGAATGCGGCCAGCTCCTCGATCCGGTCGCCGAACTGCGCCGGCAGCGTCAGCCAGCCGAGGCGGTTGGCGATCAGCGTCCGCGACGTGCGCAGTCGGCCGTCCAGAGCGAGGTGTCGCGCGTCCCAGAGCCGGGCGACCCAGTCGCTCTCGACGGCGCGCGCCTCGACGCCCGTCCTGCTCGATCGTCCGGGCGCAGGTCGGCCGGGATGCGCACGATCGTCAGTCGCGAGTGTGCCTCCATCGAGTGCCGATCATCGCTGCCGCGGCTGACGATCGCGGCGCGTCGATGCCGGCCGCGGCCAGCTCCTCCTCGCGGCGTCGCCGAGTCGGGCATGTGGCGCACGGCGAGCAGCTTGCCCGCGACGGCCGACGCCAGCCTGCGGCCAGCGCGCTGAAGACGGCCTCGCCGAGGCCGCCCTCGGGCCAGTGGTCCTCGACGGTCAGGACGCGCCCGGTTGCCGCGCGCGGCCTCGAGCAGCGTCGCGCCGTCGAGCGGCTTGACCGAGTAGAGATCGATCACCCGCGCGCTCGATGCCGCCTTCGGCCAGTCGGTCGGCGGCCGCGAGCGCCTCGCCGCACCGTGATGCCCGGCGGCGACGATCGTCAGCGCGTCGTCGTCGGACGAGCGCAGCACGCGGCTGCCGCCGATCGCGAACTCCTCGTCCGGCGTCGTAGATGACCGGCGTCGCCTGGCGCGTCGTGCGCATGTAGGTGATCCCGTCTGGTCGCGCCATCGAGCGCCAGCAGCCGGGCGGTCTGGTTGGCGTCGCACGGGTAGAGCACCGTGCTGCCGTGAACGGCGCGCATCGCGGCGATGTCCTCGAGGCCCATCTGCGACGGTCCGTCCTCGCCGATCGACACGCCGGCGTGCGAGCCGCACAGGGACAGGTTGGCGCGGCTGACGGCGGCCATGCGCACGAAGTCATAGGCCCGCGTCAGGAAGGCGGCGAAGGTCGCCGCGAACGGCTGCCAGCCGCGCACCTGCATGCCGACCGCGGCGCCCAGCATCTGCTGCTCGGCGATGTACATCTGGAAGAAGCGCTCGGGCATCGCCTGGGCGAAGATCTCGGTGTAGGTCGAGTTGCCGACCTCGCCGTCGAGCACGACGATGTCCGGCCGCGCCCGCCCGAGCGCCGCCAGCGCGTCGCCGTACGCCTTGCGCGTGGCGACCGTCTGGCCCAGCTCGTAGCGCGGCAGCTCGAGCACGCCGGCCGCGAACGAATGCGGCGCGCGGTCTCGTCGGGCGGCGGCGGATGTGACGCGCATGTTGCGCCGGCCGCCGAGCTCGCGCGATCGCGGCATCGGGATCATCGACCGGCTTGCCGTGTGCGCCGTTCTTGTTCTCGACCGCGGCCGACGCCCTTGCCCTTGATCGTGCGGGCGACGATCGCCGTCGGCCGGCCGCTGGTTGCCAGCGCTTCGGCGTACGCGGCGTCGACTGCGTCGACGTCGTGGCCGTCGATCTCGATCGTGTGCCAGCCGAACGCGCGCAGCGCGCGCGGCGTACACGTCGAGGTCCCAGCTCGTAGCGCGTCGGCCCCGGTCTGGCCCAGGCGGTTGACGTCGATGATCGCGGTCAGGTTGTCGAGCTCGGTCGAAGCTCGCCTGGGCGAAGGCCTCCCACATCGAGCCCTCGGCCATCTCGCTGTCGCCGCACAGCACCCAGACGCGGTACGGCAGCCGATCCAGGCGCTTGGCCGGCCAGCGCCACGCCGACGCCGATCGGCAGCCCCTGGCCGAGCGACCCGGTGGCCACGTCGACCCACGGCAGGACTGGCGTCGGGTGACCCTCCAGCCGGCTGCCGCGGCGGCGGTAGGTCAGGAACTCCGCCTCGTCGATTGCGCCGAGGGCGAGCAGGATCGAGTAGTACAGCGGCGAGGCGTGGCCCTTGGAGAAGATCAGGTGGTCGTTGTGTGGCGCGCGCGGAGCATCGACGCGATAGCGCAAGTACTTCGTCACCAGCACGGACATCAGCTCGGCCGCCGACATCGACGAGGTCGGGTGGCCCGAGCCGGCAGTGCTCGACACGCGCACCGAATCGACGCGCAGCTGCTGCGCCAACTCGCGCCAGGTCTGGTGATCGTCGAGCACGTCAGTCATCTTCACCCATCGTCGGCGCTGGGGCCCCGCGGGCTCATCGTATCGTGCTGGCCTCCGCCCGCACCGGCCCCGCCCAAGCCCTCCTAGGCTAGCGGGTCACCTCGGTTGGAGCGTCGCGCGGGCATATCATTGGCGGCCCGTGGAGATCACCGCGCCGCAGTCGACGACGACCCCCGCCACGCGTGTCAGCCTGCCTGTTCGGGCTGGCCGCCGGCACCGGCCGCGACTGCTGGCCATCGGCGATCTGATGCTTGACATCGTCGTGACCGCGCGCGCCGGAGTCGAGCAGGGGACCGATGTACCGGCCGCCATCCGCTTCCGCGCCGGCGGCTCGGCGGCCAACACGGCACGCGCCTTCACCGAGCTGGGCGGCGCGGCCAGCATCGTCGGCGCGGTCGGAGACGATCCGCTCGGTCGCCGGCTGACGGCCGCCCTGCGCGCGTCGGGCGTGACCGTCCACGCAGTTGCCCTGCACGGGCCCACGGCGCGCCTCGTGGCGCTCGTGGCGCCCAACGGCGAGCGCTCGTTCATCACCGATCGCGGCGTCGCCGACGATCTGCCCCGTGCCTCGGTCAAGGACGCCTGGCTGCGCCGCGTGGACGTCGTCCATCTGCCCGCCTATTCGCTGTTCAGCGCGCCTCTGGCCGATGCGACGCTGGCCGCGGCGGCCGGCGCACGGTCTTCCGGCGCGCTGGTATCGGTCGACCTTGCGTCCCGTCGGCCGCTGCATCGACGCCGGTCCGGCCGTCGTGCTCGAGCGGCTGCGCGTCGTCGCTCCGGACGTGATCTTCGCCAACGCCGACGAGATCGCGGCCGTCGGCGACCGGGGCGACCAGCGGCGCCTGCTCGAGATCACGCCCACGCTGGTGATCAAGGAAGGCGCTGCCGGCTGCCGCGTGCTGTGGCGCGGCGAACCGGCCGGTGAAGTACTCGAGATCGTGGTCGCTACCAGACCCGTCCCGGCCACCGACACGACCGGCGCCGGCGATGCTTTCGATGCCGGCTTCCTGTTCGCCCTGGTCAGTCGCGGGGGCACGCGGCAGACCACGGCCGCGACCGCCGATCTGCGTCGCGCTGCCCTTGCCGGCCACCGAGCGGCCACGCGGCTGCTGACCTCGCCGCGCATCGAGCTGGCACTATGAAGGACCTCCAATTGCTGCTCGAAGTCGCTCCACCAGTTCTCGCCGCGCTGGCCGGCGCACGGCCGGTCGTGGCCCTCGAGTCGACCCTGATCACGCACGGCTTCGCCGCGCCGCTCAACCTGGAGGCTGCCCGCCGGGCCGAGGCCGCGGTGCGCGACGCGGGCGCCGAGCCGGCCACGGTCGCCGTTCACGACGGGCGGTTGCTGGTCGGCCTGTCGGCTGAGCAGCTCGAGCAGATCGCCGCCGCGCCCGCGCCACGCAAGGCGTCGCGCGCCACCCTCGGGCTGGCCCTCGCCGAGGGCGGCTGGGCGGGCACGACCGTCTCGGCCACGATGATCGCCGCGCACCTGGCCGGCATCCGCGTTTTCGCCACCGGCGGCATCGGCGGCGTGCACCGTGGCGGCGAGACCTCGATGGACATCTCCGCCGACCTGGACGAGCTGGCGCGCACCCCGGTGCTGGTCGTGTGTGCCGGTCCGAAGTCGATGCTTGATGTCGACCGCACGCTCGAGTACCTCGAGACGCGCGGCGTGCCGGTCGTCGGCTGGCAGACGCGCGAGCTGGCCGGCTTCTACGTCCGCTCGAGTGGTCGGACACTGGCCGGATCGGTGGCCGGGGCGCAGGAGGCAGCCGACCTGGCCGCCCGGCACTGGTCGCTCGGCCTGGCCAGCGGAGTGCTGATCGCCGTGCCGCTCCCGGAAGCGGCCGCGCTGGCCCACGATGACGCGGATCGAGCGATCGCCCGGGCCATCACCGAAGCGGAGGCAGCCGGGGTTCATGGCCCGGCAGCAACGCCGTGGGTGCTCGCCCGGGTGGCCCAGCTGACCGACGGGCGGTCGGTTGCGGCGAACCTTGCGCTGATCGAGAACAACGCCCGCGTGGCGGCCCAGATTGCCGCCGCCCTGGTCGGCCAACCAGGCGATTGAACCGATGCGCCTGCGCGGGGTGCTGACGCTCGCGTGCCGTTCAGCGGCCGCGGCAGCGCGCAGTCGCGCCAGATAGGCGGCCGGTAAGGGCCCGATAAGGGCCCGATATGGACCCTCGCTCAGCATCCGGCGCGATGTCGATCGACGACCTCCGCCTCGCCAGGGCATCGCGTGCGCTGCGCACGAAGCTCTGCATTGGCGCAGGGATCTGTCAGGACGAGGCCCTTCTGTCCGGACGTGCCTCCCGAACGCGGCAGGAGCCGCTAACCGTTGCGCAACGACGCGGTGTCGACAACCTCGAAGTCGGAGCCGTTGATCTGGTGCAGATCGTGCAGGTCGTCGTCATCCCACAGTGCGTGGGGCGCGCCGGTGACGAAGAGCGGTGAGCCATTGTCGGCCAGGATCATGCCGTAGGTCTGTAGCGCGCGCAGCAGCACCTGTGACTGCGGCCCGAAAAGGCTGATGTCGACTGACGCCTTGAGCCGCAGGCGCAGGCCCATCGGCGGCAGTGCCGGATCGTCGCTGTCGCTGGCGAAGTGGCGCGCCGGGTAGATGTACGCCCGCCGTGTGTCCGGGGCGGTGAAACGGAGTGCGTGGCGGATCGCGCCGGCGGCGACCTCGTCGTAGCGCACCAGGCCGGGCAGGATGGGCAGCCCGGCCGCGTCCGCGCTCGTCCAGCCTTTCGGCCGCAGCGCGTTCGAGCGCATGTCCCAGATGGCGCCTGAGCCGGCGCGCCAGCCGCTGGAGGTCTTGCGTGCGGCATACAGCTCGTACAGGAAGCACGCATCACGGTCGACGACCAGGATGTGGCGATCGCTGCCGCCTTCGATCTTCGGCCGGCGCGGCAGCGGGTACGGCCCACGGTCCGATTCGGACGGCCACGTGAAGCGCACAGTGCGCTTGCGCGCGCCGGCTCCGACGACGTTGTACGGGATGCCGTAGTTGCCGCCGTCGGTCGAGCTGAAATCGGGGTGCAAGTAGGCGTTCAGGCCGATGCTGGCCATCAGGATGGCCGAATTGCCCCGCACGGCCAGGTTGTCGATCGGCTTGTTCCAGATGTTGGTGGCCGGGAAGACGGGGCAGTTGGGGGCCTGCGGCAGCGTCACCGGGACCACGGCGGCACCGGCCGACGGAGCGGCAGCGAGCGTCGCAGCGAGCGCGAGGGTGACGGCGCGGATCAGGAACAGGCGCAGCACCGGCCGATGCTCGCCCGCGGGCACGCGCCGGTCAATCGGCCGGGCGAGCCACTCGCGCGCGTACCAACGGCCGGTGCGCTTTGCCCACGGCCGTTGGCATCGGCGCGAGCCAGACGTCACGCGGGAACGATCGCCGCTCGTCACGCGTTAGGGGAGTGTCTACTAGAGTTAGACCCGGAGGCGCGCCATTTCATACCGGACCAGCTACCGACCAGCCACCTACGGCGCGCCCGTCGCATCCAGGCGATCGGGCGCCGTCGCCGCGTTGCTGAGCTTCATCTTCCCCGGCCTTGGCCAGGCGTACCTGGGGCTGCCTCGCGCTGCCCTCACCTTTGCCGGGCCGGTGATCGCCGTCGTGCTCGTGCTCGTGACGGTCATCGTGACCGGCGGCGGTCTGATCAGCCTCGGCGCCCGCACCTTCGATCCCGGGATCGCATTCCCGGCCGCGATCGTGGTCCTAGCGCTGGGCCTGTGGTGGATCGCGGCGATCATCCACGCGTGGCGTTCCGGCGCGCCGCCCGTCGGCGGCATTGGTGGTCGTTCCGCTGGTGCTCGTCTTCCTCGTCGGCGCGACCGATGTCTGGAGTGCCACCTCGCTCTGGCGCTTGGGTAACGTCGGCATCGACATCTCGAGCGGCGATCCCCTCGACCCCTCGAACAACCCGTACCTCAACCCCACGCCTTCGGCCTCGCCCTCGCCAGCCGGGCAGACGGCCGATCCCGCGGCGACTCCGACGCCGCGTCCGCCGGACTACGTCGATCCGTCCGACGACCCTCGAATGAGCCCAGCCCATCGATCGAGCCCGGGCCCACACCCGGCTACGACATCACGACGCTGGATGCCAGCGACGACGGCATCCTGAACGTGATGCTCGCCGGCATCGACTGGATGGAGGGTCGAGTCGGGGCCCGAACCGACACGATGCTGGTGGTCAGCGTGAACAGCGACACGGGCGAGGTGTTGATGTTCAGCTTCCCGCGCGACCTGCAGCGCTTCCCGATCTACAACGGGGGCACCTACAGCGGCAAGCTGAACACTTTCGCCGGCGTGAGCAAGCTGTACCCGGACCAGTTCCCGGAGCCGGGCATGCCCTCGCTCGCCTACCAGATCGGCTTCATGCTCGGCAGCCCGATCGACTACTACGCCAGCGTCAACATGCCCGGCTTCATTGCCGTGGTCGAGGCCGTTGGCGGGATCACGGTGTGCAACGAGCGGGAGATCTCAGACGATCAGCTCCAGTTCTATCTCTCGTCGGCGAGCACCGGCTCAACGCAGCGGATGCATTGCGCTACGTGCGCAGTCGCAAGGGACAGGCGGGGGGCGACTTCGCCCGGGCACATCGCCAGCAGCAGGTCCTCTCCGCGCTGCGCAAGGAGATGCTCAGGCCGGAGAACCTGCCTCACGTCCCCGACATCGCGGAGGCGCTGGCCGACGTGATCAACACGAACTTCCCACCGAGCCAGATTGACCAGTTGCTCTCTCTCGCCCAGAGCGTCGAGTCCGAGCCGAGTCGCAGCTGGGTCTTCAAGGACCCCCAATGGGCGGACTTCATGACGCGCCGCGAGACCGGCGGGCGCCAGGTGCTCATACCGCGCCTCGACGCCATCGGCGCGCTGTCGATCGAGTTGTTCGGGGAGCGCAGCCTGTACTACAGTCAGCAGCCGGGCGCCACACCGGTAGCCAGCCCGTCGCCGACCGCCTCGCCCAGCCCGCAGCCGTCGGCCTCCCCGAGCTGCGGCCGGCCGTAGACTAGCCACGATGCGGATCTACGAGGGGGCACCGCGCCAGGACTACGAAGAGGTGCTGCGCTCGGTCGGCGCCATGCTCGACCAGCGCGGCATGCGCGAGATCACGCTCAACGAGACCGACGACGGCTTCATCGTCCAGGGCCTGGCGTTGGTGTCGGGTGAGGACAGGCAGTGGAGCGACCCCGGCGCGCGGCTCGACAAGGAGACCTTCCAGTTGCGCGAAGACGACGTGTCGCGCTTCATGGAGGAAGCACTCGCGCGTCGCCGCGGTCGTAACCTGCAGGGCGTGACCGACGCGACCGGTCAGACCGGGAGCGGGTTCTACGAGACGGCGCTGCGCGTTGCTGGGCCGCTACATCGACCAGCAGCAGCCGCGCGACGTGTTCTTCTTCGAGCAGGACCACCAGTTCGTGATCCGACTGCTGATGCCCACGCGCGCCGGGCTGCGCCACGTGCTGGTCGAGTTCACGCGCGACGAGCTCGAGACGATGATCTCCGCGGCCCGCCCGGCGCGCGGCCGCTGAACCAGGGCCAGCCGGCTCTTGAGCCTTTGCGCTACCGTGCAACGGTGACAGAAGCGCGTGAAAACACGATCCTGCAACTGGAGGTCCACATGAAGGGACTGATCAAGCTGGTGGCGGTGCTCTTCGTAGTGCTGCTCGCCGCCGTCGTCGTCGTGCCGTCTGGTAGCCCTGGCCGGTCTGTTCGTCTGGCTCAAGCTGACCGAGGAGGCCGATGACGAGGCACTCGATCTCGAGCAGGAGATGGACGTCGTCGACGAGGCGGGCAGCGTCTGAGCGACCGCCCCCTCGGCGCGCCCGGACCGGTTGCGGCCGGTGACGCGCCGGTCAGTTTCCTGGTCGACTACGACGGCACCATCTCGCTCGTCGACGTGGGCGACGAGTTGCTCGCGCGGCACTATCCCGACCGGGACGGAGATGGCCCGCCAGGACGCCTGTACGACGCTGGCCGGATCGGTTCGCGCGAGCTGATGAGCTGGGACATGGACGTGCTGCCGCACGACGCCGAGCTGCTGCGGCGCGAGGCAGCGGCAATGCCCCAGGACCGACGGACTTCCCCGCGTTCGTTCGCGCCGTCCGAGCGCGGGGCGCGCTGGTCGAGGTGGTCAGCGACGGTCTCGGCTTCTATGTCGCCTCCAACCTGGTCGCGCCGGATCGGCCGATGTGTTCGTCGCGACCAACGGCAACCGGGTCGAACGCGGTGGGCGGGGATGTCCTTCCCGTTCAGCCACCCGACCTGTTTCGTGTGCGGGACGTGCAAGCGCGAGCGGGTGCGGCTGCACCAGACCCCGGCCGTGTGGTCGTGTTCATCGGCGACGGCACGAGCGACCGCTTTGCGCGCGGCGCACTCGGACATGGTGCTTGGCCAAGGGCGCGCTGGTGCGCATCTGCATCGCGCCGAGGGCTGGCCGCTACCTCGAGTGGACCGACTTCCGCGACGTGAGCGCCGAGATCGAGCGCGCCTTCAGCGACGGCCGGCTGCCGGCCTCCGCCACAGACCTGGCCGACTGGCGGGCGACCCATGCGTCAGCCCCGCGGCCGTTCATCTGCGGGCCCGAGGTCTGGGGGCCGGGCCGCACGACGCCCGGTCCAGGTCCCCACTAACCCGGGTCGCGCACGGCCTGCCGGCCAACCCCGGCTATGATCGACGCCATGGCGCCGTATCCCGTTCCTTGTCAGCACTCTGCTCGCGTTCGCGCTGGTCGCGACTGTCCTGGCCGTCGCGCTGCTCGCCGGCCTGCTTGCGCCGGGCAGCGCGGTGGCCACTCCGACCCCGGTGGCATCCAGCGCATCTCCATCGTTGGCACCGAGTCCGACGCCGATCGTGACGCTCGAGCCGATGCCGTCGCCGACAGCCACGTCCTTCCCCTCGGCCGGTGGCACCTACGTCGTCGAGCCGGGTGACTACCTGACTCTGCATCGCCGACCGGGTCAACGTCCCCTGGCAGCTGATCGCCGAAGCCAACAACATCGAGGGGCCCAACTACGTGATCATCCCCGGCCAGGTATTGATCATCCCGGTCATCCCGCAGCCCAGCGGCGGGGCCGATTACTACGTCGTCGAGTCGGGCGACACGATCATCGCCATCGCTGCCCAGTACGACGTCGACCCGACCGACCTGGCCGATTTCAACAACGTCGCCGACTGGAACTCGATCCGGCCGGGCGACATCCTGTACATCCCCGCCCCGGGCTGGACGCCGCTGCCCACCGCCAACCCCTGACCGGGTCGCTGCGCTAACATTCGAAAAACCCCGGAGGACTCAGAGCTATGGCGAAGTATGTCTTTGTGACCGGAGGGGTGACCTCCTCACTCGGCAAAGGCATCACCGCCGCCAGCATCGGCCGGCTGCTCAAGAGCCGCGGCGTGTCGGTCTCGATCCTCAAGCTCGACCCGTACATCAACGTCGACCCGGGCACGATGTCGCCCTACCAGCACGGCGAGGTCTTCGTCACCGACGACGGCGCCGAGACCGACCTCGACCTGGGCCACTACGAGCGCTTCATCGACGAGAACCTGACCCAGCTGAGCAACGTCACGACCGGGACGCATCTACCAGGCGGTCATCGCCAAGGAGCGCCGCGGCGACTACCTCGGCGGCACGGTCCAGGTCATCCCGCACATCACCAACGAGATCAAGGAGCGCATCCAGCGCGTCGCCCGTGACGGGCAAGGCCGACGTCGTGATCGTCGAGGTCGGCGGCACGGTCGGCGACATCGAGTCGCTGCCGTTCCTGGAGGCCATCCGCCAGATGCGCAAGGACGTTGGCCGCGGCAACGTGCTCTACGTCCACGTGACGCTGCTGCCGTCGCTGTCGGCCACGGGCGAGCTCAAGACCAAGCCGACACAGCACTCGGTCAAGGAGCTGCGCGGCATCGGCATCCAGCCCGACGTGATCATCGCCCGGGCCGAGCAGGAAGTGCCCGACGAGCTGCGCGAGAAGATCGCGCTGTTCTGCGACGTAGCTCGTCGAGGCGGTCATCCCGGCGCCGACCGCCGAGACGATCTACGAGGTGCCGCTCCAGTTCCACGACCGTGGCCTGGACGACCTGATCGTGCGTGAGCTTGGGCCTGGCCGACCAGACCAAGCCGGCCGATCTGTCGGCCTGGCGCGGCGCTGGTCGAGCTGATCAAGAAGCCCAAGCCGCAGCTCGAGATCGCGCTGGTCGGCAAGTACATCGAGCTGCCCGATGCATACCTGTCGGTGACCGAGGCGCTGCGCCACGCCGGCTGGGCGCACGGCCGATCGATCGTGGTCAGGCTGGATCGATTCCGAGACCCTGACCGCCGAGAACTGCGAGCAGCGCCTCGATGGCGCCGCCGGCGTGCTCGTGCCGGGCGGTTTCGGCCATCGTGGCATCGAGGGCAAGGTCCTCGCCGCCCGCTTTGCGCGCGAGCGGCGCGTGCCCTATCTCGGCCTGTGCCTCGGCCTGCAGTGCGGCGTGATCGAGTTCGCCCGCAACGTGGTCGGCGCCAAGGACGCCAACTCGACCGAGTTCGACATGTTCACGGCAGACCCGGTGATCGACTTCATGCCCGACCAGCGCGAGATGGAAGACAAGGGCGGCACGATGCGCCTGGGGCTATACCCGGCGCGCCTGACGCCCGGCTCCAAGGCGGCGGAGGCCTACGGCGAAGAGGTCGTCTACGAGCGCCACCGCCACCGTTTCGAAGTGTCCAACCGCTACCGCGAGGCGCTCGAAGAAGGCGGCATGGTGCTGTCCGGGCAGTCGCCTGACGGCCGGCTGGTGGAGATCATCGAGATCGAGGATCACCCCTGGTTCGTGGCCTCCCAGTTCCACCCCGAGTTCCGCAGCCGGCCCGATCGGCCGCACCCGCTCTTCGCCGGCTTCATCAAGGCGGCCATCGAGCACGCCGCCGGCACCGTCGGCGATACGGCTTCGGTCGAGGTAGCCGCGAGCGAGGTCGCCGTCCAAGCCTGAGCCCGGTCGCCGGCGCTGCAACCAATAGCTTCAATCATCCGATCCGAACGAAGGTGCTGACCACGTGACCGCTACGACACTCGACCAGTTCATGCTCGACCATGCCCCGGCCGCGCCATTGCCAGTAGACGAACGGCTGATCAGCGCGCGCCGCTCGATCACGGCCGCGCTGGGTTCGCTGTCGAGTATCCCGGACTCGGCCTTGGAGCTGCCGTGGCGCTGGGGCGGCCAGGAGCTCGATATTCGCTACGGCTTCTACCGCCAGTACGAAGCGCTCGAGGGCGTACGCGCTCAGCTGGCCTCCGGTCTGGCCGGGGCGATTGCCGGCCAGCCTACCGGTCGCCCGCTGGCCGCTGCCGCTACCGCAGCCCGCTGGAACATGCACGGCCTGCTCGCCGGCCTGACCGATGAGATCCTCGATGCCGATCCTGCCAACGGCGAGTGGACCTTGCGCCAGACACTGGCCCACATCGTCAGCGGGCAGCGGGACTATGGCTGGTTCACGGCCTGGTGGCTGAGCCGGCGTGACCTGCCCGCAGCCGATGTTCCGGCCAAGGTGCCTGACGACGTTGGCACCGAGTTACCCGACGAAGTGACCGAGGGCCTGGGCTCGTTGCGCGAGATCCAAGAGCGGCTCGATGCAATCCTGGACCTGTCGGCCGGCGTCGTTGCGCCGCTCGGCGCTGCCGAGCTCGGCGCGCCTGCACGCTGGTCCGCCGTCGCGGTCGACGTGCGGTTTCGCGTCGTGCGCTGGTCGTCACACCTGCGCGAGCACACCATCCAGCTCGAGAAGACGCTGGCCATGGTCGGCCACCAGATCAGCGAGGTCGAGCGGTTGGTGCGACTGATCGGCGCCGCCTGGGGCCGGCTCGAAGCCGATCTGTACATGTGGCCCCCGGGCGCGCCGGGAGTCGACGACGCGCTGGCGGTCTGTGAATCGATCGCCGTGGCACTGGCCGCCGAAGTTGCGGGTGTGCGCGACCAGGCACAGCAGGCCTGACGACCGGCCCAGCGCATTCGAGGCGCTCGGCGGGCGTGCGGGGCGCGCGTCGTACACTGGGCCTCCAGACGACGAGGAGCCCGGCTCATGAAGATCTTCCTTGACACGGCGGACATCGAAGAGATCCGCATCGCCGCCCGTTGGGGCGTGCTCGATGGCGTGACGACCAACCCGTCGCTGTTCGCCAAGACGAGCGGCAAGTCGTACGACGAGGTGCTGACCGAGATCTGCGGCATCACCAGCGGCCCCGTATCGGCCGAGGTCGTCGCCGAGGACGTCGAGGGCATGCTGACCGAAGGCCGCCATTTCGCCCGGCTGGCGCCCAACATCGTGGTCAAGGTGCCCATGAGCGAGGAGGGCCTGGAGGCCATCTCGCGCTTCGCCGAAGAGGGCATCAAGACCAACTGCACGCTGATCTTCACCGCCAACCAGGGCCTGCTGGCGGCCAAGGCGGGCGCGTCGCTGCTGTCGCCGTTCATCGGCCGGCTGGACGACATCAACATGGAGGGCATGGACGTCATCCGCGAGCTGGTCACCATCGTCGAGCTGCACGACCTCGAGTCGGAGGTCCTGACCGCGTCCGTGCGCCATCCGCGCCACGTGACCGAGGCGGCAATGCTCGGCTCGCACATCGCCACGCTGCCCTTCAAGGTCCTGCAGCAGATGATCCATCACCCGCTGACCGACAAGGGCATCAAGACCTTCCGCGAGGACTGGGAGAAGGCACGCGCGGCGGCGGCCGAGCGCGCGGCCGGCACGGACGCCGCTCGGCACAACTGAACCCGCGCCGGCCTCCGGCGCTCTGAGCAGCACATTCGGCGGCTGTCCAGCCGTTGAGTGTCGTCCGCGGCACACGCGACAGGCGACGCCGGCCGTGGTCGCACATCCCGTGTTTCCGCCGGCAAGCTCGACCGGCAGCGCGCACGCCGCTTGACCGATGCTCGGCGCGTGCTAATATCGGGCCACCCCCGCTTTCCCCCACCGATCGGCCCTCGGCCGGTCCTCCGTGGCGCGTGTCGGCGGGTCCGACTCCACCGCGGCTGTGCGCTCAGGCGTCCCCCATCCGGTCCCCCATCTCAGCAGGTAGATCGATTTCCGAATGAACATCAACGAACTCCAGGGCAAGAACATCAGCCAACTCGTCCAGATCGGCGGCGAGCTCGGTCTCGCCGATGCGACCGAGATGCGCAAGGACGACCTCGTCGAGCGCATCTTGCAGGGTCAGATCGAGCGCACCGGCCAGGTCTACGTGACCGGCATCCTCGATATCGTCGACGACGGCTACGGCTTCCTGCGTCGGCACGGCCTGATGCCCAGCGCGGACGACGTCTACGTCAGTTCGAGCCAGGTGCGCCGCTTCGGGCTGCGCGCCGGCGATCGTGTCGGCGGCGTCATCCGCAAGCCCAAGGAAGGCGAGAAGTACTGGGGCCTGGTGCACGTCGAATCGGTCAACGGCGTTGACCCCGAGACGGCCAAGCGCCGACCGCACTTCGACGTCCTGACGCCCATCCACCCGATCGAGCTGATCAACCTCGAGACCGATTCCAAGAACCTCAGCCAGCGCCTGATCAACCTGGTCAACCCGCTCGGCAAGGGCCAGCGCGCGCTGATCGTGTCGCCGCCCAAGGCGGGCAAGACCTTCCTGCTCAAGCACATCGCCAACGGCATCACCGCCAACTATCCCGAGATCCTGCTGATGGTCGCGCTGATCGGCGAGCGGCCCGAGGAAGTGACCGACATGCGCCGTTCGGTCAAGGGCGAGGTCATCGCTTCGACCTTCGACGAGCCGACCGAGAACCACACCCGCGCGGCCGAGATGGCGCTCGAGATCGCCAAGCGCCAGGTCGAGACCGGCCGCGACGTGGTCATCCTGCTCGACTCGATCACGCGTCTCGCACGCGCCTACAACCTGGCCCTGCCGCCATCCGGCCGCACGCTGTCGGGTGGTATCGACCCGATCGCGCTGTACCCGCCCAAGCGCTTCTTCGGCGCCGCGCGCAAGATCGAGGAAGGCGGCTCGCTGACGATCATCGGCACCTGCCTGATCGACACCGGCTCGCGCATGGACGACGTGATCTACGAGGAGTTCAAGGGCACCGGCAACAGCGAGCTGATCCTCGATCGCAAGCTGGCCGAGAAGCGCATCTTCCCGGCCATCGACGTCCAGCGTTCGGGCACCCGGCGCGAGGAGCTGCTGCTCGAGGAAGGCACGCTCAAGATGGTCTGGACGATGCGCCGGATGCTGTCCGCGGTGGGCACCAACGAGGGCATCGAGCTGCTGCTCAACCGTCTGGCCAAGACCAACTCGAACGCCGAGTTCCTGGCCAGCCTGACCAAGAGCGCCGCCGCCGCCGAGGCATAACAGCACAAGCCGCGTGGGTGGCCCGCAGGACATCGGCCGTGCGAAGAGGCGTTACGTAGCCAGTGCTTGGGGCGAGCTGAGTTTCAGTTCTTGACTCTCTCTCGCCGTGTAAGTTCCCTCAGACGTGCTCAGGCCAGGCCGACTTCGGCGGCGGTTCGGGCTACTACCGGTGGTGCAAGCGCCAGCTCATCCACCTCGAACCGTCTCGATTGAATCAGAGCCGGAAGGATTGGTATGCCTGCCACGAGTTAGGCCACACAGTCGGGCTGCAGCACCCTGGCCTCCATAGTTCCCGCGTGACTTGCATGGACTACGACCATGACGTCAACCTCGATGCCCACGACCAGCAGCATCTCGTCGACTGCTACCCCCGGCCCAGTCCGGCGCCGTATAGCCTGACTCCTGCCTGCCGGGACTACCAGCCGACCCCAACTCCCCCGCAATGCTTTGGCCCAGGAGTGCCTCCAGGCATCGAAGTGCCATGTCCCTAGACCGATGATGAATCTCACGCACATCACCAGGCTCGCCGTTGGGATCGCGGTCGTCGCCGTTGCGGTAGCGGCAATCGCGCTGTCGCTGCCCTACAACGGTCCGGGGGGTCCGCCGGCCGCGGCGCAAGGCGAACCGACGCCTGAGGCGACAACCAACTCGCTCGCCTCTGACCAGCCGATCCCCACCGAGTCGGTCGGACCATCGCCATCGACGATGGTCAACATCACCCCCAACGTTGAGGTCACGCCCACGCCTGCGATCAATGATGCGCTCGCACTATCGGACGGCTTCTGGAACAGATGGGTAGGTCCGCCAAACCCGGGCGTTCTGGAGGAATTCGAGGCCGACTCTTTGGCCGACCTCAGCCGCCGAGTCGACCTGATCATTCGTGGCCGCGTCACCGACATCTATGTCGGCGAATACTGGCGCACCGGGCCCGAAGACAGACCGTTTCCGCTCGTTTACCTTCGCGTGGAGATCGAAGAGGTGCTGAAGGGCGAGCCAGTCTCGCGATCGGCCGGTTACGTCGAGGTGCTCCTGGGATCAGCAGGCCCGGAGGAGGTCGAGGACTACCAGGCGCGACAGCCCGCGGAGGACATGCTGTGGTTCCTCATGTACGGGCCGGACTGGGATGAGCGTGTCTTCGAGCCGCAGCGAAGTTCGGAACTGGCCCCATACGCCTATTTCGTGTTCAACTTCTGGCAGGGCATCTTGCGCGACATCAACGCCGAAGTCCATGTGATGCAGCCGGATTCAATGGCCACAGACTTGGGGGACGACTTCTTCCCGCTCCCCCTCAGCGGCACGGAGTTCGAAAAAGTCGTGGAGCAGGTGCGCGCCCTTGCCCGATCGATGCCCGAGGCCAGTACGACCGCGCCCTGAGCCACGCGCTCGTTGCCCGCCGGAGATCGACCAGCGCGAACGCCGGTCCATTCTGCACGCAGCGTGACGCGGGCAGGCTGCTGGCTGCCGATTAGGATTGGCCCAGATGTTTCTCGACGAGGTCACGATTACCGTTCGCGCGGGCGACGGCGGCGACGGCGCGTCGACCTTCCGACACGAGGCCCACGTCCCGCGCGGCGGTCCCGACGGCGGCGACGGCGGACGCGGCGGCAGCGTCCATCTGCGCGTCGACGCGGGCGAGACGATGCTGCGCGACTATCGCTTCAGGCACCACTTCCGGGCCGAGTCCGGCGGCCGCGGCACGGGCTCCAAGCGCCACGGCAAGTCGGGCGGCGATCTGATCCTGGCCGTGCCGCCGGGCACCGTCGTGCGCGACCTCGACAGTGGCGATCTGATCGCCGACCTCGTCGCGCGCGATCAGCAGGTGATGGTCGCCCGCGGCGGACGGGGCGGACTGGGCAACGTCCACTTCGCGACGTCGACCCACCAGACGCCGACCCATTCGCAGCAGGGCGAGCCGGGCGAGGAACGGAAGCTCGCGCTCGAGCTGCGCCTGATCGCCGATGTCGGCCTGGTCGGCCTGCCCAACGCCGGCAAATCGACCCTGCTCGCCGCCCTGACTGCGGCCACGCCGCAGGTCGCGGCGTACCCGTTCACGACGCTGGTGCCCAACCTCGGCGTGCTCGACCTGTCGGCCGTCGATCCGGCCGACGAGCGGCGCGTGACGATCGCCGACATGCCCGGCCTGATCGAGGGCGCCAGCGGCGGCGCCGGCCTGGGCCACGCCTTCCTGCGCCACGTCGTCCGTACGCGGCTGCTGGCCCACGTGGTCGACCTGGCTGCGGCCGACCCCGAGCGTGACTACCAGGTCATCTGCGAGGAGCTGACCGCGCACGACGCGAAGCTGGCCGACAAGGTCACCCTGGTGATCGGCAACAAGATCGATCTGCCCGAGGCACAGGCCCACCTGGCTGCGTTCACCCGGCGGCGACGCAAGGAACGGCTCGAGTTCATCGCCCTGTCGGCGGCGGACGGCACCGGCATCGACCTGCTGCTGGCCAGGCTGGCCCTGTTGCTGCCGGACGCCGAGACCCTCGCCCAGCCCGGCGAGCCGGCCGGCGTTGTTGTCCATCGTTTCGTGGCGGCGCCCGACATGTTCAGCGTGCAGCGCGAGGGCACCGCCTTTCGGGTGGTCGGCCGGCGTATCGAACGGCTGGCCGCACAGACCGACTTCGAGAACGCCGAATCGGCCCAGCGCTTCCAGCGCGACCTGGCCCGCCTGGGCGTGGAGCGTGAGCTGGTGCGCGCGGGCGTGACGACCGGCGCCACCGTGCGCATCGGCACGATCGAGCTGGAATGGGACGACGAGTCGGGCTCGAGCCGCCGATGACCGCGACACGCTGGGGGCTGCTGGGCGGCATGTTCGACCCCATCCACCACGCCCACCTGGCGATTGCCGAGCAGGTGCGCGAGGCGCTCGGCCTTGACGGCGTGCTGTTCATGCCCGCCGGCCAGCCGGTCCACCGCGCCGCCCCGCACGCGTCGGCCGCTGATCGGGTACGCATGATCGAGCTGGCCATCGCCGACAATCCGACCTTCGCCATCAGCCGGCTGGAGCTTGACGCCGACCGGCCGAGCTACACGGTCGACACCCTCGAGCGTCTGACCGCCGACGACCCCGGGCGCCGCTACGTGCTGATCGTCTCGGCCGAGGCGGCGGCGCTGATGCCGATCTGGCGCCGGCCGCAGCGCCTGCTCGAGCTGGCCGAGGTGGCCATCGTGCCGCGCCTCGGCTTCCCGGACATCACGCGCGATTGGCTGGCTGGCCCATTCCCCGGCCATGCCGCCCGGTTCATCCTCGTTGACACGACGCGCCTGGGCCATTCTTCGTCAGACATCCGCGCCCGCCTGCGCGCGGGCAGGTCAATTCGCTATCTCGTGCCACCTCGGTCGAGCGCTATATCGGAGAGCATCACCTGTATGGACCAGATGACCGACCAGACCGCCTGAAGAGCTTCGTCCCGGACTGCCCCGCCGCAGAGCCGTGCGCCGCAAGCCGCGCGCCGCGGGTGCCACGGGCGCCGAGGAAGAGGCGCTCGCGCTCGCCCGGCGCATCGTCGATCTCGCCTCGGACAAGAAGGCGGCCGACATCGTGCTGCTCGAGATCGGTGGCCTGACCACCCTGGCCGACTACTTCGTCATCTGCTCGGGCGCGTCGGAGCGCCAGCTCGGGGCCATCGTCGACGGCATTGCCGAGGGGCTGCGCGCGGAGGGCATCCGGCCCATCGGGCGCGAGGGCACGCGACAGCGCGCACTGGCTGCTGATCGACTACGGCTCGGTGTCGTCCACGTCATGGCCCCGCCCGAGCGCGACTTCTACCAGCTCGAGCGGCTCTGGGCTGACGCGCCGCTGCTGCTTCGCCTGCAGTAGCAGGTCGCGCCGCGTAGGACGGACGGCTGCTCAAGGGGTACCGCTGGGTCATGTGGGAGTCCACCTGAGCCTACCTAGCATCCCCGTATGGCTCGCATCGGTAACGCCTGTCCGGTCTGCAGCCGAAGCCTGGTCAGCTCGCACTTCGACGCCACCTTCCGGCTGCCCGACGGCAACGAGCGCTACTTCTTCGCCCTGCCCGCCAGCCTGTGCGAGCCCTGCCAGCAGCTTTACCTGGACCCCGACCTGATCGAGCTGCTCGAGGTACCCGACGGACGCTGCACGTTCGCCATCGAGACCGACCAGGTGCTCGTCGAGCGGGCCTGGTCGAGCGTCGACTTCGCGGTCCTCAGCGCCCTCTCCCGGCGCCGGCCGGCGCCGTCGCGCCGCGGCTGACGTGCTCCCCGATCCAGGCCAGCAGCGCCAGCTGTGATCGATCGTCCGAGAGCGAGTGCGGCGAGCCGTCAGGCGCGATGCCCTTGCTGAGCAGGTCGAGCTCGAACAGGTCGCTCAACGCCTCGTCCAGCTCGTCCTGCTCCAGGTGCGTGCCTGCTCGGCCAGCTTCTGGGCGCGATAGGGCTGGAGCTTCAGCTCGCGCACCAGGTCGGGCGGCTTGGTGCCCGCGGCGAGGTGGTCGCGGACCACGACGAGATCGCGCAGCCGGCGATGGATCTGGGTGATCAGCACCGGCATCGGCGTTGCCTCGAGCAGCAGCCGTTCGGCGAGGACAGCCGCCTCGCTCACGCGGCGAGAGCCGAGAGCATCAAGGAAGGCCCAGGTCGAGCCGGGCACGGCCTCGCTGACCAGCGCGCCGATGTCGTCGCGGCTGACCGTGCCCTGCGGCCGGTAGAGGGATAGCTTCTCCAGCTCGGCGTTGGCCAGCTCGCTCATCCGGCGCCGGTCCACGTCGCCCTCGCGCACGTAGGCACCGACGCGCTCGGCCAGCAGCCGTGCCGCACCCGGACCCAGCATGATCTCCAGCTCTGTGGCGCGCGAGTTGATCCAGCCTTCCATCCGCTCGCGCGATAGTGCCGGGAACTCCCGTACGTCGCCGCCAGCCTGGGCGACCGCATCGCGCAGCACGCCCTGCTGGGCGGGACCCTTGCCGCCGACGGCAAGCAGGTCGAGAAAGCACAGCGCGTTGCCCGGCGCGAAGCCGCCGATCAGCCCGAGCAGCCGCTGGCGGGCGGCGGCCTCGCGCAGCAGGGAGCCGGGCTGGCGCAGGACCACCAGCGTGCCACCACCGAACAGGGTCTGGGTCGACAGGTGCTCCTCGATCTGGTCGAGGACGCGCGTTCGCTTGCGGCCGGCGCCGGTCGCGGCGCCCTCGGCGGCATCCTCCTCATCGCCGCTGACGCGCCAGGCGTCGACTGGCTGGCCGGCCGTCGCGGCAAGTGCGGCGCCGTACGTTCGCGGCGGCGTTCTCGATCGACCACGCGTCCTCGCCCCAGAAGTAGGCGAGCGCGGTGGGGCCGTTCATGCCACCTGGCCCATCGCTTCGGTCACCCACGCCAGGCGGCGGATGGACGTAGGCGCAACGCCCGCGGCGGCGCAGATCTCCTGCTCCAGGCGGCCGGCCCTTTCACGCGCCACACGCAGCGTCTCGCTGCCCGGGTACCGGCCGTTCCAGTAGTCGAAGCGCTCGTCCAGGCTGCCGAGTTCCTGCATGGCGCGCTTGTCAGCGTAGGAAACAACCCGGCCCTCGAGGCTGGTTTGCGCGGCCCATGACTCGTAGCTGTCCGTCTCGCTCAGGGTGGTGACGGGATGGCGCTCAACGGCGTCGGCCAACTCGGGGTGGCCATGGTCGCGCAGCCACTGCGCGCCGCTGCGGCCGTGCCCGAGCTGCCTGACCGGATCTGCCGCCGGCAGCGCCTTGTCGACGTCATGGAGCAGCGCGGCTGCTTCGACGACCGACGTGTTGACGGCGACGCCGCGCGCGGCCATGGCGGCGCAGATGAAGGCGGCCACCTCGGCCACCGCCGAGCAATGCGTCAGCAGGCGTTCCGACGGCTGAAGCGAGCGCAGGATCGCCGCTGCCTCGACGCGGGTGGGGATGGACATCCAGCCGATTGTAGGTAGGCCGGCGCCGTGTCCCAATCCTGGCCGGCATCGGGCGGCAGCTGACGCTGGGTGTCGGTGGCGGGGGAGGCCGAGTGGGATGTGGTCGGCCGCCGGCGGCGTGGGCGCGCAGGTCGGTCCCATCGGTCGAGATCTCGACCGAGCCGTCAAGGTCGGTGCGAAAGAGCTGCGCACCGTTGTCGACCAGCCGAGCGACCGTCTCCGGCGATGGGTGGCCGTAGGTGTTGCCCCAGCCGACGCTGATGACCGCGATGCGCGGGTCGAGCTGCTCGACGAAGGCGTCCGTGGTCGCTGTGCGGCTGCCGTGGTGGGCGACCTTGAGCACGTCCAGCGGCGCGCCGCCCGGATCGGTGATGCCCGCTGCCAGCAGTTGCGCGTCGACCTCCTGCTCGATGTCGCCGGTGAACAGCATGCCGACGGGTCCGGAAGTGGAGATCGAGCACGATCGAGGCGCTGTTGATCTCCTTGCCCGAATCGGGCGGGCGGAGCGGCACGCGACCTGGCTGCGGCCACTCCACCTCGAGGCTGATCCCATCGAGCCACAGCCGATCCCCGGCCGCGACGACGCGGCTCTCGTGGCCCAGCTCAGTCAAGCGCCGGCGGTAGGCCGCATCGCTCGGGCCCGGTCCGAGCATGCCCGGCTCGACGACCTGGCCGATGCGGTAGCGATCGAGCAGCAGCGCCAGGGCGGCGACGTGATCCTCGTGCGGATGGGTCAGCACGACCATGTCCAGCCGCCGATCCCAGGCCGGGAGGCGCTCGTCGAGCAGCGCCAGCAACAGGTCCGGATCGGGACCTGTGTCGATCAGCATCCGGCCGCCGTTGGGACCCTGGAGCAGGATCGCATCGCCCTGGCCGACATCCAGGATGGTCACATGCAGCCAGCCGTCCGGTCGTGCGGAATTGACCAGGATGAGCAGCAGGCAGAGCGAGAGCGTGCCGCCGCCGAACGTCAACCGATTGCGCGTCAGGCGCACCGGCAGGCTGGCCCGCGGCGCGGTGAGTCGGGCGGCAGTCGGTGCCCCACGCTCGGGGCTGTGTCGCCGCCGCGCCAGGAGGAGGATGACGGCGGCGCCCGTGGCCGCCCCCAGCGAGCTGAGCGGCCCGGGTAGCTGGACGGTGGCGAAAGGCAGCCCGGCGGCCAGGTGCGCGATGCCGATCATCGCCCCTATGCCCAGCGCAGCCACGAGCGTGACCGGCGCGAGCACGATCGCCGGCAGGCCGAGGCCGATCAGCGCGCCGGCGCTGAGCGCGACCACGGTCAGCAGCATCGCCGGGGCCACTATCGGCGCCACGAGCAGGTTGGCCAGCGGCGCGACGAGGGACAGCGAGCCGAAGTGGTAGAGCACCAGCGGCAGCGTCGCCGCCTGGGCCGCGAGGGAGACCGACAGCGCCTCGAGCAGCCAGCTCGGTGTCAGCCGCGGCAGTCGGCCGGCCAGCCACTCGTGCAGCCGGCGCGACCAGACGAGCAGTCCGGCGGTGGCGGCGACCGATAGTTGGAAGCCGATGTCGGCGACGGTCTGCGGATCTGCGAGGAGCATTGCCACGCAGGTCAGCGCAAGTGCGGCGGCGGCCTGTCCGGCGCGCCCGGACTCGCGCGCGAGAAGGACGACCGAGGCCATCACTGCGGCGCGCATGATGCTCGGCGACGCGCCGGCCAGGATCGAGTAGCCGACGATGGCGAGCAGCACGACCAGCGAGCGCGGACGGCGACTGATGCCGCTCAGCAGGCCGCCGATGACGGCCCCGAGCAGGCTGATGTGCCAGCCGCTGATGGCCACCACGTGGCTCAGGCCGGCGGCCCGGAAGTCGGCCGCCACGTCACGCGACACCAGGTCGCGCAGGCCGATCATCATCGCCGCGCCGAGACCCGCCTGCGGCTCGGGCAGTGCGCGGGTGATCAGTTCGGCCGTGCCGCGCCGGATGCCCTCCAGCGCGGCGAGCGGCGAACCGTCGTCGCCGAGCGGCTCCATCGCACGCGCTTTGGACGTCCAGCTGATGCCGCTGCGGGCCAGGTAGTCGGCGAAGCCGCCTTCGGTTGGCGCGGGCTCCAGCCGGCCAGTGAAGCGGATCACGTCGCCCAGGGCAACCGGCGGGTAGCGCGGGAACCAGGCGTAGATACGCTCCGGTCCTTCCGGAGGGCGGAGCTCGATCGTCGCCCGCTGTTGCCCGCCGGACGGGGTGCCGACCGACAGCACCACGGCCTCATGCACAACTGTCTGCGCTGGCGCCTGGATGGCATCGTCCAGCGGTGCAGCCGGCGCCAGCGCCGCTCCGATCGCCGCACGCAGGAGAACCAGGGCGGCGCCAATCGCCAGGGCGAGGGCCGCCGGACGATGGCGGACGCGCACTCCGCCGACGTGGACGATGACCGCCAGCCCGAGTGCCGTGGCCGCTCCTGCGGCGAGCGCCGGCACCGTCGCCACTTGCGTGGCAACGAGCGCAGCGCCGATCGCGCCCGTGGCGAGCCAGGCCGCGCGCGTCATCAGGTGGGGGTTGGAGTCGGTGGCCGGTCGGCCTCAGGGCGCGACGGTGACCAGGTCGCGGATCTTGTCGAACGTCGACTGCCCCACGACGCCGCGGGCGAGCAGGTCGTCGACCGTGCTGAAGGGCGCCTCCTCGCGCGCGGCGATGATCTTGGCCGCCGTCACCGGGCCAATGCCGGGCAGCGTGTCGAGCGCATCCGCCGAGGCCCGGTTGACGTCGATCAGCCCACCGCCAACCTGACCCGGAGTGGCCGTCCCGGCCGTGCCAGTTGCGACCGCCGAGCCCTCTCCGCGCAACGGAACATGGACCTTTGCGCCGTCGGCCAGCTTCTCGGCCAGGTTGAGCGCCGCGGCAGCGGCGCTGATGTCGACCTGCGGGCTGTATCCGCCGGCCGCCGTGATGGCATCGCCCACCCGGCTATCGACCGGCAGGCGATGGAGCCCCGGACGGACGACGGCGCCCTCGACGTCGACCACGATCACGGCCGGCGACGTGTGTGGCGGCGACACCCCCGCAGCCGCCACTCTGTCCGTGGCCAGTGGATCGAACGGTGCGGCCTGGCCGCGGATGTCCAGTTGCACGCCCGGCTGCGGCAGCGTCATCCAGATCACCACGCCGGCGATGGCCAGCACCGCGAGTGATGCTACGACGAGCGCCAGTCGGCCTGAGCCAGGTTCCGGCGCGACCGCAGCTTCCCTGGCCGGCGGAGGTCCGCCGTCCGGCTCCTCAGCCTCGATCAGCCGCCACTCTCCGACGCGATCCACCGACATCCTCCCGGGCGGGCTGACACAGGACTGCGGCGGGCCATCGGAGCTGATCAGCGGCGGTATCGCCCGCCAACCACCCGGGGCACTTCGAGTGGTCGAGCGGGCGTTGGCCGACTCTAGACAGGGCCACTTACCGGCGACTTACCTGGGGCCTGCTACAGGTTTTCGCTCGCACGGATGCGTCGACTGCGGCGGCAGGTCCTCAACATGTGGCGGCATGGAGCCGGAGCTCGGTGGGATCGACCAAGCCGGCCTTGCCGCGGAGTTCCGCGCGCTGGTGCATGGTCAACAACGGCGAAGCCGCCGCCCGAGTTCTCGAGACGGCGGCTTCAAGGTCAGATCGCTGGAGTGATCGACATGTAGAGCCTGCGCCAGCGCGTCAGGTTGACACGCAGGAAGGCGAGGAACTTGGATCGGACCCCATCGAGGTGGGTCTTCTTGACACCCCACGGGTTGACCAGCGCGCTGATGACGCGGTGATTGCCGACGTAGATGCCCGAGTGGGAGATGCGACCCTTGGACGTCCAGATGACCAGGTCGCCAACCTTGGGGTTACTACGGCTGACCAGGCCGCGCTCTTTGAACCATTGAATAGCCGCGAGCCAGTCTGCGCTGTCCGCCGCGGTAGATCAGTCCGGAACAGTCGAAAGTGTGCGCCCTCCGCTCCCAGCTCGCTTGCCAACCCCTCGTGCTGCGCGACTGACTATACTCCCAGGGAGTATAGTCAGGCAAAGTGAGGGATCGGATGGAATTGACCGTCGAATTCACCAGTCCGACCACTGTTCGGGCGGGATACGCATGTCCGTGCGGCTGCAACCCGTCGGTTCACTACGAGCAGGGGACCAGTCTTGCCACCGATGCCTGCTGCTGCGGCAACGATTTTGCAGTCGGGCCGCATGCGGCGACTGCTCAGTCGCCGCGGTCGGGCTACGGAGCTGAAGCGCGAGCGTTCGACGCACCGTGGGGCGAACGACTCGAAGCCGCCTGGCTGGTGGGTCCGAGCGTCCACGGGCCGAGCGCCGAGCACGACTCGGCGCACCACGAAGACCACCATCTGCCGGTGCTCGAGCGACCCGTGGCGACTGACCCGGTCTGCGGCATGGCTGTCGACCACGAGAGCGCCCGAGCCGCCGGCCTTCATAGTGCGCACGAGGGGCTGGAGTACTTCTTCTGCGGCCGGGGCTGCAAGCTCGAGTTTGACGAAGACCCGCATCGCTACCTGGATCCCGCATACGTACCGACGATGTGATCTGCTCGCTGCCGAGCCGGTTCGAGGCCAACCCGCAGCGATACCTGACCGGCCCCAGTTGGAGGACGTACCTGTGACATCCCGCTCCGAGCCAGGCCGGACCGGACGAATACCCTGGCGGGCACTGGCCTGGCAACGCGCGGTCTCTGCACTCGTTCTCACCTTGCTGGCCCTCATCGCCTTCGCGACGGCGTTCGCTGTCGGCTATGCCCGCATACACGAGGGCCGCGTCCTGCCCGGCGTGGATGTGGCCGGCGTTCCGCTGGCCGGTCTCGACCGGGCAGCGGCGGAGCGGGAGTTGCGCTGGGTGCTGCCCGACCTGGGTGAAGGCACATTGACGGTGCGCATCGGCAGCGAAGAGCAGGCGATCGCCTATACCGACATCGGGCGCGACTATGACATGGCCGCCATGCTCGATCAGGCTCTGGCGGCTGGACGCGACGGGGCGCCATTCGACAGTCTGCAGGAGCAAGTGCGCACGTTGCTCGATGGAATGTCGGTACCACTCTCGGTGACGTGGGATACCCATCTGCTTGCCGAGCGGGTGATGGCGATCGCCGCGGCGGCCGAGGTCGAAGTGGCCGACGCTTCGATCTCGCGCCCCGGCGGCCGATTCGTGGCCACTCCGGCGATTGAAGGGCGAGCGGTTGATGAGCAGGAGGCAGTGCGGCTGGCGATGGCCGCGCTGAACAACGTCTCGCCGGCGAACAGCACGATTGAGCTCGAGCCGGAGACGATTTCGCCGGCGGTTTCGAGCGCGCAGGCACAGGCCGCCGCGGACAGGGCCAACGCCGTGGCTGCTGGCCCACTCACGCTGACTGCCGCGGCAACCACGACTACGATCGACGCTTCCACGATCAACGGCTGGGTACACCTTGACGAGTCACCAGCCGGCGGCGATTGGAGACTGGTCATCGAAACGGGCCCGGTGGCCCAGGCCGTTGACCAGGTCAAAGCGCAGGCCGACGTCCGGGCGACCAATGCCAGCTTCACCTTCGAGGGCACCGCGGCCGTTGTCGTGCCAGCTGCGGACGGCCGGGAGGTCGACCGCGACGCGGCCGTCGGCGCGATCCTTGCCGAGCTCGAGGCACGAGCAGACGGAACGGGCACTGCAACGATTGACCTTGCGATGGTGAACGTCGCGCCGGAGCTCAGCACGGCTCAGGCGCAGGCGCTGATCCCCCGCATCGAGCGACTGTCAGCCTGGACGACGCTGTACGAGTCCAGCTCGCGCAACGGCTTCGGCGTGAACATCACCCGTCCCACGCAGTTGATCGACGGCACCGTGATCGGGCCGGGCGAGGTCTTCGATTTCGTTGCCATCGCCGGGCCCATCAGCGAGGAGAACGGCTACACCAGCGGCGCCGCGATCATCAACGGCAACACCAAGCTTGACGGCGTGCTTGGCGGCGGGCTGTGCTCCGCCTCGACGACGATCTTCAATGCGGCCGCGCGCGCGGGCTTCGAAATCGGCGCGCGGCGCGCCCATGCGTACTACATCGACCGCTACCCGGTCGGCCTGGACGCGACGATCTGGATCAACGGGGACTATGTCCAGACGGTGTCGTTCACCAACGACTCCGACTATCCGATCCTCATTCGCGGGATCAACCGGCCGGGCAAGGTCACCTACGAGATCTACGGCGTGCCCGACGGTCGTCGAGTTGACTTCTCGGCTCCGCAGGTACGGGACGAGAGCACGGCGTGGACCAGGATCGAGTACACCGACGACCTCCTGCCGGGCCAGACCGAGCGCGTCGAGTTCCCGTTCGACGGCTTCAAAGCGCTGGTCACGCGCACGGTGACTGACGCCACAGGCCGACTGCTGCACGAAGACGTCTTTCGGTCCAGCTACCGGCGCGTGATCGGGCATGTGCTACGTGGTCGCTCGCCCGGCGATCCGCCGGCCGGCACGATCATCGAGCCTGACCCGTTGCCGGAGTAGCAGGCCGAACCTCCTCCTGCGAGGCGGCAAGCTCCAGCGCGCGGTGCGCTACCCGACGACGGTGATCGTCCCGCGCATCCCGGCCTCGTAGTGGCCAGCAGCGTGGCAGGCGTAGGCGTAGGGCCCGGAGCCGTCGAAGGTGTATGTAACCGACTTCGTCTCCATCATCCCGATATCGGCGATTTCCGCGGTCCCGGTTTGATCCGCCGCAACAGCGTCAGCCGGTCCGACCATGAACTCGTGGACCGTTGGGCCCATCGTCGTGACGCGGAAGGTGACGGTCTCGCCGCGAGCTACGGCGATCGTCGAGGGCGTGAAGGCGTAGCCTGGGCCGGCGATCACCCGGATCGTGCGCGGCGAGGCGACCGTTCCCGCCACGAACCCGGCCTCACCAGGCTGCGCGCCAATGGTGGAACCGACGTCGTGGCCCATCATGCCGCCGCCCATCATGCCGCCGCCCATCATGCCGTCGCCCGCCATCATGTCGCCCATCATGCCGCCCAATGCCGGGGGCGCCGCCCGACCAAGGAGCGAGGCCGTCAGTGCGGTGGTTGCGATTACGAGCGCCGCCACCGCGATGAGCAGGACGACCCAGCTCGGGATGCCGGTGCGAGAGGAGACTTGTTCATCGTTCATCGAGTTCTCCCGAGCAGCCGCGCGATGAGGCTGCCAGATTCGGTGGTGGGGACGGTGACGGCGGACGCCAGGTCCGCCTCGTAGCCTGCTTCGGCTACTGCCGCCGCCAGCGCCGCATTCGACGCCAACGCAGGCTCGCGGCGCACGGTGGCCGACTCCCTGCCCAGGTCGACGCTGACCTTCGTCACGCCGTTCAGGCGTCGGAGAGCCCGCGTAATCCGGTTCACGCAGGAAGTGCAGGTCATCCCTGTCACGGGGAAGCGAATCGTTTCCATCGTCGGCAAGCTCTCGCTCACATCGACAGCAGCAGGCCGAAGCTGATGGCGATGACCGCTAGCGCGAGGCCCGTCTTGACCCAACGCGAGTTGCTGCGGTTCCAGCGGCCAAGCTGGCCGAGCACGCGCCGATTGCTCACCGCGAAGAGCAGGATGAGCAGCGGGACAATGAAGGCGATGTTGTAGAGGGCCAACAGCGCGACGCCGGTCAGCCCGCCGCCCGAGGCGTGGAGAACGGCCACGATGTCGAGGTAGATCGCGCCCGAGCAGGGCACGGTGCAGATGCCGACGAGGACGCCGGCGATGAGCATCCCGGCCAGGCCCCCGCGCTCCATCGCCTTCTGCATCCGGCCGTGCGTCCCGCGTGGGGCCATCAGCGACGGCCCGACACCGGGGAGGAAGACATCCTTGAGCATCCAGAGGGCCATGATCAGGGCGATGATCGTCGCGATGCGCGTTACGAGGTGGTCCTGGCCGAGCCAGCCAAGGAAGGACAGGAGGCCGAGCCCGATGATGAAATAGGTGACGAGCACCGCTCCGACGTAGAGCGAGCCCGCGCCGAGTAGTCGCCGGCGGGCCTCCAGCGTCGGTGTCCCATCGCCCGTCACCGCGTTGACCAGGGTGAGCGTATAAGTGCCGAAGAGAACAAGCAGCGCGAAGGCACATGGGTTGAAGCCATCGGCAAAGCCGGAAATGAGAATGGTCGGGACAGTCAGTCCGCCGAGCGCCGCGCTGCTGAACGGCACCGCGAGAACGTAGGCCGAAGCCACCAGCCCCGCGCCGATGATGAGCGTCGCCAGCGCGATCGCCGGACGGGGCAAGCCAAGGAGCAACGGCGAGATGGGCACGGTCGCGGCCGTTGCGCGCCGCGGCTGCTCGCTCACGCCGCTTGATCAATGACGATACGACCGTGCATCTGTGGGCTGTCCTTCCCGCCGCAGCATGTGTCGCAGTAGACGTCATAGGTGCCGGGCGTGTTGGGGACCTGCCAGATGACCGCGCGGCGGCTCTCGGCCCGCAGCGTCTCATACAGGCCGAGCTCAGGAGAGATCATCGTGTGGACACCGTCCTGAAGGTGCATCGAGGCGTCCTGCGTCCACCAGTCGAGGGTCACGGTGCTGCCGGCCGTGACGTGGATCTCGGAAGGTGTGAACCCGGCCATCGAGCTCTGGATGTTGATCTTTCCGGCGGCCTCCGCGGGGCGGTTCAGGAAGTCTCCAAAGGCGAGAAAGGCGCCCAATGTCAGGACGCCGACAACAACGGTGCCGAAGGCGAGGGGGCGGGCCTTCTCGAGCATCGTTCTCTGGCGCCGGGCTGGGGCACGACGCTTGGACGCGGCGGACATGGGGCGACTCCTTCCCGAGCTTGTGTCAGGGCTGGAGAAGGCGGCGCGCCTTCTCGAATTCGTCCGGATTGATCTCGCCCCGAGCCAACCGCGCCCGCAGCGTGTCAAGGGCATCGTCGCGGCCCGAATGGTGTGGCTCGCGCACGAGAAGCCAGACCACGACGATCAGGACCACGGCCCAGGCAGCTATCAGAAGCCAGCCTTCGAACCCCATCGTCCAACCGCTCATCATTGGTTGCTCCCTGTGCCTTGGCCGGCGGGACGCATCCGGCACGTCCGGAGCATGGGCGCACGAGGTCAAGGCTTGGTTCAGGCGAGGACAAGCCTGGCTCAAGATTGAGTCAAGGCCTCGGTCAGGCTGCGGGCAGCTCCACCACGAACGTCGCGCCCTTGCCAGGGCCCGAGCTCTCGGCCCACACCCGTCCGCCCATCGCGTCGGCAAGGGCACGCACGATGGCGAGGCCGATGCCCGACCCGCCGGCCGCGCGGCTGCGCGCGGGATCGACCCGGTAGAAGCGATCGAAGACCGGCTCGAGCTGGTTCGGGGCCAGGCCCGCGCCGTGGTCGGTCACGCCAAGGCGCACGCGGCCCTCGGATTTGCGCGTCCATACCTCGATCGCCGAGCCATCTGGTGCGTGCCTGATCGCATTCGAGAGGTAGTTGGCGACGATCTGCGAGAGGCGGTCACGATCAGCCTGCACGGTTGCGGTCGGTGAGATCACGTCGATTGTGATGCCGCGCGCCGCTGCCGTGGGCATGAACTTCTCGGCCACTTCGGCAGCGACCTCGAACACATCAATATTCGCGAGGTTCATCGGGAGCTGGCGTGCCTCGGCACGCCACAGATCGGCCAGGTCGTTAACGAGTCGAGTGAGCCGGCCTGTCTCGGTGCGCAGCAGTCGCCACGTCTCGGGGCTCGAGGCGATTACGCCATCCTCCAGCCCTTCGAGGTACCCGTTCAGGGTCGTGAGTGGCGTCCGCAGTTCGTGGGCCAGATCGCCCACCAGCTGGATGCGCCGGCGCTCGGTCGATTCGAGCGACCCCGCCATGTCGTTGAACGAGGTCGCCAGCTCACCCAGTTCGCCGGGCTCATTGGCCGGGACCCGCTCAGCGTAATGGCCACCGGCGATGCGACGGGCGGCCGCCGCAAGGGCGCCGATGGGGCGCGCGAAGCGGGCAGCCACCGCGAGACTTACCACGACGGCTGTGACGACCGCGATCACCGTGGCGGCCACGAGCGCCTGGCGTATCGCGTCGGTGAAGGCAGCCTGGGTCGCACGACCCATCGCCTCACCCATTGGATCACCGGGCAGGTGGCCCATCGCTTCGGCGAAGTAACCCGGGCCGAAGAGGAGGACGGCCACGGCGACGGTGCCCAGCGACGCCGCTGCGACGACCAGAAAGGCAGCGAGGAGGCGTGCCCGAAGGGAGCGTGAGAGCATCACTCCTGCTCGCGCAGCCGGTAGCCGAAGCCGCGGACTGTCTCCACGAAGCGCGGGTGAGCGGGCTCGTCGCCGAGCTTGCGCCGGAGGTTGGCTACGTGGACATCGATCAGGTGGTCGTCGGCGCTGAAGTCCACGCCCCACACCCGATCGAGCAGCGTCTGGCGGGCGATGACCACGCCGGGGTCCCGCGCCAGGGTCGCCAGCAGGCTGAATTCGATCGCCGTGAGGTCCACCGGCGCCCCGTCGACCTTGACCGTGTGACGAGCGACATCAACTTCGAGGCCCGCAGCAGGGGTCGCAACCGCGACAGCTGCCGGCCGCGGGCGACGCAGCAACGCCTTGACGCGCGCGACTAGCTCCCGGGGTGAGAACGGCTTCACGAGGTAGTCGTCCGCGCCGACCGTGAGGCCCATGATGCGGTCGATCTCTTCGCCGCGGGCGGTGAGCATCAGGACGTAGGCGTCGGAGAAAGTGCGGATCTGGCGGCACACCTCGACGCCGTCGAGTCCCGGCAGCATCACGTCCAAGATCACCACATCGGGGGCCTGTGCGCGGACGGCCTCTACGGCAGAGGGGCCGTCTGTCGCTGTGCTGATGGCGAAGTCCTCGCGCGCAAGGTAGCCCGTGATCAGGTCGACAATCGGAGCCTCATCGTCAACGACCAGGATGCGGGCTCGCGGGCTAGGCATGACAGTGAGTGTGGCGGATTTGCCGCTCGGGCTTCAGGTCGTCGCGGAGGCGACGCGTGGCCGGTCATCCTCGGGCGGGCCCAGGTGGAGGCGCCTCAAGAGCTGCGCGTTGGCCGCGACGATGATCGTCGAGAGGCTCATGGCAACGGCTCCGAGGGCCATCGGCAGGTCGAACCCCCAGGGCGCGAGGACGCCGGCAGCGACCGGGATCGCCACGACGTTGTAACCGGTCGCCCAGGTCAGGTTCTGAAGCATCTTCCGGTAGCTCGCGCGCGACAGGGTGATCGCCCCCACCACGTCGCGCGGGTCGCTGCGCACGAGGACGATGCCCGCCGACTCGACGGCCACGTCCGTTCCCGCGCCGATGGCGATCCCAACATCGGCCGTGGCGAGTGCCGGGGCGTCGTTGACGCCATCGCCGACCATCGCCACGCTGCGGCCGCCAGCCTGGAAGCGACGCACTGCGGCCGCCTTGTCGGCCGGCAGCACCTCGGCCGCGACTTCGTCGATGCCCAGGCGGCGGGCGACGGAGTCGGCCACGGCCTGGGCATCACCGGTGATCATGGCCACAGTAAGCCCCAGCCGGTGGAGATCGTCGACTGCCTGGCGCGACTCCGGGCGGATCTCGTCCTCGAGTGCCAGTGCGCCGAGCACGCGGCCGTCGGCGACGATATGGAGCACCGTCCGGCCGTCAGCCGCCCATGCGTCGCCGGCAGGGTCGGCCGGGAGTCCGAGGTCGGCCAGCAGGCGCGGGCCGCCGACCGAGACTGCGCGCCCGTCGATGCGTGCACTCGCCCCACGCCCCGGGATCGCCTCGAACGAGGTCACGCTGGGCTGGCTCGATCCCGCGGTCACGGGCCGCGGCCACAATCGCCCGAGCGAGCGGGTGCTCCGAGTCCGCTTCCACGCCGGCCGCCAGGCGCAGGAGCTCAGCTTCGTCCGACGCGGCGAGGGCGACGACGACGGGCTCCCCCTTGGTGAGCGTGCCGGTCTTGTCGAAGATGACGACGTCGAGTTCGCGCGCACGCTCCAGCGCCAGGCGGTCCTTGACGAGCAGGCCGTTGCGCGCCCCGAGTGAGGTCGAGATGGCGATGACGAGCGGGATGGCAAGTCCCAGCGCGTGCGGACAGGCGATCACGAGGACGGTCGCAGTCCGGACCAGCGCGCCCTCGGGATCACCGAGCAGCGTCCACACCACCAGGGTGATGACGGCGGCTCCGAGGGCGACATAGAAGAGGACGGCCGCGGCGCGGTCGGCGACCACCTGGGCGCGCGATGCCGATGCCTGGGCCGCCGCGACCATGCGCATGATCCCTGACAGGGCCGTCGCGTCACCCGTCGCGCTGACCCGGACGCGGATCGAACTGCCTGCGGCGACGGTCCCGGCGATCACCTGGTCGCCCACGTCCTTGGCGACCGTTCGAGATTCGCCGGTGATCATCGACTCGTCGACCTCTGCCGCACCATCGATGACGTCGCCATCGACCGGGACCCGGGCGCCGGGGCGGACGAGAACGACGTCTCCAACCCGGAGCATCTCCAGCGCGACCGTCTCGGTGCCCGACGTCGTGACTCGCTCGGCGACGTCGGGGAGCAGCTCGGCAAGGGCGGAGAGCGCCCCGCGAGCCTGGGCGATCGAGCGCATCTCCAGCCAGTGCCCAAGCAGCATGATGGCGATGAGCGTTGCCAGCTCCCACCAGATCTCGACCTCGAACAGGCCCAGGGTGCCGGTCCAGCTGGTGACGAAGGCCACCACGATGGCCAGCGAGATGAGGGTCATCATCCCCGGCTGGCGGTCGCGCAGCTCGCCCACGGCGCCGCGCAGGAAGACCAAGCCGCCGTAGAAGAAGACGATCGTCCCGAGAAGTGGCGGAATGAGGTTGCTGCCGGGGAAGGTCGGGGCGACGTAGCCGAACCAGTCCTGGAGATCTGTGCTCCAGACGAGGACCGGGACAGTCAGCAGCAGGCTCAGCCAGAAACGATCGCGGAACATCGCCACCGAGTGCCCGGCATGACGGGCGTGGCCAGTGCCGGCCGAGTGATCTCCGTGCTGCGCGGAGGCTGCTCCTGAAGTCGGCGTCCGCTGCGCCAGGTCCCCGGCGTGACGGTCGTGGTGCTCGTGTTCCATACTCCCCCCCAGTATGGCTCAACCGTCAAGCCTGGAGCTGACCCGCGACATCTCGCCGCGCTCGGGTTGAACTCAGGCGGGGGTCGCGCTCAACGCGGCGCCGAGCTTCGGCCTGACCTCCTGCGCCAGGCGGGCCATCGTCTCCTCGTCGTACGGCGACGGGAGGCCGACCACCACGTGTCGGTAGCCCAGCTCGACGAACGGCAGCAGCGTCTCGACGACATGCTCGGGCGTGCCCGTCGGCTGCGCCGACGCCGGCCGTCCGGCCCACGTCCTGGCGCCACCGTTGTGCTCGTAGATGCCGTGCAGGACTCGCGCCGCCTCTGTGGCGGAGTCGCGGATGATGATCGGGCCGGTGTTCAGGGTGCGCTCGATCTCGCGCTCGTCGCGGCCAACCTCGGCGCAGTGCCGGCGGAGGGCTTCCTCCTTGGCTTTGAAGCCTTCATAGCCGGCGGCAAAGCCAATGTTGTTCGCGTCACCGTAGCGCGCCACGAGGCGCAGGGTGACCTTCTCGCCGCCGCCGCCGATGAGCAACGGCATGTGCGTCTGCACCGGCAGCGGATCGTTGCGCACCTCGCTCATCGCGTAGCGCGGCCCCGCAGCGGACGGCTCGTCGCCGTGGAGCATGCCGCGGATGACCGGCAGCGCCTCACGCAGCCAGCGCAGCCGCTCGCCGGGCGACTCGCCGAACTCGATGCCAAACGCCTTCGCCTCGGTCTCGTTCCAGGCCGAGCCGATGCCCAGGTATGCCCGGCCGTTGCTGATGTGGTCGAGCGTGGTCGCCATCTTGGCCACCAGCGCCGGGTTGCGGAAAGGGATTGGCGCCGACCATCAGCCCGACCCGGATCCTCTCCGTCGCCTGCGCCCACGCGGCGAGGACGAGGTAGCCCTCGAAAATCGGCCCGCGGTCGGAGCCGACGATGGGGTACAGGTGGTCCCATGTCCACAGGCTGTGATAGCCCAGGCGCTCGGCTCGCCGGCCGGCCTCGAGCAGGCTGGGCCAGTCGGTGTATTGGTTCCAGCACAGCGCGCCGAGGCGAATCTCGTTACTCATCGGCCGAGCCTAGCACCGCCAAAGGAAGACCCGCCGGGGGGGATCCGGCGGGTCGATGGGCTGTGTGACGCGCTGCAGCGGCTAGCGGTGGGGGAGGAACGTGCGCCGTTCGGCCTCGTTGGCCGGACCGAGCTGGCCGCGGTATGCGCCGCGCAGCAGCCAGGCGCGCAGCCGGCCGATGCGGGCAGCAGCGACAGGAAACAGCATCGGGCTGTGCCAACGAGAGGCGAGTGTCTGGTCGTTCATTGATCTGGCTCCTATCAACTCAGCGGCCGCTGAAGGCCAGCCGCGACCGGCGTCGGGCGGGATAGACGACGGGACGCTGGCGCTCGCCGGCGAGTCGTTGCATCCGCTCCGCGCAGGCCTCTCGCAGGAGCGACTCCTGCCGCTCGCGGGCGATCATCTGCATGTGGTAGAACATCTCACTTACCTCTGCGGCCACTCGGCCTGGTTCTCTCTCGAATCACTTCTGAACGACTGTGCCGCTGCCCCCAGGGTGACCCCGACGACCAGCACAAGGAGCACGATCATGGTCTCCATGGGTAACTCCTTGAGACTCTGCCTACGGGTTACTTACAGGCTGTAGACTAGCCCCTTGCGCGTAACCTGTCAATGGTGTACAAACGGTTACAGATGGATTTGCAGTTAACGTCTCATAATGCGTCAGACATGCTCTCGCCTGTCGACCAGAGCCACGATCAGGATCACGGTCACGCCCGCCACGGCCACCTGGCGTCGCTGGCCGACGGGCTCGACTTCGTCAACACGCTCGAGTTTCGCAAGGGCGAGCCGCACGAGGAGCTGACCGACCCGGCCACGGCGATCAGCTGGCTGCAGGAGCACGAGCTGCTCCACCGCGGGGCGGCCGAGCACTGCTGAGCGAGCTGCGCGGCGACGAAGCGGCCGCGGAACGCCTGATGCACCGCATCCGGCGCGTCAGGGGGGCGCTGCGCGAGTTGCTCGATGCGGCCGTTGAGCGTCGTCCGGCGCAGGACGCAGCGCTGCGCGACGTCAATCGGGCGTTGCGCGCGCCGTACATCTACGAGCTTGTTCCAGCCGCCGACGGCGTGTCGCTCGACCATCGCCACGAGGGCGATCCGGTCGGCGGCGCGCTGGGCGCGCCTGTCGGAGGCGATCGCGCGCGAGCTGACCCAGGGCGCGGCACGCCGGCTGCGCGTGTGCGCCGACGACGAATGCCGCTGGGTGTTCCGCGACAACTCATCGGCCGGTCGGCGCAAGTGGTGCGACATGAGCACGTGCGGCAATCGAGCCAAGGCAGCCCGTCACCGCGAGCGCCAGAAGGCCCAGGTCGGGGGAGTGGCCGGCACGGCCTAGCTGTACTGCCCAGGCACTCTCGTTGACAGCTCCGGACCTGCGGGCCAGGCACGGGCCCTCAGCCAGCTGGTGCTGAATGGTGCCGTTCGTCTTGCCGCCACGTCTTTCGCGCCAAATGTCCGCCACGTCCTTCGCGCCAAGTGTCCGCCACGTCTTTCGCGCCAAATGTCCGACATAGCGACCTGGTAGCGCCCGACCCGCGCCATCGTGCGCCACACGTCGCTCACCCGCACATTTGGCACAAGGTGCGGCTCGGCGCGCGCAATCAGGTCCCAAATAGCGACTTCTGACGCAAGCTGTGTCTCCGGCGGCCGCCTCGGGGCCGACACCGATCGCCGTCGGTGTCAAGGACGTGTCAAGGACGTGTTCGGGGATCACAGCTGGGCCGTGGCGCAACCTCCAGCCAGTCGGGGCGCGGCTACGCAAGTGAGGTCGGCAGGGGCCTAGCCGCGCGGGCGGGTGACCACGTTGACCAGCCGGCCGGCCACGTGGACGACGCGCACGACCTCGAACCCGTCGAGCTGGACACGGACCTTGTCGCGCATGAGCACGATCTGCTCGATCTCGTCCTGGGCCATCGCGGCGGGCACGGTGACCAGGTCGCGCAGCTTGCCGTTGACCTGCACCGGCAGGTCGATCTCTGATTCGGCGATCAGATCGGGCGCGTAGGCCGGCCACGACTGCTTATGGATTGATGACCATGCTCCGCCCCGTGGGCCAGCCGACGGCTCCACAGCTCCTCGCTGATGTGCGGCGCCAGCGGCGCGAGCATCAGCAGCAGCAGCGACACGGCCTCGTCCCAAGCTGGACCGTCGCTGACCTCGGTGCCGCGCAATCGCATCAGCCGATTTGTCAGCTCCATCAGCGCCGAGATCATCGTGTTCCAGCCGAAGTCGGCGTGGTCGTCGGTCACCTTCTTGAGCGTTCGGTGGGCGTGCCGGCGCAGCCCGTCGGCAGCCGTCGCGTTAGTCTCCCCGGCGGGTAGTCGGCCGGCTTCGGGGTCGCCCGGCTCGCGTCCGCGTGGATCGAGCGCCACCGTCCACAGCCGGCGCAGGAAGCGGTGAACGCCCTCGATGCCGGTCGGACTCCACGGTCCGCCCTGGTCCCACGGTCCCATGAACATCAGGAACAGCCGCACCGAATCCGCGCCGTAGCGTGCGACCAGCTCGTCGGGGTCCTGCACGTTGCCGCGTGACTTGCTCATCCGCTCGCCGTCGGCGCCCAGGATCTGGCCCTGGTTAAAGAGCCGCAGCCAGGGCTCGCGCTCGTGCACCAGCCTCAGCTCGGCCAGGGCCTTGCAGAAGAAGCGGCCGTACATCAAGTGCATCACGGCGTGCTCGGCGCCGCCGGTGTACTGCTCGACCGGGCACCACAGCTCCTCACGCTTGCGGTCGATCGGGCCATCCGTCTTGTGCGGCGAGAGGTAGCGCCACCAATACCAGGACGAGTCGACGAAGGTGTCCATGGTGTCGGTCTCGCGCCGGCCGGCTCCGCCGCAGCGCGGGACAGGTGGTGTTCAGGAAGCGCTCGTCGAACTCGAGCGGGTTGCCGCCCTGCGGCCGGAACTCGAAATCCTCGGGCAGCAGCACCGGCAGTTGATCCAGTGGCACGGGCACGATGCCGCACGACGGGTCGGACTGGCAGTAGACGACCGGGATGGGTGTGCCCCAGGCACGCTGGCGGCTGATCAGCCAGTCGCGCAACCGATATGTGACCGCCGACTTGCCGCTGTCCGACTGCTCCAGCTGGGCGGTGATGCGCCGGCCGCCCTCCGGCGCGGCCAGGCCCGAGAAATCGCCCGAGTTGACTAGCACCTCGTCGTCGCTGTGGGCCACGTACGCCTCGGCCATTTCGCCACCGGCCGCACCGCGTGGCGCGACCACCTGGCGGATGGGCAGGCCGTGCTGCCGGGCGAACTCGAAGTCGCGCTCGTCGTGCGCCGGGCACGGCCATGATCGCGCCGGTGCCGTAGCCGAGCAGCACGTAGTCGGCGATCCAGATCGGGATCTGCTCGCCGTTGATCGGGTTGACGGCGCGCGCGCCGAGCGCCACGCCGGTCTTCTCGCGCTCGGTCGACATCCGGTCGATCTCCGACTTGCGGCGGGCCTCGAAGCGGTACTCGTCGACTTCGGCCCTGCGCCCGGGCTCGGTCAGCCGGTCGACCAGCGGATGCTCTGGCGCGAGGACCATGAAGGTTGCCCCGAAAAGCGTGTCCGGCCGAGTCGTGAAGACGCGGATCTCGTCGCCGCCCGGCTGATGCTCGTCAGGCGCGACGCCGAAGGCGATCTCGGCGCCCTCCGAGCGGCCGATCCAGTTCGTTTGCATCAACCGGATCGGGTCGGGGAACTTGATCTCGGAGTACGTCAGCAGCTCGTCGGCGTACTTGGTGGTGCGGAAGAACCACTGCTCCAGGTCGCGCTTGGTGACCGGCGTGCTGCAGCGCCAGCAGACGCGGTTGGCGCCCTCGACCTGCTCGCGCGCGAGCACGACCTGGTCCTTGGGACACCAGTCGACCGGCGCCATCTGCCGATAGGCCAGTCCCGCCTCGAGGAACTTCAGGAAGAACCACTGGTTCCAGCGGTAGTACTCGGGCTCGCAGGTGACGACCTCGGCGTCCCAGTCCCAGGTCGCGCCCATCGAGCGCAGCTGGCGGCGCATGTTGGCTATGTTGCTCAGCGTCCAGTCGCGCGGGTGGACGCCCTTGCGGGCGGCGGCATTCTCGGCCGGCAGACCAAAGGCGTCGAAGCCGACCGGGAAGAAGACGTTGTAGCCGCGCATGCGCCGGAAGCGGCTGATCGCATCGGTCGGCGTCTTGGTGAACCAGTGGCCGATGTGCAGGTCGCCCGACGGGTAGTCGTACATCGTCAACAGGTAGAAGCGCGGCCGGCTGTCGTCATCGAGGTCGGTCCGGTGCAGGCCCAGTTCTTCCCAGCGCGCCTGCCAGCGCGGCTCGATCTCGGTCGGACTGTACGGCTCTATCCGGGAACCGTTGTCACGGGTGTGTGGCTCGGTGGTCATGGCCTGGCCTCGGGTGGCTGCGGAGCGGAGACGGATCGGCTGGGCTTCGGGTCGCGCGGGCGTCAGGCGCCGGCGACCCCGCTAAGCGCGAGGTCGGCGCTCGGGCGGCCGACGGGATCCGTCAGGTGGGCCATGTCGGTCGAATGGTAACCCCGTGACTTGGGGCTCGGACGGGGGTTTGGTGGAGCGACGGGGGCTCGAACCCCGGACCTTCTGCCTGCCAGGCAGATGCTCTTCCAGCTGAGCTATCGCCCCGCCGTCAGCGCCGAATTCTAGCAGGGGCGCCGTTCGCGGCCGACCGCAGCGCCCTACGATCGCCTCGTGGTAGCCGATCGATTACCAGCCCTGCCCCCGTACACCATTCGCCGCTCTACCCGCGCCCGCCGAGCGCGACTGACGATCACCGAACAGGGCCGTGCCGTGGTGGTCCTGCCGGCGCGCGCCCATGAGCGCGAAGCGGCCGAGCTGGTCGCCCGCCACCAGGGCTGGATCGACCGCCACGTGCGGCGCATCAACGCCCGGCGCGCGGCGCTGGCCGCGCGGCCGACCATCGGCAGCGGCCGCGAGCTGCTGTTGCGCGGGGTTGCCCATCCGGTTGTGGTGACCATCGCCGCGGACGGTCGGGCACGCTCCGGCGTCCAGGTTGCAGACGGTGGGGCGATCGTCATCGTGCGTTCCCGCGGCGACCTGCGCTCGACGGCCGAGACGCTCGAGGCCTGGTTTCGGCGCCAGGCACGCAGGGCGGTCACCGAGCGTGTTGCGCTGCGCGCCGCCGAGATGCGCATCGACTTCAGTGCGATTGCGATCCGCGACCAGGGCACGCGCTGGGGCAGCGCCTCGCGCCGCGGGACGCTGTCGTTCAACTGGCGGCTGGTGATGGCGCCGCCTGACATCCTCGACTACGTCGTCGTCCACGAGCTGGCCCACGTGCGCGTGGCCGGCCACTCAGCGACCTTCTGGCGGCTGGTCGATCGGCACTGCCCGGACAGCCGCGCGGCGCGGCGCTGGTTGCGCGAGCAGCACGAGCAGTTGCGCCACGCACTCGATTAGCGCCAAGAATCTGGGGTGGTGGAGATGAGGGGACTCGAACCCCTGACCCCCGCGATGCGAACGCGGTGCTCTTCCAGCTGAGCTACATCCCCACAGAGCGGCAAGTATACCGGCGACCACTTGACGCCCCGATCGCTGGGTGTGGCCCTACGGCTTCCAGCCCGCCTCGCGAATGTGAGCTGGGCGGCGGCCTTCAGCATGCTCCAGGGCAGTCGGTCGGTGACGTTTGGCTCTACCCCGCCGCCGGCGCACCTGCCACGATCACGCTGGAGGTGACCAATGCGTCTCATTCGAACGCTCCTATTCGCCGTGCTGTCCGCCGTGATCGTGTCATCGGCGGCCTATTTCCTCTTCGTTCGGCCGCGCGTGCGCAGCTGGGGCCTGGATCCCACGGAAGCTGAGTTGCCGCTGCCCGGTGACGACCTGATCGCCGAGCCATCGGCGATCGAGACACGCGGCATCACCATCGACGCACCGGTGGCCCGGGTCTGGCCGTGGCTGGTCCAGATGGGCTTTGGCCGAGGCGGCTGGTACAGCTACGACATGCTCGACAACAAGGGCAAGAGCGCCGAGCAGATCCTGCCCGAGTTCCAGGCACTCGAGCCAGGTGACATCATGCCCACCCATCCGGGCGGCGGCTTCCTGGTCAAGACGCTCGAGCCCGAGCGGGCACTGGTGCTCTACACCGACACCGAGCTCGTGCGCAGCCAAGCCGAGCAGGCAGATGGCACCGCCGCATTGCCCACGCCCGGGCTCAAGGTCAGCGGCGGAATCATGGCCGCCTCGTATCCCGAGTTCAGCGCCTCGTGGGCGTTCTACCTCGAGCCGACTGAAGACGGCCAGACGCGGTTGATCGAGCGCTTCCGCGCACGGACGCCGGGCAACGCCGCGGCCAACGTCGTGCTGGGCGAGATCATGGGCACCGGCATCGTGCTCATGACGCGCAAGCAGATGATCGGCATCAAGGAGCGCGTCGAGCGCCTCGAGCAGGGTGAGATGGGCGGACCGACCGTCGCTCCTGTCGAGACGCCCGAGCCCGAATACGTCGCCTGACTAGTTGAGGTACGGGCCCGACTCGTCGACCCAGAAGTCGACCAGCCGGGCGTGGTCGGAAGTCGTATGCGTGGCCGCGCTGAGGATGTTCAGCCGGCTGTCGGTCCAGTAGATGGTCGTCGATCCGAGCGCCTCGGTGCACAGCCAGCGGCCGGCCGGCTGTTGGCTGACCGTGTAGTCGTTCTCGGCCGGCCAGCTGGCCGGATCGTTGCAGCTGCCTGTGTCGGGCTCGATCTGTGAGATGAGCCGGAAGCCCTCGTAGGCGGTGGACATCGACTGCTGGCCGTCGTACTGGAAGTAGGTCAGCACGATCTCGCCGCTGTCGGCAGTGCAGCTTGCGATGGCCAGGATCGGTGCCGTGCCCGGGCTGGCGAAACAGCCCGGTCGAATCGGTTCAGGAACGTGGACCAGCAGCTGCGCCGCAACGTCACCGCTGGGGACGACGGTCGCCGGCGGCGCGGTCGGACCGACGGTGGGGGTCGCTGTCGGGCCGGCGGTTGAGGTCGCGCCGGACGTGGGGGCCACGGTTGGAGCCAGCGTGGCCGTCGCCAGGGGCTTGGCCGTGACCAGCGGCGTAGTGATCGGCGGTGGCAAAGTTGGGCGGGCGACGAGGGTGGGCGCCGGCCCGGCGAACGGCCCCAGCTGCAGTGCGAACATCACGCCAACGCCGACGACCAGGACGAGCAGCAGGGTCAGGCCGCCGATCAGGATCAGCGACGGCCCGCCACGCGAAGGCGGAGGCCCGCCGTAACCGTATAGCGGCGGTGTGCCGTAACTCGGCGGCGGCGCACCGTAGCCCGGTGGCGGCCCGCCGTAAACCGGTGGCGGCGGGGCACCATAGCTCGGTGGGGGCGGGGCACCGTAACTCGGCGGCGGCCCGCCATAACCCAGCGGCGGCGGAGGCCCGGGTGGATTGGCGGGCGGTGTGAGTGCCGCAAAGCCGGTTTGACCGCCCGGCGCCGGCGCTTGATGGGCTGTCGGGAATCCGACCGGCGGCATGCCGATCACGGTCGGCGAGTCGACCGGTGGCAGCGACGTGTCGGGCGGTGGCGGGGGTCCGGTCTCGTCGGTGGGCTTGTCGCGTGGCTCGTCGGTCACAGTCGGCTCCCGTGGCTGGCTAAGCGAGCGTGGTTGGCAGTCGGTGAAACGGATCGTAGCCCACGGCGGCTATTGACGGATAGAACATTTGTTCTATCATCGAGCCATGTCCGTCGACCCCGCCCTGGGTACCGCTCTCGCCCGACTCGAGTCTCGTTGGGGAAGCGCGGCGGTCAGGGTCGGCCTTGGTGCTGACCGGCCGGTCGTCCTCCGCGTCGCGAGCGGTCTCCCCGGCGGTCGATGGCGTGCTTGCCCTAGCGCCCGCCAGGGCCGACCCGGAGTTGGGGCCGGTCGAGCAGCCGCGCGCCGCAGCGCTGGCGGATGAGATCGTGCCGACCGGCTTTGCCCGGCTGGATGCGCTGCTCGGCACAGGCGGTTTGCCGCGCGGCGTGAGTGTCTCCTTCCGCGGCGCCCGGTCGAGCGGCAAGACCGCCCTGGCTCTCCATTGCCTGGCCCAGGCCCAGGCGCGCGGCGGCATCGTCGCCTTCCTCGACCTGTGCCGCAGCTTCGATCCGCTCGAGGCGGCCGGCCGCGGGGTGGATCTGCGCTGGCTGCTCGTCGTTCGGCCGGCAGACATCGACGAAGGCTGGGCGCTGGCCGCAGCACTCGTCGCCGGCCACCAGATCGACCTGCTGGTGATCGACCTGCCCGAGCGGCTGCGGGCGAGCCACGATGCCGCGCTGCGCCGACTGGCCGCCCATGCTCGGCGCTCGAGCGTGTGCATGATCGTGCTCGAGCCGACCAACCTGGCGGCGCCCGTCCACGGTGCGCTGGCCGAATCGGTCGCCCTGCGCCTGGAGCTCGAGCAGCGCGCCTGGCTGCGCGCCGGACGTGACATCGTTGGCCGCTGCGTGGCAGTCAGCGTGGCCAAGAGCCGCTTCGGGCTGCCCGGCCGCGAGACCGAGATCGAGATTCGCTACCTCGTCGATGGTGAGCACGCGGCCGCCCTGGCGCGCTTTGCCAGGCGTGACGGCGCAGCCAGCGTTCGACCAGCGCAGGAGCCTGCCTACCTCTTCGCGCGCTCCGCCTGATCCGCTGCTCGCCCGCCGCCGGCACATGGCCTTGCCATCGACTGATTGACCGACCGATCAACCCATCCAGCCACCCGAGCGCGTTACCCGGACCCGATGCGCCTTCTCTATCTCGACTGGCCGCACCTCGCCCATCGGATCGAGGCTGCCCGAGCGCAGGCGGCGGGTGACCTGCCCGAGCTGGTCGTCATCGGCGGCCAGCCGTGGGAGCAGGGCAGCGTCCTTGACTGCAGTCCCGCCGCGCGCCTGTTGGGGGTCATACGCGGCCAGCCACTCGGCACGGCTCATCGGCTGGTGCCCGAGGCGCGCTTCCTGCCGGCCGACCTCGAGACGTACCAGCGCGCGATGGAACAGACGCTCGACGCGCTGGCCGCGTTCACCCCCGCGCTCGAGGCTGAAGCACGACCCGAGGCGCGCCGCTACGGCCAGGTGCTGCTGGGCATCGAGGGCCTGCACCGCTTGTGGGGGGATGAGCAGATCCTCTGTGGCCGGGTGCTCGAGACCGTCCGTCGGCTGCTGCCCGGGGAGCCACGGGTGGGCATCGGCAACACCCGCTTCGGGGCGCAGGTGGCGGCGGTCATCGGCGCTGGCCGGCTGGCGGTTGGTGCCGGCGTGGGCCGGCTGGCGGTCATCCCCGTCGGCGATGCACAGACCGAGGCGGCCTATCTCGCGCCGCTGCCCATTCGGCTGCTGCCCGGTGACGACGAGCTGAGTGAGCGGTTGCGCGTCTTTGGCCTGACGCGGATCGGCGAGTTCGCCGCGCTGTCGCGCTCAGCGGTCATCGCCCGCTTCGGCACGCAGGGGGGCGAGCTGCACGATCTGGCGCGCGGGATGGACGGGCGCGCGCTGCGGCCGCGCAAACCGGTCGAGCGGCTGCGTGCCGAAGCGGAACTGGAGCCACCGCTCGACACGCTCGAGCCGCTGCGCTTCCTGCTGCGCAACCTGTGCCGCGCGCTGTGCGAGCAGCTCGCGGCGCGTGGCGCGGGCGCGACCAGGGCGCTGCTGACACTCGACCTCGAGCGCGGCCGGCCGCTGGCGCTCGAGCAGCAGCTGCCCGAGCCGGCCGCGGCACCGGACCTGCTCGAACGGTTGTTGTTCGCGCGCCTGGGTGCCACTCCGCCAGCTGCGCCGGTGACGCGCCTGACCCTCGAGTTGCGCGGCGAAGCCATCGAGGCGGGTCAGCAGCTCGGCCTCTTCGCACCGCAGCTGGCGCGTGCCGCGCGACTGGACTGGCAGCTCGTGGGGCTGAGCTTCAGGTTTGGCGCCGACCGGCTGTTGCGCGCCCGGATCCTCGACCCGGAGGCGGCGCTGGCCGAGCAGCGCACGGCGTGGTCTGTGGCCACGGTCCAGCCGATGTCCAGCACAGCCGACTGATGTCCAACGCAGCCGACCTATGACACGCCTGCTCGGCCATCACCCGCTCATCGACGTCGACCTCGACGCGGACGGCCGGCCGTGGCGGCTGCGCTGGGAGGGTGGCAGCGAACAGGTCGAGGTCTGCAATCGGTGGCGGGTCGAGGAGGCGTGGTGGCGCCGGCCGGTCAGCCGCGACTACTACAAGCTGGCCGGCCAGCGGTTACTAGCGTTGGTCTATCTCGACCGGGTCGACGAAACGTGGCATCTCGAGCGCGTCTATGACTGAAGTCGTTGCCGGGCACACAAAACTCGGCCCCGGAGGGAGACCGGGGCCGAGCAAAGAGGACGGGTCGTTCCTGGGCCCGATGAGGAGGAGAACCGGGCGTCAGAATGGGCGACCGCGTGTTGCTCGATGTGACGAGCCACACCACGCCGGGTGTGACGGACAAATCACCGATTGTGCCCGAATCAGAGCAGCGTTGGCGGCCCACCAGGTGGCACCGTCAGCACGACGATCGCCACGACCATGCCACAGAGCGCGATGACGAGCAGTGCCGCGGCCAGGATCTGGAGCATGGGCGGACGCATGGCCAGAGGATACGTCGCGGCCTCGATCTTGGGCGGCGTCGCGCGCCCCGGTCGGACGACTGGTCAGATGGCCGCTGCGGCGGCGACAGCCAGCACGGCGGGCAGGCCGAGCATGATCAGCAGCGTTACCAGACCGGCCAGGATGACCGCGCGCAGAAGCGGCATGGCCGAGCGAATAGTGCTCATCGTTCGTGTGACGGCCAAGCAGTGGGAAGTGTGACGAACGGCTGGCTCGCCAGGCAGCCAACCGTTACGGGGTGGGAATCGGAGTTGTCGTGGGGCTCGGAGTCGGGCTTGCGCTGGCCCGGTCGCGCAGGCGCTGCGGGGCGTACTGGTCGTCCCAGGGCAGCACCTTGAGCGGATCGACCCGTTCGCGGACCACGGGCGGGTAGCCGAAGCGGGCCAGGTGCGGGACCACGTCCTGCCAGCCGCTGTCCATCCGGATCAGCCCGTAGTGAAGGTGGCAGCCGGTGGCATAACCGGTCGCGCCCTCGTTGCCGATGACGTCCCCGGCCCGGATCACGGCGCCTGCCTCCACGCTCGCCCTGTTGAGGTGGACGTAGATGCTGCGGTATCCGTTTCCGTCGTCGACGACGATCACGATCGGCAGCGAGTTGACCCGACCCTGTTGCTCATACCTGGCGTAGATCTGCTCGGGCTGGCCGCGATAGCCAAGGAACACGTCGAAGTTGCGCCCGGCATAAAGGACCGTCCCGTCGTGGGCGGCGAGGATCTTGTCGCCGCAGTGGGTGGCCAGATCGAGGCCATCGTGGATCTCCTTGCCGTCGATGACCAGGAAGCCCCCGAAGTCGCGCGGCGCGAAGCGACTGGTGATCAGCGCGTTGCGCAGCGGCCAGGCGTAGCCCGTCAGCTCGCCCGGGGGCACGCTCTGCGCGCCGATCGTCTTGGTCGGCGGTGGTGTCGGGCTGGGCGGCGGGCTGGGCGGCGGTCCAACGGTCGGGGGCGCGCCCGATGACGGGGGGTCGGGTGTGGCACTGGGCGCGACGCTCGGCGGGCCGGCCGTCGCGCCGGGAGTCGGGCTGGCCGTCGCAACGCCTCGGGATCCGCTGCTCAGCCCAAGCACGGTCAGCGCCGCCGCGACGATGAGAGCGGTCAGCGCGAGTGCCAGCAGCACCGCCCGTGGAGTGGTCAGCCGGTGCTGGATTGTCGGCTCCGGTCCGGTCGCGGCGGGCCCGTTGGGCGGCTTTGGATCAGGAGGAGGAGGCATCGTCATCCATGAAAGCATGCATCCGCAGGTCGTGCGTGCCGTCGCCCCGTGGTCTCGACGCTGATCGGTGACGGCCGGGCCGCTCTCTTTCGCGGCATACTAGAACATGCGTTCTATTATGGGTGAGTGACCAGCGTCTTCGCCGAGCTCCACTGCCACTCCAACTTCTCCTTCCTTGATGGCGCCTCGCCGGTCGACGACCTGGTTGAGCGGGCGGTCGAGCTGGGGCTGACGGCCCTGGCGGTAACCGACCACAACGGCCTGTACGGCGCGGTCCGTTTTGCCAGCGCGGCCCAAGAGGCCGGTCTGCGGCCGATCGTGGGCATGGAGATCGAGCTGCTTGATGCCGCCACGCCGGACCCCCGCGGTCTCGTCGTCCCGCGCCGCCGGCGGCCGCGCCGGGATCGGCCGGCGGAGTCGGAGTCGGAGTCGGAGTCGGAGTCGGAACCCCACCTCGACGGCCAGCCAACCCGGCCCAGGATCGAGCGCCTGCGTCCACCTGGCCATCGCCCGCCGCGGCGCGAGGATCTGCGCGGCGTACGCCCGCGTGAGCTGGGTCCGCACCTGGTGCTGCTCGCGCGCGACATGACCGGCTATCGCAGCCTGTGCCGGCTGGCCAGTGGCGCCCACCTGGCCGGGACCAAGGGCGCGCCGCGCTTCACCCACGAGCTGCTGGCACGCAACACCGAAGGTCTCGTGGCCCTCTCCGGCTGTCGCCACGGCGAGATCGCGCGGCGGCTGCTGGCCGGCGATCGCGAGGGAGCCACCAAGACGGCGCAGGTCCTGGCCGGGATGTTCGGCGGCGACTTCTACCTCGAGCTACAGCATCACCTGCTGCCCGACGACGACTGGCTGGTGGCCGAGACGGTCACGCTGGCGGCCGAGCTCAGCCTGCCGCTGGTGGTGACCAACGACGCCCACTACGCGCGGCCGGACGATCGCGAGCTGCACGACGTGCTGGTGTGCATCCGCCACGGGCTGCCGCTCGAGGAGAGCGCCCACCTGCGCCGGCCGAACGCCGAGTACCACCTCAAGTCGGCGGCCGATCTGGAGGCGTTGCCGCCCGGGTCGGACGAGACGGTGGCGCACGCCTGGACCGAAGGTCTGCGCACTGCCGGCGAGCTGGCCGCGCGCTGCTCGGTCGACTTCGACTTCGAGCACTATCGCTTTCCGGGCTTCGCGGTGCCGTCGGGTGAGACCACCTTCGGCTACCTCGAGACGCTCTGCCACGACGGCATGCGCCGCCGCTACCACCCGCTCAGGCCGCAGGTGGTCAAGCAGCTGGCGCACGAGCTGGAAGTGATCGAGCGGACCGGCCTGGCCGAGTTCTTCCTGATCTGCTGGGACATCATGCGTTTCTGTCGCGAGCGGGGCATCCCGGCGCAAGGGCGCGGCAGTGCCGGCGATTCGATCGTCGCCTACGTGCTCGGCATCACCCGCGTCGACCCGATCCGCCACCGGCTGCTCTTCGAGCGCTTCATCAATGAGGGCCGCACGACTTACCCCGACGTCGACATCGACTTTGCCTCGTCGCGCCGCGAGGAGGTCATCCAGTACGTCTACGAGCGCTACGGCGCCGAGCACACGGGCATGGTCTGCAACCTGGTCACATACCGGGCGCGCTCGGCGGTGCGTGAGGTCGGTTATGCGCTGGGCTTCCCGCGCCCGTTCGTCGATCGGGTGGCCAAGGCGCTCGAGACGTACGACTCGGTCATGGTCCGGCGCGACCTGGAGGCGGAAGGTGGTTTCGCCGAGTTCTTTGCGCCGCGCGGATCGGAGGCCGTGGCCACCCCCGCGGCGGCGGCGGGGGCATCGGGCGAGCTGGCCGGCAAGCGTGGCTTCGTCGACGCCATGGGGCGGCTCAAGGAGCCGGGCCGTCCGTTGCGCGCCTCGTCGGACGACGAGGGCGGGCCGGGCGACACGCCGGTCAGCGTGCGCTGGCTGAGGGCGGCCGATCCGGCCCGCGTACCGGCCGATCCGGCCCGCGTACCGGCCGATCCGGCCCGCGTACCGGCCGATCCGGCGACGGTGGACTACCGTCCGCCGACGTTGCAGCGCGTCGTGACACTGGGAGTGTCACCGGACGGCCTAACCGCGGGCAAGATCGATCCGACCGACGCGTCGAAGGGCGATCGGCCAGGGCAGCACGCTCAGTTGCCCGCCTTGCACGCTCACGAGGCCTCCGATTCACCGCCCTCGGCTGCAGTTAGCGCGGTTCCTGACACTGGGAGTGTCACGCGGGCGGACAACGGCTCAGCGCGCGGCTCAGCAGGCGGCGCAGCCCGCGTCTCGACCGTTGGGCTGACACCTTGGGAGCGCTGGCTGGAGCTGACCGCGCGGATCGACGGCTTTCCGCGCCACCTGTCGATCCACACCGGCGGCATGCTCGTCACCGCCGCGCCGCTGATCGACATCGCGCCGCTCGAGCGGGCGACGATGCCGGGCCGTGTCGTTGTGCAGTACGACAAGCGCGACATCGAGACCCTCAAGCTGATCAAGCTCGACCTGCTCGGGCTGCGCATGCTCAGCGCAATCGATGACGCGCTCAGAGACATCGCCGCCGACTGTGCCGTGCATGTCGACCTGGACCGGTTGCCGGAGGACGTCGCTGACGTCTTCCGCATGATCTGTGCGGCCGACACGGTCGGCGTCTTCCAGATCGAATCGCGCGCGCAGATGCAGACGCTGCCCCGCTCACGGCCGAGCAACCTCGATGACCTGGTGGTCGAGGTTGCGATCATCCGCCCCGGTCCGATCCAGGGCAACGCCGTGCATCCCTACCTTCGTCGCCGGCAGGGCAAGGAGCAGGTCAGCTACCTCCATCCGAGCCTCGAGCCGGCGCTGGCCGAGACGCTCGGGCGTGATCCTGTACCAGGAGCAGGTGATGAAGATCGCCATCGACGTGGCCGGCTTCAGCGCCGCCGAGTCGGACGGTTTCCGGCGGGCGATGGGCACCTGGCGCTCGAGCCGCGAGATGGAGAAGCTGCACGTCCAATTCGTGGATGGCTGCATCACCGGCAACGGCCTGACCACCGAACAGGCCGAGGAGCTCTTTCGCCAGGTGGCGGCCTTCGCCAGCTTCGGCTTCAACAAGAGCCACGCCGCCGCGTTCGCCCGGACGGCCTACGAAATCGGCCTTCCTGAAGCTGTTCTACCCGGCCCAGTTCGTGACCGGCCTGATCAATGCCCAGCCGATGGGCTTCTACCCGGTCGAGGTGCTCATCAACGACGCCAAGCGCCACGGCGTGTGCGTGTTGCCGGTCGATGTCAACCGCAGCCGCTACCGGACGGCGACCGAGTGGGTCGGTCTGCCCGGCACGGCGCTGCCCGAGGGCGCCGGCATTGATCGCCGACCGGGCGTCGTCCGGTCTTCAGGCTGCGTCGTGCCCGACGACCCAGCACGCGACCACTGGGCGGCGCCGACCGCGTCCGGCTACGGCATCCGCCTCGGGCTGCACCTGGTCAAGGGCATCGGCGAGGCCGAGGGGGAGGCGCTCGACGCCGAAGTCGCCCGCGGCGGCCCATTCGGTTCGCTGGCCGACCTTGTCGCGCGCACGGAGCTGGCCGAGGAGGTCATCGAGCGGCTCATCCGCGCCGGCGCGCTTGACTCACTGGGCGAGCCGCGGCGTGGCCTGCTGTGGCAGCTGCGCGAGGTCGCCGGTGCGACGCGCGGTCGCCGCGACGGCCGCTCGGCTGGCTCCAAGAAGGCGCGCGGCCGGCCGCTCGACCTGCGCCTGCCGCCAACCGCTGCGCCCGATCTGCCGCCGCCGTCTGAGCTGGAGCGGCTGGGCGACTCGTACGCCATCCTGTCGCTCGACGCGCGCCGGCAGGTGATCGAGCTTTTCCGCCCGGCGCTCGATCGGCTGGGCGTGTTGCGCGCCGGCGCGCTCGCTGACGCCAAGCCGGGCCGGGTCAGGATCGGCGGTCTGGTCGTCACCCGCCAGCACCCGATGACCGCTCGCGGCACGGTCTTCCTGGCGCTCGAGGACGAGACGGGCATGGTCAACGTGACGCTCTGGCCGGACGCCTGGGCACGCTTCCGGCGCACGGTTCGGCGCCATGCGCTGCTGTACGTCGAGGGCCGCCTGGAGCGTGAGTCGGACGTGGTCAACGTGATTGCCGAGCGGGTCGAGCCGCTGGCCGACGTTGCTCGGCCGGTGGGCGGGCCGCTTCAGCCGCGCGGCCTCAGACAGCTGGGCCACGCCGGCATGCGCCGCTTGGGCTGAGGTTGCGCCCTGCTTGGGCCGAGCGGACCTGGTTGGGCCGAGCGGACCTGGTTGTGCCGAGCGGTTGTGCCGAGCGACTTAGCTGGGCCGCTGCTTGGCGACGCGCCGGGCTTCCTGGCGCTCGTCGCGCCGCTTGAGGCGCTCCTTGGCTTCCTGCTCCGCCCGGCGCAGCTTGCCACGTTCCTGCATGCCGCGCAGGAAGTCTCGGTACCAGGCCGCGAAGGCCGCCGCGAGCGTGCCGTAGAGCGAGCCGATCAACACCATGTTGAAGACGACGGCCACCGGCTCGACCGTTGAAGCAGCCCCGGGTGTCGTGGACGTCGCCATGCCTGGGCCGAGGATGATCGCGGCCCACATCCCGCCGGCGATCAGGCCGTACAGCAGGCCGACCAGGTACGACGCGCGCGGCGCCACGAAACCGGCCAGGAAGAACGTGAACAGCGCCGGCGGCACGAAGAAGAACTGGATGTACAGGTCGGCAATGCTGCCGATCTGTGCCGGCAGGCCGGGCAGGACGAGCGTGACCACCATGCCGCCGATCAGAAGCAGCAGCGGCACCCACAGCAGCCGGCGGGTGCGGAATATCTGGGGCAGCGCGCGCAGATCGGCGCGAACGTCGGGCATCCGGAACAGGCGCGGCCGCCCGGTCGGCGCGACGGGCTGCTCGTCGTCGAGATCCTGGTCCTCGGCTTCGTCAGTTTCCAGGACGTCGCTGCGCAGCGTTACGCGAGTGCGGCGGCGGGCTTCGGCGCGAGAGGTGTTCTTGGCGCGGGCCAAGGCTGATCTCCTTCAGGGAAGCGAAATGAGCGTGCCCGGCATCCTAGCGCATCACGACCCGCAGCCCCCGATAGCCCCCGATAAGCCCCGGATAACCGCCAGCCAAGTGGCGCCCGCCAGACTGCTCGCAAGCGCCCGCCAGACCGCCCGCCCATTGGCATCGGGGAGTCATCCATGTCGGACGCGCGGCTCGATCGTTGGCAACACCTGGCCCTCGTGATCGCCCTGTGCGGTCTGCTTGCCGTCGCCACCCGGCCGGCCCCGGAGGGCCAGGAGATGGAGGCCGGCCGGCCGCTGGTGGCGGCCGCCCAGCTGGTCGGTTGGCCAAGGTCCAGCGGGCTGCTGGTGGCCGAGGTCGTTACCGGTGCCGACAGCGCATCGGATGAATTCGTCGAGATCTACAACGCGGCTTCGGCCGACCTTGACCTCGCCGGCACTGAACTCGTCTACGTCACCGCCAGCGGCTCGACCGTCACACGCAAGCAGACGTGGACGGGCCTGCCCATCCCGGCGCACAGACACCTGTTGCTGGCCAATTCGGCCGGCCGATGGGCAGCCGGAGCCGACGGTCTGTACAGCGGCGGCTTCGCCGCAGCGGGCGGCAGCCTGGTGTTGCGCACGCTCGGTGGCACGGTCATCGATTCGCTCAGCTGGGGCGATGCGTCGAGCGCCTTCGTTGAGGGCAGTCCCGGCCCGGCGCCGGCCGCCGGATCGAGCCTCGAGCGACTGCCCGGGGGTGCCGCCGGTAACGGTGTCGACACGAACGACAACGCCGCCGACACGCACCTAGAGTCGGGCCCGCAGGCACAGTCGCTGAGCGCGGGCCCGGTGCCGGTCAGCACACCCGGGCCCGCGGCTTCGGCCACACCGCCTGGCGCAACCCCTTCGCCGAACGGCACGCCCGCGGCGACGGCGGCAGCCACACCGACGCCCAGCCCGCCGTGCACACCGGAGCTGCCGACGCCGACGCCGACCCAGACGTCCGCACCGACTCAGACGCCGACACCCGCGCCGACGCCGACGCCCACGGCGAGCCCAGCGCCAACGGTCGAGATGACTCCCACCCCCATGGCAACGCCCGCCCCGACGCCGACTGAGACGCCGACGCCGACCGCGACCGCGACCGCGACCGCGATTCCGACGCCCACGCCGACGCCCACGCTGACGCCCACGCCGCTGTCGATCAGCCAGGCCCGCCTCCTGCCTGCCGGCACGGGCGTCACGGTGCACGGACTGCTGACCACGCCGCTTGGTTTGACGGAGGACGGCCGCGGCGCATTCGTGGAGGACGCGACCGGCGGCCTGGCGCTCTACCTGCCCATGGGCGACTGGCCGCCTGCGCCGACGGGCAGCGATGTCGTCGTGCGGGGCGCGCTCGAATCGCGCTTCGGCCAGTTGACGCTTTCGCTGGCCGCGTCCGGAGACATGACGACGGGGCCGGTGGGCCCGCTGCCCGACCCCCTGGCAACCGCCACGTTCCTGGCGTGCGAGCCGTTCGAAGCCCGTCTGATCGTCGCCGAAGGCTGGATCGTGGCCGGCGGCGCATCAACTGAAGAAGGTGTCATCGCCACCATCGACGACGGCAGCGGTCCGCTCGCCGTGCTTGCCCCACCGGGCGCAGGTGTCGCCGCGAGCGAGCTCGGTCTGGGCAGCCTCCTGAGGTTGGTCGGCGTGCTCGGCCAGCGCGATCTGGTCGGCGACGGCACGAGTGGCTACCGCCTGTTGCTGCGCTCGATTGATGACGTGGTGCCCCTCGCCCCGCCGCCCACGCCGACGCCCACGCCGCCGCCCAGCCCGTCGCCCACGCCCACGCCCACTGCGGCACCGAGCGAGAGCCCGATCTCGATTGCCGCGGCTCGACTCCAGCCAATCGGCGCCACCGTCCATGTGCGCGGCGTGGTCACCGTCGCTCCGGGCGCCTTGCTGGGGGACGCGACGATAGCCATCCAGGACGCCTCGGGCGGCATCTTCGTCCGGCTGCCCGAGCCGGCCCTCAGCGGTGTGTTGCCGGGCCGGACGCTCGAGGCCGAGGGGATGCTCGCCGCGCCCTACGGCAATCTCGAGCTTCGACCCCTGGCCGGCCGTGTCCTGGTGCTCGAGACGGTCAGCCAGCCGGCGCCGCGCAACCTGCTCGTCGCTGAGCTGGCTGAGAACACCGAGGGACTGCTGGCGCGGGTTACGGTGACCATCGAGCAGATCGAGGCAGGCTCGTCGGGCAGCCTGACGCTGATGGTGTCGGACGCCTCCGGTGAGGGCCGCGTCTTCTTCCACGGGCCGCTCGGAGTGACCAGGGCCGACTTCAGCGTCGGTCAGCGCCTCGCGGTCGTGGGGCTGGTCGGTGATCGGCTCGGCCTGTACCGCCTGTGGCCGCGCAATGAGTCGGACGTCGCATTGATCGCCGATGACCCGTCACCCACGCCCGCGCCGACGCGGTCCCCAGCAGCCAGCGACGCGAGCGCGCCGGTCATCAGCATCGCCGACGCCCTGCGCCGCGTCGGGCAGTCGGTGACGATCGAGGGAGTCGTGACCGCGCAACCCGGCCTGTTCGACGCGGATGCCCAGCGAGTGACGCTCCAGGACGCGACGGCCGCGCTGCTGGTCCGGCTGCCCGCCGACGTCCGTCCACGGATCGGCCAGCGGCTGCGCGTCAGCGGCGCGGTGGGCACCTACTACGGTGCGCCTTCTCTGGCTGCCGCAGCCGCACTGGTCTCCGGCCAGGGCACGGCCAGCCCAACCTCGGTGCGCAGCGCGCCGCTCGGCACCGGTCTCGAGTGGCGTTTGGTGACGGTCAGCGGGTTGGTCGAGTCCGTCCATCGGGACGGCGATGCCTGGCGGGCCGAGCTGCGCTTGTCCACGGGCAGCGTGCCGATCAGCGGGCTCGCGCGCAGCGGCATCTCGGCGAGCGCGCTGGTGGCGGGGCGTTGGGCGACGGTGACCGGCATCGTCAAGCGCCCATATCCCACGGCAACCGACCAGCGATTCGCCGTCGTCCCGCGCTCCCCGGCCGACATTCGGCTGGGTGCCGCGGCGTCGGGCGATCCGCCGCAGGCGCCGGATCCAGCGGGCAGTCCTGGGCCCGGCTCGTCACCACGCGCCTCGGCGTGGCCCGGCGAGGGACAATCAGCGCCCTCCGGAGTCGGGATGGTTGCCCTGGGCGACCTGGCTGCGCACGAGGCTGAGGCGGTCAGCGTCGGTGGCCGCGTGCTGGCCGTGGCTGGTGTGCGCCTGACCATCGACGATGGCAGCGGCAACGCGGTGGTCAGACTCACGGGCGAGGCTGCCAGCCTGTTCGTGCTGTTCGCCGTCGGCGACCTGTTGAATGCCACAGGGCGGGTCGAGCGCAACGCGACCGGTGGGCTCGAGGTGGTCGTTGACAGCCCCGAGTCGATCGTGCGCCTTGCCCAACTGCAGATCCCCGCCGCCGCCGCCGCCTCGGCCTCCGCGGACGCCCAGATCGCGACCGGGTCGCCGGGCAAGGACGCCCTCGCGCCTGTGCCCCCGAGCTCGGCCACGTCCGCTGCGCTGGTGTTGCTCGTGCTCACTGGAACCCTGGCGGCGGCCGCCCTGGTGCTCAATCGCCGGCGCGCTGGGCTACCCGATCTGATCGAGCGGCTCGCCAAACGCGTGCCCAGGCGCCTTCAGCAGGTGCTGCCCACGCGCCGCCGAAGTTGACGCTCGGCGCAAGAGCGCCCTATCGTCTGCGCACGCACCCGCACTGCGGGCGCCGATACAGGAGGGGCCGTGCCAATCGCAGACCGCCGGGTGACGCTGCCAGACACTGACCGGCAGTACCACATCGGCCTTGGCCCGGGCGAGGTGGCCGAGCACATCCTGCTGCCGGGCGACCCGGACCGGACGCGGCTTGTGGCCGAGCACTTCGAGAGCATCGAGTTCGAGAAGCGCAACCGCGAGTTCGCCTCGGCCACGGGCACGTTCAAAGGTCGACGCATGACGGTCATCTCGACCGGCATCGGCACCGACAACATCGAGATCGTGCTGGCTGAGATCCTGGCCATCACCAGCCGCCCGACCTTCATTCGCATCGGCTCTTGTGGCGTTCTGCGCGAAGACATCCGCCTGGGGGAGCTGGTCATCACCACCGGCGCCGTGCGCCTGGAGGCGACGACCAAGTACTTCGTTCACGAGGGCTACCCGGCGGTGGCCGACTATGTCGCGGTCGCAGCGCTGGTCGAGGCGGCGCACCGCCTGGGCCACACGGCCCACCTTGGGATCACCGCCACGGCGCCCGGCTTCTACGGCGCCCAGGGGCGGCCGATCCCGCAGCTGCCCATCCGATTCCCCGACCTGCCTGCCGAGATGGCCCGCCAGGGTGTGGTCAACTTCGAGATGGAGGCGTCGGCGCTGCTCGTGCTGGCCGGGTTGGCGGGATGCCGCGCAGGCGTCGTCTGCACGGCGTACGCTCAACGGGTGAGCGGCGCGTTCATCCAGGACGCGCAGAAAGACCAGGCCGAAGAGGCCTGCATCGAGACGGGGCTGGAGGCGCTGGGCCTGCTGGCCGAGATGGATGAAGCCGTGCGCGCACAAGGAGCGTTGCATTGGCGGCCCTCGCTGTGGGTGCCAGTAGTGGCATCCTGAGCGGGGGTACAGTCGGAGCCGAGGCGAACGACCTCGGTCCAGCACCGCGAAAAGAACGAAAAGGAGGAGAGTTGGAAGCCTACTGCGTGCGGGACAAGATGAAGGTGGAGATTCAGAGCCCGCAGAAGATCACGATGAAGAACGGCAAGCCGGCCACGAAGGGCACCTGCCCCAAGTGCGGCAACAGCGTCTTCCGCATCGGCGCCTGACGAATAGCCATCCCAGGGAGTGAGGAAGGGGTCTCGGCGCAAGCCGGGACCCCTTCTTATTGCATTGGCCGACTCGAGGCGCGGAGCGGGCGCGGTCGGGGGAGCCCCGATGGCCCGTCGGTACAATCGGTGGCGATGACCCAGCCCGCAGCGACCCTCCGTTCAGCCCTGCCGGCGCGATTCCCGGCATCCGTGCTGGCGCTCGACCTGGGCGGGACTCAGCTGCGCACCGCTGTGGTCGTGCGCGACGGCCGCCTGGTCGCCCGCCGATCGACGCGTACCCCACGGGCGGCGGGAGACATCGTTCACGCTTGCGTGGCCGAGCTGCGCGCGTCGCTCGCAGCGGCCCTCGAGGCGGACACGCCGGCGCCGCGCGTGCTGGCCATCTCGGCCCCCGGGCCGCTCGACCCGACCGACGGCACGCTCCTCGACCCGCCCAATCTCGACCGTGGCCTGTGGGGCTTCCGGCTCGCCGCGGCGATCGGCGACGAGCTCGGCCTGCCCGCGCTGCTCGAGCGTGACACGCAGGTCGCGGTGCTGGCTGAGGGCGACTTCGGGGCCGGACGCGGCCTGACCGACTACGTCTACCTGACCGTGTCGACCGGTGTCGGCGGCGCCGTCGTCAGCGCGGGCCAGCTGCTGCGTGGTCCGGACGGACTGGCCGGCGAGCTCGGCCACCTGACGATCGAGATGGACGGACCGCGCTGCGGTTGCGGCGCCCGCGGCCACCTCGAGGCGATCTCATCGGGGACCGGCATCGCCCGTGCCGCGCGCGAAGCGGGCATGGGCGACCTTGAGGCCCGTGACGTCGCGGCGGCCGAGGAGCGCGGTGACAGCGCGGCGGCGATCATCATGGATCGCGCGCGGCGCGCATTCGCGGCGGCCGCCGTGTCCATCGTTGACGTCTTCAATCCGCAGCGCATCATCGTTGGCGGGGGCCTCGCGGCGGGCCAGGGCGAGCGCCTGCTCGGCCCCGCTCGCGAGGCCGTGCGCCGCCACGCGTTCGGGCGCCAGGCGGCCAGAGTGGATATTGTTCCGGCGCAGCTCGGCGACGACGTCGGCCTGATCGGCGCCCTGTCGCTGGCGGCGCTGACCGTGCCGGATCGCGCCCAGAGCCTCAACCCACGCGCTACTCGGTCGGGCCATCCGGCTCTACCAGCCCTGATCGGTGGGCGCGGATGATCGTCACGCACAAATCGAGCGATATCGCGTGGTGACCGCCGACTAGGTCGTCACGCCCAGCCACCCGCCCCGCCGGGTGACATCGAAGGAGCGCACAAATGGCAATTCGCGTAGGGATCAACGGCTTCGGGCGCATCGGACGCCAGTCGCTCAAGGCAATCATCGAGCGGACCTCGGGGATCGAGGTCGTGGCCATCAACGACCTGGTCGACACGCAGATGAACGCGCTCCTGTTCCGCTACGACTCGACCTATGGCCGCTACCCCGGCACGGTCGACCACACCGACGACGCGCTGATCGTTGACGGTCGCGAGATCAAGGTGCTCAAGGGGAAGGATCCGGCGGCGCTGCCGTGGAAGGACCTCGGCGTCGACATCGTGATCGAGTCGACCGGCCTGTTCACCGATGCCGAGAAGGCCCGCGCGCACATCTGATGCCGGCGCCGCGCAAGGTGATCATCAGCGCCCCGGCGAAGAAGGAGGACGTGACCATCGTCCTGGGCGTCAACGAGGGCATGTACGACCCCGAACGGCACCACATCATCAGCAACGCCAGCTGCACCACCAACTGCCTGGCCCCGGTGGCCAAGGTGGTCCACGACGAGTTCGGCATCGTGCGCGGGCTGATGAACACGATCCACTCGTACACCAACGACCAGCGCGTGCTCGACGTGGCCCACAAGGACCCGCGCCGCGCGCGCTCGGCCGGCCAGAACATCATCCCCACCACGACCGGTGCGGCGCGCGCGCTGGCGCTGGTCATCCCCGAGCTGAAGGGCAGGTTCGACGGCTTCAGCCTGCGCGTGCCGACGCCCACCGTGAGCGTGGTCGACTTCACCGCGCGAGCTGGCCAGGCCGGCCTCGGCCGAGGCACTCAACGCGGCCTTCCGGGCCGCCGCAGCCGGTCCGATGCAGGGCATCCTGGGCGTCACCGATGAGCCGCTGGTGTCGATGGACTTCAAGGGCGACAGCCGCTCGTCGATCGTCGACGCGCTGTCGACGATGGTCATCGACGAGAAGCTGGTCAAGGTCGTTGCCTGGTACGACAACGAGTGGGGCTACAGCTGCCGCATCGCCGACCTGGTCGCTTATGTCGGCAGCAGCGGCTGTCCGGCGGAGGCCTCCGCCCGCGCCTGATCCGACCTCTCGCGAGCCGCACACCCCGAGCCGGACGATCGCCAGCCAGACCACCCAGACTGAGAGCTGAGCCATGGAAAAGCTGACCGTCCGTGACTTCGACCCGCAGGGCAAGCGCGTGCTGGTGCGCGTCGACTTCAACGTCCCGATCGAGGACGGCAAGGTCAAGGACGATTCGCGCATTCGCGCCGCGCTGCCCACGATCCGCTACCTGCTCGACCGTGGCGCGTCGGTGATCCTGATGAGCCACCTTGGCCGACCCAAGGGCAAGGTGGTCGAATCGACCCGCCTGCGGCCGGTTGCGCAGTGGCTGAGCACGCTGCTCAGGATGCCCGTGCCGATCACCGGTGACCCGCTCGGCATCGGCACGCGCGACGCCGTCGCGCGGCTCAAGCCGGGCCAGGTGCTGATGCTCGAGAACCTGCGCTTCCACCCCGAGGAGGAGGCCAACGGCGAGGACTACGCGCGGACGCTGGCGAGCTACGGCAACGTCTACGTCAACGACGCTTTCGGCACGGCCCACCGCGCCCATGCCTCGACCGTCGGCGTGACGAAGTTCCTGCCCGCCTACGCCGGGCTGCTGATGGAGGCCGAGATCCAGGCGCTCTCGTCGCTGCTCGAGTCGGTCGCGCATCCATTCGCTGCGGTCGTCGGCGGCGCCAAGGTCTCGGGCAAGCTCGGCGTCCTCAACCACCTGCATGGACAAGGTCGACATGTTCCTTGTCGGCGGCGGGATGGCCAACACCTTCCTGGTCGCCGAGGGCCACAGCGTGGGCAAGAGCCTGCTCGAGCGTGACCTGGTCGACGAGGCGCGGCGCGATCCTCGACAACGCCGAGAAGCACGGCGTTGCAGTTCCTGCTGCCGACCGACGTGGTGGTGGCCAAGGAGGTCACTCGCGGCGCCGAGCACAAGATCGTGCCGGTTGCCAAGATCCCCAATTCGTGGTCGGTGGTCGACATCGGTCCGCAGACGACCGAGGCATTCATGGCCGCCCTGGAGCCGGCCCGGACGGTCTTCTGGAACGGGCCGCTGGGCGTCTTCGAGGTGCCCACATTCGGCGACGGCACGCGCGCCGTGGCGCGCAAGCTGGCCGCCCAGGCCGACGCCGGGGTGAGCGTCGTGGTCGGTGGTGGTGACTCGGTGGCCGCGGTCGAAGAGCTCGGCCTGGCGCCCAAGATGACCCACATCTCGACCGGCGGGGGAGCGTCGCTCGAATTCATGGAGGGCCGCGAGCTGCCCGGCATCGCCGTGCTGCTCGACCGGACCAGCGTCGCCGGCAGGTGTGGCATGACCGGCATCGCCGCCGTCGACGCGCACGAGATCCTCGATTCGCGGGGCAACCCCACGCTGGAGGCCAGCCGTCGTCCTCGAGTCGGGGGCGGTCGGCCGCGCGGCGGTGCCATCGGGCGCGTCGACCGGCGCGCACGAGGCGGTCGAGTTGCGTGACGGGGAGAAGGAGCGCTACGGCGGCAAGGGCGTGCGCAAGGCCGTCGTCAACGTGCTCGAGACGATCGGCCCGGCGTTGATCGACGAAGACGCCGCCGACCAGGCAGGCAATCGACCAGCTGCTGATCGACCTCGACGGTACACCCAACAAGGGCAGCCTGGGCGCCAACGCGATCCTGGGCGTGTCGCTCGCGTGCGCGCACGCGGTCGCCGCGGAGTACGGGCTGCCGCTCTACCGCTACCTGGGCGGCGTGCGTGCCGCGACGCTGCCGGTGCCGATGTTCAACATCCTCAACGGCGGCAAGCACGCGCTTGATTCGACCGACTTCCAGGAATTCATGGTCATGCCACTCGGCGCGCCGACCTTCAGCGAGGCGCTGCGCGCCGGAGCGGAGATCTTCCACGCCCTGCGCGGCGAGTTGCACGATCGCGGCCTGGCCACCGGCCAGGGTGACGAGGGTGGCTTCGCGCCGTCGCTCGATTCCAACCAGGCGGCCATCGAGCTGGTCCTGCAAGCGCGATCGAGCGGGCCGGCTACCGACCCGGCGAGGAGGTCTGCGATCGCGCTCGATCCGGCGGTCAGCGAGCTGGTCGACCTGGACGTTGCGGCCGACGGCAACGGCGAGCTGACGTATCGGCTGGCCAAGGAGGGCCGCACGCTGCGCACCGGCGAGCTGATCGACTTCTGGACCGACTGGGTCGACCGCTACCCGATCTGCTCGCTCGAGGACGGCCTGGCCGAGGACGACTGGGCCGGCTGGCATGCCGCTGACCGAGCGGCTCGGCGAGCGGCGTGCAGCTCGTCGGCGACGACCTGCTGGTGACCAACCCTGATCGCGTGCGGCGCGGCATCGAGGAGAACTCGGCCAATGCCGTGCTGGTCAAGCTGAACCAGATCGGAACGCTGTCGGAGACCCTGACCACCATCGACCTGGCGGTCGGCAACGGCTGGGGCGCCGTGATCAGCCACCGCAGCGGCGAGACCGAGGACACCACGATCGCCGACCTGGCCGTCGCCACCGGCGTGGGCCAGATCAAGAGCGGCGCGCCGTCGCGCTCGGAGAGAGTGGCCAAGTACAACCGGCTGCTGCGCATCGAAGCCGAGTTGGGCGCTTCGGCGCGCTTCCCGGGAGCGGGCGCGCTGGCTCGCTCGCGGTGAGGGCGCGCTTCATCGACCCGGGCGCCGTCTTTGGCGGCTGGGTCGGCCTGGGCACGGCCATCGTGCTGGCCATGGCGTTCGAGCTGATCATCCCGGTCCAGGCGCTCGTCTTTCTGCTCGCCCCGCTCATGGGCGTGCTGATCGGTGTCTATGCCAACGTCCGCTCAGAACGCTGGCGGCCACGTGGGCGGGTGCTGGCCAATGCGGCATATGCCGGACTCGTGACCGGCGTCGCCATGGCCCTGATCTACGTCGGCCTGCGCCTGGTGTTCATCTACGGCGACACCGGCGCGCTGCCCGATGGCACGCAGCCTCCAGTGCCGTACCGGCGCCGACTGCATCTATCAGCGCTACGTGAAGGACGGCCAGGCGCCCGAGCTGGCGACGCTTGGGATCACCGACGGGGTGACGCTCGAGGCGGCCGCGTGGCGCGAGCTCATGGCAACCGGGGCCGGGTTGTTCGTGCTGACAATCGGCGGCAGCATGGCCGGCGGGCTGGCGCGCGGCTTCTCATCGTCGCCACTCTCCGCCCCCCTGCCGTCACCGGGTGTCGCAGAGTGAACATCAACACGCTCGAGTACCCGGCCGGCGAGGATCAGCTCGTCGTCATCTTCGTGAACGAAGATGACGCCAGCGCCGTCGATCCCGAGGCCCTGGCCACTGAGTTGGCCGAGGACGCCGCCCGGCGCCGCACCGCCGGTTGGCGGCTCAGCTCGATCGCCTCGATGCCCACGCGCCAGATGGGCACGGCGGGCAACATCCTCTTTCAGTCGGGCGGTCAGTATGCCACCCAGGTCGCGCTGATCGCCGTCTATAGCCGCTGATCAGGCGGCCGGTCCGGAGGCCGGCAGGGCCTAGCTCTTGGCCGAGCTCTTCTTCGCCGCGGACGCCTTGGCCGCCGGCTTTGCCGCCGCGGACGCCTTGGCCGCCGGCTTTGCCGCCGCGGGCTTGGCGGCCGACTTGGACGCTGACGCCTTGGTGGCCGCGGTCTTGGCCGTTGTCGCCTTGGTGCCCGTTGCCTTCGTCGGTTTGCTGCCCGTCGCCTTGGTCGCCTTGGTGGCCTTGGTGGCCTTGGTGGCCACCGTCTTGGCCACCGGCGCGGCCGTCTGCTCGGCGCCGGTTTCGCGCGTCGTTCGGGCGAGTGCTGCGCGCGCCTTGCCGGCTGCCGTTTGAGCGCCCTTGGCCTTCGTCGCACGCGACGCTGCGATGCGCGCCTTGGCGCCCTTGATCGCCGCGGCCTTGCCGATCGTGCGCGCCGCCTTGGCGGCGGTTGGCAAGCCCTCGCCGGCGACCACTGCGTTGACCTTGAGCATCATCCGGCTCTTGCGCCGTGCTGCCGCGTTGCGGTGGATGGCCCCGATCTTGGCTGCTCGGTCGAGTGCCGAAACGGCGCGCTCGACGGCCAACTGAAGCTCGCCGCCCTCGCCGCCGCTGGTGGCGGAGTCATTGGCCACGACCATGGCCTTGGCCACGAGCGTCTTGGCCGCGGCGCGGCGCGGCTGGTTGATCGCCTTGCGGCGCTGGGTCTGGCGAACTCGCTTGATGGCGGACGGCGTGCGAGCGCCGGTCCAACCGCGGGAAGAATGTGCCAAGTCAGGGAACCTCGGGTGATCGTGTGGCGTGCGCGAAGGGCGCGGCGCGAAATGCTATCACCAGTCGGCCCGCGGGGCTGCGCGGAGCAGTCCGGTCGGGTCTTGAGCCGACGTCGTCTCAGTGGAGCTTGGTCGCCGCCCGCCCCGGCCCACGGACAACTCCAACCACCTCGCCGGCCGCCTGGGCCGACGCGAGCAGGAGCATCACCGGCGCGACGTCCGCCACGCGACCGAGGGGCTGGCCGCGGCGCACGGCAGATGATCTGGCCGCGCGCCTCGCGGTAGCCCGAGCGCGCATCTCGGAGATGTCCGAGCCGGGCAGGTGGATCCAGCGGGTAGTCGGGCCGAGCACAGCGCGTTCCAGTCGCGGCGAGGGGAGCAGGGAAGGCCGTCGCTATACTCCGGCCCGGTGATCCCCCAGGCGCGTCTGCGCAATTTCTCCATCATTGCCCATGTCGATCACGGCAAATCCACGCTCGCCGACCGGCTGCTCGAGCTGACCCACACGATCGAGCGCGCGGCTGATGACCAGCCAGGTGCTCGACTCGATGGACCTCGAGCGCGAGAAAGGCATCACGATCAAGGCCCGCGCGGTCCATCTCGAGTACGTCGCGCCGGACGGCCAGCGCTACGCGCTCAACCTGATCGACACGCCCGGCCACGTCGACTTCTCTTACGAGGTCAGCCGCAGCCTGCAGGCCTGCGAGGGAGCGATTCTGGTGGTCGACGCTGCGCAGGGGATCGAGGCCCAGACGCTGGCCAACGTTCACCTCGCGCTCGACCAGGGCCTCGTCATCATCCCGGTCATCAACAAGATCGATCTGCCCTCGGCCCAGCCAGAGCTGGTCCTCGAAGAGCTCGAGAACGTCCTTGCCATCCCGCGCGAGGAAGTGCTCCTCGTGTCGGCCAAGGAGGGCACCGGCGTGCCCGCGGTGCTCGAGGCAATCGTCGCGCGCATCCCGCCGCCCAAGGGCAGCCCCGACAAGCCGCTCGCAGGGCCTGATCTTCGATTCGCACTACGACCCGTACAAGGGTGTTGTCGCCTACGTCCGCCTGTTCGAGGGTCAACTTGGCGATCACGAAACGGTGCGCCTGATGGCCTCGGGCGCACAGAGCGAGATCCTTGAGCTGGGCGTCTTTCGGCCTCAGCTGGTGCCCATGCCCGAACTTGGACCGGGCGAGGTCGGATATGTGGCGACGGGGCTCAAGAGCGTGCGCGACTGCCAGGTGGGCGACACGCTGACCGCTCGCGCCGCGCCCGGCCGACCGACGCCGTTGCCGGGCTACAAGCAGGCCAAGGCGCTCGTCTTCGCCGGCATCTACCCCATCGCCGGCGAGGATCTGCCCGACCTGCGCGACGCGCTCGACAAGCTCCATCTGAACGATGCTTCGATCAGCTTCGAGCCGGAGACCTCGGTCGCGCTGGGCACCGGCTTCCGCTGCGGATTCCTCGGACTGCTGCACATGGAGATCATCCAGGAGCGCCTGGAGCGCGAGTTCGACCTCGATCTGATCGCGTCGGCGCCGTCGGTCGAGTACCGCGTCCAGCTGACCAACGGGCGCGCCGAGTCGATCGTCGACAACCCGGCGCACCTGCCGCCGGTGGGCGAGATCGAGACGATCTCGGAGCCCTGGGTGAAGGTCAGCGTCATCACCCCGAGCCGATACATCGGCACGCTGATGGAGCTTGCCACCGGCCGCCGCGGCACCTTCAAGACGATGGAGTACCTCGACCCCGAGCGCGTGCTGCTGACCTTCGAGTTGCCGCTGGCCGAGGTGATCGTCGACTTCTACGATCAGCTCAAGAGCCGCAGCCAGGGCTATGCGTCGCTCGACTACGAGGAGATCGGCTATCGCGCAGGCGATCTGGTCAGGCTCGACGTGCTGGTCGCCGGCGAACCGGTCGACGCGTTGTCGCTGATCATCCACCGCGCCCAGGCACAGTCGCGAGGGCCGCGCGCTGGTGGAGCGGCTCAAGGAGCTCATCCCGCGCCAGATGTTCGAGGTGCCCGTCCAGGCGGCGATCGGCTCAAACGTCATCGCCCGCGAGACGATCCGCGCGATGCGCAAGAACGTGCTCGCCAAGTGCTACGGCGGCGACATCACGCGCAAGCGCAAGCTGCTCGAGAAGCAGAAGGCGGGCAAGGCGCGCATGAAGCGCGTCGGCAGCGTCGAGATCCCGCAGGAGGCGTTCCTCGCCGTGTTGCGCTCGAGGCGAGCGAGACGTAGGGCAGATGCGGTGGACGCTCGATCGATACCTGATCATGCTCGCGACAGTCGGCCGCTGCTCATGCTGCGCTTCGACGCGCGTCGTTTTGGCGCAGCCGACTACGACGACGACGAGGCGCCCGGCGGCTGGCGGACCTGGCTGCGGCGCCTGTCGTGGTACGTCTTCGGACTGCTGCTCGTGTTCGTCGTCTATTTCCTGCATCAACAGCCGCTGACGCAGCTCCACCTGCAAATGGGCGAGCCACGCGCTGGCACAGCGCTCGGCCTGGCCTGGCACTCGGCGGTCTGGGCATCGTCGCGGCCGTCGCCTATGCCTGGTGGCGTTCGGCGATCTGCGCCTGCCGCCCGCGCGGCGTTACCCGGCCGGGCTGCTCAACAGCATCGCCACCGCGTTCATCGATGAGGCGGCCTTTCGCGGCATCCTGCTTGGCCTGCTGCTCGTCCGCGAACTGGCCGGCCGATCTGGCCATCGCCTTCCAGGCCGTCCTGTATGCACTCGCAACACGACTCGGCGGCGCGGGACGGCCGCGTGGCTTGCTCGTCCTGTCGCTCGTCATGGGCCTCGTCGCGGCGCGCTGACGACCGTGACCGGCGGCATCGGCGGCGGCCTTCCTGGGCCACACCCTGACGCGCTTCGCGATCTTCGTCGCGACCGGTCACGCCGGCCAGGTGACGCCCTCGGTGGCCTCGAGGAGGATATGGCCGAGGCGACGTCCAGTTGATGCCCATCGGCTGGGAGGTGTCGGCCGACGAGGGCGAGCCGGGTCGCGACCCGGTGAGCGCTGCCTGCTCGGCACGCCGGCCGCCGCCTGTACGTCCACTTCCCGTTCTGCCTGAGCATCTGCCCCTACTGCGACTTCGTCGTCTACGCCGGTCGTGCCGCACGCGGGCCCACGAACCGCGTCGACGGACTGGTCGATGCGCTGGTGATCGAGTTGAGTATGCGTGCCCGACCCGCGGGCTCGCGTTGGGCAGCGTGTACCTGGGTGGCGGCACGCCATCGCTCATGGACCCGCTCAGGTCGAGCGACTGCTCGCCGCGCGGGCAGGGCGTTCGGAATTGGGCCGGACGCGGAGATCACGCTCGAGGTCAATCCCGGCCGCGGCGAGCAAGGCGACCTGGCCGGCTTCCGGGCAGCGGGTGTCAATCGGCTGAGCATTGGAGCCCAGATCCTTCGGCCGCGGCGAGCTGCGCCGCCTGGGCCGGCGCCACTCAGCCGACGGACGTCGCGCGCAACGGTCGGCCCGGCCCGGCGCGCAGGTTTCGACAACCTCACCCTTGACCTGCTCGTACGACGTGCCCGGCCAGACGCTCGATCGTGGCGCCAGACACTGGCCGCCGCGCTGGCGCTCGAGCCCGAGCACATCTCGGCCTACGCGCTGACTCTCGACGACCCGGGGAAGGCTCAGTGGGCACGACGACCACCTCCCGGCCGGCCGGGAGCCCGGGATGGCGGGCGCGCGCGCAGAGCAGAACGACGACCAGGCGCGCCGCGATGTACGAGCTGGCTGACGATGTGCTCAGCTCGGCCGGCTTGACCTGGTATGAGCTGTCGAATTGGTCACGTGCGGGTCGGCCGAGCCGGCACAACCTGACCTACTGGCGCGGCAGAGCCTGGGCGGCCGTAGGGCCGGGCGCGCATGCCTTCGACGGCCCGCGGACCCGGCGCTGGAACGCTGCGCGCATCGACGCCTACCTCGCCGCCCTGTTGCCCGCGCAAGGCCGCGCGGCGCGCCTCCCACCGGGCGGCGCGGAAACCACCGACGCAGCCACCGCCGCGGCCGAGACGGCGATCCTTCGATTGCGCACCCGCGCCGGCCTGCCCGCCGCGCTGACCGAGCTGGCGGCCCACCAGCCGGCGCTTGCCTGGGCCCGAGCGAACGGCCTGCTCGAGCCGGCCGAAGATGGGGCCGTGCGCCTGGCCCCGCGCGGCCGCTTGCTGGCCAACGAGCTGTTCGAGCGCTTGCTGCCGCACGCGGATTGCGCCGCGGCATAGGCCAGGCGCCGACTGCGTGCGCCCGGCCGCCCTGCGCTCGATAATGGGGCGAGCCCTCCACATCTTCGACTTCGGGCCGTTGGACACCGTCCACGATCGCGCCGGCGGCCCGCATCTTTCGACAGCGTGCGTCGTTCCAAGCAGATCGCGTCGAGTCTGAGCGGACAGGGAAGGAAGAGCGGTGCCTCTCGAGGAAGCCGTCCTGGGCGAGTTTCTGGGCGATGAGCAGTTCCCCATAACCTGGACATCAGAGACCGAGCAGAAGCTGTTCTGGGTCTTCGACGACCTGCACTGCCCCCATCCGCTCAGCCCGATGTTCGAGGACATTGGCGGCTGGTGGCTTTCCTGCGATCACATGTTCCGCCGCTTCGGCACGCCGTTCGCCTGCGACTGGGTGACGAAGAACGTGAACGGCTACCTCTACACGGCGGCGGTTCCGGCGGAGGCGGGGATCGACATCTCGTCGATGGAATACGGCGCCCGCTACGCCGCGCGCACACCGCTCGACCCCGCCTATCAGAGCAAGATCGGCAAATACCTCGATGCGGTGCTGCCGGTCTACGGGCTGAAGTTCGCCGACTGGTGGCGCGATCGCCTGGTGCCCGAGATGCAGCGCAACTTCGCCTATCTCGAGGAGCGCCTCGACCACCAGTCCGAGCAGTCGTTGATGGAGCTGGCTTGCCTGTGGGAAGACGCGATCGACATCCACGACCGGCACTGGAAGATCCACTGGATGCTCAACTTCGCCCAGCTGTCGGCAACGCTCGACCTGCGCGCGGCGATGCAGAAGATCCACGGCCGCACGGACGAGGCATTGCTGGGTCGGCTGCAGAACTCGGCCAAGGACCGCAACTGGGACTCGATCGAGGCGCTGTGGAAGATGAAGCAGGAGGTCAAGGCGGACGCCGAGCTGGCCTCCGCCTTCGGCGCCCCGAAGGCGGGCGAGATCATCGTTCGCCTGCGCGAGTCGGCGCGTGGCCGGCAGTTCCTCACCGAGCGTGTCGAGCCCTACCAGCGCGAGTACGGCTGGCACGCGGTGTGGAGCCACGAGTTCGTCTTCCCGTCCGTGCGCGAACAGATGGAGCCGGTCATCGAGCTGGTGCGCGGCTACGTCGACACCGACTACGACTACCCGGCGACCATCGCGACGGTGCAGGCGGACATCGCGGCCGCGGCGGAGGAGATCATGGCCGGCCTCGAGGGAGAGGCGCATGACGAGATGCGCAAGGCGCTCGACAACAACCTGCGCATGGCGCCCCTCACGCCCGACCACCACTACTACATCGACCAGGGCGCCAACGCCCACATGCGCGCGGTGCTGGTCACGATTGGCAGCCGGTTGGTCGAGATGGGCATGCTCGACGCGGCCGACGACGTGATCTTCACGCGCTACAACGAGCTGCGCGTGTTCATGGCCGAGCCCGACGCGACCAGCGGCCGCGCGCTCGTCGCCGAGCGCCGCGCCGAGCGTCAGCGCGCCTACCAGTTCAAGCCGCGCGACTGGATCGGCACCTGCACGCCGACCCAGCTCGCGTTCCCGTACCTGATCAACTGGGGCTTCCCGGACAAGTTCTACCGCTCGGCCCGGGTGACCGCCGGTCGGGTCGAGGGCATCGCCGGATCGCCCGGCGTGGTCGAGGGCATCGCCCGGGTGGTGCTGACCGAGGACGAGTTCGACAAGGTCCAGGCGGGCGACATCCTGGTCTGCCAGATGACCAACCCGGCGTGGGTCGTGCTGTTCACCAAGATCAGCGGCCTGGTCACCGATGCCGGCGGCGTCTCGGCGCATCCGGCGGTGCTGTCGCGCGAGTTCGGCATCCCCGCGGTCGTGGGCAGCTCAATCGCCACGAGCATGATCAAGAGCGGCGACCGCATCCGCGTCGACGGCACGGCCGGCGTGGTCGAGGTGCTCAGCTCCGCGCCGACCGCCGCCACGGCAATCGGCAGCTGAAGGATGACCGACAAGCTCCAGCTATCGGAGGAGATGGCCGCCGGCCCGGCTCGCCTGCGCATCGACGTCCTGGGTTCGCAGCCGCGGGCGCACGTCCTCGACGACATGAGCTTCATGAGCTACCGGCTGGCCGATGTGCGCGTCTCGGATGAGGTGACGGTCGATCGGCCGGACATCGTCATTCGCCAGGACGGGCCGAAGGACGTCGAGTACGACGGCCACCAGATGACATTCACCGGCGACTGGCCGGCCGGGCCGATCCAGAAGGCGATCGTGGCCATGCTCGCGCTGCGCATGGAGCGCATCGGAATGCACCCGTTCCATTCCTCGGCGGTCCATTTCAGGGGCAAGACCGTGCTGTTCCTGGGCGGCGAGTCAAACCACGGCAAGTCGATGGGCCAGATCGAGGCCTGCCGCCGCGGCGGCTTGCTGATCTCGACCGAGACGACGGTGATCGACGAGGACGGGACGATCCTGATGGGCTCCAAATCGGTCTTCCTGAAGCGCCGCACGGAGGGCACCGAGCGGATCGACAAAGCGGCGCCGGAGCGCGGCGTGGAGAAGTTCTTCGGCGACATGCCGACTTTGAAGCAGCACGACGAACCCTCCAGCGTCGACGTCGTGATCGTGCCCGCGATCGACGGCAACTTCGAGACCAGCGTGACGGCCATGATCCCCTTCGAGCGCCAGTTCCAGACCCTCCACTCGCTGCACAACTACTTCCTGCTCAACGAGCTGCTGGCGCCCGGACTGCCGATGCCGATCGTCGACAACGAGCCACTCCGCCGCGCGCGAGCCGAGTTTGTCGCGCGCTTCTGCGAGCGGCCCTTCTACTTCGTCCGGGCAGCAACTCCGCAGCTGCTGATGGACGAGGTCGATCGCGTCATCTAGAGCCGCGCCACGATGCGCGCCTTCGCCTACGAGCGGCCCACGACGCTCGCGCACGCGATCGTGCTGCTCGAGCAGCACGGATCGGATGCACGTGTCCTCGCTGGCGGCACGGACCTGATCATCCGTATGCGCGACGGGACCTACGAGCCGGCGCTGGTGCTCGACGTCAAAGGCATCCCCGAGCTGGCGGCGGGCATCGCCCAGACTGACGGTTCGCTGCGCATCAGCGCCGCAACGGTGATGAGCGACGTCGCCGCCGACGCGCGCGTTGGGATGCACTTCCCGGCCCTGGCCGCTGCAGCGAACGTTGTCGGCTCGGTCCAGATCCGCAACCGGGCCACCCTCGCGGGCAACATCTGCAATGCGTCGCCGGCGGCGGACACGGCGCCGCCGCTGCTCGTCTATGGCGCCCAGGTGGTCGTGCATGGACCCCGCGGAGAGCGGCGCGTGGCACTCGACGACTTCCTCGTTCGGTCGGGAGTGACAACGCTCGCGCCGGCCGAGCTGGTGACAGCGATCGAGCTGCCGCTGCCGACCGGGCGGGTGGGCGCGGCCTTCGCCCGCCGGACCAGGCGTCGCGGCCATGATCTGGCCTCGGTCACCCTCGCCGTGGCGCTTCACGAATCGGGCTCCATCCGCCTGGCGTTCGGCAGCCTGGGCCCGAAGCCGCTGCTCTTCGAGGGCCAGGCCGGCCACGAGGACGATCTCCTGGATCGCGCGCTGGCCGCGGCGAGTCCGTCGCCGACCTCGCTGCGCGCCGGCCCCGAATACCGGGTCGCCATGCTCGCCGTTCTGGCCCGGCGCGCCCTGGACGCGGCGCGCCGGGCAATGGCCGGCGCATGATCCCGATCAGCCTCCGCCTCAACGGCCAGCCGCGCTCGCTCAGCGTCGAGCCGCAGCACACCCTGCTCGACGCCCTGCGCGACGATCTCGGCCTGACCGGCACCAAGGAGTGCTGCCTGGTCGGGGAGTGCGGGGCGTGCACCGTCCGCCTGAACGGCCGGATCGTGGATTCATGCCTTGTGCTCGCGGTCGAGGCCGATGGCGGCGAAGTGACCACGGTCGAGGGTCTGGCGGCCGGCACTGCCTTGCGTCCCCTGCAGGAGGCTTTCCTGGCCCGTGGCGCTGTCCAGTGCGGCTTCTGCATCCCGGGCCAGCTGATGGCCGCCGAGGCACTGCTGGGTCGGAACCCTCAGCCGACGAGGGCCCAGATCGAGGAGGGACTGGCCGGCAACCTGTGCCGTTGTGGCTGCTACTACCAGATCATCGACGCGGTCCAGGCGACGGCCGGCGGCGGCCGCGAATGAGCATCGGCGATCCGGCGCCGCGCGGCGGCGGCCGCGGGCGCGTGACCGGCGAGCAGCTCTACGTCGCCGATATCCACCTGCCCAACGAGCTGCACGTCAAGCTGGTCACGCTGCCCTGCGCCCGCGGCCGCATCGGCGTCATCACTGCCACCGCGGCCCGCGCGGTCCCCGGCGTGCGGCTCGTCTTCACCGCGGCCGACCTGCCCCAGCCAATGCCGCGCTTCGGGCCGCAGTTCAGCGACCGGCCGGTGCTCGCGCTGGGCGAGACGAAGTACCACGGCGAACCTGTCGCGGCGGTCGCGGCCGAAACAAGGGACGCGGCCGAGCAGGCCGCGCGGCTGGTGCGGGTCGAGTACGAAGAGCTGCCCGCCGTCTTCACAATCGACGGAGCGCTCGCCCCGGGGGCCGCGCTGGTGCAGGACCCAGCGCTGCGCCGGGACGACCCGCTCGCGGGCACCAACGTGCTGCGCGAGCACCGCGTCGGCTGGGGCGACGTCGACGCGGCCGCCACGACGGCGGACCTGGTCGTCGAGAACACGTACCACTTCCCGGTGGTCACCCACTTCGCGATCGAGCCGCACGCGTTCATGGCCGCGCCCGACGGCGACGGCATCCGGATCTGGAGCTCGATCCAGCACCCCTACTGGCTGCAGCGCGTGCTGGCCGGCGTGCTGAGCCTGCCCCTGGCCAAGGTGCGCGTCATCGCGCCCGATCCGGGCGGGGCCTTTGGCGGCAAGCAGCATGCCAAGTACGAGCCGCTGGTCGCGTTCATGGCCCTCGCCGCGGGCCGACCGGTGCGCCTGGTGCTGAGCCTCGAGGAGACCTTCCAGGCGGTGCGTCGGGCCGAGGCGCAGATCAGGGTCCGGACGGGCCTCAACCGCGACGGCCGGCTGGTCTTCCAGGAAGTGGATGCCGACTACCTGATCGGTGCCTATGCCGACATTGCCGACCGCGTCGTGGGCAAGGGCAGCTACATCGCCTGCGGGCCCTACAACTACTCGGCCGGCCGCGTCGTCGCGCGCAGCGTCCTGTCCCACACCGTGCCGTCGACCGCGTTCCGCGGCTTCGGCAACCCGCAGGTCAACTGGGCCGTCGAATCAAACCTGACCGAGGCGGCGCTGGCGATCGGCATCGATCCGGTCGAGCTGCGCCTGCGCAACCTGGCCCACCGGGGCGACGCGTTCGTGCCATTTGACACGCCGGCCGACGGCGACTGGGAGCAGGCCGCCCGGAAGGCTGCCGAACTGATCGGCTGGGACGCGCCCAAGCCGCCCGGCCGGGGCAGGGGCTTTGCGCTGGGCATCAAGTCGGGCCCGACCACCGGGTTGTCCTACGCGCTGGTCCGCCTGCTGGCCGACGGCAGCGCGCTGGTCTACACCGGGACGCAGGACATCGGCCAGGGCGCGCGCACGATCTTCGCCCAGATCTGTGCCCAGGAGCTGGGCCTGCCGCTGGAGCGGGTGACGACGATCATGGGCGACACCGCCGTCGTGCCGTACGACCAGCAGACGTCGGCCAGCCGCTCGACCGTGCTGATGGGTAATGCGGTGGTCGCCGCCTGTCGCGACATCAAGGCCAAGCTCGCGGCAAAGGGGGCTACCGACGCGAGCGACGTACGGACCGCGCTGGGCAGGCTGGGTGGCGAGATCATCGGCGTGGGCGAGGCGCGCAAGGAGGCCGATCCCGACCACCCGCTGGGCGGGTCGGCGGCGTTCTTCGAGTTCAACGCCACCGCCATCGAGGCGTCGGTCGACGAGGAGACCGGCGACGTCACGATCCACAAGCACGTCACCGTGTCCGACGTGGGCCGCTCGATCAACCGCCTGCAGGTCCAGATGCAGGACGAGGGCGCAGCGATCATGGGCCTCGGCCACACGCTGATGGAGCACTACGTCTTCGACGACGCCGGGCGCATCCGGAACCTGGGCGCGATCGACTACCGCATCCCGACGAGCATGGATCTGCCGCTGGAGATGGTCAGCGATACGGTCGAGAACGAGGACGGGCCCGGGCCCTACGGCGCCAAGGGCATGAGCGAGGGGGCGCTGCTGCCGGTCGCGGCGGCGGTCGCGGCGGCCGTGCGCGATGCAACCGGAGTGGCAATCCGTGACCTGCCGCTGTCGCCCGAGCGGGTCTGGCGTGCGCTGCGCGAGCGCAACGCGGACGGATGAGCCAGATCGTCGACTTCGACCGGCCACCGGCCGAGGTCGCCCGTGACGAGCTCCCGCGGTTGATCGGCGGCAAGGCGGCCAACCTGACGGTCATGGCGGTCGACCTCGGCCTGCCCGTGCCGCCCGCATTCACGCTCACGACACAGGTGTGCAAAGAGTACTTGGCGCACGGCTGGCCGGCCGGGCTGGACGAGGAGTTGCGCCAGCATATGCACCGGCTGGAGGAGCTCGTCGGCCGACGCTTGGGCGACCCGGCCGATCCGCTGCTGGTCAGCGTTCGATCGGGCGCGCCGGTGTCGATGCCCGGGATGATGGACACGATCCTGAATGTCGGCTTGAACGACGCGACCGCGGCCGGCCTCAACCCGCACATGGCGGCTTCGTGCCGTGAGCGACTGGCGTCGTCGCTGGCGGCGGTCGGCGTTGCGCCGGTGCCCGAGGAGCCATGGGCGCAACTGCGTGCCGCCATTGAGGCCGTCTTCCGCTCGTGGAACTCGCCCCGGGCGATCGCCTACCGCGCCCGGGAAGGCATCGCCGGCGAGCTCGGGACGGCCGCGACGGTCCAGGCGATGGTCTTCGGCAACCGCAATTCGCGGTCCGCGACCGGTGTGCTGTTTACGCGCAACCCGGCCAGCGGCGAGAACCGGCTGTACGGTGACGTGCTCTTCCGCGCCCAGGGCGAGGACGTCGTCGCCGGCACGCACGCGACCGAGCCGCTCGACGCCCTCGAGACGCGCCTGCCGGCCGTTGCCGCCGAGCTGCACGAGCACGCGCTGCGCCTCGAGCGGCATCTGCGCGACGTGTGCGACATCGAGTTCACGATCGACGACGGCCGGTTGTGGCTGCTCCAGTGCCGCATCGGCAAGCGCACCCCGCAGGCCGCGCTGCGCGTTGCGCTCGAGATGGCCGACGATCCCGAATTCCCGCTCTCGCGCGAGGAGGCCGTGCGTCGTGTCTGCGGGCATCCTGGCCGATCCGCCGCGCGCTGCCGGCCGGCCGCGTGACGCCGGAGCGCCGCTGACCGTTGGCCTCGGCGCGTCGCCGGGTGTCGCTGCCGGCGAAGTCGTCACGACGCCCGAGGCCGCCGTGGCGCGCGCAGACGCCAGGGCGGCCGGTCATCCTGGTGCGCGCCGAGACCTCGCCCGACGACGTCCACGGCATGCCCGCGCGCGCGGCATCCTGACCGCGACCGGCGGCCTGGCCAGCCACGCTGCGGTGGTCGCGCGCGGCTGGGGCATCCCGGCGGTGGTCGGGGCGGCGGCAGTGTCGGTGGGGGAGGACTCGGTCGAAGTCGGCGGTCGGCGGCTGGCAGGTCGGGGATGCGATCACGATCGACGGCACGACCGGCGAGGTCTTTGTTGGCGCCTGGATGGCAGCTCGGCCGTCGTGGCCGGAGGCGGCGACGCTGCTCGAGTGGGCGCGCGAGCTGGGAATCGACATCAAGACCACCGATTCACCGCGCACGGCAATCGACGCCCAGTCAACCGGAGACGGCGACGACCGCCGACGCCCTCCGACTGCTGCTGGTCAAGGGTTATGCCACGCCCGAGCAGGCCGCCGACTGCCTGGGAAACTCCGTCGAGAATCTCGCGGGGCGCTGCTCGACGAACTGGTGGCCAGCGGGCGACGCCGAGCAGGCCGTCGGCTCGTACCGACTGACCGACGCCGGCAAGGAGAAGGCCCGCTCCGACCTCCAGGCCGAAGGCGCGGCTTGGGCGGGAGCCGAGCGGCGCTCGACGCTTTCGTCGTCTTCGATGGCCAGGTCAAGGACGCCGTCACCGCCTGGCAGATGCGCACGATCGACGGCCAGGAGCAGATTAACGACCACTCCGACTCGGCCTACGACGCATCCGTTCTCGCCCGCTTGGCGCGGCTACACGCCGAGATCGGCGCCTGGCTCGACCAGGAGATGGCTGGCCTGCCGCGCCTGAGCGGCTACCGACGCCGGCTCGAGCGCGCGATCTCCGCCGTCGACGGCGGCGATCAACGCTTCGTGGCGTCACCGCGCGTCGACAGCTACCACGCCGTCTGGTTCGAGCTGCACGAGGAGCTGATCCTGCTGACCGGCCGCAACCGCGCCGACGAGGTCGCCGCCGGCCGCGCCTAGTTCACGCACGGATGGTACACGTGGTGTACACCTGGTGTACCATCGGCCGCGATGAGCAGGATAAGAACCAACATCGAGACTCGAGGACGGCGACGTTCGGATGATCATGGAGCGCTACTCGCTCCGAACCAAGACGGAAGCGGTCGCCCTCGCGCTGCGCAAGCCTGGCCGGACAGCCGATGACGCTCGAGGAGGCGCTCGCCATGCAGGGATCGCACTCAATTGGCGAGATCCCCGAGGATTACGGTCCGCCGGCAACGAAACATCTGATGACAGGTGAACCGCACGGCGCCTGATCCTTGCCGACACGTCGGCATGGGTCGAGCACGATCCGTGCGACGGAGAGCGCGGTTCGACCAGCGAATAACCGACCTGATCATGTCCGCAGGTCCGCTGGCTACCACCGAGCCCGTGATCATGGAGCTGCTCGCTGGCGCCCGAAGTCTTCAGCGAGACGCGGTCGTCGGCGCCTGCTCGGGCGCCTGTCGTGCCGCTCGAGACTCCAACGGATTTCGACGGTGCCACGCGGATCTATCGACAATGTCGGAGAGTTCGGAGTCATTCCGCGGGGCTTGGTCGACTGCATGATCGCGTCTGTCGCGAGATGCGTCGGGGCGCTACGTTGCTTTCACATGACCGCAGATCTGGCCCGTGTCGCCGGAGTGATTGGCGTCGAGCTGGACGGCGCGTCCCTTCGCGCGACTTAGCGTCTGTCCGGCGCGTGGGCGGGGTCGCGCGGGTCCATCGGACGGGCCATACCGCCGCCGGGCGGTGAGCCGGTCAGCTTGTCCCACAGCGCGCCGGCGTTCCAGGTCTGGATGTACTCGAGCATGTATTCCTGACCGATGTCGACCGGGCCGAACTCGGCCGCGAAGCTGACCCGCGCCACGGTCTCGGCGCGCGACCAGCCCTTGGCGACGGCGCTCGCCACGGCGCTCTTCCACGCCAGCAGATGGGAGCGCTGCACGTCGAGATAACCCTTGGTGACCACCGGGCCGTGACCCGGCACCAGGTAGTCCACGTCGAGCGAACGGATGCGCTCGAGCGCGGCCACCCACTCGTCGACGTCGCAGGTCATCAGCCACGTCTGGCAGCCCGAGAAGAGCGTGTCGCCGGTGAAGGCCACGCGCTCCTCGGGCACGTGCACAGTCGTCTGGCCCCGGGGTGTGGCCGGGCGTGTGCAACAGATGGAAGGTGTGGCTCCCCACGCGCAGCGTGACGTCGCCGGTGAAGACGATCGTGCCCTTGTTCGGTTCTCGGTAGTAGTCCTCCCGGGTGGGGAAGATGGCCTCGCCCGCCGGATCGTCGGCCGGGAGGGCCTCGTGGGCGTAGTCGAACGGGTCGAGCTCGGGTCCGGGGACCATGAAGCGGTCGTACAGGCCCTGGTGGTTGACGACGCGCCGGCGCCCCTGAAGTAGTAGTTGCCGAAGATGTGGTCGACGTGGTGCTCGGTGTTGACGAGGTAGCGGATCGGTCCGTGCGCCTCGACCTCACGGCGCCAGTCGACCGCCCTTGTTGGCAGCTGCGGCGTGTCGATCGCCACGACCCCGTCCGAGGTGACGATGAAGCTCGGGTTGCTGCCGCGCAGCCGGGTGTGCGTGAAGACGTTGGGCGTAACGTTTTCCATTGGTCAGCCTCCCTGGGCTTGCCCGGCCTTACTGAGTTGCGGTCAGGCCGCCGTCGATGCCCAGGATCTGGCCGGTGATGAAGTTCGAGGCGTCCGAGCAGAGGAAGATCGCTGCGCCGATCAGGTCATCGGTCGTGCCCACGCGGCCGAGTGGGATGCGGCTCACGATGCCGGCCTTGAAAGCCGGGTCGCCGAGCAGGGTTGCGACCTGTGGCGTGTCGACGAAGGTGGGCGATATCGCGTTGACGTTGATGCCGTGCTTGGCCCACTCGGTCGCCCACTGCCGGGTCAGCGAGCTGATCGCGCCCTTGGCGGCCACGTACGCCGAGTAGCCAGCATTGATGCCCAGCGCGGCGCGGACCGAGGTGATGTTGAGCACCTTGCCACCGATGCCGCCGGCGATCATCGCCCGGGCCGCGGCCTGGCTGGCACACAGGGTGGAGCGCAGGTTGAGCTCGAAGATCCAGTCCCACTTCTCGCGCGGGTAGTCTTCGGCATTGAACAGCGCCGCGCCCGCGCCGCCGCCGACGGCGTTGACGACGATGTCAAGGCGGCCGAAGCGATCGAGTGTTTCGCTCACCATCCGCTCGCAGTCGGGTTCGGACGTTGCATCGGCAACGACGGCCAGCACTTCGCCGCCGCGGGCGGTGATCGCCGCACTGACCTGCTCCGCCTGCTCGGGGATGATCCCGGCGATCACGACGCTGGCGCCGGCGCCGGACAGGGCCGTGGCAATCGCGGAGCCGATGGCGCCCGTGCCGCCTGAGATCAACGCAACTCGCCCGCCGAGTCCGAACATGTCGAGTTGAGCCACTTCACCTCTCCGCTATGCGACGGTTGCAGCATAATCGATTATCGACGATCAGCTGCCCACACCAGCGGCAGCGATGGGACGAGGGGACGGATGTTCCGTTGACTCGGGCGAGTCGTCGCGCTACCATGCTCGACGAGCGTTAGCACTCCACCCATGAGAGTGCTAACAGCGCGAACAGCCTGGGTAGGGGACATGGCGCGTCGCAGAGAGCGGCCAGCCGGCCCGCTCGATCCGCGTTCGCAGGCGATCCTGCGGGCTGTCATTGAAGAATATGTGACCTCGGCCGAGCCGGTCGGCAGCCAGTCGCTGGTCGATCGCTACCGGCTGGGCGTGAGCTCGGCCACCGTGCGCAACGTGATGGCCGAGTTGGAGGCTGCCGGCTACTTGACCCACCCGCACACCAGCGCGGGGCGCCTGCCGACCGACGCCGGCTATCGGCTGTACGTCGAGTCGCTCGCGCCGCGCATCAACCTGCAGCCCGTCGAGCGGCTCATGATCCGCCACCAGTTCGGGCAGGTTGAGTTCGCCAGCGAGCAGTGGTTCCGCCTGGCCGCGGCAACGATCGCCGGCGCCACCCACGCGGCAGGCCTGGCCACGCCGGCCAAGCCGCGCTCGTGCCGCCTGCGCCACATCGATCTGGTGGCCACCGCCGCTCACCACGCCAGCCTGGTGGTCGTGCTGGCCGAGGGCTCGGTCAAGCAGGAGCTGGTGCCGCTCGACGAGGTGTACGACCAGCATGAGCTGGACGACTTCGCGCGATTGCTCAATGCCGAGTTCGGCGACCGGTCGGTGCGCCAGGTGGCCAACCGCATAGCCGCCATGCAAGCGGATCCGGAGCTGCCCCCGCTGATGCTGCGCGTCAGCCAGCGCGTCGAGCGGCTGATGCGCGACTTCGACGCGGCGGCGGTCGAGGACGTCTTCTCGGACGGACTGCTGAACGTCATGGAGGCGCCCGAGTTCAGCCAGAGCGAGAAGCTGCGCCGCGTGTTTGCGGTCGCTCCAGAACCGTGACTACCTGGGCTCGCCTCATCGCGCGGCCTGGCGAGGCAAACGACGTGCAGGTGATCATCGGTGCCGAGAACGCGCCGGACGAGATGCAGGACGTGTCGCTGGTGCTCGCGACCTACGGCCAGCCGGGCCGGGCGATGGGCGTCGTCGGCGTCCTCGGGCCGACCCGCATGGCCTACCCGCACGCGATCGGCACCGTTCGCTTCGTGAGCGGCCTGATGAACGAGCTCGTGGACCAGCTGTACCGATGACCGACGACCCAGCGACCGCAGGCGAGCACCCGCGCCGAGGAGCGCATCGCGCGAGCTCGACACGTCGCCCGGAGGACTGGCGGCGGAGCTCGACGAACTGCGTGCCCAGCTCCGAGGCCGCGCAGCAGGAGGCGCGCCGACAGCAAGGCGCGCTGGCAGCGTGCTGCGGCCGACTTCGCCAACTACCGCCGGCGCACCGAGCAGGACCGTGAGCAGATGCTCGGCCTGGCCAACGAGGCGCTCCTGTCGCAAGTTGCTGGCGATCGTCGACGACTTCGATCGCGCCGTCGCCAACATGCCGCGTGAGCTGCAGCGACGTCGGCTGGGTCGGCGGCATCGTCGCCATCGACCGCAAGCTGCGCCTGCTGCTCGACTCGGAAGGGCTGACGCCGATCGAGGCGCTCGGCAAGCCGTTCGACCCACACTTGCATGAGGCGGTCGTGCAGGAAGACCGACCCAACGTGCCCGAGGGCACCGTCACCGCCGAGCTCCAGCGCGGCTACCGCATCCGTGATCGCGTGCTGCGACCGGCGATGGTCGCCGTCGGCCCGGCACAACGAAACGACCAACCACGCCGGACGACGGCGACACCAACTCCGGAGGAAATCAACTAGACCATGGGCAGGATCATCGGCATCGACCTGGGCACGACCAACTCGCGTCGTGGCGGTCATGGAGGGCGGCGAGCCGACCGTCATCCCGAGCGCGGAGGGCGGGCGGACCGTCCCGTCGGTCGTCGCCTTCACCAAGAACGGCGAGCGCCTGGTCGGCCAGGTGGCCAAGCGCCAGGCGATCACCAACCCGGCCAACACCGTCTACTCGATCAAGCGCTTCATGGGCCGGCGCATGGACGACCCGGAGGTCAAGCGCACGCAGTCCAGCTGGTGCCCTACAAGGTCGAGAAGGACGCCAAGAGCGACGGCGTGACGGTCGACGCTCTCGGACGGCAAGAGCTACACGCCGCCCGAGATCAGCGCCATGATCCTGCAGAAGCTCAAGGCGGACGCCGAGGCGTACCTGGGCGAGAAGGTCACCGAGGCGGTCATCACCGTCCCGGCCTACTTCGACGACACCCAGCGCCAGGCGACCAAGGACGCCGGCCGGATCGCCGGGCTCGACGTCAAGCGGATCATCAACGAGCCCACCGCGGCGGCGCTGGCCTACGGCCTCGACAAGAAGAAGGACGAGCAGATCGCCGTCTACGACCTGGGCGGCGGCACGTTCGACATCTCGATCCTCGAGCTGGGCGACGGCGTGTTCGAGGTCAAGGCGACCAACGGCGACACGCACCTCGGCGGCGACGACTTCGACCAGCGCGTCATCGACTGGCTGCTGACCGAGTTCAAGAAGGACCAGGGCATCGACCTGCGCCAAGGACCAGCAGGCCCTGCAGCGGCTCAAGGAAGCGGCCGAGAAGGCCAAGATCGAGCTGTCGTCGACGCGCGCAGACCGAGATCAACCTGCCCTTCATCACGGCCGACGCGGACAAGCCCCAAGCACCTGGTGATGACCCTGACGCGCGCCAAGCTCGAGGAGCTCGTCGCGGACCTGGTCGAGCGGACGCGGGGCCCGGTCGAGGCGGCGCTCAAGGACGCCGGGCTGAAGCCGACCGACATCGACGAGGTCATCCTCGTCGGCGGCCAGACGCGCATGCCCGCGGTCGTCGAAGCGGTCAAGAAGATGTTCGGCGGCAAGGAGCCGCACAAGGGCGTCAACCCGGACGAGGTGGTGGCCATCGGCGCGGCGATCCAGGCCGGCGTGCTGGCCGGCGACGTCAAGGACGTGCTGCTGCTCGACGTCACGCCGCTGTCGCTGGGCATCGAGACCCTGGGCGGCGTGATGACCAGGCTCATCGAGCGCAACACGACCATCCCGACCGCGCAAGACGCAGGTCTTCTCGACCGCCTCGGACAACCAGCCGCAGGTCGAGATCCACGTCCTGCAGGGCGAGCGCGAGATGGCCGCCGACAACAAGACCCTGGGCCGCTTCATCCTCGACGGGATCCCGCCGGCTCCGCGCGGCGTGCCGCAGATCGAGGTCACCTTCGACATCGACGCCAACGGCATCCTCGACGTGACGGCCAAGGACCGCGCCACCGGCAGGGAGCAGCAGGTGCGCATCACGGCCTCCTCGATGCTGTCCAAGGACGACGTGGACAAGATGGTCCGCGACGCCCAGGAGCACGCCGAGGAGGACCGCAAGCGGCGCGAGGCGGTCGACACGCGCAACCAGGCCGAGCAGCTCGCGTTCCAGGCCGAGCGGACGCTGCGCGACCTGGGCGACAAGGTCTCGTCCGAGGACAAGGCGGACGTCGAAATCGAAGGTCGCCGCCCTGCGCGAGGCCCTCAAGGGCAGACGACCTCGAGGCGCTCCGCTCGCGGATGAGCGAGCTCGCCGCGTCCCTCCAGAAGGTCAGCACGGCCGCCTACCAGGCGAGCAGCGAGCCGGCCGGACAGGACGGGGCCGACGGCAGCGGAGGGACCGACGCCGACGCTGAGGCCGCCGACGCGGGAGCCGGCGCGGAGACCGAGGAAGCCGTCGAGGGCGAGTTCAAGGAGGTCTGACCCGGCGCCGCCTGACGCCGCACGGCACCTGCGCCGCGCCGACCCGACGGCTGCTCTTCGAGCACGATGAACAGCGTATGCCGACCGTGGTGGCGGCGACTCTTGGGTCGCCTGGGCGCTGTGCTCGGACGATGGCCTGCCGATGGTGCCCGACGAACGAGAAGAGCGCGATTTCGGCGGGAGCGACCCCGGTGCGCTGGCAGAGCGACGACGACTCCGCTGAAACTGCGCATGCTCGGAAAAGAGGGGGAGGGCGGCTACCGCTGACGCCATGTTGCCGGCGACAGCGAGGAAGCAGTAGACGGCGAGTTCCAGGGGTCTGAGCCACCGCCACACGCCCCGCGTGTGTCATCTACGCACCCGCTGCGTGGTAGACGCGCCCTACTCACGGACCTAGCCGCCCGCATTGCTCATGGGCGTACTGCCTACGCCCCCGGCGCGTGGGTGCGTCTTCTCGTGCCTGAGCGAGTGGCTAGTACGCACCCCGTGCGTAGCTGAGCCTCTTCTGGCGGTTGGGCACCGTTTGCACGCACCTGATGCGTAGCTGGCTCGGTGACGGCCATACTCCAACCATGCCGCCGGCTGTCACCGCGTACCCCGACGGCAGCCTCAACTTCACCAACAACTTGCTCTTCGCCGACGACGCCGAGCAGTTCCGGGCCGTCCGATGTCGCGCCGCTGGCCGAGATAGCGGCCGACGAGACGGTCGAGGCCCGACTCCGCGTGATCGCGTTCCGCCGCCTGCGCGAGGGGCGCGGTGGAACTCCGCTGATCACGGCCCCGCTGCTCGGCGTGATCGTCGACATCGGCCTTGGCGCTGGGCTGGACGTGCTCGCCGCCTACCACGACGGCGGCGTGCGCTACCTCAACCAGGGCTGCGGCATGCGGCATGACCACCGCCGCGGCGCCCGATCTGGTCGCTGGGCTGGTCGCGGCGCTGCTCTCCGACGGCGGTGCGCTGCTGGTCGGTGACCGCGAGCACATGATCGAGGACGACTACGGGGCGCTCGAGCGCCACGAGCAGGCCGGTCCGGTGCTTCGTGCGGCGCTCGGGCTGCTCATGCAACTGCTGGCCATGCGCGAGCCGCCTCCGTCCCCGTAGCGGCGGCCCCGGCCACCAACCGGCCGGCCCCTGTCACCTAGCAGTCAGGCAACTGCCATAGAAGCGCAGCGCGCCCTTGGCGGCGTGGAGCGTCGTGGCTCTCGTCAGCTGCCAGCCGCCACGCTTGCGTTGACGGACGATGCGCGGTTTCGAGCGACAACAAGGGCTCGCTCGCCCGGATGACAATTTCCTGGCTGTCCCTGACGGAAGAGCCTTTCGCCGCGATGACGGGCGGAGGTCGCGCCCATCCTTGGCGGGGCACCTCCGCCGGTCGTGCCTATCGGCCCTTGACACCTTCTGTATGGCTCTGCCTAGTATTCCCACCAAGTTACTGGATGTAGTGAGGCTGCTAGCGCAATGGCGAGACGATTGGTCGTTCTGGTGCTGGCGGGCGGTCTCCTGCTCTGCGCCTGCGGTGCGGCGGCCCCGTCGGGTGCTCCAGTCACCCTGCGCCTCGGCTACTTCCCCAATGTCACCCACGCCGCGGCCGTGATTGGCGTTGCACGCGGCACCTACGCCCAGGCACTCGGCGCCGGCGTGACACTCGAGACGAAGACCTTCAACGCCGGCCCGGAGGCCGTCGAGGCCATCTACGCCAACGGCCTGGACGCGACGTTCATCGGCCCCAACCCGGCCATCAACGCCTTCATCCGCTCGAATGGTGAAGCGATCCGGATCATTGCCGGCGCGACGTCCGGTGGTGCGTTCCTTGTCGTCCGCGACGGCATCAACAGCGCGGCCGACCTGCGCGACACAAAGATCGCCTCGCCCCAGCTGGGCAACACCCAGGATGTGGCACTGCGCGCGTGGCTCGCCGATGAGGGCCTCGCTACCGATGCGCAAGGCGGTGGTGACGTCTCGATCTTGCCGCAGGGCAACTCGCAGACCCTCGACACCTTCATCTCGGGCGGCATCGACGGCGCGTGGGTGCCCGAGCCGTGGGCGACGCGAATGATCCAGGACGGCGGCGGCCACGTGCTCGTCGACGAGCGCGACCTGTGGCTCGGCGGCCAGTACGTCACAACTCACCTGATCGTGCGCACCGAATTCCTCACCCAGCACCCCGACGTCGTCAAGCGGCTGCTACAGGGCCATCTCCAGGCCACCGACTACGTCAACAGCTCTGCCGCCGAAGGCCAGGCCACGCTGATCAGCTCGATTACCGAGCTGACCGGCAGCACTCTCGGCCTCGGTCGTCGCCGCCGCCTGGGGCAACCTGACCTTCACCCTCGATCCGATCGCGTCATCGCTGCAGAAATCGGCCGACGATGCCTACTCGCTCGACTTCCTCGATTCGCCGGACCTCGAAGGCATCTACGATCTGGCGCTGCTCAACGAGGTCCTGCACGCGGCCGGCCGGCCCGAGATCGCCCAGCCATGAGCGCGTTTGCGGCTCACGAACGGATGCGCCTCAAGGCACAACCGGTCGTACTCAGCGTGCGCGACGTGCGCAAGGCCTACGGGCCGATTGGCAACCACGTGCTTGCCCTGGAGAGCATCTCGCTCGAGGTGCGCCGCGGCGAGTTCGTGTGCCTCGTCGGCGCCTCGGGCTGCGGCAAGTCGACATTGCTCAATCTGATCAGCGGCCTCGACAGTCCGACGCGTGGTGACATCACCATCGACGGACGGCCCACCCTGCTCTTCCAGGAGGCGGCGCTCTTCCCCTGGCTGACCGCAGGCGGGAACATCGACCTGCCTCTCCGGTTAGCCAAGGCGCCAAGGGAACAGCGTCGCGCCGATGTTCAACAGCTGCTCCAGCTCGTTCACCTGGAGGGCTTTGGAGACAGACGGCCGCACGAGCTGTCTGGTGGCATGCGCCAACGCGTCGCGGTGGCCCGCGCGCTCGCGCAGCGCGCGGACATCCTGCTGATGGACGAGCCGTTCGGCTCGCTCGATGCGATGACGCGCGACCTGCTTCACGACGAGCTCGAACGGATCTGGCGCGAAACGGGAGTCACGATCGTCTTCGTGACCCATAACGTCCGCGAGGCGGTCCGCCTGGGAGACCGGATCATCGTCCTTACCAGCCGACCCGGAAAGGTTGCCGAGGAGTTTGCGGTCGACCTGGCCCGCCCACGCAACATCTCCGGCCCCGAGGTAGCCGAGCTCGCCTTCATCGTGACCGAGCGGCTGCGCGCGGAAGTCAGGCGGCACGCCGATGGCTGAGCGAGTCGTGCGAATGCCGTCGTCCCGACTGGAGGACGAGCTGCGCGGGCTGGACAACCTCGACCTGCCGCTCAGCCCACAGCGCGATCGACTGCGCGGAGTCTGGGCCGGTCTGTGGCCCAAGGCAGCCGCCATCGGCATCGTGCTGCTCATCTGGCAGTTGATCGTGTGGGCCGATCGCCGTCCTTGGACGCCTGGTCGGCGACATCGTTGGTTCCGACCTTCCGCACGCGGTCCTGATCACCATGCAGCGGGCGGCGATCGGTTTCGGCCTGGCGCTGACCATCGGCACGCTGATCGGGCTGGCCATCGTCCGCTCGAAGCTGCTGCGCACCGCCGTGGCGTCGCTGATCACCGGCCTGCAGACCATGCCCTCGATCGCCTGGTTCCCGCTGGCCATCCTGCTCTTCGGGTTGACCGAGACGGCGATCATGTTCGTGGTCACCCTGGGTGCCGCGCCATCGATCGCCAACGGGCTGATCGGCGGGGTGGACCAGATCCCGCGCATTCTGCTGCGGGCCGGGCATGTGCTCGGCGCGCGCGGCTTCGACCGCTACCGCCACGTCATCCTGCCCGCGGCGCTGCCGAGCTTCATCGGCGGGCTGAAACAGGGCTGGGCCTTCGCCTGGCGCAGCCTGATGGCGGGCGAGCTGCTGGTGATCATCGCCAACCGGCCGTCGATCGGCGTCCGCCTTCAGTTCGCGCGCGAGTTCTCGGACGCGCTCGGGCTGCTGTCGACGATGATCGTCATCCTGCTCATCGGCATCGTGGTCGACCTGCTCCTGTTCGGAATGCTCGACCGCGCCGTTCGCCGGCGCTGGGGTCTGCTCGAGTCCTAGCTCGGCTCATCCGCGCCCGGCGCTCGCCGGCGGCGGTTGAGCGAGATCCACGCCTCCGGGTCGGCCGTCAGCTCGCGCACGCTTTCGGGCAGGTGGTCCTCGACCAGGTCCTGCAGGCTGGTTGTTTCGAGTACGCGGCGCAGGCTGGCGCGCACGGCCACCCACACGTCGCGCAGCGCCCGCGCAGCGCCGGCGTATTCGACCGTCTCGACCCGCTCCCCGCGCACATTGGCCAGCGGGCCGTCGACGGCACGGATCACGTCGGCGACGCTGATGTCGGCCGCCGGACGGGCGAGTGCGTAGCCACCCGCGGCGCCGCGCGTGCTCTTGACGATGCCGGCGTGCTTGAGCTCGAGCATGATCGTCTCGAGGAACTTGGACGGGATGTTCTGGGCGGCCGAGATCTGGTCGCGCTTGAGCGGCCGTTTGTCCGTCGCGGCCGCCAACTCGGCAGCGGCGCGGACGGCGTAGTCGGCCTTGGCGGAAACCCTCATGCCGTCATTGTGCGCGTTGGCGGGCAGGCTACGGCCAGCGAATGAACATGGGCACGCCGGGCAGCACTGCGCTCAACGCCAGGACGAGCACATAGGCGGCGAACAGGAGCACGCCGACGTACAGGTGGACGTTGATGTTGACGGCCAGGACGGCCATCAATCCGTAGGGCTGGTCGTAGTAGGTCTGTAGCCCGTCGCGCACGCGCCGAATGAGGGGCAGCGGCAGCAATGCCACCAAGGCCGTCATGGGCAGCAGGCCGGCCAGCACGCCGACTGTAATTGCCAGGAAGGCGCTCAAGGCGGCCACCAGGTAGACGTTGATCACGGCACCGCGCGTCAGTCGGACCGGCAAGGTGCGCTTGCCTGCCCGTGCGTCGGCGGGTGCGTCGGGCACCTCGTTGACGTACAGGATGAGCATCACCAACAGGGCGATCGGGATCGAGGCCACGAATGGCTCGGGCCGCAACACGCCGAGTGTCTGGACCACGTACGCGCCGACCAGCATCAGCGGGCCGAAGCCGATCGCGGTGGTCAACTCGCCGAGCCCACGGTAGACGAGCTTGAGCGGCGGGGCAGTGTAGAAGAAGCTGAGCAGGATGCCCAGGACGCCGATGACCAGCAGCGCCGGCGAGTAGCGCGTCAACAGCAGCACCAGTCCGATGCCGATGGCGATCGCGTACATGCCCGCCGAGATCGCTGACATCCGGCGCAGCGAGACGAGCCCGTACTGGATGACGCGCGAGCCGCCGCTGTACTGGGTGGGGTTGACGTTGCGCTCGTCGGCGCCGAGGCGTGCATCGAAGACGTCGTTGGCCACGTTGAGGCCGAGATGGACGGCAGCGGCACCGACCAGCGTCAGCAGGGCTGATGGCAGGTCGAACGAGCCGTACACGGCCGCGATGGCGATGCCGATGGCAACCGGGATGAACGTCGCCGACAGGAAGGGCAGGCGCGTCGCACGCAGTGTCAGCCAGCCCACGGAGAGGCGCGGCCGGACCTGCCGGCCGACCTCGGATGAGACGCGCGCGAGGTAGCGGCGCGATTGGCCGACCTGGCGCTCGACGTATTCGGGGAAGGGAATCGAGGCCTCGTCCCAGCCCCACGCCGTGCTGGCTTTGAACCCCAGGCGGCCGTCTGTCTGGCGCTCGGCAACGCCCCACACCGTCACGTGCCGCCGCTCGTCGTAACCGACGCCTGCCTGCGGACGGATGTGGCTGCCGGTCAGGCTGATCTCGCGGCCGATGGGCACGGCCAGCTCGGCCGGCTGGGCAAAGGAAATGCTCCCCGCGGCGGCGTCGAACTGCGGTTTGATCGCCGCGCTGATCGGGTAGCCGTCCTCGTCGACCCAGGTCAGCAGGGCAAAGGGAAAACCGGCCAAGCGGCGCAGACCCTCCTCTGCGGAGAACATCGAAACCCCGGCACGCACGTCCATCTCAGGCCGCCTTGTCGGTCGCGACCGGTGCGCTGGTGACCTGCGGCGCGGCCGACGTGTCGCCGTCGGCCCAGTAGTACACGCGCCGCGGAGTCACCTCGATGACCGAGCGCTCGAAGAAGAGCGGGAAGGCGACGCGCGCCTTGAGGAACTGGAGGATGACCGGCTCTTTGGCCGACCAGAGCGGCAGGGTTCGCTCCCAGTCCGTGTGCGGGTCGCCGTCGATCACCACCGCGTCGCCCTGGATCGTGGCTCGATCCGCGCGCCCGAGCAGCGCCACCGGGTCGCTGAAGGAGAGCGAGACGCGGGCGTTGTCCTTGAGGTGCTCGAGTTTGCGCGAGAAGAGGATGCTCGAGGTCATCACGATCCGCTCGCCATCCCACATCGGGATGAGCGGGTAGGTGATCGGGCGGCCGTCGTGCCGGACGACGGTCAACTCGGTGACCAGGGCCGCGTCAATCAGCTCACGCACCGGTTCGGGGATCCAGTTCACTTGGCGTTCAGAGTAACGAATGTCCGCCGACATGGCCGCCGGCGGCTCCGCGCTACCATCTGCCGGTGTCCACCCCGACGACCGACAGCGCGCCGCTCATCCATGCCCGCGCGCTGACCAAGCGCTTCGGCAACTTCACCGCCGTCGACGGCATCGACTTCGACGTCGCGGCCGGTGAGTCGTTCGGCTTCCTCGGGCCCAACGGGGCCGGCAAGACCTCGACCATGCGCATGATCGCGTGCGTCTCGCCGCGTTACCGAGGGCGACCTGGACGTGCTGGGCATGGACCCCGCAGAGCAACGGCCGCGGATCCGCGCGCGGCTCGGCGTGGTGCCCCAGCAGGACACCCTCGACACCGAGCTGACGGTGCTGGAGAACCTGCTCATCTACGGGCGCTACTTCGACATCTCGATCGCGAGGCGCGCCGCCGCGCCGACGAGCTGCTCGAGTTCGTGCAGCTGATCGAGCGCGCGCAACGACCAGGTCGAGCCGCTGTCGGGCGGCATGAAGCGCCGCCTGACCATCGCCCGCGCCCTCATCAACGAGCCCGACCTGCTGCTGCTCGACGAGCCGACGACCGGCCTCGACCCGCAGGCTCGGCACCTGGTCTGGGACCGCCTGTACCGGCTCAAGCAGCGCGGGACGACGCTGGTGCTCACGACGCACTACATGGACGAGGCCGAGCAGCTGTGCGACCGGCTCGTGGTCATGGACAAGGCCAAGATCGTGGCCGAGGGCTCGCCGCGCGCGCTGATCGAGCAGTACGCCACGCGCGAGGTGCTCGAGCTGCGCTTTCCCGTCGGCGTGCAGGAGACGCTCGACGGCCAGCTCGACGGGCTGGGCGAGCGCATCGAGCACCTGCCCGACCGCGTCCTGGTCTACGCCGCCGACGGCGAGGCGGTCGCGGTGCGCGGCGCACGAGCGCGGGCTGCAGCCCGGAGACGCGTCCTGGTTCGGCGCAGCAGCCTGGAGGACGTCTTCCTGCGCCTCACCGGTCGGACCCTGGTCGAGTAGGCCGCACATGCAGGCCAGCCGATGACCGCCATCGCCGGCGTCCGCAAGCTCGAGCACAGCCTGCTCGTCTACCGCCGCATCTGGCGCGGCACGTTCTTCGGCACCATCCTCTCGCCGATCCTGTACCTGTCGGCGATGGGCGTCGTGCTGGGCAGCCTGGTGCCCAACATGACCACGTTCGGCGGCGTGCCCTACCTGGTCTTCCTCGCCCCCGGCCTGCTGGCGGCCCAGGCGATGCAGACGGCAACGGTCGAATCGTCGTGGCCGCTGTTCGCCGGCTTCAAATGGAACAAGACCTTCGAGGCCATGATCGGCACGCCACAGGGCGTGCGCGACATCGTTCTGGGCCACCTGTATTGGCTGATCGTGCGCATCGGCATCGTCAGTGGCGTCTTCCTGATCGTGATGGTCGTCTTCGGCGCCGTGACGTCGGCCACGTTCGTGCTGGCCTGGCCAGCGGCGATCCTGACCGGCGTCGCCTTCGGCATGCCCATGGCCGCCTGGACGGCCACGCGCAAACAGGAGAACTCGTTCGCCGTCGTCTTCCGCTTCATCATCACCCCGCTTTTCCTGTTCAGCGGCACCTTCTTTCCGATCGAGCAGCTGCCCGACGCGATCGAGCCGGTGGCCTGGTTCACGCCGCTCTTCCATGGCGTCGACCTGGCCCGGCGGTTGGCCATCGGCCACGACCTTGACCCGGTCGTGCTCGGCATCCACATCGCGGTGCTGCTGGCCATGGCGACCATCGGTACGCTGATCGCGTTCCGCACCTTCCGCCGCCGGCTCGTGGTCTAGCGATGGCGGCCATCGGCGCGACGCGCGTGCTGCCCTTGGGCAGCCGCCATTCGGTCCACATCCTCGAGCGCAACCGGTTCATCTTCCGGCGTGGCTGGATGGTCATCTTCTCGGGCTTCTTCGAGCCGCTCTTCTTCCTGCTCGGCATCGGCTTCGGGCTGGGCAGCCTGATCGGCACGGTCGTGGGTCCAGGCGGCGAGCTGATCTCGTACTCGGTCTTTGTCGCGCCGGCGCTGCTGGCCACCGCTTCGATGAACGGCGCCGTCTACGACAGCACCAACATGTTCTTCCGGCTGCGCTACGAGAAGGCCTACGAGGGCATGCTCGCCACGCCGCTCAACGTCGGCGACATTGCCCTGGGCGAGGTGATCTGGGCCCTTGGCCGCGGCGCGCTGTACGGCTTCGGCTTCCTGGTCGTGATGTTCGCTCTGGGCCTGGTGCCGTCGGCGTGGGGCGTGCTGGCCCTGCCGGCGTCGATGCTGATCGGCTTCGCCACGGCCGCCGCCGGCCTGGTGGCGGTGACCTTCATGCGCAGCTGGCAGGACCTCGACCTGCTCTTCGTGTTCGTGCTGCCGCTGTTCCTGTTCAGCGGCACGTTCTTCCCGATCAGCACCTATCCCGAGCCGCTGCGCATCCTCGTCGAGTTCTCGCCGCTGTACCGCGGCATCGACCTGGTGCGCGGGCTGACCACGGGCCATCTGGGCTGGTCGATGGCGATCGACGTCGGCTACCTGTTCGTGCTGGGCGCCGTCTGCCTGTGGATCGCCTCGCGCCGCATGGGCAGGATGCTGCTCAAGTAGGCCCGTGGGTCGGTCAGCGGACCACGAGGCTGTACTGGCGTGAGCCGGTCTGGCCCGTGATGTTGGTGCCCAGGCACCAGGCGCTGATCGTCAGTTGATACGTGCCGGCGGTCGTCGGTGTGCCATTCAGGTCCGCACGGTTGCGATCGGCCGACCAGACCCACTCCAGTGATAGGCCGGGCGGCAGACCTGAGTCGGCCGAGATATTGCCCACCGGCGTCTGGTTGCCGGCAACCATGATCACCGCGCTGTAAGACAGGCCGACTGCCGCGTCGGGCAGCGCGTCGGGCGTGAAGGTGAGCGCCGGTCGCGAGTAGCAGGCGGCGGTTGCCCAGGCCAGTGCGGCCAGGATGGTGGCCAAGCGAAGCCAGTTGCGCGTCATCCCATCACCGCCAGCGCGCGCTCCACGGCGAGGTCCGACCGAAGCGCGCGGTCGACCAGCGCCCTGATGCGGTAGCTGACGCCGACGCCCTGGTCGGCCAGCGTGGGCGGTGCGTCGGCGGGGATCGGGATCCTGACCGTCGTGCCGGAGCGGAAGGCCTGCGGGTCGATCGCCATCGACCAGAGCACCACGCCCGACAGCTTGTTGGGCGCGTCAACGTCGGCCTGCAGCTCCAGCCGGCCGCCACGACCCGCGCCGGCACCCGGCCAGGTGACGGTCACGTCGATCTCCGAGCCGGCGGCGATCGGCGGCAGCGGCGCGACGGCGATGGAGGCGTCGCCCACCTGCCACGCGTCGAACAGCGCGCCGGGAGCGAGGCGAACCGCGCCCGAGCGCAGGTAGTCGATGTTCTGGCGGACCATGACCAGGGCCGTGACGCGCTCGTCGCCGCCCATGGCGATGTCCCACTTGGCGTCGAGCGCCCAGGCCAGCACCGCGCTGCCCATGTGCGCCGAGACCGGCCCAAGGCGCGGCGCGGGCAGGCTGAACTCGGTCTCGAAGCTCTGGCCGGCGGCGAGGGACGTGGGCAGTGGCGGCTGGCTGAAGGGCAGCTCCTCGAAGACCTTGCCGTTGACCTGGACCCACTGCTCGGTGCGAACGACCTTGCCCTGGCTGTCGCGCTCTTCGCGCGAGTGCTGGTGCTCGGTGATCAGCGCGCCCACCAGGCGGAACACGGCCGAGCGGGCCTTGATGTCCTTGTGTGCGGTGACCGTCAGCCGACCGGCGATCCCCTCGCCGATGCGGACAGGCTCATTGATCGTGATCTCGCCCGCCAGGCCGCCCGACGATGGCGCCACAAGCTCCTCCATGCCGATCGCGGCCAGCGGATGGCTGCCCGACGGCCCGACCAGGCGGTTGCCCGCCACGGCGTCGAAGGGCGCCGGCAGTCCGCCAATCCTGCCGCCGCCGATGCCCAGGCCGATGTTCGGCCAGGCCGCGACGTTGCTACCAGTACGCAGAACTGCCGCCCGAAATCCGTCCATACGACCTCCTCGTTGATCCCTTGTAGCGTGGCGTCGGGCTCAGCCTGGGATGGCTCCCGCTCGCAGCCCGAGCACGTCGCGGTAGAGCGGCGACGCTCGGTCTACGTCGGCCCCCGGGATCGTCGTGACGACCATCGAATCGGCTACGGATGCCATGGTTCCTCCTAGGTCCCGATTATCGCCCCTCGGGAGACGGGACCGTGGCACATGACAGGTTGACTTACCCGGCTGGCGTGGTACGCCCTAGCCTGGGCAGCAGTCTACGCAGGCGAGAGGGCGGCCAGCGGACCGCGAACCAAGACCGAGCACTCGTCGGCTTGGAACGTGCCTCGGGCGAAGATCGGCAACTGCCCTGGCGCGACGGTGAAGTCCGCCGAGCAACTCGCATCAAGCGACTCCTGCGGCGGCTCGTTGTTCACAATGACGTCTGAAACCACGTACGACGTTAGGGTGAGGGTGTAGTCGCCAAGCGCAAGAGTGGCCGGCAGACCTTCGTCGATGACGAGCGCGCCACCGCCTCGACCCCAGGCGAACTTGGCGTGCCACTGCCCGCCCGGCCCATCAAGGTCGGCGTAGTAGGCACAGCCGCCTTCCGACCCGCATTGATCGATGATCGTCGCCTGAACATTGAGAGCCACTGGCGAAGCCGCCGGCGTCTCCGACATGGAGGGCCCGGCGAGGAGCACGTAGATCGAGTCGCCGGTGGCGCACACGTCATAGCCGTGGAGCACATAATCGCGGATAACCTCCCCGTCTCGCGCGACAATCTGACCGGTCGGGTCCCGCACGACTGGATCGGAGGTGGTGCCGCCACGGAACCCCTCCGACCACCACACGTGGTATTGGGTTCCGTTCATGGTGACGGCAACGACGTCCTCGTCGGCCGCCGAGTCGATCCTGAAGGTCAACGGCAACTGCACGGCGACGGGCGGGCACCACTCGTCAACCATGAACCGAAGCTGAATAGACGCCTCGGTCGGCGACGGCGATGGAGAGAGGGACGCACATCCAACCAGACCAACGCATGCGATCATCAGCAGCGCGGACCGGATTGTCATGTTTCGCCTTCTCGTGAGCCATCCATCATCGACGGGACGAGCGCACGCTCCGTGATGTTCCGCTGTCCTCGGCGGTGACTCCGGCCGAAACCGCTGCCATCGCTTCTATGTGCCGGTAGACGTCCACAGGCATGCATCGCGATTGCGCCCGAGGGTTATTAGCGCACGCTCTGCCACGCCGGGGTTGTCCAACTTGGCGCTAGGTGTTGCCTAGGCCGGGTAGCACCGGTTGAAAATGATGCCGTAAGCGAGAATCGGGTCAGCGTACGTCCCGGCGTGCTTCGAGGTGTCCACCTGCGGGAAGGTCACCGTCTCTCCCTGACGGGCCACAGGGAGATCTTTCTCGTTGTACAGCACGGCGTCCGGTTCGAAGCGGACGTGGAAGCCCTGCGGCCATACCACGGAGACGCGAGGCTTCGACGGGGCAACATTTGCGCCGACAAGCCACACTCGTTCCGGGTCGTTCGGGTCCCCGGCCAGCACCGCTGAGAAACCGGGTAGGTAGCGGCTTGCGTTGCAAAGAACGTTGGGATCCGTGGCGAAGGTACGCAGACCATCCGGACCGGTTGAGATCGTGCCGGGCTGCTGGCAGCCGGTGGCGCTGATAGCGAGCAACACCGTTAGTCCCAAAATCGCCATCCGTGCCATGTCCGTTGACTGTAACTGTCCGCGGTGCGCCGGCGCGCATCATGCTCTGGTGACATAGCCGCACTCTCGCCCATGCGAGAGCCGTCGGTCAGGGCATTGCCGCGATGAACTCCTCGGCGAGCGACCGGTCATCCGAATCGGCCCAGTAGACGGTCGATCCACGCCGATATGCCAGGAAGACATCGCCGCCACGCATATCTAGCGCCCAGACGTCACGGTCGCCGATCGTCGTCTGCGCACGACCGACGACGGCGGGTGCGTGCCACGTCTGGACGACAGTGTCGAGCAGGACGTCACCCGACACTCCGTTGACGACGAAGGCGCCGATGCTGCCGCCCTCGCCGGTGCTGGGATATCGATCGACAATCGTTGCGTCCGACCGACGTTTGCCGAGCGTGGCAAGAACGTCGTCCACCGGGTGTCCGACCCAAAGCGAGTCGTCGATCACGCGTGAGGTGTCGAAGGTGACTCCGCCGGCACTGGTTGGCAGCGTCGCGAGCAACGCCTGCGATTGAACCGCGCTGCATCCTGCGGCGGCGATCAAGGCGGCCAGGACAAGGCCGATCAGGACGCCGTGGAAACCCGGGCGGGCCACCGTCATGGTGTCACCGTGCGCCTGCTGAATGCGAACGTCAACTGGCTGGCCACGAATGCCTTCGGTAGACCACGCCCAAGTGACATCTGCACACGCTCGCCCACGCTGGCGACACTTCCCTGTGGTACTGGGTCAGTTCGGATCCGGCTCGCCGTCCCTTCGACCCTCCCACCGGGGCGACCACCTGACCTCGAACGCATAGTCGATGTTGGTCGCGATAGCCCATGCCATGCGGTCGATCTGCTCGGGCGACAAGCCAACGTTCAGCAGGGCATTCACCGCAAGCAGTTCCGTCCGAATGTTTTCGGTGAGCCGAGTGAGCTTGTCGAGGTCGGCCGGGGATTGTTTGTCGCCCATCTACGCCATTGTCCCTCAGTCGAGCAGCGCGGCGATTTCCTCGCAGTCCAGCGCGGTGCCGAGTGCTGGGAGTTTCAGATGTGCTTGACGCACGCTCGCCCACCACGGCGTCTCCTTGCCGATCGCGCCCGACACCCGGCGAGTAGGATCGCAGCATGCTGCCGATCGGCAGCAGGCATGAGGGACGACCGATGGTGCGATGGTCGGCTGCAGGACTGTGGGGAGGAGTTAGCGCCGTCCTGATCGTGCTAAAGGTGGCGGGGCAGACTAATGGTGGCGGGGCATCCAATTTCCTCGCCGACCTGGGCCAGGTCGCGTTCGTGGGCACGGGCCTGGCCTTGGCGGTCCTGATCGGGGTCGGTGGCCGGCGCGGGCTGACGGGGGCGGTGGTGGGCGCTGGCCTCGCCGGGCTGCTGACCTTCGTCCTGTTCGGTCTACGTTCGAATCTTCAGGGTTGGGGCGAGCCTTTGCCGATTGTTATCAGCGCCACCCTGGCTCTCACCAGCGGCTTGGCAGCCCGCGAGATGTGGAAGGCTAGGATTCATTCGCACAGCTGACCGGCGACCGGACAAGCTCGTGTGGTGCACCATTCGTGCACATTCGGCCCGGCACCGACGCCGGACCTGCATCTCGCGATCTCGAACCAGACGACGCTGCCGGTCACGCTGGTGGTCAACGGCCGAGTGATCGGCAACTTCGGGGCGGGCGAGGCGCAAGACCCGATCGAGCCGAGCCGTTTGCCGCCCCCGCCGTGGATGATCGAGATCGAGACGGCATCGGGCCGAGCGTTGCTTTCGCTGCAGGTCCAGACGCCAGGTTCCCGCGCCGTACCCGGTGGAGGCGTCGTTGGGAGCGGCCAACGCGTGTACCTATCTTGCGGAAGACTGGAGGTCTGGTCGGGCCCGCCCCTGCTCGGGCCCGGCGGCCGACCGCCCAGCTATCCACCCGGGGATTGCGCGCCCTAGAGGCAGGCCTTGAATTGGAGCAGGGCAGGTGACTGGCGCGCTCTCGCGCAATCGTCGGACGCGTCACCAGCCGGCACGCGGGCGCGTCTCAAGGTCGAGCGCGAGAGCGATTGGAGGCCGAGGATGAAACTACGTCGTGTCCTTGGCGTGTTCGTGCTCGGGCTCTGTGCTCTGGCCCTCGCGGTCACACTGCTGCCGCCAGTCGTGCTGCCGGACGCTCCCGCTCCGGCTTCTCTCGCTCGCTTCGTCGACGGCGCACGTCGCAGGATCAGCGCAGAGGCACCGCTCCTATGGCCACTTCACGTCCGCTTCGTGGCGGCGCGGTGCTCCGGCCAGCGCGTCGCTCTCATCTTCGAGCGGTGGCAGCCGCCCTATTTGGGCACCCCGTATGCCATCGCGATGCGCGGCTCAACTCCCACTTCGGTGGATGACTCGTGGATGCTCGCGATGGGCCGCGGCTCGCCCGACGCCGACGACGAGTTCCTTTACCAGATGGGGGCCGACACGATCGCGTGCCCCTAGTGGCGAGTCCTTCCTCAGGCCGGAGCCCCGCGATCTAGCGCTATTGGTCCACGCTCGACCGGGCCGATGCCGGTCCACGAGCCGTCACCGATGACCGATGCGACCGAACAGCCGGCCGGCCGAGCCGGTCGCCGGCGCCCATTCGAGCGACCGCGCACCGACGAAGCTGGCGTATGCGCCAAGCGCGGTGCGCATGGCATGGACGAAGCCATCGGCGCTCCGCGGTGAGAAGCCGTCTTCCCACCAGGTGCCGACGATGCGCAGCGTGCGCGTCGCGCGATCGAGGCGCGGCTCGAAGCGGCCGACGAGGCGGTCGCCGAACAGGATCGGCAGGACGTAGTAGCCCCAGCGCCGCTTGGGCTCGGGCACGTAGACCTCCCAGATGTAGTCGAACACGAACAGGTCGCGCAGCAGCCGCCGGTCCCAGACCAGCGGGTCGAGCGGGGCGATGAAGGCAACGCCGGGCGGGCCGCCATTCGTGCCTTGTTCCAGAACCGACTCGAGCAGCCCCTGCTCCTCGCTGACGATGTAGCGGGGTCCCTTGAGGCCCTCGACCTCGACCGCGACGAGGGCACCCGACTCGACCAGCTCACGTGTCCGTCGCTGCCGTTCGGGCGCTTTGCCGGTACCGACGATGACCTCGGCGTTGGCCGACGGCGTGGTCAGGCCAACGGCCCGGAAGCGCGACAACAGGCGGTGCCTCATCGCGTCCTCTTCCGATTCTGGCCGCGCGAGAAGGCCGGGCGGCACGAGCCGCTCGATCAGGTCGTAGTAGCGCCGGTTGCCGTCACGCCTGCTGATGCCGACGCGACCGGTCACGAAGAGCGCTTCCAGCACAGCGCGCGCCGCCCGCGTCGGCGCCCACCACCAGTCGATCGCATGTGAGTGGTGGGCGAAGGCGTCGGTCGAGAGCGGGCCCTCGGCCGCCAGCCCGGCCAGGACGTCGGCGACCACATCGACGTGCTCGGACAGGATGCCCTGCTCGTAGTGCTCTCGCTGGCGCTCCCACGCGACGCGGTAGTGCGGCAGCTGGTCGAGCGGCACGATGTTGAGGCTCTTGTTGTAGACCTCGAACAGCCGCCGATCGGCGCCGTACAGCCACTCCGTCGCACCACTCGCGCCGGTAGCCGTTGATGCGCGCATGCAGGACGAGGTCGTGGTTGCGCGCGCCGGGCACCTCGAGCGGGTCGAACTGGAGCACGCCCAGCCGCTCGATGACCGCCAGCACGCTCTCGGGCTCAGCCGGCAGGGCGCGCGGCGGCGCTAGGCCATGGCGGGCGACGAGGAAGCGCCGGGCGGCGGCGACGGACAGCTCGATGCTCACGGGGCCGAACTGTAGCCCGTCCCTATACTCGGTGGCGCATGGCCACCCAGCGCGACTACTACGACCTCTTGGGCGTGCCACGCGGCGCCGCGGACGACGAGGTCAAGCGCGCGTTCCGCAAGCTGGCCCAGCAGTGGCACCCCGACGTCAACACCTCGGCCGAGGCTCACGATCGGCTTCAAGGAGATCAACGAGGCCTACCAGGTGCTGTCCGATCCGCAGCGCCGGCAGGCCTACGACATGTTCGGCCGCGGCCGGCGTGTGGCGCCGGCGAGGGCTTCGACCCATTCGGCGGCTTCCAGGGCGGCTTCCAGGGTTTCGGCGACCTCTTCGACGCGGTCTTCGGCGGCGCTACGGGCGGCGGCCGGCGACCCAGCGTGCCGACCGGCGCCGATCTGCGCTACGACCTGCAGCTGACGTTCGCCGAGTCGATCGCCGGTGCCGAGAAGGAGATCGAGTTCACCAGCCTCGCGCGCTGCGAAACGTGTCGCGGTGAGGGGGCCGCGCCGGGCACTTCACCGCTGACCTGTCCGCGCTGCCAGGGCAGCGGCGAGATCCGCCACGTTCGCTCGACGATGCTCGGGCAGATGGTCAACGTGAGCGTGTGCGATCGCTGCCGCGGCACGGGCACGATCGTCGAGACGCCGTGTCACGCCTGCCGTGGCGACGGCGCGCGTCGAGCGCAAGCGCACGCTGCGGGTGACCATTCCGGCGGGCATCGACGAGGGCCACCAGGTGCGCTTGTCGGGCGAGGGCGAGGCAGCGCCGCGCGGCGGCGTGCCGGGCAACCTGTACGTCGTCGTCCACGTGGCGTCCCATCCGCAACTGCGCCGCCGCGACACCGAGCTGTACTACGAGCTGCCGCTGTCGCATCACCCAGGCCGCTCTCGGCGCGCGCCTGACCGTGCCCACCGCCGACGGCGAGGAGCAGATCGAGATCAAGGCCGGCACCCAGGCGGGCAGCGAGATCAGGTTGCGCGGACGGGGCGTGCCACATCTGCGCCGGCCGGGCACGCGCGGCGACCTGCACGTCCTGGTCGACATGCGCGTCCCGCAGCGACTCACGGCCCGCCAGCGCGAGCTGCTCGAACAGCTCGCGATCGAGCTGGGCGAGGTCGACCCCGACGGCCGGCGGCGTCCGACGCAACCGCCGGAAGAGGCGCGCCGGCCGACAGGGCGGCCGGCGTCGGCGCGCGCGGCCAGGGCTGCGCGACCGGCTGCGGGACGCGATCAGCTGACCGGTCAGCAGTCCGGTCACCTGCCGACGAGGGCTGTCGGCCGGCGGCAGCTGGTACGAGCTGGCCGTCGAGGCCGACCAGGAGGCCGTCGAGCAGGTCAGCGAGATCCTTGTCGCGCGCCTGCCCCGGCGGCGTCGCCGTCGAGGCGCCGTTCGAGTTGCTCGACGAGGGCCTCTCGGCACGCTTCGATAGCGGCGCGGCCGGCAACCATCCGCGGCTACGTCTCAGCCGTCGATCGGGCCGCGGCGCGCGCCGCTATCGAGCAGGTCCGGCGCGATCTGGGCCACCTCCAGGCATTCGAGCTGCGACCGATCGGCGAACTCACGGTCGGCGTCGTGCACGAGGAGGACTGGGCCGAGGCATGGAAGGAACACTTCCCGGTCCTGCGCGTTGGCCGACAGACGGTCATCCGCCCCACCTGGCGCGAATTTGAACCCAGCCCGGGTGATGTCGTCATCAACATCGATCCGGGCATGGCGTTTGGGACCGGACTGCATCCCACGACGCGCTTGTGCCTGGCCGGCATCGAGGACCTCGCCCAGGATGGTCACCTCGCCGGAGCGCGAGTGCTCGACGTGGGCTGTGGCTCGGGCATCCTGTCGGTATCCGCGGGGCTGTTCGGAGCGCGCGAAGTCCTTGGCGTCGACATCGACCCGCTTGCCGTCGAAGTCACCCGCCAGAACGCGGCGCTCAACAACATGGCCGGACTGATCGTCGCTCGAGCGCGGCAGCCTGCCGCTGGTGCAGCCGGCCACGTTCGACGTTGTGCTCGCCAATCTGATCGCCAGCGTCTTGATCGATCTCGCGTCTGAACTGGCTAGCGGTGCTGGCGCCGGGCGGAGTGCTGCTCGCCAGCGGCATCTTCCACGACCGTGAAGCTGAGGTCAGGGCGGCGTTTGACTCGGCCGGACTGATGGTCATTGGGCGGTTGGTCGAGTCGGACTGGGTTGCGCTCGCGGCTCGGACGGCGAGAGCATGACGCTGGCTGGTCTGTTCCCGATCATCGTCGTTACGCACGTGGCCTGGCGATTTCGCTCTTCCTGCCGAGCATGCTGTTGCCCTTCGCACTCCGGCTGCGTGGCGGGAAATGGACCGAGAGCCAGGGTCGCGTCGCGCGCGCGCTGTTCTGGCTGCAGCGCAACGGCACGCTCATCGTGGGTGCCGGTTTGGCGATTACCGGCGTGCTGCTGGTTCTGACGCTGGGTGCGCAGCTGTTCACCCAGCCGTGGCTGGTCATCGCGCTGGTCGTTTACGCCGCCAACCTGCTGCTGGCCTTCTTCATTCAACGACCCGGGCTGGCTCGTCTCTTGCGCTTTCGGCCCGACATCAGCGACGAGGCGCGCGACCGCTGGCGCGGTTGGGCGCGCCGTCAGCGCTACGTTTCCTATGTCATGGCCGGGTTGATTGGTTTGATTGCCTTCCTGATGTCGACCAAGCCCACGTTTTGAGAATGACCGTCGAGCTTCTGCGGAGATCAGGCTTGGCGGTCGCTTGGTTGGCGGGGGTTGATCGAAACCCTCCGCGTCGCCGCCGACTTCGTCTTTGCCTGGTCCATGCAAGCCTAGGCGGGGGACAATCCTTGACCCGGTCATGTAAAATCTCGTCCCGCGTCGACCAGTGCCGACAAGTGGCATTCGGCTAACTGGCTGCGAGCAGAACGGGCGCGTTCGAGGATCGTAGGTTTCAATGAGTGGCCAGTTCGCCGCAAGAGGGCCGGTCGTCGCGGTCCTCTGTGCCACCCTGATGGTCTTGATCTCTGGCACGTCAGTAGTTGCCGACAATTGGGGAGCTGGTGTGTGGGCAGGATCATCCGTGGCCTGCACCCACGCAGGCGAAGGGCAAGCCATCGCCCAACTCAGCGAGTGCACGCCGCAAGACACCTTTCACCGTGTATACATTGACTCCGACATCTCCTCAAACTTCAGGACGGCGCTCACCAACTCATTGAGTTACGACTACGACAGCAATCCGAACATCGTTGCGGTCATCGACACATCGCTCGGAAGCGATACGGACGTTAGGGTCCGCGATTGGGACATCCCGACGGGCCAGGGTATCGCATGGGTTACACCACGTGCACAGCTGCCTCGACGTTCGGCGGCGGCGGCGGTTACTACCGTTGGTGCTCAAATCAGCTCATCCGGTTTGACCCGCATCGGCCCAGTGGAGCAGATTGCATCTACGCTAGTACTTGGACCTGTCGTAATTGGGTTTCCTGCCACGAACTCGGACACACATTGGGACTGCAACACCCAGGACTGTATGGCAATCCCAATCACTCCACGCGCGTCAGTTGCCTCGAATACAGCGATCCCACGGGCCTACCCACGAACCCCGATGCGCATGATCGAGAGCATCTGGAGGATTGCCTTCCACGTCCCAGCCCGGTGCCCAACGCGTTGACCATCGCCTGCAACTTGTACGGGATATGAAGTCACGGGATCGACGTCGCCTCGGCAGAGCGGGACTCGGATTTGCTGGAGTCCTCGGCGTTGCCGTTCTCATAAGCCTGGCGGCCTTCTCACTGCCCGGTCCGGCCAGACCGGGCGCCGAATCGCCGACACCGGCGCCCACGGACGTCGGACTGGCGACGAGCTTGGTGAGGCCATCCAACGGCGAAGAGTCGCCGGCGCCCACTGCCACCGTGGCTGCGCCGCCATCTCCGACAGCCGAGGTTTCACCCACGCCGGTCGCGACCGCGAATGAGGCCAGCGAGATCTCAGATCGATTTTGGGATCCCATCATCCAGCAGCTTCCACCGATCCTGATGGACCATCAGTTCGAGACGCTCGTCGACATGACCGCGAGTGTCGACCTGGTCGTCCGGGGCAGGATTCTTGAGGTCTATGTCGGCGAACAGTGGGTAGGCAGCGATGGCGCGGCGCCAGAACAATTCGCGTATGCCCGGATAGAGATCGGCGAGATCCTGAAGGGTGAGCCCGTGTCGCGCAACGCTGGCTCGGTCGAGGTGCAGCTGGCGCTCGTCGGCGATGACTGGGAGGCACCCGACCAGTCTTTTCTACCCGGTCACGATCACCTGCTGTTCCTTATCCACGAAGCCACATTCCGCGAACAAATCGGCAAGCCAGCTCGATCGAGTGGCATCGCGCCATATGCGTACTTCATCCCAACTGCCGAGTCCGTCTTGCGCGACATCGACGGCGTGGTCCGACTCGTCGAGCGAGACCGGTTTGCCAGCGCCTACGGCGATCATTTCGCGCTTGCTCTTCACGGCCGCGACTTCTCCGAGTTGGTGGAGGAAGTCGGCCGGGTCGCGGACCAGGTGGTGGAGGTTGTAGGCGAAGAGGCGCACGACTAGCGTTGGTCCATGAAACAAGCACCGACGAGCCCGCATGCCTCTTCTGCCGCATCGCGGCCGGCGAGGTGCCGGCCGACATAGTCCACAGCGACGATCTGGTGCTGGCCTTCCGCGACATTTCGCCCAAGGCACCCACTCACCTGTTGTTGATCCCGCGCGCCCACATCGCCAGCGCAGCCGAGCTGACCCAAGAGCACGGACCGATGCTCGGACGCATGTTTGCTGTCGCGGCTCAACTCGCCCGTGATGCCGGAGTTGCCGATGCCGGCTTCAGACTGGTTACGAACTCAGGTGCCGCGGCCGGCCAGAGCGTCGATCACCTGCACTTCCACCTGATGGGTGGACGGTCAATGGGCTGGCCGCCCGGCTGAAGCTCTAGTCCTGGATCGGCAGCGGCGTGTCGGCGCCGGCCCAGCGCTGGACTTCGGTGCGCTTGATCTTGAGCGTGTGGGTGCGCGGGAAGTCGGCCTCCGGCCAGACGCGGAAGTCGTCGAGGCGCTGGTGCTGGCCGAGTCGTGCAGTTGGCCTGCCGGATCAAGCGGCTCGATCCGCGCGCGGAGGGCGGCCAGCTCCTCCGCGCGTTGGCCGGCGCGGCGGGGCGGGCAGGTTGGGGGTGATCATCGGCGGAGCGTCGGGCGACAGGACGACCGCCTCGATCCGGCCGGGCGCGGTCTCGATGCACGACCGCCTGCTCGAGACCGACCTCGCTCGAGCACGTTCTCGATGTCCTCGGGGTACACGTTGAGCCCGTTGGGCAGCACGATGATGTTCTTGGTCCGACCCATCAGCACGAGGTTGCCGCGACTGGTCGAAGCGGCCCACGTCGCCGGTGTGATACCAGCCGTCGGCGGTCATCACCGCGGCCGTCGCCGCGGGGTCCTGCCAGTAGCCGTCGAAGACGGTCGGGCCGCCGATCAGGATCTCGTTCGTCTGCCTGCGGCCAGCCTGACCTGCACCGGTGCGGTCGTCTTGCCGACCGTGGCGGTGGGGTGGTCGCCGCACGCGCGTTGCCGCAGCCGGTCCGCACTCGGTCGCGCCGTAGCCCTGCAGGACGACGACGCCGAGATCCTCCCATGCCCTGCTGAAGCGCCGGCGGCAGGTAGGCGCCGGCGGAAACCATCAGGCGCAGCGCGCCGCCGAGCTGGGCGTGGACCGACCGGAACATCAGCCGGCGCGCCCAGTAGGGCAGACAGCCGCGCGATCCGTGCGCGCCGAGGTTGAACGGCTCTCTCCTTGCCCTGGCGCTTGACCTCGCGCTCGAGGCCCAGCCAGAAGAGCTCGAGCAGCTGCGGCACGACGACCATCGTGGTCACGCGCTCCTCGCGCAGCGCCTCGAAGATGACGCGCGGGGTGCGCGAGCGGACGTACAGGATGTGGGCGCCGATCATCGTGCCGAAGAACAGCACCGGCGCCTGCTCGAACAGGTGCGAGGGCGGCAGCAGCGAGACCGTGCGGTGCTCGCGCGGCGGCAGGATCGGCCGATCGCCTCGAGCGTGGACAGGATCGTGCCGTGGCTTGAGCATCACGCCCTTGGGCGCGCCGGTCGTGCCCGAGGTGTAGATGACCTCGAACAGCGTGTCGCGGGTCGGGCGCGGCCATGCGTCGACCTGCGCCTCCCAGTCGGCCGGGAAGTGGACATCGAGGCCGCCTTCGTCAGCTGTCGTCGGCGTCCTGGTGCGCGGGCTCGGCGGCCAGCCACTCGACCGTGCGGATGTTCAGGTGGGCCAGGCCCGGCCGGCCGGATCGGGCGCGTCGAGGCCCGTGCCGATGGCCAGCCACTGCGCGTCGGCGGCGGTCGCGATGCGCTGCAGCACGTCCGGCGCCATGCGCAGGTCGAGCGGCACGATGACGACGCCGGCGCGCATCGCCCCGAAGTAGACCGCCGGCAGGCCGGGCGTCGATGGGCTCCAGGTGAGCAGTCGGTCGCCGGGCTGCAGCCCCAGCGCGCTGCAGGCGCCAGGCGACGAGCTTGGAGTGGTGGTCAACGTCAGCCGCGCGTCCACGGCAGATGCAGCCCGTCGTCGGTCCGCAGCGCCATCTGCTCGCGTCCGGCGTAGCGCGTACGCGGCGTCCTCGATCAGGTCGATCAACGAATCGAACGTGCGCGGATCAGGTAGCTGCCACATGCGCGTCGAGTGAACTGCTCGCTGCGGCGCGTTGGCGGAGTCTTTGCCGCTCGACACGTGGCAGCGGAATGCAGCTGCGCGGGCGCGGTTCCGGGTCGGCCTGCGGCGGCTAGACTTCGCCGCCCAGCGCGGTCAACCGCGCGCCGCAAGCGCGCCCCGCGCACACCGCGCGCACTTCCTCTCGGACCCCGGCGCCGGGGATGGTGACGGGCCGTAGACGTGCCGGTGGGAGGTGATTCCGGATTGGCTGAGGTCCGCGTAGGCGAAAACGAGTCCTTCGAGAGTGCCCTGCGACGCTTCAACAAGAAGATCCAGCAGAGCGGCATCCTGGCCGAGGCTCGCCGACGCGAGCACTACGAGAAGCCCAGCGTCAAGCGCAAGCGCAAGGAAGCGAAGCGCAAGAAGGCCGCCCGCACCGAGTAGGAGTCCGGCGGCCGCCGGGCGCGCCAGCCCCCGAGGAACCCATCCGGTGACTCTCTCAAGTAGGCTCCAGCAAGACCTTCAGACGGCCATCCGCGATCGCGACGAGCTACGTCGCGACACGCTGCGGATGGTGATTGCGGCTGCCTACAACGTGCAGAAGACGGCCGGCCGCGACCTGACCGATGACGAGGTCGTCGCGGTCCTGACGCGCGAGGTCAAGATCGCGCCGTGAGTCGGTCGAGGCATTCGCGGCCGCCGATCGTGACTGAGGCGGCCGACAAGGAACGCGCCGAGATCGAGATCATCACCGCGTACCTGCCCGAGCCGCTGGCCGAGGATCGAGCTCGTTGCGCTCGTGCGGAGGCGGTCGACGAGAGCGGCGCCACTTCGCCGCGCGAGATGGGCAAGGCATGGCCGTGCTGATGCCCAAGGTCCGCGGCCGGGCTGACGGCAAGCAGGTCAGCGCGCTGGTGGCGCAGGAGCTCGCCCGACGCGACCTGGCCGGCCACGGCCACTGATGCTTGACCGCCGCGCGTCGAGTCCGCTGATGCTCCCGCGCTCGTCGTTGATCCGCGCCTTCACCGCTCGCGACGCCGCCGGCTGCTGGTCGCCGGCGGCTTGCTGATCCTGGCGCTCGCCGGCGTGCTGGCCGTCGACTCCCTGCCCGGGCCCTTCGCCAGCGCCGACGCGGTCGTCGACGACGTCGCGACGCTCGACATCCGCGCCCCGCGCGCGCTCACCTATGACGAGCGAGGTGGCGACCAACCAGCGCCGCGACGAAGCGCGCCAGCAGGTCGCGCCGCAATACGACTACAGCGCCCGAGCGCGGTCAGCTGACGGCCGAGCAGCCAGCTGCTGGCGCTTTCGAGCGGCTGTCGCTCCGGTTGATGCGGCATTCGCCGCCGCCTTGACCGACGATGCACGCCAGCGGCGCTGCGCGCGGCCATCCCCGAGCTCGACGACGTCGGCCGGCAACACGCTCGCCGCGATGGACCGCGTGGCGTGGAGCGGGCTGCGCGGCGAAATGACGCGCGTGCTCGACTCCGCTCAGCGCCAGGAGGTGCGCGACACGCTGCTGGCCGACATCCGTGGCTCGCTCGCCAATCGCGTCAGCTCGCGCTTCGCGCCCGATCAGCGGGTGCTCGCCGGCGAGATCCTCGCGGCGCTGCTCGTGCCCAATTCGACGTTCGACGCCACGGCCACTGACCGGGCGCGCGAAGAGGCCGCCAACCGGGTCGTGCCGGTCCGCTTCTCGATCCGCCAGGGCGAGATCATCGTCGAGCGCGGCGAGCGCGTTGACGACCTGACGCGCGAGCGGCTGGACTTCTTCGGCCTGCTCGATCCGCGCCCCGACCTCGCGCGCGCCGGGGGCTGGCTTCTGCTTGCTGCGCTCGCGGTGACACTGCTGTTCGGCTGGATCTGGCGCTTCCGTCCCCAGATCTGGCATCGCTCCCAGGCGCTGCTGCTGATCGGCCTGATTCTCGTCGGCGTTACCATCGCCCTGAAGGTGACCGGCGACCGCTCGGTGCTGCCCTACGTCGTTCCGACTGCGGCGGTCGGCCTGCTGCTCGCCGTGCTGCTCGAAGCACGGCGCGGCGCTGGTCGTGACCGTTATCGTCGCCCTGCTCGGTGGGGCAGTGGTGGGCTCGGTCGAGTTCGCGGCCTATGTGCATCTCGGCGGCATGGCCGGCATCGTCGCGATTCGGCGCGGCGAGCGACTCAGCCACTTCGCGCAGGCGGCCTCGCCGATCGCGATCGTCAACGTCGGCGTGGTGGGGCCTGTTCACGCTGCTCGGCGACCGCGACTTCACGGGCCTGTTCGAGCTCGTCGGGGCCAGCATTGCGGCGGCGGCTGGCGAGCGCCATCGCGGCGCTCGGCTCCTTCGCCGTGGTCGGCAACCTGTTCGGCATCACCACCTCGTTCCAGCTGCTCGAGCTGGCCAACCCGTCGCAGCCGCTGCTGCGCCGGCTGCTGCTGGAGACGCCCGGCACCTACCACCACTCGCTGATGGTCGGCAACCTGGCCGAGCGCGCCGCCGAGTCGATCGGCGCCGACCCGCTTGCTCGCTCGCGTTGCGGCCTACTACCACGACGTCGGCAAGCTGGCCAACCCGCTCGCCTACATCGAGAACCAGGCCGGCGACGAGAACGTCCACGACGAGCTGACGCCCGACCAGTCGGTGGCGCTGGTCAAGGCGCACGTCGCCGACGGCATCGACCTGGCCTACAAGTACAGACTGCCGAAGCCGCTCATCGCGTTCATTCCGCAGCACCACGGCACCGCGCTGATGAGCTATCTTCTACGCCCGGGCGCAAGGAACAGGCGCGGTGCCGGCGCCACGGTCGATCGAGTGCCCGCGCGTGTCCGCCGCATGGCCGCGGCCCAAGCCCCAGTCGCGTGAGGCCGCCATCCTGATGCTCGCCGACGGTGTCGAGGCCTCGGTCCGTTCGCTCGGCACGCCCGACGAGCCGACCATCCGGGCGATGGTCAACCGCATCATCCACGAGCGGCTCGACGACGGCCAGTTCGACGAGTGCGATCTGACGTTGCGCGACATCGAACTGATCCGCGAGGCCTTCGTGGCCCAGCTGCTGGGCATGTACCACCGCCGCGATCGAGTACCCGCAGAACAAGATCGTCGAGATCGAGTCGCGCCCGGCGGCGGACGGCAAAGCCTGACTCGTGGCCTCGATCTACCTTCCCCCGTGGCGGATCGACGTGACGACCCGTCCCGGGGTTCGCTGCCCGATCTCCGCCGCGCGTCTGGCGCGCGAGGCGGCCGCCGCACTCACTGCCGCGGGCGCGCCGCGGCCGGCCAGCCTCGGGCTGGTCCTGTCCGATGACCGCGAGCTGGCCGGCCTGAACTCGGCCCACCTAGGCCAGCGCGGGCCGACCGACGTCCTGTCCTTCCCGCTCCTGGAATTGTCGGCCTTCCCCGCTCACGCCGGCCAGGATCATTCGGCCAGGGCGCCTGCACGGCCCGCCTTTGCGCTGCCGCCGCGCTCGCGCATGCACCTGGGGGACGTGGTCGTGTCGGTCGAGCGGGCGATCGAGCAGGCCGAGCAGGGGCGCGGCGGCCAGACCGGCGACGCGGGCTGGTCGGCGGCTGATGAGCTGCGCCTGCTGGTCGTCCACGGTGTGCTGCACATTTGCGGCTGGGATCACGCCGAAGCAGCCGAAGAGGCGGCGATGCGCGCCATTGAACGTGATCTACTGGCGGCGCGATGACGGATCACGACCACCACCACGATCACCATCACTCGCTCGACTGGCAGGGCGAGCTCGAGCAGCTGCGTCAGACGGCGCGGCACTATTACCTGAACCAGTTCGACTGGCGCGGGCAAAGCCCGCCCCAGGATTGGGATGGTCCGCGCTACTTCGCGCCGGATCCGGGGTGGCGGCTGGCCGCCCATCTCGACCGGGAGGTCACGGGCGCCGGCTCAGCCGTCGAGCTGGCGACCTCGACCGGCCAGCTGCGCCAGATGACCGTCGCCGGAGCACTGGTCTTCGAGGCCGAGGGTGCCGAGCATCGCCTGACCGGCTTCGTGACCCATGACGCAGAGGGTTACGAGGTCCTGTTCGTGCCCTTCCGTGACGCAACATCGGGCAGCGAGACGTACGGTGCCGGGCGCTACCTCGAGCTCCCCTACGACCCGGACGAGGACACGGTCGAGCTCGATTTCAACTTCGCCTACAACCCGTCGTGCGCCTTCAGCCCGGCCTACGACTGCCCTTACCCGCCGGTCGGCAACAGGCTCGCCGTCGGCGTGCGTGCCGGCGAGATGCTGCCGTCGGAGAGTGACCTGCACTGACCGGCGTGTGCCCAGTCAGCGCATCAGGCGCGTCAGCCAGCGCCAACGTTGCGGTTTGTTGGGCGCCTCGGCGATGCGCGGAGCGAGATCCGGCAGCACAGCGTCGATCCGTTGGGCAATGCCCTTGACGATGAGCCGCGCGGCGCGCAGCTCGTCGCGCGTCCCGGCTGCCGGCCTGCCACCCGGCTGATCGCCGAGTAGCTCTGCCACGCTTGTCGGCGGCAGGATGCGCACGGCGATGCGCCGGCCGCGGTACAGCTCGTCGCTGCCGATCAGCGCGATGGGCACGATGGGCAGGTCGGTGCGCAGGGCGAGCATGCCGGCACCCGCACGAACGCCCGGCCAGACGCGATCCGGTGGCCCGACGATCGCCCCTTCGACGAACAGGCACAGCACGGCGCCCTCCTGGGCGACCGCCCGCGCTGCCGTGACGTGGACATCTATGCCGCCACCTCGCCAGACCGGCAGCAGGCCGCCGGTGCGGCGTAGCAGCCACTCCTTCCAGCGCCGGTCAAAGACGCTCGCAGCGCTGCCCAGGAACCACGCGCGCGGCTCGATCGGCAGCGCGTGGATGACCAGCAGCGGATCGATCCAGCCGCGGTGCAGGGCAGTCGCGACGAGATAGCCGCCCGGCGGGAGGTGCTCGCGACCCTCGATCTCGACGCGGATGGCGCACGCCCGGTACAGGAACGTCTCGCCCAGCGCGAGCAGCAGCCGGTACAGCCACGGGGCGCGGGCACTCGGCCGCCGGCCGAGCCAATCAAGACCCTCGAGCGCCGGGCGGCCACGGCTGGCGGCGAGTGTCTGGGGCCGGCGGGCAGCCGCGATGGTTTCGTCACCACCCCCGAGCAGTCGGCCCAGGATGCCCATCGGGCGACGATATAGCATGGCCCGACAGCCACCGGCACCCGACTGGGGCGCCAGCGTGGCCCGTCGGCGTGCCCGCGGCGAGTCGGGCGCTGGTTGTGAGTCGGTTATGAAGATCGTGGTCGGCCTGGGAAACCCGGGCAAGCAGTACGAAGAGACGCGCCACAACGTTGGCTGGATAGTGCTCGACCGGTTGGCCGAGCGCGCCGGCTGGGTCGGCCATGCCCGCGCGCGTGACGCCGCGGCCACCGTCCACGGTCGCTACCTCGGGCTCGACCTGATGCTCGTCAAGCCGACCACGTACATGAACCTGTCCGGCCTGGCCGTGCGCAAGGTGCTTGCCCGCCAGCGCGCGCCGCTCGAGGACCTCCTCGTCGTGATCGACGACTTCGACCTGCCGCTGGGCCGCATCCGCCTGCGTGACCAGGGCAGCGCCGGGACGCACAACGGGCTGCGCTCGATCGTGGGCGAGCTGGGCAGCCAGAAGTTCGCGCGGCTGCGGGTCGGCATCGGCCAACCGTCGCGCGCGGCGATCGACCATGTCCTGAGCCGCTTTGACGCGGCCGAACGGCGCGATCTCGACGTGGTCCTGGATGCCGCCGCGGAGGCGATCGAGGACTGGGCGCGCGACGGCTCGGCGCGGGCAGCCAACAAGTGGAACTCGTGGCAGCCGGTGGCCAGCGAGCCCGCAGCGGATTCGGCCGACCCGCCCGAGCCGGGCGCTTCGAGCGAGTCGCCCCCGGAGCCCCAGCCAGACGGCTCGGCCATCGTCCGCAAGTCGACCGGCTGGCGGCGTCTGCTTCCGCGCATCGAGCGTGAGCGCGAGCAGTGACCGAGGCCGGCGTTCGCGTCCGCGGTCGGAGCACGCGTGAGCGCCGGATCGCCGACCAGGCGGCGGTCGACCGCGCGACTTCGGCCGGCGCCCTGCCCGCCCGGGCGCGGCTGCCCGACCTGTCGGTCCTGACCCGGCTGCTCTCCGGCTCGGGCGAGCTGCAGGCGCTTGCCGCGCGGTTCCAGATGGCCGCGGCCGGTCGGGTCGGCACTGAACTGCGCCATGTCACCTACGCCGCCATGCCCCACGGTGCCAAGTCGTTCCTGGCCGCGGCGCTGGCGATGGGCAGCGGCGAGCGGCTGGTGTGGATCGCGCGCGACTCGGAGATCGCCGATCGCGTCGCCGAGGAACTGCAGTCGTGGCTGGGCGATCGCGCGCTGGTCGTCACGCTCGAGCCGCGTACCTCGCTGGCGTACGAGCGATCGGAGCTGATCCGCGACGAGAGCGCGGCGCGCGTGGCCGCGCTGTCCGCGTGGCGCTCGGGCGTGCCCAGGGTGCTCGTGGCCAGTGTCCAGGCGCTCTTCCAGCACACTCTCGCGCCGGCCGAGCTGCCCGCCAACCCGGTCGAGCTGCGACCGCGCCAGCGCATGGCCCAGGAACGGGTGCTGCGCGAGCTGATCGATCTGGGCTACGAGGCACTGCCCGAGGTCGCCGGTCGGGGCGAGTTCGCGCGCCGGGGCGGCATTGTCGACGTGTTCCCGGCCGGCCAGCCGCTGCCCGTGCGGATCGAGTGGTTCGGCGACGAGATCGAGTCGATCCGCGCCTTCGACCCGGCCACCCAGCGCGGACTGCGCCCGGCGATGCGGTGCGCCTGCTGCCGGCAAGCGAGTTCCTGCTCGGCCCGGGCGCTGGCGCCAGTCTGCGCGCAGGCATGGGCAGGGCCGCCGAGCGGCTGCCGGCCGACCTGGCCGCCGATCTTGCCCGGCTCGAGCAGGGCCAGCTGGCCGACGCGGCCGAGGTCTGGGCCGGTCAGCTGGCGCCGGCCACCGGCCTCGACCACCTGTCGAGCGAGATCTGGGTCGTCGACGAGCCGCAGGACGTGGACGCGGCGAGCCGACTTCCTCTGGTCGCAGGCCGACGAGCGGCGCGCCGAGCTGGAACGGGCGCGGGTCCTGCCCAAGACCTGGCCGACCGCGTATCCCGCGCGGCGCGAGTGGAAGCAGCGCCTGAACACGGCACGCACGCTCGAGCTGACCTGGGAGAGCGAGGCCGACGGCGCGCCACCCGGTGGCAATCCGTTTGGCTGGCACGAACCGGTGCCTGCCGCCGGCCGCCATCGGCGACCTGGCCGAGACGGTGACGCGCTGGCGCACGGGAAGGCGCGCGGGTGGTGCTGGCATCGGACCAGTCGGCCCGACTGTCGGAGATCCTGGACGAGGCGGACATCATCGCCGCGCCGATCGTCGACCTGTCCGAGGCCCCTGTGCCCGGTGGCTTGGCGCTGATCGAGCGCAGCCTGAACTCCGGTTTCGCCGGTGGCCCGGAAGGGCTCGTGCTGGTCACCGACCGCGAGCTGTTCGGCACCGTGCGAGTCCGTCGGCCGCGCGTGCTGCGACGGATCGTGCCCAAGGACCTGCTCGAGCGGCTGCAACCCGGGCGACCTTGTCGTGCACATCGACCACGGCATCTCGCGCTACGCCGGCATGATCCGGCGCACGGCCGGTGGCGACGGGGCCGAGGAGCGCGACTTCCTCGAGCTCCACTTCGCCGAGGGCGGCCGGATGTGGGTGCCGGTCGAGCAGATCGAGCGCATCTCGCGCTACGCCGGCGGCGAGAACCCGCACCTGTCGCGCCTGGGCGGCGGGGAGTGGCAGCGTACCAAGACGCGCGTGCGCAAGGCGGTCACCGACCTGGCCAAGGAGCTGCTCGAGCTGTACTCGTCGCGCGAGCGCGCGCACGGCCGGCCGGTCAGCCCCGACTCACCCTGGCAGCAGGAGATGGAGGCTGCCTTCCCGTACGAGGAGACGGTCGACCAGCTACGCGCGACGGCCGAGGTCAAGGCCGACCTGGAGCGCGGGCGGCCGATGGACCGCCTGGTGGTCGGCGACGTGGGCTATGGCAAGACCGAGGTCGCGCTGCGCGCGGCTTTCAAGGCCATCGCCGACGGCATGCAGGTGGCCGTCCTGGTGCCCACCACCGTGCTCGCCGCGCAGCACCTCGAGACGTTCCGCCAGCGTTTCGCGGCCTACCCCTTCAGCGTCCGCATGCTCAGCCGCTTCGTCGCCCCGGAGCAGCAGCACGAGATCGTGGCCGGGCTGGCGGCCGGGTCGATCGACCTGGTCATCGGCACCCATCGGCTGCTGTCGAAGGACATCGCGTTCCGCAACCTGGGCCTGGTCGTGGTCGACGAGGAGCAGCGCTTCGGCGTCGCGCACAAGGAGCGCCTCAAGCAAATGCGCACCGAGGTGCACGTGCTGACCCTGTCTGCCACGCCCATCCCGCGCACGCTCAACCTGGCTCTTGCCGGGGTGCGCGACATGAGCGTCATCGAGACGCCGCCGGAGGACCGGCTGCCGATCCAGACGCGGGTCGCCGAGGCGTCCGCCGGCCTGGTGCGCGACGCGATCCTGCGCGAGCTCGACCGAGGCGGGCAGATCTTCTACGTCCACAACCGGGTCGAGACGATCGAGGCGCAGGCCGAACAGCTGCGCTCCCTGCTGCCGCATGCGCGGATCGTCGTCGCCCACGGCCAGATGGCCGAGGGCGGCCTGGAGCGGGTCATGCTCGCCTTCGCCGGCGGCGAGTACGACGTGCTGGTGTGCACGACGATCATCGAATCGGGACTCGACATCCCCAACGCCAACACGATCATCATCGACCGCGCCGACGCGCTCGGGCTGGCCCAGCTCTACCAGCTGCGCGGTCGCGTGGGCCGCTCGTCGCGGCGCGCCTACGCGTACCTGCTCTACCGCAAGCGCGGACAGTTGAGTGAGATAGCGCGCAAGCGCCTGCAGGCCATCTTCAACGCGTCCGAACTGGGCGCAGGCTTCCAGATCGCGCTGTCCGATCTCGAGATTCGCGGCGCGGGCAACATCCTGGGCGCCGAGCAGCACGGCCATCTGGCGGCCGTGGGTTTTGACCTCTATACGCGACTCTTGAGCGACGCGGTCGAGGAACAACGAGCCATCCGCGACTTCCGCGAACCGGTCAAGCCGCGGGCACAGACCGTCATCGATCTGCCCGTCGACGCGTATCTGCCCGACGACTACGTGGCCGAGGAGCCGCAGAAGCTCGAGCTCTACCGCCGGCTGGGTCGTGCCGTGACGGAGGGGGAGGTCGCCGCCATCCGGGTCGAACTGATCGACCGATTTGGCGCTCTGCCCGCGCCGGTCGAGCGGCTGCTGGAAGTGGCGCGTTTGCGCATCACTGCCGGAGCCGCCGGCATCGCATCGCTCGCGCGCGAGGGCCACGAGCTCGTCGTCCGCTTCCACGGCGACTGGTCGCGCTCGGCCACCATTCGCGCGATGGCGCCGACCAGCCCGAGCGACCGTGTGCCCGGCGTGCCGGTCGGTGGCCTGACCTACGGCTCGAACCAGATGCGCGTCCGCCTGGCACGCGACGCCGAGGTGGCCTGGGAAACGACACGCGCCATCGTCGAGCGCCTCAGCACCCGGCTGGAGTCTTCTGCGGCTTAGTCAGACCGAGTCGCCCGCGTTCGGTCCCGCCGGGTTCCTGCCGGATGCTCGCCATATCAACGCCAAACGGACCTTCAGGGCCAGCGGGGACCCTCAAAGGCCGGACCCCTGACGGCCGGCAGGTCGGCCAGGGCTGAGATCCGGCACGCGCTGTCAGGGTGGCACGATGAGCGAGTGTGCTAAGATTGCACACGTCTGTGCACACTGTTTGGAGGCGCTCCGTGGGGCTCGCCAGAACGAACGTAACGCTGGCCGAGGACCTTCTGCGGGAGGTGGACGAACTGGCTGGGCCGCGTGGCCGAAGCCAGTTCGTGGCCGACGCGGTTGCGAACAAGGTCAAGCGGGAGCGGTTGCGTCGGGTTCTTGATGCCACGCGCGGTGCGTTGGTCGGATCGCCGTCACACATGCAGCCGGATGAGGCGTACAGGTGGGTGCGGTCCATGCGTGAAGAGGATGGCGAGTGAGATATCTCCTCGACACGACGGTCATCATCGACCACATCAACGGCTACCCGCCGGGGGTGGAGATCTTGCAGTCGCTTTTCGAGAAGACGTCGGAGCTATTCACCTGCGACGTCGTGACGTGCGAGGCACTGTCGCGCGGGGACGCCAAGGCCGTCGCGGCGGCGCGCAGACTTCTTGAAGCGCTCGAGTACGTTGCCCTGGCTCCGGACGGCGCTCGATGGGCCGGCGATCGGCGCCGTGAACGGATCGAGTCGGGCAGACGTAAGCCGAGCACGACTGACGCATTGATTGCAGCGCTCGCCCATAGCCTCGACGCGACCGTGGTCACGCGCAATGCAGCCGATTTCGCTGCGTTCGACGTCCCGGTCCTGGGATACGAGCAGCCGCTGCCCTAGCGGTCACTGGGATCAGTACCGGTTGCCGCCCAGCCGATGGGCTGCGGTAGACTGACGCGGCCCGCGAACTCGACCCAGCCGGGCGTCCGATCAAGAGGTAAACCCAGCCCGTGTCAGCAGACGACCTGCGCGCCAAGATCCGCGAGATTCCCGACTTCCCCAAGCCGGGCATCCTGTTCTACGACATCACCACGCTGCTCAAGGACGCCGGCGCGTTCAAGGAGTCGATCGAACTGATGCTCGAGCCGTTCCGGGGCATGAAGATCGACGCGGTGGTCGGTATGGAGAGTCGCGGGTTCATCTTCAGCGCACCCATGGCGATCGAGCTCGGCGCGGGCTTCGTGCCGGTGCGCAAGCTGGGCAAGCTGCCGGCCGAGACGGCGAGCGTCGAGTACGCGCTCGAATATGGCACCAACACGCTCGAGATCCACAAGGACGCCCTGAAGCCGGGTCAGAAGGTGCTCGTGGTTGACGACCTGCTGGCCACCGGCGGCACGGTGCTGGGCACGATCGAGCTGGTCAAGACGCTCAAGGCGGAGGTCGTCGGGCTGGCCTTCCTGGTCGAACTGCTGTTTCTCAAGGGGCGAGAGCGGTTGGGTGACAACTTCACGCACAGCGTCATCCAGTACTGACGCGGCCGCCTGATGGCCCGCGGCGACCCACCCGCCGACGCTCAGGACGCCAGCCGGCGCGAGTTCTTCCGCGCCTTCAGCCGCCAGACGGTCCAGAGCGCGGGTTCGCTGATGGGTGCCGCGGCCGAGCTGCGCCGAACGAGCCTCGCTGCAGCGCGTGACATCTTCGACGTGGGCGGCGAATCTCTGGCAGCGGTTGAGGCGGAGGTCGTTGGCCAGCCGACCACGGCCGAGTGGGGCTTCCGCAGCGCGTACCGCTTCACCGACCGGGAGGTCGTCATCCTCGACCAGCGCGCGCTGCCCGGACGGGTGACCACGGTCAGCGTGCGCGAGCCGAGCGAGATCGCCTCGGCCATCCGCGTCGGCGCGATCAACGGTGGCCCGGTGCTGGGCGAGGTGGCTGCCTACGCGATGGTTCTCGCCGCTGCATCTGCCGCCGATCGAAGTGCGGCTGGCCGGCAGAACCTGATGGGCGCCGCTGCCGGCACGCTGCGCGCCGCGCGCCGCGACGTGCACGCGATCGCGACCGCGATCAGCCGGATGGAGGCGCGCTACGGCCGCGCCTTGGACCAGGGCGCCGATGCGGCGACCATTGCCGAGGTTCTGCGCGCGGAGGCTGACGACATCGCCAGCAAGGTGGCGGCGGCCAATGCCGCGATCGGCCGGCTCGGCGCACAGGCGGTCGGCGCGTCCGCGACCGTCGGCCCGCTGAACCTGCTGATGCACGGCGACATGGGCCCGCTCAGCTGCGGCCTGATCGGCATGGGCACCGCCGTCATCCAGTGTCTGACCGATGCCGGCCGGGACGTCCACGTCTGGCTGACGGAGGCTGCGCCGGGCCTCGAAGGCGGACGCATTGCGGCGCTCCAATTGACCCAGCACGACATCCCGCACACGGTCATTCCCGACACGGCAGCGGCCTGGCTGCTGGTCAATCGGCACATCGACGACGTGCTGCTGCGCGGCGACCGGGTGTGCGTCAACGGCGACGTCGGCGCGTTGATCGGCAGCCTGTCCGTGGCACAGCTCGCCGCCGCGGCCGGGGTGCCCGTGCACGTCCTCGCGCCGCCGGTCTCGTTCGACCCGGCCGCGGCAGACGGCGCCGCGATCGCCGTGCCCCTGAACACGGCGCGACTGGGCGGCCGCCTCAACCCAACGAGCGACGTCGTGCCCGCTGCGCTGATCACGAGCCTGGTGACCGAGTTGGCGCAATAGATGGCCACGGTCGCGCGGCAGGGCCGGGTTGGCGTGCGCGAGCGGGCCATCGACGTCCGCTCGACGCGTGACCGCAACCTCCTGCGCACGTTCCTCGAACAGGACCGGCTGCGCGCCGCCTATGCCATCTGCGACCTCGAGGATCGCGAGTTCGCGCGCACCAAGTGGGGCGTGGCGAGCGAGGACGGGCGGCCCATCGCGGTCGCGCTCGAGTTCGGCGGCCTGACACCACAGCCGCTATTCGTGATGGGCGACGGCGACGGCATCGCCGCCATCCTGCGCGACGTGATCAAGCCGCGCTTGGCCTACCTCGCCGCCGACCGGTCGCTCCTGCCCGAGATCGAGCGGGTGTATCGGGTCGACCCCGGTCCGCAGATGGTGCGCATGCACGTCAACCGGCGCATGTTCGCGCCGACCCGCGGCCCGGCGATGCGCCTGGTGCCGGCCGACATCGTCGATCTCAACCGCCTGTATGGGCTCGGCTTCAGCGGCTGGCTGCCGTCCGAGGCGATCGGGTTGGGCGTCTACTACGGTGTCCGGGTGGCTGGTCGGCTGGTCGCCGCGGCGGGCACCCACGTCATCAGCCCCGCGGCGAAGCTGGGCGTGGTGGGCAACGTCCTGACCCATGTCGACTTCCGCGGGCGCGGCTACGCCAAGCTGACCACCAGCGCGGTGACCCAGGAGCTGCTGCGCACGTGCGATGACGTCGTGCTTAACGTCAAATCGGACAACCCGCCGGCGCTGGCCGCGTACAAGGCGCTCGGCTACCTCGACTACTGCCGCTTCGAGGAGCGCCTCGCGCACCGTCGCGGCGCACCCTGGGATAGCATCGTCGCCCAGCTGGCACGCCTGCTGCTGAAGAACAGGGAGCCCGAGTGACCACGACCCACCTGCCGCCGGCCGAGAGCGCCGATCCCCAGCCTGCCGGCCCACGACGCGGCCGACCTCGGCCTCGCCGCCGATGGCGTCCGGCGCATCCATTGGGCCGAGCGCGAGATGCCCGTCCTGCGTCTGATCCGCGAGCGGTTCGAGCGCGAGCAGCCACTCGACGGCCTGCGGATCGGCGGCGTGCCTGCACGTCACGACCGAGACCGCAAACCTGATGCGCACGCTGGCCGCCGGCGGCGCGCAGGTCGCGTTGTGCGCCTCCAACCCGCTCTCGACACAGGACGATGTCGCTGCCGCGCTGGTGGTTGAGTTCGGCATCTCGACTTTCGCCCGCCGCGGCGTCGACCGCGACGGCTATTACGCGCACCTCAACGCCGTGGCCGACACGCGCCCGCAACTGACCATGGACGACGGTTGCGATCTCGTGTCGCTGCTCCACAGCGACCGGCGCGACCGAGCTCGCCGGACGTCCTGGCCGGCACCGAGGAGACGACGACCGGCGTCATCCGGCTGCGCGCGATGGCCGCCGACGGCGCGCTCGAGTTCCCCGATCGTGGCCGTCAACGAGGCGCTCACCAAGCACCTCTTCGACAACCGCTACGGCACCGGCCAGTCGACCATCGACGGCATCCTGCGCGCGACGAACATCCTGCTCGCCGGGCGGCGCGTCGTCGTCGCCGGTTACGGCTGGTGCGGCCGGGGCATCGCCTCGCGCATGCGCGGCATGGGCGCCCAGGTGATCGATCATCGAGGTCGACCCGATCCCGGCCATCGAGGCGCTGATGGACGGCTTCGGGGTCATGGCCTGGCTCGAGGCCGCCGCCTGGGGCGACCTCTTCATCACCGCGACGGGCAACCTGAACGTGTTCCGCGACGGAGCACTTCGAAGCGCATGCAGCGACGGCGCGATCCTGGCCAACAGCGGCCACTTCGACGCCGAGACTGGATCTGGGCGCGCTGCGCCGATTGAGCGACGGCCGCGTGCGCACGCTGCGCCGCGACGTGCAGGAGTACGACCTGGGCGACAACGCTCCTGTACGTGCTCGGCGAGGGCCGGCTGGTCAACCTGGCGGCGGCCGAGGGCCACCCGGCGGCGGTGATGGACATGAGCTTTGCCAACCAGGCGCTCGCCGCCGAGTACGTGGCGCGCAACCACGCCGAGCTCAAGCCGCGCAGGTCTACACGGTGCCCGCCGGAGATCGATCGCGAGGTCGCGCGACTGAAGCTCGAGGCGCTGGGCATCACGATCGACGAGATGACCGCCGAGCAGGCCGACTACGTCGAGTCCTGGAAGCAGGGGACCTAGACGGCGGTCCCTGCCTGACGCTGGGCTGGATCGGACGCGCCAGGACGGCAGACCGAGTCATGACAAGGCTTCGATCCCATGACCAGCATCGTTGACGACGAGCAGTACCTGTTCACGTCCGAGATCGGTGACCGAGGGTCATCCGGACAAGATGTGCGACCAGATCTCCGACGCGATCCTGGACGCGATCCTGCACGACGATCCCGCAGGCACGCGTCGCCTGCGAGACGGCCACCACGACCGGCACGGTGATCGTGCTGGGCGAGATCACCACCGAGCGACGTACGTCGACTTCCAGCAGGTCATCCGCGACACCGTCGCGCGACATCGGCTACACCGACGCCCGCTTACGGCTTCGACTACCGAACCTGCGGCACGCTCGTCTCGGTGCACGAGCAGTCACCCGACATCCAGCGCGGCGTTGACGAGTCGCTCGAGACGCGCGGCAAGGGCGACGTGCACGACCAGGGCGCCGGCGACCAGGGCATGATGTTCGGCTTCGCCTGCCGCGAGACGCCGGAGCTGATGCCGCTGCCGATCACCCTCGCCCACCGGCTCACGCATCGCCTGGCCGAGGTGCGCAAGCAGGGCCTGGTCGACTACCTGCGCCCGGACGGCAAGTCGCAGGTCACGGTCGAGTACAGCCGCGGCAAGCCCAGTCGCGGTGCGCGACCGTGGTCATCGCCGCCCAGCACGATCGATGACGTGGCCAACGACCGCCTGCGCGACGACATATGCGGAGCTGGTCATCAAGCCGGTCATCCCGGCCGAGCTGCGCACGATCGACCCGACAGTCCACGTCAACCCGACCGGCCGCTTCGTCATCGGCGGACCGATGGGCGACGCCGGCCTGACCGGGCGCAAGATCATCGTCGACACGTACGGCGGCATGGCCCGTCACGGCGGCGGCTGCTTTTCGCGGCAAGGACCCCTCCAAGGTCGACCGTTCGGCGCGCCTACGCCGCGCGCTGGGTGGCCAAGAACATCGTCGCCGCCGGCCTGGCCGACCGCTTCGAGCTCGAGCTATCAGCTACGCCATCGGCATCGCCCACCCGATCAGCGTGTCGATCGAGACGTTCGGCACCGGGCGCATCGCCGACGAGCGGCATCCTGGGCCTGATCGATCAGCCACTTCGACCTGCGCCCGCGCGGCGATCATCGATGACGCTCCAGCCTGCGCCGGCCGATCTACCGGCAGACGGCCGCCTACGGTCACTTCGGCCGGCCGGAGCTCGACCTGCCCTGGGAGCGCACCGACCGGGCCGAGTTGCTCGCCGCCGCGGCCGGCCTGCGCGTGCCCGAGCCGGCCTGACACGAGGCCGGTGACGACAGCCTCGGACACCCCCGCCATGTACGCGGTGATCCTGGCCGGCGGCACGGGCACCCGCCTGTGGCCGCTCAGCCGGCGAGCGCGACCCAAGCCGTTCCTGCCGTTGCTGGGCGAGGAGAGCCTCTTCCAGTTGACATTGCGGCGGATCGAGCCGCTGATCAGTGCTGCGCACGCTTACGTCGTGGCCGACCAGCAGCACCTCGGGGTCGTGGCCGAGCAGGCGCCGCAGCTGGCCGCCGCGCGGCTGATCGGCGAGCCCTTCGGCCGCAACACCTGTGCCGCGCTGGCACTCGCCGCGTTGACCATCGCCCGGGCTGATGATGACGTGATGGTCGTCCTGCCGGCCGACCACCACATCGCCGACGAGGCTGCTTTTCGTAAGCTGCTGGGCGAAGCTGCCCGGGCCGCGCAGGGTGGCGCGCTGGTCACCCTGGGCATCACCCCGACCGGTCCCGAGACGGGCTACGGCTACATCACCGGCGCCGGCCAGGGCGATGCTGCGGCGGCCAGCCAGGGCGTGGCGCAGTTCGTCGAGAAGCCAACCCGCGAGCGCGCACTCGAGCTGCTCGGCGGCGCGTCCGGTGCGTGGTGGAATGCGGGCATCTTCGTCTGGCGCCGCGACGCGCTGCTGGCCGGTCTCGAGCGTCACGTGCCGGGGATCGTTGGTGCGCTCCGGCGCGGGCTCGACGCCGGCCGCCCGCTGAGCGCGATCTACGACGAGCTGCCTGAGATCTCGATCGACCACGCGCTGCTCGAGCCGGCCTCGCTGGAGGGCAAGGTCCGCGTCGTGCCCGCCGACGTTGGCTGGAGCGACGTGGGCAGCTGGAACGCGCTGCACGCCGAGCTGGCGCGCAGGACACCTTCGGCCGACCGAGTCGTCCATGTCGGCCGCGCGGAGGACCTCGGCTCGCACGACCTGCTCGTCCATTCGTCGGGCGGCCGGCTGGTCGTCACCGTCGGTCTGGCCGATACGATCGTGGTCGACACGCCCGACGTCGTCCTGGTCTGCGCCGCCGACCGGGCGCAGGATGTGCGGGCCATCGTTGACCGCCTGACCCAGGCCAAGGAGACCGATCACCTATGAGCCCTTCTGCCACGCCGATGCCGCCGATCATCTTCGGGACCGACGGCTGGCGGGCGCGCATCGCCGACGAGTTCACCTACGACGCCGTGCGCCGCTGCGCCGAAGGCGTGGCGCGCTACGCGGTCGACGGCGGCAATGCCGCCCGCGGCGTGGTCGTGGGCTACGACCGCCGCTTCGCGAGCGAGTTCTTCGCCCAGGCAGCGGCAGAGGTGCTGCTGGCGCACGACGTGCCGGTCATGTTCGCGCGCGAGGCGCTGCCCACCCAGATGGTCTCGTACGAGGTCCTCGAACGGCAGGCGGCGTGCGGCATCGTCATCACCGCTTCGCACAACCCGTGGACCGACAACGGCTTCAAGGTCAAGTCGGAGACCGGCGCCGCGGCCGGACCGGCCATCCTCACGGTGCTCGAGACGACCATCCACGACCGCGCCGCGGACCAGCCGCCGCGCCGGCCGTTCGCCGACGGCGTCGCCGCCGGCCAGGTCGAGTTCTTCGACTCGTTCGACGGCTACGCAGCGCTTCGTGGAGCGCACGCTCGACCTCGATCGGCTGCGCCAGGCGCACATGCGCGTGCTGGTCGAGCCGATGTGGGGGTCCGGCGCCGGCTGGATCTCGCGCCTGCTGGCCGGCGGCACAGATCCAGGTCGACGGAGATCCACACGGAGCGCAACCCGTTCTTCGGCGGCGTCAACCCCGAGCCCATCCGGCCCAACATCGACGAGGCGCTGGGCATCCTCGCAGGCGGCGGCTACGACCTGGGCCTGCTGCTCGACGGCGACGCCGATCGCGCCGGCGCGGCCGATGAGCGCGGGCGTCGTTCATCCACCAGCTGCAGGTCATGGGCCTGCTGATGTACTACCTGCTCGAGCACCGCGGCCTGCGCCAGCCGGTCGTGTCGACGGTCAACGAAACGACCATGGTCGACCGGCTGGGCGAGCGCTACGGCGTCCCGGTGTTCGAGACGCCGGTCGGCTTCAAGTACGTGGGGCCCAAGATGATCGAGACCGGGCGCGATGATGGGCGGCGAGGAATCGGGCGGCTACGGCTTCGGCATGCACCTGCCCGAGCGCGACGGCATCTACGCCGACCTGCTGCTGCTCGACCTGTTCGTGCGCGAGCGCGAGGCCGGTCGCTGGCCCGGTCTCGGCGGCGGTCGAGCATCTGCACGAGATCGCCGGCAACTCGTTCTACCTGCGCACCGACGTGCATGTCGAGAAGGCCGCCTACACGGCGCTCAAGGACCGGCTGCTGGTCGAGCTGCCCGAGCAGGCGCCATCGGCGATTGCGGACCGCCCGGTAGTGCGCACCGACGCGCTCGAGCCACGCGACGACGGTTTCAAGTTCTGGCTCGACGACGGCTCGTGGCTGTTGGTGCGCTTCAGCGGCACGGAGCCGCTGGTGCGGGTCTACGCCGAGGCGACGAGCGCCGAACTGCGTGACGCGATCCTGATCAGGGCGCGGCCTCGTGCGCGGCACCGGCCCGGCGGGCAGCGCCGCGTGAGCACTGCCGACGGCCGCTCGCTCGAAGACGCGGGCGCGATCAGGCGGCGCGATCCGGGGCTGATGCTCGACCAAATCGCGCACTTCCCCGACCAGATGGCGGCAGCCTGGCAGATCAGCCGCGTCGCTGGAACTGCCCGAGCGGCCATCGCACGGGCGAGCGCGGTCGCGGTGCTGGGCATGGGCGGCTCGGCCGTCTGTGGCGACCTGGTGCGAGCGATCTTTGCCGACCGGCTCACCGTGCCGCTCATCTCGGTGCGCGACTACGACCTGCCGGCGTGGGTCGGACCGACGACGCTGGTCGTCGCGGTCTCGCACAGTCGGCGCGACCGAGGAGACGCATCGCCGCACTCGGCACGGCGCTCGAGCGCCGTTGCCCGGTCGCGGTCATCACCACCGGCGGCCCGATCGGTGACGTGGCCGCGCGCGTCGATCTGCCGCGCGCTGGTCTATCCCGACGAGACGCCGCCGCGCGCTTCCCTCGGCTACACGATGCTCGCTGCTGGCCGGGCTGCTCGAGCGCGCCGGGCTACTCGACCTGACCGACGACGAAGTCGCGGCCGGCTGCTCGGCCGCGCGCGGACGTCGGGCACAGCTGCGGCGCGGACTGCGCCGACCGAGTCGAACATGGCCAAGCAGCTCGCCTGGTCGCTGCTCGACCGGCTGCCGGTGATCGAGGGCAGCGGCTTCATGGCGGCCGTCGCACGGCGCTGGAAGACGCAGCTCAACGAGAACGCCAACTCGACCGCGGTCGCCGAGGAGCTGCCCGAGGCGACCCACAACACGGTCGTCGGCTACGACCAGCCTGACACTCTGCGCGACCACCACTCCGTCGTCTTCCTCGCAGCGGAGTGCCGACAACCCGCGCAACTCGCAGCGCGCGCACGCCTGTCGACGCGACCTGCTCGACGCGGTGGCACATCCCACCAACGCGTCTTGTTCGAGGGCCCACGCGCCTCGCCCAGGCGTGCGCGGCGATCAGCCTGGGCGACTACGTCAGCTTCTACCTGGCGATGCTGTACGGCGTGGATCCCTCTGCGACCCCGCCCTGACGGTGGTCAAGGAGCGCTGGCGGAGTTCGACGCGGCCGAGGTGACGACTGAAATGGCTGCCAATCTGGCCGATTTGGCCGGGTTGCGCCGGTCGTCGGCTGGTGTAGCCTAGACCACTAAGTCGCTCGGCTCGCACGGCTCGAGCGGTGCCGGAACCTCGAGCGCCAGACGGCACGGGACTGCCCAAAGTCCCGGACGGGAGGTTGCCCATGCACTCGAGCGTGATCGGCAAGATCGAGAAGGCCAATCGTTACGCGCGCGAGCTCGACCGCATAACGATCGACCAGCCTGTCGCTCACCTTTCGGGGCGACAACGACACTCATCGCGTAACCCTCGACACCGACCGCTGGCAGTGCACCTGTCACTACTTCGAGAGCCTGGACACACGTGCGCCCACGTCCTGGCGATGCAGAAGATCCTGGGCCAGATGCTGAGCGAACCGGCCCAGACGAGCTTCTTCGGGACGCCCGAGTCGACCCTCGCCGAACCCACCCCGGCATAGAGCCGGCGCCACCCCCAGCTCAGCGCAGAGAGGCCGACCCTCGCGGGCCGGCCTCTTTCTATGGCGCCCGAAAGCTCAGCGAACCACGAGGTGCCAGGCGTAGTGAGCTTCGCCAGCGGCGGTCCTTATAACGACGTAGATGACCCAGTCGCCGGATAGGGGGCTGGTGAATGTCGTCTCGGCGATCTGCGGCGGAACGGTTGCCGCTGAGTCTGGATCGTAGCTCTCGCCGCCTTGAGCCAGCGGCGCCAGGTCGGCCATTGATCCCGGACCGTATGCAGCCACCCACTCGATGAAGCCTGTGTCGCCGGCAAGGCCGAATGTCAGCTCACTCTGCGGGCCGGCGACCGCGATTTCGGGCAGGGTCGACAGGGGTGGAATGCGAAAAGCATCGGCGCAGGTGCCAGCCCAGCAATACGTGCCCAGCCAGCCGGTCACGGTCTGATCGCCAGCGGCCAGCCGGCCGGCGGGTGGTTCGTCGGCTGCACCGACGTCGTCCGTCGCGGCCGGGCTGGCCGTCGCCGGCGTGTCGGTCTGCGGAGCCGTGGTAGGCAGCACCGGCGTGGTCGCCGATGCGGTCGGGGCAAAGCTCGGGGATGGCGACTCTCGCGGGCTTGCCCCGGGAGCGATGCCACAGGCCGGCGCAATCAGCAGGGTCGCGAGGAAGAGCGCGAGAGTTCGCGGTCTTGTCGGTGTCATCAGCGACCCTCCTTCAGCAGATCTCGTACGCCGGGCTGAACCGCACTGACGCAGGTGCGGGCCGACAGGCTGGGACGGTCGTGACCAGAGTCGGCGCTGAGCTGGAGGCGGTCACGCCGTCGTCCAGCGGTATGTCGAAACGCGCGCGCCATTCGTAGGTCGCGTTGACGGCCAGGGACTTCGCGTATCGGCCCGACTCGCCCCCGGCGGCCTGCATCTGCGCGACGCTCGTCCAGCCGGAGGAGCCGGGCAGTCGCCGCTGCAGCACGACGGTCCGCCCGTCGAGCGGATCGGCGGCGAGGTTCGGATAGATCGCGTCATTGGCGATCTTGAGACGAGCGGTGAAGGTCACACTGCTACCCGCCTCGACACTAGACGCGCTGGCGCTCAACGACAGCTCGGTCGGCAGCGCGAGGCAAGTGCTGTAGGGCGTGTCCGCAGTCAGCGCCTCGTAACGGATCTGGAGGCGGGCAACGTCGCATCGACCGAAGGCGTGTGCGTTCCAGCCGATCTTGGCCTTTGACTTCGGCCCGGCGTGCATGACCGTGTCCAGCCAGTCGGCCACGTCGCTCTCGTCGGCATGGCCGAGTGTTTGCACGTGCCCGAACTCGTGCAGCGTGACCAGCTCGACATCGAAACACCCCGCCGGCGGGTCGTCGTAGAACTGGCACCAGCGCATCGTCCCCCAATCGAGCCGATAGCCCTGTGGCCTGAGCCGGATCGTGAACGAGTTGGGCACGTGGCGCACCGTGTAGCCGATGGCATATGTACTGGGCACGTCGTCCATGTATCCGATCCAGCTCGGGCCGTCTTCGCCGTGGGCGAAGGTGGCCGCTCGGCCGCCGCGGCTCAAGTTCGAGTCGACCGCCGCCGCATTGATCGCGCCGCGTATCCACGCCGGCGGCTCTGCGCCCTCCCTCCAGCGGTACTCGACCCGCTGGTTCGCAGCCCATGTCGCGCCGCTGGCCGGAGTTGGGGACGTCGCCTGGGTTGCGCCCGTGGCGAGGGCGAACGCGACCAGGGCCGCCACGACGGCCATGGCTCCAGTTCGTTTCATCGCTCCACCTCCACGATGCCCGTCGCTGTCTCGATGGTCAAGAGCGCCGCGCCGTTCGAGCCGGCCGCCAGCGAGGCCCCGTAGGCATCATCGACGAGCACGCTCGCGCGCCCGGATTGGCGCTCGATGCTGATCACTGCGCACGGCAGGCCGTGGCAGTCGGCGTACGTCACCAGGTGCGCCGCGGTCAAACCGATCAGGGCGCCCTGCCCGGGGGCGTCGAACGTCGACACATCTCCGGCGGCGACGTCGAGGATGCGCGTGCGGCAGCGCTCGAAGCCGCACGACTGGACGGCCAGCGCGTCGCCGCCCACGCTCCATGTGAGCTCGGTAGCGAAGGTCGGTCCGAACTCCTCCGAAGGCGGCAGCGGTGGCACGGCCAGCGACGAAGTGCCGGTGGCCAGGTCGTGGCGGACGACACCGGCGTCGCGCCGTCCGATCCGCGTGACGCTGTGAACGTAGGCTGCCGATCCCGATGGGTCGATCACAGCGCTGCGCACGACATCAGTCGGGCTGGCTACGCGCGTATCGCAACCGCTCTCGATATCGACCACGTGGACTTCCGAGCCGGCGCCGGCCGAGGATCGCGTGTAGACGACGAGATCGCCCATGCGCCGCCCGACGAACGACTCCGCGGGCAGCACCACGGCCACGTTCGTGCCGCTGGCGCGCTGCACGTTCAGCATCCGTCCGACCAGCTCTCCGCGACGGGAGATGATCTGGTCGATGCGTGCGCTGGCGCCGGTCCCGGCGCGCAGGGCGGCGCGGGCGGCCTCGCTCGGCGTCGCCGGGCAACGGGAATCGGCCAGGGTTCGGTTTGTTCCGGCACCAAGGATGGCGGTCGAGACGGCGGACAACAGCAGGGCAGTACCCAACAGGATGGACGGCGGGCTGATTCGATTGCGCCACCGGGCGCGGTTCATCTGCTACCTCCTGCGGCGGGTGGCCGGTGGCGGGTCACTCCTCCGACGGGTCACCTGTAGCGGGGGCAGCGGTGGGACGCATCATGGCCGCGGCCACTTACCGACGGCTTATTCCTGCTCGGGTCCGCGGGAGTACACTCAGCCGGTCAACTGAACAATGGCCCTGGGATCCGCGAAGCCGGTGTGAATCCGGCACAGTCCCGCTACGGTGACCGACGCACATAGCAAACGTCGGAAGTCCGGTCGCCGGACCCATGGTCGTGCCAAGTTCCTTCGCGAGAAAGGGAAACGCACCCATGAGCGTCATCAATCCAGCGGCCCCTTCCGACTCGAGCGGCAAGGGGTCTCTTGCTGCTCCGCGCCAGCGCCGCGGCGGGGTGGATCGCGGCCCGGAGGCCACGCTCAGCTCGATTGCCGCCGTCATCGCGGTCCTGCTCGCCGTGGCCTTCATCGTTGGCCGCCAGTCCCAGGCGTCGCCGCTGCCGTCCGCTGGGGCCTACACGCTGGTCGATGACGAGGGCACGTCCATCGAACTGCCGGCCGAACCGGACAAGGTCGTCAGCCTGACGCCGGCGACGACCGAGCTTCTCTTCGCCCTGGGCGCCGGCGACCGACTGGCCGGCCGGACCCGGTATCGACGACTACCCCCCAGCGGCGGCCGACCTGCCCGTCGTGGTGACCTACAACGACGGGGTGCTGATCGAGAAGGTCGTCGATATCCAGCCCGACCTGGTGCTCGCCGGAGGCAACAACTTCACGCCGCGGGCTGACGTTGCCCGGCTGCGCGAGCTGGGCTTCCCGGTGCTGGTGATTTACGCGCCCGACCTCCCCGGCGTGCTGGCCGACATTCGGCTGGTCGGCCGGGCGATGGGCGCCGAGCGGCGGCCGACCGATCGCCGCCGCGATCCAGGTCCGCATCGACGAGGTCGGCACGGCCGTCGCAGGAGTGGCCCGGCCGCGCGTCTTCTACGAGATCGGCAACGTGCCCGAGTACTACGGTCCGGCGCCGCAGTCGTTCGTGGCCGACATGGTCAGTCTCGCTGGTGGCGAGCCGATCACGACCACCGACCCGGCCGTGTTCAGCATCTCGGTCGAACGGCTGGTGACGCTCGACCCGCAGGTCATCGTGCTCGGCGACGCGGCCTACGAGGTGTGCCCGTCGAGCGTCGTCGGCCGCGCCGGGCTGGGGAACGATGACTGCCGTCCGCGACGGGCGCCGTGCGGCCGGTCGACGACATCATCGTCACCCGGCCCGGGCCGCGCATCGGTGAGGGTCTGGCCGCCTCTGGCGCTGGCGATCCATCCCGAGGTCGCCATCGCGCCGCCCACGGCCGGCGCCGACCTACTGCGCCGAGGCGCTCATCCGGTGAACGTTGGCGTCGCCGCCCGGCGCACGCCGCCCGTGCGCAGCCGGCTGGGTCGAGGCTGTGCGCCACCGGCCCGTTGCGCCTGGCGCTGGCTGGTCGTCGCCGCTGCTGGCGGTGGTCTTCGTCGCCGGCGTCGCCCTGGGCAACGTGTCGATCCCCGCCGCCGACACGATCGCGATGCTCGCCCACCGCCTGCTCGGCTGGCCGGTCGAGGTGACCTGGCCGGCGTCGTCCGAGACGATCGTCTTCGAGCTGCGCCTGCCGCGCGTGCTGACGGCGATGGCTGTTGGCGTCGCGTTGTCGCTCGCCGGCGCGACTTTCCAGGGCCTGCTGCGCAACCCACTGGCCGACCCGTACGTGCTGGGCACGGCCAGCGGTGCCGCACTCGGCGCGGCGATCGCGCTGCTGCTGCCGATCCAGGTGGCGCTGCTCGGCTTCGGCCTGCTCCACCTCTTCGCCTTCATCGGCGCGCTGGCCGCGGTGGCGGTCGTCTATCGCGTCTCGCGCCTGGGCGCGCTGAACTCGCTCACCTCTGTCCTGCTCACCGGCTACGCGGTCGGCTCGCTGCTCGCGGCTGGACTGGCCATGACGATGTACCTCTCCGGCAGCAACCTGCGCCAGATCTTCTTCTACCTGCTCGGCTGCTTCTCGCTCGCGTCGTGGCAACAGGTCGCCATCGGCGCTGCCGATCATCGCCCTCGGCTCGACGGTGATCCTGCTCGCGTGCCCGGTCGCTCAACGGACTGCTGCTGGGCGAAGAGACCGCCGCGCACCTTGGTCTCGACGTGCGCCGGGAGCGGCTGGTGCTGCTTGCCGCGGCGTCGCTGGTCGACCGCCGCGGCGGTGGCGATGAGCGGCCTGATCGGCTTCGTGGGACTTGTCGTGCCGCACCTGGTGCGCCTGGTCGTCGGGCCCAAACGCGCGCTCGTTGCTGCCGCTCTCGGCGATCTACGGCGCGGCGTTCCTGGCTCTGACCGATCTCGTCGCACGCACGCCGGGCGAGCTGCCGGTGGGCGTCGTCACAGCCGTCATCGGCGCTCCGTTCTTCCTGTACCTGCTGCGCCGCTACCGGACCGGGTACGAGCTGTGAGCGGCTCTGCGCTCGAGACTCCGCGAACCTGGCTTTCGACTACGGCGCGGCGCCGCGTTCTCGATGCGATCAACGTCCGCATCGCGGCGGGCGAGCTGGTCGCGCTGCTCGGCCCCAACGGCGCCGGGCAAGTCGACCCTGCTGCGCTGCATCTCGGGCTCGCCGGTCGCGTCGCAGGTGGCGCGGTCCTGATCGACGACGTGCCGCTCGATCGAATACGAGCGGCCGGCCCTCGCCCGCCGCGTGGCGGTCGTGCCCGGCCAGACGCTCGTCTCCTTTGCGCTGCGTGTCGAGGAGCTCGTCGCGCTCGGGCGGTTGCCGCACGAGCATCCGCTGCTCGGGCCGCGCAGCGGGGGATCGGGCCGCAATCGAAGCGGCCATCGAGCGCGTCGGAATCGGTGATCTGCGCGGGCGCGACGTGCGCGAGCTGTCGCTTGGCGAGCGCCAGCTGGCGTGCTGGCGATGGCCGTGGCGCAGGGGCCGCGGCTGCTGCTGCTGGACGAGCCGACGGTCCATCTCGACCTGCGCCACCAAGTCGCGGTCATGGAGCTGCTGCGCGACCTCTCGACACGAGATGGAGTCACGATCGTCGCGGTGCTCCACGATCGTCTCTCTGGCCAGCCACTTCTTCCCGTCGCCTGCTGCTGCTCGATCAGGGCCGCCTGGTCGCCGACGGTCCGCCCAGCGCCGTGCTGACGCCAGATCGCTTCCAGGCGGTCTACGGGGTTGATCCGCGACTCATCTCGAGTGCCTTGCCCGCGGTCACCTGACCCGGACCGTCGAGGTGCAGGCAGGCCGGCCCCAACGCGGCCTGTTGTCGAGCGTTTGTATGTGCTATCGTTCGACATACGGTGTACACGATCAAGCAGGCGGCGGCCAGATCCGGCGTCCCGGTGCAGCTTCTTCGCGCTTGGGAGCGGCGCTACGGCGTCGTAAAGCCTGCGCGGACCGACTCCGGCTATCGGCTCTACGGCGACCCCGCAATAGATAGGTTGCGCGCCATGCGCCGGCTGATCGATACCGGTTGGGCCCCGAGCACGGCGGCCACCCGTATCCGCGACCTCGACGATGCCGCAATCGGCGATCTGATCGGCGCCGATCAGGACCTTGACCGAGTGCCCGCGGCCAGGCCCGCTGTTTCCAGGAGCCAGTTTGCCGATGCATTTGTCAGCGCCGCGGGCGACCTCAACGAGCTCGGCCTTGAGCAGATCCTTGACGCCATGTTCGCGCGCGGTTCGTTCGAACAGGTCACGGCTGATCTCGTCATGCCGGCTCTGACGGCACTCGGTGATGCTTGGCAGGCAGGTCGCATCGACATTGCCGCAGAACATGCGGCAGCGGGTGCGGTCCAGCGCCGCCTGGGGATGGCCTTCATGGCCGCCGGCCGTCCAAACGAGGATCGAGAGGTCGTTCTCGTTGGACTTCCGGCCGGCGCGCGCCACGAACTGGGGGCTCTTACCTTCGCTACCGCGGCACGGCGGGCCGGTGTTGGCGTGCGCTTCTTGGGGGCGGACCTGCCCGTGCAGGACTGGCTCGACGCCGCGAAGCGCACCTCCGCCATTGCTGTCGTGATCGGCGTGGTGATCGCGTCGGACGTGGACCCGGCCGCACGGGTTGGCAAGGCGCTTCGCGCGGCCAATCAACAAATCGTGGTCGCGTTCGGCGGTCGTGCCGCTCCAGCCGTGAGCTTCGTCGAGTCAGCTCCGGCGATCGCGCTGCCCGACGACGTCGTGTCGGCCGTCGAAGCCCTGCGAGCCGCCCTGCCATCGAGGACCGGCGCGCAAGTCGCACGCTGAACCAAACCGGTCGAGAAAGCCACCGATAGATAGGGAGATCACCAATGTCAATGCTCGCCGCGCCCTCGCCAACCGCTGCCCCGATAGAACCGGCGCGGGCTGCGTCGCTGCACCGCTGGAACGTGATCCTGTCCGTGCTCCACTTCGCCCAGTTCCTGATCATGGTTTGGGCCTCGTTCCTGAAGGACCCGCTCGCCACGGCGCCGGTGGTGAGCTCGTACCTGTCCTTCGACCAGGCGACCCGCACCCTGAACATGGCGCAGCGGGAGCTGTTCGACTACCCGATCGGCTTCGCCGTGGCGCTCTTCTTCCTGCTCAGCGCAGTCGCCCACTTCGCGGTCGCATTCCCGTACCGCGGCTGGTATGAGCGGTGGCTCGCGCGTGGCCAGAACCCCGCGCGCTGGATCGAGTACTCGTTCTCGTCGAGCGTGATGATCGTGGTCATCGCCAGCCTGACCGGCATCCAGGAGATCGGCACGCTGATCGCCATCTTCGGCGCCAACGCGGGCATGATCCTGTTCGGCTGGAGCATGGAGGCGGCCAACGAAGGTCGCGCCCGCCCGCAGTGGCTGCACTACGTTTTCGGCTCCATCATGGGCGCCATCCCGTGGCTGGTGATCGGGGCCGCCCTCGTGACTGCCGCGACAGCGCCGGGTGCGGCGGCCATCCCCGCCTTTGTATTCATCATCTTCATTTCGCTGTTCATCAGCTTCAACGTCTTCGCCATCAACATGGTCCTGCAGTACGGCAAGATCGGCCGCTGGCGCGACTACCTGTATGGCGAGCGCGCGTACATGCTCTTCAGCCTGGTCGCCAAGTCACTCCTCGCATGGCAGGTGTTCTCCGGCACGCTCCGCCCGTAGGGTGCCCCGGTAAGCGGCGATCCATCCCGGCGGCGCCCAACGAGGCGCGCGCTGGGGATCTTCGAGCTGTCGGGGCTGGATCGGCGCGCCGAGGAGGCGCGGGCCCCGTTGGCTCCACCTCGATGAGCTCGAGGGTCAGGCGCGACGGTTCGAGGAACGCTGAGCCGCTTCGGCCTAGAGAGCGACTCCGCGCTTCTTCTCCAGCACGAATTGCTGATCTTGCACCAGGCCGGTCGCGAAGCCGGCTTCGCTGAGCGCCAGGTAGTACCCCCACATGCGGATGAAGCGATCGTCGAAGCCCATGGCGCGGACCTCATCAAGGCGAGCCATGAACGTCGCGCGCCAAGTGGCCAGCGTCCGCACGTAGTGCTCGGCGATGTCCTGCGTCCCGGTCAGCAGCAGGCGGGTGCCGTGGAGCGCGCGCTCAATCTCGGCGACTGACGGCAGCAGACCGCCCGGGAAGATGTAGGTCTGGATCCAGTTGGCGCTGCGACGCTGCGGCTCGTAGTCCGTGTCGGGGAAGCAGATCGACTGGATGCTCGCCTTGCCGCCCGGCTTGAGCGCCCGATCGACCGCGCCAAAGAACGCGCCGAAGTACTCGGCGCCGACCGCCTCCAGCATCTCGATCGACACGACCGCGTCGTACGTGCCCTGAATCTCGCGGTAGTCGCGCAGCTCGACGCTCGCAAGGTCGGCCAGGCCGGCCGCCCGGATGCGCTCGGTCGCCAGCTCGTGCTGGCTGGGCGAGATGGTGATGGTCGTGACCCGGGCGCCCAGCTCGCCCGCGGCGTAGAGCGCGAAACCGCCCCAGCCGCTGCCGATCTCGAGCACGTGCATGCCCGGGCCGACACCGGCTCGCTCGGCGATGATCCGGTACTTGTTGCGCTGGGCCTCGGCGAGCGACTGGTTGGGCGTGGCGAAGACGGCGCTCGAGTAGGTCATCGTGTCGTCCAGAAAGAGCCGATAGAAGTCGTTGCCCAGGTCGTAGTGTGATTCGATGTTCTGGCGCGCCCCACGCAGCGTGTTGCGGCGCGCGCGGTGGGCCAGCGTGCGCGGCAGCTGCAGCGGAGCGCGCAACGGACCGCCGCTCAGCGCGAGTGCCTCGCGGTTGAGCGCCGCCACGCGCAGCAGCGCGGGTAGGTCGGGGCTGCTCCAGCCACCGTCCATGTACGTCCGGCCGGCCGCGATCTCGCCGCCAAGAATGATCTGCCAGAGAGCGGACGGATCCTGGATGTGGATCTCGGCCCGCGGACCGGCCGTCTGCCCCTTGAAAGTCTGCCGCGTGCCGTCGCCCAGCGCCACGCTCAGCTCGCCGACGCGGATACGCCGCGCGACCTCGAGAGTCAGCCGCCGCGTGGTCCGGGCGTAGAGGCCAGCGCGCGCCCGCGCAGCGCCGGTGAGAGCCCCTTCGGTCACGCGATCGACTCGTGGTTGGTCGGCGCCGCGGCCGCGGGAGCGTGGCGGTGGAAGCGCACGCGGCGCAGCCATAGACGTAGCGCGTGCCAGTGGATGAGAGCGACAGTGCGCTGGGTCATCAGCGGATGGCGCAGCAGCAGGCGGACGATGTTGCGCGTCGTGAGCGCGCGGCGCCGCAGGACCAGGCTTGTCGCGAGCAGGGCTTCGCCCGCCTGACTCAACCCAATGCCGATGTTCAGCGAGCCGGGCTCGTCGCGCACCGTGACCCGGTACCGGCCATCGATGCTGATGAACGGTGAGACGTAGAAATCCTTGTCCATCGCCGCGCTGAAGGTCCCGGCCGCTCGCTCCGGCTGCAGCGTGTAGGAGTGCCGCTCGCGGTACGTGTTGTGGACTTCGACCACCACCGCGACGAGCGTGCCGGTGGCGTCGCGGCACAGGAAGAAGCTGGCCGGGTTGAAGACGTAGCCGAGCACGCGCAGGCTGGTGATGAGCGTGATCCGACCACCGTCGGTGTTGATCCCCTCCCGGACGAGATGCTCGCGGATGTCGCGCGGCAGATCCGTCGCCGGTGTCAGCAGGTGGTCGGCATCTCGGAAGGAAAGGATTGCGCGCCGGTTGCGGCCCACGAGCCAGCCGCGATTAGTGGCCTCGTCCAGCTCGTCCAGGTCGAGCGCGAAGTAGTAGACGTCGTGCTCGAGTTCGTAGCGCGTCGGCCGTGATCGGCTGTGGCGTACCTTGCCGTGCATGAGGTGGCTTCTCACGCCGCCCTCTCCAGTGCTGTCCCGGTCAGCATCTCGGCCGCCTCAAAGCCCGACCGGCAGCCGTCCTCGTGAAAGCCGTAGCCCAGGTGGGCGCCAGCGAACCACGTGTTGCGGTGGCCCTGCAGGTTGCGCAGGCGGGTCTGTGCCGCGAGCGTGCGGAAGGTGTACAGCGGGTGGCTCATCGTCCGATCCACGAGGATGCTGTCCTGGCGCAGGTTCGGTCCCGGGTTGACCGACACAAGGTACTGAGTCTGCCCAGAGAGCGACTGCAGCCTGTTCATGTGGTACGTCATCGTCAGTTGATCGGCGGGCCGGCGGCAGTCCCCGCTCTCGATGTTCCAGGCACCCCACGCGGAGCGGCGAGTTGGCAGGACGCCCGGGTCAGTGTGCAGCACGACCCGATTGGCCGTGTACTCGAAGCCGCCCAGCGCGTGCTGCTCATGCTCGTCGGCATCGGTCAGCAGGCCAAGAGCGTCGTCGGCATGCGTGGCCATGACAACCGCGTCGAAAGCTTCGACTGTTCCGTCCTGCGTTCGGACGGTCGCTCCCGCGCTGTCGCGCGACACGCCCACGACTCGATTTCCGGCGCGGACGGTGCCGTGCGGCAGTGCCTCGACGATGCGCTCCACGTAAACCTTCGAGCCGCCCGTGATCGTCCGCCACTGCAGCGAGCGACGCAGGCCGATCAGGCCGTGATTGTCGAGGAAGCGGAGCAGGTAGCCGACCGGGAAGTCCAGGATCAGATCGGGGGCGCTAGACCAGACAGCGGACACGATCGGGATGAGGAAGTGCTCACGGAACGCACGGCTGTAACGACGCTCCTCCAGCCACGCCCCGAGCGTCGCCATCGTCGCCACGGGCTCGTCGAGCGTGGCGCGCGCCTCGCGATAGAAGCGCGCGACGTCGGCGAACATGCGAACGTGAGATGGGCGCAGGAAGAGAGTCGGGTCGCCCAGGAAACCCGCCGCCCCGCGTGAACTGAATGCCAGCCCGCAGGCACGGCACATGGAACCGAGCGACATGTCGCTCGGTTGGGTCGCGACGTCGAGCTCGCGCAGCAGGCCTACGAAGCGCGGATAGGTCGTCTCGTTGTAGACGATGAAGCCGGTGTCCACGGGCGTCGCGCCACCCGGCCCGTCGACCATCACGGTCGCGACGTGTCCGCCAAGCTCACGCTCCATCTCGTACAGCGCAACCTGGTGTTGGTGGCGCAGGCCGTACGCCGCCGTCAGTCCGCTGACGCCGGCGCCGATGATGGCGACTTTCACGCGCTCCGCTCCGGCGCAGGTTGCTCGGCCAACTCGTCGAGGGTCTTGAGCATGCCGGCGCGAGCATTGCGGGCGATGGCGGCGAAGGCTCGGCCGGTGAACGGCGCCACCAGCCGCAGCCAGCCGCGAAGACGAATGTCAGCCATGTAGGTGACGCGCGTTCCGGTGGCGCTCGGATCAAACCTGATGTCGTCAGTTGCCTCGACCCCGGAGCCCATGCCCTCGAGCACGACCCGGCGACCAGGCTCGAGCGTGGTGATCCGGTACTCCATTGGAGTCACTCGCGAACCCATCCGCACTCCGAGCCGATACGCTGACCCGACCCTCGTCGGACCATCGGTCAATCCCTCGGCCCAGGCCACGCCTGGATCCCAGCGCGCGGAGTTAGCGAAGTCGGCGATGAAGGGGAACGCCCTGTCAGGGGCGAGCGTGGTTTCGAGCGACTCGTGCAGTCGGGCCATGTTGTGCTCCTCCGGGATCCAGGGCCAGCGGCCCGTTGGGCGGCTGTTGACTGTTTGTGGTATGTTGATGCAGACAGTAGGCGAAAACGGAGAGGATGTCAAGCGTTTGTCAAACGTAGCGAGCGACCTGATCGATACCGCGCTGGAGGTGGCGATCGTGCCCAGCTTCAGTCGGATCGGGCCGGCCATCAGGCGCCGGATGTATCACTGGGAGTCGCCCTCCGTCAGCGCCCTCGTCGGCCGAACCGCGCTCGTGACCGGTCCAACATCGGGGCTCGGGCGGGAAACCGCGCGGCAACTTGCACGGCTCGGTGCGCGGGTGATTCTGGCCGGCCGGAACGCGGAGCGACTGGGGGGTTTGCGCGACGAGTTGGTGCTGGCGGCGGGCGAGGATCGTTTCCCGATCGTCGTGGTTGACATGTCGTCGCTTGAAGCTGTTCGTGCGGCGGTCAAGGCGATCCTTGCCACCGAGCCGCGACTGGACATCCTCGTCGACAACGCCGGCGCGATCTACGCCGAGCGAGGGGAAAGCGCAGATAGAATGGAGCGCACCCTGGCCGTGCTGGTCGTCGGTCCCTTTGTGCTGGCGTCCGGGCTGTTGCCGCTGCTCAGGGAATCGGCCGACGCCCGGGTCATCGCCGTCACGTCGGGCGGGATGTACACGCAGGCGGTGCACTTCGACGACCTGCAATGGCGGGTTCGGCCGTTCTCCGGGCCGCGCGCATACGCGCAGGCCAAGCGGATCCAGACTGCGCTCATGCGCGAGTGGTCGCGGCGCATGGATGGATCGTCGATCTCGTTCAACGCCATGCATCCGGGGTGGGCCGCCACGCCGGGAATGGCTGAATCCCTGCCTGGCTTCTATGGTCTCATGGGACCGCTGCTGCGATCAGTCGACGAAGGCGCCGACACCATCATCTGGCTGGTCACCAGCCCAGCGATCAAGCCACCCGGGGGACGCCTTTATCTGGATCGTCGGCCGCGCCCGTTCGACCGACTGCCCCAGACGCGTCTGAGCAAGGCTGAGCGAGCGGAGATCTGGGCAACGATCTCGGCGCTGGCTGGCCTGACCGAGAGCGCCACCAGCCCCTGACGTCAGGCGCGCTTGCGCGGCGGATCGAAGAACGGCAGCGGCACGACCGTCGCCGCGGCTCGGCCACGGCGGCCTTCGACCGTCCACTCCAGTGTTACGGACGTCCCGACGGCCTCGTAACGCGGTCTCGACCGACGCCAGCGCGATGTGCTGCTTCAGGATTGGGACTCCACGTGCCGCTCGTCGCCCGGCCGATCTGTCGGCGCCCGCGTAGATCGGGATGCAGCTCGCGCCACGGGTCGCCCGAGACGCCGACCGATAGCCCCTGGGCGGCGTAGAGCGGCTCGAGCGACGGCCAGTCGACGGCCAGCCCAACCAGCCGCCGCGCCGGCCCGCCGTGCTCCGCCTCAGCGGCCAGGGCACGCTTGCCTACGAACTCGGCCGCCTTGTTCAGGTTGACCAGCCGGCCCAGGCCCATCTCGAAGGGCGAGTAGTTCTGGGCCGGGATGAGCGCGTGCTGGGCCGAGGTGTAGTCGACCTCGGCCAGGATCAGGCCGGCCTCGAGGCGCGTCATGTCGAGCGCCAGCATGCCCGCCGGGCGGATTGCGTACGGCGCGCCCGACCTCGACCAGCCGATCCCAGAGCGCCACGGCCTGCGCCAGCACTGACCCACAGCTCGTAGCCCAGGTCGCCGGTGTAGCCGGTGCGGCTGACGTCGAGCTCGATGCCGGCGATGCGCCCGTGGCGGCGGTGGTGGTAGGCCAGGTCGGTCCACGGTTCGCCTGTTGCCGCTTCGAGCACCGCGCGCGCGAGCGGCCCCTGGAGGGCGATCGCGGCGATCTGCTCGCTGACGTCCTCGATCTCGACGTCCAGTCCGCGCGCGTTCAGTCCGAACCAGCGCAGGTGCGCCTCGGCCGTCGTCCAGCGGAACGAATCGTCATCGAGTCGCGCGACCGTGCCGTCGTCGATGACCTTGCCGTGCTCGTCGCACCACGGCGTGTAGATCACCTGGCCGCGCTTGATCTTGGTCGCGTCGCGGGTGATCACGCGGTCGACCAGGCTGACCGCGTCCGGCCCGCGGACGACGTACTTGTAGAGCGGCGAAACGTCGATCAGGGCCGCCGAGTTGCGGATCGCGGTGTACTCGTGAATGTGGACGTGGTCGTACGCGCTGGCAGCGAAGTAACCCGACCACTCGCGCCACTGCTGCTTGACGTTGAGTGGCGCGGTCCGCTCGTGGAACGGAGTTCCAATACTCATCTCGCCGATGCTAACGGGGCGAGGCGTCCACGCAAGTCGCGAACGTGCAGGGGCTATCCTGCCCCACGCTAGCCCGCGTTCCATGCCAACCGCTGCCTTGCGCAGGTCCGCCATCGGCGTGCACGGCATCAGGCGGCCGAATCCGCACGCCGCAACGTCATGGGAGCCCTAGATCCGTCAACTTTCCACTGTCAGTGAACGAGTCGCGATCCTGAGCTGCCTCGCGGGCCTAGATTGGGTCACATACGGAACCAGATGGGCGGATGTGATGCTCGAGCGAGCGTCAGGACCGACCGTCAACGTCGCAGGCTGGGCACGACAAGCAACAAAACCGGCTTCGGCGTTCACTGACAGTGGAATCACGTCAGTCGGCGTCGGCCGGACCCGTAAGCGAGGCGCGCTTGAGGTGCGCGGGCCGATACAGTTACGCACGTGGCGGAGGGACGAGGGACTCGAGGGTACGACGCGGTCATCATCGGCGGCGGCCACAACGGGCTGATCAGCGCCGCCTATCTCGCCCGCGCTGGCCTGCGCACGCTGGTCCTAGAACGGCGCCACGTGCTGGGCGGAGCGGCGGTGACCGAGGAGATCGTGCCCGGCTTCCGCTTCAGCGTCGCCTCGTACGTGGTCAGCCTGCTGCGGCCGGAGATCGTGCGCGAGCTGGACCTGCCCCGCCATGGGCTGCATATCCTGCCGCTCGACGGGACATTCACGCCGCTCGCCGACGGCTACCTGTGGCGCACCGACGACCACGCCGCGACTGTGCGCGAGCTGCGCCGCTGGTCGCTCTCCGACGCCGAGGCGTACGAGGAGTACGCGTTGCTGATGGTCGAGATGGCGCGCTTCATCAAGCCCATCCTGTCGATGGTGCCGCTCGATCCGACGCGGCCCTACCCGCGCGAGGCTTTGCCGCTGGCCGGCCTGGCGCGTGCCTTCGGCCGCCTGCCGCGCGTCCAGCAGCAGACGTTCATCCGGCTGATGACCATGAGCGCCGCCGACTTCCTCGACCGCTGGTTCGAGACCGACCCGCTCAAGGCGACGATGTCCGCCTCGGGCATCATCGGTACGTTCCTGGGCGTCCGCTCGCCGGGCACCGCCTATGTGCTGCTGCACCATTACATCGGCGAGGTCGACGGCGCTTTCAGAGCGTGGGGCATCCCCAAAGGCGGCACTGGCGGGGTGAGTGCGGCGATCGCCGCCGCTGCGCGCGAGAAGGGCGCCGAGATCCGCGTCGAGGCGCCCGTCGCGCGCATCACCACGCGCAACGGCCGGACCACCGGCGTGCTGCTCGAGAGCGGCGAGGAGATCTCGGCGCGCATCGTGCTCTCGAGCCTGGACGCCAACCAGACGTTCCTGCGCCTGATCGAGCCGGGCACTCTCGAGCCCGATTTCGAGGCCGGCGTCCGGCGCTACCGCTACCGCGGGTCGTCGGGCAAGGTCAACCTCGCCCTTGATGGGCTGCCCGACTTCTCGTGCCTGCCCGGACCGGGCGCGCACCTGCGCGGCGCGATCAGCTACTCGCCGTCGGTCGACTACATGGAGCAGGCCTACATCGACGCGCGCGAGGGCCGCTTCAGCCGCCGGCCGTACATCGACACGATCATCCCGACGCTGGTCGACCCGACCATGGCGCCGCCGGGCAAGCACGTCATGAGCTGCTTCGTCCAGTACGCGCCGTACGATCTTGACCCGGCCCTGGGCGGCTGGGACGCCCAGCGCGAAGCGTTCGGCGACACCGTCATCGACACGATCGCCGAGCGCGCGCCCAACATCCGCAAGCTGATCGTGGGCCGCCAGGTACTCACCCCGCTCGACATGGAGCGCACGCTCGGCCTGACCGAGGGCAACATCTTCCAGGGCGAGCTCTCGCTGTCGCAGCTCTTCTTCAACCGTCCCATCCCCGGCCACGCCCGCTACCGCACGCCCATCGCCGGACTCTGGCAGTGCGGCTCCTCGACCCATCCGGGCGGCGGGATCATGGGCGCCAATGGCCGCATCGCGGCGCTGCAGGTGCTGCGCTCGGAGCGACGCGCGTGACCACGCCGGGTCAGGCGCGCGCTGGCCGACCGTGGGATGTCATCGTCATCGGCGGCGGCCACAACGGCCTCGTCTGCGCGGCCTACCTCGCCCGCGCGGGTAGGCGTGTCCTCGTCCTGGAGCGTCGGGCCGAAGTCGGTGGCGTGGCCCACACGGTCGAGGTGATGCCCGGCGTGCGCGCGCCCGCGGCGGTCAATTCGATCGGTCGCCTGTCGGCGCGCGTGGTGCGCGACCTGCGCCTAGAGAGCATGGCCTGCGCCTCCTGAGCCCCGACGTGCGGCTGACGGCGCTCTCCCCGGACGGAGGCTCGCTGACGCTGTGGGCCGACGCCGGGCGGACGGCCGACGAGCTGCGCCGCTTCTCGGCCGCCGACGCCGAGGCATACCCGAAGTTCGACGCCGACACGCGCGCGTTTGGGGCCATGCTGGCACGTATCAACAGCTTGGCGCCACCGGACGTTGCGCGTCTGCGGCTCTCCGACCTGTTCTCGTCGGCCGGGCTGTGGTGGGGCTATCGCGGCCTGGGCAGGCGGCGCGCCGGCGAGCTGATGCGCGTGCTGCCGCTGGCGGTCGGTGACCACGTCACCGACCACTTCCAGACCGAGCTCCTGCAGGCCGCGCTGGCCTGGCGCGGGGTGCGCTATTCGTCTCTCGCGCCGACCGATGCCGGGTCGACGCAGACCTTCCTGTCCGATGCCGCCGGTACAGCCGACGGCGCCGCGGGCGAGTTCGCCGTCGCGATCGGCGGACCGGGTGCGCTGGCCGCCGCGCTTGCCGCTGGGGCTTCATCGAGCGGCGTCGAGATCCGGACCGGCGCCGAAGTGGCCCGGATCATCGTTCGTGATGGGCGGGTGGGCGGCGTCGTGCTGGCCGGCGGCGAGGAGATCGAAGCGCCGGTCGTCGTCTCGGGCGCCGACCCCAAGCGCACGCTGCTCGGGCTGATCGACCCGGCACAGCTCGGTCCGACCATCGGCTGGGAAGCCGGCAACCTGCGCCTGGGCGGCTCGGTCGCCGCCGTTCAGCTCGCTCTGGCAGGCATGCCCGTCTTCAGCGGCGTCCCAGCTGACGAAGCAGGCCAGCGCCTGGCGGGCCGCATCCTGATCGCTCCCACACTGCGCGCGCTGGACCGGGCCTCGGACGCCGTGAAGGGCCGGCGCATCGCTGACGAACTGGTGCTCGAGGCGACGATCCCGACGCTGCTCGATCCGGGTCTCGTGACCGATGGTGCGCCAGCCGCCCAGATCATGAACGTGCTGGTCCAGGGCACGGCCTACCACCTCCGCGCGGGCAGCTGGGAGAGCCAGCGGGAAACACTTGGCGATCAAGTCATCGCCCAGCTCGATGGGGTCGCCCCGGCCTCGCGGCGCTGGTCGTCGGCCGCCGGATCCTCACGCCGCTCGATCTCGAGCGCGACTACGGCCTGACCGAAGGCCATCCGCTGCACGGCGAGCCGTCGCTCGATCAATGGTTCGCCTGGCGGCCCCTGCTCGGCTCGGCGCGCTACCGGATGCCCATCGACGGGCTGTACCTGTGCGGCTCAGGCGTCCACCCCGGCGGCGGCGTGACCGGCGCACCCGGCCGCCTGGCTGCCCGCGAAGTGCTGGCTGGGACCCGGCCGCGCCGTAAGGTACGCGGATGACCTGCGCCAACTGCGGCACCGAGAACGCGCCCGGCGCCAAGTTCTGCAACGACTGCGGGGCAGCACTCAGAGCCGGCTGCCCAAGTTGCGGAGCGACCAACAAGGCGGGCGCCAAGTTCTGCAACGAATGCGGCACCGTGCTCGCGGCGACGCAGGCTCCCGCAACGGCCCCGTTGAGCGCGAGCCCGGTTGCCGAGCGGCGCGTGGTGACGGTTCTCTTCGCGGACCTGGTCGGCTTCACGCCCTTTGCCGAGGAGCGCGACGCAGAAGATGTGCGCGACACCCTGTCGCGCTATTTCGACCTCTGCGCCGAGGTGGTCACGCGCTACGGCGGCACGGTCGAGAAGTTCATCGGCGACGCGGTCATGGCCGTGTGGGGCGCGCCGGTCGCCCATGAGGACGATGCGGAGCGCGCGGTCCGCGCCGCGCTCGACCTGCTCGATGCGGTCGGCACGCTGGGGCCCAACATCCAGGCCCGGGTGGGCGTGCTGACCGGCGAGGCGGCCGTGACCATCGGCGCCACCAACCAGGGCATGGTTGCCGGCGACCTGGTCAACACCGCCGCCCGGCTGCAGTCGGTGCGCACCACCGGGCACGGTGCTCGTCGGGGAGGCGACCTTTCGCGCTGCGTCCGGCTCGATCGCCTTCGAGGAGGCCGGCGAGCAGACGCTGAAGGGCAAGCACAGCCCGGTGCCGGCGTGGCGTGCGCTGCGCGTCGTGGCCGAGCGCGGTGGGCGCAATCGGAGCGAGGGTCTCGAAGCACCGTTTGTCGGCCGCAACGACGAACTGCGCCTGCTCAAGGACCTGTTCCACGCCACAGGTCGCGAGCGCCGGGCACGGCTGGTGTCGGTCATGGGCCCGGCGGGCATCGGCAAGTCGCGTCTCGCCTGGGAGTTCCTGAAGTACGTCGACGGGCTGGTCGAGACCACCTACTGGCACAGCGGCCGGTCGCCCGCCTATGGCGAGGGCGTCACCTTCTGGGCCCTGGGCGAGATGATCCGTGGCCGCTGTGGTCTGCTCGAGAACGACGACGAGCCAACCACCCGGCGCAAGCTGTCCGAGGCGATCGCACAGTGGGTTCCGGACGAGGGCGAGCGGGCATGGATCGAGCCGGCCCTGCTGACCCTGCTCGGGATCGAGTCGGGCATGGGCGCCGAGCAGCTGTTCGGCGCCTGGCGCACGTTCTTCGAGCGCATCGCCAGCGCCGGCACGGTCACCCTCGTCTTCGAGGACATGCATTTTGCGGACGCCGGCCTGCTCGACTTCGTCGACCACATTCTCGAGTGGAGCCGCGGCCAGCCGATCTACATCGTCTCGCTGTCGCGACCCGAATCTGCTCGAGCGGCGGCCCGACTGGGGTGCCGGCAAGCGCAGCTTCACCTCGCTCTACCTGGAGCCACTGCCCGAGTCGGACATGCGCGAACTGCTGGCCGGCCTGGTGCCCGGACTGCCCGACGGCGCCGTGACGCGCATCGTTGAACGCGCCGACGGCATCCCGCTGTACGCCGTCGAGACGGTGCGCATGTTGCTCGCCGAGGGCCGCCTGAGGGAGGAGGGTGGCATCTACGTGCCCGTCGGGGACCTAGCCACCATGGCCGTGCCGGAGACGTTAACCGCGCTGATCGCGTCGCGACTCGACGCTCTGGAGGCCCCCGATCGGGCGCTGCTCCACGCCGCGGCTGTGCTCGGTCAGTCGTTCTCGGTTGGTGCGCTGGCGGTCGTGACGGGGAATGCCAGCGATGGTGCTCGAGGCGCAGCTCAAGGGCCTCGCCCGGCGTGAGCTGCTGACGCGCGACGTCGACCCGCGCTCGGCCGAATTCGGCCAATGGGTGTTCGTCCAGGCGCTGATCCGCGAGGTTGCCTACAACACGCTGTCGCGCAAGGATCGCAAGGCGCGCCACCTCGGCCGCAGCGCGTTACTTCGAGCAGCTCGGCTGCGACGAGCTGGCCAGCCTGCGCGCCGGCCACTACCTTGCCGCCCACGCCAATGCTGCCGAAGGACCGGAGGCAGATGCGCTCGCCGCACAGGCCCGCGTCGCGCTGCGCGCCGCAGCCGAGCGCGCCATCGCTCTTGGTGCCTACGAACAGGCGACCACGTTCCTTGAGCAGGCGGTGACGGTCACGAGCGACCCCGACAGAGCAGGCCGAGTTGCTGGAGAAGGCCGGCCGCGCCGACGTCATCCTGCCCCGCCACGAGCAAGGCGGCTGGGCTATTTCGTCGTTCGCTCGACGGTACGTCGGGGCCGGTGACCGCGTCGGGGTGGCCCGGGCAACCGCTGGCATCGGGTGGGACCTGCTGACCGACCGTCACGAACCAGGCCGCGCTGAACCTGTTGGAGGAGGCCGCGCAGGAGTATGCCGACTTGTGGCCGGACCCGGCGGCGATCGAACTGAAGCTCAACCTGCTGCGCGCCCTGAACCAGGCGGACCAGCCAGAGCGCGCGCTCGAAGTTGCCGACGCCGTGCTCGAGGTGGCGGAGCACGGCGACCTGATCCCATTCGTGGCGCGTGGACTCGTCGGCAGGGGCGCAGCACTGGGTTCCCTTGGGCGACTGCGTGAGGGGATCGCCCTGATCCGGGCCGGTGCCGACATTGCCCGCGACAACGAGTTCATCACGGAACTTCGGCATCGCCCTGAACGTCGAGGGCTTCCACCTGGGTGAGATTGACAACGCCCAGGCGCTGGAGTGCTACCGCGAGGGACGGCCTTAGCGCTGGCCCGCGAGTGGGTCATCTCGCGCTTGCTGCGCCGTTCGTCGAACAACCTTGGCTATACCGGCCTTCTTGGTCGGCGACTGGGATGTCGGCACTGGCCGAGTTGGACGCCGTCCTGGCGCAGAGCGTCTGGACGCCATCCGGACGCAGGTATGGCTGACGAGCAACGCCGATGATCATCCGCGCGTCGCGCGGCGAACCGAGCCGAGGATGGCGGTCCTGAGCTGGATCGCTTGGTCGCGACGCTCGGTGACCCGAAACTGGTCTGCCCACCTCGACTTCAAGGCCAATGCCGCCCAGGCCGCGGGTAAGACGGCGAGGACGCCCAGCGACACTGGCTTCGGCGGCTGCACATGGTCGGGCGCAGGAGCCGGCGGCGTACTACCAGGCCGCCCGGCCGGCACTCTGGGCGGGGACCTGGCCGGTCAGCGAGGACATGGCAGGGCTCGACGCGACCGGCGTTCACGGGCGGGTTGTCGAGGCGCGACGACGCGACGCTCGCGCGGCTCATCGCTGCGCTCGACGGTCGGATCCGCGAGGCGCTGCGCTCTACAGGGAGGCACTTGTCGAGTGGCGCGACCTCAAGGTCGTGTGGGAGGAGGCACTCACGGGGCTGGACATGGCCACCGTCCTCGACCAGTCTGACCCGGTCGTGCAGGCCGCGATCCGCTCAACGCGCGAGATATTCAGCCGACTGGGCGCGCAGCCTTACCTCGCGCGGCTCGAGGCCGTCGTTGTCGCGCGCCGGGCATCCAGGTCCCACGACCACGAGCGGAGCCGGCTCAGCAGCCGCCGCGCCGTCAGATCGAGTTGGATCGGCGTGATCGCGACGCGCTTGTTGACCGACCGCGTCAAAGTCCGTACCGGGCTCGGCCAGACCGGTCGGCGGCGGGCCGCCCATCCAGTAGTAGGGCGTGCCGCGCGGGTCGATCCGCGCGATCGAGCTCGTCCTGGTAGACGCGCTTGCCAAGGCGCGTCACCTCGACCCCCTGGCACTCCGTGACCGTGATGCCGGGCACGTTGATGTTGATCAGCTCGCCCGGAGCGAGGCCGTTCTCGAGGATGTTGACTGCGGCGACGGCGCGCGATCAGTGCCGGCGAGCGTGAAGTCGGGATGCTCGTAGTACTCCTGCGAGATGGCGAAGGCAGGCACGGCCGAGAGCACCGCCTCCATCGCGCCGCTGACCGTGCCCGAGTAGGTGATGTCGTCGCCCAGGTTGGCGCCGTAGTTGATGCCCGGCCGCGACCAGGTCGAAGCCGATCGTCGAAGTAGCCCAGCAGGGCGAGGCTGACCGCGTCGGTCGGCGAGCCGTCGACCGAGTAGCCGCGCGTCCCGTCGGCCAGGGTCCGCTCGCGCACGCGTAATGGGCGCATGAAGGTCTTGGTGTGGCCGACCGCCGACTGGTTGGTGTCGGGCGCCAGCACGTAGACGTCACCCAGCGGCTCGAGCGCCTGCTTGAGCGTGAGCAGTCCGCGTGATTCGATGCCGTCGTCGTTGGTCACCAGGATGCGCGGCCGCGTCTGCCACTCGGCCAGCGGCCGGGCCATGTGTGGCTGGGCGCGCGGCGGGGCCAGGTGCCGGTCGCGGACCGGGACCGGCTCACCGCGCCAGATCGACATCGCGTCGCTCGACGCGCGTCGGCGTCGCGGGCGACTTCCCTGCTCCGTTGCCCAGGTCTTCCGCTCGGGTCGGGTCGTTCGCGCTCTGATCGCTCACGAGTCCGATTCGGCGGGTTCGGGCGCGGGCGGTGCGTCGGGCGTGGGATCCCGCCCGGCGGTCGTTTCGGGTGCCGGCTCGGCGGGCACGCCGGCACCACCGACGGCGACCGAGGGCGGGGTCGGATGCGTACTGCGCGGCCCTCACGTTCGCCCACCCGACGTGCGGCACGCGAGGTGACGTCGCGCGGCAGCTTCGGCGTTGCGCGTCAGGAAGTGCTGGAAGAAGGCGGCCATGATCGCGGCGAACGGCAGGGCGAAGATCGCGCCGGCGATGCCGGCCAGCTTCAGGCCGAGCAGGACCGCGATCAGCACCACCACCGGGTGGATGCCGACAGCGTGGCCATCACGCTCGGCACGACGAGGTTGGTCACCACGAACCAGCCGATGCCCATCACGATCAGCGTCGGGACGACCATCGTCGGTCTCGGTCAGGACCGCCACCACGACCGGCGGCGCCCACGAGAAGAACGGGCCGAAGAACGGGATCGCCTGGAGCACGCCCGACCAGGGCCGTCGAGGCGGGCAGGAAATCGAGCCCAAAGGCGAAGTGCGCCACCGCCGCGATCATCGCCATGAGCAGGGCCTGGATGGCCTGGCCGCGGATGAAACCGCCGAACGATGTCGAGACGCTGGTCTCGAACAGCCGCGCGGTTTCGTTGTAACGCGGCGGTACGAGCCGGTTGATGTAGGCCAGCAGGCGGTCCTTGTCGAGCACGATGAACAGCGACAGGAAGATGATGATCAGCAGGTTGCCGACGATGCCCAGGCTGAACAGGGCCAGATCCCTGAGCGGCCCGACGAGCTTGTCGCCCAGGTCGCCCAGGTTGTCCAGGACGTCTCGTGCGGCCGCAACGAGGTCGATCTGGAAGCCCAGGCCCTGCAGGGCGCCCTGCACGCCGGAGAGGATTTCCGGCAGACGCGCCTGGAGGCTGGGCAGGTCGCGCACGAAGTTGCCGATCGAGTTGGCCAGGCTGCCGGCGACGACGAGCGTGACCCAGCTCAAGCCGAGGAACAGCGCGAGATAGATCAATGCGACCACTGCGACCCGCGGCAGCCTGGGAAAGGCGCGCATGACGAGGCCGATCAGCGGCGACAGGATGAACGCCAGCAGCCATGCCAGCAGCAGTACGAGCAGGATGTCGCTGAAGTAGACGAGGATGACGCTGACCTGGGCGACCAGGACGAGCGCCAGCACCAGCGTGCCGAGCACCAGCGCGGCGTGAAGCCAGCGGCGCTCAGACTCGGGCAGCTGGATCTCCATCAGGGGTTGAGTCTAGAGGAGGACGGGGAGCCATACCGGAGCGCTGGCGCCGCCACCGGAGACACAGCTGGCGGCAGAAGTCGCCATGTGGGACCTGGTTGCGCGCGCCGAGCCGCACCATGTGCCAGGCGTGCGGGTTGAGCGACATGTGGCTCAAGATGGCGCGGGTCGGGCGACAGCAGGTCGCTATATCGGACATTTGGCGCGAAGAAGTAGAGCCTAGCGCGGGCCGAGGCCCATCCGATGGTGGACTTCGCGCATCGTCTCGGCCGCTAACGGGGCCAGCCTGTCGGCACCGGCGCGCAGCACGTCCTCGACGTAATCGGGGCGTGCCTCCAGGTCGCGGCGGTGCTCGCGTGCCTCGGCGAAGAAAGCGATGATCCGGTCGGCCAGCAGCTTCTTGGTGTCGACGCAGCCGGTCCGTGCCGTGCGCTCGCCCTCCCAGGTGTGCTCGTAGTCGTCGCCGAAGAAGCGGTGCAGCTGGCACACGTTGCACACCTCGGGCCGGCCGGGCTGGGTGCGCAGGATGCGCTGCGTGTCGGTGACCATGCTCGTGACCTGCTTGCGGATGGTGTCCTGGTCGGCCAGGATCTCGATCGCGTTGCCGAGCGACTTGGACATCTTCTGCCCCCCGTCGGTGCCCAGGATGACCGGCGAATTGGTGAACACCGCCGCGGGCTCGACGAAGTATTCGCCGTAGCGCCGATTCCAGGCGCGGACAATCTCGCGCGCCAGTTCGAGATGGGCGGCCTGGTCCTTGCCGACCGGCACGCGCCGGGCATGGTAGATGGCAATGTCGGCCGTCTGCAGCACGGGGTAGGTGAGCAGGGCGTGGTTGATGTCATCCGGCTGGTCGCGCTTCTTTTCCTTGAAGCTCGGCGTGCGCTCGACCCAGCTGACCGGCACAACCGTCGAGAAGAGGTAGGCCAGCTCGGCGTGCTCGGGCCGATCCGACTGGCGGAACAGGATGGCTCGCTCGGGGTCAAGTCCCAGGGCGAGCAGAGTGACCGCCATCTCGTGCGTGTTGCGCCGGATGCTCTCGGCCTCGTGGGTCGAGGTCAGCGCGTGGTAGTCGACGATGCAATAGATCGCGTCGCCGCCTTCCTGGAGCGCGATGTAGTTACGGATCGCGCCCAGGTAGTTGCCCAGGTGCGGCAAGCCGGAAGGCTGGATGCCCGAGAAGACTCGATCGGCTGTCATCGCCGGCCGAGTGTAGCCGCGCCTGCGGGCCCAGGCAGCCCGCCTGTCACAATCTTGGCCATGCGCATGAGTGACGTCCTGCGCCAGCTCCGCCAGCAGCGCACGACCGCCGACGCGCGGCCGCGGCTGATGGAGCGCTACGCAGCGTTCCTGCCGGTCAGCGGCCAGACGCCGAACATCTCGCTGGGCGAGGGCTACACGCCGCTCGTCCATGCGCGCAACCTGGGCCGGCTGATCGGCTGCCCGTTGCTCCATCTGAAGGTCGAGGGCGCCAACCCGACCGGCTCGTTCAAGGACCGCGGCATGGTCGTCGCGGTGGCCAAGGCGCTCGAGGCGGGCGCGCGCGCGATCGTGTGCGCCTCGACCGGCAACACCGCCGCCTCGGCCGCGGCCTACGGCGCCGCCGCCGGGCTGGAGGTCGTCGTCGTGTTGCCCGGGGGCCAGATCGCGGCGGGCAAGCTGCTCCAGGCGCAGATCTGCGGCGCGCGCGTGGTCGCGGTCGACGGCAACTTCGACCAGGCGCTGGCGGCCGTGCGCGAGCTGGTCGAGGGCGCCGACTCGACCGACCGCCGGTGACGCTCGTCAACTCGGTCAACCCGCACCGCCTGGCCGGCCAGAAGACGGCGGCGTTCGAGGTCTGCGAGGACCTCGGCGGCGCGCCCGACTACCTCGCCATCCCGGTGGGCAACGCGGGCAACATCAGCGCCTACTGGCAGGGCTTCACCGACTACCGCGACGCGGGCCTGGTCGAGACGCGACCCGCGATGCTCGGCTTCCAGGCGGCCGGCGCGGCGCCGCTCGTCGTCGGCACCCCGGTTGAGGAGCCGCAGACTGTGGCCACGGCGATTCGCATCGGCAATCCGGCCAGTGCGGCGCAAGGCGCTCCGGGCGCGCGACGAATCGGGCGGCGTGATCGAGGCCGTCACCGACGACGAGATCCTGGCCGCCTACCGTGACCTGGCCCGCTACGAGGGCATCTTCTGTGAGCCGGCCTCGGCTGCGTCGGTCGCCGGCGTGCGCAAGATGGCCGCCGCCGGCCGAATTGATCCGGGCACGACAATCGTGTGCGTGCTGACCGGTCACGGCCTGAAGGATCCCGACACGGCCGCTGCGCACGGTCGTGCCGACGCTCCAAGCCGCCCCGAAGCGCGGCCGGCGTTCGCGAGGCCCTGGGCTGGTGAGCAAACCGCGGCTGCGCTTCCGGCCCATCCGAGTCGAGGCGCCCGCCTCGAGCGGCCAATCTCGGCCCAGGCTTCGACAGCCTCGCCCTCGCGCTCGATCTGCAGCTGCGCGTGACGGTCACCCCGCTCGAAGCCGGCGCCGAGCAGCTCATCGTCGAAGGGGAGGGCGCCGACGAGATCGGCCTCGATGCCGGAAACCGATTCCTGATCGGGCTCGAGCACGGCCTGCAGGAGTTCGGCCTCGAGCCGCCGGTGATGCGCATCGAGATGGACAACCAGATCCCGCTCGCGCGCGGCCTCGGCTCGTCGGCCGCGGCCTGCGTCGCCGGGTTGCTGGCGGCCCAGGCAATGGCCGGCGCTGCCCTGGGCGCGGACCGGCTGCACGCGCATCGCAGCCGAGATCGACGGCCACCCCGACAACGTCGGGGCGGCGCTGCTGGGCGGTTTCGTCGTCGTTGCGCGCGATGCCGCGGGCATGCCCAGCGCGACGCGCTTCGACCCGCCCGGCTCGCTCGAGGCGGCCCTGTTCATCCCCGATCTAGCGCTGCGCACGGCCGAGATGCGCGCCGCACTGCCCGCGCACGTGCCGCATGCGCGACGCCGCGCACAACGTTGGCCGAGCGGCGCTGGTCGTCGCGGCGCTGACCGCCGATCGGACTCGAGCTGCTCGGCGCCATGGGCGAGGACCGGCTGCACGAGCCCTACCGCACGGCGCACTTCCCTGCAGCTGCCCGCGCTCGTCGCGGCGGCCGCGGGCCGCCGGTGCGCGCGGGGCGGCACTGTCCGGTGCCGGCTCGACCGTGCTCGCCCTGTGCGACGACGCCGAGGTGGCCGAAGAGGTCGGCCGCGCCATGGCCGCGCGCGGCCGAGCGGCTTGGACTCGGCCGGCCGCGCGGCCGTGGTCCGCCCGGCCGTCCACGGCGCGCGCGAGCTCGCCGCGGCCGCGCGGTGACGTTCCCCGCCCGGCTCGAGCGATTTCGCGCGAGGTCGACTCGACCCAGCGCGTGGTGCGCGAGTGGCTGGCCGCCGGGCAGGCCGAGGTGGCCGTCGCCGTCGCCGACGCACCAGACCGCGCGGCCGCGGCCGACAGGGCCGGAATGGCTCGCGCCGCCCGGCGCAGGTCTGCTGCTGTCGGTGGGCTTCCGGCCCGGTGAGCCTGGCCGCCGCGCCACGCCTGGCGCCTGGCGGCCATCGTGGCGCTGGCGATGCGCGATGCGGCGGAGGAGGCAGCCGGGCTTGCCGGACGGGCACGCTGTGGCTCAAGTGGCCCAACGACCTGGTCGCCGAGGCGGGGGGCCACGGCAGGGGGGCGCCTGCTCAAGGTCGGCGGCGTGCTGGGCGAATCGGTCCATGTCGGGCGAGCGTGTCGAATCCGCCGCGGTCGGGCATCGGCATCAACAGCGACTGGCAGGCGGCCGACTTCCCGTCGGGCTCTGGCACGCGCCGATGACCAGCCTGCACGAGCTTTCCGGCGGCCGGCCGATCGACAACGACTGAGCTGCTCGACGCCTTCCTGGCCCGCCTCGAGCCGCGCTACGAGGCGCTGCACCGCGGGCCTGTTCGACGCCGGCGGCTGGTCCGTGGCGCAGATCACGACCGGCCGCCAGGTGGACGTCGATCTGGGCGGCGAGTCGGTTCGAGGGATAGCTGCCGGCGTCGATCCGGAGAGCGGTGCTCTGCTGCTGACCGGCGACGACGGCGTCGAGCGGGGGATCGACAGCGGTGAGGTCATTCGCTGCCGGCTGGCCTGACCGCGCCCAGGCGCTGTTGGCATCCATGGATGGCGATCGGGCGGGCTTGGTGTAACGGGTAGACTTCGACCGGTGTTGAGGAGAGGGAAGGACCGTGTGCCGGTCTGGTCAATGACGTCGACCGCTCCGCCGTGGAGGCGGCTCGACGCGATCCGCGCGCCTTCGAGGCGCTTTATCGGAAGTACGTCGCCCAGGTGTACAACTTCGCGCTCTACGAGCTCCGTGACCAGCACGCCGCCGAGGACCTGACCGCCCAGGTCTTCCTGCGCGCGCTGGCCGGCCTGCGCCACTTCCACGAGCAGGCGAGCCGGCCCCTGACAGCAGCTTCCGCGTCTGGCTCTTCCAGATCGCGCGCAACGCGCTGGCGAACGAGCGCCGACGGATGCGTCGCCATCCCCAGGCGGTCACTCGACGCTGCCCTTCGAGATGCCCGCCGCGGACGATGTCCAGGCCACCGTGCGCCGAGCGCGCCGAGGTGCGCGCGGCGCTGGCGGCGATTGATCGTTGCCGGCCGATCGGCGCCGCGCGCTGGTCCTGCGCTTCGTGAACGAGATGAGCACGCGCGAGATCGGCCAGGTGCTGGGCCGCTCGGAGGGCGCCACGCGCGTGCTGATCCATCGCTCCCTGCAGGCCGTGGCGCGGTCAACTTGGCCGCGGCCGCGCGCGCGAAGACGCGGCGGAGCGCAGGCGCGCGCGAATTGATGTTCCGCGAAGCCGAAGAGGGGCCGATCCAGAGCGACGCGTACATCGACGCGCTGCTCAGCGGCCACGCGCGCCTGCCGGTCCCGCTGCCGGCGCTCCGGAGCGCGCCATCGCCCAGCGTGCGCGCACGTCATCCGGCTGCTCGAGCGTGGGCATGCCGCGTTTCCATCCGTCGTTCCTGTTCGAGGAGCGCCTGGCCGAGCAGCTGCGCGAGGCCCGACCTAGGACGGTCCGTGTCAGCGCCGCGAGCGTCATCGACCGGCGCGTCGCTGATCAGGCGGCGCGATCGCGTCCGGCGTGTCGACTCGCCGGCGCGGCGATGTGGGCCTGGCGCGCAGCCGGCGCGACGGCTCGAGTAGGGCAGGCCAGACATGCCCATCAAGCTGCCCTTCGGTGGTCGTCGCGAGTCTACCCGACCAACCTGTGGACGCGCTGTCCCGATTGCCAGGAGATGCTCTACAACAAGCAGCTCGACAAGAACCAGCGCATCTGCCCGCGCTGCGGCCATCACTTCCGGCTGCGCGTCGACGCGCGCATTGCGCTGCTGCTCGACCGCGACAGCTTCCGCGAGCAGGACGCCGGGCTCGAGTCGGTCGACATGCTCGGGCTTCGTCGACCAGAAGCCGTACCCGGAACGTCTCGCGGCGGCGCGCAGGTCGGCGACCGGCATCCGCGACGCGGCGGTGTGGGGCACGGGCACCATCGCCGGCACGCGCGTCGCGCGTGTGCGTCATGGACTTCGCCTTCATGGGCGGTTCGATGGGCACGGTCGTCGGCGAGAAGGTCACCCGCGCCGCCGAGCACGCCTCGAGCCGAGCGGCTGCCGTTGATCATCGTTTCCGCGTCGGGCGGTGCGCGGATGCAGGAGGGCACGCTGTCGCTGATGCAGCTGGCCAAGACGTGCGCCGCCCTGGGCCGGCTGGCCGACGCCGGCGTGCCGTACATCAGCTTGTTGACCGACCCGACCACCGGCGGCGTCTTCGCGTCGTTCGCCGCGCTGGGCGACATCAACATCGCCGAGCCGCAAGGCGCTCATCGGCTTCGCCGGCGCACGGGTGGCGGCCGGCACTATCGCCGAGAGTTGCCCGAGGGCTTCCAGCGCGCCGAGTTCCTGTTCGAGCACGGCTTCGTCGACCTGGTCGTGCCGCGCGCCCGAGCTGCGCGAGACGCTTGCTCGGGCTGCTGCGCTACATGCGCCCGGCGCCGCGAGGTCGGCGGCAACGGCGTATCGCCGCTCGGCCGCTCGCCGGCGCTTGAAGCAGCTCCCGGCGAGCCGATCCGTGGCTGAGCAGCCCGTGGCCGCCGAGGAGACTGCGAGGCGGCCGTCTGGCTGCGCGTCCAGCAGGCGCGCAACGTCAAGCGCCCGCACACGCTCGAGCTGGTCCGCGCTGATGGCGACCGAGGTCATCGAGCTGCATGGCGACCGGCTGTTCCGCGACGACCCGGCGATCGTCGGTGGCTTCTGCCGCATCGACGGCCGGCGCGCCGTCTTCGTCGGCCACCAGAAGGGCGCCGAGACCGACGAGAACATCCGGCGCAACTTCGGCATGCCCCACCCCGAGGGCTACCGCAAGGCGATCCGGCTGTTCCGGCTGGCCGAGCGCCTGCAGCTGCCGGTGGTGACCTTCGTCGACACGCCGGGCGCCTTCCCCGGGCCCGCCTCAGAGGAGCGCGGCGTGGCCGAGGCGATCGCCCGCTCGATCATGGTCATGACTGGCCTGCGGACGCCGATCGTGACTGTCATCACCGGCGAGGGCGGTTCGGGCGGCGCGCTGGCGCTGGCCGTCGGCGACGTCGTCCTCGCGCTCGAGAACTCGATCTACTCGGTCATCAGCCCGGAGGGCGCCGCGAGCATCCTGTGGCGCTCGGCCGAGTTCTCGCAGCAGGCGGCGGTGGCCATGCGCCTGACTGCCGCCGAGCAGCTCGCGCTGGGCGTGATCGACGAGGTCGTGCCCGAGCCGGCCGGCGGCGCGCACGTTCATCCCGACGAGACCGCCAAGCGCTGCGCACTCGGATCGCCGCACACCTCGACACTCTCGCCGGACGCGACCGGCAAGCTGCTGCTCGACGCGCGCTACGCGCGCTATCGCCAGATGGGCGAGTTCGCCACGGTGACGCCACACGGGCGAGCCGCGGCCCGACCGGCCGGGCCTGGTCGATCGCATCCGCCAGATGCTCGATAGCGGTCGCGCCGCGCTGGTCGGCGAGGCCGTGCTGCCGTCAGAGTGCGGCCGATCAGCGGATGACTGAAGTCCGCACCCTGCGCGAGGACGTCTAGGCGATGGCGACACGAAGACACCGACCGCGCGCACCATCGCTCGGCTGGCCGACGAGATGGTGCCGACGCTGATCGAGCGGCTGGCCGGCAGCGAGCTGGGCGAGCTCGAGGTGCGCGAGGACGGCTGGCGCGATCAGGCTGCGCCGACCGACCCTGTTGCCGACGTCAGCGACGCCGACGTGATGGCCACGGCGCGGTCGGTGCGAGCGGGGCGGGCAGGACTCGCCGCGGACGCCGGCACACGCCCGCGAGTCACCAGCCAGCCTGCGAGCGACGCCGGGCGCACGGAGCCGGCGCGCGGCCTGATCACCTCACCGGCGGTCGGCTACTTCGCCCCGCGCGACGGCGTGGCCGTTGGCGGCCGGTTGCGCAGCGGCGACGCGATCGGCCATGTCGACATGCTGGGCGTGCGCCACGAGGTCGTCAGCCCGATCGACGGGATGCTCCGGACGATCGAGGTCGAGGCCGGCCAGGCGGTCGAATACGGCCAGCCGATCGCGCGCCTGGTAGCCCGATGTTTAGCCAGATCCTGATCGCCAACCGGGGCGAGATCGCGCTGCGCATCGTGCGCGCCTGCCGGCGCATGGGGATCACCTCGGTCGTCGCCTACAGCGAGGCCGATCGCGACTCGCGCGCCGTGCAGCTGGCCGACGAGGCAATCTGCATCGGACCGGCCGAGTCACGGCGCAGCTACCTGTCCGCGCCGGCGCTGCTGTCGGCCGCGCTGGTCTCCGGCTGCGACGCGATCCATCCCGGGTTACGGCTTCCTGTCCGAGGACGACACGTTCGCCGAGATGACGCGCGCCCATGGCCTGGACTTCATCGGCCCGCCGCCCGAGGTGCTCGAGCGCTTCGCCTCAAAGGCCGGCACACGCACGCTTCTGGCCAAGCACGGCCTGCCCACGATACCCGGCTCGGGCATGCTGCGCGACGACGGCCACGCCCTGACCGAGGCGGACAAGATCGGCTACCCGGTGCTGCTCAAGCCGTCGGCCGGCGGCGGCGGCAAGGGAATGCGCATGGTCCGCTCGCCGCGCGAGCTGCAGCAGGCCATCACCGTGTGTCGATCCGAAGCCCAGGCGGCCTTCGGTGACGACTCGCTCTACCTCGAGAAGTGGCTCGAGGAGAACCGCCACGTCGAGGTCCAGGTCATCGTCGACCGCTACGGCAACGGCGTCCACGTCGGCGAGCGCGACTGCTCGGTCCAGCGCCGCCACCAGAAGCTGGTCGAGGAGGCGCCCAGCCCGGCGCTCGACGACGGCCGGCGCGAGGCGCTGGCCGAGGAGGCCCTGCGGGCCGTCGTCGCCGCCGGCTACGAGAACCTGGGCACGCTCGAGTTCCTGCTCGACCGAGACGGCAACTACTACTTCATCGAGATCAACTGCCGCATCCAGGTTGAGCACCCGGTGACCGAGATGCTGTCCGGGCTCGATCTCGTCGCCGAGCAGATCCGCATCGCCGCCGGCGAGCCGCTCGGCTACAGCCAGGTCGACGTCGTTCGGCGCGGCCATGCGATCGAGTTCCGCATCAACGCTGAAGACACCGAGAACGACTTCCGGCCACAGGCCGGGCTGATCGAAAGCTATCTGCCGCCGGGTGGGCCGGGCGTGCGCATGGACAGCCACCTGTACAGCGGCTACGACGTGCCGCCGTACTACGATTCGCTGCTCGGCAAGCTCATCGTCTGGGGACCAGATCGGGCGGCGGCGATCGCCCGCTCGCGCCAGGCGCTGGACGAGCTGATCGTCGACGGCGTGGTAACCAACGTGCCGCTGCACAAGGCGCTATTGCAGCACCGTGCCTTCCTTGACGGTGAGTTCACCACCAACCTGCTCGATCGCGTCGGCAGCGCCGCCTTTCTGGCCGCCGCCCGCGCCGCCTGAGCCCGCGTGAGACAGGAGAATCGCATTGACCGACGCCACTGACGCCCTGCGCCGCGAGGGCGTGGTGCTGAGCGCCAGCCAGATCCAGAAGCTGATCCCGCACCGCTGGCCGTTCCTGCTCGTCGACCGCATCGTCGAGTACGACCCGCAGCGCTCATACATCCGCGGCGAAAAGGCAGTGACCGTCGAGCGAGTGGTTCTTCCAGGGCCACTTCCCGGGCTTGCCGGTGATGCCCGGCGTCCTGCAGGTCGAGGCGCTGGCCCAGACGATGGCCGTCTACGTCGCGCAGCAGGAAGGCTTCGGCGATCGGATCGGGCTGTTCGCGGGCATCGACGAGTGCCGCTTCAAGCGCGTCGTCCAACCCGGCGACCGGCTGACGCTCGAAGTGACCATGGACAAGCTCGGCCGGCGCTTTGGGCGAGGTCGGGCGGTGGCCAGTGTCGATGGCGAGGTGTGCTGCGAGGCGACCATCTCGTTCGTCATCCCGGGCGAAGGGGCGCTCGGCTGATGGCACTCCGGCTGGCTGTGCTGGGTGACATCCACGGCAACCTTCTTGCACTTGAGGCGGCCCTGGCCGACATCAAGCGCCACAAGCCCGACCGGCTGCTGATCACGGGCGACCTGCTGCTCAACGGTCCGCGGCCGGCGGAGGTGCTCGACCGGGTGCGCGCGCTGGATGCCAAAGGCGCGTTCGTGGTGATGGGCAACACCGACGTGGCCGTGGCCGACTTCGACTACGCCGCCGCCTTTCCGTGGTTCGATGAGGTGCCGGCGAGTCAAAGCGCGGCCGCCGAGTGGGCCCACGCACAGCTGTCTGACGAGCAGCTCGACTACCTGAGCCGGCTGCCGTCCGAACGGCGGCTGTGGGCCGGCCAGCAGCTGGTGCTGGTCTGCCATGGCTCGCCGGGCAGCATGACCGCCGGCCTGTCCACGGACCTCGACCCGACCGTCACCGTCGAGCGCGCCACGCGCACCGACGCACGGGTCATCGCCTGCGGTCACACCCACATCGCCGATGTGCGCGAGCTGGGACGCAAGCTGATCGTCAATCCCGGCTCGTGCGGCTACGCCTTCGACGGCGACGCGGCCGCCTGCTGGGCGTTGCTGACGCTGCCCGACGACGAGGACGGTGCCCCGACGGCCGAGCTGTTTCGGCCGCCCTACGACGCACACGCCGCGGCCGAGGAGGTCGGCGCGCGCGGCTTGCCGGGCGACGTGTATCGCGCAGCGACCATTCGCACCGGCAGACACGTGCGATGACGTCGCCGCAGCTTGCGCCGCGCAGGCGTGTAGTGGTCACCGGCATGGGCACCGTTACGCCGCTCGGCAACGACGTGGCCACGTTCTGGTCGCGTCTCGTGGCCGGCGGATCGGGCGTGCGCACGACCACGGGCTTCGATCCGGCGCGCGTGGCAAGCAGGATGGCCGGGGAGGTGCAGGACTTCGACCCGTCGGCCGTCCTCGATCGCAAGGACACCCGGCGCGCCGACCGCTTCACGCAGCTGGCGCTCGTGGCCGTGCGCGAGGCGATGATCGAGGCCGGACTGCCCGATCGCCTCGAGGGCGAGCTGGCCGATCGCACCGGGGTGATGATCGGCTCCGGCCTCGGCGGATCGGCCACGCTCATCGAGCAGATCTCGATCAACGCCACGCGCGGCCCCGATCGGCTGTCGCCGTTCTTCATCCCGATGGCCATCGCCAACCTTGCCGCGGGCCAGTCCGCAATCAGCTTCGGTGCGCGCGGGCCGAACTTCGCCACGGTCAGCGCGTGCGCCTCGGCCGGCCATGCGCTCGGCGAGGCGGCCGAGACGATCATCCGCGGCGACGCCGACGTGATGCTGGCGGGCGGCTCGGAGGCACCCGTGGTCGAGGCACTGGTCGGCGGCTTCGCCGCGATGCGCGCCCTGTCGACGCGCAACGACGACCCGCCGGGAGCAAGCCGGCCGTTCGACCAGGCCCGTGACGGCTTCGTCGTCGCCGAGGGCGCCGGCGTGGTCGTGCTCGAGGAGCTCGGCCACGCCCGACAGCGCGGCGCCCGGATCCTGGCCGAGCTGTGCGGCTACGGCGCCACGGCCGACGCCAACCACATCACCCTGCCCGGACCGGGCGGCGAAGGCGGCGTGCGCGCCGCGCGCCGGGCGCTTGAGAAGGCGGGCATGGCGCCGAGCGACATCGACCACATCAGCGCCCACGCCACGTCGACGCCGGAGGGCGACCCAGCCGAGCTACGCGGCTTCTTGACTCTGCTCGGCGACCATGCCGCGAACGTGTCGATCGCCGCCATCAAGGGCGCCATCGGCCACACGCTCGGCGCGGCCGGCGCGATCGGTGCCGTGGCTGCGATCTGCGCCATGCGTGACGGCGTCGTGCCACCCACGCTCAACCTGGTCGACCCGGCACCCGAGACGGACGGACTCGATTGCACTCCCCTGAGCTCGCGCACGCGCGAGGTGCGCGTCGCGCTGGTCAACGCGTTCGGCTTCGGCGGCCAGAATTCGGCCCTCGTCTTCCGCCGCTGGGACGAAGGCTGATGAGCCGTCCGCGGGCCGTCAGCTCTGCGCCAGGCTTGATCGAGCTGATCGATCGGCTCGAGGCGCTGCTCAACGCGTCCGAGCTGTCCGAGATCGAGATCGAGGCCGGCGGGACGACGCTGGTGCTGCGCAAGCCGGTCGCGTTCGGGCCCCCCGATCCGCTCGCGGCGGGATCGACGGCCGCGGCTGCGCCGTCCGCAGCGACCGACCCAGCACCCAAGACCGAAAGCGCCACGGCGCCGGCCGGCCAGGTCAGCGCCAACGCGATCGTCGCTCCGCTGACGGGGCTCTACTACTCGTCGCCTTCGCCGGGGGCGGAACCGTACGTGCGCGAAGGCAGCCAGGTGATGGTCGGCCAGGTGATCGGGCTGATCGAGGCGATGAAGTTGTTCAACGAGATCAAGAGCGACCGGGCCGGCCGGGTGACGCGCATCCATGCCGAGAGCGGTGCGCTGGTCAAGGCCAAGCAGCCCCTGATTGAGGTGGAGCCATGAACCAGCGCAGTGTGCGCGTCACCGGTTGGGGCATGTACGCGCCGGAGCGCGTGCTGACCAATGCCGAGCTGGAGCGCGTGGTCGATACGTCAGACGAATGGATCCGCTCGCGGACCGGGATTCGCGAGCGGCGCATCGCCGCGGCGCACGAGACAACGGCAACGCTGGCGGCGATTGCCGGCAAGCGCGCCGTCGCCGTCGCCGGGCTGCAGCCGGACGACATCGACGTGATCCTGGTCGCCACCCTGACGCCCGACTACTGGATGCCTTCGACCGGCGCGCTGGTCAAGGAAGCCATCGGCAACACCCGGGCGCCGGCGATGGACGTGGCCGCCGCGTGCTCCGGTTTCGTCTATGCCTACTCGATCGGCGACGCCTACCTGCGCTCGGGCGCCTTCCGCCACGCGCTGGTGATCGGCTCCGAGACCTTGTCGCGCTTCCTCGATTTCTCTGACCGGGGGACGTGCATCCTGTTTGGCGATGGCGCCGGGGCGGTGGTGCTTTCGGCGTCCGACGAGGCGGGCGGCGGCATGCAGGGGCTGGAGATGACCACCGACCCGGACGGCGCGTACATGATCTGGCTGCCGTCGGGCGGATCGCGCAGTCCGGCGTCGGGCCAGACCCTCGCCCGCGGTGAGCACTACGTGCGCATGGAGGGCAAGGAGACCTACCGTTTCGCAACCAAGACGATGGCCACCACCGCGCTCAAGGCGATCGAGCGAGCCGGCTGGCAGCCCGACGAGATTGACCTGTTCATCCCCCACCAGGCCAACGTGCGGATCATCGAATCGGTGGCCAAGGGCCTCAACCTGTCGATGGACAAGATGTTCGTCAACCTCGACCGCTACGGCAACACCTCGGCGGCGTCGGTCCCCATCGCCCTGGCCGAGGCGGTCGACTCGGGGCGCATCCAGATTGGCGACAAGATCGTGCTGGTCGCCTTCGGCGCCGGCCTGACCAGCGGTGGCATCGCGCTCGAGTGGACGGCCGATCCGGCGTGGGGCAAGCGCGCCGCCTCGGTTGATCCGGCAGCCACGGTGCGCGAGCCGCTCGACTGGGGCTCGGTCGACCCGATCCCCGAGCGACTGCGCCAGATTCTCGACGGCGGCCCGCCGGTGCCGCTCGACGACGTCGTGCCCGGTGAGCCGGAACATGCCAACCGGGAGGTGCTCGCGTGATCGACCTTACCGGCAAGGCCGCCGTGATCACCGGCGGTGGGCGCGGGATCGGCCGAGCGATCGCTCTGCGCCTGGCCGCGCAGGGCGCGGATATCTGCTTCTCCTATCGCGGCAACGCGGCCGCGGCCGCGGCGACCGTCGCCGATCTGGAACAGCTCGGCCGGCGCGCCCTGGCCGTACAGGCCGATGTGACCCAGGCCGAGGCGGCCGAGGCGCTGATCAAGGCGGCCATCGACGCCTTGGGCAAGGTCGACATCCTGGTCAACAACGCCGGCATCACTCGTGACGACCTGATCATGCGCATGACGCCCGAGGCGTGGCGTGACGTGCTCGAGACCAACCTGTTCGGGGCGTTCTACACGCTCAAGGCGGTCACCCGGCCGATGCTCCGCGCCAAGAGCGGCCGGATCATCAACATCACCTCGGTCTCGGGTCAGGCCGGCCAGATGGGCCAGGCCAACTACTCGTCCGCCAAGGCCGGCCTGATCGGGCTGACCAAGGCCGCCGCGCGCGAGCTCGGCTCACGCGGGATAACGGTCAATGCCGTGGCGCCCGGCTTCGTGCTGACCGAGCTGACCGCCGGGTTGTCCGACGAGTGGAAGCAGCGCATCAACGAGCAGACGCCGTTGGGCCGCTTCGGCACGGTCGAGGAGGTTGCCTACGCGGTCGCGTTCCTGGCTTCCGACGAGGCGGCGTATATCACCGGTCAGGTGCTCGCCGTCGACGGCGGCCTGGTGATGATGTAGCTCGGTCCACGGGTGGCGGCGTCCGCAGGTCGGGACGCGGTCCCGACCGCTGATGAGTCGGTTAGGCAGATCACTCCGGGCGTCATCGGCTTAGCCTGTTGATCCGCGAAACCGACTCACGGGCAGATCCTTGCCCGCCAGGCCGGCGCTGGCCGCTGGCAGACGCCGATGACCACTCGCCCACAGCGACCTCTGCCCGCCGCCTGCGAACGAGGCGCCCCGTGCCGGCTAGTCGATGAGGCCGCGCGCAGCAAGGTACGAGATGACCTCGACTGCGTTCTGGCCGACGGCCCGGCCGACAGTCTCAAGGCGCAGCTCAGGCGTCAGGGGCGGCTCGTAGGGGTCGCCCACGCCGGTCATCTGTGCCACCTCGCCGCGCTGCGTTGCAGCGTACAGGCCCTTCACGTCGCGTTGCATTACCACGGCGAGCGGCGTGTCCACGAACACCTCGACGAACGAGCCGCTGCCGCCCGCGACGTCGACCATCGCGCGCACCTCGTCGCGCGTGGAACGGTACGGGCTGACCAGGGCGCAGACCACGATGCCGCCGTGGCGCACGATCTCGGCAGCAACGAAGCCGACCCGGCGCACGTTCTCGTCGCGGTCCTCACGTGAAAAGCCCAGCCCGCGCGACAGATGGGTGCGCACCACGTCGCCGTCGAGGACGGTCACAGCCCGGCCGCGCTCCTCGAGCAGCGGCACGATGCGCTCGGCGGTGGTCGTCTTGCCCGACCCGGACAGGCCCGTGAACCACAGGCAGACGCCGCGCGTCACGGGGCGCTGACAGCCTCCGTCGCCGACGCCGTGGCCGCCGCGGCCGGATGGCGGAACCACAGTTGGCCCAGGTCGCGCCCGAGCAGCTCGGACAGGCGCGCGACGTCGGGCGCGAACTCGTCCTCCAGCCGATGGCGAAGCTCCGGCGCCGGCGCGCCTTTCTGGATCGGCCGACGATGGAACCACGAGTGGCGGAAGCGGCGCACCAGGCCGCGCGTGCGGGTGTCGCCGATCACCTTGGGCAGCAGCCCCCACACCATCCACTGCGGGATGCGGCCGTTGAGCAGGCGCCGGATGAACATGCTCCGCGCGCCGTGAGCGGTGTTGTAGGCCGCGAAGGACTCGGGCTTGTAGGTGCCCTCCACGCCCAGGAACTCGAGCAGCCGACGGAACTCGACCTCGGGCTGGCGGACCATGTCCTCGAAGATGATCACGTGGACGCCGCTGCGACCGAAGGCGTCGAACCAGCGCGGCAGCTGCTCGCCGAAGCGGGCCCGGTCGCGGTACGTCGCCAGCAGCGGGTTGGAGTGGGCCGGCAGTCGCCGGCCGGCGTGGCGGTCTTCCTCGGCCGCCAGAGCCTGCTCGAACTCGTCGATGTCTTCCGTCGCCGCGGCGAGCTTGTGGGCGTGTAGCGAGTGGATCATGTCGACCGGGTTGCGCAGCATGGCCACGATGCGCGCATCGGGTGACGCCTCACGGATCAGCGCCGGCGCCTCCTTTGAGTACAGGTAGCGCGTCGAGCCCTCGCCCAGCCGCAGCGCGTCGCCGGCGTCCTTGAAGAGGTCGAAGTACAGCTTCTTGTCGCGGCCGTACACGAGGAAGTTGCCCAAATCGTCCTTGGCCAGGTCGCGCGCAAAGTAGCACGGCTCCTTGACCACGCTCATGAACACCTCGGGGTGGCCCTTGAGGTACTCGTACAGCGAGGTGGTGCCGCTCTTCGGGGCGCCAACGATGAACAAATTCGGGACGCGGGTCACGTCCGTAGTCTATCGGCCGAGCTTTCGCACGCCCGGCACGCGCGCTGGCGCGACGGCGCCGAACGGTGCTCCCGGTACGGACGCCTCGCCGTGCGGAGCGGGCCGGCGAAGCCAGTGCCTGCCGGGCAGGCGCGGTCTTCGTCGCCAGCCCTGCGATATCCTGCGCTCGATGTCCCATCCTGTCGTGGAGCCCGATTCGCCGCGTCCCGACTTCTTCATCGTCGGCGCGTTCAAGAGCGGCAGCACGGCTCTCTATGAGCAGCTCCGCCGCCACCCCCAGATCTTCATGCCCTTCCACAAGGAGCCGCTCTTTTTCGGCGACGATCTGACCCGGCGCTATGGGCGAATGAGCCTCGATGACTACCTGCGCCTGTTCCGCGCAGCCAAGCCCGGCCAGCGGATCGGCGAAGCGTCGACCTGGTACCTCTACTCGATATCAGCCGCGCGCGCGATCAAGGAGTTCGCGCCCGACGCGCGGATCGTGGTCGTGTTGCGCAACCCGGTTGACGTGATGTACGCCCAGCACAACCAGCTCATCTTCAACGTGATCGAGGAGATCCCCGATTTTGAGACGGCGCTCAACGCGGAGGACGATCGACGCCAGCGCCGGCGCATCCCGCCCGGCCCGATCAACGTCGAGAACCTGTTCTATCGCCACAGCGTCCGCTTCGCCGAACAGCTCGAGCGCTATTTCGAGGTGTTCGGGCGCGACCGGGTCCACGTGATGCTGTACGACGATCTGCGCCGCGACGGCGCCGCCGTCGTGCGCGAGTGCCTCGAGTTCCTGGGGGTCGACCCGTCACTGGCCGCCGCGCCGCCAAGGGCCAACGAGAACCGCCGCGTCCGCTCACCGCTCGTGCAGCGGCTCATCTTTGCACCCCGGCTGCTGCTGCCCCTGGCGCCGCTGCTGCGCCGCTTCCCGCTCGTCCGCGCGCTGCGCACGAGGATGCTCAACATGAACAGCGAGGCCAGGCCGCGCGCGCCGATGGATCCGGCGCTGCGCCGCCGGCTGCTCGACGAGCAGGCGCCGGGGATCGAGCGCCTGGGCGCGCTGATCGACCGGGATCTGTCGGCCTGGCTGGAGCGGCCCTCCGAGCATCCGGACGCCGAGCGGACACCCCAAACGACAACCGCGTGAAGCGGCCCGACGTCTTCATCGTCGGCGCCTTCAAGGCCGGCACCACCGCGTTGTACGAGTATCTGCGCGCCCATCCGCAGATATTCATGAGCGTGCCCAAGGAGCCGATGTACTTCGGCGCAGGACCTGACGCCGCGCTACCGGCGCATGACCGAGGAGGAGTACCTGGGCCTGTTCCGATCTGCGCGGCCGGACCAGCGTGCCGGCGAGGCATCGCCGTGGTACCTGTACTCGACCGAGGCAGCGGCTGAGATCAACGCGTTCGCACCCGCCGGCGCAGGTGCTCATCATGCTCCGCAACCCGGTCGACGTGATGTACGCCCAGCACAGCCAGCTGGTCTTCAACCAGCGCGAGGATCTGACCGACTTCGCCGCCGCGCTGGACGCTGAGGCGGACCGCCGGGGCGGCGAGCGCATCCCCGCCGATACCCTCCGGCCCGAGGCGCTGTACTACCGCCACAGCGTCCAGTTCCCCGAGCAGGTGCGGCGCTACCTCGATGTCTTCGGTCGCCAGCGGGTGCACTTCGTGGTCTTCGACGACCTGGTCGCCGATCCGCGCGCCGTCTACCGATCGACGCTCGAGTTCCTGGGCGTCGATGCCACGCACGAGGTCAACCTCTCGGTCTATAACCCCAACAAGCGACCGCGCTCGGGTCGCATCCAGCGCGCGATCTTTGCGCCACCGCCCGCACTGCGCGGGGCTTTCGGGCGCTTGCGCCGGCTGTCGTTCGCCCATCGGTTGCGCGACGCGCTGGTGTCGGCCAACAGCAGCCGTGCGGCGCGACAGCGGATGGAGCCCGACCTGCGCCGCAGCCTGACGACTGAGTTCGCAGCGCAGGTCTCCGAGCTGGGCGAGCTGATCGGGCGCGACCTGTCGCCGTGGAGTGCGCCATGAGCGAGCAGGCCGGCCCGCCGCTGCCGCGCGAGATACCGATCGCCAGCGTGGGGGTCACGGTGCACGACGTTTCCTTTGCCGAAGCCGTGCGGCTGATCGTTCACTGGGCCCGCGAAGGGTCGGGCGGCTACGTGTCAACGCCCAATGTCGATCACCTGGTGCGCGCCAAGCGCGACCCAGGTTTCCGCGAGCTGATGATGGGCGCGCGACTGCGCGTGCCCGACGGCATGGGCCTGATCTACGGCTCGCGCCTGGCCGGGGCACCGTTTCGCGGCGCCGTCACCGGACGGTTGCTGCCCGAGGCGATCATTCGGGCCACGCCCGGCGAAGCGATCCCGATCGCGATCATCGGCGGACGGGGTGAGGCGCCCCAGAAGGCCGCCCAGCGGCTCCGCGCGCTGGGCGGCAATGTCGTGGCTGCGGTCGGACCGCAGATGGGTTTCGCGGTCGGCAGCCCCGAGGACGCCGAGATCGTGGCCCAGTTTCAGGCCGTCAAGCCGCGCATCGTGCTGGTTGGCTTCGGTGCGCCGAAACAGGAAACGTGGATGGCCCGCCACCAGGCGCAGCTGCCCGATGCGGTGATGCTCGGCATCGGCCAGACGATCGACATCTTGGGCGGGCTGATCCCGGCCGCACCGCCGTGGATGACCCGCGTCGGGCTGGAGTGGGCCTTCCGCATGCTGCGCGACCCGCGCCGGATCGGGCGCCGCGTGTTCGTCGACGATCCGCCGTTCTTCTGGTGGATGCTCCGCGCGCGGCTGGGTCGCCGCGGCACCCAGCGCGACGACGACAGCGGGGCAGCATCGTGACTTGCCGGGCCAGCCGTCCGAGCGTATCGTCAGACGTCCGCGATCCCGCACTCGAGGGGGCATGATGACCGTCCGTCGGCCGCGCCTGCCGCTGATCGGCGTATCTCTCGCGCTGGTCATGGCCGGCTCGGGCAGCCTGGCCGGACCCGTCTCGGCCGCCGAGTTCCACTTCAATCCGGGGCCGTGGGTGCAGATGTTCCTGACGGTGGGCGAGATGGTCGGCGGCGGGACGCCGCTGATCGAGACGATCACCGGCCCGACCACGATCGGCAAGGGCTCGGACAGCAGGCTGACCGTGCTGCTCGTTGGATCGGACTACCGGCCCCGGCTCGTCGGCACCGGCGAGCGGATGGACTCGCTGATGGTCCTGACGATCAACCACTCGCGCCAGATCTCGGCCGTCAGCATCCCGCGTGATGTGGGCAACGTGCCCATCGCGCCGGGCCAGATCTACAAGCCCAAGATCAGCGGCCTGTTCAAGTCGTTCAAGAAGCAGTACGGCACGCGTGAGCTGGCCCTCGAGCACCTGCGCCGGGCGCTGGCCTATGCGCTGCAGATCCAGATCGACTACGTAGCCTACCTGCGCTTCACCGGTTTCGAACGGCTGGTCGGACAGGTCGGCGGCGTGCCTGTGGCGGTGCCCTACAGCATCTACGACAGCGGCATCACCGACGATCGGACGACCAAGCCAAAAGGCGCCAAGTTTCTGCAGGCCGTCAGCACGCTCATGAAGGGCAGCAACGCGCCGCTGTGCTACGCGACGCCCAAGCCGATCGACTGGAGCAAGGTGCCCAACTGCACTCGAGCGCTGTTGTACGTGCGCAGCCGGCACGGTCCAGGGAATAACGACTGGCGCCGCGCAAGGCGCCAGCAGAGCTTCCTGATGGCCGCCATCCGACGCGTCATTGCGCGCGGCAGCGGCGCAAACCTGACCGCGTTGCGCACGTCGGCGCTGAGCAACTCGACCGATTTCTATACCACCATGCCGCTCGGCCTGAGCGACGTCAGCTACCTGTACGGGCTGTTCAGCTTCTCGTCGATGCCCAACCAGGCTGTCCTCTCGCCGCCGACCTATGCCTTCACCGTGCCCGGGACCTCGAAGCAGGAGCTCAGGCTGGATGCGGTCAGGAGCCTGACCAGGGCCTGGTTCGGCCCGCTCAGCTGAGCGTCGCGGCCGGCCTTTTCCTCGCTCGCCGGGTGCGGAGACCCGGGCGGCTCAATCGGTGCCTGGCCTGAGGTCCCGGACGGCGTCGTAGCGTGGGCGGATCACCTCGACCGCCCAACGAAGGAGCAGCGAGCCGGGCTCGGGCGCGAAGTGCATCAGGGAGCGACGATGCTGCTCGAGGCGGCGCACCAGGCGCGGCACTCCCAGTCGGTGCGCAGCGTGGATCACGGCCCGCTCGCGCCGGGCCAGCCGGGGGCGGGGTCGGAGATGCAGCTGCCGCCCGTGCGCGGTGGCGAAGTCAGTGGCCGCGGCCAGACTGGCCGGCGCCATCAGCGCGGGGCCAACCAGATGGATGACCGAGGTGGCCGTGCGCTTGACGGTCGCAAACGAGCCGCGCGGGATGCCGCCCTCTTCGGCGATGCGGCGCGGCACGGGCTGGTCGTAGTAGCCGGGCACCGAGAACTGGGCCATCTCGGGCGACACGGCGATGGCCTGCACGCTCGGTTGCTCGGTCATGCCGAACACGGGCAGGGGCAGGTACACGAAGTTGACGCGCAGCCGGAACTCGGCCAATGAACAACCCGACAGGTCGCCCCGCATCAGATCGCTTCGCGCGACGCGTCCCTTGCGCCACAGGGCGCCGCCGACCATGCCGTTGATCAGAACGCGGCCGTCAAGATACGGCTCCAGGGCGAGCAGCGTGACGTCCTCGCCGCTCATGCCGCTGGCCAGGAACTCGGCCTCGGGCAGGTCAGTACGTTCTAGGTACGAGAGCCGGTCGAGCACCGCCACGCTCATGCCCAGGCGTGTGGCGCTGGCCGCGCCGCTATCGTCGTTGGTCGCGATGCCGGGCAGCGGCCGGCCCTCGGCGAAAGTCACCGCGTGCCGGCAACTGTGCCGCCCCGCGAGGACTGCCACGGCGGTGCTGTCGTAGCCCGACGAGACGGCCATCAGCGGTTCGTAGCTCGCGGCGTTGACGAGTGCCGAGGCCAGCGCCTCATCCAGCCGGCCGACGTAGTTGGAGTACGAGGTGAAAGGCGCTTCGCGCAGTTTGCGGTCCACCGTCAGCGACGTGTCAGGCGCGACCAGGAGGTTCTCGAAGAAGGCAAAGTGGACCGGCCGGCCGGAGGTCGGCACCTCGATCGGCGACCTGTCCAGGCCATCCGCCCCGGCCCGAAAGCGCGTCGGATAGTCGATTTCGTCGGCCAGCTCGAGGCCGGTCGCGCTGAGCAGCGCGACGAGCGAGTTGCACACGACCAGTTCGTCCCGCTGCCGGGCGTAGTAGATGCCCTCCAGGTTGTGCGCAGGCGGGACGATGTGCAGCCCGTCGGCGTCGGCAACCATGCCCGAGCCGAACACCGTCGTCGAATAGATGATCGATTCGATCCCCGGCGCCCCGACCCACGTGCCCTCGAAGAACGCCGTGTCGGAGCACCTGACGGCCGCCCCGCAACGGACCTCGACCAGCGCCGGCCGGACGCGCGCGATCCACGCCAGCGGCGGCAGCGCTGGCGTGGGCAGGAATGCGAACCTCCAACTGGCTGTCACGGACGGCGATGATATGGCCGGCGGCTAGACTCGGCCGCAATGAGCTTCTCCTCGGCCGACGATCGCTGATGCCGGCGAAGCTGCCGATCTACCGCTTGCTGCCTGATCCCTGGCGCGGCAGGATCGGCCTGCGGCGCGGGCGGCGCTGGCTGCAGGCGCTCAGTTTCGAGCGCCGTCACAACGCGCGTCAGCCGGCCCGTGCGCCGACGGTCAACTTCTACCCCATGCGTCCCGGGCCCAACTCGTCGATGGCCTACATCCTGGCCCGGCTTGGGGCGCGGATCGGTCATCAGCCGCGCGCCGACCAGTTGACCCTGGCCTGGGACACCGGCACCTACTTCTCACCCGCCGCGGAGCGCCGCCTGCCGGGTGACACGATCAATCGGCGCTGCCTGGACATCTCGAAGGGCACCGTCGATCGGTTGTGGGAGCAGGTCGCGGGCTACTCGATCACCGTCGACCCGCTCACGACCAGCGGCCCGATCGTGGTCAAGCCGCAACTGAATGGCCAGCACGCCGGCCGCGTGGTCGACGGACCACTGGCCCGGCTCGAACCCGGCCTGGTCCACCAGCGCCTGGTCGACAGCCGAGACGAGTCCGGCCGCATCCTCCACCTTCGGCTGGTCTTGATCGGCGGCCAGATCGTGCTCACCTATGCCAAGTGGCGTGACTATCCGCACTGGTTTCAGGGCGTCGAGCTGACGCTGCCGCGGGCGACCGACGAGTTCCTGTCGCCCGCCGAGCAGCGACTGCTGCGGCGCTTCGCGGACGCGCTCGGGCTTGAATACGGTGAGATCGACGCGCTGCGCGATCGCGAGTCCGGCCTGGTCTACCCAGTCGATGCCAACCGGACGCCGGTGCGGCCGAAGGGCCTGCCGGTCGAGAGCGTCGCCGAGGCTTTCGGCCCGCAGGCAGAGGCGTTCGCCGCGCTCATTGTTCGCTGACGCTGGCGACGCTCAGCTGGCGGGGAGTCCTTGCGTCGAGGAGGTGATGTCGAGCCAGACGTCGCGCAGCGTGTCCGAGAGCGGCACCTGCGGCTGCCAGCCGGTGATCTCGCTGAGCAGCGCGTGATCGCCGCGGATCTCGAGCGCATCGTGCGGGCGGACCAGCGCCTCGTCGACCCGGACAACCGGATAGACGCCGGCCAGCCCGGCCAGCTCGTCGATGATCGTGCGGATGGAGAAGGAATTGCCGGAGCAGACGTTGACCACCGCGCCGCCCGAAGCGAGGCGGCCGGCGGCGCCGGCTTCGAGCAGCAGGCGATATGCGCGCACGACGTCGCGCACGTCGGCGAAATCGCGCCGGACGTCAACGTTGCCGACCGCGATGTCCGCGCTTCGGCCGTTGGCGAAGTCGTGGACCCGCCGACACAGAGCGGGCACGACGAAGTCAGGCCGCTGGCCGGGGCCGAAATGGTTGAACGAGCGCGTCACCACGGCGCGCAGGCCGAACCGAGCCGCGTATGCCAGCGCGACCGCTTCCTGCGCCGCCTTTGACAGGGCATACGGCGTCCGCGGCCGCAGCAGGCTCGTCTCGCGCAGCGGCAGGTCGGCCGGATCGGGCGTGCCGTAGACCTCGGCCGAGCCGGTCACCAGCAGCACCGGCGGGGCTGTCAGCCGGCGCAGGCCCTCGATGACGTTGATTGTCCCGCCCACGGCGACGTCGAAGCTGCGCACCGGATCGGCGGCCGCGTCGGGGGCGAAGGCGACCGCGGCTAGGTGGGCGACGGCATCAGGGCGCGCCGCGGCGATGGCCGGGGCGAGCGCATCCGCATCGACCACGTCGATCTCGAGCGGCAGCTCGATCAGCGTGTGCCCGCCACGGCCCAGTTCGGCGGCCAGCCAGCGGCCCACGAAGCCGGAGGCGCCGATCAGCAGGACGCGCATGGGACCGTGCCGCAGGGCAGCTCAGCCGGCGCGCCGCGAGTGGTCCGCGAGACGGGCGAGGTCGGCATCGACCATCATCGCGATCAGCTCCTCGAAGCCGACTTTGGGCTGCCACGGCAACTCTTGCCGCGCCCGGGAGGCGTCACCCAGCAGGTGGTCGACCTCAGCCGGCCGCTTGAGGGCCGTGTCGCTCACGACGTGCTCGCGGTGGTCCAGCCCGACATGGGCGAACGCGATACGGCACAGGTCCTCGACGCTGTGCGCCACGCCACTGGCGATGACGTAGTCACGCGGCTGGTCGGCCTGGAGCATCAGCCACATGGCCAGCACATAGTCGCCGGCGAAGCCCCAGTCACGGTGCGCTTCGAGGTTGCCCAGCCGCAACTCCCTCGCCAGCCCGAGCTTGATGCGCGCCACGCCGTCGGTCACCTTGCGCGTCACGAACTCGAGCCCACGGCGCGGCGATTCGTGGTTGAACAGGATGCCCGACACGGCGAACAGGTCGTAGCTCTCGCGGTAGTTGACGGTCGTGTGGTGGCCGTAGGCCTTGGCCACGCCATACGGGCTGCGCGGATGGAACGGCGTCTTCTCGTTCTGGGGCGATTCGCGGACGCTGCCGAACATCTCCGACGACGACGCCTGGTAGAAGCGGATCGCTGGGTCGACCTGGCGAATCGCCTCGAGCATGCGCGTCACCCCCAGCGCGGTGAACTCGGCGGTCAGCACCGGCTGGTTCCAGCTGGTCGGCACGAAGCTCTGCGCGGCCAGGTTGTAGACCTCGCTCGGCCGCGCGTAGTTGATAGCTTCCACGAGCGACGCCTGGTCGAGCAGGTCGCCCTGCACGATCTCGATCCGATCGAGCAGGTGGGCGATGCGTTCGTCCGAAACGGTGCTCGAGCGGCGGGTCATGCCCACCACCCGGTAGCCCTGCTCGAGCAGCAGCTCGGCCAGGTACGAGCCATCCTGTCCGGTGATGCCTGTGACGAGAGCGGTGCGTGTCATCGCGAGCGAGTATAAGTGCGGCAGGCGCTGAGCTGGTACTAAACGCTAGATCGACACGCCGCCGGAGCACGACCATGCTGGGGCGGTGAGTCAGCCGGTTCTGCCGCCCAACGGTGCGCCGACGCGCGAGGCGGTAACTGATCCGGTGCCCGACCGGGCGCAGCACGGCCCGCTCGACGTGAGCAATGGCGGCGAGGCCCATCCGAACGCCTCGCCTGATGCTCGCGATCGGCTGGTGCTGGACCGCATCCGCAATGCCACCTACGCCCTGTTGGCCTTGCTTGGGGCGACGGTGGCCATCTCCATCTGGCGCGCACCGGCCGATGCACTGGCGATCGCACAGCTCTTGGCCACTCTTGCGCTGGCCGGCCTTGTCGCCGCGCAGTTCGAGCTCGGCCGGCGTCTCGGCCGGCGGCGCGAGGCGCGCGACGCTGGCATCACGCGCATGTTGCAGGGCATGTCGCGCTCTGTCTCGCCCGATGCGATCGTACAGACAATCGTCGACGAGTTGCGCGGCGCAGCTGACGCAGACCACATCCTCGTTGCCCGACTGCGGCCAGTCGACCGGGTCGTCGAGGCGACGCTCGTGTCGAGCCGCGCGCGCGTCCCGCCATCGCGCTCAACGCTGCCCGCCGGCGTCCTCGACCCGGCCCGCCTGCCCGGCGCTCAGCGGAGCGGGCGCGGGCCATCCCTGCTCGGCCCACCGGCCGAGCAGCTCGTGGCCGACGATCTCGCGCGCCGGCTGGCCGAGTCGTACGCGTTGGCCAACACGCTGGCCATGCCGCTCGTGGCCGAAGATCGGATCCTGGGGGCGCTGATCCTCTCGCGCCGCGAGCCGCGCGACTGGACGACCGGCGATCGCCGGCTGCTGTCCTGGGCGGCGCAGGAGATGTCAGCCGCCCTGAGCCGCGCGTTCGCCTTCGAGGAGGTCGAGAACCAGGCCAACATCGACGCGCTCACCGGTCTGCCCAACCGGCGCTACCTCGAAGAGCTGCTGGCAACCGTCGGCCCGCGCCGCCGCTCGGTCGACCGGCTGGGTGTGCTGATGATCGACCTTGATAACTTCAAGCGGCTCAACGACCGCTACGGCCAGGCCGTCGGCGACCGCGTGCTGCGTGCGGTCGGCGAACGGATCTTGGGTGCGGTGCGCGCGGACGACACGCCGGCGCGCTACGGGGGCGAGGAGTTTGCGGTCGTTCTGCGCCGGGCCAGCCCGGCGCAGGCGATCGAAGTGGCCGAGCGCATCCGCGCCCAGGTCGAGGCCATCGAGCCCGGCCAGCTCGGAATCACCGAGCGGATCACCGTCTCGGTCGGCGTTGCCGTGGCCGACATTCGAGCCGGCGAAGTGCCCATCCTGCTCGAGGCTGCCGACGACGCGCTGTACCGCGCCAAACGCGAGGGTCGCAACCGCGTCGTCCTCGCGTCGTAACGCACGCTGGCACGCTGGCACGCTGGCACGCTGGAGCCGCTTGGGCGCTGGAGCGCTGTCACGCTGGCACGCTGGAGCCGCTGGGGCGCTGGAGCGCTGCGGTCGTCTGCCGCCCGGCGGCCGGGTCAGTTCGCGCCCGGTGTTCGGTACGCGGACCTCGTCGAGGTGTTTCGATGCCATCTCGTGCCAGGTGTGCCACGACGGGACAGGTGGCACGGCCGGCGGCCGTCATCCGCGGACGAGGTTCGTATCCGGCACTGCTGACACAAACCAGATCCCGCGCAGCGGAGCCGCGGGTTGCCGCAGCCACGCGCGCACCTCGCGGCTGCGGGCCGGATAGGCGGCCGCCATCGTTGCCGGATGCGCGGCCACGATCCGTCGGATCGCGTTGTCACGCGGCACGATGAGCAGACGGCCGACGATGTTTGGCCACCAACCGAAGCGGGCGTGGGCCAGCTTGGGTGCAAGTCGCTCCTTGACGTCGAGCGTCCTGTTCAGCTCCTCGAGTGAGCCGAACTCGCTCTTGACCTCGCATACCGCTATGGCGAGCCGGGCCCCGTGCGCGGCGAAGATGTCGATCGAGCCACGCTCGCCGAACTCGGCGAAGGACAGCTCCACCGCCGTCTGCCATCCGCGTGCCCGGAACACTCGTGCGGCGCGTTCCACCAGTGCCGCGTGTCGCTCATCGAGCAATCGGTCCGCCGCCGCGCCATTCCACCACGGCACGAGTCGGCCGCGCCCGCCCGCTGCCTCGAGGATCCGCCTGACGCGGCCGAGCTTGACGTCTGCGGCGCGGCCGGCCTCGATGCGAATCACGTCGATGCGCGGCACGCCGGCCCAGACCGCGAGCTCGTTCTGTGTATGGCCGGTCTTCCTGCGGATGAGCCGTAGCAGGTGAGCAAGCGCTCGTCGTCGTTGGTCGCCACGGGGAACAAGTCTGGGCCGGCCCGCTTGCCGCGGACCTACCCCGGCCTCCTCTGCCAATTGCGCTTGGACGCCCACTGCCTTGCTCCGAATGTCCCGATGTCGTACTCCGTCCCAAATCCGACGGCCCAAGAAGTGCCAGGGGTGCGAGCGCGAGACATCTGGCGCAATCCGGAGCCGTCTGGCGCGGATGGAGTCCCTATCCGGGACATCTGCCACAAGAACGAACAACGAACCGTGTGGGAGCTTGCGCCCGATTTGACCGACCACGGCCAACCCACGGCCACCACGGCCGACCACCGTCGCGACGTTGAGCGCCTCGGATAGTCTGCTGCTCGTGGACACCAGTGTGGCGATCATCGGGCTTGGCTATGTCGGGCTGCCACTTGGGCTTGCCTTCGTCGAGGCCGGGTGCCGGGTCGTCGGCTACGACGACAACGCCGCCCGCCTGGAGTTGTTGCGCGCCGGCCACTCACCGGTCGATGACGTTTCGGACGCCCGGCTGGCCGACGGGCTGGCGCGTGGCTTGCTGCTTCGCTCGCCGGCCGACGCTGGCTTGGCCGACGCTGGCTTGGCCGACGCTGATGCAATCTTCGTGTGTGTCTCGACGCCGATCAACGCCGCGCGCGAGCCCGACCTCGGCGCCGTCCTTGGTGCCGCCGCCACGATTGCCGCGACGCTGCGCGCCGGCCAGCTGGTAGTGCTCCAGTCGACGACCTGGCCGGGCACAACCGGCGGTCCGTTCCGGACCGAGCTCGAGCGCTCCGGGCTGGCGGCCGGGCGCGACTTCGCGCTCGCCTTTGCGCCCGAGCGGATCAGCCCGGGCGACGGCCAGCGGGCCAGCGAGTCGCTGCCCCGTCTGGTCGGCGGCTTGACGCCGGCTGACACCGAGCGCGCCGCCGCGCTCCTGCGCCGGCTGGGCGGCGAAGTCCACGAACTGTCGTCGGCCGACGCGGCCGAGATGGCCAAGCTGCTCGAGAACGTGTTCCGCAACGTCAACATCGCCCTGGTCAACCAGCTCGCCCTGCTGTGCGAGCGGATGGGGCTGGACGTGTGGGAGGTGATCGACGGCGCCGCGACCAAGCCGTTCGGCTTCATGCCCTTCCGGCCCGGCCCGGGGGTGGGTGGGCACTGCATCCCGGTCGATCCCTACTACCTCGCCTGGCGGGCGCGCCAATTCGGGCTCAACGACCCATTCGTCGAGCTGGCCGGTGACATCAACGCGTCGATGCCGGGCCACGTCGCCGATCTAGTCGGCGACGCACTCGACGATCGCGGCCGGTCGACCAGCGCTGCGCGGGTGGGCATCCTCGGGGTGGCCTTCAAGCCCAACATCCGTGATGCGCGCAACGCACCGGCCGCGCAGGTCATGGCTGAGCTCGCACGTCGCGGCGCGCACGTCCGTTATCACGATCCACACGTGCTCGGCTTCACGGACGCCGCCGGCAGCGAATACCGGTCCGTCGCCCTGGACGAGCTGCTGGGCGAGAGCGACCTGATCGTGGCGCTGGTCGGCCACGAGGCCATCGACTGGCAGCGCGTCTACGCGAAAGCGCCGCTGATCGTGGATACCGTCAACACCTGTCGCGGTCAGCCGGTCAGGGCGCGCCAGGTCCTTCGTCTCGGCGCCGGCTGGGCGCAAGAGACGCGTAGCGCGACCGCACGACCGAGACCGCCCAACGGAAGATGAGCGTGCCACGACCCCGCCCGTGACATGCGCCCGCCTATTGCGGCGGCCGTCCGGCACGCGGCGCGGCCAGGCTGCGGTACGTGTCGTAGACGAGCGGCAGGATGCGCCGCGCGGCGAACGGTTCGGCCGCCGCCGCGGCGGCCGCGGCCAGGCGATCGCGCGGCTGCTCGAGCACCCAGCGCAACGCGTCACCCAGCAGCAGCGCATCGCGTTCCTCGACGATCCGACCGTTGTCCCCAGGAACCACGGTGCTTTCGACTTCGCCGACGAGCGTCGTCACCACCGGCAGCCCACTGCCCAGCGCCTCGAGCACGACGCGTGGCCCGCCGCCCTCTGAGCGCGAGGTGACCAGCAGCGCGTCGCCCGCGTGCAACAGCCGGGCGACATGCTCCCTCGGCTGCTCGCCGACGAGATGGACGCGCCCGGCCAATCCCCGCTCGTGCGCGCGCCGTTCGACGGCCGGCCGCAGTTCGCCTTCGCCGGCCACGATCAGGCGCGTCGGCTGGTCGATCGAACCGGCCAGCTCGGCAAACGAATCGATTGCCAGCACCGGGTCCTTGACTTCCTCGAGCCGGCCCACGAACAGCACCAGCCGATCACCCGCCGCACTCGGCGGCAGGCGCAGCTGGGCCCGCACCGCGGCCCGCGCCGCGACACGCTCAGGCTCGGTCGGCGGCCGGAAGACGTCGTCGTCGTACCAGCCGGACAGGAACTGGATCCTTTCGGCCAGTTGCGGGTGATCGGCGCGCAGCAGGCGGACGCCGGTCTGGTTGGCCACGAAGACCCGCTCCATGCGCGCCAGGCCGACATCCGAGAATGGACGGTAGAGCCGGCTCAGCCGACGCCAGCCGGACGGTCCCGGCCAGGCGTCGATGTCCATGTGCACGAACTGGACGCGCGGTCCGCGATGCGCGGCGAAGAGGAAAGAGCGGTACGGCCGGTGCAGCTGCAGGATTGTGCCCGGCTGACGGGCCCGGCGCAGGAAGCGCAGCATGCCCAGGCCGGCGCGCGGCAGCCCAAGCGGAGCAGCGATCGACGCGCCTTCGCGGACGAGGGGCAGGAACAGCGCCGCGCGGGCACCGATCTCAACGACCGCCCAGCGGCCCACCGGCCGCCGGACCGGATCACTCGTCACACCGGCCATGGCGATCTGGAAATCGGGCGGCGAGTGCTTGACGAAGTCGCGCAGGAAAGTCTGGATTCCGCCGCTGGTGGGCGCGCCGAGATCGCGCGGATGGACGATCAACACTCGAACGGGATGCGCGGGCCGCACGGGATGCACGGGCCGCACCTTATAGGTCTGCGCTAGGATCGTTCGGTAATGGACGACGGTTGATGCGTCAACAAATCCGTCGTGTCGGTCTGCTGCTCGCCCTCGCGGGCCTGTCCAGCGTGGCTCTGCCGTCGAGCGTCGCGGCGACGACGGTCAACAGCCTCAGTCTCCAGGCGACCTATGACGTCAGCGCGAGCTTCTCGTGGTCCACCCGATCGGTCGTGGTCGCGACGACGGCCCAGGTGAGCAACCCGACCGGAAGCTCGGTTGGCCAGCTTGCCTTCAACCTCGCCCCGCTCAGGATCGGCAAGGCGCACCTGGGCGCGGTCAAGGTCAACGGTCAGCCCGCCCAGGCGGGGGTCGAGGACCAGACCATCCTGGTCACGTTGCCGTCGCCGCTGGCCCCAGGAGCCAGCAAGACCGTCGACATCGCCTACACGGCACGCCTGTCGTCCAGGTCGGGCGGCGATCGCTGGCAGTTCGCCCGTCTGAGCGGGGTCATGACCGCCTATCGCTGGATCCCCTGGCTGAGCCGGACGGTCAAGTTCGATCGTCCCAGCGTTGGCGAGCCGTGGGTCACGCCGACCAGCAAACTGGTGCGCGTCGCGATCACCACTGACCGACCGCTGATCTTTGCCACCAGCGGCCGGCGCGTCGCGGTCAACGGCCTGACCCAAACCTTCATCGCCACCAACGTGCGCGACTTCAACTTCAGCGCCAGCCCGTACTACCAGGCCAAGTCTCGGACCGTCCTGGGCACGAGGATCACGGTCTACTACCGAAGCCAGCCGGCGACCGAGATCCTGGATTGGGCCGAACGTGCATTTCGCGATTACAGCGCCAAGGTCGGCCCGTATCCCTACCCGCAGTTCACGATCGGCGAGGTCGGCCCGTGGGCGGCAATCGAGTCGCCATCGCTGGTCTGGATCCCGAGCAATCTGCCCGCGCGCCTGAGGTCGTGGAGCGTCACCCACGAGATCGCCCACCAATGGTTCTACTCGGTCGTCGGCAACGACCAGGCATCGGAGCCGTTCGCCGACGAGGCCCTGTCGGACTTCATGTCGCGCAACCTCATCTCGCGCTTCGTCAACTCGAAATGCGCCCCGGACGACCTGGACCAGTCGATCTACGACCTCGGTTCGTGCTACCCGTGGGTGATCTACGTCCAGGGCAACCAGTATCTGCGCGCCTACCGCGATCAGGTCGGCAACACCAGGTTCTGGCGCGGGGTGGCCAACTACTACGCCGTGTACCGCCATCGCATTGGCGGAACCCGGCAGCTGCTCGACATGCTTGATGCCGCGGCGGGCATCAGCTACCCGCACTACAAGAGGTTCCCCTCGCTGTACCCATAGAGTTGGCAGCAACGTGAGCCCCGCCCGCCGTTCTGCCCCGCCGCGACCGAAGCGCGTCGACGTCCCGGCGCCGACCGAGGCGGACAGCCAGGCGCCGGCGTTGGCCGAGCAGGTGGTGGTCGATCCCGACCAGCCGCCGTATGAGGTCCGGCCTCGTGCATCGCGTGGCGACGACGTGGCGCTGCTCGGCAACGACGAGCTGGCGCGCATCTTCTACGAGATCGGCGACATGCTCGAGATCGGTGGCGAGCTGCCGTTCAAGGTCGGCGCCTATCGCCGGGCGGCCGAGTCGATCGCCCACTGCCTCGGTTGACGTGGCACGTGCCTACCGGGACGGCACTCCACCTCGGCTGCCCGGCGTGGGCAGGGCCATCGACGAGAAGCTGGCCGAGCTGGCCGACACCGGTCGGCTGCGCTACTACGAACGGCTGCGCGAGGACGTGCCGCCGTCGGTGGTGACGCTGCTCCAGGTGCCCGGCCTGGGACCGCGCACCGCCGGCGACCTGTGGCGCCAGGCGGGCATCGCCTCGCTCGAACAGCTCGAGTCGGCGGCGGCCGGCGGCATGCTGCGCGAGCTCAAGGGCATGACCGCGCGAGACTGAAGCGCGGCTGCTTGAGGGCTGAAGGCGCTTCGCCGCCGACCGCCCGAGCGCATCCGCCTGGGTCCCGGCACGGGAGATCGTCGAGCGTGTCGTCGGCTCGCTGGAGAGCGTGCCGGGCGTCGTAGTCGGTCGTGCCCGCCGGCTCATTCCGTCGCCGGCGCGAGACGATCGCCGACATCGACATGCTGGTCGAGACAGACGGACCCAGCCGCGGTCACTGAGTACGTGCTCCGCGCGCCGTGGGTCGAGCAGGGCGACGGCCAGGGCGGGCACACCAGGGGTCATCGGACGACGGTGCAGCTGATGCACGGTCCGCAGGTGGACCTGATGACGATGCCCGTCGGCGCCGCCGGGACATACCTCGTCCACTTCACGGGCTCGGCCGAGCACAACGTGCGCCTGCGCGCAATGGCCCGCGATCGCGGCTGGTCGCTCTCCGAACATGGCTTCACCCGATCGGACGATCCGAACGAGCGCAAGACCTTCGCCACCGAAGACGAGGTCTACCGTTTCCTCGGCCTGCCGTTGATCGAGGTCCGAGCTGCGCGAGGATCGCGGCGAGATCGAGGCGGCGCAGGCCGGCCGCCTGCCGACGCTGGTGACGCGAGCCGATCTGCAGGGCGATTGCCACACCCACAGCGAGTGGTCGGACGGCCACTTCACGATCGAGGCCATGGCGGCCGAGGCGCGCGAGCGCGGTCTGCGCTACCAGGTCCTGACCGACCACAGCGCAGCTCGCTGTCGATCGCGCAACGGCCTGTCGCCCGAGCGCGTCGAGCAGGAGCGGCGCATCATCGGCGAGCTGAACGAAGGGCTTCGCCCGCGCGGGTACCGACTTCCGGCTGCTGCACGGCTGCGAGCTGGAGATCACGCCCGACGGGCGGCTCGACTATGACGACGCGCTGCTGGCCCGATTCGACATCGTCGTGGCCTCGCTCCACGTCGGCCGGCGCCAGCCACGGGCGCAGCTCATGGCGCGCTATCGCGATCGCGCTGCACAGCCCGCACGTCGACATCATCGCCCACCCGTCGGGACGCAAGCTCGGCCTGCGCGACGACCTCGATCTCGACTGGGACGCGTTCTACCGCGAGGCGGCGGAGACGCGCACTGTGCTCGAGTTGAACGGCTCAGACGAACGGCTCGACCTCGACGACCGCCGCGCGCGCGCGGCGAGGACGGCGGGCAACCGCTTCGTGATCGACTCGGACGCGCACTACCTGCACGAGTTCGACAACCTCGAGTGGGGAGTTGGCGCAGGCTCGCCGCGCGTGGCTCGAAGCCAAGCGACGTGCTCAACACGCTGCCGCTCGACGACTTTCTGGCCGCGGTTACGGATCATGGCTGACGGTCAATCGGCACGGGCGCGGCTGACTCGCTCGCGACCCGCAGTCGAGGCTCAACCTGGGCCAACTGTCTGGAGTCGACCGTTAACCAGATGCGCCGCGCAAGATCCTTGACCAATTGCGATCCTGACTGCAATTGGCGCATGAAGAGGGCCGTTTCGGGTGCTGTCGGAGGTTCCGCCCGAGTTCCTATCTGGCCAACGGTTGCGACATTCGAATTGGCACGAGACGAACAGCCAGGTCTGGCTGGTCGGACTCCTAGGTGATCCATCGAAGCGAATCGCACCCGGGTGCCGCCGCTCGAGGGCCGGGTGCCGGCGCCGAAAGGTCAATGCTGGTTGTGAGTCGGTTACGCAGATCAGTCGCCGGTCAACGACTGCGCGCCGGCCCGCGCGAGCCACCAAACCGACTCAAGGGGACAGTCGCGCGCGAGCCGTGGCCCAGCCAATCAGATGCGAGGACCGACCTTGGCGATCATGAAGTAGAGGATCAGCCCGCTGGCGTCGACGAGGGTCGAGATGAACGGTGCACTCATGACCGCCGGATCAAAGCCCAGTCGCCGAGCAAGGAGCGGCAGTAACGAGCCGACCAGGGTCGCCAACGTGCATACCGCGAGCAGGGTCAGCGACACGACGCCGCCATGCGGTAGTCGATGAAAAGCATGTCGGCACGAAGGCGAGCGCGGCGAGCATGGCGCCCAGCAGCAGCCCCAACGCGCGCCTCGCGCAGCACGACGAGGACGACGTCCGTGGTGCGCAGCTCGCCGACCGCCAGGGCGCGGGTGACCGTCGTGGCCGATTGCGATCCGGCATTGCCGCCGCTGCCGATGACGAGCGGAATGAACAGGGTCAGCGTCACGACCTGCGCGAGCGTGCCCTCGAACAGGTGCAGCACGTTGACGGTCAGCGTGGCGGCGACGATCAGCGACCAGCAGCCAGATGAACCGGCTGCGGGCCAGGCCGAGCACCGAAACGGACAGGTACGGGTGCTCGAGCGGCTCGGCACCACCGGCCCGGGCGACATCCTCGGTCTGCTCCTCCTCGAGGATCTGCATGGCGTCGTCGACGGTCACGATGCCCACCAGCCGGCCCTCGGTGTCGACGATCGGCAGGGCGAGCAGGTCGGCCTCCTGGATCAGTCGAGCAATCTCTTCTTGGTCCTGGTCGACGCGGGCCGAGTAGACCTCGCGATCCATCAGGTCGCCGATCGGGGTCTCGGGGTCGGCCAGGACCAGGTCGCGCAAACCCAGCGCGCCGACCAGCCGGCGCGCGTCGTCGGTCATCGGCAGCGCATAGATCGTCTCGGCCGATGCGCCGATGCGGCGCAGTCGGTTGAGCGCCTCGCTCACGGTCTGGTTGGCCTTGAGGTTGACAACCTCGGGCGACATCACTCGGCCGGCCGAGTTCTCGGGGTAGCCCAGCAGCGTTGCGGTCAGGGTCCGCTCGCGCGGCGACAGGCCGGCCAGCAGCTGCTTGGCGACCTTGGCCGGCATCTCGTCGACCAACCGCGCGCGGTCGTCGGGGTCCATGTCCTCGAACAGGTGGCGGACGCTCGTATCGCGCAGCCCCTCGAGCAACTCCTGCTGGACGAGCGGGTCGAGCAGCTCGAATACCTCGAGCGCGCGATCCTTGGCCAGCAGCCGGAAGGGGATCGCCCGGTCGGACGGCGCGAGGCGTGCCAGCTCGTCGGCGATGTCCAGCGGACCGGCCGCGTTCAGCCACTCGTTCAGGGCGTTGATGTCGCCGTGGCGACCAGTTCGGGCATCGTCATCGGTCGACCGCTTTCCTCGCGCCGGTGGCGACAGATTGGCAGCGGGTTGCCACTTGAGCCCGCTTGGCGTCTGCGCTCAGACCGGATGTTACCCCGCGTGTCCCGCTATCTGCGTAGCGCCGCCAGACAGCTGCCCGGAGCCGCGTCGGGTTGACACCCCCCCGGCCGGTGGTACAAGAAGTTGTTGTCCCATGACCACGTCCGGCGCTCGCTATGGCGTGCCCGCCGCGACCCCATCCGAAGGATCCGATAGCACCGATGAGCTTCTCGATCACCGATGGCGGTCCGTCGCCGGCCGTCAATGCCACCCGACTCAAGCGCCAGCTGACCGAGCAGGCCATCGCCGCGGCGACGGCCGCCGAATGGGAGGCGGCGGCCGATCTGAACCGGCGCATTCTCGAGCTGGGCGCCGACAGCGAGGCCGAGAACCGGCTGGCCAAGGCGCACTGGGAGATGGGCGAGCTGTCCGAGGCGCGCGAGCACTACCAGGCCGCGCTCGCACTCGATCCCGACCAATCGCATCGCCGAGCGCAACATCAGCCGCCTGCGCATGCTGCTGGCCGAGGCCGGCAAGAAGACCGTCGCCGCACAGAAGGGCAGCAAGGCGCCGGTGTCGATCTTCGTCGAGGAGACCGGCAAGACCGGCTTCGCGCACCTGATCGACCTGGTCGATCCCGAAGCAGCTGGCGCAGGTCAACCCGGGTGACTCGGTCGAGCTCGGCGCCGGACGGTCCGCGCCTCGCGGCGCGCTCGAACGGCCGGCACATCGGCTTCGTCGAGCCGCGCGTCGCCGCGCGCCTGCTCAAGCTCATCGCCGAGGGCAACAAGTACACCGCCGGCGTGACCAGCCTGGGCGAGCACGACGTCCGGATCATCATCCGCGAGACCTACCAGGACCCGGCCAACTACGGCAAGGTCTCGTTCCCCACCGCGGCCAAGGTGAGCGACCTGCGCCCGTACACCAAGGGCACGCTCGTTCGCGAGGAGATGGATCTCGAGGAGGACCTCGAAGATGGACGAAGACGATGACGATATCGGGGACATCGGTCGTGTCCTGCCCGCCGACGTGACCGACGACGAGGCGTTCGTCGCCGAGGAAGCGGTCGACGACTCGGACAACTCCGAGGAGTAGGCGCACCGCCCGAACGACATGGCCGCGCCCGGCCCGGGTCGCAGCGGGTGAGGGTCGTGGCGGGTTGGCTGTGGCACACGATCACTGAACGATCCGCTCTGCCGCCACGGCTGACCCGGCCAGGTCGGTGCGCCGCTGACCGCCCACCCGTCGCCGCGCCGTGAGCGCCGCCAAGTAGACTCGCAGACGATGGCGGATCCGCTCTCGTCGCTCATTCGGCCCAACCAGGGACCGCAGTTGCCCGCCTTCGAGCGCTTCGCGCCACCACCGGCGGATAACGTCGTCGCCGCCGAGCTGGCCGCTCGAACGGCACCGGGCGATGTCGTCATCGATCTGCACGGCCGCGGCGGCTGGATCGCGCGCAGCGCAATCGGGTCGTTGCGTCGCGTCTACTCGTGCGAGTCGACCGGGCTTGACGCGGCTGCTGGCCGAGATCGTCCTGCGACCGCCCGATCTGCGCCACTTCGATGCCGGCCTGTCGACGCTCGCGACGCATCCGCGCGGCGACGTCGAGTTGCGCCGTGGGCTCGATCAGCCGTTCACGTCGCGCTGTCCGACGTGCGGCCGACCGGTCGTTGTCGAGGAGTTCATCTGGGAGGCCGGCGCCATCGCCCCGACGCGCAAGGTCTTCCGCTGCACTTTCTGCCGCGAGCCGGCGCGCGGGATCGAGCCGCGCAGTGCCGCGGTCGACGATGACGACCTGCGCGTGCTGCACGAAACGGACGAGCAGCCCGGCCGCCTAGGCGGCGCTCCGCGCTCGCTTCCCGGCGCCCGACAGGACGAGCCCGTTGCCCGACGGAGTTGCTGGCCTGTTCACGCCGCGCACGCTGGTCGCCCTCGAGGCCATCGTCGCTCGGCTCGAGACCGATCTGCGCGCCGCGCCGGTCAACGCCGGCCTCAAGCTCGGACTGGTCCACGCGCTGCTGGCGGCCAGCCGGCTCAACGGCTATCCGGGCCGAGTCGCTGCGCTGCGCATCCGCCACGGCCATGTCCAGCAGCCCAACTCGCGCCAGTGGCGCGAGCGTAATCCGTGGCTCGCGTTCGAGGAGGGCTGCCGCGAGATGCGCGACTTCATCGCCCGCGTCGAGGCCGGCGCAGGCACCTTCCAGCCCCGGCCGGGCGAGGACATCGAGGCACTCATTGATGGCACGGCCAACGTCGTGTTGCGTACCGGGTCGCCGTCGACGGCCGGGCAACGAGCCGCAGTTCTCCTCGCGCCGCCCGGTGCTGCCTGGCCGGCTCGATCCGCGCTCGCGCGTTCGGCTCGTTCTCAGCCAGCCGCCGCTGCGCTGGTCGGTCGAGAACGCCTCGTTCGCGTACCTGGCCACCTCGCTCGTGCTCGGCGCCAGGCGGCGGCGGAACTGCCGCTCGAGTGGATATTCGGACCCGCCGCCACGCAACGACCGCGGACGCGAGGCGACCGCTCTGCGCCGCTCGCTGCTCGCCGTGCGACCGGTCATGGCCCGCGACGCCAAGGCCGTCGTGCTGCTCGATCGGGGCGGGGCGGCCGGCCTGGTGGCCGGCGTGCTGGGCGGCGTCGGGGCCGGCTTCCGGCTCAACTCGGCGCCGCTGGCCGAGGTGGGCAACCAGATCGGAGGGGTGCTCGAGTTCGATCTCGGCCACCCGCTCGACGAGGACGACGGCCATCCCGAGCTGGCCAACCTGCCGCGCGCCGACCCCGACCAGCCGTTCGCGCTGGCCGACGTTGAGCGCGCGGTCAGCCAGGTGGCGGTGACGGTGCTCCAGTCCCGCGGCGAGCCGGCCAGCGCCGAGCGTCTGCTGGGCGAGGTGCTCATCGGTCTCGACCGCCTGGGCCACCTGCGCCGTCTGGTCGGCACGCAGACATTCAGCGAGACTGAGGCGGCCACCGAGCCGACCCATTCCGCACCTGCAGACCAACCTGCCCAGCCCGACAGCGCCGAGCCCGACAGCGCCGCGACGGACGCCGCCGCCGACGCCTCCGCTGCCACTGACAGCCCGGCCGGCCCGGACACTGCGCGGCTCGAGGGCAGCGACGCCCCCAGCGAATTCGCCCCTGACGGTCCGCCCGGCTGGGCGCTCGGGTCGGGCTCGGCGACCGATCATGTGCGGCTGCTGATGGAGATCGTGCTGGGCGAGCTGCGCCGGGCCGACCATCCGCAGCTGGTCGAGATCGAGCCCGGTCGCTGGTGGCTGCGTCATCAGCGCGACCTGGCCCAGGCCCGGCCGCCGCTGTCGGATCGGCTGGAATGGGCGGTCTTCGGCCTGTTGTCGACGTCGCAGGGCATCGACGAGCTGACTTTCTTCGATCGCGTGGCGCGCATGTTCGGCGGCCACGACACGCCCGACGCGGAGCTGGTGCGCGCCGTGCTCGACAGCTATCGCGACCCGTCGGCCAGCGTAGTCGCGCTGCGCCCGCAGGACGGCCTCTCCGAGCGCCACGTTGAGCACGGCGAGCTGGTCGGGCTGCTCGTCGAATACGGGCATCGCCTGGGCCTGCGCTGCCACGTGTCGGCCAAGGAGCGCCGGCGCGCGTTTCGTGGCGGGACCGTGGCCGACCTGCTGTCGGAGGAGGAGCAGCGCGCGTACGTGCCGCTGATCGCCGCGGGCGACGCGAACACGCTCGAGGCGCTCGACTGCATCTGGTACCTGCGCGGCAAGGCGACCTTCCTGTTCGAGGTCGAGTGGACGGCGATGCTGACCGATGCGTTGCTCCGGCGCGGGCCGCGCATCCCGGCCGACGAGAAGGTCGTGCGCTTCCTCGTCATCCCGCCTGAACGGGCCGAGCTGGTGCGCTTCAAGTTGGCCCGTTCGCCGCTCCTGCGCCGGGCACTCGACGAGCAGAACTGGCATATCCTCAAGTCCGATCACCTGCGCCGCCTGGTGGCCCGCGAGGAGGCCGACCTGGACGACTTGGCGCCGCTGCTTGGGCTCGACCCCGATATCGAGCGCCAGGCCGAACAGCTCGCGCTCTTTGGCTGAGGCGACATCTGCCCGGCCGACCGGAGGGAGAACAACCGTGACCGACCTGATCGTCGAGAGCCCGGTCATTGATCTGGCCGACCGCTTCTGGCAGTGGTTCCTGGCTCGCCAACCGATGTACGCGACGGTGCTCGGCGACGAGCGTTACGACGATCGCCTGGCCGACCCGTCGCCCGAAGGGCGGGCCGAGGAGGTCGCCGGACTGAAGGGCTTCCTGCACGACGCCCGACAGGTCGAGCGTCAGACCCTCGAGCAGGAGGATCTGATCACGCTCGACATGCTCGAGGTGGTGGCGCGCATCTGGCTGCGCCAGCACGAGCATCACGTTCACCATTTCGAGGCGATCGACCAGATGTCGGGCCCGCACGGCCTGGCCGGCGACCTGTCCCGCTTTCAGCGCGTTGACAGCGTCGAGCGGATCGACCGGCTCGTCCAGCGCCTCGAGGCGTTCCCCCATTTCCTGGCCGCCCATCGCGCCAACCTGCTCGAGGGCGTCGCCGCCGGCCGAACGGCAGCAGCACCGGTGGTCGCCCGGGTGATCGACCAGGCCCGCCGCGCGATCGAGACGCCGATCGATCAATCGCCGTTGCTGGCCGCGCATCCCGAGCTCGATGACGCGTCACGCACCCGGATCCGGGCGGCGATCGAAGAGAACGTCATGCCCGCGTTGGTCGATCACCTGGCCGCCCTGCGAGGGCTACGCCCCCTATGCGCGCATCAGGGAAGGCGTGTGCGCGCTGCCCGACGGCAACGAGCTGTACAAGACGATGATCCTTGCCTCGACGACGCTGGAGGAGACGCCCGAGTCAATTCACCAGTACGGCCTCGAGCAGCTCGAGCTGATCCGCGAGGAGACCGGAGGGATCGCCACTGAGCTCGGCTTCGCACGACGTGCCCGAGATGCGCCGCGCGCTGGCCTCCGACGCCTCGAACTACGCCACCAGCGGCAGCCGAGATCGTCGAGCGCGCGCGGCGTCAGATAGAGAAAGCCAACGCCGCCGCACCGCGCTGGTTCGGCCGCCTGCCGGTGGCCGGCTGCGAGGTGCGCCCGGTCGAGCCGTTCCAGGAGGCCGAGGCGCCGCCCGCCTTCTACTTCCCGCCCGCCCCCGACGGATCGCGCGGTGGGATCTACTTCGTCAACACCTACCAGCCCGAGAGTCGGCCGCTGTATCGCCTGGCGACTACGACCTACCACGAGGCAACACCGGGCCATCACTTTCAGATCGCGCTCGAGAGCGAGATGACGGACCAGCCCGACTTCCGCCGCTTCGGCGCCCGTCTGACGGGCGCCGCCTATCCCGAGGGCTGGGGCCTGTACAGCGAGCGGCTGGCCGACGAGATGGGCCTCTTCGAGAGCGCCTGGGAGCGGCTGGGCATGCTCGACGCGCAGGCCTGGCGCGCGGCGCGGCTGGTGGTCGACACCGGCATCCACGCCTTCGAATGGAGCCGGGCGCAGTCGGTCGAGCTGCTCACGACGGTCGGCCTGTCCCGGCTCGAGGCGGAGACCGAGACCGATCGCTACATCGCCTGGCCGGGCCAGGCCCTGGCCTACATGACCGGCATGCGCGAGATCGTCGCCCTGCGCCGCCAGCTCGAGCAGCGCGACGGCGATCGGTTCGACCTGGTCGGGTTCCACGATGAACTGCTCGGCCACGGCACGCTGCCGCTGGCCACCATGCGCCGCGTGCTGCCCGGCTGGGTCAAGCCGCGCGCCTAGCTCTGCTGCCGGTCGCGCGGGTCCGTTCAGCGCCCGGTTGTCTTCGCGCCAAGGGTCCGCCACGCCTTTCGCGCCAAGTGTGCGACATAGCAACCTGATGGCGCCCGACCCGCGCCATGTTGCGCCACACGTCCCTCACCCGCACTCTTGGCACAAACTGAAGCTCGGCGCGCGCCATCAGGTCCCAAATGGCGACTTCTGACGCAGCCTGTGTCTTCGGCGGCCGCACCGGGGCGGGTCATTCAGCGCCCGGTCGTGGGACTGAACGTACCGCGCCGTGTGACTGATGGCCCATGCGTGCCGGCCGGTGCTGCTTACCATCGAACTCACTGCACGTAAAGAGGAGACCGCGGTGACTGACGCTACCCTGCCCGGTTCGATGAGCCAGCCCGAGATCGACGACCTGATGTCGGAGCGGCACCGCTTCCCGCCGGATCCGCGCTTCGTGGCCCAGGCCAACGCCGGTTCGGAGCTGTACGAGGAAGCAGAGCGCGACTACGTCGCGTTCTGGGAGCGTCTGGCCCGCGAGCGCCTGAGCTGGGAAACGCCGTTCGAGACCACTCTCGAATGGGAGCTGCCGTTTGCCAAGTGGTTCGTCGGGGGGCGGCTCAACGTGAGTTACAACTGCGTCGATCGGCACGTCGAGCGCGGCTTGGGCGACAAGGTCGCCTACCACTGGATCGGTGAGCCGGGTGACGAGCGGAAGCTGACCTACGCTGATCTGCAGCAAGAGGTGGCCAAGGCGGCTAACGCGCTGCTCGAGCTCGGCGTGAAGACCGGCGACCGGGTTGCGATCTACATGCCGATGATTCCCGAGCTACCCATCGCGATGCTCGCCTGCGCGCGCATCGGCGCGCCGCACACGGTCGTGTTCGGCGGCTTCAGCGCCGAGGCCCTGGCCGACCGGATCAATGACGCGCAGGCCAAGCTGCTGATCACCGCCGACGGCGGCTGGCGGCGGGGCAAGCCGGCCAACCTCAAGACCGCCGCAGACGAAGCCGTGGCGCAGACCACCACGGTCGAGCACGTGCTGGTCGTGCGCCGCGTGGGCGATGCCGGCGTGGTGCCCATGCAGCCCAGTCGCGACGTGTGGTGGCACGACATCGTCGACCGCCAGAGCGCCGACTGCCCGCCCGTGCCGGTCGATTCAGAGCACCTGCTCTACGTGCTGTACACGTCGGGCACGACGGCCAAGCCCAAGGGCATCATCCACACCAGCGCCGGCTACCTGCTCGGGGCGAGCGTCACCCACGAGATGGTGTTCGACGTCAAGCCAGACGATGTCTACTGGTGCGCCGCCGACATCGGCTGGGTGACCGGGCACTCGTACATCGTGTACGGGCCGCTGGCCAACGGCGCTACGAGCGTGATCTACGAGGGCACGCCCGATACGCCCGCCTGGGATCGCTGGTGGCAGATCGTCGAGGACCTCAAGGTCACCATCATGTACACGGCGCCGACTGCTATCCGCGCGTTCATGAAGCAGGGTGCCGAGCTCCCGGCCAAGCACGATCTGTCCAGCCTGCGCCTGCTCGGCAGCGTCGGCGAGCCGATCAACCCGGAGGCGTGGCTGTGGTACCACCACAACATCGGCGGCGGGCAGGCGCCGATCGTCGACACGTGGTGGCAGACCGAGACGGGCATGATCATGATCACGCCGTTGCCCGGCGTCACGACCACCAAGCCGGGCAGCGCCACGTTCCCCTTCCCGGGCATCGGCGCCGACGTCGTCGATGACGCGGGCAACCCTGTCCCGCTGGGCGGTGCTGGCTACCTGGTGCTCACTCGGCCGTGGCCGGGGATGCTGCGTGGCATCTACGGCGATCCGGAGCGCTACAGGGACACCTATTGGAGCCGTTTCCCGGGCAAGTACTTCGCCGGCGACGGCGCTCGGCGCGACGAGGACGGCTACCTCTGGCTGCTCGGCCGTGTCGACGACGTGATGAACGTGTCGGGCCACCGCATCTCGACGATCGAGGTCGAGTCGGCGCTGGTCAGCCATCCGTCGGTCGCCGAGGCGGCCGTGGTCGGCCGGCACGACCCGGTCAGCGGGCAGGCGATCTTTGCCTTCGTCAGCCTGCGCACGGGCTTCCAGGCGTCGGACGAGCTGGGCAAGGAGCTGCGTGAGCACGTCGCTCGGGTCATCGGGGCAATCGCCAAGCCGAAGTACCTGCTCTTCACGGCCGACCTGCCCAAGACCCGCTCGGGCAAGATCATGCGCCGCCTGCTGCGCGACATCGGCGAGGGGCGCGCCCTGGGCGACACGACGACGCTGGCCGACACGGCCGTGATCGAGACGATCCGCGAGCGTTCCGGGGCAGCGACCGAGGAGTAACCCGACCCGCCGGGCCGGGCCCGGCCGCCACGCCGTCGGACGGAACGACGTCCGACCGTGGACATTCGGCCCACGGTCACCGCTGCTGACACGAAGCTGAGCCGCCACGGTACGAACTCGCCGCGGACTGCGGCCTGAGGTCGCGTTCGCGCTTCGACGCCTGCCGGTTACGATCTGTCAATGACCGAGGGGACAGTCGACCTGCGCGGCCGGCCGCTGCACGACCTGCGCATCTCGGTCACCGACCGCTGCAACTTCCGCTGCACGTACTGCATGCCGCGCGAGGTCTACGGCCGCGACTACGCCTTCCTACCGCGGGCGGAGCTGCTGACGTTCGAGGAGATCCGTCGCCTGGCCGGGCTGTTCGTGCCGCTCGGCGTACGCAAGCTGCGCCTGACCGGCGGCGAGCCGCTGCTCCGGCGCGACCTGCCCGTGCTGGTCAGGTTGCTGGCCGATCTGCCCGGGGTCGATGACATCACGCTGACCACCAACGGCGCGCTCCTGGCCCGCCACGCCCAGGCGCTGGCCGACGCGGGCCTCGACCAGAATCAGCGTCAGCCTCGACTCGCTCAACGACGCCACGTTCGCGCGGATGAACGACGTGGGCTTCCCGGTCGGCACCGTGCTCGACGGGATACGTGCCGCGGACGAGGCCGGCCTGCGCCCGATCAAGGTCAACATGGTCGTGCGGCGCGGGTTCAACGAGGACGACGTGCTGCCCATGGCGCGGCACATGCGCGAGCGCGGGCACATCCTGCGCCTGATCGAGTACATGGACGTGGGCCACACCAACGGCTGGCGGATGGACGACGTGGTGCCCGCCGCCGAGGTCCTGGCCAGCATCGACGCGGCCGATGCCGCTGGCGCCACTGCCGCCTACCTACGCCGGCGAGGTGGCCAACCGCTGGGCCTACCGTGACGGGTCGGGCGAGGTCGGCGTGATCGCCTCGGTCACGCAGCCGTTCTGCGCCGACTGCACCCGTGCGCGACTGACGGCCGACGGCCAGCTGTACACGTGCCTGTTCTCCAGCACCGGCCACGATGTGCGTGAGCCGCTGCGCATGGGCGCTTCGGATGCCGAGCTGTCGGCCCGGATTGCCGCCGTCTGGCGCGCGCGCGACGACCGCTATTCCGAGCTGCGCTCGCTGGCCACGCTCGGTCCCGCGGCCGCGCTGGCCGACCCACAGCGCATCGAGATGTCGCGCATCGGCGGCTGATCGCTGCGCGCCCGGCCAATCGGCGGCGCGCCAGTTGCCCGGAGTGCCGAAAATACCTGCCCGCACGTCGCTGCGGCCGCTATGCTGACCACCAGACCACCGACCGCAAGCGCGAGAGTGGCAAGTGGCTGGTCGGCTGGTGACCACGCTCGGCTAACGCCGCGCGCGCGAGACCACAGGAGGAGAGAGAGTGACGACGGAACAACCCGAGCAGGGCGGCCAGACGCCGCCGGCCGGACAGCAGCCGCCTCAGGCCTGGCAGTCGACCCCCCAGCCGCCGCCGCCGGCGGCGCCGCCGGCCGGCAGCGGGATGCCGTCATGGACGGCGAACATCACCGCGCAGGGGACCATGCCCGGCCCGGGCGGCGTAGCCCTGGCTGATACGCCCAACCGGATCATCGCCGCGGTGATCGACTTCATCATCCTGGGCATCGTCGGCTTCGTCGTGAACATGCTCACGACGTCGATCCTGGGCGACAACTGGCTCGGCGGCATCTTCGGTCTCGGCGGCTACAAGGTGCCGTCGCTGCTCAGCAGCCTGGCCTCGGTCGCGCTGATGCTCGGTGCCAGCGGCGCCTACTTCGTCTACATGTGGAGCCGCATGGGCGGTGCCACCGTCGGCATGAGGTTCCTCAAGCTGAGCGTCCGCGACGCCTCGAGCGGCGGACCGATCAGCCAGGGCCAGGCGATCAACCGCTGGCTGCTGCTAGGCGCACCGTACGCCCTCACCTTCATGTACGGCTGGGGCATCGGCTTCATCATCAGCCTGGGCGCGCTGGTGTGGTACATCTACCTGCTCTACACCATGGCGCAGAGCCCTACCCGCCAGGGTATGCACGACACGTACGCCAAGACGGTCGTCGCCAAGGGCTGACCCAATCCGGCCGCCGATGGTGCGGCCCAGGACGCTGAACGAGAGGGCCCCGTCCGGTTGGACGGGGCCCTTCTCCTTGCCCGCGCCACCGTTGTGCGCGGATTGCGCGCGGAGGGGACATTTCCACAACCCGTCCACAGCGGCGGTGGATTCTGTGGACGGCCGAGACCAGGAATTCCTTCATTACGTGGATAAGCACGTTGACGCTGTCGGCCGGGGGCCGTAACGTAGTCCTTGCTCGGAGGGGCCCTGGGACACTCGGACGCTGAGATCACATCAACTGCGTAAGGAGGCTCGGCTGGCTTCTCCGGGCGTTTCCTTGTGTCCGGCGCTTCCGTCTGTCGGGGCGCCCCGCGGTGCTCTATCTTCGGCGGACCCATGACTGCCGCTGACCCCGTCCGCTTCTCTGATCGCCTTGACCAGCTCGAGGCGGCCGTTCGCGTGCTCAGCCCGCTCGTCCCGCGGCTCGGCATCGTGCTCGGTTCCGGGTTGGGCAGCCTGGCCGACTCCCTTGACGGTGCCGTCGCGGTGCCCTTCGCGCAGCTGCCCGGCTGGCCGCCGGCCTCCGCGCCGGGCCACGCCGGTCGCTTGTTGCTCGGCCGGCTGGATGGCCTACCGGTCGTGTGTCTGCAGGGCCGGCTGCACATGTACGAGGGCAACAGCGAGCGGCTGGTGGTCGAGCCGGTACTGCTGATGGGCCGCCTGGGCGCGCGGGCGCTGTTGCTGACCAATGCTGCGGGCGGCGTGAATGCGGGGTACCCAGCGGGGACACTGATGCTCATCGCCGACCATCTCAACCTGACCGGCCGCAGTCCGCTCATGGGCCCCAACGATGACCGCCTTGGGCCGCGCTTCCCAGACCTGGTCGATGCCTACAGCCCGCGCCTGCGGGCCCTGATGCGCCGCGCCGCGGCAGAGGAGGGGCTGATCCTCGAAGAGGGCGTCTACGCCGGCCTGACCGGCCCGACCTTCGAGACGCCGGCCGAGGTGCGCATGCTGCGCACGCTGGGTGCCGACGCGGTGGGCATGTCGACCGTGCTCGAGGCAATCGCCGCCCGCTGGGCCGGCATCGAGGTATGCGGGGTCTCGCTGGTCACCAATCCCGGCGCCGGAGTCACCGGCCTGCCGCTCAGCCATGAAGAGGTGCTGGCGGCCGCGGCGGAGGCCGGCCCCCGCTTCAGCGCGCTGGTTCGCCGCTTCGTCCGGCTGCTCGATGCGCCCGTCAAGTAGATCGCGCCCCGGGCCGGATCTCAGCTCTTACGGGGATGCCGACCTAGCCTAGGTTGCCTGGGGCCCGCCAAGGCGGGTCGGGTGGCCGACGAGCATACGAAACCTCCAAGACCTCGGTTCCGCCCTGCTGCCTCCATTCCTGCCAGACCGGCTCGTACCCCGCAGCAGCGGCCTTTTGCGCATCCTCGGCGAATTGACGCAACGCCTCAGACCGTGTTGGCCCCCAGTACTGAGCTCGCTCAGCGCCGGTCGGTTGGCCAAAGGCAGGCCCGTAGCGGTTATGCCCCGGCGTGCTCGCCAGCAGCGTGAAGATCAGAACGACGAACGCACCGACGTATGGGAGAAAGATGATCAGCAGCCACCAGCCCGACTTGTCGCTGTCATGCAGACGGCGCACCGTGACGGCGAGCGTGGGGATTAGCGTGGCGATCCAGAACACCACCAGCGCGATGACAGCGAGTCCGAAGAGGCCGTAGCTCCTGGTGGCTATCGCCAGGAGGGCAGTAACGAAGTAACCCGCCAGGATGACCAGGATCACGAAGAGCTGAAACCACCAGTACTCAGACCGTGAAGCGCGCCCGTCGAACTTGGCGTAATTGCGATAGACCGACCGGACTGCCTCGGTGAACGACACGTCGCCACTCCTTCACGCCCCGCGTGGGGGACACGCGGCTCCGGTGAGCAGTATGAGGTCCGGGCGACCCGAAGGAACGGCTAGAGCGTCGGCAGCTCCCGGCCGGCGGCCTTGGCCGCGGTCTTCTTCTCTGCCCACGCGGCGAGGACGTTGTCCTTGTGCGGCCGGATGGGGCAGTGCTCGTCGCGGTTGCGGTCCTCGTCGCAGTAGCCGAGGGGCACGCACTTGGGGGCCAGGAACGAGCCCAGGAAGGGCGAGACCGAGAAGACCTCGTGCCGGATCAGCTGGAACAGCCGGCGGATTTCCCACTGCGCCATGGTGCACAGGCGCAGCCCGGACATGTGGATCAGCGCGCGCAGGTTGGTGGTCATGATCAGGTTGGTGCGCGTGGCATTGGGCATCACGAAGCGCGCGTCCTCGCCCGGGATGCCGGCCTCGAGCATCTCGCCGTAGAAGGCGAGCGAGTCATCCATCTCCGCCACGAACCGCTCGCGCAGCTCGGGTGGCGCATCCTGGAGTGAGCCGGGGACCATGTACGACGGGTGCTTGTAGTTGAGGTAGCGCTGCGATTGCTGGTCGAAGGCCACACCGGCGCGGTGGCGCACGAGCTGGTGCGACAGGGTGCGCGTGACGCCGCTGATGGCGAACGTGAAGACGATGTGCTCGATGGTCGAGCCGTGGCCCGATTCGATCACCCGCCGGATAAGGTCCTGCTGCTTCTCGGTCGCCACCTGGCCGGTCGTGGCACGCTCGAAGATGTCCTCTGGCAGCAGCTCGCTGTAGCACGTCCGGCAGGCCGTGTAGATCAACGGCAGGTAGTACTGCTGCGCGATCTCACGCGTTGGGAAGAGCAGCGTCGCGCGCATGCCCAGCTCGCGCGTGGCCGGGCTGCGCGGGGTCTGTGAGGCGGCCGCGGCAGACGCTTCCTGGGCCGGCGCGGAACCGGGAGCGGACGCGGGTTGGGCAGCCATGGGCTGCCTAGATTACGCGGTCCGCCAGATCGACGGATGGGCCGTCAGGGAATCAGCGGATGCCGGTGTCGTATTCGAGGACCAGCCCGACCGAGTCGCCGCCGACGGCGGCAAACGCCACCGCCTGCGCCGTGCCCATGAGGCCTTCGACCGGCTGGGCCTCGACGTAGTACGCGCCGGCGGGGACGCGGAAGCTGACCTTGCCCTGGGCGTCAGATGTCGCGCGCGCCAGCTCGAGCCCGTCGCCATCGCGCAGGACGACTTCGGCGTTGGCCACCGAACGCGGAGCGCAATCGGGATTGGGCGGGGCCTGCTCGACCGGGCAGATCGGGCCGGCGGTGAGCGTCACGTTGACCGTTACCGGCGTGCCGTCCCCGTTGGGTGCCGAGATCTCGACGTCGTCGCCCTCGTCGCCGACGAGCGTGATCGTGCCCCCCAGATCGACCTGATACGTCCAGGTATGGCGATCGATGCAGCCCGCCTGGCAGTCACCCGAGCCCATCGTGATCGCGACCGAGTAGCCACCGTCCGCGGCGAACGCCTCGTACCACGCCGACTGCCCGACCATGTCCGACCGCAGCGGGGTCATCCGCGCATAGCGCGGATCGGAGGCGAACACGAGCGCGGCGGCGCGCGCCGGCGAGTCTACGCTGCTCGACGGTCGGGGGGTGGGCGTCGCGGTCGGCGCCGGTGTGGGCGTGGGCACCGTGGTCGGAACAGGCGCCGGGGTCGGCGTCGGGGTGGGCGTCGAGATCGGGGTCGGGGAGGGTGGTACCGGCGTCGAGCCGCCTGAGCCACAGGCGATGGCCAGCACGCCGGCCAGAACGAGGAAGGCCGGGGCGGAAAGGCGCATTGATCGGATCATGGTCTGACGACGCTGGGTCGCTGGCGCGAGTTCCGGTTTGCGGCGCTGTGGCATGCTGGCCCCATGATGATGCGTCGACTCCTTGGCCTGGGCGACGGTCCCGCAGAGCCTAGCGCGGGCAGCGCCGGAGCCGCCGATGCCGCGGAGACTGAGACTGTCCGCCGCATCGTGCGCGAGCTGGAGCAAGTTGAACCAGAGCGGCGGCGCCACCTGGCCGGCTTCGCCTACGTCCTGAGTCGGGCCGCGCACGCCGATCTCGACGTCTCCGCCGACGAGACGCGCCTCATGGAGCGCATCGTGACCGACATCGGTGGCCTGCCTGAGGCCCAGGCCGTGCTGGTGGTCGAGATCGCCAAGAACCAGACCAAGTTGTACGGCGGCACCGAGGATTTCCTGGTCACGCGCGAATTTGCCGCGCGGACGACCAACGAGCAGCGCTGCGCGGCGGTCGAGGCGTGTTTCGCGGTGGTCGCGGCAGACCACTCGATCAGCGCCGAGGAGTACGCCGAGCTGACCCAGATCGCCGATGAGCTGGGCCTGACTCGGGCCGAGCTGAACGTCATCCGGCGCGACTATCGCGATCACCTGGCGGCCATCCAGCAGATGCGCCGCGCGGGCAGCTGATCGCCGCTGCGGCCTGAGCCCGCGCCACCCCGAACGCCCGCGGCGGCGCCGGGTCACGCGCTCGGTTCGGCCGCGCTGCTGTCAGGCTGGAACAGGTAGCGGTAGGCCAGCGCCGCGATGGCCGCGCCGCCCAGCGGGCCGATGATCCAGACGAAGCCGTTGTCCCACAGTCCGGTCACGGCCGCCGGGCCGAACCAGCGCGCCGGATTCATCGCTGCCCCGGTCAGCGGTCCACCCATCAGGATGTCGACGGCGACGGCGAAGCCGATCGCCAGCCCGCCGATCTTGGGACCACGCGGGTCGATCGCCGTCCCGAACACGGCGATGAGCAGGAGAACGGTCAGGACCGCCTCGACCAGGATGCCGGCTAGCGGGTCAATGCCCGAGCCGAGCGCCGGCGTGCCCAGCGTTGCCGAAACCGTCGTCGGAAAGACCAGCCGGAGCGACCACGCTGCGAGCAGGCCGCCGATGAGCTGGGCGACAACGTATGAGAGGCCGCGCTGCCCGGGCATCTTGCCGGCCAGCCAGACGCCGAACGTGACCGCCGGGTTGAAGTGGCCGCCGCTGACCGCGCCGAGGGCGCTGACGAGCACTGCCAGCACGATGCCATGCGCGAGAGCGACGACGAGCAGGCCGGCCGGGTCAGTGCCCGCCACGCCCATCCGGTCGAGGTTGGCCACCGCGCCGATGCCGACAAAGAAGAACAGGAACGTGCCGGCCATCTCGGCGATGACGGGCGTTGCCGCGCGACGATCCATCCAGCCGCTGAACATTCTTCTCCCTCCTTGCGATCGCTTGCCATACTACCCATGGTCAATCGTCACGGAGAGGTCATGGCACTGGTCCGCGCGCCCGCGCGATCCGCGGCGCATCCACATCGCTCGCGCCGGCCGTTGCGCACCGAGGATCGCATCCTCCGGCTGCGCGACGGGCGTCGGCTGGGCTACGCCGAATCGGGCGATCCCGATGGCCGGCCGGTCTTCTTCCTGCACGGCTTCGGCACCACGCGCGTCGTATGCCCGTCGGACGAACCGGCACGCGAGCTGGGCATCCGCCTGATCGCGGTCGACCGGCCGGGCATCGGGCTGTCCGAGTCCAGTCCCGGACGGCAGCTGCTCGACTGGCCGGCCGACCTGGTCCAGCTGGCCGATCGGCTGGAGCTCGAGTCGTTCGCCATGGTCGGTTGGTCGGGCGGCGGCCCGTCCGCGCTCGCCTGCGCTCACGTGATGCCCGGGCGCGTCAGCGGCGTGGCCCTGGTCAGCTCCCCGGCGCCCCTCGCGGGCATCTCCGAGACCGCCTATCTGCGGCGATTCGACCGCCACGCGGTCCGCGCCGCCGGCCGCGCCCCGTGGGTCATCCGTCTCGCGCTGTGGCATTGGGGCCGGGGGCAGCGTCGCGACGCCGAAGGCTTCTTCGAGCGATCGGTGGCCGAGATGTGCGCCGCCGATCAGGCCGTGCTGGCCGAGCCGGAGCTGCGCGGCCGGATGATCGCCAACTCGACCGAGCTCTACCGCCAGGGCGGCCGGGGCATGTACGACGAGGCGCTGGTGCTGGCCCGACCGTGGGGCTTCGAGCTGTCCGAGCTGCGCGTGCCGGTCGACGTCTGGCATGGCTCGCTCGACGAGACCGTGCCGCTGGGTATGGCTACCCACCTGGCCGAGGCGATCCCCACCGCGCGGCTGCGGCTGTTCCCGGACGAGGGTCACCACTTGCTCTACAGCCACTGGCCAAGGATCCTCGCCGCGCTCGACTAGTGGACTGACCGCCCTCGCCCGAGCACTCAGCCGATCGGCCCGTTGTCGAGGGTCGAGGTGGCCCTCACCTCGGTCGCCTTCGATGGGCGATCATCGAACCAGTGGACCTGACCGGCCGGCCACCAATTCCGACCGACACCAACGTCGCCAGCCCCCACGCGGCCTCGATCGAGGCGCTCGCCAGCGCGCTCGCCGTGGACCCGGCCGTCGGGCTGTCGGCCCCCGTGGCGATGGCGCGCCTGGCGGCGTTCGGGCGCAACGAGCTGACCGCCCGCCGCCGGCCGTCCTTCTGGCGCATGTTGTGGGCGGCGGCCAGCGAACCGTTCGTCGTTCTGCTGTTCGTCGCCGGCCTGCTGGCAATCGTGGTCGGCGAGGTCCGCGACGGCCTGCTCGTGCTGATCGGTCTGCTGCCCATCGTCGGCGCCGACGTGATCACCAGTTACCGCGGCGAGCGTGCCCTCGACGCACTGCGTGACTCGGCCGCGCCCATGGCCAGCGTGCGCCGCGACGGCGCCGCGCTCGAGCTGCCGGCGGCCGAGCTGGTGCCGGGCGACGTGGTGCTGCTCGCCGTGGGTGACATTGTGCCGGCCGATATCCGCCTCGCGCGTGCCGACGCGCTGCTGCTCGACCGGTCGGTGTTGACCGGCGAATCGATGCCCGAGCCGGGCTCGACCGAACCGGACGCCACATCGGCCGCGATCGTCGATCAGCGCTCGATCGCCTTTGGCGGTACGCGCGTGGTTCAGGGCCGGGGCGAGGGCCTGGTCGTTGCCACCGGAGCGGCCAGCCAGCTCGGGCGAATCGCCACCGGGCTGGGCGGCGAGGAGCGTCGGCGCTCACCGGTCCAGCTCGAGCTCGACCGGCTGGTGCGCCTCCTGCTCAGCGTGGCGATCGGCCTGATCGCCATCACCAGCGGCCTGGCGCTCGCCCGCGGTGAGACGATCGGCGTCGCGCTGCTGGCCGGCGTGGCCGCGGCCATCGCCGCCATTCCCGAGGAGCCGCCGGTGCTGTTGGCGGTCATCCTCGGCCTGGGCGCATATCGGCTCTTGCGCCGCGGCGTGCTCGTCCGGCGGCTCAGCGCGCAGGAGACGCTCAGTGCGGTCGACCTGATCCTGACCGACAAGACCGGCACCCTGACCCGCAACCAGCTCAGCCTCGAAGCCGTGTTCACTCCTACCGCCGAGCTGGCCGGCGAGGATCTGCGCCGCGTGGCGCTGCTCGCCCTGCGCGCCCAGGACGATGCCTGGCACCGGGCGCGGGGCAGCCGCGCCGGCTCGTTCACGCGCGCGCTCGAGCAGGCGCTGGCCGACGACGCCGGCGCGCCCGTGCTCGAGGCCGCCGAGCTGGTCGAAATCAGAGCCGGCCTCGGGCGCCCATCCCTACACGCGCACGGTGGCTCACACCGCGCGCGGCCGGCAGGAGCTGGTGCTCGGGGCGCCCGAGGCCGTCCTTGGGCTGGTCGCGGCTGACGGCGCGACCGAGGCCTGGCAGGCCCTCGTCGATGGCCATGCCGAAGCGGGACGGCGGCTGCTGCTCCTGTGCGGGAGCGACGACGGCACCGCCCTTACCCCGCTCGGCCTGCTGTCGTTCAGCGATCCGCTGCGCGACGATGTGGGCGCTGCGCTGCGCATGGCGACGGAGGCGGGTATCCAGACCATTGTCGTCACCGGCGATCACCTGCTGCACGGCGTCGCGTATTGCGACCGCGGCCGGGCTAACGGCCGGCGTGGCACTGACCGGCGAAGAGCTGGCCGCCTGGGACGACGAGCGGCTTGTGCGCGAACTGCCCAGTCTGCGCCTGGTCGCCCGCGCGCTGCCCGAGCAGAAGCTGCGCATCGTGGAGGCCGCGCCGGCGCGCCGGTCGGACGGTGGTCGTGACCGGCGACGGGGTCAACGACGCCCCGGCGCTCGAGCACGCCGACGTGGCCGTGGCAATGGGCTCCGGCTCGGCCGTCGCGCGCGAGGCGTCCGACCTGGTCCTCGGCGACGACTCGTTCAGCGACGTTCATGAACGGCCTGCGCGAGGGCCGCCGGATGGTGGCCAACATCCAGAAGGGACTCATCTTCCTCATCTCGACCCACGTCGCCCTGCTCGGCTTCGTGCTCATCGCCACGCTGTATGGCTTCAGCCAGCCGCTGCTGCCGATCCATATCCTGTGGCTCGAGTTCTTCATCGACGTGTCCGCCTCGATCGCCTTCGAGCGCGAGCCGGAGGAGCCCGACCTGATGCGCCGGCCGCCGCGACCGCGGGGCAAGCCCTTGCTGACACGCGAGCTGCTGCTGCGCATCTCGGGCGCCGGCGCCTGGACCGCCTTCGGTGCGCTGTTCATCATCGCCACCCACCCGGGCGGGTTGGATCATGCCCGCTGGGTGGCCTTCAACGCGCTGGTCTTCGGCCAGGTGGTGCGCGCCTACGCCAACCGCAGCCTTGTCCGTCCGGTCCTCAGCCTGAGTCGCAACACGGTGCTGCTCGTCGCCTGTGCCGTCTCGCTGCTGGCACAGTTGGCCATCCCGTATGTGCCGCTGCTGGCCGATACCTTCCGCGCCGCGCCGCTCGACGCCTCGGACCTGTTCCTCGTTGGTGTCGTGGCGCTGGCGCCGGCGCTGCTGGCCGAGATCATCCGCGCCGTCACGCGCCGAACGTGGGTCGCCTGAGGCGGACCGGCCGGGCGCACAAGGATCGACGGCGGCCGTGCTGCGAACGGCCGCCGTCGAATAGGGGGAGGCGATGTCCGCCGGCGGCTGCCCGCCGGCGTTGTCGAGGGCTAGACCCGGCCGCGCGGGACGGTCCGCCAGTAGGCCTTGTTGAAGAGCACCTTGCCCAGGTGCCAGACACGGTTCGGCTTGGGTGGGTGCGGTGGATGGTCGTAGTCGAAGCGGAGCAGGGTGCCCTTGCCGTCGCCGATCTCGAAGAAGCACATCACCCGGCCGGTGTAGTTGGCGTGCTTGCCGTCCGGCTCGCGTCCGGTCACCGCGGCGGCAACGCGCTCGGCTACAACGGGCGCCTCGAAGTGGGCCGTTGAGCCGGCCTTGGAGAGCGGCAGGTCGGTTGCGTCGCCCAGCGCGTAGACGTTCGGCCGGCCGCCGACCTGGAGGGTGTGATGGTCTGTCGGCAGCCAGCCGCCCGGCGCTGGCGCGAAGCCCGAGTCGATCAGGAACTGGGCGCCGCGGTGCGGTGGGACGAGGACCAGCAGGTCGTACGGCAATTCCTCGCCCTCGAGGCTGAGGACCATCTTGCGTTGCGGGTCGATCGCCTCGACGTTGAAGAACGTGTGCAGCTCGATGCCCTTCTGCTCGAGGACCGGGGTGGCCATCTCGCTGACCGTCTCGATCGTGAATGCGCGGCCGATGGGCGAGCAGAAGTGGACCTCCGACTTGTCGCGCAGGCCGCGCTCGCGCAGCTCGGCCTCGATCAGGAAGGTGACCTCGAGCGGCGCCGGGGGGCACTTGTAGGGCATGCCGGCGATGCCGACCACGATCCGACCGCCGCTGAAGGCATCGAGCGCGGTGCGCAGCCGGTCGGCGGCCGCGGCGGTGTAGAAGTGGTGCGCCTCGGTCTCGAAGTGCTCGATCTCCTCGGGCACGATGCGTGAGCCGGTGGCCAGCACGAGCTGGTCGTAGCCCAGCCACTCGCCGTTGTCCAGCTCGACCGTGGCGGTGGCCTCATCGATGCCGACGCACCTCGCCAACGACCAGCTTGACGCGCGCATCGAGCAGCGAGCGTTCCGGGCGCTGCAGACTTGTCGGCACGCTCGTTGCCGAACGTGATGTACATGAAGCCCGGCTGGTAGACGTGGTTGCCGGTCGCGTCAACGACCGTCACATCGGCCTCACCGGTCTCGATCTGGTGCTTCAGCTTGCGGCTGACAAGGTTGGCGACGATCGTGCCGCCAACTCCGCCGCCGACGATCAGTACGCGATTCATCTGCGTCCGTGCTCAGCGGAGCTTCTCGACGATGATCTCGTCGTAACCGTCGACCTGTTCAACGCTGACCAGCCGGTGGCCGGCCTTCTCAGCCCACTTGGGGATGTCGACACGCGAGCCGCGATCGGACGAGCGAACGGAGATGATCGTGCCGACTTCGGACTCGCGGATGGCGCGGATGAGCTCCATCAGCGGGCCCGGGCAGAAGCTGCCGCGTGCGTCGACGACGCGCGTCGGCCGGTGGACGGCCGTCCTGTGGTCGTGGTCATGGGAACCTCGTTCCCGGGTTGCGCGCTCAGATGAACAGGCTGGCGGTGTTCGGCTCGGTCATCAGTTCGAGCACTGTGGCCGCCCCGGCTGGTTCGCCGAGTCCGTCGATCATGTCCTCGCGCTTGAGGCCGAACATGTCCATCGTCATCTGGCAGGGGATGAACTCGACGCCCATCGCCTGGGCTGCTTCGAGCAGCTCGGGCGGCCGGGCGATGTTGTACTTCTTGGACAGCTGGCCGATCATCCACGGACCCATGCCCAGGAAGTTCATCTTGGACAGCTTGCGGTGGCTGATGCCCGGACGCTGCATGAGGGCCAGCATCTTCTGCATCCAGTTCTCGCCGACGATGCGCTTGCTGGTCCTTGACGAACGGCAGCAGGCCCCAGAAGGTGATGAACACGCTCGTCTTGTAGCCACTCGCGGCGGCCGTGGTGGACATGATCAGCGTCGGCCAGATCCGGTCCAGCTCGCCGCTCCAGTTGATGATCACCAGCTGCTTGACGGTTGTCTCAGCGGCCGCCCTCGGGTGCGACGCCGGCCTGCGTCGTCGCGACCGGGGCCTTGCCGACTCCGGCCTCGAGAAGCCGAGCAGATCTGCTCCGGTCGTCTCGGGCTCGGTCTGGGTCTCGGGCGTGGCTGTTGGTGTGGTCACGGAGCTCCTCACTTTCGGCGCAGGACGAAGCGATAGACGCCGTCCGCGACCGTGCTGCTGACAACTCGTTGCCGGTGCTGCGGCTCCACGCCGCAAAGTCGGCGACCGCTCCGGGATCGGTGGCCAGGACCTCGAGCAGCGTCGCCCGAGGCGATGGTCTTGATCTGTTGGGCCGTCTTGACGATCGGCATCGGGCATTTCAGCCCGCGTGCGTCGAGCTGCACCGCCTTGGTGGCCGGCGCGCCGTCAGTGACTGTCATCGTTGACTCCTTTGGTGCTCAGATGAAGACGACCTGGCCCTCGCCGGCGGTGACGAAGAAGGCGGTCACGCCCTCCACGCCGTCGACGAGGGAGTCGAGTTGGTCGGCCTCGATGTTGCAGCAGATCCATCGACAGCGAGCAGGCCTGGATGTCGACCTCGCCGATCTCCTTGGCCATGCGCAGCGTCTCGGACCATGACTGCTGACCCGCCGCGCGCATCCGCTCGACCGCCGCTTTGCCCTCTGCCCCGCCTCGGGTGCGAGTGGCTGCGGCTGGCCGATCCGATCGGCGCGGAAGGCATCAAGGGCCCAGTACTGCAGGAAGATGTGCACCGGCCGGCCGAGCGCGGCCGCGCCGGCGGTCAGCACGGCGGCCGCCTGCAAGCGGTCTTCGGTGCCCGAGAACAGGACAAGGGACAGCGGTTGCTCAACTTGATCGGTCATGCGCAGACTCCGCAGCTGGTTCGTTCGCTACGACTATCGGCCGCCGGCCTGCCCGTGGTGAGTGTCCGCGCGCCCGTTGCGAGGTGCCATCTGACCCCCGCGCCACGGGCCACTCGGTCACCGGCAGTCGAACGCGAGCTTGCGCAATGTGCGACAGTGGCGCATCAGGTCTTGGGGGAAATCATCCAGGGAGGGTTCAGATGCACCGACTGGCTGCGATGGCCGGTGTTGTGGCGCTCGTCGCCGTGTTCTCGGCTTGCGGAGGCGCCGCGACAGGTCCGATATCCGCCGATCTCAAGGAGCTTCTCGATCACCCTTGGCCGGGCCACGGCCACTGCCGGGACAGTGCAGTTCAACGTCAAGAACGCGGGCGCGGTCGTACACGAGTTCGTGGTCCTCGACACCGACACGCCAGCCGGTTCGCTGACTGTTACCGGCGAAACTGTCAGCGAGGATGGCCTGACCGTCGTCGATGAGATCGAGGATATCGCCGTCGGGGCATCGCCGACTCTGACCGTGACGCTGATCGGCGGGTCACTACGCGATCATCTGCAACGTCGAGGGCCACTACGCCGCCGGCATGCACGCCGACTTGACCGTCCAGTAGACCGTTTGGCGCCGATCGCCTGACGGTCGGAGGAGACGGCAGCCCGGAGCCGGGCGAGCCCGCCAAGGGACCGAACGGCCGGTCACGACGGTGACCGATGGCCCTATCTGCGCGTGCCCGCCAGGCGCAATCTCGCCGCTGACGGCACGCGTGCCGCAGTTACCGCCTGTCCATCCATGCCGGCTGTCGCAGCCAGCCGACACGGGTTCCGCGGGCCGGGTGTCGTGGGTCACTCGGCCCGCATCTTTGTAGCAGTCGCGCTATCCCTCTGGCGCGGGACGCTCCGTTTCCAGGCACTCCGCGACGGCTTCGGCAATGATCAGATCTTCGCGCGCCTCGATGCGCAGCACTGCCACCGCCGCGCCGGGCGCCGACACGACCGCGTCCGATTCGACATCGGCCGGCCTGAGGCGACCCACGCCGAGAGTAGCCAGGCGCGCGCTGACGGCTGCCCTGACCGTGCCCGAGTGCTCGCCGATGCCGCCGGTGAAAACGAGCGCGTCGAGGCGGGGCAGCGCCGTGGCAGCCGCGGCGATCCCCTCGGCCGCGCGGCGACAGAAGACATCGAGCGCCAGTCGCGCACGTGTCGAGCCGGAATCGGCCGCCTGCTGCACTGCGCGCAGATCGCCGCTGACGCCCGACAGGCCAAGCAGGCCGGAGCCGTGCTCGAGCGCATCGGCCAGCTCAGCCGTGTCGAGTCCGCGCTCGCGCAGCACGTGGAGCAGGATGCCCGGATCGACCGATCCGGCGCGGGTGCCCATCGCCAGCCCCTCGAGCGGCGTCAGGCCCATCGACGTCGACACTGACCGACCGCCGCCGACCGCGCTGACCGAGCAGCCGCTGCCCAGGTGGGCGACGACCAGGCTGAGCGCTTCCGGGCTGCGCTCGAGCAGCTCAGCCGCGCGGCGCACCGACCAGGCCACCGACAGGCCGTGAAAGCCGAAGCGCCGGATGCCCCATTCCTCGAACCAGCGCCAGGGCAGGGGATACACGAAAGCCCTTCGGGCAGGGTGGCATGGAAGCTGGTGTCGAACACGGCGACCGCGGGCAGGTCGGTCAGCATGCCGCGCACGGCGCGGAGCGTGTCGAGCGCGACCGAGTTGTGCAGCGGCGCGAGTCCGGCCATCTCGTCAAGGTCGGCCAGTACCTGATCATCGACCGGCGTCGGTTGGCGAAAGCGGGCACACCGTGGACGATCCGGTGCCGCTGCGCGAGCAGGCCGGCGGGTCAATGCCCTGTTGCCAGAGTGCGTCCAGCGCCCGGCCGACGGTCGCGGCCCGGTCGGTCGACCCGGGTGGCGTCGGAGCCCAGCCGATCTGCGTCGCGGCCAGCGGCCCTCGGTCGCCATCGATCTCGAGCACGCTCGCCTGAGCGAGCTCGAGCCGGCGTTCATGACGCAGGACACGCGCCATGGCCGTCGCCTCAGCCGGCCGTGTTCCAGCGCCAGCCAGTGATCGTCTTCGGGATCCTGCCCCTGCTCGGCGATGTACTGGCGATGGGTCTCGAGGCGGAGCAGGTAGCGGTCGATCGCTGTCTGCGCACCGGGCAGCTCGGCGCCCGCCGCGGCGGATGGCGTCGATGGCCAGCTGGTAGCGGCTGACGCCATTGCGGATGAGCATGTCGAAGGGTGTCGTGGTGACGCCCTGCTCGCTGTAGCCGTGAAACGTGGAAGCGCGTTCGCTGCAGGCCGGGCCGAGGATCAGCTGATGGATGGTCGAGGGGTAGCCGTGGAAGCTGAAGACCACGTGACGGTCGGTCGTGAACAGCTCGGCGAATCGGTCGGCCGGCGAGCGCGTGGGGGTGGCTGGCGCGCGAATCGAGGCGCATCAGGTCCATCACGTTGACAACGCGCACGCGCAGGGCGGGCAGGTCGTGGCGCAGGAGCTCGGCCGCCGCGAGAACCTCGTTGGTCGGCACCATGCCCGCTGCGGCCAGCACGACGTCCGGGTCAATGCCCTCCTCGGTGCTGGCCCAGCGCCGAGATCGAGGCGCCGGCCGTGGCATGGTCGCGCGCCTCGTCGATCGACAGCCACTGGGGCAGCTCCTGCTTGGTGGCGATGACCAGGTTGATGTAGCCGGTGCTGGCGCAGGCAGCGCTCGACCGTCTCGACCAGCGTGTTGGCGTCGGGCGGCAGGGTGATGCGCAGGACCGAGCCCTTCTTGTTGAGCAGGCTGTTGATGAAGCCGGGTTCTGGTGGCTGTAGCCGTTGTGGTCCTGGCGCCAGGCGTCGCTGGTCAGCAGGATGTTGAGCGAGCTGATCGGCGGCCGCCAGTCGACTTCGTGGGCCACCTTCAGCCACTTGGCGAACTGGGCGATCATCGAGTCGGCAATCTGGATGAACGCCTCGTAGCACGGGAACAGGCCGTGCCGGCCGGTCTTGAGGTAGCCCTCGCAGGAAGCCCTCGCACAGGTGCTCGGACAGGACCTCGACCACCCGGCCGGCGGGGGCAAAATGGCTGTCGGCGTCATCCTCGGTCCAGGTGAAGGCACGGCCCGTCACGCCGAGCACGGCACCGAGCTTGTTCGACTCGAGCTCGTCGGGCGAGAAGATCCGGAAGTTGCGCTCGCCCTCGCTGCGGCGCATCACTTCGGCCAGGTACAGGCCGACGCGCTCCAGGGCACCGGCACTCGAGCCGCCGCGATCTGTGACGCGCACGCTCGCGATCTCAGCGTTGGGCAGGTCGAGCGGCCGACGCAACAGTCCGCCGTTGGCGTGGCGGTTCATGCCGATGCGTGCGTCGCCCTGCGGCACGAACTCGAGGATCGGCCCGGCCGGGCGGCCGTCGGCGTCGAACAGCTCCTCCGGGCGGTACGAGCGCAGCCAATGTTCGACGATCGCCAGGTGCGCCGGGTTGGTGCGCAGGTCGGCCGCCGGCACCTGGTGGGAGCGGAACGAGCCCTCGATCCGTTGCCCGTCGATCTCGCGCGGACCGGTCCAGCCCTTGGGCGTGCGCAAGAACGATCATCGGCCAGCGCGGACGCACGGCGCGCGCCGCGCCGGCGCCGCGCGCGGCGGCCTGGATCTGGCTGATCTCGTCGAACGAACGGTCGAGTGCTGTCGGCCATCACATCGTCGACACGGTCGTCATCGCCGGCGACGATGCGCGGCTGCCAGCCGTAGCCGGTGTACAGCGCGCGCAGCTCGTCGTCGGTCATCGTCCCGCTGATGGTGGCCGAGCTGATCTTGAAGCCGTTGTCGTGCAGGATGGGCAGGTACCGCGCCGGAGGTGGCCGGATCGAGGAATCGGTTTGCGTTCCACGAACCGGCCAGCGGACCGGTCTCCGCCTCGCCGTCGCCGACGATGCAGGCGACGACCAGGGCCGGGTTGTCCAGCGCCGCGCCGACGGCCGTCGAGAGCGAGTAGCCCAGTTCGCCGCCCTCGTAGATGGTGCCGGCGTGCCCGGCACCAGGTGCGCTGGGGAATTCGCCCGGCCACGAAAAGCCGCGCACGAACAGCTCCACGCCGGCCCAGGTCGCGTGTCATCTGGGGGTAGAACTCGGCCAGCGTGCCGTCGAGGTAGTGGTTGGCCAGGTTGGCCGCCGGCGCCGTGGCCCGGACCGGTGACCAGCAGGACGCTCGCGCCGCGCTCGACGACGACCCGGTCGAGGTGAGCGTAGACAAGGTTGATGCCCGGTGAGGTGCCCCAGTGGCCGAGCAGGCGCGGCTTGATGTGCTCCGCGCGCAACGGTTCGCGCAGCAGCGCGTTGCTGCGCAGGTAGACCTGTGCTGCGGCTAGGTAGTTGGCCGCGCGCCGGTAGAGGCGCAGATGATCGAGTGCGGTCCTGTCTGTGGCGCCACTCCCGGCCACGGCGATCGCCCTCCCTGCCGATGCGGCGTCTCGGCTGCTGCTCACGACCTACAGGTTAGCCGGGCCCAACTGGCCCGGGTCCGCCGGGATCGCGGCTAGTGTCCCGCCTCGTCCGCCGGCTGGCGGACGAGCAGCACGGAGCAAGGCGCATGGACCATCACCGTGCGCGCCACACTGCCCAGCACCAGCCGGCGAGGCCCGTCCGGCCATGTGTCCCGACCACGATCAGATCCGCCTCATCGTCGCGCGCGACCCGGATCAGCTCGGACGCGGCATCTCCCTCGAGACGCGCGCCGATGCGCGTCGCCCGGCGCGCATCAGTCGCGCCGCGGCCTCGTCGGCCAGCGGCCGGTGGTCGGCGATGATCTGCTTGCCCACCTCAATGAAGTCCTCGGCGCTGGGTGCGTAGGCGGCCAGCGCCAGGCAGGCGCTCGCGGCTGGCTCGAATGGGCGACGCTCGTCGCTTCGATTGCCGCCTGGCGAAGATGGGCCAGCGGCTGATGAACTTCTCGGCGGCGCGGGCATAGCTGGAACCGTCGACACCGAGGATGACCCGGGTGAGGTGCGACGTGCGGGCCATGAGGACGGGACAGGCCGCGTGATCGGCGACCTCGGCACCGACCGAGCCGAGGAGCATCGATGCGATGGTGCCGTGGCCGCGACTGCCGACGATTATCAGGTCGGCCTCGAAGTGGGCCGCCTCGTCGACTATGATCGACGCCGCCCGACCGCTTACGACGACACGTTCGATCGTCGCTCCGCTTCGGGCCAGCCTCCTCGCGGCGTGCTCGTGGACCGCGTCGGCGGCGGCGGTGCGTTCGGTGCTGCGGTCGAGGTCGTGGGCGACGATTGGCGCCCACGCGCCCGACAGTATCGCGTCGACCGGTTCGAGGCCATCACGATGCGGATGATGGTGTCGTCTGGCCAGTCGATCCGCGCGCCCAGGTCGAGGGCGATCTCCGCCGCCTCCGACCCGTCGGTGGCGAGCGCATTCCTCGATCGCCGCACCTCCATCAACTTGGCTTCAGGCGCTCGGCTTGGGTTGGCGGTACCAGACGATCAGGGCAATGAGGAAGCGCAGGAGCAGCGACACCTCGTAAGTCACGCACCACACGCAGACGTGCTCGATGACGAAGACCTGCAGGTACAGGAAGTAGCCGTCGAAGATCACGCCGATCAGCGACAGCCCGTAGTGGCCTAGGAGCAGGCCGTAGATGTCGGTCTTCCACCAGGCCAGCGCCAAGCCGAGCAGCGCGACCGAGAGCAGGACGCCGAAGACGCCGACCGGGATGCCGCCGATCCGGGCGTACTCGCTCAGCGCGACCTCTTCGCAACCCTTGATCGGGCCGCACACGGGCACCCATCCGCCGCAGCGCAACCACCGCCAGGTAGCCGGCGACCAGCAACCCGATGATGTCCAGGACGGCGAGGATGATGGCCGGATGGATGCCCAGCAGTGGGCGGGCAGGAACGCGCCGGCTGATCACCGCGCCGCCAGGAGGATGCAGCCGCGGAGAGCTCCGCCGGCGTCGGCGCGCCCACAATCGGGGTCCCGTTGATGAACATCGTCGGCGTCGAGTCGACGCCCGAGCTGAGACCCGCCGCAGTCTCGCTGCGCACCGCGGCCTGCTGGTCGCCGGTTGCCATGCACGCGTCGTACGCGCCGAGCTCGAGCCCGGCGGCCTCGGCGATCAGGCGCAGGCGGGCGGCCCTGAAGGCGCCCTCGTTCTCGCCGTCCCAGTTGGCGAACAGCCAGTCGTGCATCTGCCAGAAGCGGCCCTGATCGGCGGCGCAGCGGGCAGCTGCCGCCGGCTCGACCGATTCGTCGTAGTTGGGGTTGGAGCCGCGCGCACCCTGGAACGCCGCGTCGCGGTAGACGAACTTGACCGTGCCCGGGACGACGAAGTCGGTGATGATCGACGGCTCGGTCCGCATCGCCAGCGTGCGGCAGGCCGGGCACTGGAAATCGGACCAGATCTCGATTGTCACCGGTGCGTCGGCGCGGCCCAGCGTTCGGCCATCGGCCAGTTCGGCGGGAATGTTGGATAGCGGGTTCGTCAGGTCGTCGGTCGTCGGCCCGGCGCCGGGCCGCCCGAACACGGCGAAGGCGATGATGGCCAGGCCGACCGCGAGGGCGCCGACGGTGAAGAGCACCATCGGCGAGCGCCACGCCGATGTGCCGGAGGCCTTGCGGGGCGCGCGCGGTTGCTCGGCCCGCTCAGCGCGTGCGATCGCGCGCCGCTCGCGCCGGCTCAGGGGCGCCTCCGGGCTGCCACCGGCCCGTCCGCTGCGGGTCATTCGGTCGATCGCGGCCGCGCGAACGCGGCCAGGATGAGCAGCACGCCGCCGCAGATGACAACGACCGGCCAGAGCAGCCCGAGGTTGAGCGCCGGGATGAACTGGCGGGCGAGGAAGAAGCCGCCCACGATGATCAGCAGCAGCCCGATGACGATCGGGCCGGAGGCATCGCCGGCTGACCGGTAGCGGTGGCCGTAGGGCGGGCCGAAGCGGGCCCGGTGGCTCCCCGGTGCACCGGTTGAGGCGCCCGGGCCGGCTGGCGCGCCAGGACCGGACGGGCCTCCATCCGGCCCTTCCGCCGCCCAGGCCGAGACGCCGTCCGGTCGCAGCGGCACGACCAGCGCCATGACGATGTAGAGGAGCAGGAAGACGCCGCCGGTGACCAGGATCAGCAGCGCCCAGCCGACCCGCACGAGCGCCGGATCGAGATCGTACGTCTCAGCCATTCCCCCGGCCACGCCGGCCAGAACGCGATCCTCCGGCGAGCGGTACAGCCTGCGGTTCATTGACAGCCTCCTGATGGGTTGAGGGTGATCGACGACACGTTGGCCGACACGTGCAGGGTTACCCGCCCGGACGCCGTAGGGTAGTTGGCTGACTGCCAGGTCTTACCTGACTGGACCAGACTAGCGGCACCGAAGTTGTGCGAGCTGAGCGTGTCGTCATAGGTGATCTGCAGCCCGACGCCGGCGGCTGGGACGCACAGCTCGAGCGACGACGCGTTGAGGGTCATGTTGCCGTCGAGCGAGCCGTTGGGCAGGATCAAGCCGATCGACGAGGCGTTGAGCGTCGCGCTCAAGTCGGACACCGTGGTCCACGTCGCACTCGACAGGTCGAGCACGCCATCGGCGGCGTTGTAGGTGGCGCTGACCCCGTCCAGGGCACCGTCGCCGAGCGCCAGGCGGGCCGTGGCTGCGTTGACCGTGATGTTGGCCGAAAGGGCAGCATCGGCCGGTAGCGTGACCTGCCAGCGATCGCGCGCGTTGCTGGTGAACGGCCCAAAGCCGCTGCTGCTCGAACGCAGGCGAAGTGAGTTGCCGGTCGCAGCGATGGTCGGGCTGGCATCGCCTGCGGCTACGTCGACCGTCCACGTCGTGCCCGGTGCCCGCGTGACGTCCATCTCGGCGCAGGTCAGCTCGACGTCGAACCGGATTTCGCTCCCGACGGTGCCGCTGCGGACGATTGGCGGCCCGCTCGGCTGCGCGCCGACGCATGCCGTTGCGGCGGACGGGAAGCCGCCCGCGAACAGCGCACCGAAGAGCAGCCCGAATGTCCCGGCGACGACCACGCCGCCCAGCGCGCCGAAGGACGTGAAGCGCAGCAGCAGACCCAGGCCGATGCCGATCAGGATCAGCGGCCACAGGCGCAGGATGTCCGCGGCCAGCACGCGATCGAGCGCGCCGAGCTGGACGGCGAGCGGCACTGCGCCGAGGCAGATGAGGAAGATTTCCCAGTTCAGAAAGCCGCGTCGGATGCGCATGGTGACCTCCCGCTCAGCCCCGCTCAGTCGGGCTGCTTCGATCCTTCACCATGCCCCGTGCCTGCCCCGGCGGTCTTGACGCCAGCCATCTCCTGCAGGGTGCGCCAGTTGATCAGCCGATCAGCCGCCGTGGCCAGTATCTCGCTGCTGAGCGCGCCATTGGCCGCGAAATGCGGCGCGAAGCGGCCCTCGGTCCGGGCGAAATGCGACGAAATCGATCGGCGTCGCCGTCGGGCTGGCGACTACCAGTCCTCGCGCAGTGCCGGATTGCCCTGCAGCTGACAGTCGCTCGGGCGAGCGTCTCGCCGCGGCGCGGGTCGTACGTGAACAGCGGGAAGGCGCGCGAATCGACGGCCAGGCGCGACTGATGCGCCGAGGCGTCGTCGGCGATGCCGTGCTCCGGCTGGCACGGCGTGTAGACGATGATCACGGCCGGCCCGGGGTACTCGTTGGCGTCCAGCACCGCGCGGTAGAAGTGGTTGAGTGCGCCGTCGTGGTCTGGGCAACGTACACCTCGCCGTGGGCCATGAGGATGCGGCCCAGCTCCTTGCGCCGCTCGGCACGTCCGTGCAGCTCGCTGCCGTACGCGGACAGCTTGGTGATCTGGCCGCCGAAGCTGGCCGTCGAGGCCTGTCCGCCGGTGTTCGAGTAGGCCTGCGTGTCGAGCACCATGACCTTGATGTCGGCGCCCGAGGCCACCATCCGTGAGAGCGACTGGAAGCCGATGTCGAACATCGCCCCGTCGCCGCCGACTCGCCCACAGTCGACGATCCGCGTGCCCGGCCTGGTCCCAGCGCGCCTCGGATGCCCATCGCGTCGGCCGGCGCGTTCTCGAAGAGCGAGTTGGTCCACGGCACCACGAACGGGTTGTACGGGTAGGTGCTGCCGTAGACCGTGTTGCAGCCGGTGGCGGCGACGATGCCCATCGACTCTGGGCCGTGGACCTGGCGCGTGGCCGCGACGAGCATGCGCAGCGCCGTCGCTTCGCCGCAGCCGGAGCACGAACCGGCGCCGCCGACGTAGCCGAGGGCGTGCTCGCCGAGCATCAGGTCGGCGAGCGCCTTCTCGTTGCGGTACTCGGCCGGCGTGGGCGGGAGCGAGTAGAAGAAGTTCATCGATTGGCGGTAGTGCGTCGACCGTTGACGGCGGCCGAGTCGCTGGCCGGCTGCCTTGTCGATCATGACTCAGCGCGTCGTGGCCCAGGTGGGCGCACACCTCGACGCACTCGGCGCAGCCCTTGCAGTGGGCAGGGTCGACGAAGATGCCGAACTCGGCCGGCTCGAGGCCGCGCCGCTCGGGCACGACCGCGTACTTCTGCGTCGTCGCGAAATGCGCACGCAGCTCAGTGGCGCGTCGACGTCCGGCTCGGTTTGCTGGGCCGCGAAAGCAGCGATGCGCTCGCTCAGCGCCGCGCGCGGCTGGGCGGTGCCCAGGATGGCCGTGTCGGGGCAGGCGTGACGCAGGCCATGCAGCCGACACAGGCCTCGGCGAGCAGCTGCGGGATCGTCGGCGCGAGGCTGCTGAAGTCGCGCGTGGCGGCGGTGCCGGGCGGAATGATGCTGCGCGCCAGACCGGTGTCGACCGCGGTGCCCGCGATCGGCCGCGCCGGTCCGGTACGCCGGCATGACGCTCGCGCCGAACTCTTCGACGTAGGTGTAGACGTCGAAGACGGGCAGCGCCTGGTCGAGCACGCGCGGCGTGCGCCTCCTTGGGCTCCGGCCGGCTTGGTCAGCGGGTCCTCGGTTAGATCGGGTGAGGTGCGGCGCGCCGTCGGGCGCTACGAGCTGGTCAACCATCGGTCGGCCGGTGTGCCAGGGCGCGCACGAGATCGGTCGTCGAGATGCACGCCGACGGCCTCATCTGATCTTCGTCGACGACGACCAGGCGATGAACGTGGGCGCGCTCCATGATCTGCGCGGCCTCCTCCATGGTCATCGAGACATCGGCGGTCAGCGCCGGTGAGTGCATCAGGTGGCGTACGCGCAGGCCCGGCCAGCGATGCCACAGGTGGCCGACCGCGCGGGCACGAACGATGTCGGTCTGGCTCAGATCACGCCGACGAGCAGCCCGTCGCGGTCGACCACCGGCAGGCCGCTGATCTCGTTCTCCTCGAGCAGGCGCACGGCGTCGTCGACCGACGCACTCTCGTCGACGGTGATCGGGTCAGGCGTCATCAGCTCGGCCACGCTGGCCATCGCGCTGAGCTCCGCCTGCGGGTCGAGCTCGGCGGTTCGCGGCTCAATCGGATGTATGGCTTCTGTGAGTCGCTCATGCTGTCACCTCCACCGTGGGTCGGGCCGGCGCCGTTCCGTGCTGGCTCGGTCGCGCAGCGGTGCCGTTACATCGATCAATTCCTCGTAGGCGGCGCGAATGAGGGCCAAGTTTGCCTCGACCACCGCTCCACCGCGCTTGCCGACCTGCTTCGTGCAGTGGTCCCTTGACCGCGGCCATCAGCGTCGTCGAGCGGTAGGCCGCGAGCCTTGACAGAATGGCGCCACGCGCAGGAATACGCCGACCAGCGCGGCGCCCTGCATGCGCACGGCCAGGTCGCGGTGTGGGCGCGAAGCGGCGCGCGAGCGCGGCGGTGTCGAGCGCGACGACGTTGATCTCGCGGCCGATGATCTCGGCTCGCGCGTGGGCGGGCAGCGCCGACCAGATCGCGGCCGGATCGGACAGGCCGCTGTTGACGAACAAGGTCCCGCCGTCGACCAGGCCCGGTCAGCGGAGCGCCCTGGCCGAATGCGGACACGTCGTGGAGCGGCACGAACTCGACCCGGCGCAGCTCGCTGTGCTGGCGGATGGGCTCCTCGGCGATGGTCAGGTAGTAGGTCGTGGGCAGGCCGCGCTTCTCCGAGCCGTAGCGCGGGTACGCCTGCACGTACAGCTCGAACAGGTCGCCGACGACCGGTGGCCAGCAGCTTGTTGACCGTGACCGACCCGTAGCCGCCGATCGAGTGGCCGCGCAGGCTGTACGCGCCGCGCGGACGCAGCTCGATCTCGGCCGTGCTCGAGGGCCAAGGCGGATGCTTGACGCCGAGCACGGCGTACGGCCGCGCTCGCATCATCTCTGGCTTCGTCGCCCAGCCAGTCGAAGACGGCGAGCAGGTCGGCCGATGAGACGTCGCGCGAGCCGAGACCGGCCGACGCCGAGACGACGCGCGGTATGCGTTCGCCGGCGGCCGCGGATCGGCCAGAGCTGCCTTGATCTCGCGCGTCAGCGGGTTGGCCGACGCGGCCGGCTCGTCGGTGCGCTCGATGACCGCGACCGACTTGGCGTCGCGCCAGCGCTGCCGCCAGACTCGGCCGCGGGAAACGGCCGGAAGCTGGTCACGGCGAACGGCGCCAGCCGCGAATGCCCCGGCCGCGCGCAGGTGGTCGACGACATCGTGCGCGCTGTCGGCGATTGTGCCCATGGCGACCACGACGTCGCTCGGCGTCGTCCGGTCGGTAGGCGTCGATTAGGCCGTACGGCCGGCCGGTCAGCGCGGTCCAGTCGGCCATGGCCTCGCCCAGCACCGGCGGAGATGCGCGTCGTACCAGGCGCGCTGGGCGACGCGGCCCTTCATGTAGCTGTCCTGGTTCTGGACGACGCCCGACATCAGCGCCTCGGCCGGTTCGAACAGGTTGCGGATGCGCCGTCGCGGATCGCCCACGAACTCGCGCAGCAGACTCGTCCTCGGGCAGCAGCGCGTTCTCGAGCGTGTGCGTGGTCAGGAAGCCGTCCTGCGACGACCAGGAAGGGCGTTTCGGTTTCCTCGGCGACGCGCCGCGCGATGGCCGCCAGGTCGGCCACCTCCTGGACGTTGCGTGCGAAGAGGATGCCCCAGCCGGTGTCTGCGACGGCCATCACGTCGTCGTGGCCGGCGTGGATGTTGAGCGCCTGGCTGGTCAGCGCGCGCGCGCCGACATGGAAGACGACCGGCAGGCGCTTGCCGCTGATGACGAGCAGGACCTCCTTCATGAGCACCAGCCCCTGGCCGGCGGTGAAGTTCGTCACGCGCCCGCCGGCCAGCGCGAAGCCCTCGGCGGCGGAGGCGGACGAGTGCTCTGACTCGGGCTCGAGGAAGGACAGGTGGGTGCCCCACAGGTTCGGTCTTGCCATCGGCGACTGCGACCTGGAACAGGGTCGCCATGGTCGTCGAGGGCGTGATCGGGTAGGCGCAGCAACCCTCGGCCAGGCGAGTTTCGACGTAGGCCACGGCCTCCGAGCCGTCGATGATCGCGGGCAGGCCGGGGTAGCGTGGGCGCGCTTCTTGTTCACGACCTGAGGTTGCCATTGCGCGCGCCGCCAGGGATGTGACGCGCGGTACCGAAGGTGCGGGCCGTTCGGCCCTGCCCAGCGGTCGCTTCGGCGCTGCGGGCAGGGCGGGCGGCGGGTAGATCTGCGGGCGATGGCACCCAAGCGAGCCAATGTGACCGCAGCGGGCCCCGGGCTGCGTTTCGTCGCCGGCACCGCGTCGGGTCATACAGTGCTCGTTTGACGATGAGCCGGCAACAGCGCCGCGCGACCGACGGAGGCGCTGCTGGCGGCACTGGGCACTTGCGCCGGCATGGACGTTCTCTCCATCCTGCGCAAGAAGCAGCAGCCGGTGAACTCGTACCACATCCGCGTCGAGGGCGACCAGCGCGCGGAGCATCCGCGCGTCTTTACCGACATCCGCGTCGTCCACGAAGTCGAGGGACCGGGTGGTCGACCTGGTCGCCCTGAAACGGGCGATCGAGCTGTCGGCCAGCCGCTACTGCTCGATCTCGGCCATGCTCTCGAGCGGCATCGCGCGCGTCAGCCACTGGTACGTGCTGCGCGGCGCGACGCCAGGGGAGGACGAGGTCGGCGAGGTGCTGGTTACCGGACCGCATACCGAGCCGGGTAGCGCGCTGGCGGAGGCCGGCACGGCGGGCTGACCCTCAGATGTAGTGGACCTTACGCGCCTCGGCGGCGAGCTCGTCGCGGAAGCGCGGGTCGGCGATCGCGATCAGTGCGCGCGCTCGCTCGGGGATCGAGCGACCGTGCATCTCGGCCACGCCCCACTCGGTGACGATCGACTCGACGTGGGCGCGCGTCGTGACGACGCCGGCGCCCTGGTGCAGGTAGGGCACGATGCGCGAGACGGTGCCGCCGGCGGCGGTCGAGGGCAGGGCGATGATCGCGCTTGCCCTCGTCGGCCAGCGCAGCGCCGCGGATGAAGTCCATCTGGCCGCCGACGCCGCTGTACATGCGCTGGCCGATCGAGTCGGCACACACCTGGCCGGTCAGGTCGACCTCGATCGCCGAGTTGATCGCGACCATGCGCTTGAAGCGGCGGATGACCGACGTGTCGTTGGTGTACTCGGCCGGACGCATCTCGACCATCGGGTTGTCGTCGGCCCAGCGATAGAGCCGCTCGAGTCCCGAGCATGAAGGTCGCCACGACGCGGCCGACGTTGATCTCCTTGCGCGCGACCGGTGACGACGCCGGCCTCGACCAGGTCGCGCACCACGTCGGTCATCATCTCGGTGTGGATGCCCAGGTCGCGCTTGTCGGTCAACATGTTGGCCACGGCCGAGGGGATCGCGCCGATGCCCATCTGCAGCGTGGCGCCGTCCGGCACCAGGTCCGCCACGTACTCGCCGATGCGCCTGTTCGACGTCACCGATCTCGTCGCAGAACGTAGCCGTACGGCGGCAGGTCGACCTCGACCGCCAGGTCGATCTGGTCGACATGGATGAAGCTGTCGCCGAGCGTGCGCGGCATCGCCTTGTTGAGCTGGGCAATGACCGTTCCGGCCGCGCGGACTGCGGTCGGCATGGCCACCACCGACGTGCCCAGCGAGCAGTAGCCGTTGCGGTCAGGCCGGCTGACGTTGACCAGCACCGCGTCAAGCGGCAGGATGCCGCGCCGGAAGAAGCGTCGGGCACATCCGAGAGGAAGGCCGGGATGTACTCGGCGCGACCCTCGTTGACCGCGTCGCGGGCATTGGGGCCGACGAACAGCGCCCGGTGATAGAAGTGGGCGGCCATCTCCGGCGCGAAGGTGCGGTCCGGGTCCCTCGGTGTGGAAATGAATGATCCTGACGTCGCGCAGGTCAGCCGCGCGGGCCACCAGCGCGTCTAGCAGGACCGACGGTGTCGCCGCCCCGCAGTGGACATAGATCTGCTCGCCGGAGCTGATTCCGGCGACGGCTTCGGCCGCGTCAACGACGCGCACGACGGGCCACCAATGTCTCGGTCGGCTCGGCGTTCTCAGTCCCTGCTGGCTCGGGCACAACCAGCACCGGGATCGGGCTGTGCGCCGCAACACCGGCCGAGACTGAACCGAGCAGCGCGCTCTGGACGCGACCGAGTCGGCGGGTGCCGATGACGATCAAGCCGTAGCCGCCAGATCTGGCCAGGTCGACGATGCGCTCGACTGGCGGTCCCTCGAGTGCCTCGACCTCGACCAACGCACCCGCTCCCTCGGCAGCACGCCGCGCACTGTCGAGGATGGCTTCGGTTTCCTTCAGCCGATCGTGAACCGAGGCGGTGTAGTACGGCTCGCCCAGCACCTGCGGCGTCGTCCGATGGACTGAGACGATCGTCAGCCGGGCGCCGAGCCTGCTTGCCAGGCGGCCGGCGACCCGGGCAGGCTCGAACGATGGATCGTCGCCGCCGACTGCGAGCAGGATCCGGTCGTACATTGGCTTACCCTCCCTCGGGTGCGTCAGGTTGACGTCCCAAGCGCAACATAGGCCGCAGCGGCGCGGCCCGATAGGGCCAATCGGTCCAGTGTTGCGGGATGAGTGGCCGTGCCGAGCCTCCTCGTGGCTCAGCTCAGAAGGTGGCGGATGCCTCCGCTCAGTGCATCATGACGACGATCCGGGCCCGCATCCACGGATGGGGCAGGCAGTAGTACGCGAAGTCCCCCGGCTCGTTGAAGGTGTACGAGAAGCTTGCGCCGCTCTCCATGAAGCCGGAGTCGAACGAACCGTCCTCGGCGGTGACGGTGTGCATGATGCCCGGATCGTCGTTGGTCCAGGTCACGGTCGTGCCCATCTCGATCGTCAGCACGTTGACGCTGTAGTCCGCCGGCGTTTCGGTTTCGGCGAACTCATCGGCGGCGTTGTCGGCCTGGAAAACCCCGGCACCGGCGACGATGCTGACCTCAGCGCCTACCCCGGGCGAGCCACTTGGCGCGGGCGACGCCGATGGCCCCGGAGTGCCCGTCGGGGCAGGTGACCCGCTCTTGCCGAAGGCCTCGAAGATCTCCGGGTTGGGGTCGCCGGTGACCACGATCTGGCCGATGGCGCCCTTGTCGAAGGCGCGCGCGAGAGCATGGTCGACGAGCACGATGGTCTGCGGAACCTGGCCGATCAGCTCAACCACCGTGCCGCCGCCGGCGGGCACGAGCGTGGTCTGCGAGCCACGCAGCGGCGGGTTGAGCAGGGCGCCTTCCTGGTAGACCTTGTCCCAGTGCGACCCGATCGGGTGGAAGTTCGAGTCGAGGTTCAGGCCGGCGTTGACGAAGTAGATGCGCATCGTCTCGCCGACGCCGATGCGTGGGGCGTTGTCGCCGGTCAGCGACCCGACGGCGCCGTTGAAGACCACGAACTCGGGGTGTTCGAGGGTGATCGCGCCGCGGTCCGTGGTCAGGGCCCCGGCCGCAGGATCGGTCGTGTAGAACTCGGACTGGACCATGTACAGCTCGTGCTCGACGGCCGGCAGCGGCACTTCGGGATCGACCAGGATGCCGCCGTACATGCCCTGGGCGATGTGCAGCGGCACGTCGCCGTAGGCGCAGTGATACATGAACATGCCCGGGTAGAGCAGGCGCGCCTCGATGATCGCCGTCTCGCCCGGCGCGACGGTTGTGTCGGCAGCGCCGCCGCCCTGTCCGGTGACGGCATGGAAGTCGACGTTGTGCGGATGGGTGTTGCCGGGCAGGTTGGTGATCGTGAAGCGCAGGACGTCGCCCACCCGCGCGCGAATGATCGGACCTGGCGTGCCGGTCGTGACCGCGTTGTCGCCGTGGAGGCGGTAGCCCCAGGTCTCGTACTCGGTGCCGTTCGGGTCGATCGCCTTGACACCTTCGACGATGTCGAAGGCGACCTCGACGATGGCCTGCTCGGTGCGTGCGCGATGGCGGCGGCACGTTCGGCGCGACGGCCACGTTGACCTCGCCGGCGGGGACCGGCTGAAGATCGGCCTTCGGCGTCAGCGCCGGCAGCACGCTCCCGACGTTGATCGAGACCGGCGCGGCTCGACGGCGCGGCCGACGGCGCGGCCGACGTGGGCGCGTCGACGCCGTGACTCGCCGGCGATAGGGCTCTGGCTGCCGGCGCGTACGTCCAGGTCGACGCGCGACTTGCCGGCAGCAGGCGCGATAATGCGAGCCAGGATCTGTCGTGGAGCCGGGTTCGTAGTGCGCATCCTGCGAGTCGTCATCGACGGTCTCACTATGGAAAAAGAACACCAACAAGGTTACTATTTCTTTCGGCCGCTTCGTCATGTGCCATTCGGCCCTATTCGGCGGCCGGTCAGATCGCGGGAACTACGATCATGCGATTGCAGCTCACCCGCCGCGGGGACTACGCCATCCGGGCCATGCTGCCTCTCGCCCAGAACCGACGAGGTCCTGATGCCGGCGCGCAGATCGCGCGCCGGACGAGCATTCCCGACGCCTGGATCGTGGTCCAGGTCATGGGCCACCTCGTGCGCGCCGGCCTGGTACGGGCGCGACTGGGCCGCAATGGCGGCTACCGACCTTGCCCGGCCGGCGGCGACAATCCCGATGCTGACCATTGTCGAGGCAGTCGAGGGCGACAGCGCGTCGCCAGCGCTGCGTCCTGAGTGGGACCAACTGCTCGCCCGAGAACACCTGCGAGGTCCACGACATCTTTGCCGGCGCCCAGGAGGCGCTGATCGCCCGCCTCGCCGAGGCCACGCTGGAGTCCGTCAGGCGGCCCTGAGATCATCGACCGGCAAAGATGAAGACCGGCGGTCGTCATCCCGGCCGAGATGCGGCCAGCGGCGGGCGACGCAGTCAGGCTCAGCCGTGGACCGTCAACTGCTGCCCCCATGCCGTTTGGCGAGGTAGGCCGCGGCCTGAGCGCGACGCTGCAGGTTCAGCTTGGACAGGATCGAGCTGACGTAGTTCTTGACCGTCTTGTCGGACAGGAACACGTCGGTCGCGATCTCCTTGTTGGTCTTGCCCTCGGCCACCAGCAGCAGGATCTTCTGCTCCTGTGCCGTCAACTGGGCCAGCTCGTCCGTCGCGCCGCCGGTGGCGATGCGGCGCACGCGCTCGAGGACCTTCTCGGTCACCGCCGGGTCGAGCAGCGACTCGCCCCGACCGACCGCCTCGAGCGCCGCCACCAGGTCGCGGCCGCGAACCTGCTTGAGCAGGTAGCCGCTGGCGCCGGCGACGATGGCCGAGAAGACGGCCTCTTCGTCGGGGTAGCTGGTCAGGATGACCACCCGCGTCCCGGGCAGCTCGGCACGGATCTCGCGGCAGGCCTCGATGCCCGAGCCGTCGGGCAGGCGCACGTCCATGATCACCAGGTCGGGCTGGATAGCGGCGGGCCATGTCGACCGCCTCGGCGGCAGTGCCCGCCTCGGCCACGACCTGGAAGCCCGGCCGCCGGCTGAGCATCGCGACCAGGCCCTGGCGGACGACCTCGTGATCGTCGACGACCAGCAGGCGGTGCTGGAAATCGGGTGTCTTTTCGCTGGTCATTGGTCTCCGCTTCCGGTTGTGGGTATGTTTCGCCTCGAGCCGTGTCCCGGCGCCGACCTCGCTGGTCAGTGTCAGGATCCCGCCCACGGCTTCGGCGCGCGAGCGCAGATTGGCCAGGCCGTGCTGGCGGGCGCTGCGCGGCTGGGCAGGGTCGAATCCCCGGCCATTGTCACCGATGATCAGCAGCAGTGTCCCGTCGTGATTGGCCAGCTCGAGCGAGGCACGCGTCGAGCCCGAGTGGCGGGCGATGTTGCTCAGCCCCTCGCGGATCATCGACAGCAGGTGGCCGGCGTGCTCGCGCGGCAGCTGGGGCAGATCGGTGCCGAGGCGCAGCTCGAGATCGATCAGCGTGTTGGACTGGAACTCGGCGGCGAGCGACTCGATTCCCGCCGCTAGGTCGGTCTCCTCGAGCTCCGGCTGGAGGCCCATGATGAAATTGCGGATGTCGCGGATCGTGGCGTGGATCGCGTCGATCGCTCGGTCGGCGCGCAGGGCGCCCTCGACCGCGTCTTCGCTGATGATGTCGGGCAGGTCCTCGAGCGACAGCGAGATGGCGTACAGGCTCTGGATGACCGAGTCGTGCAGGTCCTGGCTGATCCGCTCGCGCTCCTCGACGATGGCCAGGCGCTGGATCTCCTCGTGCAGCCGGGCGTTCTCGATGGCGACACCGGCGTGCAGCGCGAACTTCTCGACCAGGTTGAGGTCGGCCTGAGTGAAGGGCCGCCCGATGAGCTTGTTGGTCACATACAGGTTGCCGATCGAGTGGCCCTTGCTGCGCACCGGCACGCCAATGAACGAGTGCATCTCGGGGTGGTGCTCGGGGAAGCCATGACGGCGCGGATCGACGGCGATGTCGTCGATCAGGAACGAGCTGTCCTCCCGGATGATCAGCCCGAGCAGCCCGTGGCCGCTCGGCAACGCGCCGATCTCGAGGCGTTGTTCGGGTGTCATGCCGCTGGTCATGAATGATTCGATCCGGCCGAAGGGGCCGATGATCCCCAGTGCGGCGTACTGCGCGGCGACCAGCTCGCGCACGCGGTCGACGATCAGCTGCAGCACGCGCTCGACCGGCAGGAGGCTGGCAATGCTGCGCACGGCGCCATCGAGCGCATCGAGTTGCTGGCGTTGCGAGAGGGCCTCCTGCTTCGACCAGACCGACCCGACGGCGAGCTCGATGGCGTTGCTCAGCGGGCCGAGGGCCTCAGCCGGCCCATCGAGCCACAAGGTCGCGGCGTCGTCCGGGGCACCCGCCGGCACGAGATTGCTGCGTGCCAAGCGTCGCTCGGCGTCTGGCGGCGAGTGTCCGGCGAGCGACCCAACCCCGAGTGACAGGTCCGCCAGCGGCGCGCCGTGCACGATCAGGTATGCGCCGCGTGACTCGTACACACCGAGCAGCGCCTCGAGTCCCGCGCGAACCTCGTCGACGTTGGCCGCCGACGGGTCGATGCGCCATGCTTCGAGTCCCGCCAGCACCAGGTGCAGGGGAGTGAGGGACCTCTGCTCGGTGTTCATCGCGCCCGAAGGCTAGCAGCGGCCGGCCGCAACCGAACCCGCCCGCCCGGTCGCCGGCAGCCTGCGGCGGCATGTCGGCCGTCCTCCCGTGACAGCCTTACGGCCCCACCGTTTGGGGCCGAAGGTCCCTGTCCGTTAACCACTCGCGGTCCCAGCATCGGCCCATGGGAGACCCGCGAGTTGCCGCCGCATCGCTACCGTCCCCGGCAGGGACGGGCGGTACGGGCAGGTTCGGCATGCTCAGCGCACTGATCGTCGGGGCCTGAGGTGGAGGGCCGGGCGGTGGACGCGCAGCAGGAAGTCGCGGCTCGATCGAGCGAGCCGGGGTTCGACACGCATCCCCGGCAGCGCGCCCGGATCCGCACCGTGCTGCTGGCGACTGACCTGACGCCCGTTTCCCAGGCGGCGACCGTGCAGGCAATCGATCTGGCCGGCGCGCTCGGCGCGCGGCTGCTGGTGGTCAACGTGATCGACCTCGGCGAGCGGCCAGGCGGCGAGGCGGCGCCGCTCGCCCGCGCGGGGCGGGTCGACCGACAGCGCGCCGAGCGCGAGCGGCCGCTGATGGCGGTCATCGATGAGGCACGGACGCGCGGCGTGGACGCCGCCTTCCTGCTGTGGACCGGTGAGCCCGGCCACAGCATCGTCGCCGCCGCCGACGCGGAAGGCGCCGACCTGGTCATCGTCGGCACGCGTGGGCTCGACCGAGCGGGTCGTTTCCTGCTCGGCAGTGTCTCCGACTACGTCGTCTATCACAGCAGCTGCCCCGTCCTCGTCGCCCGCTGATCGGCTCAGCCGCCGACCGCAATCAGCAGGTGGGCCGTAGCCCAGCAGGCGGGTGACCCGGGGGCTCGCTGTGCGAGCATCAGCGCGATGACCGACGACGTCCGCGAGGACCCTCGCCTCGCTGCGCTGCCGCCAACCTCAGCGGACGGCCTGACCGAGCAGGAGGCGCTCGGCCGTCGTGCCAGGGGGCTGGGCAACGACACAGTCATCCGTACCGGCCGCAGCTACGCCGAGATACTGCGCGACAACGCACTCAACCCGGTCAATGTGCTGTTGGTCGCCATCTCGCTCGTGCTCGCCCTGCTCGGCCTATACGGCGATGCGGCGGTAACGGTCGTCCTCGTCCTGGTCAACGTCGTCGTAGGGGTGTACCAGGAGGCGCGCGCCAAGCAGACGCTCGACCGCCTGAGCATCCTCACTCGGCCGACCGCGACGATCGTGCGCGACGGCCTGGAGCGGGTGGTCGATCAACGTGAGGCCGTGCTCGGTGATGCGCTCGTGGTTCGCCTGGGCGACCAGCTGATGCTCGACGGCCGCGTCCTGGCGGGCGTCATGGAGGTCGACAAATCGCTGCTCACCGGCGAGGCCGACCGGATCCCCAAGAAGGTCGGCGATGATGTCCTGTCGGGCAGTGTGTGCGTCAGCGGCAGCGCGACCTATGTCGCAACACGGGTCGGCACGGCTTCGTTTGCCAACCGTCTGACCAGCGCCGCGCGTGCCTACCGCGAGGACATCACCCCCATTCAGCGCGACGTGGCCCGGGTGATGCGTGCGATGAGCCTGCTGGTCGCGCTGGCCGCCATCCCGGTCATGGTCGGCATCTGGCTGCGCAGCGCCGGGCTCGCGCCGGTCGAAGCGGCGCGCGCGGCCGCCGTCCTGGTCGCGCTCGTGCCCCAGGGCCTGATCGTGATGATCACCGTCACCTATGCCCTTGCCATCGTTCGGCTGGCCGGCGGCAAGGCGCTCATACAACGCTCGAGCGCGGTCGAGTCGATGAGTCGCGTCGACGTCCTGTGCCTGGACAAGACAGGCACGCTGACCACCCCGCTGATCGAGCTGGTGCGCGTCGAGTCGTTTGCCGACGAGGCCGAGATCGCCTCATCGCTGGCAGACTTCCTGGCCTCGGCCACGCTCGCCACGCGCAGCGCGGATGCGCTGCGCGTGGCCTACCCGGGCACTCGGCGCGAGATCGCCGAGGAGGTGACGTTCTCGTCCGAGTTGCGCTGGAGCGGAGTGCGCTTCGCGGCGGGCGACGGTTACGTGCTTGGCGCGCCGGAAGTTGTCGCGCCCCACGCCATCAGCGACAGCCGGGAGAGCATCGGCCGGCTGACTGGCGACTGGGCTGATGAGGGCCTGCGCGTGATGCTCTTTGGCGCATTGCCCGCCGACGCCCCCCTGCAATCACCGGCCGGCAGTGCGCTGCTGCCCGACGGTATCCGTCCGCTGGCGCTCTTCGCGCTGCGTGAGCAGATGCGGCCCGACGCGCGCGCGACTCTCGACCAGCTGACGGCGGCCGGGGTGCGTCTGAAGCTGATCTCCGGTGACAACCCGGCCACGGTCGCCGCGTTGACCAAGCAGATCGGCCTGGTGCTCGAGGGACCGCTCATGTCCGGGCTCGAACTGGACGCGCTCGACGATGCCGGCCTGGAGAACGCCGTCGGCCGGGCGACGATCTTCGGCCGCGTGCCGCCGTCGCTCAAAGCGCGCCTCGTTGAGGCTCTGCGTGCACGCGGCTACTGGGTGGCGATGGTCGGCGACGGAGTCAACGATGTGCTGTCGCTCAAGCAGGCCCATCTGGGCATCTCGATGCAGAGCGGCAGCCAGGCGACGCGAGCGGTCGCCGACATGGTCCTGCTCGATGACTCCTTCGCCGCTCTGCCGGCAGCCGTGGTCGAGGGCCAGCGCATCATCAGCGGCATGCAGGACAGCCTGCACCTGTTCCTGGCCCGGGCGATGTACATGGCGCTGGTCATCCTTGGTGCGGCGCTGCTCGGGCTGGCCATTCCTGTCTCGCCCCGGCACAACACGGTGCTGGCGCTGCTGACCGTTGGCATCCCGGCCATCTTCCTCGCCTTGTGGGCGCGACCGGCGCGACCGGGGCTCGATTCGCTGCGCCGCACTCTTGGCCTGATCATCCCGCCCGCGCTGGCCTGCGCGGCCATCGGCCTGCCGCTCTACGCGGGCTACTCGGCGGCCGGCGACCTGAACCTGGCCCGCACCGCCTTCACGACGTTCGCCGTGCTGTGCGGACTGGGCCTCCTGCCGCTGCTCGAGCCGCCGTTCGGCAAATCGATGAGTGGCGCCGACGCGGACGGCGCGGACGTTCGCCCGACGCTGCTTGCCCTGGCGCTGCTCGGCCTGTTTGGCCTCTTCTTCGTCGTCGCTCCGGTGCGCGACTTCTTCGAGCTGGTGCCCTTGGCCTGGTTCGACATAGCCCTGATCGGCGGTCTGGCCGCGGTCTGGGCGGGGCTGGTCATGCTCAGCTGGCGTACCCGGTTGGTCGATCGCGGCCGCCTCCTCGCGATGCGCCTGCTCGGCCGACGACCGAGCGCGCGCCGGCCGTTGGGTTAGTCGTCGGCGAGGGGCTGGAGCTGCGCCTCCGCCTCCGCCACGCGCGCCAGCACCTGCTCGCGCAGCCGATCGAGACCGCTGGCCACGTCGGCGGCCGTGTTACGCATGGATGTCAACTGCGTCTTCAGCCGGCGCACCGTCTCGAGCTCGGTCGTGATGGCGGCCAGCGATTGGAGCACCCGGGCAGCATCGAACTGGCCGGCATCGGCAGACAGCGTGGTCAGCGCATGGAGTCTGGCCAGCCGCACCGCGGCACCGAGCGTCGCCTGGTCTGGGGCGGCGGGGTCGATGACACACAGGACGTGGCCGTAGCGGATGTCGAACGGTGCGATGCCGGTCGGCGCGTGGGCCGACGTGAACACAGCCAGCGCGACCGCCGCGCCGCGGTTGTGCTTGGCATCGGCCAGCTCCTCGCGGATCTCGCGCCATGACTGGCCGCGGTCCTTGGCCTCGATGACGACGCGCACATCGGCGCCGCCGCACAATTGGGGGTCGATGGTCAGCAGGAAGTCGCCCTTGCGCGAGCGCATCACGTCGCCGATTGAGTCGCCCGTCCGCTCGACGACGTCGCCCGACGCGCGCACCGCGTCGGCCAGCATCTCGTCAAGCAGGTCCTCGAAGTCCGCTCCTTTGGCCGCGGAGCGGGAGCGCTCGGCGTTGCGCGCGCCGTATGCCGCCTCGATCGCCGTCAGGCGCTCGTTGAGCTTCTCAAACCCGGCGCTGATCTCGGCGCGGAACTGGAACATGGGCGAGCCCAGCCGCGTGGGGTCGAGCAGCTGCGCCAAGCGCGAGCCGTCGCCGTCAAAGTAGTTGCCGAGCAGCGTGCGCATGCGTCCGATGGCGCTGTCGCGCTTGGTTTCGTCAAACAGCTCTGAAACGAATCGGTTCAGCTCGCCGCGGTTGCCGAGGAACTTCTCGAGCGTGCGCGGCAGGCGGCCGTCCTGGTCTCCGAAGTTGGTGCGCAGGACCTGGTCGAGCTCCTTTGCCGCCCGTTCGTTGACCGACGTGTTGCGCTGCAGCAGAGCGTCGAACTCGCGCCGCACGAAGTCGACGTCGAGCGACGTGCCGGCGTCCTGGAGCGCGTGCAGCCCGATGCGCAGTGCGCGTTCGGCCAGCTCGGGCCGGTCATCGGCCGGCCGCTGTTGGACAAAGGCAGCCAGGGCACGGTCCGTTACGCGCAGGTGCTCGACGACGACGGTGTCATCGTCGACATCCACGGTCGTCCGCAGCGGCGCGCTGACCCTGAGAGCGACTATCTGGGCGCTTTCCATGGCCCGATGTTGCGCTCGTCGTGTGACAGCTTGGGTGGCACGATTTCCCGCCGCCCGAGGAATCGCAGGTGCCTAGACTCCTAGCGATGGTGATCTACCTCGCTCATGGCGCCTCGGGCAGCGCGGCGAGCATGCGCCCGCACGTGGACGGTCTGCGCTCGCGCGGACTCGAGGCGCAGGCTGTCGGGTTGCCCATTGCCAAGGCAGAGAAGGTGGTGCCCGCCTATCACGGGCAGGTGCCTGAAATGAGCACGGCGGTGATCGGCGGACACTCGTACGGCGGTCGGGTGGCCAGCCTGCTGGCCGCTGCGGAACGGCCGCTCGGCCTGGTGCTGCTCAGCTATCCGCTGCACCGGCCGGGGCATGCCGATTCCGGCTTGCGCGTCGACCATTGGCCGCAGATCGAGTGCCCCGTCCTGCTGCTCTCGGGCGAAGCGGATCCGTTCGCGCGGATCGACCTGCTGCGCAGCGCAGTCGAGCTGTTGCCCGACGCCGAACTGGTCAGCTTCCCGCGCCTCGGACACGGCCTGGCGCCCGTCCTCGACGACGCGCTCGACCGAGTGGCCCGCTTTGTCGCCCGCTTGGGCTGAGGCGCTCGCGAAGCCGTGGGCCCAGAGGGCGGCCTAGAGGTCCTTCGAAACGTCCACGGTGTCGCTCCCGGGGTCCTGGACCACTCTGAAACCCCGCTTGCTGAACACGGCGATCATGCGCCGGTTATCCGAGCTGGTCGAAGCCACGATGTGCTTGAGCCCCCAGCTCCGGGCGATCTCCAGGCAGTAGTCGGTCAGCAGGCCGCCCAGGCCGCGGTTCTGCCAGTCGTCGCGGATGAGCACGGCGTACTCGGCGGTCGCGCTGCCCGGGTCGGCGATCAGTCGGCCCACGCCGAGGAGTTGTCGAGCTGCCGCCCTCTTCGAGTTCGACCACGATTCGCCAGCTCGCGGTCGTAGTCGTTGAAGCAGTACCGCGCTGGCCACCTCGTGCAGGTTCCAACGTAGCAAAGGAGCGGAACCGAGCGTAGATCGTCTCCTGCGAGCACTTCCCCAGCAGATCGAGCCACAGCGGCTCGTCCTCGGGCTTGATCGGCCGCAGCGTCACCGGCACTCCCGTCGCAGCTCCACCGCGCGGACGTACTCCTCGGGGTAGGGCCGCAGGGCGAGGTGGGCGTAGCGCTTGGCCGGCTTGCCGACCACGCTCCGGATCGAGGATGACCCGGGCATCCAGCGCCACCACACCCCGTGGGCGTGACCAGCAGGGGGTTGATGTCGAGCTCGGCGATCTCCGGGAAGTCGGCGGCCAGGTATGACAGCCGGATCAGGACCTCGACCAGGCGGTCCACGTTCGCCCCCGGCTGACCGCGGTAGCCCTGAATCAGGGGCCAGGTCTTGAGCGACTCCAGCATCATCCGGGCCAGCGTTCTCGTTAAGCGGCGGCAAGCCGAGCGCCCGATCCCGGAAGATCTCGGCCGCGGTGCCACCCATCCCGACCATCATGCACGCTGCCGAATGTGCGGTCCTTCTTGAGCCCCAGGATCATCTCCAGCGAATCCCGATCGCTGACCATCGGCTGCACGGTGACGCCAGCGATCCGCGCCTCGGGCCGCCGCTCATGGGCCGTCCGGGTGAGCCGCGCGAAGGCTGCCTTGACGGCAGCGGAGTCCGCCAGGCCGAGCGCCACCCCGTCCACGTCGGTCTTGTGGGTGATGTCCGGGGAGAGGATCTTGAGCACCACCGGGAAGCCGATCTCGGTCGCGGCCTTGACGGCTTCCCGGGCGGTCCGGGCCGACCGGGTCTGGGCCACCGGGATGCCGTAGGAGGCGATGAGGGCCTTGGAGGCCGACTCCGAGAGCACGATTCCCTCGCTGGCCACGAGCGCGTCGAACTCCGCCCTCAACCTCTCGCGGTCAAGAGTGAAGGTGACCGGGACCTCCTTGGGCGTCTCGTACAGGGCGGCGAGGTTGCGCGAGTAGTCGACCAGGGTCATGAACGCCCGGACGCCCTGCTCGGGCGTGGCATAGGTGGCCACTCCGCCCTCGTTCATCACCCGGATGCCGGCGCGCATGCTCTCGCCGCCCAGCCAGGCGGCGAGGATCGGCTTGGTCGTGCCGGCGGCCAGCTCAGAGACGGCCCGCGCGATACCCGTCGGATCAGTCATCGCCTGGGGGGTGACGATCGCCAGCACGGCGTCCACGCCGGGGTCCTTGAGCACGACCCCCATCCCTTTGGCGAACCGCTCAGGGAGGGCGTCGCCGAGGACATCAACGGGATTCCCGTGGGACCAGAACTGCGGCAGGTCATTGGTCAGCTCAGCCATGCTCTCCTCGGAGAGCTTGGCCATCACGCCGCCGGCCTCGATCAGAGCGTCGGTGGCCATCACCCCCGGCCCGCCGGCGTTGGTCACCACTCCCAGGCGCGGGCCGAGCGGGATCTTGCGCCTGCCGACCAGGTCGACCACGTCGAAGATCTCGCCGATGTCGCGCACCCGGGCGATGCCGGCGCGCTGAAAAGCGGCCTGACAGACCGCATCTTCCCCGGCCAAGGCGCCAGTGTGAGACTGGGCGGCCTGCGCGGACTCTGGGTAGCGGCCGGCCTTGTAGGCCACGATCGGCATGTTGCGCGCGAAGGCGCGCGAAGCGGTCATGAACGCGCGGGCACGGGCGATCGATTCGATGTACAGGATGATCGAACGGGTCCGCTCATCTTCGCCGAAGTAGTCGATCAGATCGGCGAAATCCACGTCCAGTGCATTGCCAACCGAGACGAAGTAGGAGAACCCGACGTTCTCCTCCAGGGCCCAGTCGAGGACCGAGGAGCACAGCGCGCCGGACTGGGAGATGAAGCCGACGTTGCCGGCCTTGGGCATGCCCAGGGCGAACGTGGCGTTCAGGCCCAGGCTGGGCACGATGACGCCCAGGCAGTTCGGCCCGATGATGCGCATCCCCGGGTAGCGCTGACGTTCCTCCTTGATCTGCTCCTCGAGGGCCTGGCCTTGCGGGCCGGCCTCGCGGAACCCGGCGGAGATGATGATCACGCCCAGGATCCCGGCTTCCCCGCATTGGCGCACGATCGCGGGCACCTGGTCGGCCGAGACGCAGATCACGGCCAGGTCGGGCGTCTTGGGCGTGGCCTGGACGTCGGCGTAGCAGGCGATGCCGAGCACCGCCTCTCTGCTCGGGTTGACTGGATAGACAACGCCCCGGAATCCCCCGCCGACCAGGTTCGCGAGCAGCTTGCCGCCCAGGCTGTGCGGGTTGGGCGATGCGCCGACGAGGGCGATCCGCTCGGCCTTGAAGATGTGGTCGAGGTTGTGAATGTCGGGCATGGTGCCTTTCCCTCAGACGACTTGTCAGGCGCCCCGGCCCCGACCGAATGTCGCCGCCGCTCGCTCAGCGCAACGGCAGGCTGGCCCACCCCTGGTTGCGGCCGCCAGCCTTGTCCGTGCCGCTGATCAGGATATCTAGCGTCCCGGCCCCGCCGCCGGCGGGCACGTCAACCGTGACCCGGTAGGTGTTCTTGCGCACGCGCCTGGCGGTCGCCGACCAGGAATTCGACGCCTGGCTGGTCGAATGTGACCGTCGGATTGGCCGCCAGCGGCTCGGTGCTCAACACGGTCAGGGTGAGCCGGCCGCCGCGGACGGGGGAGGCGATTGACGGCGTTACGCGGAAGGCGCCAACGTAGACCTGTCGCTCCTGGCTGTAGGTGCCCAGGCTGGTCGAGGCGCTGACGATGCTGCGGTACCAGCCGTCGGCCGCCCACGCGCCGTCGCCTGTACGCCCGTCCCAGGTGAACTTGAGCTTGCCCGCCGGAACCGTGCTGGCGCTGCGCACAGAGCGGGCGAGGTTGCCGTCGCCGTCGACGACCACCCACGTCACCGTCGCCTGCCGGTTGAGGGTGACCGTGAACGCGCTGCTGTTGGCGAGCGAGTCCCGATCGGCGCCGAGCAGGGCGGCGCGAGACGGCTTGCCGAGTGCGATCGCGGTCAGCACGAGCGCCTGGGTGGATGCCGGTGCGCCGACTCCGCCGGCGTTGTCGCGCGGAACGTAGGTCAGGGTGTATGGACCGTCGGCCACGACGCGGCCGTCATCGGCCCGGCCGTCCCAGCGCGAGGTGCTGGCGCCGCTGGCCGACCAGACCGTGTAGCTGCGCACCGCAGCACCCTGGCTGTCAGTCACGGTCGCATCCAGGAAGGCCGCCCGGGTGACGGTGTGGTGCACGAGCAGCTCCTCGTCGAGTCCATCGCCATTGGGATGGAAGCTGGGCGGGTCTCCGGCGGCCAGCGGCGTCGCGTGGTCGGCGGCGCTCAGGGATGTGATCTGGGGCGCGGCGCCGGGGTCGGGCGGCGGCGGAGGGGTGCTGCCCGGGGTGGCGCCCGAGCGCCATTCGGCGGTGGTCATGTTCAGATCTCCGGTCACCGCGCGGTAGTAGCCATGGCGGGTGTGCGGGTCGAGGTGGTTGACCGCTCCGGGCGTCCGCTCGGAGTCGAAGCGGCGGTCTGCCAGCCGATGTAGCCGGCGGGCGAGCCGCCGGCGGGCGTCATGAACAAATCGTCGATCGTCGTATCGGTCGACATCAGCGCCGGCGGATAGTTGAGCTTCTGGTGCCAGCGTAGGCGAGGACCGCCCGTGCTCCGGACGCCAGCCAGCCGTCGGCGATGTTGTCCACACGTTGGCGGGCGATGTCCTCGCTCGGAATGGCCATCCCCGACTTCGCCGTTGCCCGCCGCGTAGCACAGGTGGTTCAGGAAGACGATCGAGTTGGGCGCCAGGACGACGTTCGCCCGGAGCAGGTTCGCCCCGTAGTAGGTGTACTGGTTCTTGCCGCTTCCGTCGAAGGAATTGAGGCCCATGCCGTTCTGGCGGCTCTCGGTCAGCTCCTTCGTGTACGGACTCGGCCAGCCGTAGCCATGGCCCATGTAGACGACCAGGTTGGCGCCCTGGATGTTGGCCAGCACGTTGTCCCACGTCGCGTGCGGGAAGAACACTCGGCGCACGTCCATGCCCGCGTCGTCGGCCTGCCGGGCCATCTTCTCGGCGTTGGCGAGGTTGCTGTCGGTCAGACCATTGGTCGGGCCGACGATGAAGACTGCCTTCGGAACGGGCCGCGCATCGGCCCGAGCGACACCCGCGGCGCCGGATATCGGCGCCAGTTGGACGACAAGCGCGACGACTGCGGCGACCAGCAACCCAGCCCCGGCGCGCCGTGCGCGCGGACGCCGCACGACGGGCAGCGTCAGGCGTGGCATTCTCTGAAGGTCACTGGCCAACGGCAATATCGTGCCTCCCTCCTACCGGACATCGCCATGGCTGCGGTGACGATGGTCTGGCCGACGCGACAGTGTTGCCGACTGGCCCGGCGCGCAACACGGCTGCGGCGCGCCGGACGAAAGTGGACGGCTCGGGCCGCTGGGGCGGTCCGGCGGGGGCGCCAGTCCTGGGGGACGGGTGCGCTGTCGTCAACGGCTATGCGGTTACTCGCGGCTGTCGCTCCGGCGACAGGGCACAGTATGGGGATGCGCCAGCCTGTGGCATGGGCGAAATCGCGCGGTGGTCGCTCCGCGTTTGGCTGCGCTGACGTGCTGAGCATAATCTGTGGAGCGATGATCGAGTTCGACACCATTCGCCAGGCACCCAAGGTGCTGCTGCACGACCATCTCGACGGCGGCCTGCGGCCGACGACGGTGATCGAGCTTGCCCGCGACAACGGCTACATGGCGTTGCCGACGACCGATCCGGACGAGCTGGCGCGCTACTTCACCGCCGGCGCCAATCGCAAGAGCCTGGAGCTGTACCTCGAGGGCTTCGAGCACACGGTCGGCGTGCTCCAGACGCGCGAGGCGCTCATCCGCGTGGCGCTCGAGTGCGCGGACGATCTGGCTGCCGACGGCGTGGTTTACGCCGAGGTGCGCTACGCCCCGGAGTTGAGCACGAACGCCGGCCTGGAACTCGATCAGGTGGTCGAGGCGATCCTCGAGGGCTTCGCACTTGGATCAGCCAGGACCGGCATCCGGATCCGCCTGATCGCCACCGCCATGCGCCAGTTCGCGCGCTCGGTTGAGATCGCCGAGCTGGCCATCCGCCACCGTGACGAAGGCGTCGTCGGCTTTGACGTGGCCGGGCCCGAGGCGGGCTTTCCGCCGACGCGCTACCTGGACGCCTTCAACCTCGTCCACCACGCCAACTTCCATCTGACCATTCACGCCGGTGAGGCATTCGGGCTGCCCTCGATCTGGGAGGCGCTCCAGTGGTGCGGCGCGGAGCGGCTGGGCCACGGCGTCCGGATCGTCGACGACATCTCCATCGACAACGATGGCGAGGTCAAGTTGGGCCGGTTGGCGAGCTACGTGCGCGATCTGCGCGTGCCGCTCGAGATGTGTCCGACGTCAAACGTGCACACCGGGCGCCGTGGCGTCGATCGAGGAGCATCCGATCGACCTGCTCCGCCGGTTGCGCTTCCGGGTGACGGTTAACACTGATGACCGGCTGATGAGCGGCGTGACGCTGAGCGACGAGATGGCCACGCTGTCGCGCGTCTTCGGCTTCGGCCTGGACGAGATGCAGTGGCTGACCCTCAACGCCATGAAATCCGCGTTCGCCCCATTTGACGAGCGGCTGCGGCTGATCAACGGCGTGATCAAGCCGGGCTATGCGCGCCTGATCGCCGAATCGGCGTATGTCGAGAGTGGCGCACCGCACCTTTGACCTGCGTCGCTCAGGCGGCGATGGCCAGTTCGGCCTCCGCGGGTGCATCTTCGTACGACCAGCGGGTCAGACACTCCGGACAGGTCTGCTCGTCGGTCTGCCGATCGAAGGCGACGCGCAGCTCGGCCGCGCACCATGGACAGGGCATCTCGATCATCTTTCGGCTCCTTTGCCGGCGGGCTGCGGACGGCCTTGCGCCCGACTGTCGGCCTCGCCCGTGACAGCTTACGTGTCACGCCGTACGCTCCTTCGTGAACAGCGAACTCAAGGAGCAAGGGCCGCAGTCCGGCGCGCTCGAGGTCGATTTGGAGCTGCCCGAGCCGCCCGAGGCCGGTGGCCGCTCGAGGCTGGCCGGGGTTGCCTCAACCGTCGCCGACGCGACCGCGCCGGCCTTCTCGGCCGTCGGCAGCCTCGCCAGTGGAGCGCGGCGCATGATCGGGGAGCGCAATGGAGCGCGGGTCCGACGCGTGCGTCGGATGGCCCACCGGCCGCTGGCCAACCTGTGGGACCTGCACCCTGAGGCGCGCCGCGCGTCGATCCGCGAACTCGGCCTGCAGATCGTGCCGGTTGAACTCATCGCCGGCACGGCGGTCGAGGGCGGTCCCAGCGCGGCGGCGACTTCCTGCCGTTCCGCGATCGCAGATCGACGACTGGCGCTCACGCTGGCAGCGGATTCTCGAAGCGGTCGAACGCGCTGGCCACCTGCCGCCGATCGACCTGATCAAGTTGGGCGACGATTACTGGGTCGTCGACGGCCACAACCGCGTCGCCGCCGCGCTGTATAGCGGCCAGGTCGAGATCGACGCGGTGGTTGAGGATCTGCGCCTGCCGGGCATGGCGGTCGAGCCGCGCCAACCGATCGCAGCGGTGCTGCAGGGCAGCCTCGACGTGCGTGAAGCAGGGGCCGGCCGGCTGACGCGGACCACCGCCCGGCCGGCCGGGCTGCCGCCCGGGCGGCAGCCCGACGGTCTGGTCGACGAGCGGCCCGCAGGCGACAGCGCGCCCCCGGCCATCGAGCCGGAGGAGTGATTCGCCGGCTGAGCATCGGCTGGCCGGAACTGCCCGCGGCAGGCGGGGAGCGGCGCCGACCGCTGCGCCTGCTGGCCGTCTCGGATGAGGCCGAGCGGTCGTTCGACTTCGAAGAGAACCGGGCGGCGATCGGACCGATCGATGCCGTCCTCGGCTGCGGCGATCTTGAGCCCGCCTACCTGTCGTTCCTGGCGGATGCCTTCCGCGTGCCGTTGCTGTACGTGCGCGGCAATCACGATCGCGGCCCCAACTGGCAGACCTGGCAGGGCGGCGGCGAGCACTTGCCCCGCTCGCTCAACCGGCGCATCGAGGAGATCGCCGGGTTGGCCATCGGCGGCCTTTCGTGGCCGGGCAGCGCCAAGGGTCGCGCCGAGCACAGCGACGGGGCTGCGTGGCGCCAGGCGCTGTATCTGGCCCTGCGCTCGGGGCTCGGCCGCTCCCCGCTGATCGTCGCTCAGCCACGTTCCGCCGCTCGGCCTGGGCGACACGCCCGAGGACGTCTATCACCGCGGCTTCGCCGCCTATCGCTGGCTGTGCCGCCGGCTGCGGCCGGTGCTCTGGCTGCACGGCCACACCTCGCTGGCGGCCGCCCCCGACTGGCGCGTCGAGTGGGGCGCGACCACGCTGGTCAACGTCAGCGGGGCGGTGCTGATCGAGATCGATACCGACGCCCGCCGCCCGGCTACCATCGTGGCAGGGCCGCCCGGAGAGGCCGGCCGCGGGCCGAGGCAGACGGAGGCAGCGTGACGCGCATCCTGCTCTACACCGGCAAGGGCGGCGTGGGCAAGACCAGCGTGGCCGCCGCGACGGCCGTGCTGTGTGCACGAGCGCGGCCTGCGCACGCTGGTCGTCTCGACCGACATTGCCCACAGCCTGGCCGATGCGCTCGACACGCCGGTCGGCCCGGTGCCGCGCCAGATAGCGCCCAACCTGTGGGCCCATGAACCGGACGTCTTCTTCAATATCTCGCATTACTGGCGCACGATCTCGTCCTACTTCTCGAGCCTCTTCTCATGGGGCGGCCTCGACGAGGTGATGGCCGAGGAGATGACCGTCCTGCCGGGCATGGATGAGTTGGGCAACCTGCTCTGGATCGGTGATCACGTCGATGGCGACCAGTACGACCTGATCGTGGTCGACGCTGCGCCCACCGGTGAGACCGTGCGGCTGCTGTCGCTTGCCCGAGGCGAGTCGCTGGTGGATCGAGAAGATCGCGCCCATTGGTCGGCGCGTGCAGCGCCTGGGCGGCCCAGTCCTGCGCCGGATCGTCGGCGTGCCGCTGCCCAGCGATGAGGTCTACGAGTCGGCCGAGCGGCTACTCGAGCGGTTGCGTTACGTACACGACCTGCTGGCCAACCCTGATCAGGCGTCGGTTCGACTGGTTCTTAATCTCGAACGCGTCTCGATCCAGGAGGCACAGCGCTCGTTCACCTACTTCCACCTGTACGGCTACCCGACCGACATGATCATTGCCAACCGAGTGCTGCCAGTCGCCTCGGGCGCCTACTTCGACGCCTGGCGCGAAGCACAGGCGCGCTACCTGCCGCTCGTCGAGCAGCAGTTCGCGCCGGTTCCGGTGCGCACGATCCCGTACTTCGATCAAGGAGATGGTCGGCCTTGGCGCGTCTGGCCGAGCTGGGCCGCGCCCTCTTCGGTGACACCGACCCGCAGGAGTTCCTGTACCGCGGCCGGCCCTACTCGGTCGACGCGCGAGGACCTGGCTACATCGCTGTCGGTCGAGTTGCCCTTTGCCTCACGCGAGGAGATCACGCTTTCGCGCTCGGCCGACGAATTGGTGCTGCAGGTCGGTACCTGGCGCCGTAACCTCGTCCTTCCGCGTCTGCTGCTCGATGCGCCGACGGAGGGCGCCAAAATGGAAGATCGAGTGTTGAAGGTCCGCTTCGCGGAGCCGCCGCGAGGCCCAGCGGGAGGTCGGGCAATGGATGACAGTCGGCTCGACAGGCTCGAGCGGCGCATGGACGAACTCGATCAGCGCAGCAGTGCGACCGAGCGCGCCTTGGAGCGCGCCCTGGAGCGCTCGCGGCGGCGATGAACACGGTCTGCCCAGCCAGACCCGCCAGCACCTCAAGAACGCGGGGCGCGAACACATACTCGCCGTGCGCAGCCTGCTCGACTTCTGGGTCGACCGGCTGGCTGACCCGACCGACATAGACACGAGCGAACGCCCTGGCGGCGGACGCGAGAACATCCCGATCGACTGACCGATCACCGGTGCCGCTTGTGCGCCGGTGCCGACGGCGACGATGATCTGGCACGTGGGTGACGCGGCGTGACCGTGCGCCGTTTCGTGGGCAGCTACCGCGGTTTCGAGCGCGACGCGCGCGTATTTCTGTTCGGGACGGTCTTCTCGTCGGGCGCGATGGGGCTGTTCTGGATCAACTTCAACCTGTACCTCGCCGCGCTCGGCGTCGACGCGCCCACGATCGGCCTGATCTCGACCGCGGGCGCCATCAGCTCGGCCATCACGGCCCTGCCCGCGAGCATCCTGTCCGACCGGCTCGGCCGCCGGCTGGCGATGGTCGGCGGGTCGCTGCTCTCCTCGGTTGCGCTGGCCGGGCTGCTGGTCAGCCAATCCCTGGCGGCCATCTTCCTGCTCGCCATCATCTACAACATCGGCCAGCAGATGCGCCTGGTGGTGGCCAGCCCGTACATGACCGAGCACTCGCATCAGCGCCAGCGCAACGAGCTCTTCGCCCTCCAGTTCGCCATCACCAACGGCGCGCAAGTCGTGGCCGCGCTGGCCGGCGGCGCGCTGGCGGCGGCGATTGCTGCGAGCGGCGGCCACGGCGCCGGCAGCCCGGAGGCCTATCGCGTGCTGCTGCTGCTGATGCTCGGGCTGATGCTTGCCTCGGCCGTGCTGGCTTGGTGGCTGAGCGATGACCGGCGCTCGGTGGGACGGGCGGGCGTGCCCGTCCCGTCGGCCGAGCCGGGCATGGCGCGCCTGGCCGTGGCCGGCGGCCGCGCTCGCCTGGATCGGCTGGGGGTGCATATCGGCGACCCGGTCGCGTTCGCTCGGCTGGTCGTGCCCGGCTTCATCATCTCGCTCGGCGCGGGCCAGGTGCTGCCCTTCCTGAACCTGTACATCGTCGGCCGCTTCAACCTCCAACTGTCGGAGACCAACGTCATCTTCGCCGTGACCGCCTTCGGGACGATGGTCGCCATCCTGATCCAGCCGCTGCTGGCACGCCGCTACGGACGGATTGGCTCGGTGGTCATCGTCCAGGCGGTCAGCATTCCCTTTCTGGTCGCGCTCGGCTTCGCGCCGTTCATCTGGCTGGTGATCATCGCCATGCTCGTGCGCAACGCGCTGATGAACGCCAGCAACCCGATCTTCAACGCCTTCGCGATGGACCACGTCCGGCCGGCGGAACGAGCGACGATTGCGGCGACGATGACCCTGCTCTGGTCGTTCGGTTGGGCGATCGGCGGGGTGTACTACTGATCGTGCAGGCGAGTCTCGGCTTCGAGCTCGGCTACAACCTCAACTTCCTGACCATCGTCGTGCTCTACTCCGGGGCAACATCGCTGTACTGGATCTGGTTCGGCCGGGCCGAGCGCACCCAGCACCGCTCAGCCGTCCACACTCTGGAGACCCCTTGAGCCCTGAACGGCGCACATCTTCTGAGCCGTGCAGTCGCGCGCAACAGAATGTCCCAAAGGAGCCGTCCGGTCCGCGGATCGTCTCGCTGGCGAACCAGCGCGCCGGTCTCGGTGCCGTGGCCCCTTCGGGACGAGCACAAGATAGCCGCGCGTTGCTGGCGCGGGCAAGACCACTTGTCCACGAATTTGCTGCTGAGCGCGACGTTGTCCACGACCGATCCAGACTCGTTGTCCACAGCGCGCTTTGCCGCGCTGCGTGATGATCAGCGCCACATGCTGAACCAGACCATCGGCGACGCTCCTTGAGCGAGCCGTTCCACGACTACCAGCCGCTGCCGCCGGCACCGCGCCCGTCGCCTGCGATCGCCGCCGTGCTGCTCGTCGTGCTGGTGTTCATCGTCGGCGTTGCCGTGGGTCAGAGCGGCGCCCTCGGCCCGGGTACGGTGCCGCAGGCCACTCCGGGGGCCAATTTCTCACCCGGTCCCACGGCGAGCGGCCAGCCATCACCGGCCGCGAATGCCAGCCAGCCGCCAGATGCTCCGGCAGATTTCGGGCTGTTCTGGCAGGCCTTCGAGACCATTCGCCAGAACTTCATCGGTCGCGCCGGGCTGACCGACACGGAGCTGACCTACGGCGCCATCCGCGGCCTGGTCCAGGCGCTCGGCGACACGGGACACTCGATCTTCCTGACGCCCGAAGAGGTCCGCTCGGAGCAGAACGCGCTCGGCGGCAGCGTGGTCGGCATCGGTGTGTTGCTCGGCCTGCGCGAGGATAAGGTGATCGTCGTGTCGGTCATCAGCGCCGGCCCGGCATCGCGTGCGGGCATCCTGGCCGGCGACGAGATCGAGGCCGTCAACGGCGAGGACGTTGCCGGCCTGAAGACCGACCAGGTCGCCGCCCGCGTGCGTGGCGAAGCAGGCACGACCGTCGTTATCAGCGTGACGCGTCCGTCGACCCGCGAGCGACTCGACTTCAGCATCGTCCGCGAGCAGATCCGCTTCACGGCCGCAGAGTGGGCGATGGTTCCCGGCACCGACATCGCCCTGCTCCGCCTGATCCAGTTCTCGGCCGAGTCGGCGGCCGATCTGAGGGCGGCGCGCGACGAAGCGCTCGCCGCGGGCGCAAGCTCGTTCATCCTCGACCTGCGCGGCAACCCGGGCGGCTACGTTGACCAGGCCGTGGATACGTCGAGCCTGTTCGTGCACGATCGGACCGTGTACATCCGCGAGCTCGCCAGCGGCGAGCGCATTCCGGTGCCGGCCAACCAGAAATCGAGCCGATCGACCTGCCGTTGATCGTGCTCATCGATCGCAACTCGGCCAGCTCGGCCGAGATCACTGCCGGGGCCCTGGCTGCGGGCGGGCGGGCCACCCTTGTCGGCCAGACGACCTTCGGCACGGGCACCGTCCTGCTGCCCTTCGACCTGGCCGATGGCTCGTCCATCCGGCTGGCGATCGAGCGCTGGCTGACGCCCGAGGGCGAGCTGATCTTCGGCGTGGGCATCGCGCCGACGGTCGAGGTCGCTCTGGCCTCTGACGAGGTGCCGGTCGAGCCCGCCGGCTGCGCGACATCGCTCCGGCCGACGTCGCCGCGTCGACGACAGCCAGCTGCTCGGGCGATAGAGCTGCTCGGTGGGTCGCCCCACGCGAGCCCGGCGCCCTAGGCGGTGCAGTCAGGGCGCGTCGTCCTGATCGCCAATCCGGCTGCCGGTGGTGGCCGCGGCCGACGCGTGCTCGATGCCGCTCTGCCGCTCCTGCGCGAGGCCGGTCTGGCGGTCCAGGTGATCGTCGCGACGGCGGAGAGCCGACCGCGGCGGCCCGACGCGCCGCCGACGATGCGTGCCCGGGTGGTCGTCGCCGTCGGCGGCGACGGACACGCCGCGGCCGTCGCCGAAGGCCTGATCGGCAGCGCCACGTCTCTCGCCGTTCTGCCCGCCGGCAGCGCCAATGACTACGCCCAAGCACTGGGCATGTCGCGCCGCGACCTCGCCGCCGCGGTGGCCGTCATCGCCGCCGGCGAGACTGCGCTGGTCGATACCGTGCGGGTCGCAATCGAGGGGCGTGAGCGCTAGCTTCCTGAACGTCGTCGGCACCGGCTTCGACGCCGTCGTGGCCGCCCGGGCCGAACGCATCCCGATCCTGCGCGGCGCCGGGCGCTACGTCGTCGCGATCATGCGCGAGCTGCCGCGCTTCTCGGCCGCCACGTTCGAGCTGGTCATCGACGGGCAGCGCGCACCGGCAGCGGGCGATGATGGTCGTGCTGGCCAACGGCACCAACTACGGCGGTGGTATGCGCGTCGCACCGATGGCCCGGCTCGACCGGCGGCTGGCTCGAGGTGTGCATCGTGGGCGAGATCTCGAAGCATCGAATTCCTGCGCGCATTTCCGCGCGTCTTTCGCGGCACGCACATAACCACCCGGCGGTGACGATGCTCCGCGGCGGCAGGTGGAGCTGTCGGCCGATCGGCCGCTTCGAGCTGATCGGCGACGGCGACCTGGTTGGCCGGCTGCCAGCGACGGTGACCGTCGTGCCGGCGAGCCTGTCCGTGGTAGTCGGCCGCGGGCAATCCTGGGCGAGATCGGGTTGGCGCCCAGGCAGCCCGGAGTAGGGCAGACAGCGCGCCATGGGGTTACACTCCCGGCGCCCGCTGTCCGCCCGTGGCAGACGCAGTCAAGCGGAGCCGAACACCTGTGTCACATAGCTCGTTCTGACCGATCAAGCCATGGCGCGCGACGTGCTGACCCAGCGGGAGGCCGCCAGCCGCGCGCGCGCGCGTGCGCGACGTCAGCTACGACATCGCGCTCGACCTGGTCGCCGGCACAGTCGACCTACCGCGGCGATGCTGACCGTACGTTCGGCGCCTCTGGCAGCGGCCCGCTCTTTCTCGACTTCCGCGGCCGGACCATCGAATTGCTCGAGGTCAACGGCCAGACGGCTCGAACCGGACTGGACCGGCTATCGCCTGACGCTGCCCGGCAGGCTGGTCAGCGCCGAGATGGTCGTCCGCGTCGTCTATGTCAACGACTACGACACGACCGGCGATGGCTTCCACCAGTTCGTCGATCCCGAGGACGGCGAGGAGTACGTCTACACCAACTTCGAGCCGTACGAGGCGCACCGCCTCTTCCCGTGCTTCGACCAGCCCGACATCAAGGCGCACCTACTGCGTTCACGGTGACCGCGCCCGCCGGCTGGCAGGTCGTTGCCAACCGCCGCGCGACTGCCAGCGCGACCGACCCGACGACGGCCGGACGCGCCACGACTTCGCGCGAACCGAGCCGTTCAGCACCTACCTGCGTCGCTCTGGTCGGCGGCCCGTACGTGGCCCGCCGCGTCGAGCACAACGGCCTCGAGCCTCGGGCTCTTTGCGCGCCGCTCGATGGAGCGTTACCTCGACGAGCACGCGCCTGAGATCTTCGAGCTCACCGAGCGCAGGGCCTCGACTTCTACGCCGAGCTCTTCGATCAGCCGTATCCCGTTCGGCAAGTACGACCAGGTCTTCGTGCCCGAGTTCAACTCGGGCGCGATGGAGAACGTCGGCTGCGTCACCTACAACGAGTGCGTACCTGTTCCGCGACCCGCCGACCGACAACCAGCGCCTCGATCGCGGCGAGACGTTCCTGCACGAGCTGGCGCACATGTGGTTCGGCGACCTGGTGACGATGCGCTGGTGGAACGACCTGTGGCTGAACGAGAGCTTCGCGACCTACATCTGCTACCTCGCGCTGACCGAGGCGACGCGTTTCGGCAACGCCTGGCAGGACTTCAACTACGACATCAAGCGCTGGGCCTACCGGCAGGACCAGCTGCCCACCACCCACCCGATCGCCGGCGACGGCCGACGACACCGAGACGCCTTCCTCAACTTCGACGGCATCACCTACGGCAAGGGCGCGTCGGTCCTCAAGCAGCTCGTCAAGTACATCGGCCGGGACGGCTTCCGCGACGGCATGCGGCTCTACTTCCGCGCGCCACGGCTACGCCAACGCGACGCTCGCCGACTTCCTCGCCTGCCTCGAGCAGGCCAGCGGCCGCGACCTCGCTGGCTGGGCCGCAAGCGTGGTTGCGCACGGCGTCGCTCAACACGCTTGCCGCGCAATGGCAGGCCAAGGGACGGACAGCTGACCGAGCTCGCCATCGAGCAGACAGCGCCCGCCGAGTACCCCACTGCTGCGGCCGCACGCGCTCGAGATCGCGGTGGCCACGAGCGCGACGGCCAGCTCGCGATCGAGACCTGCCGGCGTGGCATCGATGGACCGCGGACACCGAGTTGCCGGCGCACGGTCGGCGCGCAGCACCCAACCTCGTCTTCCCGAACCATGGCGACCACGCCTACGCCAAGATCGCGCTCGACCCGGTGCTCGCTCGACTTCGTGCGTGAGCGAGCTCGAACACGTTGACGACGCCCTGCTGCGCGAGCTGTTGTGGATGTCGCTCTGGGAAATGGTGCGCGATCGCCAGTTGCGATCGACCGAATACCTGGCCATCGCCCGAAGTCGCCTCGCGCTCGAGCAGGACCTCGACATCCTTGACATGGTCGTCGAGCGCGCGGGGCTCGACCTGGCGCGCTATGTACCGGAGCCCAGCCGCGCGCAGGAGGCGCACGCTTGGTTCGAGACCGCGCTGCACAACCTGGCCGGTGCCACGTCGGGCGATACCAAGATCATCTGGGCGCGTTCGGCCATCAGCGTTGCGGCAGACTGGGGCCGACGTGGAGCAGCTGGCGCGGCTGACCGATGGGGACCAGGAGATCGGCGGCTTTACATTTGACCAGCAGATGCGCTGGTCGATCGCGATCAAGGCTGATCGCCTTCGACCTGCCCGGCGCTGGCGAGCGGCTGGACGGCGAGACAAAGCGTGACCCATCCGATCGCGGCAGCCGGGCGTTGCTGATGGCCCAGGCGGCGCGGCCCACGGCTGCGGCCAAGGATGAGGCGTGGCAACGCATCCACGGCGACGGCTACGGATCGTTTCACCTGACCCGCGCGGCCATGCAGGGCTTCTTCTGGCCGCAGCAGAGAGAGCTCCTGGAGCCATACGTTGACCGCTTCTTTGCCCGTGTGCGCGACGTGTTTGAGACACGCGACCATCCGTTCGCGCGCTCGTACCTGCTCGCGTTGTACCCGGCCTATCTGGCCGATCCGGAAGTACTCGAGCGCTCGAACACGATGCTCGGCGAGTTGAACGGTTCGCTGCCGACGCTCTCGCGTCAGCTCGGCCGAATCGGCCGACGATCTCGATCGAATGATCAGGGTGCGCGCCTTCGCCGATCAGCGGCTAAAAGTCAAATGACTGCCCGGCGCTGGGTCGAACCGGTACGCTCGATGGCGACGCTCGTGCGTCTCGAGCCACTGTCGCTCGATCATCTGGCGGGCCTGACCGACGTCGGCCTGGACGCTGAGCTTTGGCGCTGGACGCTCAACGCCAACCAGACGCCCGGGCGACATGCGCGCCTATGTCACCGCCGCGCTCGAAGCGGCGGCCGAGGGTCGCGAGGTGCCCTTCGCGACGATCGAGCGGAGCAGTGGTCGAGTCGTCGGCAGCACGCGCTATCTGGCGCCCGATGCCCACCACCGGCGGCTCGAGATCGGCTACACCTGGCTCGCTTCGGCGTGGCAGCGACGGCCCGTACAACAGCGAGGCCAAGCTGCTGCTGCTGGGTCACGCTTTCGACGTCTGGGCGCGTTGCGGGTCGAGTTCAAGACCGATTCGCTCAACGAACGTTCGCGCGTAGCGCTGCTCGGCAATCGGCGCGACCGAGGAAGGCACCTGCGCAATCACATGGTCACCGACAGCGGCCGGCGCCGCCATTCGGTGTACTTCAGCGTGATCGAGGAGGAGTGGCCAAGCGTGCGCCGCAAGCTCGAGGCCCGCCTCGCGCGGCTGGCGCGACGCGACGAGGGCGGAGGGACTGATGTCAAGGCGTGAGGATTCCCGGTCGCGCGGACCGGCCATCGTGGGCGGCCTGCTGCTGATCGGCGTCGGGCTGTTCTTCCTGGCCGTTCAGACGTTCAACGTCGAGCTGCCCTTCGATCTCGGCCGTGTGGGCTGGCCGCTGTATGTCATCGCTCCGGGCGTGGTGCTGCTGCTGATCGGGCTGTTCCTGCCCTCGGCGCCGGGGATCGGGCTGACCATCGCCGGCGGCATCGTCAGCACCGTCGGCCTGCTGCTCGCCTATCAGTCGTCGACCGGCCACTACTCGAGCTGGGCCTACGCCTGGGCGCTCGTGGCGCCCGCCTCGGTCGGCGCGTCGATGGTGCTGTGGGGCGTCCTGCACGCGCACGGGGCCAGCATCCGGGGCGGGCTGGGCACCTTGGCGGTCGGCCTGATCCTGTTCCTGGTTGGCTTCGCCTTCTTCGAGGGGGTGCTCAACCTGGGCGGCGAACGGGGACTGGTCCCGCTCGGGCGTCAGGCACTGCCCGTCGCGCTCATCGCGGCGGGCGTCCTGGTGATCGCTACGCGACTGTGGCCCCGCCCGAGCCGGGGCTGGGGTTCGGATTGGCAGAAGGAGTGGCCGACTGGCCCGACCGGGCCGACGTTCGGCCAGCTGCCCCCGATCGACCAGCCGACGACGACCGACCCGCCGCCGCCGACCGACCGCCCGACGTCCGCCTGACCGGGCTCGCCGGCCGGGCCCCGAGCTTCGGCTCGAAGCCCTTGACCACGCGGACCGGCAGGTCCAGCTTGAGCAGACGGTTGACTGCGCGCAGGTAGTCCTCTTCCTCGGGCGCCACGAGCGAGATCGCGTGTCCGGTGGCGCCGGCCCGGCCGGTGCGGCCGATGCGGTGGACGTAGTCGTGCGCGGTGTGCGGCAGCTCGTAGTTGACGACGATCGGCAGCGCCTCGATGTCGAGGCCGCGCGCGGCGACGTCCGTCGCCACGAGCACGCGCACGTCGCCCGCTTTGAAGCCGGCCAGCGCCCGCTCGCGCTCGGGCTGAGTGCGGTCGCCGTGGATGGCGATCGCCTCGACGCCCGCGCGATCGAGTTGCGAGGCCAGGCGGCCGGCCTGGATCTTGGTGCGCGTGAAGACGAGCACCTGGTGCAGGTTGCGGCGCCGGACGAGCTCGGCCAGCAGCTCGAGCTTGCGATCGGCGTCGACGAGGTAGACGACCTGCTCGACCGAGCTCGGCCGACGTCGTCTGGGGCTCGATGTCGACCGACACGGGGTCGTTCAGCAGGGACTGCGCCAGCTTGCGGATCTCGGTCGAGAAAGTGGCCGAGAAGAGCAGCGTCTGGCGCCGGTTGGTGACCAGCGCCGACGATCTTGCGGATGTCGGGCAGGAAGCCCATGTCGAGCATCCGGTCGGCCTCGTCGAGGACGAGGATCTCGACCTGGGTCAGGTTGACCGTGCGCTGGCCGACGTGGTCGAGCAGCCGGCCCGGCGTGGCCACGAGGACCTCGACGCCGGCCTGCAGGTCCTTGGTCTGCGGCTCGATCGGCACGCCGCCGTAGACCACCGCGTAGCGCAGCGGCACGTGCCGGCCGTAGGTGCGGAAGCTGTCGAAGACCTGGACGGCCAGCTCGCGCGTCGGCGCGATGATCAGCGCGCGCACCGGATGGCGCGCCGGCGAGAAGCTCGTGTTGGCGTGGGCGCGCAGGCGCTCGAGCATCGGCAGCGCGAAAGCGGCGGTCTTGCCGGTGCCGGTCTGGGCGCGGCCCATCAGGTCGCGGCCCTCGAGCACCAGCGGAATGGCCTGGTCCTGGATCGGGGTCGGGATCGGTCGTAGCCCTGCTCGCTCACGGCGCGCAGGATCTCGGGGCTCAGCCCGAAGTGATCGAAGGTCAAGTGTGGTCTCCTGCGGGCCTCGCGCGGCATCGGCGCGACGGCGGCGCGTCGGACGCGATGTGCAGAACGCGACGTGCTGTCGAATGGGAGTATGGGCACCAGTGCGATTCACGCTTCGCCGCGCCGCCACTGCCAGAACCAGTATGCCGGCGCGATGAACACGCGGTCGTAGGCGGGCACGGTGCGCACCACCTGCCCGCCCCAGCCCTTCTTGAAGCGGTACACGCCGTCGAGCGGGTCGCGCCGGGCCTGCGCTTCGAGGCGCACCATCTCGGGCGACTCGCGTCGGAGCGCCGCGCGAGAGCGGCCAGCTCGTGCCGGCCGCGCGCGTCGGCGATGCCCCACATGTCCCAGGTCTGGGCGCCGCGTTCGCGCGCCCAGCGGATGGCGTGCCACTGGAGCAGGTGCGCGGCGCGATGCTCGAGCCCCGCGCCGGTCGAGCCGGCCGACAAGGTAGGTACCGTGACTGACCCCAGGCCAGAACGAGCGCGGCGCCGACGACCTGGCCGTCGCGCTCGGCCACAATAGCCGGGCGGCGTCACCGAAGGCGCGCCACAGCACGCGGTAGTAGGCCGCGCTGTGGATGCCGAACGTCTTGCGTGCCTGCGTGGCGACGAGCATCTGCTGCAGCAGGTCGATGTCCTCCTCGCGGTTGCGCCACGCGGACGGTTACACCGTCGCGTTCGGCGCGCCGAATGTCGGCCCGGTGGCCCTTGGAGAAGCCGGCCCGCAGCTCCTCGTCCGAGCGGCGCAGGTCGAGCCTGATCGACGAGCGTGGCTGAAGCGTGCGCTGGGCGGTGCGGAAGCCGGCCTGGCGCAGCGCGCCGCCCAGGTCGGTCGCACGTGGGTCGTCCTCGAGCACATCAAGCTCGCAGCGCACGAACGCCGCCCGTTGTGAACGCGACAGGCGCACGATCGCATCGAGCAGCGACGGGTCAAGGCGGGCGCCGGCCGCGACGACCGGGCCGCGCGGAACATAGGCGACGGCCAGGCCGCGGATAGGGCCGGATGAGCAGCTGGGCGGCCGAACGGCCGTCAGCGGTCGAGAGCCGGCACGGGCTGCCAGCCGAAACGCTGCTTGAGCTCGCCCCACGCCCATGACTGAAAGGGCTGGCCGCCGAGGTCGGCCACCAGTTGGTCCCAGGCTGCCTGGTTGTCGTGGGTGACGACCGCGTGGTCGTCGCTCGCGTGCGCTTCTTCGGCGGCCGACATCACATTGATTGTGACGGGGCGATCAGGCGAGCGTCCGCCGCGCTCCGCAGATCGGACACGTGGCCGTGGCCCCGCTTGAGTCCGGCTGAAGGTAGGTGGCGCAGCCGTTGGTCGTGCAGAAGAGACGATGACCGGCGCTCGTGCGCCGGATGCGCCGACGCGCGGAGGCGAGTTGGCCGAAGGTGGAATGGCTGAAGTTGGTACGGGCGTGCATGTTGCCTTTTTCGATGTCTGCCGCGGCGCCGGGATGAGGGCCTGCGGCCTGGTTACTGCGCTCCACGACATTCCAATCCCTAGCGTCGGAGCGGTGAGTTCAACCGGGGCCGCGTGAGCGAGGTTTGATGCTCAGACTCGCGGCTCTCTCTGGTTGTCGGCAGCCATCATACCCCAGCTGGCCGTTTCGAGCCCTGCCCGATGGTTCGGGCGGGCACCGGACCTTCAGCGCCGGCGCTCGATGTCCTGTTCGGAGCCACCCTGCTGTGCAGCGCGCAGGCTAGCCTTGTGAGCCCGTTTGGCGGCCTGGTAGGCGGCCAGCGCCGCGGCCGAGTCGACGTCGCCCAGCGTTGGGTGGCGTGGTGCGACGTCCTCCCAACCCGGCGGTTGGATGCCGAAGCGCTTGGCCAGGATGGCGATCAGCGTGCCGGTCTTCATCTCGCCGATGCCGGGCAGCCTGAGCAGGCGCTGCTGCAGGTCGCGGCCGTCACTCGCCTCGCGCCACACCCGGCCGGCGTCGCCGTCATAGTCGCGCACGATCGCCGCGCACAGGTCCCGCGTCCGGTGGGCCATGTTGGCCGGGAATCGGTGCAGCGCCGGGCGCGTCTTGAAGGCGTCTTCGAGCGCCTGTGGGTCCATCTCTGCGATGCGTGCCGGGTCGAGCGTTCCGATCCGCTGGCGCAACTCGTACGGCCCGGCGAATGCCTTCTGCAGCGGCACCTGCTGGTCGAGCACGAAACCGATCAGCAGCGCCAGCGGATCCTCGGCCAGCAGCCGATCGGCCTCGTCGTTGCCGGTGTAGGGCAGATGACTTGGAGCACCGGGGGTCATGGCCCAGATGGTAGCCGCGCGTCAGGTAATGGGGCTTCACTGGCGCTGATCGATGGCGTATGGTCAGCGTGCCCACGGAAATCCGCGAAACACAGAGGGAGACGAGATGTCCGATATGCAGGGTCAACCGCCCCCGACGCCACCAATGGCGCCGGCCCCGCCGTCAGCCAGCCCGGCCAGCCAGATGGGCTCGATGCTGGCCGCGTTCAGCCAGACCGAGCTGATGATCGCCGGTGGTGCGGCGCTGCTGATCATCACCGACCTGTACTCGATCTTCTTCGCGTATGGCGTTCACGGCGTGGCATGGGCCGCTGCCGCCGCCGCTGTCGTGATGATCTTCGCCCGGCGCCGGATGCCGGCCGCGATGATGGGCAACTTGCAGTCCATCCTCGTGCTGGCGGCAGCGATCGTAGCGCTCGTGGCGCTGCGCCAGGTAATCGTCGACTTCAAGTTCATTGCCACGCCGCCCGTCGGCATGAGCGTCGAACGGCTGATTGGCATGGCCGGTTTCTACGCCGGCTCCGCGTTGATGACCTTCGGCGGCTGGCGGTTGTGGAAGGGCGGCACGGCCTAACCTCTCGACATGCGCTAGTCAGCCTCGGCCGGCCTCGATGCCGAGGCCGATCGGGCAGGAGATGCCGATCGAGTGGTTGGGGCAATACCCGTCCGGGTTCTTGGCCAGGTATTGCTGGTGGTAGTCCTCGGCGAAGTAGAACTCGGGCGCGTCGACGATCTCGGTCGTGATCTGGCCGTAGCCCGCGCCTGACAGGGCGGCCTGGTAGGCGTCACGCGAGGCCTCGGCGCGGCCTGGCGCTGGTCGGCCGTGTGGGCGTAGATCGCCGAGCGGTACTGGGTGCCGCTGTCGTTGCCCTGGCGCATGCCCTGGGTCGGGTCGTGCTCCTCCCAGAAGTGGCTTGCAGCAGCTCCTCGTAGGTGACGTGCTCGGGTCGAAGACGACGCGCACCACCTCGGCGTGCGCCGGTGCGGCCCGAGCAGACCTCTTCGTAGGTCGGGTTTGGCGTGTACCCGCCGGCGTAGCCGACCGCCGTGGCGACCACGCCGGGCACCTGCCAGAACGTCTTCTCGACGCCCCAGAAGCAGCCCGCGCGCGAACGTCGCCATCTGTGTGCCGTCGGGGTACGGCGGCGTGATCCGCGCGCCGTTGACGAAGTGGCGGTCAGGACACGGCGAGCGGCGTCGAACGGCCGGGCAGCGCGCTCTCCGACGCGGGCATGTTCGTCTTGTCACGGTTGAACAGGAACATGGGTCCTCCCGTGGGTCCGGCAAGTGTATTCATGCGCTTGGGGCGCACCTGTTCCCGCCGGAATGCCGTCTGCCGTGCGAGACTGGGACAGCCGTGAATACGCCGATCGATCCCAGGCCGGTTTCGCACGCCCGAATCGGAGTGCGCTTCGTCGTGGCTGCCCTTGCTCTGGCGGCGCTGCTCCCACTGGGCACGTCGGCAGCCGTCGCCGCGCAAGCCGAGGTGGCCGGGATCGACGTGTCGCACTGGCAGGGCGCGGTGCGCTGGGACGAGGTCCAGGCGGCCGGCGTGCGCTTCGCGATCGCCAAGGCGACCGATGGTGCCACCTTCGTTGACGAGCGGTACGTGGCCAACCGCGACGGCGCGGACGCGGTAGGCGTCCTCTTCACGGCGTATCACTTCGCACGACCCGACGCGGCCGCCGGCGACGCCATCCTCGAGGCTGATCACTTCGTCGATACCGCCGGGCTGCGCGGCCGCCACCTGCTGCCCGTGCTCGACCTGGAGGACGCCGGCGGTCTCGGTCCGCGCAAGCTGCGCCGCTGGGTACGCGCCTGGCTGGGCCGGGTCCAGGAGCGGCTGGACGTCAAGCCGATCATCTACGCCTCGCCCAGCTTCTGGCGCGACAAGATGGGCAACAGCGCCTGGTTCGCCAACCATGGCTATCGGCTGTGGATCGCGCACTGGTATGCCGACCAGCCATCCGTGCCGGCGAGCAACTGGGCCGGCCGCGGTTGGACGTTGTGGCAACACGATGATTGCGGCAGCGTGGCCGGGGTAGACGGCTGCGTCGACCTCGATCGGCACAACGGCACGGCCATCGGCGCGCTGCGGATCCGCAGGAACCGTTGACGCTAGACGTCCGGGTTGGGCACCCCGCGGGGCGGGTCGAAGAAGATCGCCACTCTCCTCTCGGGCGCGTCCTGGTAGGGCGCGTGGAGCTGGAAGCTGCCGCCGAAGTGGAGGCGCAGCCCGCGGCGCAGGTCGTGCACGGTTCGGTTGGTGAGCGCGACGTCGGCCACAGCCTTGGCACGCAGCTGGACCTCGCCGGACGGCCAGAAGCGGGCGTAGACGTGGATTGCCTCGAAGCCGTCCGCGTGCCAGAAGATGCGCACCGAGCCATCGTGCTCCATCACCCAATTCTGGCGCGTCCAGTACGAATTGGTCGGTTGTGTGCGGTCGCACCCACCGCCGACCATGACACCAACCCATGAACAGGCTTCCTTTGCCGTGCCGCGCATGACCCGCCGTCCCGTGCGCCTGCTGCCGCTGGCGACACTGCTGCTGGCGATGCTCCTCGCGCCCGGCCCGATTGCCGCCGCCGAGCCATCCGGCTATGAGCACCTCCACACCTACGCCGAGGTCAAGGCTGAGATCGATGCTGCCGTCGCCGCCCACCCGGGCATCGCGCGCCGCTTCTCGATCGGCCAGAGCTACGAGGGGCGCAAGATCTGGGCGATCAAGATCAGCGACAACGTCGACATCGATGAGGACGAGCCCGAGGTGCTGTTCAACGCGCTGATCCACGCGCGTGAGCGGCTGTCGAACGAGATGGCGATGCACATCATCGCCACGCTGACCAACGGCTACGGCACGGACCAGCGCATCACCGACATCGTCAACAGCCGCGAGATCTGGGTCATCCCGATGCTCAACCCCGACGGCGCGGAGTACGACATCTCGAACGGCGCCTTCCACACCTGGCGCAAGAATCGCCAGCCGGTCCCGGACTCGACCGAGATCGGCATTGACCTCAACCGCCAGTTCGGCTTCAACTGGGCCTGCTGCGGTGGTTCGAGCGCCAACCCGCCGAGTGCCACCTACCGTGGACCGTCGGCCTGGTACGCGCCTGAGGTGCGCGCCTACCGCGACTTCATCGACGGCCGCGTGATCGACGGCCGCCAGCAGATCAGGGCGATCATCAGCTGGCACAGCGCCGGGCGCATGGTGCTCTGGCCGTATGCCTATACCCGCGCCGATGTGCCCAGCACGATGTCGCGCGACGACTGGCGCGCCTTCGTGGCGCTCGGCCGGCAGATGGCCGCGACCAACGGCTACAGGGCACAGCAGGGCAGCGACCTGTACATCGTCGACGGTGACCAGGACGACTGGGCGTACAACGAGCACCGCATCTTTGCCTACACCTTCGAGATGGCCAAGGGTGCCCTGAAGCGCTACTACCCATCGGCCGCCGAGGTCGCCGCGGAGCTGGCCAACAACACCGAAGCGGTGCTGCCACTTCCTCGAGCAGGCCGACTGCCCGTACCGCGCCGCCGGCCTGGAGGCGCTCAACTGCGGCCCGCTGTACGACGACTTCGAGACCGACCGCGGCTGGACCTTCAGCGCCGCCGCGCCAACCGGCGGCTGGCAGCGCGCCGTGCCCCAAGCCAGCTCTACCGCCGCCGGCGCGAAGCAGCGCGCCAACGTGCCCAGCGGCCTGGCCGACCTGGTCACCGGTGCACCGGCCGGGAGCGACGCCAACGCCAACGACGTCGATGGGCTGACCTCGGCCCGCTCGCGCCAGATCGACCTCGGCGGCGGCCGCTGGACGGTCAGCTTCCGCTTCACCTTCGCCCACGACGCGGGCGCGAGCAGCGCCGACTACCTGCGCCTATCGGTCGTCCACGGGTCGACCACCACTCCGCTCTGGACGACGCTGGGCAAGGCCGCCGAACGCAACGCGCGCTGGCGGACCAAGGCCTTCAGCCTCTCCGCCTACGCCGGCCAGCAGATCCGGCTGCTGTTCGAGGCGGTCGACGGTGATGCCGACAACATCGTCGAGGCGGCCATCGACGACCTGCGCGTCTACCAGACACCGTGAGGCGGTCGGCCGTGAAATACCGTGTCGTGCTGCTGCTGCTCGTGACGATGGCGTTCTCGACCGGGCCGGTTGCCGCGGCCCCGACCTACTTCTTCCCGGCCGGCTACGAGCAGTACCACACCTACGCCGAGGTGAACGCCGAGCTTGACGCGGCCGTGGCCACGTACGGCCAGCGGCCCGAACGCGATCCTCAAGCGCTACCTGATCGGCCAGAGCTACGAGGGGCGCAACATCTGGGCGATCAAGATCAGCGACCACGTGGCCGCCGATGAGGCCGAGCCGGAGGTGCTGTCGGAGAGCCTGATGCACGCCCGCGAGCACATCACCGTCGAGATGAACCTCTACCTGATCCGGCTGCTGACCGAGAACTACGGTGGCTCGAATGCGCTCGCGCAGCGCGTCACGCCATCGTCAACAGCCGCGAGATCTGGATCATCCCGCTGGTCAACCCCGACGGCGGCGAGTACGACATCCTCGACGGCCAGTTCCATGGTTGGCGCAAGAACCGCCAGCCCAACGCGGGATCGGACAAGATCGGCATCGACCTCAACCGCAACTACGGCTTCATGTGGAACTGCTGCGGCGGATCGAGCGCCAACCGCCACTCGGCCCGCTACCGCGGCCAGTACCCGTTCGAGGCGGTCGGAGACGGTGGTGCTGCGTGACTTCATCCTGAGCCGCGTCGTCGGCGGCCGGCAGCAGATCACGGCGGTCCTCAACTGGCACAGCTACGGCGAGTTCATCATGTGGCCCTACGGCTACACCCGCGAGGACATCCCGTCGACGATGACCGTCGCCGACCACCCAGCGCTCGTCGCGCTCGGCCAACAGATGGCGGCGCTCAACGGCTACCGGACCAAGCAGGGCAGCGACTCGTACATCTACGACGGCGACTTCTCGGCCTGGGCCTACGGTGACCAGCGCATGTTCGTCTACACGATCGAGATGTACCCGCGCTGGGGTTCCAAGGTGGGTGGCTTCCATCCGCTGGGCGAGGCGCTGGTGCGCGAGACGACGCGCAACACCGAAGCGGTGCTCCACTTCCTCGAGCAGGCCGACTGCCCGTACCGCGCCGCCGGCCTGGAGGCGCTCAATTGCGGCCCGCTGTACGACGACTTCGAGATCGACCGCGGCTGGACCTTCAGCGCCGCCGCGCCGACCGGCGGCTGGCAGCGCGCCGTGCCCCAGGCCGTACTCTACCGCCGCCGGCGCGAAGCAGCGCGCCAACGTGCCCAGCGGCCTGGCCGACCTGGTCACCGGTGCACCGGCCGGGAGCGACGCCAACGCCAACGACGTCGATGGGCTGACCTCGGCCCGCTCGCGCCAGATCGACCTCGGCGGCGGCCGCTGGACGGTCAGCTTCCGCTTCACCTTCGCCCACGACGCGGGCGCGAGCAGCGCCGACTACCTGCGCCTATCGGTCGTCCACGGGTCGACCACCACTCCGCTCTGGACGACGCTGGGCAAGGCCGCCGAACGCAACGCGCGCTGGCGGACCAAGGCCTTCAGCCTCTCCGCCTACGCCGGCCAGCAGATCCGGCTGCTGTTCGAGGCGGTCGACGGTGATGCCGACAACATCGTCGAGGCGGCCATCGACGACCTGCGCGTCTACCAGACACCGTGAGGCGGTCGCTCCTCACCGGCGCCCTCGTCCTGGTCGCGCTTGCCGCGACGGGATTTCGCGCCGGCCGGCAGCCGCGCGGCGAGCACGGTCGGTTTCCCGGCCGGTTTCGAGGGCTACCACACGTACGCCGAGGTCGAGGGGGACATCGATGCCGTTGTGGCCGCCCACCCGGCGAGCGTGAGCAAGTCCAGCATCGGCCTGAGCTACGAGGGCCGCACGATCTGGGCGGTCAAGATCAGCGACCACGTCGCGCTCGACGAGGACGAGCCGGAGGTGCTCTTCGAGTCGCTCCACCATGCGCGCGAGCACCTGACCGTGGAGATGGCGCTGCGCATCATCCACCTGCTGGCCGACAACTACCGCGGCTCGGACGCGCTCGGCCAGCGCGTCACCCAGATCGTCAGGTCGCGCGAGGTGTGGATCATCCCGATGGTCAATCCCGACGGCGCCGAGTGGGACGTGTCCGACCCCGGCGGCGGCTTTCAGAACTGGCGCCGCAACCGCCAGCCGATCGAGGGGTCGCCCTCGCTGGGCATCGATCTGAACCGCAACTGGGGCTACCGGTGGGGCTGTTGCGGCGGCTCAAGCAGCGTTCCCGGTTCGACCACCTACCGCGGCGCCGCGCCATGGTTGGCGCCCGAAGTGGCCGCGCTGCGCGACTTCGTGCTCAGTCGCATCGTGGACGGCCGCCAGCAGATCCGCGCCGCCATCTCGTGGCACAGCTTCAACGAGGAGGTCATGTGGCCGTATGGCTACACCGGCGCCGATCTGCCGCGCACGATGAGCCCGGACGACCTGCTTGCCTTCCGCGCACTGGGCACGCAGATGGCCGGCCTGAGCGGCTACGTCGCCCAGCAGATGAGCGATCTGTACCTGCTCGACGGGGCGTCGAGCGATTGGCTCTACGGCGACCAGCGCATCTTCGCCTTCACTGTCGAGCTGTATCCCACCGATGGCTCCCACGTCGGCGGCTTCTATCCAGCCGATGACGTGATCGAGCGCGAGACGACGCGCAACGACGAGCTCGTGCTCTACCTGCTCGAGCAGGCCGACTGCCCGTACCGGGCAGCGGACCTGGGCGTGACCCATTGCGGCCCGCTCAACGACGACTTCGAGACCGGCCGCGGCTGGACCGTCGACCCGTCGGGCGTGGACACCGCCAGCGGCGGGCGCTGGGAGCGCGGCCTGCCCCAGAAGACGCGCAACGGCGCCGGCGTCAAGCAGCTGGCCTATGGCTACAGCGGCGAAGACGCGCTCGTCACCGGCGCGCTGCGCGGCACTGCCGTCGGCGATAACGACGTTGACGGCGGGGTCACCTCGATCCAGTCGCCCGCCTTTCAGCTCGGCGCGGTCGGCAGCACGGGCTGGACGCTCAGCTTGCGCTACACCCTCGCCCACAACCGCCGCGCCTCGGCCGCCGACTATCTGCGCGTCTCGGTCAATGGCACGCCGCTCCTCACCCAGATCGGCTTCAAGGGCAATCGCAACGCGGTCTGGACGCCGGTCTCGGTCAGCCTCGACGCCTTCGCGGGACAGTCCATCCGGCTCCTGATCGAGGCCGCCGACGGTGGCCGGTCCAGCCTGGTCGAAGCGGCCATCGACGACGTGCGCGTCTACCAGGAGCCCGCGACCTGAGCGCGCCGCCGCCATCGAGGCCGGGGTACCGGTCAGCGGCTACTACGTCTGGTCGCTGCTCGACAACTTCGAGTGGAGCTACGGCTGTTCCAAGCGCTTCGGGCTGGTCCACGTCGACTTCGCCACCCAGCGCCGAACCATCAAGCAGAGTGGCCGCTGGTACCGGGCCCTGATCGCCGGCGGGCGCTGACATCGGGGGCCAGAAGTGGTGGACATCGCGGGGCCACTGGGAGTAGCATTCGGGCTGAGAGGTGCGACCGTGAGGAACGCCCGCAACGCCCGTAATGGACGGCTCGATCGGAGGATCTCGGACGCTGCTGCGTCGCGAATCCTGCCCATCACCGCGGATTGTTCTGGCGGCTCGAGCAACCTCGCCACCCGCCCCCGCGCGGGCAACATCAGCAGCGACATGCGTGCCGGCCTAGGGCGGTGATCCGGGGCGTGCGCGACACGTGTCTGCTGCGGCACGGATCACCGATCAGCATTGGGAGGCCCACGCTCGTTCCCGGAGTGTGGGTCTTCTGTTGTCCGGCGTCGGTCGCTAGGTCGTCCGGGTGACCTTGGTGATCGTCCGCGGCCGCTCGGGATCGAGCCCCCGCGCGAGAGTCAGGTGGTATGCGTACCACTGGCCCGGAATGATCTCGACCAGCGGCGAGAGCCACGCCGGCAGGTCGTGGGGCAGTGCAAGCCCCTCGTCCAGCCGGCGCGCGGCGGCGGAATCCGACACGACCAGCAGCCGCGCCTGGTGCTCCCGGCGCAGGCGCCGGAACAGCGCCAGCTGGGCATCGAGGGACGCGCCCCGGGGCGCCACCGCCAGGACCGAGTAGCCGGGCTCCACCAGCGCCAGCGGGCCGTGCTCGAAATCGGCGGCCGAGAAGGCGATTGCCGGCAACTGGGCAAGCTCCTGGAGCTTGAGCGCCCACTCGCGCGCCGTAGCGTACGAGTAGCCGCGGCCGAGGACGACGCACCTCTCCACATCGGCGTGGCGCGCGGCAATCTCGACAGCGTGCCGTTCGCTCGACATGGCCTTGACCATCAGCTGCGGCAATCGTCCGACGTCGGACCGTTCGCTGTCGGTCAGGTCGTCGAGCGCGGCCGACAGGAGCGCGACGCTGAGCAGCTGGGCGGTGTAGGTCTTGGTCGCGGCAGTGGCCAGCTCGGGCCCGGCGCGCAGATCGATGACCTCAGCCGCCGCCGCCGCGAGCGGCGACCCGGCGTCGTTCGTCAGCGCCACGGTCAGGGCGCCCTGGCGGCGCGCCTCCTCGAGCACGGCCACGATGTCCGGCGAGCGGCCGGACTGTGAGATGCCCACGACCAGTGCGTCGGCCATCTGGGGGCGCGCGCCGTAGAGGGTGATCGTCGACGGCGTGGCCAACGCCACCAGCATGCTGTTGCGCACCGCGAGGAGGTACTGGGCGTACAGCGCCGCGTGGTCGGAGCTGCCCCGGGCGGCGATGACGACGAAGCGTGGACGCCGGCGGCGCAGCGCGGCCGCAATCGGCGCGAATGCTGCCGGCGCGGAGTCAAGCAGCCGGCGGGCGACGTCCGGCTGTTCGCGGATCTCGTCGCCCAGGCTCATCGTTCGTGCACCTGGTGACTGCCCAAGAAGGTGGCCACGATCTCCAGTCGTGCCGCCTGGGCGCGGAAGACGGCGGGCAGGAACGTCGTGAGCCTTGGCGGGGCGATTGTCAAGTCAATGAACAAAGTCTAACTCTGGGTCCATTCTTGGAACGCGCTGGGCGGAAGGTCGATTCACAGCCAAAACCCAGCCGGCGGCCAGTTCCTGCCAAGGACGGCCGTCCAGCATGGTCAGTGGTCGAGATGCGACCAACGACAGACCGTCACACCGCTGGAGAGATACCTGATGCGACGCCTCTTCTGGCTCCCGCTGGCCGGGTTCCTGCTGATCGCCGGGGCCACCGTTGCCGCCGCGGCGCCATCCATTGCCAACACAGCCTCGACGCTGTTCAACGCAGCGCCACCACCGGCCGGCCTCGAGGTCACGACCGGCACGATCACCGTTGCGGGCGAGGACCTGGAGCACGGACCCGGTGCGCTCGTCGAAGACGTCCTGGCCGACCTCGTCGCGCAGGATGTCATCACCCAGGCCCAGTCCGACGCCATCACCGAGGCGCTCCAGACGCGTGTCGACGAGCGCCGCGCCGAGATGCAGGCTCGGGCCGAGGAGATGCGCGCCACGTGGGAGCAGATCCAGGGCTTCCTCGAGGACGACGTGATCACCCAGGACGAGATCGCCCAGCTGCCGGCCGACAGTCCTCTGCGCCAGGCCTTCGAGAGCATCGCCGAGGACGGCCAGATCACGCTTGAGCAGCTGCGCCAGCTCGGACCCCGTGCCGGATTCGGGTTCGGCCACATCGAGGCCGGCCCCGGCTTCGGCGGCCCCGGCCGCGGCCACCATGGCCCGGGCATGTGGTTCGACGTGACCGACGCCGACCCGGCTCCCGCCCCGGCCAGCTAACTCGCTCCTCCTCCTCAACCCCAACCGGAGGGCCTTCTCCCTGAGGCCCTCCGGTTCTTTCTGTGCTTCCGGGCCCCGGCGCGGCCGGATCGTTGCCGTGGACGCATGTGCTCCTACAGCACCAACTCGTGAGGATCTCGCCTCATTGGTGCCGTGACAGCACGATCGAGTCCTCGCTGCTCGATATCCGAGCTCCGGCTGCACAGTTCGGCGCGCTGGTCAGCTGATTGGCCGCGTTGGTGCACCCCGTGCACATCGACCGGCAAGCGGAGGGCAACTGGCCGGTAAGGCAGGCCAAGTACGGTCGTCCGGTGCCGGCAGCTGAGCGCGCGTTTGACCGGGGAACCCAGCGGGGTGTCGTCTCACTGCACGAAATTGGGAGCGAGTTCCGCAACAAGCGCCTCGCGATCGGTATCAGCCAACGTCATGTGGCTGACGGCGTCGGGATATCTCGGTCGACATACAGCCGGATCGAGAACGCTCGCCTGCGCCACCTCCCAATCGTGCTGGCTGCTCAGATCGGAGCTGTTCTGGGGCTCGATCTCGTGGTCCGGCTCTATCCGGGCCCGAACCCCGTCCGTGACGCGGCACACCGTGAACGGTTGATGCGGATCCTGCGTGAGGCAGCCCCGCCACTCATGTATCGGACAGAGGTGCCGCTGCCGCAGCGCGCCAGCGGCATTCCCGAACAGCGAGCGTGGGACGCTGAGTTGACCGGTCACGGGCGCGGCACGGCGCTCGAGATGGAGATGCGCATCCGCGACGGTCAGGCTCTCGAGCGTCAATTCCATCTCAAGCTGCGCGACGACCCAGTCGACAACTTCCTGCTGGTTGTTGCCGACACAGCTGCGAACCGACGTACGTTGCGCGACGATCCGGCGCTGCTGGCCGGCCGCCCTCGGCTCCGCCGGTCGGCGGTGCTCGACGCGCTGCGCCAGGGGAGGCATCCGCCGAGCGGCGTCGTGCTGGTGTAGGGACGAAGAACGGGCTCAGGCGCGGGGCAGGGTCAGGGTGAACGTGGCGCCGCCACCGGGCGTGGCCGAATAGGCGATCGACCCCAGGTGGGCGGCGGCGACGGACGCGGCAATCGAGAGGCCCAGCCCGCTGCCGCCGCGATCGCGCGAGCGACCCGTGTCGGCGCGGTAGAAGCGGTCGAAGATGTGCTCGACGTGGGCGAGATCGATGCCCGGCCCGTGGTCGGCCACGCTCAGGGTGCACTCCCCATCGGCCGCGGATAGCGTGACATCGAGCGGCGCGTCGACCGGAGTGTGCACGCGCACGTTGCTGAGCAGGTTGCCGATCACCTGGCGCAGCCGGTCCTCATCGCCCGGCACCTTCAAGCCGGGCTCGATCGACTCGCGCACGGGCCGGGCCGGCTCGACGGCGCGCACGTCATTGATGGCGTCGTTGACCAGCTCGCTCAACTCGACCGGCTCGTGGCGCAACGGCCGGCCCTGGTCGAGCCGCGCCAGGAGCAGCATGTCCTCGACCAGCGCGGCCATGCGCCGGCTCTCGCTGCCGATGCGCGCCATCGCCTGCTCGAGCGCGGCACGCTCATCGAGCCCGCCGGCACCGTACAACTCGGAGTAGCCGCGCAGAGCGGTGAGGGGCGTGCGCAGCTCGTGCGAGGCGTCGGCCACGAACTGGCGCAGCTTGCCCTCGCTGCGCTCCTTGGCCGAGAGCGCCGCCGCCTGACTGCCGAACGCGCCCTCGATCTGGTCGAGCATGGTGTCGAAAGCGTGGCCTAGCCGGCCCACCTCGGAACCGTCGTCGGGCATGCCCACGCGCTGGGTCAGGTCACCGGCCGAGATGCGCTCGGCAGTGGCCGTCATCTGCTCCAGCGGTCGCAGGTCGCGCCGGATGATCAGCCAGCCGACCACCAGCATCAGCGCGAGGACGGCCAGCCCGACCAGCACCAGCGCGCGCACCAGGACAGCGATCGATGCCGCCACTCCGTTCATCGGCGCGGCGAGCACCACCACACCGCGCAGAGCGCGCAGGGCGAGCACGCGGTAGGACAGCGAGCCGTCGACCGCGGGACGCTCGACGATCTGACCGATGGGCAGGCCGGGCTCGCCGACGGCAGGCAGGGCGGGCAGCGGGTCGGGCGCATAGCCAAGGCCCGAAGGCAGCGCCTGCAGGAGCACGCCGCCGGCATCGAAGACAAGCAGGGCGAAACGCCGGCCGGTCGGGTCGTTGTCACCCCGGATTGGCCCCGTGTCGATCACGTCTGCGCCGCGCGCGCTGCGCAGGTCGGCGTCAATCTGTTCGACCAGGCTGCCCCGGGTGAGGCCGACAACGAGCCCACCGGAGGCGACCAGGGCGGCCGCCAGCAGCAGCCCGAGAGCCAGCAGCAGCCGCGTTCGGAGCGTCACCTCAGCGCGTCCGTGGTCAGCCGCCCTCAGCGCGCAACGTGTAGCCGAAGCCGCGGATCGTGCGGATCAGCTTGTCCGGGCCGCTGTCCACCTTGCGGCGCAGGTAGCTGACGTACGTCTCGACCACGTTGTCGTCGCCGTTGAAGTCGTACTGCCAGACGTGGTCGAGGATCTGTTGCTTGGACAGCACCCGCTCGGCGTTGAGCAGCAGGTAGCGCAGCAGTCGGAACTCAGTCGGCGACAGGCGCACCTCCGCGCCGGCGCGCCAGACCTGGTGACGATCCTCGTCCATCTCCAGGTCGCGGTAGCGCAGCCGGTGGCTCTCGCCGCCGCCCGACACTGCGCGCGTGCGGCGCAGCAGGGCTCCGATGCGCAGGGTCAGCTCCTCCAGCGAGAACGGCTTGGTGACGTAGTCGTCGCCACCGCGGATGAAGCCGGTGACGCGGTCGTCCTCGGTATCGCGGGCGGTCAGGAAGATGACCGGCACGAAGTCACCGTCGGCGCGCAGCCGGCGGCAGACCTCGAAGCCGTCGATGTCGGGCAGCATCACGTCGAGCACGACGAGGTCGGGCGGCGTGCGCGACGCCGACTCGAGCGCGGCCATACCCGTCTGGGCGGTGCTGACCTCGTAGCCCATGTAGCGCAGGGCGGTCGACAGCAGCTCGGTGATCGGTGCCTCGTCGTCCACGACCAGGACGCGCCCGCGCCCGGCGCCCTCGTCGGGCCGGATCCGGCCGGCCGCCACAGTCGATGTCATGCCGCGTATTCCATGCGCCCAAGCTTAGAACTTGCTGTGAGTCCGGCCCGAATCATGCCCGCCCGCTCGATTCACAGCAAGTTCCCAGCGCACGCTGTCCGGGCGCACAGCCGGCCAGCCGAAGGTATGGCTCGAACCCGGCGCCGGCTGCCATTTCGCCCCTCGTCTCCTCCTCGAGGCGCGATCGGGCAGGCGGTGTCGGTGTTTCTGTGTCGGGCGCCTATCGGCTCGGCGCCCCGCGCCGCGCCCTAGTGGACCTGGCCGTGGCCCGGCTCGCGGCCCTGTTCGCGCAGGAAGCGCTCGATATCGCTGATCAGCTCGTCGCCCGAGGGCAGGCGCGCTTCATCGACCATCAGCTCCAGCCGCTCGACGTAGGTGCGCGTCTTCTCGTCGAGCGCCGTGGCCGTGTCCAGCCGCGTTCGCAGCTGTTCGGCCTCGAGTCGCAGCTCGCCCGGATCGATCTCCAGGTCGAGGTGGCGGGCGAGCGCCTCGAGCAGCGCCATCGCCGCGACCGGGTACTCGCCGCTGATGTAGTGCGGGATCTGGGCGAAGTAGCCGATCGCCGGTATGCCCGCCTCGGCCACCGCCAGGTCGAGCATCGAGATGGCCGCCGACGGAACGCGCAGCAATCCCGCCGGCCCGGGGGCCACGTCCCCGCGCAGCAAGCCCGGGCTCGACTCGGTGCCCAGGATGGGCACCGGCCGGGTGTGGGGCACCGCGGCCGGGATGGCGCCGAGCGAGATCCACTGCTCGACCTCGAGCGCGCGGGCCAGCACAACCACGTCCTCGGCCAGTTCGCGCCAGCGGAAGTCGGGCTCGGGGCCGGTCAGCACGAGCACGTCGCGCTCGCCCAGCCGGACGCGGCGCAGCGACAGCTCCGGCCAGTCCAGCGCGGCCGGCCGACCGTCACGGATGTCGAGCGTGGGCCTTCGTGCGCGGTAGTCGTACAGCAGGTCGGCCTCGAAGCTGGCCACGATCGGCGCCGCGTCGCCGACCAGCGCGTCCGCGGCTGCGGTCGACGCCGACCCGGCATCAACCCACGCGTCGAGGGCAACGACAACGGTCGGCGCAATCAGGTCGCGCGTATCACCGGGCCGGATGAGGCTCACGGCTCAAGGATATGGCCGCTGCCGATCAGAGGTCGGCCAGGACATCGCCCAGCGGCCCGCAGAACAGCAGCCCGACCAGCTCGACGATTACCTCCTCGACATCGAAGTCGGCGCCGTGCCGCGAGAACCAGCCGTTGATGATGAGCAGGTCGCGGTGGAGCAGTCAGCAGGCCGTCCTCGGTCCGACTGACGGTTGCAAGCCGGGGCTGCGCGATCGGTAGCAGCTGTTACGGCTCGGGGGCGGGGTGGATCGAGACGAACTCGGGTGCTGTTGATAGCAGAAGTGCTATCAACAGCGTAGACTGCGCAGTACGATGGATGTCGCTCGGACACTGCGCGAGGCACGTCTCTCGGCGCGCCTCACGCAGCGCCAGCTGGCGGCGCAGGCAGGCGTGCCGCAGTCAACCGTCGCGCGCATCGAGCGTGGTCAGCTCACGCCGCGTGTCGACACACTGGACCGTCTGCTGCGCGCCCTTGGTTCACGGCTTGGCGCAGAGCGGTGGGCGGACCGGGGAGTCGACATCTGGTTGATCCGCGAGAACCTACGCATGTCGCCCGCCCAACGCGCCAGGCTGGCGGTTCAAGAAGCCCACGCGGTCAGCAGGTTCACCCGGCGGTCATGACGGACTTTCGCTACGACCCAATAGCCATGCTGCAGGCGCTAAACAGGCACGGCGTCGAGTATGTCGTGATCGGTGGGTTTGCCGCGAAAGTCCATGGCTCGACGCTGATCACGCGCGACCTGGACGTCTGCTACGGACGTGACCGCGAGAACCTTCATCGTTTGGCAGCTGCGCTCCGTGAAATGGGGGCCGTCCTTCGGGGAGCTCCGGCCGGCCTCCCCTTCCGACTTGACGCCACGACCCTGGAGAAGGGCGACTCGTTCACGTTCACGACCGAACTGGGCGCCCTGGACATCTTCGGGACGCCAAGCGGAACCGGCGGCTACGAAGAGCTGGCAAGGGAGGCGGCCGAGGTCGAACTTGACGAGGTCCAGGTGCGCGTCGTTTCCCTTGACGCCCTCCTGGCAATGAAGCGAGCTGCTGGACGCGGCAAAGACCTGGTGGCGATCGACATCCTCGAGGCGCTCAAGGACGAGATCGAGCACGGCGGCGGGGGCGCCGCCTGATGGAGCTTGGTATCTACACCTTTGGGGCGGTTACCCATGACCCGGAGACCGGCCGCCAGCTGAACGCCGCCGACCGGCTGCGCGACCTGGTCGAGGAGATGGAGCTGGCCGATCAGGTTGGCCTGGATGTCTTCGCCGTGGGCGAGCACCACCGGCCCGATTTCGCCGTCAGCGCGCCCGCGGTCGTTCTCGCCGCTGGTGCCGCCCGTACCAAGCGCATCCGCCTGTCGAGCGCGGTCAACGTACTCAGCTCGGACGATCCGATCCGCGTCTTCCAGCAGTTTGCCACGCTCGACCTGCTCTCCGGCGGGCGGGCCGAGATCATGGCCGGCCGTGGCTCGTTCATCGAATCGTTCCCGCTCTTCGGATATGACCTCAAGGACTACAACGAGCTGTACACCGAGAAGCTGGAGCTGCTGCTGCGCATCCGCGACGCCGAACGGGTCAGCTGGCCGGGCGGCCGGCACACGCCGGCGATCGACAACCGCGGCGTCTACCCGCGGCCGGTCCAGGACCCGCTGCCGGTCTGGATCGCCGTCGGCGGCACGCCCGAGTCGGCCGCCCGGGCGGGGCTGCTGGGCCTGCCGCTGGCGCTGGCGATCATCGGTGGCGACCCGGCGCGCTTTGCCCCGTTCGCCGAGATCCATCGCGCCGCGGCGCGCGAGGCGGGCCACCCCCAGCCGGCGTTCAGCATCAACTCGCACGGCCTGATCGCCGACAATTCGCAGGCCGCGATCGAGCTGGCCTTCCCGCCCATGAAGGACATGATGGATCGCATCGGCCGCGAGCGAGGCTGGGGCGTGGCGCCGCTGACGCGCGAGCAGTTCGACCATTCGCGCCGGCTGCAGGGAGCCAACTTCGTGGGCAGCCCGGGCGGGATCGTCGACCAGATCATGTACCAGTACGAGATCTTCAAGCACGACCGGTTCCTGATCCAGTTCACCGTCGGGCCGCTTGCACACAAGGCAGTCATGCGCTCGATCGAGCTGTACGGGACGCAGGTCGCCCCACAGGTGCGCGCGGAAGTTGCCAAGCGCAGCGTCGACCCTCAGGTGACCCAGTAGCCGAGCGCCGCGGAAGCCTGCCGGTGGCCTACCATCCCCCGGTCGCGACCAGCAGGCGCGCCGCACAGCTGGGAGAGACTGCCTTGGACCGATCGGTCGCGCTGTACAGCTGGTCACGCTTGTTCCTGGCGCTGGCCGGCATCGCCTATGTCTTCACCGGCCTGTCGTTCTTCGTCCTGCCCGAATACGCGGCCGGGAACTTCCCCTGGAACGTGTCGCCCTTCGTGGCGATGACCATCGGCGGCTGGACGCTGGGCATCGGCCTGATGGCGCTCGAGTCGTTCCGCGCCAGGTCAATCGCCGGTACCTACCCGGCGCTGCTCGCGGTCTGGTCGTTCTCGCTGCTGCAGTTGGTCGTGCTCGCTGCCTTCGCCGGCGTTGCCCGTGGCGATCATCTGCTGACCTGGCCGTACCTCCTGGCGCTGGCGCTCGGCTCTGTCTCGGGGCTGGCCGGGCTGCCCGCCGTGTGGCGGCGACGCGCTGAGCTCGCCGCGGCGGGTGACGGGGTACCGCGCTGGATACGCGCGGTCTACCGCGCCTTTGTCGTGCTGGTCGGCCTGCTGGCCGTGGGGGCGCTGCTGATCGGTGGGTCAGACGCTGGCGTCTTCCCCGAGCCGCTGGGGGCCTTCACGATGCGCGCGTTCGCGGCCTTCTTCGCCGCGCTGACCATCGGCGCGCTGCCGCTGGCGTTCGCGCGCGATGCCGAGCCCGCGGTCCAGTACGCGCGGGCCGGCCTGTACCCGGTCGCGCTGATCACAGCGGCCGCGATCAGCTTCGTGGACCTGTTCGACTTCGGCGCGCGGCCTGGCGGACTGATCTATTTCGGAGCCTACGGAGTGACCGCCGCGGTCGCCGCGGCCATCGTCGTCTGGTATCGCGGACAGATCGGCCGCGCCGGCTGGCGCTGAAGGCCGTCAGCTGCCCTCAAGCAGGCCTGGACTTCGGTCGGACAAGCCGGCGCAGCAGCCCGACAAGCCGCGCTGTCAGGAGCAACACGAGCGCCTGGCGCCAGACCCAGCCCAGGCCGCCCGGATCGTCTGGCCCGGCGACGAGCGGTTCGCCTTCGGGCCGCAGACGGATCAGCGGCAGAGTCGCGGTTGCCGCCAGGAGCTCGTCGGGCGTCGAGCGATAAGGGTCAAGCCCGGCCAGGTAGCCCGGCACGCCCATGGATCGAAGGAACGGGGGCAGGATGCGCCGGCGCGTCTCGGGGTCGGTAACGTCCTCCGCGACGCAGCGCCGCTCACGACCGGGCAGGATGACCTCGACCCGCGGATCGGCGCGCAGGTTGAGGTACCAGTCCGTGCGGCCCCCGAAACCGGCGATCACCCAGGCCGAGCCCTCGGCGATGTAGTAGCCGAGCGGCACCTCGCGCACCCGGCCCGACTTGCGGCCGCGGACGCGCAGCAGCATCAGCCAGCCGCCGAACGGCGTGCCCAACCACGCTCCGAGCCCGGCACGCAGCAGCGGGAGCATCAGCCAGCGGTTGACGACGCGGAATGCCCGCCGGCCCAGTTCGCCGGCTGGACTCAAGGGAGCGGCTGGTTCGGGCGGCGGGAGCGGCGCCGGCGTATCCGTGGCGACGTCGGGGAGGGGCTCGATCCGTGGGGGACTCATGACAGACATGGCATAAACCTCCTCAACAAGCAGGCCTTCGCCAAGGGTGGCTTGGCCGACCGGCATGGGGCAAGGGCCTTTCGGCCCGATATCGACATCGCCCAGCAGGCACGCATGGCCGGCTGACCCGGCGGCCGGCGCCAGAGTACGGCTGCCGATGGTCACCGAAGAAGCTACGTTCCCGAAAATGGGTGCTGATGAGATCAGCGACGAGATGGCGCTTCCATGGGGTATGATGCGCGCACGCCGCGTTGTGTGGTGGCTCCGTGTGATCGACTTCTTCTCGAACAGATCGTGCGACAGCAGCAAGGGTTCGAGAAGACGTTGGAGGTCAATGTGGCCACCGGTACCATCAAGAAGGTCGTCGCCGAGCGCGGCTTCGGCTTCATCACCGCGACGGACGAGAAGGAATACTTCTTCCACCGCAACTCGCTCGACTCCTCACTCGACTTCGACCGCCTGGTCGGGGGCGAGAAGGTTGAGTTCGAGATCGAGCAGAGCCCGAAGGGCCCGCGCGCGAATCGTGTGCGCAGCCTGTAGGACCTGACCCAGTCAGGAAAACCGCCCGCAGCAATGCGGGCGGTTTCTTGTTTCCCCCTGCGGCGTGATACGCCTGCCGAGGACGCCGGCCTTGAACGCGCCCTGTCTACTCGCCGACGATCTGGACCCTCACCGTCCGCTGTCGGGCGCGAACCTGGTCGAAGTCCGCAAAGTAGATCCGGCCGAACTCGCCGAGCATCATTGCTCCGTCGACCACGGGGCCGCTCAGGGCCTCTGGGCCGACGATCTCGTGGCGGTCGCGCGGACGCTGGGGATCGAGGCAGCCGTCATCTGACGACCGCTGATGCTGGCAGCCGGTCAGGGCGCGAGGAGCCGGCCCAGGAAGAGGATCTCGCCGGTCGCGTTGTCGCGGATCAGGTACAGGAATGGCCGGTCGATGATCAGGCTGACCGACGGGCCGGCGCTCAGCGCTCTGACTGTCACCGCCGTCGCCGCCGCTGCCTCCGTGCCCTTCTCGTCCACCGTGACGTTCGCCTGGTGGATGACGTCCGACACGTACAGCTGCTCGACGTCGGCGATCCCGGACAGGTCGGCCCGCTGGTCGTCGAAGAGATCGACGATGCCCATCGCCTGCAACTGCGGAACCAGGCCGAACATGCTCTCCGATTCCCAGCGCGGCAGGCCGAGCGTCACCTCGGTTTCGGACATGGCCTGCTCGAGATCGGCCAAGAAGGCGGCATCGAGGTCCCGTTCGATGTCCGCGAAGGTGCCCTCCTCGGGCACGATCACGAGCATCGAGGCCCCGAAGTAGGGCAGGCGCACGGCCTGCCAGCCGACTCCCCGAGCGTATTGCAGCTTGGGCGCGATCGTGAAATGCATCATCGGCACGTCGCGCGTTGAGCCGTCCAGGAGGTGGAACGGCGTGTCGGCCGTCTTCTCGGCGTCGAACCCGTACATCCAGCTGGCCTTGAAGTAGATCGCGTTGACGAGCACGGCGACGGTCAATGGGTCGATGTCGCCCCGCTGGAGCAGCTCCTCGATCCGCTCGCGGGTTCGCCCGGCCACCCAGGCGTTGATGGCCACCCGCGCTGCCTCCGTGTCGGAGGCGAAGTTGACGGCCTGCATGCCCGCCCCGTAGTCGGCCGCGAGGATGTCCAGGAAGTCGGTCTTGAAGGGATAACCGAGCTGGCCGAACACGGCATTCGTCGGCTCGAGCGTCAGCGGGACCGCCTCGCTTCCGGATGGCAGTGTGCCCGACACGTCGGCGAGCGACAGCTCAAGCCGGTTGCGGGCAGCATGCCAGACGCCTGGGTCGGGACCGACGCCAAGGATCGCGGCCAGCTCTTCGGCCGTCCGCCCGCGTGCCCCGGCGAAGGCCATCGACAGGGCAGTGCTGATCGAGTAGGGCGAGAGGAAGATGTTGCCCTGCTCAGCCGCCACGATCTGGCGGTAGAGGCGCAGGGCGAAATCGGTGTCCGCCGCGACAAGCGCATCGAGCTGCTCCCGCGTCGCCGAGTCGAGCGGCAGCCGCGCGGCCGACGAGCGCTGCTCGGCGATGCCGTCGATCTGTGCGACTGGCAAGGGTGTGGGCGTGGGCGCTGCGACCGTCGAGCCCGGCGGGGGCGACGCGGACGTCTGCGGCGGCGCGGTCGGTTGAGCTGCCGGCGCGCACGCCGCGACCAGCAGCAGCACGGCCACCAGGGTCCGCATCATGTCAATGTGACGCGCCACACCCGCCGACTGTTCCGGCCCATGCCTGCAATCGCCCATCGGCGCCCCGATAACATCGGTTCATGCCGAGCGCAAAGTGGGAAGTCCGGCTCCACCGGGCCGAGTCGCTCCCGGCCCTGGCGTGGGTGCTGCGCGCGCGACCACCGCTGGCCGAGCTGACCTTCGGCCGGCTCGTCCGCGCGAGCGACGTGGGCATCTTCGAGGGCACCTGGGTGGGCGAGCCCGGCGACCTTGGGCCGTTGCGCTCGACAACGCCCTTCGGCTCCGGCGTGCTGGCCGACGGCGACGGCCTGTACCTGGTCCCGCCCGGCCACATGCTCGAGGGCCTGTACGTCTGCCGGCGCCCGGGCGAGCTGGTCGCGTCCAACTCGCTCGCCGGTCTGCTTGTCGCCGCGGAGCTGGACCTCGACGCCACCCTCAACTATGCGGCGCTGTTCGACGAATCGGTCGACGGGATCATGCACACCACCATCCCGACGACCAGCGAACCGATCGAGGCGCACTTCCACGACAACCTGCGGCTCGACCTGGATGGCGGCTTGACCTTCGTCCCAAAGCCGCGCGAGGCGCAATTCAAGGCATTCGCTGACTACCGAAGCCGGCTGTCAGACGCGCTCGCCTCGGCGCTGGCCAACGCACCCTCGTTTGCGCCCGCGGTGACCATCTCGTCGGGCTACGACGGTGCAGCGATGGCCGTGCTGGCGGCCGAGCTCGGCGTCCGGCACGCAGTGACGATCAGCGACGGCAAGCCAGTTCGCGGCAGCACGAGCCTGAGCGACAGCGGCGCAGTGGTCGGCCGCATGCTCGGGCTGCACGTCGACTCCTTCGAGCGCCTCGCCTACACCCACCGTGCTGATCTACCCGAAGCGGAGTTCCTGGCCACCGGCTTCAGCGGCGAGGAGGTGGTCATGTCGGAGATGGAGTCGCAGCTGCGCAGCGCGATGCTGGTCAGCGCCTTCTTCGGCGACGGCATGTGGTGGCTGCACCGCCCGCCCCGGCCGCTGCTGTGGCGCTCCGATCAGTCCGGCTCGTCGCTCGGCGAGTGGCGGCTGCGGGCCGGCTTCATCCACGTGCCGCTGCCGTGCTTCGGCGGCCACGACCACCGCGTCACGCAACGCATGAGCCGAACGGCCGAGATGCGGCCGTGGGTGCTCGGGCGGCGCTACGACAAGCCCATTCCGCGGCGCATCCTGGAGCAGGCGGGCGTGCCGCGCGGCACGTTCGGCGAGGTCAAACGGGCGGCGAGCGCGACGATCCACGTCGATGGCCCGCAGGCGCTCGCGCCGGCAACTCTCGCTGCACTCGAGGCCTTCGCCGCGGCCGAGGATCGGCCCGTTGTCTTCAGGCGGCGCAGCTTCCCGCTCTGGCAGCGGGCAGTTATGAAGTCGGCCCGCAAGATGGGCGCCGAACGCCTCGCCGCGCGCGTCGAACGCAACAAGGTCGGGCTGGGCGTGATGGAGCCGGTCTTTGGTTCGCTGCTGCTGCGCTGGGCGCTGAGCGTGGTCCGCCCGCGCTACGCCGAGGTCGCTCCGCAGCGCCAAGCTTCGGGCCGGCGCCTTCCGTCCTAGGGCGCGAGGAGCCGGCCCAGGAAGAGGATCTCGCCGGTCGCGTCGTCGCGGATCAGGTACAGGAACGGCCGGTCGATCGTCAGCGTGACGGGCTGGCCCGCACTTTCGCGTTCGACGACCACCGCCGTCGCCGCGGCCGCCTCCGTGCCCTCCTCGTCAACCGTGACGTTCGCCTGGTGAATGACGTCCGACACCCAGAGCTGCTCGACGTCAGCGATCCCAGACAGATTCGCCTCATCGCTATCGAAGAGATCGACGATGCCGAGAGCCTCCAGCGGCGGGATCAGATCGAGCCTGCTCTCCGATTCCCAGCGCGGCAGGCCGAGCGTCACCTGCGCTTCGGACATGCCCTGCTCGAGATCGGTCAGGAAAGGGGCATCGAGGAGCTGCTCGCCGTCCTCGAAGCGCCCCTCGTCGGGCACGATCACCAACATCGACGCCCCGAAGTAGGGCAGGCTGACGGCCTGCCAGCCGGCCCCCTGGCCATATTGCAGCTTGGGCGCGATCGCGAGATGCATCATGGGCACCTCGCGCGTTGAGCCGTCGAGAAGGTGGAACGGGGCGTCGATTGTCTTCTCGGGGTCGAAGGTGAACATCCAGTTGGCCTTGAAGTAGATCGCGTTGACGAGCACCGCGGCGGTCCATTCGTCGATGTCGCCCTCGCGCAGAAGTTCCTCGATGCGGTCACGGGTTCGCTCGGCCACCCAGCGGTTGATGGCTACCCGCGCCGCCTCCGTCTGCGAGGCGAATTCGACGGCCTGCATGCCTGCCCCGTAATTCTGGGCGAGGATGTCCAGGAAGTCGCTCTTGAACGGATAGCCGACCTGGCCGAACACGGCGTTCGTGGGCTCGAGCGTCAGCGGGACTGCCTCACCCTGATGCGGCAGGCTGTCCGACACGTCGGCGAGCTCCAGTTCCAAGCGGTTCCGCGCGGCATGCCAGGCATCGGCATCTGGGCCGACGCCAAGCACGGCAGCCATCTCTTCCGCCGTCCGCCCGCGCGCCCCGGCGAAGGCCATCGACAGGGCGGTGCTGATCGAGTAAGGGGATAGGAAGACGTTGCCCTCTTCGGCGGTGACGATCTCGCGGTACAGCCGAAGTGCAAAGTCAGTGTCGGCAGCGACGAGCTCGTCCAGTTGTTCGCGGGTCGCCGAGTCGAGCGCCAGCCGCGCGGCGGACGAGCGCAACTCGGAGATTCCGCCAACAGCGGCGATCAGCGATGGTGTGGGCGTCACGACCGTGGGGCCCGCCGAGGGCGGCGCACCTGTCTGCGGCGGTACGGTCGGCTGAGCGGCCGGCATGCACGCCGCCACCAGGATCAACGCGACGACCAGGACCCTCATCACGTCATTGTGACGAGCGGCGGCGCGCGTCAGTTCCGCTCTGCGTATCCGACCCGACCCGCAAGAGACCGCCAATCGCGAGCCAACCGCCGGGCGGCCGGCTGCGTCTGCCGGACGCGCTCGCAGTGGCCACGGCAAGCCGTCAAGATGACCGGCCGGACCTGAGGCCGGTCAGCCGCCGCCGACCCGGAAGACAGACACCGGGCGGCTGAAGCCCTTGAGCGTGAGATCGGCGAGCGCCTCGGTCGGCACAGATTCCTCGACGAACGCGTTCAGGCGCTGGCTGAGCAGGATCTCGCCCGGCGCGGCCGCATCGCTCAGGCGCGACGCCAGGATGACCACGTTGCCCACGGCGCCGTAGTCGAAGCGGCCCTCGAACCCGATCCGACCGAGGGTGGCGAAGCCGACTGCCAGGCCGATGCCGACGCCCAGCTCGTAGCCGCGCTTGCGCCAACCAGCCGCCAGCGTCTCGAACCGGTCGCGGATCTCGAGCGCCGCGCGCACGGCGACCAACTGGTGGTCGGGAACATGCTCGGGATCGTTGAAGAAGGCCATCAGCCCGTCGCCGGCGAAGTGCTCGACCGTCCCGCCGTTGCGCACGATGATCTCGCCCACCGCGGCGTGGTATTCACGCAGCACGCCGAGCACCTCCTCCGGCTCGGCCGCCTCGGCGAAGCTGGTGAAGCCGCGCAGGTCGGCAAACATGGCCGTGATCTCGCGGCGGTGTCCGGCGAGCAGGTCGGCGCCACCCTCGCTCGAGATCAGCGCGGCCGCCTGAGGCGCGTAGCGCGCCAATTCGGTGCGCGCCTGCTCGACCGCCTGGAAAAGGCGCAGGTTGTCGATCGCCAGGACGGCCTGATCGGCAAAGGTGGTCAGCAGCGAGATCTGCTGATCGCTGAATGCCTGGACCCGCGTCCGCCACACGACGAACATGCCGATGATCTCCGGCCCGCGGATCATGGGGATGCCCAGGATGGTGCGATATCCGCCCGTCCTCTGGGCCTCCCACGCGGTGTACTCAGGATCCTCCAGCACGTCGACGATGTGCACCGGCCGGCGCTCCTCGAGCGTGCGCCCGATCAGCGTCCCGCGATCCGGCAGGTAGGACGTCTTGGTGACCAGCTCCCAGTGCGCCGGGCTGACCTCGCCGTGGTAAGCGATGACGCGGTAGAAGCCGGCTTCTTCATCGTGGCGCAGGATGTTGCCGAAGTCGCCCCGGCTCAACTCGACCGCGCTGCGGATCACGCTCTGCAGCACGTCGCCGAGATCGAACCCCGGACGCGAGATGGCGCGGATGACGTCCCCGAGCGCGGCCAGCACCTCCTCGGGTGCGGCTTCATCAGTGGATGGGCGCTTGGCCTGCTCGCTCATGCCGCCCCAGTGTCGCGCACCGGGCAGACGCCGGTTGTGAATGGCCCCGCGACATGTAGCATCGCCTCACGTCGCTGACCACCTGCGACGGCAATGAGGGAGGGTGCCATGCCGAAGTTTCTCTTTCACGGGGCGTACACCGCCGCAGGCGCAGCCGGGTTGCTCAAGGACGGCGGAGCCAACCGGGCCAAGGCCGTCAAGAAGCTGACCGCCAGCGTGGGCGGAAGCCTCGAATCGATGTACTGGGCATTCGGCGCGGACGACTTCTACATCGTCGCGGAACTGCCCGACTCGCACGCCGCCGCCGCCGTGTCGCTGACGGTCGCAGCCAGCGGAGCGGTCCGCGTGACGACCTCGGAGTTGCTCAGCGCGGCCGACGTCGACGACGCCATCGGCCGAAAGGTCAGCTACCGGGCGCCGGGGGCCTGAAGGCGCGCGAGCTCGGGCCGGGGCGGATGGGGAAGGGACATCTGGCCCGGGGTCGGGGCTCCGAAAGGCCCTGCCGCCGGCCAGCGCTGGGCGGCACCATCGGTCGATGGATCGCCCTCGACCAGGCAGTCATCCCGCCTGGTCAGACCTCAATCGGGCCGCCCGGCTTTTTCGCATCGCCCACCTGATCTGGTCGATCTTCAACCTGGCCAGCCTGGGCTACATCTGGACGAGCGCCCTCGGCAGGCGGCGCGGCCCGTATCTCTACCCGGCCATGGCGTTCCTGTCGGTCGAGGGCCTGGCGCTGGTGGTCGGCCGGGGCGACTGTCCGTTCGGCCCATTCCAGGCCCGGCTCGGCGACCCCGTCCCACTGTTCGAGCTTGTCCTCCCGCCCCGGGCGGCCAAGGCGGCCATTCCGGTGCTCGCGCTGATCTCAGTCGCGGGCATGGCGGCGGCCTGGCTCAGACCCCCGAGGGCGGCCGACGGGCCGTGACCTAGGCGCGGGAGAGGCGCTCTCCGGGCAGGGCGGTCAGCGGCCGACTGACCGACGGACCGGCGGGCTGCCGATTCGGCTGCCAGTTCGGGTTCGTCGGCCGCGCGCGACCGATCGACCCCTGCTGAGGGCGACCGATCGATCCGTAGGCAGATCTGCCCTGGGCAGGACGACCCTGTGCCGGACGACCCTGTGCCGGGCGGCCGAACGAACTCTGGCTTGGCGGGCTAGCAGAGGGCTGTGGCCGGCGCGGCTGCTGGCGCTGCGGGCGGAAGCCCGCGCTGCGCAGGGCGATGGCCTGCGGGCGGATGGTCGGGTCGGGCTCGTAGCCGGCGATGATCTCGGTCTCGACCTTGTGGCCGAGCAGGCGCTCGATGTCATACATCAGCGGCCGCTCATCGACGCACACGAGCGAGATGGCGTCGCCGTCGACGCCTGCCCGGCCGGTGCGCCCGATCCGGTGCACGTAGTCGGACGCGACCATCGGCAGCTCGTAGTTGACGACGTGGGGGAGGGCGTCGATGTCCAGGCCGCGTGCGGCGATGTCGGTCGCGACGAGGATGGCCACCTTGCCGCTCTTGAACTCGTTCAGCGCCCGGATGCGCTGCGGCTGGCTCTTGTTGCCGTGGATCGCGTTGGCGCTGATGCCGTCCTTGACGAGCTGCTCGGCCAGGCGGTTGGCGCCGTGCTTGGTGCGCGTGAAGACGAGCGCCTGCTCGATCCGGCCGGAGCCGATCAGATCGCGCAGCAGGTCGCGCTTGCGCTCGCGGTCGACGGGCATGACCACCTGGCGCACGAGCGGTGCGGGCGTGTTCTTGGGCGTCACCTGGACATATGCGGGCTCGTGCAGGAACTCGGCCGCCAGCCGGCGAATCTCCTCGGAGAAGGTGGCCGAGAAGAGCAGGTTCTGGCGCTGCGCGGGGAGCAGGGCGAGGATCTTGCGGATGTCGCGGATGAAGCCCATGTCGAGCATCCGGTCGGCCTCGTCAAGGACGAGGATCTCGACGCGCGACAGGTCGATCGTGCGCTGGGTGACGTGGTCGAGCAGCCGGCCCGGCGTGGCCACGACCACCTGGGGCGACTGGCGCAGGCGGCGCAGCTGGCCGTCGAAGCCGACGCCACCGTAGATGGCGGCCGAGTTGATCGGGCGCTGTGCGCCGTAGGTCCGGAAGCTCTCCTCGACCTGCAGCGCAAGCTCGCGCGTGGGGGTCAGGACGAGAACGCGGATCGGCGAGCGGCCGTTGCGCTGGGTGGGCCGCGTGCCATTGAGGCGCTGGAGGATGGGCAGCACGAAGGCGGCCGTCTTGCCCGTGCCCGTCTGGGCGCCGGCGAGCAGGTCGCGGCCCTCCAGGACGAGCGGGATGGCTTCGCGCTGGACGGGCGTGGGCTCGGTGTAGCCCTCCTGCGCCACGGCGCGTAGAAGTTCGGGCACAAGCCCAAGGTGATCGAAGGACATGAGAAGAAAGCTCCTGACGAAAGGGCCCTCCCGCACTTGCGGGGCCCGGTCAGGGCTTGGGTGTGGATCGGGATCGAGCGGAACTAACCGGGGCGCAGACCGGAGCGCCCATCGAACACGAGGAGAGTGCAGCATAGCGCATCCGATGTGAACACGCGTTCGACATCCTTGCGCGACTTGTATGGCTTGGTATCATGAGCAACTATGAGACGCATCACGCCGCTCGATCTGCGGCGCTCGCTCGGCTCCATCCTGGACGCGGCTTCAGGCGGCGAGCGCTTCCTGGTCGAGCGTGATCATCGGCCGCTGGCGATGCTCGTATCGGTTGAGGACGGCGCTCGCCTGGACGAGTCGCGCGAGGAGCGCAAGAAGCGCGCCCTGGCCGCAATGGCGCGCATCGACGCGCGCCGCGAGCGCCGCGCGCGGCTGCACCCCAGCCCTCCCGACGCCCCCGACGCGGTTGAGCTCATCCGTCGCGACCGCTCGCGTGACGACCCCGACGGTTACCCGGAGTACCCGGAGGACGAGCGTGGCTGAGCGGGTCGTGGTCGATGCGTCGGTTGCGCTTGCTTACCTGATGACCGAGGTTGGCACACAGCCCGCGAAGGCCGTGATCGCCGGATGGCAAGCCTCGGGGACCGAGCTGCTCGTGCCCTCGCACTTCTGGCTGGAAGTGACGAACGCCCTCGTCCGCGGGAACGGGTTCAGTCCGGGGGACGTGGTGGCCGAGTTTGTGGATCTCGATTTCCTCGACATCAAGACGATCGAGCCCGACCGGCCGCTTCTTCTTCTTGCCATCGACCAGATGGTTCGCTTCCGGCTGTCGGCCTACGACGCGATCTACCTCGCGCTGGCCCTATCGACCGATGCCCGCCTGGCGACGCTTGACCGCAGGCTCGCCGGAGCCGCCGGCGACGTTGGCATTCTTGTCGGTTCGGACGGCGACGGTCGCCTCTCCGGCCAGCTCGCCACCTATGCAACGGGCCGCGAGACCTACAGCGGCTGGGCCCACACGGCGGTCGTGGGCGCGCACATCGCCGAGCTGCGCCGCCAGGCCCTGGCCGACGCGTAGCGGTCGGTCAGCAGCAGGAAGGCGTAGGCGTTCACGCGCAGGGTCCAGCGGAAGGCGCCCACGACGAAGTCGAACAGCGACCGCGGGTAGCGGCCGGTGAACAGGATGGCGAACCAGGCGATCACGCCGATCATCTCGTCGGCGTCCGTGATCTTGAGCGGATCCAGGGTCAGCCGCGCCGTGGCAATCGGCCGGCGACCAGCGGGATCAGGCAGATTTCGACCAGCGGCTTGACCTCGCCGATGAAGCGCTCGATCGTCTCGTCGTCGAAGGGGGCGGCTAGCTCGGCGATCGCCTCGCTGAAGCCGAGCTGCTTGGCTTCGATCAACCGCTCGGCGACCTGCTCGGGCGTGCCGACCATGAACGTCACGTCATCCTCGACTTCGCTCATCGGCGTCCGGTTGTGGGCCATCTGGGCGCGCCACACCTCCCACGCCGCGTGCTCCGTGTCGCGGATGATCGGCTTGCAGCCGACCGTCTTGACGATCGTGGCCGGATCGCGTCCGACGTCGGTGCAGTGCTGCTCGAGCACGGCCACCTTGTGGCGCAGGAACTCGGTCGTACCCATGCCGTTCCACATGTCCGCATGGCGCGCGACTGTGCGCAGCGTCTTGCGCTCGCCCGAGCCGCCGATCATCAGCGGCACATGCTTCTGGAGCGGCAGTGGTTCCTGGCGCAACTCATCGAGGTGGTATCGGCCGCCCACGGGTGACGTCACCGTTCCCCCGTCGAGCAGCGTGCGGACGGCCGCGGCCGCTTCGTCGAGCCAGTCCAGCCGCTTGCCCGGGCTGGTCCCAAAGTCGATGCCGTGGCGGCTGTGCTCGTACTCGAACCAGGCGGCGCCCAAGCCACAGATCGCGCGCCCACCGCTCAGGTGGTCGAGTGTCGTCACGAGCTTGGCCACCAGCCCCGGGTTGCGGAAGGTGTTGGCCCCGACCAGCAGCCCCAGCCGCACCCGACGCGTCACCTTCGCCCACGCGGCGATGGACATGTAGCCCTCGAAGATGGGCTGCTGCGGCTCACCGAAGATCGCGTGCAGGTGGTCCCACGTCCAGAGGTGGTCGTAACCCAGCTCATCGACGCGCCGCGCGGCGCGCTCGAGCGACTCCCAGTCGGTCGACTGGCTCCAGAGCAGGATGCCCAGCCCGAAACTGCTCAGCGCTGCATTCCCATCGTGCCTAGTGTCGCCCAACTTGGCACTGGACGACCGGTGCGCGGCAGCACGCTCCGCGGCGGCCTCGTACCGCACGTGACAAACGGCACGTGACAGACCGACGCCAAGAGGCCAACACTCCGGCCGAGGAGGGGTGTTCCGTGACTGTCGCTGCCAAGCCTTCGGTCCCCGCGAACCCGGGTGGCGGTCCGCCCATGCTGCGTTGTGCCGGGCTGCGCAAGAGCTTTGGCACGCGCCTCGCCGTCGGTGGCGTGGGATTCCAGATCGCGCCCGGTGAAACCTATGGACTGCTCGGACCGAACGGGGCGGGCAAGACGACCACGATCTCGATGATCTGCGGCCTCCTGCCGCGCGACGGCGGCGAGGTGTGGGTCGACGGGCAGGCGGTCGACATCGGCGCAACCGGGGCGAAGGCGTCGATCGGCTACGTGCCGCAGGATCTGGCGATCTACCCCGACCTTAGCGCGCGCGAGAACCTGCGCTTCTTCGGGCGGCTGCAGCGCCTCGGCGGCAGGGAGCTCGACCGGCGCGTGGACGCGACGCTCGAACTGATCGGCCTGGCCGACCGGGCCAAGGATCGTACCGACAGCTTCTCGGGCGGCATGAAGCGCCGGCTCAACATCGGCATCGGCCTGCTGCACCGCCCGAAGCTGCTCGTCCTCGACGAGCCGACCGTGGGCGTTGATCCGCAGAGCAGGAACTCGATCCTCGCCTCGGTCGCCGACCTCGGCAACGAGGGCATGGCGATCCTGTACACCACCCACTACATGGAGGAGGCCGAGCGGCTGTGCGACCGGGTCGGCATCATCGACGAGGGGCTGATCAAGGCCGAGGGCACCCGGCGCGAGCTGATCGCCCTGGTCGGCGGCCGGGACCGGATCCGGATGGTCGCGACCGGCGACCTGCGCGCAGCGACAGCGGCCGCCACGCAGATCGAGCGGGTCGAGGATGCGTCGGCCGTCGACGGCGGGATCGACGTCATCGTCCCGGATGCCCGGACGATCCTACCGCGGGTCCTCGAGGTGGTCGGTGCCGCGGGAGCGGTCATCCGCTCGGTCGAGGTCGTCGAGCCCGACCTCGAGGCGGTCTTCCTGCACCTGACCGGCAAGGCACTGCGCGACTGACGGCGGCCGGATCATGCACGCCGCGCTGAGCATCGCGCTCAAGGATCTGCGCCAGAAGGTCCGCGACCGCTCGGCGATCATCGTCGCCGTCGTCGCGCCGCTGTCGCTCGCGTTCCTCTTCTCGTCGGCTCTGCCTTCAAGCCAGGATGCGTTCAGCGCCACGTTCGTCGTGGTCGACCTCGACGGCGGGCCGGTCGCCCAGGCGCTCGTCGGCGGGCCGCTCGGCGACCTCGGGGAGTACGGGATCACCGTCGCGCGCCAGGCGACCGAGGAAGATGCACGCGCCAGCCTCGACAGCGGGTCGGCGTCGGTGGCGATCGTAATCCCGACCGGCTTCTCCGATGCCGTCCAGGCACCCCGGCCGGCCGAGCTGACGGTCATCGGCAAGGCCGACTCGCAGCTCGCCATCCAGGTGGCGCAGTCGATCCTGGCCGCCTTCGCGAGCTCGGTCGAGGGCGTGCAGGTCGCCGTGGCCACGGTCATCGCCCAGGGCCCGGGGGCACCCGATCCGCAGACCATCCACGAGGTGACCCAGGCGGCGCTTGCCGCTCCACCCGCGATCAGCACTGTCCGCGACGACGCGACCGACCGGTTGGCCAGCACGCCGACCTACTACGGGGCGGCGATGGCCGTCTTGTTCCTGTTCTTCGCAGCGCAGTTCGGCGTCGTCAGCATCCACGCCGAGCGACGCGCGGGCACTCTCTCGCGGATGCTGGCCGCGCCGATCTCCGCGCGCAGCGTGCTGCTCGGCAAGGTCCTCGTCAGCCTCGTGCTGGGTTGCGTGTCGATGGCGATAGTGGCCGCCGGTACGACGATCCTAGTCGGAGCCGACTGGGGCGACCCCGTCGCCGTTGCGGCGCTCATCTTTGCGACCGTGCTGGCGGCGAGCGGGATCGCGCTGCTCATCGTCGGCTTCACCACCAACGAGGAGCAGGCGGGCGGCCTGACGGCGATCGTGGCGATGGTCTTCGCCGTGCTCGGCGGCTCGTTCTACCCGCTCTCCCAGGCGCCCGAGGGACTCGCGGCGCTCAGCCTGTTCACGCCGCACGCCTGGTTCCTGCGCGGGATCAACGACCTGGCGTCGAACGAAGGGATCGCGATCATCGTGCCGTCGTTCGTCGTGCTGACGGCGATCGGCGTCGTCAGCGGCGGCCTCGGCCTGCTGCGCGGCGGGAAGGTGGTGGCGGCCCGATGAGCGCGCTGTGGATCGCCCAGGTCAACCTCGTCCGGCTGCTGCGCGACAAGACCAACCTGTTCTTCGTCTTCCTGCTGCCGGTCGTCCTGATCGTTGTCCTCGGAGTGATCTACGGCGGCCGGACCGCGCCGCGCCTGGGGATCGTCGCGGTCGGTGCCGGCCCGCTCGGCGCGGACCTGGCGAGCGACCTGCGCACCGGCGACATGCGCCTCGAGATCAAGGACTTCGCCGATCGCGCCGCGCTCGTCGACGCGGTCGAGCAGGGCAAGATCGAGATGGGCATCGTCATCCCGGCCGCCTACGACGCGGCCCTGCGCAGCGGCGGCACGGCGCAGATCGCCGTGGTCAGCCAGCCGACCGGCCTGCTTGCCCTCGAGCAGGGCGTGGGCGCCGCAATCGCCCGTCAGTCGGCCCAGGTGCTGGCCGCGCGGCTGGCCGGAGAACGCGGCGCGAGCTTCGACGTCGCGCTGGCGTCCGCGCGCGAGGCCCAGCAGGCGCTGCCCGGGGTCGACATCGCGGTCGTTGATGTCGGCCAGCGGATCTTCCCGGCGGGGATCGGCATGTTCTCGTTGGGCGCCCAGAGCCAGCTCGTGCTGTTCATGTTCCTGACCTCGATGACCGCCGCCACCCAGCTCATCCTGACCCGCCAGCTGGGCGTGTCGAAGCGGATGTTCTCGACGCCCACCTCGGCGGCGATGATCATCACCGGCGAGACGCTCGGCCGGTTCGCCGTGGCGATGGTCCAGGGTGTGTTCATCGTGCTGTTGTCGGCGCTCGCGTTCGGCGTCGGCTGGGGCGACCCGCTCGGGGCGAGCCTGCTCGTCATCTCGTTCGCCCTCGTCGGCACCGGCGTCGCCATGCTCATCGGGAGCTTCGCCAACAACGTCGACCAGGCCGGCTCATTCGGCGTCTTCGCGGGCATGCTGCTCGGCTTCCTGGGCGGGGCGATGATCCCGATCGAGATCTTCGGCGAGCCGATGCGCTCGATCGCCCACGTGACACCCCAGGCTTGGGCGATCGACGGGTTCCGCAAGCTCGCCTTCGAGGGCGCCGGCGTCGTAGGGATCGCCCCGATGGTTGGCGTGCTGCTCGTGTTCGCGCTGGTCCCGTTGGCTTTCGCGGCCCTCCGCCTGCGCCGGTCGCTGGCGTCCTAGATGTGATTCGCACGGACGTTGGCGACATTTGAGAAGCGCCGGACCAGCCACGGGCCGGTCCAGCCTGCCCAGTCAGTCAGCTGCTGGTGATCCGCCGCTCGTCTGTTGCCGTCACCTCTTTCGCGCCGAATGTCCGATATAGCGACCTGATGTTCCCCGCCCCACGCCATCTTGCGCCACATGTCGCTCAGCCCGAACTTCGGGCACAAGGTGCGGCTTGGCCCTAGCAATCAGGTCCGAAATAGCGACTTCTGACGCCAACTCCGTCTTGGACGGCCATGCCGGTGCCGGCCGACGCGTTGGCCGACTACCCGTCAGCGCAGGCTGAACGGCGGGTAGCGGTCGGTCACGAGCAGGAAGGCGTAGGCGTTGACGCGCAGGGTCCAGCGGAAGGCGCCCACCACGAAGTCGAACAGCGACCGCGGGTAGCGGCCGGTGAACAGGATGGCGAACCAGGCGATCACGACCGCGATGAACGCGCCAAGCCAGATGAAGGCCAGGACGACATAGTGGGGGATGGCCAGCAGCCACTTGACCAGCGGCAGCCAGCGATTGAGGTCGTGCTCGACGTCGGGGTAGTCGATTTCCAGGTGGACGGACTGCTCCTCGACCGTGGACGGGTACTGATCGGTGAGCAGGGCCATGGAGGCGCCCATCCGAGTTCCGAAGCGGGTCATCTCACGCGAGTAGTCGAACCACCAGCGCGGGTAGCGCACGCGAAAGGCGATCATCAGCGCTGTTGCCACCCACAGAGTGCTGGAGAGCAAGCCCCAGATCAGCGCGATCGGGATGATCCAGATCAGGCGGAAGAACGTGGTCAGCCGCTCGAGTTCGGCGGGGTAGTCGACGTCGAGGCGGGCGGCGTAGGGCTCGGCCTGCGTGGTCATTGGTGGTCGCTCCTCATGTGGGATAGATATCGCCTCGGATCTAGCGTACGTGCCCCGTCGAGGGCCGAAAGCCACGTAGGCACTGAGCCTGGCCCGCCAGCCGCTGGTTACGCCTCGTCCGGCTCCTGGAATGTGGCTATCTCCCTTGGCCTGTCTGTTAGAACGCCCTGAACGAATGGTTGCCGACGATGGCTTTCACCTGTGTGTACCGTCGGCTTGCTGTGGCGGGTCGTACGCTGTAAGGTAGCGGTTGTCGCGCACGGTATTCGTACGCCGTAAGGTTGTCAAGCCCGAGGATCGATTGGCCGCCCAGACCGAACCAGATCGCGAGCTGCGAGCTCCGCTCAGCCGCGAGCGGGTGCTGCGCGCTGCGATCGCGTTGGCTGACGAGAACGGCATCGAATCACTCGAGCATGCGCAGGCTCGCCCAGGAGCTGGGCGTCGAGGCGATGTCGCTCTACTACTACTTCGCGCGCAAGGACGCCCTGCTCGACGGCATGCTCGACGCGGTCTTCGGCGAGATGGAGCTACCCGCGAGCGGACCCGACTGGCGCTCGGACATGCGCCGCAGCGCCATCTCGGCCAAGGATGTCCTGCTCCGTCACGCCTGGGCGGCGACGCTCATCGGCAAGCCCTCGCAATCTCCCAGCCCGGCCCAGCTGTGGTGGATGAACGCCATCCTGGGACGACTCCGCGAGGCAGGCTTCTCGCCGAACATGACCCACCACGCGTATCACGCGCTGGACAGCCACATCGTGGGCTTCGTCCTCTGGGTGCTGCCCTACCTGGCCATCACCAGGGATCGGCCCGACTTCGCCGCGCAGTTCCTCGCGCCATTCCCCTTCGCCGAGCTGCCGCACCTGGGCGAGCACATCAGGGAGCACGCGGAGGACAGGCCCGCAGACACAAGCGAGTTCGAGTTCGGCCTCTACCTGATCCTCGACGGTCTCGAGCGGCTACGCGCCTCGGGCTGAACAGGAGGGTCGTCGGTGGGCGAGAATCGTTCTGATCGCGCGGGTAACGCGCGCCATGGAGCCGTGACGTGAACGATTTGTCCGGATCCGCGGTCGGCAGGCCGCGGGCACGCGACCTGGGCATCCGAATAGGGACGCTGCAAGCCGGCCCGCTGAACGCGATCACCGACGTTGCCGGCGTGGCTGTCGGACATCGGACGTTGATCTGCGGCGACGGGCCGCTGGTGGTTGGGCAGGGCCCGGTGCGCACCGGCGTGACCGTCATCGTGCCGCACGACGGCGACGTTCGAACCGACGCCGGTCTTCGCCGCGCCGCATCGGCTGAACGGCAACGGCGAGATGACCGGCCTCGAGTGGGTGCGCGAGAGCGGCCTGCTGACCTCGCCGATCGGGATCACCAACACCTACAGCGTGGGCGTCGTGCACGACGCGCTGATACAGCACGAAGTGCGCGGCCGCGACGCCGACGACCTGGCCTGGGGCTCTGCCTGTCGTGGCCGAGACGTGCGGACGGGTGGCTGAACGACATCAACGGCTTCCACGTCAGGCCAGGAGCACGTCGCCGATGCGCTCGCCGCGGTCTCGCGCGGACCGGTCGAAGAGGGCAGCGTGGGTGGCGGGACGGGCATGGTCTCGTTCGGCTTCAAGGCCGGTATCGGCAGCTCATCGCGCGTCGTCACCCTTGAAGGCGACGGCAACGAGCTACACCGTCGGCGTGCTCGTACAGTCGAACTTCGGCTGGCGCGACCGGTTCACCGTGGCCGGCGTGCCGATCGGTCGCCTGCTGACGCCTGAGCTCGTGCCGCTGCCCGAACATGCCGCACGGGCCAGTGCTCCGACCGGCGCGCGAGACCGGGTCGGTGATCGTGATCGCCGCCACCGACGCGCCGCTGCTGCCCCACCAGTGCGCGCGGGTTGCGCAGCGCATCGGCCTGGGCATCGGCCGCCTGGGTGGCGCGGGCGGCAACTCGAGCGGCGACCTGTTCCTCTGTTTCGCGACCGGCAACCGCGACCTGACCGCGGCCGATGACGTCCCATCGAGCCGCGCCGACGCAGGCGCTCGAGATGCTCGACAACAGCCACCTCGATGGACTGTTCCACGCTGTCATCGAGGCGACCGAAGAGGCCGTCCTGAACGCCCTGCTCGCCGCCGACACGATGACCGGCCGCGACGGCGTCACCGCCCACGCCCTGCCGGTCGACGACCTGCTGCGCATCCTGTCGGCCGGCTGGTCGCCGCTGGCGGTGCCGGGAACCTGAGCCCTGCCGTCAGCCCTCGTCGGGCTCCTGGAATAGCGTGAGTTGCAGGCCGGCCGGGGCCGACAGGCGGGAGTTGATCGAGCGCCACGGCGTTTCGGTCGGTGGTGCGATCAGCTCGGCGCCCCCCTCGACCAGGCGCGCGGTGGCCGCCCGGCTGTCGCCGACCTCGAACGCGACGCGCAGATGCGGCGCGACGGGCCGCCCGACCTCGACCTGGTCGATGTAGCGCTTCTGGGCGGGGTTGGCGATCTCGAGCGTCGCCCGGCCGGCCTGCAGGATCGTGACGTGCGCGCCGTCCGGCCCGGCGAAGGCGAACTCCATCGGCAGCCCGAGCGCGTCGCGGTAGAAGCGGACGGCCGCGTCGTAGTCCTCCGCCTCGACCACCAGGCGCATCTGGATGACGGGGGAGGGAGGCGTCTCGGTCATCTGGCTATCTCCATTCACATGGCCGCGGGCGGGGAAGCCGGCTCCCACAGCTCGAAGCGGTTGCCTTCAGGATCGGTCGCCCAGCCGAAGCGCCCGATACCGAGGGCACGTTGCAGGCGCTGATTGTGGCCTATGTTCGCGACGCGCATCCCGTGCCGGCCGATGAACCCTGATCCAGTCCCCCGGGATCTGCCGCTTTTCGTACGCGCTTGGCCTGGATGGCGTAGGCTGGATGCTCGCCGCACTGCGCGGTGGCACCGTGTGATCGACTCCTTCTCGAACAGATCGTGCGTCAGAGTCCGTCGTTCGAGAAGAGATGGAGGGTCATTGTGACCACCGGTACCATCAAGAAGGTCGTTGCCGATCGCGGCTTCGGCTTCATCAGCGCTGCGGACGCGAAGGAATACTTCTTCCACCGCAACTCGCTCGATTCCACGCTCGACTTCGACCGCCTGGTCGGGGGCGAGTCGGTCGAGTTCGAGATCGAAGAGAGCCCCAAGGGCCCTCGCGCGAGCCGAGTTCACGCCGCCTAGGCGCGACTCAGTCACAGACGAAAGCCGTCCGCAGCGATGCGGGCGGCTTTTTCATAGGTCAGATCACCTTGATGACGACCTGCGTTCAGGGCCCTGTGGCGACCGGCAGGCCGGCCGCGGTCCAGTCGTTCATCCCGCCGGCCATGCTCGTGGCGGTCACGTAACCGGCCTGGCGCAGGATGTCGCGGCCCTGAGCCGAGCGGTTCCCGGACCGACAGACCACGACAATCGTGCGGTCGAGCGGGACCTCGCCCAGCCGACCCGCGAGCTGGCCGAGCGGGATGAGCGTCGCGTCTGGGATGTGGCCCGCCGTCCATTCGTCCGGCTCACGGACGTCGAGGACAAGCGCCCCGCCGTCGCGCAGCGCGGCGGCCTCAGCGACGCTCACCTCGGCAGGCAGGGCGGCTAGGGCGGTAGCGGTCGGGGAGGGGCCAGCAGGCGAGGCCACCGGGGCCGCTGCCGCACAGCCACCCAGGGCGAGCGAGGCGGCCAGGGCGAAACTGCAGATCACGGCACGGCGCGCAGAACGGCGTTCGGTCATCGGTCGTCAAGGATTCTACTCGTCGTCGCATGGCACACTCCGGCTCGGACGCGATCCCGATAAGCCGCGGCCAAGTGGCCACTACTACCCTCGCGCATGTGGCCGGCATCTTGGGCGGTCGACAAGCGAAGCGCCAATCGAGTCGACAATCGCGTATATTGACGAGTAGACAACAGTTGTCTCCAATCGACGCCCGAGGTCCCAGCATGCCCAGTCCGACCAGCACCATTCGAGTCCCGGCGCGCACCTATGACCGGCTCAAGGGCCTCGCGCGGGCCGACGGCAAGCCGATGAGCGTCGTGCTCGAAGAGGCCGTGGATCGCTACGAGGCCGACCGCTTCTTTCGCGACATGGACGCCGCATACCGCGCCCTGCGGGACGACCCCGATGCGTGGCAGCAGGAACTGGCCGAGCGTGCGCTGTGGGACGCCACGCTGATGGACGGGCTGGAGCAGAAGTAGATGGCCGTCCTACGGGGTGAGGTCTGGCGCGTCAGCCTTGATCCGGTCGTGGGTCGTGAGCAGGCTGGCGACAGACCGGCGTTGATTGTTTCCGACGACGGCATGAACAACTCCGCCGCCGGGTTGGTGATCGTGGTTCCGCTCACGAGGACGCCCAGTGCCTCTCCGTCACGAGTTGAGATCGAGCCGCCCGAGGGAGGCATTCGCGCTCGCAGTTACGCGATGTGTGAACAGGTTCGGGCGGTTTCTGTCGACCGACTTCGGGACGGACCTTGGGGGCCACGTCTTTCACCGACATTGATGGCCGAGGTCGACCGCCGATTGCGCCTGTTGCTGCACCTGTAGCTAGCAGCGGCAGCCACGCCCCTCAGACGCCGACGGCGCTAGCTCAACTTTGAGACGACGGCCTGTGCTTCGGCGAGCAGAGCCGCCACATCACGTCGCGCTTGTGCCACATCCGCTCGTGAAGGCTCGCGGCCCAACTCGTACATGAACTCGTGTCGAACCCGTCGCATGCGATGGAGACGAAGAAGGATTCGATGCAGCCGGCCATCGGTCAAGGCGTCGGCTGCGTCGATGGCCGTCTGGTGCCCCCGATCGGCAGCGATGCGCCAGCCCGCAGCCTGGACGATGACCCGTGTGCACCGGAGGCCGGCCTCGTACAGGATCGCTTCCGTCCAGCTGAGTGAGGTTTCCTCCATCACTGACGCAGCGGCGACGTCCTGGTGCGCCAATTCGAGGGTCTTCTCGAGCATTTGACGGTCGGCGCTCTGGCGGCGTAGCCGGCCCTCGGCGACGAGCTCGTCAAGCCTGGGTGCGCTCGATGGAGTCACGGCAGGACTTCGATTGTGCCGCCCTCATCGATCGATGCCACGAAGCCATCGCCCTGCCGGCGCCGATTTGCTAGCTCAGCTGGATCCATGACCACCTCGTTGATCGGACGTCTCACCTCTGCTTGAGCACGCTCGAGGCGGTCGGTCAACTCGTCGCGATCCGGATTGCCGACAACCAGGAGATCAATGTCCGACTCGGGTCGCATCCTCCCCGAAACATACGATCCGAAGATAACCACCGACTCAACCCCCGATAGACCGGCCAATTGCCCACGAAGAACCTCGCGAACACCGATCGTGCGTCGCACGACCTGACTCAGCGGTTCGTAGATGGCCGAATCCCGGCGGGCCTGGAAGTACACCTGCCGACCCTCGGGCGTTCGCGCGACCAGGCCGGCATCCTGGAGTTTCCCAAGCTCCCGACTGGCCGTTCCGGCACTGGTCTTTGCCCGCCGCGCTATCTCACGAACGTGGTAGCGATTCTCAGGATTGAGGTACAGCAGACTAAGGATCCTCCGCCGAATAGCCGACCTTCCCAGCAGAACCCCCGCCGCATCATTGGACTCAATCATGAGTACAAGTGTACTCAGTATTGAGAGCGAGCGTGGGCCTCACCAGCAGGCTCTACCAGATGACGTCGACGTCGTACTGGGCGATAGCTGGATCGGGCGTGATGATCGGGATTCTCTCGACCTGCGCCTGGGCGACAAGCAGCCTGTCCCACGGATCGCGGTGGATGAGCGGCAGTGCGCCGGCGCGGAGCGCGTGGGACTCCTCGACCGGCAGCACGCCAAAGGCGTGGCGGCGGAGCAATTGGGGCAGGTAGGCCTCTGGTTCAGCGGGCAGCTCGAGCCGGCCGATGCGCGCCTTGATGGCGATCTCGTACAGCACCGCCGCGCTCACCAATGCCACCGTCGCCCCATCCTCGATCAGCTCACGCGCGCGCGGGGAAACCTTTGCGCCGCCCGACGATGCCCACCACAGGACGACATGGGCGTCGAGCAGGACGTTCACCGCCCGGGCTCGACCAGCGGGTCGGACTCGGTGCCGTGTGCAGGGTCGAACTCCTCGAGCGGCTCGTCGAAGTCGGCGTGGATGACGATCCGATCGCGACCCGGTTTGCGCGGTGCGGGTTGATCTATCGGCCCCAGAATTGCTACCGGCCGACCGGCGCGGGCGATGACAATTCGCTCCCCGGCGGCGACGCGCGCGAGCAGCTTCGACAGGTGGGTCTTGGCTTCATGGACATTCACGGTCATGCCACCGACTATGACTTAGTCCGCAGACTTAGTCAACCACATCGTTGCGGCCCAGGCCGGCGGTGCTCGCGACGGCCGATGTCGCCACCGATGGCCGGGCGAGCCGGCCGGGCGTCAGGGCTGGAGCAGGCGGCCCATGAACAGGATCTCGCCGGCTTGCCCGCCACGGATGAGGTAGATGAACGGTTGATCGACGGTCAGGTTGGCCGGCGGAGGTGCACTTGTTGTCCCCACCACCGCAGCGGTCGCGGCAGCGGCCTCGGTGCCCTGCTCGTCAACGGTGATGTTGGCCTGGTGGATGACGTCGGATACGTAGAGCTGCTCGACATCCGCGATGCCGCTCAGATCCGCCGCGTTGGGGTCGAAAAGGAGATCAACTCCGAGGGACCTCAGCGGCGGGATCAGGTCGAGACGGTTATCCGTTTCCCAGCGCGGCAGGCGCAGGTCAAGGTCGTACGTACCGAGCTTGCTTTCGATCTGGGCCAGGAACTCGGCATCAAGCAGGTCTTCGATTTCGGCGAAACGACCCTCGTCGGGCACGACCACCAGCATCGACGGCCCGCCGTGGTAGGCCAGCTGGGCGGCCTGCCAGCCATCGCCGGCGCCATAAGTCGTTCCGCCGCCGTGCATCATCGGTACGTCGACGGTCGACCCATCGAGCAGGTGGAAGGGCGCCGACTCGGTCATGTCCGGATTGAACTGGTACACCCAGTTGGCCTTGAAGTAGATGGCGTTCACGAGCACGGCGCGGGTCAAAGTGTCGATAGAGTCCCGGGGCAAGAGTTCCTCGATCCGATCGCGGGTGCGCTCGGCGACCCAGGCGTTGATGGCTAGGCGCGCCGCCTCGGTCTGGGTTTTGAAGTCCACGGCGTTCATGCCGGCGCCGTAGTTGGCGGCGAGGATGTCAAGGAAGTCCTGCTTGAACGGGTAGCCCGCCTGGCCGAAGATCGCGTTGGTCGGCTCCAGCGTCAACGGGACCGCATCGCCGTCTCCGGGCGGGTCGTAGTCGGCGAGCGCGGCAAGCTCGAGTTCCAGCGCGTTGCGCGCCAGGTGCCAATCAGATCCCAATTGCCCGACACCCAAAGTCGCCGCCAGCTCGCCGGCAGTGTCTCCGCGCGCCCCGGCAAGGACCATCGACATCGCGGTGCTGATCGAATAGGGCGAGATGAAAAGGTTGCCGCCTTCGGTTTCGACCAAGTAGTGGTACAGATCGAAGGCGACCGAGCGGTCGCCGGCCACCAGCTCGGCCAGCTGACCCTGGCTTGCCGCCGTCGCCGGATTCCGGGCAATCTGCGACCGCGATTCGGTGATCTGGCCGACGACGGCCATGGGCGAGGCGGTCGCGGGCGCCTGCGTAGGGGCCGGCGTGCTGGTTGGTTGATCGATCGGCGCGCTCGTGCCCGGAGAACGCGCCGGCGTACAACCAACGGCGATGATCACGGCGATGACCGCGAGAACCCTCATCAGTCAGTGTGACGACTGACGATGCCCCCTGGTTCCGGCTGGCCGGACGCCACGGCGGATACTTATCAGCAGGACGACGGCGACGACGCCGTACGCGAGCGCGACCGCGATGCTCGCGATCAAGTTGTTGTTGTAGACCGGCTCCAAGCCGGGCGTAGCCGGGTCCAGGTCGATAAACGAGATCGGCCTGAATGCCGATTGGCCGAGGTACGCCGCGAAGAGGAGGCCACCGACCGAAGTGGCCAGGCCGGCGAACTGAGCGATGCGCGTGCCACGCACGAGCCCGATGCCGATCGCCACATGGGCAATGCCGACGGCAATCACGAGCCCGGCGAATATGAAACCCACCGGCCAAGTTGAGCGGCAGACCGGCGCGTGAGGCGCGCAGGGCGACGCGAACGCAATCGCATATACGAGGGAGGCAAGACCGATGAGCATGATCGGCAACGCACTCAGAACAAGGATCAAGCCGGCGACACGCGTTAGTCCTTCGCCCACCTCAGCAGTATGCGTCCGTCACGCGCGGCCGATCCGGTGCACGTATGTGAACACGCGTTCGATCGCGCGAGGGACGTTGCACATACCTAGTCCCGGAAGGCCGGGAAGACATCGGCTGCGATTCGCTCGAACTGGTCTCGCGTCGCCATCCGATGCGTGGCGACGAGCTCGTCAAGGAGTGGTTCAGCGGGGTTGTAGAGGTAGAACGTGAAGTCGGTCGCGCCCGCCTCGACGTAGCGGCCGATCAGCTCTGCCGTCGCCTCGACCGAGGCGAAGATGGGCTCATTCGCCCAGCCGGCGAAGTAGCAGCGGCGCAGCGTTCCAGGGTCGCGGCCTTCCTCGACGCACAGTTCGTCGATCCTCGCCATGCGCGCGCGGAACGCGGGCAGCGAATCCTCGGTTCCCTTGCCCTGCTCGCCCAGGCTTACGGTCGCCTCGGCGTGCTGGACGGCCACGCGGAGGGACCTCGATGCCTGGGCGGCGACCCACAACGGCGGGCGTGGCTGCTGCGTCGGGGTTGGCCGGAAAGTGGCCTCGGAGAGGCGGAAATGCACTCCGTCGTGGCTTACGACCTCGCCGCGCAGCGCCCGGTCGAGGATCGCGACCGCCTCGCGCAGGCGCTCACCGCGGCCGGCGCCATCGAGGAAGTCGATCCCGAGCGCCGCGTGCTCAAGCGGGTAGAACCCGCCGCCCAGTGCGACCTCGACGCGGCCGCCGGAGACCTGGTCGACCGTCAGGATCGACTTCGCGAGGACGCCGGGATTGCGCATGGCGACGTTGGTCACCAACGCACCGATGCGGATCCGCTCGGTCCCTTCCGCGAGCGCGGCCAGCGTCGTCCACGCCTCGAGCAGGGGCATCTCCGGCTCGCCGTCGATCCCGAACTGGTCGATCACCCAGGCGTTGTCGAGGCCGATCGACTCGGCGAAGGCGAAGTCGTCACGGACCTGCGGGAAGGGCACGACCTGGAGGATCGTGGCTCCGAAGCGGATGGGCATCGCTCGCGTCATTGGGAACGGACGCTGAAGAGGTGCCAGTCGTCTGGGACGCCCTTGAGCGAATGCATCCCGCGATCGTCGAAGCCAATGTCTGAACCCGCCACGAGGTCCTTGACCGTCGAAGAGACGAGGACCTCTCCGCCCGTGGCGAGAGCCATGACCCGGGCGCCGACATGGACCGCAATCCCGCGAACGTCGTTTCGGGCCACCTCCACTTCGCCGCTGTGGATACCGGCGCGCACCTCGAGACCAAGCTCGCGGACCGCTTCTGTCACGGCCTGCGCAGCGCGGATCGCCGGCCCGGGTGCGTCGAAGAGGACGAGGAACCCGTCACCGGCGGTGTCGATCTCGCGACCTTTGAAGCGCGAGAGGATTGCGCGGACGGCCTCGTGGTGGCGATCGAGAAGGTCATGCCAGGCTCGATCGCCGATCTGCGCCGCCCGCTGTGTGGAGCCGACGATGTCCGTGAAGAGGATCGTGGCCAGCACGCGCTCTGGTTGGTCCGGCTGCCGGGAAGCGATATTGCCCGATGCGCCATGTGCGCCGAGGAACCCGGCAATGACCCGGGCTGCATCCTCAGGTTGGCCGACACCGGGCATCGGCGACCGCCCCTCGAGCACGGTCAGTTGGGCGTCGTGGATGAGCGAAGCGAGGTCACGGCTCAGCGAGACGTCGATCCAGTCAAGGTCGCGTCGATGCAGCAGCAAAGTGGGGCGCGCAACCTGGGCTGCCTCGGCGGCGACGTCGAAGACGCGGGTGGCAGCGAGCAGCCGGTCGGCCTCCTCTGGTGACGCGGCCGCCTCCATGAGCTTCGAGTAGCGCTCGGCCTCCTTGTCATCCGCCCACCCGAGCAGCTCGTGAGCCGCCGTGCGCAGGAACAGTCGATAGTCGGTCTGGCGAAGAACGCGCAGCCCCTCCGATTGGGCCGCCCGCCAGTAGCCCGCACCGGTCGCGTAGGTACACCAGAGCAGCAGATGGGACACCCGTTCGGGATGGTCGGCGGCGTAGGCGATGCTGGGCGGTCCACTGTGAAAGACACCCATGATCGCGACGGGGTCGTTCGAGACCGCCTCGACGACCGCCGCCAGGTCGCGCACCTGTGCGTCGAGTGAGACGTCGGCCACATCGCGCGACGACAGGCCGGTCCCGCGACCGTCGTAGCGGACGACGGTGGCGAACTGCCCGAGCAGCTCGTACCAACCGCGTAGATAAGGGTTCTGCCATTCCATCTCGACGTGGCTGTACGGCACAAGGGGTGTCTGGACAAGGACAGGGCCGCTGCCGTGCACCCAATAGGCAACGCTCACGTCGTCGCTGGTTCGGGCGAAACGGACACGGGGTTGCACGTCCCACGGAGCCTACGAGGGAGCCATCGCGTCTGGCAAGGAGTCGATCAAACTGGTATTAGGTCAGTTTGAGTTGCGTCTAGGCCTTGCAGCCCACGGTGAAGCCGGACACCGCGGACATGGAAAGGGGACCACTGCTTACCCTGACGCTGTTGGTTTGGCAATCGACAGCGGAGGATGGACGGTGGCCCCAGCTGACAGTTTGGCACGCCTGCGAAAGGCGCTCCTCGACCGGGCCGAGCGGAACGAGGCGCCGGTCATCCAGTTGTGCCGCGAGGCGGGCATCAGCCGCAGCCGGTTCTACGAGCTGCGCGTCCAGCATCACTTTGGCCTTCTGCGCTGACTTCGGAGCACCGATGTGCGCCCACGCCTCCATCAGCACGGGCGGATCCCACGACAGCCCATCGACGGTCAGCCAGTTGCTGTTTTTCCAGAACGAACTTGTGCGGGACCGCGCGCACACCGATCTAGCTCGCTACGGTCTCGACTATCAGCTTCTCAGCGAATCGCTGCTCCGCTGTCACCCGGCGGGAGCGGTTGAGCCTCCAGCGTCATCATCAGGAGAGTAGTCGGCGCCTGCCTCAGCCGCGAGTGCGTGCGTGGCCCGCGACCGCTCGAGGCGGCTCAGGAAGAAGTCGCGCGTCTGTAGGTCCATGAAGTACACGTAGCAGCCGCGCAGACCACGGGTCAGGAGAACCCGGTATGTGTTCTTGACGTAGTCAGTGAAGGCCTCCCGGTTCCCGCGGCTCACGACGCGGTCCTTCGACTCTTCGGGCTGGCCCACCCAGCCTATGCCCGGGCGGTAGACCAGATCGGGCCCAAAGATCACGCCGGCGTAGTCAAACTCGAAGCCCTGGGCTGTGTACACGCAGCCGACCTGGTCGAGACCGCGCGGGTCGGTGGCCCAGTAGTACGACTTCGGCACGCCGGCAGCCAGGACCCCAACTTCTGGCCGCGCGTTCCACGGCATCTGCCAATCGCCGATGACCACGTCGGCCTCCAATTCGCCGGACGGAAGCGGGTCCGACCAAGGCCAGCAGAATCCAGCCGCGAGGCGAGCAGTGTGACCCTCGCCAGCCCGTAGCCGGATGAGGCTCTCGAGCTCCTCGACGGACGGCACGACGCGGAACTCGAACGGGTCATCCAACGGCCACAGGACTTGCGGTGTGCGGGCTGTCTCGAGGGTGCTATCGATCCACTGGATGAAGGCGTCAGAGCCGTTGGCGCGGAACTGCGCCTCGAGCTCGTATTCCCGTACCGGGATACCGCGAGCGGCCGCTGACATCCGGATCAGCTCCGAGCTGCCGACCTCCTCCGGCCTCACGACCTGCAGATCGTCGATGAAGAAGACCGTCACTCGGCCGGCATCCAGCAGGTCGTCCATCTGAGACTTGCCCGTTCGCTTCGCACGTGGCGTAAATCGGTTGCCACTGACCTCACGGATTCGGTGAGCCTCGTCGAGAATGACTACATCGAACGGATCGGTGACGCCGGCCAGGCTCATGAAGTAGCTGAATAGGGCCGACGCGCGAACGCCGACGGTCTGGCGGAGGTTCTCGGTGAAAGCCTTCGAGCCGGTTGCATGAACGGACTTGAGGCCGAGTGCTGACAGCTCGGCGATCAGGTTGACCGCGATCACGGATTTGCCAGTACCGGGGCCGCCCCGAATCAGGAAAGCAACCTGACGGGCGTTCTGGCCCGCCGCCGTCACCTCGTCCATGATCGCGTTGAACGCGACCTGCTGTTCGTCGAGCAGCACGAACGCAGGCTCGTGCTTGATCACGCGAGCCACGTGGTCGAGCAGGCGCTTATGCGGCCGGAACGCGCTCACTGCGATCCGATCGAGGATCGAGCCGTCGTCCGGCCCGGCGACCCTCTCATCTAGGTAGGTGGCGAAAGCGTCCGCCTGGTCACCCGAGAAGGCTGGGTATGAGTCGGTCAGGGACGCGAACGATGCGCTCCACAGCGGCGATTTGGGATCAAATGATGAGTTGTGGAGGTACGAACAGGCGGCCAGCCAAACGCTGCCGTCCGTGAACGCCGGGTGCGTGTCCTGCAGGTAGCGCTCGTAGTTCCGCACCTGTGCTGACGGGTGAAGGTGATCGCGGATGCGAGCGCCGATCGGCACGGTAACGCATTCGGTGATGGTCGACCGACCGACGTTCGTCCACTGCTTCAGCTCCACGATGACTGCTGAGTCGCCCCGCTCCGGATTTGACCCCGTAACCAGGCAGTCGAGCCGCTTCGACGTCAGCGGCAGCCGAAGCTCGACGAGGATTCCTTGGTCCCGCAGATCGGCCAGCTGGAGGACGTCCGCCATGGCCCGCAGCGAGTTCTGCCACGAGGTGACTTCGGAGGGTGACGGTCGGTAGCGGTACTCGTCGAAGAATCGGTCTGCCAGCTGGCCCGCCAGTCGCGCCCGGACGGCATCGCCAATGAACTGCTCAGTGGACCCGCGATAGAGGTGCATGTCCCTCGCCAGATCTTGGTCGCCGCCGAGATGGTGGGCGACTAATATCGCACTCTGGCAGGGAACTGGAGGGTTCGATGAGTCGGCCGCTCAAGGGCGTAGGGGAGCGCATCGAGGACGCCTGGCATCCGGCTCGCCTGATACCCACAACCGAAATCGGTGGCCAAGACGAACAGGAGCAGCGGGCGACCTCTTCGCTCTTGGCTGTGATGGCCGCGGTTCCAGAGTTTGGCCGCGCGCTACTCGCGCACTTGGACGCACCTGCCGGCCGCATAAGGACGTACACCGAGGTCCGCTTCAAGTCCGAGGTCGACGACCAGGTTTCGATCCCGGACGGCGGAATAGTTGTCGACAGAGGAAAGACGATCTGGCGCTGCTTGGTAGAGGTGAAGACCGGCAACGCGCCACTCAAACCAGATCAGGTTTCGACGTATCTAGATCTGGCCCGTCTCAACGACATTCAGGCCATCCTGACGATCTCCAATCAGATCGTGTCCTCGCCGGCCGAATCGCCCGTGCACGTTGATCCCAAGAAGCTGAGGAGGACGACACTCCGGCATCTCTCTTGGTGGCGGATCATGACCGAAGCGATCGACCAACACAGGCACCGTGGCGTCAGCGATCCGGATCAGGCATGGCTCTTGGGCGAGTTGATCGCCTATCTCGACAACGAGAAGACTGGAGCTGGCGGCTTCACCGACATGGGCGACAAATGGGTCACGGTGCGTGACGCTGCGAGAGCCCAGACATTGCGCGCGAGTGACGCGGGCGCTCGCGATGTGGCGGCCAAATGGGAGGAGTTCGTCCAGTGGCTGGCTCTTGGTCTGAGGCAGGACCTGGGTCGTGAAGTGACGGCAGTGTGGTCGCGCAAACTCGATCCTGGCGCGCGCCGGCAGTCGATTGTTCGAGAACTGGTCGATGCCGGAAGGCTCGAGGCGAGCGTCAAGGTCCCCGGTGCGATCGCGCCCGTCGATATCGCCGTCGACCTCCGAACCCGGCTCGTGACCACCAGTGTCGACGTCGCTGCGCCGAGAGAAGGCCGGTCGAAGACCCGCATCACTTGGCTGCTCCGCCAGCTTAAGGACGCGCCCGCGACCCTCCGGATCGACGCGACCTTCCCACTCGTCAGGGAGACGACGTCCGAGCTGCTGAAGCAGACAATCGAGAAGCCTGAGCGCCTCCTCTGGAGCCCGGATCCGAAGCGCGAACCACGCAGCTTCAAGCTGGCCCTGGCTCGGGAGATGGGTATCAAGCGGGGGAAGGGCCAAGGCTCCTTCGTGGGAGAGTCAAAGCAACAGGTGATCGATTTCTACCGACTGGTGGTCCAAGCACTTAGACCTTGGACCTCTGGCGCGCCCCGACTGCCAGTGCCGCTCGAGGAGTCAGAAGCAACCGCGTCCGCGGGGCCATCGGACTCCAGTTCGGAAGTGGGTCAGCCCGGTGAAGGAGTCGATCCGACGACCTGACCCTCCTCGGCCAGCCTGAGCGCATCTACTCGCCGGCTGGTGGGATTGGAAATCATGGCATAGCGCCTTTGTGGTCGGCGGATGTGGCGACCACGGGCGCAGAGTCAGCTGCAGCCGCTGGTGGAGCCGCAGTTGAGGCACTTGTAGCAGCTGCCGTTCCTCACCATGATCGAGCCGCAGTCGGCGCAGGACGGCGAGTCCGCGGAGACCGAGAACGCGACCTTCGGGCCGCCGCCCAGCTCGACGGAGAGCGGCTTGATCGGCCTGGCGTTAGTGCCGGCGTGCCCGTTGCCCGCGTGGCCGTTGGAGAGGACGGGGAGGTCGGTGCCGTCGACGGCTCCTGCAGGAGGAGGCTCCGCAGTCATTGCCGACGTTTTGGGCCCACCGGCCTCCCCGATGGGATCGCTCTTCAGCCCTTCCCTGTTGGAAGTGAGGGGAAGAGCGCTACTCACAGACGATACACGTGCTTCGGAAGACGACGAGTCTGCGTCTGGGGCCGAGGCCGTCAAGGCGCCGGAGGCGCCGGCCGAGGATCCGACCAGCTCGGCGGCTCTGCGGCCACGGCCGACGCCGCACTGTCGTCGCGGTTGATGATGCCCAGCGAATCCCGCTCATCCTTCGAGAGGAACCTCGAACCCATCCAGCGGAAGACGTAGTCCACGATCGACTTGGCGATCGGGATCTCGCTGTTGCCCGTGAAGCCGGCCGGCTCGAAGCGCGAATGGGCGAACTTGTTGACCAGGTCGCGCAGCGGCACGCCGTACTGGAGCGCGATGGAGGTCATCGTCGCCAGCGTGTCCATCAGGCCGCTGACGGTTGAGCCCTCCTTGGCCATCTTGAGGAAGATCTCGCCCGGCTGGCCGTCCGGATACAGCCCGACGGTGATGTAGCCCTCGTGCCCGCTGACCTGGAACTTGTGCGTGACGGCGCGCCGCTCATCCGGCAAACGGCGCCGGTAAGGCTTGGGCTCCCCAGCGAGTCCAGCCACAACCGGCGCCGCCGCCGCCGACACCTGCTCGGTGACCCCCGCGTTCTTGTCCTTCTTCTTGCCCGTCGAGAGCGGCTGGCTCCGCTTCGACCCATCGCGATAGATGGCGATCGCCTTCAGCCCGAGCTTCCAGCCCTCCATGTAGACGCTGGCGATCTCGTCGGCCGTGGCCGCCTCGGGCATGTTGACCGTCTTGCTGATCGCGCCAGACAGGAACGGCTGGATGGCGCCCATCATCCGGACGTGGCCCATGTAGTGGATCGAGCGCTCGCCGTTGACCGGCTTGAAGGCGCAGTCGAAGACGGTCAGGTGCTCCGGCTTGAGGCCGGGCGCGCCCTCGATCGTCTCGCGCTCGTCGATGTAGTGGACGATCTCCTCGACCTGGGCCGGGTTGTAGCCGAGCTTCCGCAGCGCGGCCGGCACGGTCTGGTTGACGATCTTGAGGAAGCCCTCGCCGACCAGCTTCTTGTACTTGATCAGCGCGATGTCTGGCTCCACCCCGGTGGTATCACAATCCATATAGAAAGCTATGGTCCCAGTCGGAGCGAGCAACGAGACCTGGGCATTTCGATACCCGAACTGCGTGCCCAGTTCGAGTGCCTCATCCCAGGTCTCGCGCGCTGCACCGACAAGCTCGGCAGGAGCATGGCGATCAGAGATCTCATACGCCGCCTGCCGATGCTTGTTGATGACCCGAAGGAATGGCTCCCTGTTCACGGAGTACTCCGCGAATGGACCGCCGTGATCACGTGCGATTTCAGCCGAGTGCCGATATGACTCGCCAGTCATGATTGCCGTGATTGCCGCCGCGTACGTGCGCCCTTCGTCGGAGTCGTAGGCAAGTCCGCGACTCATCAATAGCGCGCCGAGATTCGCGTAACCGATTCCGAGTGGACGGAACCTATGCGAGTTCGCCTCGATCTGAGGCGTTGGATAGCCCGCGTTATCGACCAGTATCTCCTGGGCCGTGATGGTGACGCGGCACGCGAACTTGTATGCTTCCGCGTCAAACTCGCCGTCATCACCTACGAACTTCATGAGGTTGAGGCTGGCCAGGTTGCAGTTGTGGGCGATCAGGCCCTCGGCGATCACCGAATGCGTGGCGGGCTCAGTGATGTCATAGACGGTCTCGACCCCGTCCGGCTCGACGGACAAGACCTTGGCCGGACGCGGGTTCTTGTGCGCGCCGGCGAAGGCGGCACCCAGTACCTGGGCGGCCCTCTTCGACTTGCTCTCGGAGCATGCAAAACCCACTATGGCTAAGAAGGTCCGAGCCTGCTCGTTGTAGATATGAAGCTGGCCCTGCGGGTTCTTGCGGCCCGTCGGATGCGTCCAGCTGATCCGGCTCGTGATGCCAAGGTCCGCGAGGAGCAGCTGCACGGAACGCAGCAGGGTCGGCGACGAGGATGCCAGAAGCAGTTCCGGTTCCGTCGCCGTCGCAGCCTGGCGGATAGAGCCGTCAGCCGAGAATAGGCCCTGAAGGTAGGCAATCTTCAGATCGTCGGCGACCCGATGGATCTCTGTCGGGACGTCCTTATAGATTGCCGTGCCCTGTTTGAAGCCGTATTGATCCTCGAGCAGCCGGACCAACGCCGAAGCCTTTGAGGTCATCTGGAGAACGCCACTCGCCTGCGTTCCGACACTCACTCTGCCGCGCTGGCCAATTGGGTATTCGATACCGTCGTTGGTCAGTAGGGCACCTCGCCACAGGCTCCGCTCGAGTCCCTCCACGGTCGCGGCGCGCGCTCGCCCTTCCTCGAGCAGCACGTTCAATTCCTGCATCATCCACTCGGCGGTGGAGCGCTCGCTTGGCCCAAAAACAAGTGCTGCGTTGCCCTTGGAGAAGACGCCATCTCCGGTCATCCAGCCGAGCATCTGCCATCGCCGAACGTCGGCATCCGTTGACTTGAAGGCGACCGGGTTGCCGGATTCGCGAACGGCTATCCGATCAAAGCCGACCCTGAGCTGCTGGAGTTCCTTCCAGCTCCCATCACCGGTCAGGAAGCGATGATCCGCGGTCGTGCGGATCTGTCGGCCGTCCGACAGCCGCATCCTGTAAACGGGCCGTTCGCCGACCTTGGTGACTTGGGCAGGCCGATGCGCCGTAAGCCGGCGATGATCATTCTCACCACGAATGTCCGTCGTTACCATCACCTGCTCGCCGCGCCGCTGCGCCTCGAAGAGATCGACCACGGTTCGCAGCCCGTCCGGAGTACTGATTCGCGTCTCGGGCGCGAAGCAGGCGGTGTCGTTCAGGAACATGTACTCGCTACAGGGGTTGCTCCCGTAGATGCGGTCCGTGCTGGACACCGGGTTCCAGTCGTTGATGGTCGTGTCGTACTGGACGCCCGGGTCGCCGCAGATCCAGGCAGCGTCGGCCATCCTTGCGAGGAGTTCGCGCGCCTTGTACGTCCCCGCCGGCTTGCCACTGGTGACCTCGTGGGTCCTCCAAGGCCCGTCCTGCTCGGCGGCGCGCATGAACTCGTCGGTGACTCGAACCGAGTGGTTGGCGTTCTGGAAGAACACCGAGCCGTAGGCCTCACCGGTGAAACTCGGGTCATAGCCCTGCTCGATCAACGCCCAAGCCTTCTTCTCCTCGTTGGCCTTGGAGTCGATGAAGTCAACGATGTCCGGGTGATCGGCATCGAGGATGACCATCTTCGCCGCACGCCTGGTCGTGCCGCCCGACTTGATCGCGCCCGCGAAGGAATCCAGGCCCCGCATGAACGAAACGGGCCCGCTGGCCACGCCGCCCTTCGAGAGCTTTTCCTTGGCACCACGCAGCGGGCTCAGGTTGACGCCCGACCCGGATCCGAACTTGAACAGCATCGCCTCTGTCTTGGCCAGGTCCATGATCGAACCCATGTTGTCTTGTACGGAATTGATGAAGCATGCCGACCCTTGTGGGCGCTCTTCGACGCCGACGTTGAACCAGACCGGCGAGTTGAAGGCCATCTTCTGGTGCACCAGCAGGTGGGTCAGCTCGGCCTTGAAGGTGAGCAGGTCCTCGTCGCTGGCGAAGTAGTGCTGCGTCGCGGCCCAGCCGGCGATGGTGTTCACCACGCGGTCGATCAGCTGCTTGACGCTTCGCTCGCGACCGGCCGTCCCGAGATGGCCGCGGAAGTACTTCGACACCACGACGTTGGTGGCCAGCTGGCTCCAGAAGGAGGGCACCTCGACGTCCGTCTGCTCGAAGACCATCTTGCCCGACTCGTTCTTGATCTCGGCCGAGCGCAGATCCCAGGTCACCTCGTCGTACGGGTGGATGCCCGGCGTGGTCCAGCGGCGCTCCCACTTCAGGCCGGCGACGTTCTTGCCGCTGAAGCGGCCCTGGTCGTCGACCGGGCCGGCGGAGGCGCCGTTTGCAGCGGTGGCGGCGGTTGCGGCGGTTGGCTTGGGCGCCGGGTTGCGGGCGATCACCGTGGTTCCGTCGTCCTTCGCGCCTGTGTCCGCGGTGCTCGCTGAGCCCGTCGCTCGAGCCATCTACCTCTCCCTCTCTGATCCCTCTCGCGGGGCCGGCCCGGGGCATCTGGGCGGCACCCGTATCGGCCAATGCTATGCCCGGGCCGGAGGGGCTGTCAAGACTCAAACCACAACATCTGGTGGCTCGATAGGGGTGCCCACCACTAGGCCTTGTGTCCGGCAATAAATCGCAGTGGGCAGCCTGTGGAGCGTCGGTGGAGCGCCGGGGGACAGTCCGTGGACGGTTTTCGGTCGCCTGGCAGGGTCTGTCTGCTTCGCGGTTCAGGGCCGCGGCAGCTGCCCGAATGGGCTCCGTCTCGACCTTGCGCTCCAGGGCGTTCCGATGTGCACACGGAGCACCAACGGAAGAACACATCGCCCGACATGTGTGCCCAGTGCACATCAGGCCCCGGCGTCCGGCGCTTCTGTGCAGCCCGGGCACATTGGCGCGGCCACGGGGCCCGGAAGAGAGCTACGCGGCGGCCGGACCCTTCTCGAAGACGGCGGTGTACCAGAACCCGACCCGGGCATCGCGCAAGCGGCGGAAGCCGGCGTCAGTCAACAGGCCTTCGATCATGTCCAGGTCGTGGACGTAGCCCGGGCAGGGCCGGCCGCGGAGCCGGTCGGTGATGCTCTCCAGCCTGAACAGCGCGCGAATGACCAGCCCACGCCAGCCGCGCGAGTTGGGCACCGAGAACGCGAACCGCCGCGTCGCTGCCGGGAGCGCGTTGGCCATCATCCGATCCACGTCGGGGTAACAGCAGATCACCCGGTCGAGGACCACCCAGTCGTGCGGCTCTAGCTCGACCAGCGCGCCGTCGCCCTGCTGCAGGCTGATCCGATCCGCGACGCCGGCCAGCTCGGCTCGGTCGCGGGCGACGGCCAGGCTCTCGGCCGACAGGTCGACGCCGTCGGCACGCACGGCTCCCGACTCGAGCAGCGCGACGGACAGCGCCCCGCTGCCGCAGCCCAGCTCGAGCAGCGTCGGATGCTCATCGGCAACGTCACCCAGGAGCTTGAACAGCTCCTTTGACACCTCGACCATCGGCGGCGGGCCATCCACGGCGAGACGGCGCACGCGCGTGTCGAAGTGGCGCGATATGCGCGGGTCGACCTCGGACGCGCAGCAGTCGGCCGTGGACGCCTCGTCATGCTCCGGCATGGTCACGTTCAGGATGCCCGTCCGAGCAGGAAGTAGGTGCGCATCTGGCCCAGCCCCTTGACTTCAATCGTGCCGCGTTCCTCGAAACGATACTCCCCGCGCAGTTGGGCCTCGACCGCCGCCGATACCTGGATGCGGCCCGCGACGCCGTGTGACTCCATGCGGCTGGCGACGTTGACCGCGTCACCCCACAGGTCGTACACGAACTTGCGCCGGCCGATCACGCCGGCCATCGCCGCCCCGCTGTGCATCCCCACCCGCAGCGTCAGCTCCCTGCCCACCTCCAGCGCCACGCGCGCCGTCTCGTCGACCATCGCCAGCGCCATGTCCGCTGCCGCACTGACGTGGTCGGGCCGCGGCTCGGGCGCACCTGCTGCCGCCATGTATGCATCGCCGATGGTCTTGATCTTCTCCAGCCCGTATCGGTCGGCCAATACATCGAAGGCGGTGAACAGGCGGTCGAGGATGGCGAGCACCTCGGCCGCGCCGGCCTCGCGCGCCAGCGGCGCGAAGCCGGCGACATCGGCGAAGAGCACGCTGACCGCAGGCAGGTCGTCGGCGATGCGTTGCTCGCCTGACTTGAGGCGGTCGGCGATCCGCTCGGGCAGGATGTTGTGCAGCAATCGGTCGGTCTCCTGCTGCGCCCGCTCGCGCGCGCCCACCGAGTACTGCAGCACGGCGTAGACGACGGTCGAGACCCCGCCGATGTTGAGCACGAAGAACAGCTGTCGGATATCTCCCGGCAGCGGCGTGGTGCTGGCGGCAAGCGCGGGATCGATCAGGCCCGACACGACGGTCAGGCCCAGGTAGCCGGCGAAGAGCAGTGCCGCCTGGCGCCGGCCGGAGAGGACCAGTGCGCCGAGCGGTGAGGTGAACGCCCAGATCATCATCGCGCTCGAGTTGACGAAACCGCCCAGCGTCCACTGCAGCACGAAGGGCAGTACCAGCATCGAGACCATCTGCGACAGCCGGAACAGGTTGAAGTCGCCGCTGCGCGCGAAGTAGACCAGGCCAACGACGACGATGATCTGGTAGGCAAACGGCACGGCCGCCGACAGCGGCCGACCGAGGAGCAAGTAGGTGGCCGTCCAGACGGTTGCCAGACCGGCGATCATCACCGCCGTAAGCACGAGCGCGCCCTTGCGCACCCGGTCCTCCGGCCGGTCGGTCGGCCGCATACCGACATTCAGAAGCCGGTCGCGCAGCGCCCCAAGGCCGTTTAGCATCGGCCCAAACTACACGTTCGAGAGGGTTTGCCAGATGGCGGTCTATGTCAAGAGCCTCGATCAGCCCGAGGCGACCGAGGAATACGACGGCGACGGCGACGCCGAAGCGGTCCAGGTCGGCGACTCGGTCGTCTGGCGCTCGCGCCTCAAGCCCGGTTGGAGCTGGGAGAAGAACGCCAAGCCGCGCACGGGCAAGGATTTCTGCCCGGCATTCCACAAGGAGTACGTCGTCGCCGGCCGGATCATCTACCGCCTGGAGGACGGCTCGGTGGTGGAGGCCAAGGCGGGCGACCACCTGGTCATCGAGCCCGGCCACGCGGCTGAGGTGGTTGGCGACGAGCTGTGCGTCCTGATCGACTGGTAGCCCGCGCCGCCCGCGCTGGCTGATCCGCCCGCCGACCCGCCCCGGCGAAGTTGACGAACCGCGCTCCCAGGTCCATCGTGGCGCCGTCGAGCGCGCCGGACGCGCAGAGAGGCGGGCGAGGCGATGGACCTGTATGCGGCCAAGGGGGCCATCGGCGCGCGCCTTGCCCCGCTGGTCGATCGACTGGCCGGGGCAGGTGTCACCCCGGACGCGCTGACGCTCGCGGCAATCCCCGTTGCCGTCTTGGGCGGGCTGGTGCTGCTCGCGTCGCCGCGGCAGCCCTGGCTGCTGCTCGCTGTCCCGCCGCTCGTCGCCCTCCGGCTGCTGCTCAACCTGCTTGACGGGCAGCTCGCCCGCCGGACCGGCCAGGGCCACCCGCGCGGCGAGCTGTACAACGAGGTTGGTGACCGGCTGGCCGACGTGGCGCTGCTCGCCCCGGTCGCCTTCCTGCCCGGAGCGCAGGTCGAGACGGTCCTGCTTGGGGTCGTCGGCGCACTGCTGGCGAGCCATGTCGGCATCACCGCGCGCGCCGCGGGCGGTGAGCGGATCTACCGCGGCATCCTGTCCAAGCCCGGACGGATGGCCCTGCTGGCCGTGTTCGCGCTGCTCGTCCTGGTGGTCGGCGCGGGTGCCTGGTGGGCGTTCGGCCCGCTGCTGCTGGCGGGCACGGCGCTGACGCTCATCGAACGGCTCGTCGTCGCCGTGCGGCGGCTGCCATGACGCCGACTGCCTGGACCGTCGCGCTGCTCGCCGCTGTTGCTGCCGCGGGGCTCGTGGCGGCGGGCGTCTTCGCGCTTCGCACGCGGGGCCGGAGTGACGCGCGGCTGGGCGGCGCCGTGGTGCTCGCGCGGGCCGGCAGCTACGCCGCGCTGGCCGCCCTGCTCGCCCTGGCCGTCGCCGGCGGTCCGCTCGGGGTCGCACTGCTCGTGGCGCTGATCGGTACGCTCGCCCTTTGGGAATGGGCACGCCTGGGCGACCTGCCAGCTCACCATGTGATCGGCCTGCTGGTCGCCAACGTCCTGCTCGTCGTCGTCATTGCGCGACAGGGCGTTGGCGCGGCTGACTGGCTGATCGGCGGGCTCGTCCTGACCGGGTTGCTGTGGCCGGTTGTGCGCGCCGACACGGGCCGCGCCGTGCGCGACCTGGGCTTCGCCGCGATCGGCTTTCTTTCGATCGCGGTCATGCTTGCCCATGCGGTCGCGCTGGCCCACGAGCACGCCGAGGCGGGCGTGGTCATCTTCGCGGCGGTGGCGCTGTCGTGTGCCGGTTCCGATGTCGGCGCGTTCATCGTCGGACGCAAGTTCGGGCGCACGCCGCTGGCGCCGCGCCTGTCGCCGGCCAAGACGCGCGCCGGCGTGCTGGGCAACCTGATCGGCGCGGCGGTCGGGCTCGCTCCGCTCGCGCCGGCACTGGTCGGCACCCTGCCCGACCACGGCATCGTCGGCTGGTACGCGCTGCTGCTGGTCCCGCTGGTGGCCGTCGGCTCGGTCTGGGGGGACCTGTTCGAATCGGCCGTCAAGCGCGAGGTCGGGGTCAAGGATGCCGGGGACTGGCTGCCCGGCTTCGGCGGGATCATGGACCGCATCGACTCACTGCTCATCGCGCTGCCACTTGCCTACTGGTCGTTGCGCATCATCGAGCTGGCCGGCCTGCGCCCATGAGGGGCTGGCCGTTCAGTCGACCGGCGAGGTGGGCGCGCGAGGTGACGGCGCGCGTTGTTGGGCCGCTGCTCAGCTGGCTGATCCACGGCCCCGCAGTCCAGGGCGCCGAGCATGTCCGCGCGCTGGACAGCCCGTTCCTCGTGTGCCCGACGCATGCCAGCCACTTCGACACGTCCGCCCTCCGGCTGGCCCTGGGCGCACACCGTCGCCAGCGACTGGCGATCGCCGCCGCGGCCGACTACTTCTGGCGCAACCGATTGCTGGCCTTCCTCGCCGGCTGGCTCGGCTCGTTCCCGTTCAACCGTGAGGGCCGCGGCGGGGCGGAGTCGCTCAAGGCGATCGAGGAGCTGCTCGCCTCGGGCTGGGGCGTGCTCATCTACCCCGAGGGCACGCGCAGCCGGAGCGGTGAGATCGGGCCATTTCGACCGGGCGCCGGTTTGATCGCCGTTCGCACCGGCTGCCAGGTGATCCCCGTGCAAATCATCGGCACCTGGAACGTGCTGCCGCCCGGCGCACGGCGACCGCGGCGCGCCAAGGTCGAGGTCAGGTTCGGCGCGCCGCTCCGGGCGGAGCCCGGCGAGGACGCGCGCACGTTCACCGCCCGGCTCGAGGCAACCGTCCGGGGGCTGTGAGCGAAGTGAGCGCCTAGCCGATGTCGGTCGGTGTTCCTGACTTCGCGCGCAGGCGCTGGTATGCGTATGCGCCGGCCAACAACAGCACGCCCAGGCCGAGCAGCGAGAGCACGCGGTATGCGATGTCCAGCGCGGACAGGTCGTATAGCAATGCCTTGGCCGTCGCCAAGCCGAGCAGGGCCAACCCGGCCCCACGGCTGGCGAGCGAGTCGCGGACCAGGCCGAAACCGAGCAGCCCCAGTCCGACGAGCGCCCACATGATCGTCAGGGCGACCTGCGCCTGCTTGCCGATCTCCTCGAGCGCTTCAGGACTTGGCACCCGCACGGCGAAGCTGTCGACCAATCCGACCGACAGCCCATAGACCAGCGCAGCCAGCAGACCGATCCCAAGCCAGCGAGTCCCAAGGACCCGCTCCTCACGCCACGTGGCGACCACGAGCCCGGCGGCCAGCGCGACGATGGCGATCGTGGCCGCGTTCGGCGGCCCGCCGCCGATGTCATTGGTGACCGGCTGAACCGCCAATCGGCTGATCGGAGCGACGACGAACAGGGTGATCACCGCGCCGGCGCCCAGGAGCAGCCCGGCCGTGGCGTGGCCGATCAACGCTCCGATTCCGCGCAGCGGAGCCCCGACAAGCGTGGCCGCGGCGAGGGCCGACCATCCGACGACCGCCCACTCATGCGGCAACTGCTGCCCGAACAGCGCTCCGGCAATCAACAGCGAGAGGCAGATGGTGGCGACACGCTCAGCTGTTTCGACGCGCGACACCGCCAGCAGCCACAACGCGACGATGACTGCCAGCGTCATCAGGCTCGGCTCATTGGCGAAGGGCGTGCCGCTGACCCTGTCCGGGCCGAACCAGTCGAGAAGCCGATAATGAAAGCCGAGGTAGGCGACAGCCAGCGTGCCGACCAACGCGCCGACAATCGGCAGCGGGTGATCGGATTCAACGACACCCCATGTTGGGTGCCATAACCGATCGGCCGCCAGTGCGGCGAGGGCAATGGCCGTCCAGCAGAGCACGATCATCGGCGCTTGATACTGGTCGGCCAGATCGGTCGCCTCGAAAGGCACCGTGGCCGCCACCAGCAGCGCCGCACCGCTCCCGACGAGCTGCCGGACGACCGCACCACGGCTGAGCCAGCCAACGACCGCGAGGCCGATCAGGAACACGGCCAATGCGACGCCCTCCGGGTCGGCATAGGGGATGAGCTGCTCCGGGCGCGGCTGGCCATTGAGTGAGACGGCGACCACTGCGTAGTCCACGACGAGCAGGTGGCCGGCGGCCAGCAGCCCGATGGCAGTCGCCACGACCGCCGCTCGGCCGAGCTTGAAGCGTGCCCATACCCAGGCGTTGACGACCATCGCAAGGGTCCAGGCGATCGGGACGGCCGGTCCCTCAAGGGCGAGCGCGAAGGCGACCACGTAGAGCGCGGCGGCAAGGCCCAATGCCGCCTGGGCGAGGCCATCGCTGAGCCCACGCCTGCGGGCGAGGCCCGCCCCGGTGACGAGGTTGGCGAGGGCCAGGGCAGCGATGAATGCCCCGCGCAACCAGGCGTCATCGATCCCTTCGTAGGCGGCCAGCACGGTGAACGCGGAGACGGCGCCAAGCAGCAGGATGGGCGTCGGCACCGGGCGCGGAGCCCCAACCAGCACCGGCACCACGGCCGACACGGCAAACAGGGCCCAGTAGCCACCGAGGACGGCCATCACCAGCGCCGGCGCTACGCCGCCCGGCATCAGCCAGGCGAGGAGCTGCAGTGCCGTCAGGGCGAACGACAGCCACGGCAGCCACTCCCAGTCGCGGCGCAGCGAGACGTAGGCGACTCCGACCAGGACCGCGCCCAGAAAGCCTACCGTCACGAGGTTCGCGGAAGCCGACAGGATTGGCGGCGCGCTGAGGACCGCGGCAATGCCCATGCCGGCCACGAGCTGGCTGTTCCACCGAACGGCGATGACGCCGGCGGCAACGGCGGCGATCAGGGCCCCGGCGAGGGCCAATTCGGCGGGCGCGAGCTCGTACAGCCGCGACGCGAACAGCGCCAGGTCGATCGTCGCCAGTCCGATCGCCACGACGACCTGGCCGAGGGTCGGGCGCAAGCGGTCGAACAGCAGCGCACCCGCCGGCAGCATGCCGAAGCCGATCAGCAGCCCCAGTGCGACGCGCATCTCGGGTGTGATCCAGCCGCGGCTGAAGGCAAGGCTCAGGAAGTAGGCCATGCCCAGCAGAAAAGCGCCCCCGCCGACCAGGGCCAGGATCTTGGCCGGGCCCAGGTTCGTGACCCACGCGGCGAAGTCGAAGCCGCCGATGCCGGCCCCCGGAATGGGCTGCTGCGTCTCCGCCTGGGTCTCGGAATCCCAGGTAACAGGCCGTCTGACTGGGAGGGGTCGGTCCGGCACCGACAGCGCTGGCGCCACCCACGGCGCCCGCGCCGGCGTCGATTCAGGAGGCGTAACGGGCGCCGAAACGCTGCTCGATGGCGGGCTGACCACGGGCGGCGAGGGCGCCGCGCCCGGTCGAAAATTGAGCGTCCAGCCCAGGCCGCGGCCCAGTTCGGCAAGCGCGCGCTCGAGCCCGGCGACTTGCCCCTCTAGCCGGACGACGCTCTGTCGGAGCGCGTCGATCTCGTCCCCAGTGCCCATCGCAGTGGGCCCCTTATCCCGCCGACGTGGGCGTGTATCGCCGGCATCCATCGCTCATCTCCAGGCATTGGGCGGGCCCCCGTCGGAGAAGTCGTGTCAGATCGTAGTCGGCCCGTCAACTGAGACGTTCTCGTGCGGCGGACGTTTCGGCGGCCGAGATGCTGGGCGACGAGGTGTGCGTCCTGGTCGACCGCTGGTTTCGGGGGCGGCGCCACCTGCGCAACTTGCCACTTACGCGCCGTCTGCGTGATAGGCAGCGACGAGTCACACGGCAGCCACGCAAACTTGCCACTTACGCGCCGTCTGCGTGACAGGCAGCGACGAGTCACACGGCAGCCACGCAAACTCGCCGATTTGGCACCACCTACGCAGCCAACGCGAACGTGGTGTCAGGTTGGACGAGGCGCGCCCAACACGGCGCGCCTAATACGCGCCCGGTGCGTCAGTGGCAGCGAAACCAGGGCAATCTGGACATATGACGCGCGTGGCGCGTAAGCGCGACTCGTTGAACAAGCCCGCGGTCAAGTGCCACTACGCCAAGACGGGCGCCGGACTGCTCACGTCTTGCGTTGTCCGCCCGCCGAAGATATGGGGCGACGACCACTTCGGCACGCCAGTCGGCTGGCGCGTGCTGATCCAGCGCCATGGCCCATCGGGCAGCACCTGGAAGACGATCTACAAGGGCTTCGTCGAGCACGGGATCGCGTACCAGCCAGGCTATGCTGACTTCAGCAGGAGAACCATCGCGCCGACTTTCCCAGCCCGACCCCAACCCGTTGTTCACGGATTACCGGGTGGAGATCAAGATGGACGCCTATTGGGGCAACGGATCCCTCATGGGCAAGGCCAAGCACCTGGTCGACTACTACTACGACGATCAGCTCCGCGAAACGGGCGGACCCGGATGGGCCTGCAGCCGGGAAACCGAGGTCTTCTAGCCGGCCAGGACGGGCTCGCCCAGTGCTGACGACACGGTCGAGCCGAGCAGCAGCGGCCGGCCCAGGCGGTTGTGGTACTGCGGCCGGAAGCGCTCCAGGTCGTACATCGTGGCGACGTCGACCTTGCGCGGATTGCCCGGCTCGGGGATCGGCACGTGGGCGTACTTGCCGTCCTGGATGGCGATCATCCGGCCGGTGATGCCGCCGTCGCGGATCAGGTCGACGGCGATGTTGGCGAAGGTGATCGCGACCATCTGGTCGAGCGAATCGGCCTCACCCGAGCGCAGGTCGTAGGTCAGCTCGGAGTGCGACCGCGTCGGCGCCGGTGCGCGCCTTGATCTCGCTCGGACAGGGCGAAGCCGATGTCGACCTTGTGGCGGTGGCCGTACGCGTCCGCCTCGCCGTACTCGGCCAGCTCGCCGCCCTCCCACATGGCGCCCTCGGACGCGATCACGAACGCGTAGCGCGACGGGTTGGCGCGCTTGTCCTCGACCAGCACGTCGATCAGCCGGTCGAGGTCGAACGGCGCCTCGGGGATGACGCAGCGCGCCGAGGTGACGTACGCGGTGTACAGCGCGGAGAAGCCGCGCGTCGCGGCCGAAGATGCGGAACACGCCGATGCGCTCGTGTGAGCCGAGCGTGGTGCGCTGGCGCGTGATGAGCTCCTTGGCGCGCGTGACGGCGCTCGAGAAGCCGATGCAGTACTCGGTCCCCTGGACGTCGTTGTCCATCGTCTTGGGAATGGCGATCAGCGGGCACGCCGAGCGCGGTCGAGCACCTTCGAGTACGACAGCGTGTCGTCGCCGCCGATGGTGACCAGGTAGTCGAGGCCCAGGTACTCGATGTTGTCGAGCACGATTGGCGTCAGGTCGTAGATGCCGTCACTCGGTCTGGAGCGGCGCGAGCGTCTCGGCCGAGCAGGTGGGTCGGCAGCCGCTCGGCGCGCATCTTGCACGGGTTGGTGCGCGAGGTGTGGAGCATCGTGCCGCCGGTGCGGTCGATGGTGCGCGTGTTGACCGATCGAGCGGCCGGACGTAGTCGGCGTCCAGCCGGCCGCCGGCGCGACAGCGCCTCGGCCCGGCGCATGTGGGTCAGCCCCTCCCAGCCGCGACGGATGCCGATCACGTCGCAGCCGATCTCCGTCGCGTTGTAGACCACGCTCTTGATGACTGAGTTCAAGCCCGGGACGTCGCCGCCGCCGGTCAGGATGCCGATTCGTCGTGCTGTCATGTCTCTCTGCCCCGATGTCGATTGCTGCTGCCGATTGGTGACCCTAGGTTGCGGTCGGCCATCTGCCAACGGCCAGATGGCCTAAACCCCGCTGTAACTGTGCAAGCCGCCGAAGATCAGGTTGCCGCCGAGGTAGGTGAAGAGCACGGCCGGCGAAGCCGATGACCAGGATCAGCGCCGCGGGCCGGCCGGCCCAGCCGCGCTGGCTGCGCGCGTGGAGGTAGACGGCGTAGATCAGCCACGTCACGAGCGCCGAGGTTTCCTTGGGATCCCAGCCCCAGTATCGGCCCCACGCGATCGCCGCCCACCACGAGCCGAGGATGATCAGCGTCGCGAAGATCGGGAAGCCGATGATCACCGCGCGGTAGGCGACCTCGTCGAGCACCTTGGCCGGCGGCAGCCAGGAGACGCGGTTCTCGCGGCCCTGGATCAGGTAGCCCACCGCAGCGCCGAAGCTGACCGCCAGGATGCCGTAGCTGATCATCGCCATGGCCACGTGGATCGTCAGCAGCGGCGGGTTGTCGAGCGCCGGCACGAGCGGGCTGATGGCCTGCGGCAGCGTGAATGCGTAGGCCAGCAGGAACGCGGCCATGCCGATGGGCAGGAAGGCGATCGTTCGGATCGGGTAGCGCCGGCCCAGGTACAGGTAGCCGAGCAGGATCCCGAACGCGAAGGCGACGCTGAACTCGTACAGGTTGCCCCACGGGCCGCGGCCGACGAGATAGGCTCGCGCGATGCATGCCCAGGCCGATCAGCACGAACGACGCCCACACGAAGACGTGGCCGATCGCACCCGGGGGCGGTGCCGAGCGAGCTCCCGGCGCCCGGCGGCAGGACCGCGGTGGCGGTGGTGTGGCCGGTGCCGGCGCCGGCGACGGGCGGTCGCCGAGCCCGGCCGTCGCCTGACCGCGAGCAGCGTGGTGTGGATGACCAGCAGGACGAAGCCGATGGCCAGCGCGATCGTGCCGACGTCGAAGGCGTAGTAGGAGAGTTTGGCCAGTGTCATGAAGTCCGCCTCGATCAGGCGACCGCGGCCCCGCCGGCTGGTGGTGTGCCGTGGCGGCGAACAGCGACCGGAGCCAGCGACGCACCGAGCTGGTAGCGGGTTCCGCACGTGCGGCACAGTTGCTGGCCGGCGACGCGGACCGACTCGTCGACCGGGCAGCGCACCTGCAGCTCAGCGCCGTCGATCGTGCACTCGCGCGCGGTCGGCGGATAGATCAGCGCGTGGGTCGGGCAGTAGGGGGCGTTCGGCGGGAAGGTAGGCGAGCCATCGGCATTGAGCGTGGCCGCGCTCGGCTCGGGTTCATAGGTGCGTACTCGGCCGCGCCGGGTGCCCACGCGCACGTACAGCCAGTACAGCGCGAACAGGCTCAGGCCCGGGCCGATCACGCCGACGATGAGCAGGATCGGCAGCAGGCCGATCAGGCCCGTTCCAGTCGGGAATGAGGATCGTCGAGAGCCAGTTGAGGAACGCGGTCCACGGGTCAACGGGCTGGACTGGCACGGCCGAATGATAAGCCCTCGCCCCGGGAAGGTCGGGCGGGATCAGCCTTGGATCTCGGCCGGGGCTGACATCATCAATCGGCGAACCAGCTGGACAGCCGTGACCGCTCGAAGTCCCTCTTCTCGCCCATCGTCGCCTGGCTGGGCTCGCTGATCTGCACGCGGGGTGGATCGGCCATGAAGGCACCCTGCGCCTTGGCTGCCTGGCCGCCGCCTGTTTCGATGAAGCACGTGCCATCGCCGGCGAACAGCGCCGCTGGCGGCAGGCCGGTCAGGCGGGCGGCGATGCGGGCCGCGACAACTTCGCCCTGGGCCTGGGCGAAGATGCCTGCCTTGGGCAGCGGCAGCCCGTTGGCGAGCATGATCGTGGTGCAATCGCCGACCGCGTATACGCCTTGATGGGCCGTTTCCAGCGTCCGTGGGTCAACCTTGACCCAGCCGCCCTCCTCGGCCAGCCCAGCAGCGACGAGCACCTGCGGACAGCGATGGGGCGGCACGGCCAGAAGCAGGCCGAACGGCAGCTCCGAGCCATCGTCGAAGTGAACGGAGCGGTCGTCCACGGCCACGGCCCGGTGGCTCGGCCGGAACTCGATACCGTGTCCCTGGACGAGTGCCTCCAGCTTCGAGCTCTCGTGCGCGCCGACGACGGGCAATGCCATCGGCGCGGGGCTGAAGACGCTGATTTCGACACTCCTGCCGAGCTTCTCGCGGGCCAGCATCGCGAACTCGAACGGCGCCGGCGGGCAGCTGTAGGGCATGCCGAAGATGCCGATCACCAGTCGGCCACGGGTCATACTCGCCAGTGCCGCCCTGGCGCGGCCGACCTCGGTGCGATCCCACACGTTGATGCCGTGTTCAGCGAGACCCGCCACGGCCGCCATCGAGTGGTCCGCGCCGAGGGCCAGGATGAGCGCGTCGCCCTGGAACCGCCGGCCCTCGACCTGGATCGACCGCTGTTCGAGCTCGAGCGCATTCACCTCGCCCGTCACGACGCTTATGTCCCCGATCGTGGCCAGCTCGCGCCGGCCGGCCTCGAGGGAGTCGATACCGAGCGCCGCCCACGTCTTGCGCAGGCCCATCACGAAATCGGGACGTCGGTCGACGAGCACGATTTCCAGCTCGCTCGCGCTGAACTGCCGGCGCAGTGCGACCGCGGCGGCGATGCCACCGAAGCCGGCGCCACAGATCAGGACCGTTGATGGTGAGCTACCCACGACGTTGATCGTAGTTCCCCGCGTGCCAGATGGCCCCAGGCTCTTATCGGTTCAGTGGGCTTGCCGGCGCGGGTTGCCCTTCTTGCGCGTTGCGCCCCGACCGGGCTTCCACGGCTCGCGCTCGGGCTCTTCGTCGCCCCCTCCGTCAGAGGCGCTCGCCGGAACCGACCCCAATCCGGGCGGCTTTGGGCCCCGAGGCCGGCCGGCGCCGATGCTCGTCCCGCGCGTCGCGCCCGCGTCAGCACGGCCCGGATTGTCCAGCCACTGCTCCAGCCACGCCAGCCGTTGAGTGCGGGCACCAAGGTTCCGCGCGCGCTCGACCAATGCCCGGTCGTCGCTGACCAGCACAACTGCGGCGCGCGCCTGGTGGCCCTGGTCGCGAATGATGTTGAGCAACGCATCGTCGGCCGTGAGCGAGCCCGAATGGTGGATCTCCAGGCCGCGCTGCACGCGCTGCCGGCGGTCGGTGCCCGCAGCCGGGTGGCCGTCGAGCATCAGGATTGCGCGCGTTTCAGCCGGCAGCGCGCCACGCAGCTTGGCCAGCAACACGCGCAGCGCGCCGGGATCGACGCCGCCGCTCAGGCGGTGCATCAGGTTGTTGCCGTCGATCAGCAGCAGGTCGATGCCGGCCAGCGGCGCGCGCATGTTCACCGGGCGCACCAACCGGGGAGGGGTTGACCGCTCCTGTGCCGTGCCTGCACAAACACCGCGGGCGCCACCCGGAATGTGCTGGCGCAGCACGAAACCTGGCCGCTAATGGGCCGCTCTCCCGCGCTGGTGCTACGGGCGCACATCCGGCATACCATCGGGCCGTGCTGCTGCTGGTCGACCTTGACGGTGTCGTGTACCGCGGCACGCAGGCCGTGCCCGGCGTGGCCGACGTGCTCAAGCGGCGCGCCGCGGCCGGTGACCGGATCATCTACGTGACCAATAACTCGCGTTGGCATCGTGACGAGTATCGCGCCCGGCTGGCCAACCATGGTGTGCCGCTCGCCGGCAACGGGGCGGAGAACATCGTCACTGCCGCTCGGGCCGCGGCCATCGTGCTGGCCGAGACCGAGCCGCGCCCGCGCCTGGCGATGGTCCTGGGTGGCCCCGGCCTGGCCCGCGAGCTACGTGAAGTTGGGCTGAAGGTCGTGCCGCCGACCACGCGCGGGCTCGGCGCAGCGCCGGACGTCCTCGCCGTGGGCGTCGACTTCGGCCTGAGTTATGCACGCCTGAGCATTGCCGCCGAGGCGGTCCGGCGCGGCGCCCTGTTCGTGGCCACCAACCGCGATCCGATCTATCCGACCGCCGACGGCCTGGCCGCCGGCGCCGGCTCAATGGTTGCCGCGGTCGCTGTCGCCGCGGGCCGCGAGCCGGACCTGGTCATCGGCAAGCCCGAGCCGCTGCTGTTCGAGGCCGCCGCCGAGCTGGCCGGCGTGCCGGTCGTGGAGGCGGTCGTGATCGGCGACGGGCTGCTGACCGATATCCGTGCTGCAAATACGGTCGGGGCACGTTCGATCCTGATGCTCACCGGCGTGACCACCGCCGCGCACCTCGCGCGCGCCCCGGCCGCCGCCCGGCCGACGGCAGTGGCCCGCGATGCTGCCGATCTCGAGCGCGTCCTGCGGGAGTGGGCCGCCACCTGATCCGGGGTGGCCACGGACCGTGCCGGCCAAGGCCATCGGACACGCATGACGCCCGTTGATGCGCGCCGCGCATGATTCGGCCGCGTTCAGAGGCTCAGCGGGACGTGCCCCGGGCGCAGCTCGTCAGATAGATGCGTGCGGCGCATAGAGGGCCGGCTCCGACGCGGCGAACAATTCGAACTCGGCCATCAGCCGCGACCGCACAGCCTCGTCACGCTCCAGGAACGCGACGCGCAGCGCGTGCAGGTTCATCTGCCACAGCTCGGCCGCGGACAGGCCCAGGACGGACAGCGCGCGGTCGTACTCGCGCACCAGGGTCAGGTCGGACACCGTTCGATCGTCGGTCGACAGCGTGACCGGGACACCGGCGCGCAGCAACACAGGCAGCGGGTGGTCGGCCAGGGCGGGGTAGATGGAGGCCTGGACGTTGCTCGTCGGGCACAGGTCGAGCGTCACCGCGCGCGCCGTCAGCTCGGCCATCAGCCCGGCATCGTCCGCCGCCGGCGCGCCATGCGCGATGCGTGACGGCCCCACCTGTAGCGCCCGGCGGACCTGTGCCGCGCCGCCCCACTCGCCGGCGTGGATGGTGATGCCCAGACCGGCCGCGCGCGCCGCGTCGAACGCCTCGGCGTGGAGCAACGGGTCGGGAAAGGCCTCTTCCGGGCCGGCCAGGTCGAACCCGGTCAGGCCCTCGTCAATGAAGCGCGCCGACTCGAGCGCCACGGCCAGGTTGAGCTGCGGCGAATGCGAGCGCAGCGCCACCGCGATCAGGCGCACGACGACCCCTGTCGCGGCCATCCCATTGCGCGTGCCGGCGACGACCGCGGCGATCGAGGCACGCAGGTCAAGCCCGCCCGCGACGTGCAGCGCCGGCCCCCAGCGGATCTCGACGTAGCGCGTGCCGTCCGTCGCGACGTCCTCGACCAGCTCAGAGGTGACGCGCTCGAGCGCGGCGGCGTCCTGCATCAGCGCGATGGGCAGGTCGAACGCGGCGAGCAGCTCGGCCTGGTCGGCCACCTGGGCCGGCGCCTGCAGCCGGCGCGTCATCGCGGCCAGGTCCATGCCCTCATCGAGCCCGCGCTCACGGGCCAGCTCGAGCGCCGATTTCGGGCGCAGCGAACCGTCCAGGTGGAGATGCAGCTCGGCCTTGGGCATCCGCGCCAGGAGGTCGGCCGTGTCGTGGCTGCGGTCGGTCGTGTCGTGGCTGCGGTCGGTCGTGTCGTGGCTGCGGTCGGCCGTGTCGTGGCTGCTGTCGGCTGTGTCGTGGTTCATCAACTCACCCTGGTTGCGGCGCAACTGCCACGCTCGGTAACCCGATCGTACGGCAGCGGACCGCCCCGCAACGACCCTAGACTCGTCGCGTGAAGAGGTGCCTTGCAGCCGCCATGGTTGGCTGATGTCGGTCGTGCCGGTCCGCGGCGTCCGCCTGCGCCTGTGGTCGACTGCGCTGCTGGTGTCGATCGCGCTCGGCGCGGCCGGCCTGGCCGTGGCCGCGGACGGTCAGCAGAACCCGGCGCAGCAATCCTCCTCGACCTGGCGCGCCGACCAGCATGCGCGCCCGCGCATCCAGGCCATGACCGAGCAGCTGGCGCTCATCGATCAGCACGTGATCGAGCTGTCGGCCGCCGGGCGTGACGCTCTGGGCCGGCTCCAGGCACTCGACCGCGCTGGCATGAACGAGGCGCTGATCAGCGGCGACGAGGTGAGTGCCGCGACCGACACGGCGGTCGCCCGGCTGCTGGAGTTGCGCGCCGAGACCTACGCCGAGATCGACGAGTCGCGGCTGGGCCTACCCGCGCGCGACGTGCTCGACCGGATCGGCACGGCGATCCGCTCGACCCAGCAGGTGTCGACCCACTGGAATGGCCTGGCCGCCGAGGCGCGCGCGGTCGGCGGACTGGTCGACGCTCTGCTCCGGCACGATGACCTCGTCTTTCGCGCCACGACCGCCGGGCGCGAGTCGCGCTGGGCCGACGCGCTCGACCTGCTTGCCGGAGCCGAGATGGAATTGGCCGAGGCGGCGGCCGTGCGCGACCGGCTCGCGGCCAGCACCGACGCCCGGACGCTGACCGATCTGCTCGGCCGCTTCGGCGCCTACGACGGAGCATTGGGAGAGCTGTACGCCTACGTGCGCGACACGGGCCGCCAAGAGGGTGATGACTTCATGCAGCTCGAGGCGGGAGTGGACCGGGCCCAGGCCGGCCTGCCGGCCGACAATCGCGTGCTGACCGTCATCGTTGGCGAGGCGGCCGGCCCAGCGCTGGGCACTGCGCTGGTGGGCATCGAGCGGGCCCATGCCGACATCCTCGCCGCGCTCGACCTCCAACCGTGGTAGAGCTGGCGCTGGCCGGTCTCACGGGCGCCGCGTTCGGCTTTGGCGCCGACCGGCTGTCGAGCCGCTGGCCGGAGCACGAAGCCGACTACCGCCGCCGGGGCATCGACTGGCGGACGCTCGTCGTCGTCCTCACCGGCGCGGCCGTCGCCACGGCATTGATGGTGCGCTGGAGCGAGCCGCGCGACCTGGTCGTGCTGGCGGTCTACGTGGCCGTGCTCATCGTGCTGCTCGCGACCGACCTCGACCAGCGCATCCTGCCCGACCTGCTGACCCTGCCCTTGATCTTCTTCGCGGCCGGCGCCCTGCTGCTGGGTTGGTCGCCGATGCTGGCTGACAAGTCACTCGCCCTGGTCAGCGGCCTCGCCGCCGGCATCGGTGCGCCGCTGATCCTGTTCGTCAGCGATCGGATGCTGCACGGCGAGCTCGGCGGCGGCGATCTCAAGCTGGCCGTCAGCGTGGGCCTGCTGTCGGGCGGGTCGCAGCTGTTCGTCGGCGTGCTGGTCGCCGGCGTCGGCTTTTCGGTCGTGCTGGTCGGCCTGATCGTGCTGCGCCGGATCGGGCTGCGCTCGGCGGTGCCCTTCGGCCCGGTGCTCATCTTCGGGGCCTTCGCCGCCGCACTGCTCGGCTGAGGTTTACCATTCGATTATGGCAATCAGGTCCGACCCCCAGGTTGGACCGGGAGCCGCTCGGGAGTGCGTGCACTTGTACTTGACCCGTCATCGGTTGATCGCTGCGGTCCTGGTCGTATTCGCATGCGTCGCGTCGGTCGCCCCGGTTGGCGCGGCCAACAGCGACACGTCGTACATCTGGCCAACGCGCGGCCGCGTCACCCAGCCCTACGGCTGCACCGGTTTCTGGGCCGAGCCGCGGCTCGGATCATGCCGCCACTTCCACGGGGGCATCGACATCGCCAACTCGCGCGGCACGCCCGTCCGCGCCGCGGCCGACGGCGTGATCGAGCTGGTCGGCTGGGATCCGTGGATCCGGCGCAATCCCTCCTGGATGGTGATCATCAATCACGGCCGAGGCGTGAAGACGATGTACGCCCACCTGCGCGCCAAGCGGCTGGACGGCATCAAGCGCGGCCAGCGGGTCAGCCAGGGCCAGCTCATCGGGCTGATGGACAGGACCGGCATGGCCACCGGACCGCACCTGCACTTCTCGTTCATCGTCGGCGGCCGGTGGGCCAATCCACGCCAGTTCATCGCCGGCCTGCCCAACCGCCGCCGGCCGGTCGGCAACACGACCGGCAGCCCGAACGGCGCGCCGCGGTGCGACATCGTGGGCGCCGGCATGGGCGCCTGGAACGGCGGCTTGACGGCCGTGGCGACCGAGAGGGACGGGCCGAGCGCCTGCCTGGCCTGATCATTCGCCCTGTCGGAGTGGATCCCGGGGGTTGTAGCATCGTTACGTGAAGACGGGTCGTCGCGGTCGTCCTCGCCGGCGGAGAGGGTGAGCGCCTGTCGATCCTGTCGGCGCGTGCGCGCCAAGCCCGCCGTGCCCTTCGCCGGCAAGTACCGGATCATCGACTTCACGCTCTCCAACTGCGTCAACTCGGAGATCGACAACGTCCTCGTCCTGACGCAGTACAACCCGCGCTCGCTCAACGACCACATCGGCGCCGGCCGGCCGTGGGATCTCGACCGCAGCAAGGGCGGCATTCGCCTGCTCCAGCCGTACATCGCGCGCGGCCGCGCGATCGGAGTGGTATCGCGGAACGGCCGACGCGGTGCTGGTCAACCTCGAGACGATCCGCCAGCAGCCGGGCGACATCGTGCTCGTCCTCGCCGGCGACCACATCTACAAGATGGACTACCAGCCCTTCGTCCAGTTCCACCGGCGAAATCGGGCCGACGTGACCGTCGCCGTCCAGCGCGTGCCGCTGGGCGAGGCGAGCCGCTTTGGGATCGTTGCCCTCGACGAGGACGGCAAGGTGGCCGAGTGGCAGGAGAAGCCGAAGCAGCCCAAGAGCGACCTGGCCAGCCTGGGCATCTATGTCTTCTCCAAGAAGGCGCTGCTGGCCTGGCTGGACGAGAAGCGAACCGACTTCGGCCGCGACGTCATCCCGGCCATGATCGGCGGCGGCGCGCGCGTATTCGGTTACCAGTTCGACGGTTACTGGCAGGACGTGGGCACGGTCGAGGGTTACTGGCAGGCGCACATGGACCTGCTCGAGGAGCATCCCCGGCTGGACCTGTATGACAAGGCATGGCTGATTCACACCAGGTCGGAGGAGCGTGCGCCGGCGCGCATCGGGCCGACGGCCAACGTGCACCGCAGCCTGATCAGCCACGGCTGCCGGGTCTGGGGCACGGTCGAGCGCTCGGTGCTCTCGCCCGGCGTGCGCGTCGATCCCGGCGCAGTCGTGCGCGACAGCATCGTCATGTTCGACACGATCATCCGCGCCGGGGCCGTGGTCGACCGCGCGATCATCGACAAGGAGGTCTCGATCGGCCCCAACGCGATCGTTGGGCTGGGGACCGACTTCGACACGCCCAACCGGCAGGAGCCCGGGCGGCTCAACAGCGGCATCACGGTCGTCGGCAAGCGCGCCGTGATACCCGCCGGAGTGCGCCTGGGACGCAACGTCAAGATCAACGAGGGCGTCCGTCCGGCGGACTTCGGCGGGCGCCGGGCGGTCGCCAGCGGAGGAACCGTCGAGGTGCGTCGGCCGGCGGCGCGGCGCGGCTCCGCGGTCACAGTTGCGGCCGAGGCGGAGGAGTCGGACGTATCGCCGATGAGCGCCGCGCCCGACGGGAGGGCGCGCTGACCGAAACTCCGCCGGCCCCGGCCGAGGCCCCGGCCGAGGCGCCGGTCACCGAGGCGCCGGTCACCTTCGGCGGTCAGGCCGGGCGCGTCGATGGCTGGCTGGCTGAGCTCGGGCTGTCGCCCATCGAGCGCGCCGAGCGCGAGGGCGCGGCGAGCTGGGATCTGCTCCTGGACGGCCGCCGCCGACGCGGCCTGCGCGTGACGCTCATCCTCGATCCGGCGCTGGCGCTCGTGGCCTGGGTGCACTTCGCGCCGCCCATCGCCGACAACTTCCGCAAGACGTACCGCCAGCTGCTGCGCTGGAACGACGAGCTGCCCTTCGCCAAGTTCGCCATCTCGGAGGACGAGCGGCCGATCCTGACCGCCGAGGTCTCCGCGTTCGGGCTCGACAAGCATGTGGTCGGATCGCTGCTCGCGCGCGTGCTGGCCATCTGCGACCTGGTCCACGAGCCGGCGCTCGAGATCATGAACGAGTTGCGCCGGCGGCACGCGCTGTTGATCGCGGCCGAGCCCGACCCTGTCGGCATGGCGCTGCTCGAGCATTACGCCGCCGACCTCGGGGAGTTGGCGTTTCCCGGGACCGCCGAGGCCGGCGGAGTGGACGGCGGCCGGGGCACGTAGCGAACAGAACGTCGTCATTGATTCCGGCGCCGACCCTGCTGCTCATCGCTTTGGACACGACAGGCATGAGATCACGGCGCCGTTGTCTACTCGGCGATCACGCCCCAGGCGTCGGGAGATCTCGGGGACTGTTGCGGCTAGGCGGGGACGACTGGGAAGTGCTGTCCGACCATCTGGTCCGTGGTCATAAACAGGCCGAGCATCTGTGATTCAAAGCCACGACCGAACAGGAACGACTTCTTGACTGTGGTATCGAGACGCACAACGGCCGTGGGCTCGCCATCAGACTCTTCCCCGGCGGCGACCGAGTAGCGAAACGTGGCGCTGTTGCCGCCGGCGCTCGCGAAATGGCAGGTGACAGAGCGTGTTGCCGCGTCTGCGGTGCTGCTGACGAACGGCACGCCTGTTGTCTTCAGCAGGGTTGGGTACCGATCGCGATACCACTCGAATAGTTGATCGGCCGAGCCCTTGTACCGAACCGTCAACTCGCTTGGAACCAACATGAGCACCTCTCTGACCAACGGATCGAAACGGTCGAATGCCGCCTGCGCACCATAGCGGCCACGTGGCTTTCGCTCATTCCTCGCAGGCCGTTGCCGCTGTTGCTGCGAGCGTGCGTCACCTCAGGCTCGGTTCGCTCCCGATGTCACCCTCATCTATATCTGAGGGTCCCTCGATCGCCTCAGTCCGCTTGGCGACCCAAAGGCGGTGCTCGCGGCCGATTGCCTGCTCGCCTTGGCCCACGAGATCACTGAGCCCGGCTTCGTCGATAACGCCATCAGCAACGGCGGCGATCAACGTCAGTTCCTGAAACGCCACCGCGTACGACCTGGCCAGCTCGTCATACCGATTGAGCTGCGACCAGGCCGCTATGGCGAGCGCGATGGATCCGAGCAGGGCGATTATCCGGAGCAGCGAATCGTCGGCCCCGGCGAGCGCACCGATGGCAATGGCCGCGGCGGCGAGCTGGAACAGCACGGTCACCCAGAACCAGCGCGTACCCTTCCTGTTGCTGGCGGCGCTCTTGAGTTGATACCAATCCGCCTGGTCCAGCAGTCGATGCGGCACGTAATGGTCGCGTCGCTCGACGACCGTCAGGCCGCGGGTATCCCGCATCAGCCCCGAGATCTGGTGTGGTCGTTGCGGGAGTCGGTCGGTCGCCTGGCGAAAGCCCGGCGTTCGACGCAACAGACCGGCCAGGTCGACGGCGAATCGTCGATCGGCGTCGGCCGCTGCGTACGGCTGGACACGCATCATGTAGCGCCAGGCAAGGCTCTTGACCGTTTCGGCGAGCGCCCGGCCGTTATACCAGTCGGCATCGAAGCCGCTTGAGCGGCCGATGAATTTCAGGAGCAACGCGACCAGGAACGAGAGCGCGCTCGCAGCCACGGTCACGCTGGTCACCAGACGGGACTCCAGCCCGATCAACGGCTGAATGAACGCGGTTACGAGCACGATCGACAGACCGACCGTGGTCAGGCTGATCTCGGCCAGCGACAGACGTCGATGAATAGTCTGGCCGCGCTTCGCCGCTTCGGACGCCGCAACGTACAGAGCCGGGTAGTCCGCGGATCGCGGGGGCGGACGGCCGCCCAGGTCGCTTCCCCCGTCCAGCAGCTCGTGCAGTGTGCTGGCCAGCGCTGGCGCTCCGGCGCTCAGCTCAACGACGCGGACACTGGTGCGGGGCAGGTTGACCTCGGGGTCTGTTTCACCGGCTGCGAACCGCGCCAGCTGGTCCGCGGTGCGGCCGCTGCCGGCGACGGTCAACACCGGCCAACCCTGAGCGGCGCATTCGGCTGCCTCCGAGAGGGAGATCTGGCCTCCGTCGACCACGACCGCCGCGACCGGCCTTCCTCCACTCAGTATCCGCGCCGCGCTCACCAGCCACGGCGATTCAGAGCCCCAGTCGTCGCCCGGGACGAGCATGACCAGGGAATGGTTCGGCTCTACCGGGGTTGAGCCACGGGCGGCCTCGACGCCCGGCGCGGAAGTCCTGCCCGCCGGCGCAACACCAACAAGATGTAGGTCGCTGCCCAGATCGATCCGAGCCTTGCCCGCCATCGCCATCACGCCGGCGTCCGTCCCGCCATCGACGACGATCGCCCCGACCTTGATCGCCGCAGCCAGCACGCCGTCGCGGATGATCGGTGCCAGGATGTCGGCCGCATCAGCGTCCATGGCCGATGCACCGCCGATCAGGATCAGCACCGGACGTGACATGGGCAGACCGGCTGCCGCGGCCTCGATCGCGATCTGCTCGACACGATGGATGCCGACGACCGGTGTTGGGACGGGCAGGTGCGGCTCGGACATTCTGTCGGCCGAGTCTAGCGACGCGACTGGTAGCGGGATGGGCCGCTGTTCCTCCCTGCCGACGAGTGATAACGTGGCCGACACTTCACCCATGACAGGATCAGCGTGCCTGACGTAGTCGTCTTCATCAGCTACCGCCGCGCCGACACGAGCGCCGACGCCGGCCGGCTGTACGATGCGCTGCGCAGGCGTCTCGGGCGCGACAGCCTATTCATGGACGTCGACAGCATCAGGCCCGGCCAGGATTGGGTCGAGGCGGTCCACGGCGCGGTCAGCAAGTGCGACGTCCTGCTCGCGCTGATCGGACCCGATTGGGGTGAAGCACGCGACGGCGAGGGCAACCGCCGCCTCGAGGATGAGCTCGACCGAGTCAGGCTCGAGATCGAGGCCGCGCTCAAGGCGGACAAATCGGTCATCCCGGTGCTGTTCGAACGGGCGCGCATGCCGCACGCGTCCGAGCTGCCCGAATCGCTCCGCCCGCTGCTGCGCCGCCACGCTATCCGGATCTCGCACGAGACCTTCGACAGCGACCTGCGCGGCCTGCTGCGCGCACTGAAGACCATCGAACAGGCCAAGGAACTGGGGTCGGCCGCCGAACCGACTCCGCCGCCACCACCCCCGTCACCGCCGGAACGGGCGGCGGCGATCTCTGCCGCCACCCTTTTATCCGCTCAACCACCTCCGCCACCACCAGCGGGGCCCGTTCTGCCGTCGCAGCCACCATCCGTCGGCTGGATGCCCGCGGGCATGTACGCGGGCCCGCCCCCGCCCCCGCCAACCCGGCCCCCATCAGGGCTCGGCTCCAATCGAACGCCTCTCTTCATCGGCGCCGGCGTCATCGGCGTGGTCGTCCTGCTGCTGGTGGCCTGGGCCGTGATGTCAGCGCCGGGGCCGACACCATCGCTTGCGCCGACGCCCAGCCCCACGCCTCCCGCTACCCCCACGCCGACGCCCAGCCCCACGCCTCCCGCTACCCCCACGCCGACGCCCAGCCCCACGCCTCCCGCTACCCCCACGCCGACGCCCGCGCCCACCAGCGTCCCCGTTGACACTCGCAACCTGCTATTCAGAGACGACTTCAGCGATCCCAGCAGCGGCTGGGCCGTCGGGGAGGTCACCGACGTTGACGGTGCCGCGGTGGGCAACATCGCCTACGCCGACGGCGCCCTGCGATTTGACACCAACGATCCTGGCGATTGGATCTGGACGCTCCGACCGACCGGCGACACCAAGGGTACGATGCGCCTTGCCGGTGAGTTCGTGCCCGCACTAGACGGTCAGTTCGGCTTGATGTGCGTTTCTGACGACGGCCAGCTTTTCGGGGCGCTAGTCACCACGACCGGCGGCTGGTCGTTCGTGACCATCACCGCCGACGGGCCGGTGGAGCTGCTCGGCGACGACAATGCCGGCCTGGACGTTCCGGTAGGCGAGCCGACGCACCTCACCGTCGAGTGCGCCGGCCTTGCGAGCGGCAAACTGCGCATGCAGATGTGGCTCGACGGAGCCGGCCCGATCGGCATGTACGAGGCAAACGCGGGCCCGGACAGCTTCGATAGCACCGCGGTCTATGTCGAGGGTGACTCGGTCTCCTTCTCAGCCCGCCTCGAAGAAATCTCGGCATTCGGCGTGACCGGCAACGACGGGCAGCCGAACGCGGACGGCCAGGCGCTCTTGACTCACGTTCCCGACGAATGGCAGCCGAACTGCTACCAGAGCCCGGTGCCAGCGCCTTTCGGCGGCTTGGCGACGGCCAACCTGGTCTGTTTCCTCGGCCAGCCCGGCGACCCCGGCGCCGAAGTGGTCGAGTTCGCCCAGTACAGCAGCAGGGAGGACATGGAGGCCGCCTACCAGGCCAGAATCAGCGCCTTTGGCGCCGGCGACGGCGCGACCACCTGCGAGCAGGGATCAGGCGAGCACGAATACACCATCCGCGACGTCCCATTAGGGCGGGTGCTGTGCGTCGACCAGACGCGTGGCATCCGCTTCGACTGGACCGACGATCGGCTCAACATCCTGAGCACTGCGGTCGACTACGACGGCAGCTATTCGCTTACCTACGCCGACTGGAAGCATGGCGGCCCGTTGTAGAGCGCTCTGCCCGGTTCCACGTCCCACTCCGAAGCTCGGTTCCTTCGAAGCAGCGCAAACCCGCCCGGCTCATCTCGCTCTTCCCTGCGCCCCGAGCAGGCGTTCGATGTCCTCGACTTCCGCAGTGAGCCGGCCGTCAGCTGCGGAGCGGCTCGAGCCCATCGCCACCCTGCGCGCCGAGCGGGGGGCGCCGGCCGGCGTCCGTGTTGGTCGCGTCGGCCACCGCCCGACCCATCGTCCCGTGATCGACACGCCACCAGATAGAGCGGCCGTTTGCAGCCGCGCCGCGGTATTGGCAGCCTAGGTGGCCACCCGTTCCTCGTCAGGACCAAGCAGCTCCTCGGAATGCACCGCGCCATGCTTTAGACTCGGCCGCACTCAGCCCCGTGACCGAGGCCCAGACAGCGTGTCGCCACCCGATCCGCCGCGACCCCATCGCCGCCGGCAGAAGCCGTCACACGAGATCCTGTCCGGCGAGTCGGCCGACGTCTACTTCTCACGCGCCGAGGAGATCCTCGTCGAGGAGAACCTCGATCCGGTCGTGGTGATGGAGGTCTTCGGCCGGCGCGACGCGGTGCTGTGCGGCATCGACGAGGCCAAGGTTCTGCTCGCCCACGTCCTGACCGAGGCCGCCGCGCCGGCGAGGCGACGGTCGAGGCGCTGTGCGATGGCGACCTGTCGAGCCCAAGGAAGTGGTGCTGCGCATTCGCGCGCGCTACCGCGCCTTCGGCCTGTACGAGACCGCGCTGCTCGGGCATGATGGCCCAGTCGACGGGCTGGGCGACGGCCGCGCGCGAATGCGTCGAGGCGGCCGCGCCCGAGCCGATCGTCTCGTTCGGCGCGCGCCACGTCCACCCCGAGTGACCGACACGCTCGACTACGCGGCGATCGTCGGTGGCTGCGTGGGCGCCTCGACGCCGGCCGGCGCACGACTGGCCGGGCTCAGCCCGACGGGCACGATGCCCCATTCGCTGGTGCTCATCTTCGGCGACACGGTCGCGCGCGGCCGAGGCGTTCGACCGCCACATGCCGCCCGATGTGCCGCGCATCGTCCTCGTCGACACCTTCCGCGACGAGGCGGAGGAGGCGTTGCGCGTGGCGCATGCGCTGGGCGACCGGCTATACGGCATTCGTCTCGACACGCCGTCCGAGCGCGGCCGGGTCACACCGGAGCTGGTCATGGAGTGCCGCGCTCGGCTCGACCAGGCCGGCTTCGAGCCACGTCAAGATCATCGTCAGCGGCGGCCTCAACCCGGAACGCATCACGCTACTTCAAGGAACAGGGCGCGCCGGTCGACTCTATCGCCGTCGGCTCATACATCTCCGGCGCGCGGCCGATCGACTTCACGGGCGATCTGAAGGAGATCGACGGCCAGCCGATCGCCAAGCGCGGCCGCATCCCGGGCGTCACGCCCAGCCCGCGCTTGCTGCAGTTCGACCTTGACCTGGCCGCGAGGCGGACGACCGACCGGACTGTCAGGATTGGACGGAACGCGATGGGAGCGACGCACGTAGATCGAGGCACGAGGAGCGAGCTCGCCGAGCGCGAGACCGCCTACGGCCTCTTCCAGCGGGCGCAGGCACTGCTCAAGAGCCGCCACCATGCCCAGGCGGCGGTGCTGCTCGAGCGCGCCGATCGGCTCGAGCCGGGCAAGGGCTCAATCGTCGAGGCACTTGCGCGGGCGTACTACAACAGCGGCCAGCATCGGCGCGCCGAGGAGAGCTTTCCGGCGCCTGCTCGAGATCGACCCATCGGCGGCCTACGGTCACTTCGGCCTGGGCCAGGCGCTCAAGCATCTCGGGCGCCGCGCCGAGGCGCGCGTCCATCTGCGCCTGGCGGTCGCCATGGCGCCCGAAAGCACGATCTACAGCAGCGCCCTCACGCGCCTTGGTAGCGCTAGATGAACGCGCGTTCCGCTCAACTGATCGCGATCGTGCTGGCGTTCCTGCTGATGCTCCTGATCTTGGTGACGCTCTTCGTGCTGCTCAACCGCCCGTTCTCGCCAAGCCCGTCGGCTTCGCCGACGGGCGTCGGCAGCACTCAGCCCCAGCCCGCTCCCATCGCTGCCCGGCGAAACTCCGACCCTCGCGCCCGGCGTTACACCTTCGCCCGAGCCCACGTTGTCACCCGTACCCACGCTCAGTCTCCCGCCCAGCCTCGAGCCATCACCCGTGCCCTCGCCAACCGTTTCGCCCTCACCGACGCCGAGCCGACGCCCCCACGCCGACTCCCGTTCCGACGGTCAACCCGACCACGACGCAGCGCGAACTGCGGCTGCTCAATGTGGGCCTCGACAGCCGTCTGGCCGAAGGCTGGGTCGAACGCATCGTGACCTTCACGGTCGAAGGCCAAAGCCTGGTTGAAGCGCGCGTTTCAGAAGCGAGTGCGAGTGGCGTGCGCATCTGCCTGTGGCGCGAGGCGGTCAACGATGAGCGCGAGTGCCGCTCGGGCCGCAACATGGTCCTCACGCGCGCCGTGCTTGATGCCGGCTTCAGTACCTGGCACGTCTCGCTTGTGGGACCGCGCGAACCGGTCAGTCCGCACGTCAACCTGACGCTCCGCTTCAACGCCAGCCAGCCCTTGATCGACCTCGACAACTTTCGCTACGTGGGCACCTCGGCAGCCGACTACAACGGCTTCCTGGCCCAAGTCGGAACCGGCAGCCAGGGCGGCATCCGCGTGATCGCCTCTTTCGAGGACAGCGAAGGCGGCGACTACCCATATCACCTGATCATCGGCCCGGTTGGCAGCGCGCCAACCTACGATCAGACCTCGGGCGAAGTGAGCGGGTTCGACATCATCCACCCGAACAACGCGGCGGGCGATTGGCGCGTTGAGTTGCGCAATCCCGACGAGTTCGCCGCGGGCGGGTTGCTACCCGTCTTCGTCCAGGCAGAGCTCAGGTGGCCCTAGTTCGTCGACCTCACCCGCGAGCGCGAGCGCATGAACCGCGAATAGATCCGATGATCGTCTTGGCGTCGTGGAGTTCGCCGCGCGACGCGCGTCCGTAGACTCGTCGAAGGGCACCACCTCGAGCTCAAGCCGTTCGTCCGGTTCGGGCCCGGTGTGACTTGGATCGGCCGTCAGGTCGGTCGCCAGGTAAAGGTGCATCAGCTCGGTCGCAAATCCAGGGGCGGTATAGAAGCTCGCCAGCATGCGCCAGGTGGCCGCTCGGTGGCCGGTTTCCTCGAACAGCTCGCGTCGCGCCGCGACGAGCGGATCCTCGATCGCTCCGTCGGGCGATCCGGTCGAGCGTTCCCGCCGGCAACTCAAGGAGCACCTGCACCGGCCGCGTGGCGGTACTGCCGTACCAGCAGCACGCGCCCATCAGGCAGGACAGCGACAACTGTCACCGCGCCCGGATGGAGGACGACGTCACGCGTGTGCCGGCCGCCGTCCACATCGGCAATCGTGTCGCGCACAAAGTCCAGGTAGTTGCCTTCGTGCACCACTTGCGGTCGACGAGGCGCTCGACGAGCGCTCGATAGGGCTTGTCACGCTCATCAGCCATCGCGGCCGGAGTATCGCAGGCAGCGTACTGGTACGTCCTTCTCATGGCGAGCGCCGGGTGGCCGACCTAGCATCGCCATCTCGACGACCCACCCGGGGTCGTGCTAACTGGGAGATCGGCTAATGACGAACGTCCGGCAGATCGCGTTCAGCCTGATGGTGCTGACCGCATTCATGCTCGTTCTCGCTGCCCCGTTCCGCTGGAACTTCTAGCCTGCGGGCGCATTCGACCCACATCGACTGGTGCAACGGCGCGTTCATTTGGTGACGCGCCGTTCCACCTATCTGGAGGCTTACGGGTAACACCGTAGGCACTGATGCTTCTGCTTGTACGCAGTGGTCATTGGTCTGACCGTCGGGTTGCGCGCGGCGGAAAGCTCGCCGCGCTATCCACGGCCAGGGTCAGGCTGTGGCCGGTTGCGCTGATCGGCCTCTTCTTCCAGGTGCTTCTGTTCAGCTCGCCTCTGGCGAGTGAGGTTGGCCTGCTGGGCCCGTCTTTGTACGTCGTGTCGACGACGCTCGTGCTGATGGCACTCGTGGTCAACCTGCGCCAGCCCGGATTCTGCGCTGATCGCCCTCGGCGCGCTACTCAACTTCAGCGTCATCGTGCTCAACGGCGGCCAGATGCCGGTCTCGCCCGAGGCGATGGCATGGCGCTGCAAGGCGCACCCGGTGCTGACCAGCCGACTTTCAGCAACTCGGTCGTGGCCGGCCCGGCCACCGTGCTCGCCTTTCCTGGGCGACATCTTCGTCTTGCCGCGACCCTTGCCGCTGGCCAATGTCTTCTCGATTGGCGACGTGCTCATCGGTTTGGGCGGCGCGCTCTTCATCTTGCGCACGATGCACGTCCGCGTCCTGCCGACGGTCTTCGGCCAGAGCGCAGGCGCATACAGGCTCGCGTCCGTCGAGGGCCGGCTCGTGCCTGACCAGCCGAGCCAGGCGAGCGTCTCGACCGCAGTTCTCGAGGAGCTCTGCCAGGCGGTCGCCGCCGACGCCGGCGCGGCGCTGTACTCGATGACGGCGAGGGCGACTCGCTGCGGCCGCCTCGGCCGAACACGCTGCGGGTGGCGCTCGGGCTCCTGGGCCGTCTGCGACCAGCGCGGCGACGTGGCCCCGAGCAGGCGCAGCCTGCTGCTCAGCATCCCGGGCACGGCGCCTGGCGTGGTCGTGCTCAGCCCGCACGGCGGGCGGCACGGCTTCACCCAGCAGGATCGCACGGTTGCGCGACTGTACCTGGGCCGCCTGGCGGACAGACGGCGCCGCCGTCGGCAAGCGTCTCGTCCACTCCGGCTGGACACGTCAGCTCGAGGCAATCCAGCGCATCGCCGCGCGCTTGACGCGCCTCGCCTCGGTGACGAGGTCGGTGCACGACGATCTGCGCCGAGATGTCGGAGGTCATCGATCACGACGAGGCGCACGTCCTTGTATGATGACGCCAGCGAGGTCCTCCAGCGCGTCGCCGCCAGCGCCGCGTCCGGGGCGACGGTTGCTGCACTGCCCACCACGGGACCGGGCGGCGAGGCGATCGCCCGGGCGCTCTACGGTCGGCGTGCCGGTGCTCGCATCGGACCTGCCCGGACTGCGGCCCGACCGCCCGGGCAGCCAATCGATCTTGGCTGTGCCCCTGCAGTAGGAAAGCCGGGTTACCGGTCTGATCTGCCTCGTGGCCGCCGGTAGCCAGTCCTTCGACGACGACGACCTGCAGCTGCTGCGCATCCTCTCCGACCAGGCCGCCGTGGCGATCGAGAACTCGCGGCTGCTCAGTGGCCGCGACGCACTGGTGACGGAGCTGGGCGGGCTGCTCGAGATCAGCGAGGCCGCCGGTGGCGCATCGGACGAGACCGGGCTGGCCACGCTGCTCGCTGCCCGTATGCGGCGCGCGTCGCAGACCGATGCTGCCCGCGTGTCGCTGTGGGGCAGGGACGCGACCGAGCTGCGCGTCGTCTGGCGCGACGGCTTCGGCGGCTCGGAAACGACAGTCGAATGTGGCCGACTCGCCCACGCGACGGAGCGTGCTGCACGATGGCAAGCCGCGCGTCATCCAGGCCGACGCCGAACAGCCGAATCCCGAAGCCGATCAGCTTCGGCAGCTCGGCGCGCAAACGCTGGTCATCCTGCCGCTCACGACTGGCGGGCGGACGATCGGCCTGATCGAGCTCCTGCGCGACCGACCAACCACGCCGCCTGGCTGAGGCCGAGATGCAGGCCTGCGAGGCAATGGCCAGCCTGGCCGCCACGGGACTCGAGAAGGTGCGCGTCCTCGAGCACCTGCGCAGCGCAGCCGACATCGATCTCGTGACCGGCGTGCACAACCACCGCTACCTGCAGGAGCGACTGCGCCAGGAGGTCGCCCGCTCGGCGCGCAGCCACAGCCCGCTCGCCGTGTTGATGCTCGATCTCGACAGGTTCAAGCCGATCAACGACCGGCACGGCCACGCCGAGGGCGACAGGGTGTTGCGCAACGTCGCGGCCGCGATCACGGCGCAGGTCAGGACGAGTGACGTGGTGGCCCGCTACGGTGGCGACGAGTTCGTGGTCCTGATGCCCGACGCGCCGGTCGATCAAGCTGAGCGCGTCGCCCGGCGCGTCGTCCGGGGGATCCTCAAGAGCCGGCACGAGCTGTCCGACGGCAGCACGGTCGCCGTCGGCGTCAGCGCCGGTCTGGCCGCGTACCCGGCCGACGGACGAACGTCGGCTCAGCTGCTCGCAGGCGGCGGACGCGGCGATGTACGAGCGCCAAGGGCGCCGGAGGCAAGCAGGTCGAGCGCTCTGCCGGCCCAGCGCGCGGCGAGCGCATGCCAGCGGCGGCCGTCGGTTGAGGCGGGACCGACCCCCTCGCTGACGCCTCAGCCCGAGGCTCAGATCAGCGTCGTGCCCGTCTCGGTGTCGAACAGGTGGATCTTGTCGAGCGGCCACGAAGAGGTTCAGCACGTCGCCCGGCCGGACGCGGTGCGCGGCACCGACGATGGCCACCAGATCGTGATCGCCGACACGCACGTGGAGCAACTCCTCGTTGCCCAGGAACTCGACCACGTCGCACTGGCGCGCGGACTGTTGCGCCCGGGCCCGGGGCGTCGCCGTCGGTGATCTCGAAGTGCTCCGGCCGGACACCGACGGTCAGCTCGGCCTTGGCACGCCTTCTCGACAGCAGCGCGAGCCGGTCCGGCACGGCAGCTCGAAGTTGTCGCCGGACAGCATCGGTCGTGCCGTTCTCGGTCTTGGGCGTCGACGTCGATGAAGTTCATCGCCGGGCTGCCGATGAAGCCGGCCACGAACTTGTTGACCGGATGCTCGTATAGGTCCTGCGGCGGGCCGACCTGCTGGAGGACGCCGAAGTTCATGACCGCGATCCGGTCGCCCATCGTCATCGCCTCGACCTGGTCGTGGGTGACGTAGACGATGGTCGTGCGCAGGCGCTGGTGCAGGCGCGCGATCTCGGCGCGCGTCTGCGACGCGCAGCTTGGCGTCGAGGTTGGACAGCGGCTCGTCCATCAGGAAGACGGCCGGCTCGCGCACGATCGCGCGACCCAGCGCGACGCGCTGGCGCTGGCCGCCGGAGAGCTGCTTGGGCTTGCGGTCGAGCAGGTTGGTCAGCTCGATCGTCGCGGCTGCCTCGCGCACCCGCCGGTCGATCTCAGCCTTGGGCACCTTGCGCAGCTTGAGGCCGAAGGCGAGGTTGTCGTAGACGCTCATGTGCGGGTACAGCGCGTAGCTCTGGAAGACCATCGCCACGTCGCGGTCCTTGGGCGCCAGATCGTTGACGACGCGGTCGCCGATCTTGAGCGTGCCCTCGCTGATCTCCTCGAGGCCGGCGATCATGCGCAGCGCGGTCGTCTTGCCGCAGCCTGAGGGGCCGACGAGGACGAGGAACTCCTCGTCCTGCGATCTCGAGGCTGAGATCGCTCGACGGCGACCACGTCGCCATATCGTTTCCAGACGTGGTCGAAGGTAACCGTGGCCATGCGTCAACCTCCCGGAGATGTCGTAAGCCGGGCCCGGCTTCGGTCCAATGCGGCGCGACCACTCTCTTAGCTCGAGATGCTAGCACCGCCGCCACGGTCCTGGCGGCCAGTTGGCCGGCGTGGCGGGGCATCGGGAAGGGCTTGGTGATCCCGCGGAGCTACGATGCGCACCTCATTCGACGCACAGGTGAGCGAATGCCCGTCCTCGGCATCATCGGTTGGATCATCATCGGCTTCCTGGCCGGCGCGCTGTCCGGCCTCGTCGTGCGCGACCGAACCGCCGGCGGCTGCCTGGCCAACATCCTGATCGGCATCCTGGGCGGCCTCGTCGGTGGCTTTCTGGCACGCGAGCTGTTCGACCAGCAGGCAGGTCTACGAGTGGGTCAGCGCGCTGATCGTCGCCTTCGTCGGCGCGGTCATCGTGCGCTGGCTGCTTGCCCTGGCCGCCCCGCGCCGCTGACGGGCTGTCTACCTGGCCGGCGCGATCGGTGCGCCGGCGACCAGCTCATCGGCGATCTCGGCCGCCCACGCGCCGATCGCCGCGAAGTCGCGGAAGTCGCCCTTGGGCGCGCGGAGCATGGCCACGATCGCGCGCTCGCCCAGGCCGAGCCGGTCCGGTTCGAGCCGGCCGGCGAAGATGCGGTGACCGCGCGCGCCGGTCTTCGCGATCATCTCGGCCAGGTTGGCCGGATCCTCGGTCGGCTTGGGCGGCTCACCGATCGGTCCGCTGCTGAACAGCCACACCGGCCGGGCCGTGAGCGCGGCCGCGTGGCGGCTGATGAAGGTGACTGCTTCGGGCATCCAGCGCCCGACGTAGACGGCACTGCCGATGACGACGGCGTCGAAGGCGTTGACCGAGTCGATCTCCTCGATCGGCTTGTCGGTCACCCGCAATCCGCGCGCCGTCAGCACGCGGGCGATCTCGTCGGCGATGTCGAAGGTCGAGCCATGCTTGCTCGCGCTGGCGATCAGGACATGCTTGCTCATCGTGGCTCTCCCTGGGCTGAGTCGGGTCATGTGCATCAGAACTCAGCCCGGCGCGCCGGGGGAGGGCCAAAGGCCACCGGCCGACGGGCCGACAGGACCTCCGGCGCAGCGCTCGACTCGGCCCGCAGATACCCTTCGCCGATGTCAGACGGGGAGCTCGAGCCGACTTCGAGGTGGCCAACAACGAGGCCGCACGGCGCTGGGAAGCGCGGCTCGCTGGTCAGCTGGCGGGCTACGCCGAATACCGCAAGGGCCGTAGCCGGGTGATCTTCACCCACACCCTTGTCATGGCCGAATTCGAGGGCCGCGGGGTCGCGTCGCAACTGGCGCGCCGGGCCCTTGACGACGCCGTGGCGCTGGGCCTGCGCATCACCCCGTACTGCCCGTTCTTCCGGGCCTACCTTCAGCGCCACCCGACCTACCTCGAGCACGTCGACATGCCGCCGGACAGACCAGACAACGGTTGACGGTCGGCGCTTGAGAGGCCTTGTCGCGCTCCTCGCGGCGCATCCCCGGCTGACCGCGCTGCTCGGCGCGCTGTCGATCTCGTTCTCCGGCGTGCTCTACCGGCTGGCCGAGGTCAGCCCCGAAACGGCGACGTTCTTCCGTTCGCTCTATGGGCTGCCGCTGCTGCTCGCGGCGGCCTACTTCGAGCGCCGCGAGCGTGGCCCGCTGCCGCGCAGCGGGGTGAAAATGGCGGTCTTCGCCGGCCTCCTCTTCGCGGCCGACCTCATCTTCTGGCACCACGCGATCGACGCCGTCGGGGCCGGCCTGGCGACCGTGCTCGGCAACCTGCAGGTGGTCATCGTGGCCATCGCCGCCTGGCTGCTGTTCGGCGAGCGGCCCACCGCGCGCACGCTCGCGGCGCTGCCCATCGTGCTGGGCGGCATCGTGCTCATCGCCGGCGTCCTGGGCGGCGACAACTACGGTGCCGACCCGGTGCTCGGCGTGGTCCTGGGCGTGTGGACGGCCTTTGCCTATGCCGGCTACCTGATCGTGATTCGCCATGTGGGCGGACGCCGGTCGGCCGAGCCGGTGGCCATCTCGACCAGCGCCACTCGCGTCGTCGCGCTGGCCGTGGGCATGGCCTTGGGCACGCTCGATCTGGCGCCCAGCTGGCCGGCCCACCTGTGGCTGATCCTGCTCGGCGTCAGCGCCCAGTCGCTCGGCTACCTGTTGATCTCGCTGTCCCTGCCGCGCCTGCCGGCCGTGGTGACCTCGATCATCCTGCTCGCCCAGCCGGTCCTGGCGGTGCTGTTAGCGATGGCACTGCTGAGCGAGGCGCCCTCTGTCGGCCAGCTGGTCGGCGTGATGCTGGTCATCGGCGGCATCGCCCTGGCCACCGTGCCGCTCAACAGGATGCGCCGCCGGGCAATGCCGGCGGGCTAGAACCCGCCCGAAAGGAGCGGCGCGTTCAAACCGGCCGGCGATCGGGACATAGGGCGCCGCGCGAAGGGCCGGGCGGCCCTATGGCGCTCAAGGAGCAGGGCTTCATTCTGGACGGGCTGGGATCGTGCGTTGAGGAGGTTCGAGATGATCAAGTTCGAGGAGATGATCGAAGAGGCGAGCGAGTCGATCGGCGCCAAGCGCGTCTTCGGCGAGCCGTATGAGAAGAACGGCGTGACGATCATCCCGGCCGCCCGGGTAATGGGTGGCGTCGGCGGCGGAGGGGGCACGGCGCCCGAATCGGCCGAGACCGACACAGAGCACCCGCGCTCAGCTGGCCAGTCGGGCGTCGGCGCCGGCTACGGCATGGCCGGCCGGCCGGCAGGCGCCTTCGTCATCAAGGGCGACGAGGTCAGTTGGCTGCCGGCAGTTGACGTCAACCGGCTGTATTCGGCTTCCAGGTCGTGGCGATCGTGTTCTTCCTGGTCATGCGCTCCGTTCTGAAGGCGCGCGCCCAGGGACCCAGAAGTAGGCGCTCTCCTCAGCCGGCGCCGAACTGCAGGCCCCGGTCGCCGGCCTGCAGGGTCAGCAGCGAAGCGTCGACGGTGAACTGGACCGCGTCGGCGCGGAGCAGGGCGAGGAAGTCGTTTTCGACCTGGGCACCGGCACCGGCGCAGGCCATCTTGGTGGTCACGATCTCGGTGAAGCGCAGGATGTCGCCGTCGACGGTCACCCAGGCGCCGCCGGTGTTACAGCCGGGGTGCAGTTCGACTGGCCGTCGGCGGCGAACTTGAGCGTGGCCGTCACGCCCTGCGGAACGCTCGACGCAACCTCGCCGGTGATGATCGAGGTCAGGGTCCAGGTCGGGCCGACCAGATCGAGGTCGGGCTCGGCCACCTGGCGGTCGAGCAGCGCGATCGTGGTCGCGCCGCCGACGAGGACCAGGTCATTGCCGCTCAGGCGGATGTCCGGGCGCGCGCCGATGAACCCGAAGAGCCAGTCATCCTGGGCCATGCGGGCGGCAGCGCAGGCCATCTCGGTCATGGCCGCGCCGTCGACGATCAGCTTGTCGCCGTCGATGCGGTAGCTGCCGCCCATCGTGTTGCAGCCACCGTGCGCGGACACGTTGCCGTCGCCGAAAGTGAGCCGGATCTGCGTCCCGGCGCGAGCAGGTGCGGGGCGTCGTTGTCTGTCACCGATACGGAAACGAATTGCCGGCCATCGAGGCTCATGGTGCCCGCCGCGGCACTGCAGCCGGCCAGGACGAGGCCGGCGACTGTCAGTCCAACCAGGCGGATGACCCAGCGGGGCTGGGGACGAGTGTCGCTGTTCATGAGCCGCAAGACGGCCCCCGCGCGGCCCGGTTCCTCTGGCGCGGAACTGATCCGGTAACGCCGGAACCGGCCGATTGGCCCGGCTTGGAGCGCCGTATGGCCCCTGCGCATGTTGCGCCGCGCCCAATAGCGTGGCCAAGTGGTCTTGACTACCTTCGAGCCGCTGGACATCGCCGCAGAGCGCTGCAAGGGCTGCTCGCTGTGCATGCGGAGCCTGTCCCAAGCACTGTCCTCGCGCTCGATGAATCGGTCGTCAACGTGCTCGGCTACCACCCGGTCCGCCTGACCGACGCCGCGGGCTGCACGAGCTGCGTGCATCTGCGCCCGGATCTGTCCCGACACGGTCTTCACCGTCTACGCCCGGCCCAAGGGAGCTGCCCGATGAGCGCGTCGCCCGGCACATGCCCGAGCGCGTCCTGATGAAGGGCAACGAGGCGATGGCCGAGGCGGCCATCCAGGCCGGCTGCGACGCCTACTTCGGCTACCCGATCACGCCCCAGGCCGAGGTGCTCGAGTGGATGGCACGCCGTATGCCCGAGCTCGGCCGCGATCTTCGTCCAGGCCGAGAGCGAGCTCGGCGCGATCAACATGGCCCTCGGCGCAGCCGCCGACGGGCGCGCGCGTCTTTGTCTCCTCGTCGAGCCCGGGCATCAGCCTGATGGCCGAGGCGATGAGCTACATGGCCGGCTCGGAGCTGCCCGTCGTGGTGCATCAACGTGATGCGCGGCGGCCCCGGCCTGGGCAGCATCGGCGCCGTCGCAGAGCCGACTACTTCCAGGCCGATCAAGGGCCACGGCCACGGCGACTACCGCGTGCCGGTGCTGGCGCCGTCGTCGATCGCGGAGGCCGTCGCGCTCGTCGCCGACGCGTTCGAGATCGCCGAGCGCTACCGCACGCCGGTGATCATCCTCGCCGACGGCGTGCTCGGCCAGGCCATGGAGCCGATCGTGCCGCGCTACCGCGAGCCGGAGCGGGCCGACTTCGACTGGGCGCTATCGGGCGCCGACGACCGCGCCGCCGCGCGTGGTTCGCTCGCTCCACCTCAAGCCGGAGGACGCTCGAGGAGCACAACCGGCACCTGCAGGCCAAGTTCGCCACGATCACCGAACGCGAGGTGCGCTTCGCCACCGAGCAGATCGACGACGCCGAGATCGTCATCGTCGCCTACGGCACCGCAGCGCGCATCGCTCGTACGGCGATCGACCGTGCCCGCGCCCAGGGCCTGCGCGCGGGCATCTTCCGCCCGATCAGCCTGTGGCCGTTCCCGACGCGGAGCTGGCCGCGGCCACGCAGGGCAGCGCGCGCCATCGTGGTGCTCGAGCTGTCGGCCGGCCAGATGGTCGAGGACGTCCGTCTGGCGGTCGAGGGTCGGACGCCGGTCTTCTTCCACGGCCGGACGGGCGGCATCCTGCCCACGCCAACCGAGGTGGTCGATGTCGTCCAGCGCGCCTGGCGCGAGACGCAGCCAAGCAAGGTGGAGCTGGACGATGGCCATCGAGACGACCGAACCGCGGCGGGTCATCTACCGCCGACCCGACGGCGCTGACCGAGCAAGCTCGACGCACTACTGCCCGGGCTGCGGCCACGGCATCGTCCACCGCCTGGTGGCCGAGCTGCTCGACGAGCTGGACCTGACCGCGCGCACGATCGGCGTGGCGTCGGTCGGCTGCAGCGTCTTCGCCTACGACTACTTCAACGTCGACTTCGTCGAGTCGCCCCACGGTCGCGCGCCGGCGGTGGCGACCGGCGTACGCCGCGTACAGCCCGAGACAGGTTCGTGTTCACCTACCAGGGCGACGGCGACCTGGCTGCGATCGGCACCGCCGAGATCATCCACGCCGCTGCGCGCGGCGAGCGGATCACCGCGTCTTCGTCAACAACGGCATCTACGGCATGACCGGCGGCCAGATGGCGCCGACCACGCTGCTCGGCCAGAAGACGACCTCCAGCCCGACCGGTCGCGAGGCGGTCGCTGGCCGGCTACCCGATCCCGATCACCGAGATGCTGGCCCTCGTGCCCGGCGTGGCCTACGCGGCGCGTGGCTCGATCGCCACGCCGCAGCTCATCGGCCGTACCAAGTCGATGCTCAAGCGGGCGTTCGAGACTGCAGGAGGCGGGTGCCGGCTTCTCGATCGTCGAGGTCCTGTCGACCTGCCCGGTCGGCTGGGGCATGACCCCGGCCGAGGACGATGGAGCATGTCGAGCAGGAGGTCGTCGGGACCTATCCGCTGGGCGTGCTGGTCGACCGCCCGCGCAGGTGGCAGCGGCGGCGGCCGAGCGGCAACGCAGTCGGCGGGCTGACGGTGGAGCACGGACGATCGTCGCCGGGTTCGGCGGCCAGGGCTCCTGTTCTGCGGCACCGTGCTCGCCCAGGCGGCGCTGCTCGAGGGTCGCGAGGTGTCGTGGATGCCCTCGTACGGCCCCGAGATGCGCGGCGGCACCGCTTCGTGCACGGTCATCGTTGCCGACCGGCCGATCGGCTCGCCGATCGTCGATGCGGCCGACGCGATCGTCGTGCTCAATCCGCCGTCGCTGGCCAAGTTCGAGCCGGTGCTCGTCGACCGGCGGCCTGATCGTCATCAACTCGTCGCTGGTCGAGGCCGACCGATCGCGCACCGACATCGAGGTGCTCCAGGTCCCGTGCACCGGACCTGGCGCGCGAGGCGGGCGACGATCGGCTCGTCAGCATCGTCGCGCTGGGCGGCCTGCTCGCGCGGCGGCCGATCGTACAATCACGACTCGGTCCATGCCGCCATACGCGCGCCGCTGGGCGGCAAGAAAGCGGACATGGTCGAGGCCGACCTCGACGCGTTCGAGCGCGGCCACGCAGGTCGGCGTCCGAGATCGCGCAGTGACGGAGGTCCACCGATGAAGGTTCAGGTCGGCGATAGCGATCACCGGTCGACTCGAACAAGGCCGGCACGCCGCCGCGCGAGGGAGCGGTGCTCGAGGTGCTCGAGGCCGACTTCGGGACGCGCTACCGGGTGCGCTGGGACGACGGCCACGAGAGCGACGATCCATCCGCTCGCCGGCACCGTCCACGTTCGCGAGCCGCGAGCCCACGGAGCCGCTGGCCGAAGTCTGGCGCTGATCCGCCTGCGCTCAGTCCGCGCGCAGGGCAGCGAGGATCGCCCGGGCATCGAAGCGCGGTCCGTCGGGGCCGCAGTCGACGCTGGCGGAGAGCGAAATGCGCGCAATCTGTCTGCCGCCTCGTCTGACGCCAGCCAGTCGGCGACCGCCTGCTGCTCGATGCGCGCGATCGTTTCGGCCAGTCGTTTGCGAGCTTGCGATTCCAGGCGGCGAGCGCCTGGCCGGCCTTCGTTGTCGGTTGAGTCTTGTCGGCCATGGCCTGCTACCTGGGTGGGGTGGCCTATGGGGGTCGAACCCATAACCTTCGGATCCACAGTCCGATGCTCTGCCGGTTGAGCTAAGGCCACCGCGGGGGAGGGCCAAGTATCGCACGAGGCGGCTTTGGCCAGCCCCGGCCGGCCGGATCGGCGGGTCGCCGCTAGGCTGTTCCGGTGAACATCCCGGGCTTCCTCGCGCGCCAGTTCTACGTCGCCGGCAGCCTGCGCAACAACGAATCGGGCTGGGAGCTGCAGGCGCAGAACCCGATGGGCGCGGGCACGCTCGTCGGCATCGGCAAGTTGCGGGTCGACGGCCGCGCCATCGCCGCCGAGTTGGTCACCGCGCAGCGATCGGGCGACGCCGCGCCGATCCGCGCCCAGGACATCAGCCGCAGCCATCCGGTGAGCGTCTTCAAGGGTGATCACGTCACGCTGCACGTCGCAGACGAGCCGCTGCCGGCGGGCGAGCATCGGCTCGAGGTCGAGTTGTTCGAGCTCAACATGGGCCGGCTCAGCTTCTCGATCTCGGACCGCATCCGCTAGACCTCTTGCGTGTCACTCCCAGTGGCAGGCAGCGCCGTGACCGCATCCGCGGCCGTCGGATTCGCGCGTCGGGTGCACCGGCGCGACGCCCGGCACGCTCAAACATGCTGGCTGTGGGTGGATGAGAGGCGTGGTTCGCAGCACGGCGGACCGTTCAGGCCCAGCGCTGACACTGGGAGTGACACCGGCTGCGACTGGGTCGCTGTGCGCCGTCCAGCCAGACAAAGGGTGGTTTGGGGGTACAGCCGCTGATAGCATCGGCCGCGTGATCGCCACCCGTTGGACGCGCGTGCCCCCCTTTGAGCGCGGTGTCACGCTCGGGGATTTCCTCGTCCCGATCCGCCTCGGCGAGCGAGCTGCGTCGTGGCAGCGCCATGTGCTGATGATCGCCGTCGGGACGTTGCTCATCGTCCTTGGCGCGCGGATCAGCTTCTACCTGCCGGGCAACCTGCTGGTGCCGGTCACGCTGCAGACCTTCGGCGTGCTGTTCGGCGGGGCGCTGCTCGGTTTCCGGCGCGCGTTGTTGGCGGTGCTGCTGTACCTGCTGCTCGGGATCGTCGGCCTGCCCGTCTTCGCGCTCGACGCCCAGACGGGGCTGTACCGCTCGGGGCTGGACACGATCGTGCGCACCAGCGGCGGTCTGGCGCTCGCGCCAACGGGCGGCTACCTGATCGGCTTCCTGCTCGCCGGCGGGCTGGTCGGGCGGTTGGCCGAGCTTGGCTGGGACCGCAGGATCGGTGGCTCGATCGGTGCCATGCTGCTCGGCAACGTCGTCATCTACATCGTCGGCGTGCCGTGGCTGATGGCGTCGGTCGGGCTGGACATCCAGGCCGGGCTGAACAACGGGCTGTGGCCGTTCGTCATCGGCGACGTGCTCAAGCTCGCCGTCGCCGCGGGACTGCTGCCGGTTGGTTGGTGGCTCGTTCGGCGGAGGTCGTCCGACCTCTAGCGCACCTACAATCCCGGTACGGATGCGCCCGTAGCTCAGTGGATAGAGCGAATGGCTTCGGACCATTAGGTCGGGGGTTCGAATCCCTCCGGGCGCGCCAGATTCCATCGCGTAACGGTCACTGCTGAGGCCCGAATGGCGGCCGGCTGGCGCTTCGAGTTCCACGTCTCCCAAACCCTGCCGCCACTGGCCTGGATCGCCCGCGTGCGTCATCCGGTCGTCGAGGTGCACTGCGGCGCGTCGGTCCGCCGCACCGAGGCGGGCTTCTTCGAGGGAACGTGGGTCGGCCGGCCAGCCCTGGAGTCGGTGGTCGAGTCGCCGACGACCTTCGGAACCGGCATCGTCGCCGATCCCGGCGGCCTCTTCGTGGTGCCGCCAGGGCACACCCTCGAAGGCATCTACAGTCACCGACGCGACGGCGTGCTGCTGTTCTCCAACTCGCTCGTCGGCCTGCTGCGTGCAGCGGACATCGACCTGCTGCGCGGCGTCGACTACATCAGCCTGTTCAACCGCATCGCGGACGGCCTCGACAGCCCACCGATCGAGCTGCCTACCTCTGGCCGCCCGGTGAGCCTGGCCTTCTACGAGAACCTCCACGTCGCCGCCGACGGAAACGTGACCACCGTCCGAAAGCGGCGCGAGGAACCGTTTCGGTCCTACGCGGACTACGTCAGCCGCCTTCGCGCGGCGCTCGAGTCGGCCCTGCGCAACGCGGTCTGCTACGAGCCGGTGATCTCGCTCTCGGCGGGCTACGACAGCACGTCGCTGGCCGTGCTCGCCGCGCCGCTCGGCTGCCGGCGCGCGCTGACCTTCCCCAATGCCCGGCCGGTGCCGCACAGCCCCGACACGTCCGACAGCGGCGAACCCACCGCTCGACGGCTGGGCATGGACGTCGTGCTGTTCGATCGCCTCGCCTATCGCACGCGCGACGACCTGCCCGAGGCCGAGTTCCTGGCCACGGGCATGTCCGGCGAGGACGTCAACATGGTCGCGATGGAGCCCGCGCTGGCGCGAACGGTGCTGATCAGCGGCATGGTCGCCAACGGGCTGTGGCGCTACGGCCGCATCCGGCGCAGCGACCTGTGGCGGACCGACCTGTCGGGCTGCTCGATGACCGAGTTCCGGCTGCGGGTCGACCTCGTCTACCTGCCCCTGCCGGTCTTCGGCATGACCCAGCAGCCGAGCCTGCAGAAGATCGCCATGTCCGCCGAGATGCGCCCGTGGTCGGTCGGCGGCTACTACGACCAGCCCATCCCGCGCCGGATCATCGAGGAGAGCGGCATCCCGCGCGGCGCGTTCGCCTCGGCCAAGCGCGCCACGACCGCGCTGCTGCACATGGAGGGCGCGCGGGCCATGGCACCGGCGACGCTGGCATCGGTCACGGCATTCGCGGCGCGCGAGGGTAGCCGGCTCGACCTCGCGCCGCGCGCACGACCTTCCTCTCGTTACCGCCTCGTCCAGCGCTGGGCGAGCAGGCTCCACCTGCGTCCGCTCGCCGATCGGCTGATGGCCTACCGCCGGACGCTGATCAGCTTCAAGCCCGAAACCGGGTCGATCCTCCTGCGCTGGGCGGTCGAGCAGGTCGCGCCGCGCTACGACACCGTCCGCGGAGCTGGCCGCGGGGCCGAGGCCGCCAGCGAGGGGGTCAGCGCTGCGCGGTGAGGCGCTTGGTGCCCGCCGTCGCGAAGGCGCGCGGCTCGACGCCGATGTCGCCCACCAGGCCACTGCGGATCATCTGGTCGACTGCGGGGTGGTCGGCGCGCACGGCCGCCCGGATCTGCTCGGCAGTCTCGGCCGAGTAGCGCGCCGCCTCGATCTGGATCACGACCTCCATCCCCGCGCGGCGCACATCCCAGGCCACGCCGGGCACGATCCCGGCCAGCGCCACGGCGATCGCGTGCAGGCTGAGCATCTCGCCGTGCTTCAGCTCGTTGCCCTCGCGACCGAGATGGCGCTCGTAGCCCCACGTGCGGCGGCCGCGGACGTCGAACCGGCGCAGGCCGCTGACGATGTCGCCCGCGGCATAGCGGATGGCCGGGAAGCCGTCTCGTTCGGTCGAGGTAAGCAGCAGCAGTCCGGCATCGGGAAAGCCCGGACGCGGGCTGGCGATCACCTCGGGCACGATGTGGTCGTGGAACAGGTAGGCGCCCGCTTCGCCGTCCGAGTAGGCGATGGCCCCGACTTCGATCGAGCCGAAGACGTCCATCATCTGGGCAAGGTCGATTTCCAGCCGCCGGCACATCGCCGCGCGCCACTCGAGCGGCGCCAGATCGCCCACGACCAGGACCCGGCGCGGCGTGTAGCCCGGCCCGCCGGCGGCGACGATCCGCTCGAGGATCATCGGCATCGTGAACAGGGCGTCGGGCCGCTGGGCGCGCAGGATCTCGACATGACGCTCGACCGGCCAGGTCACGTCGATCTGGCTGGCCTGCAGCCCGATGCGGCCGAAGACCTCCAGCGCCGACGCCGCGGCATGACCGGTGCCCAGGTCGGCACACGCGCTGGTACACGTGCCACCAAGGAAGCGGCGCAGCAGCTCAGCGCGCTGGTCGACGTAGCGCTCATGGTCGGTCGCGGTCCAGTCGACCCGCTTGCGCGCGCCGGTCGAAGTGCCCGAGGTGACGAACGTGGCGGTGTCCGGCTCGGGCGCTGAATCGGCCGCGTAGTAGGTCGTGGCCAAGTCGGCCTCGCGCAGCACGGGCACGCGCGCCAGGCTCGCGTGGTGGTCGAGGCCGGCCTGCTCCAGATGCGCCGCGTACCAGGCGAAGCGCGCCGCCGCCCGGCGTGCCGCGTCGAGGATGGCAACCGTGTCAGCGGCGTCGAGCTGGGTGGTTGGAGTGTCCGTGTCCGCCGATGCCCTGATCATCGGCACACGATAGGCGACCTTCACAGGGGGCAGACAGCTATGCCCGATAGACTCGGCCGTGGATGACCAATCCTGACGCCACGCCCGACGGACGCGAGCTGCTCGAGCAGGCGCGCGAAGCGGCCGCCGCCGGTGACTACGAGCAGGCCGCCGCTCTCAACTCGCGCCTCGTCGGCAACCCCGACGCGCTGGTCCACGTCGCCGCGCTGCTCGGCCTGGCCGATGCGCGCTATCGCCTCGACGATGAGGAGGGCGCGCTGCAATCCTGGATCGTGGCCACCCAGGCGCCCGAGACGCCCCTGGCCTGGCAGGCATGGGTCGCGCTGGCCGGCGCGCGCGTGCGGCAGGCGGACCTGGCCGGCGCCGCGCGCGCATATCGGGAGGCGGAACCGCGCGCGCCATACGAGGAGCGTGCCCAGATCGCGTCGCGCCTCGGCTGGCTGAACAAGGAGATGGGCGACACGCGCGGTGCGCAGCGCTACTTCAGCCGCGCCCGCCCGGGCGTATTCACGCCAGCCGTGACGTGGGCAATCATTGGCGTGACCGCCGCGTTCAGCCTGTGGACGACCTACGCTCCAACGGGCGAGCCGCTCTACCAGCTGCTGGCGCTGGTCAAGCCAGCGGTCCGCGACGGCGAGTACTGGCGGCTGCTGACGGTCACCCTGGTCCACGGCGGGCTGCTGCACCTGCTCATGAACATGTACGCGCTCTACATCGTGGGTCCGCTGGCCGAGGCGCTCTATGGGCGGGCCACGTTCCTGGCCATCTACCTCGTGTCGGCGCTCGGCGGCTCGATCGCCAGCTACCTGTTCTTCGCCAACCCGTCGGTCGGCGCCAGCGGGGCGGTCTTCGGCCTGTTCGGGCTGGTGCTCGCCTCGACCTACTTCCACAAGCCTGCTCTGGTCCGCCAGGCGCGCGGTCTGACGAGGCAGATCGGAGTGCTGATTGCCATCAACCTGGCCATCGGCTTCGGCATCGGCAGTTTCGCGCGAATCGACAACGCGGCGCACGTCGGTGGCCTGTTGGCCGGTGCGTGGCTGGGCTTCATCATCGTGCCGCGCGGCGCGACCACGCTTGCCTCGCTCTGGCAGCGGGCGCAGACGACAGCCGCCGCGGGCCCGAGCAGGGTCACGCCGCGGCTGCGCGTCGCGGGCGTGCTGCTGCTCGGCGGCGTACTGGTCGTTGGGTTGCTGATGACCCCGCTGTGGGCGTGACAGCCGGCTGCTGAGCGTCGGCCACTTGGTCCTCAACACGCCCAGCCTGACCCGATAACCTAACCGGCCAATGGACCGGTCAATCCGCAACGTGCTCTTCGGCACGTTCACGCTGCGCTTCAGCACCGGCCTGACCGGCGCGATGCTGGTCTACTTCATCGCCGACTTCCCGGACCACGGTGGCGCCGAGATCTCGGCCTTCGTGGTCGGCCTGTTCACGGCGTTGTTCTTCATCGCCGAGCTGGTGCTCTCGCCGCCCTTCGGGCTGCTCTCCGACCGATATGGCTTCCACCGCGTGATGCAGTACGGACCGGTGTTCGGCGCCGTCGCGGTGGTCATCACCGGCATGGTCCCGCTGCTGCTGCTGGGCGACGTCGGGTTCCTGAGCGCCGGCACGCTCGTCAGCGTGGCGCTGATCGTGCTCGGCCTCACACGCGTGCTCGAGGGCGCCTCGACCGCCGCGAGCGTGCCGAGCATCCTGGGCTTCCTGGCCTTCGCCACGGCCGACGACGAGGCACTCCGCGGACGCGTCTCGGCGCGCTTCGAGCTGGCCACGATCCTTGGCCTGGGCGCGGGCCTGGGCGCGGCCGGGGTCTTCTGGCTGCTCGGGCCGATCGCCTTCTTCATCAACGGCGCCTTCTACATCGGCTCGCTGCTCATCTACCGCTATGGCGTGGCCGCTCCGGAGACGCCCGCCGGCCCCCATCATCGGCCGGCCTACGGCTGGGAGCGCTACCTCAAGCTGGTTCGTCAGTCACACGTCTGGCTGCTGGCGCCGACCTGGATCGCGGTCAACGCGGCCATCGGCCTGTACGCCAGCCAGAGCCTGTACGCGCTGGTGCGCACGCCGAACCCGCGCTTCAACGACTGCCTCCAGCCCGATGCGTGGTTCTCGTGCCAGATGCTCGCCGGCGGCTTCGACTCGCTCCAGGTGACCGGCGGACTGCTCGTCGCCGGGGTCGTCTTCGTCGCCGGGTTGATCTACTGGGGCGATCGGTTCAAGAAGTACCGGCGCACGACGATCATCGGCTACGGCCTCGCCGGCGGGGCTGTGTTGGTGGCCAGCGCGCTGCTCGTCAACCACGCGCGCGACATCGAGCGTGTCTTCGGCCTGGCCGAACCGCTGACCATGCTGGCCGGCCTGCCCGGGATCGCCGGCGGCCTGTTCGTCCTCGCCGGCGCGACCCCGGCCGCGCTCGGCCTGCTGGCCGACATGTCCGAGGCCTTCCCCGACGACCGCGGCGCGATCATGGGCCTGTACAGCGTCTTCCTTGCCGTGGGCCAGATCGGAGGCTCGCTCATCGGCGGCGTGGCGTCCGATGGCTTCGCGTTCGACGGCATCCTGGTGGCCACGCTGGCTCTCCTCGGCGTGGCGCTCGTGCCGCTGTTTCGACTGCGCGCGTACGAACATCATTTCGAGTCTGGGCCGGGCGGGCCGCAGCCGTCGCCGGCACAGTTGGGCAAGTGATTTCGTCCGCGGCGCACGTTGCAGCGGGCCCGTGGAGCGTTCTGGGACCGGGGCGCAGTCCCGAGGGCTTGCCCTGACGGCATCCAATCGCCGGCTCGTCACGCTTGCCAGCAAGTCCGCTTGCGCTGAATCAAGGCGCCGGAGTAGGCTTGGCGTGCAAGAGGGCCCCATTCAGAACCAGCGCGCGCACTTTCGCCACCTTTCGTGGCGTCGCGCCTGGAAGGCGGCCAGCTTCACAAGGAGCCGGGAGAATCCCCATCGGGTTTTCCGGCTCAGCTAAAGAGGAGGACCCTGTGGCTGGATCCAACACAGAAAGGCCGCGCGCCTGGAAATGGCTAGCAGCGACGACGGTCGTCGCGCTCGTCGTAATGGCCTGTGGCACCGCGGCCCCAACCGCGGCGCCAACCGCGGCACCAACCGCGGCGCCAACCCCGGCCCCAACCGCGGCGCCAACCCCGGCCGGCACGCTCAACGTGCTGTCGCTGTGGGGCGGCAGCGAGGAAACCGCGTTCAAGAACGTACTTGACGACTTCACGGCCAAGACCGGTATCGCGGTCAACTACGAGGCCGATCGCGACAACTATTCGACGACTTTGCAGTCCCGTATTACGGGCGGCAACCCGCCGGACATCGCGATCATCCCCGGCATCGGCTTCCTGCGCCGCTTCGCCAAGGACGGCTCACTGACCAAGATCTCCGATCTGGGCGTTGATGTCGCGTCGTTGAGCAGCATCTATCCGGAAGGCTTCCTGGGTGCCGGCACCGTTGACGGCACGCTGTGGGCCGTTCCGGCCAAGTACAACAGCAAGGGCACGATGTGGTATCGGCCCGATCTGTTCAGCGCGGCCAACGTCGCCGTACCCGTCACCTGGGACGAGTTCGTGGCAGCGCTCGACGCGCTCAAGGACAGCCCCGGCGCACTCGGCCTGGGGGCCGCGGACGACTGGACGCTGACCGACTGGTTCGAGAACATCTACCTCCAGCAGTCCGGTGCCGTGGCCTACGACACTCTGTTCGGCCCCGATGGCGACTGGACCGATCCGTCTGTCCAGCAGGCGGTCGATACGATGCTCGAAGTGCTTAACGCCACCTATGTCGTCGGCGGCATCGATGCGGCCCTCGGTCGCGGTTTCGTCGACGGCATCGCCCAGGCATTCAACGCGACGCCTGAAGCGGCTGTCTACTACGAGGGTGGCTTCGTCGGTGGCATCGCCATCGGCCAGGTCAATACTGATCTGGTGATCGGCGAGACGATCGACTTCTTCCCGTTCCCGCAGATCGGGGCTGAGCCTACGGCCGTCTTCGGCGGCGACGTCGTGGGCGCTCTGACCAGCACTGATCAGGCGGCAGGCCTTCGTGCAGTACCTGATCACGCCTGAGGCAAACGCGGTCTGGGCCAGCACCGGCGCAATCGTGTCGCCCCATAAGGGTGTCGGCACGGACGCGTATCCGAACGAGCTCGTGGTTCGCGAAGCTGAGCAGCTTGGCTCGGCGACCATTCGCTTCGACGGCTCTGACCTGCTCCCGGCCGGCATCGCCGGCGAGAGCATGGGTGCGCTACTGCAGCGCGCGCTGCGTGGCGACGCTATCGACTGGGCCGACTTCCAGTCTCGGGTCAAGGCGGCGTGGGACGCGGAGTAACCGCCCGCCACGCCCACAAGTGCCCTGGAGAGCACTGAAGTAGATCTGTATGACGCGGGCGACCCGGTGGGTCGCCCGCGTCGCTCTTTTCGCTGGGGAAGGAGGGGCAATGGCCACCGTCGCGCCCAACGAGGTGATGGCCAATGCGCGGCCCGTGAAACGTGGCCGAGGGCGCTACGACCGCTCGGTCTGGCTCTTCTTCGGGCCGGCCGCTGTGCTGCTGGTCATCTTCCTCATCATCCCGACGGTCTACACCTTCGTGCTCAGTTTCAACCGCGGCCGGCGCGGCGAGTTCACCGAGTGGGTCGGCCTGGACAACTACGTCAGCCTGCTGAACGACAAGAGTTTCATCAACCTGAGCACGTTCCCACCCTCGGGCGCGATCTTGAACAACGTGCTCTGGGTAGTGGCCTACACCAGCGTGGTTATCTTCTTCGGGCTGCTCATTGCCGTGCTCGCGCAGCGGGTGCGCTACGAGTCAATCATCAAGGCGGTCGTCTTCCTGCCCATGGCGATCGCCGCCACCGCTCTGGCGGTGATCTGGAACTTCGTCTACGCGCCCAGCAGCAGCATCGGACTGCTGAACGCGGTCATTGCGCCCGTTTCGGACGTGGTCTCGTGGCTGGGCAACCCGGCCATCGTCAACGCGGCTCTGATCGTCGCCGGCATCTGGGGATCGGTCGGCTTTGCCACGGTCATCCTTTCGGCGGCACTGAAGGGCATCCCGACCGAAATCATTGAGGCGGCTCACGTCGACGGCGCCAGCGAGGTCCAGATCTTCATTCGCATCATCGTGCCGATGGTCAGCCTGCCGATCTCGGTCTTGGCAGTCACGCTGATCGTCAACGTGATCAAGCTCTTTGACCTGATCTACGTGCTGACCGGCGGCGGCCCGGGAACGGCCAGCCGGGTGATCGCCTTCACGATGTACCAGGAGACGTTCCCCGGCGGGCAGTTCGGCAAGGGCGCTGCGATCGCCGTCGTCATGCTGTTGCTGCTCATCCCGGTGATGGCCTACAACGTTCGTCGTTTCCGCAGCGATCGGGTGACCTAGATGGCAGAATCAGTTGTCCAGCCGGGAGCGGCGACGCAGCGACGCACACTCAGCGGGCGCATCGTCCGCTTCCTCGGCAAGACCCCGGTTCACGTTGCGCTCGGGCTCGTGGCCGTCGTCTGGCTGGCGCCAACCGTCGGCCTGCTCGTCACGTCCTTCCGGCCGCGCACCGACATCCAGGCGACGGGCTGGTGGGAATCGCTGTTCACCCTCCGCTTCACGCTCGACAACTACGTCCAGGTGCTGACCGCGCAGGGCATGGACCAGGCATTCATCAACACCGTCATGATCGCCGTGCCGTCGACATTGCTGCCCATCGTGATCTGCTCGCTGGCCGCCTACGCCTTCTCGTGGCTGCGCTTCCCGTTCCGCGACACGCTCTTCCTGCTCGTCGTGGCGATGCTGATGATTCCGGTCCAGGTGGGCTTCATCCCGCTGCTCAAGGGGTTCGCCCCGACTGGGCTGCTGACCGGTTTCGGCGCGGTCTGGCTGGCGCACACCGCCTACGCGTTGCCTTTCGGCATATTCCTGTTGCGCAACTTCTTCATCACCCTGCCGCGCGACCTGATCGAGGCGGCGCGCATCGACGGTGCCTCGACGCTCGGTGTCTTCCGCATGATCGTCGTGCCGCTATCGGTGCCGGCCATTGCCGCCTATGGCATCTTCCAGTTCCTGTGGGTCTGGAATGACCTGCTGATGGCGCTCGTGTTCGTCCAGAGCGGCAAACAATGGCCGATGACCAAGGCGATCCAGAATCTGCTCAGCCAGTACGGCACGGAGTGGCACCTGCTCGCCGCCGGGGCGTTCATCCTGATGGGCGTGCCGCTGCTTGTCTTCTTCGCTCTGCAGCGCTATTTCGTGCAAGGGTTGCTGGCCGGATCGGTCAAGTAGCGCCCGGACTTCAGCGGCGGAGCTGGATCGTCTTGACCTGCCATGGCTCGATCGCCAGGCTGAGCGAGCCGCTCTCAGCCACCGCGAGCTCATCGCCGATCTGACCAAGGAGGCCGACCTCGCGCGCTTGGGCAATGCCGGATCCGATCGCTGCCCTGCCCGCGGTCGGGTGCTCCAACACGACCCTCAGCTCGAGCCATTCGCCGCGGCGCTGAAGGGCAGTCATCACGACACCGTCGCCGGCGATGGCTAACCCCTCGCGCTCCGCCGCCGGTTGCGCGTCGCCGCCGTGGGAACCGGGGGCAACGACGAAGTCGTGTGCGTACTCCTCGGCGGCTTTCAGCACGCCCGCCTGATGCCACTCGCCGGCATGGAGGAGGATGCCGAAGCCGATTCGCTGCCGGCCGCGCATCTGGGCGGCAGGCATCGGCCGCTCGGGTCCGGCCGGATCCTCGCGGTATGGGTTGTCGTTGCGGCTGATCATGCCGATCGAGCGCAGACAGGTCAGCGCAAGCTCGGTGCCGTCGACCAGCTCGTACTCGGTGACATGGTCGAGCAGCGCAGTTATCCCGCCGGCATCGACCCAGCCGTACGCCGGGAACGTTGGCAGTGTGACCTCGCCGTGGCCGCCTTCGACCGTCAACCCGCGCTCGACGACCGCGTATTGGCCCTCCGCGGCCGAGTGGTCGGCCGTTCGTGCCAGCGGGATGTGGAAGCGCAGGCGGTGGTCGTCGGCTTGGTTGTCGAAATCGAGCACGACACGCACGAATGGCTCTCCGGCGCGCAGCTCGACGCTCATCGCCACAACGTGCTCGACCTGCGTCGACGAACGCGCCGTCCGATCGCCGGCCAGGCCGACCGGCCAGCGATAGGTGCGCTTGACGAACAGTTCGCCCACGACCGGCCCGCGGGCGGCGATTTCGGTGCTGACCGACGCTGGGGTCTCGACCAACGTGTCGTTCGCCGGCGGCCCGTAGTTGTAGCTATCGCCCGCGTCGCCGCCGTCAACGATTCCCCCGACCCCGGCCGCGGTTACGCCGTCGCGGGTGATCGTGAGCGTTCCGTCGGGTGCGATCCGGACGCTGACCAACCCGTTGTCGAGCGTGTCGTCGGTCACCCGGACCGGTCGGTCGAGCGTGCCTTCGCCGGGCACCGGTCGGGCCGTCGCCCACCCGAGCGCCGGTGCGTGAACCATCGCGCGCACCCTGCGCCGTGCGGCGCTGATCACGCGCAGCTTCCAGCGCTGCTCCGGCCGCAGCCGTTACCGCCGCCTCGATATCGCGGACCAGCTGCTCCACGTCGAGCCACTCCGGATCGGCCTCGTGGTCGAGCCACAACGTCACTGTTCCGCGCTCGACCGTGGCGCCGTTGAGCTGCTTGCCGAACAGCTCGCGCCCATGCATCCGGCGGTGGAGGAACACGCCCACATCAGCCGCCGCAACCGCGGCCTCGAACAGCAGCGGGCGATTGCGGTCGACCTCCTGCGTTGCGACCAGCCGGCCGTCGGGGAATTGGAGCGCGACGGCGGGTGCGTCGTCGGCCGCGAGCACGTCCAGCTCGACCAGCCCGAAGCGCGGCGTCGCGCTGGGGTTCAGCCACAGCCAGTCACCGCGCGCGACAGAGCGCGCCACCTGCGACGCCGTGCGTGCGGTCAGCTCACGGCCGATCTGCTCAGCCTCGCCCAGTCGTACCAGGACCTGGGCCGCGACCGGATCGACCGAGCAGCCGCAGATCGAGTCGTGGGCGGAGCAGTCGATCACCCGCGCCCAGGCGAGGTCGAGCAGGCGCTCCGGCCACGCGTCGCCGTAGAGGGCGGTGAGCGGCTCGGCGTAGCGGCTCAGCCAGCGTTCGGCGCGCGCAGCAGCGGCCTTGATGTCGATGTGCGCCGAGGTGACGCCCATCAGCATGTTGGCCCGCGCGCCCGAGCGCAGCTCGCCGTCAATGGTCACCTGGGCGCGGTCGGCGGCCGCGTCACCGCCGGCCGCGATGTACTCGGCCAGCGTCTCGATACGCACCGTGACATCCGGTTGGCTGGCGTTGAACCCCTCCACCAGCGCGACCATGTCGGGCAACGGCGCCATATGGTCCGTGCCGTACATCGCCAGCAGCGACCGCTCGCCGTACCACTTGCCCATCAGCTGGCGGTAGGCGCGCGCCTTGGTCGCCGTGAGGTCTGGCACCTCGAGCAGGTAGGCGGCGTTGCCGTACCCGCCGACGAGATACTCGGCCGTCACCTCGGAGCCGTCGGGCGCGCGCCAGCGGAAGGCGTTGCTCTCGACCTGCGCGGGCACGCCGCGCCAGACGACGGCGCGGTCGATCCCCGCGCGGCGCAGGATCTGCGGCATCTGGGCGATGTGCCCGAACATGTCGGGCAGGTAGCCGACGGGCATCGCGCCGCCGAAGTCCGCGGCGCGCGCGCCAGCCACGCTGCAGGTTGCGCACGATGGTTTCGCCCGAGACGAGGAACTCGTCCATCAGGATCTGCCACGGACCGATCGCCAGCCGGCCCTCGGCCACGAAGCGCCGAATGCGCACCGCGGCGTCCGGGCGGACCTCGAGGTAGTCGTCGATCGTGGCCAGCTGGCCGTCGAGGGTGAAGCGAAAGGCGGGCTCGCGCTCGAGGTGATCGAGGACGTGGTCGACGAGTTGGACCAGTCGCATGCGGAACACCTGGAACGGCTCGTACCACTCGCGGTCCCAGTGGGTGTGGGGCACGAAGTGGATCGTGGTCGCGGCCCTGGTCACGGTTCGGTCAGCGTGCGAACGGGACGCGTGGGTCGGGTTGCTGGTCGGCCCACGTCGCGCGCACCCAGTCGAAGTCAGGATCGAACGAGCAGGCCATCGTGCGCCTGTCGCCGGCGAGGGCGTTCAGGTAGTAGGCGTCGTCGCCGTGCGCGGCCACGAACGGGTGGTAGCCGTCGGTCACCAGCACCGCGTCGCCCGAGCGCACCTCCCACGCGCAGTCGCGCGACCGATCTGGGCGGTACAGCCGCTGCACGCCCCATGCCGCGCGCCGGCTGAATTGGTAGAAGTAGACCTCCTCCAGCAGCGCCTCGCGCGGCATGTCGTCGACGTCGTGCTTGTGCGGCGGCCAGCTCGACCAGTTGCCCGACGGCGTGAGGACCTCGACCACTTCGAGTCGGCCGGCCGGGAAGTCGGGCGCAATGATGTGGTTGACCTGGCGCGTCGCGTTGCCCGCGCCACGAACCTCCACCCGGACGTCGGCCGGCCGGATGGCGATCGGGCTGTCGGCCACGCCCACACTCCGAGAGGCTGGCGCACTGGCAATGGCGATCAGCGAGTCGGCCCCGACGACATCACATCCGCTCCCCGGCGGGACGTAGCAGGCCGATGGCAGCGCATCGAAGACGGTCGCCCGCCCATCGAGCGCGATCGGCGCGGCGTGCGCCGGCACGACCAGCGCGTCACCGCCGCTGACCAGGACGACGGCGTGCTCGAGCTCCGGGTCGAGGCTCTCCACGGTGCCGCCGGTGAGGCTCAGCGCTCGGAACGAGAGGTAGCGCCAGCCAGCCCGCGCCGGATCGATTCGAACGGCGCCGTCCGAGCCGGAGCGCAGACGCAACTGGTCGGCGGTCAGGGTGTTGGGCAGCGCGGTCGAGGGGATCTCATGGTCGAGCATCAGGGGGCCTAACCTTACAATCACAGGCGGTGAAGCCATCGACCGTGCGTCTGACCACGGCCCAGGCGCTGATCCGATACCTGGCCAACCAGAGCGTGGAACGCGACGGGCAGGTGGCCAGGTTCTTCGGCCCGGTCCTGGGCATCTTCGGCCACGGCAATGTCGGTGGCGTGGGCGAGGCGCTCGAGTCGGCCCAGCGAGCGACTCCGCTTCATCCCGGTGCGCAACGAGCAGGCGATGGTCCACGCCGCCGCGGCATACGCGTGGAAGCACCGCCGAATGCGCGCGCTGGCGTGCACTACATCGGTCGGACCCGGAGCGACGAACATTGTCACCGGCGCGCGCTGGGGCGACGATCAACCGGCTGCCAGTGCTGCTGCTCCCGGGCGACGTGTTTGCCAGCGGCCGGATCCAGCCCGTGCTGCAGCAACTCGAAACGGGCGATCCGGGCGTGACCGTCAACGACGCGCTGCGACCCGTCAGCCGGTACTGGGATCGCTTGGAGCGGCCTGAGCAACTGCTCGCCATCCTGCCCGAGGCGTTGCGCGTCCTGACCTCACCGGTTGAGGCCGGCGCGGTCACGATCTGCCTGCCCCAGGACACGCAGGCCGAGGCGTTCGACTGGCCCGCTTCCTTTCTCGAGCCGCGCACGTGGCTAGTCTCGCGCGCCGAACCTGAGGACAACCTCGTCGCAACGGCAGCGAGCCTGATCGCGCGGCGCCGCCCGGCCGATGATCGTTGCCGGCGGCGGAGTGCGCTACTCGGCGGCCGAGGCCGCCCTGGACGAGTTCGCGACGCGTTTCGGCGTCCCGGTCGCCGAGACGCAGGCGGGCAAGGGCAGCCTGCCCTGGGACCATCCCATGAACCTGGGCCCGATAGGCGCGACCGGAGGGCTGGCCGCGAACCGTTACGCGCTCGAGGCCGACCTCGTGATCGGCGTCGGCACCCGGCTGGGCGATTTCACGACCGCTAGCGCGACAGCTTGGCAGAACCCCGCCGTCCGCTTCGTGGGCCTCAACGTCGACCCGGCTGACGCGGCCAAGTGGGTGGCGTTGCCGCTGGTCGCCGACGCGCGCCAGGGCCTGCGCGCGCTTGGCGCGCACCTGATCGCGGCTGGCGTCACGCCAGAGCCGCCGCGCATGGAACGCGTCGCGACCCTGCGCCACGAGTGGGACCAGGAGGTGGAGCGCCTCAGGGCCGCGGATACCGGCCAGCCGGGCCGGCCGGCCCAGGCGCAGGTGATCGCCGCCGTCAACCGGGCCGCCGGCGCGGACGGTACGGTCGTCAACGCGGCGGGTAGCATGCCCGGCGACCTGCACAAGCTGTGGCGCTCGGTGTCGCCCGACGACTACCACGTCGAGTACGGCTACTCGTGCATGGGCTATGAGATCCCGGGCGGGCTGGGCGTCAAGCTGGCCGACCCCGAGCGCGAGGTCTATGTGCTCATCGGCGACGGCAGCTACCTGATGATGAACTCGGAGATCGTGACCGCCCTCCAGGAGGGCCTGCGCCTGACCATCGTCGTCGTCGATTCGCACGGTTACGCGTCGATCGGCGCGCTGGCCCACTCGATGGGCGCGCGGAACGACTTCAACCAGCTGCGGATCGCGAGATCAGCGCACCGGCCGTCTCGCCGGGCCGGCGCCGGCGATCGATTTCGCGGCCCACGCGGCGAGCATGGGCGCGGCCGCGCTGAGGGCCGATTCGATCACCGCGCTGGACGCCGCCCTGGCTGAAGCCAGGCACGCCGATCGGACTACGGTGATCGTGGTCGAAGTCGACCCCGACAGTCGCGTCCCCGGCTATGGCTGGTGGGACGTGCCGGTGGCGGAGGTGTCGGAATCGCCGACGGTGCAGGCGGCGCGCATCGAGTACGAACGGGCTCGGCAGGCCGAGCGTTGAGGGCGCCGATCTCGGTCTACAGGCCGCGCTGCTCGAGGTAGCGTCGGTTGGCGCCCTGATCGGCCACGGCCTTTTCGAAGCGCGGTGCATCGGTTGTGAAGACGTCCTGTTCAACCACCAGCCAGCCCGAGTAGCCGACTGATCGCAGCCCGCCCAGCACGCCTTCGACATCGAGGTCGCCCTGGCCCAGCGGACAGAAGACGTCGCGCAGCCAGATCTCGTCCGCGGGCGCGCCTTCGCTGACGATTTGGTCGAGCAGCTGGCGCCGCACGTCCTTCAGGTGGACGTGATTGATGCGCGCCGCCCAGTCGCTGAGCAACTTGACCGGATCGCCGCCACCGGCGATCAGGTGGCCGGTGTCGAGGCACAGCCCGACGTCGCTCTGCTCGAGCACGCGCTCGACCTCCCACGGCGCCTCGACCCAGGTCGCCGCGTGGTGGTGGAACGTCGGTTCGTAGCCGCGTTCCCGGCAGCGCGCCACGACGCGCCGCAGGCCGTCCCCAAAGCTCCGCCAACCGTTCTCGTCGAGGCCGATCGAGTGGTCGTGCTGGGCCGCGCCGGGACGGCGCCGGTGGGCTTCGCTCCCCGCGGCGGCAAGAGTGGGCCTTGGCGCTGGGCGGTCCATCATGCGGCCGGCCGAATCGAAGGCGTCGAGCAGGGCGTCGAGTCTCGGCAGCGCCGCGTCAAGCCGCCCCGGGTCGCTGAAGGGCAGGTCGATGTACCCGCCGGCCACCGCCAGGCCGCGCGACGCCAGCGCATCGCGGAGATCGGCGCCCTGACCGAGATAGCCGACGGGCCCAAGGTCGATGCCCTGAAAGCCCGCCGCGACGACTTCGTCGAGCACGCGCTCGGCCGGCGCCAGGTACCGATCTGTGCCCACGGTCATCTCGAAGACGCCGTAGCTGACCGGAGCATTGGCCAGCGTGACGCTCATCGCGGCAGGCTGGGCTGCTCGACCGGTCGCCCGGTGCGGTGCGCTTCGATGATCGCCTGGCACAAAGCGATGTCGCGGATCACGTCGGCGGCCGGCGTGGCGGGCGCGACCCCGCGCGTTATCGCCTCGTGGAAGGCGACCAGCTCGCGCTTGAACGGGCTCTCGTACGAGGTGACCTCGTCCGACCACGATGAGCGCGTCGAGCCCGGCTCGCCATCCTCGAACTGGAGCAGCGTCGGCTCGCTGCGCAGGAAGGGCGAGGGGAAGGACAGCGTCGCGCGGCGTTGCGGGCCGTACAGCGCGAACTCCATCCGGTAACGCGTGATGCCGGGTAGGTCGATGCGATCGAGCGTGACCGGCAGATCTCCGAAGCGGAAGATCAGCGACAGGCTGCTCTCGCGCAGGCTGGCGTGCTCGAGCAGATCGGGCTCGCCGAGCAGGCCGCGCAGGGCATTCAGCTCGTGGACGAGGGAGGCGAGAAGGACGCCCTCGTAGATCCGTCGCTCGAAGGGGCCGGCCGTGCCGATCGCCTCGGTGATGGCCGCCTCGGACTGGGCGACGAGCGGCGCGAGCGACTCCGGCGGCGCGGGCTGCGGCGCGACCGTGCCGTAATGCGCGACGTACGCCCAGTACGGCGACTCGAATGTCGTGATGCGCAGCAGGCGCGGATCGTCGATCGTGGTGATCTCCTCCTGGAAGCGCAGATACGCGGGGTCGTAGCGCTTCTGGTAGCCGACCATCACGGTCACGTCATGCGCCGCGGCCGCCTCGACCATTGTCCTGGCCTCGGCCGTCGAGTAGCACATCGGCTTCTCGACCAGCACGTGCAGGTCGCGCCGAGTGGCCTCGATCGCGATCGCAGCGTGGCTGCCCGAGGTCAGGATGAGCACCGCGTCGAGTGGCATGTCGAGCAACTCACGCCAATCCGAGCAGGTCCGCGGGATGCCGAAGCGCTCCGCCACGGCCGCCGCGGTGGCGGGCACGATGTCGCACAGGGCGACGGTTTCGAAACGGTCGGCCAGCTCGCGCAGGTAGTGCAGGTGCATGACCTGGGCGATGAGACCGGCGCCCACGACGCCGACCCTCACGCGTCCGGTGGCACGCGGGGTCGCTTCGATCCTGAGTCTCCTGCTAGGTGGCTGCCATGGGCCGCTATCGAGGCCCGCTGCGCCGCACAGACACAGTAGCACTCGGAGCGCGACGGACGAGAATGGATTGGTGGTCATGAAGGCGGCCGAGGCGGTGTCAGTCGTACGCGCGCTCGAGGCGGCCGGCATTCGCTACGTCGTGACGGGCGGCTGGGGCGTCGACGCGTTGCTCGGCCGCGAGACGCGCCCGCATAGCGATCTCGATATCGCCGTTGATGTGGCGAAGATCGAGGACGCGATCGGACTGCTCAGTGATCGGGGCTACGTGCCGGCCAACGACCAGCGGCCCGCTCGACTCGAGCTTCGGGCGGCGGATGATCGCGCCGTCGACCTGCACCCGGTCGCTTGGGATACCGACGGCGCTGGTCGGCAGCAGGGCTTCGAAGGCAGGGTCTTCGAGTACCCCACCGGTAGCACGGTCGCGGGAAGGATCCGCGGCGCGCAGATCGTCTGCATCAGCCCCGCGCTGCAGCGGGAATTCCACACCGGTTACGAGCCCGCTGCGCGTGATCGGATCGACATGGCGGCGCTGGCGGCCGTGTTCGGCGTCGCGGACGCGGCCGAGATGGCCGCCGGCCCGGCGATCAGCGCGGGGGCCGGACAGGGCGCCCTCTACAATCACGGCCATGACCCAGACGATCGAGCCTCGCGCCGACGCCGCGCGCGATGGTGACGTGCCCACCTTCGGCAACTTCATCGGCGGGGAGTGGCGGCCGGCGGAGAGCGGGCGCACCTTCGAGTCGCGCAACCCCGCCGACAGCCGAGACCTGATCGGCCGCTTCGCCGCCTCTGACGCGGCCGACGTGGCGGCCGCCGTCCGCGCCGCGGAAGAGGCGCTCCCGGGCTGGAGCGCGATGCCCGCCCCCAAGCGCGGCGAGATCATGTATGCCTTCGGCGCACTGCTCACCCAGCACAAGGAGCGCCTGGCGCGGGCGATGACGCGCGAGATGGGCAAGGTGCTTGCCGAGGCGCGCGGCGACGTCCAGGAAGGCGTGGACATCGCCTATCTGATGGCCGGCGAGGGGCGGCGCATGTTCGGCGACACGACCCCCAGCGAGCTGCCCAACAAGTGGGCGATGAGCATCCGCCAGCCGATCGGCATCGCTGGCATCATCACGCCCTGGAACTTCCCGATCGCGATTCCGTGCTGGAAGATGACCGCTGCGCTGATCACCGGCAACACGGTCGTGCTCAAGCCGGCGTCCGACACGCCCCACTGCGCGGCGCTGCTGGTCGAGCTGATGCACGAGGCGGGCTTCCCGGCGGGCACGGTCAACCTGGTCAGCGGATCGGGCGAAGAGGTCGGCATGCCGATCGTCGACAGCCCCGACGTCAACGTGATCAGCTTCACCGGCAACGGCGAGACCGGCCGTGACATCTACGTCCGCGGCGCCCGGCGGCTGAAGCGCGTCTCGCTCGAGCTGGGCGGCAAGAACGCCATCGCGGTGATGGCCGATGCCGATCTCGATCTGGCCGTCGAGGGCATCCTGTGGTCTGCCTTCGGCACCACGGGCCAGCGCTGCACCGCGTGCAGCCGGCTGGTGGTCGATGAGCGGGTGGCCGACGACCTGGTCGGGCGGCTGGTCGATCGGGCGGCGCGCATGCGGCTCGGATCGGGCCTCGAGCCAACGACCGACGTCGGGCCGCTGATCAACGCGGGCGCGGTCGACAAGGTCGCCGGCTACGTCGAGATCGGGACCGAAGCGGGCGCCCGGCTGGCCAGCGGCGGCAGCCGTGCGGTCGCTGATGGTTTGCAGCACGGCCACTTCTTCAGCCCGACTATCCTCGACGGCGTGCGGCCCATGGACCGGGTGGCCCAGGAGGAGATCTTCGGTCCGGTGCTGTCGGTCATCCGCGTCAACGGCTACGACGAGGCGGCGATGGCCGTCAACGGCACGCGCTACGGCCTGTCGTCGAGCATCTTCACGTCAGACACGAACACCGCATTTCGCGCGATGCGCGACTTCGCAACCGGCATCGTCTACGTCAACGCGGGCACGATCGGGGCCGAGACGCACCTGCCCTTCGGCGGCATGAAGGGCACCGGCAACGGCCATCGCGAGGCCGGCCACGCCGCGCTCGACACGTTCACCGAGTGGAAGTCGATCTACGTCGACTACTCGGGCCGGCTCCAGCGCGCCCAGATCGACAACCAGTAGGCGGCCGAGGGCGAGGGGATTCGGGTGTAGGCTGGGCGGCAAGCCAACCCGGAGGCCGCCCGATGACCGATGACACTCTCCCCGATGCGATTGCGCGTGTGATCGCATCCGCCACTCGTCTGGGTGTCGAGCTCGACGCGGCCGAAGCGCACAAGTGGATCGAGTCGATGGCCGCCGAGCAGGCCGGCGGCGACGTTGTCGTCGACGTGGACACGGGCATCTTCGGCCACCGCGCCTCGATGCTCGATCTCGACCCCGAGGACCTGGCCCGCTTCCAGAAGATGGCGCCTGTGGTCGGCTTCGAGAACCGGCCCGGCGTCCAGACCGCGCTGGCCCTGTCCGGCTCGAGCGCGCAGAGCCGCATCCATGCCTACCCGGCCGATGCCGACTTCTTCGAGCGCATCCACATCAGCGCGCCGACCAAAGAGGAAGCCTGCCGCATCCTGGGCGAGGTCATCCGCGACAAGGCGCTGGCCACCATGTCCGGGCCGACATTCCGACTGTGGGAGGTCAAGCTCGGCACCTGGGACGCCGACGTGACCAAGGACGGCAGGCTGGTCCATGCCGGCAGCCCGATCAGCTGGACGCCGACCGAGGTCTCGTCGGGCGAGATGAACGTCACCACCGCCGACGGCAGCGCACGCACCGTCAGCTGGGCCGAGGCCGCCCAGGACCCCGGCTGGTGCAAGCTCGACTGGGTCGTCGCCGATCCCGCGCGCGGCCAGTTGGCCAACGCCAGCAACATGCTCGATCCGACCTGGGAAGCACCCGACGGCACGATCGTGCCGCTCGACGGGTTTCTGGATCCGTACTTCCAGGAGGTCTACCTCGACACCGAGGCACGGCCGCTGTTCGATCGCATCGTGCGTGAGCTGTCGACCGACGCGGTCGACGACTACGTCAGCCAGCTCGAGCACGAGGTCTGGAAGTACAGCGTCAAGGACCCCAACTGGGGCAAGGTCGCGCGCCGGCTGTACAACGTCTTCCGGCTGTCCGGCCGCTATGCCGAGGCGGCCTACATCCGCGAGCTGTTCGACGAGCCGGCAACCGCGCTGTACCAGCTCGCGGCGCTCATTCGCACCCTCGACGAGGCCGCCAGCGAAGGCTCGCCGTTCGACACCGAGCTGCTCGTCGCGCAGACCGACCAGCTGATCATGTCGGCCATCAACGCGCTCGAGGGACCCGAAGAGGCGACGGTCGTCAGCCAGCTGCTGCGCCTGCGTGACGAGCTGAGCGGCCGCACCGCCGGCGACCGCAGCGCTGACGTCGAGCGGCTGCGCGGCGAGACGATGGCTTCGGTCAACGTCTACTTCCGCAAGCGGCTGCTGGCGGTGCCCGAGATCTCGGCCTATCTCGACGCCCTCGCGGCCCGTGGCGACACGCACTGAAGGCGGCGACGTAGGGGCGCACCATTGGTAGGCCCGTCGCTCGTCGAATGGGTGATGCCGAGCACCTTCGTAGTCGCATAGCGTGAGCTGGCTGCCGGCCGTGCCACGTGCGTTGGACAACTGGAGATCAGCTTGAGGTTCCGCCGATCCGTCGCCCGGGCGCTCCCGGCGCTGGCCATGGTGCTGGCGCTGGCCGGGACCCTGGTGACCGTTGCGCCGGTCGCGGCCGCGCAGCAGCCGTCCGGCCAGCTGTTGCTGACCGGGCGCGCGGCGGCCGATTTCCGCATTCCCTCCGACGTCCGGCTGGTGGGCAGCCGAGACGATCAGCGCCACGGCCTGACCTATGACCGCTATCAGCAGTACGCAGCCCGCTATCCGGCCCAGGTCGAGGGCGCCCAGCTGACGGTCGTGCGCCGCGGACAGACGCAGGTGCTGGTCAGCGGCGCGCACTACTCGAACATGGTCATTGCAGGTGGGTCGCTGATCGGGGTGGCGCGGGCGATCGGGCTGGTCGCGGCCGGTTCCCGCCTGACCGAATCGGTGCCGCGCGAGGTGGTCGGCCGGCTCCGTCGGCGGGCCGAGCTGCGCCTCGATCCGGTCGGCGGGAGCCTCTTCTACCGCGTGGAGTCAAGCGCGCCCGGCGTTCGCCAGTTTCACGACCTGGATGCGCGGACGGGCGTGCTGCTCGACGCATGGGACGCGGTCCAGTACGAGAACGGTATGGGCACGGGAGCAAAGTCTGATCGCAAGAGCCTGCTCGGCGGGAACACGCTCGACCCGGCCGACGACCTGACCAGCTACAGCGGCAGCCCCGGCACGGGCGAATGGCGAATGCAGAGCAGCGACGGCCGCTACCTCACCCGCGACGGCAGGAACGGCTTCTTCTACGGGCCCGGTTCCCTCGTGATGTCGGACAACACCAACGTCGCGTGGGCCAACGACAACGACTGGAAGGCGTCATACCAGCGCGCGGCGGTCGATGCCCAGTACTACGCCGCGCTGACCGACTCCTTCTACCGGGAGCACTTCGGCTATGACGTCCTGTCCAGTGATCCGCTCGACTACTGCGACCTGCCCACGCTGACGAGCATCGTTCACCACCGGTCAGGTTATGCCAACGCGTTCTGGGATGGCCGCTACATGGTCTACGGCGACGGTGACGGCTTCACGATGGGCAGCCTCGCGGGCGGCCAGGACGTCGTCACGCACGAGTTGAGCCATGCTGTCACCGAGTGCCGCGTGGACCTGGCCTACAAGGACGAGCCGGGCGCCCTGAACGAGGCCTTCTCCGACATCATGGCCGTAGCTGCCGAGTGGGACGCCGCCGAGCCGCTCAGCTCCAACTGCCGGCGTGAGATCGGCCAGGGCGTGTGCCCCGACTGGTGGATCGGTGAGGACGTGCTCCTGGGCGACTCGTACTTTGGCTTCCGCAACCTGGCCGACCCGGTCCTGGCCGACCAACCCAGCCACTACGGCGACCGGTTCGTGGGCAGCTGGGACAACGGCGGCGTGCACATCAACAGCGGCATCGTCAACCACGCCTTCTACCTGATGGTCAACGGCGGCCGAAACGCGCGCTGCAGCGGGCCGACCGATCCGCAGGCCGACTGCGACGTCATGGTGCCCGCGCTTGGCTTGGCCCACGCCGAGCAGATCATGTTCGCGGCCTTCGGCATGCTCAGGTCCCAGGCCGACTTCTGCGAAGCGCGCGCGCTAACGGTCGCCGCCGCGGACGAGTTGCTCTATCCCGGTTCGCCCGCCGATCACGCCGCGGCCGAACTGGCGTGGGCCGCAGTTGGCCGCAGCGCCGCCGACTGCGAGACGCCGGTTGACTTCTCGATCCAGCCGGCCAGCCGATCGATCGCCGTGGCGCCGGGCGCGTCGGCCGGATTGCCGATCTCGCTCCAGCGTGGTCTGGGTAGCACCGCCGCGATCGTCTTCGCAGTTTCGGATCCAGCGCCGTCGAGCGCCTCATTCGCGCCGCCGCAGAGCCAGGTGGGTGTTCCGCCCGACGGCGGGACCGTGGTCACATTCAGCGTGCCTGGCGGCGCCGCGGGCGGTACCTATCCGGTTGTCTTCAGCGCGACCGACGGCGCCACGACGCGCTATGCCTCGGCCGTGCTGATCGTGGATGACCAGCCGCCCGACGTCGCGGTCACCGACACGTTGATCGTCACGGGCGGCTCTGTTTCGACCGCCGGCGTGGTTCCCGTGCAGGTCAGCTGGCTGGCGTCGGACAGCGCCAGCGGCGTGGCTGCCGCGCAGCTCGAGCACAGCACCAACGGCGGCAACTGGGCGGCGATCTCCGCGCCCGGCAGCGTGGGCGGGACGGCTTCGCTGGGCGCTGCTGCCGGCGCACATCAGTTCCGTGTCCTGGGCAGCGATGGGGCGGGCAACGCGGCGTCTTCAGGTCCCGTCAGTTGGACCCTGAGCGGGCACCAAGACTCCGCGGCGACCTACACGAAATCGTGGTCGAAACACTCTGCGCCGACCGCCTGGGGCGCGACGCGCTACAGCAAGACGCGTCGTGCGTCGGCCACGTTCGTCTTCAGCGGCACGGACGTGGCCTGGGTTGGTCAGCGCGGACCAAGGCGCGGCCGGGCCAAGGTCTACCTCGATGGGCAGCTGCTGACCAAGGTCGACCTGTATGCATCGAGCCTGTCCGAGCGACGGATCGTCTTCAGCGCCACCGGCCTGACGGCCGGCCCGCACACGCTCAAGATCGTCGTCGGTGGCACCCGTGGCCGACCACGCGTCGATATTGACGGTTTCGTGGTGCTGTCCTAGCGACTCCGGACAACCACGGTCGGCCGGGCCGGTGTCGCCGATCAACGCAGAAGAGCCCCGTCTATTGCGCACATGACTGTCGTACTACAGACTCCGTAGTACTTTTGGTGCACCGAACGGCGGGGGCTCAATGAAGACTGCCCGGTGGACGAGGCGGCGGCTGCTGGTCGTCACCCTCGTGTTGCTGGCCATTGGTGTGCCGCACTTCACGATCGCGGCGCCGCGCGGCGATGGCAGGCCGGACATGGTCGTGGTGATGGTCGACGACCTGGGCGCGATCGACGAGCGGATTCTCGAGCGACTGCCGAACATCAGGCAGTTGTTCCTGGACGGCGGACTCCGGTTCGACGCCGCCTACTCCGAGACGCCACTCTGTTGCCCGGGCCGGGCGGCATTCTTGACCGGTCAACACACCCGCACCCACGGCGTGGTCAAGAACCTGGCGACCCTGCTCGATCCGGGCCATACCCTGGCCACGGCTCTTCACGATGCCGGCTACTGGACGATCATGGCCGGCAAGTACCTCAACTACCCTGACCAGCTGGTGGACAAGACGCCCGACGGCTGGGATCGGGTGGCGATGCTGCGCACCTGGCTCGGCAACGTCTGGAGCAGCTGGTGGGTTCAGGGTCGTGCCGAGACCGCCGGCTATCACGATCGTTACCTACTCGACCGGTCGCTGCGCTGGCTCGAGCGCGCACCGGCTGGCAAACCGGTATTCATGTGGCTGGCACCCCGCGCACCGCACTGGGCGCAGTCAACGGCCAGCGGCCCGATCCAGGGTCGGCTGTGGCCGTGGCGCGCCGACGTCGAGCGCAGGTTCATTGGTGACGATCGCTGCGACGGCCTTGACGCCTGGCGGCCGGACAACTACGCTTGGAACCGACAGCCGCTCGGCTATCCGCTGGGCAGGATCTGCCGCTCGCTGCTGACCGTCGACCAGATGGTCGGCCAGCTGCGCGCCGAGATGGCTCGCGAGGGCCGGCATCCGACCTGGATGTTCACCTCGGACAACGGCATGGCCTGGGGCGTCGACGGCTATGCGCTCAAGAACGTGCCCCAGGCCGGGCGATTGCCGCTCTACTTCGCCGGGCGGGGCGTTGAGCCCGGCGCGACCGATGCACTGGTCTCGAACATCGATTTCGGGCCAACCCTCGCCGACCTGGCCGGGACGCAGATGCCCTGGGCGGACGGCGAGAGCTTCGCCAGGCTGCTCAAGGGCGGTCCGGGTGGGCGTTCGTGGATGCTCGAGGATCACCCCCTGGGCGGTTACACCGGCAAGGGCTCGAGCGGGCCGTGGTGGGGCGTCCGGACACCGGACTGGCACCTGGTCGAGTGGAATGGTGCGCACTTATACGACCTGCGCGCCGACCCGCTCGAAACGGTCGATGTCAGCGACCAGCACAGCGAGGAGGTAGCCCGCCTGTGGCGGTTGGGCTTGGCCACGATCGCTGCCGAGGGCGCTCGCTGGCCCATCCCCGGTAGTTAGGCCGTCGATTGAGCCGAGCGGGTAAGATGAGCGCTGGCGTGGGCCGCTAGCTCAATGGTAGAGCAGCTGACTCTTAATCAGCTGGTTGAAGGTTCGAGTCCTTCGCGGCTCACCAACTCATCCGGTGTGCGAACCCCAAGCGGCACCCGGTACGCGGGCCGGATGTCCGTCGGTGACACGACCCGGATCTCCTCGATCAGCAGCATCAGCAGCGCCTTGGCCCGCGGCGCAGGCAGGACGCGCAGCACGAGGCCCAAGGCTTCGCTCAGGACCCAGGAGATCGTCGCGACATCCGCCGGCTTCGGGGGCTCGGCGGGTTGCGCCGGCGCCATGAGCATGGACTCCAGCTCGTCGAGCCGGACCTGGAGCGAGCCGACTCGCTCCCGTAGCTGCCGAGGCTCAAGGTCGCCCGTTTCGAAGGCGGCGAAGTAGCGCTGGATCCGGCGGCCCAGATCGGCGGCCTCGGCCCGCAGGGCCACTCGTGCTGCATCTTGAGCTACCTGTCCGGCACGTAGCTGCGCGTGCGCGGCCTCGACCGCAGCGGCAATGAGCGAAGTGTCGCGGTACACCTCGCTCATCTGGCCCAGGATCGCCTCCTCAAGCGCGTCCTTGGGAAGGCGCGCTTGGTCACACGCGGTCGTCCCGTGCCGCATGCGAGTGGTGCACGTGTAGTAGGTGTAACGGCCGCCGTGGCCATGGGCGGAGCTGCCGACCATGGGATGCCCGCAGCGGTCGCACACGAGGGGCAGCCCGGAGAGCAGGAATGTCGTCGGGTTCGTCCGGCGCAGGGCCGGCTGCGCGGCGCGTTCGGCGAGGATGGCTTGAGCCTGCTCGAACGTAGGTTGCTCAATGATCGGCTCGTGGTGGCCTGCGTACCAGATACGCCGGAAGGGGACTTCGCCCACGTAGATCCTGTTGCGCAGGACCGAGAGGACGCCCTGAGTCGCCCAGCGAGCGCCGTAGCGAGTCGGGATTCTCTGCTCATTCAGCCACGTCGCGATCACGTGGGCGCCGACCCGCTCCTCGACGTAACGGCGGAAGATCTCGCGCACGAACTGAGCCGCCGCGGGATCGACCTCCAGCCCGCCCGTGCCTGAGGCCGGACGCCGATAGCCGAATGGGTACGTGCCGCCGATCCACTCGCCACGCTGCGCCTTCCGTTCCATGCCAGCGCTGATGCGGTCGATGATCGTGGAACGCTCGAACTCGGCGAAGGAACCCAACAGTTGCAACAGCATCCGGCCCGCCGCGTTGGCCGTGTCAAAGGATTCGGTCGCCGATCGGAACTGTGTGCCACGTGCCTGTAGCTCGTCCACAAGCGTCACGAGCTGGCCCAGATTGCGGCTCAGGCGGTCGACCCGATAAACGAGCAGCAAGTCATAGGCGCCAGCAGCGGCAGCATCACGCGCTGCTCGTAGGCCGGGCCGCTCAAGGCTCTTGCCGGAAGCAGTGTCGGAATAGCGGGCGACGATTCGCCAGTCGGGCTGCGACGCGGCGAAGGCCGTGAGCCGCTCGCGCTGCGCCTCCAGCGAGTACGGCTGGTGCGACTCGTCTGTCGAGATTCGCGTGTACGTGGCGACGCGGAGCGGAGAGCTCATTCCTCAGGCTCCGCTGTCCAGACCCGTGCCATACTCGATCCGAGCAACTGCGCCGCCTCGGCCGCGTCGCTCGCTGACATTCGCACGAGGCGCGGTGCACCGAGACGGACAGGGGAGGGTGTCCGCGACGATGTGTTCGGTGTCGGGTCGAGCAGCGCCCTGATCGCCAGCACCATGAACACGATCAGGAGCATTAGCTCAGCAAACGCGGATTGCCCGCTCGATTGCTGGGCCCCCTCCCACAGCCCATCCTGCATCAGCGCGTCGCTCATGCTGTTCCGCGTGCCCTACCCGCGCCGAAACATGACGTTTGCCTCGCTCATGAGGCCGCTCTTTCCTCGGTAGCGATGGTCCTTGTGATAAACATCCACGCCCTCTGGCGTCTGCTGCTCGGCCCATTCAGTCTTGGGCACCAACTCCTGACACTTGGGACAGTAGACCTCACGGGGGACGAGCGCCGCGAGCCGGTCGTGGGCGGAACTGAGCGCGGCCAACTCCTGCTGCCCTCGCTTGAGGGCCGCGCGCGCCGTCTCCAGGGTCTTCTTTGTCCGCTGATGCGCCTCCCGCTCGGCCTTGAGGTCGTCCTTCGCCTTGGTCAGGGCCGGCGTCGCTACAGGTGCCTTGACCTGCGCGGACGTGAGGGCCTCCGTCGCCCTCGCCACCTCGCCTTGTAGCTCCGCCACTTGCGCGCGCAGCGGATCCACCTCGCCCGATTCCAAGAGTCGCAGCCCTGCGATGATCGCCGCCCGCTTAGTCCGGTGAGCGACTCCCATGCGGTCTACGAGGCCGGAGTCCTCCGGCCCGAACTCGACGATGAACCGGCGCCGGTAGCGGCCGATATCGGGCAACTCCATGGTCACTATGTAACATAGACTGTCCCCCGCGGCAAGCCGTCATCGCATCCCTGACCCGCTGGACGAACACGGCGGGCCTCGACGAGCTGGTCACGGCGTCGATGAGTCAAGTCCCAGAACGTGGTGTGACAGGGCGTCATCTCGCGCCTTCATCAGCTCGCCATCAATAGCGCCGGGCCCACCTCCCGCTCGCCGACGGTGTCGATGAGCGCCATCGTCTCGGGCCGGAAGTAGCGCCGGCCGTCCGGCCACTCGTCCTGCTCGGCGAGGATGCAGCGCCCAACGGTGCCCGGTCTGCTTGGCGCCGGGATCAGTCCGCTGTGAGCCTCAACCGGTCGGCGCGGGGACGGGTCGTGGCCTTGCGTCGCGCGGCGAGCACGCGTTATGACTCGCTGCTTGCGGTTGCACGATCGTCCGAGATGATCCGGGTTGGCCCGGATCTCCGCTCTCTATGCATGATGAACAAAGCGAAGATAGCGATCACCACAAAGCTTGAGAGCGACAGGCCGAGCCATGGCGCGTCGGGGCTGAAGCCATTCAGCGCGCCGCGAGCATTGGTGACGATGATGACGAACCCAAGCAGCGTCGCGAGCCACGCTGCTGCTCCGTAGAGCTGCCGCGTCATCCCCGTCACGATCCATCGCAGAGCCACAGACAGCCCGAGCACCGACGTCGCACATGGGAGTGCCGAGGTGATGCCCGTGATCGCGAGGTTCCAATCGCCAAAACGAGCCTCGGACCAGGTAATCAAGCCGGCAGCCGAGAACGCAGCCGCGGCGACTCCAAGGATCAACACAGTCACGGACACGATCAACCGCCGCGCGGCGATACCTCGTTCCGCCCACGCAAAGATGACGACCGCCCAACCAAATCCCAACAAGGGCGAGATGGCAACCCAAAGCGAGATCCGTGCCGTCGCTGAGCCGTCGGACCATACGTTTGCCAACCATGCGGCCACGTGGAAGCCAACCAAGTAACTTCCCATCGAACCGGCGATCGTCGCAACCAGCAGCACGGAGGCAACAACTAGTCCTGCGGACTCCTGTCGCCCAGACTGCGGGGTTGCGAAAGGATCGAGGTGGACGGTCACTTTATCAGGACATGTTTGGTGAATTTCCCGGTCGGGTCTTCCCGACGAAACATGAGACCTCCGAGACTGTCCTCCCATTCACACGAAGCCTCAAATCGAGGCTGCGTGGCGAGCGGCTGTATCTCGGCGTCGTATCTCACGGTCAAGAAGTAGTTCACTCCCGCGTCGATGTCAGCAGTGGTGCGCAACTCCATATCGAACTCGGAATATCCCTGAAATGCCTCCTCAGCCCCACCCTTGGCCGCTGCCGACGTATGTGGAGCATTAGTGATGTAGGCGCCGGCATACTGATAGTAGAACTGATTGACGATGACCTGCTCAAAGGACAAGAAGCGCTGGCCGTGCCACGCGTTCAAAGTCTGTTCGGCTGCTGCGTCAAAATTCAACAGCTCACTTCGGAACCAATCGTGCCCAGGTTCCTCCCACTCCAACAGCTTTTGCTTGTCAGGAAGGTTCTGGTAGCAGTACGTCCCCTGCTCGCCGCCCGGATTGTCCACACCACTTGCCCAAGGCGGATTGTCCTGTCCGTTCGTCGCGCCATTAGTCCAAGCCAAGACGACGGCCGCAACTGAGATAACGACAACCAGACCGAGCATGACACTGACAAACATCGATCTCATTTCACTTCTCCTCGCTGTCGACGGGGAGAATCGTCGTCGGTCTTAGTTGCAAGCCTAGTCGCTCCGAGGCGTGCCAATAAAAGACATCGGGTGTGTTCACCACGGACACGTGAGCGGCGCGGTCGGCAAAGACATCCAGAGTGTCGGTAACCGGGTCGACCATAAGGACGTGCGACGCTTGGGCTAGTCTCAACGCATCTTGTGCGCTCACGCTAACGCGAACCGCACGTACCCCGAGTACCAAGTTCTCGATCCTAAGCCCTGGATACATGTCCAAGACGGTTGAAATCGCACTCCTGAGTTCCTCCTCGGGCAGTTGAGGCGATGTCCTCGCGTTTGCGGACTTGATCTCGGAGAATGCCATCATCACCCAAACACGCTCGGCATAGACGTCGGCCGTGACTTCGACGATATCGCAATCGCAGCCTAGGCGTGCAAGGAACTGCGTTACTGGGACGACTTCATCAGGTATTAGAACGACATCGATCACTCGCTGCGGATAGTTGTCGGCCAGCGACCGCAATGCTCCTTCGCGGAAGGCGGCGTAGGCTTCGAACGTCGCCTCGGAATCGATCAGCGTATCGTTATGGACATGGACGTCCCAAAGTGGCACGCCCTTCAATCGAAACCGCTGAAGGCCGATCTCCTCGTGCGAAGACGACGGGATAGCCGGGCCGAGATCCTCGATCGACTTGAGTCCATGCAACTCGAGATACGCATCGATCGCTTGCTTCAGTTCCGCAGCGCGGTCGTCACCGAGTGACGCGTCGTGCGCGATCGCCTCGTACACGGCACTGGGACTCCCCGTTTCTGCGTTCGCTGCCAGTCCGGCATGCCAAGCCGCTCCAACCAAGACAAAGCTCGTTGCGGCGCTTAGTGCAGCACCAATGATTAGTCGCCGCGAAAGCTTCATTTTGATGGACTCCCTACAACGTTCCTCGGAGCTGTGACGAGTATGGGTACCATCCGCGTGACGACGGCCTTGCGTCTGGTGCCGTTCTCTGCTCGCTGGTGGCGGTACGTCGTAGGGGGCCCAGCGGGGCCGCCGGCTTGTCGGGTCCCGCCGGGAGAATGTTGCCTCGTGGACGAAGCGAAGGCTCGGCTCTTCACATTGCAGGACAGTACACCCGGTTGCTGCGGCGTTGCTACCATCTCGCGGCGACGGAGCTGCGGCGTGCGATGCCAAGAGGCGCCTTCTTCGCACGGAGCGTTTGGTGAGTGAAGTGCCAGAACGTGGTGTGACAGGGCGTCATCTCGCGCCTTCATCAGCTCGCCATCAATAGCGCGGGGCCCACCTCCTGCCGCTCGCCGACGGTGTCGATGAGCGCCATCGTCTCGGGCCGGAAGTAGCGCCGGCCGTCCTGCCACTCGTTGTCCTGCTCGGCGAGAACCATGCCCACCAGGCGGATGAGCGCGGCCCGGTTGGGCAAGATGCCGACGACCGCGGTGCGGCGCTTGATCTCTTTGTTGAGCCGCTCTTGGGGGTTGGTGGCTGCGGAGCTGGCGCCGGTGACTGTCGGGAAAGGTGAAGCGGCTGAACAGGTCCGCCCTGGCGGTGGCGAGCAGCTCGGCGACGGCTGCGAAGCGTGGCCAGAGGCCCGTCGACGACGTGACCCAGACTGGACTCGGCGCACGGGCATTGCCGCGTCTACTAGAAACGGGGGCGCGCTGGGGTCAATCGGGCGAAAGCCAGCTCTGACGAGCGCAAGGAACACCAGGCGTATCAGGGTCATGTGGAGACGCTGGGCGGCGGCGCGGTCGGCCAGCCGCCTGCCTTCGTGGACGAACCGATTGCGCGCCCTGTACGCCGCCGTTAGGTTAATTTCATCCTCGAAGCTCGTGGTACGCCTGCGCAGTCCTGACGAAGTCGAACCTCGCAAAGGAATCGCGCGGATCGTCGACGTTCGTAGCCACGACAGCCAGCGGTCGCGTCGACCCGAGGAGCTGCCGAAACCGAATGGCTCGGAAAAGCGACGGCAGAGCGTCGAACCCCTTGTCCACCGCTGCCTTCGCATCCTCAGCCGTGAACCCGACCGCCAAGGCGACCAAGTCGATGGACGGCATCTTCGGTCCCGATCCATCGTTCCACTTCTCGACACGCCCGCCGCTGGCAATTGCCCAGGCCATGACAGCGGCCGGCCGGTTCGCATCATCGATCGCGAGGGGACGCGCGATGAATGCCTCGTGCTCGATCGGCCCGTCGAGGAAGCCCTCAGTGATCAGGCCTACCCGGTATCTGTTCATCACGGCGCGACGCTAGCAGGCGGCCAGTGGACCCGCTCGCCATGGGCTGCCGGCCGATCCGTGTCCGTTGCCCGTGGACGCGTACATCGGACCCGGCCGGATGAACACCTACTGGTGCCAAGACCTCACGTCGCCGTCCCGATTGCACAGCGACACCTCGATCTATGTGGCGTCAGCATCGTCGTCACCGCCGTCCTCCTGAGCGGCCTTGATCAGGTCGCGCGGGTCCTCTCCATCCGTGCCCAGCAACTCGCTCGCGTGAAGTGCGTCGGGCAGCACGTCAATGTCGAAGCTGCCCTCGGGACGCCCAGACGCGCTGGTCGAAGTCGCCTCCCAACGCGCACCCACTGAGCTGCCGGCGTCACGCACGCCGGCGAGGATGTACAGCTCTTCGAGCGGCTCAACCGCCCGTGGGCGGAGGTTGATGGCCGGATACTCGACGTTCGATGACCGGTCGTTGCGGATGCGGGGACGCGGCGTCACGTCGACGCTGTGGATAGACGGGTAGATTTCAGACGGCAGTCGGAACGAACTCCCGAGACGAATGTCGTCGAAGATGCTCGGGATTCTCATAGGTCCATAAGGTCGTGGGAGGCTTGGCAGGTCTGGTGGTGGTGGAATTGTGTCGAAGGTCTGGATCGACCCGCCAATGTGGAGCATGACTTCGACCTGCCGGAAGTTGTGATCCGTCAGATTGCGGAGCTGCAACGCCAGCTTCTGCGGTCGTGTCTTGATCGCCAGCCAGCAAACCAAGTACGGCATCTGCTTGCGCAACGCGTCTATGTACGTATCAACCTCGGCTGTGAACTCTGCAGGAGCGCGCGGATCCGGCTCTTTCGTGGAGAGACCCTGGGTCGCGGCGGCGATCTTGGCCAGCGTTCGCTGAAGGTCAGTAGCCACGGCGGTCGGGTCGTATGTGACCGTCGCCCGCGCAGCTTGCTGGTGGTCCTCCAAGGACTTCATCATCTGTCTTCGCCGTGCGGACAGGTACGTTTCAACCTCCTCGTCCGATGCGTCGACGGGCTGCACTGAAACGCGTCGGCCAGCCGCCGGCTGCACCGCGACATGCGTGCGGCTGGCTGACCCGCGAGCGCGAGCCGCGAGCATGTCGAGTTCGGCTGCGTTCGCCTCGACGGTCATGCCGTTCCGTCTGACGTACACACCACCGTTACGAATGGTGCTAGGCCGGCCGTTCACGGTGTCGGAGAACTCCTTGCGGACGGGCCACGGTGGATCACCGTCGCGGGGCGGTGCGACCGTGATCACGAGCACGTGGGTACCGCTGATTTCGACCCAGTCGATGTCCCACTGCGGCCCGGCCCCGATCCCGCCGACGTAAGGCTCTAGCAATGTGACCAGCTTGGCCGAGTCGATGGGCTGCAAGCCAATTAGTTTGCCCGGCTCTGCCGCGATCACCAGATACCCGTGACCGTCGAGGTGGCGCATCGCGGTCGGCGGTTCGCGGTTCGCGAACGACAGGATGTAAGTCGCCGCCTCGGCCCGCTCGTGCCGGTGCTGTAGGTCCATCCGTGACTTCCACTCAACGTAGTCGGTCTCGGGCTCGTGCGGAGGCGCCGCAACGATTGCCTGGACGAGCGACAGACGCGCGGCGGGACTAGCGGCGGCTCGGGTCAGATCGATGGCAAGCGCCATGAGCCGATTATCTTCTTTGGTCTGCCTAGGTGGGAGGACCGGCGACGGCGATCTCGACTATCGGACCGGGCGCGACGGTCGCGTCAGGCAGCCTTCGAAGTTCCGAGACGCAATCAGAGAAGGACACGGTCCGTTCAGTCGCGCGGATGCCGTGCGCCGCTACTGTCCGTGGCCATGAGAAAGTCCCCACATACGGCGACAGAAATGTCCCCACCCCTCGCCTGAACTAGCCGACCGGGCCAGCCCCCGGGCACCGGGCTCGTGACGACCACGACGCTGGGCGCCGAGATCGGCGAGGACCGCTCGCGGTTCCCATCGCCCGGCAGCCTGCTCGCCGAGGCCGGACTCGCGCCGGTCATCCGCCAGTCCGGGTCGTCTCGGCGGGTCGTCTCTCGCTACGCGGCAAACCACCATCTCCGGGCGGCATGGGGCCAGTGGATGCTGACCGCCATCCGGATCTCGCCGCGGACCAGGGAGCTTGACAGAGGGAGTCTGCCGGGTGCACTTCACGCGCAACGCCCAGGATCTCGTCGCCCGCTCGGCGCGCAGCATGGTCGCATCGGCCATCCGCTCGACCTTCGAGCAACCGACGAAGCTGCCGCGCACGAGCAGTCTGCGCCATCCCGGGGATCATGCGTAGCGTGAGCAGCATGTTAGCCAGCCGACGTGAGCGACGAAACGGAGAGGACTAAGGCTGTCGCCTTCCTGATCCTGGCCGGAGTGGACCTCGCTGCGTTTCGGGGAGATGGGAGAGCGCCAGGGTGCAGCGCACGGCACCGGAAGGCCGGTTCGTGTCCTGTCGCGTCCGGTTCACCAATCTTTCACGCACGAAATGGCCCCTTTGGCTCTGCTGGAAGGGGTCTCCAGATGTGCGTCCGGTAGCAACGCGGGACGAGGAGTCGTCCCCGATCGATAGGACACGAGTCGCTGTGCCGGGGTATGGTGCTGTCCTCGCAGCACACAGGTTTGCGTCCCCACGAAGACTGGAGACTGCCGAATGCACAGGGCACTTTGGGCCGTACAGATCCTCCTCGGCGTCGCCTTTCTCGGCTACGGTGTCGCTCACTTCGTCGTGCCGGACGGCCTGCCATCCGTGATGTCCTGGATGTACGACCTGCCCGCCGGAGTGCACTACGCCAGTGGAGCCGCGGAAATCCTCGGCGGCCTGGGCCTGATCCTGCCTGGGTTGACGCGCATCCTGACCTGGCTCACGCCGCTGGCGGCCCTTGGTCTCGTCGCCGTCATGGCCCTGGCGATCCTGTTCCACGCTGCCCGCGGGGAGGTTCTGAACATCGGGTTCAATGCGACCTTCGGGGCACTGGCGGCGTTCGTCGCCTATGGCCGATGGCGGCTCCACCCACTGCCCGGCAGGGAGGCTTAGGCACTCAGAAACGGGGGTCGGGGTCAGCTCGTTCGGGCGGTTGACCCTCCAGAAGCGTGCGCCTCGATGGCGAAGTCGATCGCCGCGCGGACGGGCTCAACGTTGGCGTCGGGGTCGTGCCGGACGATCGTCGGCCGCTCGTAAGCGCCGACGCCTAGACTGCGCCCAGGTGACCGACGACGCACTCGCCGAAGCCCGGGCGCAGCTCCACGCCGTCACGCCGCCCGGCTGGTACGTCGGGCACCCGAGCGAGCACCCGGAGCTCAGTGCCCGCCCGCCGATTCTGCGCGCGCACTGAGCAGCAGGACCCTGCCAGTACCCCGCCGAGGAGCGCAACGATGATCGATCGAGCGAGCGACGCCTTCCCTGGGACCTACGGCAATCCGGTCACCCTGAAGTCGTCGAAACTGAACAGTACGGGTGCATTGTTGATTGTGGAACCCACGTACATGCGCAATCCGACTCCTCCGGCCACTTGGACTGCCGCCGCGGAATCGGTCGCCGTGAAGTGCCAAGAGGCTGGCTCGGGCTGGCCGGCGGCCCAGGCCTTGATACGGATCGTGGTGGGACTTGAGCCGGTGACCTGTGCGCGCACCCAGATGTAGCCCCCCGGGCTCTGGGTAAGACCGGGCACGACCACGGCCGGCGCGACGGAGCTCTCGCTGTTGCTGATCAGGACTCCGGCGTGGACGGACACCGATCCATTCGAGCGAAGAATGATCTTGGGTCGATAGGCGTCGTTCCCGTTCCGTCGGGTGACGGCGTAGACGAAGAACGAATTGCCGGTGGCTACCTTGTCGATGGCGACCCGGAACGTCACGTCGACGTCGAGCTCGGACACGCTGTTCAGGAGGGCCGACCGATTGGCGCCGGCGTTCTGGAGCAGGATCATTCCCGTCCCGCCCGCGACGTCAAAGGCTGGGTTGTTGCCCTGCAGCGTGTATACGCCACCAACGTCGGCAGTTCCCCAACCGTCGTTGACCGTACGACCGAAACCGTCCTCGGCGTAGATGGGCACCGGCGGTGGCGGTGGCGGCGCAGACCCGCCGATCGTGTAGTCGTCGAAGCTGATCTGCACTGGGGCGTTGCTTACGCCACCTGTCAAGTAGGTTCTCAGCCCGACGCTCCCCGCGCCCTGCACTGCAGCGGCTGAATTGGTGGCCGTGAACTGCCAGCCGGCTGGTTCAGGCTGTCCATCTGCCCAGGCCTTGACCCTGATCGTCGTTGGACTGCTGCCGGTAACCTCGCCGCGCAACCAGAAGAAGCTGTTGGCGGTTTGGCTCAACCCGGGTACGACCACGAAGTTGCCGAGTGACGACTCACTGTTGTTGAGCAGGACGCTGGCGCCCACCGAGATGCTGCCGTTGGCGTTGAACCTGAGCCGTGGTCGGTACTCATTGTTGCCGTTACGCCGAACCGCGGCGTAGACGAAGGCGTTGCCACCGGTGATGACCTTGTTCGTCTCGATCCGCACTCGGACGTCGACGTCGGTGTCGGACACCGTATTCAACAGGGCCGTCCGCGATGAACCCGCGTTGGGCAGAGTCATGTTGCCAGTGCCGCCCGAGACGCTGAAATGCGCGCTATTGCCCTGCGTGGTGTACGGGCCACCGATATCGGCGTTCCCCCAACCGTCGCTCACCGCTCGGCTGTACGCGTCGGCGACGACGAAGCCGCCCGGCGGCGGCTCAACATCGGTTACCGAGACAGTTCTGGTTCGCGCGTCGTCGCCGCCGGCGTTGCTCGCCGTCAGCTCGACCACGTAGTCACCGGCGGCGGCATAGTCCTTGGACGGGCTCTGCTCGGTCGAGGACGTGCCATCGCCGAAGTCCCACAGCCAGGACGTGGGCGCTCCAGTAGAAGTGTCCGTGAAGTTGACGGTCATGCTGTCCGCCTCCTGACCCCAGTCGAAATCGGCTTCGGGCGGCGGCGGCGGCGCCACGAACGTGACCAGGACGTTCGTGCTCAGCTCGGACGTGTTGTCGTTGGGCGCGATCTGAAGGGCCGTGACGCGGTCGCCGTCGGTCAGCGCTACAGGCAGGCTCCAGGTCCCGCCAGCAACGACGGTCGAGCCGAGATATTGGACTGGCAGCCCGCTCTCGCCGGCCGGGCGATCTGCCCGGTAGACCTCGACGGTCGCGCCGTTCAGACCGGTGCCGTCTACCTGCAGGGTCGTAGCTGACGTGATCACTGGAGCCGACTGCAGGTTGTTGGCCCCATAAGGCGGGTTGGCCAGATCGGGTTGCAGATAGATCGCTGGACCGCTCGTGTCGGTAACTATGTTGCGGGTGAGCCGAATGAACCGCACGTCCTGCTGTGTCAGACCGATGCCGCCAAAGGGCGTGTTCCGGATCGTGTTGCCCTCGATCAGGTGCGCCTGAGTATCGAGCCGAACGACGATGCCCCAGCGCGTCAACGGTGCCGGCTCACCCAGCGGCGACTCGCCGATGATGTTGTTGCGGATGACGTTGCCCGTCGAGTTGTAGGACATCGTCTGGATACCGTCCCAGACAGCCGACACGTAGTTGCCCTCGATCAGGTTGAAGTTCGAGCCGTCATAGGCGTTGATGCCGTTGCCGTTATCGGCCGTGCCGGGATTGCTCTGTCCGACGCGGTACGAGGGGTGATAGCTGCCGTCGGGCCGAAAGCCGACCCAGTTGCCGATCACCTGGTTGTGGTTGATGTGGTACTCGTCCGAGTTCGGGTCCCAGAGGGCATCGCCGGGATAGCCGTGGGACATCTCGATGCCGTTGAGATTGGTGCGCCCGATGACGTTCTTCTCGTTTGGTCCGGTGCCACCAATGATGGTGTACTTGGGTCCGTGGTCGAGGTCGACTCCGCCGAGGCAGTGGCCGGTCGACCAGTCAGGTGCGGTGCACAACAGGTTGTTCTGAATGATCGTGTGATCAGTGCCCCCGCCCCACAGCTCGATGCCCTTTCGACCGTGGCCGCTGACGTTGCGGTCGGCCAGGTTGGGAGTGCCGATCGCGTTGTGGTGAGCGCCGCCGTTGATCAGGATCTGATAGTCGGCGCGGCTGGTACCGCTCGAGCTCTGCCAGTCATGGTTCGAGCCGTCGGCGTCGTAGCCCATCCAGTTACCGACGATCAGGTTGTGGTGGGCGTCAGGTGTGTCGATGATCAGGGATCGGAAACTGCTGTTGAAGATAATCCCACGCACGGTGTTGCTGGCGCTGTGAATGCGCAGGCCGGGGCCGCGTGGATCATTCCTGGTACCCCTGATCACTACGCCCGGGATTGCGTTCGTGCCGTACTCGAGCGTGTTCGGCTGGGCGCCGGGCTGCGAGTAGCCGTCGATGAACGTACCGCCGCTTCGGTCATTCAGCAGTGATGCCGGGAAACCGGGGTCGAGCTGGATCTGGACGGGCGCGGTACCAGGCAGGTTGAACTCGATGCGGTTCTCACCCGGCCACCAGTTGGACTCGGTTACGGCGGCGCGGAATGTGCAATTGCCATCCACATCGGCACATATGGAGTCGCCGGGGACGGCATCGGGTGTATCGAGCACGCTGTCGACCACGAAGGTCGGGCCTGTTGAAGCGGCAAGGATCATCGCGCCGTCATCGAGCGGCATGCCCGAGACGCTGGCGAATGGCCGTTGCGGCGCCCTGGGTGCTGGTTCGATCACCGGCGTCGTGATGGGCTTGCCGCGCTGGCCCTGTGCGGCAACAACGGCCTGGACGTCGACGACGTCGACGCAGCCGTCGCCGTTGGCATCGGCCTCGGTGGCGATTGTCGAGCCGCACCATGCCTCATTGATGCGCGCCGTCTCCCAGCCAGCGCGAACGACGTCAAGGTCCCAAATCCCGATTAGGCCGTCGGCGCTGAGATCGCGTGCCGGGCCTGCGGCGCGCACGGGCAACGGTAGCCTGGTCGCCTGGGGAGCCGGCAGGAGCCGGCTGACCTGGCCCACGCGCAGGGACGCCACGAGCCGCGAGGATCTGATGACTAGGCGGTTGCCTGCCTTGTCCGCGGCCGCATCGACAATGACGCGCACCTGCGCCGTGCCCTCAGTCAGAGGGGCGACCAGGACACGCAGGATCACTGCCTTTCCCGTGGCACTGAGACCGTACGCACCGAATGCTGTGCCGCCGGTGACGGCCTCGGGTCGGAAGGCGACGCCGCCACCAACCGGCGCCAGACCGACGATCTCGGCCACCGTGGCGTCGAACAGCAGCCTGCCTTCGACCGCTGCCACGGTGCGCGGCAGTCTGATGGTGATTGAGGTCGTCGCCGACTTCTCGGCCGAACCGCGGATTTCGAGAGTGACATCGCCATCGGCCGCAGCCACGTGTGCGAACGGCAGCACCAACCCGATCAATGCGCTCACTACGAGGACGGCCCAAAGGCGCCGCATTCCAGAAGACACGATGGCAGACTCCCCGACTCTTCCCGGCTCGCGCCTGGGTAACTGGGTCCCCGGCAAGTAGCCTTGATCGTCTACCGGATCGGTACGATCGTCAATAGGCACCGGTACGATCTACCCATAAGGCGTTGCCTGCGCGCACGTCCTTGTCCCTGCACGACGCCTCCCTCGGTCTGATTGCCCCTGGCAATATGACGTCGACCGGACGCGTCGCTCGCGGTCCAGACATCGGCGGTGAATGCAGGGCTGCGTACACTTAGCCAGCTCGCATGCGCGCGGCACCTCGATGTCGGCTCCCGAGCCACTGGATGTGAGGGATACATGGGCGAGACCACTACCCACATAGATGCGACGCCGGAGCAGGTGTTTGCTCATCTCACCAAGGCCATCGACGATATCGAGCCGGGGCCTTTGCGCGTGGGCAATCAGTTCCGCTTGAACGGGCAGGACCCCGTCTTCACCGTCACCGTCGTCGAGCCGCCCTCCCGCTTCGGCTTCTCGGTGTTGACGGGTGACGTCACGTCGGCAGTCGAGTACACGATTCTGCCGGACGGCGCAGGTTCTCTCGTGAGAGCTGAAATGGACCAGCGCGGCTCGCCGATGTCGTTTCTGGGGGTTGCCCTCTATAGCGCGCTGAGCGAAGGACGAAACGAGCGCAAGTTGGTGGACGAACTCAAGAAGACGGTCGAGGCAGAGATCGCGGCGTTACCAGCCAAGTTCTAGCGTCAGCGTTCGGCAGCAGCCTGCCCGATGCGGAGGGGAGTTCCGGCGCTCCATCAGGCTGATCACGCGCTCGCGCTCGCAAAGGAGCTGCGCCGCCTCATGTAGCGAGCGACGATGCGCCAGTCGACGTTCGCCCCTCTGCTCAGAGTGCCGCCGGGGTATGATCCGTCCTGACTCTGGATCCAGCAGATGAAGGTTCGAGTCCGTTCTCGCCAGCTAGGTCTCCCTTCCCCAGTCGGGTTGAGGGATTGGCTACCACGAAAGACAGAATTGCTGCGCGCTAGCTTCTCGGCACTCGTCGGCGTCGCCCTGGCCGGCTCGGTCATGACCGGTGTGGGCGTCGCTTCCACGAGCCTCAATGCCACGATCGAGGCCCCGACTGCGTCGATCCACGGGCGGGCCACCACGCTGACGCTCCGCCTGCCCGCCACCGTGGCGGCCGTGGACGCAAGGGTCGTCGTCCGGAAAGAGGCGGCGCAGTTGATCGGCCTTGCCCCGTTGGGCGGCGGGCAAACGATGACGCCGATCGAAGTGCCGGAAGGCTATGCCTTCGCGGCGTATGGCCTGCGGCCGACAAACGGTCGCACCACGGTCCGCCTCATCGTTGTGCCGTTGCTTTCTGGCCGGGCTGAGATCCGCGTCGTGATCGATGCTGCGGCTAATGCCGCGGGGCGCCGAGTTGTTCTCGCCGACAGCGAGGCGGTCGTCCGACTGCAGGTCGACCGCGGCACGCTTCTCCGCCAAGCTCCGTTGGGCGCGCGACGCAACGCCGCGCCGCGAGCTGCGGGCCCGACGCGCGACCTGTTCGGCCGCGGCGTTGTAGCGCCTGAGGACCTGGACATCGCCCGCGCTGCCTGGTACCAGGCTCGTGTCCAGGGCGATCCCTGCAAGTTCGGTGCCGATTCGGTCGACGCCAACGGTGACGGCTGCATCGACGTTGTCGACCTGCAGGCCCTCCTTGCCGACCAGGGCACACAGACCGGGTTTCAGCCTCTCGTCGCGAGTCGCGACCGTGACATCATCGACACGAGGTTCACAGCCAGTCTTGAGGGATCACCGTCACTGCCCGCGGCTGCGGCGCAGGCGCCCTTGACGTTGGTCGTCACCGACGCGGCGGATACGCCAGATGCCAGCCCGGGCAACGGAATCTGTGCCGACTCGCTGGGCCGTTGCACCCTGCGCGCAGCCATGACGGAGGCCAACTGGCGACCGGGGGAGGACCGCATCCAATTCAATCTGCCCGGTACCGCTCCGGTTCGGATCCAGCTGACGACCGGGCTGCCCCCTGTGGGCTCGGCCGGTGGCGGCGCCATCATCGACGGCTACTCGCAGCCCGGCAGCCAACCGAACAGCGCCCCATTCGGCACCAATGCCACGCCCGGGGTAGAGATCCGCGGCACCGGCAGGTCAATGAGCTTCGCGTTCTACGTGCCCCGCGCGGGCAGCACGATCAGGGGCTTGCTCATCAACAACACGTACAGCGGCATCTTCGTGGACACCAGCTCGGCAGTGAACAACCGCATCGTTGGCAACTTCATCGGCTTCAACGCTGATGGTTCGCTGCCGGCTCGGGGTCGGGCCGGTGTTTGGCTCAACAACGGCGCCACAGGCACGATCGTCGGCACGCCGGTGCTGGCGGACCGCAACGTGATCGGCAACTACGACAAGGGCGTCTACAGCTACGGCGCGGGTACAGATGGAGCCATCGTCCAGAACAACGTCCTGTGCATCCGCCCAAACGAACTGGGCGCCACTTGTCAGATCGGCATCGACCACGACTTCGGCCCGAAGGGTTCGTTGATCGGCGGAGCCGGTGCGAATGAGCGGAACGTCATCGGACCCACCACGCTCAACGGAATCGAGCTCTCTCATGGCTGGGACCCGTCGACGGGCCAGAGCACAACGACCTGGCAGATCAATGACCACCGCGTTATCGACAACTGGATCGGCTTCCGATCTGACGGCCACTATGACCCCAACTTCCGCGTGGCCCAGAACGTGCCCACCGTCGACAACGGGCAGGGCGTCAACATCTATGACGGCTCAAACCGCAACCTCGTCGAAGGCAATCACATAGGGTCCGCTCACGACGGCCTGACCATCGGGATGAGCAATTCCACCGGCAACATCGTGCGCGACAACATCGTCGGTGAGTCGGCATATGGAGAAGCGGTTCCGATGGATGGCTGGGGCATCTATCTCTACAGCAACACCTGGCAGCACACCATCGAGGGCAACATCTTCCGCAATGCGGCCGATGGGGGCATTGCGCTGCTCGATCACAACATTCGCCGGATCCGGATCAGTCGCAATACTGTCACCGGCACGAATGGATCTGCGATCTACCTGGCGCCCGATCCGAATGACCCGACGACAGGCGCGAACGCATTGCTCCCCTGGCCGATCGTCACCGAGTCAACTACGACCAGGGCGGGCGGGACGGGTATCGCCGGGGCGACGGTTGAAGTCTTCAAGGCATCGAGGGCGTTTGGCCAGGCTGGCCTGCCCATCCAGCTCCTTGGTTCGACAGTGGTGGCTGGCAACGGCACCTGGGTCGTCGACTACGGATCTGCCCTTCAGACCGGAGATCGCGTTACCTCCCTGCAGATCGCGGTCAACGACAATACTTCGGCGCTCAGCTCGAACGTCTACGCTGGCGGTCCGCCACCGGCGCCGGTTGCCGATTTCACCTGGTCCCAGCTCGCCGGATCACTCCGAGTCGACTTCACCGACGCCTCGGGCGGGTCACCGACCGCGTGGCTTTGGCAGTTCGGCGACGGGGCCACTTCGACCCAACAGCATCCCACTCGAACTTATGGTGCCGGCGGCGATTACACCGTCACTCTGACGGCGAGCAACGCCACCGGGTCGGTCGCCAGGACGCAGACTGTGACCGTAGATCCGCTTCCGCCGGGTACCGTCCTGGCGGCCGACACGTTCAACCGAACCAGCAGCGGCACGTGGGACAACGCGGAGACCGGCGGGCCCTACAGGCTCGAGGCCACGCTTGGCAACTACAGCGTGACGGGCAGTGCGGGCACGATGATCCTCCCTCAAGCCTTTGCCAACAGGGCGGCATTGCTCGATCAGGTTGCCGTCCGTGACGTTGATGTCACCTTCAGGGTGCGCACCGACAAGGCAGCCGCGGGCAGCCAGCACTACGTTTACGCCATCGTCAGAGGCAATGGCAACAACGCCTACCGGCCCAAGCTGATTCTGTATCCCAACGGCTCTGTCGCAGTCCACAGTGGCGTGCTCGTGAACAATGTTGAATCCTCGACCGGCCCGGCAGTGGTCGTGCCGGGACTTAGCCACCTGGCCAACACGTACCTCTGGGTCCACGCGGAGGTAACCGGGGCCAGTCCGACGACTATCCGCGTCAAGGCGTGGGCCGACGGACAACCGGAGCCCGCCGGCTGGCAGTTCACGGCCACCAACTCCAACCCGGCCGTGCAGAGCGCCGGATCCGTTGGCCTGCGCGTCTATGTCGACGCCGTAACAAACGCGCCAGTGACGTTCAGTTTCGATGACTACCTGGTGAAGACGCCTGGCGTTCCACCGCCGCCACCTCCACCGACCGCGGATTTCACCTTCAGCCAGCTCGCCGGGACCCTTCAGGCAAATTTCACCGATACCTCGACCGGCTCGCCGACCTCGTGGGCATGGGACTTCGGCGATGGGACGTCATCCACCCAGCGCAACCCATCGACGACCTACGCCAGCGCCGGCAGCTATTCGGTCACTCTTACCGCCACGAACGGGTCAGGATCCGACAGCCGCACAGAGACCGTGACCGTTGACGCACCACCGCCCGCACCGACGGCCGACTTCACGTACAGCCAGCAGACAGGCACGCTGCAGGTCAGCTTCAGCGACACGACAACCGACGGGCCCGCGTCGTGGAACTGGGACTTCGGTGACGGCACAACCTCCACCCAGCAGAACCCGGTCAAGTCGTACCAGAGCGCAGGTGACTACAGCGTCACACTGACCGTGTCCAACGCGAGCGGCTCCGACAGCATTGACCAGACGGTCACCGTCATGGCACCCGCGGTTACGACGTACGTCATGGACGGCTTTGGACGAACGGTGAGCAACGCTTGGGGCAGCGCGGACATTGGCGGCGCATACAGCCTCGAGGGCTCGGCGAGCAACTTCTATGTGGCCGGCGGCGTGGGCAGTTTCGTCTTGCCGAGTGGCGGCGCCAACCGGTCTGCGCTGCTGAACGCCGTCTCAGCGCGCGACGTGGATCTGCTCTTCCGGGTGCGGACCGACAGGATCGCCGCGAATGGCACGCAGTACGTCTATGCCATCGTGCGGCGCAACGGCACAAATGCCTACCGACCCAAGATCATCATGTACTCGAACGGCAGCGTGGCCGTCCACTGTGGCGTGCTGATCAACAACGTCGAGAGTTCGGTCGCCCCGGCGGTGACCGTCCCCGGCCTGAGCTACTCGGCCAACGGCTTCATCTGGGTCCGCGCCCAGGTGAGCGGCACCGCGCCGACGACAATTCGGGTGAAGGCATGGGCCGACGGCCAGGCTGAGCCGAGCGGCTGGCAATTCACAGCCACCAACTCGCAGCCTGCCGTTCAGACCGCCGGGGGCGTTGGGTTGCGCGTCTACCTGAGCGGGGGCACGACGAACGCTCCGGTCACGTTCGGATTCGACGACTTTCAGGTCACGAGCACGCCCTGACGGTCTGGCATCGCCAGTCGAATTGATGCGTCCGGGCCGGCCCGCCGAGCATTCCGAGGTAGACAGCGTTCAGGCGCCAGCAGATCGAGCCAAGCGGCGCGCCTAGCGGGTGACACTGGCTCGCACGGCGTCGACGCGCGTTGGATCGCCGAGCGACGACTGGCGCACGACGACCTTCTTCCTGAGCCCGGTCGGTGCATCGGGCGCGACGGAAACGCGCATGACCAGCAGGATGGCCGCCCCGGGCGCCAGCTCGCTGACGGTGTACGTGCCGGCGGTCACCTCAGCGGTCACGTCCACCCCGCCCACCAGGTAGGCAATCGCGATGCTGCCCGAGCCGGTTTCAGTGCTCTGGACGGTGAACGAGTCGGCGACCGAGCTGTCGTTCTGGATGCCCACAAAGAAGTCGAAGACCTGGCCCGCGCCAGCGCCGTCCCAGCGCTGGGTCTGCCGCTTGGTGGGCAGCGCGCCATAGACGTTGTCGCCCTTGAACGGACCGGTCTCGACCAGCGCGACGCTGGCATCAGGCCGGCGCCCGGCGTTTCTGAACGTGCATGTGACCTGGTAGCCAGCTAGCAGGTTGACCGTCACCCGGCCGGCCGCGACGTCGATCTGGCTGCCCGGCGGGCAGCTCAGCGAAACGAGGCTCCAACCCGGGACGACCGCCTGCCTGAACGCGTATGACCCCGGGGCAAGGTCCGCGAAGACCAGTTCACGGGGCAGTGTCGCGTCCGAATCATCATCGAGCATGAAGCTGCCCAGATCGCCGCTGAACTCGAAATCCTGCTTGTTGTTGGGCAGGGAATCCTGGCTGATGGTGATGCTCGCCGTGGCCTCCGGCCTGCCCTCGGCCAACAACTCCAGCAACCGATCGGCCAGCTCGGCGCGGATGTCGGAATAGATCGGGTCGTAGGCCAGGTTGTCCAGCTCGAACGGGTCCTCATCGGGATCGACGTTGTACAGCTCCCTGAACCCGTTGGCGTAATCGACGGAGTGCCACAGCCCGAGGTCGCTGTCGTCGGTCGTGCGGATCGCCGCAAATGGATGGATGCGATACCCGGTTTCTAGAAGAGCATCGCGTCCCAGTCCCGTCGCGGTGCCCTCGAGCAATGGCTTCAGGCTGAGCCCGTCGGGTCCCGACTGGCCGCCCGGGAACGGTCCGAGCGTGCAGCCCCCGTAGGCACAGAACGTGGGCGCCAGGTCGATGTTCGACGTGTACTGGTCAATAGTTCGCGGATCGCTGCCCCAGCGCGCCGGCCAACTGAAGTAGAGCGGCACTGGGGTCGAGTACGGGCTGTCCTTCAACGTCAGCCGGTGTGAGCCCCAGTCCATGCCGTTGTCCGCGGTGAACACGAGCAGAGTGTTGTCCAGCCTGCCCTCCGCCGCCAGCTCGTCGGTGACCTGCCCGACCAGCCAGTCGACGCCGAGCATCTCCTTGCAGTAGGCCACCATCGGCCAGCCATCGGTTTCGGGCAGCAGCGCCAGCTTGCTGACGTAGTTGGGCTTGTCGGAGACGTCGGCCTCGTTGTAGTTGGGTGGATTCCAGGCTGGCATGGAGTCACACCGGCTGTCGTCTGCAAACTGCGCCATGGGGATGTTCGGCAGGTGCGTGTCGACAATCGAGAGGACGGCGAAGATCGGCTTTTCTGGGTCAGTAGCGGCCATCCGCATGACCGAGCGCTCAGCGATCATCTGGGTGGAATGCTCGTCGGGCGTGATGGGGCCGCCGTCCTTGGTGAACAGGGTGTAGCCGGTGAAGTATCCGGTCGTTTCCGAGTGGCGGGTCATGAAAGCGTCAAACACGGACCAGCCGGCGCTGTGCTGTTCCCACCCCGTCTCAGACAGCGTCTCTGACTTGTTCAGGTACTTGCCGATCAGCATCGTGGCGTAGCCGGCCGCGCTCAATTCGGTGGCCACCGTCTCGCCCGGGTTGAACAACGCGACATCGTTGACCGCGACTCCGTGGTTGTGCGTGTGCAGGCCGGTCATCAGCGTCGCGCGGGCCGGGCAGCACAGCGGCGTCTCGCCGATGGCGCTGGGGAAGTGCACCCCGTGGGCGACGAAACGGTCGTAGATCGTCGGGGTCAGCTCCGGGTCGCTCCACAGCCGGCCGTCATGCGGGGCAACGTCGTCGAGGTAGAAGACCACGATATTCGGCTTGGCCGTCGCCGCGTGCACGGGCTCCACCGGCGCCTGGCCGGACAGCACCGTGCCGACCGCAACGAGCGCTGCCGCGGCGATTGCCGCGAGCGGGCTGCCTAGGCGCATGGCGCTACCTGACCGCCACGGCGCGCACCACGTCGACCCGCGTCGGGTCGCTCGCCGAAGTCGCGTAGAGCACCACTTTGAAGGGCGCGCCGCGCGGCGTGCCGGGCCCCATCGTGAGCCGGAGATCGAGGTCCAGGATCCCTCCCTCGGCCAGACTGGCAGCGTACGTACCCGCTGTCACCTCAGCCGTCACATCGATGCCCTTGATGATGTAGACCACCTGCACGCTGCTCGGGCCGGTCGTCTGGGCGCTGACTGTCAACGAGTCTGACGCCAGGCTGTCGTTCTGCAGCCTGACCCAGTAGTCATAGGTGGCACCGACAGTCACCCTCGTGCGGCGTCGTGTCTGTTTGCGCGTCGGCGTCGCGGTGTAGTAGTTGTCGGTCCGGTACGGGCCGGTGCGATTGAAGGCGATGCTCGCGTCAGGCTGGCGCAGAGCATCGACGAAGGTGCACGTGATCTCTTCGCCCGGGTGCAGGTAAACCGTCAGCTTGCCGGCGCCGAGGTCGAACACCCCGACTCCGTCGCACAGGATCTCGGAGGAGATCAGGTGCGCGACCGCCGGCCGGGTGATCGTCCATGCGCCCGAGGGCAGGTCGGCGAAGGTGCCAATGTTGGGCAGCGTCGGGTCGCCGTCATCGTCGAGGCTGAACGAGCCAAGATCGCCGCCGAACGAGTAGTCGCTGGCCGAGTCTGGCAGCGTGTCCTGGACGATCGTGATCGTGCCCGTGCCCGGGCCGATGCCTTCGAGGCGCAGCTCGGCCAGCCGTTGGCCGAGGGCGGCCACCACGACTGCCTGCCCGGCATCGGCCGCCACGTTGTCGAGCTCCCACGGATCGGTCATCAGGTCGTACAGCTCGCGCTCCCCGTTGGTGTACTCGATGTAGTGCCAGCGATGGGTGGCGTCATAGAGCGCCGTCGTACGCAGGCCCGACCAGCTCATCGAGCCGGGAACGTAGCTCTCTTCGAGGACGGCGTCGCGACCCAGGTCGGTGACGTCGCCTTCGATCAGCGGTGCGAGGCTGACGCCGTCCGGCCCGGCCGAGCCGCGCGCGAAGGGGCCCAGCGTGCAGCCCGCCGCCAGATCACAGAAGGTTGGCGCGAGGTCGATGTTCGAGACGATCTCATCTATCGTGCGCGGATCAGTGCCCCACCCGGCCGGCCAGGACATGTACAGCGGCACGGGCGTTGCATACGGCCAGATCTTCTGCTGACCCAATCGGTGCGCCCCCCAGGCAATGCCGTTGTCAGCAGTGAAGACGAGCAGCGTGTTGTCCAGCCGCCCCTCCGCCTCCAGCTCGTCGACCACCTGGCCAACCGCGCGGTCCACCCCGAGCATCTCCTCGCAGTAGGTGACCATCGGCCAGCCGTCGGGGTACGGCTGCAGCGGGAGGGCGCGGATGCCCGACGGCTTGTCGGTCACGTCCGCCTCGTTGTAATTGGGCGGCTTCCAGGGTGGCATGTCGGCGCAACGCGGATCGCCGATGTCCTGCGCCATGGGCGTGTTCGGGCCGTGCATGTTGTAGATCGACAGCACAGCGAACACCGGCGTATCGGCCGGCGTCTCGCGCAGACGTGCCACCGTCCGGTCGGCAACCATCTGCGTGGAGTGCAGCCCCTTGACCCTGAACTCTGCCGTCTTGGTGTGCAGCATGTAGTTGTAGAAGGAGCCGTTGATGCCCTTGATGACGTCGAGCTGGGTCCAGCCGGCGTCATGCTCGGCCCACTGCTCGGAAGTCAGTTCAACGTTGTTGTTCAGGTACTTGCCGATGTACATGCTGGCGTAGCCGGCGTCCATCATCGCCCTGCCGATGTGCACCGACGGATCGAACTGCGACGCCCTGTTGAGGATCACGCGGTTGTTGTGCGTGTGCAGGCCGGTGAGCAGGTTGCCCCGCGCGGGACAGCACAGCGGGTCTTCGCCGATGGCGTGGTCGAAGTCGAGGCCCTGGGCGATGATGTGCTCGTAGATGTTCGGGGTCCGGCCCGGGTCGTTCCACAGCCGGCCGTCGTGCGGGGCGGCGTCATCGATGTAGAAGACGACGATGTTCGGGTTGGCCGGGACGACCGTCGTGTTGATGACCGGGACCAGGGCTGCGCCCCGCACGGCGCCCAGCGGCGGCAGCAGGGCAAGGCAGACAGCCAGGGCGATCGTCAGGCGGCCGGGCGCCTCACGTTGCGCCACTGTCAGCGGCTTTCGAGCGTGCCGTTCATGTCTGGGTGCAAATCGCAGGCGAAGGTGTAACTACCGGCGGGGAGTGCCGCGAAGAGGTACGTCATCTGCGCCGGCCCTGAGAATATCGCGCCGGTCATGCCCGGCGGTCCACCGCGGACGCTCATATTGTGTGGGATCGTATCGCGGTTGTCGAACCGGATGGCGAACGGCCCAGCAGCGGGAACCGTCAGCTGGGCCTGGTCGAAGCGCGAGTTCTGGGCAGCGACGGCGAGCGTGACCGCGGGCGTCCCGGCAGGCGTCGGCCCGGCAGCGCCTGCCGCACACGCCGCGAGCGCCAGCGTGGCGATCCCGACCAGGGCCGGCCGCCACATGGCGCGGCCGGCTGGCTGGCTGAGCTTCAGGTGCCGGGTCATCGGTCCCGGACGCGGCGCAGCACCAGGCCGGGCACCGTCAGGCCCCAGGCGATCGCTGCGTTCAGCTCGGAGCGCGAGCGCCACAGGTACAGGCTGATGGTGGTGATCAGCACGACCTCGATCGCCTTGGCCAGGTAGGCCACGTCGAAGTACGGCCCCATGATCAGCCAGCCGATGATCGTGGCGGCGGCATAGCCGGCCAGCGCCAGCATCACCAGCGGCAGGGCGCGGCGGTAGACGACGTAGGCGCCCACCAGCAGCACCGCCAGGCCGAGGTAGCCCAGCGCGTTGAGCAGAAGCATCATGCCGCCGACCCAGTAGTGGATGTACGCCGTCGACAGCGTCAGCACGAGCAGAAACGCGACGAGCGCCACATCGAAATAGCGCCATGAAATGATTCGTGACAATGCGCAGCCCTCTCTCGAACGTTTGGAGGCCACCGCAGCGTGGCCAATCCTTCAGTCAGTTTCTACCAGATTATGGCCGATCCACGCCAGCTCTTGTGAAGCACCTAGAGGGGCAGGCGCTGGAGCAGGGCGAGCAGCGGTCGGGTGGGGACCGTCGGCGTCTCGACCACCGGCACACGCAGCCATGAGTCGTCGCAGGCACCGGGCCGGTAGTGGCCGGCCAGCAGCCGGGCAGAGATCTCGGACAGGCCCATCGAGGTGATGGCCTCGGCCAGCGTGAGGCCCTCGCCGCGCAGGCCGCGGCTGATGACGCACAGGTCGCCGTCGGTGAGCAGGTTGCCCAGTCGCTGGCGGCGTTGCTCGAAGGGCAGCCCGGTCAACGGCCGAGCCAGGTCGTAGAGCAGGTCGGACACGACGAAGGCCGGTGTGCCCGTGTGCGACGTCGGATCGGCCAACCGACTCCGGAGCAGCTCCGCGTCTGGCCGTCCTTCGTCGTCGAGCACCAGCAGCGCTCCCTCGACGATGACCTGGTCGTCAGCGAACTGGCCGCCGATCGAGGCCAGCTCGGGGAACGCCGCCAGCGGGTCGGCCAGGTGCTCGATCTGGAGCCGGACGTGAAAGTCCTCGACGTAGGCCAGGGCCGGCGTGCCCGGCCACCACGGCTCGAAGAACCAGTCCGGATCGTCGAACGGCGCGTTGCCGGCCAGCGGCAGCATCGGCCGCAGCCGGCCGGGGAGGGCGTGTTTGGCGCCCGGTTCGAGGCTGAGCGGCAGCTGGTCGCCTTTGGTCGTGGCTGCCTGCTTCAAGCCGTCTTGCGTCGCCGTTCCCGCTTGGGCGCCTCGGTCTCTGCGCTGGCGGCCGGTTCGGCCTTGCGCCGGCTGCGCCCGGCGCCGGCGCTGATATCAGACACCTTGGCCGAGGCTGGCGGCCGGACACGCTCGGCGGCCCGATCCGGCTGAGCCCGGGCTGCGCGTGCTTCGCGCGCGGCGGCGACGCTGGCCTCGAGCACGCTCATCAGGTCGGCGATCCTGGTCGGCGCCTCGACGAGCTGGGGCTGCTCGGCCGGCTGGCCGTCGACCTTGGCCTCGATCACGGCCATCAGCGCCTGGCGGTAGTCGTCCTTGTAGTCCGTGGCGCTGAACTCGCCCTTCATCGCCTGGACCAGCTGGCTGGCCATCTGGCGCTCGGCCGGCTTGAACTCGAACTCCTGCTCGGGCAGCTCGAGCTCGGCCGTGCTGCGCACCTCGTCGGGCCAGTAGAGCGTCGAGAGCATCATCGTGTTGGCGTACGGATTGATGCTTGCCAGGGCCTCGCGATCCTTGAGCACGATCTTGCAGATTGCCGAGAGGCCCTCTTCGGCGAGCACCGCCTTGAGCAGGTAGAACGCCTTGCGCCCGATCGGCTCGGGCTCGAGGTAGTAGGCCTGCTTGACGAAGGTCGTGCCGTGCGCGTCGCGCCCGGCGTCGACGAACAGCTCGATCTCGATCGCGCGGATGGTCTTGAGCGGGACCGATTCGAGGTCTGCCTCGTCGATGACGACGTACTGGCCCTTGCTGTACTCAAAGCCGCGCACGGTATCGCTGCGCGCGATCTCGCCATGCTCGGGGCAGTGCGTCTTCATCTGGATGCGGCTCAGGCACTCCCGATGCAGGAGGTTGAAGCTCAGCCCGCCGCGGGCCTCCGTCGCCAGGTACAGCTTGACCGGCACGGTCACCAGGCCGAACTGGATCGCCCCCCGCCACATTGCGCGCGCCATCGCGTCTCCTTACCTGCCGCGGCGCTCGTACCGCTCGCGGAGCCCGTCTCCGAGCGGAGAGGATACGCGCCCTGGTGCGTGCCTCGTGCGAGACTCCGACGTGTGCGCATGCTGGTTGCGGGGGTCGTCCTCGTTGCCGCGTGCGCTTCGGAACCACAGCCGACCGTGACCGCCGGACCGATCTCGACGCCTTCTCCCATGCCGCCTGCGCTCCGGTACGTCGCGCTGGGCGACTCGTAGACGATCGGAACAGGGGTAGGACGCGAGGAGCGCTGGCCCGATCAGCTCGTCGGCCTCGCGGGACGCGACTTCGCGATCGAGCTCGTCGCCAACCTCGGCGTGAACGGCTACACGAGCGGCGACGTGATCGCTGACGAGCTGCCGCAGCTCGACGAGCTCCAGCCGGATCTCGTGTCGGTGCTCATCGGCGTCAACGACGTCGTTCAACAGGTTCCATCCCGTGACGTATCGCGCGAACGTCCAGAAGATCCTCGGCGCGCTCCTCGAACACGTGCCGCTCGAACGGATCGTCGTCGTCTCGACGCCCGACTACACGCGCACACCGCGCGGCGCCGACTTCGGACAGCCCGACTGGGACGCGGACGCCGAGGTCCTGGAGCCGGCCGAGCTCGGCCTATAGGCGGGGACGGGATCTCGCTCGGGCAGCTGGCAAGTACTTCTAGCAGGGGTTCAGCCACTGCACGCGAACGGCGTTGCTGTTGTCCGAATTCAATCCGCTCTCGCTGTCAAAGTGAGCACGATAGTCATAGTCCGTCGCAGCTAACGTCGAGACGGTCCGACTCCATCTACCCGAGGAGTCAGTCGTATCACTTGAATAGGCCACGAAATTGGTAAACCCGTGCGGGGCGCGCTCGATCTCTACCAACCTTCCCCCTATCAAATTACCTCCGAGGAGTCCGTAGCCAGTCAGGTCTTGGACGGTCAACGTGCCTGAAAACGTCGCCGATTCGCCTGAACACAGGAATGCGGCAGAAGTCGAGAACGTAACCGTTGTCTTTAGCCCATCGACGCCAGCATTAGCCAGACCCGACAGGCATTCCGCGTAGCTGTTGTTAGTGCTGACTAGGTCATACTCGAGCTGGAGTCGAGCCTTGTCGCAGCTCAAGTAGTCATGCGTCTGCCAGCCGGTGTTTGTCTTCGACGGAAGTGTCGCGTGCATGATCGTCATGCTTTGATTGTTCACCGAGTTGTGGCCGAGCCCCAGAACATGACCGAGCTCATGGAGGGCGACACGCTCCACATCCCAGCACCCGGACGGATTCGCCATGTTGTCACACCACTTGACGGTATAGCCGCCGGGGTTCGGCCACGGATAATTGTGCTGCGTGAACCAAATCTTCCACCAACCATTTGAGGTGCTCTTGTCGGCACACGCCAGCGAGTGGCTGCAAGTCGACGGCATCTCGTCGCCAGGCCGGTAGTAGATCGTGCCTTCGCCCGAGGAGTTGTACGAAACGAAGGGAGCGCGCGAAGCACGTGTCGCGTTCGAGTCGCCGAGGGCAGCCAGAATAGGGCCCTGCATCCACGAGCTCGGCGGTGGATCGTTCACAGACCAGGCAGGGTGAAGCGTCACGTTCGGGTCCCAGTGGCCGGTCCCACTTCCGGGATCGGGGCCGATAGCAGTCGCGGTGGACGGCAGCGCCGCGAACCCTATGAGCCCAAGTATCAGCCCAACGTGATTCCGTCGACGGTGCGCTCTTGTGATCACGGTTGCACCGTTATCGCCGGAAGCACCATCGCCTCACCATCCGAGATCCGGACCAAGCGACGGGGTTCATCGGCGCGATCCGTGGCTGTTAGAGCTTGTCCCTGCGGGAAAACAGGCACCCAGCCGTCCGCCTCCACGAGGTGCGACGTCGGTGAGTAGACCATCGAGATCGGTGGGTCATCCCATGGGGCGTCGCCGACGAACAGGACACGCGGCGACCCGTCCGCATCGAGCACGTTCAGGGTATAGCGATCCTCATCGTCGTGACCCTCGAAGATGAGCTGCGGGGTTGCGTCTGCTCCTGGCAAGATGGCCGCTCGTGATTCGACGTCGAGCGATACGACTTCCTCAGCCGACCAGTCGTCGATATCGAGCGCGAACAGTGACACCGTCGGCGGCAGGTCATCAGTCCCCGGGGGATATACGAGCAGTCGGTTGTCCCAAAAGCCGATCGGTTGCCCATAAGGGCCATCGAGCAGTTCGCCAACCGGCTCAAAATTCGCATCGAAGATGCTGTAGTCCCAGCCCCCGGTCTCGCCTGGGCGCCTACCCGAGAAGACCACGTACCTACCATCGAGCGAGAAGTTGATGTACGGACCGGCTACATCTTTGCCAGCCAGTACTTCCTCGACTGGCCCTCCTGACACAGCTCGACGCCAGACGCCGAGGATTCTCTCGCTGTTTGCTGTATTCCAGTAAACGTATTCGCCGCTGGGATCGATCGCGCCTAGGTTCGCGTCTTCGGAGTCGGCAATCGTGGTGCGGCTCCCGTCCCCGGTGTCGATCAGATCGATGGACACGCGGTCGGCGTCATCGACCCACGACGTGACCACCATGCCAGCGGCGGGGCCCGTCAGGCTTGCGCGAGCATCGATCGGCCGGCCGGAGTCGATAACTTCGAACGCCCGTCCGTCCAACCGTCCAGCGTAAAGAGTGGCCGTGTCGCTGTCCGCCGGCCAGAGCCACTCGAACCACCCCCCCATCGCCGGGTCTACCTCGGGAGACGACGTCGCGCCCGGTGTACCCATAGTGGCGCTGGGTGCCGTTGTCGCGGGACTGGGCGTCGTGCTCGCGATCGGACTCTCGGCAACGCCTGTCGGCACAACGCTGGGCCCATCTGTAGTGGAAGGTGCGGGAGATCCGGCCAACGGGAGTAACCCGCACGCAGACAAGGAGAGCACGACGGCAAGCGCCGCGATCGTGCAGCGGTAGGGGACCCGCATGGCTTCGTGCTCCTTTGTGACGTGTGCACTACTGCCTCCTTGAACCGGAGCGCGGTCGTCAACCGTTAGCCAACCGGCGCTCAGCTTGACGTGTAAGACGGGTTGCCCTCGGATGACGTGACGCGCCGATTGCTCGGTAGACCTCGAGGGTCAGCGACCAACGGCTGCGTCTCGACATTTCGTGGCAGCGCCCAGCACGCCGCGTCGAACATATCTCGCCACTAGCGCCACATCTCCTCGTGGAACTCCACCTGCCGCGGCGGTGCACGCCGCGCCCCGGGTTCGAAGCTGAGCGGTAGCTGTTCGGATCTGGTGATGGCTGCCTGCCTCAACCGGTCAAGCCGTCTTTCGCCGTCGGTCCTGCTTGGGCGCCTCGGCCGCGGCCGGCTTGGCGCGGGTCCGCTTGGCGGCGCTCGAGATGTCAGCCACCTTGGCCGGCTTCTCCTGCGCGACCTGGAACGCGGCCGAGCCACGCGCCGCACGCGCCTCGCGCGCGGCGGCGACGCTGGCCTCGAGCACGCTCATCAGGTCGGCGATCCTGGTCGGCGCCTCGACGAGCTGGGGCTGCTCGGCCGGCTGGCCGTCGACCTTGGCCTCGATCACGGCCATCAGCGCCTGGCGATAGTCGTCCTTGTAGTCGTCGGCGCTGAACTCGCCTTTCATCGCCTGGACCAGCTGGCTGGCCATCTGGCGCTCGGCCGGCTTGAACTCGAACTCCTGCTCGGGCAGCTCGAGCTCGGCCGTGCTGCGCACCTCGTCGGGCCAGTAGAGCGTCGAGAGCATCATCGTGTTGGCGTACGGATTGATGCTTGCCAGGGCCTCGCGATCCTTGAGCACGATCTTGCAGATTGCCGAGAGGCCCTCTTCGGCGAGCACCGCCTTGAGCAGGTAGAACGCCTTGCGCCCGATCGGCTCGGGCTCGAGGTAGTAGGCCTGCTTGACGAAGGTCGTGCCGTGCGCGTCGCGCCCGGCGTCGACGAACAGCTCGATCTCGATCGCGCGGATGGTCTTGAGCGGGACCGATTCGAGGTCTGCCTCGTCGATGACGACGTACTGGCCCTTGCTGTACTCAAAGCCGCGCACGGTATCGCTGCGCGCGATCTCGCCATGCTCGGGGCAGTGCGTCTTCATCTGGATGCGGCTCAGGCACTCCCGATGCAGGAGGTTGAAGCTCAGCCCGCCGCGGGCCTCCGTCGCCAGGTACAGCTTGACCGGCACGGTCACCAGGCCGAACTGGATCGCCCCCCGCCACATTGCGCGCGCCATCGCGTCTCCTTACCTGCCGCGGCGCTCGTACCGCTCGCGGAGCCCGTCTCCGAGCGGAGAGGATACCGTGAACGGACGCTTTCCTGCCGCGGTCCACTTGGGTGCTCGAGCGCACCGGAGTCTGCTGGGCAAGAGAGGGCGGGCGCCGACTTGGCGCCCGCCCTCATCTTTCTGCGCCCGGGTAGGCCAACACGGTTGGCCCGTGCCAGCCTGCCGGTCAGAGCACCATTGAGTTCAGATTCCGATCTCGAGTGTTATCTCCCGAGCCGACTGGTCAGTCACTGAGGGTGCATGACGCGGGCAGCCAGGCGCCCAGTCATCGCCAGCGCGCTGTGGGGCACCGTCGTGCTCCTGCCCGCCCAGCACGCGCTCCGATTGCGTGGCTCGACCGCCTGCGCCGCCTGCTGCGGGGCAGCTGACCGCGGCTTGCATCCAGCCGGTGAGTCGGTTATGTGGATCTGATCTGCGAAACCGACTCAAAGAACGCACGACGTGCCCGCCAATGCGGGTGGTGCCCAGGCCCTAGCGCAGGAAGTAGCGCCGGTTGAGCGGCAGTTCTGACGCCGGCGCGACCGCCAACAACTGCCCGTTGAGGGTGACGGTGCCGTCCGTCGGGTCCACGTCGATCGGCGCCGTGGCACAGTTGACATGAAGGTCGGCCCGCGTCAGCCCACGCGTGTGGCGGACGGGCAGGAACTCACGCCGGCTGCCAAGGCGCCGCACGAAGGCCGCCGCGTCCAGCGCAGCAGAGACGAAGGTCACCGACACGGACGCCGGAGCTAGTCCCCGCCCGCCCCAGCCAGCCGCGTATCGGCGCGGCTCGGCCGACTCGACGGTCGCGTTGCCTTCACCGTAGGCACCCCACGCGGGATAGCCCGACTTGAACACGACCTCCGGCTTGACACCCAGCCAGGCCGGCTTCCAGAGCACGATGTCGGCCAGCCCGCCCGGGCGCAGCGAGCCGACGTGGTCGGCGATGCCGTGGGTGATCGCCGGCTCGATGGTGCACTTGGCCAGGTAGCGCAGGACGCGCAGGTTGTCGTCGGCCGAATCGTCGGCGGCCCAGGCTTTCATGATGTGGGCCAGCTGCAGGGTCCGGCGCAGCGTCTCGCCGATGCGGCCCATGCCCTGCGAATCGCTGTTCGTGATCGCGATCGCGCCCAGCTCGTGGAGCGGCCCCTCGGCGGCCATCGTCGTCGCCCGGACCCGTTCGCGGGCCATCTCGACGTCGTCGGGGAAGTCGTACGACAGGCCGTGGTTGAGGATCGTCATGGGCAGGTGCTCGGCGACCGCGTTGATGCCGTACGGCAGGGTGGGCGTGGTCGAGGAGCAGATGATGTTCGGCTCGCGCACCAGGCCGATCACGTCGGGGACGTGGCCGCCGCCGGCGCCCTCGACGTGGTAGGCGTGCACGGTCCGGCCGTTGATCGCGGCGACGGTGTCGTCCAGCTCGGCCGATTCGTTCAGCCCGTCGGTGTGCAGCGCGACGGATACGTCGTGCGCGTCGGCGTAGGCCAGCACGCGGTCGATCAGCTCGGGATAGGCACCGTAGTCCTCGTGGATCTTGAAGCCCACGGCACCGGCGTCGAGCAGGGCGTCGAGCACGTCGTCGGTGCCTGCCCGGGCGTTGGCCTGTAAGCCGATGTTGATCGGCCAGTCCTCGAACGAGCGCAGCGTGCGCTCCATTGCCCACGGCGGCTCCTCGAAGCCGGCCGTGATGAGCGTCGTCACGCCTGCCGAGAGCGCCGCGGGAATGAGCTCGGGCGTGATCAGGTGGACGTGACTGTCGACCGCGCCCGGTGTCGCGATCAGGCCGTAGGCGATGATCGGCTCGGTGTGCGGGCCGATGGGCAGGTCGATGCCGTCGCTGATGCCGGGGTTGCCGGCAGCGCCGATGCCGACGATTCGCCCGTCCTTGATGCCGATGTCGGCCTTCATGACGCCGACGATGGGGTCGACGATGACGGCACCGACGATGACCGTGTCCAGCTCGCTCGGCCCGGCCACCTCGGTCTGGGCCTGGCGCAGCCGGATGGTCTTGCCGTAGCCCCACAGCGGCTCGTCGCCGTGCGCCTGGCGGTCGTCCTCGACGCGCAGCCACAGGTCCGAGTCGGCGACGCGGATGCGGTCACCGACCGTCGGCCCGCAGCGGGCATGGAATTCCGGCCGGCTCAGCGTGCGTGGCATTGCGGTCCCGCCGATGCAGTCACTTCAGGAGTCACGATAGTCGACTTTGGCACCAATCTGGGCGCTTTGGCACTTGGCAACCGCCCCTGCCGGCGATTGATTCGACACAACCGTCAGCTGAGGTGTCGGCGCCATGGATCGCCCTCTGTCGCGTGTCCTTCGTTCGCCCCATATACGCGGCATCGCGCTTGTCTGGGTGCTGGCCGCATGCTCCGGGCAGACCGTCTGCCCGACCATCGGCCCCGACCCGATCGAGCACCCCACGGGTGCCCGGGACCCCGTCCTGCGCATGAGCCACGGCGGCGGCCTGTTGCCGATGGGCATGCGCGCCACCCAGCTCCCGCATTTCACGCTGTACGGGGACGGCACGGTCATCTTCAAGCAGCTCGATACGCGCGAGGGGCTGCCCTTCGGAGGGCGGGCGGCGCTGCCCCTGCTGGTCGCCCATCTGGACGAGACAGCCGTGCAGGCCCTGCTGCGCGTTGCCTTTGACACCGGCTGCCTGGCGACGGCGCGGGACCGCTACGACAACCCACAGATCTTCGACGCCGGAACGACGACCTTCACCCTCAACGCAGGCGGGCTCCAGAAGGTGGTGTCGGTCTACGCCCTGTCCCAATCGATCCCCGGGCCCGATCCAGCCGAGCGCTTCTCCTTCCTGCAGCTGGTATCGGTCCTGGATGGCTTCCGGGAGCGCGACGATCTCGGCGAAGTCAAGCCGTTCGACCCGGACTTCTACCGGGTTACCCTGCTCGAAGGATCTGGAGATCCCTCGGGGGTGCCACTGGCGTGGCTGTGGGATGACCTCACGCTGTACAACTGGAACAGCACCGACGATCCCCACCTCCGGGTTGCCCTTCTCAGTCGCGACCAGGTGATGAAGCTGCTAGTGGTGCCCAACGGCGGCCACATCGGCGTCTGGGTGACCGCGCCAGGCGGCGAGCCGGCCCAACTTGCCGTTCGGCCGCTGCTGCCCGAAGAGGAGCCCGTCTTCTAGCGCTCGGCGCCCGCCTCACCGCCGTAGCGGACGAGCGTCACTGCGCGGGTTTCGCCCGGCGCCCAGCGCAGGGTCGCCCCGGCCGCCAGATCGAGGTGGAAGCCGCGCGACGCGTCGCGGTCGAACTCGAGCCGCGCGTTGACGCGCTCGAACGGATAGTGCGACGAGACACGGATGGTTCGGCGGCCGGTGTTGGTGACGGTCAACATGCGCGTCTCGCGGGCGGGTGGCGCCGGCGGGGGAGGCAGGTCGGCCGAGTCGGCGGCCGGAGCCCCAAGCGGATTGCGCAGCACGATCAGCCGCGTGCCGTCGCCCATCAGCACCTCGAGGCGCACCTCGTCGACCAGCGCAGCGACGCCGTCCATTACCTCGTCTGGCTTGACCGCCGCGCGACCGGCATCCTCCGTCTCCTCGTACGTCGCGCCGGCGCGGGCCGCCTCGAACATCGCGTCGCAGATGATCGCGATCGCCTCTGGCGCGTTGAGCGGCAGCCCGGCGGCGCGGTGACGGCGGGCGAGCTCGGCCGCGGTGAAGATGGTCAGCCGCTGCTGCTCCCAGTCGGTCAGGCGCATGCAGTCATCGTAGTCCCGGCCAGCGCGGCACCGGTGGCCGCGCGACCAATCTCGGACTCTATCCACACGATTACTGCCGAACGGCCCTCGACCGGACCCGCTGCGCCGGACCAAGATGGACACGACACGGAAGGAGGGCCTCCAATGAACTTGACCTTGCCCCGGAACATCACCACCGGAGCCACAGCGATTACGGCGAAGCGCTCGATCGGCGAAGTGCGCCGTTTGCTGAGCCATGAGACGGATCGCGTTGCGCCCGTCGCCGAGCAGTTGATCCGGGAGACCGGCAAACTGCAGACGAGGGTGCTGCGCGACGCCTGCCCGCAGATCACGACCGCCGCCATACGTCTGACGACCCGCGGCCGGAAGACCGCGCGCGACCTCGGCCACGACGTGAAGTCGCTTGCCGGGGAGATGCGCCGCGTGCGCCTCACGACCGAGCCGCGCCGGAGCGGACCGAACCTGCTGCCCGGCCTCGCGCTGGTGGGCGGGATCGGTGCGGGCATCGGGCTGATGTACCTGCTCGATCCCAAGTCGGGAGCGCGGCGCCGCGCGGCACTGCGCGACCGGATCATGCAGCTGATGCGCATCGGGCGCCAGCGCGCGACCGGCACCGCCAGCGAATTCCGCAACCGGACCGTGGGCGTGATGGACCAGGCGCGCCAGGCCGTCAGGGGTGCCGGCACCGGCATCGAGGCGTCCGAGTCGATGCATGAGCCGATCATGGTCAATGGCCATGGCGTCGGCTACGGCGAGCCGATGGATACCTCGGACCGCTTCGCCGACGAGGAGGCGCGCGTCATCATCGGCTGACCAGTCAGCGGACGCCGCCTCGGTCACTCCGCGGCCCGATGCCGCCGTGCTAACCTGAGGCGGTCCCTTCACAACCGGCCCAGAGAGACCGGCGAGGGCGGCCCCTGGGAGGGCCGGGAAGGAGGACGCCTGACCGTGCAATACGACCACCGCTCTTCCGCGAGCGGTGGTCTTTCTTCTGCGCCCGACCTGCCGGAGGGGCTCCCGACCGCTGATGACGGGCTGCCGATTCCATTCGACTCGGTGGTCGACCCGCGCATCGGCGCGCAGGGTCCGGCGCTCCTGGCGCTGGAGGACGGCACCGTATTCCGCGGCGTGGCCTTCGGCGCGGCGGTGGCGGGCGGCGGGGACCTCGTCGCCAACACCGGCTCGACCGGCTACCAGGAGATCTGCACCGACCCGTCGTACGCCGGCCAGGTGGTGCTGATGACCTACCCACTTATCGGCAACTATGGCCGCATCCTGCTCGACGACCAATCGGCCCGGCCGTGGCTGCGCGGCCTGATCGTGGGCCATGCCACCGCGGCCGTGCTGGGGCCGGCGCGCCAGCTGGTCGAGCTGCTGCGCGCTGCCGGTGTGCCCGCGATCGCTGGGCTCGACACCCGCCGGCTGGCGCGCCGGCTGCGCGAGACGGGCTCGCAGCGCGTGATCATCACTGCCCCAGATGACACGGACGCGACGGCGGCTGTTGCCGGCGCGCGCGCGGTCATGCGCTGGGAGGACCAGGATTTCGTCGGCCAGGTATCGGCACTCCAGCCGCACGAGGTCGGGCCGATCGGCGGGCCGCTGGTGGCGGTGATCGACTACGGCCTGAAGGAGAACATCGTTCGCCAGCTGTGTGCGCGCGGCGCCCGGGTAAGGGTCCTGCCGCACACGGTCGATCCCACGACGGCCCTCGCCACGGACGTGCTGGGCCTCGTCCTGTCACCCGGCCCGGGCGACCCGGCGCGGCTCGACGGTCCGGTTCGCCTGGCGCAGGCGGCGATCGCAGATGGCCGGCCGCTCCTGGGCATCTGCCTGGGTCACCAGATCGTGGGTCGCGCCGCGGGAGCGAGCACTCGTCGCCTGCGCTTCGGCCACCACGGCGCCAACCACCCTGTACGCGACGAACAACTGGGCACGGTCCAGGTGACGGCGCAGAACCACGAGGTCGAGGTGGTCGGCGAGACGCTGCCTGGGGAAAGCGGTTTCGTCGTCAGTCAGCGCAACCTCAACGACGGCTCGGTGGAAGGCCTACGCCACGCGACCAAGCCGATCGAGACGGTCCAGTACCACCCGGAAGGCTCGCCCGGCCCGCTCGACGCGCTGGCCGTGTTCGACCGGTTCATGGCGCGGGTGACAGCGGCACATGACCAGGTCCGCGGGCTTCTCCCTTGAATCAGCAGTAGTTTCGGCGCATCATCGACCGGGGCCGACAGGAACTAGCGGTGTTCACAGTCCGAACTCACGACCTCGAGAGGGTTACACCATGACGTACGTGAATCATGCTCGAGCCTTGGTCGGAGGGTTGTTAGTCGTCCTGCTAGCGCTGTATGCACCGTCTGATGTCTCGGGCTTCGCCGGCAAGGACTTGAAGTGACAACTTCTGCCGCGGAGCAGTCTCAGGGCTTGGTTGACCCCGACTACCTCTCTGAAACCGAATTGCAGGCTCGGTGGCGCGTTCAGGAGCAACTGCCAGAGTTCGAGCAGATCGTCCGGTCGGAGGTACGTGGGTTCGGTGGCCTGTACCGGGACCGCGATGGGACCGTGGTCATTGCAGCGACCGCAGAGTCTCTATCGGAGGCGTATGCAGTCGCTGAGCTCGGACCCAGCGAGGCGGCGGTTCGTGTTACAGAGGTCCAATGGACCCTTGAGGATCTTTGGGACGCAAGAGCGATCATCCGGCAGGAATGGAATGACTTAGCGGCTGACGGCATCCGACTGTACACGCTGGGAATTGATCTCAAGGAGAACAGAGTGCAACTAGGCGTTCGCGAGGCGACGCCGTTCGTCCAAGAGGCGGTGGCTGCACGTTATGGAAGCATCGTCGCCGTTCAGACGGCATCTCCGTCCGTTTCGCTAAGTTGTCAGGGCAGAGCAAACTGCGCGAACCCGCTCAAGGGTGGCCTTGCAATATTGCGCTCGGACGGCAGCAAGTGCTCATCGGGGTTCGTGGCGCACTCAGGATCCAACATCTATCTGCTGACTGCAGGACACTGTGGCGGGATCTATTCATCATGGACTCATGGCGGTGTGAGCATCGGGACGATCCAGAAACGTTCCTACAACGATGGTGCGTACGCGGACGCAGCGGGCATCGCCATCAGCGCTTCGCAGAAGAGCAATCTCGTTTATCGCGGCAGCCTTACGTCCTTCTTCAATGTAAACGCTCTCTACACCAGTACTGGTCTCAACGATGTCGTTTGCCTGTCTGCTCGCGGGCTTAGCAGCTATGATTGCGGCTGGATCACCAATGTCTCGATCGACATCTGCTACTGCGATGAGCCAGGCGAGCCCGTCTTCCTGGATCAGGTAGAGACAACGTCGATCGAGGCTATTGGAGGAGCCAGCGGCGGGGCCGTATTCACTCTCCCAAACGGATCGAACGTGTCCGCAGCCGGACTAATCGTCCGGAGCAACATCCTGGACAATCTCCAGTACTACAGCAAGATCGATAACGTCCAATGGGAACTAGGCGTTGCAACCTGTACAAACGGTTCGTGCAGTTGAGTGTGCCGTCGAGGAGGGGCCGTCTGGATATTCAGGGCGGCCTCCATTCTGGCTGAGCTGAATCGACAGCACACGGTCCGGCACAATATGAACCGACTACCGGCCTTGCGCGTCGCTATTTGGTACGTCGGTCTGATTACGATAGCCTGCGGGGGTGGCAGTGCAGTTTACCAGCCAACACCAGAACCCGTTACGGCCGTTGCTGCCAGCGATGGTTTCAGGATGACCTTTGAGGTGTCCCGGAAGGACTGGCGATCAGAAGAAGCAGTTGACGGGCGTGTCATGTTCGAGGTAGTTGGAGCAGCTGAGGCGGTGATTTCCGGAGCCGGTGGAGGATACGGAACTGGCTTCATAAAGTTTTCGTTTGAGCAATCGGATGGCGTACGCATCGAGCCGACGTGGCGGCTGGATTGCGCGCCGTACACCATCCGGGCGGGCGCGCCTCTCGAGTCACCCATTCGAAAATCGGGCACATACGATTCCGATGAACCAGGCTGGGAGTTCTACTACAACTTTCTTAGGGACCCCCTCGTCCATCTGCCAGCCGGAAGGTGGACCATCTCTGCGATCGCCTGGTTTTACGAGGGCGCAGGGTGTGAGGGCGCGAGTCACAGACTGATCACGACAGTGCAGCTCGAGGTCAGCGAATAGCGCTCACGGTCGGCCTGACTAAGCCATCCTCCGTGCTGATCATCGGCTCCGGGCCGGTGATCATCGGCCAGGCGGCGGAGTTCGACTACGCCGGCACGCAGGCCTGCCGCGCGCTGCGCGACGAGGGCGTCCGAACCATCCTGCTCAACAGCAACCCGGCGACGATCATGACCGACCCCGGCGTGGCCGACGTGGTCTACCTCGAGCCTCTGACCGTGGCCAGCGTCGAGCGGATCCTCGAGCGCGAGCAGCCGGACGGCATCCTGTCCGGGCTGGGCGGCCAGACGGCGCTCAACCTGTGCGTCGCGCTTGCCCGCGCGGGCGTGCTCGAGCGCCACCCGAAGACGCGCCTGCTGGGCACGCCACTGGCGGCGATCGAGATGGCGGAGGACCGACAGGCGTTCCGGGCACTGCTCGACCGGATCGGCCAGCCCTACCCACCATCCGTCATCGTCGAGGGCGCGACGCCCGGAGCGGCAGAAGCGGACGCGCGAGGCGCTCGGGAGATCGGCCTGCCGGCGGTGATCCGGCCGGCCTTCACGCTCGGTGGCTCTGGCGGCGGGATCGTGGCCACGGAGGGGGAGTATCTCGACCGGGTTCGCGGCGGGCTGCGCGCCAGCCCCATCGGCCAGGTCATCGTCGAGCGCTACCTCGATGGCTGGCAGGAGGTCGAGTACGAGGTCATGCGCGATGCCGCCGACACGTGCATCGCGGTCTGCTCCATGGAGAACGTCGACCCGCTCGGCGTGCACACGGGCGACTCGATCGTCGTCGCGCCGGTCCAGACGCTGTCCGATCCGACGCACCAGCGGTTGCGCAGCGCGGCACTCGGCGATCATCCGCGCGCTCGGCGTGGAGGGCGGCTGCAACGTCCAGTTCGCGCTGTCGCCCGATCACCCGCACTACGCGGTGATCGAGGTCAATCCGCGGGTCTCGCGCTCGTCCGCGCTGGCGTCCAAGGCGACCGGCTACCCGATTGCCCGCGTCGCCGCGCAGATCGCGGTTGGCCGCCGCCTCGACGATATTCCGAACGCCGTCACCGGCAAGACGGTCGCTGCGTTCGAGCCGGCGCTCGACTACGTGGTCGTCAAGCTGCCGCGCTTCCCGTTCGACAAGTTCCCCGGTGCCGATCGCGGCCTCGGCTCGCAGATGAAGGCGACCGGCGAGGTGATGGCGATCGAGCGCAACTTCGGCGCGGCCCTCAACAAGGCGCTGCGCGGCCTGGAGCAGGGCGGCGCGGGCTGGCTGTCCGAGCATCCCGACTGGGACCGGCCTCGACCCTGCGACCGGTTGGGCCGCTCGGTGGATCCTCACGGCCAACATCGCCGAACCGTGGACCGGGCGTTCAGCGGCGTTTGACCGGTAAGCGGGTCAGATGACCGCCGACAGGGCAGTCGGGCATGAGCGGCCTCAGTCGCCATCTCCGGGACGTGGCCCGCTCCGGAGCCGTCGCTCGAGGCAGCCTGCGCCGCTTCCTCGCGCCGTCCGACTCGCGCCTCTGGCGGCTGATCGCACTGCTGCGCCGCGGTTCGCGGGCGACGTCGTCCAACGCGCGACCGGCATCGCGCCGTGGTTCGTGTCGGAGCTCGAGCGGTTGATTGCGCCTCGGAGTGGCGCATGCGCGCAGCCGGATCAGGACTGGACGACGAGCTGCTGGTCGGGGCCAAGCGCGCCTGCTTCGGCGATCGCGATATCGCCACGCTGACCGGGCTGTCTGTCGCCCAGGTGCGCGGCGCGTCGCGACCGGATCGGGCTGCAGCCGGGGTTCGCGATGGTCGACACCTCGGCCGCCGAGTTCGCCGCGGAGACGCCCTACTTCTACTCGACCTACGCCGCAGCCGGCTCGCCGCCGGAGGCGCCACCGGTCGGACGGCCCGCGTCGCTGGTCATCGGCTCCGGCCCGGTGCGCATCGGCCAGGGCATCGAGTTCGACTATTGCGCGGTGCAGGCGTCCGACTCGCTGCGCCGGCTCGGACGCCAGTCGATCATGGTCAACTCCAACCCCGAGACGGTGTCGACCGACTTCGACGCGTCGTCGCGGCTGTACTTCGAGTCGCTCGACGCGGAGAGCGTGATCGAGGTCTTGCGCGCCGAGGCGCTGGACGGGGTGCCGCCCGACGCCTTCGTCCAGTTCGGCGGCCAGACACCGCTCGGGCCTGGCCACGGCCGCTGGCCGAGGCGGGCATCGAGTTGCGCGGCCTCGATCTCGACGCGATCGACCAGACCGAGGAGCGCATGCGCTTCGCCGGCCTCGTCGAGCGACTGGGCATTCCCCAGCCGCAGGGCGGCAGGGCCTCGTCAGTCGACGAGGCCTTCGTCGTCGCCGAGCGCGTGGGCTACCCGGTCATCTGTCGGCCGTCGTTCGTGATCGGTGGCCTGGCCGTCGACTTCGCGTACGGGCCGGAGTGACCTGGCCCGGATCATCGAGCGCGCGGTGGCCGTCGATGACGAGCGGCCGGTGCGCATCGACGCGTACCTCGAGGGCCTCGAGCTCGATGTCGACGCGGTCACCGACGGCGTCGACGTGCTCATCCCCGGGCTGATCGAGCACGTCGAGCGGGCCGGCGTGCACAGCGGCGACTCGATCGGCGTCTATCCGCCGCAGCGCATCTCGGACCGTCGACCAGGCAGCTGGTCGTCGACGCCATCAGCCGGGTCGCGCGCGCGATCGGCGTGCGCGGCCTGATCAACGGCCAGTTCATCGTGCGCGACGACGGCGTGTACCTGCTCGAGGTCAATCCGCGCGCGTCGCGCACGGTGCCCTTCATGTCCAAGGTCACCGGCGTGCCGATGGTCGAGCTGGCCACGCGCGTCGCGCTGGGCGAGTCGCTCGCGTCGATGGGCTGGAGCAGCGGGCTGCTGGCGCCGCGCACGCTGGTCGCGGTCAAGGCACCGGTCTTCTCGACGCTACAAGCTGCGCGGCGTCGACCCGACGCTCGGCCCGGCAATGCAGTCGACGGGCGAGGTGATCGGCATCCACGCCGACGCGCGCGTGGCGCTGGCCAAGGCGCTCGTGGCCGCCTCGTTGCGACCACCGCTGGCTGATCCGGCCGGTGGATCGTTGGCGCTGCTGTCGATCGCCGGGCGTGACAAGGAGCACCTGGGCGAGCTCGCCGCGCGTCTGGCTTCGGTCGGTTACCGGTTCTGCGCGACGGCGGGCACGGCGACCGCGCTGCGCGTGCTCGGCCACCAGGTGGAGGAGCTGGCCCGGGTGGGGGAGGAGAGCGCTGACGGTCGCCGGTCGGTGCTGGGCGCGATCGCCTCAGGTGACGTGTTCGCTCGTGGTCAACACGCCGTCGCCTGAGTCGCGGCCGGTGCGCGACGCCGGCGCGATTCGCCTCGCGGCCCTGGCCGAGGGCATCCTGTGCCTGACCTCGATCGACACCGCGTTGGCCGCGGCCGCCGCACTGGATCCGGCCGTGGCCGAACACCTCGACGACGTCCGCCCGCTCGGGGAGTGGCTCGCGTCTGCGATCGTGCCGGCATGAAACTGACTGTTCCCGATCCGGCGCTGGTGCTGCTGGTCGGGCCATCGGGGGCGGGCAAGTCGACCTTCGCCGCGGCGCGCTTCCGGCCGACGGAGGTCGTGTCATCCGACGCGCTGCGCGCCATGGTCGCCGACGATCCGGCCGACCAGCAGGCCTCGGCCGAGGCCTTCCGGGTCCTGGCGATCATCGTCGAGGGCCGCCTGCGGCGCGGGCTGATGACCGTGGTCGACGCCACCAACCTCAGCGCTGCCGACCGGCAACGGTATCGGCGAGTGGCTGCGCGATACGGCATCCCGAGCGTCGCGATTGCCTTCGACCTGCCGGCGCAGCTGTACCTCGAGCGCAACGGCCAGCGGCCCGATCGCGTGGTCGGGGACGGCGTCGTGGCCAAGCAGACCGAGCGAATGGCGCGCGCCCTGGCCGAGCTGCCGGCGGAGGGCTACGCCGCGCTGTACGTGCTGGGCGAGCCCGAAACGCTGGGCCCGATCAGCGTGGAACGGATCCCGCGCCGCTAATCCTCGCGGCGGTGCTCGTCGACCCGGCGCAGTGACCAGGTAGCGATAGCCAGGAACAGGAGCATCGACCCGATCGCCGCGCGCGGGGCGGCGCCGAGCAGCGTGCTCTCGAGATCGGGCGAAGTCGCGCTGGGCAGGCCCGCCTGCGTGACCAGGAACAGCACGACGCCGGCCACGGTCAGCCCAACCGGCCCAGCCGACGCCGTGGCGACGTTGGAGATGCCCATGTAGCGGCCGGCACGGGCCTTGGGGATGATGTCGGTCATCAGCGCCCAGTCGACGACGAGGAACGCCCCGGCGGAGAAGCCGATCGGGACCAGCGAGAGCAGGGTCAGCTCGAGCATCGGCGAGAGGGCGATGCCGAACACGCCGATGGCCGCCAACCCGTAGCTCAGGTAGATGACCCGTTTGCGCCCGATGCGGTCGGACAGGCGCGCTGCGGGCACGGTCGCCACCGCCGTCGACAGGGCGATCAGCAGGCCGGTCACGAGCAGGTACGGCGTGGCGCTCTCGGGCGGCAGGTGGAAGGAACGCTCGAGCACGAAGACGGCGTAGGCGGTCACGACGCCGGGCATGGCCAGGTAGCACAGCCGCGAGACGAGCAGCCAGACGTAGCTGCGCTCGCGCAGGATGTCCGTGCCCCACGCCGAAAGCGCGATGCGCGTCCACGAGCGACCCTCGCGCGGGACCGCCGCGCGCCCCTCGTCCACCGTCCGCGCGAGCACGACCATCGTCGCCGCCTCGACGAACCCGAGCGCCACGGTCGGCCAGAAGAGCAGCGCTCGGACGGCCGGCTCGGTCATGCCCGGCTGGAGCTGGAGGTAGCCGAGCGCGGCAATGCCCACGCCGACCATGCCGCCGAGGATGATCATCACGCCCATCAGCCCGCTCGCCCGGCCGACCTGACGCGCCGGTACGAGGTCGGGCACGTAGCCCTGGAACGGACCCTGGGCGAAGTTCGAGGCGAACTGCAGCAGCACGAGCGCGAGGACGACGGCGAGGTACGAGTCGGCCGAGGCGACCGCCCACAGGAACGCGATGTCGAGCAGGCTGCCGATGACGATGAACGGCTTGCGCCGGCCCCAGCGCGTGACGGCGTAGTCGGAGATGGCGCCAACGGTTGGCTGGACCAGGACCGCGGTGATGACGCCGGCGATGGTGATGACGCCCAGCCCCAAACCGGCCGAGGCGGGGCCGAAGAAGGCTTCCATGCGTTTGGGCAACACGATCACGTGCAGGCCGGTCCACATCGCGTTGATGCCCAGCCAGTAGATCGACAGGGTCAGCAGCTGGCGCAGCGGCAGATCGCGCAACGGCCGGCCGAGCGGGTGCACGACCGGCTCGCGGATACCCGCCACCCCCGGGTCGAGGATGGGCTCGGGCGCCGAGTCGGGTGTCGTGTTCGTCGGCGGCCTGGTGAACGCTTCGATGGGCCGAGTGTAGGCGGTCAGTCGGCCGCCACGTCAGCGAGCCGGGTCGGCCGCCAGCTGAACCTCGCCGGGTGGCTCGATCCGCGGATGAACGGGGATCAGCAGCAGCGCCGCCCCGCCCAGGAAGAGCAGCCCGAGCAGGATCGCCGCGCGCGGCGCAGCCTCGAGCCCGGCGCTGCGCGTGACCTCGTCGAGCACCCGGCCGCCGAAGACCAGCGCCAGCGGTCCGGAGATTGAATTGGCGATGTTGGCCAGGCCCATGTAGCGACCCGACGAGATGCGTGGAATGGTCGACGTCATGAGCGCCCAGTCCATGGCCAGGTAGCCGCCCGAGCCGAGGCCGATCAGGATCAGGCCGGGGATGGCTTCGATGGGCGACTGCGCGCGGGCAACCAGAACGATGCCGATGGCGCTGATCAGCGCCGACAGCCAGGCCACCTGCTTGCGTCCGATCCTGCTACCCAGCCACGCGGAAGGCACGGTGCCGCCAATGGTGCCCACGCCGAGGGCTGCAGTGCCGATCGTCAGCCACGTCTGGAGGTCCGCGCCGCTCTGGTGGAGCGAGTCGCGGATGTAATAGAAGCTGAGGTTGACGAACACCGACGGGCCCATCAGGAAAAGCAGCCGGGTCAGGGTCATGAACACGAAACTGCGCTCGCGCAGGGCGTCGGTGCCCCAGGCCTCGGTGGCAATCGACAGCCAGGATCGCCCGCCGCGTGAGCGCGCCACCGGGCCCTCACGGACGAGGGCGACGGTGGCCAAGGCGAGAACCAGCTCGATGATCGCGATCACGACCAGCGGCGTTCCGTAGTCGCCCGTCGTGGCGCCGCTCGACACGAGCGCCGCCCCGCTGACCACGCCGGTCAGGCGCATCAGGCCGACCAGTGCGCTGGCGACGTTGACCTGGCGGTCGGGCACCAGGTCTGGCACGTAGCCCTGGAATGGGCCCTGGGCCATGTTCGAGCTGAATGAAAGGAGCAGCAGGAAGACCGCCAGCGCGAGCAGCGACTGCGAGGTGGCGATGCCGAAGATGAACGCGACGTCGAGGATGCCGCCGACGAAGATGAACGGCTTGCGCCGGCCCCAGCGCGAGACCAGGTAGTCGCTGATCGTGCCGATCGTGGGCACGACCAGGATCGCGATCAGGCCAACGGCAAGCTCGAGGTAGCCCATCGTCTCGCCGCGCGTCGCGGTGCCGACGAACGACTCGACCTTGTACTGGCCGAAGATCTCGTAGCCGCCCCACAGCGCGTTGATGCCGAACCAGTAGACGGAGATTGCCACCAGCTGGCTGCGCGGCAGCAACGGCGTTGATGTGTCGCGCGCCATCCGTCTCGTCCCCGTCTGCGTCGCACGCCTGGATGGACGAATGATCGTCCGCCTGTCAATCGCCGGGCTGTCAATCGCCGGGTTGCGGATCGCCGGGCTGTACTTGTCGCCCGCTCCCCTGAGTCGGTTAGGTGGATCGCCCGCCCGACCCCGTTTCTGCGTCCTGCCGCCCGCTTGCGCTGATCCACGAAACCGACTCACAACCGGCACAGACGCGGCACCGGCCGTGGCTCGGCGCGATGCGTCACAATCGGTCCGTGCCCCAACAGTCCCAGCCCACCTTGGACCTGCCTGTCATCGGCTTCAGCCAGCGGCGTCTGGACAACGGTCTGCGCGTGATCGTGGCGCCCGACCATCTCGCACCGGTCGTGGCGATCAACATCTGGTACGTCGTCGGCTCGCGCCACGAGCAGCCCGGCCGGACTGGTTTTGCCCACCTGTTCGAGCACTTCATGTTCCAGGGCTCGCGCCACGTGACGAAGGCCGAGCACTTCGGCCTGATCCAGAGCGCCGGCGGCGTGAACAACGCGACGACCTATTTCGACCGCACCAACTACTTCGAGACGCTGCCCTCGCACCAGCTCGAGCTGGCCCTGTGGCTCGAGGCCGACCGGATGGCCACGCTGCTCGACGCGCTCGACCAGGAGAACCTCGACAACCAGCGTGAGGTGGTCAAGAACGAGAAGCGCCAGAGCTACGACAACCGGCCGTACGGCTCGTTCTACGAGAAGCTGGTGGCGGCGGTGTTCCCGGCCGACCATCCCTACAGCCACACGCCGATCGGCTCGATGGAGGATCTCAACGCCGCCAGCCTCGAGGACGTGATCGCCTTCTTCCGCACCTGGTACGCGCCCAACAACGCGGTGCTGTCGATCGTCGGCGACGTGGATCAGGAAGAGGCACATCGGGCCGCAGCACGCTACTTCGGGCCCATCCCGGCCAACCCGGCGATCACCCAGCCCGCGACGCCCCGGATCGAGCCGCGCATTGGACGGGAGACGCGCGCGGAGGTGCCCGACAACGTCCCGCTCACGCGCGTTCACTTCGGCTTCCGCTGCCCGCGCTTCGGCACGCCCGAGTTCGACGCGCTCGAGCTGGCCGGTCAGATCCTCTCCGGGGGCCGCGGCAGCCGGCTGTTTCGGCGGCTGGTCAGGGAGCGCAAGATCGCCCAGGACGTGACCGCCTTCGGGCTGCCGCTGGTGGCCGGGGCGAGCTTCTTCGGCGGCTGGGTCACGGTGCGGCCGGAGAGCGACGCCGAGACGTGTGAAACGGCCTTCCTCGACGAGCTCCAGCGCATGGCCGACGATGGTGTGACCGACGACGAGCTGGCTCGCGCGCGGGCGCTGATCGAGGCCAGCGAGCTGGGCGCACTGAGCAGGGTCGAAGAGGTCGCCGACCGGCTGTCGATGTACACCGCGCTGTTCGACCGACCGGAGCTGGTCAACGAGCAGCTGCCGCGCTACCTGTCGGTCACGGTCGGGCAGATCCAGGCTGTGGCGCGCGAAGTGTTCCGCGCCGACAACAGGGTGGTGCTGACCTACGTGCCACGCGAGCCCGGCGCCGAAGCCGCATGACGCTCGAGGATCCGGCCGCGGCGCCGGCCGACCTGTCCGTGCTCGACGTCCGGCCGGGGCCGGGCGCGCCGCGCGAGTATCACTTCCCGCGAACCGAGCGGCATCGCCTGCCGAACGGCCTGACCGTGGTCCATGCTCACGTGGCCGGTCGTGCGCTGATCGCGGCACAGCTGCTGCTGCCCGGCGGCGGCTGGACCGAACCGGCCGGGATGGCCGGCATCACCGTGCTCACCGGCCGGGCGATGACCGAGGGCACGCGCCGGCGCGACGCCAACGAGTTCATCGAGGCGACCGAGCGGCTCGGCGCCGAGATCCACGCCGATGCCACGTGGGAGACGACCAGCGCGAGCATCGAAGTGCCGCGCTCGCGTTTCGGTGACGCGCTGGCGCTGCTGGCCGAGATGGTGGCCGAGCCGGCCTTTCCCGCGCACGAGGTCGAGCGGCTGCGCGATGAGCGCCTGAACGACCTGCTGCAGGCCTGGTCCGATCCGCGCCGACGTGCCGAACGGGTCTTCCCCGAGACGGTCTTTGGTCCTGGCTCGCCCTACAGCCGGCCGCTGGCCGGCATCGCCTCGACCGTGCGCCGGATCGACCGCGATGCGATCGTCGAGCGCCACCGCCAGACCCTCGATCCCGGGGCGGCGACGCTGGTCGTCGCCGGCGACCTGGGCGGCGTGGACCTGGCCGGGCTTGCCGAGCAGCGTCTGGGCGGCCTGTCGGCCATCGGTGAGCGGGCCGTCGGAGCTGCGGCGCTCGCGCCGGCGGACCACGCGTCAGGTATTCGGGTCATGCTCGTCGATCGGCCGGGGGCGCCCCAATCGGAGCTCCGTATCGGTCACCTCGGTGTGCCGCGGCGCGTGCCCGACTTCCACGCCATCTCGGTCCTCAACGCCATCCTCGGCGGGACCTTCAACTCGCGCCTCAACCGGGTCATCCGCGAGGAGCTCGGCTACACCTACGGCATCAGCTCGAGCTTCGACATGCGCCGCTACGCCGGGCCGTTCGTCATTCGCACCGCGGTCGAGACGGCCGTGACCGTGCCGGCCGTGCTCGAGACGCTGCGCATCGTGCGCGCCTTCCGCGACGCCGAGGTCGAGAGCGACGAGTTGGCGGTTGCGCGCGACTACCTGGTTGGCGTCTTCCCGCTGCGCTTCGAGGCCGCGGCGCAGGTCGCCTCGGCGCTCGGCGGGCTGATCGTCTTCGAACTGCCCGACGACGAGCTCGACCACTACCGGCCCCGGATAGCGGCGGTCAGCGCCCAGGACATCTGGGCCGCTGCCGAGCGCCACATCCGGCCGGATGAGATGTCGATCGTGATCATCGGCGACGCGACGGAGCTCGAGGCGCCGCTCCGCGCGGCCGGGCTGGGCGAGTTGACGATCGTCGCCGCAGACGCCACGCCCGAGTGATCGTCGTCCTGGGCCGGCCCGGGCTGAGCGACCGCGGTGCGCTCGATCGGCCGGCCGGTCGCGTGGCTCGGGCGGCAGCCGGCGCCGGTGCTCGGGTCGAGCTGGTCGGCAGCGTCGGTGACGACGCGGACGGCGAGGCCCTGGCGCTCGAACTCGGCCATGCCGGCATCGGCCATGCCGCGCTGTTGCGTGATCCGGCGGGGGTCACCCCGCGGGTGGCTGATGAGGACGCCGAAGAAGGTGAAGCCGGTCCGCTGCCGCGCCTGGACGCGGCCGACGTCGATCTGGGCCTGCACTACCTCGCCGACTGCCAGGTGCTTGTCGTGGCCGAGCCGCTCGAGGCGGCGGCACTGGCCGTCGCAACGGCCGCGGCGACCTATCACGACGCCGCGTTGATCGTGCTCACGCCCGCCGGCGTGGTGCCCGCGGGATTGCCCAACGACGCCACTGTGCTCGAGATGCCCAGCCACGATGACGGCGCCTTTGCCGAGCTCGTCGGGCGCTACGCCGCCTCACTCGAAAGCGGCCGGTCGGCGGCCGAGGCGTGGCACGCTGCGCTGACCGAGACCGGCTGGGAGAGCGCGGCGGAATGACGGTCGAACAGGTCAAGGGCACGGCCCCCGACCAGCCGCTGCTGGTCTATGGCGACATCAACCTGCAGTACGACTTCGGGCCCGAGCATCCGCTCACGCCGCGTCGCTTCCCGCCCTCGATCGACCTGCTGCGCAGCATCGGCGCGACCAACTTCCTGGAGCCACGAGTGGCGACCGATGGCGAGCTGACCCGGCTGCACACGCCGGGTTACGTCCGAACGGTGCAGGAATTCTCGAGTGTCCCCTGGCATCCGCCCGAAGCCGGCATCGGGCCGGGTGACTGCCCCCGCTTCGACGGCATGCACGAGGCGTCGGCGGCGGTGGCCGGTGGGTCGATCGAGGCAGTTGATCGGATCCTGACCGGACAGGTTGAGCATGCCTTCAACCCCGGCGGTGGGCTGCATCATGCGATGGCCGATCGGGCGTCGGGCTTCTGCATCTACAACGACGTGGCGCTGGCCGTGGCGCGCGCGCGTGATGCCGGCCATCGCGTGCTGTACGTGGACCTCGACGTCCACCACGGCGACGGCACCCAGGCGCTCTTCTGGGATGACCCGCAGGTGCTGACGCTGTCGATCCACGAGAGCGGCATGTCGCTCTTCCCGGGCACAGGCTTCGTCGAGGAGCGCGGCGGCGAGCATGCGCCGGGCACGGCCGTCAACGTGCCGCTCCAGGCGTACAGCGCTGACGCATCGTGGCTGGCGGCGGTCGAGCGGATGGTGCCCGCGCTGGCCGACGCGTACCGGCCCACCTTCCTCGTGTCCCAGCACGGCTGCGACACCCATGTCTACGACCCGCTGGCGCATCTGCGCCTGACGACACGCGCCTACCGCGCCGTGACGCTGCTGCTCGACCAGGTCGCCCATGAGCACTGTGGCGGCAGGTGGATGGCGACCGGCGGCGGCGGCTACGACGCTTATCGGGTCGTACCGCGATCGTGGTCGCTGATCTGGCTGGCCCAGGCGCACCGCGACCCGCCCGAGCAGATCGACGCGCAGTGGCGGGCACGCTGGGCAGAGGAATCGGCCGGCTATCACCAGTCGCCGCCGCCGGTCGACTGGCTCGACCCCGAGGGCCTGGTCAAGCCCGAAGCGCCCGGCCTCGCCGAAGCCAACGCCGCCATGGTCGACCGCGCGCTGTCCGGCGCGCTCGAACTGATCGAGCACCAGTGACGAGCGAGCCACAGGCCGGCTACCTGGAATTTCCGGGCACGCGCCTGCACTACGAGGTCGAGGGCGAAGGGCCGGCGCTGACGCTGATCCACGCTGGTGTGGCCCACCTGCGCATGTGGGACGTGCAGGTGGCTACCTGGCGCCAGCACTACCGCGTCGTGCGCTACGACGAGCGCGGCTTCGGCCGGACGACGTCTTCGAGGGTGTGGCGCACATGATCAACCTCGAGCGACCGGCCGAGTTCGACCGCCTGGTGCTCGATTTCCTGGCCGAGGTCGACGCCGCCTGATCGCCCGCGAGACGGCGCAGATATGCGGTTGACGCCGATTGACGGTCAGCGGCGGCGAGCCTCGACGATGACGTAGCCGGAGACGACCGAGGCGGCGTAGTTGCCGACGTTGTCGAGCGTGCGCACGGACCAGACGTAGCACGAGCCCGGCTGAAGGTCGGTCTCGGGCGCGCCGTCGGCCGCCAACCGGAAGGGCCCGTCGGCGGTGAAGCCGTTGCGCCGGCAACTGCCGTTGGTGGTCAGCGCGGCACGGTAGCGACGGATGAGCTGTCGCTGGGCCAGCCCCGAGCCAACATCGCTACCCGCCCGCCAGTCGAGGCGCAGGTTGGTCGCGGCGGTCCTGACCGTCGTGCCCGACGGGGCGGAAACCCACACGACCGCGCGCGGCGGAGTTGCGTCGCGGACGAGGGTGCCCACGGTGGCCGGGCCGTCGAGGCCGGCGCCGTTGGTGCTGTAGACGCTGAGGGTGCTCGGTCCGCCGCGCGCGGCATAGCCGACACGCAGCGCGCCGGCGGTCGAGCGGCCGAGCCAGCTGACGCTCCAGCCGCTGCCGCCGCGCAACGTGGCGTTGTTGGCGGCGATGCCTGACTGGGGGTCACCGGCGCGAACGTCGAGATCGATCGTGCCCGTGCTGCCGCCGCGCACCCAGAGCGTGCCCGAGTGGCCGACGTAGGCCCTGCTCAGCCCGAGCTGATCGAGGTCGATCGCGACCGTCCGACCACCCAGGCTGACCGACGGAGCACCGGGCGCCGTCGCATCGACCAGCACGCTGCCCGAGTAGACGGTGGCCCGATAGCCGGCGCGATCACGAAGGGCCAGGCGCCAGCGGTAGCAGAAGCCGGCGCGCGTCCGCTGCGTTGTGGCTCGCGCATCTGCCTGGGAGATGTCGGTCGCGTAGCGCACGCCCGCGCACGTGCCGGGCGAGACGATGCGGCCCAGCTGTCGATCGAGCCGTCGGGCACTGATCGGTGCTCCGCCCCCGACCTCGGTCCAGGCGACCGTGACGCTGCCTGCCGATTGCAGGCTGAGGCCGTCCGCGGGCGACACGAAGGTGGCTCGCGGCGGCCGGCCCTCGATCACCACCGCCACCGTCGCGCTGCGTTCCAGCTCGCCGCTCAGGGCCCGGACGGTGAGCGTGTAGCGACCGGCGCGCGTATCGCCGCCGACGTCGACGCCGAGCGTGCCCGCGTTCTGACTCAGGGCGACCGGCTGGGCCGTCAGGCCCGGCGGTGGCTCGGCCAGGCTGATGGTGATCGGATCGTTGAAACCGCCCACGCGGCGGAGCGTCACGGGGATGGTCAACGTGCCGCCGGGCGAGGTGCTGGTGCCCGGGCCGCCGGCCCTGAGCGAGAAGTCGGGCATGGTGCGGAACTGGCCGACCCACACGGCGCGCTCGGGTGTGCCGCGGTCGGGATCGGTCGCGGTGCGCCAGTCGAGCGTGGCCACCGCCTGCAGTGCGAGGCGGACCTGCTGCGGTTTGGCGCTCGGGTACTTCGAGCGGTAGAGGGCTGCTGCGCCGCTGACGTGCGGGGTGGCCATCGAGGTGCCGCTCATCCACCCATAGCGGCTGCGCATGTAGGTCGACAGGACGCATTTGCCGGGCGCGATCAGGTCCACATCCGGACCGAAGTTGCTGAAGCCGGCGAATGCGTCGTCCGCCTCCGGGCTCCAGTACGGGCACGAATCGGACGGCTGGCCGCGGCCCCCGCCGCGGCCGTCGTAGTCGGCCAAGGCCGAGACGGTGATGACCTCGTCATAGGCGGCCGGCCTGTTGCGCCGGGCGTTGCGCGAGTCGTTCCCGGCGGCCACGACATAGGTCGTGCCCGCGCTGACCGAACGGCAGATGGCCATGTGGAGCGAGTCGTAGGCGGGCACGCCGCACTCGCGATCGCTGCCCGAGAGGCTGAAGCTGATGCTCATGTTGGCCACCTCGATCAGAGGTCGCGATTGGCCTCTGCCCTCACGCTGCGCGGTCACCCAGTCGACGCCGCAGACCATCCAGGAAAGGAATCCGCGGCCCCGGCTGTCGAGCACCTTGACCGACCACAGGCGCACGCCGGGCGCCACGCCGACCACGCCGATGCGATTCTCGAGCGCACCGACGATGCCGGCGACGTGGGTGCCGTGACCATTGGTGTCGTCCCATCGGCCGCGGTTGCGGCTCGTGCAGTTGTAGCCACCGACCACGTTCAGGTCAGGGTGATCACGCTGGACGCCGGTATCAATGATCGCGACGTCGGCGTCGACCGGCGCGCCGCCGCCCCTGACGCCGGTCACTGCCGAGCCCCGCGCGCCGATGCGCCGGATACCGGGCGGTACGCTGACGCCGGGGTTGCCGGTTGTGCGCACGCCGCCGGCGCTGTCGCCGACCGAGCCCTCGTCGAGCGCGATCGCTTCGTCGGGCAGGATTGCGCCGACCACCGGATCGCGCGCCAGGGCGCGCAGCTGCGACGGCGTCAGCCGGCTGGCGAAGCCGCCCAGGGCCGAGCTGTACACGCTGTCGACGTGCAGCCCATGGCGCGTGGCCAGCTCCCGTACGTGGCTGATAACGCGCGCGCCGTCGACGCGCCGCCGGCCGGGATCGTCGCCCGCGGTCGATGAGCGGCTCGTTCGCACCTCGGCCGCCTGCATCGCCGTCGGCATCGCCAGCCGGCGAAAGGTGACCGGGCGCTCGGCGCCGGTGCTCCCCGCCCAAGAGTCGACGGTGGTCACGGCTGCTTCGTTGAACACGACGATGTAGGGCTGGCTCGACTCGCCGGCCATGACCCAGCCCGCCGGTGCGATCAGGGCCAGCAGCAGCAGGCCCAGGAAGGTGTAGCGGCGCGTCCGGTGCTGGCCGGCACGCAGCGTAGGTGGTCCCAATGCTCCCATCGAGATGTGACGCTAGGCACCGGGCGCCGCGCGCAACAGGACAACGAGGTACCGGCAGGGGCAGGACGATGGGCTGTTGGGTGGAGCGGTGCAACCGCGTCGCGCGCCCGGCAAGTGGCGGGGGCCGTCTCAATTAGACCGCTTGTTCGATAGCCCGAGCCGTCCTATACTCGCCCTCCCGTGCCCCGCCGAGCCGCCACCAATCCCCCGACCGATCTCCCGGCGGGTGACCCGCTGGCCGGCTTCACGCCCGCCACGCGCGATTGGTTCGGCGTCTCATTTGCCCAGCCGACGCCGGCCCAGGCCCTCGGCTGGCCGGCCATCGCCGCCGGCCAGCACACGCTGATCTGCGCCCCGACCGGATCGGGCAAGACCCTCGCCGCGTTCCTGTGGTGCCTCGACCGGCTGCTGAGCGAGCCGCTGCCCGAGGACCCGCTGCGCCGCCTGCGCGTGCTGTACGTGTCGCCGCTCAAGGCGCTCGTGCACGACGTCAAGCGCAACCTGCGCTCGCCGCTGGCCGGCATCGCGCTGGCGGCACGCAATCGGGGCGAGCACGACGCCACGCGCGAGGTGCGCGTCGCCATGCGCACCGGCGACACGCCGGCCGACGAGCGCCGCGCGTTCGGCACGCCGCCCGCCGGACATCCTGGTCACCACGCCCGAGTCGCTCTACCTGTTGCTCACCTCGCAGGCACGCGAGGCGCTGCGCGACGTGGAGACGGTGATCGTCGACGAGATCCACGCCCTGGCCGGCACCAAGCGCGGCGCCCACCTGGCGCTGTCGCTCGAGCGGCTCGAGGAGCTGAGCGGCCGAGCCGCCGCAGCGCATCGGCCTGTCGGCCACGCAGCGCCCGCTGAGCGACGTGGCGGGCTATCTCGGCGGCGCAGCGCGACGCGATGCCGCCGCGGTGGCCGCGGCCGGTCACGATCGTCGACGCCGGCGTGCGCAAGACGCTCGACCTGTCAGGTCGTCGGTGCCGGTCGAGGACATGGCCGCGATCGGCGAGGTGCTGCCGCCAGAGCAGCAGCCCGGTGGCTCCGGCCGCCGCGCCGGACGCGCGCAGCTCGATCTGGCCGCAGATCCACCCGCGCATCCTCGAGCTGATCCGCGCTCATCGCTCGACGATCGTCTTCGTCAACAGCCGGCGCCTGGCCGAGCGGCTGGCGCTGCGCCTCAACGAGCTGGCCGGCGAGGAGCTGGTGCGCGCGCACCACGGCCGCCTCGCGCGCGAGGAGCGGCTGCAGATCGAGGAGCGGCTGAAGGCCGGCCGGCTGCCCGCGCTGGTCGCCACCAGTCGCTCGAGCTGGGCATCGACATGGGCGCGGTCGACCTCGTCATCCAGGTCGAGTCGCCCGGCTCCGTCGCGCGCGGGCTGCAGCGCATCGGCCGGGCCGGCCACCAGGTCGGCGAGCCGTCCAGGGGCGTCATCTTCCCCAAGTACCGCGGCGACCTGCTCGAGTGCGCGGTGGTCGCGCGCACGCATGCACGACGGCGAGATCGAGCCGACGCGTCATCCCGCGCAACCCGCTCGACGTGCTCGCCCAGCAGGTCGTCGCGACGGCGGCCGAGCGACCTGGCCGGTCGACGACCTGTCGCGCTGGTCCGCCGCGCCGAGAACTTCGCCGATCTGGGCCGCGGATCCGTTCGAGGCGACGCTGGACATGCTCGCCGGCCACTATCCCGGCGACGAGTTCGCCGAGCTGCGCCCGCGCGTCATCTGGGACCGCGCGACGGGACGGTCGAGAGCCGCCGCGACGCGCGCACGGTGCGCCGTCATCAACGGCGGCACCATCCCCGACCGGGGCCTGTTCGGCGTCTTCCTCGCCGCTGACGGCGACCTCGACGCAGGCGCGCGACGACTGCCGTCGGCGGAGCGGCGGCCGGCGCGTCGGCGAGCTCGACGAGGAGATGGTCTACGAGGCCGCGAGGGCGAGGTCATCCTGCTCGGCGCCAGCGCGTGGCGGATCGAGCAGATCACCCGCGACCGGGTCCTGGTCAGCGCCCGCGCCCGGCGAGCCGGGCAAGGTGCCGTTCTGGAAGGGCGATGGGCCGGGCCGGCCGGTCGAGCTCGGCCGCGCGCTGGGCGCGTTCACGCGGCAGCTCGGCGACGCCGCCGACGGCGCGCGCGGCCGGGTGCGGCCGAGAAGCGCTGCGCGAGGAGCACGTGCTCGACGCAGCTGGCCGCCCGCAACCTGGTCGACTACCTGGCCGAGGAGCAGGCGGCCACCGGCGCCCTGCCGACCGACCGGACCATCGTGCGTGGAGCGCTTCCGCGACGAGCTGGGCGACTGGCGCGTCTGCCTGCTCACGCCGTTCGGCGCGCGCGTGCACGCGCCCTGGGCGCTGGCGATCGAGGCGCGCTCTGCGCGAGCGGCTGGCATCGAGGTCCAGCCGATCTGGAGCGACGACGGCATCGTCGTTCGCCTGCCGATGAGCGACGAGCCGGCGCGAGGTCACCGGATCCCGACGCGGCGGGTGTCTGTGGCGGCCGCCGAGGAAGCGGTCCGGATCGGATCCGACGACGTCGAGGAGCTGGTCATCGGCGCGCTGGGCGACACGGCGCTGTTCTCGAGCCACTTCCGCGAGAACGCCGCGCGGGCGCTGCTGCTGCCGCGTCGCCGCGCGGGCGCGCACGCCGCTGTGGCAGCAGCGCCAGCGCTCGGCCCAGCTGCTGGCCGTGGCCAGCCGCTACGGCTCGCTTCCCGATCGTGCTCGAGACGTACCGCGAGTGCCTGCAGGACGTCTTCGACCTGCCCGCTCTGCGCGGCATCCTGGCCGCCATCGAGCGACGCGAGATCCGCGTCGTCAGCGTCGAGACGCGGCGCGCGTCGCCGTTCGCCAGCTCGCTGGTGTTCGACTACGTCGCCGCGTACATGTACGAGGGCGACGCGCCGCCTGGCCGACCGGCGCGCCCAGGCGCTCGCGCTCGACCGCGACCTGCTGCGCGAGCTGCTCGGCGCGCGAGGAGCTGCGCGAGCTGCTCGACCGCGACGCCCTGGCCGAGCTGGAGCTCGAGCTGCAGTCCGGGCTGGACGCCGGAGCGCGGCCGGCTCGCGGACGCGGTGCACGACCTGCTGCGCCGACTGGGCGATCTCGCGCCGACGAGGTCGCCGCCCGGGTGCGCGGCCCGGACGACCGGGCCCGCGCGCGCGCCGCCGGGGAGTGGCTCGAGGCGCTCGCCGCCGACCGGCGCGCGCTGAAGGTGCGCATCCGCGGCGAGCCGCGCTGGATCGCGATCGAGGACGTGGCGCGCTACCGCGACGCGCTCGGCGTGATGCCACCGGTCGGCGTTCCGGAGGCCTTCCTGGCGCCGGTCGCCGATGCGCTGGGCGGCTTGCTCGTGCGCTGGGCGCGACACCACGGACCGTTCCTGGCCACCGAGCCCGCGACGCGCTGGGGACTGCCGCTCGCCGATGTCGAGGCGGAGCTCGAGCGTGCTACTCGTCGCCGGGCACCCTGCTCAGAGGCGAGTTCCGGCCCGACGGCGTGCGAGCGCGAGTGGTGCCATCCCGACGTCCTGCGCCTGCTCGAGCGCCGTTCGCTGGCCCGGCTGCGGCGCGAAATCGAGCGGGCCAGTTCGGCATGCAGCGCTGGCCAACCGTCGCTGGCGGCCCGCAGGTCGATTGCCGCACGCACTTCCGGGTCCGCCGTCGGCAGCGCCGACAAGCCGTGCCAGAGACTGCGAAAATACAACATCGTTCCACCGACCAGCAGCGGAATGCGCCCAGCCGCCACAACTTCGGCAATCGCTGCCCGCCCGTCGCGCACAAATTCGCCAGCAGAGTAGCTTTGCCAGGGTTCACGGATATCGATCAGCCGATGCGGGACTTCTGCCAGCACTGCCGGCCCCGGTTTACCGGTTCCAATATCCATGCCGCGGTAGACCAGCGCCGAATCCACACTGATCACAGAGACCGGAAAGCGTCTGGCCAGTTCCACAGCAAGTGCCGTCTTGCCTGCCGCAGTAGGGCCCAGCAGACAAATGACCAGCGGCAAGTTGTTCATTGGGCGTCAGGGAATCCGCACTTAGCGGCCGCGCGCAAACAGGCGGTCCAGATCGGCCATGGACAGCGCCACCGAGGTTGGCCGCCCGTGGTTGCACTGCTCGCTGCGCTCAGTGCGTTCCATATCGCGCAGCAGGCTGTTCATCTCGTCGACAGTCAGACGTCGATTGGCGCGTATCGCCGCATGGCATGCCGTACCGGCCAGCACCCGGTCCAGTACATTGAGCAAATCATCCAGCACCAGATCCGTGCTCAGCCCGGGCAGCAACTCGCGTATCAGGGCACTGGCATCCGCACTGGCCAGCAGTGCCGGAATGCCGCGCACCACGATTCGATCCGGTGCGATGCGCGTGAGCAGAAAGCCACAACGCTCAAGCAGTTCGCCGTTCTGCTCCACCAACTCTGCTTCGCGTTCGGTAACTACCAGCGATGGCGGCATCAGCAAAGTCTGCACCTGAACAGCCGACTCACGGACAGCGGCCTTGAGCCGCTCATAGCTGATGCGCTCATGCGCAGCATGTGCATCGACGACCACCAGACCCATTTCATTCTGCGCCAGGATATACACGCCATGCAGTTGCGCGAGTGCATAGCCAAGTGGCGCCACCTGCTGCGCAGGTACAGCCGACGCCGCCTGTTGGGAGTATGTCGCGAACTGTTCGCGCACGCTGCCGGATGACACTGGCATAGCAAAGCCCAGCGGACCCTGCCGGGCCGTCATCGGTACCTCCATATGCATCTCGGACGCGCGTGCTTCAGCACCCGCCGTCACGGGTTCTGCAATCACTGCTTCAACGGTACGGCGTACAAAGTCGCGTACCGCACCGGGCTCACGAAACCGGACTTCCTGTTTGGCCGGATGGGCATTCACATCGACCCAGGCCGGGTCCATGTCCAGATAAAGCACAAAGGCTGGCCATCGATCGCGATACAGGACATCGCGATAACCAGCGCGCACCGCGCCGGCCAGCAACTTGTCACGAATCGCGCGCCCATTGAGAAACATGTATTGCAGGTCAGGCTGACTGCGTGCATGCACCGGACGCACCAGCCAGCCACGCAGCAGCAACCCGCCCGACTCACGCTGGATATAGATCGCATTGTCGGTGAATTCGCGTCCGCAAACCCGGCTGACCCGGTCAACCAACTCGGCAGGTGTGACAGCAGCTGGCAGATCGAGGATCTGTCGCTGATTGTGCGTAACCCGCATGGCAACCGAACTGCGTGACAAGGCAATTCTCTCGATCACCTCACGCACGCGGGAAAATTCCGTGCGCTCGCTGCGCAGGAAACGCCGGCGCGCCGGCGTATTGAAAAACAGGTCACGCACCTCAACCGTGGTACCGGGCGGATGGGCTGCAGGACTGACACCACCGCTGCCACCATCAGCACCGTCAAGCATGAAGCCGGAGTCCGCCGATCGCTGACGGGAGATGATCTGCAGACGCGATACGGAAGCGATACTGGGCAGGGCTTCGCCACGAAAGCCCAGTGTCGCGACATGCTCCAGTTCTTCCAGAGAACTGATCTTGCTGGTTGCATGGCGGGCCAGTGCCAGTGACAGCTCATCCGGCGGGATGCCACTGCCATCATCACGTACCCGGCACAGCTTTACCCCGGCCTCCTCCAGATCAATCTCTATCCGGCCAGCACCGGCATCGAGACTGTTCTCGAGCAGCTCCTTGACTACTGAAGCGGGGCGTTCGACGACCTCACCAGCTGCGATCTGATTGACCAGGTGAGCGGGCAGTTCACGGATTGGCATCCGGTGATTGTTTCAAATACCGCAGGTATTGCAAACCACTGCAGGCACGCCAACCCGGAAAGGGTCGTACGCGGGATCAGCTCAGGTGCGTTCGGTGGGAATCCGCAGCGTCTGCCCAAGCCGTACGGTATTGGACTGCAGGCCATTGACGCTGCGAATCTGCTGCATGCTGATGTTGTACCGGTCAGCGATCCCGGAGAGCGTATCGCCACGCCGAATGACATGCTGGATATCGCGGGGCGCTTGCTCGGGCCGGACAGTCGCTGCCATCACGCCGAGCGAAGGATTTGCATCAAAGTAACGGCGGACGCCACCCAGCACAGCACGAACAAGTTCTCCTGATGCTGCGAAGAACCGAGATTACACTCATCTTCTGGATTGGAGATATACGCGGACTCGATCAGCACTGATGGCACATCGGCGACTTCAGCACCATGAACGGAGCATGCTGCACCGTATTCGATGCAAACGGCCAGCATGGCCATCTGACCAAGGATTGCATCGCCGACGCTGATGCTCGAACTGATGGAGGCATTCTGTGACAGATCCATCAGGACCGAGGCCAGGATTCGGATCCGTGTCACCCAGCTTAATCCCACCGATAAGTGCCGCATTCTCCCGTGCCGCCGAGACGACGCGAAGCCTCATCACTGGCCGCCTCTGGATACACATAAACCGTAGAGCCACGAGCCGGCTCCCGTTCATCGCCGCATCAGCGTGTATCGAGATAAACAGATCTGCATTGGCTGATCGTGCCCGTTCATCCGCGCGCGCGATCGAGAAAACGATCATCGTTGCGCGTCAGCAGCGCGCATGTTTGGCTCATCGTTATCAGGCGCACCAGCCTTTCGCTGATGGCCAGCGTGACGTCCTTTTGCGCGACCACCGCACCAAGCGCACCAGGATCATGTCCACCATGACCGGCATCGTCCACCACCACGATGATCGCGTACCGCCCGGGGCGGCTTCACAGCCACCGGCGGCGTCACGGATAGCGGCTCGGCTGCTGGGTCGGGCTCGGTCGGTCGGGCTCGGGCACTACCGCTGGTAACGACGCGGCAACCGGTACCGTTCCCGGCACATCGCCACCGGTTGCAAGTCGATCAACAGACGCGCAGCCGCACCCTTCCCCCAGATCGTGCTTTGCGGGCGCATGGCGGACCCAAGGTCCAAACGATGCGCAGGGTCGCCGTCACGATGCGCTGCACGGATGTCGCGTACGGCACCCACTGCGCCGGCAAAGGTAAAGCGGGTACGCCCCAGTGCCGGAGTGCTGATATCCAGCACTACCCGATCCGGGCCGGTCGAGCGTAAACATTTCGAAATCAGCGGACTGCGAGAGCTGCAGCTCGATATGAATCGTGGTGCCCTGTTCGGCAAGCCGGATCGCTGTAGCTGCAGGCGCCCTGCGGCGGTCGCGTCAGAAACGCGAATCAGCAGACTGCAATGATGCAAACAAGGCAGCTGACCCACCTGCGTTTCACGCTCTGCCTCCCCGTGCCTGGACCACGCGGCCGATTATACGTAATCAGGCCCGCCCTGGAAACAATATTCCTTTTTAAATAGTAGGGATAGCAGCGGTATATCAATGGAAAAATGAAGATATCAGCTGAATCGCTTATGCCATCTAGGTTCACGAACTGTGGGCTGGTCTGCTCCAGTAAAGCGGCACCCGACGCGGTCATTGCTCGAAGATCTACTAGATCTCAATCCTATCCTGTATCCAACACAGTGGAAGATCTGCCGTCTGGCAGCTGCTCACGCCCCCGCCACCGACCAGGCAGGCAATCGGTGCGAGGTCCTGCGATATAGCGACAGACTGAGTTCAGCAGGATCCTGAGTGGGCAGAGATTGGACCCGCAGGAGCTGAAACCAGCGACGGCATATGGTTCAGCAGGGCATAGGTGGGACTGGGCACCTGCCAATAACCCAGCCGGGCGACACCCCACGTGTGAATGCCGTCTCGCCAGCGCCAAGTCCACCTTCCAGGTAAACCGCAAGTCGCGACTGGGATGCAGCGCGATGATGGCCTGCGCAATGTAATGGCCAAGTCCTGTTGTGCAGGGTCTGCCACTCTCAAGTGACGGGATCGAGCCATGCCCTGGAACTGTACAAACAAAGTCACTGGCCAGCAGCCCGCGCTCGCCGGTTAACGCCGTATCGCCAGCGGCCGCATGCACAAAGGCGGCACGGTCGTCGTCTGCACATCCATCGAACCGGTCTGCGCTGCCAGACTCGCAACCGATCGGTAACACATCGCCGATGCCGGCGGTTGCCATCCCGGATCACCGGTTGATCACTACCGGCACGCTGCCCTGTCGGCCGATCAGAGTACGCGCCCTTCGAGGATCAGGCGCCACCATAGCGTCGATTCAGTTCATCGAGCGCAGCGAGCCGGTCGCCCTGCACCAGGGCGCTGCTCGTCCCGAGACAGCCCGCCGCGCCTCACCCGGATGTGGCGTGAGGATTCGAGTCATCCCTGCGCAGATCGCGGCCTGCCAGCAGGTCGAGGTGCATCCGCATCCAGTACCAGCGGCAGACCGCCTGCCACGACCATATCGAACATGGCCCGCCCCCACGGGTCACGACCCAGACCCGGGCCACAGGCGACATCGAGGCGCGCTCCAGCAGCGCAGCCAGATCCTGGCCTGTCGCCACACCGGCAGCATCAGCTCTCGGCCGGTTCACGTTCAGCAAGGCAGCATGCTCGGCCGGTGTCGCTGCAGCGCACGCAGTCCGCACCGGCCGGCAAAGCCGACTCTCCAGCGAGTGCGTACCGCACCACTCATTCCATGATTACCGCCGACGATCAGCACATGACCGAAACCGCCCTTGTGCGCATTGGCCGACCGCTTCGGCAGCAAGCCAGCCAGATCGCTCGTATTGAAGAGGCGCAAGAGAGGCGCACCCTGCAGCTGCCGTACAGCGCTTTCCGGTATATCCAGCCCGGCAAATTCGATCTTGCCGCTGCAGTCCAGCCCGGAGCCCAGATACAGACCGGCCTTACGGCCTACAAAGGTGACGGTGAGGTCTGCCTGTATCGCAGCACCCAGCGCTGCACCGCTGAGACTGTCCAGTCCACTCGGCACATCGAGTGACAATACCGGCACCACGCCAGCGTTTACCGCCTCAATCGCAGCCAGATATTCGCCGACAACCGGACGTTGCAAGCCAGTGCCCAGCAAGGCATCGACGATCAGATCAGACTCGCCAATCAGCGCAGTCGAAAAAGGTCGTACGGCGCCGCCCGAATCGAGGTAATCCCGCCAGGCAGTGGCCGCATCACCCTGCAAACGGGCTGGATCCGAGAGCGCTGCAACGCTGACCTGCAAACCGGCTGACTGCGCCAGGCGGGCAACGACATAACCATCACCCGCGTTATTGCCGGCACCACACAGCACCAGCCAGCGCTGCGCGGCCGGCCAGCGTTGACGGGCAACCCGGTATGCAGCCTGCCCGGCACGAGTCATCAACTCATAGCCTGGAATCGCGCAGCTATCGATCGCCAGGCGATCAAGCTCGCGGACCTGTGCCGGCGTCCATACGCTGCGTGCCATATCGATCATGGCGATGATTATACTGCTGGCCCCAGCCCTCACCGGCCCCGGTATGTCATCCCGTGTCGGCTTTCGCACCCGACTCACCAGAACTCGCCACGCGCATAAAAGAATGGGGCTTTGAGCTCGGCTTTCAGCAGATCGGCATCACCGGTATCGACCTGGACAGCGCAGAGGCGCGTCTCGGCAGCTGGCTCGAAGCCGGCTTCCACGGTGAACTCGACTACATGGCAAAGCATGGCAGCAAACGCAGCCGTCCGGCAGAGCTGTGGCCCGGCACCCGCCGAATCATTTCCGCCCGCATGGATTACCTCAGCGCTGACGTAGCGACGGCATCCCGCAGCCTTGCCGATCCGGAGCGTGGCTATATCGCGCGTTATGCGCTGGGACGCGATTACCACAAGACGCTGCGCCGGCGCCTGCAACGACTGGCTGACCGGATCAGCGAGGAAGTGCAGCCGCACAGTTACCGTGTATTCACCGACAGCGCACCGGTGATGGAAAAGCCTCTGGCCGAGGCCGCAGGGCTCGGCTGGATCGGTAAACACACCAACCTCATCAATCGCCATGCCGGATCATGTTTTCTGCTCGGCGAGATCTACACCGACCTGCCCCTCGCAACCGACCTGCCGGCCAGCAATCACTGCGGCAGCTGTCAGGCCTGTCTGGATATCTGTCCGACCCGTGCGATCATCGCACCCTATACGCTGGATGCCCGTCGCTGCATCAGCTATTTCACGATAGAAACGCGTGGACCTATCCCGCTCTAGTTTCGGGCTGCGATGGGCAACCGGATTTTCGGCTGCGATGACTGTCAGCTGGTCTGCCCCTGGAACAAGTTTGCCCGACCGGGCAAGGAAGCTGATTTCGCGCCCCGACATGGCCTGGACCAGACCGGCCTGGTCGAGCTGTTCGGCTGGTCGGAAGCCGAGTGGCCAACCGCACCGAAGGCAGCGCCCTCCGGCGGGCTGGTTATGCGGGCTGGTTACGCAATATCGCTGTAGCACTGGGCAATGCGCCGAGTTCGCCACCGGTCCTGGCTGCGCTGCTGGCCAGGCGTGATGATCCGGTCGAACTGGTACGCGAACATGTTGCCTGGGCGCTCGCACAACACGCCGCAAGGACGTCGGCCAGCGAGAATGCAAGATCGACCAGCAGGTTATCGATCAGTCGCGCACGGCCGAGATGTGCAGCGACGAGCACCACCAGACGGCGATCCATGGCTTGTGCAGGGCTCAGGTCATCTGCATTGCGGATCGCAAAGTAGTCTGCTGGAAACCGGCTGCGACGAGCCTTGCCATGCCGTGCGCCTCAAGCGCTGCATAGTCGCGCATACCGGCGCGCAAACGATCCCCGCACTCACTGACCGCGCAATACAGTGTCGGTGCAAGCTTTCGCTCCGCCGAACTCAGATACTGGTTGCGCGAGCTGAGTGCCAGTCCGTCCTCTTCACGCCGTGTCGGGCCAGCGACGATGATCTACTGGGTAGTGCAGATCAGCCTGCAGGCGACGAATAATGGTGAGTTGCTGATAGTCCTTCTGGCCAAATATAGCCAGGTTCGGCTGGACGATATTGAACAGGCGACTGACCACGGAAGTGACGCCATCGAAATGGCCAGGCCGAAATTCGCCGCACAGGATTCCGGATAGCCCTGGCACCGAAACAACAGCAGCTGCGTCCTCACCGCACGGATACATCACCTCAACGGCGGGCACAAACATCACATCCGCACCGGCACGCATCAGACGACGGCGATCATGATCAAGCGTACGCGGATAAGACTGATAATCCTCACCGGGACCAAACTGGGTGGGGTTGATGAAGATACTCACAACCACCCTGTCCGCCTGATCGCGGGCCAGAGTTACCAGACCGGTATGCCCCTCGTGCAGATTGCCCATCGTCGGCACCAGCGCAATCGTTTCACCCGCTTGCTGCCAGGCGCGCACCGTCTCGTGCAGACTCGGGATCGTGCGAATGGTTTTCACAGGCTGAAAATCCGCTATTGACGGCAAACTCAGGAAAAGCAGTGCTCGGGCGCCGGGTAGCTCTGATCCTTGACGGCCATGACATAGGCCTGCAGCGCTTCAAGTGGTGAAACCGTACCGGACATGAAATTGCGTACAAAGCGCGGCAGACGACCCTGGGTGATGCCCAGCATGTCGTAGAGCACCAAGAATTGCCCATCAACATCCGGGCCTGCACCGATACCGATCACCGGCACCGTCACCGCATGGCGCACCGCCTGGCCCAGCTCATTCGGCACGCACTCGAGCAGGAGAATATCGGCACCAGCCTGTTCGAGCGCGACGGCATCCTCAAGCATCTGTTCGGCCTGCGCCTGTCCTCGACCCTGCACCTTGAAGCCACCGATCTTGTGCACAGACTGTGGACGCAGCCCCAGATGCGCACAAACAGGGATATCGTGCTGAGCGAGATGCTCGACGATACCAACCTGGCTGGCACCGCCCTCAAGCTTCACCATCATCGCCGCACCTTCCTGCATGAGCCGCACAGCATTGTCGAGCGCCTGCACCGGCGTCGTGTAGCTCATGAATGGCATGTCTGCCATCAGGAATGCGCGACCAAGTCCGCGGCGCACGGCACGTGAGTGATAGATGATGTCCTGCACGGTCACCGGCACCGTCGTATCGTGCCCCTGAATCACCATGCCCAGCGAATCACCGACCAGCACGATATCCGTACCGGCACGGTCAACCAGGTGAGCAAAGCTCGCATCGAGGCCGTCAGACAGGCGATCGGCTCACCACGGTCTTTCATTGCACGCAATGCTGAAACATTGACCGGGGCTTCCGCCAGATCGCGTTGCTGTAACTGCTTGTACATCTGTGCTCCAGGGTACCGGCTCAGGCCAGTGCCGAAACCACCGGGTTGAAGAAATGCCGGCCACTGCGGATGCGTTCGATCTGCGCGAGCAGCATCCCGAAGTGTTCCTCATTATGAACCGGGTCGATAATGGCCGCATTCACAATCAGCAGCGGCGCTGCGCCGTAATCGTGGAAGAAGCGCGCATAACCTTCGGCCAGACGCTCAAGGTAGCGCCGACCAATGCGCCGCTCTGCGTCTATGCCCCGACGCGAAATCCTGAACAGCAAGGTATCCACCGGCGCCTGCAGATAGACGACCAGATCAGGTACCGGTGGCGAGAAAGCCAGCGATTCAGCCACCTTGTCATACAGGGACAGTTCGTTCTGCGCGAGATTGATTTCGGCAAACAGACGATCCTTGTCCATCAGATAATCCGAAATCCTGATTTCTGAAAATATATCAGCCTGACGCAGCTGCTCAATCTGCTGTACGCGCTGAAAGAGGAAAAACAGCTGCGTCGGCAACGCCACCCGATCCGGTTCCACGATAGAAGCGCTCCAGAAACGGATTGGTCTCCGGCTCTTCGAGCAACAGCTCGGCATCCATGGATGCCGCAAGCCGCCGCGCAAGACTCGTCTTGCCGACGCCGATGGGACCTTCAATAGCGATGTAACGAGAATTGGCCATGCTGGCTGAATATTGTTGTTATTGTCGACGAAAGGCTCGCAGCTACAGTATCGGTCAAATCACCTGACCAGCTCCAGTCCCTGCAGCGGCTGCAGCGGCCAGTGTTGCCAGGCGACCCAGACCCGCGATATGCAGACCGGGGGCGACTTCCAGCAAGGGCAACAATACAAAATTCCGCAGCGGAATGCCCGGATGAGGAATTTCAAGGCGCTCGGAGCTCAGCTTCAGCTCACCATATACCAGCAGATCGAGATCAGGATGCCAACGACGATTCCGGCCGAAGCCACGTTGTAGATTTGCACCACGTCATCACCAAATATGTTGCGCAGAAGCGGTGTCATAAAGGTCAGCGCGAAGTAGCCAAAAACGACAGTGGGGATGCCGGCCAGGACTTCCAGAATAGGTTTGATGGTGTTGCGCACGCGGGGTGACGCATATTCGCTCAGATAGATCGCCGTGCCCAGGCCCAACGGGAGCGCCACCAGCATGGCGATGAAACTGATCATCAGGGTAGCGTTGAGCAAGGGGAGGACGCCAAAACGACCGATTTGTGGCTGCCAGACTGTGTCCGTGAAGAACTCGATAAGGGTCACCTCATCGAGCTGAAAAAAGGCGATAGCATCCTTCACCAGGATATAGACGATGCCTAGCGTCACCGCCACTGAAATCACCCCAGCAAAGAACAGCCCGCCTTCGATCAGTTTCTCGCCGATGCGAGACTGTTTTTGCAGGCTGGCGCGTACCTCGGCGGGTGTTTCTAGCTGGTCCAAGGTAGATTCTGCCATGGCAGACCTCCGCTACTATTTTGGCAAGATTTACACGGTTTGCATTGCTGGCCGTGTAGGCATTTGTTCCTGCCAGCAAACCGTTTACAGGAATCGAGGATACAGTGACTCGTAGGATTCTCAAAACCATGAGGATGAGCCTCTTCGGACTCATCCTCATGTAATTGTTCAGGAAGGCAAAGTCATTTTGTTATCAGGGTGCTGCCTTCCGAACTAGTCATAATCCGAGCGGTTACTGCCCCATGGCTTCCAGCCAATGGCTGCGCGATTCAGAGAGCGCGGCATCACTGGCCGGGAAGTAGCCAACGGACTCAATCTCTTCGTTGACGTAGGTCAGGAAGAAGTTGATGTAGTCCGCCACCTGCGCCTTCTCATTCATGATGGCCGCGTCGCTGTAGATGAACAGCGGGCGCGCGAGCGGGTAGGTGTTGTTGTCCACGTTCTCGGCCGTCGGCTCAACGCCTTCCACCGAGATCGTGTGGATGATGTCCGGGTTCTCGGCCGCATAGGCGTAGCCGAAGTAGCCAACCGCGTACGGGCTGCCGGCCACACCCTGCACCAGGACGTTGTCGTCCTCACTCTGCTGCAGGTTCGAAGCTTCCAACTGCGGCGCCGGGTCCTCGTCAAAGACCGCTTCCGTGAAGTAGTCAAACGTGCCGCTGTCTGTGCCGGGGATGAAACGCTGGATCGGCTCGTCCGGCCACTCCGGGTTCACATCCGACCAGTTTTCCGCCGTACTGAAGATCTGGGCCAACTCTTCCAAAGAGGCGTCGGTCAGGAACTCGTTGTCCTGGCTCACAACCACCGCCAGTGCGTCGGTGCCCACGCGGAATTCGATGGGCTCACGGCCGATCGCATTGCACGACTCGATTTCGCTGTCGCGGATCGCTCGGCTGGCATTGGCCACATCGGTCTCACCGCTCACGCAGAAGCGCTCATATCCGCCGCCGCTGCCGATGCTGTCGATGGTGATATCGCCGCCGAAACCTTCATTTTGGTAGCGCTCGGCAATGCGCTCCGCCAGCGGGAACACGGTCGAGCTGCCTGCCGAAACGATGTTGCCGCTCACGGCCAGCGGGTCCGCCAGAGGCAGTTCCACCATCGTCATGCTTCCTCGGCTGGAGCTTCCGCTTCACCGGCCATTTCGGCGACACTTGAGCCTTCACCGTTCATGGCCGCGGTCCAACGGGCGCGCGCGTCGTCCAGAGCGGCGTCGCTGGCCGGGAAGTAGCCAACGGACTCAATCTCTTCGTTGACGAAGGTCAGGAAGAAGTTGATGAAGTCCGCCACCTGCGCCTTCTCATTCATGATGGCCGCGTCGCTGTAGATGAACAGCGGGCGCGCGAGCGGGTAGGTGTTGTTGTCCACGTTCTCGGCCGTCGGCTCAACGCCTTCCACCGAGATTCGTGTGGATGATGTCCGGGTTCTCGGCCGCATAGGCGTAGCCGAAGTAGCCGATCGCGTACGGGCTGCCGGCCACACCCTGCACCAGGACGTTGTCGTCCTCACTCTGCTGCAGGTTCGAAGCGCCCAACTGCGGCGCCGGGTCCTCGTCAAAGACCGCTTCCGTGAAGTAGTCAAACGTGCCGCTGTCGGTGCCGGGGATGAAACGCTGGATCGGCTCTTCCCGGCCACTCCGGGTTCACATCCGCCCAGTTTTCCGCCGTACTGAAGATTTGGGCCAACTCCTCCAACGAGGCGTCGGTCAGGAACTCGTTGTCCGGGCTCACAACCACCGCCAGCGCGTCGGTGCCCACGCGGAACTCAATGGGCTCACGGCCGATCGCGTTGCACGACTCGATCTCGCTGTCGCGGATCGCCCGGCTGGCATTGGCGACGTCGGTCTCGCCGCTCACGCAGAAGCGCTCAAATCCGCCGCCGCTGCCGATGCTGTCAATCGTGATATCGCCGCCGAAACCCTTCATTTTGGTACCGCTCGGCCATGCGCTCCGCCAGCGGGAACACGGTCGAGCTGCCTGCCGAAACGATGTTGCCGCTCACGGCCAGCGGGTCCGGGGAACCAACCATCATCGAAGACGACATCTCTGGTTCTTCCGGCGCGGAGGTCGGTTCTTCCATCGGCTCTTCAGCCACGGCCGTCGGCTCCTCGACAACTTCTTCAGCGGCTTCTTCCACCACTTCCTCAACAGTTTCGGCCGCACTTTCGACCGCTTCCCCTACCGCCGCTGCCGCAGTAGGAGCGACTTCCTGCGCCTGCCCGCCACAAGCGGCAAGGACGAAGGTAAGTAACAACAAAGAGACTACTAGAACTTTACGCATTTTTCTCCTCCAGAAAGCCTGGTGATATCAAGTTTGCCCTTCGCGGCCCGCGCAAAAGCAACCCGTGAATCCGTGCGCACGAAAGGCATGTGTCACGTAGAAGTCTTGTCAACTACGTCACAAGGGAGAATAACACGTCGCCAACTAGCCCGCATTGGGGGCAAGTTAACATTGGGCTAAGGCTCTGTTAACAGTCAGTTAACGGGTGTTTCAAGGGTTGGAATCGTGAAGAAAAAGGTGCTCCCTTTACCTTCCCTGCTGGACATCCAGATATGGCCGCCGTGCGCCTCCACCATGTGTTTGGCAATTGCCAGGCCCAGCCCCGTGCCCCCAGCATGCCGCGTTCGCGCCCTATCAGATTTGTAAAAGCGCTCAAAGATGCGCTCCTGATCTTGTCGAGGGATGCCAATACCGGTATCCTGCACTTGAATCACAACGGCCGTCTCCGGCAACCGTTCAAGATAAGCCGACAGCTGGATCGATCCGCCGGCCTGCGTAAACTTGATGGCGTTATGCAGCAAGTTGGAAACAACGCGCTGCATGCGCTCCGCGTCAGCCAGGACGGGCGGCAAATCATCCGGGATATCCACCACCAGGGTGATCCCTTCGCGCTGCGCCAGCGGGGCCAGCCGCTCCAACGGCGCGGAAACCAGTTCACGTATGCAAGTAGCGGTCATGCGTAGCGGCACTTCACCAGATTCGATGCGCGCGAGCTCCAGCAGCTCCTCAACCATCTGCGTCATCGTATCCAGTTCACCTTCGGCACGAAGCAGAAAACGCTGCGCGACTTCCGGCTCTTCCAGCGCGCCATCTTGCAGCGTCTCAACAATGGCGCGGATCGCGGCCAGGGGGGTCCGCAGCTCATGGGAGATATTGCTGATGAAGTCGCGCCGGACAGTCTGGAGGAATCGGACCTGGGTCAGGTCCTGCAAAATGACAAGGTAGCCGCGCGTGCCATCTTCTTCAAACGGCGTAACGAACACCTGTAGGAAAAGATTGCGGCTGACATCCACTGCGGCCACCACCTCACTGCCCTCACTGCGGCAGGTTTGCCACAAATCGATAAGCTGGTAATGGCGCACAACTTCGGCGTAGGAACGACCGATTGACTTTTCGGAGTCCACGTTAAGCATGCGCGCTGCGGCTGGGTTCATGCGGATAACGCGGCCCAGGTCATCCGTAATCAACACCCCGTCAGCCATGTTCTCAAAGACAATCGACAACTGCTCGCTTTTCTCGATCAGCGCACGCAGGTCCACCCGGAAACGGTCGGCCATATCGTTTACTGACCGCGCCAGTTCCGCCTCCGGTCCTTCGCGGCGCGGCAGGACACGGGCGTTTACTTCGCCGCGCTTGATGCGGTCCGCCATGTTTTGCACCTCAGCGAGGGTACGCAAACGCCGTGCGGATAGCCAGAGACTAAGGAGCATAAAGGCGATGCTGCCGAACACGGCCGTGCCCAGCAGTCCCCTGGTGACGCAGCCCGCCTGCCCCGTACAGCCGGTAACCGACCAGAACAGCGCCAGCCCGGCGATGATCGCCAGAAACAGCAGGCTGTACCACAACGCCACGCGCCAATTACCGTAACGAAACATGTCTCGATTGGTTGCTCAAGTGCGGGTCAGGAGACTCGCGCCCAGGGGAAAATCTAGCCGTCGAAACGGTAGCCGATGCCGCGAACTGTAACAATACGCTGCGCGCTAGCGGGTTCCGGCTCGATTTTTTCGCGCAGCCAGCGCACGTGCACATCCACAGTGCGGCTGTTGCCGTCGTACGTCCAGCCCCACACGCGTTCGAGGATCAGATCGCGCGAAACCGCGATACCCTGGTGCGCAGCCAGGAACTGCAGCAGTTCATACTCTTTGGGCTTCACTTTGATTGGCTGGTCGTCGATCGAGACACCTCGCGCCGGTTCTCATCGATGGTCAGGTTGCCGAAGCTCAACACAGGCTCTTGCTGCGGTGCGTACGGGCTCGCTCGCCTCGTTCCGCGGCCGCATCCCTCGCGCACTATCTCCGTGCGCCGCAGGTGCGCCTTGACCCGAGCCAGCAGCTCACGCATGCTGAAGGGCTTGGTGATGTAATCATCCGCGCCCATTTCCAGACCCGACGATCTTGTCGATCTCTTCGGAACGGGCAGTCAGCATGAGGATCGGCACGCTCATCTCCTTGCGCAGCGTGCGACAGACTTCAAAGCCATCCGCACCCGGCAGCATCACGTCCAGCAGGATCAGGTCCGGCCTGTCCTCGCGCGCCAGACGCATTGCCAAACGGCCGTCTCCCGCAGTCACACGTCATACCCCTGGCGCTCCAGGTTGTACTGCAGCATTTCCTGCAGCGTCGCGTCATCTTCAACTACCAGTACTTTGATAAGTCATTTCGGTGGCTCACGCTCACGTCAAGGTTCGGGAACATTCTAGCGATTTGTGTGACTGCACGCCAATGGATTGTCTTGCTTTTCTATTCACGCTGTATAATCCCATGATAGAATAGGGGTACTAGATCAAGTTTTCCACTGCCTTTGGCACCAAGCACAGAGGAGAGTCACATGCTGAATCTAGCCGTTCTGCTCGAAGACAGCGCCCGTGAGGTTCCGGACCGCACGGCCGTCATCTTCAATGATGTCAAGCTGACTTATGCGCAGGTCAATGCCATGGCCAACCAGGTGGCCAATGGCCTGGTCGCCGCGGGCATCGGTCGGGGTGACAAAGTCGCCCTGGGCTGCCCCAACCTGCCCTTTCTTCCCCGTCGTCTACTTTGGCATTCTCAAGGCCGGCGCGACCGTTGTCCCGCTCAATGTGCTGCTTCGCCCGCGCGAAATCGCCTACCATCTGGCCGATTCGGATGCCAAAGCCTACTTCTGTTTTGAAGGCACGCCGGACCTGCCGATGGGACAGTTTGGCTACGAAGGCTTTCAGGAGGCGGAAAGCTGCGAGATCGATGTTCATGATCACGGCCAACCCGGCTGCCCCACCGCCCTATGAGGCATCAGCACCCTGGGCCAGATGCTGGGCACGCAGCCGCCCAGCTTTGACACGGCCTCACGGAGCCGGGAGACACGGCCGTGATCCTCTACACCAGCGGCACGACCGGCCAGCCCAAAGGCGCAGAACTCTCGCACAGCAACATGGTCATGAACGCGCGGCTGGCCGACAACCTCTTCGGCCGTATCGATCATGATGTGCATCTCGTCGCCCTGCCGCTGTTCCACTCCTTCGGCCAATCCGTGCAGATGAACGGCGGCTTCTACGCTCGCGCCACGCTGTCGCTGCTGCCGCGCTTTGATCCCGCCGCGGCGCTGGGAATCATGGACCGCGACAACGTGACCTTCTTCGCCGGGGTGCCCACCATGTACTGGGCCATGCTCAACTATCCCGATGCAGACAAGTTTGATCTTGCCCAAGATTGCGCAAAACTTGCGCATGTCCGTCTCCGGCGGATCAGCTATGCCGGTTGAGGTGATGCGCGCGTTTAATGAACGCTTTTCGGTCAAAATTCTGGAAGGCTACGGCCTTTCTGAAACCAGCCCGGTCGCCAGCTTCAATCGCACCGAACTACCCACCAAGCCCGGTTCAGTGGGTCCCGGCGGTCTGGGGCGTGGACATTCGCATCGTCGATTTGCAGGGCAATGCTGTGCCGCAGGGCGAGATGGGCGAGATCCTGATCAAAGGTCACAATGTCATGAAGGGCTATTACAAACGCGCCGAGGCGACGGCCGAAGCGCTGACCGATGGTTGGCTGCACACCGGCGATATCGGCTATTTCGACGAGGACGACTACGTCTATATCACCGATCGGGTCAAGGACATGATCATTCGTGGCGGCTTCAACGTCTACCCGCGTGAAGTCGAAGAAGTGATGATGACCCATCCCGCCGTGAGCCTGGCGGCAGTCATCGGCGTGCCCCATGACAGCCACGGCGAAGAAGTGAAGGCCTTTGTCATCCTGCAGGAAGAGGCCGCAGGCCAGCCCCGAAGAAATCATAGCTCTGGTGCAAAGAGAACATGGCCGCCTACAAGTATCCGCGCATCGTTGAGATTCGCGAGAGCCTGCCTATGACCGCCACCGGCAAGATTCTGAAGCGCGAACTGCGCGATGATTGACGGACAGCTTGAACCAACATAAAGAGGACTGCCCGGCAAGACAGTCGCTCCTTTTTTTGCGCTCGCAGTCACGGGGCAACACGCAATTAGGCGCGGATAGTGTTCGGCCGAAGAAGCGGCGTAGCCACGTCCGGGTGATTGAGGATATAGCCATAACCGTCAAAGCGATGTCTGGTGTTGACAAACAGCGCTGCGGCGCGTATGCGGTGTCTGCTCGGCAATCACCGAAACATCTTCGACGCTGCCCCATGCGTCGCCCGTGCCCTGCATAAAAGAACTGGGCACATCACCCGCGCCGCTGGCCGCAAAGGCAGGCAGCACGAGGATAGCGGTGGGCCGCCAAACAGCCGGTAGAAGAAACCGGAAACAAGGTTACGAACAGCGCTCCAAAGACACCAAAGAGGTTCGCCGTCATGCGTCCTGAAAACGACATTGGCGTTGCAGGCTGCACGGCGATCACGGCGTGAATATCATCTGTCTGCGGCAGGGCAAACAGGGCCGCATTGGCGCCCATGGAGAAACCAACAGCACCTCCCGAGTTGTGCTCCGTCCACATCATCGCGGCCTTCCAAGTAGGCCATCGCTCCCAGTAAGTCCTTGGCCTCGCTCTGGCCAAACGTCACCGGGCGCGCCGCGGCGCTTTGCCCGTGATTGCGCAGATCGAAAGCTCAGCACATGATAGCCGTCGTCATGGAGCGACTTTAATCAGGCGCAGCAAGGTTGACTTGCTTGCTGCCGGTCAAGTTGGCGAGCAGATCGTCGGCGGCGAACCCAGGCGGTTCCACTGCCAGCCATGCACGATCATGACCACCGGCTGGCTTCTCTTCTACGGATCCGCGACCCGGCCGGGACGAACCAGCCAGACACGCGGAAGCCGTCTTTGGCAGGAAACTGCACGTCTCATAGTCCAGGCCAACGTCCAGTGGGCGTCGCCCACAGCTCCTGCCGGGCAGGAGCGATCATCATGCGCGCCACAAGCGCTGCCACGGCCGTGGCCAGCCCCAACGCAAATCCGGCCAATGTAAAAACCCAACGCAAAGAACGGCGAAATGGTGCCATTCTGTCTTATCTCCTGTTAGCTGCCTGATCCTACATCGTATTCCCTGCCGTGACCACCAGATCGGCCGCAGTGGACATTCCAGCACCGATCTAAAGCACGGCAAATAGATCGCGCTTCGCGATATCCATCCGGCGTTTCCGGCACCGCGCGAATAAAATATTCCTTGGCCATAAAACGTCGCTGCAATCCCTGCGGCAAGGCGCGCGCATTACTTGTCCCGCCGCCCTGGCTCAAGTGCTGCGCCCTAGCCAGTACTTTGGCATCCCAATAGTCCCGATAGTCGATCTCCGCGTGCAGCTGGGCCGGTGGGATACCCAGCTTTGTAAAGTCAATATCCTTGTTGCGCCCTGCCTTGGTCGGGTCTTGGCCGCGCAGGCGCATCAACAGCGTAAACAGCTTGACCATGCGGTTGGGAAAAGCGGTGTAGTAAAGGCGCTGCGGCTGATAGGGTTCGGGGCCGATCTTCAGGATAGCGCAGCGGATCTCCCGCGGCGAAAAATGCGGGCGTCACAACCCGCCAGCAGTGAATGTGGTCGGGATGGAAATAGCCACCTGTTTCATCATGCGTGATCACCACCTGCGGCTGAATTTCACGAATCAGAGCCACAACCTTGCCCACGGCCAGTGTCTACGTCGCAGTTGATAAACGCCTCCGGATGGCCATTCGCCGGATCGCCAATATAACCGGAATCACGATAATCCAGCGTGTGCAGTGTGACGCCAAGAATATCTACCGCCGCGGCCAGCTCCTGCTGGCGCACGGCAATCAAGTCGTTGAGCGTGTGCTCATACCCACTGGCAACCGACCCGGCGACGCCATCCGTGGCGATGGCAACATGCACTTCGACCCCTTCAGCAGCATAGCGCGCCAAAGTGCCCCCAATGCCAAACGATTCATCATCCGGATGGGCCAATACAGCCAGTAATTTACGTGTCATAAAGAACTGTTTTCCCTTATTTTCTCGCTGTCTACAGCGAGGGCCGTGGCCATGCCAATCGCGTGGCTGTTTGAGTGTGACAGACTAATATCCCACTGTAGCAGCCCCAAAGCATCCGCTAAATCGGTGGCCGCACCATGTAGGCATAAGATGGGTCGTCCCGCCTGATCATTAATCACTTCTATCTCTTTCCAGCACACATCACCAATTCCCGTGCCCAGCGCCTTGGCAACGGCTTCCTTCACCGCAAAACGGCCGGCCAAACTCGCAGCACGGCCGTTGCAGTAGGCAATCTCCCGCTCGGTGAAAACCCGCGCCAGAAAACGTGTCTCCAAAGCGGTCTATGCTGCGCTGCACCCGCGCAATTTCGATCAGATCAACACCCACTCGAAGCATCATACTGCGTCCACGCTGCTTTCCTGCCAGACCGTCATACTGGCAGGGCATTATGCTCATCATCCACATCACGCTTGATTACCAACAGCGTGATGTCATCTGTCTGAGCAGCGCCATCTACGAAGGTCGCCACCGAGTTCAATATCGTTTCGGCAATCGTTTCCGCGCCGGCATCTGGATTGGCACGCAGCGCAGCGTCCAGCGTCTCCACAAGTCGCTTCACGCCATATTCCTCATGCTCCCGGCCGAATGCCTCGGTGACTCCATCAGTATACATGACCATAGCATCGCCCGGCTCAAGCCACACTTCGTAGTCAGTCAGACCCAGATTCGGCCGCACGCCCATGATCAGCCCATGATCGGTTAATTCAACCACTTCGGAAGTGGCCGCCTGCCACCACAGGGGATAATTGTGGCCGGCATTGCTGTATACAAAACGGCCGCTATCCGCAAACAGCCGCCCGCACAGCGCGCTGACCAGGATATCCGCCTGCGTATCCGCCAGCATATAGCGGTTCGCCAGCTGCAAAGTGTCCGCAGGTAAACGGTCCGGGTCCGACGCATTGCGGATCGCCGTGCGCGACAGCACCATATACAGCGCTGACGGCACCCCCTTATCAGCAACATCGGCAATAATCAAATTCCACTGCCGCTTGTCTTCGGTAACCGGGAAGAAGTCATAGAAATCGCCGCCCACCTCCCGCGCCGCCTGGTAGCTCGCCGCCAGCTGCCACCCCTCGATGCACTGGTCGTCGCTACGGGCAGCAAACTGCGCTGTATCTCACGCCCCACCGCCAGTTCGCGCTCGACGCGCAGCAGCTGCATCTCCTCGTCCTGCAAGCGCCGCGCTTCCAGGGCCAGGGCCACCTGGTTCGCCATCAACTGCAGGAAGCGCAGGTCGTCGGCGTCAAACTCACGTTCCTCGCGCGCATGCACAGCCATGACCCCTACTGAGTCGGCTTCAACGACAAGGGGCACGGCCGCGATCGCCCGGAATCCTTCGCCGGCGCCCATTTTTCCATGCGGCGAGACAGGGGCCTGGATGTTCACTGCGGCAGTCAACGGCCGCTGCGAAAGAAACACCCGTCCGACCCGACTCTGCGTATTCGCCGGCATACGCCGCGACGCCGTCACCGGATCGTCATGCCAGCCTGACGCCGCGCGAAAGCAACAACCATTCTGCGTCGTCGCATCCGGCAGCAGCAGCGCGCAGGCCGATGCATCCAGGAGACGCCGCACTTCCTCGACTAGATAAAGCCTTCCAGCCCTACCGATGATGACTTGGCGCAGCAGCTTCTGCGACAGAGTCAGCAGAGCCTCTTGTTCGCGGAAACGCCGTTCACGCAGCGCATCGTGCAGCTGCGCCCGTTCCAAAGCGATGCCCATCTGGCTGCCGACGGTGGACAACAGGCCCAGCGAACGTTCATCAAACGCCGCCCAGGAGGGCGCAGCCACGTTCAAAATGCCCATGAGTCGCTCACCCGCGCCAGCGGCACGGAGGCATGCACCGCCAACCCATTGCGGTCACCGCTTGATTCGGCCAGACGACTGCACCGAACTTCGTTATAGGCCGCGTCCAGCTGCTCCTTTGCGGCACAGGTTTGGCAGGAGCAGCTCTTGTCCCATGCTTCGGCGCGGTCCAGCGCCAGGGCCGGAGGCAGTTGGAAATGGGCGGCCAGAGACAAAGCCCCGCCCGGCCCAGTGCCTGCCTGCGTCAGGGTTGCGCACAAATATCCAGCCGGTCTCCAAACCGAGCAAGCTCATCAGCTGCGCCAGAGCGGAATCGTCAACGCGCCGTGCACATCACGCGCCTGTTCAGGGTCTGGCCAATGCGGTTGAGCAGCTTGAGGTCCTGCAGCAGGCCGCTTTCTAGCGGGGTTTGGGGCATGGCATGATTCAAGATTCATGTAAGTGCAGGCACCTGCAACGCAGCACATGAAACCCGGGTCCGGAAGCGGCGTAGATCAACGTCGATTTCCTGCCGCCCGAAACCATCCACCAGATCATGGGCACGCACCGTCACCAGTCGTCACTCCGTCGGGAATCACAATGCCACGCTGGCTGCGCGTAAATGGCTGTTCTGCCTCATGAGGATGCAGCAGCAAGCGCGTAAAAGGGCTGTACGGCTCAGGCTTGACGACGCTGCCATCGGGCAGTACGACATCCCAACCGTCAGCGTAGTCCTCCCAACCCTGGTCCGGATGCGCAACCGTGACCTCAAAGGTCCAGCTCTGATCGGTCTCCTGTCGCGCCGTTACAAACCGTACATCGGCATTGGCAGCGCTATTTATCGCGGGGGCGTTCACGACGGCCGTCGCCAGAGGGCTGCGCCGCATTGTCGATCGGCGGCTCGGGGGTCGCGGGCACCGGCCCCGCACAAGCGCTGGCAAGCAAGCCGGCAAGGATCACCAGAAGCAGCACCCTTAGCGGCCGGCTCAAGCAGCACCCCCGCGAGCTTGTCCCATCCCACGACGCACTGCCACAATTTCGGTCAGGATCGCCAGGGCAATCTCCGCCGGCTCGCGCGCGCCAATATCCAGGCCCACCGGCGCATGAATTCTCTGGATTTGCTCCGCATCGAAGCCGTAGCCGGCCAAGCGTGCCACGCGATGCGCGTGAGTCTGGCGGCTGCCAAGCGCGCCAATGTAAAACACCGGGCTTTCCAGGACGATCTTCAGGGCGGCGTCGTCGATCTTGGGGTCGTGGGTTAACAAGACCACGGCCGTATTCCCCGTCAGCGACAGCTCGGCGAAGGCCATCGCGGGCCAGGCCCGCACAAGCTGATCCACATGCCCGAAGCGCTCCGTGCTGCCGAAGGCGCGGCGCGGGTCGATGACCACCGTGCGAAAGCCCAGCACCTGCGCCAGCTCCGTAAGCGCCAGGGCAATGTGCACGCCACCGACAACAATAAGCTGTGGCGCGGGCAAGTAGACATCCACGAACGCGTCAATGTCATCGGCAAGAACCACGAGACCTGGTGTTTGGCGTGTCCGGCCCGCGCCAGCAGCTGCACCCCCACGGGCTCGTCCTCGGCAGAAATGCGCGTATCTGGCGCAAATTCGGCAGCCTTTAGCCCCAGGAGATGTTCCGGCCCGCGCACGACGGTGGCCGTGCGGCCCTCACGGTCGGCGGCCAATTGCCGTAGACAGCCAGCTAAAGGCCTGCGCGTCCAGCGGTTCAACATAGACCTCAATTTCGCCGCCGCAGGCCAGACCGACCGACCATGCGGTCTCATCGGCAACGCCGAAGTGCAGCAGCTGGGCACGGCCGTGCGCCAACACCTCGCCCGCGGCCTCGACTACCGCCCCTTCCACGCAGCCACCGCTGACTGAGCCGCTGAATCTGACCGCCAGATGAGACAGCCATCTTCGCGCCCGGTTGCCGCGGCGCCGAACCCCACGTGCGGATAACCGTAGCCAGGGCGACCTGCTCGCCCTGCGCCAGCCACCGCTGGATATGTGCCACGACATCTTTCATAATTGATTGATTACCAGGTCAGGCGGCAGCCACACACGCGACGGTGAGCCAGCATGTCGCTTTGCCGCATGGTGATTCTACGCCGCAACGCCTTTCGTTACCAGCGCCGTCCCGGTCCTAAGCGCGCTTAGATGGTTGCGCTTGACAGCCGTTATCGCTGCCGTAAACTTGCAGCCAGCATGGATCAGGCCATTGACATCGACCAACTGAGCAAAGTCTATCCATCCCGCCGCACGTTCGGGCGCGGTGCGGCTGAGCCGCCGTCCACGGCCGTGGACGCGGTCTCGCTGTCCGTAAACCAAGGCGAGCTGTTTGGTCTGCTGGGGCCGAACGGGGCCGGCAAGACTACCCTGGTCAAGATGTTGTGCACGCTGATCACGCCCAGCAGCGGCTCCGCGCGCATCGCCGGGCACAGCCTCAGCGACGATCGCGCCATTCGCGCGCTGAGCGGGCTGGTCGTGTCCGATGAACGAAGCTTCTACTGGCGCCTGTCAGCCGCGCGCAATCTGCAGTTCTTCGCCGCGCTGCATGGCCTGTACGGCCGTGCCGCCAGCGAACGCATCACGGCCGTGCTTGAAAACGTGGGCCTCGCCGGGCGCGCCGAGCAGCGTTTTAGCGACCTCTCCAGCGGCATGCGCCAGCGGCTGGCTATCGCCCGCGCGCTGCTGCATGAGCCGGGCGTGCTCTTCCTGGATGAGCCAACGCGCAGCCTGGACCCGGTAGCCACGGCAGCTATTCACGAGCTAATCCACACTTTGCAGGCTTCCCGCGAAATCACAATCTTGCTGATCACGCACGATCTGGGCGAAGCGGAAAAGATGTGCGCGCGTGTGGCGCTGATGCAGCAGGGCCGGCTGCGCAAGATTGGCTCACCGCTTGACCTGCGCCGCGAGCTGAACCCGCAGCGGCAGTATTTGCTGAAAGTAGGGCAGCTGCCTGCTGAGGTAGAAGCCACGCTGCGCGACCTGCTGCCCGACCTGGTTGTGCTACCGGAGAGTGGCACACCGCATCTTAGTCTGCGCTTCCTGGCCAGCGAACAAGAAAACACGCTGACAGCCGTGCTGGACATCCTGCGCCACGCCGGACTAAACGTGACCAGCATCGAGGGCGGTCCGCCCACCCTGGAAGAAGTCTTTGCTCATTACACGTCTGGCAAGGAGGAAGAACCGGCATGAGACTGCTTCGGGCCTTCCTGCAGCGCGACTTCACAATTGAGACCAGCTATCGCCTGGCCTTCGTGGCGACTCTGGGCGGCATCATCTTCAATATCCTGATTTTCTATTTTCTCTCTGAATTTGTGGGCGTAGCCGCGACGCCCTACTTGTCAGCCTACAACGGGGACTACTTTTCGTTCGTGCTGATTGGTATCGCCCTTGGCAGTTATGTCAGCGTAGGCCTGACCAGTTTTGCACAGTCGCTGCGACTGGCCCAAACCACCGGAACGCTGGAAGCGATGCTGATGACGCCAACTTCACTGCCGGCGATCATCACCGGTTCTGCGGCGTGGAGCTACGTCTTTGCCACGGGGCGGGTCATAGCCTACCTGCTGCTGGGCGTTCTGCTGGCCGGAATGAGTTTTCGCGGCGCCAATTTCGGCGCCGCCCTGCTCGGCCTGGCTCTGGCGATCATTGCCTTCGCCAGCATGGGCATCATTGCCGCCAGTCTAATCATGGTCGTGAAGCGCGGTGACCCGATTACCGGCCTGTTCGCCGGCTTGACTAATCTGCTGGGCGGTATCTACTATCCTATCGAAGTACTACCGTCTTGGCTGCAGTTTCTGGCGAAGCTGCTGCCTATCACCTATGCCCTGCGCATCATGCGCGGCGCGCTGTTGAATGGCGACTCCTGGGACGCGCTTGGTGCAGATTTCCTGATCCTGACTCTGTTTTGTGTGGTGCTTGTGCCGCTCTCGCTGTTCAGCTTCCACATCGCAGTCAAGCGGGCACGCCAGGAAGGCAGCCTGGCGCACTACTAGGCCGGCCCAGTGAGTTCGATTTCGAATAGGAGCGGCCAGCGTTTACCGGTGACGAAGAGACGGCCGTTCTCTGCGTCATAAGCGATCCCGTTCAGCACGTCTTCCGTACCGTTACGGTCTTCGGGCGCCAACAGCCCGGCCAGGTCAATCCAACCCAACACCTCGCCGGTCGCCGGATCAATGCGCGCGACAAGGTCGGTGCGGTAGATATTGGCCCACACCTCACCTTCAACCCACTCGAGTTCATTCAACAGGAATACAGGTTGGCCCTGATCGCGCACGCGCACGGAACCGGTTTCCACCAGCGTTGCGGGATCCCAATAGCGCAGTTCGTCCGTGCCGTCGCTCACCAAGAGCTGACGGCCGTCATAAGCAAGGCCCCAGCCCTCGTGCGGGTAGCTAAACGTGTCAAGCACGGCGAAGCTCTCCTGGTCGTAGACGAACCCCGTCTGCTCCTGCCAGGTCAGTTGAACAATCCTGTCGTCAACCAGGGCGATACCCTCGCCGAAATACTGATCGGCCAGGGCGTGCAGCTGTTGTACCGTGCCATCCTGCATCGTCACGCGCCGCAGCGACGATTCGCCGCGCAGACCCGTGCTTTCCAGAAATACGCCGTCGCTTTCCACGACAAGCCCCTGGGTGTAGGCGGCGCGATCATGGGGGAAGGTTTCTACAATCCGGTAGCCATAGCGAGGTACCCCGGCGGCCGGGGTCTCAGCGGCCGGATAAGTAAAAGGGGTGGCCGTGGCAGCGGGCGGCGGGTATGGCGTGAAAGCGGCTGTGGCCAGCGGAGGCGGATAGCCGTCGGGCAAGTCGGGCACCAGCGGTGCCACGCCTGTAGGCACGGCTGCCGGCAACGCGGATGGCACGACTGGCACGGCCGTCACGACCGCAACGTTGGCAGCGGGGCGAGATTGGATCAACGCTGGCAAGCATCCTGTCAGGAACAGCACGACCAACATCGCTGCGATTGCGAAGCTCAATTTCCTGTTCAAGCTAAACCGTCCTCTATGTGAGTCCATGCTGCAGCCACGAACGCGACCATGTCCTCGCGCAGCTGGCGCAGGGAGGCGACGTGGATATACATCATGTGACCCGCCTCGTAGGTGTGCATCTGCACGTTTTCGGCCACGCTTTCATCCAGCGCCAGGTGGGCGAACGTGTAGCGCGTTGCGAAATACGGCGTCGCCAGATCATAATGGCCGCTAGCCACGAACACTTTGAGATACGGGTTGAGGCTCATCGCCTTGCGCAGCATCTCACCCACATCCACAAAGGCGTTATGGTGGTCTTCAAAACGCCATGGGTGGACGCGGCCGGTCAGGATCTCGTAGGGGAGATCGTTCTCGAATCGCAGTCGGCGGCGCATCAGATCGTTCAGCGCGGCCGTATAGGGCCCGCGTATGGCCACCATGCTGGGATCAAACTCATATGCTTCGCCGGCAGCGTCGCGGTCAATGCCCTTGAGACGACTGTCCAGACGGCCGATCGTGCGCCGCTGATCACGCAGCAGCTCCTTCACGAAACGGCCGATCTCAATGCGCAAGTTGGTGCGCTGGAGATACTCAGGCGAGAGTCCCGTCAGCCGCGCCAGCTTTGCCGCAACCCGTTCCTGCTCTTCCGCAGGCAGCTCCGCGCCGCGCTGCAGAGCCAGCGTGTAGTCCCCGGCGGCAAAGGCTTCCGCTTCAAGCAGGGCGGCAGCCAGATCTTCTTGCAGGTCAGGGGCTAGACGGCCGTGATACCAGGCTGCGGCCGTGTAGGTGGGCAGAAAGAGCGCGTAAGGCAGGTCATTGCCCGTGTCAAACCGCAGGGTCTGGAAGTTCAATACCGTGGAAATAAGCAGGATGCCGTTGAGCGTCAGCCCATGCTTCTCGTCCAGCAGCGCTGCCAGCGCCGCCGCGCGCGTCGTGCCGTAGCTCTCGCCAATCAGAAACTTCGGTGAGAGCCAGCGCTGCCGGCGTGTGGTGAAGAGGCGGACAAACTCGGCGATGGAATCCAGGTCCTTGCTGAATTCATGAAACTGGGTCGCCGCTTCGCCCGCCACGGGGCGACTGTATCCGGTTGTGACCGGATCAATGAACACCAGATCAGTCTGGTCCAGCAGCGAGTAGGGGTTGCCCACCAGGCGATAAGGCGGCGGCGGCAAGAAACCCTCCTCACCAAGATCGACGCGCCAGGGGCCGAGCAGCCCGAGATGCAGCCAGACCGACGAAGAACCAGGACCGCCGTTGAAGCAAAATGTCAGCGGCCGTGCGGCCGGGTCTGGCTCATCATCTTTTAGGTAGGCAACATAGAACAACGAGGCCTTGGGCTCGTGCGCGCCGGATTCGTTTTCTTCGCGCAGACCGAGCGTGCCCGCCACAGCCGTGAAGCCAAATGCCACTCCTCCGGCGTCAAATTGATGGTGCGTCTCGATCAATTTCTCGATTGTGAGGTCGGTGCCAACAGCCTTCTCCGCCTCTTCGTTTTCATACGTCATCAATCGCTCCTCGCTGCACGCTCACAAACCCTGTGATTATAGCGACGTTTTTCGGCAACGGCGTCTTGACTCTTGGTGTTCTTCACTTGGCCAACTATACTTGACCTTATTTGATAGGACGATGCCCGGTGAGGCAGTGGAGACAAGAATGAAAGTCAGGACTTTCGGCCGTACAGGCTGGCAGGTGAGCGAAATCGGTTATGGGATGTGGGGCATGGGCGGCTGGACCGGCTCCGATGACGAGCAGTCATTGCGCGCTTTGCAGCGCGCGGTCGATCTGGGTTGCAATTTCTTTGACACCGCCTGGGGGTATGGCGAGGGTCACAGCGAAGCCTTGCTGGGCCAAATCGTGCGCGCCAATCCTGAGCGCAAGCTTTATACGGCGACGAAAGTACCGCCCAAGAATTTCAAGTGGCCCAGCCGTCGTGAGTACACACTTGAAGAATCGTATCCGGCCGATCACATCGAAGAATACGTGCACAAGAGCCTCGAAAACTCAGGGCTGCCCTCCTTTGACCTCATGCAGCTGCACACCTGGGAAGATGCCTGGCTCAACAGCGACGCCTGGATCACCGCGCTGCAATCACTGAAAGAACAAGGCTTGATTAACGCGATCGGTCTAAGCCTGAACCGCTGGGAGCCATGGAATGGTGTCAGGGCGGTCGAAAGCGGCCTAATTGACGCCGTGCAGGTTATCTACAACATCTTCGACCAGAATCCGCAGGATGAACTGTTCCCGGCCTGCCGCGCGGCCAATGTAGCCGTTATCGCTCGCGTTCCCTTTGACGAAGGGTCATTGACCGGTAACCTGACCAAAGATTCCTCCTGGCCCGCCGACGACTGGCGCAGCACTTACTTTGTGCCGCAAAACCTGAGCGCCAGCGTTGACCATGCCGAGGCGTTGCGCCCGCTGATCCCAGAGGGCATGACGATGCCCCAGATGGCGCTGCGCTTCATCCTGTCCGAACCAACTGTCAGCACGATCATTCCCGGGATGCGGAAGCTGCATCACGTTAAGCAAAACATCGCCACCAGCGACCAGGGATCGCTTCCGGACAGCTTGCTCGAACAATTAGCAACCCACCGCTGGGACCGAAAACCGACTTACTGGTCGCAGATAATGGCCGAGGAAGCAGTCACCGGTCAAGGCATCCATGTGCGTCCCGTTGCCGCAGATGACCTGGCAGACCTCTACAGCATCGCGCACCATCCTGAAGTGGCGCGCAATACGGTGCTGCTGCCGAGCATGGAGTTGAGTGAGACGGAAGCCTGGCTGCGCGACCGCCAGCCGGGCCAGCATCGTCTGGTAGCCGAGACAAACGGCCGTGTCGCCGGTGTCCTTTTCCCTGGTGCAAAACCAGCGCCCACGCCTCGCCCACACGGCACGCCTGGGAATCATGGTCCATCCCGACTTCTGGGGCCGCGGCCTGGGCACTGCGCTGCTGCGGGCCGCTACAGACCTTGCTGATCAGTGGCTTGCTGTCCATCGTCTGGAGCTGGGCGTGCTGGCGCACAATGACGTCGCGCGCCATCTGACCGAGCGATTTGGCTTCGTGCTCGAAGGTACGCGGCGGGAAGCTGTCTTCGGCAGACGGTGCCTACCAGGATGAACACATCATGGCGCGGCTGCACAATGCGCCCCAGGTGACGAAGCAGACGCCGCTCTCCCCTGGCGAACGGCGCACAGACGTCACGGCCATCTCTGTCCGCGCCGATGACCAGCAGCGATGCGGCAGCCCTACACGCCATTGCCATCCACCTGGCCGTTGCGCGCGGTACGCTGCAGCTGCCCAGCATGGAGCTTGGCGCGGTGCAGCAGCGCACAGATGAATTGCAGATGGGGCTGTACCGCTACACAGCCGTCGCCCAACACGTTGACGGTATGCAGCAAGTCATTGGCAGCGCCACCTTGCGCCAACCGCAAAACCCCCGCCTGGCCCACAGCGCCGGCCTGGGCATCTCTGTCAGCCCGGAATACTGGGGCATCGGCGCCGGCACGCGGCTGATGGAGACCCTGATCGACCTGGCTGACAACTGGTTGGGTCTGCGCCGCCTTGAATTGGAAGTGTTATCGGACAACCCCACCGCCATGCGTCTCTACGAACGCTGGGCTTCGTTGTGGAAGGTACCCGACCGGGTCCAATCGTATGGGGCCGGCCGCTGGGCCGATGCCCACTTCATGGCCCGCCTACACCATTGAACAATGGCGTCGGTTCGGAGCAAATCCAGCTAAGCTAATGCTGAAAAACCGCTTGCCTCGTCCGCCTGGCTTGCTATAGTAACTAGCAGACTGACCAGTCGGTCTGGAGCAGCTATGACCTCAACCCAACGCGACCCCACCGGAACCAAAGACCGCATTCTGGATGCCGCCCTGAACGTCTTTTCGCGCAAGGGCTACCATGACACGCGGCTGGACGAAATCGTCGACGAGTCACACACTTCGAAAGGGGCCATCTACTTCCACTTTCCCAACAAGGAGCGGCTTTTCCTGGCGCTGGTGGATCAATTTGCCGACCTGCTCGAGCGGCGCGTGGTCGAGGCCATCAGCAGGAAGAGATGGGCATCGCCCGCGTGCAGGTCGCGCTGGAGACGAGCCTCGACACGTTCGGCCGTTACCGCCGCCCGGCCAAGCTGCTGCTGATTCAGGCCGCCGGGTTGGGCACGACCTTTGAGGAAAAGCGGAACGAAGTCAACGATCGTTTTGCCTATCTGATCAAGACGTATCTGGACGAATCGATTGAAGTCGGGGATATCCCGCCGTGGATACGGAAGTCGTCTCCGTGGCCTGGATGGGCGCAATCTACAGCGTCGTCATTCGTTGG
>CAVPHB010000007.1:0-317464 GCA_963704145.1 uncultured Chloroflexia bacterium
CCGGTGTCTGATCGGCCTGACCAAGCCAACGGCCGGCGAGGCGCACGTGCTCGGCGTGAGGATGCCCGACCGCGAAAACCTGGGCCGGATCGGCTACATGACCCAGGCGGATGGCATCTACACCGACCTCTCGGTCTGGGAAAACCTGCGTTTCTTCGGCGCGCTGTCGGGCACCGGCGATACGTCGGCGATGGACGAGGTGCTCGATCTCGTCCGGCTGTCACACCGAAAAGGGACGCCTGCGCTCGAGTTGTCGGGTGGCATGCGCCGCCGCCTGTCGCTCGCCTGCGCGCTGGTTCATCGGCCGAGTGTCCTCTTCCTGGACGAGCCGACGGTGGGCATCGACCCGGAGCTGCGGGTTGAGTTCTGGAGTTACTTTCGCCAGCTGGCCGACGCCGGCAAGACGCTGATTGTCAGCAGCCACGTGATGGACGAGGCGGACCGATGTGACGAGCTGTTGCTGATGTTCCACGGCCGATTGCTCGCGCGCGGCAGCGGCGCGGCGATCCGGCAGCAGGCCGGCGCAACAACATGGAGCAGGTTCGTGAGTTCCGCGGAGACCAGCCGAAGCATGAATGGTCATCGAACCTTGGCCATCAGTCGGCGCATCGCGGACCTGTTCCGGCGCGACCACCGCACGCTGGCGATCGCCTTCCTGGCTCCGGTCCTCATCATGGTCCTGCTGGGCTGGGTCATCCGCGACCAGACCGCACCGTCCACCCGGCTGGCCATCATCAACCAGGCTGGCGCGCCTGGATCGGTGGCCGTCGGCCGCATCTCCGCCGCGCTGGTTGACAAGGGCATCACCGTCAACCTCGACATGACCACCGAGGCGGCGGCCGCTCAGCCATCGCCGACGAGGACCTTGATGTCGCCCTGATCGTTGCGCTGGAAGGTATCCACGCCCAACATCACGGTCATCACGCCTGGTACTCGCCGGGCGAGGACGGCGCCAGGCTGGCTGAGCTGGAACAGGCAATCGCCGGCGCTTCGGGCAGGCAGCGCCGACGGTCAATCACCAGACCGCCTACGGCTCGGCCGAGGCCGATTTCGCTGACGCTTTTTCGCCCGCTCTGGTGGGCTACCTGGTCTTCTTCCTCGTGTTCCTGCTGACCGGCGTCAGCTTCCTGCGCGAGCGGATCGGGGGACCCTGGAACGGCTGTCGCGACGCCGGTGCGGAGATCCGAGATCGTCGTGGGCTACAGCCTGGGCTTCGGCATCTTTGCCACCCTGCAGGTTGCGTTGGTGCTCGTGTACGCCCTGGGCGGTCTGCACGTCGACGCGATTGGGCCCGCTACCAGAGATCAACCTTGGTCTGGGCGTCCCGAACCGGCTCGCCCATCCTCGCCTTCCTGGTGACGCTCGACTGGCCATGGCGCCGTCAACCTGGCCATCTTTCTCTCGACGTTCGCGCGCACCGAGCTCCAGATCATCCAGTTCATCCCGCTGGTGATCATTCCCCAGGGGCTGCTGTCGGGCATCTTCTGGCCGGTCGATGCGATGCCCGATATCCTCCAGCCCATTGCCTACGTGCTGCCCGTGACGTACGGCATCGAAGGGCTGCGCGAGGTGCTCATCAAGGGCAGCACCCTTGCCGATCCCGTGCTCCAGCTTGACCTGGTGATGCTGGCAGGCATCGCCCCTGTGCTCGCGCTCCTCGCGGCGCTGACGATTCGGCGCGAGGTGGCCTAACCGGGTCGCGCGACCGATCGATCAGACTCAGATCTCGTGCGGCACCCCGATGGCGAGGGCGACGGTCGTCTCGATGATCGCGCGGAAGACGCGCGGTATGCGCTCCGGCGCCATCGTCGAGAAACGCCGCCAGGCGGCGAAGACCTTGTCGTCCCGGGCGTTGATGCGCGCGACGTGCTCGAAGTCGGGATCAAGCCGAAAGACCGGCGCCCCGCGGCTGCATTGCGGATGGCGGCGTTCTCCAGCGCCCCCGGCCGGCCACGGTCCGAGTCGTGGACGATGACGTGCGGGATGCGCAGCTCGGCCAGCAGCCGCGCGGCGAGCACCAGGTTGCTCTTGCCGCCGACTTCGACGATCGAGATGCCCAGCGCATCCGGATCGTGGCCCAGGCGACGGAACATCAACGGCAGGGACAGGCGTTCGGTCTGCCCTTCGACCAGCACGACTGCCGTGGCGAAGAACATCTCGGCCCGCTCGTGGTCGAATGCCGCCTCGAGACGCACGCGCTGTTCGTCGCTCAGCACCTCGGTCGGCGCGCGACGAACGGCCATCGATCCCGACGAGAGGTCGAGGCGGACGATCTCGTGGTGGTGGACTGCGTCCAGCAGCGCCGGCGCTCGGGTCGAGTAGATGACCTGGTTGCGCTCCGCGAAGCGGCGCAGCAGCCCGTACAGGTGACGCTGCCGTTGCGGAGTCAGCATCAGCTCCGGCTCTTCGATCAGCAGCACCTCGCCCTCGACCCCGGCCAGCCGCCGCTCAGCGATCCGGGCGACCATCTCCTCGGCCAGCGCGGCGTCGCTCGAGCCACGGTGGGCCACCTCGGTGACGGGCGCTATGCGCTCGCGCGCGGCCAAGTAGGTCAGGGCCGGCAGTGGCCCATCGGGTTCGGTATCGCGGTCACGCCAGATTGATCGCGTACCGGCCTGTCCATCGAGCTGGGCGCCTACCCGCAGACCGAGTGAGTGCCCGCCGGCCTGCGGCGGATTGCCCGACAGCAACCAGGCAATCGCTGCCAGCAGGCGCGACTTGCCGCTGGCGCGCGGCCCGATCAGCGCCGTCACCGGCTGCAGTTGCACTTCCAGATCGAGGCAGCCCGGCCAGGCCGCGCACGTTGATCGACGTCAGGCGCGCCATCGCCTTGACCTTAACCCTCCGTGTACAGGGCGAGCCGGCCGGTCGTTGACCTGCTGCAACACCCCTTGTACCGCGGCGCGGTTCCCAAAGTACGGCTTGTTCGTTTCCCGCCCGAAGGACAGCATTCGTCCCGTCACCCCATCACATACATCACCACCAGCCGCGCCACCTGTGAGAGGACCAAGAATGGCTTCAATGAGTGTCCAGGAGTTGGGCCCGATGCTCACGGCGAGCGAGGTGGCGACCCTGCTGCACCTGCACGTCAACACCGTCAAGCGACTGGGCGACCGGGGCGAGCTGCCCTTCTTCCGCGTCTGCAAGCGGGGCGATCGTCGCTTCCGGGTCGAGGACGTGATGCAGTTCCTCTCGCGCAACCGCTAGCCCAAACGGCACGCGGCGCGCCGCCCGCCGGCCGGCCGCGCTGAACGGGATCACCTGGCCCGGCGCGACGGGTCGCAGCGGCTCGATCTGGGACCGAGACCGCGCGCCGTCGAGCCGCGACATGGTGCAATGCCGATCGACCTATCGCTGACCGACGAGAACCGTCTCGTCCAATCGTCCGTGCGCGACTTCACCGCCGCCGAGATAGAGCCCCATATCCGCGAGTGGGACGCCAAGCACGAAGTGCACCGCGAGGTGTTCAGCCGGATGGGCGAGCTGGGCTTCCTGGGCGCACCGATCCCCGAGCAGTACGGCGGGACCGGCCTGGACTACGTCAGCCTGGGCATCCTGTGCGAGGAGCTCGAGCGCGCCGATACGGCCTTTCGGGTGGTGATGAGCGTGCACGTCGGGCTCAACTCGCTGACCCTGCTGCAGTGGGGCACGGAGGATCAGAAGCAGCGTTTCCTCGCGCCCCAGGCGCAGGGCGAGAAGCTGGCCACGTTCGGGCTGACCGAGCCCGGTGCCGGCACCGACGCCGCCAGCCTGGCCACGACCGCCCGTCGTGACGGCGACTCGTACGTCCTCAACGGCTCCAAGATCTGGATCAGCCTGGCCGACATCGCCGACCACTTCCTGGTCTTCGCCACGCTCGACCGGTCGAAGAAACACCGTGGCATCAGCGCGTTCATCGTCGAGCGGGGCATGCCCGGTCTGACCACGCGCACGATCGAGGGCAAGCTCGGCATCCACGCCGGCAATACCGGCGAGATCTACTTCGACGACGTGCGCGTGCCGCTGGAGAACCGCGTCGGCGAGGAGGGCGAGGGCTTCAAGATCGCCATGAGCGCTATCGACCACGGCCGCTACACCGTCGCGACGGGCGCGGTCGGCCTGGCCCGGGCGTGCCTCGACGCGTCGCTCAAGTACGCCCGCGAGCGCAAGACGTTCGGCGAGGAGATCGGCCGGCACCAGCTCGTCAAGCAGATGATCGCGCGAGATGGGTGCCGGCATCGAGGCCGGCCGGCTGCTCTGCCACCAGGCCGCGTGGCTCAAGAACCACGGCCTGCGCAACACGCGCGAGACGAGCCTGGCCAAGTGGTACGCGACCGAGCACGCCGTTCAGTCGGCGGTCGACGCGATCCAGGTCCATGGCGCGTACGGCTACTCGACCGAGTACCCGGTCGAACGCTACCTGCGCAACTCAAAGGCGGCGGTCATCTACGAGGGCACCAGCCAGCTGCACACGCTCATCCAGGCCGACTATCTGCTCGGCTACCGCGAGGACAGGCCGTTGCGCTGCCCGCCGCTGCCGGCAGCCGGGTTCGAGCGCGGCTGACCGCGGGGCACTCCCCGGAGGTGCCCACCGCCTGCTGGACGTCGAAGCGCCGGCGTCTAGACTCGGCGCCATGGCCGACCAGCCCCGCCCGGACTTCCCGCACATCATCGAGGTCGTCGTCGAGATCCCCTCGGGCAGCCGCAACAAGTACGAGTTCGACGAGGCCGCCGGCGTGATCCGGCTCGACCGGGTGCTGTCTTCGGCCGTCTTCTACAACTTCGACTACGGCTACATCGAGGGCACGCGCGCCGACGACAGCGACCACACCGACGCCATGATCCTGCTCGCCGAGCCGAGCTTCCCGGGCTGCCACATCTGGGCGCGCCCGGTCGGCGGCCTGCGCATGCGCGACGACAAGGGCGAGGACTTCAAGGTGCTGTGTGTCGCCCTTGGCGACCCACTCTGGGAGCACGCCGACCGCCTCGACCAGGTTTCGCCGCACAGGCTGCGCGAGATCGAGCACTTCTTCGCCACGTACAAGCTGCTCGAGGACAAGCAGGTCGAGGTCTACGGCTGGGCAGCGTTGGAGGACGCGCTCGACCTGCTGCGCGCGGACCGCGAGCGGTGGCTTGCCGAGCGGACCGGAAGTGGCCAAGAAGCCTGAGCTGATCGAGGTTGCCGGCCGAACGGTCGCGATCAGCAACCCGGACAAGATCTTCTTCCGCGGGCCTGGCTACACCAAGCGCGACCTGATCACCTACTACCTTGCCGTGGCCGACGGAGCGCTGCGCGGCGCCGGCGGTCGGCCCATGGCGCTCAAGCGTTTCGTGGACGGCGCCGACGGCGAGTTCTTCTTCCAGAAACGGGCGCCCGAGTCGCGTCCCGACTGGATCGAGACGGTCGAGCTCTCCTTCCCGTCAGGGCGCACCGCACATGAGGTCGTGCTGCGTGACGCGGCGCAGTTGGCCTGGATCGTCAACCTCGGCTGCATCGACCTGAACCCGCATCCCGTGCGGGCGGACGATCTCGATCACCCCGACGAGCTGCGCGTCGACCTCGACCCGGTTCCCGGGGTCGCGTGGGACGACGTCCGGCGCGTTGCCCTGGCCACCGGGGAGGTGCTCGACGACCTCGGCCTGGTCGGCTGGCCCAAGACGTCCGGCTCGCGCGGCATCCACATCAACGTGCGCATCGAGCGGCGCTGGACGTACCCGGAGGTGCGCCGCGCGGCGCTGGCGCTGGCCCGCGAGGTCGAGCGCCGCGCGCCGCAGATCGCCACCAGCAAGTGGTGGAAGGAGGAGCGCCACGGGGTCTTCCTCGACTACAACCAGAACGCCAAGGACCGCACCGTTGCGTCGGCCTACTCGGTCCGGCCGCTGCCTGACGCGCGCGTGTCGATGCCGCTGCGCCGGGACCAGGTGGCCGACGTAGAGGCGGCCGACTACACGCTGGCCAGCGTGCCGGCGATCTTCGCCGCCGAGGGCGACCGGCATGCCGGCATCGATGCGGCGGTCGGCTCGCTCGATGCCCTGCTCGATCTTTCTGCGCGCCACGAGGCCGACGGGCTGGGCGATGCGCCGTGGCCGCCCAATTACCGCAAGCAGGAAGGTGAGCCGCCGCGCGTCCAGCCGTCACGCCAGCGGCGTGCAGCCGAGGAATACGGTACGCCCGAGGCCGATGCGCAACGAGAGAAGGCGCGTGCGGCGATGGAGCGTCGCCTGGCCCGGGCGACAGACGGATCCGCGACAGCCGGCCGGACACGGCCGACGCCGACGGGCCGGCGCCGAAGCTCGATTCCGGTGATCGAGATAGCGCGCGCGGCCAAGAAGGAGGAAGCGCTGGCCGGGCTCCAACGCTGGCAGGAACGCCACCCCGAGGTGGCGTCGCACCTTCAGCCGGCGGACGTGCTGGTCGACGCGATGCGCGGCCGCTTCACGACCTGGACGCGCATCCGCGTCAACCTGTCGAACGTGCCCGATGGGCTGCGCCCGGAGCAGGCGCCGCTCGAGGTCGACTACGACCCGTGGGCCGAATTCGCGTGGCCCGACCGATCAGGCCCGCCCGAGCGTGCGCCGCGGAAGAGGAGCCGGACCGACTAGCGCGGCGCTGGGTACCTCGCCCGGAAGTGGCTGCCGCCGGCGATCAGCGCCAGCAGCGCGAAGGCGTAGCCGAGAACCAGGACCACCCCTGCGACCATGGCCACCGACACGCCGGGCGCCAGGGCCAGCGCGGCGCTGACCACGAACAGGCTCGCCACGAGGCCGAGGATCGCCAGCAGAGCGCTGATTGCGCGCCCCCAGCCCTTGTGAGCCAGGACGCCCCCGCCGGCAATCAGGTGGAGCAGCCCGAACACGATCAGCACTGTCGGCAGCGGGCTGACGATGGTGCGCATCGTCTCGCGGTCGATCTGGGTGCCGAACACGGCGATGTCGTTGTCGCGGATGAAGCGGCCGAGCTCGGGGCCCTGGGTGAAGAGCCAGGCGCCCACACCGGCGATGAATAGTCCGAAGACGATCAGCAGCAGGGCAGCCATCGCCACCACGGCCGACGTCGAATACTGTGCTCCGGCGGCCCAGCCCGGTTGCTGGCCGGCCCATCCGGCTGGTGGCGCTCCGTACGGCGGCGCTCCGTACGGCGGTGGCGCGCCCTGCCACTGGCCAGGCTGCTGCCACTGCTGGGCCGGTGGCGCCGGCTGCGGCCATTGTGCTGGCGGAGCCGCCTGCGGCGGCGGCGGCTGTTGTGGCCACTGCTGGGCCGGTGGCGCCGCCGGCTGCGGTGCTACCGGCGCTGGTGGCGCGTCGGGCGGCGGCGCTGGTAGAGCGTCGGGCGCCGGAGACGCCGGCGGCAACGGATATGCCGGATGCTCTCTGGTCTCTTCGTCGTCAGGCTGTGACATTGGTCACACCTCTTTCAGAGATGGAACGCCGACCGACCAGATGGCCGGCCGGCGTGCCCTGAACGAGTTGCGGCGTCCTAGCGCCGAGCGGAGAAGTACGCGTTGGCTGAGATGAGCGCCCACGCAGTAAGCGCGTAGGCGATCGTCAGAACCAGGCTGAAGGCGAACCCGGAGACGTTGGTCCCGATCGTGCTCAATGATCCGAGCACGCCCAGTCCGAACAGCAGAACAAACAGTACGGACACGATTACGCCCGTCCAGCGCGCCCAGCCGCGGCCACCCAGCGCTCCCGCGCCGGCGGCGATGCTCAGGATGCCCAGCACGAGCAGGATGATGCCGACGATAGCGAGGCCCATGCCCAGGCCGCCCAGGCCGGGGATCTGCGAGTCGGCGGTGCCCACCGCGCCGCCAAAAAGGCCGCACGCGGCGCCGGCCAGAGCCAGCAGCACGCCCATGACGATGAGATAGATGCCCGCCAGCGTGACGCTCGTTGGGCGCACCGGTGCGCCGCCGTAGCCCGGGCCACCCCAGCCCGCGGGCTGCTGCGGCGGGGGCGTCCACTGCGGCTGTTGCTGATCCATGTGCTCCTCCTACTACTCCCTCTGTGACTCGGCTGCGGCCTTCCCATTGGCCGCCCCGAGCGGATCGGCGGATCCAGACGTCCCGAGTGTACCGGTATGCGACCTCGATTCGTGCCGCGTTTTGGTCTATCCGACGCCGAAGATGCGCGCCAGCTCGTAGGGCGTGCTGGTCTCGAGCTGGTCGTAGCGGCAATCGGCCGGCGCCTTGTCGGGCCGCCAGCGGACAAACGTGGTGGCGTGGCGGAAGCGATCGCCCTGCAGGTGGTCGTAGCTCACCTCGCACACACGCTCGATGCGCAGCGCCTCCCACGACAGGTCCCGGCCCCGGTTCCAGCGACTCGTAGCGCCGGGCAAGCGCGAGCCGCTGGCGTCTGAGGCGCCGGCGCCGGCCCACTCGGCCCACGCCGCCCAGGGGTGATTTGTGAGCGCGTCTGCGCGCAGGGGGGCCAGCTCGGCCACAAGGGCCGCGCGGCGCTCCCACGAGAAGGACGCCGTGATCCCGACGTGGTGCAGGCGGCCCGTCCCGTCGTACAGGCCAAGCAACAACGAGCCGACGTGGGTCGCGGGCCCGTTCTTGTGCCAGCGGAAGCCGGACACGACGCAGTCCGCCGTGCGCGCGTGCTTGATCTTGAGCATCGCTCGCTTGCCCGGCTGGTAGACGGCGCCAAGCGGCTTGGCCACGACGCCGTCGAGCCCGGCGCCCTCGAAGCGTGCGAACCAGTCGCGTGCGACTTCGACATCGCGCGTTGCCGGCGTGAGATGGAGCGGCGCCGCGGCGGAGCCCAATTCGCGCTCGATCAACGCGCGCCGCTCGCCCAGTGGGCGCTGGCGCAGATCCTCGTTGCCCAGGGCGAGCAGGTCCCAGGCCACGAACGACGCCGGCGTCTGGGCGGCGAGCAGTTTGACGCGCGACGCGGCCGGGTGGATGCGCAGCAGCAGGGAGTCGAAGTCCAGGCCGTCAGCCCCGGGGATGACGATCTCGCCGTCGACCACGCAGCGCTCGGGCAGGTTCGCCCTGAGCGCCGGCAGCAGCTCCGGGAAGTAGCGGTCGAGTGGCTTGAGGTCGCGGCTCTGGATGTAGGTCTCATCGCCATCGCGGAAGACGATGGCGCGGAAGCCGTCCCACTTGGGCTCAAACAGCCAGCCGTCGCCGGTGGGCAGCTCGGCCGACAGCTTGGCCAGCATCGGCTCGATCGGAGGCTCGAAGGGCAGCCGCACCGGGTGACTATAGGGACGCCAGGGGACCAACGCCGGGACGCGTGGTAGCCTCGGTTGTTGAATGGCAGATCAGCGCTTTCGTGGCGATCCGTACGCGGTTCTCGATGTCCGCCATGATGCGTCCGACGTCCAGATCAAGCGGCGCTGGCGTGAGCTTGCCCGTCAGCACCATCCCGATCGGGCCGCCGGCGACACCGAGGCTGCGGCGCGCCTGACCGCGCGCATGGCCCGCATCAACGCCGCCTACGACCTGTTGCGCGACCCGCTCCGGCGCGGCGCATGGGACAGCTCGGGCCCCGGCCGGCGTGCTCGTGCACAGGCCAACGACGCGCCCGGCAGCACCGGGCCAGGCCGCCGCTTCGAGGACGAGATGGCCGCCGACGGACCGGCCGGGCCGCCGCCACCGCCGCCCAGCGCACCGGTCACGGGGAGATTCGACACGAGCGCGGCATTCCGGCCGCACAACTCGCGCCTCAACCAGCCGGCGATGATGCGCGGCCAGCGGCCGCTCAGCCGACGCGACGTGCACCAGGAGCGCGACCTGCGGGCGAGCACCCCGACCGGGCCGATCGAAAAGCGCGTGCACGAGCGCCCCGAGCGTGCGCCGACGCTCCAGGAAGCGCGTGAGACGACGCTCAGCTTCGGGCGCTTCCACGGCTACACGCTGGGTGAGGTCGAGCTTCTCGAGCCGGCCTACCTGGACTGGGTGTCGCGCACGATCACCCGCGATCGCGACCTGGTCGTCCGCGCGCGGGTCATCCAGGCCGAACTGGATCGGCGCGGAGAGGGTTCCACGCGTCCGACGGCGCCGGACTTCGGATCCGGCGCCGCTACCGGCTGATCGAGCTGCGGTCGATAGCGACCGAAACGACTCCAATCCGGGGCCGGCAGACCCCAGTTACTCGACTCGTTGCCCGATGACGGCGGTCCCCCTGGTGCGGCGTTTCTACCGCCTGTCAGATGCGAGGTCCGCATTCGTCGTCGGGCCCGGTGGTCGACGCCCCGGATGCCAACTTGGCTGGCGTCCGGACATTAGCCGCTGCCGGCCGGTCCGACCATCGCGCCGCGGTACGGGGTGGCGGCGAACGAAATGAAAGTGCATCCGCGCACCAACTCGCGACACGCGGTGCCGTGGCGCGCCGGCAGGCTGGCGTCAGAGTCGCCGGCGGAGTGGCCGGCCGCCCGTGCTAGAGTCGGGCCGTGACTGACGACGGGCGCGTGGCGGAGCCCGGCTGGCGCGAGCGGGAGCGGACGTGGCGCGACGAAACGCTGCAGCGCGCGACACGCGGTGCCGCGGAGCTAAGGCAGCGCTTCAGCACGATCAGCGACGTTGAGATCAAGAGGCTGTACACCCCGCTCGACTTGGGCGGGGCGAACGCCGGCGGCGGCGGGCCGACTGCGATCGACCACGTCGGCGACCCGCTGCGGCAGTCAGCCGGCGAATGGTCGGACTTCGATCCCGTGCGCGACATCGGCCTGCCCGGCGAGCCACCGTTCACCCGCGGAGTTCATCCGAACGGCTACCGCTCACGGCTGTGGACGATGCGCATGTTCGCCGGCTTCGGCAGCGCCGAGGACACCAACGAGCGCTTCCATGATCTGCTGCGCGCCGGCCAGACCGGGCTGTCGATCGCCTACGACATGCCCACGCTGTACGGCTACGACACGGACGATCCGGAAGCAGAAGGGGAGTTCGGCACGTGTGGCGTGGCGGTCTCCTCGCTGGCCGACATGGAGGTGCTGCTCGAAGGTCTGCCGCTCGACCGCATCTCGACCTCGATGACGATCAACTCACCGGCGGCGCCGATCTGGGCGATGTATATCGCTGCGGCCGAGAAGCGCGGCTTTCCACGCGCGACGCTCGAGGGCACCACCCAGAACGACATCCTCAAGGAGTTCGTCGCCCAGAAGGAGTTCCTCTTCCCGCCCGAGCCGTCGATCCGCCTCGTGACCGACACGATCGAGTTCGGCACGCGCGAGCTGCCCAAGTGGAACACCATCTCGATCTCCGGCTACCACATCCGCGAGGCCGGCTCGACCGCCGTCCAGGAGCTGGCCTTCACCATCGCCGACGGCATGGCCTACGTTGAGGAGTGTCTCCGCCGTGGCCTGCACGTCGACGAGTTCGCGCCGCGGCTGTCGTTCTTCTTCAACTCGCACAACGACTTCTTCGAGGAGATTGCCAAGTTCCGCGCCGCGCGCCGGATCTGGTGGAAGCTGATGAGCCAGCGCTACCGGGCCGAGAACGAACGCTCAACCTGGATGCGCTTCCATACTCAGACGGCGGGCGTGTCGCTGACCGCCCAGCAGCCGCTCAACAACATGACCCGCGTCGCGATCCAGGCCCTGGCGGCGGTGCTCGGCGGGACGCAGTCGCTCCACACCGACGCCTACGACGAAGCCTGGGCGGTGCCGTCGGCCGAGGCGGCAATGCTGGCCCTGCGCCAGCAGCAGGTGATCGCGTCGGAGACGGGCGTGGCCAACACCGTCGATCCGTTGGGTGGCTCATGGTTCGTCGAGTCGCTGACCAATGAGGTCGAGCGCCAGGTGTGGCGCTACCTCGACGAGATAGACGCCCTGGGCGGCATGGTCAAAGCGATTGCCGCCGGCTTCCCGCAGAAGGAGATTGCCGACGCCGCCTATCGCTTCCAGCGCGAGTTCGATGCCGGCGAGCGCGAGGTCGTGGGCGTCAACGTCCAGGCCGACCCCGATGAGCAGCTGGCCATCCCGCTGCTGCAGGTGAGCGAGGCGTCGCGGGCGCGGCATCTGTCCCGGCTGGCGCGCGTACGTGCCGAGCGCGACCCGGAACGTGTTGCGGCAGCGCTGGCGCGGCTGCACGACCTGTCGTCGCAGCCGGGCTCGACCGAAGCCAACGTGATGCCCGCGCTGATCGAGTGTGCCAACGCCTACGCCACGCTGGGCGAGATGTGCGGCGTCTTTCGCGCAGTCTTCGGCGAGTACCGCGAACCGGTCGCGGTCTGAAGTGGCTCTCGAAGAACGCCTGGCCGAACTGGCAGCCGAAGCGGGCGACGTTCAGCTCAAGGGCAGCGACTATTCGCGCAATGGACAGGTCTTCGTTGTTCACCCGTCGGGCGGCGTCATTGAGCTCAGGCTCAGCCCCGACATCGCCGAAGCCGCCCGGCGGACGCCCGACACTGACGCTTCCTCGCGCGGCGAAGACTGGGTCAGGTTCGCCCCGTCAGCCTGGGAGCAGCACGCGATCGATCGACTCGACGCCTGGTTCCGCGTCGCCTGGCGCCTGGCGGCCTCCCGCTAGGGAAACCTCTCCAGTCTCGCGACCGAGCCGCACTGCTCGTAGACCTCGTTACGCGCTGTGCCAGGGCCAACGTCCATGCCGCCCGCTGAGATGATGTCTCCTTCGCGCGCCACGGTTGATTGGCTTCGGTCAACGATCCGAAGAGCGGGGTCGAACACGGGCGTGTAATGGCGCGGATTGATCATCTTGATCACCCTGCCGTCCTTCAGTTCCAGACGGATCTGGTTCGACTGAGCTGGATCGCCGTGCGCGCGTCCGATCAGAGGCGGTAAGGCCCAACAGGCCATGGTGGGGTAGGGCGTCGGCGTCGGCCCTGGCGCCCCGCAGGCGGAGATGGCCAGCACCAGGCTGACCGATGCCAACGTCCTCGCGGCGCGGGCGTGCACGCCCTCATTGTCGGTGGCACCGCCAGCACCAGGCTGGCCGATGCCAACGTCCTTGCGGCGCGGGCGTGCACGCCCTCATTGTCGGTGGCACCTTCGGCGCGAGTAAGTGCTGATCGGCACCGCGCGGCGCGCCATGTACGCACAGGGCGCGTGCTAGAGATGACGATGTCAATGACCCGGGCCACAACACACGCTCGACGCGCCGTGAGAGCCACGCCAACGACGTGCTTGGTGCGTAGGCGGCACCAATGCGCCGCGTGTCGTCGCCCACCACGCAAGGCATGCGTAGGCGGTTGTCGTGAGGCCATAGCGTGCGGACACCACGCACCGCGTGCGCAGGTGACCGCCGCGCGGCGCCGCAGGGGCGACTCGGCCGCAGCGCGGCAGGCAGAAATGACGAGACCCCGGTGGGGGCCGGGGTCTCGCGTCGGAGGAGGAGGGCCGAGGAGGGAGCCCTGCCGATCCTTGTTACCGGCTCAGGTCAGACGGCCAAACTAGGCGGCGGTGTTGGCCGCCTGGTCGGTCGCTGGCTCAGCGGGCATGAACTGCTTCAGGCCGAACTGGGCCTCGAGCTGCTCGAGCGGTCGGAAGCCGACCACGCCCTGCGGCGTGTAGGGCTTGCCGTTCTCGTCGTTGCCGGGGCGGAAGAAGGCAATGGTCGGGATGCTCATGATGTTGAAGGACTGCGACAGGACGGGGTTGGCGTCCACGTCGACCTTCACCACCTGGACCGAGTCGCCGTACTTCGCGGCCAGCTTCTCCATCTCGGGCGCGACCATTCGGCACGGCCCGCACCATACGGCCCAGAAATCGACCACCACCGGAACCTTGCTGCCGAGCACCAGCTCCTGGAAGTTGGCGTCTGTCGCGACCTTGATCTCGGACATAAGTTCGAGCTTTCCTTTCTCCGCCGAAGCGGTCCCGATCAGCGGGAGATGTTCTGCATCAGCCGATACGCCTCGATCACGCGCGGATCGGTCAGGCTGTAAAAGACGGTCGTTCCCTCGCGCCGAGCGGTGACCAGTCCGGCTGAGCGCAGCACGCCAAGGTGCTGGCTCATGTTCGGCACCTGGCAACCGACGTCACGCGAGAGCTCGCTGACTGAGCGCTCCCCGGTGGCCAGCGTTTCGAGCACGCACAGGCGCTTGGGGTCGGACAGCGCGCGGGCGACTACTGCCGTCCGTTGCCGTTCGATCTCGCCGGTCATGAAGAGTGGGCTTGTCATCGGCGCCATTCTCTCACTACTTGCGCAAACATGCAAACTCCGGCCGGCGGTTCATGCGGCCGGGCGGCCGGATCGGGCCGAGCTGGCTGCGCGATCGGAGGGGTGCCGATCCCCGCATGACGGATAAGATGCCTGCGATGGTCGAGGCAAGCGGGCCGCCGGTAGTCGTCACCGGGGAGGGTCGGGAGGCGGGCACCTCCAGCGGCGTGATGCCCGTGCGGTTCGAGCTCGGTCCAACCGATTTCTCCGTGCGGCTTGGCGCGCAACCGGTGACCGCCGCCTACCGCGACCTGACCACGCTCTCCGTCGACCAGGGCCGCGTGCTGCTCGTGCTGGGCAGCGGCCCCGGAGCGCTGCGCGTCATCGCCGAGCGGCTGGGCAGCGGCCTGGGCACGCTGATGAGCGAGATGCGCGAGCGCCGCGCGCGGCAGATGCTGGCCGACCGGCTCATCGACCTGTCCGCCGACGAGCGGATCGATCTGCTCGAGTACGCCGTGGGCGAGGAGCACGGCGTCGCCCAGGTCGCCCACCACGCGTGGGGCTTCGTGCTCATGCCGCTCGATGAGCGGCGCGGCTGGCAGCTCGTGCGGCGGGCGGACATGCGCGGTGTCGCTGCAGATCAGTCGGCCGGCCGGGTGCGCGTCGAGAGGCTGGGCCGCTCCGGGCTGGCCGAGGCTTCGCCGATCGAGCTGCTCGGCTTGGGGGCTGACGCCGAGCGGACGCGCGCGCGGCTGGCCGAGCTGCACGAGGGAGCCCCTGGCGACGCCGCGGCGATCGTCGGCGCCCTGCTGCCGGGTGAGCCGATCGAGACTCGCCGCCGAGCGGCCGCCCTGCTTCTTGATGGACGCCCGATCAGCCCGGCCCAGCTGGGCGACGCCTGGCCGGCGGTCGAGAAGGCCGTCCTGGTTGATCCCAAGTTCGCGGCCAGCTACGCCGCGCTCGTGCAGCGTGCGGGGGGAGATGGGCCGCGCTGGCTGGCGCTCGCTCCGCGCCGACCGCTCGATCCGAGCGAGCACAACGGCTGGTTCCTGGTCGGACTGCCGGGCAACCTGCTCGCCTTCGAGCTCGTCTCGGAGGGATCCCACGCCACGTACCTCTTCCGGGTCGTGTCGCGCGGGGTCTACCGCGGCCAGGGCCCGGCCGAGCTAGCCGCCGAGCTCGACGCGGCCGCCTTCGACGTGTCCGAATCGCTCATCGACACCCGTTTCCTGCGCGAGCCGATCTACCTGACCAGCGACGCGCTGGCCCAGCCCGACCATCTGCGCTATCGGCTGGCGATCGCCGCCCTGCCGTCACTGCGCGCCGCACGCGCCCGCTTCGTCGGTCGCCTGATCCACCGGGACGACGAGTCGTGGTCGAAGTCACTCGACGAGGCGATTGCCTGGAATGCCGCCACCCAGGATGACCAGCAGGTCTGGCCCGGCGGCGTGGCGCCGGACGACGAGGAGACCGGAGGAGCCTGATGCCGACTTTCAAGCACCCCTGCCCGCACTGCGGCAAGTACATCGGGCGCGACGCCGCCACGTGCCCGTTCTGCGCCACAGTGGATCCGTTCGCGCCGGCGCGCTGCCCGAATTGCCGGACAGTTATCGAGGACCCGGCCTGGGCCACCTGTCCACGCTGCGGCCAGGCGCTGACAACGCCGGTCGCTGCGTCCGGGACGGCCTCCTCACAATCGGCGTCGCCTGCGCCGCAGGCCGGACCGCCGGCGGACGGGAAGTGCACCGGCTGCGGCGCCCCACTGGCCAAGGGCGCCCGGTTCTGCACCGTCTGCGGCACGCTCGCGAGCTAGGTCCGCGCCCCGCACAGGCGGCTCCGCTAGGCCCCCGGCAAAGTCTCCAGGTCAGCGCTCAGGCGGCCGGCGTGCCGCAGTTGCCGCAGAAGCGAGTGCCGGGCGGCAGGTCGTTGCCGCAGCTGGCGCACTTGGCCATGCCCACCGGCGAGCCGCAGTTCGAACAGAACTTCTCGGAGCCGACCGGCTTGCCGCAGCTGGTGCAGACCGTCGTGCGGGTGGACGTGTCGCCCGAGAAGTGCGTCTCGGTGGCCAGCTTCTCGCGCATCTGCTGAACCTCGAGCGCCGCGCGTTGGGCCTCCATCTCGGCGGCCAGCTTGGGCGCGTCGTTGATGCACAGCCCGCGCTCCTCGTTCCAGCACGTCTCGTCGACCCAGCGATGGTCGCGCGGGCACTGCTTGAAGAGCGGCATGATCTCGTTGGCCGCCTTCTTGAGTGCCTCGTCGCGCGCCCCACGATCGGTCACGTTCTGGAGGGTGTCGGCCGCGTTCCGCGCGCCCCACAGGCCGCCGATCAGGTTGCTCGCTCCGCCCAGCAGCGACCCGGCCGTGCCGAGCGCCGAGCGCTGGAACTCGCTCCGGTAGCCGCTGCCGCAGATGTCGCAGCGGAACTCGAACTGGTAGCCATGCTGATCCGACATGTCGGTGTAGTTGTCGGTGAACGGCGTGAAGCCGGCCATCAGGTCCCCTCCGTGTTTGTGCGAGGAACCGCCATCGTAGCGCGCTACAACCCGCTCCGGTGCAGGTCGTGCTCGTCGATCCCGGCATGATGGCCGAGTTCATGGACGACTGTCTTCTGCACCTCTCGGGCCAGCTCATCGGGCGCCGGGAAGTCCTCCTCGAGCGGCAGCCGGAAAAGGGTGATCTTGTTCGGGAAGGCCACCCAATCGGCGCCGTAGGTGACCGGTGACGTGCCCTCGTACAGGCCGTACAGGCTCTCGTCCGGCTCCAGGCCGCTGTTGCGCAGCTGCTCCGGCGACGGCTCGTCTTCGATCACGACCGCCACGTTCTCGAGCAGCCTGTTCACGCCCGCCGGCAGTCCGTCGAGGGCGCGGCCGACGAGCACCTCGAACGGTAAGTGCTGCGCTTGAGAGGCGGGCGGTAGCGCCGCTCGTCGCTGGGGATGGCGGCGAGCCTGGCTGCCGCGGCGCCTGAGAGCCACGCTTCTATGCTATCGGCGTGGCCGACCCGGACGGCGTAACGCTCCAGCCCTGGCCGGGCGAGCCGCAATCACTGGTCGTCACTGCCGACACGGGCGAGCGGCTGCACTACCTCGACTGGGGCGGCCCGACCACCGACCGGTCGCCCGAGCTGCCGCCCGTGCTGCTCATCCACGGCCTGGCCGCCACGGCCTGGAGCTGGGCGCCGGTCGCGCGCCGGCTGCGCAGCGTCACCCGGGTGCTGGCGGCCGACCTGCGCGGGCACGGCCTGTCCGATTCGCCACGCACCGGCTACGACCTCGAATCGCTCGCCTTCGACGCGTTGACCGTGCTCGTGGCCAACGGCTACGGCACCGATGCCGATGGGCCGCCGGCCGCCGCTGCCGGCCACGGACTGGGCGCGCTGGTGGCGGCGCAGATGGCGCACATCCAGCCGGCGTCGATCGCAGCACTGGCGCTCGTCGATGCCGGCTGGGAGGACGTCGGCGAGGCCACCGGCCTGAGCGCGGCCGAGTTCCTTGGCTCGATCGGTGACCCGCCCGAGGTGCTGGCCTCGATGGACGCATACCTCGCCGACCGGCGCGAGTTCGACCCGCCAACCTGGGACGCCGACCAGGAGCGGGCCGCCCGGGCCGCGGTCGACGAGAAGCATGCCGGCCACGTCACATCGGTGGTTCGCGCGCACGCGTTGCGCGGTAGCATCGAAGCAATGTTCGAATACCGGCCGCTCGCCATCCTGGGCGGCCTGGATCTGCCGCTGCTGGTCGCCGTCGCCGAGAGCGGCGCGGCCGACGACGAGACATTGCGCGAGCGACGCATCGCGCTCGATGACGTGGTCCGTCGCCGAGCCGCGGCCGGCCTGCCCGCGCCGACCATCCGCCGCTTCAGCGGCGCCGGCCACAACCTGATGCGCTACCGCCCGGATGAGCTCAGCTCAGCCCTGGTGCAATTGCTGGAAGAGGCACGTCACCAGCGCTCGTAGGCCGGGTGGCCCGTCTTGACCGCCACGAACGTGGCGCGACAGGTTGCCGTGACGATGCCGCCCGACTCGAGCGTGCCTTCGACCGTGGCGCGGTCGTCGGTCGACTCGACGACGCGTGCGCGCAGTCGGACCGGGCCATCGGTCGGCGTCGGCTTGAGCAGGCGGATGTGGATAGTCGGCCGTCACCGTCGTCGGTGGCCGGTCAGCGGCCCGCTTGCGCATCAGGTGGTAGGCCGCCGTCCAGTTGCAGTGACAGTCGAGCAGCGTGCCGATGATCCCGCCGTTGAGCACGTTCTCGAAGGCGGCATGGTGGGGCTCGGGCTGCCACTCGGCCACGACGTCGTCGCCGTCGGCGAATGAGCGGATATGCAGGCCGCGCGTGTTGGAAGGGCCGCAACCAAAGCAGACCGTGTGCGGCGCGTAATGCTCCTGGAGGCTCAGTTCATCGGGCATCGACGCATTCTCGTACTCCTGCCCCGGCGGTGCTCAACCGGCGCAACGCTGGGCGCGTGTCACAATCGGCGGGATGGACCGGACAATCCCACAGCGCGTGCGCCAGCTCGTGGACGAGATCGAGCATGATGTCGGCGAGGACGGCGACTCGGAGCTGGCCACGACCAACGAGCCGGTTGAGTCAGCCGTGCGCCAGATCCTGCTCGAGATGGGCGAGGACCCGGGGCGCGAAGGTTTGCGCGGGACGCCGTCGCGCGTGCGCCGGATGTACGCCGAGCTGACCGCGGGCTACTGGGTCGATCCTGACCGGCTGGTCAACCGGGCGATCTTCGAGGCGACTGCTGCGAGATGGTCGTCGTCAAGGACATCGAGTTCTACAGCCTGTGCGAGCACCACCTGCTGCCGTTCTACGGCCACGTGCACGGTGGCCTATATCCCCGACGGGCGCGTCATCGGGCTGTCCAAGATCCCGCGCATCGTGGACGTGTTCGCGCGCCGGCTGCAGGTCCAGGAGCGCATGACGAGCCAGATCGCAGAGGCCTCCAGGATGCGCTGCAGCCCAAGGGCGTGGGCGTCGTCGTCGACGGCGTCCACCTGTGCACGATCATGCGCGGCGTGCGCAAGCCGGGCACGATCATGACCACCAGCCACGTGCTGGGCCTGTTCCGGACCGCCGACCGGACGCGGGCCGAATTCCTCAGCCACCTCGAGCGTAGGCCGCCGACGCTGTGACCGACATCGAGCGCATCGCGTCCACGCCCGAGCCGACCCCATCAGCGCCGCCGACCTCGATGCGCGAAACGCTGCGCTGGGTTGAGCAGGCCTGGCATGCGTTCCGGGCAGCCGCGGCGCGCTTCCCGAACGAGCGCATGGACGAGCACCTAACCGAGGGTGGCTGGACGCGCAAGCAGATGCTCGCCCACATCGCCGCGTGGCACGATCTGACCACCGATCGGCTGGGCAAGCTGATTGCCGCCGGCCAGCCGGCCGATCTCGACGAGGCAGACGACGTGATCAATGCGCGCGTGGCGCGCCGGGCGATCGGCAGGACGGCGGGCGAGGTGATCAAGGACATGGAGGCGACCTTCAACCGCCTGCATCGGCTCCTGCAACACATGACCGACGCCCAGCTCCTGGCGCACGACGCCTGGGCCGCGCAGGTCATCGCCGGCAACACCTACAAGCACTATGCCGAGCACTTTGCCGAGGTGTACGTGCCCGAACCGCCCGAGGGTGCTGCCCGCCGCCGCTGACGGGCGCCGCCGCGCGGCTATCATCGGCGCGTGACCGACCGACCGATCAAAGTGCTCATCGCCAAGCCCGGCCTTGACGGCCACGACCGCGGCGCGAAGGTTCTTGCCCGCGGACTGCGCGACGAGGGTTTCGAGGTGATCTACACCGGCCTGCGCCAGACGCCACAGATGGTCGTCTCGGCCGCGCTCCAGGAGGACGTCGACGTGGTCGGCCTGTCGATCCTGTCCGGTGCGCACATGACGCTGCTGCCGCGCATCTGCGCCGGCCTGCGCGAACAGGGCATGGACGACGTTCTGGTCACGGCCGGCGGGATCATCCCGGACGACGATATTGCGGCGCTCGAGCAGGCCGGCGTAAGCCGCGTCTTCGGACCGGGCACGACCATTCGCGAGGTGAGCGAGTTCATTCGCGGCAACGTCCGCCGGTCCGAGTAGGGCACAGGTGAGCGCAGCGCCGCTCGCCGAGCGCGCCCGCCAGGGAGATCGGCGGGCCCTCGCGCGGCTGCTGACCGAGGTCGAGAACCGCACCGCCGCCGGCGAGCAGGCGTTGCGCGAGCTGTATCCGCTGGCCGGCCGCGCGCACCTCGTTGGCGTGACCGGCGCGCCCGGATCGGGCAAGAGCACGCTGGTTGCTGCGCTCATCGGCGCTGCGCGCGCGGCCGGCCGTCCGGTGGCGGTGATCGCCATCGACCCGTCCAGCCCGATCACCGGCGGGGCGATCCTGGGTGACCGCGTGCGGATGCAGATCCACGCCTCGGACCGGGACGTGTTCATCCGCTCGATGGCCGCACGGGGCCATGCCGGCGGGTTGGCGGCAAGCACCGTCGCCGCCGCGGCCGTGTTCGACGCGTGCGGCTTTCCGCTGATCTTCATCGAGACCGTGGGCACCGGCCAGAGCGAGGTCGAAGTGGCGGCGATCGCCGACACGACGCTCGTCGTCCAGGCACCCGAGATGGGCGATGAGGTCCAGGCGATCAAGGCCGGCCTGCTCGAGGTGGCCGACATCGTGGTCGTCAACAAGTCCGACCGCCCCGGCGCCGACCGGACCGCGGCACAGATGCGCGCGATGCTGACCGTCGGTGCCCAGGCCGACCGCGAGAGCGGCGATCGACCGCGCCCCAAGCGGCCGGAGGTCCTGCTCGCCTCGGCCTTGACCGGCGCCGGTGTGCCCGAACTGCTGGCCACCCTCGACCGGCGCGAAGCTGCTCGGCGCGCGGCCGGCGCCAGGACGGACCTGGCCGCGCTCAAGCGCGCCGAGGCGCAGCTTTCGGGCATCCTCACCCAGCGCATCGGCGAGTTGTTGCGTGACCCCTCGCGGGCGGCGCACCGAGAGCGCACGTTGCGCGCCGTGGCGGCCCACGAGATCGACCCCTTCGCGGCGGCCGACGATCTGCTCGGGCTATTGCGTGGAGGCTAGGCTATGGGCATGACACAGCGCAAGATCCTCGTCTGCGGCGCCGGCCTGATGGGCCACGGTATCGGCCAGGCGCTGGCCGGAGCCGGCCATCAGGTCGTGCTTTACGAACCGGAGGTGGCGCGCGCCGAGGCGGGCCGGGCGCGCATCGGGGCCAGCCTGGAGCGCGCCGTGGCCAAGGCCAAGATGACCGCCGACGAGCGGTTGGAGCGCCTCGCGCGCATCTCGGTCGCGACCTCGCTGGCCGACGCCGCGCGCTCGGCTGAGCTGGTGGTTGAGGCCGTGTTCGAGGACGAAGGAGTCAAGCACCAGTTGCTGGCCGAGGTTGCCCGCCACGCGCCGCCTGACGCCGTGCTGGCCAGCAACACCAGCTCGATCAGCATCACCCGCCTCGCGGCATCGCTGCCGCCCGAGCGCCGGCCGCGCTTCGTGGGCATGCACTTCTTCAGCCCTGTGCCGGTCATGCCGCTGCTCGAGCTGATCCGCGGTGCCGAGACCGACGATGCGACCGAAGCCTACGTGCGCCAGATCGCCCAGGAGCTGGACAAGCAGGTCATCGTCAGCCGCGACCGGCCGGGCTTCATCGTCAACCGCGTGCTGATGCCCTTCCTGGGCGAGGCGATGCGCGCCTACGAGGAGGGGCTGGGCACGGCCGAGGACATCGACGCCGGCGCACGGGTCGGGCTCAACCACCCGATGGGCCCGCTCGAGCTGGCCGACTTCATCGGCCTCGACGTCTGCCTGCACATCATGGAGGTCCTGCACGCCGGCTTCGGCGCGCCGCACATGGCGCCGCCGCCGGTCCTGCGCCAGCTGGTCGACGCCGGCCGCCTGGGCCAGAAGACCGGCAGCGGCTTCTACACCTACCCGCGCCAGTGACAACCGCGACCGCGGGATCGGTCACCGGTCAGCTGCCCGGGGGCCTGTCGGATGAGGAGCGCCTGCTCCAGCAGACCGTGCGCGACTTCGCCCGGCGCGAGCTGGCTCCCGGGGCGGCCGAGCGTGACGAGACCGAGCGCTACGACCGCGCGCTCTTCGCACGGATGGGCGAGCTGGGCCTGACGGCCGTGCCATTCCCGGTCGACGTCGGTGGCGCCGGCTTCTCGTATCGCGCCTGGACGCTGGTCATGGAAGAGATCGCCTACGTCGACATGGCCATGGCCGTCTCGCTCTCGGTGCACATCCTGGCGCAGTACCCGGTCGTCACCTGGGGCAGCGCCGAGCAGCGCGATCGCTGGCTGCCGGACATGCTCGCCGGCCGCAAGCTGGGCGCCTTTGCCCTGACCGAGCCGCAGGCCGGCTCAGACGCCGCCGCGCTGCGCCTGCGCGCCGAGCCGATCGGCGCCGACGAACGCTCCGGCACGCCGACGGCCTACCGCCTGACCGGCACCAAGATCTGGATCACCAACGCGATCGAGGCCGAGCACTACCTCGTCTTCGCCACGGTCGACCCGGCGCGCGGGCCGGCCGGTATCACTGCCTTCCTGGTCGAGCAGGGCATGACCGGCTTCAGCTTCGGTCGGCGCGAGCGCAAGCTGGGCATCCGCTCCGACACGGCCTCCGAGCTGATCTTCGATCGCTGCGAGGTGCCGGTTGCCAACCGGCTGGGAGAGGAGGGGCAGGGCTACAAGATCGCCCTGTCGGCCCTCGGCGAGGGGCGCATCTCGATCGCCGCGGCCTGCACCGGGCTGGCCCAGGCGGCGCTCGACGCGGCCGCGGGCCACCTGCTCGAGCGGCGCGCGTTCGGCACGACCTTGTCGGAGATGCAGGGGCTGCGCTTCATGCTCGCCGAGATGGCCCAGAAGGTGGCCGCCGCGCGTGCCCTCACGCGCGCCGCGGCAGAGGCCAAGGACCGCGGCGAGCCGATCGGCGAGGCCTCGTCGCTGGCCAAGTGGACCGCATCGGACGCGGCGATGAGCGTCACCACCGATGCCGTGCAGCTGCTCGGTGGCAGCGGCTACTCGCGCGAGTTCCCGGTCGAGCGCATGATGCGCGACGCCAAGGGCGCCCAGATCTACGAGGGCACCAACCAGGTCCACCGGCTCATCGTGGCCGATCACCTTCTGGGACGGCTGAAGGCCGACTAACCGCGATCAGGCGGAGGCTTGGCCCAGCTCATCGAGCCGGCGCCGCACATTGCCGGCCAGCACGGTCGCCCCCTTCGCCTCGAACGTTGCCAGCGCCCGGTGCAGCGCTTCGATGCCCGCGTCCTGCTCACCGGCGGCCAGGCGCACCTCGGCCAGGTCGGCGAACGTGTCGCCGCGCAGCTGGGAGTAGTCGGTCGGCTCGACGATGGCCACTGCTCGAAGCCCGTGTTCACGGGCGGCCCCGAACTCGCCGCGCGCGGCCAGCACACGGGCCAGGGCGCGCAGGCCGCGCGCCTGGGCGTCGACGTCGTCGAGCGGCGCCATCTCACGCGCCAGCAGCGCGTAGCGCTCCGCCTCATCGAGGTTGCCGAGCCTGAATTCGACATCTGCCAGCTGGCCAGCGATGGTCGACGCGAAGCCACGCTCGCCGGTCTCGGTCAGCCCGGCGTAGGCGGCGCTCAGGACTCGCTTGGCCTCGCCGTAGTCCTTCGCGAGGACCTCGATCGGGCCCAGGAAGTTGCCCAGGTTGGCCAGCCTCATCACGCTCTGGCCGAGCTCATGCCTGATGGCGATCCCGCGCCGGGCGAACTCGCGTCCCTCGTCGAATTCGCCGACCATCGCGCGGAGCACGCCCAAGGTGGTCAACGCCAGGGCCTCGCCGCTTCTGGTGGGCGCCGTTTCGAGCATCTGCGATAGGCGCTGGGTAGCCTCGGCCACCGGCGTTGGGCCCCACAGCAGGGTTGCACCGAGCCACTGCGTCAACATTCCTGGAGCGCGACCAGGCTCGGAGCGCGCGATGCGCGCCGAGAGCAGTTCCCCGGCCAGCCTGGCCCGTCCGGCAAAGAAGGTGTGCCGGGCCAGCTCGAACGTGGCTCGGTCGGCGCCCCGCCTGTCGTCGTACCGGTCGAGGATGGCCAGCAACTCGCCGCTTCGGGTGGCCATCTGCTCGACGGGAACCTGGGAGAGGGAGGTCTGCGACTCGAGCCGCATCAGCTGGGCATATGCCGCGCCATGCTCGTCGTCGGCGGCCGTGGCAACCTCGATCAGGCTGGCCAGCATCTCGTCTGCCCCGCGCAGATCGCCGCCCATCGCCATCGCCAGGCCCAGGTCGGCGCGCAGCCTGACGCCGACCGGGTCATTCTCCGGCAGCAGGTCGGCGGCGCTGGTGAGCAGCTTCGTCGCCGCCGCCACGTCGCCGCGATCGAGAGCGCGCTGGCCGGCCGCGCCCAGGCGTTGCGCCGCCAGCCGGCCCAGCCGCCGGGCCTCTTCGTCGGCCGGCCCCAACTCCGTTCGATACCTGAACGCCTGCTCATAGTGATAGCCGAGGATCTCCTCGTATTCGGCGACGTGGTCGGCAGCGACGCGCTCCAGCCAGCCCGCGAAGCGCGCATGCAGATCGCTGCGGGTCTCCTTGGCCAGCGCTCCGTAGGCGGCGTCGCGGATGAGCAGGTGCCGGAATCGAAAGGCCTCATCGCCGGCGAAATCGCCGCGCTCAGGCCGCACCAGCTCCTTGCGTGCCAGCGATCGAAGATGGCCGCCCACGTCCGCGCGCAGGCTGTCGGGCGCCAGTTCGGCGACCGCGCCGCGGTGGAAGACCTTGCCCTCGATCGACCCGCGCTCGAGCATCGCTCGTTCGCCCTCGGGCAGGCCGTCCAGGCGGGCCGCGAGGAGAGCGTGGATCGTCGGCGGGACGGCAACATCGGCCAGGCCCGCGTCGGCCGTCCACTGGCCGTTGCGCCTGGTCAGCTGACCGCCGTCGATGAGCATGCCGACCATCTCCTCGACGAAGAGCGGATTGCCTTCGGCGGTGGCGATGATCTTCGCTTCTAGCTTGCCGCCCAGCCCGACCTGCCCGATCAGGCCGGTCACCAGGTCGTGGCTCTCCGCCTCGGACAACGGCTCGAGCGTCACGGTCGTGGCATATGGCTTGCCGCCGCCCCACCCGGGCCGCGCATCGAGCAGCTCCTGGCGGGCGAGGCAGAGCACCAGCAGCGGCGCATCGTGGGTCCAGTCGACCAGGTGTTCGACCAGGTCGAGCAGCGTCGGCGCGGCCCAGTGCAGATCGTCAAGGACGAGCACAAGTGGACGCCGGCGGGCCTGCGACTCGATCATCGTGCGCACCGCCCAGAACGTCTCGTCCTGCGCGCTGCTGCCCTCCAGCCGACCAAGGATCTCGCCTAGGCGCTGCACGGCGGCAGGCCGGTCGCGATCGTCGTCGATCAGCAGGCCGATCTTGGCGCGCAGCGCGTCGTCGTCATCAGACTCGGCCAGGCCCGCTGCCTGGCGGACGATCTCGGCGATCGGCCAGTAGGTGATCCCCTCGCCATACGACAGGCATCGGCCACGCAGTACGAGGGCCCGTTCGCCGATGTCGGCGAGGGCCTCGCGCGCCAGGCGCGACTTGCCCACGCCGGCCGCGCCGAGCACGGTGAACAGGTGGCAGACACGGTCGGAGGAGACTTGTTCGAAGGCGCCAGCCAACAGGCGACGTGGACGCTGTCGGCCGACCATCGGCCCGCTCAGGCGACCGCCGCGCGCCGGTGCCGTTGCCTCCACGTCGAGCAGGCGATGCGCCTCGACTGCTCTCGAGCGCCCGCGCAGCTCGAGCGGTCCGACGATTTCGGCGCTGACCGCGTCGCGGACCAGCTTCCAGGTGTCGCCGCCGATCAGGATCTCGCCCGGCTGGGCCGCCTGCTCGAGTCGCGCGGCCACATTGACCGCATCGCCGGTCACGAAACGCTGGCCGGAGCCGGTGTCGCCGGCGACCACTTCGCCGGTGTTGATGCCCGTCCGCCAGCCCACGGACATGCCCCGGTCGCGCACCAGCTCGGCGTCGACCTCGGCCAATCGATCGCGTATCTCGGCTGCCGCGCGCACCGCCCGCAGCGCGTCATCCTCGTGCACGACCGGCACGCCGAAGACGGCCATCACCGCGTCCCCGATGAACTTCTCGACCACGCCCCCGTGGCGTTCGACGATGGTCTGCATCTCGTCGAAATAGCGCGTCATCACGCGGCGCAGCGACTCCGGGTCGGTTCGCTCGCCGACTCCGGTCGAGCCGACGACGTCGGCGAACAGCACGGTCACCGTCTTGCGCGTCTCCGTCGCTGCCGCGAGGGGCAGCCCACAGGCCGAGCAGAAGCGTGCCGCATCGGCGTTCTCTTGCGCGCAGCGTGGACAGGCGATCACGGCCCGAGTCTAGCGAGCCAAGCGCGGCGCAGGCACTGCCCGATCCAGTCGTAAGATGCACGGGTGAGCGAGAGCAACTCCAGCGGTTCCAACGGCCAGATCTACATCGTCTCGGCGGCGCGCACGCCGATCGGCAAGTTCGGCGGGGCGCTGGCCGATGTGCCGGCCACGACGCTCGGCGGCATCGCCATCCGCGCCGCGGTCGAGCGCGCCGGCGTGCCGCTCGACCAGGTGGACGAGGTGCTGATGGGCCAGGTGCTGCAGGCCGGCGCGGGCCAGGCGCCGGCCCGCCAGGCGGCGCTCAAGGCCGGCCTGGCCGACAGCACCAGCGCGACGACGATCAACCGCGTGTGCGGCTCGGGCCTCAAGGCGATCATGCTCGGCGCGCGCCGAGATCCGCGCCGGCGACGCCGAGCTTGTCGTTGCCGGCGGCATGGAGAACATGAACCAGGGCCCGTACCTGCTGCCCAAGGCGCGTTTCGGCTACCGGCTGGGCAATGCCGAGCTGATCGACTCGACCGTCAGCGACGGCCTGTGGTGCAGCCTCGAAGGCTGCCACATGGGCACCCACGCCGAGCGCGTGGCGATCAAGGCGCAGGTCAGCCGCGCGGACCAGGATCGCTTCGCGTTGGACAGCCACCAGCGCGCGATCGCGGCCATCGACGCCGGCCGCTTCGTCGAGGAGATCGTGGCCGTGCCCATCCGGCGTGGCAAGGAAGAGGTGGCCTTCGATACCGACGAGGGTCCGCGGCGCGACACGACGCTCGAGGCGCTGGCCCGCTTGAAGCCGGTCTTCGCGCTGCCCGAACCTGAGCCCGGCACTCCGGCCGACTCGACCGACATGGCCGACGGAACCGTAACTGCCGGCAACGCCCCGGGCATCACCGACGGCGCCGCGGCGACGGTCGTCGCCAGCGAGCGCGCCGTGGAGCGGCTGGGCCTCAAGCCGCTCGCGCGAATCGTCGGCTACAGCCAGGCCGAGGTTGAGCCCAGGTGGCTGTTCCTGGCCCCGGTCAAGGGCGTTCGCAAGCTGCTGGCGCGGATCGACATGCCGCTCGAGGCACTTCGACCTGATCGAGATCAACGAGGCCTTCGCGGCGCAGGCTCTGGCCGACGGCCGCGAGCTGGGCTTCGACTGGTCGAAGGTCAACGTCAACGGCGGGGCCATTGCGCTGGGCCACCCCATCGGGGCCAGTGGAGCGCGTATCGTTGCCACGTTGCTCCACGAGCTGCGGAGGAGAGATGCGAGCTACGGCCTGGCGACCCTGTGCCTGGGTGGCGGTGGGTCGGTCGCGATGGCCTTCGAACGCGTCTGACGCCGCGAACCACCCATCTGACGCCGCGAACCACCCACAGGAGTTCAAACGATGAGCGGACTGGCGATCGTCACTGACTCGGCCAGCGACATGCCGCAAGAGCAGGCACGGCAGGCGGCCATCACGGTCGTGCCGCTGCTGGTCAGCTTCGGTGACCGGGAATACCGGGCCGGGGTGGACCTCAGCTACGAGGACTTCTGGACTGAGCTGACCAAGCCCGGGGCGCCGTTCCCCAAGACGGCCGCCGCGGCGCCGGGGACTTTCCGTGAGACGTTCGAGGGCCTGTTTGCCGCCGGCGCCGACGAGATCGTCTATGTCGGCGTGGGGTCGAAGCTGTCGGCCACGGTCGCCAGCGCCAGGGTCGCGCAGGAGATGCTGCCCGAGCGCAAGATCCATGTCTTCGACACGGCGACGGCGAGCATGGGTATCGGCCTGCTCGCGCTGCTGGCCGCCGAGATGGCCGCGCGCGGCTCGCCTTCGGCCCACATCATCGCCGAGCTCGAACGGCGGCGGCAGGGCGGCAGGCTGTACGTGGCGCTCGACACGCTTGAGTTCCTCAAGCGTGGGGGACGCATCAGCCCGGCGCGCGCGGCGATCGGCAACGTGCTGTCGGTCAAGCCGATCATCACCGTCGAGGACGGCATCGTCGAGACGGCCGACCGCCCCCGCACTCGCAGCCGGGCCCGCGCACGCCTGCTCGAGCTGCTGGCCGAGCTGAAGCCTGAGCGGATCGCCGTGCTGCACGGCCAGAGCCCGGACGTGGAGCAGTTCGCCGCCGAGCTCGCCCAGGCGACCGGCTTCCCGCGCGACCGGATGACGATCCATCTGATCGGGCCGTCGGTCGGGCCGCATGTCGGCCCGGGCGCATATGGAGCGGTCGTCCTGTCGGCCTGAAGTTGCTCCGCGATGGGCCGACGGCCCCTCGGATCGTGATAGATGGCCTTGACCTTTCGGTGACCTCTGGCCCATCAGCTGGCCCCAAGGTGCCGTGTAGACTGCGCCCGCTTCTGGCCCTGCGCCCTACGGGCCATCGACTCCGCCCCGCTGGAGGAACGTGATCCAGATGACAACCGAGCGAGCCGCGCCGGCCATAAACCCGTGGCACGTCGCGCAGCAGCAGTTCGACATCGCCGCCGACAGGCTCAACCTTGACCCAGGCCTGCGCCGAGTCCTGCGCGAGCCGCGGCGCGAGCTCACCGTCCACTTCCCGGTCAAGATGGACGACGGCACGCGTGCAGGTCTTCACCGGCTACCGCGTCCAGCACAACCTTGGTCGCGGCCCGGCCAAGGGTGGCATTCGCTACCACCAGGACGTCAGCCTCGACGAGGTCAAGGCGCTGGCGATGTGGATGACCTGGAAATGCGCCGTGGTCGGCATCCCGTTCGGCGGCGGTAAGGGCGGCGTCGTTGTCGATCCCAAGAAGCTCAGCCGGCGCGAGCTGGAGAACCTGACCCGTCGTTACGCGACCGAGATCGAGGTGCTGATCGGGCCCGAGCGCGACATCCCCGCGCCGGACGTCAACACCAATGCCCAGACGATGGCCTGGATCATGGACACCTACTCGATGCACGTCGGCTACACCGTCCCCGGCGTCGTGACCGGCAAGCCGATCAGCCTGGGTGGCTCCGAGGGTCGCAACGAAGCGACCGCGCGGGGCACCGTCTACTGCGTCGTCGAGGCAGCACGCTTCCTGAGCATCGATCTCAAGCAGGCCACTGTCGTGGTCCAGGGCTTCGGCAACGCCGGCTCGATCGCCGCACAGCTGATGGTCGCCGAGGGCGCCAAGGTGGTCGCCGTGTCCGACTCGTCGGGCGGCATCTATATGCCCGGCGGCCTCGACATCGCGCGGGTGAGCGCGTGGAAGGCGGAGCACGGCACGGTCGTCGGCTTCCCTGGCGCGAAGGCCGTCTCGCAGGGCGAGCTGCTCGAGATCGAGTGCGACGTGCTCATCCCGGCCGCGCTGGAGAACCAGATCACGGCCGACAACGCGGAGCGGATCCACGCCAAGATCGTGGCCGAGGCGGCCAACGGGCCGACCACACCCGCGGCGGACGAGATCCTGTACCGGCGCGGGATCTTCATGATCCCGGACATCCTGTGCAACGCTGGTGGCGTGACGGTCAGCTACTTCGAGTGGGTGCAGGACCTCAACCGCGACCACTGGAGCGAGCGCAGCGTCAACGAGAAGTTGCACGAGGTCATGACCCGGTCCTTCGACGAGACGGCCGCGATCGCGCAGCGCGAGCAGGTGCACATGCGCCTTGCGGCGTATCTGCTGGCGGTCGATCGCGTGGCCTCGGCCACCGCGCTGCGCGGCCTATACCCCTAGACACAACCCCGGCTCAGCCGTTTCGACCCGCCGCTCGGCTCATGCCGGCGGCGGGTCCCTGCATGGGGCCGTTGGCGATCACCCGGCTGGTGCTACGCTGCGGACATGCTTGATCACGAGGAGCAGTTCCTCTTCAAAGAGGAGATCCTCCACCTCGCCACCTCGGTCGCCGACGCGGCCATGCTGGACAACGTCGAGGACCTGCTGACCGACGTGATCACCAGCCCGCGTTTCGACTCGGAGGTCTTCACCCTCGAGCGCTCGCTGCAGGTCATGCTCGGCGCGCGTGCCGGGACCACGCTGGTCGGTCTGCTGACGGTCAGCCCGGAGGTCTTCGACCAGGTCGCCGAGGTGCGTATCGCGCCCGAGATCCACGAGCGTCTCGTCGCGTGGCGCGCGCGCTTCGGGCTGGCCATCGACAACGCGCTCAACTTCCTGAACAACCCCGATGGCATCCAGGGCCACAACTTCTCGACCCAGGTGGCGCATGTGGACGACCGGCGCGTGCTGCAGGGTCGGCTGACGCTGGTGCGCTACAACAACGAGCCGCAGTTCTTCGTTGCCGATGCATCCGTCTACTACGGCCTGATTGCCGACGTGCTCGACCGGCTCGTGCCCCAGACCGACGACGAGACGATCGATCCCGAGACGCTGACCCGGATCAAGGACGCCATCGCCGTCATCGAGCGCAAACAAGCCGCCCGCGACCGCTCGTAGGCAAGTTCAGATGGAGCGCGCCATCGCGAAGCTCGCGATCGGCGGGCTGCTCGGCGTGGTTGCCGCGTTTTCGATCTCGTTCGGGCTCATGGCGGTCGTGGGCGCCTTCGCGGTGGTCGTCGTCTTCGGCATCGCCTGGAGGTCGCACGCTGCGCTCTGTGGCAGCCTGTGCGGTTTCGGTCTCACCTGGCTCGTGGTCGGCGGCAGTACGTTCCTCAGGTGCGAGTCCATGGGCCAAGACTGCGCTGGTAGCGAGGGCTTCGTGCCGTACCTCATCGCCGCGGGCGTCATCTTGATTGCAGGTGTAGCGGTCGGCGTCCTCGGGATCGTCCGCGTCCGCTCGTAGGGCTCTACTGCACCGGATTGAGGGACTGCGCACAACCTGGCGGCCGAGCCGCGTGCTGCGTCCTGCTTATCCCGAGTGACGGGCCGATCGCGAGGCCGCAGAGGCTGTATGTGCCTTGTTACCGGGCGCCCTTCTCGGCATTCGGGACGGTAGCTCGGTAACTCGGCCAAGCCGCCGAACTCGGTCGCCTCCTGTCCCGTCATTCGGGAATGCGGCCGGACAGACGCCGCGCTGGACATGTACCGGGTGGACCGGTTGACTGGTCCCAACGCGCTACCCTCGGCCGATGCGCCAGCTGTATCTAGCCGCAACGGGTATGAACCGCGGCAAGACGACGGTCGCCATCGGGCTCCTGGCCGCGCTGCGCGACCGTGGGTTGGACGTCGGTTTCATCAAGCCGGTCGGCCAGCGCTACGCGATCGTCGACGGCCAGCCGGCGGACGAGGACGCGATCCTGATGCGCGCCGCACTCGGCCTGGGCGACGACCTGGCGCTGATGAGCCCGGTCCACATTCCGCGCGGCTTCACCAAGGCGTATATCCGCGGCGAAGTCACGCCCGACCTCGGTGGCCGCATCCGGGCCGCCCACTCCGCGCTCGCCGAGAGCCATGAGATGCTGCTGGTCGAGGGCACCGGCCACGCTGGCGTGGGCGCGGTGGTCGGCCTGTCCAACGCCGTTGTCGCGCGCATGCTCGGCGCGCCGGCGGCGATTGTTGCCGAGGCCGGGGTTGGCCGGCCGATCGATGAGATCGTCCTCAACCGCGCGCTGTTCGCCCGCCACGGCGTGGAGGTTGTCGGCGCGATCATCAACAAGGTCGACGCCGAGGCACATCCGTCGCTGCCCGACACCCTGCGCGACGGCCTCGCCCGACATGGGATCGAGCTGCTGGGCATGCTGCCCTACCGCCCGCTGCTGTCCAACCCGACCCTGTCGATGCTCGTCGAGCAGGTCCAGGGGGAGCTGCTCAGCCCGGGCGACGATCTCGACCGGGCGATCGAGCACGTGTCGATCGGCGCGATGCAGCCGCATCACCTGATCGAGCGTGTTGGCCCGGGCAGCCTGCTGATCATCCCCGGCGATCGGACCGACGTGATCCATGCCGTGGTCGCCGCTAACCGCGCCTCGCGCGAGGGCGGCGAGCGGCGCGGATTGTTCTCCCGTCGGCGCCAGGTCTTCGGCCGCGCCCCGGATGATCCGAGCCGGAGCGAGCTGGCCGGCCTGGTGCTGACCGGCGGCTACCGGCCGCGACCGCGCGACATGGAGGCAATCCAGCAAGAGCGGATGTTCGCCCTGCTGGTCGAGCAGGACACCTATGAGGCCGCGTCACAGGTGCACGATCTGCTGGTCAAGATCCATCCCGCCGACCACGAGAAGATCGAACTCACCCGCCGCCTTGTGGCCGAGCACCTCGATGTTGCCCGGGTGCTCGACTGCTTTGCCGAGCCGCTCCAGGTCGCCCGTCGCGCAGAACCGCCGACGGTGGTCACCCGGCCGGCGGGCCGGCTGGTCAGGCTGGTTGGTTCTGGCCTGCGCGGGCTGGGCCGGCGAGCGGCAGGCAGTCAATCAGGCGGGTCGAAGGAAACCTGACCGCCAGGCTGGCCAACGCCGGCCGGTCGACAGCCGTCAGCTCGTCGAGCGTCTCGGCGTCGGCGATGCTGACGTAGTCGAGGGTCGCCAGCGCGGCTCGCGCAACCTCGGCGCGCATCAGCTCGCGCAGCCGGTCGGCCGAGTCCTCGCCCGCCGCCAGCTCGCCGGCGGCGGACTGCAGCGCGCGATGGAGGGCCGGCGCCTGGGCCCGTTCGTCGGCGCTCAGGTAGAGGTTGCGCGAGGACAGTGCGAGGCCGTCAGGCTCTCGAACGGTGGGGCACACGACGACCTCGAGCGGGAGGCCCAGGTCGCGCACCATACGGGCGACGACGACCGCCTGCTGGCCGTCCTTCTGGCCGAAGTAGGCGCGATCGGGGCGCACCAACGCGAGCAGGATGCTGACCACGGTCGCCACTCCGCGGAAGTGGCCCGGCCGCGCGGCCCCTTCCAGCACTTCGCCCAGCCGCCCGACCTCCACGCTCGTCGCCGCGCCGGGCGGATAGATCTGCGCGACGGTCGGCACGAACGCCACGTCCATGCCGAGCGACTCGAGCAGGGCCAGGTCGGCCGCCTCGTCGCGTGGGTAGCGGCCCAGATCGTCGCCCGGACCAAACTGGGTGGGGTTGACGAAGATGCTGACAACGACCGACGCGCACTCGTCGCGCGCGCGGCGCACCAGGCTGGCGTGACCCTCGTGCAGCGCACCCATCGTGGGCACGAAGCCGACCGGTACCGGCACAGCCGCGCGCGCCTCGGCCAGGGTGGTGCGGTCGCGTACGACCTTCATCGTCTAAGCCGCTCGGCGCGCTGGCCGGCTAGAGGTCGCGATCGAGCGGGATCGGCTCGTCGCTCCGGCCGGCGCGGTCGAGCAGGCCTCCGCCGAGAACCTCGGCCAGCACCGCGGCGTCGATCGACGACGAGTGCTCGGCAGTTGGAAAGGACCCCGCGCTGACGTCGGCGGCATAGGCGCCAACGGCCTCGGACATGCGCTCGGCGAGATTCTCGTACTTGCGCGCATGGCGCGGGATGAAGCCGTACGTCAACCCGAGCAGATCGGTGATCACCTGGACCTGGCCTGAACAGCCCGCGCCGGCGCCGATGCCGATGGTCGGGATGCGCAGCCGCTCGGTGATTGCCGCTGACAGCTCGGCCGGCACCAGCTCGAGCACCACCGCGAAAGCGCCGGCCTGCTGGACGGCGAAGGCATCGGCCAGCAGCCGGCGCGCAGACTCGACGGTCTTGCCCTGAACGCGGTGGCCGCCCAAGCCGTGGACCGCCTGCGGCGTCAGGCCGATGTGGCCCATGACCGGGATGCCCGCCCGGGCGATGGCCTCGATCGTGCGCGCGCTGCGTGCGCCGCCCTCGACCTTGACTGCCTGCGCGCCGCCTTCGCTGATGAACCGGCCGGCGTTGTCGAGCGACGTTTCGACGTTGACGCCGTAGCTCAGGAAGGGCATGTCGGCGATGACCAGCGAGCGCCGGGTGCCGCGCACGACCGCCTTCACGTGGTGGAGCATCTCGGCCATCGTCACGCTGACGGTCTCCTCATAGCCGAGCATGACCATGCCGAGCGAGTCGCCGACCAGGATGAGCGGCACGCCGGCCTCGTCGACGATGCGCGCGGTGGGGTAGTCGTATGCCGTCAGCATGGCGATCCGCTGACCGTCGGCGTGCATCCGCGCGATGTCGGCCAGCGTCACCCGGCGGACAGGCTTGGCGGGCTTGGCGACCGGCGGCTGATCCGGAGCGGGCGTGCTCGGCGTGCTCGGCGTGTTGGGGGCGGTCATCTGGCTGCCAATGATGCACCCTGCGCCGCGCGCAGCGCGATCAGCCGATCGAGCAACCGCTCGGCCACCTGGCGCTTGGACATCTGTGGCCACGCCTCGTCCGGCTGGCCGGGGACCATGATCGTCACCTGGTTGGTGTCGCTGCCGAAGCCCGAGCCCACCCGGGCCACGTCGTTGGCCACCAGGAGGTCGACGCCCTTGCGGGCCTGCTTGTCGCGCGCGCGCTCGAGCGAGCCCGTCTCGGCCGCGAAGCCCACGACGAGGGGCGGCTGCGGACGACGACGACCGACGGCCACCGCCTCGGCCAGGATGTCGGCGGTCGGCTCGAGCTCGAGCGTCAAGCCGTCGGCGCGGGCGAGCTTGGTGGCCGAGGGAGCGCGCGGGCGGAAGTCGGCCACCGCGGCGGCCATCACCAACAGGTCGGCGCCCCCGATCGCGGCCAGCACGGCGTCGCGCATCTCGGCCGCCGTTGGCGCGGAGATGAGTTGTGCGGCGTCGGGCAGCGGCACTGAAGTCAGGCCGTGGATCAGCGTCACCTGGGCGCCGCGCGCGATGGCTGCTTCGGCGATCGCGACACCCATCTTGCCGCTCGAGCGGTTGCCCATGTAGCGCACCGGGTCGATCGGCTCGGCCGTGCCGCCGGCAGTCACGACCACGCTCCAACCGGCCAGGTCCTGCGCCTGGTCGGGCACCATGATCGGCGGACGCTGCTCCGGGTCCGGCTCGCGTATCGGCCGGCCTTCGAGTGCGCGCTGCACGGCAGCCATGATCGTCGCCGGCTCGGCCAGCCGACCGCGGCCGACCTGGCCGGAGGCGAGCGGCCCCGTCTCCGGCTCGACAACGGTGTAGCCGAAAGAGCGCAGCTTCTCGACGTTGGCCCGCGTGGCCGGGTGGCTGAACATGTCGCCGTCCATCGCCGGCGCGACCACCACCGGCGCCGACGAAGCCAGGCAGGTGGCGGTGATCACGTCGTCGGCCAGGCCGGCGGCCATGGCCGCCAGCCAGCGCGCGGTGGCCGGCGCGACGAGGATCAGGTCGGCCGCATCGGCGGCGACGATGTGGGCGATGCGCTGGTCGGGCAGCAGCTCGAGCGGGTCGGTCATCGGCCGCCGCCGGGTGAGCGTCTGGAGCGTCAGCGGTCCGAGGAATGCCTGCGCGCTGCGCGACATGAGCGCCTGGACGTCGGCGCCGGCCGTGGTCAGCGCGCGGGCCAGCTCGGCCGACTTGTAGGCGGCGATCGAACCGGTCACGCCGAGCAGGATGAAGCGGCCGGAGAGGCTCATGCCGGCGCCTGCACCGGCCCGGACGCTGCGAACACTTCGCTGTGAAGCAGCGCCAGGCCGCGCAGGGTCAACAGCGGATCGATCACGTCGACTCCGGGCAGGTCCTCCGCCCACGGCGCGGCGGACAGGCCGCCGGTCAGGATCACCTTGGGCGGGTCGCCCCCGTCGATGGCCAGCTCGGCGGTCATGGCCCGGACCAGCTCGCGCACCAGGCCGAGGTAGCCGATGATCGCGCCGCTCTGCATGGCGCTGACCGTGTCGCGGCCGATGGCGCGGGCGGGCATGACCAGCCCGATACGCGGCAGCTGGGCCGTCCGCGCGGCGAGGGCCTCCAGGCCGAGCTCAAGCCCAGGGGCCAGCGCGCCGCCGATGTACGCGCCGTCGGCGGCCACGACGTCGAAGTTCGTCGCCGTGCCGAAGTCGACCACGATTGCCGGCGTGCCGTGCAGCCGCGCCGCGGCCAGGGCATTGACCAGCCGGTCGGCGCCGACCTCGGCCGGCCGGTCGGTCCGGATCGCGATGGGTACTGTCGTCGCGTCGGCAATCAGCAGCCGGATGCCGCGCCGGCCGGCCAGCTCGGTGAGCGTGGCGGTGACCGCGGGCACCACGCTGGCGAGCACGATCTCGTCGACCCGGTCGAGCGCCGCGCCGTCGAGGTGGAGCAGGCCCTCGAGCGTCAGCTCGAGCTCGTCGGCGGTTGCCGCAGGCCGTGTCGCGCCGCGGCGCGAGGCGCGCACCTCTCCGTCGCGGATGATGCCCACGTTGATGTTGGTGTTGCCCACGTCGAGCGCCAGGATCATGGCCCGATCATACGCGGCACGCGAGCGGGCCCTCCGCCGCGCCCATGCGATTTGGGGCTTCGCGCGCCGGGCCGCCTGCGCTACCATCTGGCGGTCCGCGTGTCGGACAGCAGACCGGCGCCGGTGAGGAGCACCTGAGGAGGAGCGTGTCGCTCGAGCCGCCAGCGAAATTCTTCGTGAATAGCGGCCTTGTCTCGAGTCCGACCGATATCTATAACCTGCTCCGCCCGCTGCTCAAGCAGACGGTCACGTACCGCTACTTCCGCGGTGCCACGGTTGTCTCTCACGGCACCGGCTGGGTCGAACGCATCGTCGTCGACCGGCCCGAGGTGTCGACCTTCTTCACCCCGCTCTCGATCTGCCTGAACATCGACTCGTTCGAACACCTCGAATTCGAGACGCGCCCCGATCAGCTCATCGTCTACACACTGGTGCAGGGCGACGAGCGCATCGTCGTTGAGTTTGCCCCGGTCGGACGGACCGTGTCCGACGAGCCTGAGCAGCAGCGTTTCGCCTTTCCGGCCATGGCCGACTACGTCCAGATGGAGTTGAGCACGCTCGACGCCGGGGACAGCTCGGACCAGGTCGGGGAGGGTTCCGAAGGGAGCTGAGCGGCCGTCAAATCGGCCGCATTAGGAGAGGCTCAGGGCTCGCACTGCGCGGGCCACCATAGGGAGGAGAGGGAATTGGAAGCGATCGCTTCCTACTTCAAGTTTGGCGAGCGCGGCACTGACTTCTGGACAGAGGTCAAGGCAGGCGTCGACCACGTTCATGGTCATGGTCTACATCGTGGCCGTGAACCCGGACATCCTGTCGCGCGGCGGGTATCGACCCGGTGGCGGCCGCGGCCGCGACAGCGCTCGTGGCCGGCGTGATGACGATCGCGATGGGTTTGTTCAGCAACTACCCGATCGCCATCGCCGCAGGCCTCGGGATCAACGGCATCGTCGCCTTCGGCCTGATCCTCGGCCTGGGCCTGTCCCCGGCCGGAGCGATGGGCGTGATCGTCTGGGAAGGCATCGTCGTCACCGTCCTCGTGCTCGTCGGCCTGCGCGAGAAGATCATGGGCGCCGTGCCGCTGTCGCTCAAGCGGGCGATCGGCGTCGGCATCGGCCTGTTCATCCTGTTCATCGGCTTTGTCGACGGCGGCCTGATCGTGCGACCCGAGAGCGGCCCGGTGCCGGTTGCCTTCGTCTATCCCAACAGCTGGGCGACATGGCTGACCGTTATCGGCCTGGTGGTCACGATCGTTCTGTATGTGCGCAAAGTGCCGGCCGCCCTGGTGCTGAGCATCGTCATCACCTCGGTCATCGCCCTCCTGGTCGGCGTGACCCAGGTGCCGCCGGATCTGCTCAGGACGCCGAACTTCTCGACTCTGGGCGCTTTCGACATGGGCAACGTCTTCTCGACGCTTGGCCTGCTCGCAGCCATCCTGACCATCTTCACGATCATGCTGGCCGACTTCTTCGACACGATGGGCACCGTCACGGCCATCACCGAACAGGCCGGCCTGACGACGCCCGACGGGCAGGTGCCCGGCATTGGCCGCCTGCTGCTGGTTGACAGCGTGGCTGCCATCGCCGGCGGTGCCGCCGGCTATCAGCTCCAACACGAGCTACATCGAGAGCGCCGCCGGCGTTGCCGAAGGAGGCCGGACCGGCTTCACGGCGGTCGTCGTGGGCGTTCTCTTCCTGTTCATGATCCTGCTCTCGCCGCTCGTTGCCTTGGTGCCCTTCCAGGCGACGGCCCCAGTCCTGATCCTGGTCGGCTACCTGATGTGCACGCTGTCAAGGACATCAACTTCCTCGACTTCGAGGAAGGTCTTCCCGGCTCTGCTCGGCCTGATCCTCATGCCGCTGACGTTCAGCATCACGGTCGGCATTGGAGCGGCGTTTGTCGCCCACGTGTTGGTCAAGGTCGTCGTCGGCAAGTGGAACGAGGTCCACCCGCTGTTGTGGCTTGTCGCGGTGGCGTTTGTCGTCTACTTCGGCCAGGCCGCCATAGACTCGATCCTGCCCAAGTAACACCATCGCACCGACCCAATCTGGGCGACCGCTCCCCAGGACGGTCGCCCACCTGTCTGACGTCGGGCCCGGCCATGCCGGGCCCGACGTGTAGCATTCCGGCCGATGTTCGAGCGAACGGTGCTGCCCGACGGGCCGCGTGTCATCTCCGCCCGTCTGCCCGGCAGCCGCTCGTTGTCGGCCGCCGTGTACGTCCTGGCCGGCTCGCGCCTCGAGACACCCGACCGTAGCCGGCGTGGCCCACTTCATGGAGCACGTCACCTTCAAGGGCACGACGCGCGTACCCCACCACGCGCGCCGTCTCGGAGGCGATCGAGGGCCACGGCGGCAGCAGCAACGCGGCGACGGACCGCGAGTCGACCGTCTACTGGACGCGCCTGCCGTTGCGCGAGGCGGAGCGCGCCTTCAGCGTGCTGTCCGAGCTCGTCGTTCGGCCGCTGCTGCGCGACGCCGACATCGCGCGCGAGCGCGACATCATCGTTGAGGAGATCCGCTCCTACCGTGACGATCCGGGCCAGTACGTGTTCAACCTGTTCGACCGCGCCTTCTTCGGCGACACGCCACTGGGCTGGGAGATCGCCGGCGACGAGGACGGCGTGCGCGCCCTGGCCGAGTCGGACATCCGCGACTTCTGGTCAGCCACCTACCGTCCGTCCAACACCGTCATCTCGGTCGCGGGCGACCTTGCCCACGACAGCGTGGTCGAGCTGGTCGCGCGCATGTTCGGCACGGGCGACGCACAGGTGCCCGGCTTCAGCCCGGCGCCGGCGCTGCCCCAGGCTCGCCTGGCGGTCGAGCATCGGCCCAGCGCGCAGGCGCATATCTGCCTGGGCGTGCCGGCGCTGCGCCGCGACGACCCCGAGCAGTGGACGCTGGAGATGCTCAACACGATCCTCGGCGAAGGCTCGAGCAGCCGGCTGTTCCAGGGCGTGCGCGAGGAGGCCGGCCTGGCCTACGACGTCCACAGCTTTCAGACCGACTACTCCGACTGCGGCACGCTCCAGGTCTATGCCGGCGTCGACCCGGCCGACCTGACCACGACGGTGACCGCGATCCTGGGCGAGCTGAGCCGGCTGCGCGACACGCCGGTGGCGCAGGACGAGCTCGACCGGGCGCGCGCCTATGCCGGCGGACGGCTCGAGCTGCGCCTCGAGGAGAGCCGCCACGTGTCCGCCTGGCTGGGCGTGCAGGAGGCCCTGCACGATCGGGTGCTGACGCTCGACGAGGTGCTGTCTGACCTGGCCCAGGTGACCCCGGAGCGCATCCAGGCGCTGGCCCAGCGGCTGTTCCGCGATGATCAGCTGTGCCTGGCCGTCATCTCGCCCAGGCGAACGACGAGCGGCATCGAGAAGTCGCTCCATTTCGGCTGACCACATTCGCCAACCATCACCAAGGGGAGCCAAAGTGACCGAACGAACGCTGATCCTGGTCAAGCCCGACGGCGTCCAGCGCGCGCTTGTCGGCCGCATCATCGAGCGCTATGAGCAGCGCGGCCTGCGCATCGTGGGCCTGAAGATGGTCCACGCCGACCGCAGCCTGGCCGAGCGCCACTATGCCGTCCACCGCGAGCGGCCGTTCTTCGCCGGACTGGTCGAGTTCATCACCTCGGCGCCGCTGGTGGCGCTGGCCGTCGAGGGACCCAACGCGATCGACGTGTGCCGCGAGATCAACGGCGCGACCAGGCCCGAGCAGGCAGCGCCGGGCAGCATCCGCGGCGACATGGCCCTCGACACCGGCTACAACCTGGTGCACGGCTCGGACAGCGCGGAAACCGCCGAATTCGAGCTGGGCCTGTGGTTCGGGCCCGACGAGCTGTTCGACTACGCGCGCGCGCTCGACCGCTGGGTGCTCGGTCGGGGCGACTGATCAGCGCGCGGCGAGCGCGGGCTCCGTGAGTGCGGTCGCGGGCGGGACATTGGGATACGTGGGCGTCTGCAGGATGCCGATCGTGTTGAGCGGCCAATAGCGCAGCACGGCTCGTCCGACCACGTCGCTGGTGCAGATCTCGCCGATCTGGTCGGAGCGCGAGTCGGTCGAGTTGTCGCGGTTGTCGCCCATCACGAACAGGCGCCCCTCGGCCACCGACCAGCTGTCGCCGGCGCCCAGCTCGTGCGTCGCGACGCCGCGCACGTAGGGCTCGTCGAGCAGCGCCCCGTTGACATACACGTCGCCGCGGCTCAGCTCGACCAGGTCGCCCGGTTCGCCGATCACTCGTTTGATGTACGGCGTCACATCGGTGGGCGAGTCTTCGCTCAGCGGGCCGGCGCACGCTTCCTCGCGCAGTACCGGGTTGAAGACGACGATGTCGCCGCGCGAGTAGCTGTCGAAACGGGGCGTCAGCTTGTCGACCAGCACGTACTGGTCCGGCTCGAGGGTCGTGCGCATGCTTTCCTGCTCGACCCGATAGGGCTGGGCGACAAAGGTCTGGATGACCCAGAAGATGACGATCGTCAGGATCAGCGTCTCGGCGATCTCGATCAGGCAGCCCAGCGGTCGACGGCTCACAAGCGATGGAGTGTATAGGCGCCCATCGGGACCCGTCGGCGTGCCCGGATCTACCCCGACCGGTGCCTGCTCTGCTACACTCCCGCCGCTCTCATCAGGCGCCCGGCCGCTCGTGCCGGCGCCGTTTCCATGTCCGATCACGGACGCAACCCGCGGTCGCAGTCTGACTTCGCGGCCGCACCGATCATCAAGCAGGAGGCCATTCGCAGCGTGGACCTTGCCAGTCGCGATTCAGTGGATCATCCCCGTCGCCGGCCTGTCGGCCGTCGTCTTTGCCGGGTATCTGGCGCGCGACGTGCTACGGCGCGACACGGGCACAGACGCGATGCGCGATGTGGCGAGCACGATCTACGAGGGTGCCGTCGCGTTCATTCGTCGCCAGTACACCACGATTGGCCTGCTGGCGCTGTTCGCGGCGATCGTCATCGGCGTCGTCATCGCCCTGGTCGAGAACCGGCGGAGGTCGCCGACACGGACATCTTCGGCGTCGAGCTGGGCATCCGAACCGGCGTCGCCTTCCTCGTCGGCGCCGCGGCGTCGATGGCGTCGGGCATCATCGGCATGTACATCAGCGTCAAGGTCGAACGTGCGCACCGCGGCGGCCGCGCGGCGCAGCCTGGTCGAGGCGGTCCAGGTCGCCATGCGCGGCGGCGCCGTGTCGGGCTTCCTCGTCGTCGCGCTCAGCCTGCTCGGCGTGTGGGGCATCTTCGTCGCTCTACGGCGGCTTCACCCAGCCACAGCAGGCGCCCTTCCTGATCGTCGGCTTCGGCTTCGGCGCCTCCTTCGTGGCGCTCTTCGCCCAGCTCGGCGGCGGCATCTACACCAAGGCCGCCGACGTCGGCTCCGACCTCGTCGGCAAGGTCGAGGCGGGCATCCCCGAGGACGACCCGCGCAACGCGGCCGTGATCGCCGACCTCGTGGGCGACAACGTGGGCGACTGCGCCGGCCGCGGCGCCGACCTGTTCGAGTCGACGGCGGCCGAGAACATCGGCGCCATGATCCTCGGCGTCGCGCGCCTACTGCATCGCCCAGGCCGCCGGCTGGCCGCATCCCGAGGCGTGGATCTTCTTCCCGCTCGTCGTGCGCGCCTTCGGCCTGCTGGCGACGATCGTGGCGCGATGTACTTCGTCCGCGGCCGCGAGGACGAGGACCCGATGAACATGCTCAACCGCGGCTACTGGGCGACGACGCTCTTCTCGCGTCGTCGGCCTGGGCATCACCACGTACGTGATGATGCAGACCGGCGCGACGACGGTTGGCGCGATGGGCATCCCGTCGTGGGTCTGGATCTTCGGCGCCGGCATGGTCGGCCTGGCCACGAGCATCGCCTTCGTCTACATCACCCAGTACTACACCTCCGGCGCCTGGCGACCGGTGCAAGGAGATCGCCGAGGCGTCCAAGACCGGCCCGGCGACGAACATCATCACCGGCACCGCCGTCGGCTTCGAGACGACCTTCGTGACCGCGATCACCATCGGCATCGCGCTCTTCGCCAGCGCGTTTCTGGGCGCGCAGGCCGGTCGTCGTCAACGCGACCGGCCACAACGTCGGCGCCATCTTCGGCACGGCCGTGGCGACGATGGGCATGCTCATGACGACCGCCTACATCCTGGCCATGGACACCTTCGGCCCGATCACCGACAACGCCGGCGGCATCGCCGAGTTCGCGCAGCCCGGAGACGGGCGCACGCGAGATCACCGACCGGCTCGACGCCGTCGGCAACACGACCAAGGCGCTGACCAAGGGCTACGCGATCGCGTCCGCCGTCGCTGGCCGCGTTCCTGCTCTTCAGCGCCTACATCGACAAGGTCAACCTGATCCTGCAGCGCCAGATCGAGCCGGCATCGCGCAGCGGCACCTGCTGAGGCGATCAACCTGGCCGACGTGGACGTCTTCGTGGCCGCCCTGCATCGGCGCGATGCTCGTCTTCTTCTTCAGCTCGCTCGCCATCCGCGCGGTGGGCACGACGGCGCCGGTCGATCATCGTCGAGGTGCGCCGCCAGTTCCGCGAGATGCCCGGCATCATGGACTACACCCAGCGGCCCGACTACGCGCCGCGTGGTCGACATCACCACCGCGCGCGGCGCTGCGCGAGATGGTCGCCGCCGGGCGTCGTCGCCGTGGCCACGCCGATCGTCGTCGGCATTCTGCTCGGCCCCGAGGCCGTGGCCGGCCTGCTGATGGTCGGCACGATCGCCGGCATCCTGCTCGCGACCTTCCTGAACAACGGCGGCGGCGCCTGGGACAACGCCAAGAAGTACATCGAGTCGGGCCACTGAACGACGACGACGGCAACGTGATCGGCAAGGGCTCCGAGGCGCACGCGGCGGCCGTCGTCGGCGACACCGTCGGCGACCCGTTCAAGGACACCGCCGGCCCGTCGCTCCACGTGCTGGTCAAGCTGCTGGCGACGATCACGCTGGTGCTCGCGCCGCTGTTCATCCGCTGAGCGCGGCGTCGAGCGCGGCGCCGGCGAGCCTGAGCGATGGAGACGCTGCTCCAGGCCATCGTCATCGGGATCGTGCAGGGGCTGACCGAGTTCCTGCCGATCTCGTCGTCGGCACACCTGATCCTGGTGCCGCGCGTCCTGGGCTGGGACGACGCATTCCTCGATCAGCCCGGCCTTCGTGGTCATGCTCCACCTGGGCACGCTCGTCGCGCTGCTCGTCTATTTCTGGCGCGACCTGTTGCGCTATGCGTTGGCTGCCCTGGCGGCGCTGCGTGACCGGCGCGTCGGCGACGATCCGGACCGGCGTATGGCCGTGCTGCTGGCGACGAGCGTCATTCCCGGCGCGCTCGATGGGCCTGGGCACTCGAGAGCTTTGTTGACACCTTCTTCCGTGAGCAGCTGCTCGTCGTGTGCGGGCTGCTCGTCGTTGGCGCGGCGCTGCTGTTCGTGGCCGAGCGCGTCGCCCGCCATACGCGCGAGATGACCGATCTGCGCGTCGCCGATGCGCTGGGCATCGGTCTCGCCCAGGCGCTGGCCCTGTTTCCGGGCATCAGTCGTTCGGGCATCACCATCGCCACCGGCCTGCTGCTCGGCCTGAAGCGCGATGCGGCGGCCCGCTTCGCGTTCCTGATGGGCACGCCGATCATCTTCGGCGCCGGGCTGTGGAAGATGCGCGAGCTGCTCGACGGCAGCGTCACTACCTTCGATCCGGCCGTGCTCGCGGCAGGCATGATCGCCTCGGCCGTCGCCGGGCTGCTCGCGATCTGGTTGCTGCTGGCCTATCTGCGCCGCTCCAGCACCGATATCTTCGGGCTGTACCGGGTGATCGCAGCCGTCGTGTTCGCAGCGCTGCTGCTGGCGCGCTGAGGCAGGTACAGGGGAGCGGCAATGGAGGTCATGAAGCGGCTGCGCCAGCAGCAGATCCGCGATCTGCTCGAAGCGCGCCCGATCGGCACCCAGCACGAGCTGGCCGCCGCGCTGCGCGAGCGCGGCTTCCGCGCCACCCAGGCCACGGTCAGCCGCGACGTGGCCGAGATGGGGCTGATCAAGATCAGGCGCAATGGATCGCGCGCCTATGCCCTGCCGCCACGCGCCGGCCAGCCCGAGACGTCCGGGGACGAGCGACTGGCGCTCATCCTGCGCGACCTGCCGATCGACATCCGCTCGGCCGGACTGCTGCTCGTCCTGCGCGCTGTGCCCGGTTCGGCGCACGCCATCGCCGCGGCGCTCGACCGCGCCGGCTGGCCGGAAGTGGCCGGCTCGATCGCCGGCGACGACACGGTCTTCATCGCCTGTTCCGATCGGTCGGCGCTGGAGCGCGTGCGCAAGCGCCTTGTTCGCCTGGCCAGCCTGGCTGACGAGCGCGGCGTCAAGCCCTGACCAGCCCGCACGCGTTTGACGCGCCCATGGGCCGCGCCTACAATCCGCCGGACCCGGACACCTCGACCGCCCGCGGCCCCGGCCCGCCCGGGGTGTTTCCTTCTAATGGACCAAAGCTCATGAACAACAAACCTGCATACCTGTCCAAGGAAGGCCTCGAGAAGCTCCGCGAGGAGCTGGCACAGACTGGTCAACGTGCGCCGCGCTCGAGGTTGCCTCGCGCATCCACGAAGCGAAAGAGCACGGCGACATCACCGAGAACGCCGAGTACGAGGACGCCAAGAACGAGCAGGCGTTCGTCGAGGGGCGCATCCAGGCCCTCTCGGCATTGATCAAGAACGCCGTCGTGATCGACGAGAACCACTCGACCACCCACGTCCAGATCGGCTCGACCGTTGCCCTCCAGTCGCCCGACGGCAAGGAGCGCTACATGATCGTCGGTTCGGCCGAGGCGTCACCGGCGGACGGCAAGATCTCGAACGAATCACCGGTCGGTCGGGCCCTGCTGGGGCGCAAGAAGGGTGACGAGGTCACGGTCAGCGCGCCGACGGGGGACTTCAAATACAAGATCCTCAGCATCAGCTGAGGTACCCGCGTTGAGGCCGGCTTCCACCCGGCCGGCGCAGGCCTATTGGGCCGACCAGATTGCCGGCCAGGCCGTCGGCCGGCAGGTGATCAACGACTCCAAGACGCCGTCAGGCACGGTCCACGTTGGCAGCCTGCGCGGCGTCGTTCTGCATGATGCCGTCCGGCGCGCCGTTGCCGGACGCGGCGTCGAGGTCGAGTTTCGCTACGGTGTCGAGGACCTCGACCCGATGGACTCCCAGGCGTTGCTGACGCCCGACGCGATCGAGCGCTACATGGGCGTGCCGCTGGCCCACGTGCCGGCGCCGGAGGGCAGCCCGCACGCGAGCTACGCGCGCCATTTCGCGACGCTCTTCCTGCACACGTTTGAAGATCTCGGGATCCATCCGCAGGTGTACTGGATGAGCGAGCGGTATGCCTCGGGCGCGATGGACGAGTACATCACTCGGGCGCTTGACCGGGCCGAGGTCATCCTCGACATCTACCGCACGGTCAGCACGGTCAACCATCCTGCGGGCTGGCTGCCGATCAGCATTATCTGCGAGAAGTGCGGCCGCATCGGGACCACCGCGGCGCGCGACTGGGACGGCCACGAGGTGAGCTACGAGTGCCGGCCGAACCTGGTCGACTGGGCCACCGGCTGTGGCTTCAGCGGCCGCGTGGCGCCCTTCGGTGGCCGGGGCAAGCTCGTCTGGAACGTCGACTGGGCGGCGCGCTGGGGTCTGGTCGGGGCGACGATCGAGGGCTGCGGCAAGGACCTCGCCACGGCCGGCGGCTCAAGGGACCGGGCCGACGCCATCAGCCGCCGTGTCTTCGAGCGCGAGCCGCCCTACAACATCCCGTACGAGTTCCTCAACATCGGCGGGCGCAAGATGAGCACGTCGCGCGGCGAGGGCGCCGCGGCGCACGAGATCGCCGCGCTCCTCCCGCCGACGCTGTTGCGCTTCCTCTTCCTGCGTTATCGGCCCAACCACGCCATCAACTTCGATCCGATCTGGCGACACCATTCCGCGCCTGTTCGACGAGTTCGACCGCGTCGCCGACGCGGTCGCCGGACGTCCCACGCGAGGCGAGCTGCCGCCCGACCCTGAGCGTATCTTCGCCCTCTCGCTGGCCGATGCTGAAGCCGACTCGCTGGTCGAGGCGAACCGATACCGGCCAGCCTTCGCCCACCTGGCGCTGCTGCTCCAGGTTCCGGGGCCCGACATCATGGAGCGCCTCGGCGCGGAGAAGGGCGCCCCGCTCGACGACGCGGAGCGCGACATCGCCCTCGCTCGGATACAGGCGGCGCAGGCCTGGCTGGCGAGCTTTGCACCCGATTGGGCGCGCCTGACGGTCGATTACGACAGCCTGCCCAGCGCTGCGGGCGAGCTGTCCGACGAACAGGAGGCATACCTCGCCGCGCTGGCCGATGCCGCCGAGGAGGGCGCGCCAACCGGCGGTGAGGCGTGGCAGGCGCTCATCTTCGATACGGCACGCGCTCGTGACCTCAAGCCGGGCGATGCCTTCGGCGCGCTATACCGCGTCTTCCTCGATCGGCCCAACGGTCCGCGTGCGGGTTGGCTGCTGGCCTCGCTGGCAGCGCCATTCGTGATCGGCCGGCTGCGCGAAGCAGTGGCGTGGGGGGGCCAGCAATGAGCGTCGGCATCCAGCGTTTGCGCGATGACGCCGAGACCGTCCGCCGTGGCGCGCGCGACAAGGGCGAGGACCCAACTCTCGTCGACGCCGCGCTCGAGCTTGACGCCCAGCGCCGGTCGTTGCTGGGCGAGGTCGACTCGCTGCGCGCGGAGCGGAAACAGGTCAGCGCCCAGGTCGGCGCGCTGATGAAGCAGGGCGGCGCCGGCGCCGACGAGCTGCGCGTGCGGTCGGTCGAGCTGGGCAGCCGGATCGATGCGGGCGACCAGCGCGCGGGGCTGATCGAGGGCGAGCTGGAGGACCTGCTGCTGCGCATCCCGAACCCGGCCGACGCCGACGTGCCGGTGGGACCGCCCGAAGCGACCGTGACCGTCCGGTCATGGGGCGAGCCGCTGGCGCACGACGCCGGCGGCTGGGAGCGACAGCCGCACTGGGAGATCGGCGAGCGCCTGGGCATCCTCGACCTGCCCGGCGGCGCCAAGGTGACCGGCTCCGGCTTCCCCGTCTATCGCGGCGCCGGCGCCCGGCTTCAGCGCACCCTGATCAACATCTTCCTCGACATCCACTCGGCCGAGCACGGTATGACCGAGATCTGGCCGCCCGCCCTTGTCAACGCCGACTCGGCGCGCGGCACGGGCCAGATCCCGGACAAGGAAGAGCAGATGTACGTCGTCACGCGCGACGAGCTGTACCTCAACCCGACGGCCGAGGTCGCCGTCACCAACCTGCACCGCGACGAGATCATCGAGGCGGCCCGGCTGCCGATCCACTACGTCGCCTACTCGCCCTCGTTCCGGCGCGAGGCGGGCGCGGCAGGCGCCAAGACGCGCGGCATCCTGCGCGTGCACCAGTTCGACAAGGTCGAGATGGTCGCCTTCACCGCGCCCGCCGACTCGGCCGCCACGCTGGAGTGGCTACGTGGAGCGTGCCGAGGCGGTGCTGCAGCGGCTGGGGCTGGCCTATCGGGTGCGGCTGCTGTCGACGCGGCGACATGGGCTTCACGCAGGCCAAGACGTACGACCTGGAGGTCTGGGCGCCCGGAGTGGGGGAGTGGCTCGAGGTCTCCTCGGTCAGCAACTTCCGCGACTTCCAGGCGCGGCGGATGAACATCCGCTGGCGGCCGGAACCGGGCGCCAAGGCGGAGGTGCTGCACACGCTCAATGGCTCGGGCTTGGCGCTGCCGCGCACGGTCGCGGCGTTGCTCGAGGTCTACCAGCAGCCTGACGGGTCGGTCGAGCCACCACAACCGCTGCGCCAATCGCTCGGCTCGATCCGGGCCTGAGCTGAGGGCCGGTGAGCCGGTCGATCAGCGCCCCGGCCGCGCAACGGCCGTCGTCGCACCGATCGGCCCATCAGCTCGGGTCGTCCGGGTAGAGCGAGTGCTCGGGGTAGAGCTCGCGCGCGCAGTCGGGGCAGACGCTGTGGCTGAACTCGGCCTCGGAGTGATCAGCGATGTACGTCTCGATCCGGTTCCAGTAGCCCGTGTCATCGCGGATCTTCTTGCAGTGCGCGCAGATCGGCAGCAGGCCACCCAGGGTCCGAACCTTGGCCAGCGCGTCCTGGTACAGGCGCACATTCTCGAGGGCGATGGCCGCCTAGGTGGCGAAGACCGTGACGGCCGGCACGTCGGCCTTGCTCAGGCCGGTGCCATTGATGGCCAGCAGGCCCACCACTTCGTCACCGGCCCGAATGGGGGCAATGATGGCAGACTTGCCCCCCAACACGGCATCCAGACGACCGGCCAGCGGGCGCAACGGCCCGGGCAGAGCCTCGGCCGTCAGCTCGACGGTCGATTCAACGAACGCGGCCTCCCCCTCGGCGATGATCTGCTGGAACAAGCCGCCCGACTTCAGCGGAAAGCCGAAGCCCTGTGCCGAGATACCGGCCAGTTTCTCGGCCGCGCGCAGGAGGGTCGGCGGGAACGTCAGGTGGGGGACAACTAGGCCCGCCCGGTCATCGGTCAATCTGTAAACCACGGCGCTGTAGCCCAGCCGGTCCACCTCGTCGCCGATGGCACGGTAGACCTCGTCGGGCGTGCGGGCGCGCAGCACGGCCTGGGCAGCCTGACCGAGGGCTACCAGCAGGCGCTCGTCGTAGGCAATCTCCTCCCCACGCAATTGGCTGCTCACTTCCGCCACTCTGCGCTGGAGCTGCTCGCGGGTCAGTGGGCGAAGCACAACCATGTACAGGACGGGCATGAGCAGCAGCGTCAGCAGCGCTGCATCGACTAGCGCCGTTCCCAGTGGGGATTGGGCTGGCAGCAGCGGCAAGAGCAGCATGACGACGATCTCGACCGCGAACACCGATCCCGCTGCTGCTGCCAGGAAGCGAAGGGGGCTACCGTATCGGCCGAGCGACGCCGAGCTGGCCGGGTCCACCGGCCCATCATCGCGCGCGTCGCTGCGACTCGGAGCGCTCATGCGTCCTCCCTGTCCTCGCTCGCCCGCGCCTCGCCCGCCGCTCGGTCGAGCGCGTCGCGGACGGCCCGGGCGAGAGCTTCCGCGGTGAATGGCTTCTGGAGATGGACGGCATCTGCAGCGGGGGGTCCGGAGCGGCCGGTGTGGTTCTTGGAGTACCCCGACACGTAGAGGACGCGCATCCCTGGTCGCTTGGCCACCAGTCGATGGGCGAGTTCGCGCCCGTTCAGGCCCGGCATCACCACGTCGGTGAGGAGGAGTTCGATCGGCTCCGCGTGCGCCGCGGCGAGGCGGAGCGCCGCCTCGCCGTCGGCGGCCTCCAGGATCCGGTAGCCCTGGCGCTCCAGGATCGTCCGCGCCAGCTTCCGGACGGCAGCCTCGTCCTCGACCAGCAGGATCGTCTCCGAGCCGCGCAGGATCGGGGTCGACTCCTTGGTGCGGACGATGGGTGCTGGCTGCTCGTCGACCGCCGGCAGGTAGACCTTGAAGGTCGAGCCCTTGCCCGGCTCGCTGTAGACCCAGATGTTGCCGCCGGACTGCTTGACGATGCCGTAGACGGTGGCGAGCCCGAGCCCGGTCCCGTTGCCCGGCTCCTTGGTGGTGAAGAAGGGCTCGAAGAGGCGCGCCTGGGTCGCCTCGTCCATGCCGCTCCCGGTGTCGCTGACGGCGAGCATGACGTAGGGGCCCGGCGTGACGGCCGCGTGGCGCCGCGCGTACGCGTCGTCGAGGTCGACGTTGTCTGTCTCGATGGTGAGCCGCCCGCCGGCCGGCATCGCGTCGCGCGCGTTGACGGCCAGGTTCATGATCACCTGCTCGATCTGGCCGGGGTCGGCGCGCACGGTGCCCGGCAGCGCGTCGAGCGCGGTGGCCAGGATCGATGTCCTCGCCGATCAGCCGACGCAGCATCGGCTCGAGACCCGCGACGACGTCGTTCAGGTCGATGACCTGGGGCTGGAGGACCTGGCGCCGGCTGAAGGCGAGGAGCTGGCGGGTCAGCGCCGCGGCACGCCCCGCGGCTTGTCGATCTCGGCCACGTCGGCGCGCCGGGGATCATCGGCGGCGAGGCTGCCCAGGAGGAGCTGGCTGAAGCCGCTGATGGCGGTCAGCAGGTTGTTGAAGTCGTGGGCGATGCCGCCGGCGAGCTGGCCGATCGCCTCCATCTTCTGGGCCTGGCGGAGCTGCGCCTCGAGCTCCTTCTCGCGGGTGACGTCACGCACGAGCTGGAAGTAGCCGATGGGCGCCCCGGCCGCGTCGTGCACGGGCGAGATAACCGAGGCCGCCTCGTATGGGGTACCGTCCTTGCGGCGGTTGACCATGACGGCCGTCCAGGTTCGGCCGGCGGTGAGGGTGGCCCACATCGCGCGGTAGAAGGCCGCGTCATGGCGCCCGCTCTTGAAGAGGCGCGGGTTGCTGCCCAGCAGCTCGTCGCGGGAGTAGCCGGAGAGCCGCTCCAGCGCCGCGTTGACGTACGTGATGGTGCCGCTACTGTCGGTTATGAGGACCGCGTCGGCGCTCTGCTCCACCGCCACCGCCACCAGCGTGCGCTCCGCCTCCGCCGCCTCGCGGCGCTCGAGCGTCTCTTTGAGCGTCGTCGCCATGTCGTCGAAGGCAGCGGCCAGCTGGCCGATCTCGCCGGCCCGATGCCCGAGGCCCGTCCGGGCGGTCAGGTCCCCGGCCGCCAGGCGCTGCGTCGTGGCGATCAGGCCGCGCATGGGGTGGACCAGGAAGTAGCCGCCGCCGAACCAGGCGGCGGTCAGCGCCAGCCAGCCGGCGAGGAGGAGCCCAATCACGTTGCGTTCGAAGTCGGCGTGCGCCGCCGCGTAGGCGACGCTGCTCGGGATCCCGACCGCCACGAAGGCGGCGCTCCCGGCCGCGACGGGGTCGCTCACTGTGCCACCCGCCAGCGGGGTGAAGCCATAGAGGCGCTGGACACCGTCGATGCCGACGGTCTCAATTGAGCCCTCACCCTGCTCGATGACAGCCTCGACGAGCGGCACGTCCGGGAAGGTCTGGCCTACCCAGGCCTCCGGGTCGGGTTGCCGGAGGAGGATAGTGCCCGCGTCATCGACGACGGTGAGGACGGAGCCCTCGGGGAGCTGAGCCTCGGCGGCCAGAGCAGTGAGGGCGGCGAGGTCGATGCCGGCACCGATGACGTTGTGGATCCGGCCGTCGTCGCCGATCAGCGGATAAGCGGTGTTGAGCTGCGCTCCTTGGCTTACCTGCCCGATCACGTAGTCAGCCACGACGAAGTCGCGCGCCGTCAGCACCTGCTGGAACCAGGCGCGGTCGGCGAAGCTGACGGGCCCCGGCAGCGGGAGTCCGCTGCAGACGGCGTCGCCGCTCGCATCGGTGACAATCAGGCTGCCAGTCAGGGCCCTCCTGGCCACGAGGTTTGCCATCAGCTTGTTGCAGGCTTCGGGATCGAGATCCCGGACCGCGGGCACCTCGGCGAGCACGAGGAGGAGCGCGTGCGTCTCGTCGATGGCTCGCTCGATTCGGCCCTGCGCAAGGCGAGTGACTCGCAGCGCGTCGTCCCGTGCCGCGATGCCGGCCCGCTCGTGGTACTCGACCCCTTCGAAGGCGGTGAGGCCGAGCGCAGGGACGACCGCCAGCAGGACGAGCGCGACGAGACGCGCTCGGAGGCTGCCCGCGAGTCGGGCAGCCCATGTCCGCACCGGCCTGTCCACGCTGGACTACTGGCTCGTCCGCGGCCGCGTCAAGCGGGTCACGACCGGGGCGCCTCGCCCGGCCGCTGGTCGCGGTCAGCGGGCGGCTGAGACAGTACCTGCCTCCATCTGTGCAGCGTGGGTCGATCGCTCTCGTTGTCCAAGCGCCGATGATAGCCGCGCCACCAGCCTTCCGACACGCGACCGGAGCCGAGCGCGTCTCCGGCTGCTATGCCCAGAACCCAGCGGTTTGGTGAGGATTGGCGCCACGAGTACCGTGGCTGCTCCGTCACAAGACATCTACGCGGCTATGGATTGTTCTCCGTCGACTCGGCAATGAAGGTGAAGGTCGTTGTCGTCGACGCGCCCTGGTAGGCCGTCCCCGCTTCCAGCAGCATGGTCACACGCAGGCACAGGGTCTCTCTGGTTCCGGCGGGCAAGGTGCGGTCGCCCGGGTCGGCTCCGAATGCCGCGCTGCCAAAGCCTGCGCTGCCGCTGCCGAGGGTGGTCGACGCCAGGACGGGCCGTCCATCGTACGTGTCGCACGAGTCGCCCGGTGTCGTCGCGTCAATCGTCGTGATCGTGAGCGTCAGCACGTCGCGCAGGCCTTTGGCATCCGTGTTGCTGCTCAACGTTCTCATCGCGTAGCGCAGTTGTGCGGCGCCGAGGTTGTCGACCACCACCGCATCGGTCACCGAGTCGCCCGGCATCAGGTCAGCCGTGGTCAGGTTCACGCGGCCGGTCCTGTGCGCGTCAAGCTTGATCGAGTCGGCCTGGAAGATGGGGCCGTGGGTCTGCGGGGCATCAGGGTTGGCGGGGCCGAGCTCGTCGGCGGCGGCCGTGGCCACCACCGCGAGGCTCAGGAAGGCGCCCGCCAGGAGCCACCGTGCGGAACGACGCCACAGCGATTGCCCGTTCACAATCCGACTCGTCGCGCAACCTCGCATGGGAAAGATCGTGCGCGATTCGAGCCGCGGCCGGTATCACCGTTCCGACCCAATTTGTCGCTCGGGAGTACGCCAGCGACGTAGGTGACACAACCTAGAAACCGCTGGGATCCGGTCCCTCTTCGACCAGGTGATGACGGTGGGCGAAGATAACGGCTGCAAGCCGGGAACGGACCCCGAGCTTGGCGGTCAGGTTTCGCACGTGGGCTCCCAGGGTCCGCGGACTTATCTGGAGACGATGACAGATCTCGGGGGTGCTGTCGCCATCGGCGAGCAGCCGCAGGATCTGCAGCTCGCGCGGCGTGAGCGGGTCGATATGTGGCTGGGGCTCCGGCCGGTCTGATTCGGCAACCCGTCGCGCAATCTCGGCAATCAGGTCCGGTGCGAGCAGGACGCCTCCCCCTGCGGCAGCCCGCACCACGGCTACTAGCTCCCGGATCGCTTGATACTTCGTGACGTAGGCGTCCGCTCCGGCCTGGATTGACGCCAGGATCGTGTCATCATCGGCCAGGGCACTCAGCATCACGACCCGCGCCCGGGGCCAGGCGGCCTTGATGAAACGAGTCGCATCGGCGCCGGTACCGTCCGGTAGTCGAAAGTCCATCAGGACGACGTCAGGCCGCGTCTTTGCCAGCGCCCGCGCTTCCGCCACCGACCGCGCGATGCCGACCAGATTGATGTCGGGCTCCGCGGCCAAGATGCGGCCGAGCGCGCTGGCGACCAGGTCGTGGTCGTCCACGACCAGGACTCGGATGGCTCGAGGCCTAACCCCCACGGTCAGGTACGGGCGGTCGGTGGCACCGGCCCCCGGCGCAGGCTCTTGGCCACGAGATCTGCCCCGCGCGAAGAGCGAGCCTCGGCCATCGCCCGAGCCGGCGCAGGACGTCCGAAGAGATAGCCCTGCCCGAGACCGACGGCGAGCCCCTGTAGAACGGCGCGCTCCGCCTCACTCTCGACCCCCTCCGCGATCAGGGTGCAACCTGCACCCAGCGCGAAATGCGTCATTCCCGCCACGAACGCCCTGCGCACGGCGTCGCGCGCGATCGTGCGCACGAGGCCGATGTCGATCTTCACGAAGTCCGGGCGTAGCTCGACCACGTGGCGGAAGCTCGAGTACCCGGCGCCCGCATCGTCGACCGCGACCCGGACGGACGATCCAAGGCGGTCGATAGCACCGCGGAGCGCCTGATAGTCGTCAACCGGCGCATGTTCGGTGAGCTCGAGGACGACCGGCGCACGAGTTCCGAGAAGCAGGCTCGCGAGGCGGTTGCCCTCGAGCACGAGTTCGGGTGACACGTTCAGGCTGACGAACCTATCGGCCGGAAGCTCCCGGGCCGCGGCGATGGCCGCGGTCAGAGTCGCCACCTCGAGTTCCAGGCCGAGGCCGACGGCCGCGGCGGCGGCGAATCGACGATCGGGCCGTACACGGTCGTGGAAGCGGGTGAGCGCCTCGTAGCCGACCGTCGTGCCGATCGTGAGATCGACGATCGGCTGGAAGACCGGCTCGAAGGCTCGTTCGTCGATCAAGCGCCTCACCCTCATACGCATCGCATCAGCATGCCGTCGCTCCTCGATCTCGGGCGCCAGGAGGGCCGAGGCGATAGCGGCGAACGCCTCGAGCGCTGGCCGGCGGCGGGCCAGAACATCGGCCGCGTCGGGCCCCGTCCCGCCGGCGACGAGCAGTCCCAGCGTCGCTGACTCCGAGCGCAGCGGGACGAAGATTGCGGCGCTGAAGCGCTCCTCCGCGCGCGGTCGTCGATGGGTGCCAATGGGCAGCTCCGCCAACCAGGATTCGGCCGAGCCCCAGCGCGTCGCTTCTCGGGGGCGCTTGGTCAAGTGGCCCGCGCTGATGGCCGCTTTCACCGCCGACCCAAACTCGGGCGGCGCGGGCGGCGTGAGCGGAACAACCGTGCCTTCCGCCTCGAACTCGAACAGCGCGACTCCGGCGAGATCAGGCAGCTTGGCGAACTCGGCGCAGACGGCCGCCGCGGTCGCCTCTACCGACCCGACACGTGTCAGCCGTGCGAGCCCCTGGGTGACCGACCGCCAGTGTGCCTCGACCTCGGCGAGAGCATCGCTTGTTGCACGAACCTCGACGGTCAGATCGCGGTTGTGTGTCCGCACCGCCTCGTGAAGCTGGCGGGTTCGGATCAGGTTGCGAGTGCGGAGGGTCAGCTCCTCGAAGTAGAACGGCTTGGCCAGGAAGTCGGTCGCACCACTCGCCAGGGCGCGCGAGCGAGCCTCCCGTTCTTGGTCACCGGTCAGGATGAGGACCGGCAGGAAGTCGTCGTCGGAGATAAGCTCGTGCAGGGCTGCGAGGACGTCGAACCCGTCGAGCCCGGGCATGTGGAGATCAAGCAGGATCAGGTCAGGTTCGTGCGCCTCGGTCGCGGCCAGGGCCGCCCGCGGGTCGGTGAAGGAGTGGATGTCTTCGAACCCGACGAGACCAAGGAACCGCTCGAGCAGCCGGAGGTTCACCGCCTCGTCGTCGACGACGTAGATGCGCGCGCTGAGGATCGGGTCGACCGTCATGTTCCCGACATCGCGGATTCCCGCGCGTACAGTCGAACCCGGACTGCCATCGAGGCCGCCCGTCCGAGCTCTGCCTGCGTTGTCTCGGCTCACCACCGAAGAATTGTAGGCTGATGGTGCGAGCGCGCACCATGGCCTTATAGTCAACCCCCTCGGCACCATGGAGTAATGCCGCGGCGGATGAACATCCGTTGCCGACCCGACGCGGGCGCCAAGGCGGAGGTGCTGCACACGCTCAACGGGCCGGGGCTGGCGCTGGCGTGCACGGTTGCCGCGCTGCTCGAGGTCTACCAGCAGCAAGACGGCTCAGTCAAATTGCCTGAGCCGCTCGCTTCGAGTGTGGGCGAGATCAGCTAGCTGGGAGGGCGAGGCAGGCACCAGCGCCCTCCTGACCAACGTCGGGCCGAATGGCCCTAGACGCTGTGAGACACGCCCGCTGAAGTGGACATTGGTTTCTGAGTAGGGGTGCCAATGCCGTTCACGCGTCGCCGCCTCCTGTGGGCTGCTGGCCTGATCCCGCTCGGCCTGGCCGCGTCGGCAATTGCCAGCGGCGCAGGCGACATGATCCGCTCCACCGCCAGGACCCTTCGACCGCGTGCCGCCGGGACGAGCGCGACGCGTTGCGCGCTGTGCGGGGCGGTCGGCCACGCCATGCTCGATCCGCGCTGTCCGGCCGCACGGCGAATTATCTGAGAATGCCGACTGACCGACGCACCTTCCTCAAGCAGAGCGCCGTGGTTGCCGGCGCGGCGGCCGGCGCGGCCGGCGTCTCGCTGCCAGTCATCGGCAGCGGCCGGGCGCGCGCCGGTCGTGATTACGACGTCACCCCGTCCCAACCGGTCGACAAGGTTGTCAGGACCACCTGTTCGCCGAATTGCACCGGTGGCTGCGGCCAGCTGGCCTTCGTGCGCGACGGCGTGGTGGTCAAGGTCCAGCAGGCGGCCGACTACCCCGACCAGGTCTACAACCCGCGCGGCTGCATGAAGGGGATCAGCTACCAGCTCCACATCTACGGCGAGGATCGGATAAAGACGCCGCTCATCAGGACTGGCGAGCGTGGCGCCGGCGAGTTCCGCGAGGCATCGTGGGAGGAGGTCCTCGATCGGATCGCGGCCGAGCTCAAGCGGATCGGCGAGACGTACGGCTGGGACTCGATCCACATCTTCGGCCAGGTCCCGGGCTCGGGCTACATCCAGAAGGGCGCCAACTACCGGGCCAGCGCCCTGCTCGGCTTCACCCACGGTACGAGCTTCGATTTCAACGGCGACCTGCCCATGGGCATGCCGATCACGTTCGGTGTTCAGAACGCCGAGCACGAGGCCAAGGACTGGGCCAACAGCCGCTTCCTGCTGCTGATCGGCAGCAACCCGGTCGAGACGCGCATCCCAGACATGCACTTCATCCTCGACGCGGTCGAGGCCGGGGCCAAGCTGGTGGTCGTCGATCCGAACTTCTCGCCGACCGCGTCGAAGGCTGATTCCTGGCTGCCCATCCGGCCCGGCACGGACGCCGCCTTCGCCCTCGCCATGGCCAACGTCATCTTGGCCGAGGGCCTTGCCGACCTCGACTTCATGCGCGCCTACAGCGACGCGCCGCTGCTCGTCCGCGTCGACACCGGGAAGCGGCTGCTGTGGTCCGAGCTTCAGGCCGCCGGGTCGGTTGATCCGGCGGCGCCCGTCGCGTTCGTCGCCTGGGACGAGCTTGGCTCAGCGCCGGTCATGGTTGGCACGGAGCGCCTTGGCGCTCCGACCGGTCGTGCCGCGCTCGAAGGCGTCTTCGACGTCACCCTGGCCGACGGCTCAACCGTCCGCGCCACGCCCGGCTTCGCGCTGGTACGCGCCGAAGCCGGGCAGTGGACCGTGGAGCGTGCCGCTCAGATCTGCGAGCTCGCCCCGGAACTGATCGCCAAGGTCGCGCGCGCCTACGCCACGACCAAGCCCGCGGCCATCCTGATGGGCGGCGGCTCCAACCACTGGTATCACGGCGACCTGACCGGGCGCGCCCTCGCGCTGCTGACTGCCATCACCGGCAACGTCGGCAAGTCCGGTGGCGGCTTCAGTGTCTATGTCGGCCAGTACAAGGTGCGCGTCGCGACGGCGCCATGGTGGAACGTTGGCGACACCAAGGCCAAGGTCGTGCCGAGCATCTATTTCGCGCGCGGCCGGACCGAGACGATGCACCCCAGCATCCCTTACCCGGTGCAGGGGTACCACGCGCTGGTATGCACCTTCGCGAACATGTTCGTGCAGGCCATGGACGTCAACCGCCTGCACCAGACGCTGGCCGGCTGCGACCTGGTCGTGGTCGTCGACCACCAGCGCACGAACACCGTCGAGTGGGCCGACATCGTCCTGCCGGCCACGACCTGGTACGAGAAGACCGACCTGACGGCCACCCCGCTGCACCCCTTCCTGCAGCTCCAGCAGCCGGCCATAGAGCCGGTCGGCGAGTCGCGCTCCGAGGTGTGGATCTGGCGCGAGCTGGTGCGCCGCATCGCGCCCGACAAGGCAGCCGAGTTCGAGATGGACGAGGAGGCCGCCATCGAGGCGATTCTGGCCGCCGGCGGCGATGCCGGCGGGCCCACGGAGGGCATCACGATCGAGCAGCTCAAGGCCGGGCCGGTGCGCCTGCGGGTGGCCGATCCCGACATCCCGTTCCTGGGTCAGATCGAGCGCTTCGAGCCGTTCCCGCCACGCTCCCTGCCCGCCGCGCTGGAAGCCACGGCCGCGTTCGTTCCCACGCGGCGCATCGAGTTCTACAAGGACGCCGACCGGTTCCTCGAGCTGGGCGAGGCAGCCCCGACCTACAAACCGCCCTTCGACGATGAAGTCCACGACCCCGCTGCCTACCCGCTCCAGCTGCTCAGCCCGCACTCCAAGTGGCGCATCCACTCGTCGTATGCGAATAACCCGTGGCTGACCGAGATCCACGGCGGGCGACCGATCGTGCAGCTCCATCCCGACGACGCGGCCGCGCGTGGCATCGCCGACGGCGATCGGGTCGAGATTGCCAATACGCGCGGCACGGTCGAGTGCTGGGCGCACGTCACCGAGGGTGCGCGGCATGGCTCGGCGACGCTGTACGAGGGCTGGTGGCCGCGCCAGTTCGCGCGTGGCAAGGGCGTCAACGAGCTGACCTCGTCCGCGGTCAACCCGATCCACGAGATCTTCTTCGTGCCCAACATGTGGAGCCCATCCACGGGCTGGAAGGACTGCCGGGTCGAGATCCGCAGGGTCGCGGGAGCGGCGAATGGCTGACAAGGTCTCGCCGATCGAGGCGCTGCCCGCCGCGTCGCGCGCGTGGGGCGAGCTGGAGGAGGCTTCCGACCGCCCGCACTGGGGCATGGTCGTCGACACCGAGCGCTGCATCGGCTGCTGGTCGTGCGCGGTGATCTGCAAGACGGAGAACCAGGTCCCGCTGGGCAACTGGTGGAACCGCATCCTGACCGATGGCGAGGCGCTTGACAGCCCACGCCAGGAGCACGGCCAGCCGTACATGAGGTGGGTCCCGCTGGCCTGCCAGCACTGCGCCAACGCGCCGTGCACCAAGGTCTGCCCGGTGCAGGCCACGTACCACCGATCGGACGGCGTGGTGATGCAGGACAGCGATCGCTGCATCGGCTGCCGCTACTGCATGATCGCCTGCCCGTACGGCGTCCGGACCTTCAACTGGGGCGAACCCGAGTATCCCACCGACGAGCCGTTCGGGATGGTTGCCGCGCGGCCGCTGGGCACGGTCGAGAAGTGCACGATGTGCGTCCATCGCCTCGCCGAGGGCCAGGTGCCCTCGTGCGTCTGGTCGTGCCCCGCGCAGGCGCGCATCTTCGGCGACCTCAACAACCCGGAGAGTCGCGTCAACCACCTCATCCGCGAGCGCGAAGGCGAGGTGCTGCTCGAGGAGATGGGCACCCAGCCCAGCGTGACCTACCTGCCGCCGCGCCGGAAGCGCGACCTGTGAGCAGCGCAGCGTTGCCCGCCGTGGCTCCGCGCCGGCTGGTGATCTCGCGTGGCCTGTGGCTGTGGCTGGCGGCGCTCGGGGCCTTGATCACGATCGGCGTGGTCGCCTGGGCCTACCAGTACCTGACCGGCCTGATCGTGACCGGGCTCAACAACGTGTTCATGTGGGGCTGGTACATCCTGTTCTTCATGTTCTTCGTCGGCCTGTCCGCCGGCGGGCTCATCGTCGCCTCGGCCGGCCGGCTGTTCGGCGCCACCATCTTCAAGCCCATCGTCCGCGTCGCGGTGCTCGAGGCGACGGTTGCGATCGTGCTCGCCGCCACCTTCATCATTCCCGACCTCGGCCGGCCGGATCGGATCCTGAACATCCTGCTGCACGCCAATCTCAGCTCGCCCATGGTCTGGGACATCTTCATCGTGATCGCCTACATGGTCATGTCGGCCGGCTACGTCTTTCTGTACACGCGCGCCGACTTGGCCCGGGACAGCAGCCCGCTTGCCCTGCGAACCTCGAAGTCCGATGAAGCGGCCGCCCGAGACCAGCGCTGGATCGGCGCGCTGGCCTGGGTCGCCCTGCCCAGCGCGATCATGCTCCACTCGATCACGGCCTGGATCTTCGGACTCCAGATCAGTCGCGGTTTCTGGTACTCGGCGCTGTTGGCGCCGATGTTCATCAGCTCGGCCCTTGTCTCTGGCCTCGGCCTGGTCGTCCTGATGGCGCTGGCCTGCAGGCGCTACGGCGTCGTCACCTTCCGCGACGACCTGGTCGCCATGCTCGGCGGGCTGCTCGGCATCCTCATCGCCGTCGAGGGCTTCTTCGTGTTTGCCGAGATGCTGACCGGGGCCTATCCGGCTGCCGGCGAAGCCCACGCCGTGGCCCGGCTGGTGAGCGGGCCCTACGCGCCGTTGTTCTGGTTCGAGATGCTGGTCGGTCTGGCCGTCCCGTTTGGCATCCTGGTCGTCCGTCGGCTGCGCAGCCGGCCGCGCTGGGTGGCCCTCGCGGCGGTGCTGGGCATCCTGGGCATCTGGGTCCACCGCTTGAACCTGCTGCTCAACGGCCTGTCGTACCCGCCGGTGGGAATGCCGCCGGGAGCATCGGTCGGCGACACGGCCGGCTTCGGCACGTCGTTCGCCACTTCCTACTGGTACGTGCCGACGATCATCGAGTGGCTGATCGTGGGCGGGATCCTGGCCGGCGGTGCGCTGCTGGTGACGCTGGCCGCGATGTTCCTTCCGCTCCAGGAGCCAGAGCGGCACTGACACCGCGGGGCTAGAACTCCCTCAATCCGTCCACGATGGCCCGCAGGTCCTCCTCGGTGTCGATGTCGCGCAGGCTGTCGCCGTGCGGATCGAGCGCCCTCCACTGCGTCTCGGGGACGCCGTACACGTCGGGCAGGTCGCGCAGCGCGCCGAGCCGGCGCGTGCCCGCCGCGATGATCACCGTGGCGTGCTCCAGGGCGGCCGTGCGGTGGACGCAAACGGGGAGTGCCGCCAGCTCGTCGGCGGCAAGCAGCCCGACCAGCATGTGTCCGGGGTGCCGCCATTCGCTGAGCAGCAGGCCCAGCACACGGATCGGCACGATGGGCATGTCGGCCGCGACGATCAGGACCCGCTCGTGCTGCGCCGCATGTAGGCCTGCCGCCACGGCGACGAGCGGCCCCGGCCATTCCTGTATGTCGCGCAGGATGCGCACGCCACTGAGCGCCACGCCAGGGTCGTCGTCATCATGGGCGGCGAGCACGATCACGTCGTCGCTCAGCTCGCGCATGCGGTTCACGACGTGGTCGCGCAGCGGTCGGCCACGCCAGTCGAGCCGCAGCTTGTCGCGACCAAGGCGCCGGCTCCGGCCGCCGGCGAGCACGAGCACCGAGTTAGCCATGTCGCGGTGAGTCATGTCGCCCCAGTGTGACGGACGTTGGCGCCGGACTGGCCGATAGGATCGTCAGGTTTCCTTGTTCGCTGACATCCGCGGGAGTGACGACATGACGACGCCAGACGACCAGGCCGACACCATCGACCAGCAGGCGATCGAGAACTGGCTGGCCGAGCTCTCGGCGCTGCTGCCGGCTAGTGCCCTCGACGAGGTCGGCACGGAAGAGCGTCAGATACTGCTCGACCTGGCCCGCATCGCCGCCCGGCGCAGCCACCGAACGGCGGCACCGATCACGACCTATGTCATCGGCCTGGCTCTGGCAGCGCTGCCGTGCGGGGCGCGACTATCGACGATGCGCGCGATCGTTGGCCGCCTGGAGGGAAGCTCCGGCTGATGCCGGTTTGATTCCGCGCTCGGGCCCGATCAGCTAGCCGCTGGGGCCAGCGATCGGCGCGGGTGCGCCGGGCGCGGCTCGGCATCGCGCAGGCAGCCTTCGCAGATGATCAGCGGCTGAAACGCGCGCCGAGCGCGGTCGCGCATGTCGTCGTCCACCAGTCGGTAGCACAGATGGCAGCGGAACTCGATTGCATGTCGTTGCACGATGTCAGCCTCTCGCCTGGGTCATCCGGCCGCGATATGCCATTGGTCGCTTTCTGAGGGCCGACCGGCTTGGCCACAGGTATCCTCCTATACGAGGAGAGGTGGCCGAGCGGTTTATGGCGGCGGTCTTGAAAACCGTTGAGCGAAAGCTCCGGGGGTTCGAATCCCTCCCTCTCCGCCACTCAGTCCGGGAGCGCCGCGCGCAGTAGCCGGAGCGCGTTCCCGCCGACGAATCCTTCGACAGTGGGCTGAGACAGGCCGGCTTCGAGCAGCGCGTCGGCTAGCGCGGGCAGGCCCTCGACGTCGATGAGCACCTTCAGCGCGCCGTCCATGTCCGAGCCGAGGGCGACGTGTTCATCGCCCGCTGCCTGGAGCGCCCGGCGGATCGTCGCCACGGCATGGCCGAGCGTGTCGCCGCCGAGCAGCCGCGTCGAGAGCACGATCCCCACCAGCCCACCGGCCCGGCCGATCTCGGCTGCCAGTGAGGCCGGGATGTTGCGCGTCTGGGGGCTGTAACGCCGCCAGCGGCCACCGCCGCCGGCCCGGTCGGTCAACCCGGTGTGGCTGAGCACGAACGGCCGCCGCAGCAGCGGCAGCGCCTGCTCGATCCCAGCCACCGACATGTGGGCCAGGTCGACGATGATCGACTGTGCCTCCAGCCCACAGATCACCTCCCGCCCGAAGTCGGTCAGCCCTGTCGCTTGTCGGCCGGTGCCCGAGCCGACGAGCGCGTTGTCCATCACATGCGCTGGCGCGAACATCCGGACGCCCGCTTCCCGCAGTCGCGTGAGGTTGCCAACGTCACCGTCGAGCACGTGTCCGCCCTGGACTCCTAGCAGCACCCCGACGGGACCACTCTCCGCAACGCACGCATCTAGATCCGTTGCCGAGCGCACGATGACCAGGCGGCCGTCCGACTCCGAGCACCAGCGCTCGATCCGTCCGATCACCCACTCCGCGATGGCCATGCGCGAGCCGACCGCCGCCGCTGGCAGGCCGAGCGATCGGAAGTGCCAGCGCGACAGCGATCCGCCGAGGTCCGGCCAGCTCGTCGCGACGGTCAGGCCAACGACATTCACACCGACCGCGCGCAGTCGGGGAAGAGCGACATGCCCTCGACCGCCGCGCACGAACGAGTCGCGGAACAGTGCGCTGCCGACGAGCAGATCGACCAGCGGCGAGCGCCGGCAGAGCTCGACAGTCTCCTCGGGTGCGGGCAGTCGGCCGGGGAGGGCAGTCCGGTTGACCGCGCGATCGACCAGGGCGCTGAGGATGCCCAGGGCTAGCGCGTCACTCCGCTGGTGCCGCGACTGGGGCTGCGACCTGCTCGTCGCGCGCCATGTCGAGCCGCTGCTGGAGGACGTCGATGGCGATCTCGCGGCCGGTCCACAGAGCGGAGGCGGCCGACGTCTGGTGGAGCAGCATGGTGTCGCCGTTCATCATCTCGCTCGCGCCGGCGGCGCGAGCATCGCGCAGCAGCCGCGTCTCGCGCGGCACGTACATCAGGTCGAGCACGAGCAGGTCGGGCGCGAGCAGCTCGGCCGGGAAGGGCGATTGCGTGCCTGCATCGACCACGGCCGAGGCGTTGACGAGCACCTTGGTCTTGCCCAGCTCGGCCTCGATGACCGACTCGTGCCAGGGCATCGCGCGCAGCTCCATGTGCGCCGCGCTGCGCCCGAAATGACGGACGAGCCCCTCCGCCCGATGAAGGTGACGGTTGAAGACGATCACGCGCTGGAAGCCGCTGGTGATGAAGGCGTACACGGCCGCCCGGGCACCGCCGCCGGCACCGATGACGACGGCTGCCTTGGGCATCTTCTGCTTGCCCACGAGCGCGTCCATCGCCGCGCGAAAGCCGATCACGTCTGTGTTGTGGCCGATCAGCCGGGATCCTTCGCTGGTGATCGTGTCGACCGCGCCGGTGGCGTGTGCCTCCTCGGTCAGCCGGTCGAGCATCGTCGCGACCCGCTCCTTGTATGGGGCGGTGATGTTGGCGCCGAGGTAGTCGTCGCCGCGCAGCTGATCGATCGTTTCGGACAGCTGGATGAGCGGTACGTCGACCGGCTCATAGCGGGCATCGATGCCCAGCTCGTCGAAGGCAGCCTGATGCACCGCGCTGGATAGCGATTGCCCCACCGGATGACCGATGAGCAGGACGACCTTGGGCATGCAGGCACCTATTAGAGGGCCCCGTGCGGGGGCGGACGGAAGGCTACCGATGCTATCATCGGTGGCCGGAATGGGAGAGGTCGCATAGAGGCCTAGTGCGGCGGTTTGCTAAACCGCTGAGTGGGGCAACCTGCTCCGAGGGTTCGAATCCCTCCCTCTCCGCCAGCGTGCGCCCGTAGCTCAGTGGATAGAGCGTCAGGTTGCGGACCTGAAGGTCGTGGGTTCGAGTCCCGCCGGGCGCGCCATCTAATCGTCGGCTGCGGCACTCCTGTCAGTGCGCAGCTCGGCGGCAGCGGTCAGGTCGGCCAGGTCGCGCTCCATTGCCTCACGCGTCGAAGCCATGAGCCGCCCGCCCATGAGTCGCTGGAAGACGGCCCCGATGACACTCGTCGCTTCGACCTCGAACCGTACGGACACTTCGGTCGACCCGTCGGCTTCTGTAAGCCGGTAGATCGTCGTATATTCGGCGCCGCTCTCCTTGGCCTTTGTCTCGAGGTACACCGGCGGTTCCCATCCAACAACGTTCAGCACCTGCGCGTGCTCCCGGCCAAAGACGGATCGAGTCTGGCGCCATTTGGTGCCGATGCCGCCTCGCTCGGGCGTTTGGTACTCCACGCGCACGTACGAGCTGACCCGCCCGGGGTACTCGCCCACGGCCGAGATGGTTGACCAAACGACTTCGATCAGTGCTGCGGTGCGCCGCCTGACCTCGGCTGTGAGCATTGCTCGCAATTATTCCATCGAGCTGCTTGAGCCGCTGACGCGTTCCAGCGCGCCCAAATCGGCTGCGGTGTCGGGCGTGATCTCCATGTCGAGCGCAGAGCGCCTCGCTAGAAGAGCCGATGCTACGATCGGTGGCGTGAACTACGAGCTGTACATGGGCGCCGCGCTGGCTGAGGCACGTGCCGCACTGGACGCGGGCGAGGTGGCCGACGGCGCGGTGGCGGTGCTCGACGAGGCGCTCATTGCACACGGTCGCTGCCAGGTCGAGACGACGGGTGACCCGACGGCGCATGCGGTGATGGTGGTCCTGCGCGAGGCGGCCCGCAGGCTCGGTCGGTCGGATCTCTCCGGGCTGATCGTCTTCACCGCGCTTGAGCCGTGCGTGATGTGCGTTGGGGCGCTGCTCGAGTCGGACGTCGACGGGCTGGTCTATGCGTTGCCCGACGCCCAATCCGGTGCCGCCGGCTCAGCCATCCAGCTGACCGCCGGCGACGTACTGCCACGCCGGCTGTCCGTTGTGTCGGGGATCATGCAGCGCGAGGCGGTCGAGCTGCGTGGGGCTACGGCTGGCGGACGCCCCAGGGCCGGCGCGCTCGGAGGCTGAGCGAGTCATTCGCGCTATCCTCTCTGGCGGAGAGGTGTCCGAGTGGTTGATGGTGCCGCTCTCGAAAAGCGGTGTGCGCAAGCACCGTGGGTTCGAATCCCACCCTCTCCGCCACCCCGCCTCCCCAAGTGCCTCCGGAGAGGTCGCCTAGAGGCCTAGGGCGCCGCACTGGAAATGCGGTATGGGGCAACCCATCGAGGGTTCGAATCCCTCCCTCTCCGCCACCGCCGAGCAGATGGCCGGGCGCCCGGCCGCATTTGTCGGGTGTGCTCCCGGGGCACCAACCGACGAAGGACGCACTCGTCTCGTGCCGTCGGTGCACATCTCGACCGCGCTTGCCGGCATAACGTGCGCCGACAGCACATCTGCCAATCGGTGCGCCTGAAACCGCCTCCGTTGGTGCACCCGGCGCACCTCACCGCTCGGCCCCCCACGGATCAGATCGGCGCGCCGACACTGCGCACAGGTCGGCCGCGGTAGAATGCGCAGCGCCGTGCTAGGCGGGGAACTAGCGGTGCCCTGTACCTGCAATCCGCTCCAGCAGGGCTGAATTCCCACCCGAGGCCTGCGCTCGCGGATGCCGGCGGGGAGATCGACGTTGAGGATCGGGTCCCGCGCAGCGGCGACGCGTGAACCTCGTCAGGTCCGGAAGGAAGCAGCGATAAACGCTGCTCGCCGGGTGCCGCGGATCGGCCTGGTCCGAGTCGGTCACTTCGTTGGGCACGCGGACGTCCCGGTCGACGGTGGGTGCACGGCAACTTCCTTGACGCCCCGAGATGCGCCAGGTGGCCCAGATACGGACACCATTCGGCCGGCTGAGCCTCACCTTGCGCCGGCTGTCGCCGTATCGGCACATTCGGCACAAACCGAGTCCCGAAACGGAATACCGCGGCCCCATTCGGGACATCTGGCGCAAGACCGGCCCGGGCCGCCAATGGAGCCGATCATCCGGGCCCGCCCTACCATGTCCGACACATGGCATCGACCGATCTGCCCGCCCAGCCGACCCGCCAGGCCCCGCCAGCCGCGCCGGCTACGGCGCACCAGGCGCTGTACCGGCGCTGGAGATCGCAGACGTTCGCCGACGTCGTCGCCCAGGACGCGGTCATCGAGACGCTGCGCAACGCCGTCCGCCTTGACCGGCTGGCCCACGGGCTGCTCTTCGTGGGCCCCCGGGGCACGGGCAAGACCTCGACCGCGCGGATCGTGGCCAAGGCGGTCAACTGCCTCAACCCCGTTGACGGCGAGCCGGACGACACGTGCGAGCCGTGCCAGGCCATCCGCGAGGGCAGGGCGCTCGACGTGGTCGAGCTCGACGCGGCGTCGAACAACCGCGTCGACGACATGCGCGAGCTGCTGCCGCGCGTCTACACGGGCGCGTCCGACCTGCGGCGCAAGGTCTTCATCATCGACGAGGTCCAGCGCATCAAGGAAGGCTGGGACGTGCTGCTCAAGACGCTCGAGGAGCCGCCGCCCGGCGTGCTCTTCATCTTCTGCACGACCGATCCGAGCGGCATCCGGCCGGCGGTCGTCTCGCGCCTGCAGCGCTTCACCTTTCGGCCGCTGCCCGAGAAGCAGATCATCGGCAAGCTGCGCCGGATCGCCGAGGCGGAGGGGCGCACGGTCTCTGACGATGCGCTCGAGCTGATTGCCCAGCGCGCCGCGGGCGGCATGCGCGACGCCGAATCGATGCTCGACCAGATCGTGTCGAGCGGTATCGAGAGCATCAGCGCGGACTCCGTGCGCGACCTGCTCGGACTGGCCGAGAGCGTCAGCGTAGACCGGTTCGTGGCCGCCCTGGCCGGGGGCGATGCACTGGACGGCATCCGCCTGCTCGACGAGCTCGAGGCGGACGGCCGCGACCTGGTCGCCTTTGCCGATCAGGTCGTCGCGCGCCTGCGCGAACAGCTGATCGCCGCCCTGGGCGAAGGGAGCCGCGCCGGCGATCAAGGCTCCAAGCTGGCCCGCGCGGCCCGCCGGCTGGCCGGACTGGACATCAATCGTGGCGCCGCCGGCGGCTATCGGCTGCAGCTCGAGCTGGCGCTCCTCGAAGGCGGCGAGCGAGGCCCCGACCGGCCCACGCAGCAGGCCACCGACCGACCCGCCCAGCGGGCACCCGACCGATCAGTCCCGCGGGCCCCCGCCGACCGACCCGCCCAGCCGGCCACCGAGTCACCCGCCGAGCCACCCAGCCCTCCCGTCCCGGCGCTGGCCCCCGTGGTCAAGGCGGTGCGGGTTGAGCCCGAGCGGCCGAGCGCTCCGGCGGAGGCTTCGGTCGGCCCTTCAGCGGCCGCCGACGAGTCGCTCGAGGCGCTGCTTGCGGCGTGGCCGAGCGTCGTCGAGCGCATCGGCCGCAACCCGGCCAATCGCCCGCTGATCGCCGCTTGTCGGCCGGTCGAGGTCGAGCGAGGCGACGATCGTGCTCGGCTTCCCCGAGAGCCAGGCCTTCCTGCGCGACATCGCCGAACGCAAGCGGACGATGCTCGAGGAGGGCATCGGCGAGGTTCTCGGCCGCGCCGTCGCCGTCCGCTGCGTGGCAACCAACATCGAGCTGGTCGAGCCGGTCGTCACGCTGACCGCGGCACCGGGGTCGGAGGATCTTGTCGCTCATGCGCGGCGCGATATTCGAGGACGACCTGCTCGACGTGGCCGAAGTCGACTGACAGGAGGCAGGTAGTGGGATTCGGAAACATGGCCAAGATGGCCCAGCAGATGCAGGCCGAGATGGCCCGCGTGCAGGCCGAGCTCGACACGCTGACGCTCGAAGGCACGGCCGGTGGTGGCGCGGTGACGGCGGTGGTCAGCGGCCACGGGAGTTGCTGTCGCTGACGATCGATCCGCAGGTCGTCGACCCCGACGACGTCGAGATGCTCCAGGATCTCGTCACGGCCGCCGTCAACGATGGCCTGCGCCGCGTCAAGCAGACGGCCGAGGAGAAGATGGCGCGCGTGACCGGCGGGCTGCGCCTGCCGGGCATGGGTTGACGTGACGGCGCTGATCGAACCCGTCGCGCGCCTGATCGAGGCGCTTTCGCGGCTGCCCGGGGTCGGCCCCAAGACGGCCCAGCGGCTGACCTACCACCTGCTCCGCGCTCCGGAGGCCGAGGCCCGCGCGCTCGCCGCCGCGCTCGTGGCGGTGCGCGAGGAGGTCGTCTACTGCGAGTCGTGCTTCAACATCAGCACCGGCCCGCTATGTCCGATCTGCGCCGATCAGTCGCGTGACGACGGCCGCCTGTGTGTCGTCGAGGAGCCGCTCGATGTGCTGGCGATCGAGCGCACAAGCGCCTTCCGCGGTCGATACCACGTACTGCACGGGGCGATCTCGCCGATGGACGGTATCGGCCCTGATCGGCTGCGGGTGCGCGAGCTGCTCGATCGCGCAGCGCAGCGCAGCCGCGCCGGCGATCCGTACGAGGAGGTCGTGCTGGCCACCAATCCCACGCTCGAGGGCGAGGCGACGGCGATGTACCTCGCCGAACGGCTGACGGCGGACGTGGCATCGATCACCCGCATCGCGCGCGGCATCCCGGTCGGCGGCGACCTGGAGTACGCGGACGAGGTGACGCTCATCCGGGCGATGCAGGGCCGGCGCGCGTTCGAGGTCAACGAAAGATGAGCAACCTAATCGCCGAGATCCTGCTGCGCCTGGTCAAGCCGACGGCCGCCGCGCTGCTCGGCTCGGTCATCTTCCTGGTCGCGACCGCGCTCGGCGAGCCCGCCTCGGTCGCGCTGGCGCTGCTCGCGTGGCTCAGCGCGGCGGCCTTCATCCTGCTCATCCAGGAGAGCCCGCTCTAGCCCGAACGCCGGCGCGCCCGAGCTGCGCGCCCGGCCGCGTGCCCGCCATGCGCCTGGTGACTGAACGGTCCGTTGGGTGAGCGCCGCGCGCCGACCTGACGCGCGCCGCGACCCCTCAACGAGCCTTCAACCGACGATCCATGCTGCAGTTGACTGAACGGGCCGCCAGCGAATGGCGCGCGGCGGTTGGGGGATCCCAGCCAGGGCTCCCCCGGACGGTTCAGTCACACGCTGCATTTCTCCGCTCGGGCAGGCGGTCGGGCCGCTCGGGCAGGCGGTCGGGCCGCTCGGGCAGGCGGTCGGGCCGCTCGGGCAGGCGGTCGGGCCGCTCGGGCAGGCGGTCGGGCCGCTCGGGCAGGCGGTCGTGCTACTCCGACCCCGGGCGGCACCGTTGGCCCCCGCGCCGCCGATCGTGCTATGCTGCGCGTCCGCGGTCGCCGCTGGGCGGCCCGGGCCCAAATCGAGCCCCAACACCCAAGCCGGTCGCTTGACCGCCCCTGAGTGACTGTGTCACAATACGAGGTCGCGCCGGGGTGCCGGGAACGGTACGGGTGCTGCACCTTAACAAGTGAAGAGTGGTAGGAAATCAGCTAGTGCGAGCGGGCAAACCCCGAACCATGAGAGCTGGCCGCAAGGTCAGCTTCTTTGTCGGAGAGTTTGATCCTGGCTCAGGATAAACGCTGGCGGCGTGCATGAGACATGCAAGTCGAACGGACTTCTCGGGCTTGCTCGAGAAGTTAGTGGCGGACGGCTGAGTAACGCGTGGGTGACCTACCCCGAAGTGGGGAATAACTGCCCGAAAGGGTGGCTAATACCGCATGTGATCGTTCGTTCATTCGATCGATCAAAGCCGCAAGGCGCTTCGGGAGGGGCCTGCGTCCGATTAGCTCGTTGGTGGGGTAATGGCTCACCAAGGCGACGATCGGTAGGTGGTCTGAGAGGACGATCACCCAGACTGGGACTGAGACACGGCCCAGACTCCTACGGGAGGCAGCAGTCGGGAATTTTGCTCAATGGGCGAAAGCCTGAAGCAGCAACGCCGCGTGAGGGATGAAGGCCTTCGGGTTGTAAACCTCTTTTGTCAGGGACGATAATGACGGTACCTGGCGAATAAGCCACGGCTAACTACGTGCCAGCAGCCGCGGTAATACGTAGGTGGCAAGCGTTGTCCGGATTTACTGGGCGTAAAGAGCGCGCAGGCGGTCGGATAAGTCGAATGTGAAAGCCCCCGGCTCAACTGGGGAGGGTCATTCGATACTGTTCGACTTGAAGGCAGGAGAGGGTAGTGGAATTCCCGGTGTAGTGGTGAAATGCGTAGATATCGGGAGGAACACCAGTGGCGAAGGCGACTACCTGGCCTGTTCTTGACGCTGAGGCGCGAAAGCTGGGGGAGCAAACGGGATTAGATACCCCGGTAGTCCCAGCCGTAAACGATGGACACTAGGTGTTGGTGGTATCAACCCCGCCAGTGCCGTAGCTAACGCATTAAGTGTCCCGCCTGGGGAGTACGGCCGCAAGGCTAAAACTCAAAGGAATTGACGGGGGCCCGCACAAGCAGCGGAGCGTGGGGTTTAATTCGATGCAACGCGAAGAACCTTACCAGGGCTTGACATGACCAGGAAGTCGGCGGAAACGTCGGTGCCCCGCAAGGGGCCTGGCCACAGGTGTTGCATGGCTGTCGTCAGCTCGTGTCGTGAGATGTTGGGTTAAGTCCCGCAACGAGCGCAACCCCTACTGTGTGTTGTATCACTCACACGGGACTGCCGAGAGAAACTCGGAGGAAGGTGGGGATGACGTCAAGTCAGCATGGCCCTTACGTCCTGGGCTACACCCACGCTACAATGGCCGGTACAACGGGCAGCGAAACCGCGAGGTGGAGCTAATCCCTTAAAGCCGGTCTCAGTTCGGATCGTAGGCTGCAACTCGCCTGCGTGAAGCCGGAGTTGCTAGTAACCGCCGGTCAGCATACGGCGGTGAATATGTTCCCGGGCCTTGTACACACCGCCCGTCACGTCATGGAAGCCGATAACACCCGAAGCCGGTGGGCCAACCGTAAGGAGGCAGCCGTCGAAGGTGGGATTGGTGACTGGGACGAAGTCGTAACAAGGTAGCCGTACCGGAAGGTGCGGCTGGATCACCTCCTTTCTAGGGAGAGGGAGTCGGATGCCATCGGTGCGGCACCGACGTTATACACCCTCCCAGGTTGATCGTCACGATCTTCGCCGAGTGCCCGCTGGGTGGGGCTCGGGTGTCCCGGTTCGCCGGGCGCGATCGTGGTGACCCAGCAACCAAGTACCGAAATTCTCGCTCGCCAACCCAAAGTTGATTTCCTGCCACTCTTCAGGTGTTAGGGTGCAGCCGGCGCTCGAGCCCGCTAGGGGCGATGACTGCCGGCCGTCCCCGGCGGGCGTTTAGCTCAGCTGGTTAGAGCACTGCCCTGATAAGGCAGAGGTCTCTGGTTCGAGTCCAGAAACGCCCACCATCAAGCCCATCGACGTGTCGGGGCGCCAAGGGGACGTAGCTCAGCTGGAAGAGCATCTCCTTTGCAAGGAGAGGGTCAGGAGTTCGAGTCTCCTCGTCTCCACCACTCTCAGGCGCCGGCGGCGGCAGGCAAGCGAAGCGGAGCGAACGAACTGCGCCGAGCAGCACAGGCAACGAATTGAATATCGGGTAGACCCCGGCAGACTCGCAGGATCCGACAGCTGTCCCTGTACGACGGCTCGAGAGCCCTCGAGCCGTCTTGGTGTGTCTGGACCGCATCGATCCCCTGATCAGTGGGCTCGAGCCGACCAAGGTTCGAGGTCACCGACCAGCGGATCGCTGGAAGAGCGGAATGGCCGCTCGAGCCCTCACAGCGAGGGCGCACCTTAACAAGTGAAGATGTGATCAGATAAAGATCTTCAATTTCTGCCGTGACAATAACGACAAGGTGAGAGATCCCGAATCTTCCCGTGCAGCTCGCCCCTTGGGTTAGTTGTTGAGGGAGGTCAAGCTACACAGGGCACGAGGTGGATGCCTTGGCGCCAAGAGCCGATGAAGGACGTGGTAGGCAGCGAAATGCCTCGGGGAGCAGCGAGCATGCTTTGATCCGAGGATGTCCGAATGGGGAAACCCGGCTGGGGTAATGCCCAGTCACTCCAGGCTGAACCAAATAGGCCTGGGTGAGGTAAGTCCGCGAACTGAAACATCTCAGTAGCGGGAGGAAAAGAGAATATTCCCGGAGTAGTGGCGAGCGAAATGGGAATAGCCCAAACCGGTTCAGCGCGATAGGTTGCAGCCGTTTCTGAACTGGGGTTGTAGGAGCTGATCTCGGGACCCTGCTAGGTCCCGGCGAAGTCAAAAAGTCGATCGTTAGTCGAACCTGTCAGGAAAGGCAGGCCATAGAGGGTGACAGCCCCGTAGGCGAAAACGATCGGCCTTCGTAGATCAGTCACCTGAGTACCACGTGGAAGGTCTCTCATGTGGGAAACTGGGCGGACCACCGTCCAAGGCTAAATACTCTTGGCGACCGATAGTGAACTAGTACCGTGAGGGAAAGGTGAAAAGCACCCCGGGAGGGGAGTGAAATAGTACCTGAAACCACGTGCCCACAAGCAGTCAAAGGGTGTTGCCGAGTCGCAAGGTCGGTAGCCTGATGGCGTGCCTTTTGAAGAATGAGCCGACGAGTTACTTGCATGTGGCGAGGTTAAGTCCGAGAAGGACGGAGCCGTAGCGAAAGCGAGTCTGAATAGGGCGTTCAGTCGCACGCAGTAGACCCGAAACCGGGTGACCTATCCATGGCCAGGTTGAAGCGAGAGTAATATCTCGTGGAGGACCGAACTCACTAGCGTTGAAAAGCTAGGGGATGAGCTGTGGATAGCGGTGAAATGCCAATCGAACCCGGAGATAGCTGGTTCTCCCCGAAATAGCTTTAGGGCTAGCCTCGGGCGTTCAATCGTGGGGGTAGAGCACTGAATGGGCTAGGGGGCTTCCCGCTTACCAAACCCAATCAAACTCCGAATCCCATGATTTCAAAGCTCGGGAGTCAGACTGCGAGGGCTAAGCTTCGTGGTCAAAAGGAAAACAGTCCAGATCGTCAGCTAAGGTCCCTAAATCCAAGCTCAGTGGTAAAGGATGTGGAGTCGCACAGACAACCAGGATGTTGGCTCAGAAGCAGCCATCATTGAAAGAGTGCGTAACAGCTCACTGGTCAAGTGATTCTGCGCCGAAGATCCAACGGGGCTCAAGCTTGGTACCGAAGCTACGAGTCAGACGGTCGGTTCGCCGGCCGTAGGGCGGTAGGGGAGCGTTCCGTTCTGCTGCGAAGGTCGACCGTGAGGACGGCTGGAGCGGACGGAAGTGAGAATGTCGGCATGAGTAGCGCAATGTAGGTGAGAAACCTACACGCCGTAAGCCTAAGGTTTCCTGAGGAAGGCTTGTCCGCTCAGGGTTAGTCGGGCCTAAGCCGAGGACGAAAGTCGTAGGCGATGGACATCCGGTTGATATTCCGGAACCACCAGAGATCGTTTGCACCGCAAGGTGTCGCCTGGCGGAGGCAATCCGTGGTTGGTCGGGCGAAAGCTCGATCGAAGCGGTGCGCTGAACCCAGGTGAGAGCAAGGGCATGACCCAGCATGGTAGTTCGAGCGCGTTTTGGCTATACGCGTCTAAGCCGGTAGGCGGGGAGGACAGGCAAATCCGTTCTCCCATTCAACGCCGAGAAGCGAATGAAAGCGGCATCTGCTGCAATTCGAGTGAGCCAAGCTGGCAAGAAAAGTGTCTAGCGAGATCAACGGTGTCCGTACCGCAATCCGACACAGGTAGGCGGGTAGAGAATACCAAGGCGATCGGGAGAACCCTCGTTAAGGAACTCGGCAAATTAGCCCCGTAACTTCGGGAGAAGGGGCGCCTCGCAGCTGGCGGTTCGCCATTGGTTGATCGAGGCCGCAGTGAAAAGGCCCAGGCGACTGTTTAGCAAAAACACAGGTCCGTGCTAAAGCGAAAGCTGACATATACGGGCTGACGCCTGCCCAGTGCCGGAAGGTTAAGGGAAGGGGTGCAAGCTCTGAACCGAAGCCCCGGTAAACGGCGGCCCTAACTATAAGGGTCCTAAGGTAGCGAAATTCCTTGTCGGGTAAGTTCCGACCCGCACGAATGGCGTAACGATCTGGGCGCTGTCTCAACGAGGGATCCGGCGAAATTGAAGTACATGTGAAGATGCATGTTACCCGCGATAGGGCAAAAAGACCCCGTGGAGCTTTACTACACCCTGTCATTGGATTGGGGTTCTAGCATGTGTAGGATAGGTGGGAGGCTGTGAAGCTGGAGCGCTAGCTTCGGTGGAGCCAACGTTGAAATACCACCCTTGTTGAATTTCGGTTCTAACCGCGACCCGTGATCCGGGCGCGGAACAGTGTCAGGCGGGTAGTTTGACTGGGGCGGTCGCCTCCTAAAGTGTAACGGAGGCGCCCAAAGGTTCCCTCAGGCTGAATGGAAACCAGCCGTAGAGTGCAAAGGCATAAGGGAGCTTGACTGCGAGACCTACAAGTCGAGCAGAGACGAAAGTCGGGCTTAGTGATCTGGTACCTCCGAGTGGAAGGGGTATCACTCAACGGATAAAAGCTACCCCGGGGATAACAGGCTTATAGGGTCCAAGAGTTCACATCGACGACCCTGTTTGGCACCTCGATGTCGGCTCGTCGCATCCTGGGGCGGAAGTACGTCCCAAGGGTTTGGCTGTTCGCCAATTAAAGCGGTACGTGAGCTGGGTTCAGAACGTCGTGAGACAGTTCGGTCTCTATCCATCGTGGGCGTAGGGAACTTGAGAGGAGCTGCTCCTAGTACGAGAGGACCGGAGTGGACGAACCGCTGGTGTGCCAGTTGTCCTGCCAAGGGCATCGCTGGGTAGCCAAGTTCGGTTGGGATAAGCACTGAAAGCATCTAAGTGCGAAGCTCGCCTCGAGATGAGGTTCCCCACCGGGTCAACCGGGTAAGACCACAGGGAGATGATCTGTTTGATAGGCGGCATGTGGAAGCTGGGCAACCAGTGGAGCTGAGCCGTACTAATGGTCGAGGGCTTGACCTCTTTCAACAGCTGACCCAAGCGGCCGGCTGATGGAGGTCCGTGAACTTCACATGCGTCGTGCGACGCCGGCAACGGCGTCGGCACGGCAGAATCGAAGATCGTCAAGACGAGCGGCACACGCGCCGGCTCGCGCTGATCACGTCCTCACTACATGAAGGATCCTGGTGACTCCAGCGGAGAGGCCACACCCGTTCCCATCCCGAACACGGAAGTTAAGCTCTCCAGCGCCGAAGATACTCAGGGGGTAGCCCCTCGGGAAAATAGGTCGTCGCCAGGATCCTTTTTGATTCCCGCCATTTCGGCAGCGCTGGCAGGCGCGACAGTACGGTTGTCACGAATCCACCCGCCGACACTTCGCTCAGGCGCGTACCGCAGCGCGGGCACGCCTCGCCCCCCTTGCGATGCACGTGCAGGAACGTCGCGTTGCTCGACCTCGAGACGCGGCGGCACCAGCAGGCGCAGCTGCACGTTCGCCCAGCTGAGCACCTCGCGCGTAGCCGCGTACAGCGCATCGATCTCCGCCGGGCGCCAGCGAGCGCGCGCTTGCGAAACGGCGCCAGGCGGGCCGCCCACAGGATCTCGTCCAGTAGGCGTTACCGATGCCCGGCCACGAACGCCTGGTTGCGCAGCAGGTTCTTGAGCTCGCCCGGTGGTGCGCGATCCGATTACCGCCAGACATCCAGCGTCAGATCGCGGATCGTCCGCGTCGGGGCCCTGCTTCGTCCCAGCCCGCGACCGGCCGGTGCCACGCCCGCGGGCAGCAGGTAGATCTTGCCCATCCGCGTCGCGTCGCGATAGCGCAGGTCGACGTCGGCGTCGCGCTGCCGGCAGCCACGCTGCAGCCGCGCCGGGCCAGCAGGCAGCGCTGTAGCTGCGCCGCGCAGATCGAGTCCGGTCGCCGTCCGACACGGGCGCAGAACCGACAGCACTGCGGCCGTCTGTGGCCACGTCTTGGCGACCGGGCGCGACAAGCCCAAGGCGACCGGTGAGCATGGGGTTGAAGATGATCTGTCGCGCGCGAACTGGAACACGAGGAACTTGCCGCGTCGGCTGACGCGAGTCAGCGTCTGTCCTGGCAAACGCCGTCGAGCTCCGCCGGCGTGCCGCGCAAGACGAGCGTCTGGGGAGTCGCGGCAGCCGGTCAGACGGCCGGCCGGCGAAGCGCCGTGCCAAGTGCGTCGGCGAGGATCGCGAGGTCGGTAGCTCAGGCACGGCGCGCCGATTGTAGCCGCGCTGAACCAGCGTGTTACGATGCGCGGGCCCTACGGGGAGCATCAAGAAGAGCGCGCGCGTGCCGACGATACGGAAGGAGTCTGAAGAGCCCACCAGGACACGGACAGACACCCTGCAGGACGGAGGCCCGAGCGTGTATCGCTCGGGTCTTGTTGATTTCCGGGGAGCTTTTGATCGGAGGACATCAAAAGTTTTGACCCAGACAAGACTGAAGGGACCGAGTCGGCCGACAACGCGTCGCCCGAGATGGAACCCACACCTTCCCAGGCGAGCCCCGCTGAGCTCGACGCTCCCACAAAGGCAGGCGAGCAGCCGTCGACGTGACCAGCCCCGCGGAGGCGGTCGCCGAGGTAGACGCCGACGCCCGAGCCGCCGACGCCGAGCTCCGAGCGGGCGATCCGCCGAGCCCGAAGCGCCGCCGACGCCCGAAGCTGCCGCCGAGCCCGAAGCCTGCCGCTGAGCCGCACGCAGGTGGCTGCCGCCGAGCCCGAGCCGCGATGCCGGCCGAAGCGCCGGCCGTGGCGGCCGAGGCCGCCGCCGCGCCCGAAGCGGCCGCCGAGCCCGAGCCGGAGCCCGGGTCGAGCCGAAGTCTGCCGCCGCCGACGCTGCCGTAGCCCCGCCGACGGTCGAGCCCGAAGCGCTGCCGAGTCGAGCCGACGCCGCCGTAGCCGAGCCTGACGCGTGGCCGCCGCCGACGCCGCTTCCACGACGTCCCGCGCCGGCGCCCGCCCGCCCCGCGCGTCTACGAAGGCCCCGAGCCGACGACGATGGAGGAGCTGCTCAATGAGCAGGCGACCGAGATCCGGAGCCTCAAGCACGGTGACGTCGTCGAGGGCAACGTGGTGCGCATCGACAAGGACGAGATCCTCGTCGACATCGGCGCCAAGTCAGAAGGCGTCATCAGCAACCGCGAGCTGTACGGCCGCAACGCCGAGAGCCAGCCCGCAGCTGAATATCGGCGACCAGGTCCTGGTCTACGTACTGCAGCCCGAATCGCCCGAGGGCCACGCGGTCCTGTCGCTCCGTCGCGCCGGCCTCGAGCGCAAGTGGCGCTCGATGCAGGAGCAGTTCGACGCCGGCGTGATCATCGAGGCGCCGGTCATCGACCACAACAAGGGCGGCCTGATCGTCGACTGCGGCATCCGCGGCTTCGTGCCCATCAGCCAGATCGTCGACTTCCCGCGCCGGCCGCAGAACGAGCAGCCGCGTGACGCTGCGCAGGAGATCGCCGAGAAGCTGCAGCCATACGTCGGCCGCAAGCTGCGGCTCAAGATCCTCGAGGTCAACCGCAAGGCAAATCGGCTGATCCTGTCCGAGAAGGTCGCGCTCTACGAGGAGCGCCGCGAGAAGCGCGACGAGCTGTTCAGCAGCCTGCAGGTCGGCCAGAAGGTCACCGGCTCGGTGCGCTCGATCGCACCGTTCGGCGTCTTCGTCGACCTCGGCGGCATCGACGGCCTGGTCCACAAGAGCGAGCTCTCGTGGAACAAGGTCAACAACCCCGAATCCGGCTATCGCGTCGGTGAGGAGGTCGAGGCCGAGGTCATCGACATCAACCACGAGCGCGGCCGGATTTCGCTCTCGATCCGCCGCCTACAGCCGGACCCGTGGCATTCGACCGTGGCCGACCTCAAGGTCGGCGACATCATCGATGGCACGGTCACCAAGATCGTCAACTTCGGCGCGTTCGTGCGCGTGCGCGACGGGCTCGAGGGCCTGATCCACATCAGCGAGTTGTCGCACCAGCGCGTCGCCCACCCGGGCGACGTGGTCCACGAGGACCAGACGCTCAAGCTCAAGATCATCTCGCTCGAGCAGGAGCGTCATCGTCTGGGCCTCAGCCTGAAGCAGGCCGAGGAGGCACCCGCGCGGCCCGAGCCGGCCGAGCGGCGTGAGCGACGGCCGCGCCAGGAGCGGTCCTACGACCAGACCCAGGCGGTCCAGGAGCCCGAAGGCGGGATCGACAACACGCTTGCCGCCGCATTCGCGCAAGTTCGTCAGCAGATCGAGCAGACCGAGGCCGCTCGCGGCGAAGGCGAAGCCGACGCTGGCCGAGCCTGGCGGTAGCCGACTCTGAGCCGGCGACCAAGGCGCCCAAGAAGACGGCAACGCGCAAGCGCCGCGCAAGGCGGTCGCCAAGCGCCGAAGGCCGCCGGAGCCCGAAGCTGCCGCCGAGCCCGAAGCCCGCAGCCGGTCGCCGCGAAGCTGCCGCCGAGCCCGAAGCTGCCGCCGAGCCCGAGCCGGTTGCCCCCGAAGCTGCCGCCGAGCCCGAAGCTGCCGCCGAGCCCGAAGCGGCCGCCGAGCCGAAGCTGCCGCCGAGCCCGAAGCTGCCGCCGAGCCCGAGCCGAGCCTGCCGCCGAGCCCGAAGCTGCCGCCGAGCCCGAAGCTGCCGCCGAGGATCAGCCAGCGTCCGACGCGCTCCGGCGCACCTGACCAGCGAGCGCGGCTCGATTCGGAATTCTTTAGCGATTCGGCGCGTCGTCGTGACCCGCGCAGGCCACTCAAACCGCGATGCCATCTGCGCATGACCATAAGGGACGGTCGGCCGGCCAGGCCACCGGTGTTAGCATTTCTCGAAGGACGCGACCGGCGTCCGCGCGGGGAAATAGGCGCGGCAACCATGGATCGCTTCGACAAGTTCACGGACCGCGCGCGCAAGGTCCTGACGCTTGCTCAGGACGAGGCGCAGCGGTTCAACCACAACTACATCGGCACCGAGCACCTGCTGCTCGGCCTTGTCCGCGAGGGCGAGGGCGTCGCTGCGCGCGTGCTCGAGAACATGAACGTCGAGCTGGCCAAGGTGCGCACGGCGGTCGAGTTCATCATCGGCCGTGGCGATCGACCGGTGGTCGGCGAGGTCGGCCTCACCCCGCGCGCCAAGCGCGTCATCGAGCTGGCCATCGACGAGGCGCGCCGCCTGGGCCACAACTACATCGGCACCGAGCACCTGCTGCTCGGCCTGGTGCGCGAGGGCGAGGGCATCGCGGCGGGCGTGCTCGAGAGCTTGGCGTCAACCTCGACAAGGTGCGCCACGAGGTCATCCGCGTCCTGTCGCAGTCCAGCTCCAGCGCCGGCCCAACGACCGAGACCAAGCGGGCCAGCAAGACACCCACCGTCGACCAGCTGGGCATCAACCTGACCGACGCCGTCCGCGCCGGCAAGATCGACCCGGTCATCGGCCGCGAGAAGGAGATCGAGCGCGTCATCCAGATCCTGTCGCCGCCGGACCAAGAACAATCCGGCGCTGATCGGCGAGCCGGGCGTGGGCAAGACGGCCATCGCCGAGGGTCTGGCCCAGCGCATCGTCGCCGGCGACGTGCCCGAGACGCTGCTCAACAAGCGCGTTCTGACGCTCGACATCGGCTCGCTCGTCGCCGGCACCAAGTACCGCGGCGAGTTCGAGGAGCGGCTCAAGAAGATCATCGAGGAGCTGCGCAGCACGAACGACGCGGTGCTCTTCATCGACGAGCTGCACACGCTCGTCGGCGCCGGCGCCGCCGAGGGCGCGATCGACGCCGCCAACATCCTCAAGCCGCCCCTGGCGCGCGGCGAGCTGCAGTGCATCGGCGCGACGACGCTCGACGAGTACCGCAAGTACATCGAGCGCGACGCTGCGCTGGAGCGGCGCTTCCAGCCGGTGATGGTCGAGGAGCCCACGCTCGAGCAGACGATCGAGATCCTGTTCGGCATCCGCTCGCGCTACGAGGAGCATCACAAGGTCAAGATCACCGACGAAGCGGTCAAGGCGGCGGCCGATCTGTCGATCCGCTACATCACCGACCGCCACCTGCCGGACAAGGCGATCGACCTGATCGATGAGGCCGCCAGCCGCGTCCGGCTGCGCACGGCCTCGACGCCGCCCGAGCTCAAGGAGGCTCAGCGCGAGCTGGAGCGGGTGACCAAGGAGAAGGAAGCGGCGATCAACGACCAGGACTACGAGGTCGCCGCCAACCTGCGCGACGCCGAGTCGGCGGCCAAGGAGGACATCGAATAGCATCCGCAGCGCGTGGCATGCCACGCAGGCGGCCGACATCGCCCAGGTGACCGAGGAGGACATCGCCCAGGTCGTGGCGATGTGGACCGGCATCCCGGTGACGCGCATCGCGCAGGAAGAATCCGAGCGCCTGCTGCAGATGGAGGACGCGCTCCAGAAGCGCGTCGTCGGCCAGAACGAGGCGATCGCCACGGTCAGTCGAGCCGTGCGCCGCGCGCGCGCCGGGCTCAAGGATCCCAAGCGGCCGATCGGCTCGTTCATCTTCCTCGGTCCGACCGGCGTGGGCAAGACCGAGCTGGCCAAGAGCCTGGCCGAGTTCATGTTCGGCTCCGAGGACGCGCTCATCAAGATCGACATGAGCGAGTTCATGGAGCGCCACAACGTCAGCCGTCTGGTCGGCGCGCCGCCCGGCTACGTCGGCTTCGAGGAGGGCGGCCAGCTGACCGAGGCCGTGCGCCGCAAGAGCTACTCGCGTGGTGCTGCTCGACGAGATCGAGAAGGCCCATCCGGAGGTGTTCAACATCCTGCTCCAGATCCTCGAGGACGGCCATCTGACCGACGCCAAGGGCCGCCGCGTGGACTTCCGCAACACGGTCATCATCATGACCAGCAACGTCGGCGCCAAGTCACTGCTCAAGGACACCAGCCTCGGCTTCCGGCCGGTCGCCGACACGGACGAGCAAGGAGTCCGAGCAGCAGTACGACCGGATGAAGGAAAAGGTCCTCGACCAGCTCAAGACGCCAGTTCCGGCCGGAGTTCCTGAACCGCGTCGACTCGGTCGTCGTCTTCCACTCGCTCCAGGTCGAGCAGATCCGCATGATCGTCGATCTGCTGCTCGCCCGCGTGCGCGACCAGCTGCACGCCCAGCAGATGGAGCTCGAGGTCACGCCAGGAAGCCAAGGACCACCTCATCAAGCTTGGCTTCGACATCGACTACGGCGCGCGACCGTTGCGCCGCGTCGATCCAGAACATGGTCGAGGACCCGCTCGCCGAGGCGCTGCTCATGGGCCGCTTCCAGGCCGGCATGACCGATCCGCGTCGACAAGTCGGAGGACGCCGGCCTGACGATCGAGCCAGTCACCGAGAAGGTCGCGGTCGAGGCCGGCGCTTAAACCGGATGGCGCGGCCCGAGAGCCGCTACGTGTGCGGCACGTGCGGCGCCACGAGCCTGCGTTGGGAAGGCCAGTGCCGCGGCTGCGGCGGCTGGAACACGATTGGTCGAGACGCCGAGTTGAGCGCGCCCAGGGCCGGCACAACGCCGTCGCCGGTGCGCCGCTCCCGGGTCACGCCGCTCAGCACATCATCGGCAGCGCCAGGCCGAGCGGCTGCCCGTCGGCCTGGGCGAGGTCGATCGCGTCCTTGGCGGCGGGCTGGTCCCCGGCTCGCTGATCCTGCTCGGCGGCGAGCCGGGCATCGGCAAGTCGACGCTCGTGCTTGGCCATTGCCGGCGCCATCGGCGGGCGCTGCCCGAAGGCCGCGTGCTGTACGCGTCGGGCGAGGAATCGGCCGCCCAGCTCCGACTTGCGCGCACGTCGTCTGGGCCTGGCCGCGGGCGAGCGCCGGCGAGCGCATCGACGTGCTGGCCGAGACGGCTGTCGAGCGCATCGTCGCCGCCGCGGATGCCGCGGCAGCCGGCGCTGCTCGTGGTCGACTCGATCCAGACGCTCACCGCCGACGAGCTGGAGGGACCGGCCGGCTCGGTCGGACAGGTGCGAGCTGCGGCCGCGCGGCTGCAGGGCGTGCGCCAAGGAAGCAGGCAGTGCCGATGATCCTCGTCGGCCACGTGACCAAGGACGGCACGCTCGCCGGACCCAAGACGCTCGAGCACGTCGTTGACGTGGTCCTGACGCTGGAGGGCGAGCGCTTCTCCGGACTGCGCCTGCTGCGCGCCACCAAGAACCGCTTCGGCTCGACCGAGGAGGTGGGCGTCTTCGAGATGGCCGCCGAGGGCCTGCGTCGAGGTGGCCGATCCCGGCGCCGTCGTTCCTCGAGCGCGATTCGCTCGGCGCATCCGGGCGTCGCCGTGGCGGCCACGCTCGAGGGCAGTCGGCCACTGCTGGTCGAGGTCCAGGCACTCGTCGCGGCGCAGGGCCACGGCTCGCCGCGGCGCACGGCGGCCGGTCTCGACAACCAGCGCCTGGCGCTGCTGATCGCCGTGCTCGGTCGGCGCGCCGGGCTCAACCTGGCCAGCCACGACGTCTACGCCAGTGTCGTCGGCGGGCTGACCGTCGAAGAGCCGGCGATCGACCTGCCGCTCGCCCTGGCGCTCGCCTCGGCGCTGCGCGACCGGCCCCTGATCAGCGGGGCGGTGTTCTGCGGCGAGATCGGGCTGACCGGCGAGTTGCGTCCCATCCACGGCCTTGGCCGGCGGCTGCGCGAGGCGGCTCGGCTTGGTTTGAGCGCGCGATCGTTCCCCGTCGGGCCGGTCGCGTTGACGAAGGCGCCGAAGTGGCGGGCATCGAGATCGTCCGCGTGGCCACGCTGCGCGAGGCGGTCTCGGCGGCGCTGCTCGGGGACGAACATGGTGCGCACAGCCGGATAACGTCCGTGCCGGTGGGAGGGGGTTCGCGATGATCGGTTTCATGCGCCTGTTCGGAGGCGCGCTGGCGGCGCTGATCGCGGTCCTGCTGGCCGGCAGCGCCGGCATCCCGTCGGTCGACCTGTCGAGCATCGGCGGCGTCGTGCTGCTCGGCGCCTGGGTCGCCGCGTGGGTGGTGATCGGCTTTTCGATCCTGCCCTACGTCACCGTGATGCCCGCGCGCTCGTTGATCAGGCACGTGATCCGCCTGTCGACCGCTGAATTCGTCACCGCCGTCGGAGGTCTGCTGGTTGGTCTGCTGATCGGCCTGCTGCTCGGCCTGCCGATGGCCAACCTGCCCGATCCCTACCGCTGGCTGCTGCCGATCGGCACGGTCATCGTCACCGGCCTGGGCATGATGGGCCTGACCGTCGCCAAGCGCGACGACCTCGCCGAGGCCCTGCGCGCCAGCGGGCTCCTGCGCGCACCGACTGTCGAACCGGCCGGCCCACTGGCCGGGCCGACCGTCTTCGTCGACACCAGCGCGCTGATCGACGGCCGGATGACCGACGTCGTCGCCTCGGGCTTCCTGTGGGGCACGCTCGTGGTGCCGCGCTTTGTCGTCGCCGAGCTGCAGCACATCGCCGATCAGCCGCGAGCAGACCCGCCGCGTGCGCGGTCGGCGCGGCCTGGAAGTGCTGACCGTGCTGCAGAAGGACCCGCGCGTGGCCGTGGAGCTGAACGACGCCGACGTCGAGGGGGTCGAGGCGGTTGATGCCAAGCTGCTCCAGCTCGCGCGCGCCCGCGGCGCGGCGATCCTGACCAACGACTACAACCTCAACCGCGTGGCCCAGCTCGACGATGTCCGCGTGCTCAACCTGAACCAGCTGGCCAATGCGCTCAAGCCCGCCTTCCTGCCCGGCGACACCCTGCGCGTGCGCGTGATCCAGCAGGGCAAGGAGCCCGGCCAGGGCCTGGCCTACCTCGACGACGGGACGTTGATCGTCGTCGAAGGCGGCGGTGCGATGATCGATCACGAGATCGACGTCACCGTCGTGCGCGTGCTGCAGACCGTCGCCGGCCGAATGGTCTTCGCCCAGCCGCGTGGCTGAGGCACTGGTGGCGGCTCGCTTCGCGGACGCAATCATCGTCGCGGCCGGCTCCAGTCGGCGCATGGCCGGCGCGGACAAGCTCGACGCCGAGCTGCTCGGACGGCCGTTGCTCGAATGGTCGGTCGCGGCGCTGGCCCGCGCCGAATCGGTTGACCGGATCATCCTCGTCGCCCGGCCGGAGCAGGTCGATTCACTCGCCTCGGCCTCGTGGCTGGCGGCTGTCGCCGGCGACCGCGCCGTCGTCGTCGGCGGCGGGCTGGAGCGCTCCGATTCGGTCCGTGCCGGCGTTGCCACGAGCAACGCCGCCGTTGTCCTGGTGCACGACGGTGCACGGCCCCTGGCCACGCCCGCGCTGGCCGATGCGGTCGCCGCTGCCGCGGCCGCGCACGGCGCCGCCGTACCGGTCCTGCCGGTGGTCGATTCGCTCAAGCGCGCGGCGGGCGACGCCCTCGCTGGCTCGATCGATCGGAGCGGCCTGGTGCGCACCCAGACGCCGCAGGGTGTGCGGCGCGAGCTGTTGCTGTCGTGTTTCGCGGCGGCTGGATCAGCGTCGTTCAGCGACGAGGCGGCCCTGCTCGAGAGCCAGGGCGTGCCGGTGGCCACGGTGCCCGGCGAGCCGGCCAACATCAAGGTGACCGAGCCGGTCGACCTGGAGCTGGTGCGGGCCATCGCCGCCGGCCGCCAGCATGCCGCCGATGGCACGCCGGTTGCGCGTCTCGGCTTCGGCCAGGACAGCCACAGCTTCGGTCCCGAGGACGGCCTGTGGCTGGGCGGGGTCCTGATCGATGGGGCGCCGCGACTGCACGGTCACTCCGACGGGGACGTGGTGCTCCACGCCTTGGCCACCGCCATCCTCGCCGCGTGCGACCTGGGCGACCTGGGCCTGATGTTTCCGGCGACCGACCCGCGCACCGCCGGTGCCGCCAGCAGCGCTCTGCTGGGCGCCGTGACAGAGCGGGCTGTCTCGGCCGGGTGGCGCGTGACCCAGGCGCAGGTGGCCATCCTCGGCGCACGGCCGCGCCTGGGCGGGCAGCGGCTGGACGAAATGCGCCTGCGCATCGCCGAGTTGACCGGGCTGTCGGCAGGCGAGGTGGCGGTCACCGCGTCGAGCGGCAATCTCAACGGAGCCGAGGGCGCCGGCCGCGTGATCAGCGCCACGGCTCTTGTCGGCGCGCATCGGCGATGATGCACGCAGCATGACCTTGCGCCTGACCAACACCCTCGGCGGGCAGATCGAGGAGTTCGCGCCGCTCGAGCCGGGCCACGTCCGGATCTACAGCTGCGGGCCGACCGTCTACGGGCCCTCGCACGTCGGCAACTTCCGCGCCTTCCTGCTGGGCGACGTCCTGCGCCGCTACTTCGAATGGTCCGGCTACAAGGTGACCTGGGTGATGAACATCACCGATGTTGATGATCGGATCATCCGCGACCTGCAGGCCGCCGGCGGCACGCTCGACGAGCTGACTGCGCCGCACATCGCCAGCTTCCGGGCCGACCTCGACGCCCTGCGCATCGGCCCGCCCGACATCCTGCCCCGTGCCACCGCGCACATCCCGGAGATGGCCGCCCTGATCGCCACGCTGCTCGAGCGCGGCCATGCCTATCGGACCGACGACGGCTCCATCTTCTTCCGGATCTCGAGCTGGCCGGCGTACGGGGCGCTGGCCCATCTCGACCCGCACGCCGCGCGCCAGGGCGACCGCGTCGCGGCCGACGACTACGGCAAGGACGACGTGCGTGACTTCGCGCTGTGGAAGGGCCCGCGCGACGGTGAGCCGTCGTGGTCGACCGAGATCGGCGAGGGGCGGCCGGGCTGGCACGTGGAGTGCTCGGCGATGAGCATGAAGTACCTCGGCCCGTCGTTCGACATCCACACCGGCGGGGTCGACCTGGTCTTCCCCCACCACGAGAACGAGATCGCCCAGTCCGAGGGCGCCACGGGGCAGCCGCTTCGTCAGCTTCTGGCTGCACAACGCGCACCTGCAGCTGAGCGGCCAGAAGATGGCCCGCCGGGTGGGCAACATCGCCCGTCCGGCCGAGGTCTTCGCCGAGCGGCTATGCACCGGTCGCGCTGCGCTATGCGCTGATGGCGACGCACTACCGCGCGCCGCTCGAGTTCGGCGACGACACGCTCGACCACGCCAGCGCTGCCGTCGAGCGCCTGTCGACCGCAGTCGCCGCGCTCGACGCCTACGACGAGGCCCGGTGGCCGACGATCCCACGCTCGACCAATCGCTCGAGGTTGCGCGCGACGCTTTCCGGGCGGCACTGGACGACGACCTCAACATGTCGGGCGCGTTGGCGTGCGCGTGTTCGAGCTGGTCCGCGACCTCAATCGGCGGGCCGATGCGCGCACCCTGTCGACGGCCGATGCGCGGCGCTCGGCCGCGGCGCTGCGTGACTTCGACCGCGTGCTGGGCGTGATCGACGTGCCGCGAGGCGCTGCCCGATGGGGCGGCCGAGCTGCTCGAGCAGCGCGCCGCAGCGCGCGCGGCGCGCGACTGGTCGGCGTCAGATCGAGCTGCGCGATGAGCTGGCGACGATGGGCGTAACGGTCGAGGACACGCGCGACGGGCAGCGCTGGCGAGCCAGCACACGGTCGGCCAGTGCCTGACGGCGGACGGCCGCGGCGCGAGCCACCCGACCGCGGGCGGCGCGGCCCGAGCGATCGACGCTCTCCCGGCGGGCCTCCGCCGGATCGGCGTGGGCGACCGCCGCAGCGGCCGGGAGGACCACCGCCGGGCGGCGCATTCCGGTCGGGACCCGATCGGCCTGTTCAACGTCGCGACTGGCGTGACCAGCCGCCCCGCGATCAGGGCCAGAACGAGGATCGGCCGCGGCCGCCGGGCCGACCGTGGGTGGAGCGTCCGCGCGGCTCGGCCGGCCCGCCAGGACCCGGCCCGCGTCGGCCTGACCGGCCGTGGACTGACCGTCCGGCCAACGCCCATCGTCCGTGGACGGAGCGACCGCCGCGTGAGCCGGACGCTTCGCCTCCCGATCGACCCTGGACGGAGCGGCCGCAGGGACCGCCCGGGGCGCGCCCGACCGGTCCGCGCCAGCTGGGTCCGCGGCGTCCGTTTGACAAGCGCCCGTCCGGGCCGCGTGACCGGTTTCAACCGGACCGCGCCGGACCCGCTCGGCAGTTTGCCTCCTACCCGGCTCGGCCGGTACGGGCGACGACCGAGGGGCTGGTCGGCGCGGAGGAGGAGCTGATCGCCGGCCGGCGGCCGGTCGAGGAGGCCTTCGCCGCGCGGCGCGAGGCGGTCCGACTGCTGGTCGTGCCTGAACGTCGCGCGGCGCTGGATGCGCTTGCCATTCACGCCACCACGCTGCGCATCCCGGTGGTCGAGCTCGAGGGCGGCTCGCTCACCGCGCTGGTCGGCTTCGACGGCCATCAGGGCGTCGCGCTCGTTGCTCGCCCGCGCGTCGCTGGCCGACATCGACACGATCCTGGCCCGTCGCCCGCCAGCGTGACGAGCCGCCCTTCGTGCTCGTCCTCGATTCGCTCGAGGATCCCGCAGAACCTCGGGCACGCTGCTGCGCAGCGCCGAGGCGTGCGGCGTCGACGGCGTGATCTATCCCACGCGCCGCGCGGCCCCCTTGAGCCCGGCGGCGATCAAGGCCTCCGCCGGGGCGACCGAGCACCTGCTGCTCGCGCCGGTCGACGACCTGGCCGGCACGCTCGTCGATCTCCACGCCGGCGGGCTGCGCGTCGTCGGCGCCGACGAGAGCGCGTCGCTGACCTATGCCGAGGCCGACCTGCGCGGTCCGCTGGCGCTGGTCGTCGGCAGCGAGGGCAAGGGCATGTCGGGGCCCGTCCGCCGCCGGCTCGACCTCGCCGTGCGCATCCCGATGCGCGGCCACATCGCGTCGCTCAACGCCGCCGTGGCGGGATCGATCCTGCTCTTCGCCGCGGCCCAGCAGCGCGCCGACCACGATCCGCCCCCGCCGCCCTCGCCGCCCGGTCCGCCCACGCCACCCGCGCCGGCACAGCCGGCGCTCGAAGCACCGGCCGGGGAACCGGCAGTTCACCGGCGGGCCAAGCGTGCAACCCGGCCCGCGGACCAGGTGTCGGCTGAGGATGTGCCGCCCGACCACGAGCGGCCGCTGCCCGACGACGCCCCGCTGCCGGTCGATGCCGACCTGCTGCCCGGCGACGAGCGGGCGCACGGGGAGCCGGCCGAACAGGGGCAATAGACGAGCGCGATGGGCCTGATTGCCGCCGCGGGCCCGACTCCTGTATCCTTCGTCGTCGCGCCGCCGTAGCTCAATTGGTAGAGCAGCGGTTTTGTAAACCGCCGGTTCCGGGTTCGAGTCCCGTCGGCGGCTCCAACACAAGGATCCACAACTGAATAGGGCTGCGCCCGCCACGCCCGCCGGCAGCCGCCGCCGGAAAGGCGCAGACGCTCGTGGGTAGGTTGAGCAGGTGGTGAGCTCCGCTGACTGTAGATCAGCCGTCTTCGACTGTGGGGGTTCGATTCCCTCCCTGCCCACCACATCTTCGACTACCCTTTCCGGCACCGACCGGGCCCACATAGCTCAGCTGGCAGAGCACTTCCTTGGTAAGGAAGAGGTCTTGGGTTCGAGTCCCAATGTGGGCTCCATCTCCCGGCGATCCCAGTCACCACAACATCGGACCCGCTCGCGCCGCGCGCGGGAACACAGCGCAGAGGAATAGGAACCAGCATCCAAGATGGCCAAGAAGAAGTTCGAGCGCACCAAGCCGCACGTCAACATCGGCACCATCGGCCACATCGACCACGGCAAGACCTCGCTCACCGCGGCGATCACCAAGTACCTGTCCCTCAAGGGCTCGTCCGAGTACCGCGCCTTCGATTCGATCGACAACGCGCCCGAGGAGCGCGAGCGGGGCATCACCATCGCCATCGCCCACGTCGAGTACGAGACCACCGCGCGCCACTACGCCCACGTCGACTGCCCGGGCCACGCCGACTACATCAAGAACATGATCACCGGCGCCGCCCAGATGGACGGCGCGATCCTCGTCGTCGCCGCGACCGACGGGCCGATGCCCCAGACACGCGAGCACATCCTGCTCGCGCGCCAGGTCGAGGTGCCCTACATCGTGGTCTTCCTCAACAAGGTCGACATGGTCGACGATCCCGAGCTGCTCGAGCTGGTCGAGCTCGAGGTGCGCGAGCTCCTGACCAAGTACCACTTCCCGGGCGACGACGTGCCGGTCATCCGCGGCAGCGCGCTCAAGGCGCTCGAGGCGGGCAACGACCCGGCCGACCCGGCCTACGCGCCGATCCAGGAGCTGATGGACGCGGTCGACTCGTACATCCCGACCCCCGAGCGGGCGGTCGACAAGCCCTTCCTGATGCCGATCGAGGACGTCTTCGGCATCAAGGGCCGGGGCACCGTCGCCACCGGGCGCATCGAGCGCGGCATCGTCAAGGTCGGCGAGGAGGTCGAGATCGTCGGCGTCAAGGCCACGCGCAAGGTCGTCGTGACCGGCGTCGAGATGTTCAAGAAGCTGCTCGACGAGGGTCGCGCGGGCGACAACGTCGGCTGCCTGCTGCGCGGCATCGAGCGCGAGGAGATCGAGCGCGGCCAGGTGCTGGCCAAGCCCGGCTCGGTCAAGCCGCACACCAAGTTCATCGCCCGGGTGTACGTGCTGACCAAGGAGGAGGGCGGCCGCCATACCCCCTTCTACAACGGCTACCGGCCGCAGTTCTACCTGCGCACGACCGACGTCACCGGGGCCATCGGCCTGACCGGTGGCGCGGAGATGGTCATGCCCGGCGACAACGTCGACATGAACGTCGAGCTGATCACCCCGATCGCGCTCGAGACCGGCCAGCGCTTCGCCATCCGCGAGGGTGGCCACACCGTCGGCGCCGGCGCCATCACCGAGATCCTGGAGTAGCACGGTGGCCAAGGCGGCGAGAACCGACCGGTCATCCACCTCGCCTGCACCGAGTGCAAGGAGCGGACCTACAGCACGACCAAGAACAAGAAGAACGATCCCAGCCGGATCGAGCTTCACAAGTACTGCCCGCGCTGCCGGAAGCACACCCTGCACCGTGAGGCAAAATAGGCATCAGCGGCAGAGGCGCGTAGCTCAATTGGTAGAGCACCGGTCTCCAAAACCGGCGGTTGCAGGTTCGAGTCCTGTCGCGCCTGCCAATCCAAACGTCCAGAGGTAGTCAAGTAAGTGACCCGCATTCGGCGCTTCATCGAAGAAAGTTGGTCAGAGCTCAAGAAGGTGACCTGGCCGACGCGTGAGCAGGTGCGCAACCTGACCGTGCTGGTCTTTGTCATCAGCGCGGCCGTCGGCATCTACATCGCGTTCTTCGACGCGCTCTTCACGTTCATCGTCGCCCAGGTCGAGTCGCTGTGATGGCCGAGACCGAGAGCGCCGGTGCGCGCGCCCGAGAAGCGCTGGTACGTGATCCACACGTACTCGGGCTACGAGAAGAAGGTCAAGACCAACCTCGAGCACCGCATCGAGTCGATGGGCATGGAGGACAAGATCTTCCAGGTCCTGGTGCCCGAGGAGGACGAGATCGAGATCCGCAGCGGCCAGCGCGTGACCGTCCAGAAGAAGGTCTACCCGGGCTACGTGCTGGTCGAGATGATCCTCGACCCCGACTCGTGGTTCGTGGTGCGCAACACGCCCGGCGTGACGAGCTTCGTCGGCGGCGGCAATATCCCGGGCAGCCGCAACGAGCCCGTGCCGCTCGAGGAGCACGAGGTCAAGCAGATCCTGCGCCAGATGGGCGTTGAGACGCCCAAGTACCGCGTCGCCTTCCAGAAGGGCCAGAGCGTGCGCGTCACCGACGGTCCGTTCGCCGAGTTCATCGGCACGGTCGACGAGGTCAACCCCGAGCGCAACAAGCTGAAGGTGCTGGTCAGCATCTTCGGCCGCGAGACGCCGGTCGAGCTCGACTTCCTGCAGGTCGAGAAGCTTTAGCGGCCGATCGGCCGGCCCACCCGAGAGGAAACCCAACCGTCATGGCCAAGAAGATCCGCAACCGTCCTGACCCTCCAGCTGCCGGCCGGCAAGGCGACGCCGGCCCCGCCGGTCGGCACCGCGCTCGGCCCGCACGGGATCAACATCGTCGAGTTCTGCAAGACCTACAACGAGAAGACAGCGGCGCAGTCGGGCCAGGTCATCCCGGCCCAGATCACGATCTTCGAGGACCGCAGCTTCACCTTCATCCTCAAGACGCCGCCGGCGGCGGACCTGCTGCGCAAGGCGGCAGGCGTCGAGAAGGGCTCATCGGACGACCGGTCGCGAGAAGGTCGGCTCGGTCACGCGCAGCCAGGTGCGCGAGATCGCCGAGATCAAGATGGCTGACCTCAACGCCGTCGACGTCGACGGCGCAGCCAAGATCATCGAGGGCACCGCTCGCTCGATGGGTATCGAGGTCGTGGGCTGAGCTTCAGCCCCGACAGCACCGCACACCCCGCGGCACAGAGGGGAGGCTCGCTCCGGGGAGCCGTCAGCACGGAGGGATGCCGAGATGGCCCAGTCACGGCAAGAAATACCAAGCAGGCGGCGGCGCTCGTCGAGCACGGCCACGCCTACCCGCCCGACCAGGCGATGGACCTGCTCAAGCAGACCAGCTACGTCGAGCTTCGACCCATCGGCCGAGGCGCACATCCGCCTGGGCGTCGATCCGCGCCACGCCGACCAGATGGTGCGCGGCACGGTCGTCCTGCCGCACGGCACCGGCAAGCGCGTTCGCGTGATCGTCTTCGCCCAGGGCGAGAAGGCCCAGGAGGCGCTGCGTGGCGGCGCGGACGAGGTCGGCGGCGAGGACCTCGCCAAGAAGATCGAGGCAGGCTGGCTGGACTTCGACATCGCCCTCGCGACGCCCGACATGATGGGCATCGTGGGCCGTCTGGGTCGCATCCTCGGCCGCCGCGGCCTGATGCCCAACCCCAAGTCGGGCACGATCACCTTCGACGTCGAGCGGGCCATTCGCGAGGTCAAGGCCGGTCGCGTCGAGTTCAAGGTCGACAAGGCCGGTATCATCCACACTTCCTTCGGCAAGGCCAGCTTCGAGCCTCAGCAGTTGAGCGAGAACCTGGCCGCCCTGCTCGACGCGATCAATCGCGCCCGACCCAGCGTCGCCGAAGGGTCACTACTTCAAGAGCCTGACGGTGGCCATCCACGATGGGCCCGGGCATCCGGGTCGACGTGCCAGCGGTTCTCGCCGCAGCCGCCGCCTAGCAGGGAGCCGGTCAACCGGCTCGAAAATCGAAGACAGTTCCGCCGCAGACAGCGCTGCGTCCGAGGGCTCCAGGGATCGCCCGCCGCATCGGTCTGCCGGAAGGACGGCGATAATCGCCGGACCCAAAGGACCGGACCCGAATGGCCGGGGGACGTCGACGGGCACGCCGAGGCAAGGGAAGTACGTCAGGGCCTCGCTGCCCACCGTGACGCTGCAGACGCAGCGCCACGACGCCCTCGCGCGGAACCAAGCGAGGACGTCGCCGGCGCAGCCCGGCGGTCCAGGAAAAGGAGGCACCATGCCGACGGAGGCCAAGCGGGCCACGGTCGCCAGCGCTGAAAGACGGAGCTCTCCGCAGCCAGGGCAACGATCGTGGCCGACTATCGCGGCCTGACCGTTTCAGACATCAAGTGCCGTTCGCCGCGCGTTGCGTGGCGAAGGCATCAGCTACAAGGTGGTCAAGAACCGCCTCGCCAAGATCGCCGCTCAAGAGGCGGGCAACCCGGAACTCGCCGGTGCTGCTCGAGGGCCCGTCGGCATTGGCCATGGGCAGCCGGTGACGAGGTCACTCGTCGCGCGCACCTTCCTCGATGCGATCCGGCCTTTCAAGACCGTCGCCGTTCGCGGCGCGGTCCTGAGCGGCAAACGACTCGACGCCGGACAGTGTCACCCGGTTGGCGTACACTGCCGTCGCGCGACGTGCTGCTCGGCCCAGCTGGCCGGTGGCATGGTCGCGCCGCTCGCCGAGTATGGCGTCGCTCCTGGCTGCGCCGTTGCGCAACCTTGGCTACGCACTCACGCAACTGGCCGACCAGAAGGCCCAGCAGGCCTGACCGACTCTATCCACCCCCGACCACCCACCACAGACCAAAGGAGAACGAACCAGTGGCTGCAAGCATCACCCAGGACCAGCTGCTCGAGGCGATTGACGGCATGACCGTGCTCGAGCTGTCCGAGTTCATCAAGAAGTTCGAAGAGCGCTACGGCGTCACCGCCGCCGCACCCGCCGCGGCTGCCGCGCTGCCGCCGCTGCGGCGCCGCGCCCGCCGCGGCAGCCGAGGAGCAGACCGAGTTCAGCGCCGTGCTGACCGAGATCGGCCCGAACAAGATCCCGGTCATCAAGGTCGTGCGCGAGCTGACCGGCCTCGGCCTCAAGGAGGCCAAGGACCTCGTCGACGCGAGCGCCCAAGGCGGTCAAGGAAGGCGTCGCCAAGGACGAGGCCGACAAGATCAAGGCCGCTCTCGAGGAGCAGGGCGCCAAGGTCGAGATCAAGTAGCTCGCCCTCCGGCCGCTGAGCGGCCGGATCCCAGATCGCTGCACGTGGGCCCGCCGACAGGCGGGCCCCGGGCGTTCTCGGGCCGGGGCCGACCCGCAATTGGCGGGGCCAGCCCGCCGGCGGGGACGCCGAGTTGCGACCGACCGAAGCAGCTCGGCGCGTGGTGCGGGCACCGTTGACAGGTCGCACTGTGGTCGATACTATTGGCGGTCGTTGAGCGCGGCCCTATGTCTCTCGGACCCTGTCGGCGGACGCCCATGTCCGCCTCTTGCCGTCGTGCCGCGTTGCCGGATCTGCCGCCGCTAGGAGCGCTTGATGCTGTCTGTCACCGATCCCGCCCGGCGTAACTGCTTGCCTCGCCATGAGCGCAAGCGCTACGCCCGTATCCCCGAAGTCCTGCCCATCCCGAACCTGATCGAGCTCCAGCTGGAGTCGTTCCACTGGTTCATCGACAACGGGCTGCGCGAGCTGCTCGACGAGATCAGCCCGATCCAGGACTTCACCGGCCGGGTGATGGAGCTCCGCTTCAAGCGAATACGAGTTCGAGAGCGCCCAAGTACACCGAGCTCGAGTGCCGGACGCGCGACCTGACCTACTCCAAGCCGCTCTACGTGTGGGTCGAGCTGCTCATCAAGGAGACCGGCGAGATCCAGCGCCAGCGCGTCTACATGGGCGACTTCCCGTTCATGACCGAGCAGGGCACCTTCATCATCAACGGTGCCGAGCGCGTCGTCGTCAGCCAGCTCGTGCGCTCGCCGGGCGTCTACTACACCGCGACCGAGGACCCGGCCACCGGCCGCACCGCTGTTCAACGCCAAGGTCATCCCCAACCGCGGGGCCTGGCTGGAGTTCGAGACCGCCGCCCGCGGCCAGCTGTACGTCAAGGTCGACCGCAAGCGCAAGCTCGAGGCGACCAAGCTGCTGCGCGCCGTCGGCTACGAGTCGAACGACGAGATCAGCGCGCTGTTCTCGCGCATCGACACGGGCGACACCGCCTACATCGCCTCGACGCTCGAGAAGGACAGCACCAACACGCGCCAGGAGGCGCTGATCGAGGTCTACAAGAAGCTGCGCCCGGGCGATCCGCCGACCGGCGACAACGCCGAGAAGCTGGTCGAGAGCCTGTTCTTCAACTTCCGCCGCTACGACCTGGGCCGCGTCGGCCGCTACAAGCTCAACAAGAAGCTCAGCGCCGGTCGCCGAGCGGATGGGCATCAACCTGCCCGACCGAGCGGACCATCAGCAAGGAGGACATCGCCGCCATCGTGGGCCACCTGATCGAGCTCAACAACGGACCTGGGCACGGCGGACGACATCGACCACCTCGGCAACCGGCGCATCCGCGCCAACGGCGAGCTGATCCAGAACGCCTTCCGCGTCGGTCTGCTGCGCATGGAGCGCGTGGTGCGCGAGCGCATGTCGATCCAGGAGGCCGAGAAGGCGACGCCCAACGCGTTGATCAACATCCGGCCGGTCGTCGCGGCCATGAAGGAGTTCTTCGGCGGCAGCCAGCTGAGCCAGTTCATGGACCAGACCAACCCGCTCGCCGAGCTGACCAGCAAGCGCCGCCTGTCGGCGCTCGGCCCGGGCGGCCTGTCCCGCGAGCGCGCCGGCTTCGACGTGCGCGACGTGCACCACAGCCACTACGGCCGCATCTGCCCGATCGAGACGCCCGAGGGTCCGAACATCGGCCTGATCGGCTCGCTCGCGACCTACGGCCGCATCAACGAGTACGGCTTCATCGAGACGCCCTACCGCAAGGTCAAGCGCACGGTCTCCTTCGAGGACCACGAGATCGGCAGCGAGATCGCCGACGCCGATGTGACCACCAAGAGCGGCACGGTCGTGCTCAAGAAGGGCAAGGCCTTCACGAAGGAGGCGGTCGCCGAGCTCAAGAAGCAGAAGGCCAGCGGCCTTCCCGATCCGCGCCCGCGTGACCGACGAGATCGTCTATCTCGCCGCCGACGAGGAGGAGGAGCACCACGTCGCGCAGGCCAACGCAAAGCTCGACGACGAGGGCCACTTCGTCGACGAGCGCGTGCCGGCGCGCTACCGCGACTCGTTCCCCGAGGCGCGGCCGAACCAGATCGAGTACATGGACGTCAGCCCCAAGCAGGTCGTGTCGGTCGCCACGGCGCTCATCCCGTTCCTCGAGCACGACGACGCCAACCGCGCCCTGATGGGCTCGAACATGCAGCGCCAGGCGGTGCCGCTGCTCGAGCCGGAGGCGCCCATCGTGGGCACGGGCATGGAGGCGCGTGCCGCGCTCGACTCGGGCCAGGTGCTCCCGAGCCGCGTCGACGGGCGTCGTCACCAGCGTGACCGCCGAGCGCATCCAGATCGAGTCCGACAGCGGCGAGCTGCACGAGTATCCGCTCGACAAGTTCGTGCGCAGCAACCAGGGCACGTGCATCAACCAGCGCCCGATCGTGGCCGTGGGCGAGCGCGTCGCGGCCGGTGCAGCGCATCGCCGACAGCAGCTCGACCGACAAGGGCGAGCTGGCCCTGGGACGCAACATCCTGGTCGCCTTCATGAGCTGGGAGGGCGGCAACTACGAGGACGCCATCGTCATCAGCGACCGGCTCGTGCGCGACGACCTCTTCACCAGCATCCACATCGAGAAGCACGAGATCGAGTCGCGCGACACCAAGCTCGGCCCCGAGGAGATCACACGCGACATCCCCAACGTGGGCGAGGAGTCGCTCAAGGACCTCGACGAGGACGGCATCATCTACATCGGCGCCGAGGTCCAGCCGGGCGACATCCTGGTCGGCAAGATCACGCCCAAGGGCGAGACCGAGCTGACCGCCGAGGAGCGCCTGCTGCGCGCGATCTTCGGTGAGAAGGCGCGCGAGGTGAAGGACTCCAGCCTGCGCCTGCCGCACGGCGAGCGAGGCAAGATCGTCGACGTGCGCGAGTTCAGCCGCGAGAAGGGCGACGAGCTGCTGCCCGGCGTCAACCGGCTCATCCGCGTCGAGCGTCGCGGCCAAGCGCAAGATCTCGGTCGGCGACAAGATGGCCGGCCGCCACGGCAACAAGGGCGTCGTGGCCAAGATCCTGCCCCAGGAGGACATGCCCTTCCTGCCCGACGGGACGCCGGTCGACATCATCCTCAACCCGCTCGGCGTGCCCAGCCGGATGAACATCGGCCAGATCCTCGAGACCCACCTGGGCTGGGCGCTGGCCGAGCAGGGTCGCGAACGGCCGGCACAGCCGATCAAGGCGGCCACGGCCGTCTTCGACGGCGCCAACGAGGACCAGATCAAGGCAGGAGCTGCGCAAGGCCGGCCTGCCCGAGTCGGGCAAGGCCGTGCTGCGCGACGGCCGCACGGGCGAGCAGTTCGACCGTGAGGTCACCGTCGGCTACATCTACATGCTCAAGCTCCACCACCTGGTGGAGGACAAGATCCACGCCCGCTCGACCGGCCCATACAGCCTCATCACCCAGCAGCCGCTGGGCGGCAAGGCGCAGTTCGGCGGCCAGCGCTTCGGCGAGATGGAGGTCTGGGCGCTCGAGGCCTACGGCGCCGCGAACATCCTGCAGGAGCTGCTGACGGTCAAGTCGGACGACGTCATGGGTCGCGTCCAGACGTACGAGGCCATCGTCAAGGGCGAGGACATCCAGGCGCCCGGCGTGCCCGAGTCGTTCAAGGTGCTCATCAAGGAGCTCCAGAGCCTCGGCCTCAACGTCGAGATCCTGAACGAGAACGAGGAAGAGATCCACTTCGCCGAGGACGCCTCGGCCTATCCGCTGCCCGATCTGGGCGGGATCAACCTCGCCGGGTTCGAGGACTAGGAGAACCATGCTCGAGGTCAACAACTTCAACGCCATCCGCATCTCGCTCGCGTCGCCCGGAGCAGATCCGCGACTGGTCCAAGGGCGAGGTCACCAAGCCCGAGACGATCAACTACCGCACCCTCCGCCCGGAGAAGGACGGCCTGTTCGACGAGCGCATCTTCGGTCCGTCGCGCGACTGGGAGTGCTACTGCGGCAAGTACAAGCGCATCCGCTACAAGGGCATCATCTGCGACAAGTGCGGCGTCGAGGTCACGCGCGCCAAGGTTCGGCGCGAGCGGATGGGCCACATCCAGCTGGCCAGCCCGGTCAGCCACATCTGGTATTTCAAGGGCACGCCCAGCCGGCTGGGCATCCTGCTCGACATCAGCCCGCGCAACCTCGAGCGCATCCTGTACTTCGCGCTGTACATCGTCACGTGGGTCGACGAGGACGCTCGCGCGCGCCTGCTGGCCCAGCTCGACGAGGAGGCCGAGGGCCGCGGCGGCCGGGGCGGCAAGGCCCTGTCGGAGATGGAGGATGAGCCTGCGCGCCGAGCTCCACCGCAGACGGACGAGCTGAACGAGGGCTCTGGCCGCGTTCAAGGGCGAGCGCGAGGAGGAGCGCACGCGCGCGCACGGCCGAGCTGGTCGAGAAGCAGCAGGCAGCCGAGGCGGCCATCAAGGCGCTGGGCAAGGAGGCGGCGAGCGAGCCGATCGTCTTCGAGCCGACCGGCGAGATCATCGTTGCCGCGGGCGACAAGGGCGACAAGCCCGCCGTCACGCGCCTCAACAAGGCCGCCGCGGCCGAGATCGAGCGCGTCAACAGCGGAGATCCAGGAGCGCGAGAGCCGCGAGGACGAGCGACCGTCGCGCAGCAGATCGAGGACCTGGTCGGCTGCAGCTCGACGCGACGCTCGAGGCCGAGCGTGAGCGGCTGCGCGGCGAGGCCGAGGGCACCAAGGATGACATCCGCCGGGCGCGCGACGAGATCAACCGCCTGCAGCCGGGCATGATGCTGCCCGAGTCATCGCTCGACGGCTTCGAACTACCGCGAGCTCGACCGCAAGTACGGCATCGGCGTGCGCGGTGGCGCGCGGCTGTTCGGCGCGGGCATGGGCGCGGAGGCGGTGCGTGAGCTGATCCAGCGCATGGAGCTCGAAGAGCTCGCCCAGCGGCTGCACAGCGAGGTCCGCACGACCTCCGGCCAGCGACGCAAGAAGGCGATCAAGCGGCTGCGCCTGATCGAGGCCTTCCGCCGCAGCGGCAACCGACCGGAGTGGATGATCCTGTCCGTGCTGCCGGTCATCCCGCCCGACCTGCGGCCCATGGTCCAGCTCGACGGCGGCCGCTTCGCGACGTCCGACCTGAACGACCTGTACCGGCGCGTGATCAACCGCAACAACCGCTTGAAGCGGCTGCTCGAGCTGGGCGCGCCGGAGATCATCATCCGCAACGAGAAGCGCATGCTCCAGGAAGCCTGTGACGCGCTGATCGACAACGGCCGCCGCGGCCGCTCGATCGTCGGCACGGGCAACCACCGCCTCAAGAGCCTGTCGGACATGCTCAAGGGCAAGCAGGGCCGCTTCCGCCAGAACCTGCTCGGCAAGCGCGTCGACTACTCCGGCCGCTCGGTCATCGTCGTCGGCCCAGAGCTCAAGCTGCACCAGTGCGGGCTGCCCAAGAAGATGGCGCTCGAGCTGTTCAAGCCGTTCGTCATGCGCCAGCTGGTCGAGAAGGGCTTGGCCCACAACATCAAGAGCGCCAAGCGCATCGTCGAGCGGGCTCGTCGCGGCCCGAGGTGTGGGACGTGCTCGAAGAGGTCATCAAGGACCATCCGGTGCTGCTCAACCGCGCACCCACGCTGCACCGCCTGGGCATCCAGGCGTTCATGCCGGTGCTCGTCGAGGGCTCGGCGATCCAGATCCACCCGCTGGTCTGCTTCGCCTTCAACGCCGACTTCGACGGCGACCAGATGGCCGTCCACGTGCCGCTCAGCCGAGCGGCGCAGGAAGAGGCCAAGCGGATGATGCTGTCGACCGCCAACCTGCTGTCGCCGTCCGACGGCGGCCCGGTCGTGGCGCCCACCCAGGACATGGTCCTCGGCTGCTACTACCTGACCATCGAGCGCGAGGAGACACAGGACAAGCAGCCGATCGCCCGCTTCGCGGACGAGCAGGAGGCGCTGCTCGCCTACGACGTCGGCCGCATCGACACGCGCCGGGACGTCGAGCTCGCCAACCACCACGTGCCCAAGTCTCGAGCCTGCACCGCCGATCGAGGTCGTCGCCCATTCGTGGGACGAGGCCACGGGCGCGATCACTCGAGCAGATCATGCGCACCACCGTCGGCCGGGTGATCTTCAACCAGGTGCTGCCCGACCGGCTGCGCTTCGTCAACAAGCCCATGAACCGGACCGCGCTGCGCGAGCTGGTCGCCGACTGCTACCGGCTGCTCGGCGTCGACCGAGACCGCGCACCTGGTCGACGGCATCAAGCAGGTCGGCTTCCACTACGCGACGCGCGGCGGCATGACCATCGCCATCGACGACATCACCGTGCCGACCGAGCAAGGCCGCGCTGCTGATCGAGGCCGACGAGCAGGTCGACGCGATCGACAAGCAGTTCCAGCGCGGCCTGATCACCGACGACGAGCGCTACGAGCAGGTCGTCGATGGTCTGGAAGAAGACCACCCAGACCGTCAGCGACCAGATGATGGACGCGCTCGATCCGACCGGCGCGGTGACGATGATGACCAACTCCGGCGCCCGCGGCAACAAGGGCAACATCGGCCAGCTGGGCGGCATGCGCGGCCTGATGGCCGACCCGACCGGGCGGATCATCGACGTGCCGGTGCGGTCGCAACTTCCGCGAGGGCATGACCGTGCTCGAGTACTTCATCTCGACCCACGGTGCGCGCAAGGGTCTGGCCGACACCGCCCTGCGCACCGCCGACTCGGGCTACCTGACCCGGCGCCTGGTCGACGTGGCCCAGGACGTCATCACCCGTGAGGACGACTGCGGCACCGAGGAGGGCACCTGGATCACGCGCGCCGAGACCGAGGAGTTCGCGCCCGAGCCGGACGCGTTCCAGCGCCGCATGGTCGGCCGCTATGCGGCCGGTCCGGTGAGCCGATCCCACGGCGCGCAAGAAGGGCGCCGAGCCCATCGTCGAGCGCAACGAGGAGATCACCGAGGAGATCGCCGAACGCATCGTCGCCGCGGGCGTCGACGAGGTGCTCGTCCGCTCACCGCTTACCTGCCAGTCACGCCACGGCGTCTGCCGAGCGTGCTACGGCCGCAACCTGGCCACCGGCCAGCTGGTCGGCATCGGCGAGGCAGTCGGCATCATCGCCGCGCAGTCGATCGGTGAGCCCGGCACGCAGCTGACGATGCGCACGTTCCATACCGGCGGCGTCGCCGGCCTGGACATCACCGCCGGTCTGCCGCGCGTCGAGGAGCTGTTCGAGGCACGCATGCCCAAGGGCAAGGCCGAGATCAGCCACATCGACGGCGTGGTCGAGGTCATCCAGGGCGAGACGGGCGCGCGGCGGGTCAAGGTCACCAGCCGCGAGGAGTTCGACACGCCGCTGCGCATCGGCAAGGGCCACGAGGTGCTCGTCGCCGACGGCGACCATCGTCGAGGCCAATCAGGTCGTCGCCGCGGCTCGAGGCCAAGAACGGCACGGTTGACGAGATCAGGGCGCCCGATCGTGGGCTTCATGGTCAAGTCCGACGACGGACTGCGCGTCCGCAGCGAGGACGTTGTCGAGCGCGAGTACGCCATCCCGCACAACGCCAAGCTGCTCGTCGAGAACGGCCAGTTGGTGCGCGCCGGTGACCCGATCACCGACGGGCCGATCAACCCGCAGGAGTACCTCGAGACACGCGGTCGCGATGCCGTGCAGCGCTACCTGGTCAAGGAAGTCCAGCGCGTGTACCGCAGCCAGGGCGTGACCATCAACGACAAGCACATCGAGATCATCGTGCGCCAGATGCTGCGCAAGGTGCGCATCGATCAGCCGGGCGACTCGGAGCAGCTGCCGTTCGAGCTCGTCGACCAGTTCGAGTTCGAGGAGCTCAACAACCAGGTCATGGCCGAGGGCGGCGAGCCGTCGACGGCCGAGACCGTGCTGCTCGGCGTGACCAAGGCGTCGCTGAACACGTCGTCCTTCCTCGCCGCGGCCTCCTTCCAGGAGACGACGCGGGTGCTGACCGAGGCGGCCATCAACGGCTCCAAGGACATGCTGCTCGGGCTCAAGGAGAACGTGATCATCGGCAAGCTCATCCCGGCCGGGTCGGGCGCGCCGCAGAACCTGGCCGCGGCTCGTGCCGCCGCCCGGCGCGCGGCAGCCGAGGCGCTCGCCGGCGGCGAGCTGCCCGAGGGCTTCGGCGAGGAGGAGATCAACATCTTCCTGGCCGAGGCGCAGGCGCGTGCCGAGGCCGAAGCCGTCCAGAGCGGCGAGTACAACCCGCTGCTCGAGAGAGACCGCCGCCAGCGGCGACGGCGATCTGGCCGGCTTGGGCGACAACCCATTCGCCCTGCCCGACGAGGAAGACGAGGACGGCGCCGAGCCGTCACTCGACGAAGTCGCCGCGGAGTCCGAAACTACCGCGTAGCCCCGTTCGTCTATTAGTGGGACCCGCAGCGGCACCAAGTCGCGGCGGGTCTCGCCATCTGTTTGGCCGGTCCCGCGGGCGTCATCCGCGGCCGCATCCTGGGCGCCACGTTCACACTGCGTCGGGGGCGGCAGTGACCGTGCGTTGCGCGCTTTCGGCGCCTTTGGTACACTCCGCGATCGTGGCCTGAGGGGCCACATGCCGTTCCTGATGCGGGAGACGGCGCCGCTGGTCGAACCGCCGGCGGGGCACGTGCATCAGGCCCACCTATGAGCCAGCCATTGATCAACGCGCGCCGCGCAAGCAGGCGGGGCGCAGAGTAGACAAAGCAGGAGTCAGCGTTCGTGCCGACGATCAACCAGCTCGTGCGCAAGGGCCGCCAGCGCCGGATCAAGAAGGTCAAGGCGCCCGCCATGCGCAAGAACTGGAACAGCCTCCGCCAGCGCCAGGAGGCAATTCCGGGCGCCCCGCAGAAGCGCGGCGTCTGCCTCCAGGTGCGCACCATGACGCCCAAGAAGCCGAACTCGGCCCTGCGCAAGATCGCCCGCGTGCGCCTGTCCAACCAGCAGGAAGTGACGGCCTACATCCCGGGCATCGGCCACAACCTGCAGGAGCACTCGGTCGTGCTCGTTCGCGGCGGCCGAGTGCGCGATCTGCCGTCGGTCAAGTACCACATCATCCGCGGCACGCTTGACGCTGCCGGCGTGCGCGACCGCAAGCAGAGCCGTTCGCTCTACGGCGCCAAGAAGCCCAAGTAAGGCCCACCAGAGATGCCCCGTCGAGCCCAGATCCCGCGCAAGGCCAAGTACGCGCCGACCATGACCCGGACCACCGATCGTTTCGTGGTCAAGCTGATGATGGACGGCAAGAAGGGCCTGGCCGAGCGCATCCTGCGCCAGGCTCTGGCGCGGGCCGAGTCGTTCGCTCGCCGGCCTGGCCTCGAGGTGCTCGATGCCGCGCTGCGCAACGCCACCCCGATCATCGAGGTCAAGCCGCGCCGTGTCGGTGGCGCGACCTACCAGGTCCCGGTCGAGATCCGCGGCGACCGGCGCATGTCGCTCGGCGTGCGCTGGCTGGTCCAGGCCGCGCGCAAGCGTTCGGGCAAGTCGATGAGCGAGAAGCTCGCGTCTGAGCTGGTCGATGCCATGAACGGCATTGGCGCGGCGGTCAAGCGCCGCGAAGACACCCACAAGATGGCCGAGGCCAACAAGGCCTTCAGCCACTTCAAGTGGTAGGCCGGACCGGGATCAGGTAGAGCAGACGATCATGGTCCGCCAAGTTCCGCTCGCGCGCACGCGCAACATCGGCATCATCGCCCACATCGACGCCGGCAAGACGACGGTCACCGAGCGCATCCTCTACTACACCAAGAAGATCTACAAGATCGGCGAGGTGCATGAGGGCGCGGCGACGATGGACTGGATGCCCCAGGAGCAGGAGCGCGGGATCACCATCACCGCGGCTGCCACTACGTGCTACTGGGACGAGCATCGGATCAACATCATCGATACGCCCGGGCACGTGGACTTCACCATGGAGGTCGAGCGCAGCCTGAGGGTGCTCGATGGCGCGGTGGTCGTCTTTGACGGCGTGGCCGGGGTCGAGCCCCAGTCGGAGACCGTCTGGCGCCAGGCCGACCGCTACGGCGTGCCGCGTTTCTGCTTCATCAACAAGCTCGACCGCACCGGCGCCGACTTCTGGCGCGGCGTCGACTCGATCCGCGAGCGCCTGGGCGCCCGGCCGGTGCCGATCCAGATCCCGATCGGCGTCGAGGGCACATTCCGCGGCGTGGTCGACCTGATCAACATGAAGGCGATCACCTACGGCAACGACCTGGGCGACGCGATCGTCGAGGGCGAGATCCCGGCCGACCTGCTGGCCGAGGCGCGCAAGCATCGCGCGCTGATGGTCGAGGCCGTTGCCGAGGTGGATGACGAGCTGACCCACAAGTTCCTCGAAGGCGAGGAGCTGACCGCTGCCGAGATCCGCCACGGCCTGCGCCTGGGCACGTTGCAGAACAAGATCGTGCCCGTGCTGACCGGCTCGGCGCTCAAGAACAAGGGCATCCAGCTGATGCTCGACGCGGTGATCGCCTTCCTGCCCTCGCCGCTCGACGTCCCGCCGCTCATCGGCCTGGACCCGCGCAGCGGCCAGGAGGTCGTGCTGACGGCCAACGACAGCGAGCACTTCGCCGCCCTCGCGTTCAAGATCGCGGCCGACCCGTTCGTGGGCAAGCTGGCCTTCTTCCGCGTCTACTCGGGCTCGCTCAAGTCCGGCTCCTACGTGCTCAACCCGACCAAGGGCAAGAGGGAGCGCATCGGGCGCATCCTGCAGATGCATGCCAACCACCGCGAGGACATCGATGTGGTCTACGCCGGTGATATTGCCGCCGCGGTGGGCCTCAAGGACACCTTCACCGGCGACACGCTGGCCGATCCCGAGCACCCGGTGGTGCTCGAGTCGATGACCTTTCCCGAGCCGGTCATCGAGGTCAAGATCGAGCCCAAGACGAAGGCCGACCAGGACAAGCTGGCCATCGCCCTGCAGCGCCTGTCGGAAGAGGACCCCACCTTCCGCGTCAAGACCGATCCGGAGACTTCGGAGACGCTCATCGCCGGCATGGGCGAGCTGCACCTCGACGTGCTCGTCGACCGCATGGTGCGCGAGTTCCACGTGGCGGCCAACGTGGGCAAGCCGCAGGTTTCGTATCGCGAGACGGTCCGCCGTGCGGCGCCGGGCAACGGCCGCTTCGTGCGCCAGACCGGCGGTCGCGGCCAGTACGGCCACGCGGTGATCCGGCTCGAGCCGATGGAGAAGGGCGGCGGCTACGAGTTCGTCGACAAGATCGTCGGCGGCACGATCCCGCGCGAGTACATCAAGCCGATCGACGCGGGCATCCGCGAGGCGCTCGAAACGGGCATCTATGCCGGGTTTCCCGTGGTCGATGTCAAGGTCACCCTGGTCGACGGCTCGTACCATGAGGTCGACTCGTCCGAGATGGCCTTCAAGATCGCCGGCTCGATGGCCGTCAAGGATGCCTTCGAAAAGGCCGACCCGGCCATCCTCGAGCCGATCATGCACGTCGAGGTGATCATGCCCGAGGAGTTCATGGGCGACGTGATCGGCGACCTGAACAGCCGGCGCGGCCACATCGAGGGGATGGAGACGCGCGGCACGGGCGAAGGTCACCGGACGCAGGTCGTGCGTGCCTTCGTGCCGCTGGCGCTGATGTTCGGCTACGCGACTGATCTGCGCAGCATGACCCAGGGTCGGGCAACCTTCTCCATGGAATTCAGTCACTACGCCGAGGTGCCGTCGTCGATCGCCAGCGAGCTGGCGCAGAAGTCGGCCACCAAGGCGGTTTCCAGCCAACGTGATCGCTAGACAGAGCGGTTAGAGGAGAGCATCCAAGATGGCCAAGAAGAAGTTCGAGCGCACCAAGCCGCACGTCAACATCGGCACCATCGGCCACATCGACCACGGCAAGACCTCGCTCACCGCGGCGATCACCAAGTACCTGTCCCTCAAGGGCTCGTCCGAGTACCGCGCCTTCGATTCGATCGACAACGCGCCCGAGGAGCGTGAGCGGGGCATCACCATCGCCATCGCCCACGTCGAGTACGAGACCACCGCGCGCCACTACGCCCACGTCGACTGCCCGGGCCACGCCGACTACATCAAGAACATGATCACCGGCGCCGCCCAGATGGACGGCGCGATCCTCGTCGTCGCCGCGACCGACGGCCCGATGCCCCAGACACGCGAGCACATCCTGCTCGCGCGCCAGGTCGAGGTGCCCTACATCGTCGTCTTCCTCAACAAGGTCGACATGGTCGACGATCCCGAGCTGCTCGAGCTGGTCGAGCTCGAGGTGCGCGAGCTCCTGACCAAGTACCAGTTCCCGGGCGACGACGTGCCGGTCATCCGCGGCAGCGCGCTCAAGGCGCTCGAGGCGGGCAACGACCCGGCCGACCCGGCCTACGCCCCGATCCAGGAGCTGATGGACGCGGTCGACTCGTACATCCCGACCCCCGAGCGGGCGGTCGACAAGCCCTTCCTGATGCCGATCGAGGACGTCTTCGGCATCAAGGGCCGGGGCACCGTCGCCACCGGGCGCATCGAGCGCGGCATCGTCAAGGTCGGCGAGGAGATCGAGATCGTCGGCGTCAAGGCCACGCGCAAGGTCGTCGTGACCGGCGTCGAGATGTTCAAGAAGCTGCTCGACGAGGGTCGCGCGGGCGACAACGTGGGCTGCCTGCTGCGCGGCATCGAGCGCGAGGAGATCGAGCGCGGCCAGGTGCTGGCCAAGCCCGGCTCGGTCAAGCCGCACACCAAGTTCATCGCCCGGGTGTACGTGCTGACCAAGGAGGAGGGCGGCCGCCATACCCCCTTCTACAACGGCTACCGGCCGCAGTTCTACCTGCGCACGACCGACGTGACCGGGGCCATCGGCCTGACCGGTGGCGCGGAGATGGTCATGCCCGGCGACAACGTCGACATGAACGTCGAGCTGATCACCCCGATCGCGCTCGAGACCGGCCAGCGCTTCGCCATCCGCGAGGGTGGCCACACCGTCGGCGCCGGCGCCGATCACCGAGATCCAGGAGTAGCACGGTGGCCCGGCAGCGCATTCGCATCCGCTTGAAGGCATACGACCACCGGCTGCTGGATCAGTCCGCCCTCCAGATCGTGGAGACGGCCCAGCGCACCGGCGCCGACGTCGTCGGGCCTGTGCCGCTGCCTACGCGGATCGAGAAGTTCACCGTCATCCGCTCGCCGTTCATCGACAAGGACAGCCGTGAGCAGTTCGAGATCCGGACTCACAAGCGGCTGATCGACATCCTCGACCCGTCGGCCAAGACGGTCGACGCATTGATGCGACTCTCGCTCGCGGCGGGTGTCGACATCGAGATCAAGATGTAGATGAGTATCGGAGTAATCGGCCGCAAGGTCGGCATGACCTCGATCTTCGCCGAAGACGGCACCATGGTGCCCGTCTCGGTCGTGGAGATCCAACCGAACACCGTGACCGCACTGCGCACCGTCGATCGCGACGGCTACAGCGCGGTCCAGATGGGCGCGGGCACTGCACGCCGGCTGACCAAGCCGCGCGCCGGCCAGCTCAAGGGCCTGCCGCCCGTCCGCCACGCGCGCGAGTTCCGGCTCGAGGACGTGACGGCCTACGAGGTCGGCCAGACGCTCGACGTGAGCCTGTTCGAGGCCGGCGAGACAGTCGAGGCGACCGGCGTGAGCAAGGGCCGTGGCTTCTCGGGCACCATCAAGCGCCACCACTTTCGGCGCGGTCCGGAGACGCACGGTTCCGACTCTCACCGCCAGCCCGGCTCGATCGGCGCGGGCACCTACCCGGGCCGGGTGTTCAAGGGCACCGGCATGGCCGGGCGCATGGGCAGCGACCGGGTGACGATCAAGAAGGTGACCGTCGTGCGTGCCGATGCCGAGCGCAACCTGCTGCTGGTCAAGGGTCCGCTGCCCGGCGCGCGCAACTCACTGATCGTGATCAAGAAGGTCAAGTGATGCCCAGCACAACGCTGTTCTCCAAGTCAGGTGCCGAGCTGGGCACGGTCGAGCTGCCCGAGACGCTCTTCGCGGCGCCGGTCAATGAGGCTGTCATGCACCAGGCGGTGACCGCCCAGCTGGCCGGCCGGCGGACGGGTACCCACGACACGCTCACCCGCGGTGAGGTGTCCGGTGGCGGCGCCAAGCCGTACCGCCAGAAGGGCACCGGGCGCGCCCGCCAGGGATCGCGCCGCGCGCCCCACTACGCCGGCGGCGGCGTCGTCTTCGGGCCCCACCCGCGCAGCTACGAGCAGCGCCTGCCCAAGCGCATGAAGCGCCTCGCGCTGCACGGCGCGTTGACTGCCAAGTTCGGCGACGGCGCGTTGCGCGTGGTTGACGATCTGGGCCTCGATGCGCCCAAGACGCACGAGCTGATCGGCTACCTCGCCGCGCTGAATGCGTCGGGTCGGGTGCTCGTTGTGGCCACCGGAGGCGACGCCATCCTCGAGCTGTCGGCGCGCAACCTGCCGCGGCGTCTCGATCATCCGGGCCGACTCGCTCAACGTCGTCGACGTGCTCAACGCCGACACGCTGCTCATCATCCAGCCCTCGCTGGCGACGATGGCGGAGGTGTACGCATGACGCTCCAGGCAGCCGCAGATCATCCTGCGCCCGGTCATCAGCGAGAAGTCGATGGACGAGACGCAGCGCAGCAAGTACACCTTCCGCGTCCACAGCGACGCCAACAAGCTGCAGGTCAAGGACGCCATCGAGGAGCTCTTCAAGGTCACCGTCGTGACGGTCAACGTCTCGACCACGAAGGCCAAGGAGAAGTCGCGCAACCGGCGCCGGCGGCCGGATCGACGGGCTGGACCTCGCCGTGGAAGAAGGCCGTCGTCACCCTGGCCGCGGGCCAGAAGATCGAATTCTTCGAGGGGGTGTAGTCAGATGCCGCTGCGCAGCTACAAGCCAACCTCGCCCGGCCGTCGGTTCGTGACCCGTTCGACGTTCGAGGAGATCACGACCGATCAGCCGCACAAGCCGCTGCTCGAGCGCAAAGCAGCGCATCAGCGGCCGCAACAGCCAGGGTCGCCTGACCGTGCGCCATCGTGGCGGTGGCGAGAAGCGCCACTATCGGCGAATCGACTTCAAGCGCGACAAGTTCGACGTGCCGGCCGAGCTCGCGACAGTCGAGTACGACCCCAACCGCTCGGCGCGCATCGGCCTGCTGCACTACCGCGACGGCGAGAAGCGCTACATGCTCGTGCCCAACGGCTTGAACGGTCGGCGACGTGGTCGTCGCCGGACCGAAGGCCGAGGCGCGCGTCGGCAACGCGCTGCCGCTGCGCAACATCCCGCTCGGCACGACGATCCACAACATCGAGCTCGTCCCCGGCCGCGGCGGCCAGATGGTTCGCTCGGCCGGTACGGCCGCGCAGTTGCTGGCCAAGGAAGGCGACCACGCCCAGGTGCGCATGCCGTCGGGCGAAGTTCGGCGGGTCGACATGCGCTGCATGGCCACCGTCGGCCAGGTCGGCAACCTTGATCACGAGAACCAGAACGCTGGGCAAGGCCGGCCGCAGCGCGGCACATCGGCCGCCGGCCGCGAGATGCGCGGCGTGGCGATGACGCCGAGCGACCACCCGCACGGTGGCGGCGAGGGCAAGTCGCCCACGGGCATGCCGCCCAAGACGCCGTGGGGCCAGCCCGCGATGGGCCATCGCACCCGGCGCAACAAGACCACCGGGCGGAACATCGTTCGCTCCCGGCACCGCAAGAGCTAGGCCGGGAGGATCGGCAGATGTCACGTTCGCTGAAGAAGGGTCCGTTACGTCGAGGCACGACTGCTCTCGCGCGTTCAGTTGATGAACCACAAGAGCGAGAAGAAGGTGCTCAAGACGTGGTCGCGCGCCAGCGTTATCTTCCCCGACTTTGTCGGCCACACGATTGCCGTCTACAACGGCAAGAAGCACATCCCGGTCTACGTGACCGAGAACATGGTCGGCCACCGGCTGGGTGAGTTCTCGCCGACGCGGACCTTCCGCGGCCACGGCAAGCACACCGAGCGCTCGTCGGCGCTGAAGTAGGACGACCGATGCGCGTATCAGCCACCGCCAAGTACCTCCGCCACTCGACGCGCAAGACGCGCCTGGTCACGCCGCGATCGTCGGCATGCCCGTGGCGAAGGCCGTCGCCGTGCTGCGCACATGCCCCAGGAGGCCGCGCGCGACGTGGCCAAGGTGCTCAACTCGGCCACCGCCAACGCCGAGAACAACCATGACCTGGCCGTCGACGACCTGGTCGTCGTCGCGGCAACGGCCAACGAAGGGCCCCACGCTCAAGCGTTTCCGGCCGCGCGCGCAGGGTCGCGCCTTCGCGATCCACAAGCCGATGACCCACATCACCGTCGTAGTCGAGAGCAAGGAGGCCTAGGGATGGGTCGCAAGGTTCACCCGTACGGCTTTCGCCTGGGCACGTCCCGAACGTGGAACGCCAAGTGGTACGCCGACAAGACGTACACCACGCTGCTCAAGGAAGACATCACCATCCGCCAGCTGGTCACCAGGCGGCTGGCCAATGCCAGCGTCAGCCTGGTCGACATCGAGCGCGGCATCAACCACGTGACGGTCACCGTCAGCACCGCCAAGCCGGGCATCGTCATCGGCAAGGGCGGGGCCAACGTCGAGGCCCTGCGCCAGCAGATCGGCCGGCTGACGACGAGCCAAGGTCAAGCTCGAGATCAAGGAGATCCGCCAGCCCGAGCTCGACGCGGTGCTGGTGGCCAACAGCATCGCCCAGCAGCTCAGCCGGCGTATCGCCTTCCGCAAGGCGCATCAAGCAGTCTATCCAGCGCACGATGAAGGCCGGCGCCAAGGGCGTGCGCATCGCCGTGTCGGGCCGCCTGGGCGGCTCGGAGATGGCCCGCCGCGAGTGGGACAAGGAAGGTCGCATCCCGCTCAACACGCTGCGCGCCGACATCAGCTACGGCCAGATCCACGCCCACACCACCTACGGCCGCATCGGCGTCAAGGTGTGGATCTATCGCGGCGACGTGATGCCCGAGCGGCAGGCGCCGCCCGAGGCGGCAGCCGCTGCCGGAGCGGGAGCCTAGCCATGTTGATGCCCAGTCGCGTCAAGCATCGCAAGGTCCAGCGCGGCCGCATGTCCGGCCTGGCCAAGGGCGGCTACGACGATCGCCTTCGGCGACTACGCCCTGATGACCGACGAGCCGGCGTGGATCACCGCGCGCCAGATCGAGGCTGCACGGCGCGCCATGACGCGCTACGTCAAGCGCGGCGGCAAGATCTGGATCCGCGTCTTCCCCGACAAGCCGGTGACCAAGAAGCCGGCCGAGGTGCGCATGGGTTCGGGCAAGGGCGCGCCCGATCATTGGGTCGCCGTGGTCAAGCCGGGTCGGATCCTGTTCGAGATGGCCGGCGTGCCGGTAGGCCGAGGCAGCCGAGGCGATGCGGCTGGCCGGCCACAAGCTGCCCGTCAACGTGAAGTTCCTGGTGCGCGAAGGTGTGGCCGGCGATGGACATCGATAAGGTCCGCGCGCTGACCGACAGCGAGCTCATGGCCGAGCTGGCCACGCAGCGCCGCCAGCTGTACGACCTGCGCTTCCAGCTGGCCACGCGCCAGCTGACCGACCACAGCCAGCTGACTCAGACGCGCCGCTCGATCGCGCGCATTCTGACCGTCATGACCGAGCGCGGCCTCGACGAGGCACGACCTGGCGCAAGTGGTGGTTGGGACCGGCAAGCAGCACCAGCCCGCGGCGAGCGGCAGAGGAGGTAAGCGATGAGCGCCGCAGGCGCTGCGCGCGCGATGCGCAAGGAGAAGGTCGGCCGGGTCGTGTCCGACAAGATGGACAAGACGATCGTCGTGTCGGTCGAGCGCCTGTCGCGCCACCCGCTGTACAAGCGCGTCATTCGCCTGACGACCAAGTTCAAGGCGCACGACGAGCGCAACGAGGCGCGTATCGGCGACACCGTGCGCATCGTCGAGTCGCGCCCACTGTCGGCCACCAAGCGCTGGCGCATGGTCGAGATCCTCGTCGCGCGCCGGCGAAGGCGCCGGCGAGGCGGTCGTGTCCGAGGAGGAGGCGACGAGCGAGGTGATCCACGCCGCCGCTCACCCCGGCCGCGATCGCGCGGGTGAGGCGGAGTCGCTCAGCCGCGCGGAGGAGGCCGCCCGCAGTGATCCAGCAGTACAGCCGCCTCAAGGTGGCCGACAACACCGGCGCACGGGTGATCCAGTGCATCCGCGTCCTGGGCCGCTCGCAGAAGACGACCGCCGGCGTGGGTGACGTGATCGTGGCCAGCGTCAAGCAGGCGATCCCCAATGCCGCGGTCAAGAAGGGCGACGTCGTGCGGGCCGTGATCGTGCGCACGACCAAGGAGCTCGGGCCGGCCGGATGGCAGCTACATCCGCTTCGACGAGAACGCCGCGGTGCTGATCAACAACCAGGGCAACCCGCGCGGGACGCGCATCTTCGGCCCCGTCGCGCGCGAGCTGCGTGATCGCGGAACTACATGAAGATCGTGTCGCTCGCGCCGGAGGTGCTCTAGTGGCCCGAGTCCATGCCCCGCTCGCGCGCGCCGCGTGTGGCCGACATCCGCAAGGGCGACCAGGTGCTGGTGCTGTCGGGCAAGGAGGCCGGCAAGCGCGGCACGGTCGAGCACGTCGTGCGCAACCGCCAGGGCTTCAAGAAGACCGTCGCCAAGTACGGTTCGAGCTGGCGCAAGCGTCAGCCCGCTGGCCGATGTCGCCGTCGTGATCGAGGGCCTCAACATCGCCAAGCGGCCATACCAAGCCGCGCCCCAAGCAGGGCCGCACCGAGCGCCAGCCGCGCATCCAGCAGGGCGGCATCATCGAGGTGCCGCAGCCCATCCTGGCCAGCAAGGTGATGATCATCTGCCCGCACTGCAGTCAGCCGACGCGTGTCAGGCATGGTGTCGCCGGTGACGGCCGCTCCGTCCGGCTGTGCTCGAACTGCGGCGAAGCGCTCAGCCGTGAGGGCAAGAAGTGAGCGAGGACGGACTGCACCAGCGCTACCAGGACGAGGTCGTGGCGGCGCTCCTGAAGGAGTTCAGCTACGCCAATCCGATGCAGGTCCCACGCCTGTCCAAGATCGTGGTCAACATCGGCATGGGCGAGGCCCTGACCAATGCCAAGTCGCTCGACGCGGCGGTCGGCGATCTGGCCGCGATCACCGGCCAGAAGCCGATCATCACCCGCGCCCGGCGCTCGATCGCGCAGTTCCGGCTGCGCACCGGCAACCCGATCGGGATCAAGGTCACGCTGCGCGGCCAGCGCATGTGGGACTTCCTCGAGCGCCTGACCCGGCTGGCGCTGCCGCGCATCCGCGACTTCCGGGGCGTGCCCGGCAAGTCGTTCGACGGCCGCGGCAACTACTCACTCGGGCTGCGCGAGCAGCTCGCCTTCCCGGAAATCGACTACGACAAGATCGACCGCCTGCGCGGGCTCGAGGTGAGCATCGTCACCACGGCCCGCACGGACGAGGAAGCCAAGCGGCTGCTGCAGCTGCTGGGCATGCCCTTCGCCGGCTAGGGCTGCGGCAGACAAGGAGACTCGATGGCCAAGAAATCACTCATCGCAAAGCAGAAGCGCAAGCCGCATCACACGTCGCAGGGCTACAACCGCTGCTTCGTCTGCGGCCGGCCGCGCGCGCTACATGCGCCGTTTCGCGCTGTGCCGCATCTGCTTCCGCGAGCGCGCACTGCTGGGCGAGCTGCCCGGCGTGACCAAGTCGAGCTGGTGATCCGATGAACATCTCAGATCCGATCGCCGACATGCTCACGCGCATCCGCAACGGCAGCCGAGCGCGCCACACCGAGATCATCGTGCCCGCCTCGCGCACCAAGCGCGCGATCGCCGAGATCCTGCGCGACGAGGGCTTCATCGAGGCCTATGAGGAGGACCGCGAGGGCGTTCACACCGTGCTCCACCTGCGCCTCAAGTACGTCGGCAAGGTGCCCGTCATCAGCGGCCTCAAGCGGGTCAGCAAGCCGGGTCTGCGCGTCTACGCCACCAAGACAGATATCCCCCGTGTGCTTGGCGGACTGGGCGTGGTCATCGTCAGCACCAGCCGCGGCATCATGACCGGCTCGCGCGCCCGGCAGGCCCAACTCGGGGGCGAAGTGCTCGCCTACATCTGGTAGCCGCGATGTCACGTATCGGCAGAATGGCCATTCCCATCCCCGCTGGCGTCGAGATCGCCATCGAGGGCAATCACGTCGCGGTCAGCGGCCCGCGCGGCCGGCTCGAGCGCACCGTCGCGCCTGAGCTGCGCATCGTCCACGAGGACGACCAATTGCGCGTCGAGCGTCCCTCGGACGAGAAGAAGGCGCGCGAGCTGCATGGGCTGACCCGCACCCTGCTGGCGAACATGGTCATCGGCGTGACCGATGGTTACCGCAAGGGCCTCGAGATCACCGGCGTGGGCTATCGCGCCCAGCTCGTCGGGCGGAAGTTGCAGCTCAACCTGGGCTACAGCCATCCGATCGAGATCGACCCGCCGGAGGGCATCGGCTTCGAGGTGGAGACGCCCGTCCGGCTGTCCGTGGTGGGCATCGACAAAGAGCTCGTCGGGCACGTCGCCGCGCGCGTGCGCAGCAAGCGCAAGCCGGAGCCGTACAAGGGCAAGGGTGTCCGCTACGCCGGCGAACACGTTCGCCGCAAGGCCGGCAAGGCGGGCAAGATCGGAGGCAAGAAGTGAGTCTTGCGCCTTCACGTCAAGCCGCTCGCATCAAGCGCCACCAGCGGCTGCGCCTGACCCTGACCGGCACGACCGAGCGGCCGCGGCTGGCCGTCTTCCGCAGCCTGAACCAGATCTATGCGCAGCTGATCGACGACTCGGTCGGTCGCACGCTGGCCAGTGCCTCATCGCTCGAGAAAAGCGTCCGCGAGCAGGCCGGCACCAAGACCGAGCACGCCAAGGTCGTCGGCCGGCTGCTCGCCGAGCGCGCCCGCGCGGCGGGTGCCGAGCGGGTCGTGTTCGACCGCGCCGGCTTCCGATACCACGGTCGCGTCCGTGCGCTGGCCGAGGCGGCGCGCGAAGCCGGTCTCGACTTCTAGTTCGAACGACACAAGGAGTAACCCTTTGCCCAGGATCGACCCCGCCCGTCTGACGCTCGAAGAGCGCGTCGTGCAGATCAACCGTGTCGCCAAGGTCGTCAAGGGCGGTCGTCGCTTCAGCTTCAGCGCGGTCGTCGTCGTCGGCGATGGGGCCGGCCACGTCGGCGTCGGACTGGGCAAGGCGGGCGAGGTGCCCGAGGCCATCCGCAAGGGCGTCGAGGACGCCAAGAAGAACCTGATCAAGGTGCCTCTCGTGGGCACGACCATCCCGCACGAGATCACCCAGCAGTACGGCGCCAGCAAGGTGCTTCCTAAAGCCGGCGTCGCAGGGCACCGGCGTCATCGCCGGTGGCTCGGTGCGCGCGGTGGTCGTCGCTGCCGGCATTCGTGACATCCTGTCCAAGTCGCTCGGCTCGACCAACCCGGTCAACGTCGTGCGCGCCACCCTCGAGGCGCTGCGCAACATGCACAGTGCCGAGGAGCTGTCGCAGCGCCGCGGAAAGACGTTGCGCAGCGTGATCAGCGGCCAGCCGGGCAGCAGATCCCATGACCAGTCGAACGCGGAGTTGGGCGCCCGACCCGCGGCGGAGGTGACCGGCAATGGCCGCTAGGTTGCGCGTCACGCTGGTCAGGAGCCCGATCGGCCACACCCGCCAGACGCGGGCGACGATGCGCGCGCTGGGCCTGCACCGCATCGGCGAGACGGTCGAGATGGCCGATACGCCCGCGTTGCGCGGCATGACCCGCGCGATCAGGTTCCTGGTTCGCACCGAGCAGATCGGCGAGACCGCCGCGGAGTCCGTCGATGCCACCGCCGGGTCGACCGAGCCGGCCGCCGCGCGACCAGCACGGTCGCGCCAGAAGAAGGAAGAGAGCGAGTCGTGAAGCTGCATGACCTGCGCCCGGCCGCCGGCTCGAAGCGGGCCCGTACCCGCGTCGGCCGCGGAATTGCCGCCGGCCAGGGCAAGACCGCCGGCCGGGGTACAAAGGGCCAGAAGGCGCGCGCCGGAGGCAGCATTCCGGCCTGGTTCGAGGGCGGCCAGACGCCGATCCATATCCGCGTACCCAAGCTGCGCGGTTTCAAGAACCGCTTCAAGATCGAGTATGCGGTGGTCAACGTCGGCCAGATCTCGGCCTACGCCGAGGCCGGCCGGTTCGGTGTTGAGCTCGACCCGAGCAAGCCAAAGCGCGGCGCCAAGAAGGATGACCAGCCGGTCGTGACGGTCAATGCCGAGCAGCTCGCATCAGCCGGGCTGATTGGTGGCACCAAGAAGCCGGTCAAGGTTCTCGGCCAGGGCGAGGTCAACCAGAAGCTGTTCGTCGCCGCCGACGCGTTCAGCGCTTCAGCGCGGCGCAAGATCGAGGAGGCCGGCGGCTTCGTCCAGCTTCTCGCCGCCGTCGCCGAGCCGGCGACTGACGCGCCATCGGCCGCTGCGCCGGTCAAGGCCGATACGGCGGTCGAGGACCAGCCCGCTGCCAGCGCGCCTGTCGAAGCCGACCCCGTCGCATCGCCCGCGCCGGAGTCCGCCCCCAAGGCGCCCCGTCGGCGAACCACCAAGGCCAATCCGCCGGTCGAGGGCTAAGTCGTGTTCGAGGCTCTGATCAACGCCTTCCGCGCGCCGGACATCCGGCGCCGGATCCTCTTCGTCCTGGGCGTGCTCGTGGTCTACCGCGCGCTGGCCGTGGTGCCGGTGCCCGACGTCGACCACGAGGCCGTGCGTGGGCTGATCGAGTCGCAGACCTTCCTGCAGTTGCTCGACCTGTTCTCGGGCGGCGGCCTGAGCTCGTTCTCGATCGTGGCCATGGGCGTCAACCCGTACATCAACGCCTCGATCATCATGCAGCTCATGACCGGCGTCGTGCCGCGTCTGCAGGCCCTGTCGCGCGAAGGCGAGTACGGCCGCAACCGGATCAACCAGTACACGCGCTACCTGACCGTGCCGCTCGCGCTGCTCCAGGCCTACGGCTACCTGGCCATCCTGAGCGCCAGCAACATCGTCACCGACTTCGACATCCTGAGTTTCGCGACGCTGAGCCAGATGATCACGCTCGCCGCGGGCACCATGCTGGCGATGTGGATCGGCGAGCTGATCACCGAGCGCGGCATTGGCAACGGCATCAGCTTCATCATCTTCGCCGGCATCGTCGCGCGCGTGCCGCAGGGCGTGGCGGCCTACCTCAGCTCGCCCGACATCGCCGGCGGCGTGGCCGTTCGTCATCCTCGCTCTCGTCGTCGTCGCGGTCATCGTCTACATCCAGGAAGGCCAGCGGCGCATCCCGATCCAGTACGCCAGTCCGCGTCCGCGGCCGGCGCATGTACCAGGGCGGGGCCACGTTCCTGCCGCTGCGCGTAAACCAGGCCGGCGTGATCCCGATCATCTTCGCCGTCAGCATCCTGCTCTTCCCGACCCAGATCGCGTCCTACTTCGCCACTCCGCCGGGCACCGATGCGGCCCAGATCACCCTGGCCAACCAGATCGCCGACGCGATCGTCGGCTTCCTCAACCCGAACGGCATTGCCTACATCGTCGGCTACTTCCTGCTGACCATGGGCTTCACCTACTTCTACACCGCGTTCACCTTCAAACCAGATGAGACGGCCGACCAGTTACGCAAGAACGGCGGCTTCATCCCGGGCATCCGACCCGGTGCGCCCAACGCGCGACTACCTCGCCCGGGTGGTGTTCAGGCTGAGCCTCGCCGGGGCCATCTTCCTGGCCCTGATCGCGGTCTCGCCGATCGTGCTCTCGTCGCTGTTCAGCGGCGGCGTGGTGGGCGGCTTCGCCCTCGGTGGCACGGCACTGCTGATCGTGGTCTCGGTCGTGGTCGAGACGATGAAACAGATCGAGGCGCAACTGATGATGCGCAACTACGAGGGCTTCATTCGTTGAGGGTCTACGTCATGGTCGGAGCGCCGGGTGCGGGCAAGGGCACGCAGGCGGTGCTCCTGGCCGAGCGGCTGGGGATCCCCCACGTGGCCTCGGGCGACATCTTCCGCGACCACATCAAGCGCGCCACGCCGCTCGGTGGGAAGGTCAAGTCGTACCTCGAGCGCGGCGCGCTGGTGCCGGACGAGCTGACCGTGCAGCTGATCGGCGATCGACTCTCCGCTGCCGACACCGGCCAGGGCAGCATCCTCGACGGCTTTCCGCGCACCCGGCCGCAGGCCGAGGCGCTTGACGCCATGCTCGCCCGCTGGGCGGGCGGGTCGGTGGCCGCGCTCTACGTCGACGTCGACGCGCGATGAGCTGCTGCGCCGCCTGTCGGGACGCTGGATCTGCACGGTCACACCCGATCACGTCTACCACGAGGTCGCCCGGCCGCCCAAGAAGGCGGGCCAGTGCGACGTCGACGGGCGCGCCGCTCTACCAGCGCGACGACGACCAGCCCGCGACGATCGCTGGCGCGCCTCGAGAGGCAGCTGCCGCCGATGTTCGAGGTCGTCGACTACTACACCGATCGCGGCGTGCTGAGCACGGTCGAGGGCGATCGGCCGGTGGCCGAGGTGACCGACGCGCTGCTGCGCGCGATCGCCCAGCCGACGCCGCTGATCAGACGACCGCCGAGCGGCGCGTGACGCTCAAGAGCAGCGCCCAGATCGAGAGGATGGCGCTCGCTGGCCGGCTCGTCGCCGACACGTCCTCGACCGGCTCGCGGACGGAGATCGCGCCCGGGCGTCACGACGCGCGCAGCTCGACGCGATCGCCGAGGAGATGATCCGCGCCGCGGGCGCGCGTGCCCTCGTTCATCGGCGTGCCCGGCCGCACTCGCGCCGTATCGCCACTCGCTGTGCATCTCGATCGACGACGAGATCGTCCACGGCGTCCCCGGCAATCGGACGCATCCGCGACGGCCAGATCGTGTCGATCGACGCCGGCGCGATCGTCGACGGCTGGCACGGCGATGCGGCGCGCACGTTCATCGTGGGCGACGTGCCCGCGACCGGCGCGCCGGCTGGTCGAGACGACCGAGCGGGCCATGTACGCCGGCATCGCCGCGGCCCAGCCGGGCGACTATCCTGGCCGACATCTCGGCCGCGATCGAGGACACCGCCCGCGCGCCAGGGCTACGGCGTCATTCGCGCCTTCGTCGGCCACGGCATCGGCACCGAGATGCACGAGGAGCCGCAGGTCACCAACTACCGCACCGGCAGCCGCGGCCGACGCATCGAGCCGGGGCTGTGCCTGGCGATCGAGCCGATGTTCACCCTCGGCTCGCACGACGTGCGCATCCGCGACGACGGCTGGACGGTCGCGACCGCCGACGGGTCGCTCGCCGCGCATTGGGAGACACACGCTTGCGGTGACGGCCGACGGCCCGCGCATCCTGACCGTGTCGGTCCGGACGACGGATGTTGCGCCGGCCACCGAGGCGTTGCCGGTCGCGTGATATCTCTGGTACACTCCTCTTTCGTGCGCCGGGCCGTGCCCGGTCACTCTGTGCGCTCGGCGGCCGGCTCCCATCGGCCTTCCGAACGACCCAATCACCACTCAATCATCGTGTGAGGGAGCCTGCCGCCGCCTGTGGCCAAGAAGGACGCAATCGAAGTCGAGGGAACGGTCATCGAGCCGTTGCCGAACGCGATGTTCGCCATTGAACTGGAGAACAAGCACCGCGTCCTGGCACATATCAGCGGCAAGCTGCGGATGAACTTCATCCGTATCCTGCCCGGCGATCGGGTGCGCGTCGAGTTGTCGCCGTACGACCTCTCGCGCGGCCGGATCACGTATCGACTGAAGTAAAGAGGAATCTGTGAAGGTCTCGGCATCGGTCAAGACGCGCTGTGAGCGCTGCAAGGTCATCCGCCGCCACGGCGTGGTGATGGTCATCTGCAGCAATCCCAAGCACAAGCAGCGCCAGGGCTAGGCGCAGATGGCACGCATCTCCGGCATCGACATCCCGCGCGAGAAGCGCGTCGAGATTGCGCTGACGTACATCTACGGCATCGGCCTGCCGACCAGCCAGAAGATCATCGCCCAGGCGAACGTCAACGCCGACACGCGCGTGCGCGACCTGACCGAGGATCAGGTCAATCGGCTGCGCGAGATCATCGATCGGCGCTACAAGGTCGAAGGCGACCTGCGCCGCGAGGTGGCTCTGAACATCAAGCGCCTGCAGGAGATCGGCTCGTATCGCGGACTGCGCCATCGGCGCAACCTGCCCGTGCGTGGCCAGCGAACGAAGACCAACGCACGTCAACGCCGCGGGCCCAAGCGGACCGTCGGCGTCCGGCGCAAGAAGTAAAGGGAGCATCGGGAAGCACTGATGGCGGAACGTAAGCGCGCGACCAAGACACGCCGGCGCGAGAAGAAGAACGTGCCGGTGGGCCACGCGCACATCCAGGCCAGCTTCAATAACACGATCATCACCATGACCGACCTGTCGGGCGGCACGATCTCGTGGGGCAGCGCGGGCGTGGCCGGCTTCAAGGGCTCCCGCAAGAGCACGCCCATACGCCGCCGCACAGTCCGCCGAGGGCGCTGCGCGCAAGGCGATGGAGCATGGCATGCGCCAGGTCGAGGTCTTCGTCAAGGGACCCGGTGCCGGCCGCGAGCAGGCCATCCGCTCGCTCCAGGCTGCCGGTCTCGAAGTGACAGCCATCACGGACGTGACGCCCATCCCGCACAACGGCTGTCGCCCGCCCAAGCGACGCCGGGTCTAGGGAGCGCGCTGATGTCACGCTACCGCGGTCCCGTGTCGCGCCTCTGCCGCCGTGAGGGCATGAAGCTCTACCTCAAGGGCGCCAAGTGCTACACCAAGAAGTGCCCCTTTGAGCGCCGGCCCAACCCGCCCGGCCAGCACGGCATTCGCCGCCGCAAGGTGTCCGAATACGGCGTCCAGCTGCGCGAGAAGCAGAAGATGCGGCGCATCTACTCGCGTCCACGAGCGCCAGTTCAAGCGCTACTTCGAGATGGCCGAGAGTCGCCCCGGGGTGACCGGCGAGAACCTGCTTCGGCTGCTCGAGACGCGCCTCGACAACGTCGTGTTCCGGATGGGCTTCGCCACCAGCCGCGCCCAGGCGCGCCAGCTCGTCGCCCACGGCCACTTCGCGATCAACGGTCGGGGCACGACCATCCCGTCGCACCAGGTTGCCCAGGGCGATCGGATCGAGGTGCGCGAAACCCGCCGCAACTCGGAATACTTCAAGAACTCGCGCGAAACATTGCGCGGCGCACAGCGACCTGACTGGCTGAGCGTTGACATCGACCGGCTGGCCGGCAGCGTCACGGCGCTGCCTCGGCGCGAGCACATGCCGGTCGAGCTCAACGAGCAGCTGGTGGTCGAGTACTACTCGAGGTAAGCCCCAGATGATCGAACTTGAGAATCCGCAGATCGAGCCGGTAGGCGAGCAGCAGGACTGGTACGCCAAGTACGAGGCCAGCCCGCTGCCGGCCGGCTACGGCGTGACCATCGGCAACGCCCTGCGCCGGGTGCTGCTGTCGTCGCTCGAGGGGGCGGCGGTCACGTCGATCCAGATCCGCGACGTGTACCACGAGTTCAGCACCATCCCCGGCGTCAAGGAAGACGTCACCCAGATCGTGCTCAACGTCAAGAAGCTGCGCCTGCAGAGCTTCGCTCCGCATCCGGTGCAGCTGCGCCTTCAGAAGTCGGGCGCCGGCGCGGTTACCGCGCACGACATCGAGCCCAACGCCGATGTCGAGATCATCAATCCCGAGCAGCATCTGCTGACGCTCGACTCGGACGACGTGCCGGTCGAGATCGACCTGACCGTCGAGCGCGGCGTGGGCTACCTCGCCGCCGAGCGAACCGAGCAGCTGCCGATCGGCGTCATCCCGGTCGACGCCATCTTCTCGCCGGTGCGCAAGGTCAATTACACGGTCGAGAACACACGCGTCGGCCAGATGACCAACTTCGACAAGCTGACCATCGAGATCGAGACCGACGGCACGCTGTCGCCCGAGGAGACGCTCTCGCGCGCGGCCGAGATCCTGGTCGGCCAGTTCAGCCTGTTCACCTCGGCGGGCAAGGCGCTCGTCGCCGGCGAGCGCGCCGTGACCGGCACGGCGGCATTGCCGCCGAACATGCTCGACATGCCGATCGAGGAGCTCGATCTGCCGATGCGTGCCTACAACTCGCTCAAGCGCAACAACATCGTCAAGGTCGGCCAGCTGCTGCAGCTCCAGGACGAGGATCTGCTGCGCATGCGTAACTTCGGCAAGAAGTCGCTCGACGAGATGAAGGAGCGCCTGCGCATGCGCGGCTTCCTGCCGCCTGACGACGGAACGGATGGCGCCGACTTCGACGCCGAGGACGTGCTCGAGCCGCTGACCTTGGATGAGGACGGGTAGGCCCGATGGCGCACTGCATCGGCGGCCGCAAGCTGAGCCGCAAGACCGGCCCGCGGAAGTCGCTGTACGCGAACCTGATCGTCGCCGTGCTTCGCTACGAGACGATCAAGACGACCGAGGCACGGGCCAAGGAAGTGCGTGGTCAGGTCGAGCACGTGATCACGCTGGCCAAGCAGGGCACGCTCGCCGCCCGGCGGCAGATCATCGCCCAGCTGCCCAACGAGCCGCTCGTGATCGACAAGCTGATCAACGAGATCGCACCCAAGTACGATGACCGCAACTCGGGCTACACGCGCATCGTCAAGCTCGGCCCACGGGCCGGCGATGCGGCGCCGATGGTCCAGCTCGAGCTGGTCTGAAGAACACGCCTGCCCCACGGGGCGGCACCATGAAGCTCGCCCGAGAGGGCGGCCCCGCTCGCTACAGCGCACGGGTCGAATACGACGGAACTGACTTTGCCGGCTTCCAGATCCAGGTCGGAAGGCGGACAGTCCAGGGAGAGTTGGAACGCGCGCTGGCGCGCCTCTCGGCCGGGAGCCGGGTGCGCGTCGACGGTGCGGGCCGCACGGATGCCGGGGTCCACGCCCGCGAGCAGGTGATCGCATTCACCTACCGCGGCCGGCTTGGGCGGGCCGGAACTCGAGCGGGCTCTCGCTGCTCTGCTGCCCAGGGACATCGGTCTCGGACCGTTGCGCAAAGTCGAAGCGGACTTCCGCCCGCGTTACCGGGCCAGGTATCGCGAATACCGATACCTGATCTGGAACGGGCCGCCCAGCCCGCTGCGCGAGCGCTACGCTCTTGGTGTCCGTCAGCCTCTCGACGTGGCGGCGATGGCCGACGCGGCGCAGGCGCTGGTCGGTCGCCACGATTTCTCGGCCTTTGGCGGCCGGGATAGACAACCGATCCGGACCCTGCACAGAGTCCGGATCCGCAGAAAGGGCAGTTGATCACCATCGAGGTGGTTGGTGACGCCTTGCTGCGCCAGATGGTCCGCCGCATCGTGGCCGCGCTGATGCGCGTAGGCCAGGGCCTGGCAAGCACCGCCGACGTAAGCCGGCGCTGGCATCGAAGGCGCCCGGCCTTCGCCGGCGAGACGGCACCGGCCGCACGGACTGACGCTCTGGAGGGTGCCGATGGGCCCGCCGCGCGACGGGTACGCCGAAGCGCACGAGAACGAGCGAAACGAAACGCAGACGGACGACGCAGAACAGGACGAACGAGAACGATGATCAGGACATACAGCCCGAGGGCGAGCGAGATCGAGCGGCACTGGTTCGTGGTTGACGCCACCGGCCAGCGGCTCGGCCTGCTCGCGTCGCGCATTGCCGTCGTTCTCGAGGGCAAGCACAAGCCCACCTTCGCCACCCACATCGACAGCGGCGATCACGTCATCGTGCTCAACGCCGGGCAAGATCGACGTTGGCGGCGAGCCAAGCAGCGAGCAGAAGACCTACTCGCGCCACAGTGGCTATCCCGGGCGGTCTGCGCCAGGAGACCCTCGGCCGACCTGCTCACGCGGCGGCCCGAAGAGGTCATCCGGCGCGCGGTCAAGGGTATGCTGCCGCGCAACAAGCTGGGCGTCCAGCAGCTCCGCAAGCTGAAGATCTACGCGGGCGGTGAGCATCCGCACGAGGCGCAGCAGCCGGAGCCGCTGCCGAAGGGAGGTTCGGCTCGCTGATGGCGCCAGTACCACTGCTTTCTTCTACGGCACGGGCCGGCGCAAGACGAGCGTCGCTCGCGTGCGCCTGCTGCCCGGTGAAGGCGAGATCGTCGTCAACGGCCGCTCGCTCGAAGAGCACTTCGGCAATGCCGTCGACCTGGCCGAGATCACGATGCCCTTCAAGGTGACCAACACCGAGGGTCGCTACAACGCGATGATCAAGGTCGAGGGCGGCGGCCATCACGGCCAGGCCGGCGCGATCCGCCACGGCATCGCCCGCGCACTGCTCCAGTCTGACCCCGAAGGCGCCCGCGCTGCCGCTCCGCCAGGCCGGCTTCCTGACGCGCGATCCGCGCATGAAGGAACGCAAGAAGTACGGCCTCAAGCGCGCACGCAAGGCGCCGCAGTACACCAAGCGCTGAGATTGCCCGGCTGAGCCGGCACGGTCGCCAGGCGTGGACGATCCCTACGCGCGCTATCACCAGGCGCTCCGTCTGGGCCACCAGCAGGCGGCCGAGGGGCATTTCGCCGAGGCGCTGGGTCACTACGAGGTGGCCGTCGAGGTAGCCGGCGACCGCGCCCTACCGCACATGGCTGTGGGCAGCATGCTGCTCCGCCTCGGCCGACCGAAGGAGGCGCTGGCGGCCTACGGGCGCGCCCTCAAGCACGCGCCGGAACACGTTGATGCGCTGACCGGTCAGGCCGCGGCGCTGCTGGCCAGTGGCCGGCGGGCCGAGGCGGCCCTGGTCCGCGAGCAGATCGAGCGGCTGCGCGACAAGCCCGCCGCCGTGCCTCGTGCGCCGGCCGCCGCGCCGACGCACTTGACCGGCAGCGAGGCGCTGGCCGCGGCCGGTGAGCAGGCGCGTGCTGCGGGCAACAAGCAGGCGGCCATCGCGGCCTGGCTGTCCGAGAGCGCCGAGCACACCCTGGCCGGCCACTTCGAGGCCGCGCTGGACGCGTGTCTGCGGGCGGTGGCGCTTGATTCGGGCTCGGTGCGGGTGCATCTCGAACTGGCCCGGATCTACTTTCTGCGCGGCTGGCACGAGCGCGCCGTCGAACGGATCGTGCTGCTCCAGCACCTCCTGGCTCTCGCCCCGGATGCGGAGCTCGAGGCCGCCCTGGCGCAGCTCATCCGCGACCGCGTCGCGGTCGGCGAGCGGCCCAGCTAGGCGCCCCGGGCGCCGCGCGACGCGACGCGACTACAATCGGCGGCAATGGACCAGCTGCTTCAACTGGTCAACAGCTTCGAGGTCCAGCCGGTCGCGCTGCTCGACATCGGCCTGACCGCTCTGTTGATCTACGGCTCTGTTCAGCCTGATCCGGGGCACCCGTGCGGTCCGTCTGGTGATCGGCGTGACCGTGCTGTACGCGATCTACGTCGTCGCCCAGGCCCTCGGCCTGCAGCTGCTGTCGCAGATCCTGCAGGCCGGCGCGGTGGTCGGCCTGCTTGCCGTGGTCGTCGTCTTCCAGCCCGAGCTGCGCCGCGGCCTCGAGCGCATCGGCCGCGTCGGTTCCCTGGGCTGGCTGCTCGCACCCGGGACGCGTCGATCGGTCGAGACGCGTGGCGGGGATCATCGCGCCGGGGGCCGATGAGCCTGAGCGGCGAGCGGATCGGGGCATTGATCGTGATCGAGCGCGAAACTGGACTCCAGGACGCGGCCGAGACAGGCGTGATGATCGATGCCGAGCTGTCGCTCGAGCTGCTCGAGACGATCTTCACGCCGCATTCGGCGCTCCACGATGGGGCGGTAATCGTGCGCCATGAGCGGCTGGTGTCGGCGGGCGTCGTGCTGCCGCTGTCGGAGACGGGGGTCTACCGCGAGCGCTTCGGCACGCGCCATCGCGCGGCTCTGGGCATCACCGAGCAGACCGATGCGCTGGCGGTGGTGGTCAGCGAGGAGACCGGTCGGTCAGCCTCGTGGAGCGCGGCCGCATCGTGCGCAATCTGGACGAGCAGCGGCTCGTCAAAGGACTCATCGACCTGCTCGAGCACAGCCCGCTCAGTGCTGCCCAGCTGCCCGCCCGGGCCAGCGCGTGGCGCCGCGCCCTGCCCCTGCGCCGGCGCGTGCGGCTTCCGCGCGCGGCCGAGGCTCCCGCCGCGGGTCATGCGGCCCCGACCACGACCCCGACCCCAACGCCGACCACGACCGGCCGAGTCGAGTGAGGCGCGTCGCCCACTTCCTGCTCCGCAACTGGCCGCTGAGGCTGGGAGCGATTCTGCTCGCGACCGTCCTGTACAGCGGCCTGGTGGTCGGCCAGAACGTGCGCACCTGGGACAGGCGAGCTGCCCGTCGATGCCATTCGTCCGCCGGTCGGTGCGACGCTGCTGTCGGACCTCGGTCCCGGTGACGCTCATCCGCTATCGCGCGCCGCTCGACGTGGGCGTCCTGTCGCCCGACTCCTTTCGCGCCACAGTCGATCTGTCGCGCGTTGAGGCTCGCCCGGGCGGTCAACCAGAGTCAGCGTGACGGTCACCGTCGTGGCGCTCGACCAGCGCGTCCAGGTCGTCGACTTCGAGCCCCATGAGCTTCGAGGTGCGGCTCGACCCGGTCGCGGACCGCGATCTGCCGGTCACGGTCACCCTGGGCAGCGTGCCCGAGGGCCTGACCGTCGGCCCACCGCAGGCCGAACCCTCGTCGGTCTCGATTCGCGGGGCGAGCTCGCGCGTCGACGCCGTCAGTGCCGTCGTGGCGCGCGTGACGATCGATGCCAGCGCGCTCAACGTCGACCGCGAGATCGAGCTGATCGCCGTTGATGCGACCGGCAACCAGGTGCCCAACGTCGAGATCGATCCGCAACGTGCTCGGGTGCGCATCGCCGTTGCCCGCCAGCTGGCCAACCGGACCCTGCCCGTCGTTCCACAGCTGATCGGCGAGCCCGCGCCCGGCTATCGCATCACGTCGGTCAGGGTCGAGCCGCTGGTCGTCACCATCAGCGGCGAGGAGGCGACAGTCACGCGCCTCGAAAGCAGCACCGACACAGGCGATCGACGTCAGCGGGCGGACGACGGACCTCGAGGCTATCGTCGGGCTTGCCCTGCCGGACGACGTGAGCGTCGCCGGTCGAGACCAGGTGCGCGTGGTGCTGACCATTGCCGAAGAGCGCGGCTCGCACAGCTACAGCGCCGGCGTTGTGCTCCAGGGCACGCAACCCGACCTCGTCTACCTGTTGGCCACGGCGCAGGTGAACGTGACATTCGGCGGGCTGGTCGCGGATCTTGCCGGCCTCGATGGCGCCACCGTCATGGCCCAGGTCGATGTTGCCGGCCTGACGCCGGGCAGCCACGTGCTGACCGTGACAGTGACTGTCCCACCCGACCTCGAGCTGATCGCGGTCAGCCCGGCGCAGGTGACCGTGGTCATCCAGGCGCCGGCCGGCCCGCCACTGGCCCGCCAGGCGATCGGCCCATGAGCCGCCTGTTCGGCACCGACGGCATCCGCGGCGTGGTCAACGCGGACCTCACGCCCAAGCTCGCCTTCGACCTCGGCCGGGCGGTGGGCGCGCGCCTGGCCGCGATGGCGGGCGGCTGCTGATCGGTCAGGACACACGCCGTTCGGGCGACATGCTCGTCGCCGCCGTTGCCGCCGGGGCCATGTCGCTCGGCGCCGACGTGCATCGGCTGGGTGTCTGTCCGACGCCGGCGCTGGCCCACCTGACCGGCAGCCGGTGGCTACGGCACCGGAATCATGGTCTCGGCATCGCACAACCCGGCGCGCGACAACGGGCTGAAGGTCGTCGACGGCGGCGGGCTGAAGCTCGACGATGTCGTCGAAGACGAGCTGGCAGCGATGATCCTGCGCGCGGACGAGCTGGCCGGACCGCGACAACGACGATGCTCGGCCGCCTGCACGACGCCCACGCGCGGCTCGACGAATACGTCGCTCATCGGCTCGGCTGGCGCGCGCCTTCGCGAGCGAGCGTCCGCGTGGTGCTCGACTGTGCCCACGGGTCGGCCGGGGCGGTCGCGCCGCAGCATCCTGGCCGCCACCGGGGCCACCGTCGACGTGCGCTTCAACGAGCCCGACGGCATCAACATCAACCTCGACTGCGGCGCGACGGCCCCCGAGGCACGCCGCCCGGATTGTGGCGCGAGACGAAGGCCGACATCGGCTTCGCGCTCGACGGCGACGCCGATCGCTGCGTGGCAATCGATGAGCACGGCGCAGGTCGTCGACGGTGACCAGCTGATCGGCATCATCGCTCTCGACCGGCTGGCGCGCGGAACCTGCCAAGGGCATCGTGGTCGCCAGCGTGCTGTCGAACGGCGGCCTGGAGCAGGTGCCCTGGCCGCTGCCGGCGGGCGGCTCGCGCGCACCCCGGTCGGCGACAAGTACATCCTCGACGGCATGCTGGTCATGGAGCGCCGAGCTGGGTGGCGAGAAGAGCGGCCACGTCATCGTGCGCGAGTACACGATGGCCGGCGACGGCATCGTCACTGCGCTCGAGCTTATGTCGATCATCGCCCGCAGCGGCAGGCCGCCTGTCCGAGCTGGCCGCGCAGATCCCGCTCTTCCCGCAGCAGCAACGCACGGTCCACGTTCGTCACAAGGATCAGTGGGAGGCAGATCCGACCTTCGCCCGGGCGGTCGAGGATGCGCGCGGGTCGCTCGCGATGGCGGGCGCGTGCTTGTCCGGCCGTCGGGCACCGAGTCTGCGCTGCGGATCATGGTCGAGGGCTGACGATGAGGGACGAGTTGCGGCGGCTGCCGACTCGCTCGCGGCGCTCGCAGTCGAGCGACTGAACTAACCGGTCCACGAGGCGGACAGCGCGCGGAAGGAAATGGCACTCGACATGTGCGGAATCGTCGGATACATCGGGCCGCGCCAGGCGGCGCCCATCCTGCTCGAAGGCCTCGCCCGGCTCGAGTATCGCGGCTACGACTCGGCCGGCATCGCGCTCGTCACGACGAGCGGCGAGATGTTCGTTGAGAAGCGCGCCGGCAAGCTGTCCAACCTGCGCACGGCGCTGCTAGACGGCACGCCCGGCGCGGCCGTTGGCCTGGCCCACACGCGCTGGGCGACGCACGGCCGGCCGAACGACCTGAACGCCCACCCGCATACCGATTGCAGCGGGCCAGATCACGGTCATCCACAACGGCATCATCGAGAACTTCAAGGCACTGCGCGACGGCCTGCGCGGCGCGCGGCCACGAGCTGACCTCCGATACCGACACTGAGGCCCTGGCGCACCTGATCGAGGAGGCCTACGCCGGGCGACCTGGCCGACGCCGTGCGCGCCGCGCTGCGCCAGGCGCATGGCGCATATGCGGTGGCGGTGATGCATGCCGCGCGAGCCGGACTCGACTGGTCGGTGCGCGCATGAACGTGCCGCTCATCGTCGGCCTGGGCGATGGCGAGAACTTCCTCGCCTCTGACGTGGCCGCGGTGCTCGCCCACACGCGCCGGGTCATCTTCCTCGACGAGGGCGACGTGGCCGACATCGACGCCCGACTCGGTCACGGTGACCGACGTCGATGGCAAGCCGCGCGAGCGGCTGGTGCACACGATCGACTGGTCGATCGAGAAGGCCGAGAAGGGCGGCTACGCGCACTTCATGCTCAAGGAGATGCACGAGCAGCCCGAGGCGCTCAGGGCGGCGATCACCGGCCGGGTGCACGACGAGACCATTGAGCTCGACGAGCTTGAGCCGATCGCCGACCGGCTGCGCGACGTCGAGCGCGATCGAGTTCGTCGCCTGCGGCACGGCCAATTACGCCAGCGCTGTCGGTGCATACGTCTTCCAGGACTGGCTGCACATGCCCGGCGCGCTGGAATATCGGCTCCGAGTTCCGCTACAGCCCGCCGCCGCTCGACGAGCGCACGCTGGTCGTCGCCGTGACCCAGTCGGGCGAGACGGCCGACACGATCGCCCCAACGCGCTACGCCCGAGCGCAGGGCTGTCCGATCATCGCCGTGACCAATACCGTCGGGTCGGCCATCACGCGCGAGGCCGATGCGGTGCTCTTCCTGCAGGCCGGCCCGGAGATCGCGGTCGTCGCCACCAAGACCTTCGCCACGCAGGTGACGACGCTCGTCCTGCTTGCCGCGGCGATGGCCAAGCAGCGCGGCCGCCTGCCGCTCGAGCGCGAGCGGCAACTCATCGAGGAGCTGCGCGCGTTGCCCGACAAGGCCGCGCGGGCGCTGGTGCTGGCCGAGCCGGCGCGCGAGCTGGCGCGGCGCTACGTCAATTCGCGTGGCTTCATGTTCGTCGGCCGCGGCATTGGTTACCCGGTCGCGCTTGAGGGCGCCCTCAAGCTCAAGGAAGTCAGCTACGTCCACGCCGAGGGCTATGCCGCGGGCGAGCTCAAGCACGGCCCCATCTCGCTGCTCGACGCCGAGGTGCCGCTGGTCGCCATCGCCACCCGCTCGTCGGTCCAGGAGAAGCTGGTCAGCAACGTGATGGAGGGCCGCGCGCGCGACGCGCGCGTGCTGGCCGTGGCGACCGAGGGCGACGACGCAGATGACCGAGTACGCCGACGACATCCTGTGGGTGCCTGAGACGATCGAGGAGCTCAGCCCGATCCTGGCTGCGATCCCGCTCCAGCTGTTCGCGTACCACACGGCTGTTGCGCGCGGCACGGACGTCGACCAGCCGCGCAACCTCGCGAAGTCGGTGACGGTCGAGTAGCCTCGAGCGCCTATGGCGCTGCCCGCCTGTGCCCGAGGGCACGACCGAGCTCGGCATCGACATCATCAAGGTCGAACGCATTGCGCAGGCACTGCGCCGCTTCGGCGACCGCTTTCCCAAGCGCGTGCTGACCGACTCCGAGCAGCGCTACGTGCGCAACCGGCCGCAGAACTTCGCCGGCCGCTGGGCGGCCAAGGAGGCAGTATCCAAGGTGCTCGGCCTGGGCGTACGCGGCGTGGGCTGGCGTGACATCGAGATCGTCCGGCTGCCCACCGGTCAGCCATCGGTCGGCCTGCACGGCCGGGCACAGGCGCGCGCCGAGCAGCTGGGCATGGGCCGCATCGCGGTCTCGATCAGCCACGAGGGCGACTATGCGGTGGCAATCGCATTCGGCATCCGCGCTCGGGGCGGCGCGTATCGTCTTCCCGCTTGACATCGAGGAGCGCCTGGCGACGCGCGCGAAGAGCAGCTCACTGGCGCGCATGGAGCGGCTGCGCGACCTGGAGCAACAGGAATGCGCGCGGAGCGATAGGGGCCGCCCTGGCCGAGCCCGAACGCCGCGACGCTGCGCTGCGACTGCTCTCCCATGCGCGGCTTCGGCCTGACAGCCACAAGGGCACGTCACGGCACGCTCATCTGCGTGTGCGGGTCGCTTGACTACGCCGGTGCGGCGCTGCTGTGCGCCTAGGCGGCCGCACGCGGCGGCGCCGGACTCGTCGTGCTGGCCGTGCCGCGCTCGCTCCAGACCGCTGTTGCCGGACGCGTGCCGGAGGCCGATCACGCTGGGACTGCCCGAGCAGGCCGATCCGCTCGACGTCGATCCCGCCGCCGCGCTGGCTGGCACTCAGCGAGCGTCGACGGCCGACTGCTCTTGTCTTCGGGTCCGGGCGTGCGCGAGAGCGAGGCAACGGCGACCTGCTGCTGGGGCTGCTCGGCCTACAGGGCGCGCCCATGGCCGTCCTGATGGCGGAGGCGCTCAACCTGCTCGCGCGGCAGCGGCGGGTGGTGGCCAGGCAATCGCGCGCGACTGCGTGCTGACGCCTCACCCGGGTGAGTTCGCGCGACTGCTCGACCGCCCGGCGGCGAATCGGCCGCCGAGCGCGACGGCGCCGCAGCCGTGCGGGCCGCCGAGCGTTTCGGCCAGGTGGTCGTGCTCAAGGGCGCACGGACGGTCATCGCCGCGCCCGACGGCCGGCTGCGCCGATCTCACCGTTTGCCAATGCCGCCCTCGCTACGGCCGGCAGCGGCGACGTGCTCGGCGGGCTGATCGGGGCGCTTGCTCGCCCAGCGGGCTGACACCGTTCGAGGCCGCGTGCCTGGCCGTCTTCTGCACGGCCGGGCCGGGGAGCGCATCAGCGAGCGGCTGGGCGACGCCGGGTCTGCTGGCGTCTGATCTGCCCTACGAGATCGCACTCGCGCCGGCACGAGTTGGCCGGACCGTGGCCGCGACCATGCGCTGAGCAGCCGGATCTCGATCGACGAGCGACTCGACCGCCGCCGGTCTGCCCGTCCTGCCGCGCCGCGTGTGGCTCGAGATCGACGAGGACGCGCTGGCCGGCAACCTGCGCCTGGTGCGCGAGCTCGTCGGGCCAGCCGTGGCGCTCAACGCAGTCGTCAAGGCCGACGCCTACGGCCACGGGCTGGTGCCCGGTCGGACGAGTGTTCGAGCAGGCCGGCGCCGACCGGCTGTGCGTCGCATCGCTCGACGAGGCGCACGACGCTGCGCGACGCGGGCATCAGGCTGCCGATCCTGGTCCTGTTCCCGATCCCGCCGCGCGAGGTCACCAGCGCCGCGCAGGCAGGCTTCGAGATCGTGGCCGCCGAGGCTGCGACCGACGATCGCCACGCGACGCTGGCCGCCGTGGCGCGTGCGGCGGCCTGACGGGCGCCGAGCTGCGCCGTCCACCTCGAGGTCGAGACCGGCCTGTCGCGCGGCGGACTTCAAACCCGGCGCTGTGGCCGAGCTGGCCCGGCGCATCGCCGACACGCCGCGCGTTCGGCTGGCCGGCCTGTGGTCGCACCTTGCGCGCTCTGAGGAGGGCGCCGCGACCCTCGCCCAGGTACGCGGCATTCGAACGGGCCGTGACCGCGCTGCGCGGACGCGGGCCTGGCCGTCCCGGCGCGCACATTTCGCTGCCACCGGCGGCCTGTTCGGCCGGCCGGGCGCCGCTCTACGAAGGAGTCCGCATCGGGCCTGGGCCTGTACGGGGTGCTGCCCGCAGACTTTCCGGTATCGGACCGCGCGGCATCGTCCATCGGTCGAGCGGCTGCGACCGGCGCTGGCGCTCAAGTGCCGGCCGTTGCGCATCGAGTCGCTCGCCGACCGGCACGCCGGTCGGCTACGGCGGCCGCTGGCGAACCGCGCGGGAGTCACGCATCGCCACGTTGCCGGTCGGCTACGGCGACGGCTGGGCGCGGGCCTACGCGCCGGCCGCGCAGGCCCTCGTGCGCGGGGTGACGCGTGCCGCTCGTGGGCAGCAGTCGCGATGGACGCGCGTGATGGCCGACGTGACCGACGTGGGCGACGTCGGGCTGGACGACGAATTCGTACTCATCGGTGGCCAGAACGGCGCGCAGATCGTGCCAAGCTGAACTGGCGCGCGTCCGCACCACCATTCCGTGGGAAGTCGTTACAAGCATGGCATACCGGGTACCCCGGGTGTACCATGCCGGATCGGTACTACTGGGCCTGCGGACACTTGGCATGGAGAGGCCCGAGTGACGCGCATCGGGTGAAAGGGGCACGTCAGGGAGACGGCGAGGGCGATGTCGGAGGCGCCGAGCTGACCACTTACGACGATCCGGTCGAGTACGTCGCACGCGAGATCCAGCTTGTACGGCATGACTCGGTCCCGGCGATGATGTTCCTCGAGGCCAGCCGACCGTACCGCGCGCTGGGCAGCGCGGCGATGCTCTTCTTCGATCCGGTGTCTGCGCACGATCTTCGGCAGCGGCTCTGACGCCATGCAGCGCGTCCTGTCCGAGGAGGGCGGCATCGAGCGACTCATCGAGCGCCTCGAGGAGATCGACGAGGAGCCCGGCTACGACGCCTGAGGGCCCCACCCAACGAGCGCCGGCGCAGCCGCCGGCCGCCGGTCAATGAGCCAGCCCGAGCCGATCACGCGTGCCGAGATGGTCATTGTCGGCGCCGGCATCATCGGACTGGCCACTGCCTACCAGCTTCTGCTCGCCCACCCCGGACTGCGCCTGGCGGTGCTCGACAAGGAGGATCGCCCGGCCAGCCACCAGAGCGGCCGCAACAGCGGCGTCATCCACGCCGGCATCTATTACGCCCCGGGTTCGCTCAAGGCGCGCCTGTGCCGCGCGGGCAAGCTCGAGCTCGAGACCTTCGCCGCCGAGCACGACATCCCGTTCGAGCGCTGCGGCAAGCTGGTCGTGGCGCTTGACCGGACCGAGCTGCCGCGCCTCGCTGCCCTGGGCGAGCGCGCCGGCGCGAACGAGGTGCCCGGCCTTGAGATCGTTGGGCCGGAGCGCATCCGTGAGCTGGAGCCCCACGCCACCGGCCTGCGCGGGCTGTGGAGCCCGACCACGGGCATCATCGACTACAGCGCGGTGTGCGCCGCCCTGGCGGACGAGATCGGCGGCCGCGGCGGAGTCATCGAGACCGGCCGTCGATTGACCGGCATCGACCAGCGCCCGCACGAGCTCGTCCTGGCCACCACCCGCGGTGAGCTCGTCACGCGCGACATGGTGGCGTGCGCTGGCCTCCAGTCCGACCGCGTGGCCCGCCTCACGGGCGAGCGGCCGAGCGAGCGGATCGTTCCCTTCCGCGGCAGCTACTGGGTCTTGAGCGCGGACGCACGGCCGCTCGTGCGCGGGCTGATCTATCCGGTGCCCGATCCGCGCTTCCCGTTCCTGGGCGTCCACTTCACGCGGCGCATCGACGGTGAGGTGTGGGCTGGACCCAATGCCGCGCTCGCCTTCGCGCGCGAGGGCTACCGGCGGCGCGATCTCGCGCTGCGCGATGTCGGCGGCATCATCGGCTCGCGCGGCTTTGCGCGTCTGGCCCTGCGCTACTGGCGCACGGGCGCGGCCGAGCTGTGGCGCGACGTGTCCAAGCGTGCCTTCCATCGGGCGCTGGTCCGTTACCTGCCCGAGCTGCGGCTTGACCAGCTCGCGCCCGGCCGATCGGGCGTCCGCGCCCAGGCGCTCGACCCCGATGGCACCCTCGTCGATGATTTCCGGCTCGGCGGCACGGGCCACGTGCTGCACGTCCGCAACGCTCCGTCACCGGCGGCCACGGCGTCGCTCGCGATCGGGCGAGTCCTGGCCGAGGAGGCAACCAAGCGGTTCGAGCTCGGTGGCGGCCGATCGCGGCCGTTACCGGCGAGCGGGCAGTTCCGCTAACTTGGTCGCGTGACCACACCGACCCGGCTGGCGGGCATAGCCACGCCCGTCAACGTCACGACCCGTTCAGCGGCCGAGACGCGCGACCTGGCCGCGGCCCTCGCGGCCGTGGCGCAGGCTGGCGACCGGATTGCCCTGCTCGGTCCGCTCGGTGCGGGCAAGACCCAGTTCGCCAAGGGCTTCGCGGCCGGATTGGGCGTGCGCGAGGTGGTCAACAGTCCGAGCTTCACTCTGATGGCCGAGTATGCCGGCCGGTTGGCGCTGTTCCACCAGGATCTGTACCGACTGAGTGGCGCCGAGGAGGCCGTGGCCGGCGGGTTGGTCGACGAGCGCCAGGCCGACGGCGTGACCCTCATCGAGTGGGGTGATCGGCTGCCGGTTGAGATCGATCTGGAACGGCTGACCGTGCGCATCGAGCCGCGCGCCGCGGACGACGAGCGGGCGGTCACGATCGAAGCGGCGCGCGCCGGCCAGGCGCGCTACCTGTCTGCGGCCCAGCGCTGGGCCGGCGCACGCCTCGGCTCGGCCGGCTGATGTCGGACCGGCCGCTGCTCATCCTCGAGACCGCCACGCGCACGCCGCTGGCGGCGCTGGCGCGAGCCGACGGACAGCTCCTCGGCCGAAGGCGCTGGCGAGAGTCGCCACCGCCACGGCGAGCAGCTGCTCGAGCGGCTGGACGAGCTGCTCCGGGCGAACCAATTGGCGCGTCGGGACATCGGCGGCGTGATCGTGGGCACCGGTCCGGGCAGCTTCACCGGCCTGCGCATCGGCTTGGCCACGGCCAAGGTGATCGCCTACAGCCTGGACGTGCCGCTGGTGGGTGTCTGCACCACGCGCGCGCTCGCGTTCGCCGCCGGAGGCGACGATGCCGACTCGTCCGACCTCGCCGTCACCCTGCCCGCCGGGGCCGCCGACCGGTACGTCCATCGGCTGCGCCGGCAGGGCGGATCGGTCGTCGAGCTGGAGCCGGCGCGACTGGTGGCCGGCGCGACCGACATCGACGCGGCGCTGGCCGGCGCGCACATCGTGGCCGTGGACCTCGACGCGGCCCAGGTCGGTGACGAGCCGGTCGAGCGCGGGCAGGTTGCCCTGGCCGGCCTGGCCCAGGCGCTGGCCACGCTCGGTGCGCGCGAGCTGGCCGACGGACGGCACGAGGATCCGGCGACAGCTGGTGCCGGCCTACGTGGCGCTGCCGCGCGGCATCGCCCGAGCCGGGGCAGAGATGACATGGCTGCCCGACCCCGCTGAGATTGCGCGTCGAGCCGATGACGCTTGACGACGTGGCCGCAGTCCATCTCATCGAGATGGCCAGCTTCCCCGTGCCGTGGCCCGACCACGCGTTCCGCCAGGAGATCCAGGCCAACCGCATGGCGCACTACCTCATCGTGCGCGCCGGGAGCCGGGCGGTCGCCTATGGCGGCCTGTGGCTGATGGTCGACGAGGCACACGTGACCACCTTCGCCGTCCTGCCCACTGTGCGCCGGCGGGGCATCGGCGGGCGGCTGATGGTCGAGCTGATGGCCCTCGCACGGGACCTCGGCGCGCGCGTCATGACACTCGAGGTTCGCCTCTCCAACGAGCCCGCGCGGGCGCTGTATGCGCGCTTCGGCTTCCGGCCGGTTGGCATTCGCCCGCGCTATTACTCGGACAACGGCGAGGACGCGCTGATCATGACCACGTCTGCGCTGGACACGCCCGAGATGGTCGTGCGTTTGGCGGAGATGGCCCAGCGCTACGGCGACTCGGCGGCCGAGGATCTGGGCGACCAGCGGGCGACCGGCTCATGAGCAGCGCCCCTAGCGGCCGCATCCTTGCCGTCGAGACGTCGTGCGACGAGACCGCCGTGGCCGTGGTCGAGAACGGCCGCCAGATCGTGGCCAGCGTTGTGGCCAGCCAGGTGGCGCTGCACAGTGCAACAGGCGGGATCGTGCCCGAGGTTGCCGCCCGCGCCCACCTGCGCTGGATGATCCCCGTCCTCGAGCACGCGCGCAGCCAGGCCGGCATCGACGATTGGTCGCAGCATCGAGGCCGTCGCGGTGACCGACGGCCCGGGCCTGGCCGGATCGCTGCTGGTCGGCGTCACCATGGCCAAGACGCTCGCCTGGGTGCACGATCTGCCGCTCGTGCCGGTCAATCATCTGGAGGGCCACATCTACGCCGCCTGGCTGCTCGATCCGATCAGGTCGATGTGCCTGCGCCCGAGTTTCCGGTGGTCGCCCTGGTCGTCAGCGGCGGCCACACGTTCCTGGTCGAGATGGCCGATCACCTGCGCTATCGGCTGCTCGGCCAGACCGTCGACGACGCCGCCGGCGAGGCGTTCGACAAGGTCGGCCGGCTGCTCGGGCTGCCCTATCCCGGCGGCCCGGCAATCATGAGCGCGGCAGCCGGGGCGCAGCAGCGCGACAGGCTGTTCCCGCGCGCCTGGCTGGGCGATACGTTCGACTTCTCGTTCAGCGGGCTGAAGACCGCGGCCCGGCGCGCGGTCGCGCGCGAGCTGGGCATCGACGTGCAGGCGATGGGCTCGAATGCCCAGCCGCTGCCCCAGGCCGCGGTCGCCGAGCTCGCCTACGGCTTCCAGGAATCGGTGGTCGACGTCCTGTCGGCCAAGACACTGCGCGCGGCGGAGGAGCACGGCGCGCGCACGATCGTCGTCGGCGGCGGAGTGGCCGCCAACAGCGTTCTGCGCCGGCGCATCGAAGAGGGTGCCGAATCGCTCGGCATTCGCGTGGTCGTGCCGCGGCCGGGCCTGTGCACGGACAACGCGGCGATGATCGGTGCCGCCGGGTTCTTCCGCGCCCGGGCCGGCGAGCGTGGCGGGCTGGACCTGGCCGCCCAGCCGTCGCTCAAGCTGGCCCTGCCGGAGCCCGCTTGACGGCCGACCGGCCGGCGATCGACGAGCTCGATCCGCGGCGGCTGTCGGCCGAGGGCGTCGAGCGCTACCTGCGCCGCCATGGTCTTGGCTCGCGCCGGGGTCGCAGCCAGAACCATCTCGTCGACGGCGACGTGCTCGAGGACATCGTCGCCCTGGCCGACCCGGCAGCCGGCCGGCACATCCTCGAGATCGGGCCGGGACTGGGCGTCCTGACCGGCGCCCTGCTCGAACGGGCGGCGCAGGTGACCGCGGTCGAGGTTGATGCGCGGCTGGCAAGCCACCTTCGCTCGCGTTTCGCAGACCCACTGGCTGACGGCCGGCTGCGCCTGGTCGAGGCCGACGCGCTCGACGTGCCCGTGACGGAGCTGGTCCAACCGCCGTGGGACCTCGTGGCCAACCTGCCCTATCACATCACCAGCCCAGTCATGCATCACGTGCTGGGGGCGGAGCCGCGGCCGGAGCGTTTCGTGGTCATGGTCCAGCGCGAGGTGGCTGAGCGGATCGCGGCCTTGCCGGGGGCCATGAGCTATCTGTCTGTCTTCGTCCAGTACCACGCCGCGGTGCGCGTTGCGCGGATCGTGCCCGCAGCGGCGTTCGAACCCGCGCCCGAAGTCCAGTCGGCCGTGCTGGTCGGCGAGACGCGGCCGCGTCGACTGTCGGCGGACGACGAGGAGCAGCTCTGGCGGCTGGTCCAGGCCGGCTTCCGTGAGCGGCGCAAGATGCTCCACAACGTCCTGCCGCGCCAGCTGCCGGCAGGTCGGCCGGGCGCGTTTCGACGCGGCCATGGCGCAGGTCGACATCGCCCCTGACCGCCGTCCGCAGACGGTCAGCGTCGAGGAGTGGCTGGCCCTGGCGGTCGCCGTCGGACCGCTCGGCTGATGCACGCCCGGCCGCGCTCCAAGGTCAACCTGACGCTCTCGGTCGGGCCGCGCGGAGGCGACGGCTTCCACTCGCTGCGGTCGATCTTCCTGCGCGTCGGCCTGGCCGACGAGCTGACCGTCGCCCTCGCCGACGGCCTGGGCAGCGACGTGCTGACGGTCGCCGGTCTGCCCGGCTGCCCGGTCGACGGCAACCTCGTGCTGCGCGCCTTCGCCGCCGTGCGCCGAGTCGCCGACCGCGACCTGCCGCCGCTCGTTGCGCACCTCGACAAGCGCATTCCGATGGCCGGCGGGCTGGGCGGCGGCAGCTCGGACGGTGCAGCCGCAATCGACGCGGCCCTCGCGTCATGGCGTGTTGCACCTGGCCCCGGCGAGGCTGGCGGAGCTATACCTGTCGCTCGGCGCGGACGTGCCCTTCTTCGCCCACGGCGTACCGGCGGCGCTGATCGAGGGTCGTGGTGAGCAGGTCGCCCCACTACCGGCGGTCATCGGCGATGCCGGCGTGCTGCTGGTCACTCCGCCTGAACCGATGTCGACGGCCGCCGTCTTTGCCCGCTACGACGCTCTCGGCGCGAGCGGCTCGCCGCCGGCCGCTGGGTCGCCGACCGATGAGCTGGCGGCAGCGCTGGGCGGCGGCCTGAGCGGGACCCAGCTGGCCGCCTGGGCTGAGCGGCTGCGCGAGGCGAATGACCTGTGGCCGGCCGCTGTCTCGCTTGCGCCGCGCCTGCTCACACTGCGGGCCGAGCTCGAGGCGCGCACCGGTCGGGCGTGGCTGCTGTCCGGCTCGGGGTCGACCCTCTTCGCCCTCTATCCTTCGCTGGCGTCCGCCGTCGAAGGAGGACGGAGCCTGATCATCAATCGACCCGCCGATCTCGACGACGCGCTGGTCAATGCCGTCGATCTGGTCGGACCAGAGCCAGCCTGGAGGTTTCCATGACCCTGCGTGCGATCAAGACCGCACACGCCCCCTCCGCCGTGGCCGCCTACAGCCAGGCAATCGACACCGGCCAGCTCGTCTTCACGGCCGGCCAGGTCGGGCTGGATCCGGCCACCGGTCAGCTGGTCGAGGGCGGCATCGAGGCGCAGGCCGAACGCGCCCTGAATAACATCCTCGCCGTCCTCGACGCGGCTGGCCTGACCATGTCTGACGTGGTCAAGACGAGCTGCTTCCTGGCCGACTTCGCCGACTTCGCCGCCTTCAACGCCGTCTACGCGCGCTTCGTGGGCGATCCGCCACCGGCGCGCTCGACCTTTGCCGTGTCGGGCCTGCCGCGCGACGCGCTGGTCGAGATCGAGGCAGTGGCATTCAGGAGTTGACTACCAGTCGGGAGTGAGCACAGAGCCGGTCTCATAAGGCTCGATCGGCGCGATCGGAGAGAGCCAGCCACCCCAGACGATCGCGTGTCTGTCCGCCCAGACGGCCACATGGCCCTCTCGTTCATACCCAGCGTCGTCGACGACCATCCCCGGTGCGTCCCACCAGCTGTCAGTGGCGACGTCGTAGACGAGGTCGCCGTTGATGAACCCGATTCGGCCGCTCATCCACAACGGATCGCCCGGCGGCTCGTGAGGCGCAGCCTCGAGCTCGGTCCAGTGATCACGTGCCGGATCCCATGCGGCAAGGAACGTCGGCGAGTGCCAGTCATGAGCGAGTCGCGCTATGAGCGTCCCACCAGTCCAGAACAGTGGGCCGCGTATGAGGGACTGGTCAGGCAGCACTGAACCCGGGCGCCATGCTTCGCCTGAGGGATCCATTCGCAGCATCGATTGCCCGTCCGACAAGATGAGTTCGTCCTCGGTCCACACAACTTCCACCCCGGCGAACCCAGGGGGAGGATCCGTTAGCCGGCGCCATTGATCTGTCTCGGGGTCATACGCTGCAATGCGTACGCGCCCGTCGAGATGCTGGACCGCGATAACCCATTCGGATCCCGTCCAGACACCAGCGCTGGGCAGACCCCAGCGAATCGGCGATGGCGCGATCGTTCGCCAGGAGTCGGTGGCCGGGTCGTAGGCCGCCCCTCGGGGAGGCTGAGTGTCCCTGTGGCCCGCTGCGTAGCCTCCCCAAACGATCATCTCGGTTCCTGTCCAAGTCGCGAGGTGGCCAGATCGCCGACCGATTGACCCCGAGGCGATGCGACGCCATGAATCGGTATCAGGGTTGTACGCGAGTCCTTCAGCTGGAGCGGGAAGGACGCCCGTCCCATCGGCGCTCTGCTCGAGTCCGCCCCAGACGATCAGCTCGCTGCCGGTCCAGATGCCGGTGGCGAAACTGCGATTGGGAGCGGGCGCCCGAGTCTCGTGTGCAGCGACGTCCACGACCCGGCCCGCCACCGGCGACGGGCCCGCGGACGGATTGGATGGCGCAAGGGTTGCTGCCGGGGTCCGCGAGGGGGGCGGTGAGGCGGGGGCGGTCGGCGTCGGAGCGTGGGCTGCCGTGGCCACTGGCGGTGGCGCGGGAGAGTTTGGGATCACCGATGGGGGCGCCGTAGTGCTGCACCCGACCAGGCATCCGAGGGACATCGTTGCCAGGGTCACCGAAAGCCGAATCTTCATTGGCGTCGTAGTGACGGACGGCGGGGCCACCATGTGAGGGTAATCACCGTTTGACACTCTCGGCCGGGCGCCCCTAGAGTCAGTGGACTCGATGTCGCCCAAACAACCTCCATCAGCCAGCGGCGGTTGCTGACCGCCGTGACGCCCCGCCAACCCACAACCAGAGCTGTGATCCTGGCCGCCGGCCTCGGCACGCGCATGAAGTCGCGCCTGCCCAAGGTGCTCCACCCGATCTGCGGCCGGCCGATGCTGGCCTACGTCATCGACGCAGCGCGCGAGGCGACCGGCGCGCAGCCGCTCGTCGTCTACTCGCCCGCTACCGCCCAGATCCGTGACGTCTTCGCAGATCAGGCCGACTTTGCTCTCCAGGCTGACCCACGCGGCACGGGCGATGCGCTGCGCGCGGCACTGGACGTGCTGCCGGCGGAGGTCGAGGAGGTGCTCGTGCTGAGCGGCGACGTGCCGCTGATCGAGCCCGCGTCGGTCCTTCACATGCTCGAGCGGCGCCGCGAGCGCGGCGCGGTGATGGCCCTCGCCGCCGCCGAGCGGCCCGATCCGACCGGCTACGGCCGGGTCCTGATCCAGTCGGGCGACGTGGTCGCCCGGATCGTGGAGGAGAAGGACGCCGGCGACGACGAGCGTGCCGTCGAGCTGGTCAACGCCGGCCTGTACGCATTCGACCGGGCCTGGCTGGTGAACGGGCTGGCACGCCTGACTCCGTCGCCGACGAGCGGCGAGCTGTACCTGACCCAGCTGGTCGAGCTGGCGGCAGCCGACGGCCGGCCGGCGACTGCTGTCGAGGAGACGGCCGGCGCTGACTGGGCCTCCGAGCTGATCGGGGTCAACGACCGCTCCGACCTGGCCGAGGTCCAGCTGCTGCTTCAGTACGCCATCCTCCAGCGGCACATGGAGGCGGGCGTCACCTTCGGCGACCCCGGCGCGGCGGTAGTCGACGGGACGGTCGAGATTGCCCCGGACGTGACGATCGAGCCCAGCGTGACATTGCGCGGCACGACCAGCATCGGACGCGACACGGTCATCCGGGCGGGCAGCCAGATCATCGATGCGACGATCGGCGAGCGCTGCGTCATATGGGCCAGCGTGATCGAGAGCTCGCAGCTCGGCGACGACGTCCGCGTTGGACCGTTCGCGCATATCCGGACCGGCTGCGTGATCGGCGACGGCGCCGAAATCGGCAACTTCGCCGAGCAGAAGAACACGCGCTTCGGGGCGCGCTCCAAGCAGCACCACTTCAGCGTACCTCGGTGACGCCGAGATCGGCGCGGACGTGAATATCGGCGCGGGCACGATCACCGCCAACTTCGACGGCCGGCGCAAGCACAGGACGGTCATCGGCGACCGCGCCTTCATCGGCTCGGACACCATCCTGCGCGCGCCGGTGACGATCGGCGAGGGTGCCTACACCGGCGCCGGATCGGTCGTCACCCGTGACGTGCCGCCGGGCAAGCTGGCCGTGGGCATGCCGGCGCGCATCCGCGAGCGACGTCCCGCGGCGACTACCGAAGAGGCTTAGAGACCCGTTGGAAATCGTCGTCATCGCCATCCTGATCACGATCAACGCGCTCTTCGTCGCGGCCGAGTTCTCGCTGATCCGCGTGCGCCGGACGCGCATCGAGCAGCTGATGGACGAGGGCAGCGTCGGCGCGCGACGTGTTCATCGGCTCGTTTCCAAGCCTGGTCGCTTCCTGGCTGTGATCCAGATCGGCGTCACTTTCGTCGGCTTCCTCGCCGCCGCCTTCGCCGGCGCGACCATCGTCGCCGACATCGAGCGGGTCCTCGCCTCGGTCGCGCTGATCGCCCCGCAGGCTGGCCTGATCGCGCTGCTTGTCGTCACTGCGGTGGTCAGCCTGGTCACCATCGTCTTCGGCGAGCTGGTGCCCAAGGCCGTAGCCCTTGCCCACGCGGAGCGGCTGGCGTTGCTCTTCGCCGTTCCGCTCGACCTGCTCGGGCGACTGCTGGCGCCGATCGTATGGCTGCTGACCACCACCACCCAGGCCATCACCCGCCTCTTCGGGATCGACGAGGCGCAGCAGGAGCGGGTCACGGCCGAGGAGCTGATGATCCTCATCGAGCGCGGCGGCGAGCAGGGCGTGATCGAGGCCGAGGAGCAGCAGATGATCGGGGCGGTCCTCGAGCTGGGTCGAGAGCCGCGTACACGAGGTGATGGTCCCGCGCATCGACATCAGGCCCTGCCGGCGACCACCCCACTCGACGAGATCGTCGAGACGATCGTGCGCGAGGGCCATTCGCGCATCCCGATCTACGAGGGGACGATCGACAACGTCATCGGCATCCTGTACGCCAAGGACCTGCTGCCCATCCTCGGTCACGGGCGAGACGCCCAAGATCAGCCAGCCTGCTGCGTACTCCGCTGTTCGTGCCCGAGTCGATCTCGGTCGACGATCTGCTGCACAACTTCCAGCGGCGCAGGGTGCACATCGCCATCGTGCTCGACGAGTACGGCGGCACGGCCGGCCTGGTCACGATCGAGGATCTGATCGAGGAGATCGTCGGCGAGATCCAGGACGAGTACGACGTCGAGGAACCGATGATCGAGCCGATCTCGGACGACGAAGCGCGCATCGACGGCCGGGCCAGTATCGACGATCTGACCGAGCACTTCGCGATCGAGCTGGAGTTGCCGACCGCGAGCAGTACGACACCGTCGGCGGGCTGGTCTACCACGAGATCGGCGGCGTCCCGGTGGTCGGCGACACGGTCGAGGTAGACGGGCTGACGCTGACCGTAGAGTCGACCGACGGCCGACGAGTGGGCAAGGTGCTGGTCGTCCGGCGCACCTCGGACAACGCCACCGGCGCCGACGAGCTCAGCTGATATAGCTCCTAGGGCGGCGGCCCGGCGCGCAACACGCGCATAGTGATGTCGTCTCAACGGGCACAGGAGCATGCCGTGAGGGGATGGCATGTACCGACGAAACTGAGCGCACGACGCCGCTGAGTCGCTGACGCGCGGCTTCGCTCCGAATCTCGCACGCGGGCCTGGGGCGCAGCTACCTCACCGTCGACTTGTTGCACAAGTCCAACATCCGAACGCCGTTGCCCCGAGCCAGGCTCGCCTTTGTGCCACGCGCTCGAATATCGCTCGAATGGCACGACACGAGCCGATCCAGCAGACACGGCGTTCGCTTGTGGAACATGCGGCGCACGCCGCCACGAACCCGTCCGCTGCGGCGCCCTACACGACGCTCGGTTCGCCAACCGTGAGCGGCGGCCGGTCAGGCGCTGATCGCCGAGACGACGATCTGGCGCAGCCGTTCCAGCGCCTCGTGCGCCGACGACGCCGGCTGAGCGAGGCGATCGAGCGCCGCGTCGCGCTCGGCGCGTGCGCCTCGCGCGGGTGTACTCGCGCGCGCCGCAGCGCTCGAGGATGGCGCGCGCGTCGGCGATCGCCTCCGCGGCGGGCTCGTCATCGGCGAGGATCGTGGCGCAGCCGGGCGCGGTCGCTCGTCCGGCGCCCGCTCGAGGGCGTAGATCACCGGCAGTGTCTTCTTGTGCTTGGCAAGGTCGGACGGCTCCTTGCCCGTCGTCTGCTCGTCGCCCCAGATGCCGAGCAGGTCGTCGTTGAGCTGAAAAGCGATGCCGAGCGACCAGCCGAAGCCGCGGTAGGCGTCGATGACGCTGCTGATCGTCGGTCGCCAGCATCGCGCCGGCCTGCACCGATGCGGCGATCAGGGCGGCCGTCTTGCGTCCGATCATGTCGAAGTAGAAGTCGACCGACAGGCGCTCGTCGTGCTCGGCGCTCCAGATGTCCATGAACTGGCCCTCGCACAGCGCCAGGCAGGTCTCGTCGTAGAGGCGCATCAGGGCCAGCACCTTGGTGTCCGAGAAGCCGAGCTCGGTCAGTCGGTGCAGGGCCATGCGCGAGAGCGTGAACAGCGTGTCGCCGGTGTTGATCGCCTGGGCGATGCCGAAGACAGTCCACAGCGTGGCGCGGTGGCGGCGCTCGACGTCGCGGTCCTCGATGTCGTCGTGGACCAGGCTGAAGTTGTGGCCGAGCTCGACTGCGGCGGCGCCGGGCAGCGCGGCGCGGTGGTCGCCGGTCAGCGACTCGTAGGCCAGCAGGCCGAGCAGCGGCCGCAGGCGCTTGCCGCGCGGGCCGTCATCCGGTCGAGACCGAGGTGGTAGCGAACCATCTCGTACAGCGGCACCGGTCCGTTCGTCCTGGGCCACGCGGATTACGTCCAGGATCTCGGCTTCGATGTCGGCGATGAGCGAGTCGATGTCGGGCGAGGTCAGCACGGCGACGAGAATACAGGGCCATCGGGCGGCGTAGGCTTGTGCCGTGCCGGCGCCGCGCGTGTACCACACCGAGGCGATCGTTCTGATCCGCTTCGAGCTGGGCGAGGCAGATCGCGTGCTGACCCTGCTGACGCCGCAGCGACGGCAAGCTCAAGGCGATCGCCAAGGGCGTGCGCCGCCAGCGCAGCCGTTTGGGTGGCGCCGTGGAGCCGTTCGCCGAGCTGCAGCTGGTGCTCGTCCGTGCCCGCACTTTCGACGTGATCACCTCGGCCAGCGTCGCCCACGCCTGGCTGTCACTGCGCGAACGGCTCGAGTCGACGGCCACCGCCTGGTACCTGGCCGAGCTGGCCGAGCGGGCAGTCGAGGAGCGCGCCTTCGCCTATCCCGGTCTACGCGCTGCTGCGCCGCGCCTACCAGCTGCTCGACGACGGCATGGCCCCCGGCCGCGTCGCGCGCTGGTTCGAGTTCGGGCTTGGCCGACGCGCTCGGCATGCGGCCCGAGGTCGAGCGCTGCGTCGAGTGCGACCGGGTGCTGGAGGTCGATGAGGAGTTCCGCTGGGTGCCGCTGCTGGGCGGCACGCTGTGCTCGCGCCATCCACCGCCGCCGTGCGGAGCAGTCGCCGCTGTCGCTCGCCGCGCTCAAGCTGCTGCGCGCCTACCGCCGGCTGGACATCGAGGCCATCGCCGGGCTGCGCATGCCGGCTGCGGTGGAGGCCGAGGTCGAGTCGGCCCTGCGCCGCTTCATCCGCGCCGTGCTCGAACGCGAGGCGCGCTCGCTCGCCTTCCTCGACGAGGTCCGCCAGCCTCCGCAGATTGCCCGCGCATCTGTCCGCTAGCACGTCATACTGTGCCCTTCCAGCCGGGCCAGGCTGGACCAAGGGAAGGGACAGAATGACTCGACGATCATCCATGCGCCTGATGCTGGGGCTTGCCTTCGCCATCAGCTCGCTCGCTGTCACCGTCACGCCGGCAGCCGCAGAGACTGTTTTGAAGGACTGCGTCGGCACGTGCGGTTACTGGGAGGTGAGCGACACCGGGCCGAGCGGGCCAAAGGGCGCCGTGTGCGTCTACGAAACGGGCGGCAGCCACGATCTTGACAGGATCACCGTGCGACCGCCGTTGATGCACGGCAACTATGCGAACAAGACGACGGTCAAGTGGCGCTTCAAGGTCCGCCGCCAGGCAGTCAGCCCGGGGGCGACGTTCCACACGATCTACACCAGCTCGTGGCAGAGCGCGCAGGCCAGCGAGACTGTGCCCGCCTATGCCGGCCACGGCTTTGCCCGGCGCGCGTGGATGGTGCCCGAAAGCCCGCACGGGTTCTTCGATGTGTGGGTGGAACTGTCGTGGCTGAACAACGGGTCGGTGCAGGGCACGGCCCGCGTCGAATACGACTGGTACAAGGCCCAGCGCGGTGGTTCCTCCTACGTCAACAACGAGTACTGCCTCGAAGACTACTGAGCCAATCTGCGGGCCAGTCTGTGAGGCCCGGCCGGAAGGCCGGGCCTCTCTTCGTGCGAGAATGCCGTTCCAGCGACCGGCCATGCCAGAGCCGGCGCAGCCAGGAGACTTCCCTTGACCGACCACTGCCCGATCCGGCGCCCGCCGTCGCCAACCTCGACACCATCGTGTCGCTCGCCAAGCGGCGCGGCTTCGTGTTTCCCAGCTCGGAGATCTACGGCGGCATCAACGCCGTGTGGGACTACGGCCCGCTCGGCGTCGAGCTCAAGAACAACGTCAAGCGCGCCTGGTGGCGGGCCATGGTCCAGGAGCGCGACGACATCGTCGGCCTCGATGCCGGCATCCTGATGCACCCCCAGGTGTGGGTGACGTCCGGCCACGTCGAGTCGTTCAGCGATCCGCTGGTCGAGTGCGCCACTGACCAGCTGCGCTTCAGGCTCGACGAGCTGCCCGGCACGGAAGAGCCTGTCCGAGACCGACAAGCGCGACCCGAACATCGTCGAGCGGCTGGGCCTGAAGTGCCCGGTCGACGGCGGCCCACTTCGCGCGCCGCGCCGCTTCAACCTGATGTTCAAGACGTTCATGGGCCCGGTCGAGCAGGATGCGGCGGCGATCTACCTGCGCCCCGAGACGGCGCAGGGCAGCTACGTCAACTTCAAGAACGTCCAGCAGTCGACGCGCAAGAAGCTGCCCTTCGGCATTGCCCAGATCGGCAAGAGCTTCCGCAACGAGATCAGCCCGGGCAACTTCGTCTTCCGCATGCGCGAGTTCGAGCAGATGGAGATGCAGTACTTCGTGCCGCCCGCCGACGCGGCGCGCATCTTCGAGGAGTGGCTGCCGCGGCGCTGGGCGTGGTACACGGGCTACGGCGTCGACCGAGGCGCGGTTGCGCTTCCGCGAGCACGCGCCGGACGAGCTGGCTCACTACGCCAAGAAGGCGATCGATATCGAGTACCGCTTCCCGTTCGGCTGGAAGGAGCTCGAGGGCATCCACAACCGCGGCGACTGGGATCTCGGCCGCCACCAGCAGGAGAGCGGCGAGAGCCTCGAGTACTTCGATCCGCTGAGCGAGACCTCGTTACGTGCCGTGGATCGTGGAGACCGCCGGTGGGCCGGACCGCGCCGCCTTCACCTTCCTGATCGACTCGTACCGCGAGGAGGAGGTGCGCGGCGAGAAGCGCGTCTCGCTCGCGCTTCATCCGCAGCTCGCGCCGTACAAGGTGGCCGTACTGCCGCTGCTCAAGAAGCGGCCCGAGATCGTCGAGCTGTGCCAGCAGATCGTGGCCGACCTGCGGCGCGACATGATGGCCGTCTACGACGACACTGCCTCGATCGGCAAGCTCTACCGCCGGCAGGACGAGATCGGCACGCCGTGGTGCGTCACGGTCGACGTCGATTCGCTCGAGGACGGCGCGGTGACGGTGCGCGAGCGCAATTCGATGGCCCAGGAGCGTGTGCCGGTGGAGGGGGTCAAGCGGCTCGTCCTCGACCGTTTGGCGGCCAGCCTGCCGGTAATCGGCGGACCGGGCTAGGCGAGCGGGGCAGAGCAGATGACAGAGCTGCGTGTGCCGCCCCGGTTGGCCGCCCGGGGGCGCTCATTCTTGGTTCGCTTCGTCTCCCTGCGCTGGGTGCCGCTGATAGCGGCGTTGCTGTCGCTGCCGCTCTCTGGCGCGGCGATCTTCCTGTCGCTCCAGCAGCCCGAGGTGATCGTCATCCTGCCCGACCGGGTTCGCGTTGCCCAGGGCCGCGAGTCGGGCTCGGCCTATGTCTACCTCCAGCCGGCCTTCGTCAGCACCGGCCGAAACGAGCGCATCGAGGTCATCCGGGACATGGCTCTCGAGGTGACGCCCCTGGGAGGCCAGAGCGTCGAGCTTCGCTGGGGCCAGCAGCTGCGCCTCGTCAGCGACCCGGCCACGGGCGGCCTGAGCTACGAGTACGTGGCCGACGCGGTACCGCTGTTGATCAGCCCACGCGACGCCGCCGCCCCGTTGTCGTTGTTCGACGCGCCTGACGGCTGGCACTTTGTTGCCGGCACGTACTCCTTCAGGCTGGTCGCCGAACGGGTGGTGACCGGCCTGCCATTGACCGCGGAGTTCAGCCTGACGCTGGCCCAGGCCGACATCGACTTCCTGGAGCAGCCCGGCCCGGAGCGCTTCCTGACTCTTGCCATCGGCGTGCCACGGTGAGCGTCAAGGGGGCCTAGCCGTAACTCCTCGACCTGGTCGAGCCCGCCTCTGGCGGATGCGAGATGGTGACCAGGTCCTAGTCGAGCCTCGATTTCAGTGCAGGATCTGAGAGAGGAACTGCTTGGTCCGCTCTTGCTGGGGCGTGTCGAAGATCTGCGCCGGCGGGCCCTGTTCGACGATCAGGCCTTCGTCGAAGAAGACCATTCGATCCGCCACGGCGCGCGCGAAGCCCATCTCGTGGGTCACCACCAGCATGGTCATGCCCGACTCGGCCAGCTCGCGCATGACCTCGAGCACCTCGTTGATCATCTCCGGGTCGAGCGCCGATGTCGGCTCATCGAAGAGCATGATCTTGGGCTGCATCGCCAGCGCGCGAGCGATCGCGACGCGCTGCTGCTGGCCACCCGACAGCTCGGCCGGGTGCTTGTGTGCCTGCTCGGGGATGCCCACCCGCTCGAGCAGCTCCATGGCCGCCTTATCAGCCTTGGCGCGCGCCACCTTGCGCACGCGGATCGGGCCAAGGGTCACGTTCTGGAGCGCGGTCAGGTGCGGGAAGAGGTTGAACGACTGGAAGACCATGCCGATCTCGCTCCGGATGGCAGCGATGTTGCGGATGTCGTTGGTCAGCTCGATGCCGTCGACGATGATGTCGCCGCGCTGGTGCTCCTCGAGCCGGTTGATCGTCCGGATGAAGGTCGACTTACCCGAGCCCGACGGGCCGAAGATGACCAGCACCTCGCCCGACATAACGGTCATGTCTATCCCGCGCAGCACGTGCAGCTGGCCGAACCACTTGTGCACATCGCGGCAGACAATGATCTCGTCGCGTCCGGTGCTCGACCATCTGGCTGTCCTCGCTCTGCTGATCAGCGCTTGCCGACACCCAGCTCTCCTCCAAACGGTAACTGGCCTGTGACATCATGTAGCAGAGGAAGAAGAACACCGCCGAGATGAAAACGTACACCTCGAGCTGCAGCACCGATCCACTCCGGCTGCGCAATGACCGCACCGCCGATGCCGAGCAGCTCGAGCAGACCCGTGCCGGCGATGGCGACCAGAGTGGTGTCCTTGAGCAGGCTGATGAACAGCCCGACATTGGCCGGAATGACCGCCCGCAGCGCCTGGGGCAGGACGATGTACACGTTGCGCTGATAGGCATTCAGGCCGATCGCATTGGCCGCCTCGATCTGGCCGCTCGGGATGGCCTGCAGGCCGCCGCGCACGTTCTCCGCCACGTACGCCGCGGAGAAGAGGGTGATGCCGACCATCGCGCGGAAGACGTGCTCGATGCGCATGTCCGCGGGCAGGAAGAGGGGCAGCAGGATCGCGGCCATGAACAGCATCGTGACGAGCGGGACGCCGCGGATGATCTCGATGTACGCCGTGCTCAGCAGGCGAACCGCGGGCAGGTCGCTGCGCCGGCCAAGGGCGAGCAGGACACCGAACGGGAAGGCTAGCGCGATGCCGCCGACCGACAGCAGGAAGGTCAGCAGCAGGCCGCCCCACAAGTGGGTCGACACCATCGGCAGCAGCGGCAGTCCCAGGCCCTGCATCAGCAGGAAGAGCACCGGCACGCTGGCCAGCCACAGGAAACCCAACGCTCGGCTGCGCACCCCGAAGCGCACGCCGATCGCGAAACTCAGCCAGACCACTAGCGTATTGATCAGCAGCGCGCCGGACACGTTGAGGCCCATGTCCGCGAGGAGGGCCAGGAGGCCGAGCAGGGCCTGGCCACCGGCCAGTCCGCTGGCCAGGGTGCGCATCGCCCGCCCGCCCTGGGCGACAGCGGTTAGCCCGGTCAGGATCGAGACGACGACGAGCGTCAGCCATACCCGCCAGGCCTCCTCGATTGGATACAGGCCGATCAGAAACAGGCGCAGGTTGGTCGTGATCACGCCCCAGCGGGCCTGGGTCAGCGCCCACTCGGCGATCAGCACGATGAGGCTGACGATGATCATGCCGAGCACGATCGTGACCAGCGACGACGCCCAGCCGCTGAACATGTTCTGGCGCAGCCATGCGCGCGCGCCGACGGACGAGCTGGGCGGCGGCAGGCGCTCGACCGTTACCGTCATCGCTCGAGTACCTGGACGCGGCGGTTGTAGATATTCATGAACAATGACGTGATCAGGCTGATGGTCAGGTACGTGCCCATGACCAGCGCGATGACCGACACCGGCTGGCCGGTCTGATTGGCCATTGTCCGGCTGACCGCGAACATGTCCGGGAAGCCCACCGCGATAGCCAGGCTCGAGTTCTTGGTCAGGTTCAGGTACTGGCTGGTGAGCGGCGGCACGATGATGCGCAGGGCCTGCGGGAAGACGATCAGGCGCAGCGCCTGGCCCGGTCGCAGGCCGATCGCGTAGGCCGCCTCCAGCTGGCCGCGCCGGACGGCCTGGATGCCGCCGCGGACGACCTCGCCGATGAACGCCGCGGTGTAGATGACCAGGCCGAACAGGAGCGCCGCGAAGGGCGGCGAGAGGACCACGCCGCCGGTGAAGTTGAAGCGCTGCAACTCGGGCAGCTCGAAGGTCATCGGCTGGAGCACGAGCCAGCCGAGCCCGACGACGGCCAGGAAGACGAGCAGGCCGATCCTGGCGAGCGCGCGGGCCGGCTCACCACGTCCCTGTCGAAGGACGGAGATCCGGGCCAGGACGAGGGCCACCCCGAGGGCGACAAAGACGATCGCCAGCCAGATGGCGAACTGATCCGCGGCCACCGGGCGGGGCAGGAACAGGCCGCGCTGGTTGAGAAACACCGACCCGGGCAGTGCAAACGAGTTGGCGACCGTGGGCAGCTGGAGCAGGAAGATGTACATCAGCAGCAGCTGCACCAACAGCGGCGTGTTGCGCATGATCTCGACATAGCCCGAGGCGATCTTGTTGACCAGCCAGTTGCGCGACAGCCGAGCGACGCCGACAACGACTCCGAGCAGCGTGGCGAGGATGATGCCCACGCTGCTGACCATGAGCGTGTTGAGCAGCCCGACCAGGAATGCGTGACCGTATGAATCGCGCGTCGTGTACGGGATCAGGGTCTGCGAGATGTCGAAGCCCGCCGTGGCGGGCAAGAAGTCGAGGTTGACCGACAGGCGCGAGCTGGCCATGTTGGTCGAGAAGGTCGACCAGAGCAGGTAGCCGCCGAGCAGCACCACGGCCAGCACAGCGACCTGTCCGGCGACGCGAAGGACTCGAATGTCGCGCCATGGCGGCGGGGCGGAACCAGCGCGGCTGCCCGGGCCGGGATGTGCCGTCGCGGTCATCGGCGTGTGGCGGTCAGTTTGACCGGTAGAGCGATCGGGGCGGGCAGGTGCCCGCCCCGATCTTCAGCGTGGCTTAGCGATAGGGCGGCGAATAGAGCAGACCGCCTTCGGTCCACAGTCGGTTGAGCCCGCGGTCGAGGCCCAGAACTGTGTTCGGTCCAACGTTGCGCTCGAAGATCTCGCCATAGTTGCCGACGGCGGAGATGACATCGACCACCCAGCCGTTCTCGAGGCCGAGCAAAGTGCCCTGCTGGCCGTCCGGATCGGTGCCGAGCAGGCGCTTGACGACCGGGTTGTCGCTCGTGTCGCGCATCTGCTCGACGTTGGCCTGGGTGATGCCTTGCTCCTCCGCCTCGAAGATGGCGAAGACGGTCCACTTGACGACGTTGAACCAGGCATCGTCGTTAAGCGGCGTGACCGGTCCGAGCGGCTCCTTGGACATGACCACCTCGAGCAGGACGTGGTCGGCCGGGTTGGCCATCTGGCTGCGTCGCGAGACGAGCTGTGAGCGGTCGGATGTAACTGCGTCGCAGGCGCCCGATCCGTACGTGTTGTATGTCTCGTCGATCTCGGGGAAGACGGACGCCGTGTAGTTGCCCTCGTTGCCGGCGACGGCCATCGCGTCGGCCAGGTTGAGCTCGGTCGTGGTGCCCGACTGGACGCAGACGGTGGCGCCGGCCAGGTCTGCGAGCGTCGTCGCCCCGACGTCGGCGCGAACCATGATGCCCTGGCCGTCGTAGAAGGTCGTCGGTGCGAACTGGCCCCACTGCGTGTCGCGCGTGACGGTCCAGGTCGTATTGCGGATGAGCACGTCTATTTCGCCCGTCTGGAGCGCGGGGCCGCGATCGTCGGCTGACAGTGGCCGGTACTGGATCGCGTCCGGGTCGCCCAGGACGGCCGCGGCAACGGCGCGGCAGAAGTCGACGTCGAAGCCCGACCAGGCGCCGGTGCCCTGCTCTAGGAAACTGAAGCCGGGCAGGCCCCCGTTGACGCCGCAGATCAGCTCGCCGCGGCTCTTGATGGCCGCCAGCCGGCCGCCGGGCTCAGTCGGGGCCGCGGTTGGGGCGTCGGTCGGCGCCGTGGTCGGCGCAGCCGTGGGTGCCGCCGTGGGCGTGGGCGCACTGCTGCACGCGCCGAACACGAGCGCTCCGAGCGCCAGCGACACGAACGTTGCTCTGGACATTTGGCTACCTCCTCCCAGGACTGCCTGGGCCGTCGCTGGCCGCACAACGCGTGCATTGGCACGCTCGGGGTGCACGGGCGCGGGTGCGCACATGGTAACTGGCCCGGGAAGGCCGAATTCAGCCGACGGGCTGCGCCTCCACGGCGGAAACTTCCGGCAGGGCGCCGGCCAGGTACGCGTCGATCGCCGCCGCGGCGCGCTTGCCGTCGCCCATGGCCAGGATGACGGTCGCCGCGCCGCGCACGATGTCGCCGCCGGCGAACACGCCGGGCATGCTGGTCATGCCCGCGTCGTCGACCTCGATGTAGCCCCACTTGTTGACTGTTCAGGCCGGTGGTCGCTTGGTCAGCAGGGGGTTGGCGCGCGTGCCGATGGCGACCACGACCATGTCGCAGTCGATCACGAACTCCGAGCCCGGGCACGGGTACCGGCCGGCGCCGGCCGGAGTCGTCGGGCTCGCCCAGCTCCATGCGCACGCAGCGCAGACCGGTCACCCAGCCGTTCGTCGCCGAGCACCTCGACCGGCGCCGACGAGGAACTCGAAGCGGATGCCTTCCTCTTCCGCGTGGTGGACTTCCTCGCGCCGGGCGGGCATCTCCTCGTCGCTGCGCCGGTAGACGATCATCGCCTCGGCTGGCGCCCAGGCGGCGTGCCGTGCGCACGGAGTCCATGGCCACGTTGCCGCCGCCGACCACGGCCACGCGCTGGCCGCGCAAGACGGGCGTGTCCGACTCGGGCCGATAGGCGCCCATCAGGTTGACGCGGGTCAGATACTCGTTGGCCGAGTAGACGCCCTTGAGGTTCTCGCCCGGGATGTCCATGAACACCGGCAGGCCGGCGCCGACGGCGATGAACACGGCGTCGAACTGCTCTCGCATCTCGTCGAGGCGTGTACGTCTTGCCGACGATGGCGTTGGGCTCGATCGTGCACGCCCATCGACTCGAGCCGGCTGATCTCGTCGTGGACGATGTCCTTGGGCAGGCGGAACTCGGGGATGCCGTAGATCAGCACGCCGCCGGCCGCGTGGAAGGCCTCGAAGATGGTCACCTCGTGGCCGCGCTTGGCCAGCTCGCCCGCGGCGGTCAGGCCGGCCGGGCCCGAGCCGACGACGGCCACCTTCTTGCCGGTCGAGACCGGAGCCGCGTGGGCGCTGTCGCGATTGTGGTTGGCCCAGTCGGCGACGAAGCGCTCGAGGTAGCCGATGGCCACCGGGTCGCCCTTCTTGCCGCGCAGGCAGACCTGCTCGCACTGGGTCTCCTGCGGGCAGACGCGGCCGGTGACGCAGGGCAGCGCGTTGTCGTCGAGCAGCGAATTGGCGGCCGCGCGCATGTCGCCGCTTGGCCAGCAGGTCGATGAAGCGCGGGATGTTGACACCGACTGGACAGCCGGTGATGCAGACCGGGTTCTTGCACAGCAGGCAGCGCTCGGCCTCGAGCATGGCCAGCCGCTCGGTCAGGCCGAGGTTGACCTCGTCGAAGTTCGCGCGCGCGGAGCTTCGGCGTCCTGCTCGGGCATCAGCTGGCGCAGGATCGTCATGCGCTCCTGGGCGTGACCGGAGCTCGCTCGCCGATCGGGTGGTCCAGCGCGGTCCTCGATCGGGACGATTGGCGCGCCCGCGTGCCCGGTGGTTCTGGGATGCGGTGCTCGCTCACTCGCACGACCGCCAGCTGGGGACCGAGCGCGCAGTGGCGCTTCTCGAGGGCCGCCTGCTCGAAGTCTCGGTAGGGGCTCAGGCGGTCAGCGAGCAGCGCGAAGTCGACCTCGTGGGCGTCGAACTCGGGTCCGTCGACGCAGGCGTAGAGCGTCTTGCCGCCGACGCTCGACGCGGCAGCCGCCGCACATGCCGGTGCCGTCGACCATGATCGGGTTGAGCGAGACCATGGTGTGGACGCCGGCTGGGCCGGGTCATCTCGGCCACCGCGCGCATCATCGGCACCGGTCCGACGGCGTAGATCACGTCGATCTGCCCGCGGCGATCACGTCGGCCAGCGCCTGGGTGACGAAGCCCGGCCGGCCGTACGCTGCCGTCGTCGGTGCACACGACCACCTCGCCGTAGGCGCGCAGCTCCGTCCTCGAGGATGACCCACTCGCGCGAGCGGCCGCCGATGATGCTCGTGACGCGCACGCCGGCGCCGCTGCAGGCCCTGTGCGATGCGGCAGCATCACGGCCGTGCCCGACGCCGCCGCCGACGCACACCGCGTGACCCTGTTCGAGCAGCTCGGTCGGCTTGCCCAGCGGGCCGACCACGTCGCGGATGGCGTCACCGACCTCGAGCGCGACGAGATCCTCGGTGCTCTTGCCGATGGCCTGGATGATGAGCGTGATCGTGCCCCGCTTCGGGGTCGGCATCGGCGATCGTCAGCGGGATCCGCTCGGCGCCGTCCGCGGCCCGGACGATCACGAACTGGCCCGCCTGGCGGATCTGGGCGATGCGCGGCGCGTCGATGACGAGGCGCGTGACGTTGGGCGAAAGCTGGGTCCTTCTCGACGATCGCGTGCATCAGTCCTCCAAGCGCAGCTGGACAAATGCATAGTCGGCAGGCCACGATTCGGGCGACACTTCGAGGCGGCCCTATTCGGTGGGCCAAAGGTCACTCGCGCGGGTGCCGTGGCGGCTCCATCGCTGGCCAGGCGCGTACGCCGAGACGCTGTGCCGATCAGCTGCCGGCGACGTCGCCTCCTGTCGGGACCGGCGCAGCGGGCGCGGCGGGCGCCGGCACCGTCTTGCCCTTGGGCCAGTAGAGCTCCTTCTTGACGTGGAACTCGGGGAAGCCGGCGTTCATCAGCAGGGTCTCGACGTTGATGATCATGTCCGGGTTGCCGCAGATGTAGACCACGGTCTCTTCCGGCCGCAGCTCCAGATCCGCACGACGTCGAGCACGACCCGCTCGACGCGACCGGTGCGCCCGTCCCAGCCGGCGTTGCGCGGGTCGTTCGGGCGCGAGACCGTGGGCACGTAGGTCAGCGGGTACGTGCCGTCGCGCTGCCAGCCCTCGAGCAGCTCGCGTAGCCCAGCTCGTCGACATAGCGAGGCGCCGTTGAGCATGACCATCCGCCGCGGCCGCGCCGTCGATGAGCATGCTGGCGCATCATCGAGATGAATGGCGCGATGCCCGTCCCGGTCGAGACGAACAGGTGCGTCCGATCGTCGTCGGGCTCGAGCAGGAAGCTGGCCCTTGGGTCCGATCATGCGCATCGAGTGGCCGATCGGCAGCCGCCACAGCAGCGTCGTGAAACGCATGGATCGGCACCAGTCGCACGTAGAACTCGTAGCCGTCGTCTGCCCGCGGCGCTCGGCGCCGAGGCGACCGAGTAGGGCCGCTGGACAGCTTGCCGTCCGCGTAGACGCCGATCGTCATGTACTGGCCCGGCTCGAACGGCATGGGTTCGCCGTCGAACCGCACCCAGAAGCTGGCCAGGTCTGCCGGTTGGTCAACGGCGCGCGGCACGAGCGTCGCGTTGTACGACTCGTGCTCGGTCTCGATGACGCGCGCGTCTTCCTGACTGATCGGTCATGCTCGGCGGATACTCTCCTAGCGCGGCTGATGGTCTGGGCGTGCGACGAGATGGTAGACGGCCGGCCACAAGGAGGCTGGGTCATCGAGGACACCGGCCATCGTGTGCGGGGCGTGCTGTCCGGTCCAGATGCCGCCGACAACCTGGTCGGACATACGTTTGGCCACGAGTGAGGCCTTGATCAGCGGACTCAATGGTGGCGCGACGACAGGCCGCATGGCCCATCAGAAGGGGACCGAAAGGTGCTCGCCTGGTGGCATCAGCCGGCACAATGTTGAGGCATGAGTACTGCAGTCGTCGTCAGCGCGGATCTTCGACTCGCCGCACGAGGCAGGCTCAAGCCCTGCGCGCGGCCGGCTACACCGTCGAGCTGTGTGGCGGTCCAATGCACGAGCCGTGTCCGGTCATCGGCAGCCTGCCCTGTCCGCTCGTCGACCGCGCCGACGTGCTTGTCTACGACGCGCGAGTTGCAGGCAGCAGCGACGGAGGGCGGCAAGCTCGTGGCTGAGCTGCGCGAAACATACCCCGACCTGCCCGTCGTGCTGACCGTCGTCGACGACAGTCTCGATTGGGTCGAGACCGATGGCCCGAGCCGGGTGACGCCGCTGATCGGCGAGCCTTCGTCGGAGGCTCTTCAGGCGGCCGTCGAAGCGGCCATCGCCGATCAGGGTATGGCTGTCTGACGTCTGGCGCCTGCCGTCGCCGCTGCCGGGTGAGCGGCGCTGCCTCGGCGCGAGCTCTGCCGAGAGTGACACGTGGCCGGGGCACCGCTGAGAGTCCCGGGCTGCATCGTGAGCGCGGCTACAATCGGGCGACTTACACCAAAGTCCAGCGACCGGCCTGGATCCGGCGTCGCCGACCGCCCTGAGGACCCTGATGACCGACTCCACCGTTCCCGCTGCCGATCGCGCTCACGCTGCCGCCAAGCGCTACATCTTCGCCTTTGGTGGCGGGCGCGCAGAGGGCGACGCGACGATGCGTGACGCACTCGGCGGCAAGGGCGCCGGGCTGGCCGAGATGACCAACGCCGGGCCTGCCCGTGCCGCCCGGCTTCACCATCACGACCGACGCATGCAACGACTATTTCGCCGCCGGCGAGCACGCTGCCCGACGGGCTGTGGGACGACGTTCTCGGAGGCGATCGCCGAGGTCGAGCGCGAGACAGGCAAGGGCTTCGGCGATCCGGCCAACCCGCTCCTGGTCAGCGTCCGCTCCGGCGCCAAGTTCTCGATGCCGGGCATGATGGACACGGTCCTCAACCTGGGCCTGAACGAGGAGACGCTGCACGGCCTCGTCGCACTGACCGGCAACGAGCGCTTCGGCTGGGACGCGTACCGGCGCTTCATCCAGATGTTCGGCCGGATCGTGATGGGCGTCGACGGCGAGAAGTTCGATACGGCGCTCGAGCTGGCCAAGCATGCAGCGCGGCGCCAAGCAGGACACCGATCTTGACGCCGCCGCGCTGCGCGAGTGGTCGAGCGCTTCCAGGTCATCGTGCGCGAGAGACACGGGACGCGAGTTCCCGACCGACCCGCACGGAGCAGCTCGACCTGGCCATCAAGGCCGTCTTCGCGTCCTGGTTCGGCAAGCGCGCGCACGACTATCGCGAGTACAACAAGATCCGCCCACGACCTGGGCACGGCGGTCAACGTGATGACCATGGTCTTCGGCAACATGGGCGACGATTCGGGCACCGGCGTCGCCTTCACGCGCGACCCGAACACGGGCGACAAGGTGCTCTTCGGCGAGTACCTGACCAACGCCCAGGGCGAGGACGTCGTCGCCGGCATCCGCACGCCGCTGGCACATCAGCGATATGCGCGAGCGGATGCCCGACATCTACACCGCAGTTCGAGGAGATCGCTGGGCGCCTCGAGCGCCATTACCGCGACATGCAGGATCTCGAGTTCACCATCGAGCGCGGCCGGCTGTACATGCTCCAGACGCGCTCGGGCAAGCGCACCGCGGCCGCTGCCGTGCGGATCGCTGCGGACATGGTCGACGAAGGCATCATCACCGAGCACGAGGCGCTCGCGCGCATCGAGCCGGCACACGTCGACCAGCTGCTGCGCGACCAGTTCGACCCGAACGCCAAGTCGTCACGCCAAGAAGATCGCGACCGGTCTGAACGCCTCGCCCGGCGCTGCCGTGGGCAAGGCCGTGTTCAATGCCGATCGCGCGTTCGAGATGGCGCAGGCCAGGGCGAGAAGGTCATCCTCGTGCGCATTGAGACTTCGCCCGACGACTTCCACGGCATGGCCGCCGCGCAGGGCGTCCTGACTGCCCGCGGCGGGGCAACGTCGCACGCCGCGGTCGTCGCGCGCCAGATCGGCAAGCCGTGCGTGGCGGGCTGCGCGGCGCTCGTGATCGACTACGGGACGCGCTCGGCCAAGGTTGACGGCCACGGCTTCAGTGAAGGGGAGTGGATCAGCCTCGACGGCGACGACCGGCGAGGTGTTCGTGGGGGCGCTGCCAACTACGGCTGCCCGCTTCGAGGATCAGACCGAGCTCCAGAAGGTGCTCGAGTGGGCCGACAAGGTGCGCCGCCTGCAGGTCTGGACCAACGCCGACAAGCCCGAGGAGGCCGCTCAGGCGCGCAGCTACGGCGCGCAGGGCATTGGCCTGTGCCGAACCGAGCACATGTTCCGCGAAGGCGAGCGTCTGGACATCGTGCGCGACGCGATCCTCGTCGCATTCCAGGCCACGCGAGCCAAGGAGAAGCGCGACGCCGGCGAGGCGCTGAGCGAAGACGACGCGCAGGCGGTCGGCCGTTTCGATGCCGCGATTGCCAAGCTTGAGCTGCTTCAGCAGGGTGACTTTGAAGGCATCTTCGAGGCGATGGACGGGTTGCCCGTCGTCATCCGACTGATCGATCCGCCGCTGCACGAGTTCCTGCCCAACCATGCCGAGGTGCTCGTCGACGTGACGCGCATGGAGGCGACCAACGTCGCCGCCGACGACCCGCACTTCGTCGAGCAGCGCGAAATCCTGCGCGCAGTCGAGGCACTGCGCGAACAGAACCCGATGCTCGGGCTGCGCGGGATCCGCTTGGGCTTGATGATCCCCGACCTGATCAAGATGCAGACGCGGGCGATCCTGAACGCGGCCATCGCGCGCCAGAAGGCCGGCGGCCATCCGCACCCCGAGATCATGATTCCGCTCGTTGGCCACGTGAACGAGCTGGCCGCCACGCGCAAGATCCTCGACGCGGAGGCCGAGGCGGTCCAGGCCGCTGCGGGCATGAAGGTCGATTTCATGTTCGGCACGATGATCGAGATTCCGCGCGGCGCTCTGACCGCGGACAAGATCGCCGAGCATGCCGAATTCTTCAGCTTCGGCACCAACGACCTGACCCAGATGGCGTTCGGCTATAGCCGCGATGACGCAGAAGGCGGCTTCCTGCTTGCCTATGTCGAGCGCGGCGTGCTGCCCGAGAACCCGTTCCAGACGATCGACGTCGACGGCGTCGGCCAGCTCGTGCGCATTGCGGTCGAGAAGGGCCGTGGCGCGCGGCCGGGCCTGAAGATCGGCATCTGCGGCGAGCACGGCGGCGATCCGGCTTCGATCGCCTTCTTCGACGAGGTTGGCCTCGACTACGTCAGCTGCTCGCCCTTCCGGGTGCCCGTGGCACGTCTGGCTGCCGCTCAGGCAGCTCTGCAGGGAGCGGCCGAAAGGGACAAGTAGGCCACGCCGGGCCCGGGATCCCGGAGGTACGCATGTCCATTCGGCGCACGTTGCTCGTCGCCGTAGCCGGCATCGTCCTCGCCGCGTGCGCAGGCGGCGCCGCCACTCCGTCGCCGTCGGCGACCGCCGATCCGCCGCCCAGTGCGGGCGGCGCGGGCCAGCGGATCGCGTCACGCTCTCCGATCAGATGCGCATCGAGCCGGCCGCGATCACCGTCCGCCTGGGCGAGCCGGTCACGTTCGTGGTCACCAATGTGGGCGTGATCGACCACGAGTTCTATCTCGGCGACGAGGCGGCCCAGGTCGAGCACGAGGCCGAGATGGCGGGCGGCGCGATGGCCCACGGGCACTCGACGCGGTCTCGGTCGCCCCGGGCGCGACGGAGGAGCTGTACCTTCTCCTTCTCGCCCGGTCAGTGGCGTCGTCCGGCCATCACGTCCCGGGCCACTATCCGTCGGGCATGAAGGTGACCATCACTTCGCCGAGTGAACTCCTCGCCGCCTCGGCCCAGTCGCGAGTAAGGTAGAGCCCCGCCTTTCGTCGGGGCTCATGTGCTGTTGCGCGGAGGTTGAGTTACGCGCGACGGCGGCTGAAGCAGTCGTCGCAGAAGACGGGCTTGCCACTGGTCGGCCGGAAAGGGACCATGGCCGGCTTGCCGCAGTTCGAGCAAGTTGCTTCGAACAGCTCGCGCGGTCGGCGTTCGCGGAAACCACCGCCACCGCCGGCACTTGCGCCGTAGCCACCACCCATTGACTGGTCGCCACTACCCATCGACGCCTTGCGGGCGGCGCGGCAGTTGCGGCAGCGGCGCGGATCGGAGAAGCCCCGGTCCGTGTAAAACTGCTGCTCGCTGGCTGTGAACACGAACTCCTGGCCGCAATCGGCACAGGTCAGAGTTCGATCGCTCTGCAAAGAAGAACACTCCTTCTCGGGCCGGACTTCGCGACTTTTCTCGCGAGACCGTGAGAGGAGTGTCGTTGCGGACCGGCAGTTATGGCACCCGATGCGACGGGCTATAAGCTCGCCCGAACGTCACTGCGCTCAGGCATCGCGCAGTGTCGCCGTTTAACAGGGCGCGGTCAATAGCCAAAGTATTAATTCGTTGGACCTGCGCCGGTACACTCGGCCGGCGTGGACGACGGGGACCAACCATCAGCTAACGAGCCGTGGCTGCCGGCTGAGCACGGCACGGAGCGCGGCGGCCTGCAGAAGCGTGTTGCGCGCGGGCTGACCTGGACGCTGGTCGATACGTGGGGCTCGCAGTTGCTGGGCCTGCTCGTGTTCATCGTGCTGGCCCGCTGCTGACCGAGATCGACTTCGGCCTGGTGGCCCTCGCGACCGTCTTCGTTGCCTTCGCAAACCTATTGTCGACCAGGGTCTGGGCGATGCGCTCATTCAACGACGCAGCCTGACGCGCCGCCAGATCGACACGGCGTTCTGGGCGGCAATGGCCACCGGGGCGTTGCTGACATCCTGGGCATCGTCCTCGCCGGCCCGATAGCGAACTTGCTGGGCGAGCCGCGCCTGACGCCCATCCTGCAGGTCCTGTCGCTGACCTTCGTGCTTGCGGCGCTGAACAGCATCCAGATGGCCCTGCTGCGGCGCGAGATGGCCTTCCGCAGCCTCGCTCTGCGTCGCCTGGTGGCTGTCGCCGGTGCTGGCGTCGTCGGTGTGGTGATGGCAGTGGCCGGTTTCGGGGCCTGGGCTCTTGTCGGCCAGCTGCTGGCCCACTCGGCCATCTCTGTGGTCATGCTCTGGACGGTCAGTCCGTGGCGGCCCAGTCGGCAGCGTCGCGTTCTGACTTTCGCGAGCTGCTCGGATACGGTATCCATGTTGTCGCCGGCGACGCGCTCAACTTCCTGAGTCGGAACATGGACAACCTGCTCATCGGCGTCTTTCTGGGCGACGGGCCGTTGGGCTTTTACGCCGTTGGCTATCGCGTCCTCGATACCAGCCAGCAACTGCTCGTCAATGCCGCGCGCAAGCTGGCTTTCCCGGTCTTTGCGCGTCTGCAGCACGATCCTGATCGGACGCGACGCGCCTACTCGCGCGTGACCCGTGCCGTCAGCGTGATCATCGTGCCCGGCTATATCGGGCTGGCGCTCGTCGCCCAAGAGGCAATCGTTGTCGTCTTCGGCGCGCGCTGGGAGATCAGCGGCCCGGTCGCGGCGGTGCTTTTCCTGATCGGTCCCGTGCTGACCGTGCAGCTCTTCAGCGGCGCGCTGCTCAATGCCGTGGGCCACCCCGAGGTGACATTCCGCCTTCGCCTGATCACCTCGATCGTCAACGTGGCCGGCTTTCTGGTCGCCGTCCGCTGTTCCGCGACATCATCGCCGTGGCCGATTGCCTTCGTGCTGCGCGGCTATTTGCTGATGCCACTGATCCTGGTTGGCTGCGCCGCTACGCCGGCATTCCGTTCGCGGCTCACTTGGCGGTTGCGTTCGACGGTCCTCGCCACGCTGGTCATGGCGGCGGCCGTGCTGGGGGTCAAGCTCGTCCTTCTCGGTCACGTTCACAACGCGTGGCTCCTGGCGGCCGAGGTCCTGGTCGGCGGCGCGGTCTTCGGCGTGGCGCTGTTCGCGCTCGAGCGCAGCCTGCTGGTCGAGGTCTTCACGCTCATCTTCCAGGCCGTCCCGGGCGGCGCGAAGCTCGCCCGCCGGGTTCATATGCCGCTCGGCGATGGTGCGCCGAGCGGCCGGCGCGGTGGGCGCCGGAGGGAGGTCGACGAGAGTAGCGAGCCGCTGGACGGCCCGGTCGAGGAAGCGATCTTCGACGAGACGCCCGATGTCTGAGCCGCCGACTGCACCGAGTCACGCCCACCGACCCGCCGAACGCACCGCGCTGACGGCGCTGATCAGTGACGGTGTGCTCGATGCTGAGCTGGCGGCCCTGGTCTGGCTGCTGGCCGAGTCCGGCGTGCCGCTCGTGGTCGCGGCGCGCGACGCCCGGGCGGCCGAGACGCTGCGTGGCGCGATCGAGGGTCTGCTGCCGTCTGAGCGCCGCACGGCCGAGGTGACCCTGGCCGGTGGCGTCGTGCTCGGCGAATCGCTCGAGGAGGTCGTGCGCCTGCACGGCGGCCGGCCGGGTGAGGATGTGCCCGATGCCGCACGCGACCTGGGCATGGTCGTGGTCCTGCGCGAGGGACGGGTTCATGCCGCCCACTACGTGCGGCCGGTCGAGCGCGATGGGGCCGGTCATCTCCAGCGCCGGCCGCCGGCGCTGCTCAGCGCGTGGGACGGGTCAGCCGGCCGCTTCGACCACTTCTATTGGGCCGCGAGCGACGAGTTGGCGATACGAGCGGGCACCACGCGGGCCGCTTTCGAGGACGCGCACCGACTGCGTACGTTGCTGCTGGCCGAGCTGTCCGCCAGCGGTGTGCGCGACGCCGCCCTGCTGCGCCGCCAGGTGGCACGCACCGGCCTGGCCACGCCCGCGCTGCTGTCCGGCGATCGTCCGCCGCACTGAGCACGCGGCGGCGCTGGTCAGCCGCCGGCGACCGCGGGGATCAGGTGGACGACGGCGCTGGCGGACAGTCGCGCGCCCAGCTCGCGCTCGCGCTCGCCGTCGATGAAGACGTTGATGTGCTGCCGGATCAAGGGGCCCGGTTCGCACAGCCGGTCGCGCATGCCCGGCCAGCGCGCCTCGAGGTGCTCGATCAGCTCGGCCAGGGTCTTCGCCTCGAACTCGACCAGGCGCGGCGGCGGTTCGGCGAACAGCGTGACCAGCGAGCGCGGGAGGTGAACCGTGGCCACCGCTCAGCCCTTGACCAGGGCCGCCTCGATCGACCAGATGGGCGGCAGGAAATCGGCCACCAGGCGCCAGTGCTCGCCTTCGTCGGCGCTGGCCAGCAGCTGCCCGGTGCTCGTCCCGAAGTAGACCCCGGCCGGACCGAGCGGGTCCATCGCCAGCGCCTCGCGCAGCACGGTGACGTACGCGTTCTGGGTGGGCAGGCCGTCATCCAGGCGCTGCCAGTCAGCACCCCGGTTGCGGCTGCGCCAAACGGCTGCGCGCCCATCGATCATGTGCCGCCCGTCCTCTGGGCCGTTGTGCGGGATGACGTAGATCGTCGACGGGTCGTTGGGGTGGATGGCCAGCGGGAAACCGAACTGCGACGGCAACCCCGGCGTGATCTCGGTCCACTCCCGTCCGCCGTCGTCGGAGCGGTACACGCCGCAGTGGTTCTGCTGGTAGAGCACCTCCGGGTGTGCCGGATGAAGGCGCAGGTTGTGTACGCACTGGCCGAATTCGGGCGTCGGCCCGGGAATGAAGTCGGCGCGCACGCCGTGATTGCGCGCCTGCCATGAAGCTCCGCCGTCTGTCGTCTCAAACGTGCCCACCGCGGAGATGCCCACCCACATCCGTTTGGGGTCCGTCGGATGGACCGCGATCGAGTGCAGGCACAGCCCGCCCGCGCCGGGCTGCCACTCCGGCCGCGAGGGGTGCTCGCGTAGCCCCTTGACGTGGCTCCAGGTCTGCCCGCGATCGCGACTGCTGAACAGGCCGGCTGGCTCAACCCCGGCGTACAGGATGCCGTCGGCGGGCGTCAGATTCCAGATCGTGGTGATCTTGGACTCGCCGGCGCCGTACGAGATGCCCGCACTCGACTGGCTCCACGTGGCGCCGTCATCGGGGCTGCGCCAGACCGACGGCCCATACCAGGCGTTGCCCCCGGCGGCATAGAGCATTCCGTCGCGCGCGTCACGAACGAAGTGGTGAACCGGCCACGTCTCGCAGAACGGGCCGCGCAGACGCCAGTCATGCCGCGACGGGTCGCTCTCGAGGATGAAGGCGCCCTTGCGCGTGCCGATCAGAACCTGGACGCGATCCTTCACCGGCCCACTTTAGCAAGGGGTCAGGTGGACTGCCTCAGCGGAGAGTGCTGGCCAGCAGGATGCCGTTGGCCCAGTACAGGCCGCTCGTGCTGGCGGGCAGGATGTCGAAGGTCGAGCCGCCGCCATAGATCGCCAGCGCCGCGCTGAGCACAGCCGCCCCGTCCAACTGATCGCCGGCACGCAGATCACCAACCTGGCGTCCGTCCGCGGTGGGGTGGCCGGGCGAGGCGAACACCGCGCGGCCGTCGTCGAGCACGAGGTGCACGACCTGGTGGCTGGCCGGCACGGGCGTCGATCCGATCCTGACCAGCGGCTGGGCCACGCGCCGGCCGTCCGAACCTAGCGTCCAGACTGGGTCGCCCACGCGCAGGTTCTCGACGGCGACCGGCCCCGACGGCGTATCGATGGTCGTGCCGCGTGCGAGGCAGATCGGGCAGGCGACGAGGTTGGTCTCGTCCTGGGCGATGACCTCGATCTGCCCATTGAGGTCGATCCGTCCGAACGAGTGGATGCCCCGCCCAAGACCGGGGTTGGCTTCGGTGATCAGGTCGAATGAGAAGGCGCCTTCGAAAGGAGCGACGACAACCGCGTTGAGCAGCTTCCACTCGCGGTAGATGGCCAGCGTCTCGTCGGGCGATGGCGGGGCGTTGGAGTCGAGGCCCAGGTGAGTGGTGATCGCGCTGTAGGTCGGCCCATCGGCCTGGATCTCGGGCAGCCGTTGCTCGGCCAGGACCTGTTCGTCGGCGTGTGCAACGGGGTAGAAGTCGGGATCGCACCACGAGATCGGCGCGAACTGGTCGAGCAGCAGGTAGCGCAGGGAGGCAACGGACAGTTCGGTCACCAGCGTGGGAGAGGGAGTCGGAGCGGGGGAGGGCGTAGCGCTGGCGGTAGGGGTCGGCGATGCAGGCGGAACTGAGCTGCAGCCCAGCGCCAGCAGCAATCCGGGCAGCAACGCGGCAGTGACGAACGGCAGACGGTGCAGGGCCATAGGCCTCATGACGCGCCCATCAATTCTGAGTTCCCCTTACGATCAGCACCGAGGTTAGTTCGAAGGAGTCGTGTCATGGCATACCCCACGCCGGCCGGGTCGGTCAGCGAGCTGCTGGCCGCGCTCGAGGGCAGCGCCCACGTCGCCGATGGCCGGTTGGTCGTCGACGACGAAGCCCGCCTGCGTGGCGATGGCATCCGCAGCGCCGCCTGGTCGGCGACGTTCAGCCCCGAACAGGGGGTGGTCGACGCCGCGCGCTGGCTGATCTGGGAGGCGTCCCAGGCGCTCGGCGTGCACTCGGCCAGCATCCATGAGCTGTACATGGCGCGCGGCCGGGGCGAGGTGCGCGGCTTCACCGTGCCCGCGGTCAACCTGCGCACGCAGGTCTTCGACATGGCCGCGGCGATGTGTCGCGCGGCCGCGAAGATCGACTCCGGCGCGTTCGTCTTCGAGCTGGCGCGCAGCGAGCAGGAGTACACCTACCAGCGGCCGGGCGAGTACATCACCAGCGTGCTGGCCGGCTGCATCGCTGCCGGTTGGCGCGGGCCGGTGTTCGTCCAGGGCGACCACTTCCAGTTCAACGCCAAGAAGTACGCTGCCGATCCGGACGGCACCACCGAGGCCATCCGGCGCCTGACGCGCGAGGCGATCGCGGTCGGCTACGGCAACATAGACATCGACAGCTCCACCCTGGTCGATCTGTCACAAGCTGACGTCGACTCCGAGCAGCGCGTCAACTACCAGCGCGCGGCGGAGATCTCCGCGCTAATCCGCGAGGTCGAGCCCGACGGCGTGACAGTCAGCATCGGCGGTGAGATCGGCGAGGTCGGCAAACAGAACTCGACCGAGGCCGAGCTGCGCGCCTACCTAGACGGCTACCGCGTCGAGCTCAAGCGCCTGGCGGGCGACGTGCCGGGCATCTCCAAGGTCAGTGTCCAGACCGGCACCAGCCACGGCGGTGTGCCGCTGCCGGGCGGCGGTGTGGCGACGGTCAAGCTCGACTTCGGCACGCTCGAGCGGCTGTCGGCGGTGGCCCGTGAGTACGGCCTGGCCGGCGCGGTCCAGCACGGCGCGTCGACACTGCCCGAGGAGCTTTTTCACCGCTTCCCGCAAGTCGAGACGGCCGAGATCCACCTGGCCACCGGTTTCCAGAACCTGCTCTACGAGCACCCCGCCTTTCCGACCGACCTGCTGGCCGAGATCGAGGGCTGGTGCCGCGCCAATACCGCCGACGAGCGCAAGGAAGGCGAGAGCGAGACGCAGTTCCTGTACAAGACGCGCAAGAAGGCGCTCGGACCCCACAAGCGGGAGCTGTGGGAGCTGGCGGCCAAGGACGAGATCATCGCCACCCAGGAAGAGAAGCTCCGCGTCCTGTTCGAGCAGCTGGCGGTGGCCGGCACGCGTGAGCACATCGAGCGCTACATCAGGCCCGTGGCGCGTTCAATGCCCGTGCCGGCCGGCCTCGCCGAAGCAGGCGCCAAGCGCGGCTGACAGACGCTCCAACGGCGTGATGGGGGAGCGCTGACTACACTGCCCAGAACCGCCCACACGCGGCCAGCCGAGGGGAACCAATGATCAACGAGACAGCCGTGATGGACGCCCTGCGCGCGGTGCAGGAACCCGAGCTCGGGCGCGACATCGTGACCCTGAACATGGTCAAGGACGTGGTCATCAGCGACGCCGATGTGTCGCTCAAGATCGAATTGACCACGCCGGCCTGTCCGCTCAAGGACGAGATCGAGCACAACGTCCACGGCGCGCTGGCCGCGATCGGCGCCAACGAGGTGACGATCACCTGGGGCGCGATGGTCCGCCGCGCCCAGCCGGTCCAGGCGCAGCAGCTGCTGCCCGGCGTCAAGAACATCATTGCCGTCGCCTCGGGCAAGGGCGGCGTGGGCAAGAGCACGGTCAGCGTCAACCTCGCCGTCGCGCTGGCCATCGAGGGCGCCAGCGTCGGTCTGCTCGATGCCGATATCACCGGCCCCAACGTCCCGATGATGCTCGGCGTGGAGGGCGCCCCGACCGCCAGCGCGGAGGGCAAGATCACGCCGCTCGAGCGCTACGGCGTCAAGATCATCAGCATCCAGTTCTTCGTGCCCGAGGGCCAGCCCATCGTCTGGCGCGGGCCGCTCGTGGGCGGCGCGATCCAGCAGTTCCTGCGCGACGTCGACTGGGGCGAGCTCGACTACCTGGTCATCGACCTGCCGCCGGGCACTTCCGATGCCCAGCTGACGCTGGCCCAGGCCGTGCCGATCAGCGGCGCGCTGCTGGTCACCACGCCGCAGGACGTCGCCCTGGCCGACGTGGGCAAGGCCCTGGCCATGTTCCGGCGCATGAGCGTGCCGGTGATGGGCGTCGTCGAGAACATGAGCGACTTCATCTGCCCGCACTGCGGCGAGGCGACCGAGATCTTCGGCCGCGGCGGCGGGCAGCGCTTCGCGCAACGCAACGAGCTCGAGTACTTCGGCGGGATCCCGCTCGACGTCAAGGTGCGCCAGGGTGGCGATGCCGGGGTGCCGGCAGTCGCCCAGCGCGAGCCGGGTGCGGCCGCCGAGGTGATGCGCACTCTGGCCCGCACGGTTGCGGCACGGATGAGCGTGCGCGCCGCGCAGCAGGCGCCGGCGATCACGATCAGCTAGCCCGACTTCTCCTTCTTGGCCTGGAAGGCGGCGAGGTCGGGCCACTCGGCGCCGCACGCCAGGCAACCGATGCCGGGCGCCGTGTCGGGCGTCGGGTCACCCATCCCGATGATCTCGTCGTAGGGCCGCACGCCGCGCGCGTCCGTGGTCGGGAAGTAGAGCAGCGTCAGCCGGTACTCGCCGCACTCGGGGCATTTCTGCTGTGACCGGGACGAGCTCACCGACTCACCCATCAGCCCGGACTCCCCAGCGCCTGCCAGAGCACGGCGCAGGTGGCGATGGCCGCGCGCCGGCGCCCCTCGTCGCCGCCCAGGAAGGCGGTCCGCTCATGCTCCTCGACGCCAGACTCGGTCGCTATTGCGATCCGTACCCGGGTGTCTGTGCGGCGCCCAGCAGCGACCACGGCCAGGCCGATGTCGGCGCCGTGCTCTGAGCGCGCCCGGCGGGCAAGGTCGCCCAGATCGGCCAGGTCGTGATCCCGCGTCATCAGCTCGCAGTGAACCACGAAACTCGCCGCACCGAGCAATCCTGCCAGCTGACCGCCGGTCCCGATCTCGGCTGTTGCCAGCGTCCGGCCGCCGAGCCGGTCGGCCAGCGCCTCGCGCCAGCCGTGCTCGCCCTCGGCGAAGACGAACTGGCCGACGCGTTCACGGAGCGTGGCGATCGCCTCGTCGACGATCTCGGCCGGCGTTCGCGAACCATCGCCGACGGCGCTGACGACGACGTCGACCGCATCGGCGCGGGCGTAGGTGGCCACGACCGGGTTAGCCGCGCGCAGCACTTCCTCGCCGATCAGGCCGACCACGGAAGATTCGCCGACACCGGTCAGGCGCAGGGTGCGCGAGGCATGCGCGACCCCAAGCCGGCCCGCCTGCAGGCGGGGGAGGGCGTGCTCGAGCCACATCGGGCGCATCTCGCGCGGCGGGCCGGGCAGGGCAATGATCAGCCGGCCGTCGGGCCGCTCGACCCACCAGCCGGGCGCCGTGCCGTTGGCATTGGGCAGCGCCTGGGCCCCGTCGACCAGCCAGGCCTGCTTGAGGTTGGCATCGGGCATGACCATCCCGCGCCGCCCGAAGAGGGCGCTCAACGAGCGTTCGAGGTCGGCGTCAACGCGCGGCTCGAGGCCGCACGCGGCGGCGATCGCCTCGCGCGTCAGGTCGTCCGGCGTCGGGCCCAGCCCACCGGTCGAGACGACCAGGTCGGCCCGCGCGAGGCTGTCCACGAAAGCAGCGCGAACCCGCCCGAGATCGTCGGGCAGCGCCGCCGTCCCGAGCACGCTCACTCCGAGCGCGGTCAGGTCGCGGGCCAGGTCACCCGAGTTGGTGTCGCGCGTCGAGCCGGTGGTCAGCTCGGTTCCGACGACGAGGATCTCGGCGCTGGTGATCTCGTTCGGCACCCGCTCACGTTACGTGAGATTCCGCCTACGCACGAGCACAACAAGCCGGCCGAGGTTGACGAAAGGCGGTGTGATGTGTTAGCAATCTCATGCCGAGAGTGCTAACGACCGGCACGCCGTCTAGCCGCCCGACTGACGCGGCAGCGGATAGCCGAAATGCCCAGTCGACCATCGAGAGGAAGCTGACGAACCATGGCCAAGCTGATCACCTATGACGAGGAAGCCCGCGCAGCAATGAAGCGCGGCATGGACGCGCTGGCCGAGGCGGTCAAAACGACGCTCGGCCCCAAGGGCCGCAACGTCGCCCTCGACAAGAAGTACGGCGCGCCGACCGTCACCCACGACGGCGTCACCGTCGCGCGCGACATCGAGCTCGACGACCCGTTCGAGAACATGGGCGCACAGCTGCTCAAGGAAGCCGCGACCAAGACCGAGGATGTTGCCGGCGACGGCACCACGACGGCGACCGTGCTGGCCCAGGCGATCGTCACCGAGGGCCTCAAGAACGTCGCCGTCGGGTGCCAACCCGATGCAGATGAAGCTCGGCATCGACGCGGCCGCCAGGGCCGTCTCGAAGGCCATCCTGGCCGCTGCTCAGCCGGTCAAGGGCCACGACGAGATCGCCCAGGTGGCGACCGTCAGCGCGGCCGACGCGGAGATCGGCAACCTCATCGCCGAGGTCATGGACAAGGTCGGCAAGGACGGCGTCATCACGGTCGAAGAGTCCAAGACGATGGCCTTCGAGACCGAGTACGTCGAGGGCATGCAGTTCGACCGCGGCTACACCAGCGCCTACTTCGTGACCGACACCAACCGCATGGAGGCCGTGCTCGAGGATCCGTCGATCCTGATCACGGACAAGAAGATTTCGGCCATCGCTGACATGCTGCCGGCGCTCGAGAAGCTGCTCCAGTCGGGCAAGAAGGACCTGCTCATCATCGCCGAGGACGTCGACGGCGAGGCGCTCTCGACGCTCGTCGTCAACAAGCTGCGCGGCGTGCTCAACGTGCTCGCGGTCAAGGCGCCCGGCTTCGGCGATCGGCGCAAGGAGATGCTGCGCGACATCGCCATCCTGACCGGCGGCACGGTCATCAGCGAGGAGCTTGGTCGCAAGCTCGACTCGATCACGCTGGAGGATCTCGGCCGCGCCCGGCGGCTGGTCGCCAACAAGGACAACACGACGATCATCGAGGGCCGTGGCTCGGAGGCCGACATCGCCGGCCGGATCAAGCAGATCAAGGCCCAGATCGAGGACACGACCTCCGACTACGACAAGGAGAAGCTCCAGGAGCGGATGGCCAAGCTGTCCGGCGGCGTGGCGATCATCAAGGTCGGCGCCGGGACGGAGACCGAGCTCAAGGAGAAGAAGCACCGCGTCGAGGATGCGCTGTCGGCCACCCGTTCGGCGGTCGAGGAGGGCATCGTCCCGGGCGGCGGCGTGGCACTCATCAACGCTCAGGCCGCGCTTGACGGGCTGAGCCTCGAGGGCGACGCCCAGGTTGGCGTGGAAATCGTGCGCAAGGCGCTCGAGGAGCCCCTGCGCCAGCTGGCTGAGAACGCCGGCCTGAACGGCCAGGTGGTGCTCGAGAACGTCCGCCGCCGGCAGGCGGAGCAGAAGAGCACGACGCTCGGCTACGACGTCCTGCGCGACGACTACACCGACATGCTCGCCCGGGGCATCGTCGATCCGGCCAAGGTCGCCCGCTCGGCGGTCGAGAACGCCGCGTCGATTGGCGGCATGGTGCTCACGACCGAGGTGATGATCACCGACAAGCCCGAGCCCAAGGGGGCCATGCCGCAGATGCCGCCGGGCGGCGGCATGGGTGACTTCTAGCTCGCAAGGAGCAATGTCGCGCGAGACCCGCCGTCCGCGACTCGCGTCAGTCTCGGCCCCGGCCCCAGCGAGCCGCAAGCCGGGATTAGTGCCAAACGGCGCTTGACCAATAGCGCCGGGGCAGGGAGCATCTCCGTCATGCATGGCTTCGAGGCAGCGCGATGACCGAGTCCCGGCAAGCCGATCCGTCGCGCCCGGAGGTCGACCCGGCCGCGCCGTCTTCGGGTGAGCAGATCGGCCTGGGTGAGCAGATCGGCCGTACCAGGGCATCGTTCAAGCGCCTGGTGCAGGCCCACATCGGCCTGCTGCGCGCCGAGATGGGTGAAATCCTCGGCCAGGTCAAGGTCATCGCAGGCCAAGCAGGCTGCGCGCTGTTCCTGGCCCTGGCCATTGGCAACCTGCTCTTCGTGGGCGGCTTCCTGCTCCTGGGCGAGTGGCTGTTCGGCTCGATCGGCTGGGGGCTGGCGCACGGCGTGCTGTCCGGCCTGGCGATCATCGTCGTGCTCATCCTGGGCATCCTCGGCGCCAGCGCGCGCCGCGCTGCGATCGGCTTTCTGCTCGCGCTGCTGACGATGGTCGGGCTGGCCCTGCTGACCGGCTCGAACGTTGGCTACGACAGCGCGGCGTACTTCGCCACGCAGCTCGGCGCCCCGCTCAACAGCGCCGGGGTGGTGGCGCTGCTCGGTGGCGCGCTGGTGGGAGCCCTGCTGTTCATGCTTCTGTCGTGGCGCCTCGGCGGCCGCACCGGCGCGCTGGTCGGACTGGTGCTCGGGGCGATCATCGGGCTGCCGGTCGGCTGGCTGGTTGCCGGCGCCCCGTGGACATGGCCGCCGGCGATCGCTTTCGCAATCACCATCGGGTTGCTGCTGTGGCCGTTCCTGGCCGCCGTGGTCGCCTGGCCGGGGCTCGATCCCGCCGCCCGTCTTACGAAGCTCTACCCGCGTCAATCGATCGAAGCGGCGAATGAGACCAAGGCCTGGTTGGAGGAGCAATGGCAGACGCGACGGCCCAAGCTCGGCAGGAACTAGAGGACGCCCGGCGCGGCGTGGCGACCGAGCTCACCCAGCTCGGCGCTTCGACGCGTGCAGCCCTCGACATCCCGGCCAAGGTACGGCGCAACCCGGTCATGACGGCCGGCGCGGCCGGTGGCGCGGCATTCCTGCTGCTCGGCGGACCGCGCCGCGTGGCACAGGCGGTCGAGAAGCGCTTCTTCCCGCGTCGCTGGGCGCGGGTGCCCAAGCTGCTGCCCAAGGAAGTCGAGCGGACGCTCGACCGTCTGCCGGCCGAGGATCAAGAACACGTGCGCGGCCACCTGGAGCGTGACTTCGCGACGTACCTGAAGAAGGAGCACGCGAAGGAAGCGGCCAACGCCCGGCAGTCGATCTGGAGGACCTACGACCTGCTCCTGGGCAGCGTCGGGACGAGGGCGGCGCGCGAGCTGGTCAAGAAGCTGTTCGAGGTTCCGCCCGACCGGCGCGGCAAGTAGGCCGCCGACAGAGCCGAGCAGCGGACAGGCTGAACGGCAGCCAGATTCAGGGCCGACCAGCAGTTATCGAACCGACAGCCAGTACCCAGACTCCGACGTGACCGCACAGCGCCGGGACGGTCTGTCCTTGGCCGCTTGCCCGACGCGCGGCCACGGAGCAGCGTCAGATGCGCGACAGGTTCGTCCTCTTCGCCGTCTTGCTATTGGCCCTTGGCGGGTGCTCGTACTGGAGCCTGACGGGGCTCGTGGCCGAGCAGGCGGGTGGTGGCATCCTGCTCATCCCGCTGGCCACAATGGCCGTGCCCTTACTGGTCGTCGGTTGGCTGGCGGTCAAGGTCGGCACTTTGTTCATCCGGCGCTGGCAGTACGACTACCTGAACCGGACGCGCCGCGAACGGCGCCTGACGGGCCTCGCCGTCGCGCTGCTTGCTGGTGCCGTGCTCTACGTCGGCGTCGGGGCCCTCGTCCCGAGCCACCATCCCGGGCACGACTTGACGGCCGCGCTGCAACCGGCGTGCGCGGGTGGCGCGGTTGCCGGCGCGGGCACGATCGACGCATCGGGCGCCACCATCAACCACCTTGTCGTGCTCGACGCCGAGGGACAGGAGCACCGCTGGACGGGCGCCGCTCCGCTCGAGTGGAAGCCGGCCAGCCTCGCCGACGCGGAGCTGGTGGCCTGCGTGTCTGCCGCCGATGAGGACGTGTTGATAGAAACCTGCTCGTACATCAACGGGCCGGCGATCAAGCGCTACAGCGCGTCCCGTCACGTCAAACTGGTCGAGCCCGCCACCGGGCGGGTGGTGGCCGAGTACGACGTGACTGCCGTGCCGCGCCAGTGCCACACCACCGAGCCGCGCGACGTGACCGTCCTGAGCGCCGATGTCGAATGGGCGCAGGTCCAGGCGCGCTGTGCCTCCCTGGTCGGTTGCTGCGCCCCCGAAGGATCCGCTACGCCGTCGACGCCATCCGAGCCCACCAGCCCGGCCTACCGGCCCCAGACAACCGTGCCGCCGATGCCGACGCCGGTCATGCCGGTCGAGCCGGTCATGCCCGTCGAGCCGGTCATGCCCGCCGAGCCGGAAGTGCCCGTGCAGCCCGAGACGCCTGTACCCTAGGCCGCGGGCGAGTGGCGGAATGGCAGACGCGCCAGCCTTAGGAGCTGGTGTCGCGTGAGCGACGTGTCGGTTCGAGTCCGACCTTGCCCACCAAGATCGGCGCCGTGGCGGGCGCCGCTCAGCGTCGCAGCTGGCTCACCAGGCGCGCAACATCGATCCGGCCGCGGATGTTGAGCCCGTCGCTCGATATCCACGCCTCCTCGAACTGGAGCGGATCCGACGGCGCCGGCTGAAGCAGCACGATCGAGCCACCGACTTCGGGCTCCAGCAGCAGCGCCCCGCCGCGCACTGAGACGCCGGCGCTGGTCTCCAGGCCGCGCAGCGTCACGCTCACGCCGTGGTCGGTGACGCGCACCGACTCGACCGCCAGGCCGGCCCTGCGTGCGGCCACGCGGACGAGGTGCTCGGTCTGCGCCGCAGACAGCCGCGCTGTCGCACCGGCCGCCGAGGCCGGCCCATCGATCGTCACCAGGCTGGCGCTCAGGGTTTCGCCCCCGACCGTCACCGCGACGTCGGTCAGCTCGCCCGACACGGTCTCGAATGAGCGGTCGAAGTAGGACGCATCGCCGAGTGCAAGACGGACGCTGCCGATCCGGCCGGGCGGGTTGTCAATCCCGGCGGCCTGCAGGTTGACCTGCCGCGCACGACCGACGATCAGCAGCGGGTCGAACGGCGCGACGGTGACCTGCAGTAAATCGGCGCGCAGGCCCATGTCGCGCACCATCTGGGTCAACAGCGGCGACAGCAGCAACGGCAGGATGACCAGCACGAACACCGCCGGCAGGCCGACGAAGAAGAGCACGAAGCGGACGAAACCGGCCACGCCCCTATACTCGGTGCTTCCGATGATCAATGCCGAAAGCGGTCAGCTGAAGGTGACGACGCGGCCGGCGGAGCGAAGCTCTGTCGTGCTCGAGGTCGAGTTTGCGCCTGAGCAGGTCCAGCGCTCGGTCGCCGAATCGGTGCGCCACCTCGCCCGGCGCACGAAGGTTCCCGGCTTCCGCCCGGGCAAGGTGCCGCGGGCGATGCTCGAGCGCGAGCTGGGCATCCGGCGCGACGACCCCGCGGCGCCCAACGAGCTCTATGACGACGCCAAGGAGCACCTCTTCGAGAGCTCCGTGCTCGAGGCCGTGCGCGAGCAGGACCTCGACGTGCTGTCCATCCCCGCGCCCGAGTGGCTCGCCTTCGACGAGGAGAGCGGGGCTGCCTACCGGGTCGTGCTGCCGCTGCGGCCAGAGGTGAAGCTCGGTGCCTACACCGACTACCCGTTCGGCATCACCATCGACACGATCGACGACGCGGCCGTCGACAAGGTGATCGAGCAGCTGCGCGATCAGCAGGCCAGCCTGGTGCCGGTCGAGGAGCGCGGCGCGGCGAAGGACGACTATGCCGTGATCCGCTTTGTCGGCCGCCGCGACGGAGCGGAGATCGAGGGCGCGCAGAGCGAGCGCATGCCGCTGATCATCGGCCGCGAGCGCTTCATCCCCGGCTTCGAGGAGCAGTTGCTCGGCCTGCGCGAGGCGGACGAGAAGAAGTTCAGCCTGCGCTTCCCGGAGGATTACCCGGAGCAGACGCTGGCCGGCGTAGAGGCCGAGTTCGAGGTTGCACTGCTCGAGCTGCGCGAGAAGCGCCTGCCACAAGCGGACGACGACTTCGCGCGCAGCCTGGGCCGCTACGACGACCTTGCCGGGCTGCGGGTAGTGGTACAGCAGCGGCTGGAGCGTAACGCGCTGGACCGGGCGCGGCACGTCTTCTCCGATCGGATCATCGAGTTCGCCATCGGCAATGCGACGCTCGAGCTGCCCGACCTGCTGATCGAGCGCGAGCTGGAGGTGATGCTCGACGAGTTGAAGGTGCGCCTGGCCGAGCAGGGCATCGGCTACGACGAGTACCTGAAGGCGACCGAGCGCGACGAGGTCAAGCTGCTGGCCGATTTCCGGCCCGACGCCGAGCAGCGCGTCAAGACGCTGCTGGTGCTGTCCGGGATCGCCCAACAGGAGTCGATCGAGGTCAACGATGCCGAGCTGGAGGCGGAGGTCGTCAGCGCGCGTGAGCGCTACGCGGGCAATCCGCGCCTGGTGGCGTACCTCGAATCGCCGCGCGGCCGCGCCTACACCCGCTCGCTGCTGCGCCGCTCCAAGACGGTCGAGACACTGGTCGACCGCTGGATCGACCAACACCCCGAGTTCAAGAACGTGCAACATCTACATGACGACGCCGGGCACACGCACGACGACGCGCAGAAAGGAACCAGCTGATGCTCGTCCCGATGGTCATCGAGAGCTCGAGCCGAGGCGAGCGCGCCTACGACATCTACAGCCGCCTGCTCAAGGACCGGATCATCTTCCTGGGCGACGCGATCGAAGATCACGTGGCCAACCTGATCATCGCCCAGCTCCTCTTCCTCGAAGCTGAGGATCCGGATCGCGATATCAGCCTGTACATCAACTCACCGGGCGGCGTGGTCACTGCCGGACTGGCGATCTACGACACGATGCAGTACCTGCGCGCGCCGGTGAGCACGATCTGCATCGGCATGGCGGCCTCGATGGCGTCCGTGCTCCTGGCAGCTGGTGCCAAGGGCAAGCGCTACGCGCTGCCCAACAGCCGGATCATGATCCACCAGGGCTCGGGTGGTTTCCGGGGCAACACGCCGGACGTGCTGATCCAGGTCAAGGAGCTCGAGTCGCTGATCAACCTCAACCACGGCATCCTCGCCCGACACACCGGCCAGACGGTCGAGAAGATCATCTGAGCCAGCCGACGATGAACCTGCTCGCCGGCACCTACACATTCCACTTTCGTGACCCGGCCGGCGCGGGCGTCACTACCGACCTCACCTGGGGCTCGGGTGACACCTACACCAAGAGCATGATCATCGTCCACCTGAACGGCCACGCCGGCGCCGGGCTTCCCGGCGGCGCGATCTCGTATGCGCCGGGTGGCTCGTGGCTGCCGTTCGGCACCACGGACGCCGACGGCATGGCCTACCTGCTGGTTGCCGGGGCCCCTGGGCAACATCCAGGTCCGCGTGGGCTACCACAACGGTTCGCAGACCCAGTACTTCAGCCAGCCAACTCATTCCATCTTCACGTTCGGCACCGTTCTCGCCACGATCTCGCTCATGAATGACGCGTCCGCTCCGATCTCGGGCGGCGTCGTTGATCAGGGAGGCGGCTCGTGGATCCCGGTGGGCACCACGGACGTCGGCGGCAACGCGACGTTCGAGGTCTTTGCGGGCAGCTACAAGTTCAAGATGAGCTACCACGGCGCTTCCCAGGAGATCACCCAGGACGTCTCGACGCCCGTGGTCTTCCAGACCGGGTCGGTCTTCTCCAGCAGCGGCTTCGCGACACAGTACGCACAGGGATCGTGGCAGCCGTTCGCGCAGTTCGTGCAGCTTCTGCCCGGGTATTGGCACTTCAAGTTCAGTGACGGCACCCCGATCATGTACTACACGATCTCTGCCGGCACGGTGAACTACATCTACTGATAGCGCGCTCCGCCAGCCTTCGTGCTGGCAATTGGCGTTTGAAGGCGGCGGGCCCTCCGGGGCTCCGCCGCCTTTCTCTTCTGGATCGTCCGGCAACGGGACGCGCGGCCGCAGTCCCGTCCGGATGAGCCGGTGCAGGCCGTCACCGGTTTCTGGGGTCCGGTGTGCCTGGCCATTGACACCGACTTCAGCCGAGCGCCTACTCGAAGCCAACAGTCACCCCAGGACCAGTACATTCTGTTCGCGCGCTGTCTGGCATCAGCCCCCCGGGTGACGCACCCTGTCTCGCGTGAGCCAACACACGCGGACCGCCTCGAAGGCTCGCCAGAGCGGAGCGGTTCGAGAAGGAGTGAAGACACATGGGCTCAATCCCAAGAAGTGCGAGGTTTCTCGCCGCTGCGCTACTGGCGCTGGCGCAACTCCTGACGGTTGGGACAGTCAGTCCCGTTGCAGCCGCAGATCCGATCCGCGTTGACGTCTGCCTGACGGACAGCGCCAGTGCGGCGCTCGTACCGGATACGACCTTCTACCAGATCAACAGTGGCCCGACCTCTTTCTTCGCCGCCACCGTGACGGATCGACCAGCTGCAAGTACGACGACGTCCACTTCCCTGCCGGGACCACCAGCGTCACGATCTGGACGACGTACAACCACACGGCCAGCGCGCACGTCACGCAGGACATCAGCACCGACCCCGACCTTTAACTTCCAGACCAGCGCCATCACCGTTCGCGTCCAGGACGCGAGCAGTACCGGTATTGCTGGTGCGCAAGTCCGCTTCGGCGCGTCCGGTTCGGGTGGCGGCACCTACTACTACCCGGGACAACCCACCGGTGCGAGCGGCGATGTGTTCCGCTGATCTCTTTCCAGGGACCTACGATTTCAACGTCGGCCTGAACTACACGTCCGCCATCAAGACGCAGATGTCGGGGCAGACCCGCTGGTCGTCTTCACGTCGACGACGCTCACGCTTGGGTACAGCGGTCGCATCGCCTTCGGCGGACCTACCGGTGACAGCACGTATTTCAATCCCGCTCCCGGTGGTTCGTACAGTCGCGAGCTCTTTCCCGGCACAGTGAACTTCCGGTTCGATTTCACGTCGGGTGGACCCATCCGGCTGTCGATCACCATCGACGGGATAGCGCTCACCAAGAGCATGATCGTCGCGCGGCTGCTCGACCCGTCAGCGGCCCCGATCGCGGGCGTTGCCGTCTCGGCCGAGCCGGGTGGGCATCTCCCTCGGCAATAACCGACGCCAACGGCGTGGCGTACGCCCTCGTGGACGGGACGCTGGGATCCGAGACGGTCTCCTTCACATACAGTGCGCATGCCTTCTCGCTGACCCAGGATCAGCCAACCAACTCGATCTACCGTTTCTCGGCGTTTTCGCCAACGTCGCACCGGACGTGACCCTGAGCGGCCGTCAGCGGCCGATGAGGGCCAGGCCAAGACCTATACCTACAGCACCGTCGACCCCGACTCCGGCGCGTTTCTGATCTCGACCGACTGCGGAGCCAACGGCAGCAAGTCGAACGACAACCAGAACACGGCCACCGGCGCGGGCAGCTTCGACTGCTCCTTCGCCGATGGCGACGCCTCGAGGACAGTCAGCGTCTCGGTCGATGACCAGGACGGCGGCAGCGACAGCGACTCGTTCGCGGTCGCGATCGCCGACGTCGCACCGACGATCACCTCGGTCGACGCGACGGCCGTCAACAACACTGTCACGGTCTCGGCACCGTTCACGGATCCGGGCCAGCTCGACAGTCACAGCTGTTCCGTTGACTGGGGTGACGCGGCCGTTTCCGCCGGTGCCGTTGCTCCTGCCACCGGCGATGGCAATTGCAGCGGAAGCCACACCGATGCGCTGCCCGGCAGTTACACGATCAGCGTCACCGTGGCCGACAACTCAGGCGCCATGAGCATGGCCTCGACGATCTTCACCAGCACCCCCGCCACCGCGCACGGCCTGTGTGGCCTGACGGTGCAGTACGTGCAGAGCAGCGCGAAATACCAAGCGCTCAGACCGAATCGGCCAAGGTGGTCGTCGACGTTTGCAGGTGAAGGTGACCTGCGACATCCTGGACCACATCGGTCCGGCCAGCAGGCCGCCCAGCGTCAGCTATTCGTCAACGCCTACCAGGCGCGAGAGTTTCCGAGGGCAACCGGGGCTCGCTGACGCCGGATCGCCCACGTCCTGAAGTCGCTGGCAGACGCACTCTGAGGCGAGAGGGAGAACCGAAGACGAGGGGGCCCGTCTGGGTCCCTCGCAAGGCGGACCGGAGATCAGCCAACGTCGAAGCCCAGGCCCAGCATCAGTATGGGACCCCAGCCTCCTGACGCGTCCGATACGATGGCCGTCGACCGGATCGCAGACTACGCCCTTCGCCCGCCAGTTCCGGGACTGCTCGATGCATGGGCGGCGCGTGGCCGCCGACAAGGAGCAGGTCGATCGCGCGCGCGAGGTCGCGGATCCGGCCGACTTCTACGCGCCGGTCAGCCGACCGCTTCCGGGTCGATCCGCGGCGGACCGAGGACGAGATCGCTCAACGCGCTGCTCGCCCTCGCCCACGCCGCGCGACGTCTGGCTCGACGTCGGCGCCGGGGGAGGGCGGTACGCGCTGCCGCTGGCGCTCGCCGTGCGCGAGGTGGTCGCGATCGATCCCTCGCCGGCGATGCTCGGCGCGCTGCGCGAGGACGCGGCAGCCAACGGCATCGCCAACGTCCGCGTGATCGAGGCGCGCTGGCCGATGGCCGATCCGCCGCACCGGGCGACGTCGCGCTGATGGCCCACGTCGGCTACGACATCGCCGAGATCGGTCCCTTCCTCGACGCGCTCGAGGCGCGCCGCGCGACGGCTGTGCGTCGCCGTTCTGGGCGAATCGGCGATGTCGACGGTTGGCGCCCTGTTCTGGCAGCGACATCCACGGCGAGCCGCGCGTCAGGCTGCCGGCGCTGCCCGAGCTACTCGTGCTGCTCGCCGCGCGCAGTCGCCTGCCCGAGATCCGCCTCGTCGACCGGGTCCCGCCGACGTTCGAGTCGCTCGACGAGCGCGCTCGCCATGGCCCGCCGCCAGCTCTGGCTGCGGCCGGGGAGCGTCAAGGACGGCCGGCTGCGCCGAGCTTGCCGCGCAGGCCGTCACCGAGCGCGACGGGCGGTGCGCCTTCGAGTGGCAGCCGACGAAGATCGGCATCGTCAGCTGGACGCCGGGCGGCCTGATCAGGGCCGCTCTGTCAGCCCGCACCGTCGCCAGCCGCCATAGCGGTCAAGGATCGCGTCGTAGGTTCCGCTGTCAATCAGCGTTCGCAGCGCCGTGCGCAGCGCGTCGTCCAGCGCGGCCGCGCCGAGTCGGTGGCCGATGCCGTTGCGCAGTCGGGCGCAGATCGGCGTCCGAAAGCACGAACTCGGGATGGTCGAACGCATACGGCCTCGTTGCCGATCGAATGCATCGACCTCGCTGGCCGCGAGCGCCGCGACCGCCTCCGCCTCGCCGGGATGCTCGACCAGCTCGACCGGCCTTGGCCAGCCTGCTCGCATTGCTGCTTGATGCCCGAGGCCGCGTATTCGCCCAGCCCGCGCATGATGTCGACGTAGATGGTGCCCTCGACGATGGACACCCTGCGGCCGCACAGGTCCGTGATCACGTCGATGTTGAGCGGGTTGCCGGCCGGCAGGACTGGACTGACGCTACCTTCCCGATAGGCGATCATGTCGATCCGGCCGAGGCGCTCCTGGGTAACGAACTGGCCCGATACGCTGATGTCGCACTGGCCGTTCACAACGGCGTCGATCAGGTCCTCGAACGGGGTCTCCTGTATGTCGGCCTCGAGGGAGCAGCTGCCGCGCCAGCGCGAGGATGTCGATGACGCACGCTCGACCCCGAATCGAGAATGACCCTGGGCGTCGAACTCGGCAGGGCGCAGCCGCAGGAACGACGCGCAGATCGTACAGCCGGCCGGGCTGGCATCAACTGGTCGGCCAGGTCCGTGGCCGGCGCGCGACGGTGATGCCGGGCCTCGGTCGCTTGCGCCGTGGGCAGAGGCCCGCGAAGCGGTCGCGGTCGGAGCGCTCGACGGCCCGGGCGTCGTGGATGGCGCGGCTGACGGCGTCGGCGGAGCGGCCTGTGCGCAGGCGAGCACTGCTGCAGCCACGACGAGAAGCTTCATCCGAGCTGAGCCCGTGGAACCGCACGATCAGCCTCCGGCGGACCTTCCCGTACCTGGGCAGGTGAGCGAGCACGATAGGCTCCATTGGTTGCCCAGGCGATTTCGGGCTCGGCCAGGCGCAGGCCGTACCAGGCCACGTCCACCCACCGACCGAGCTTGAAGCCGACGCGCTCGTAGGTGCCGATCAGGCGCATGCCGATCGACTCGTGCAGCGCCACGCTGGCCGGGTTGGGCAGGCCGATGCCCGCATAGACGTTGACGCATCCCTGGCGGCGCAGGATGTCGAGCAGCTGCCGGTACAGCTCGCGGCCGACACCGCGGCGATACCACTGCTGGTCGACATAGACCGAGATGTCGACCGACCAGCGGTAGGCGGCCCGTTCGCGGTGCGGACTGGCGTAGGCGTAGCCGACCACCGCGCCGTCGTCAGCTTCGGCCACCAGCCACGGCAAGCGCGCGAGCATCGTCCTCATCCGCTCGGCCATCTCGATCGGGTCGGGCGCGATCTCCTCGAACGAGATGAAGCTGCCCTCGACCGTCGGCCGGTAGATCTGCGCGACGCGCTCAGCATCGCGCGCCGGATCGGCCAGCCGAACGAGCATCAGGGGAGGGGTGTCGCGATTCCCCGCTCGGGGGCGATCACGGCCACCGCCGCACCGGCGCGCGCGAGCTCGGCGCGCAGCTGATCGGGCGTGCCGGCCAGTACCGGGAAGGTGCCGTAGTGGATCGGCACCACCGCCCGCACGCCGAGCAGCTGGGCCGCCCGCGCGGCTCCGGCCGGGCCCATCGTGAAGTGGCCGCCGATGGGCAGGAACGCGACGTCGGGATGGTGCAGCTCGCGGATCAGGGCCATGTCGCCGAACAGGTCCGTGTCGCCGGCGAAGTAGACCCGCCGCGAATCCTCCAGCTCGACCACGAAGCCGCACGGCTCGCCCAGGTAGAGCGGGCCGTCGCCCGCGGCCGACCAATCGCCCGCCGAGTGGTCGGCGCGCACCATCGTCACGGGCAATCCGGCCGCCTGGACCGTGCCGCCCTTGTTCATGCCCATGATCTCGACACCGGCGCCGTCGAGCTGCCGCTCCAGCCACAGGCTCAGCTCGTGAATGGCCGGCCAGGCCGGCCGTGTGCGCCGGGCGATCGAGAGCGCATCGGCATCGAGCACGGCGCCGGGCCCACCGCCGAGGTGATCATGGTGGCCGTGCGACACGAGCATCAGGTCGCAATCTCCGACTGCGCCGGCCGAATGGGGCGACGTTGGGTTGCCGAACCACGGGTCGAACAGGACCACTTTGCCGCCCGGCGTGCGCAGCTCCACGCACGAATGTCCGTACCAGGTGAACGTGGCGCCCATCTCTGGCCTCCCTCTCCGTCAGCCTATGCTCTGACCGATGCCCTCATTCTGGCGCCCAGCGTACCGCGTGCAATACCGCATCCTGGCCTGGCTCGACCCAGCCATCCGTGCCGTGTGGCGGCGCCGGGGCATCGGCAACGTGGTCGAGCTGCGCGTACCCGGCCGTGGCAGCGGTCGCATCCGATCGCGACTGGTCGGCCTTCTGCGAGTCGGGGACAGCACGCTACGTCGGCCACCCCAACGGCGACGTGGGCTGGACGCGCGACCTGGCGGCGGCGCGGCGAGGGCGTCGCTCGCTGCCCCGACGGCGACGAGCGGCACTTCCGCGCCACCCGCCTCGACGCCGGCGACGAGCGGGAGGGGGCGATCCGGGCCACCGGCCAGCATCCGTTCCCGGGCAATCTGATGTATCGTCTGGGCCGGCGCCACGTACGTCGCGTCGGCGTCTTCTTCCGACTCGAGGACGCTGCGTGAAGCTGCTCCAGCGCGTGATCGGGCCGATCGCGACCAATCTCTATGTGCTCGCCGATGAGGCGTCGCGCGAGGCGATCGCGATCGACACCGCCACGCCGTGCGTCGAGTGGCTGACGGCGACGCTGGCCGAGCGCGGCTGGACGCTCAAGCTGATCGTCAGCACGCACCGCCACTGGGATCACATCGGCGACAACGCGGCGGTGGTGCGAGGCGACCGGCGCCAAGCTCGCCGCGCACGTTCTCGACCGCCACGGCCTGGAGCAGCCCAGCGCGCACAACGCGCCGTTCGCCGATTCCGCCCAGCGTGCCGGCGCTCGACCTGGCCGAGGGCTCGCGCATCCGTTTCGGCGAGATCGACCTCGAGGTGCTCCACACGCCCGGCCACACCGAGGGCTCGGTCTGCCTGTTGGCGGCCGGCGAGGGTCTGCTGCTGACCGGGGACACGCTCTTCGCCGGCAGTTGGGGCCGGACCGACCTGCCCGGCGGCTCCGATGATCAGATGGTCGAGTCGCTCAGCCGACTCGGCCGCCTGGGCGAACGACCTGCGCGTGCTGCCCGGCCACGGACCGGCGTCGACCATCGCCGCCGAGCGGCCTGGCTCGAGCAGGTCGTCGGCAACGCGCATGCTGCCCTTCTGACTCAGCCTGCCTCGGGACCGAACTTGGACCGCGTGCGGTGACGGTTCGATTTGTTGATCGCCTTCCAGCGCCACTTCGCGTTGGCGCGCAGGGCGGCGTCCTGGCTCAGCTGCCTGCGAGCTCAGCCTCGCGCGTCAGCTTGCGCAGGCTGGCCATGCGCGCAGCCGGCAGACGTCCGTCGACGATCGCCGCCCGGACTGCACAGCCGGGCTCGCTGTCGTGCGCGCAATCGCTGAAGCGGCAGTCTGATGGCGAGCGCCTCGACGTCGGCGAAGGCATCGGCCAGGCCTTCGTCCGCGTCCCACAGCCCGACCGAGCGCATGCCCGGACTGTCGATCAGCAATGCGCCCGATTCGGTCACCAGCAGCTCGCGCACAGTCGTCGTGTGACGGCCGCGCTGGTCGTCCTCGCGCACCGCGCCAGTCTGCTGGCGCTCCCAGCCGAGCAGCGCATTGACGATGGTCGACTTGCCGACGCCGGACGAGCCGAGCAGGGCCACGGTCCTGCCCGGGCTCGAGCAACGGCGTGAGCGACGTCGAGGCCCGTCCCGGTCGCGCGCGGCGAGTGACGCGGATCGGCACGCCCGGCGCGACGCCGCGCCACCTCGGCAACGCGCCCGGCGACGTCGTGCACACGTCGGCCTTGTTGAGCACGATCGACCGGCTCGGCGCCACTCGACCAGGCCAGCGTCGCGTAGCGCTCAATGCGGCGCAGGTTGAAGTCGTGGTCGAGGCCGCTCACGAGCAGCACGAGGTCGACGTTCGCGGCGACGACCTGCGCGCCCTCTGCTTCGCCGCGCGCCAGCCGGGTGAACTGTGACGCGGCGCGGCAGTACGGCGTGAATGACGGCCGTGCCGCCAGCGTGCCGTTCGAGAGCGCGATCCAGTCGCCCACCGCCGGGAAGTCCTCGGCCGCACCGGCGGAGTACCGGAAGCGGCCCGACACTGCCGCGTCGACTCTCACCGGCTGCGCGTCGCCACGACATAGCCGCCGCGGTGCTCGACCAGCACGCGGCCGGCCTGACTGCCCTCCGGAGCGTGCTCGGCGAACTGCGACCGCGAGGCGCTCGTCCCAGCCGTAACGCTCGAGCGTCACTTGACCTCGAGTGGCCTGCGCCAGGCGGTCGAGCGTTCGGCGACGGCGAAGCCGATGCGCTCGTAGACGCCTAGCGCCCCGGTCGGGTTGTCGGCGTCGACGCCCAGAATGCCGGTGTCCATGCCGCGCTCCTTGAGCAGCGTCAGCGAGCGCGCAATGAGCGCCGTGGCCAGGCCGCGCCGGCGCCACTGACGGCGGTAAAGATGCTGTGCAGCCAGCCGCGGCGGACGCCGAGCATCTCGTTTTCGTCCCTCTCGATGGCATTGATCGACGCGCCAGCGACCTCGTTGCCGTCGTAGGCCACGACCCATAGCGTCGGATCGAAGCCGGGTCGCTCGATCCAGCCCCTCAGGGTGGCATCGGACGTGTCGAACCCACCCCAGTGGTCCTGGAAGGCTTCGATGTCGGCCTGCCAGACCTGCTTGATCATCTCCAGCGAGATCGGCCGGATCTCGAGGCCCGCCGGCAGTGGCACGTCGGGGATCGGCTCGCGCAGGTCGCGCGTCATCTCGAAGAACCAGCGCGCCGGCTCGAAGCCGGAGTTGCGCAGCAGAGTCATGGCGCCGGTCATGCGGTCGCCGGTCCAACTCCCGAGAAGTCGCGGACGATCCGTCTGATGGGCGGCGGCAAGCTCGCGCGAGCGGCGCTCGTTCTCGGCCAGCACGGCTGTGCCGATGCCGCGCCGGCGCCACGCCGGCAGCACCGCTCCGTCGATGCGGTACTCGCGAAAGAGACCGTCGTTCGTGTCCACCCAGCTTCGCTCGCCGTATGCGACCGGCCGGCCGTCGATCTCGGCGAGGGTCACGTCGCGCGCCGGGTCGAACGTCTCGCTCGCATGCCGATAGCGCGCGCGCGACGTCATCGACGCTTCGCGAAACGGCATGCCCTCGAACTCGAGCTCGCGGTTGATGATCTCGACGATGGCCGGGACGTCGGCCTCGCCGGCGTATGGCCGCAGGGTCAGCCCGGGTGGGCCAGCCCGTGCGCTGTCGATCAGGTCGATGGTCCGTCGGATCGCTCATTGGTCAGCCCACTCTCTTCAACTTGCCGGTTCGCTTGGCGTATCGCTCGGCCCGGCCGAACACGTACACGCCGAGCGGGATGAATACGACGGCCATCACCGCCAGGGGCAGCAGGTGGCCGCCCATCGAGGTGATCGGCGCGCCGTCGATCAGCGCCAGGCGCACGCCGTCGAGGATGTAGGTCGCCGGCGAGAAGGCCGCAGATCGACCTGCATCCACGCGGGCAGGATGGTCACGCTGTAGTACACGCCGCTGATCAGAAGCAGCAGCGACTGGATGACGAACACCATCTGGTCGCCCCGCTCGACCCAGATCAGCGGCAGGGTCGCGGCCATCATGCCGATGCCGATGATCGACAGCGAGCCGACCAGCATCAGCACGACCGCGCGTCAGGAAGTCGGCATGCGACAGGTCGATCCCGAAGAACAGGATCAGCACGGTCAGCACGACGGTCGTATGGATGAACCCCCACATGATCGCGAACAGCGTCGAGCCGAGCAGCTGCGAGACGCGCCGCACGGGCGCCATCATCGTGTACTCGAGCGTGCCCTCCCAGCGCTCCCAGCTGATCTGCTCGGCGATGACCGAGAAGACGACCGACAGGTAGTTCCAGAAGGTCGCGCCGATCATCAACGACAGGATCAGGCGCGGCGCTGTCCTGGTCGCGGCCGATCAGGGTGACGGCCAGCGCCCCTGCGACCGAGTAGACCATGAAGGCCACTTCCCAGCCCCAGTAACGCTTGGTCAGGTTGAAGTTGCGCTCGACGAAGGCATAGCTGCGCCTTCAACTCGCGGGTCAGGACGGTCATCGTTCGAGTTCTCCGTGGAGGTCGGGTCCGCCCCCTCACAAGCCTCATTCGTCGTTGTTCGCTCTTCGACGTCATCGTCGAGTGAGCGACCGGTGTGGTCATGAATACGTCGTGCAGGGTTGCCGGGCGGGCAGTCGGTCGCGTCGAGCAGCGGCTTGCCGCCCGCTTGAGCTCGCCAGCGGTGCCCTCGCGACCAACCGGCCGTCGTTGAGCAGGCCGATGCGCGAACACAGCCGCTCGGCCTCGCTCGAGATCGTGCGTCGTCAGCACGATCGTCGCGTCGTGCCGCATCACGGATCTCCTCGATGAAGGTCTGCACCTCGAGCTTCGAACGCGGGTCGAGACCAGTCGTCGGCTCGTCGAGCAGCAGCAGCACCGGGCTGGTCAGGAAGGCGCGCGCGATGGCGACCTTCTGTTGCATGCCACGGCTCATCTGCTCGAGCGGCCGGCCCAGGCGCGACTCGGCAATGCCGAGCCGGCCCAGGATGCGCACGATCTCGCGCTTGCGCGACGCTCGGCATCGACGCCGTACAGGCGCGCGGCGTACATCAGGTTCTCGATCGGCGACAGCTTCTTGAAGAAGGCCGCGTCGACACTGACCCGATTGATCAGCCGCTTGACGGCCATCTCGTCGCGGGTGATGTCGTGGCCGAAGACCTCGACCAGCCCCTGCTCGACGGTCAGCAGCGTGCTCACCAACCTGATGAAGGTTGACTTGCCGCTGCCGTTGGCGCCGAGCAGGCCGTAGATCTCGCCGCGCTCGATGCGCAGCGAGACGTCGTTGACCGCGACGACGGTCTTGCGCTTCTTGCGCCGCGCCGACCTCGAAGCTGCTTGGTCAGGTGCTCGATCTCGAGCGCCGCGCACGGCGGGCGGACTGAACTCTGTCATGCGCTGCTCCTGACCGAGCGGCTGCTCTGCCGGCGGTCGTAGGTGCCAGGGTGATCGCCATGGCTCTTGCTCCTGCTGTGGTTGACACCAAAGACAGGGCCCCGCGTGAGTGGTCGCGAGAGGGCGGCTCTCGCGATGCCTGACTGACGCAGGGCATCAAAAAAGCCGGGGGGCCCGATCTGGCCCTCCGGCTCCGTGACTGCGGCAGTGACTGCCTTGGTCAGGTCAGGAAGGGCACAGATCTCCCGCGCTCCGAGGCGCCGAAGGGCGCGTCGGTTCGCAGCACAAAGGCCGCGACGCTGCTGGAGAGGAAAGTGCAATTCATCTGGGTCAAACGACTCCCTTAACGATTTGGTGAGCGCGATTGCGGAGCATACGAGCCGGCCTGCGGCTTGTCAAATGACCGCTCGTCGATGTCAGGCTCGGCCGACGGCCTCGAGCAGGTGGCGTGAGGCGTGCGCCACGTCTTCTACAGCGCGCTCGAAGGCCTCCTGGTTGCGCACTGATGGCTTGCGGTAGCCGCTGATCTTGCGTACGAACTGAAGGGCGGCCGCGCGGATCTCCTCGTCGCTGGCGAGGTCGTCGGGACGGCGCAGGGTGATGATGCTGCGACACATGTCCAGACGATAGCTCGCCCAGATCAACTGGCGTCGCTGGTCGCCTGCGCGAGTTTGTCGTCCAGGCCGATGAGCACCAGCTGGTCGCCCTCTTCAAGGCGTTGGTCGCGATGTGGGTTGACTGTTACCTCGGAACCGCGCCGGAGGGCGATCGGGGTGATCTTGAGGCGCGCCCCCAGGTCGAGCTCGCGCAGCGTCTGACCGACCATCGTGGACGACACCTCAATCTTGGCGATGCCGTAACCGGGGCGAGATCGATGTAGTCGATGATGCGCGGGATGCTCAGGGTGTGAGCGACATCAATGCCTGCTTCGCGCTCGGGAAAGACGACGCGATCGGCGCCGATCGCGCTCGAGGATCTCGCCGTGCAGGCTGCCCGCGGCCTTGGCGATGACGCGCTCGACGCCCAGCCGTTTGAGCGCCATGGTGGCAAAGATGCTCGCCTCCAGCGCGCTGCTCATGGCCACGATCGCGACCTGGAATTGATCGGCCCCCAACGCCCGTAGCGCCTGCTCGTCCGATGCGTCGGCCTGCACGGCGTGGGTGACTTCGGCGCAATGTCGTTGATGACTGTCTCGCTCGCGTCGACCGCCAGCACCTCGTGCCCGAGGGCGTGGAGTTCGCGCGCCGCCGCCGAGCCGAAGCGGCCCAGTCCGACCACGATCACCTGCTGCTTCATTTACCGCCCTTCCGTTGACTGGTTTATCCAATGCGTATCGACTCGACCGCATGACGGTACGCCACGGTCCGGCGCCGCGCGGTCAGCGCAAGCACGAGCGTCAGCGGCCCCAGGCGGCCGGCGAACATGGCGATGACGAGCAGAACGTGGGCCGGGTCGGACAGCTGCGCCGTGATGCCGCGGCTGGCGCCGACTGTGGCCATGCCCGAGACGGCCTCGAACAGGACGTCGACGAAGCTCTCGTGGCTGATCACCTCGAGCAGCAGGCTGACTACGAAGAGGAAGGCAATCGACAGCAGTGCAACGGCCAGGGCGCGGTAGACGACGATGTGCTCGATGCGCCGGCCGAAGGCCTCGGCCGAGGGCAGGCCGCGAGCGGTCGAGATGATCGCGATGGCCAGGACGCTGAACGTGTTGACCTTGATGCCGCCGGCCGTCGAGCCCGACGCGCCGCCGATGAACATCAAGCGCCATGACCACGAAGATCGTTGGCTCCAAGCAGCGCCCTGGTGTCGAGTGCGCTGAAGCCGGCGGTGCGCAGGGTGACCGACTCGAAGATCGCGTTGAGGATGCGCTGGTCGGCGGACGAGCGGGCCAAGCGTCACCGGGTTGTCCCATTCGAGCACGCCGATCGTCAGCGCTCCGATAACGATCAGGGCAGCGGTGGTTAGCACCACCATCTTCGTTTCGAGCGCCAGTCAGGCGCCAGCGCCGGTGTCGGACGACGTCCTCGACGATGGCGTAGCCCAGCCCGCCGACCACGATCAGCAGGCCCAGCGTGCCCAGCACGACGTAGTCGGTCTGCATACCGCGCAGGCTGCTCTGGCCGACACTGCCCATCAGGTCGAAGCCGGAGTTGTTGAAGCCGGAGATCGAGTGGAAGGCGCCGAACCACAGGGATGTCGGCGCGCTGTATCCGCGCGACATGAAGGAGCCCGCCAGGACGAGTGCCGCCGCTCCCTCTGCCAGCAGCGTGAAGATCGCCACGCGTTTGACCAGTCCGGCCACGTTGCCCAGCTCGCGCGCGCCGAGCGACTCCTGGACCATCACGCGGTCGCTGAGGCGGGTGCGGCGGCGCACGACGAGCAGCAGCAGCAGGGTCGAGCTGGTCATGAAGCCGAAGCCACCAGCCTGGATCAGGCCGCACGATCACGATCTGGCCGAAACCGCTCCAGTAAGTGCCCGTGTCGACCACCACCAGCCCGGTCACGCAGACCGCTGAGGTGGCCGTGAACAGCGCATCCAGGAGCGGCGTCCACTGGCCGCTGGCGCTCGAGACGGGCAGCGCCAGGAGAACAGTGCCCACGCCGATCATGGCCGCAAAGCCGTAGATCAGGACCAGTGGCGTGGACAGCGGTGGCCGCCGGCGCCGCGATGCCGCGACCCGGTATTGCTGCGGCTTGACGCGCTCCAGCCTGACCCGCTGATCTCCCGGCAGGCGGCCACGAACTATCACTGGTTCACCCCGGACGAATGCTACGGCCGCAGCGGTACCGCCGTCTGCCCCGTGCCGGCCGCGGCTGTTCTATGCTTGCCGCAGATTCCACTGGAGTCTCGCGAGCGCGGTCGTTCACCCGCGCTCCACGCGGCGCCGGCCCGACAGGAGCCGGGCGTGTCTGGCGAGAAGAGGGCTCGACGGCAGACGCCGGATCGGCCGGCTCCGGGGATGGTCAGCCGTCGAGGCTCGTCTCCGTGTCCGCTCCCTTGCTCGATGATTGGCGTCGTTTTGCCGATCCGCGCTTCCGCGTCTATCACTACCTGGCCCTGTGCCAGGGCGTGGTCGGGGTGCTCACCGGCTTCGACGTCGTCATCCCGTTTGCGCTGGCCATTGGCTCTTCGCCAGTTGTTGCCGTGCTGCTCGGCGTGCTGCCGCTCGCCGGCGGCATGGCCCAGCTGGTCGTGCCCAGCCTGCTCGACCGGACGGGCGGCAACCTGCGCGGGCTGACGATCTTCATCGCCGCCGTGGCCGAGCCGCGCGGGCTCTACTTCGCGGCGCTGGCCGGTCTGGCCGCCGCCGGCCTGCTGGGCGGGCCGCTGCTCATCCTGCTGCTGGCCGTGCTGATCGGCCTGGGCAGCGTGCTCGGCTCGATCGCCAACGCCAACCTGTTGTCGTGGCACTCGGCCGTGCTGTCCGAGTCGGACCGCCGGCTGACAGTGCCGCGCCTGATGGCCGTCTCGCTGGCCATCGGTGCGCTGCTGCTGCTGCCGATGGCGGTGTTGCTTGACGGCCTGGTGCGCGCGATCGGCCTGTACGCCTACGCCCTGCCGTTCCTGGTCTCAGGTGCCCTCGGCGTCATCGAGATCTTCGTCCTCCGGCGGTTGCGCCATCCCGGGCGAGTGCATGGTGCCGCCGCTCTGCGCTGGGTGCCGACGCTGAGCCGACGCCGGAGTTGAACCGCTTCCTGCGTGTCAGCGCCATCAACGCGCTGGGCATGGGCTTCGGGCCGGCGATGTCTGTCTTCATCATCTCGATCGTCGGGCTGTCGGCCGGCTTCTCGATGATGGTCGGTGCGATCGGGATCCTGACCATGGTTGCGGCAGCGGCGATCTACGGCGGCCAGCTGGCGCAGGGTTCGTCGTCGCGCATGCTGCGCCGCTCGTTTGCCATTCGCGCCGTGGCCATGGCCAGCCCGCTCCTGGCATGGCCCGGCTCAGTGTTCGCCCCGGTCTTCATCATCGCGTCGGCGATGCTCGGCGCGATCGGCTTCGCGGGCGGCTCGCTGGCCGCCAACGAGCGGCTCTTCCGATTGATCAAGGGGCCGGCCGTGATCCGCCACCACGCGCGCTACCTGGCGCGCACGTCAGGGCGCGATGACCGCCGGCCAGCTCGCCGGCGCCGGCGTCATCGCGCTGGCCGGACCGCTCGGCTATCCGGCATTTGCCCTGCTCTACGCCGGATCGGCCGGGCTGCGCGTGATCGCCTTCCGTCAGGCGGGCGGAGTTGACATGCGACCCGCTGAGCGGCCACTCAAAGAAGCGACGGCGGAGTCTGGGGCCACCGCCGTCGCGTAGATCACCGGCCGATGTGCCGGGCGTGGGTCAGGATGTGCTTCCGTCGCCGCTGCTGCGGTTGATCAACGAACCGGGCGACCAGGGCGTGCCCAGGCGCGGCAGCAGGTAACGGTCGACACCGTAGTAGCCGGCCACCTTCCAGGCCAGGATGAGTGCCGATCGCCATCGAGAACAGGACCGGGTTGCTCGAGGCCGAGCCGGCGAGCAGGAAGGACATGTTCATGAAGGCGCCGAAGAACGCGGCGATGCCGGTCAGGGCGCCCACGATCAGGGCAACGCCGATGGCCAGCTCGCCCAGCGTGATCAACACGGCGAACCAGCTCTCGTGATGGCCGTTGATCAGCAGGTTGATGAAGTCGCGATACCAGTCATAGGTGATCGCCGGACGCGCCGGAGCCTCGGGAATGGCCGCCGCGCGAGTCCAGTAGGCGAGCAGCGACGAACCGCCCTGCATCCAGCCCGGATCGCTGAACTTGTGCAGCCCGGCGTCCAGCCATGACACGCCCAGGAAGATCCTGATCGGCAGCCAGACCAGCCCGGCGGCACGATTGTTGAACAGGAAGCGGGCAAAGCCGGGGCCGGAGACCTCCACCTCCTCCGAACCGGCCGAACTGCGGTGGCGCAGATAGAGGGCCACCATCAGAGCGATGAACGAGGCCCAGAAGATCCAGGTTACATAGGTGCGGAAGTCGCCCGACAATCCAACTGCCGGAATAATCAGCAGGGCGAGACTGCCCGCAGCGACAGCACCCAGCACGTAGATCATGGTGCGCAGCGAACTCATGACCAGCACAACCCTCCCTATTGCCCCTCGCGGCCGATCTGGCAGCGCGATTGGAACACCAACAGAATCACTGTTTGTTCGGGATGGCCTCAGTGCCGGACGGCCCTGAACTCCCAGCCGAACGGTCCGGCCCGACATGGGCCGCGACATCCGTCAGTCTACGGTGTCAGTGAAGCGTCAATCTGGCCCGCCCGCGCACGGAGGGCGACTAGCGCGACGGGCCGCGAACCTCGAGCAGGTGCGCCTTCCAGCCTTCGGGGGCGGTATCCAGGCTGCTGCCCTGCCAGCCGCAGGTGCACGTGACCAACTGCTCGCGGTGCTGGTAGCGGTCGATCAGGTGCTTGAACGGCTCGGGCGGCGCGTCCTTGGGGGTGGATCGGCGCCAGACGGAGGAACTGGAAGTTGTCACGCGTTATCGACCTCTCGCTATGCGGCCAGACCCTGACCCGTAGGGCCACCTGTGATGCTGCCGTTTGAAGTGCGACGCGAACGCTCCAGCAAGGTCGCGTCGCTCGCTGGGCAGTTGAGGTGACGACCCGGGGCTTCCTTGAAAGGACCCGGCCATTCTAATCGGTCGCGCGAATCCGCGGGTGAACAGCTTCGGGCGGAGCTCGATTATGGCGGACGGCAAGTGACCCGAAGAGATCCTCGCCTGCCCTTGATGCGATCTCCGGCGCCCTTTGATCTCGGGTCCATCCGTTTGATGCTGTCGCTCGGACGGCTGGCTACTCGACCTCTCCGGGCCAGTGATCACCCTGGCTGTCATCGCGGCTGGGCGCTAGAGCCGAGTGGCCCCAGCTGGGCCTGAAGGCTCCGAAGTGCGCCGGCGTCAGGCGACTGGCGCGACTGCCAGCAGGTGCGCGAACTCGACGCCGACCGCCCAATCGGCGGCTGCGTCGGCCTGCAGCCGCCGCCGCTCGCGTTCGAGCGTGGCTCGATAGGCGCGAGTCCAGCCGAGCCTCTCCTCGGTGGCATGGATGCGCGCCAGGTCGTCGGCGACGAACGCGGAGTAGCGCGCGACCGGTGACATCGCCGCCAGCTCGGGCTCGACCGAGCCGCGCGGGTCGGCCGCCGCGCGCAGACGGGCCAGGAAGCCGGCCATCTCGCGCGATTCGGCCGCCCACTCCTGTGAGTGTCCGCCGCGGGCGACGATCGGGGCATCAGAGACGAATTCGGCGACCTTGACATCCACCGTTCGTGCGATCCGCGACCGGCCGCCAAAGGTGATGAACTCGTTCGACACGTTCAGCCGGTCGACGACATGGATCGTGCCCCACGAGTACTCGCCCTCGGCGGGCTCCTTCGTTGCCCACTCGATCGATGCCGGCGCGCCGTGCTCTCGCGACCGTCACCCAGTAGTCGACCCGCTCTGGATCGAAGTGGCGCCGGGTTGGACTGCGACGCAGCGCGACGAAGAGATAGGCCGGGCCGACTGCCGCCGGCGGCCCTGGCACAAGCAGAAAGCCGAGGTCGTCGAGCAGTTCGAGGCCGACGGAAGGCTCAAGCTGTGCGGGCATCGTGCCGTTGCCGCCGTTCAGACCGCGATATCCCGGCGCCGGAAGACGAGAGCCGCGAACGCGACGAGGACCAGGGCGGCCATGGTCAGCACGAGCGCATCGCCCAGCTGAAGCCCGTTGCGCAGAGGCTGGCCGCCCGAGAAATAGTGAAATGGCGAGAAATTGGGCGTCCACGAGAGCGCATCGATCGACGGACCGAGCGTGTTTGCGAAGTAGGACACCACGCCGACGACAGCGACCGACGCGGCCGCCCAGGTGCGCCGACCGGTCAGCGCTCCCACGGCCAGCGCCAGTGCCCCGAAGAAGGCGCCCAGCAGGACCATCTGGACCGACGCGGCACCGAGGTTGGCGGCGCCGATGGAACCGAACTGGGCCCAGCCGGAGATAGCCAGCATGACCAGGAAGAGGACCAGGCCGGCGGCGCCGAGGGCGACGAGCATGGCCGCCGCACGTTCGACCAGGAACCGCCAGCGCTCCACCGGATGGGCGAGCAGCACGTCGAGCCGCCCGGCCTCCTCGTCGCCGGCGATGGCCCGCGTGCCCAGTGCGGCAGCGAAGACGATCAGCAGCAGCGGGCCGATGATGCCGTAGGTCGTCGCCCCCAGGTAGCCGGCCGGGCTGCTGAAGTCGGCGATGCCCATGGCCTGAAAGATCTCCTGTGGGAAGCTGCGCATGAACTCGGCCAGGGCAGGCGTGTTCACGGTCGGGTAGAAGACGGCGTACAGGACTCCCAGCGCACCCATCCCGACCGACCAGGCAGCGATGCCGCGGCGCTGGTCCCACAGGGCCTTGGTGAAGACGCTACGCGGCATCGGCCGGCGCCTCGGCGCGGTAGTACACGAAGAACAGCTCCTCGAGGTCGGGCTCGTTGATGATCAGGCTCTCAACCGAGTGGCGCGCGACGGCCTTGATGAGCTCATCGGCGCGTCCGGCCAGGCGGCAGCGCAGGATCGGGCCGTCGACTTCGGCCGCCGAGATCCCGGCCAGGCTGGCGAACTCGGCGACCGGCACGGGCTCATCGAAGCGGATCTCTACGCGCCTCACCGCACGGCTGCGGAGCGACTCGACGGCCTCGACCGCGACCATTCGCCCGTCGCGGATGATGCCCACCCGGTCGGCACATTGCTGGACTTCGGACAGCACGTGCGACGACATGAACACGGTCTGGCCGGCCGCCCGCGCCTCGCGCGCCATGGCCAGGAATGTCTGCTGCAGGAGGGGATCGAGTCCGGTCGTTGGCTCGTCGAGGATGAGCAGCTCGGGCTCGTGCATGAAGGCCTGGACCAGGCCGAGCTTCTGCCGATTGCCGCGTGACAGGCTGGCGATGCGCACGTCGAGATCGAGCTCGAGCCGCTCGGCGAGCTGCTCGAGGCCGCCGCCGGGCAGGCCACCGCGGAGGTGGCCCAGGTGGCTCAGCAGTTGGCGCGAGCTCTGGCCGCCATCGACGATGAAGTCGCCGGGCAGGTAGCCGACCCGCCGGCGCAACGCCGCGCCCGCGACTCGGGGGATCTGGCCGAGCAGCTCGGCGCGGCCGCTGGTCGGCCGAATGAGGTCGAGCAGGATGCGGATGGTGGTTGTCTTGCCCGATCCGTTAGGTCCCAGGAAGCCGTAGATCTCGCCCGCGCGGACCTCCAGGTCGAGGCTATCGAGCCCGCGCCTGCGACCGTAGAGTTTGGCCAGCGCCTCAGTCTGGATGACGTGCGTCATGTCTCGATCACAGTTTGCCTCACGCGGGCAGCCAGTTATGCTGCCAACCGGCCCATCCGGATGGGACCGATGGCATTCTGGTCAGCCGTCTGAGCGCTGCTACGTTTGGCCATGGAAGACGGACCGCCGAACAGCGAGACGATCGGCCGCCCGCTCGATCCGGCTAGCGGGAGTGACCGTCAGGCCGGCGGCAGCGACCAGCGTTTGAGACCAACACGACGGTCCGTCGCCTACTCCCCGGCCGTTTCCGGGAGATCGGCTCCGACCGGCGGTCAGCGTTGTCAATACTCCCGGTGGGTATTGACATGGGCTTGTCAAGCCCCTGGTCGAGGGGTAAACTGTGTGCAGGTGCCTTGTCAAGACTTGACAAGGCGATACGTGTGTCCGGCGGGTCGCGGCGGGCGATCGGTGCGCGACAAGACGGGCGCCTCGAGCGTCTCAACCACAGTCACGTAAGGCACATCTGGAGATCAAGCCACGTCCGTCGGCGCTGCCGCAGAAGTCAAACAGAAGCTCAGACCTGGTCGAGCTGATCGGCGAGAGCGTCGCGCTGCGCAAGGCGGGCGCCTCGTTCAAGGGCCTGTGCCCGTTCCACGGCGAGAAGACACCCTCTTTCACGGTCACGCCGGCGCGCGAGACCTGGAAGTGCTTCGGCTGCGGCCGGGGCGGCGATCTCTTCAACTTCGTCATGGAGCGCGACACGATCGACTTCCCCGAGGCACTGCGCCGGTTGGCCGCGCGCGCCGGCGTGGAGCTGTCCGAGCGCACGACAGCGTGAGGACGCCCGGCGCAAGCGGCTGCGCGAGGCGCTCGAGGCCGCGATCGCCTTCTACCACCGCGTCCTGACCGAGAGCCGCCACGGCCAGCCCGCGCTCGACTACCTGCGCGAGCGGCGGCTTCACCGACGCGACCATCTCGACGCACCAGCTCGGCTTCGCCGTTGACGCCTGGGACACGCTCAGCCGAGGCGCTGGTCGAGAAGCGCGACTTCAGCGAGGACGAGCTCGAGGCGGCCGGGCTCGTCTCGAAGCGCCAGGGCCGACGCGGCGTCTACGACCGCTTCCGCGGCCGGATCATCTTCCCCATCCGCGACGCGATCGGGCAACGCCACCGGCCTCGGCGGTCGCATCGTGGGCAGCGAGCAGAAGGGCCCCGGTGCGCCGCGATCAGGGACCCAAGTACCTCAACTCACCGGCCACGCTGCTGTTCGACAAGAGCCGCACGCTGTACCTGATCGACCGGGCCAAGTCGGCCATCCGCAAGCAGGGCGTAGCGGTGCTGGTCGAGGGCAACACGGACGCGCTGATGGCCCACCAGCAGGGCTTCGAGAACGTGGTCGGCACGCTCGGCACGGCGCTGACGCCGGCCCAGGTCGAGCTGGTCACGCGCTATGCGCCGCGCATCGCGCTGGCCTACGACGTCGACGCCGCCGGCCAGGGCGCGGCAACCTTCGGCGCGACCGAGCTGTCGGCGCTGGTCGGCGAGATCGAGCGCAGCGCTCACCAGGGCCGGCTGACCGATGTCGGCGTGGTGCGCCTGCCCGATGGCCGAGATCCGGACGAGGTCATGCGCGACGACCCTGACGCGTGGCGCGCTGCGACGGACGACCCGCAGCCGATCGTCGAGTACCTGATCGACACGTACGCCAAGCGCCACGACCCGCGCACCCTGGCCGGGCGCGAGAAGCTGGTGGCAGCGGTCATGCCGACCATCCGCCGGGTCACCAACCCGACCCAGCGCGACGGCTACCTGCAGCTGCTGGCGCGGCGCAGCGGCGTGGAGGAGCGCGTCCTGCTCGAGGAGCTGCGCCGGCCCGAGCAGACCGCGCGGAGCGTGCGGCCGGCCGGCCGAGGCCCACGTCGGGGCGAAGATCAACCTCGAGGCGGTGCTGGCGAGCCCCGACGCGCTCGACCCTGAGTCGGTCGGTCGGCTGCTCAAGCGCGCCGAATTCACGCTTCTGCGCCTGCTGCTGCTGCGGCCCTACCTGCGCGACGAGCTCGACCGAGCCGGATGCGATCGAGTTCTCGAGCACGCCGGCGCGCGAGATCTGGCAGCGTCTGCTCGGCCACGGCGGTGGCCGGCTTCGATCGGGCGGCGTTCGTCGAGGCGCTCGATCCGACACTGGCCGGCGTGGTGCGCACGATGTATGCCGACCCCGAGCCGCTGCCCGATGACGAGACGGGCCTCCACCAGGCGCTCGACCAGAGCCTGCTGACGCTGCAGCCGCAACCGCCTCGACGAGGAGATCGGCGCCAAGGAGTTCGATATCCGCGAGGCCGAGGCGGACGGCGATCGCCAGGCGGCCGAGCGGCTCTTGCGCGAGGTGGTCGAGCTCAAGACGCGCCGCCTCGAGCTCGACCGCAGGCGTAGAACACGACCGTTCTCACCCAACGACGACAACGAGCACCGGCCGCCACGACGGCCAGCTCCGCAGGAGGTAATGCGCTGAAGATGGATACAGGCGACAAGCAGCTGGTGGCGAGCGTGCTCGAGCGCGGCAAGCGCCGCCGCGACGACGATCTCGATCGAGTCAGCAAGGACGAACTGACGAGGAGTCCGAAGACCGGCTCAGCGCGGCGGCCGAGCTGGGCGTCGAGGTCGCGCTCGACGAGGGCGAGCAAGACGCCGTGGGAGGAGCCGCCGGCCAAGCTCAGTCCCGCGGTGGCCGACGAGCCGACCGCCGAGGAGCTCGACGCGATCGCCGCCGACATGATCGGCATCGACGATCCGGTGCGCATGTATCTCAAGGAGATCGGCAAGGTGCCGCTGCTCAACGCCGAGGAAGAGGTCGTCCTGGCCAAGGCGATCGAGCTGGGCGAGCAGATCATCGATGAGCCGCAGAAGGCGATCCTGTCGCTGTGGGAGTGGACGCGCAACGAGACCGAGCTCAAGTCGCGCGACAAGCACCCCAGCATCGGCTGCCGTACCGCGAGGAAACGCGAGCGGATCGTGCGTCGGCGCCTTCAAGGCGGCCGAGAAGGACGGCCTGCTCCAGCCCACGCCCGACTTCCACTTCGTCAAGGCGTGCAAGACGGTCGAAACGGAGCAGACCAAGGCGACGCATCAAGGACGTGCGCGCGCCAGGCGACTGCGCGTACAACGAGGCGCCCACGCGCGGCGAACTTCGTGGACATCGCTGACTTCGCGTTCCGGGCCGTCCACAGCGCCGACGCCGAGGCGCACGACAACGTCGCCCTGCGCGCGCTCTACGACTGGACGCGCGAAACGGGCCACGAGGCGCTGCGCCGCTGGATCTTCGGCGGCAAGGACGCGGAGCTGCTGGCCGAGATGGGCTGGACGCCCGAGCAGGACCTGTCGCTCAAGCCGCGCGATCGGCGTGGCGTGCTGGTGCGCTATCGGGCGCGAGGGCCGCGAGCAGCTGACCTCGGCCAACCTGCGCCTGGTGGTCTCGATCGCCAAGAAGTACATCGGCCGCGGCATGTCGTTCCTGGACCTGATCCAGGAGGGCAACATCGGCCTCATCCGCGCCGTCGAGAAGTTCGACTACGAGAAGGGCTTCAAGTTCTCGACCTACGCCACGTGGTGGATCCGCCAGGCGATCACGCGCGCCATCGCCGACCAGGCGCGCACGATCCGCATCCCGGTCCACATGGTCGAGACGATCAACCGCCTGATCCGCGTCTCGCGCGGCCTGCTCCAGGAGCTCGGCCGCGAGCCGACGGTGGAGGAGATCGCCGAGGCGATGTCGAGGGGCCAGGAGGTCGTCGTCACGCCCGACAAGGTGCGCGAGATCATCAAGGTCTCGCAGGAGCCGGTGTCGCTCGAGACGCCGATCGGCGAGGAAGAGGACTCGCACCTGGGCGACTTCATCGAGGACCGTGCCGCGCTGGCGCCGGCCGAGGCCGCCTCGCACCAGCTGCTCAAGGAGCAGGTCGAGGCGGTGCTCGACTCGCTCTCCGGGCCGCGAGCGACGCGTGCTCCAGCTGCGCTTCGGGCTCGAGGACGGCCGCGCCCGCACGCTCGAGGAAGTGGGCAAGGAGTTCAACGTGACCCGCGAGCGCATCCGCCAGATCGAGGCCAAGGCGCTGCGCAAGCTGCGCCACCCGTCGCGCAGCCGCAAGCTCAAGGACTACCTGGAGTAGCCCTTCAGCGCGGGACCGCCGCAGGCGCCCGAGCAGCCTTGCCACAAGAACCGGGGTGTACTCGTGCCGCTCGACGGCACGACCAACCGTGTCTGCCGTCCCACGGCACTGATGACCGGACTCATCGCGGCTGGCCGGTCCCCGATGAACAGGCGTGCCGTGGCGCGGCAAATCTGGTCTGGCGTGCCGTGCGGCGGCACGTCTGGCGAGCCGTCGGTGCGATCAGCTGACTGTCCTCGCCGCGGACGGTCGCTGGTGCCGCCCCACGGCAAAGCCCGGGTGAGGTCCCGGATAAGCCGGAACCAAGTCGCCCGCACGACCATCGGGCCGTGGCAACCCGGGAACGACCATTCGACCGTGGCAAGCAGCGCGGCCGAGACCTGATCCGCGCCCTGGGCCGTGAGGTCAGGCTGGCCCGCCGCCGCCTTGGCCGGAGCATGAGATCGGTCGCCCATGATGTCGGAATCTCAGCCTCAGAGCTGTCGCGCATTGAGCGCGGGCTGGCAGATTGGGCCTCGATCGTCGTGCTGGCTGAGCTGTGCGCCGTCGTCGGTCTCGATCTCGTGGCCAGGGCCTACCCGGGTGGCAATCCGATCCGCGATACTCGGCACGGTGCGCTGCTCGCTCGTTTCGGCGCGCGGCTGCATCCATCGATCAAGTGGGCCACGGAGGTGCCGCTGCCCGTTCCCGGTGACCAGCGCGCCTGGGACATGCTCATCCGCGGCGATGGCTGGCGCTACGGTGTCGAGGCCGAGCTCAATCCGGTCGACGGCCAGGCGCTCATCCGCCGGCTGATGCTCAAGGCGCGCGATGGCAGGGTGGACGGCGTCCTGCTGCTGCTCCCCGAGACACGCCATGCGCGCGACTTCCGGCGCGAGTTCGGACCGCTGCTGGCCGGGGCTTTCCCGGGCACCCCGGCTGCTGCCTTGAAGCGGCTCGACGCCGGTCTCGACCCGGGGGGAGGCGCCGTGATCACGATTTGACTGATGGCTGGCCCAGGCCTCAGCCCGGGGCGGCGGCAGGATCCTCGCGGCGCAGCAGGATGCCCAGGTATGTCTTCCACGGCCCGACGTCGGCGTCGTGCGAGCCGGCCAGGCCGGCGAAGATCTGGCCGACGTGGTCGAGGTCATGCACCGCCCACGTCGCCAGCAGCTGGCCGAGTGACACCTCCCCAAGGGAGGGATGGAGCCCGCGTCGGTCCAGGTCGGCGTCCGTGACCAGCGCCTCGAAACGCGCCAGGTTCTGGGCGCGCAACTCGGCAAAGCGCTGCACGAGATCGTCCAAGCTCGTCCCGACATCGCGCCCCTCGTGGGCGAAGCGCTCGAACCTGTCGAAGGGCACAGCCGTGCCGTGCTCGAGGATGCGCTGGGTGCGCGCCAGCCAATCGGTCAATTCGCCGGTGATCAGGTGGCCCACGACGTCCCTGGGCCGCCAGCCGTTCGGCGTGTCGGGCGTGTCGGTCCAGCTGTCGGGCAGGCCGACGAGGAGCGTGCGCAGCACCTCGGGCGTGCGGCCCAGGACCGCCGTCGTCTCGGCAATCGTGCGCTGCCCCACAGACCGGCTGCTCACTGGCCGTCGTAGTCCCACATGCGCTTGCGGTCCTGCGCCTCCCATTCGGCGCGCAGGATCGACATCAACTGGACGTCGTGGAACTTGCCGCGCTTGAAGATCGCGTGCCGCTCTGTGCCCTCCAATACGAAACCGCACTTCTCGTAAGAGCGCCGCCCGCGCGTGTTGAAGTCGTACACCTCAAGCCACATCCGCTCCAGGCGCAGTTGGCCGAAGCCGAAGTCGAGCAGGGCAAACATGGCGTCCGTGCCCAGGCCCTTGCCCCACAGCTCCTTCTCGCCGATGGTGATGCCGATCCCCGCGCTGCCGTTGACCTGATCGACCCGGAACAGGCCACAGTTGCCGATCGGCCGGGCGTCGCTCAGCCGGCAGATGACGAAGAGGTAGTCGTCCTTGCCCTGTGCCTCGACCATCCGCGTGAACCACGCCTCTTCCATGGCCTGGCTCATCGGCGCGCGCATCGACAGGAAGGACGTCAACTCGGAGTCGTTGAACCAGCGCACGAAGATGGGCACGTCGGTCCGCTCGGCCGCGCGCAGGTAGACCTGCTCAGCGCGGATGATCGGCAGTGGCCGCTGCGCGTTGCTGCTCATCCGTCGCCCACGGGCGGCACACCCGGCTCGGCGCCGGCGATGACAGGCAGGCCGGCCGTGCTCCAGTCGCTGAACGAGCCGGCGTACAGGATGGGATTGGGCAGGCCACAGATGCGCATGGCCAGCGCATTGTGGCACGCGGTGACCCCGCTGCCGCAGGAGGTGACCACCGGCCGGCCGGCCGGCACGAGTGCCCCGTACCTGTGGCGCAGCTCAACCGGCGCCAGGAACCGGTCCGTGGCATCGAGATTGCCTGAGGTGGGCACGTTGACCGCCGTTGGTATGTGGCCCGCGGCCGGGTCGATCGGCTCGACCTCGCCGCGATATCGCTCCGGCGCCCGCGCGTCGAGCAGGGTCACCTCGCCCAGGCGGTTGGCCAGCTCGACTCGCTCGATCACCCTGGTCCAGTGGCCGGCCAGATCGAGGTCGGTCGCCGGCGGCCAGATGGTCGGTCCGGTCGTCAGCTCCCGCCCGGCGGCGACCCACGCGCCGATACCGCCATCCAGGACGGCGACTCCGCCGCGGTGGCCGAGGTTGTCGAGCATCCACCACAGTCGCGCGGCAATCGTGCCGCCCGCGTCGTCGTAGGCCGCGACGAAGGAGTGCGAGCCGATTCCAACTGCCGCCATCCGGCTGCGGAACGTTGCGGGATCGGGGAGGGGATGACGCCCGGCGCCTTCCCGGGCGCGCAGGTCGGTGTCGAGGTCGAGGTGGATGGCGGCACCGATGTGCCCGCCTTCGTACGTCCGGCGCCCGGCACCGGGCCGGCCGAGGTACCAGCGCAGGTCGACCAGGCGCAGGGCAGGATCACCCACCCGCGCCGCGAGCTCGCGGACCGAGATGAGGGCCATCGCTTGAGTATGCCGCCTTCGTCTCCCGCTCAGGTAGCTCGCTCGCGGACGACCTTGCCCAGATCGACCCGGGCCACCGCCCGAAGCGCCGGCCACAGGCTCAGCGCGACCGCGGCCAAGGCTGCCGCGGCGGCCATCACGAAGCTGATCGGGCGGACCTGCAGGTCGAAGGCGAACAGGTCGCTGCTGAAGGCGGCCATGAACACGGTCGCGCCCGCGTAGCCCACGACCAGGCCGGGCACGATGCCGATCGTTGTCAACAGCAGGTTCTCGGCGCTGATCAGCCGGCCGATCTCGACGGCTGACATGCCCGAGGCGCGCAGGTTGGCCAGCTCGACCGTACGCTCGGAAACGTTGGCCGAGATGGTGGCGTAGATCAACGCGAAGGCGAGCACCGCGCCGAGCACGAACATGACCCCCACGAAGGCGTAGAACAGGCCCATGAACTGGTCGAGCAGGCGCCTGACGGAGTCGCTGTCGACCACCGTCGCAACACCGGTGACGTCGGCCAGCGCGGCACTGATGGCGCTCTTTGACGTCGTCGGCGTGAGGCTGACGAAGATCGACTGGGTCTGCCGGTCGGTCGCCGCGGGCCCGAGGGTCTGGCGCAGATAGTCGAGTGAGGCGTAGGCATACGTGCCGAGCGGCTCATGAACGAAGCCGGCCACCGTGGCACTTGCCGCTGCGCCGCCCTCGGTGGTGATCGTGACCGGATCGCCGGCCGACACGCCCAGACGGCTGCGCAGTGCGTCACCAACCAGCAGCCCGGTCGCGGGCAGCTCGAGGGCCGAGCCGTCAGCAGCCCGGAACGTGTGCATCTGGGTATTCGGCTCGAAGCCGACCAGCGCGGTGCCGTAGCTGCCGCTCGGCGTCGTCAGGCCGACCTGCAGGCGGGCGATTGGCTCGGCCGCGGCGACGCCGGCGATGGCGGCGGCCTGGTCGACCTGCGCCGCGCTCACCGGGCCGAGCGTTACCGCCTCGAGTGACTGACGCTCGATCTGGTTGAACTGACGGTCGACGAGCACCTCGACCGTGTCCAGCAGGCCCCAGCTGGTGAGCACCAGGGTGATCGCCAGCATGATGCCGACGATCGTGGCCGCTGAACGGGCGCGACTGCGGCCGATGCCGCGCACGACCAGCTTCCAGCGGCTGGGCAGCGCGCGCAGCGGAGGGAAGATCCGCTCGACCAGGCTCTCACCGCCGACGGCGACGCTTGCTCCGCTCATCGCTGCGGCCGGTGTCAGGCGCGCGGCGCGAACGGCCGGAACCAGCGCCGCCAACAGGCCCACGCTGGTGGCAAAGGCCAGGCCGATCAGCGGCGTCTCGGGGTAGAAGTTGATGACCCGCGTCGGGATGCCCAGCGTGCCGGTATACAGGTCGGTGATCAGTCCGCCCAGGGCCAGGCCGAGAATGGCGCCCGGGATCGCCCCGGCGAGCGCGGCCAGCAACCCGAAGCTGAGGTAGTGCGACAGGACTCGGCGGCGCTGCAGCCCGAGCGCCATGAGCACCCCGATCTCGGCCCGCTGTGCGCGCACCAGCCGGCCGAGCAGGATGTAGACGGCCATCCCGGAGACGCCCAGGAAGAGCATCGGAAACATCAGCGACATCTCGCCGAAGCCGTTGATGTCCTCCTGCAGGGCAGCGTTCGATGGTTGGTCGGCGCGCGCGAAGGCGTCGGTCGCGCCGATCCGGGCGGCGGCGCCGCGCAGCTGCGCATCGAGGGCGGAGCGATCTACGCCCGGCGCATAGCCGACCAGCAATTGATGGCTCACTGTTCCCGCCGGAGCGGCCGCTGCCAGTGCCGGCGGCACGAACAGCACGCCCCATTGATCGGGCGGCACGAGGATCTCCTGCCGGCTGCGGGCCGGCCAGAGGTACTCGGCCGAGGCGGCCACGCCGCTGATCGTGACGCTGCGCCAGCCGTCGGCCAGGGCAATCGAAAGCTCGTCGCCGGGCGCCAGCGAGAAGGCCTCTGCGAGGTGCTTCTCGACGATCACCTCGCTGCCGGTCGTGGGCAGGGCGCCGACCTGCAGGCGGATGCGATTGAGCTCGGGCGGCTCTCCGGCCGGGTAGCCGACCAGCCGCGCGGCAACCGCCCGCCGATCGACACGGGCCACCAATTCGGCCACGTCCCGCTCGGTCACCGTGGCCACCCCATCGACGCCGGCGAGGACCGACCGCTGGTCGCTGCCGACGCCGCCGACCGTGAAGTCGGCCATCGCCAGCTCGACAAAGACCTGGTCGTACGACGCCTTCAGGTTGCGCCAGGCGTCGAACGAAGCACCGAAAAGCGCCGTGCCCAGCAACGCAGTCAGGACGATCGCCGCGAACTGGCCCTTGCGCCGGCCTATCTCGCGCAGCAGCTTGCGCCGCAGCGGGCTCACCAGCTGACCTCCGCGGCGGGCGTGGGCTGCGGGTTCCGCCGCACTTGGGCGATCTGGCCCGAGCCAAGCTGGACGACCATGTCGGCGAGCGTGGCGATCGCGTGGTTGTGGGTGACCAGCACGACGGTGATATCGCGCTCGACGTTCAGGCTGCGTAGCACGGCCAGGACCTGCCGGCCGGTGGCCAGGTCGAGCGAACCGGTCGGCTCGTCGCACAGCAGCAGCGGGGGCGACTTGACGATCGCCCGGGCTATTGCCACGCGTTGCTGCTCACCGCCCGACAACGCGCCCGGGAAGTGGTCGATCCGCTCGGCGAGGCCGACGACGCCGAGCGCGGCCTCTGCTTCGGCACGGCCGGCACCGACCAGCTCGGCAACCAGCTGGACGTTCTCAACGGCGGTCAGGGTTGGGATCAGGTTGAAGAACTGGAAGATGAAGCCGACATGCTCGCGCCGGAAGCGGGTCAGCTCGGCCGCGTTCAACGCGCCCAGCTCGATGCCGTCGACAACCAGCCGGCCGCTGGTCGGCTGCTCGATGCCGCCGACAAGGTTGAGCAGGGTCGTCTTGCCCGAGCCGCTCGGGCCGAGCAGGACGGTGAACGAGCCGCGTGGGATCTCGAGGTCAACGCCGCGCAGCGCCTCGACCGCGGCGACGCCCGCGCCGTACAGCTTGTGGACATTCTCGAGAGTCACGACCGGTGGACCCTCGACACGCGCCGGCGGTGCTGACGGCACCTCCAGCGTGGCCGGCCGTCGCCGGACACGTGATCCGATAGCCGAACGCAATCTGAGCATCAGTCCCTCTCTTCCCACTGCCCGGACGCGAGCGCCACATCGAGCGTCAAGGCCAGTTCCTCCACGTCCAACCCAGGGTCGATCAGGCGATGAAAGATCAGCCCATCGACAAGCGCCGCGGTGAGCAGTGCAACGCCGGCGGCCGGGACGTCGGATCGAAGTCGGCCTTCCTTTTGGGCGAGCGTGACCGAGTCCTCGAGCGAGCGGTGGACGTTGCCCAGCAGATCAGCCGTCCAGCGCCGAACCTGCGGGTCGCGCGTGGCGTAGGCCAGCGCCTCTGCCGACAGGACGGCCGTCGGCGAGCCGGGGTCGAAGGCGCGCAGCCAGTCCGACAGCTGGCGGATGCCCTCGCCCGGACTCTCGCTCTGGAGTAGGCCTGCCGTGGGCTCAGCCATCTCGCGCTCCAGCGCGGCGATCATCGCCTGGCGGAGCAACGCGTCCATCGAACCGAAGTGGTAGTGGACGAGCGCCTGGTTGACGCCTGCCCGGGCCGCGATACGGCGCGTCGTGAGCTGCTGCCAGCCGATCTCCGCGATCAGCTCAACCGTTGCGCCAAGGATCCGCGCCCTAGTTGCGGTGGGGCGTTGGTCAACTGCTTTAGGCATTTGCCCAATAGTATCCCGGCCGCGCAACCCGCGGAGGGGCAAAGCCGACCCCGCCCCTATAATCGGCCCGTCCCGTGCTGATGATCAACGGCGACGCGCGCGTTCCGGCGTAGCTCAGTGGTAGAGCGGGCGGCTGTTAACCGCTTGGTCGTAGGTTCGAGTCCTACCGCCGGAGCCAATGTCATGAGTCGCGACATAGGCGACACATGAGTCGCGACATAGGCGACACATGTGGTCAACCGGTCGCTTGAGACCCCGGCCATCGGCCGGGGTCTCGTCGTTGGTTGCGCCAGTAGCCTTTGTCAGGCTCGATCAGGTGGCTCGAGAGGATCTCGCCGGTGGCAAGGGCGACAACCGTGACCTCGCGCGCGTCGGCGATGGCTAGCACGCGCTGGCGGGCATGGGCGGCGCCGATGTGGAGGTGGTGGAGGCGGCCGGCCCGGCGCAGGGTGATCACGCCCTTGCCATCGGAGACGTCGTAGCGGAGGCGGAAGTGGCCCGCGCCGCCGCGCCCCGCTGGCTGCGCCTTGGGCCGCGCGGCATAGGCCGCAGCAGGAGTGATGCGCCCAGTCGCCCGGTGTGGCCTGTGATCGTTGTAGGCGAGGCGGAACGGGTCTAGCTGGGACTGCAGCTCGGCCACGGTGCGCGCAGCCGGCTGGCGCTCGAGCCAGCGCTTGAGGGTTTGGTGGAAGCGTTCGATCTTGCCCTGGGTCTGGGGATGGCCGGGGGTGCCGTTCTTCTGGCGTATGCCGAGGTAGACCAGCAGGTACTCGAAGCCGTTCCGCCCGCCGGTGAAACGCGACGTGTAGACCGCGGCGTTGTCGGTCAGGGTCGCGGCAGGCCAGCCGTTCGCCTCGCCTGCGGCGGTGAAGGTGGCCACGACGTCATCGCCGGAGACCCGCCCGAAGGCGGTGCAGCCGAGCAGGTAGCGCGAATGGTCGTCGAGCCAGCTGATGATCTCGACCTCGCGGCCATCGGCCAGCCGCCAGTGGGTGAAGTCAGACTGCCACAGCTCGTTGGGCGCAGCGGCCTCGAACCGGATCCACGAGCTGCGCGGACGCTTGTGCGGCTGCGCCACGACGAGGCCCGCCGTGTGCAGGATGCGCCGGATGGTCGCGGTGGACGGGGCCGGCAGGCCTTCACGGGCCAGGTGCCAGGCAATCGTGACCGGACCAGCATCGAGCCCGCGGGCAGTCAGCTCGGTCCGCAGCTCGACAATCCGGTCGCCGACCCCCTCAGGCGTCCGCGCGGGGTTGGTCAGGGGACGCCGCGACCGTGGCTCGAGGGCGGCCAGGCCACCCTCTGCGTAGCGGCGCAGGAGCCGGTGCAGGTGCCCCCGGCTCATGCCGGCTTCGGCCGCCGCGGCGGTGACGGACAACTTCGCTGAGAGGACCTTGAAAACGGCCACACGGTTCTTCGACATGCGCCCGACTGTCACGCATGTCGCGACTCACCTGTCACCTATCAGGTGTCACCTATGTCCTGAACTCAGACACTACCGCCGGAGCCAATCCTTTCTAGGTTCGCTAGGCTGAGCGCGTAACTTATCTTTGGCGGTTGAGCCTGTCCTGGGCCATTCTTGCCGCCCGCTTCGGATCAAGAACGCGCCAGTAGATCCACACACCAGCCACGATCGCAACTACCGCCAAACCGATGCTGTAGAAGCCGAGAGGTCGTCAAAGATGTTGATATTGGGGCCTTCGCCGGGGAGGCTGGCGAACGCCAGAAGTAAGGCCCCAGCCACGAGATAGATGCCTACCGCGCACGCGATCGAATAGAGAAGGCGCTTCATCTGCTCTCCTTGGTTCATCGGGATGACCGGCTTCCGCGGTGGCACTGGTGACAAGAATTCCGCCACGGACTAATCGCTCGCCAGAGCCGGATGTCCTGAACCCGCGCGGCGCTGTGGCGCCCTGCGGTTAACCTCGCCGGCGATGCTCGAAGATCTGGCCTGTGCCGGCCGAGCTCCACGCCGCAACGCCGCCCGGCTGGTGCGTCGGCCAACCCCGCCCAAAGTGGCGTCGGACGGCGCGGCTCATCGCTCGCGCTCGCACCGCGACGCGATGGGAGATGCGCAGCCACAGGGATCCCAATCGAGTTGTCGGGATCCCCGGCTCAGGTCACCAGGTCCAGAGCGACCCGATTGGGTCCGCGGTGAGGCCGAATGACGGCCCTGAGCCAGGCCCCGTGAAGACGGCTGTGGCCACGACCGCCAGGACAATGATGGCCGTCAGGACGAGGATGCTTCTGAGCGTGGCCGCCGGCGTCTCGACGGCACTGTGGAGGAGCGTCATGCCCAACCTCCTGTACGGGCCGCCGCGATCCGTAGTCCGCCGGCAACTGGCGCGCTCTCGACGGCCCTGGTGGGCTGGCGCCGCGTTTCCGCCCGACGACGCACGATCTCCAACTAGGAACTGTGCGGTGCTTGCCGCACCTGTTCAAGTGCCGTTTGTCACCTTCGGGTCCCGGGAGCCGGCCGTCAGCCGGTTCAGCCACCGGCTGGAGCACCCACCCCAGCCAGCTCGGCCTCGGCCAGGGCGGCTTTGGCCTTGACCGGGTCGTCGACGGCGAAGGCCATCTCGGCCATGCCGGCCCGCCGGCCGACGATGAGCGTGCCGAGGACGTTCACTCCGGCCTGGGCAAACCGTTCGACCACGTCGGCCAGCCCGCCCGGCTGATCCCGCACGCCGACCATGATCATCGATCCCTCGATGAACTGATGGCCGAGCCCACGCAACACCTCGCGCGTCTCATCGTCATGCTCGGTGGTCAGGATGGCACACGCGATCGAGCCGGTCCCGGCGCAGCAGATGTTGACGATGTCGATGCCGCGCGTCGCCAGGGCCCGGGCGAGGTGAGCGAGCTCGCCGGGGTGATTGTCGAGCTGGACGACGAACTGGCGGTGCATCTGTTCCATCGATAACTCCGAGGCTGCTACGGACTCCGTGCACAGCCTTGCCAGGATGGATCGCAGCCCCTAGTGCCGTTTTGCCCGTCAGAGGGGTCCGTTGATCCTCAGCGCGGCGCGGATGACGAGCTGAGGAGGCGCGCGCGGTACCGTGGGTGCACTAGCCGGGGCCGGCGCGCAGCGATCTCCACGAGTTGAGAGCCACCACCACGGCCAGGGCGAAGGCGATCACCGCGCCCACCGGGTGCAGCGCGGCGATGGCCGCCGTGTCGCGCAGCGTGGCCAGGATGGGCACGATCAGCACGACCACGGCCATGGCCAGCGCCCACTGCCAGTGCCGCTTGCCGGCCCGGGCCAGCACGGCCGCGAGCAGGACAAGCAGCGGTGCGAGATGGAGGATCCAGCCCAGTCCGGCGTGCACTTCGCGGAAGGACTTGTCGCCGAACAGGCCCAGCCCGATCACGAAGGTCTGGGCCATCAAACCGGCCAGGAAGGCCCATGCCAGCACGACGTAGGCGGCGCGCGCCCAGCGAACCATCTGCTCTCCTCCTCTCTGGCCCCGGGCGGCATTGTCGCGCATCAGCGCGCGCCGGTCAGTCGGCGAGGGCGATCTCGGCCAGGCTGGCCATGTCGGGCACGACCAGGCCGGGCGTGGCTGTTGCCGGGGGAGTGGCCCCAAAGCCGGCGCGACCATGGCGGCGGTCGATCCACGCCGTGGCGAGGCCCAGCTCGCGCGCCGGGACATGGTCGTGGAACAGGCTCTGGGCGGCATGCAGGATGCGCTCCGGCGGCCGCCCGATGCGGGTCAGCGCCAGGTCAAAGACCGATCGCGCCGGCTTGTAGGCCCGCGCCTGCTCGGCGGTGATAACCCAGCGGAAGGGCGCGCCGAGCCTGGCGTTCGACAGCGCGAACAGGGCATCGTCGCAGTTGGTGATCACGGCCAGCTCGAAGCGCCGGGCGAGGAGGGCCAGGGCGGCGGCCGAATCAGCGAAGGGTGGCCAGTCGCCGACCGACGATCCGAAGGCCTGCGCCTGCTCGGGCGTGGGCCGGACACCGAAATGCGTGCACACGGCGCTCAGCGCCTGGTCGAGCACTTCGCGGTACGGCCGCCAGGAGCCGCCTTCGAGCCGCGCTTCGTGGCCGGCATAGGCCTCCAGCAGCGAGTCGTCGGTGGCCTCGTGGTTCGGGCCGAGCACGGCGCGCAGGGTGCCCAGGATGCCCGCCTCCCAGTCGATCAGCGTGCCGTAGCAGTCGAAGGTGAGCACCTCGATGGGCTCGAAGTTGAACGGGGTTCCAGCCATTGCCGCTGAAGTATCGACGCTCGGTCGCCCTGTCGGGAACCGGCGCCGTCGTGCCGGCGTTAGTGATACATGACTCGATTGCCCGGCGCCCTGTTCCTGGTCGTCCTGCTGACCGCCTGCGCCGGCTCGCCGGCCACACCGACTCCCTCTCCGGCGCCGGCGCCGACGCCATCCCCGAGCCCCGCGCCGGGCACGGGCTTCTATCTGCGCGCCTGGTACACGCAGGCGCTGCCGCCCAGCGCGACGTTCAGCTGGATGCCGATGCTGACCATCGTCGACGGCACGCTGATTGACGGCAACGTGGCCGTCCCGGCGATCTTTCCCGGGCCGCTGATGATCAGCCCCTTTGCGCGTTGGATCAGCGACGCGGGGAGCGCGGCGATCGTCGATGAGGCCCGCCGCCTGGGGCTGCTGGGCGACATGACTGACTTCACCGGCGGCGCGGCGATGCCCGGCGCCCGGCTCGGCCAGCTCGAGCTGGTCATTGACGGGCAGCGGCGTGTGTTGACCGGCGATCCGGAGCGCATCGTGCGCTGTGGTGGCGCGCGCTGCATCGCCGATCCGGGTACGCCGGAGGCGTTCGCCGCCTTCTGGCAGGAGCTGGCCAACGCGGAAACGTGGCTCGGGTCCGAGCTCGGTGCGACGGTGCAATACCAGCCGTTGCGCGTGGCGCTGCTGCTGACCGCACCGCAGGCGAACGACGCGCAGTTTACTCCGGCACCCGTCGCCTGGCCGTTCGACACGCCGCTGACCGAGGCCGGCGTGAGCTTCCCCGGCGCCGAGGGTGACCGCTGCGTGACTCTCTCGGGCGACGCCCTGGCGGCTGTGCTGCCCACGCTGTTGGGCGGCAACCAGCTGACCACGTTTGTCGACCAGGCCGCCAACATCGCCGCGCCCGTCGTGCGCGTGCTGGTGCCCGGTGAGGAGTCACCCTGCCCCGACGGGGGCTGAGCTGCGCCGGCCGAGCGCCGGGCTGCTGTTCGAGGCGGTCCCTGATGCGATAATCGGTGTCCGTTGTACCGGAGGGCTCCTTGACCGCGACCGGCCTCTCAACCAACCCGCAGGAGTATCGCCAGCGGCTCGACGAGCAGCCTGACGAGGCCGTCGACGTCTGGGCGGCCGAGCTGATGCGCGACATCTCGATCCGCCGCGGCGTGCGCCATGTGCTGGCCGGCCTGCGAAGGGCGCTGGGCACGGACGACGCCGGCCTGCAGCTCCTGTACGCGCGCGGCGGCGGTCCGTCGGCCGCCGTCGGCCACACGGCTCAAGCGGAGATGATGGTTCCGGCGATCTCGCTCTACTTCTTCATCAGCGGCGCCCATTCGGTAATGCCCGACGCCCGTGCGCGGCTGATCGAGTACCTCGTCGCCAACTTCGAAGAGATCGTCTACATCTAGCTCGCCCCGCGCCGCGTTGGCCATGTCGAGCCTGTTGCGCACCATCAGGCTGGTCCATCCCTTTCCGTCCCTGGTCAACGCCGCGCTGGTCCTGGGTCTGACCCTGCTGGCCGGCGGGTCGCCGGCGCGCGCGGCCACGCTGACGACGGCCATGCTCGGGCTGCAGTTCTGCATCGGCGTCGTCAACGATCTCTTCGACCAACGTCTCGATGGGCGTACCAAGCCGTGGAAGCCGATCCCATCAGGACTGGTCAGTGTGAGGGCGGCACGGCTGACCGCCGTTGTCGCCGGCGGGGGAGGCCTGGCACTGGCCGCGACGGTCGACCCGGTCGTGCTGCTGCTGGCGGCGGTCATGCTCGGCGCTGGCCTCGCCTACGACGCCCTGCTCAAGCCGACCGCGTGGGCGTGGACCTGCTTCGCAGTGGCATTCCCGCTGCTGCCCGTCTATGCCTGGTACGGCGCCGTCGGCGGGCTGCCGCCGCGGGCCGAGTTCCTGCTGCCGCTGGCCGCCCTCGCCGGTCCGGCGCTGCAACTCTCGAACGGCCTGGCCGACCTCGAATCCGACGTTGCCGGCGGCATCGCCACGCTGGCCACCCGGCTCGGCCGGCGCGTCGCGTTGCTGGTCATCGGCGGGCTGCTGGCGGTCATCCATGGGCTGGCCTGGCTGACGCTGTCGGCCAGTGCGATCGAGCCGATCCTGCCGCTGATCGGCCTGGCCTCGCTCCTGGCCGGACTCGGGTTGACGTTGTCCGCCGCCGATCAGGCGCGCCGCAGAGAGGTCGGCTGGATGATCCAGGCAGCCTCGATCGCGCTGCTCGGCCTTGGCTGGGTGGCCGCCTCGACGGCGGGCTGATCGCGCCCGGCTGGTCCGGCTGGCGGACGGGTGGTCAGTGCTCCAGCGGCCGTCCGCTGCGCACGACGACGATGGCGTTCTCCAGCCGGATCTTGGCGATGGTCAGGTACTTGGCCAGGTTGCCGCGGTCGACCTCACCAATCTCGGCCAACACCTCGGCCGAGCCGAGCACATCGCCGAGCATCTCGAGCGCTTCGGCCAGGGTGTCCTTGGCAACGATCAGCGCGTTGTCTGACGGAGCGCCGGCAGAGCGTCTGGCGAAGGCCGCCCCGTCCGGCTGCCGCTCCGCGGCGGGCTCGAGCGCGACCGGGGGGCGCAATGCGGCGGGCCGGCGGGCCGGCGACCGCCCTTCGACCTTCTCGCGCAGCTTGACCAGGCTGCAGCTCGCCGCTCGCCACCTGCTCGGCCAGCCGACGTCGCTTGCGCGGGTCGTCCACCTTGAGCAGCTCGTAGGCGTGTGAGAGCGTGTCTTTGCGCAAAGACACGAGCTGCTTGATCTCCGTCGGTGCGCCGGCGAGGCGCAGCCGGTTCTCGATGTAGCCCTTGTCCTTGCCCAGCTTCTGCGCCAGCCGACGGACGCTGTAGCCGCGCTGGTGGGTCATGCGGTCGTAGATCATCGCCTCCTCGAGCGGCGAGAGATCCTCGCGCTGCAGGTTTTCGATGATCCCGATCTCGAGCGCCGTTTCATCATCGAGCTGCTCGATCAGCGCCGGGACGGTCTTCAGGCCGGCGGCGCCGGCGGCGCGCCAGCGCCGTTCGCCGGCAACGAGCTGGTAGTGGTGCGGCTGGTCAGTCGGGCGAACCAGGACCGGCTGCAGGACGCCGTGCTCGCGGATCGACGCGGCCAGGTCGGCCAGCGCCGCCTCGTCGAAGTTCATCCGCGGTTGTTCGGGGTTGGGCGAGATGCGATCGAGCGGAACGTTGCGCACCCCCACCGGCCGCTCGCTGCCCTCGGGCGAGATGAGGCTCAGGATCGCAGGCGAGAGGTCGCGCTCTTCAGCCAGGCGGCGCGCGGCGGTACCACGGAAGTCGGGTCTAGCCAAGTTCGATCACCTCCCGCGCGAGGCCGCGGTAGGCTCGCGCAACATCGGTGTTGCTGGCGTACGACGTCACCGGTCGGCCGACCAGCGGGGCCTCGCCCAGGCGGACTGTCTGCTTGATCATGTTCTCGAAGATGTGGTGGTCGCCCAGGTCGCGCATCTCCTGGAGCATGTCGCGCCCGAGCAATGTCCGCCCGTCGTAGAACGTGGGCAGCAGACCCGAGCACCCGCAGCCGCGGATTGAGGCCCTTGATCCGGATCTGGCTGATCACGTTCATCAGCGCGGTGAAGCCCTTCAGCGCGTAGTACTGGGTCTGCACCGGGATGATCACGCCGTCGGATGCGACCAGTGCGTTGAGCGTGAGCAGGCCGAGCGTTGGCGGGCAGTCGATCAGGACGTAGTCGTAGCGATCGGCGGCCGAAGCCTCCAGGGTGTCGCGCAGGGCTTGCTCTCGGCCGATGGCGCTGAACAGCACGTTCTCACTGGCCGACAGGTCGATCGTCGACGGCGCGACATCGATGCCCGGCGTCTGGGTCTGGACGATGATCTCATCGAGCGTGACGTTCGAGTCGATCAGGGCTTCGGCCATTGACCGTTCGACGTTGCGCAGGTTGATGCCCAGGCCGACGGTCAGGTTCGCCTGCGGGTCCATGTCGATGCACAGAACGTGAAAACCCTGCTCGGCGAGCGAACCGGCGAGATTGATCGCCGTCGTCGTCTTGCCCACGCCGCCCTTCTGATTGGCGATGGCGATGATCTTGGCCAAGGGTTCCAACCTCCTCCGCCGCTGTGGGCAATTCCGGCTGTCAATCTAACAAGAAAGTGGCGCCGGACGCACTCGGGTTATCCACATGATGGTCAAGTTGTTCACCGTTTCTGTGGACATCCTGCCCTTGCTACGATAGGTCGCGCGGCGTGGCACCCAGCCCGCCCGGTCCCCCAAACAGGAGGCGCAGGCCGTGACCTCGAAGCAGGAGGAAGTCGACCGGCTGTTGCAAATGCGCGCGCAGGCGCTTCTGGGCGGGGGAGAGCAGCGCATCGAGCAGCAACACGAACGCGGCAAGCTGACGGCGCGCGAGCGGCTGGATCTCCTGCTCGACCCCGATTCGTTGGTCGAGTTCGACGCCTTCGTCACTCACCGAGCGACCGACTTCGGGCTGGACCAGGAGCGCTACCTGGGCGATGGCGTGGTGACCGGTCACGGCAAGATCGAAGGTCGCCTGGTGTTCGTGTTCAGCCAGGACTTCACGGTGTTCGGTGGCTCACTGTCCGAGGCACACGCCGAGAAGGTGTGCAAGGTGATGGATCTGGCCGTTCGCGTCGGCGCGCCGATCATCGGCCTCAACGATTCCGGCGGCGCGCGCATCCAGGAAGGCGTCGTCTCGCTCGGCGGGTACGCCGACATCTTCCTGCGCAACACTCTCGCCTCTGGTGTCGTGCCGCAGATCTCGCTCGTGCTCGGACCGTGCGCCGGTGGCGCCGTCTACTCGCCGGCGATAACCGACTTCACGATCATGGTCGAAGGCACGAGCTACATGTTCGTGACCGGGCCCGAGGTCGTGCGTACCGTCACCCATGAGGACGTCGATCGCGAGCACCTGGGCGGCGCTACGGTGCACACCACGATCAGCGGCGTCGCCCATCTGGCGGCGCACGACGAGGCGCAGGCGATGAGCCTGTGCCGGCGCATCCTCGGCCACCTGCCGCAGAACAACCTGACCAAGCCGCCGCTGCGCGACACGAGCGACCCGGGCGACCGACGCGACGAGTCGCTCAACGACATCGTGCCCTCCGATCCGTCGCAGCCGTACGACATGCTTGATGTGATCAAGCGCATCGTCGATGACGCGGAGTTCCTCGAGATCCAGCCGGCGTGGGCGTCGAACGTCATCGTCGGCTTCGCCCACCTCGGCGGTCGGAGCGTCGGCATCGTCGCGCAACAGCCGGCGGTGCTCGCCGGCTCGCTTGACATCGACGCCTCGGACAAGGCGGCGCGGTTCGTGCGTACCTGCGACGCCTTCAACGTGCCGCTGCTGACACTGGTCGACGTGCCCGGCTTCCTGCCCGGCGTCAACCAGGAGCACGGCGGGATCATTCGCCACGGCGCCAAGTTGCTCTATGCATACGCCGAGGCGACCGTGGCCAAGATCACGGTCATCACGCGCAAGGCCTACGGCGGCGCCTACGACGTCATGAGCAGCAGGCACATTCGGGGCGATGTCAACCTGGCCTGGCCAAGTGCGCGCATCGCGGTGATGGGCATCGAGGGGGCGGTCAACATCATCTTTCGCGATGAGCTGGCCGCGGCCGACGACCCCGCCGCGGAGCGGACCAGACTTGCTCGCGAATACGAGGAGCGGTTCGCCAACCCGTACATCGCCGCCAGCCGCGGATACATCGATGACGTGATCATGCCCGCCGACACCCGCCCGCGGGTCATCGCCGCGCTGGAGATGCTCGACGGCAAGCGCCAGTCAAACCTGCCGCGCAAGCACGGCAACATCCCGCTCTAGTGGCGTCTTTGCGCAAAGACAGGCCGGTCGGCGATGGATCGCGCCGACGGCCGCCGTTTGCCCGCTTGCTGATCGCCAACCGCGGCGAGATCGCCCTGCGCATCATGCGCGCCTGTCGCGAGCTGGGTATCGAATCGGTCGCCGTATACAGCGACGCCGATGCCGACGCGTTGCACACCCGGGCCGCCGACTTCGCCGTGCGCATCGGCCCGTCGCCGGCCAGCGAGAGCTATCTGCGCGTCGACGCCATTGTCGACGCGGCCAGGTCATCTGCGGCCGCGGCGATTCACCCGGGCTACGGATTCCTCTCCGAGCAGCCGGCGCTGGCCGAGGCCTGTGCCGCGGCAGACATCGTCTTTGTTGGCCCGTCGGTGGCCACCCTTAGCCAGCTGGGCGACAAGCTCGCCGCCCGGGCCCGCGCGTCGGCCGCCGGGGTGCCGGTCGTGCCGGGGACGCTGACGCCAATCGCCGTTTCGTCGCCCGCCGACCAGGCGCAGCTGGTCGCCGAAGCACAGCGCATCGGCTTCCCGGTCCTGGTCAAGGCGACCGCGGGCGGCGGCGGGCGGGGCATGCGCCGGGTCGACGATCCGGCTCTGCTGGAGGAGGCGGTCGCCGCGGCCGGGCGCGAGGCCGCGGCCGCTTTCGGCGATGGATCGGTCTACCTCGAGCGCTACGTCGAGCGCGCCCGCCACGTCGAGGTGCAGTTGGTCGGCGATGCCTTCGGCACCGTGCTCGCCCTGGGTGAGCGCGACTGCTCCGTCCAACGCCGCCACCAGAAGCTGGTCGAAGAGGCGCCCGCGCCGGGCCTGACGACGGCGCAGCGGCGCGAGCTGCACGCCCTTGGCGTCGCGGTTGCCCGGACGGTCGGTCTGCGCAATGCCGCGACGGCGGAGTTCCTGCTCACGCCCGAGGGGGAGTTCTGGTTCTTGGAGGTCAACGCACGGCTGCAGGTGGAGCACGGCGTGACCGAGCTGGTCGCCGACCTCGACCTGGTCCACGAGCAGCTCTGGCTGGCCGCCGGCGAGCCGCTCTCCGAGCGCGCGTTGGCCGCCGCCGAGCGGGCCGCGCAGCCGGTCCGCCACGCCATCGAGGTTCGCCTGAGCGCGGAGGATCCGGCGCGCTCCTTCGCCCCCGCACCAGGCTCGGTCACGCGCTGGCGAACACCAGGCGGCCCGGGCGTGCGGGTGGACGCTGGCGTGGAGCAGGGCAGTGCCGTCAGTGAGTACTACGACCCGCTGGTGGCCAAGCTGATGGTCGTTGCCGCGGATCGCCCGCGCGCACTGGCCAGGCTGTCGCGCGCCCTGGACGAGTTCGAGATCGGCGGCATCCAGACCACGCTGCCGTTCCACCGCTGGCTGCTCGAGCAGCCCGACTTCGCGGCCGCCAGCGGATTGTCGACCGACATGGTTGGTCGGCTGTGGGATCCGGCTGGCCCGCTGTCGGTCGCCGCCTTGCGCGCCGCCGAGCTCGTCGCTCGCCAGGCGACCCACGCAGACGGCGCGCCAGGCCCCGTCGCCGCGGCCGGGCCGGCGACTACCCGGCCGGCCACGGCCGAGATGGCCACGAAGGACTCGACGTGGTGGCGGGCCGGCATCAACGAAGCTACGCAGGAGCGGCCGTGAGCCGCGCCGGCCGGCAGCGGGTGACGATCGAGAGCGTTCCCCTTGTCGTTCAGCCGGGCGACGACGAGGTGGCCGCGTACGCGCCCGCGCGCCGCGGCGAGGCGGTGAGCGAGCTGATCGCGTCGAGCGAAGACCGGGCGGCGGGCCGGCGGCGGTTCGAGGTGATCGTCGACGGCTGGCGCTTCGAGGCGCTCGCTGAGCCGGCGCTGTGGGCCGAGCTGCGTGAGCGGGCGGCGCGGGCGGCGGCCGAGCATCACACCAGCCAAATCACGGTGCACGCCCAGATCCCGGGCCGCGTCGTGCGCGTATGGGTGGCCGACGGCGAGCAGGTCGAGCAGAACCAGCGCCTGCTGGCGATCGAGGCGATGAAGATGGAGAACGAGATCCGCGCGCCGCAGGCCGGGACCGTGCACGACATCCGGGTCGAGCTCGGCGCACGGGTGGAACGCCGGGACGAGCTGCTGAGCATCTCCTGATTCGTGGGTGTCCGAGCGCGTACCAGCCTCGATCCTCCGCCCGACAGCCAATAGACTCGGTCCGTGCTCGAGTGTTCGCGGTGTGGCCAGGAGAATCCGCCCGGGGCGGGCTTCTGCAACGCGTGTGGCGGCGAGCTGACTGGGCAACAGCCAGCGGGCGTGCGCAAGACCGTCACCGTCCTCTTCTGCGACCTGGTTGGCTCAACGGCCCTCGGCGACAGCCTCGATCCCGAGCTTCTTCGAGAGCAAATGGGCCAGTACCACGCCGAGGCACGCGCTGCCATCGAGCGCTACGGCGGCACGGTCGAGAAGTTCATCGGCGACGCCGTGATGGCTGTCTTTGGGCTGCCACGCGCCCACGAGGACGATGCGTACCGCGCCGCGCGGGCGGCTTTGGAGGCGAGACAGGCCGTCCAGGCACTCGGTCTCCAGGTGCGCATCGGCATCAACACTGGCGAAGTTATCGCCGGGGCGGGCGAGACGCTCGTGACCGGCGATGCCATCAACGTCGCGGCCCGACTCCAGCAGGCCGCTGGGCCGGGAGAGGTACTCATCGGGGGCGCCACCGAGTCACTCATCCGCGATCTGGTCAGCACCGAGCCGATCGACCCGCTGGTCCTGAGAGGGAAGGCTGAGCCAGTTCCCGCCTACCGCCTGCACGAGGTGCATGCCGGCATTTCCACCTTCGCCCGGCCGGTCAAGACCGCGCTCATCGGCCGCGAGCGCCAGCTCGAGACACTGCGCTCGGCGCTGGCCGGAGCGGCCGCCGAGCGGTCGCCGCATCTGGCGACCCTTGTCGGTCCGCCGGGCATCGGAAAGTCGAGGCTGGTCCGCGAAGTGGTGGAGCATGCCGGCGCGCGCGTGCTGATCGGGCGCTGTATGCCCTTCGGTCAGGGCATCACGTATGGGCCGCTGGCCGAGATCGTTGCCCAAGTCGGCGACGTCGGGGCAGTGCTGGGAGCTGGCGAAGAGGCGGAGTTTGCCGCGGCCCGCATCGCCGCCGCGCTCGGGTCGCACGGTTCGAGCGCATCCTCCGAGGAGATCGCGTGGGCCTTCCGCCGGCTGCTGGAGGCACTCGCCCAGGCGGGACCGCTGATCGTGGTCCTGGACGACATCCAATGGGCCGAAACCACCCTGCTCGACCTGGTCGAGTACGTCTCGTCCTTCGCCCGGGATGCACCGTTGTTCCTGCTCTGTACGGCACGGCCCGAGCTGCTCGACGCTCGCCCTACCTGGGCCGTCCCAAAGCCGAATGCGACCCTGATCGCGCTCGACCCGCTGGCACCCGCCGAGACCGAGGCTCTCGTGGTCGAGCTCGTCGGGGCGTCGGGTGAGACGCAGGCAATCGCCCAAGCGGCTGGCGGAAACCCTCTGTTTGTCGAGCAGTTGGTAGCGCATCGGGCCGAGGGGCCCGGGAGCGCGCTGGAAATCCCGCGCAGCATCCAGGCCGTATTGACGGCGCGCATAGACGCCCTCGATCTCGACGAGCGGACCGTGATCGAGCGCGCCTCAGTCGAGGGACAGCTGTTCCACCGTGGATCTGTTCGCGAACTGCTGCCGGAGAGCGGGCGGCCCGGGCTGGGCGGCCATCTGCTCAGCCTGGTCCGCAGGGACTTCATCCGGCCCGACGCTGCGCAACTCCCGGGCGACGACGCATTCCGGTTTGTTCACGTGCTCATTCGCGATGCGGCCTACGAGTCGATCCCCAAGCGTGTTCGCAGCGAGCTGCACGAGCGCTTAGCTGATTGGCTCGCCGCGCGACTCGGCGGCCGCGCCGCTGATGAGATCGCCGGCTACCACCTCGAGCAAGCGCACCACTACCGCGCCGAGATGCTGATGGGGGACGGGCACACAGATGAACTGGCGCTGCGCGCCGGCCGGTTGCTCGCCGAGGCCGGCAGGAGTGCCCATTGGCGCGGAGATGATGCCGCCACCCGGGCCTTCCTGGAGCGGGCGACGACGCTACTTCCGCAAGACGATCCACTGGTCCCGTTGTTGCTGGCACTGCTGGGCGGCTCGACCTACGAGGCGGGTGATGCGCCGCGCGCGCTGGATTACCTGCTGCAGGCGCAGTCGGCAGCGGCGGCGACGGGCCAGCGCAGTCTGGAGTTGCGCGGGCGGATGGACGAGCTCGCGATCCGGGTCAGGGTTGATCGCGAGCAGGATACGGAGGGGGCGCTCAGAGAGGCGCAGGGCGCGATCGTCGAGCTCGAGCAGCTTGGCGACGCCGAGTCGCTTGGGCGTGCCTGGCGAGCAGTGATCGAGATCGGCTTCGTTCGCTGCAGTTTCGAGCTCGTGAGCGAGGCTTCGAGCCAGCTGCTCGAGTGCGCCCGGCGGGCGGGCCTGCGGCGGGACGCCGTCTGGGCCGTCCGTGGGCTTGCCGCGGCGCTCGCCTATGGGCCGGCTTCGGTCGAGGGGGCGATCGTTCAGGCCGAGGAGGGGCTCGCCGAGTTCGCGCAGGAGGGAGCCGGAGAGGACCACCTGGCCGAGCTCTATGCGTACGCCGGTCGCCACGAGGATGCCGAGCGCGCGATCGAGCGTTCAAGGCAACGCTCGCTGGAGCTCGGTCAGCGGGTCGAGCACGCCTACGCATCTGTGCAGCACGGCTGGATCGCGCTTCTTGGCGCCGTGCCGGAGCGGGTGGAGCCCGAACTTCGCGCCGCGGCTGAGGTCCTCGAAAAGGCGGGCGAGTCGAGCGCGTTGGCCGCTGTTGCAACGGTCCTGGCGGAGGTCCTGTACCGCCTGGCGCGGTTCGACGAAGCCGAAGCGTGGCTGGAGCGAGCACAGCAGGCGGTCCAGCCCGAGGATGTGTTGGGCCAGGCCGACTGGCGATCAGTCCAGGCCCGGATCTGGGCGAGGAAGGGTCGGGCAGATGCGGCCCTGCGGCTGTCTGCCGAAGCGATCGACCTGGCGCGCCGTACAGACGGGCTTCCATTCCTGGGCGACTACCTGGTCAGCCGGGCGGAAGTGTTGCGGCTCCTGGGGCGCGGAGCCGAGGCCCAGCCAGTTCTCGAGGAGGCGCTCGCCGTATTCGAGCGCAAGGGCATCGTTCCGTCGATAGAGCGGACCAGGTCCCTGCTCGCGCAAGCGCGGGTCGCGCCGTGATCTCCCTTGCCGGGGTGTCCTACAGTCAGGCCACCCACGCTCTATCGACCCGATACAGGAGCATCGCGTGACCGACCAGCCCGAGCGACGCTTCCGGACGACGAGCGACATCGAGGTCGAGCCGCTCTACGCGGCCGATGACCTGGCCGGCTTCCAACCCGAGACCGAGCTCGGCCGGCCGGGCGCCTTCCCGTACACGCGCGGCGTCCAGCCGACGATGTACCGCGGACGGCTGTGGACGATGCGCCAGTACGCCGGCTTCGCCAGCGCGGCCGAGACCAACCGGCGCTTCAAGTACCTGCTCGAGCAGGGCCAGACCGGGCTGTCGGTCGCCTTCGATCTGCCCACCCAGATGGGCTACGACCCCGATGCGCCGGCCGCGCTGGGCGAGGTTGGCCGCGTGGGCGTGCCGATCAGCTCGCTCGAGGACATGGAGATGCTGCTGGACGGCCTGCCGCTCGACCAGATGACGACGTCGATGACGATCAACGCCACGGCGGCCATCCTGCTCGCGTTCTACGTCGCGGTCGCCGACGCGCGCGGCGTTCCTCGCGCCAAGCTCGGCGGCACGGTCCAGAACGACATCCTCAAGGAGTACATCGCGCGCGGCACGTACATCTACCCGACGGCCGCGTCGATGCGCCTGGTGACCGACATCTTCGAGTTCTGCGCCCAGGAGATGCCGCGCTGGAACACCATCTCGATCAGCGGCTACCACATGCGCGAGGCGGGTGCCAGCGCGGCGCAGGAGCTCGCCTTCACGCTCGCCGACGGCATCGCCTACGTCGAGGGCGCGCGCGCTCGCGGCCTGGATGTCGATCGACTTCGGCGGCCGGCTGTCGTTCTTCTTCGCCGCGTGGAGCGACCTTTTCGAGGAAGTGGCCAAGTTCCGTGCCGCGCGGCGGATGTGGGCGCGCATCATGGCCGACCGCTTCGGGGCGCGCGAGCCGCGCTCGATGATGTGTCGCTTCCATGTCCAGACTGCCGGCTCGAGCCTGACCGCCCAGTCGGTCGACAACAACGTCGTGCGCACCACGCTCCAGGCACTCGCCGCCGTCCTCGGCGGAGCACAGAGCCTGCACACCAACGCGCGCGACGAGGCGCTGGCGCTGCCGACGGAGGAGGCCGCCCGCCTGGCCCTGCGCACGCAGCAGATCATCGCCCACGAGAGCGGCGTGGCCGCCACGCCCGATCCGCTCGGCGGCAGCTACTACGTTGAAATCGCTGACCAGCAAGCTGGAGGCTGCCGCGCAGGACTACCTCGACCAGATCGACGCGATGGGCGGCGCGCTCAAGGCGATCGAGGCCGGTTTCCAGCAGCGCCAGATCCAGGAGGCCGCCTATCGCGTCCAGCGCCAGGTCGAGTCGGGCGAGCAGGTCGTGGTCGGCGTCAACCGCTTCCGTGACGACGAGGCGCACACGCCCGCGCTGCACAAGATCGATCCGGCCGGTGAGCGCGAGCAGGTCGAGCGCGTGCACCGGTTGCGCGCCGAGCGCGACCCTGAGGCCTGGCAGCTGGCCATGGACCGGCTGGGCCGAGCGGCGGAGGGGGAGGACAACCTCATGCCGCTGATCATCGACGCGGTCAAGGCGCACGCCACGCTGGGCGAGCTGAGCGACCGGCTGCGGGCCAGCTTCGGTGAGCACCGCGAGCTGATCACGGTCTGATCCAGGTTCTTCGGGGCGACGGCCGGGCGGACCGGCCACTCGGCGCGAACGGCTCAGCCGCCCGCACCCATGGCTCAGCTGCTGATGCCGAGGGAGATGGCGATGAAGAGTTGACCGCTTTCGTCGGGCGTCACGATGATCCCCCCATCGGGGTTGCTGATGCCGATCGTGAGCGTGCCACCGGCCGTGTACTTGCCCTCGAGCGTCATGCCCGCCGCGGGAATTGCCTGATCCCAGAAAGCCTCCAGTTGGTCGATCGTGCTTGTGCTCGTCAGGTGGAGCTGGTACAGCCCGCCCACTTCGATATGCGTCACCTCCGTGGATCCCGGTGGCACCAGCGAACGCACCAGGGCCTCGAGGTCCCCACTATTTAGTGGATTTGTGGGCCCTGCCGGAGTGGGCGCCGGATCGGTGGCGCCCGGGACGACTGGCGTTGGGGTGGCGCCCGGGACGACTGGCGTTGGGGTGGCGCCCGGGCCCGGTGCGCCGGTTGGCCCGGGCGTGGGGGCTGATGCGGGACTGCCCGAGCAGGCGGCGAGAAGGGTGGCAAGCATTACCCCCGCCAGGAAACGTTGAGACACTGTCTTCTCCTTCATGGTTCGAAGCGGCAGCTTCCATCGGGCCGGCTCGGCGAGGCCGAGGGCACGCGAGGGCTCAACGCGCATCGTACAGGGTCGATCGCGCTTCGGTGGTGGCCGGTTCAGCGCGAATGGGTCAGTGTTCGATTTCGTACCCTATCCTGCGCACGATGGCCCGAGACGCCCGTGCCGGGGGAGTAATGGAACAGACGTTCGATACGTTGCCCATTCGGGCGCCGACGCGTGTACATCACGTCGCGATCGTCGTGCGCGACCTCGAGGTCGCCCTGGGCTTCTACCGCGATCGAATGCGGCTGCCGGTCGAGCTCGTGCTGCCGATCGAGAGCGACGGGGTGCGGATCGCCTTTCTGCCCGTGGGCGAGTCGAAGATCGAGCTGGTCCAGCCGACCGATCCATCGACCGGCGTGGCGCGTTTCCTGGATAGCCGCGGCGAGGGCTTCCACCACGTCTGCCTGGAGGTGGCCGACGTCGCGGCCGAGCTGAGCCGCCTCGCCGGAGAGGGGGTTGAGCTGATCGACTCAGCGCCCCGCCGCGGCGCCGAGGGGCCGGTCGCGTTCATCCACCCGCGCAGCTGCCACGGCGTGCTGGTCGAATTGATCGAAGCCCGCGGCGGACCGGCCTGGCTGGTGCTCGGCTACGAGGCGGACGCGCCGCTGGCCGGCTGATCGAGCGCTCGGGCGGTCAGATCTTGTCCCACTCCATCATCAGCAGGTTGGGGTTCTCGGCGGCATAGAGCACGGGCACGTTCATGCCCTGGAAGAGCTTGTGCGACGCGGAGACGGGCACCATTGCCGCCGAGGCGGGCAGCTTCTTGGCCGCCTGGCCGGGGATGTTGAGCGTCATCTCCATGGTGTACAGGCGCTCGTCGCCGACGATCTTGCCCGAGTCCTCCAACTTGTCGATGTGGGCGCTGGCCTGCAGGCCGCTCTGGCGCAGGTAGGCGCGCAGTTGCTCGACGGTGTAGTTGCCCTGGTCGGCCGACGCAAACGGCGCGGCGGCCTGCATGCCGCTCTGCGCCAGCGCCGCCTGGACCTGGTTGAGGCTCTCGTCCATGGCCGAGCCGCCGGCTGACGCGGCCGCCATCGGCTGCGGCGCCCCCGCCGCGAAGCTGCTGCCGCCCCAATCGACGACGACCTTGTTCAGGTCGGTTGGATCGACGCGCACGGCGAGTGGCGCACCCGAGGTGAGCCGGCCGAGCAACATCAGCGGCACGAACTCCTTGTGCGTCGCCGCGTAGGGAACCTGGTTGGGCAGGCTGACCAGCAGGTTCATCGAGATCTGCGGCTGCTCATTGAGGTACATGCCGGTCTGGGTCAGGCCGGTGATGGTGGCCTGGCCGGCGATGCCCGTTTGCAGGATCTGGTCGGTCGCTGCGGCCCGGCGGCCGACGATGAGGCCGATCACGATCAGGATCAGGCCGACGAGGGCCATGAACCCGCCGGTCAGGATCATCGCTCCGCCCGCGAAGGGGATGCTGCCCAGCGCTATGGCCATGATCGCGCCGACCCCGAGCAGGATCACGCCGGTGATGATCAGCCAGAGCCTGGTGTAGCGGCCGAATGTCGACCCGGTGAACTGCGACAACTGCGCTCTCCTTTGGTCAGGCGGGCCGGACGCCGGCCTCGATGAGCAGCTGCGGTATCTGGCTGGGCGCCTCGGCGACCCGCACCCCGGCCGCCTCGAGCGCGGTCACCTTGCTCTCGGCGGTGCCGCGGCCGCCGCTGATGATCGCACCGGCATGCCCCATGCGGCGACCGGGCGGCGCCGTCCGGCCGGCGATGAACGATGCCACCGGCACCCCGGTCAGGTGCTGCGCGATCCACTCGGCGGCGCGCTCCTCGGCCTCGCCGCCGATCTCGCCGATGAGCACCAGCGCATGTGTTTCGGGGTCGTCGCGGAACAGGGCCAGGATGTCGACGAAGTTAGAGCCGACGATCGGGTCGCCGCCGATGCCGACACAGGTCGACTGGCCGATGCCCGCCTCGGTCAGCGCCTGGACGACCTCGTAGGTCAAGGTGCCCGAGCGACTGACCACGCCGACATGGCCGGGCCGGTGGATGGTGCCCGGGATGATGCCCACCTTGGCCCGGCCGGGTGACGTGGCGCCGGGGCAGTTGGGGCCGACCAGGCGCGCGCCGGCCTGCTCGACGACGGCCACGACGCGCAGCATGTCGAGCGCCGGGATGTGCTCGGTGATGCAGAAGATCGTCTTGATGCCCGCGTCGACGGCCTCGAGCATCGCGTCGGGCGCGCCGCTGGCCGGCACGTAGATCACGGTCGTGTTGGCGCCCGTCTCGTCGACCGCCTGGCGGCACGTGTCGAACACCGGCACCGGCCGCTCGAGCGCGTACTGCCCGCCCTTGCCGGGGGTCACGCCGCACACGACGTTGGTGCCGTAGTCCTGCATCTGCTGGGCATGGAAGCCGCCCTCGCGACCGGTGATGCCCTGCACCATCAGCCGCGTGTCCGAACCGACGAGGATGCTCATCGGTGCGTCTCGCTCAGTGCCGTGCGCGCGGCGAGCGCGACCACCTTGGCCACCGCATCGTCGAGCGTGTCGGCAGTGGCCAGGTCGGGGTCGCCCGCGTCGGCCAGGATGGTCGCCGCCTCCTCCGAATTGGTGCCCACGATGCGCACGACCATCGGCACCTGGCGCTCCTGCTGGGCGCGCGCGTCGACCAGGCCGTGGGCGACCTCGTCACCGCGCGCGATGCCGCCGAAGATGTTGACCAGGATCGCGCGCACGTTCATGTCGGCCAGGATCAGGCGCATCGCGTCGGCCACCTTGTCGGCCTTCGCGCCGCCGCCGATGTCGAGGAAGTTGGCCGGCTCGCCGCCGGCGCGCTTGATCAGGTCCATCGTCGTCATCGCCAGTCCGGCGCCGTTGACCATGCAGCCGATCGTGCCCTCGAGGCGGATAAAGGACAGGCCCTGCTCGCGCGCGGCGATGTCGACCGGGTCCTCTTCGTCCAGATCGCGCAGCTGCTCGAGGTCGGGATGGCGGCCGAGCGCGGAGTCGTCGATGGTGATCTTGGCATCGAGGCACTGCAGGACCTCGGTCGACTTGGCGTCGGGCGCCATCTCGCGCACTATGACCAGCGGGTTGATCTCGACCAGGTCGGCGTCGTTGGCGACCATCGTCGCGTACAGGCCCCGGGCAATGGCCACGAACTCACGCAGGTGGCTGGTGCCCAGCCCGAGAGCGAAACACATCTGCCGTGCCTGGTAGTCGAGCAGGCCGAGGTGCGGGTGGGCGTGGATCTGCTTGATCGCGTCGGGCCGCTCGGCGGCCACCACCTCGATCTCGACGCCGCCCTCGGCCGAGCCCATCAGCAGCACCCGCCGCGCCGCCCGGTCGAGCACGCAGGCGAGGTAATACTCGGCGACGATGTCGGCCGCCGGCGCGACCAGCACGCGGCGCACGGTGGTGCCCTTGATGTCCATGCCCAGGATCTGGGCCGCGACCTGCTCCGCCTCCTCGGCCGAGGCAGCAAGCTTGACGCCGCCCGCCTTGCCGCGGCCACCGACGAGCACCTGGGCCTTGATCACGACCCGGCCGGCGCCGGCGGCGAGGTAGCCGTGGGCCGTCCGGCTCGCTTCAGCCGCGCTCTCGACGACCGAGTAGTCGGGGACCGGCAGACCCTGGGCCAGCAGGAGCCGCTTGGCGTGGTACTCCTGCAGCTTCATCCGGGGGTTGGCCTCCTGGGTCGTGGGTCGGGCACGGAACGGCCGCCCGATTGTAGCCTTCTGCGGTCTGGCTGGGCCGGCGCGGCTCCGGGCGTGGCCGTACACTGTGCCTCCCGCCACGCAGGCGCTCTGACCTGCGCTACGAGGTGTTGCACCGCGTGACCTACACCGTCACCCTGATCCCCGGCGATGGCATCGGCCCGGAACTGGCCGACGCCGCGGTGACCGTCCTCGAGGCCACCGGGCTGGCCTTCGAATGGGAGCGCGTCGACGCCGGCGAGTCACAGATCGCCAAGCACGGCACGCCGCTGCCCGACGAGGTGCTCGAGTCCATCCGGCGCAACCGCGTGGCGCTCAAGGGCCCGATCACCACGCCCGTGGGCGAGGGCTTCAGATCGGTCAACGTGACCCTCCGCCAGACGCTCGACCTGTATGCCAACGTGCGCCCGGCGCGGTCGATGAAGGGTGTCGAGTCGCGTTACGAGAATGTCGACCTGATCATCGTGCGCGAGAACACGGAGGACCTGTACGCGGGCATCGAGCACCGCGTCGGCAAGGACGCTGCGGAGAGCATCAAGATCATCACCCGTGCCGCGTCAGAGCGGATCTGCCGATACGCCTTCGAATACGCGCTGGCCAACGACCGCCACAAGGTGACGGCAGTGCACAAGGCCAACATCATGAAGCTGTCCGACGGTCTCTTCCTCGAGAGCTGCCGGAACGTCGCCGCCCAGTACGAGGGGCGCGGGGTCGAGTTCGAGGACCGCATCGTCGACAACATGTGCATGCAGCTCGTCCAGAAGCCGGAGCTGTACGACGTGCTGGTGGCGCCCAACCTGTACGGCGACATCATCAGCGACCTGGCCGCCGGCCTGGTCGGCGGGCTGGGCGTCGCGCCAGGCGCCAACATCGGCGAGCAGGCCGCTGTCTTCGAGCCGGTCCACGGCTCGGCGCCCAAGTACGCCGGCCTCGACGTCGCCAATCCAACTGCCCTCATCCTGTCCGGCGCGCTGATGCTGCGCCACCTGGGCGAGACGACGGCCGCCGCGCGTGTCGAAGAGGCGGTCCGCGCCGTGCTCGCCGAGGGCCGCACGGTACCGCGCGACATGGGTGGCACGGCGGGCACGAAGGCCTTCGCCGCCGCGGTCGCCGAGCGGATCAGCACAGTCCCTGCCGCCGCCAACCCGTGAGCCGGCTGCCGCTGCTCCTCCGCTATCGCGGCCGCGAGGGGATGGCCGCGTGGGCGTTCCACCGCCTGAGCGGAGTGGGCATCTTCGCCTTCGTCGTGCTCCACGTGGTCGACATCTATCTCGTCGGCGGCAACCCACAGCTGTACGACGAGGTGCTGGCCTTCTACGCCAGCATCCCCGGCCGACTGCTCGAGACGGTGCTCGGGGCGGCGCTGCTGTACCACGCGCTGAACGGCCTGCGCATCATCATCATCGACCTCTGGCCGGCCATGACGGTCTACCACCGCCAGCTGTGGTGGGGCTGCTGGATCATCTTCATCGGCGTCGGCGTGCCCGGCGCGCTGATCATCATGCGCCCGGTCTGGGTGCCCCTCCTGCAGCAGCTCGGCCTGATCTGATGACCGACAACGCCGAGCCGCGGGTCAGGGTTTCGCCGATCAGCCGGGCGCGGCAGCGGCCGAGCGGTGGATCGCGCCGCGAGCTGATCGTGTGGTACACGATCCGCTTCACCGGGGTGGCCCTGTTCGTGCTCGCGCTGGCCCATTTCAGCATCAACCACTTCATCTGGGATCCAGCCGAGCAGACGGCCGACTTCATCGCCCGCGAGCGCTGGAACCAGATCTTCTGGCGCGGCTTCGACTGGCTGCTGCTGATGACCGTTCTGCTCCACGGTTTCATGGGCGTCAGGACGGTCGTTCTCGACTACGTCCACCGGCCCAACCTGCGTGAGTTCACCATGCTGATGCTGTACACGCTCGCGCTGCTCGTGTTCGTGCTCGGCACGCAGGTCATCCTGACCCTGCCGCTGCTCGGCGCCGACGCCGCGCTCGCCCCGTGAAGCCACCCGTTCACGACTACCAGGCAGTCATCGTCGGCGCCGGCGGGGCCGGGTTGTGGGCCGCGCTCGAGCTGGCCCGCAACAACGTCAAGACCGCGGTGCTGACCAAGCTCTACCCGACCCGCTCGCACACCGGCGCCGCGCAGGGCGGCATCTGCGCCGCCCTCGGCAACCTCGAGGAAGACAGCCCCGAGTGGCACATGTACGACACGGTCAAGGGCGGCGACTACCTGGTCGACCAGGACGCCGCCGACATCCTCACCCGCGAGGCGATCGAGACGGTGCTCGAGCTCGAGCACATGGGCCTGCCCTTCAACCGCACGCCGGAGGGCAAGATCGACCAGCGTCGATTCGGCGGCCACACGCGCAACTTCGGCGAAGCGGCGGTCAGGCGGGCCTGTTTCGCGGCCGACCGGACCGGGCACATGATCCTCCAGACGCTCTATCAGCAGTGCATCAAGCACGGCGTCGAGTTCTTCGACGAGTACCACGTGGTCGACCTGCTGGTCGAGGGTGGCCAGGCCAGGGGCGTGGTCGGCTACCGCATCGCCGATGGTCAGCTGCACGTGTTCCGCGCCGCGGCGGTGATGCTCGCCACGGGCGGCTTCGGCCGGATGTACAAGATCACCTCGAACGCCTTCTCGCTGACCGGCGACGGCGTCGCCCTCGCCTATCGGCGCGGGGTGCCGCTCGAGGACATGGAGTTCTTCCAGTTCCATCCGACGGGCATCGTCGGCATCGGCATCCTGCTCTCCGAGGCGGCGCGCGGCGAGGGCGGCATCCTGCGCAACGATTCCGGCGAGCGGTTCATGGAGCGCTACGCCCCGACGCTGCTCGACCTCGCTCCGCGCGACATGGTCAGCCGCGCCATCTACATGGAGATTCGTGAGGGCCGCGGCATCGGCGGCAAGGACTACGTGCACCTCGACCTGACCCACCTGGGCCGCAAGGTGATCGACGAGAAGCTGCCCGACATCACCGAGTTCGCGCGGGTCTACCAGGGCATCGAGCCGATCACCCAGCCGGTGCCCATCCAGCCCACCGCGCACTACGCCATGGGCGGCATCCCGACCGACGTCGAGGCGCGTGTCGTCATCGATGAGGACAACACGGTCCTGCCCGGCTTGTACGCGGCCGGGGAGTGTGCCTGCGTCAGCGTCCATGGCGCCAATCGGCTGGGCACCAACTCCCTGCTCGACATCCTCGTCTTCGGCCGCCGCGCCGGCCGCTCGATGGCCGCCGACGTGCGCGCCGCCGGCGGCGCACTGCCCGAGCTGCCGGCCGAGGCGCACGAGCCGGTGCACTCCGAGCTCGAGCGCATGCGCACGCGCTCGCGCGGCGAGAACGCGCAGCACATCCGGGTCGAGCTGGCGGCGGCGATGATGGATCGCTGCAGCGTCTTCCGCACCGCCGACGGCCTGGAGCAGCTGACGCTCGAGCTGCGCGCTCTCAAGGCGCGCTACGCCAACGTCAAGGTGCAGGACCACGGGCAGGGTCTACAACACCGACCTGCTCGAGGCGCGCGAGGTGGGTTACCTGCTCGACTGCGCCGAGGCCACGGTGGCCTCCGCGCTGGCGCGCACGGAGAGTCGCGGTGCGCACTTCCGCGAGGACTATCCCGAGCGCAACGACACCGACTGGCTGAAGCACTCGCTCGCCTACCGCGCCGAGGGCGGTCCAGACCTGCGCTACAAGCCGGTGACCATCACCACGTTCCGAGCCCAAGCCGCGCATCTACTGATGCTGACCGACGGGAGTCGCCGACCAACATGCAGGTCGAGCTGCGCATCCTGCGCTTCGACCCGGAGCGCGACAAGAAGCCGCACTGGGAGCGCTACACGGTCGAGTCGGAGCCCATGGACCGCGTGCTCGACCTGCTCCACAAGGTCAAGTGGGAGCACGACGGTCGGCTCACCTTCCGGCGTTCGTGCGCCCACGGCGTGTGCGGCTCGGACGCGATGCTGATCAACGGCCGCAACCGGCTGGCGTGCAAGATCCGCGTCGACCAGCTGGGCCGCAAGATCTCGGTCGCGCCGCTGCCCGGCCTGCCGGTGATCAAGGACCTGGTCGTCGACATGGACGAGTTCTTCGCCAAGTACCGCAGCGTGATGCCCTTCCTGGTCGACCGACGACGCGCCGCCCGAGCGCGAGCGCCTCCAGTCGCAGGCCGATCGCGAGCGCTACGACGACACGACCAAGTGCATCCTGTGCGCCGCGTGCACCAGCTCCTGCCCAGTCTTCTGGGCCCAGCCGTCGTACGTCGGCCCGGCGGCCATCGTCAACGCGCACCGCTTCATCTTCGACACGCGCGACGACGCCGCCCGACGAGCGGCTCGAGATACTGGCCGACACGGACGGCGTGTGGCGCTGCCGGACGATCTTCAACTGCATCGAGGCCTGCCCGCGCGGCATCAACATCACGCGTGCCATCCTCGAGGTCTCGAGCGCGATCGTGGAGCGGACCCGCAGCTGACGCATCGAGCCGGACGGTTCGCGCGCGCATCGAACGGCTTCTGATCCGTACCGACGGTGCTGCGCGCAGCAACCCCGGTCCGGCGTCGGCCGGCGCCGTGCTCATCGAGCCTCGCGCGGCCCGACGCCTACGACCCCGACTGCCCACCGGTCGCGGTCATCGCGCGCCCGCTGGGCATCCAGACCAACAACTATGCCGAGTACGCGGGCGTCGTGCTGGCGCTGCGAGAGGGCCCGCTCGCTGGGCGCGCTGGAGGTCGAGCTCGTGCTCGACTCCATGCTCATCGTCGAGCAGCTCAACGGCCGCTGGAAGGTGCAAGCACATCCACAGCTCAAGCCGCTCGCCGCCCAGGCCCACGCCCTGCTGCGTGCGTTTCGAGCGCTGGTCAATCCGCCATGAGCCGCGCGCCTCGAACCGGGCCGCCGACGCCTGGGCCAACCTGGCCCTGGACGATCCCGGCCGCGGCGGCGCGGGCCGAGGCCGCGCGGCTACAGGCCGCGGGGTCGGCCAGCCAGGGTAGAATTGGGGGGCCAGCGAGATGGTCGGACGGTCGCGTGTCCCGCCGGGGAAACCCGAAACTCGACACGAGGAAAGTCCGAGCTCCGCGACGCAGGGTAGCGGGTAACACCCGTCCGCCGAGAGGCGAGGACCAGCGCCACAGAGACGAGCGGGCAGGCCGGCAACGGTCGGGCCGCGAGTGAAACGGGCAAGCTCTACCTGGAGCAAGGCCAAATAGGAGAGCTGCTCGGGCGCAAGTCCGGCAGGGGCGGCGTCGCCTCGCTCTCGGGTCGGCCGCTAGAGACGGCGGGTAACCGTAGTCGTAGATGGATGATCGTCCCCGCCCGCAAGGGCGGGACAGAACTCGGCTTACAGGCCGTCTCGCTGGCTACTCCGCCGAGGTGCGCGCTCGGGCGCTCGTCAGTCTGAGTCGGGCCGGAAGATGCCCTGGTCGGTGCACGACTCGCAGATCGGCCGGGCCGACTCGACGTCGCCCAGCGGAATGGCCACGCGGCGGTCGGGGAATATGCACGCCACTTCGTACTGCGGCAGCTCGCGCGCGCCCGCCACGACGACCACCCGTCGGAACGTGCAGCGCCGGAGCGAGGTGGCCGGTAGCGCCGACGCGCGGCCAGGCGAATGCGCGAGGGGCTGGGGCGTGATGGCCATGACAGCGACGTTACTTGCCCAATCGGTGGTGCGGCAAGGCAACCAGCGGTACTAGCGCCGAGCGACGGTGGGTACCATCGACCGTGTGGCTGTTCGGGGTGATGACCTAGCCGTCCCCGGGGCACCGCCGCTGGCGCCTTAACGCAGGGCCCGGACGCGGGTCGGTGTGAGCGTTCGCAGATCGAGAGCGTCACACAACCAGGCCGTTGCAGATCGAGATCCCCGGGTTGCTATCTGCCGGCCGGCCGACTCTGTGGCGTCTGGCCATCGCAATCCGGTGTTACCACCCCGTGCATCTCTACCTGATCGAGAGCAGCCTGCCTGGCGCGGATTAGAACCGGGCTATCTCTAAACGCGACGAATGACGCGGCCAGCGGCAGAGGCCCGCTCTGGAAGCTGCGCTCGTCGGCATCGGCGCGCGGGGCGAATCGCGCGAATAGGGGCTTGACGTGGCGGCTTGGCCCTCTATCATCGCCTCAAGTGGCGCAAAGTGGCGCAAAGTGGGGAGAGAGGGTGGAGCAGGGCACTGCCGGGGACGCGAGGGCACGCCCGGTGGTGAACGCAGCCCCTGATCGAGAGCAGCACGGCAGCCGGAGAGAAGCCGGTGTTCACCGGCGAGTTCCGCCACTCGATCGACGACAAGGGACGCGTCGCCGTACCTGCCCGCTTTCGAGCCGAGCTCGCCGCGCGGCGCGCACGTGGCCCGCTGGATCGACAGCTGCCTGGCGATCTTCCCGAATGCGGCGTGGGAGCGCTCGCCGACGCGGGTCAGCGAGCCTGCGCTACGCCGACGCTGGAGCCCGAGTCTTCTCGCGCTTCCTCTTCTCCGGCGCGTTCGACGTCGAGCTCGACGGCCAGGGCCGCGTGGTCCTGCCCGCCGGGCTGCGCGAATTCGCCGGCCTGAAGTCGGACGCGGTGGTGGTCGGTGCGCGCGATCACATCGAGCTGTGGGAGCCCGACGCGCTGGGATCAGCTACAGCGCCGAGATGGACTCCCGAGGTGTTCGCGGCAGCGCATGCCGACCTGGGCATCTAGCGCAACCAGATGAGCCTCCGGGATCCGTCGGGACCGCAGCCAACGGCAGTGGACATGGAGGAAGGGCACCTGCCCGTGATGGTGGAGGAGGTCTTGGAGATCTCTTGCACCCGCTCCGGGCAGCTTCCAAATCGATGCGACCGTTGGCGGCGGAGGGCACTCCCGACGGATCCTGGAGGCCAATTCACCTGATGGCCGCCTGCTCGGCCTGGATGCCGACCGGGCGGCCATCGCCAGAACGCGCCAGCGCCTGGCCGGCTTCGGCGAGCGGGTCACGCTGCGCCAGGCCAACTTCGAGCAGTTGGCCGACGTCGCCGCCGGAGAGCCGGGTTCGAGCCGGCCGACGGGATCCTGTTCGACCTCGGCCTGAGCTCCAACCAGCTGGCCGACGCCGAGCGCGCCTTCAGCTTCCGCGCCGACGGCCCGCTCGACATGCGCTTCGACACCAGCCGCGGCGTTCCGGCGAGCACGCTCATCGCCGAGCTCGACGAGAACGGAGCTGGGCGACCTCTTCCGGCGCTACGGCGAGGAGCCCCAGGCGCGCCGCATCGCGCGCGGCGATCGTCGCGCGCGCGCCGGCACGCAACCGATCAACGACCGGCAGCCAACTCGCCGACATCGTCGCGCGCGCGGCGCCCCGTTCCTCCTCAGCGGGCGCCGGCGCGTCCATCCGGCCACGCGCGTCTTCCAGGCGCTGCGGATCTGCGGTCAACCGCGAGCTCGAGACGCTGCCCATCGCGCTGGCTGCGGCGGTGGACCTCCTGCGCGCCGACGGCCGGCTGGCGGTCATCAGCTACCACTCGCTCGAGGACCGCATCGTCAAGCGCTTCATCGCCGCCGAGCGGCGTGGCTGCGTCTGCCCGCCCGAGGTGCCGGTCTGCGTCTGTGGCCGTCAGCCGCGCCTGGCGCCGGTTGGGCCGCAGCCGCGTCGTCCCAACGACGCCGAGGTGGCGCTCAACCCACGGTCGCGCAGCGCGGTGCTGCGCACTGCCCGCAGGTTCGCCGCATGAGCGCCGGGGGACAGCGATGAGCCGTCGCAAGCAGGTCCGGCGCCGGCACAGCTACGGCCGCCGCCAACACGAGGTGCGCGAGCGGCGTCCCGAGCAAGCCGCAGCGCACGATTGGGTCGACCGCCATGAAGAGCCGCAGTGGCCGGTCGGCGAGGCCGACGAGCGCGGCCACGGCGGCGGCGACGGGTTTGAGGGCTACGTCCGATGACTGTCCTTGGTGGCGGCCCGGCCGATGCCGGCGGGCGGGGCCCGGCCGATGCCGGCCCAGCGCCGTCGCCTGTCGCGCCCGGATCGCGCCGCCCGGCGCGCGCATCCCGTGGGCCTGTTGCTCGCGACCGTTCTGGTGGCCTTCCTGCTCGGCCTGATCTACCTCGCGCAGACGATCCACCTGGCCGCGACGAACTATCAAATCAGCCAACTCATCGCGGAGCGCGACGACCTGTACCGCCAGGTCCAGACGGTCGAGACGAGCGTCCTGCGCTGGGCCACCGAGCCGACCGTGCTCGACCGTGCTCAGCGCCTGGGCCTCGACCAGCTGCCGGCGAGGGTTCGCCTGCCGGCGCGCTGAGCGATGCTCGGTCGGACAGATAGCCGGCTCCGGCTCCTGTTGATGTTTGGTCTGTTCGCGCTCATCTCGGCTGCGCTCGGGCTGCGCCTGGCCTACTGGCAGATCGGTCAGGGTGCCGACCTGCGCCAGATGGCCGAGGCCCAGCTCAGCGGGCCCGACGAGGAGCAGATCCAGCGCGGCGAGATCACTCGATCGGCACGGCACGGTGCTGGCCACCACGGCCTATCGCGACCTCCTGGCCGCCTATCCGGACCTGATGACTGCCGGAGAGCGGGTGAAGGTCGTGGCGATGCTGGCCGTGATCCTTGGCTACGACGCCCAGCAGGCGCGCGACCTGCGAAACCAGTTCGGCAGTGCTACGAAGTACGTCGTCGTCTCGCGCCGGCTGACCGATCCGCAGAGCGACGTCGTGCGGGCCGGCCTACTCGACAAGATGCTGGTGCAGCTCGAGCTCGAGCCGCACGCCGTGCGCTTCTACCCCAGCGTTGGGGGCGCGCCGAGCACGACGCTGGCCAGCCAGCTGCTCGGGTTCGTGACCCAGGACGGCGTGGGAAACTACGGCGTCGAGCAGTCGAGCCAAACGCTGCTCGCCGGACAATCGGGAGTCACGGCCGATGCCGGCGTGAGCGCGCCCTTGCCGCGCAGCGGCGGCACCGTTCAGCTGACCATTGACGCCCGGCTCCAGCTGCGGCTCGAGAAGGAGCTCTATGCGGCCTGGGTGGCCGACCGCGCGCAGCGCGTCACGGGCATGGTCATGGATCCGTACACGGGCGCCGTATTAGCCTGGGCCTCGGTCCCTGGCTACGACGCGAACGACTATTCCGACGTTGCCCAGCGCGCGCCGGACCTGTTCGTTGATCCGATGGTCAGCCAGGTCTACGAGCCAGGCTCGGTGATGAAGATGCTCACCGCCGCCGCGGCGCTGGAGGGGGGCGTGGTCGACCTGACGACACCGATCGAGGATGCCCGCGTGTTGCGCCTGGGTACGAACGAGGTGCGCAACTTCGACAAGCAGAGCATGGGTACCATTCCTTTCGAGGACGTCATCGCCTACTCGCGCAACGTCGCCACCGGCCAGGTGGCGCTGATGCTCGGGACGACCGTCGACGATGCCGCCGCCGTGCTGTACGACATGTGGCAGCGGCTGGGCATAGGTCGTCCGACTGGCGTCGAGGTGGGCCACGAATCGGCCGGGCTGGTCGCCAGTCCGGACGAGCAGCGTTGGCAGGCGATCGACCTCGTCAACCGCGCTTTTGGGCAGGCAGTCGCGGTCACGCCGCTGCAGCTGGCGGCTGCCTTCGGGGCGATGGTCAACGGCGGCACGCTGACCACCCCCCACGTCTACGCGGCGCTCGACGGCCAGCCGCAGCCAGCCAGCGCCGGCCCGCAGGTCATCTCGAGCGAGCTGTCCGACATCCTCCGGCAACTCATGATCCATGTCGTCGAAACGGGCCCGCATTACGCCCAGGAGACGCTCATTCCGGGCTACGTCGTGGGCGGCAAGACCGGCACCGCGCAGATCTGGGACAGCCGCTCGGGCGCATGGTTGGACAACATCTACAACCACACTTTCGTGGGCTTCGTCGGCGCGGAGCGGCCCGCGGCGATCATCCTGGTGCGCATCCATGAGACCGAACCGCGCGTCCAGCGACGCTGGGGCATGTCCCTCGAGCTGACCACGAACGAGCTCTTCCGGCGCGTGGCCCAGGCAACCATCTCGGTGCTCGATCTTCAGCCGCTGGCGGACACCGACGCCGATCCGACCGACACGCCCGTAGTGCCCGACGCGAGCGCCACGCCTCAGGCGGCACAGCCCTCTGCTCTGCCCGACGAGGTGTCCGTGACGCAACCGCCCGCGCTTGGCAGCCGGCCGGGCGTTGCAGGAAGTCCGTAGGCCTCCGCGTGCGAGAATGGCCGGCCGTGGCTGATCAAGCGCACTCGGCCGAATCCCCCAGCTTCGATGCGCGGTCGCTGGCCGTCGCCGCCGGCGGGCAAGTCCTGCGCGGCGGAAGCCGGCCCATCCGTGGTGGGACCGTCGACTCGCGCCGCGTCGAACCGGGCAACTGCTTCTTCGCGCTACCCGGCGAGCGCACCGACGGCCACCGCTTCGTGCTCGAGGCGGCGGCCAACGGTGCCGCGGCGCTGGTCGTGGCGCGCTCGCCGACGGCCGCGGAGATGGCGCGCCTGGGCGAGCTGCCCGACGGCGGCCCGACGGTGGTCGGCGTGCCCGACACGCTGCTCGCCCTGCATGCCGCCGCTGCGGCGTGGCGCGCACGCTTCGATCCGCTGGTCGTCGGCATCACCGGCTCGCTGGCCAAGACTTCGACCAAGGAACAGGTCGCCGAGGTCCTCTCCGAGCGCTGGCAGGTCCTGCGCAGCCGGGCCAACGAGAACACTGAGATCGGGTTGCCGCTGACCCTGCTGCGGCTCGATCCGAGTCATGCCGCGGCCGTGCTCGAGATGGGCATGTACGTCCCGGGCGACATTGCCGTTCTGGCGCGGTTGGCGCAGCCGACGATCGGCGTGGTCACGGCCGTGCGCGGCACGCACGTCTCGCGCGCCGGCTCGATCGAGGCCATCGAGCGCGGCAAGCGCGAGCTGATCGACGCCCTGCCGGCCGGCGGCACGGCCGTGCTCAACGCCGACGACCCGCGCGTGGCGAACATGGCCGCCGCGCGCGAGGCCGAGCTGGAGGTGCTCCGCTACGGCTTCGCGGCAGCGGCCGATGTAACTGCGCACGACATCGTGTCACGCGCGGCGGCCGGGATGAGCTTCACCCTCCGCGCGCATGGTGACGAGGTCGAGGTGGTGAGTCCGGCACTCGGCCGCCACAGTGTCCACAACGCGCTCGCAGCGGCTGCGGTCGGCCGCGCGGCGGGCATGAGCCTGCCCGAGATCGCGGCCGGGCTGGCACGGCCATTCAGCGTGCCCCAGCGCACGGTCCTGCTCCAGGCAGGGGAGTGGCAGCTGATCGACGACACCTATAACGCCGGGCCCGATTCAATGCGCGCCGCGCTGGACCTGCTGGCCAGCCTGCCCGGCCGCCACGTGGCCGTCCTGGGCGAGATGCTCGAGCTCGGTGCCGATTCGGACGCCGCGCACCAGACGATCGGCGAGTACGCGGCAGGGCGGGCCGACCTGGTCATCGCCGTGGGTCCGATGGCCGAGCAGTACGAGATCGGGGCGGCGCGCGCACCGGACGCCGGGTTCGTGCCCTTCGAGACGCGCGAGCAGGCGCTGCGGGAGCTGCACCTGAGCCTTCGGCCGGGCGACGTCGTGCTGGTCAAAGCGTCGCGCGGCGCCGAGCTCGACCTGCTCGTCGATGAGCTGCGCCGGACGGCCAGCGCGGAGCCGGTCGCGTGACGATCACCGCCTCCCTCGTCCAGGGCATCCTGCTCACCTTCGCGCTGGTGGTGATCCTGATGCCGCCGTTCATCGCCCTGCTGCGCCGGCTCGGCTTCGGCAAGCGGATCAGGGTCGAGGGGCCCGGTTCGCACCTGGTCAAGGAGGGCACGCCGACGATGGGCGGCGTGCTGATCATCGTCGTCGTTGCCGCGTCGGCGCTGCTCTTCCACGTCGTGGCCGAGGGCGACTTCTTCGACCCGACCACTATCGCGCCGCTGCTGACGCTGCTGCTGATCGGCGGCCTCGGTGCGTTCGACGATGTTCTCAACGCGCGGACGGGGGAGGGCATCCGCATCCGCCAGAAGCTGCTCTGGCAGATCGTCGCCGCGGTCTGGATCGCTTCCCAGATCCAGTCGACGTACGCGATTCGCTGCGCTGACCGTCCCCTTCGTGGGCGACGTGCCCATCGAACCGTGGGCGTACATCCTGTTCGCCGCCTTTGCCATCGTCGCCACGACCAACGGCGTCAACTTCACCGACGGCCTCGACGGCCTCGCCGGCGGCACGCTCATCTTCGCCTTCGTGGCGTACATGATCATCGCCCTGCTGGCCGGTCAGCCCAACCTGGCCATCCTGTGTGCCCTGCTGATCGGTGCCACGCTCGGCTTCCTGTGGTTCAACGTCCACCCGGCGCAGATCTTCATGGGCGACTCGGGGTCGCTGGCACTCGGTGCCTGCCTGGCGGTCATGGCGCTGATCACCGGCCAGATCCTGTTGCTGCCGCTGATCGGCATCATCTTCGTGCTCGAGGTCGGCTCCGACATCCTCCAGATCGTCGGCTTCAAGCTGACCGGCCGGCGCATCTTCCGGATGGCGCCGCTGCACCACCACTTCGAGCTGGCCGGTTGGGACGAGGAGAAGATCACCATGCGCTTCTGGATCGTCGGCGTGCTGGCCGCGATGCTCGGCGTGACCTTCTTCTTCTCGACCATCGTCCCGCGGCCGTGAGCGTGGTGGACGAGGCGGCCCCGGCGTTCGATCTCGCGGCGCTCGACCTCGACTCCTTCCGCGGTCGACCGGTCGCCGTGCTCGGCCTGGCGCGCAGTGGCGTGGCGCTATGCCGCTTCCTGTTCGACCACGGCGCGCGCGTGACGGCCTACGACGCCCGTTCCTCGAGCGAGCTGTCGCACCAGGTCGGACAGCTCGAGGGACGTGCGGTGCGGCTGCTGCTGGGACCGGGCATCGAGCCACGGACGGCGCTGGCCGACCAGGCGCTGGTGTGCACCTCGCCCTCGATCAACAGCCGCTACCCGACGACCGAGCCACGCCTGCGCGCGGCGCTGGCCGAGCTGGAGGCCGAGGCAAAGCGTGCCGGTGGTGAGCGAGGTCGACCTGTTCCTGCGCCTGTGCCCGGCGACCACGATCGGCGTCACGCGGCACCAAGGGCAAGACCACGACCGCATCGCTCATCGCCGCCGTATTGGGCGCCGGGTCGGCGCCGGTCGTTCTGGGCGGCAACATCGGCGTCCCGCTCGTGGAGCGGCTGCCCGAGCTGACCGCCGACCATCGCGTCGTCGCTGGAGCTGTCCGAGCTGCAGCTGCCGACCCTGTCGCGCGGCACGGACGTTGCGGTCTACACGCACGTCACGCAGCGACCATCTCGACCGCCACGGGACGGTCGAGGCGTACCGCGCCGTCAAGCGCCGGCTGGCGGAGCTGCTGGCGCCCGGCGGCAGGCTGGTGCTCAACGCCGAGGACCGAGATCAGCGCCGCCTTCGCCGGCGCGACCCAGGCTGCTGCGCTGACCTACCGGCGTGGCGAGCCGGCACCGGCTGGCGTCGGCCTGCGCGACGGCTGGATCGTCGCCCGCGACGTGACCACGCTGGGTGCTGCGAGCGGCCCGGCGATGACCGGCCCGGGCGGCCGGGTCATGCCGCTCGACGAGGTGCCGTTACCCGGCGCGCACAACACCAGCAACGTCCTCGCGGCGGTCGCGGTTGGGCTGCTGTTCGGCATCTCGCCTGATGCGATCCGCCGCGCCGTGGCCGACTTCCGGGGCGTCGAGCATCGCCTCGAGCCGGTGGCCACCATCGACGCGTGTCCAGTTCGTCAACGACTCGCAGGGCACCCAGCCCGACGCGGTTATCGCCGCGTTGCGCAGCTTCGCGCCGCCGCTCGTGCTGATCGCGGGCGGCCGCAGCAAGAACCTCGACCTGACCGAGTTGGCCGCCGAGGTCGCGCGGCGCACCACGGCGGTCGTGCTGATCGGTGAGACGGCGGACGAGATGCGAGAGCCTGTTCGGCGCCGCCGGAGCGCGGCGGCTCGAGCGCGCGGCCGACCTGCCGGCTGCCGTCCAGCGCGCAGACGCGCTGGCGCGCGAGGCACTCGCCGGTCGCGCCGAGAGCGGGCCGGCAACCGTCCTGCTCAGCCCGGCGGCGACGAGCTTCGACATGTTTGCCGACTATGCCGCGCGCGGGCAGGCCTTCAAGGATGCCGTGCGGGTCTTGGCCGGGGAGGGGCGCCGGTGATCGGCCGTGGCCGGCGCAGCCCCGATGCGCGCAGCGCCGGCCGTCGCGCCAGGCCAGCCGGCCGGTGCACACCCCGAGCACGACGGCCCGAACGCTGCGCGGCCCGCAGCGCGAGCGGCACGAGCCGGACTACCTGATGCTGTTCAGTGTCGTGGCCCTCGCCGCGTTGGGCATGCTGATGGTCTACTCGAGCTCCGGCGTCAGCTCATTGCTCAGGCGCGACGACCCGTTCGAGGTGGTCGGCCCACAGGCCGTCTGGGCCGCGCTCGGCGCGCTGGTAATGGTGGTCATGATGCGCATCGACTATCGCTACCTGCGCCTGGCGTCCGTGCCCGCCTTCATCGCTGCGCTGGTCCTGCTCGTGCTCGTTGTGCTGCCGGCAGTTCGGTCCGTTCAGGCCGGTCGTCGAAGGTGGCTCTTCGCGTTGGCTCAGGATCGGCCCGCTGCCCTCGATGCACCCGGCCGAGTTCGCCAAGCTGGCGCTGGTCGTGTATCTCGCGCACTGGCTGACGCGCAAGGGCACACGCGCCGGATCGCTGCTCCACGGCCTGCTGCCCTTCCTGCTGATCACCGGCCCGCTGCTGCTTCTGGTCGTGCTCGAGCCCGACCTGGGCACGACCGGCGTCCTGACCCTGATCGCCTTCGTGATGTTCTTCGTCGCCGGCGCGAGCATCTGGCAGCTCGCCCTGCTCGCGCCGCTCGGGGTCGCCGCCGTGGCCTGGCCGTGTCCCAGCAGCGAGTACCAGATGGAGCGCGTGCAGGCCTTCCTCAACCCGTGGACAGACCCGCAGGGCAACGGCTTCCACACGCGTCCAGGGCCTGCTCGCGACTGGGCATGGGCGGGCCGTTCGGGTATCGGCCTGGGCGAGAGCCGCCAGCCCGGGGCGCTGCAGCTGCCCAACGCCGCACAACGACTTCGTCTTCGCCGTTCGTCGGCCAGGAGCTCGGCTTCATCGGCGGCCTGGCGGTGATCGGGCTGTACCTGCTCTTTGCCTATCGTGGCGTCCGCGTTGCGCTCGGTGCGCCGGACACCTTCGGCGCCCTGCTGGCGATCGGGCATCACGGCCTGGCTGACGCTGCAGGCGTTCATCAATATCGGCGTGGTCGTGGTGCTGGTGCCCATTACCGGCATCACGCTGCCGTTCGTCAGCGGCCGGTGGATCGTCGCTCCTGGTGAGCTTCGCCGCGGTCGGTATCCTGCTCTCGATCTCGCGCGAGACGCATTCCCCGAGGAACCTGGAACGATGCGGATCCTGATCGCCGCCGGTGGCACCGGCGGCCACGTCTACCCGGCGCTGGCCGTCGCCCGGTCACTGCGCGAGCGGGCGCCTGACGCCGCAGGTCCACTGGCTGGGCGGCCAGCGCGGCCTCGAGTCGAGCATCGTCCCGGCCGAGGGCTACCCGCTCGAGCTGCTGGTCGCTGCGCTCGCTGCGCACGGTTGACCTGTCGGTCCACACGGTGCTCGATCCGTTGCGCCTGTTGCCTCGTACCCGCAGGCGCTGGCCGGCTCGATCCGTCGCCGGCCCGGACGTCGTCTTCACCACCGGCGGCTACCTGGCCGTGCCCGTCATCGCGGCAGCGGCCACGCTGCGCGTGCCGAGCGTGATGTGGGAGGGCAACCTGGTCGCCCGGCCGCAGTGTGCGCGCGACGGCCCGGCTGGCCAGCGCCCTGGCCGTGTCAGCTTTGCCGGAGACCTGCGCGCGGCTGCCCGGCCGGTGCTACGTGACCGGCACGCCGATTCGCTCGTTCGCCGGGCGTAGACCGGGCCGCCGCCCGGGCCGCCCTCGGCCTCGATGCCGACACGCCGGCGCTGCTCGTCTTTGGCGGATCGCAGGCCGTGCGCCGGCTGAACCGCGCCGTGGCCGAGCGCGCTGCCCAGCCTGGTCGAGCGCGCCTACGTCATCCACCTGACCGGCGAGCCGGCGTATGCCGATGCGCTGCGCCGGCGCGCGGAGCTGCCGGCCGAGCGACGCGAGCGCTACCGGCCGTACCCTTTCCTGCGCGCCGAGATGGCCGACGCGCTGCTCGCTCGCGACCTGCTCGTCGGCCGCGCCGGCTCGTCGACCCTGGCCGAGGCCAGCGCGCTCGGGCTGCCGCTTGTCGTCGTGCCCTACCCACACGCGTCAGCGCACCAGGTCGCCAATGCGCGCGCGCTGGCCGAGGCGGGTGCGGCGCGCATCGTGCCGGACGAGGAGTTCGATGCCGGCGCGCTGCTCGATGCCGCGGCCGCGCTGCTCGATGATCGGCCGCGCTCGAGACGATGCGCAGCGCAGCGCGCGGCCTCGGCCGTCCGTCGGCGGCCGCCGCGCTGGCCGAGCTGGTGCTGGCCCTCGGCGAGCGGGCCGCGCTGCCCACCCAGGCGACGGTCGAGCGCATCTCACGAGCGGCGGCGTGAGCGACATGGCCGTCGCCGGCCGGCTGAGCGCCGAGGATCTCGTCCGCCTCGGTACGGATATCCAGCGCCGGATCGGCGTCAAGACCTCGCGCCACGAACCGTTGGCGCGCTTCACGACGATGCGCGTCGGCGGGCCGGCCGACTTGTTCGCGGAGGTGCACAACCTGTTCGAGCTGCGCGCGATCGTGCGCTTCGCGCGCGCCCGCGAACTGCCCCTACTTCATCCTTGGCCGGGGCTCAGACCTGGTCATCAGCGACGCCGGCATGGGTGGCCTGGTCATCTACAACCGCGCCCAGCAGCTGCGTTTCGAGGGCCCCCGGCTGACCTGTGACTCGGGCCTGCCGATGGCCCGCGCGGCGACGGTGTGCAAGGCCGAGGGCCTGTCCGGGCTCGAGTTCGGGCTGGCCATCCCGGGCACGATCGGTGGCGCGGTGTGGGCCAACGCCGGGGCCCACGGCCCGACATCGCGCGGAGTGCTGGTCGAGGCGAGCGTGATGCGGCGCGACTGGCGAGGAGGTGACGCTCGATCGCGACGGGCTGGCGCTGGCGTACCGCGACAGCATGCTCAAGCATGGCCCGCCCGGCGCGGCCGAGGTCGTCACCTGGGCGACCTTCGAGCTGACGCCGACCGAGCCCAAGGTGATCGCCGAGCGGCTCGACGAGATTCGCCGCTGGCGCCAGCAGCACCAGCCGCTCGGGCTGCCCTCGGCGGGCAGTGTCTTCCGCAATCCGGAGGGGCAGTCGGCCGGCGCGCTGATCGACCGGCTGGGCCTCAAGGGCACGCGCAGCGGTGGCGCGGTGGTGAGCGACAAGCACGCCAACTTCATCGTCAACGACCAGGCCGGCACGGCCAGCGACGTGCGCCGACTGGGCGAGCTGGTGCAGGCGACGGTCCGTCGCGAAACCGGCATCGAGCTCGTCTTCGAGGTCGTGTTTGCCGGTGACTGGTCGGGCTGGGTGGCCGAGGCGTGAAGCCGACCTCCGTCTGCGTGCTGCTCGGCGGACCGTCGGCCGAACACGACGTTTCGATCGTCTCCGGTCGGGCCATCGCCAATGCCCTGGCGGCGCGCGGCCAGCACGTCGAGGGCTGGCTGATCGGCCTCGACGGTCAATGGTGGCAGCTGCCGACCGCGGCGCTGGCTGAGGAGCTGCCCCAGAGGGCGTACGACGATCCTGCGGCGCTGGACGCGCTCGGCCCGCATTCGGCCGCGGCGGCTCTCGACGCGCTGGCTGGGCGCGACCCGGCGCCGGTCGTCTTCGTCGCGCTGCACGGCCCATTTGGCGAGGACGGCACCGTCCAGGCGCTGTGCGAGGCGGTCGGGCTGATCTACACCGGGGCCGGGGTGGCCGCCTCTGCCATCGGCATGGACAAGCTGCTCTTCAGGCGGCTGGCGGCCGCGCTGGGCATGCCCGTGCTGCCCTCGACCGCGGTGTCGGCCGCCGACTGGGCCGCCGGCCCGGCGCTCGCTCGCGCGCAGCTGGCCGATTTCGTGGCCGCGCTGCCCGACCCGCGGCTGATCGTCAAGCCGTCCCAGCAGGGCTCATCGATCGGTATCACGATCGTCCACCGGCCGGACGACGCAGATGAGCTGGGCGGCGCGCTCGACGATGCCCTGCGCTATGGCGACACGGCCATGGTCGAGGCCTACCTGGCCCACGCGCGCGAGCTGGAGATGAGCGTGGTCGGCAACTCGGCGCGTGACCTGGAGGTCTTCGGGCCGGGCGAGATCTTCCCCGGCCGCGAGTTCTACGACTACGTCGCCAAGTACCAGCAGGGCATTTCGCGCACGACCGATCAGCCCGATGTTGAGCCACGCATGCGCGAGCAGCTGCGCGACCTGGCCGGCCGCGCGTTTCTGGCCATCGGCGGGACCGGCTTTGCCCGGGTCGACTTCCTGGCCAGCGCCGGGCAGGTCTACCTGAACGAGATCAACACCATCCCCGGCTTCACGCCGATCAGCCTCTTCCCGGTCCTGTGCCGGGCCGGCGGCTACGACTTCGGCGCGATCGCCGAGCGCATCGTGGACCTGGCCATCGATCGCGCGCGGTACCGCCCGCGGGGTGTGCTGACCCGGGCGGACCTGCCCTGAGTGGGCGCCCGCGCCCCCGCGCGGCGGTGGCCGTCCGGCGCAACCGCCGGAGCAGGCCAGCGCGCCGCATCGTCAACCTCGTCCGCCTGGCCGGCGCGGCCCTGGTGCTGGCTTGCGCCGCCACGATCGGCTGGCTGGTGACGAGCGACGACTTTGCCCTCAACGAGCAGGGCATCGCGCTCAACGGCCTGGGCTTCACTGACCCGGCGCTCGTGCGCACAACGATCGGACTCGAACCGGGCGGCATGCCCAACCTGTTCCTGCTACGCACGCAGCAGATGGAACGCGCCCTGACGGCGCTGCCGGCTGTTGCCAACGCGCGGGTCAGCGCCGTGCTGCCCCGGCGGCTGGTGGTCACCATCAGCGAGCGGACGGCGGTGCTGATCATGCGCACTGCCGCGGGCGACTTCCTGGTCGATGCCGACGGGGTGGTGCTCGATCAGCTGACCGCCACCATGGGCTCGACGCTCGGGCTGCCCACGCTCGACGATCGACGACTGCGCCTGGCCATCCCGTTCGACGTAGGCCAGCGGCTGGATCCGATCGATCTGGCGGCCATGCTGCGCCTGCTGGCACTGACCCCGGCCACGATCGAATCGGGCAGCGACCGCGCTGGAGCTCACGGTTGACGACTCCGACGGCTACGTGCTGCGGGCAGTGCCATCGGCCTGGCGCGCCGTGTTCGGCCACTACACCCCGACCCTGCGCCCGCCCGACTCGATCGACCGCCAGGTGCAATGCCTGCGCTCGCTGCTGGCCGAAGGCGAGGCTTCGATCGACACCGTCTACCTGGCGCCGCAGGACGATCGCTGCGGCACTTACCTGCCGCTGGCGACGCCGCGCACGCTGCCTTCGCCGTCGCCGGCCGGTTAGGCCAGAATGTAGCCATGGAACGCGAAGCAATCCTGGTCGCTCTCGATGTCGGCACGAGCAAGATCGTGGCGCTCATCGGCGAGGTCACGAGCGACGGCTCGGTGACCATCATCGGCAAGGGCGGGCTGCCGTCGTCGGGGCTCAAGAAGGGCGTGGTCATCAATATCGAGCAGACGGTCAGCTCGATCCGCGCCGCGCGCGAGGCGGCCGAGCGGTTGTCCGGCTACCGGATCGAATTGGCCATCGTCGGCGTCGGCGGCAACCACCTCGAGAGCCAGAACTCGCGCGGCGCGGTGGCGGTCAGCGGGCCGCACCGGGAGGTCACGCGCGAGGACGTCGAGCGCGCCACCGAGGTCGCCCGGGCAGTCAGCATCCCCTCCAACCGCGAGGTGCTGCACGTCCTGCCGCGCGGCTTCGTGGTCGACGGCCAGGAGGGCGTCAAGGATCCGCTGGGCATGAGCGCGGTCCGGCTGGAAGTCGAGACGCACATCGTCCACGCCGGCGCGACGGCCGTGCAGAACCTGACCAAGTGCGTCCAGCGCGCCGACATCCGCATCGACGAGCTGGTCTGTGCCTCGCTCGCGTCGGGTGATGCGGTGCTGACCGAGACCGAGCGCGAGCTGGGCGTGGCAGTGGCCGACTTCGGCGCGGGCACCATCGACCTGGCCCTGTTCATGGACGGTTCGCCCTTCCACACCGGCGTCCTGCCGCTGGGCGGCAACAACGTCACCAACGACGTGGCGATCGGCCTCAAGACCAGCCTCGCCGCGGCGGAGGATCTCAAGATCAGCCACGGCACGGCCGATCCGGACTCGGTCGAGCGCGACGAGCAGGTCGAGGTCGCCGGTATCGGCGAGGGTGACGCGAGCACGCGCCTCGCGCTACGAGCTGGCGCTGATCATCGAGGCGCGCATGCGCGAGGTGTTCGAGAAGATCGGCGAGGAGATCGAGCGTGCCGGCTATCGCGGCCTGCTGCCCGCCGGCCTGGTGCTGACCGGCGGAGCGGCGCAGCTGGCGGGCGCGGCCCGGCTCGGCCGCGAAGTGCTCCAGATGCCGGTGCGCGTGGCCGGCCCGACCGGCGTCAGCGGCCTGACCGACCATCTGCTGACGCCCGCCTACAGCACCGTCGCTCGGGCTGCTGATGTGGGGCGCCCAGATCCGTCCACGGCTACGATCGGGCGCGCGATGAATTGGCCTCCACGCCGGGCCTGCTCAGCCGGATGCGCGACTGGGCACGGGGGCTTCTCCCCTGAACAACGTGGGACGGAGCGGCGCCAGCTCTTGCCCAGCGCCAGCCCACGTGGCGCTAGGCCTGTAGCCGGCTCGGTCGGCGGCCACACCGTCCGGTCGTCACGCTCGGATGGCGGGCCGAACAGGGCAGGTTCGCGGATACCCCGACCGGGGGTGCAATTCGGCAAATCGCCGATCTGCCGCCCTCCGGCCCTCCGTCTCACGGCCGGGCACTAACCTGATTCGGTGAGGCGGCTCGAGCTTGAGGTTGCAACCGGCACGCGGCGCGGCCTTTTCGACCTGACCGGGGAGTGCGAGCGTTTCGTGGCCGGCGAGGGCGACGGCATCCTGATCGTCTTCGTGCCCCACGCCACGGCCGGACTGGTGATCGTGGAGCTCGGAGCCGGGTCCGATGAAGACGTCATGGCGGCACTCGACCGGCTCCTGCCGCGCGACGATCGCTGGCGCCACCGCCACGGGTCGCCCGGGCACGGCGCCGACCACGTCCTGCCGCTGCTCGCGCCGCCGTCCATCTCGGTGCCCGTGGTCGATGGCCGGCTGGGACTCGGCACCTGGCAGTCGATCGCGCTGCTCGACCCCAACTCGGACAACTCCAGCCGCCGAGTCAGCCTGAGCTTCCTGCCCGCCTAGGGCGATCGTGGCGACCCGGGGGGCAGAGTGCAGCGCCCGGCCGAACCCGCTCTGATCGAGCGCACGCTCGCCTACGCGGCCTACGCGGCGGATCACCCGGCCGTCGGCCGGGACGGCGTCGGCTAGATCAGCGCCGGCCGCCGCGGCCTGTTGACCGGCGCCGCCGAGTATCCACATCTCCTCCACATCGGTCGACCTCGGCGGCCGAAATTGCGCCAGCCGCGGCCCAAGTCGATGGGCCGTTGGGCGGGCCGCGCGGCTATACTCGGCCGAACCGCCCGCACCTTGGCGTCAGCGCCCGCGCCGGGGTCGGCCAGACTGTTCGCACGCCTTTGGTGGAGGGGTTACGAGATGCCGCTGAGATCCGACTCGGAGAACTTCGCACTGATCCGAGTGATCGGTATCGGTGGCGGCGGCAGCAACGCGGTCAACCGCATGATCAGGGCCGAGCTGATGGGCGTCGAGTTCATCTCGGTCAACACGGACGCGCAGGCGTTGCTCCAGTCAGACGCCCCGCACAAGATCCGCATCGGCGACAAGATCACGCGCGGTCTGGGCGCGGGCGGCGACCCGGGCATCGGCCAGCGGGCGGCCGAGGAGGATGCCGAGAAGATCTACGAGGCGCTCAAGGACTCGGACATGGTCTTCATCACCGCCGGCATGGGCGGCGGCACAGGTTCAGGCGCAGCGCCGATCATCGCCGAAGTCGCGCGCGACCTGGGCGCCCTGACCATCGGCGTGGTCACCAAGCCGTTCTCGTTCGAGGGTGCGCGGCGCCGGCTGAACGCGGAGAAGGGAACCGAGGCCCTGCGCGACAAAGTGGACACACTGATCACCATCCCCAACGACCGCTTGAAGGACGTCGTCCAGAAGGAGACCTCGATTCTCGAGGCGTTCCGGGTGGTCGACGACGTGCTGCGCCAGGGCGCGTCCACGGCGATGCCTGGTCATCGACGGGATCGATATAGTTCGCGCCGTCTCTCGCCTGGACAGTGATTTGGACACTGCCATTGGTCATCGCACTGGCCTTGGCACTCTCGATGACCTTAGGCACGCAGCCTTCGTGTGGATCGTTAAAAATATCCCAGCACCAAAGCTTGCCGTCCCCACCGATGTAGACCGTACCCGCGGCAATTCCGCCGATGGGCATGCCGATATGTTTGAGCTGATCCCAACCGCTGTAGATCGTTGGCTGGCCGCGTTGAAAGAGGGAATGAACCCATGCCGGATCGAGTTTTTTATCGAGCGGTATGGGGCCGGCTGGGTCTGGCTCGTTTGTAAACGGGCCGGCCATCACCGGCAATGCACCGAACGCAGCCGACCCGACCGCGATTCCTGCCAGCGAAAACAACTCTCTGCGAGTCGGGGAAAAGCTTGACGCACATGCACCGTCAGGGCAACACGATTGACGATGCGGATGCTGCTGTTTCATGTTCTCAGCCATTATTATTGGAAGGCCTGCCGTATCGCATCGACACCAACATCGAGAACGACTCTAGCGATCGCATCCAGTGCCTTCTCGCTGCCCTGGAAATGAATCGTTTGATGGCAGTGCGTTGCCGACTGGCCAGGTTGCAACGCGAGTGCTGGTGAAGAACTTTCCAATTCGTAGAATTGCCCCATGTTGCCGTCGTCGTTGTAGCTGTTGACGACGTCGCCACTGAAGGGATTGTCTTGTAATTCCCACATCGAATTTACGTAATCGGTCGCGCCCGCCGGAAGTGTGAACCTCACCAGCGTCAACGTGCCGCGGGCGGCATCGTAACTGCCGAGCACCGATTTCGCACGTTTCGGCGAAAGGCCGATTTTGCTGCGTTGCTGGGCGTCGGCTCTGAAAAACAGGACACCGTCTTTCACGACCAAACGATCCGCAGGAACCTTGCCAAAGTACGTGTCGTTGACGATCGCGCCTCGCTCGGACACCGATCCTTTCTCAAAAGGGATGACGACGGCGGATTCGGCGGACGCGTTATACATGCCTAGAATCCAAATGGAGAGAAGACCGGTCTCTTTCACCCACGCCTGATCGCCACTATTCTTGACTGTATTTACCGATTCGTACCCCACTGCGCTGACGCCCGCTGGCAGGGTCGCGGTAAGTTCCGCCAGAGCCTCGTCGGCCGCTAAGAGACGAACTTCGCGATTTACCTCCAAGTCAAAATGCGTGCCAGAATAATTCGTAAGCTGGATCGCTCTTCGACAGTGGACGCGATCGGTGTCTTTGCTCACCACCTCGAATGGTTCCGTGTCCAATGACGCTGGCGTGAACCAATGTTCCAGATCGAACGGCACGTCTTTCGCAAAAAAGATGGAGAACTGTCCCCCCTCCGGGCCCAGCCAAAAACGGTCTTCGCCGCCAAAAACATTGATGTGAGGCTCTACTTTGCCAGACTCGATCAACGCACGATTCACCCAGCCGAAGCTGTCGCCCTCGGCGCCGCGAGCCGTACTGGTCATGACGCGACCTTGCCAGGCGGGTGCCACAACCACTTGCGCCTGAATGGACGCATCGTGCAACACAACGACGTCGGTATGTTTTTCGAGGAAGGTCAGATCATCACCAAAGGTGGCAGCGGTTCCGGAATGGCATAAACTATGCATAGTGACAATCGTTGCGGTTGCCAGGCTGAGAGTTGTACGTTTCATTGAATAATCTTCTCGGTGATGGTTTCCAAGCGACGCGTCAATCTGACTGGCTGGACAGTGCCAGCTAACGGCCAATCGTAACCCGAAGCGGAAGCAAGGGGAAGAGTTACGACAAATACCTCTAATCGTCATGTCATGAAATGCTCTTGGCGGCGGATCGCGATGACGCGCCACGAATGACCACCCTGGAATTCCTTTCTGACCTCCCTCGTTTTTGAGGTTTTCCAGAACGGATGTGTGTTTCGATGTCTCACGCTCTTGGGGTGTGATACGATGGTACGCACGAGGGTGGCTTCGCCGTGAATCAGCAGCGAACCCAGCGCCAATGATACGTCGGTCACTCTGCTTCTTGCCATTGATAAGTGACGGATTCGTTCGAGAACCCCGGAAAAAGGCTAAGAAGAAAGATGTGCTGCGCACCCCGGCGATCTACTCGGCGCGGTTCACCATCCGACGCTTCTCGCAGACCTGTTTCAATAGAAGTGCTAGAGCCCAGAATTCTGCTCGCTACCGACATTATCGGGATTGACCGTGACGTGCTCATCGCTGGTCTGGATGACTCGGCGGGAACGAACGATCTGGTCGGCTGGCTAAACTCCGTGGACCAACACCATCGGTTAGCCAACCGCTGGCGGTAACCGGTAAGGCGATTGGCACAGAACTGGATTCCGCGGCAGCCTTCAAGCTAGGTCTGGTCGACCCGCTCGCTGCATCCCGCCACCGGCTTTCTCGGACACACCGCCACGCGAAGAAAAGCGAAAGAAACCGAAAGAAAAGGACAGGCATGTAATTGGAAATTGACGCTTGACTCGGCGACCAAGAAGTGATATACAGGCGTTCACTTTCCTAAATCTGGAGGTGAATCACATGACCGCTCCCCGCTCGGAATTGGTAGACATTGGGCTGACACGCTACTATCACTGCATTTCCCGCTGTGTCCGGCAGGCCTTCCTCTGTGGAGAAGGCTATGATCACCGCAAGCAGTGGCTCGAAGAACGCCTCGAATTGCTCGCGCAGAACTTTGCAATTTCTGTTTGCAGTTTCAGTGCGATGGACAATCACCTCCACGTTCTGGTGCGCCTCGATGGTGATATCGAGCCACGCTGGTCCAACCAAGGCGTGATCCGCCGCTGGATTGCTGTCTATCCGCCGAGCAAGCTGGATCTGAACAATCCCAAGGCCGTGCAGGCTTGGGTGGAAAAGGAAGCCAAAAACCGCAGAAAAGTGGCCGAGTATCGCAAGCGACTGCAAAACTTGGGCTGGTTTATGAAGGCCCTCAAGGAGCCTTTGGCGCGGATGGCCAATAAAGAGGATGGTTGTCGCGGAGCGTTTTTCGAGGGACGCTACAAATCGATCGCCATTTTGGATGATGAAGTGCTTTTGGCAACTGCGGTCTACGTGGATCTCAATCCCTTAGCGGCCGGGATGGCGACGACTCCCGAATCGAGCCCGCACACGTCCATCCGGCAACGGATTCTGAATATTCGAATGAAGGGTGAATTGGCGGCGTTGAAGGCTGCTTCCCTCAGTTCGGCCCTCGGTTCCATCGCTGCGGGAAAAATCGAGGAATCCCATTGGCTCTGTCCCATCGAAGACCTCCGCCGCAAAGGATCGCAGCGAGAGGGAATGTTGGATTCTTTTTCCTTGGGTAGCTATCTGTTGCTGGTGGACGCGACCAGTCGCATGGTACGCACGGGCAAAGCGCGAGTTTCTCATGAAGTGGCGGGCATCCTGGACCGGCTGGGTACCAGCAGCCAATTGTGGGAAGCCAGGCTAAAGAAACTCTTTGCCAAAGAGAGACTGCTGGGCAGCTATTTCGCGACCAGGCCAGATCGTCTCCAGACCGCGTGTGCCCTCCGTGGAGTTCATCACGTGGACAACACGGTTCGGGTGGTGAGTTGAGTTGGCTGACCGTCTGGCCTCTTTCATCAATCACAACGCACTCCCGACAATTCTGCACTTTCTTTGCGCGCCCCGTCTTGCCTTTCAGTAGAGCCTTGCGAATCGGGGCAATCTAGAGCGTCCACTATCGCGCTGCGTCCTTTTCTCCGGACGACGGATTGAAAACCGTGGACCTACCAAGAAGTGAAGTCACCCGATGCGACAGCCACACCCGTGAGTCACGTGATCATGCCTGTCCTTACTTCTCCTTATTCTTTCCTTATTCTTTTCCTCCTTATTCTTTTTTCTTATTCTTTTCGCGATTCTGATCGCCGCAGGTGCTGACGTAAACAACAAAGACCGCAGTCGTGCGACACCGTTGAGCGTTTGCTGCAGACAGGAGCTCGATTTGATGTTGTTGTGGAACTCCTCGAGCACGGGGCGGATAGTTGATGCAGGAAATCGGGTGACGGTCGAATCGGTCCGAGAAGCGATGTTAAACACTCGCAAGGCGCGGGAAGGAATCTTCTCTTATAGAGGACGAGGAAAAATCACTGTCGGCGGCAATCGAATTGATCGAGGAATTGCAATTACCTGAGTAGCGAAACAAACGGAATCGCGCCGAGATCTGTTGACTTCAGCTAAAGCTCGGATCTGTTCACACCTCCGGGAACGATTCGCGAGCATGTTCAAGTCTCCCGCCAACGTAACGATGAAAGATCATATAACGTCCGATCAACTTAGCTCGAACATCTTGGCCCAGATTCGGCATTAACGGTCACTGGTTTCCAGTGTCAGTGGGTTCTGACGCCGCCGAGAGCGAATGTTCGAGTTAAGCGGATACTGTCCGAAGCTGCGAATTTGACTGCATCGAATTTCACGCCGCCAAATTCCAGGAGAGTGCGCCAGATCCGCTCGGTGTTTGTCAAACTGCCGCTCGATCGATTCAAGGACATCCAGCGAGCTGCCCTGCATCGAAGAACCTGCTGCGCGCCGTCGCCGTTTGCCAGGACTTGACCGGCGAGCGAGTCATCTGTCGCTGCGTTGCTTGTGGGCAAGATCAACGGTCAATGAGAGAAGGCGACGCCCATCGAGGTGGCCTCGCCTCAGCTTCACTAGTCGTAAGGTCACCTTGATACTCTGCACACGACACGGGCGACGGTACTTGACCGCAACGACTCCTGAGCAGTCCCCGAACGATTCGTAAGCTGGTTGGTTCGGGTATGATTCCGCCACCGTCGACACCTTCAAGTGCCGTGAAGATGAATCTGAATCAGAAGTTCCGTTGCCGGAATCTATGTTCTCGATGCTGCACAGGGTGCGAGACGTGTCGCCAGAAGAGGATCCGGAAATCCTTCAAATTGAACGCTATCTGATTCACGTTCTCAGCGGGATTGTTGTCCCCAAAGTCTAGAAACTTCAACGACGGAGCCGAGCTTGCGTTAATGAAATTGCCACCGTTGGAACTTAATGCGCAGCTTGTATCTTCTTTATACTACCAGGATTGCCCGCGCTTGCCCCTTAGTGCTCAGTAATTTCGTACACCACAGAAGGTATCTATGCATCGGGGCCACCAATTGTGAGTCCACTGCCAGAGTAATTCAACTCGAAACGCAATCCGGGCGTGCTCCGATCGTTGAGCGAGAGTTGGTCGCCCGGATCAACGTTGCACGTTACTGCCCGGCAGCTCGCTGCGCCAGTTGTGACGCCGTTGCAGCAGCCAGGCCATCGATCGTCCCACGACTTCTCACCGTGGGACCTGTTACATCGCCGCCTGCGGCGGGAGGTAATCGTCGGCGGCGCCGGTGGACTCCTTGACCGAGAATGGTAAGTGTAAGCATCGATTGTGATGGCAGCGTATGCAGGCGACGCAGCCAACACGACAGCAACGACTACGACCTGTTCGAAGGCGAATACTCATCAGCGTTCCTTTCGGGTTGATGAAATGAATGGGTCACGCGCGCTGTTTTAAGGGGGAGGTAACTGAATTCTGTCAGTTACTCCATCCGACATTAAATTAATACGAAGAATGCCAGAATTTACGTCTTCCGGCGGCGTTACGCAAGATCCTGTGCCGCTGTATCGCTCGTGCTATGGGGTATCAGGGCATTTTCTGGAAGAACGTCTTCCCAAGATTGCGCATCCAATGATGGCAACTGCGTGGAGAGCTGGTTGTCGAGCAATCGGGCCACGGCCCACGGATGCGCTGTGGCTGAAAAAGTCGCTATCGGAGAACGCTTCGACCGCTCTTCCCGGTGCGCCGACTGTTTGAAGGTCGATTTCGCAGGCTGCGTCGTCTTGATGGCCGGAGATCTCGATCGCTTTCGCCACCGCCACGTTGCGGAGTACTTGCACGCCGGCGGCAGTAAACAGACACCAGGCCCAGCGCGCGAACTGTGCGGAGGGACACACCTAACTGTCCTTTTATATCGAGCAGGATATGCGGCCAGCCAGGCCTATGACTTATCGGAGAAACCGGCCGGCCAGTGCACCAGGTAGTGCATTTGACCCGGCCAACGCAGTCGCGGTAGCGATACCAGACGGCTCTCGGGCGATCGGGGAACAGCTCTCTGCGCGTCGGGCAAGTCTTCCCTACGCACCCCCTCGACAACACGATCAATCGAACCGCCAGCTTTCTGCTTCATGTTTTCACCTGCTATGGTTGAAAGGTGTTGCGTATCTCACTCAAACCGACACCTAGCACGGCTTGCGCGAATGGCATCCAATTCCTTCTCGCTGCCCGGTAAATGAATGGTTTGATGGCGGTGAGTCGCCGACTCGCCGGGCTGCAAGGCGAGTGCTGGTGAAGAGCTTTCCAACTCGTAGAATTGGCCCAAATTACCATCGTCGTTGTAGCTGTTGACGACGTCGCCGCTGAACGGATTGTCCTGTAATTCCCACATCGAGTTGACGTAATCGGTCGTGCCTGTCGGAAGTGTGAACCTCGCGCAGCGTCAACGTACCGTGGGAGCCATCGTAACCGCCAAGCACCGATTTCGCACGATTCGGTGAAAGGCCGATCTTGTTGCGTTGTTGGGCATCGGCTTCGAAGAACAGGACACCATCTTTCACGACCAAACGATCAGCAGGAACCTTGCCAAAGTAGGTGTCGTTCGCTGATCGTGCCTCGCTCGGACTCCGGGCCCTTTTCAAAAGGGATGATGACGGCGGATTCGGCGGACGCGTTAAACATGCCGAGAATCCAAATGGAGAGGAGACCGGTTTCTTTCACCCACGCCTGATCGAGCCCGTATTCTTGACTGCATTTACCGACTCGTGCGCAACCGCGATGACGCCTGCTGGCAGGCTCGCGCAAGTTCCACCGAGAGCCTCGTTGGCCGCCAAGAGGCGTACTTCGCGATTCACTTTCAATTCAAAGTGCGTGCCTGAATAATTCGGTAAGCTGGATCGCTCTTCGACAGAGGACGCGATCAGTCTCTTTGTTCACCAGCTCGAATCGGTTCCGTGTCTAATGATGCGGGGGTGAACCAATGTTCCAGATCGAAGGCGACATCTTTGGCGAAAAAGGTGGAAAACTGTCCCCCCTCCGGCCCCAGCCAAAAACGGTCTTCGCCGCCAAATACATTAATGTGAGGCTCTACTTTGCCAGACTCGATCAACGCACGATTCACCCAACCGAAGCTGTCGCCCTCGGCGCCGCGAGCCGTACTGGTCATGACGCGACCTTGCCACGCGGGTGCCACAACCACTTGCGCCTGAATGGACGCATCGTGCAACACAACGACGTCGGTATGTTTTTCGAGGAAGGTCAGATCATCACCAAAGGTGGCAGCGGTTCCGGAATGGCATAAACTGTGCATAGTCATAAACGTTGCGGTTGCCAGGCTAAGAGTTGTTCGTTTCATTAAATAATCTTCTCGGTGGTGGTTTCCGGCGAAACGCCAAACTGCTTGGCTGGACAGTGCCAACTATCGGCCAATCGTAACCCGAAGCGTAAGCGAGGGAAAGAGTTACAACCAATACCTCTAATCCTCATGTCATGAAATGCTCTTGGCGGCGGATCGCAATGACCCGCCACGAATGACCACCCTGGAATTCCTTTCTGACCTCCCTCGTTTTTGAGGTTTTCCGGAACCAATGTGTGTTTCGGTGTCACACCCTCTTGGGGTGTGATACGATAGTACGCACGAAGGTGGCTTGGCCGTGAATCGTCGGCGAAGCCAACGCCAACGATGCGACAGTCACTTTGCTTCTTGCCATTGATAAGTGACGAATTCATTCGAGAACCCCCAAAAAAGGCTAAGAAGAAAGATGGTGCGCGCACCCCGTCGATCTACTCGACGCAATTCTCCATCCGACGCTTCTCGCAGACCTGTTTCAATAGAAGTGCTAGAGCCCAGAATTCTGCTCGCTACCGACATTATCGGGATTGACCGTGACGTGCTCATCGCTGGTCTGGATGACTCGGCGGGAACGAACGATCTGGTCGGCTGGCTAAACTCCGTGGACCAACACCATCGGTTAGCCAAACCGCTGGCGGTAACCGGTAAGGCGATTGGCACAGAATTGGATTCCGCGGCAGCCTTCAAGCTAGGTCTGGTCGACCCGCTCGTTCATCCCACCACCGGCTTTCTCAACACCGCCACGCGCACCGACGATGACTTGATCGCTCACCTCAACAGCGGTGCGCTCAACGGCACGATTGGCGGCTACAATTTTGAGATCGTATCGGCAGCGGGCGGATATGGGGGTGACGAGTTGTCGATCGACATTGCACTGCGAGCAACCAAACAGAACGTCGCCTTCACCTTCGACTTCGGCTGCGGGTGATGCCATTGGTTTGGAGGTCGCCAATCAGGTCGGTGCGACCGGATTCGTTGACTATACCCTGAACCTCGATTTAACGTTCGGAGTAAACCCTTCCAACCAGTTCTTCGTTGTCGTCCACGAATTCGCGGCGGCGGCCAGCGTCAAGGAAATCGTCGAGCGTGTGGCGGAATCCCCCGCACCGACCGCGGGAACTCTTGGCGCCGATGTGGCCCTGCAATTGACCATCAACGATTCAGAGTCCTTCCTGCTGAAAGTATCCCAGGACGCCAACACAGCGGACGTGCAAGATTTAGTCGATGCGTTGAACGATTCCCTGAACATGACGCTGGCCGGATCGTCATTCGCTGGAAGCGTTGTCGCCGAGGATCGATCCGGTACGCTGGCATTCATATCGCAATCGGGGGAAATCCATTCCCTTCAATTGCAAGGCGGCCAGGAACTTGGTTTTGCGGAAGCCACGATTGCCACGGGGCCAATTCGCGGTGGTTCGCAATGCACCGTCGATTGTCGCCATGGTCTCGAGTTGGGATTCGTGGAGATGGACCTCGACGGCGGAGCGATCTGGTTGGATGCCGTGATTTATACTGCCGCGGACCACGGCGTCGATAGTCGATTGGACATTAGCGAGCTTGGCGCCAGTTCCGCTCAACTGAAGTCTCAAATCGTGCAAGCGACTGCGGGCGAGATCAATCTAACTCTGCCGCTAAACCCGAATCTGTCGGACCTGCTGATCGACGGTTCGCCGACAATTCGCTTCGTGACAGCCAATCCGTTTAAGGCCGACAACCTGCCGATTTCGACAGACGATTTGCAGCAGGTAGATGACCTGAATGCTCAAGCGGTGTCGGCGTTCATTGACGGCTTGCAGAGCCTGGCGTCCCTCGGTGACCAGATCGATACGACTGGCGAGATGTCGGTGCAATTACCCTTGATTGACCAGTCACTGGGCGAGTTGGTTGACGTGGGCGGCATTTTGAATCAGGCGCTCGTTCAGCCACTGGCCGAGGCGACGGCCGGGTACCTCAGCGCGACCAGCCAACCGACTCGATCGGGCATCGAAGCAGCACTGCAAGGAATCGGTGGCACGTATGGTGAGCTGACCATCCTGCCACCCACGGGTGTCTCCAGTTCCTTGTCTGCCGACGGAGACCGCGTCGAGTTTTCGCTGCAAATGACGGCCCAGCAGCTGCGTGATTGGCGAGTCAATCTGGGCGACCAAGGTTTGGACCTGGGAGTGCTGTTCCTGGATGAGATCCCCGATGCACTGTTAGGAACATTTGTGCTCGATCTCACCTTCGGAGTCGACCTGAACGCGTTACCAGGCGAGCAAGAGGCGTTCTTCGTGCGTTTCAACCAGCCGGCGACCGTCGACGTCGCTGTGCAAGCCAGCACGACATCGGTGGACGGCGTCGTGGGCGTGCTGGGAGTTCAAGCCGACTTGACCAACGTCCTTCTTGACGCCAGCCTCAGCATCGACTTGAACTCGATCCCCTCCGGCGCGAATGTGACGGGAGCGGAATTGAAGGATACTACCGCTGACCAACTCGTAACGCTCAGTTCAACGGGCAACATGATCGGGGGATCGATGCCGATCAGCGTCTTGTCGGGAGTCAGCGGCTTCGCCGGTGGTGCGTCGTTGGGATTATCTCAGCCGGCGATCTTCGATGGCGGCGCCGTTGAGTGTCACGCCGACCAACTACGACTCGATCGGGGCTTTTAATGCGATCTCGGCCAGCGGCCTCTTGGGGCAGATGCAGAATCTGGAGCAGTGGCTTGATCAGTTCGCCGAGGCCGCATTGGCACAGACGGTTCCTTTGACGGCGGCGACCAGCTTTGCCGAAATCACCGATCTTCCGGCCGCTTTTCAATCGCAAATCGTCGATCCCCTGCAAATTGTCCCGGCCGAGGAGGCGCTCCGGTAACCGCCGCGTTCGAGACCGTCCAGGAAATGCTCGCTCTGCTCGGTGCCACCGGTAGCTACGATCACGCTTCGCGGGAATTCACGTTCGACGTCACGGCGGCATCCGCCAGCTCGTCCATCTCTCAGCAGGCTGGAATTCAGTTCGACATGGGTAGCCTGACCAAAGTGACGACCGAGGACTTGGCGAATCTCACGTCCAGTGGTGAGACGGCGTTAACGGTCGGATTCGTGATGCGGCCATTGGGCGAAAACAGTTCGGGCCAACCGTTCACATTGGTGGCTGACGTTGCCGCTGGCACCGGAACCGCGCTCTCTGGCCTGAATCGAGGCGCGGGCGTACCCCTGGAGGCGGGGTTGAGCGATCTTCAAGTCGAGCTGAGCGACGGTACGATCTTTGAGGTCAACCTGGATGGCGCCACCAACATCGGCCAGGTCCTGCAAAAATTGAATGCCGCATCTCCTGGGTCTTTGGCGTTTGAGTCGATGCTGAACGAAGATGCCGATGGCCTGCAACTGGTCGACCGGACCGACGGATCGGGGACGTTTCAGGTAACGCCGATCAACGAGTCCGTCGCCGCGATCTCGTTGTCAATCAACGATATTGGCGACGCCGGAGACGTCGAGGGTGAATTCGTGATCGTGGGAGGTGCCCTGCATCGAGACACACTCTCGGATCATTTCTTCATCCGCGACGGCTCGCTGAGTGTCTCCACCACCGTGGACGTGCCGACGATCACCGGCCCGGCGACGGGGGCTCCGAATCCGCAGTTTGGCTTTGTGGATGTCGATGTCACCGGTGGTAGTGCAAACAGTAGCGGTGCTCCGATGTCGCTGATCGTGACGCTGACAGATCCCGGAACGCAGGCGGATGACAATCGAGCGACATTGCGGGAATTGTTCGAGGGCACCAACGACCTGGGAAGACTTATCGGCGCGGCCGATATCTCCGGCGAAATATCGGCAGCCTTTCAAATTCGACCCGACGTGGCGACGTTGAACGCGGTTGGGATTTCAGATCTGTCGCCGGCTCAGTTTTCATTCGACATGGACTTGGCCAGTGCATCCCCCGAGATGGGCTCGCTCGACCCGTCCGTAAACAATGCCGTTTACCGGTTGTTGAAGTCGCACGAACACGTGACGGGCGGAGACATCACCAGCGCGTTGGACCAGCTATCGACGTATCTACACGCTACCGAATCGCTTCAGGAATTGGGATCCGCACTGCCGCCGATTGATCAGCCGTTGGGGCCGTCCGTGGGCGTGGGGGCCGAGTTCGATAACGAGTTTGAAGGATTGAAGGCCGCGCAGCCCAATTCGTTGCAGTCGGTTCTGGCTCAATTACCGGTCGGCACGTCGCTCACCTTTGACGACTCGGCCAGTCCGGCGTTGCGTTTTGATGTCGATCTCTCGTCGATGTTGGTGAGCCAGTTGCCATTGAATCTGGATTTGACATCACTGGGCGTCGACCTGAATTCCGCCGGACTGCAAAGTGTGCCGCGTTTGGTGGATTCCGCATCCATGGATCCGTTTTCGGCGTCAACGGCCAATCTGCTGGATTTGATTGCAACCGTTAGTCTCCATGCCGATCTGGGAGTGGACCTTCTCGAATCCGATCGCTCCGACATCGTTTCTATACGACACAACTTCCGCTTCCTATTTGTTTACGTTGAACGGCGACGATCTGAATTTTGACGTTCTGGCCGGGGCCTTGGAATCGAACATTGTGTCGGGAAGCATCTCCTACGATGCGACAGGTGGTTCGTCCGCGCCCGCCAGTTATACGGTGAATCTTGCCGACGACGGAGCAGACGGCCGACACGATTTCGATGGCCAGATGTTGAATCGGACCGATGTGGATCTCTCCGGGGAACTGAACGTATTGCTCCCGATGGGATTCAGCAGCCTCGGCATAACGGCGCCCGTTGACTGCAACAGCCCTGGTGTTGGCGAAGAGCCATGCCTGACGATTCAACAGACGAATGGCGTGACGAACGCTTCTAGTTTTGACGGACCCAACGTTGCCGCATTACAGGTGGGCGTCAATTTATCTGGTGATCTGAGCAGTTTCGCAGTCGGCTGGGACAATTTGCTTCAGTACTTGGATGCTGCATTGGACGAAGCGGTCCTCGACACCCCGCTTCCGATCATCGGCGACCAATTGTCCGATGCTGTCCGTTTTGTTCACGACGCGCGATTGCAGGCGATGGATAACCTGGGACAGCTATCGGGCGTCCCGGACGCGTTCGATGTGCAAATGGCGCTCTTCGAGGCATTCCAGGCGGCCGGCGTCGGCAGTGGCTCGATGCTGGTGGACCGCGATTCCAGCGGCTTCGCTCACCCAATCGGATATCCTGCTGACACAGAGTTCCAATGAAGTTCGCTACGATTTCGCACTGCATCGGGATCTGGATGTTGTCGTGGAACCGCAGGTGGTCTTCGATCTTGGCCTGCCGAATTTGCCACTCGAGTTGACGGGACCGGTTCAGCTATCCGTTGGTTTCGACTGGGCGATTGGAGTCGGCGTGAGCAAAACCCACGGCGCGTTTCTTGACACGTCGCTGGCCGACGAGATCACCATCGATTTCGATGCGATTGTGCAACAGATTTCGTCGGATGGAAAACTGGGCTTCATGCCGGTGACGGTGGCACCGACCGGTGGCCAATCGATTCGCACCTCCGGTACCTATACGATCGACATCCTCGATCCTCAGCGGGACGGATTTCTAAGTTTCGCCGATATCGCCGGCAACCCGGCTGTTGGCAGCGTGATCGCGTCGTCGCTAACGGGCGGTGCCGGGGTCGACTCGAACCTGGCGGTCACTCTGGAAACCAATCTTGGCACCACGCCTGATGGTTCCGCGGCCGCGTTTCCACCGTTGCGGATGGATTTTGCCATGGCTTGGGACTTCGACCAGTCCTCTGCCCCGACGATCGACGTTTCGAATCTGCAGTTTGAGCTGGTTGGTTTCACGCGTGATACGTTGGGACACGTCGTCGGTGAAATCAGGCAAGTTCTGGAGCCGATGTCGTCGTCCATCGATGTCCTCAATGCGGCAGTGCCGATTCTTGACATTTTGGGAATCCCCACTTCGTGGCGCGGGTTGCCGAAATTGATCTTCGGCGCGGCTCGTCAGGATGATCAGTATGAGAACTTTCTCGCGCCTACGACAAGATCGAGGACCTCAATTCGCGCGTCGCCGACCTGAGCGGCGAGGCCTGGATCGACTTGGGGTCCTTCTCGGTGGACTGGGATGCCGCTCGCGGTACCAGCAGCGGACCGCTCGTCCCAAACTACTCGCAAGTCATCGGATTGGGTCAAATCGTCAATCAAATCAACACGGATCCCTCCGTTCCCGAATCGGTGCGGGATTTCTTCAATGATACGCAAGCGGTCAAAGACGATCCCCAAGTCGGTCTGGCGGGAGGGGCCATCCGACTGCAGCTGTTGAACGATCCCGAAATGCTGGTGGGTCTGGTCTTGGGTGATACGGAAGTCGGTCGTCGAGCGGTGATTACGGGACGCGGCAGCCTGCCCGCCGACGGCAAATTGGGGGGTGACGTCGAATTCAGTTTGTTAGTTGGGTACATCCAGGGTGATCCGGAATCGGCAGTCGAGGTTCCCGTCACGGTTCGGATGTCCGACACGACAGACAACGCAACACGGGAAGATCTGGCATCGGACGTGCGAGTCGCCGTGGATGCCTGCGCTCCAGTCGGCGGGAGTGCCGGGCGTTATCTCGACGCACTTGTATGACACAGCTTTGGCGTTCACGAACACTGTTGATCGCCGCGACGCGTTCGTGCAGATTAGCTCCGCGACCGGGCGGGCGGAAGACGAACTGCAGTTGGATGTCGGTGTCAGCGCCAGCTGGCAATCGGAGGGCAATCTGGCTGTCTACGATATGCCGGAATTGGACTTCGACATCGAATGGGTCATCGATACCGATTTCTACAAGACAATCAAGAACATCCTGTCGAACCCCAAGCAGGCCGCGAAGGGGGCATTGGACGCCGTCCAGGCGGGACTCGCCAAAGCCCTCGACGCGATCAATCCCTACAGTGCGCTGAACGACCCCGAGGTTGCCGCGACGTTGTTCGGCGGTCCCGAACCGGAAGCGAAACCAAAGAATTCCGAGAGCAAGTCCAGCTTTCTCAAGGGCAGTTTCGGCTGGGAAGTCATCATCTCATTTGAAGAAAAGGCGAAATTTTTCTTCGCGTACGATACCAGCGGGTTGCGTCAATTTGCCGCCGGCGGCAGCCAGCAACCGGAGGATATCGCGGCGGGGTTCCTCGTGCGCGATGACGTCGGTTTAGGAGAAAAACCAGTACTCGGTGGCGGGATCTTTGGCTCAGCCCCGGCGGATTCGGGAGGGATCGAATTTGGGCTCTTCGAACAACCTTTCGTCGACGCCACGGATCCGGATCAATTACGTATCGGTGGCGGTCTCACCCTGGCTCGCACGTTCGAGATCCCGGTGATCTTTCAAATCGCCCTCTCGGGCGGTCTGTTTCCTAGTGTGACCTTCAATCTCAACGATCCCATTGACGACGGAGTGATTCGTAGCAGCGAAATTGACTTGAATGCCTCGCTAAACCCCAGCAGCAATTTGCTGATCTTTGATCCGGGCGGGCGTTTGGAGGCGCGAGTCAAATTGAGCGGCGAGTTCCTTTCCGGCGTGCTTTCCTTCGAGATCCCGATCCTCAACTTGGTCCTGCTGGACTTCGACTTCCCACGCGAACAAGCGGCCGCCCCGATCTTGGCCGCGATGGATGGAACGACGTTGCGTCTCAATATGGGCCCCTTCGCCGATGAACGTGGCAGCTTGACAAGCGTCATCAACGAATCGTTCACCGTCTCAGACGATCCAGGTTCCAATGGAGTGTTTGTCTCCGCGTTTGGATTCGAACAACTGTTCCCCGCGCCGATCACCCGAATCGAGGCATTCGGCGGCAGCGGCAACGACACGATCTCGATCGATCCTAATTTGAACATTCCCGTTCTGTTAGACGGCGGCGACGGTGACGATCAGCTACTGGCTGGCGGTGGAATCGCCGAGTTGATCGGCGGCGCGGGGGATGACATCCTGATCGGCGGTCCGCAGAATGACGTGATCTCCGGAGGTAACGGAGACGACACGCTGGAGGGACGGGCAGGCAATGACATGCTGGACGGTGGTGACGGTAGCGATGTCGCGGACGGACAAGAGGGGAATGACATCATCACCGGGGGGAGCGGTGCCGATGTGCTGAGCGGTGGCGAGGGGCACGATATCCTGACGGGCGGCGATGGGGACGACGACCTCTTTGGCGACGCGGGAACGGACACCATTTCAGGAGGATTTGGCTCGGACCAGGTGGAAGGTGGCAGCGGCAACGACCAATTGGACGGCGGTGAAGGTAACGATGTGCTGCTGGGCGGACTGGACGTGGATACCATTCGCGGTGGTGGTGGGGACGATCTGATTCTGGGCGAAGACGGTGCCGACATTCTGTTCGGGGACGCGGGCCAGGACGAGATTTACGGAGGTGCGGGAAACGATGAAGCTCACGGCGGCGACGGCGACGACACGATTGAGGGTGGAGCGAACAATGATACGCTGTTTGGAGATGCGGGAGCCGACTTGATTCGCGGTGGCTCGGACAGCGACACCATCTTCGGCGGCAGTGGCAACGATCTGATCTTTCCTCATTTGGACGAAACGGGCGGGCCAGCGCTGGGACAGATCGAGTTCGTGGACGGCGGTCCCAACAACGACATCATCTGGGGAACTCCCAACAATGATCTCTTAGGGGGTGGTACGGGGGACGACGAAATTCACGGCTTGTCTGGTAATGACCTGATCTTCGGAGGGGCGATCGCATTCGACCGCAGCCACGTCGATCTGGCAAATCCATCGCTGTTCGAAAGACCGCCTGGGTTCGACGACGCGGAAGCGCTGCAGTTCACCGGATATAGTTTCCCGATCTTGGTAACGCCCAAAATCGTCGGCGGCCAATCGCTCAATGGCGTCGTCGAGGATGGTGACGATCGATTGTTCGGCAATGACGGCACCGACTGGCTGTTTGGCGGCAGCAATAGCGACACCCTGTTTGGTGGAGCGGGCCCTGATTATCTGGACGCCGGGGCCGGCAACGACGCGAATGTCTTCGGTGGACTCGGTGACGATGTTGTCCGTGGAGGAGCCAACAATGACACCGTGCATGGTGGGCCCGGAGTCGATCAAGTTTATGGTGATGGCGGGCGCGACGAGTTGTTTGGAGACGCAGACACGGTCGGCCAGAAACTGTTCGGCGGAGCGGATGAAGATTTCCTCTACGCCTACGCCGCCGGCGATAACACGGACGCGACAACTCCCGGCGATCAACTGTTTGGCGGCCCTGGGCCCGATTTTCTGTTTGGCAATCTGCGTTCCGATTTTCTTTCCGGCGACTCCGGCAAGGATTTTCTAAGTGGTGACGCGTTGGCCGGACCCCACTACGCCACAAACAGCTCGATCGCATTTAACAAGGACCAGAACACCATGCTGCCGATCGGCAGCGACGATATTTTGTTAGGTGGTACGGGCGAAGATCAACTCTACGGTGGCGGCGGCAAGGACGAATTGTGGGGTGGCGCCGATTCGGACTGGCTGGAAGGTCAGGACGACAACGACGTGGCATATGGCGGCTCAGGAATCGATATCCTGGTCGTCGACACGAACAGTGGTTACCAGGTGTTCGGCGACACGCTCGACGGCCATAAGTCCGATGGCCCCGGACAGGCGACCGTCGACGATAACGCCACGGATATCCTCTTGGTCGAGGGAACGAGCGGTAGCGACACAATTCGCTTGCGAACGAGCGTAGCTGGCGAGCAACAGCGCGATGGAAACGGAGTTGTCTTACCGAACAACGCCGTCGGCGGACAACTGTTGGTGGAATACAATCTGGCCCGAATCGAGGTGAATTGGCTGGATGGTTCGGGCACGCCACTGGTCGAGCAGTTCCGCATTGCTGGGCTGTTGGGTGACGACACGATCTCATTCGCCTCCGGTGCGCAGTCGCTGGACTTCTCTCAATTGACAACACGCGGCGATTTTGTTTCGACGATTGACGGCGGACCGGGCGTCGATTTGCTGGTCGGTACTCCGGGCCGTGATCGCATCGATGGCGGATTCGGTGACGACACCATCTACGGTCTGGCGGGTGACGACCGCTTATGGGGCGACCAGGGACCGGGTCGTGGTAGCTCGATCGACCACGACATTTTGTTTGCCGGTCAAGGCAACGACGATTTAATCGGGGGCCAAGGCACCAACGAGCTCTATGCGTGGACGTTTGATCCCGACGCCGACGTCAACCTGCCGTTTGACCCACTGGGCGGTTTGGCCAGCAGCGCGATGACTCAATTCGGAGTCTTCGTTGACGAGAACGGCGAATTGACCGTCGACGACGGCAACCTGTTGGACCCCTATCCGCAGGAAGATACGGGGCTCAACCGGATGTTGGGCGGCGACCGTTCCGATAAGTTGTTTGGCGGTACGGGGCTCGATTTCCTCTACGGTGCCGGCGGAGTGGATGAGCTTCGCGATCGCAATGGTGTGCTCTTTGAAAATCAAGACGGCGGAATCGGCGCCGACGACGGCTGGAAGGAATACGCCCAATCGGTCAACAACGTCTGGTATGTCGGTGGATCGAACGCCAATGATCAGATCTCGGTCGACTTTGTGACCGAGCCAGGGATCTTGCAGGGTCATCACCTGGTGACTCGACTCACCGAGAACAACGGCGCCTTTTCGTTTGCCGCGCAGTTGCGGCTCGATTTCGCCGCGACCGACGACGATGGCAACCTCATCTGGAAAACAGACGATACGTTGTTCGATTTGGACGCGTTGTCCAGTGACGACCCGTTCCAACGCGCCGACGCACTCAATATGGCCTTCCAGGACGGCGATCCGAATCTGCTCGGTTCGTTGCTACCTCCCGAGGACGACTTTCCTGGCGATCATTATTGACGGCCTGGACGGTGACGACCAGATCGATATCGGGCCGACGGTACAAAAGACGGTCTGGGCCGACGGTGGGGCGGGGAATGACACGATCACCATCGCGTCAGGCACACCGATTCTGATTGACCAAACCGAGGGCACGAGCCGCAACGATTCGTTCGCCAATGCGGCGAACCTTTTGGGACCGGCCGTCTTGACCGCACCGCAATCGGCGCCGACCAATGGCATCCTGACCAGCGACGCACAAATCCATTTGGTGATCGACAGTGAATTGCAATTGGATATCACGTTGCCCGCTGCCTGGACCGACGGCAGCGAGGAAGGTGCCCAGGCCAATGCCTCGGTGCAGGACCTGGTCACGGATCTGAATCGGGCACTCGACAAGGCGGGTGTGTTGGATCGAGTGACCGCCACGATCGACGGCAGTCATATTATTTTCTCAACCACTTCGGCCGGACCAGACTCGCAACTGGCGCTGTCGTATCCGCCGGGTAACGTGGGAGCCGTACAGCTAGGTTTCCCACAGTCCAATCCACCGGTAGCGAACGGCGCCGATGGTTTATCTCGATCCACCGTCTTCACCGGCTTGACGATCGACAGTCCAACGGACGTCGATTTCTATCTCTTTGAGTGGACGGGTGGAGCGTTCGATCAGGATCTCGACGACGAGTTTGTCCGACGATGACGGCATGACGCTGGCGCTGTTCAACGGGTCGGATGGGGGAGAGATCATCTCCGATACGGATGGCGCGACCGGCATGGATATGAGTGCCCTGCCGACGGGGACGTACGTGTTGCGAGTGAAGTCGAATCTGATACCAACGATCTACAACGTGTTGTTCGATTTTGGACCGGGGGACGCGCCGGCGCGGTCGACTTGGCGACGTCGTCCCACTTCGTTCGCCGCGATGTGCTCTTAGGTGGCTTGGGCAACGACATCCTCAGTGGTGGGCCGGGTGAGGACTGGGTATTTGGTGGCCCGGGGAACGACGTATTAACGGGGGGTCGGGACCGAGGAGCGAGCGACCTGCTGTTCGGCGAAGCGGGCGACGACACCTTCCAATCGATTCCAGATCGGTTGCCATTGTTGGGCGGCACGGACGAAACCTTCCTGCCGACGTTTAGTGACCGGTTTGCCGGAGGTGATGGCGAAGATCGGGCGTTGTTCCTCGGTGGCGATTTGGATGTGAATGGACTGCCCGTCAACGACTTTGTATCCATACGCTTCAATCGGTTGCTGCAACGCTATGAAATCAGCAGCCAGGTTTGGGACATCAACAACGGGCAATTCGTCCCGGATCCCGAAGATTCGACTCGCAATTTGCAGCGATTCCACTTCTACACGGCGCCCGGTGTCGAGCAGACGGTTTTTGACATGCGAGCGGGTGACGATGAAGTTCGCGCGACGCGGAGTTCATGTTCCCCGGAACCACATCGGAATACGGCATTTCGCAAGGTGACCAGCAGGCAGGTGGCACGATCACGGCATTGACCATCCTGGGAGGTCCGGGAAGTGATCGGCTGTTCGGTGGTGCGTTCGACGACACGATCGACGGTGGCGATGGAGCAGATCTGATTTTCGGCGGCCCTGGAGACGACAATATCGACGGCGGACCGGGGGACGATTTGCTGATCGGGAATACGTCACTTCTCCCCGACCCCTTCGAAATTGTCACTCGAAATGGCAACTCCGGCTTGAATGACGAACCGCTGTTTGCCGGTGATTTTGGGTTGGCGGAAAACGGCAAGATCGTGTCGGGTCTGACATTCCACGACGGCGATCCGGCGGATTGGTTTTACGTTCGAGTCCCCGAGGCGTTTCGCGAATTTGCTGGCCAGTATCAGGCTCAGGTTACGGCCGACATGATTCAGGCTCGGCGCATGGTCGAGAGCGCTGCGGACGGCATGCTGGATCCGACCAGTGATTTTTTCACCACGAACGTTTACCTGGCGCAGAACAGATGGCGACCAGGAGAATCCCCAGATCGTACCGGTCGATGTGCTGCCCGGTTTGCCGGAATACCTGATGTTGCGTGTCGACAATAACTCGGGCCTGGCTCCCAACCACTACCAGCTGGAATTTGGCTTCCCGACGGCGCCGGCAACCCCACCGGTACCACTGGATCAGTTGCAGCAGATACCGGATGTGTTGGTTGAGGATGTCGTGAGCAATGGGTTCGGATTCGACATTGACACGTCCGCCACCCAAGTAAAAGTCGGTGGAGTGGACCTGGCAGGCCAGCCTGTGGTCATTCCCATCGGCGATGTCGACGGCGATGCAGTCGGCGACTATATCCTTTCGATTGCGGACGATGTGACGGATCCTCGCAATGGTGCCAACGCAACATTCGCACGCATCATTTTCGGTAATGATCCACGGTTGACTGGCGGAAGCGGACCCTTCCCCGATCCCGTGCTGCTACAGCTGCCTGCCCCCGTGTTGACCGACTTGGGAACCGGGCGTTCCGTCATCTCATCACCCGGTGACTACGATGGGGACGGCGTCGGCGACATCGCGATTGGGGTGGCCAATACCGTCACGCCCGAAGGCACCAACGACGGTGTGTACCTGGTATTCGGTGGCGACCGTCTCAAGGGCATTATCGATGTTGTCACCTTGGCCAAGGCCGAACCCACTGCGACTCCCATCGGTCAGATCGAAGACACCTTCACACGGGCCGATGCCAGGAATTTGGGCACGACCGAGGAAGGCGGCAGCTTCATCTGGGACAAACGCAGTACCGGTGGTGCAGTTTCGGACGTTGCGGGAATCGAGAACGGCCAGTTGGTATTGGACGGCAGTAGTGGGCAGGCGATCTTGCAGGTCGACGCAGCCGATGTTGCCATTTCCGTCGATACGCGATTCGGCGGGTTGTTGGATCCGTCCGATTCGAATGCGGGGAAGTCGGCTGGCTTCATCCTGCGGAAACCAAATGTCGACGGCAGCATCTCCAATCTGACCGGCAACGGACAGATCGACGTCAATTTCTTGCCCAACGGCGGGCTCGTGGTTCGGCAGAACGGCGAGCTAACCGGTAGTTTTGGCACTCTACATACCCTGTTTTCCGGAAATCCTTTCATCGCACAAGCCGTTGGTTCCATCACCACGTTTCAGGGGGCTGGCAGCCTGCCGACCTCGATCAATGGCCTCCCGTTCGACGCGGATTCCGACGGTGTCTTGGAAGATGACGAGCCGTTCAAGATGGGGGTCCGATTAGAAGGAACGTCGTTGGAATTTCAGATTAACGGCCAGACGATCACGGCGATCGAGACGCTCTCCAGCGCCAGCATCACGGCGAACTACATGTCGCTCACGAAAAACAGTTTCGGCGGCGGAGCGCTGGCAGATATCATCTTCGACAACTTGCTGATCACGGATGCTGCCCTGGACATCCGCCCCGACGTCGTTGCGATTCGAGAATTCGACTTTTCCGCAAATCTCTCGGTTGCGTCGGCTGGTGACCTGAACCACGACCAGGCAGACGATCTGCTGGTAAGCGACACAGGCGGTACGCATTTTTATGCTGGTCAATTGCGAGACGATTGGTTGGCTGGCGACCCCGTGATCCTGCCAAACGGCACGGGCGGCGTAATCTATGACTTCGCAAGTAACAATCATGGCTTTTTTCTGGATCAGGATCACGCCAATTCTGCCTCCTGGCGGCGCACGGGTTACGGCATCACTTTTACCAGTACCAATTCCGAAGGCTACGTCGATGACGGCGGAGGCTTCTTCAATAGTGTTTTTGCCTACGCCGAGACGCCGACCATCGATCTGACACAAGTATCCGCGGCACGGCTTTCCTTCGATTCTCTGCTGGAAACCGAAAACAGTGCCGGCGTGGACATCGCCAAGGTACAGATTATCACCAACCCCGGCGGGCCGTCGCAGACAATCGATTTGGAAGGGGTGAACAATCAACCGGGGGGGCTGCTTGCCGATAATGGCGTGCACCAGCGGATTTCGATTCCGATCCCCGAGCAGTTCCTCGGACAGAACATCGTGATCCGTTTCGACTTCGATACGATCGACCTGTCGATGAACGGTTTTTATGGCTGGGGGGTGGACAACATCCACATTGACACCATTGGCCTCCGCGCGACAAGTAATCCGCTGCCCCACGCCGGAACCGCGAACGTCGAGGGACTCGGTAGTGTCGACGGCGACCTGTTCGATGAATTTGGAGTTCTCTCGCTCGGCCTACTGGATATCTATCGGGGCGAGACTGCGTTGGCCTTCCCGCCAGCGTCTCCGTGGGCGACCGTGCCGGTCACGGGTGACCGTATCATTCCGCTGGGCGACTACGACGGCGACGGTTTTCACGACGTGTTGGTCACCGGCGACGCTGGCAGCACCTTCGTATTCGGAGGTGCCACGGGCGGGCAGCCCGACTTCACGGTCGTTTCGGTAGCAGCGGGCAACCTGCTTCCGATCGGAAACTTTGACGCAGACGCGGGCGAATTCGGCGACTTCGCGGCGGCAGTCTTGGAAAGCACCGCGACCGTTGCCGAGGCCTCCCCGAACAATCAACACCAGACGGTCGCGGTTTTCCTGGGCGGGCCCGTTGACGTCTCGTTCGGTAACCTGTTCCAGCGACCTGCGCTGGTACTGGAAAGTTCGGCGGCGGTATTCACGCCGACTGGGCAGCAGCCCGCGGACACGACCCTGATCGGCACACTGGGAAATCAAGACGGAGCCGACGGGGACGACCTTGTCTTTGCCACCCCATCCGGTTCCGTGCTGCACACGGTCTTCGGAAATCAACTGTCGGACCACACGCCAGCAACTGACGAAGGCGGCGGAGAGACCGACCCACTGCCGCAGGAGTTTTTCGAGTTTGATCTGGCCATTCCATTGGCTGGGCCTGCAAACGATCCCAACGAGATCACCGGCGTCGACCTGGTAGCCGACGTCCTGCCCGATCTGAATGACGCATTCACACTGGAAGGCATCGCGGAGAATGAATCGATCCAACGATTCGACGCGGTGGGGGATGTCAACGACGATGGTTTTCTCGATTTCGCCGTCGGAGGCGAAGTCCTCGTCGTACGTATTCTTTGGACCCGTGCAGTTGGATCAGGGCATCGAGCGAATTGACCAACAGGCCGCGATCGTCCTGGACCGCCCGACTGTCGGGGTGCCGGCCCTGGGAGCCGGTCGCGCAATCGGCAACCCTTCCCCAACATCTAGTTTGAGATCCGATCTGGCGACGTTGGGCTACGATGCGACTCGCGGCGAGCACCTGCTACATATCTTCGAAAACACTGCCGACCTACCGCGAACTCCCACGGCCGGTGATGCGGAAGTGACCATCGTGCTGCCCACGCTATTAGATCGCGCTCAGGCGGATAACGGCCTCCGTGTTCAACAGTACTTCTCTTCCTCGCCAAACAACCCCCGCGTAACAAGTTTCGCCGAATTTCCCAGCACGTTGGATGGTCTCACGCCGACCTTCTCCTGGACACGTAGCAGCAGTGAAGTGCTCCTCGGAGGTGGTGATTTTTTCGGACGCGTTCATGGATCGGTGTTTATCGAACAATCAGAGCTGGCAAGCTTCACGTTGACGAGCCTGGATGGTAGTCGACTGAAGATCGATGGCGAGCTGGTCCTGATCAATGACTTCAATGCCACGACGGCACGCACCGTCTCGGGTACGTTTGCATTGGAAGCTGGATGGCACGACATCGAGCTTGACTTTTTCCACGACCAATCCAATTTCGAATCCGCAGTCCTGAGACTCGCATACCAACCAGAAGGCGGCTCGAGTGCCTTCTTGGCGGGCGGACAGATCGTTCCGTTGACCAACGCAGAGCTATTTGCTACCTCCGGGGTTGGCGCAACCAGTCATTGGCTCAACTACGATGGGGACGACCATTCCGACCTGATGGTCACGTTCCACCAGCGTCAATTGGACGATACGGTCGGAGTGATTATTGACGGTGCGTTCCTCAGCCAGCAGGATGGGGTCGTCGAATTTCAAACGGCCATGGACGCTGGTGCCGCCACCCTGTTAAGAGCGTCGAACGCCGAACGGGACGTGACGGCTATTGAGACGTTTGGCGCTGGCGGCGATGTGCTGATCGACGATAACGATCCCGAGATACATTCGGCGGTCGTGGGCGATATCAACGGAGATGGGTTGGAGGATTTCATCATCGCGATGCCCGATTATTTGAAGCTATCGGGCACGGTCTCGCCACCCACAGGACGCTCGTTCGTATTTTTGGGCACCACGAGCCAGTCCTCGCTGTTGGAACTGGAGGTTGCTGCCGATGTCGTGATTGAGGGGACCACGATCGGCGGCGCCGTATCCAGGATTGGCGACCTGAATCGTGACGGCTACGACGAGTTCGCCATCGCTCGCCAACGTGAAGCGTCCGGCGAGCTGGCCGGTGGCCTCTTCGTATATCAAGGCGACGCTCAGTTCGGAGCTGGCTCGCAGAGCACACTGCAGGTCAGCGATGCTTTCTTGTCGGTTGCTCGCGACCAGGCGACGACTCTTGGTGGCGGTTCGTCTTTCAGGGGTGGCCTGTGGGCCACTTCCGGCGATCTCAACGACGATGGCCAGGTCGATCTGATTGTCGGCGATCCGTTCCGCACACTGCTCAGCGGCGACGGTACTCCGCTCACCGAATTGGATCAGGGCAACGCGTATGTCTTCCTCTCAGGTCAGCCGGACAGCGTCCCGCTGACAGGTTCTTTACTGCTGTCGCAGGCGAATCGACCGTTCACCGGCGTGGTACCTGGCGATCAACTGGGGACGCTAGCCGCCTCTCCTTCCATCGATCTCAACGTCGACGGCGTGGATGATCTCTTGCTCGGAGCCGCGGCGGCGGATGGGCTTGTGGGACTCGCACGTAGCAATGCGGGACGCGGGTACGTCGTCTACGGCCAGCCCACCACACAGGCCATTCCCAACGAGGCATTCCCGCTGATCAACTCGTCGCTGGGCGACTTCCTGGTCGATCGTCAAACCGGCGCATCGTTTTTGCGGATCCGGATGCTTCGCAGACTGACTTCACTCTGGATCCCGCGGATGATCGTCTTTGGTATCAATTCACCACGGTCGGCGACGGTCTGAGTGGAAATGCGATCCGTCTATCGCACGATCCTGACGAGGACGTATTCCTCACCGCCATCCAAGAGTCGACGCAGCGGCCCGATGGTACGTCGAGCGGCGATAGTCAGCTGTTGATCGGTGGTGCTGAAAACAAGCGATTGGAGCTGCAGTTTGATCTCGGCATCTTGCGGGACGCGGTTGTGGATCCTCAAACGGTCTCTCAGGTGGTATTGGATGTTGACGCGATCTCGACGGTCGGCGACTTTACGGCACCGCAGGCAGTCGGCAACCTCACGCAATCGGGCAACAGTCTCTTCTTCGCCGCGAATAACGGTGAAGAACTTTGGACCAGCGACGGGACAACCGGGGGGACTCAGATGCTGATGGACCTGAATCCAAACTCGGATCCCTTCACGCCGCATCTGATCGATGTCAACGGTACGCTGTTCTTTACGGCCATGCCGAATCCAGCTTTGGCCACGGTCCAATTGTTTACGTACGACGGCGTCAATCTCGCACCTGTGCCGACCAATCTATCGGGCTATCCGGACGGTGCCATTCCAGCGAACGCCTCGAATTTCCTGGCGACGGACGGCGAATTATTTTTCTATGCCGATGATACGGAAATGCTGTTCCGAAAAAATGGTGGGATTGGCGGTGCTCAGGGTCCGGAGATCTGGCACGCCGATGCGACGGAGGCTGAAATACTGCCCAGTTCTTCGCAACCCCGTCGGTTGGGCCCCGCGGACGCCGAGCAATTCACGGTAACAGGTGGCCACATCTTCTTTCGGGGTGAGCACCAATACATCGACGGGGGAGAGGCGTTTGCCGAGCAAGGGCCGCTGCTGTACTCATCCATCCGTTACTCAATTCGAGCCCGAGTACGGGTTTTGTCGTCGATCCCGTTGGTGATTCAGCGGGCACCGGCGTAGACTTCCTGGAGGAACCGCAAATTCTGGGCGAATTCAACGACGTCGTGATCGTCAATGCTCGGCCAAGCAACGAGTCCTTTGATTGGTTCGCTTCACGCGGAGCCAAAGGTTCATCAGACAGCGGCGGTGGCATTCAGCAGGTAAACTATCGCATCGACATCGCGGGTGCGGCCATCTCGAATCCGTCGTCCGCCATCGTCGACAATACCTCCGCGGACAAGCTGGTATTCTTCAACGGAAACGGAGCGTCTCTGTATGAGATTACCCAGTCCGGCACGAACGCTTACCGAGCGGACAATCTGCTAACGATTGGCGGGAATCCGGACCAACTGACGCTCTCTGGCGCGAACTATTACTTCGTCCGCGACTCGGGCGGCGGTCGACAACTGGCATTGACGGATCGGCTCACGACTTCGGCCATCACGACACTTCCGATCGGCACGAATCCGCTGCCACAAGACCTGACCGATGCGTCCGGGACATTGTATTTCACCGTGCTGGAAGGCCTCGAACGGAAACTCTATCGCACGACGGGCGGCACACCGGAGCAGATCACCGCGGTGGCCGGCAGCGGTTTACAGCTCGTCAATCCGACGCGGCTCACCGCCGTCGGCACGCAGCTGTTCTTCCACATCTCTGGGCAGTTATGGGTGGTCGACAACGGATCGAACGAGGCCGTGCCGTTTGTCGACTCTGCCGCGGCGACGGAAGTCACCGCCTCCGCGTGGGTGACCGAATCGACTGAATCGCCGATCGGTATCGTGGCCAACGGCAGCGACGGAGCCTTTACTCTGCAGTTTGATGTCACCGACGCAGTTCGCGAAGCCCTGCTGGCCGGGAATACCAGCGTGACGGTTTTGGTCAATGCGATACCCGGAACCCACGAGTTGGTTATGCAAACGGACGGCCAGTTTTCGACTTCGGGAACTGGGCTGCATGTCACCAGCATCGCTCAGGGAGTCCGCGCCGACTTGCTCGATGCCAAGGGTCTGGTTTTGGGTGCCAACCAATCCGTATTCGATCTCAGCACGACGCCGGCAGGCACCTACTATTTGGGAGTCTTCAATCCGCACAGAAGTGACCAGGTCACGGACCTGCCATTTTCCATTGAGGTCAACGCGCCGATCTTGGGCCAGCCACATCCGTCTACCGACCGGGATGTGATCCGTGGTGGTGACGGAGACGATCGGATTGTCGGCAGCGGCGGCTTGGATCGGATCTTTGGCGACAGCGGATCGGATCTGTTCCGTAGCTTCTCCAATGAAGTGCGCGATCTGGAACTCGGAGCGGGCGATGCGGCGGAAACGCCTGGCTCTGCCGACATCAATGATTCGCCAATTGAGGTGGAAGCGTTGCCGGCGGCCACGACCGACCCGCGATTGCGAGCAGCAATTGCGAGGGCATTGGGACGACCAGTGACCACGGACTCAACGGCAAACCGTTTTTTGATGGACCAATCTTCGCCCATGAATTGGCCGAATCTTTCCCGACTCGATTTGTCCGCGCATTCACATCGGCAGTCTTGACGGACTTGAGCACCTCACGAACCTACGGGTGCTCAACCTCGAGCAATAACTTGGTTTCGGGCGTTCTGATCAATGGCCAACCCGTCAGCAGTTCCACCGACGCGGAGGACCAACTTGCATTTGATGGAATTCAAAACGCTACTTTCGTCAACAATGTGTCGATCGATTCGGATGCCAACAACGCGAAGTTCGGAAACGAATCGATCGAATTCTCCAACGACACATCAGCCGGTCGCAATCTGCTGGTATTCAACGATACGCAGAGTCTGTGCGAGAGTTTTACGTTGGCGGCGTTCGTCAAGTCGACCGGTACGGGAAATCAACGGTTGTTCAGCACTTTCGACGGGTCGGGGGGCCTTACCGCCGGAGAAATAATTTTCGATTCCATCAGCAATGGCAGTCTACTTCGAGTGCTCATCGCCGTCGACAATCCAGCCAATCCCGGCACGGCAATTACCGATTCCGTCACGTTTCCCGCTCAGTTCAATGATGGCCAGTATCATCACGTGGCCATGACCTATGACGACGGATTTGTTCGCGTTTTTGGATGGAATCGAGTTGGAAGCTGTCGTGCCGTCGGACGCTCAATTCGCGGGCGGATCCATTGATTTGACGACGAACCTGCAATTCGGAGAGGACGTCGGTGGAACCGCCAACGAGCAGTTCATTGGCCATGCCGATGACCTTTTGGTGTTGCGACGAGCAATGCCGTCGCACGAGATCGCTCAGCGAGCCCAATCCGGTTTCGACGATCTTGGCCTCTTGGGCATTGCAGACATCCCCTTACCACACCTGGAATACCTCGGCCTTGCCGGCATGGGAATCACACTTGTAGAAGACATTGACCTAACACAGCTTCCCTCGCTGAACCATTTGCAGCCAAACGACAATAACATCAGGGATCTCTCGAAACTGGCCAACATGCCAGTCATCGACGCCGGCGATGCTGGCTACTCGGAATTGGCCGGGCCGTGGCAAGAGAACATCAACCCGGTCAGCAACGCGTTTGACGAAGACTACCGATTCCGACCCGTCACTGGCAATGAAGGCGCCCTGGCAGATTGGCAGTTTCTGGATGTGCCAGCTGGAACCTACGAGGTGCAGGTCACCTGGCCCGCCACGACTGCCGCAAGCACGGCAGTGACCTACACGGTCTCTTCGGAAGACGCCACAACGTCGATCGTCCAAGTCTCGAATCCGTTCAACTCGATTTCACCAACCGGTGGGCCAACGGCAACGACCAGTGGGCAAACCGTCACGATCAACACTTCGGCCGTGACGATCGTGGGGGATGATGCGGATCCCAATACGTTCTACGGCACGCCGTTCACCTCGCAAATTGCGGCGGGACTGACCACGATCTTTGTGCATGGCAATCTTCACATTCCGGACGATACGATCACGATTGTTGGTGCCAACGCGCTGTCGATCGTCGTTGGTAACGATGCCTACATTGACCCAGGTGCGGCATTCATCGCCTCGGCGGACGGCACCACTGCAGGACCCGGCGGAGGCTTTCCGGCGGGGCCTGCTATCGGGGGCAACGGTACACCGACCAGCGGAGCCAACACGGGTGGTGATGGGGGCGACGGTGGGACCAATATCGGACTCATCGCCACCGGCGGCGCCAATGGAGACCCTGGCGTTCGCAGATTTGGCGATTTTGGAGAAGATGGTTTCACCTCATCCGCCAGCCTGGGCGGATTCAATAATCCCTTGGGCGGCGGCGACCCCGGCGCGGGAGGTCGTGGCGGGAACGGCGGCCTTCGAGGGACGAATAGTTTCGGTGGCGTAGGTGGCGACGCCGGCTCTTTCTCTGGTGAGAATGCACCCGATCCTGGTCAACCAGGAGGGGCGACCGATGGTGGCGACGGCGGGGACGGATTCAATGCTGTCACCACCGGCATCTTCGCTCCGCAACCGGGCGAAGGCGGCGCGAATTCCGTGACCGGCCCGATACTCGCCGGTGGCGGGGCCGGCGGTTCTGGTGGCGGTGGCGGCGCCGGGGGATCCGGGCGCCAGGCGTGGGTGGTGGTGGCGGTGGCGGTGGCGGCGAGTAGTTTTTCAACGAGCACAGCAGGCGATGGGGGGAACGGTGGGAATGGCGGCGACGGCGGCACGGGTGGTGATGGCGGCATGGGAGGTCGCGGTGGCGCGGGTGGCGGTGCATTCGAGATCGTTACATTTGGCAGACTAGTCGTCGGCAATTCCACCTACGAAGCACATGGCGGTGACGGCTCCGCCGGCACCTCGGCGCCGACCACCGGATTCAATGGTCCACAGGGCGGTGCCCCGGGTGCCCAGGGTTCCTCTGGCAATACTGGCACCGGCAGCACGGGCGCGGTGGCGACGGCGCCGACGGCGGTCGAGGTGGTGACGGTGGACTCGGCGCGGATGGAGCGGCTGGAGGCGGAGGCGCTGGCGGTACCGTCAAGCTGTTCGGGTCCGTGGCGACGATCGATATGGTCAACGTGGATACCGAAGGTGGTTCGGGGGGACCTTCAGCACCGGCCGGCGGCGCGGGACGATTCCTCGTCGGCAGCAACACGCCCGTGTCCAGCGGCGGTTGGAACGTAACTGGCTCGGTGGAGGCACTCGACGGCACGCGCTTCAGCAATCCCTACTTGTCGGACGGTACGGAGACTCCGTATTTGCCCGGCGTGGCTGGCGGAGCTGAGATTTTTGGGCTTTTGAATGTCGACGCGATGACTCTGCTTTCGTCGGAAGTACTGGCCGAGGCATCGAATTCCGACGCGGCAATCGCGATGATCCGCGTTGATACGGGAATCACGGGCCTGATAGAAGACTTCCCAGGGTTCGATTTGTTGGTCATTGCCAACGTCGACGATGCCCCCGTCACGAACCCGCAGTTTGCGCGGGTAATATAGCCCATACATTCCCGCTACAAGTCGGAGGTCTCGCCAACCGAGTCGAATTTGGGGGCGGTGGTCCAATCACTCTCACCGAACTGGGGGTGGGCCAGGTCTTCGCCACGCTCATTCCTGAAGGCGTGAATCAGTTCAATCTATTCATGTCCGGGCTCACGGCCAACACAAGTTCACTGGCCAACGGCCAAGTTTTGCTGGTCACGGGACCCTCATCGACGACGGTCAGTCAAACGCTGGAGCCCAGCGGCGCTGCGTCCGGTGGCCGGCCCTGGCAAACGTTGGCCACGTTTACGGTTACCACGGAACAGAGCGACGTCAAAATTCAGGTTTCCAGCACGGCCGACGGTATCGTGGCGACCGATGCGGTGCGGCTCGTTCCTGCCGATTTCACGGGCCTCGGTATCGAAACCATCGGACTGAGCCATAATCCACTCGATAATTACACGCGGGATGCGGTGATTCCCGAGTTGCAATCAGGCGGGATTGAGGTCCTCTTCACGCCCGATACAAGTCCACCGGAAATTGGGCCGATCGCGCCGCTGTATGGTGATCCCGGCGGCTTCGACGTCGTGACACTCTTCTCGCAGTTCTCGAATCAGATCGACATCGAATCGTCGGTTGGTTTTGTGCGTTCGACTGCCGTTGCCGATTTTGACGGGGACGGAAACCTGGACGTCGTCACGGCGTCACAGACCACCGGAAACATCGTTTGGTATTCCAATGCAGATGGACTAGGTGGATTTGGAGGCCCCAACTCGGTGGCAACTGGACTTGGCAATTTGCTGCACGTCTCGTCAGGTGACCTCGACGGGGACGACGACGAAGACATTCTTGTCGGACAAGGTTCGGGCAACCCGGCGACGTGGTATGAGAACTTGGACGGCCTCGGCACTTTCGGCTCGGCGCAGGTAATCGATCCGGCATTCGTCTCCGTGATTTCCATTTTGGCGTTTGACCTCGACGGGGACCTGGATCTAGACCTGGTTGGTAGTTCGACCGATAGCGATACGGTGGCTTGGTTCGAGAATCTGGATGGGGAGGGCACATTCGGCATTGCGTCGACCATTGGCACTTCATCCAGTTTCGCCATCGCAGCGGCGGATGTCGACGAGGATGACGATCTGGACCTTCTCGCCACGACAACGGATGGCGACGAAGTTGTTTGGTACGAGAATCAGAATGGCCTTGGATCGTTTAGCGTCGCGAATTCCATCTCAACGCTGGTCGACGCAGCCTTTGGCTTGGCCACCGGAGACCTGGACGGTGACGGCGATCTTGATCTGTTATCCGCATCGTTGTTTGACGACAAAGTCGCGTGGTACAGAAATCTTGGCAACGGCACTTTCGATGTCCAAGAGGTCATCAGCGCCGATATTAACTCCGCTCGTTCTGTCTCTGCCGTGGACGTCGACCTCGATGGCGATCTGGATGTGGTGGCAAGTGGCACCGACTTTGGCCACAACGCAGTGAATTGGTTTGAGAACTTGGGGCAGGGTGTATTCGGTTCGGTTCGGCCGATTAGCGGAATTGGCCAGCACGTCTGGGTGGCCGCGCCTGGAGATTTCGACAACGATGGTGACGCGGATATCGTGACCGTGGCCTCAAATCCCGGCCAAGTCAGCTGGTATCGCAACAACGGATCGCAAAGTTTCTTCACGGTGGAGTCCGACGACCCCGGCCTCACCCCGGTGATTATTGGAAACGAACTTCACGTTGACTATCCGATTGGCTACACCGGCTCGGCCGTCTTTATCGTCACGCAGCACCGTGGAACGGTCGAGGCGCCTACTGGTCGCACGGATAAAACAACAGTTGGCGTTCACGTCGGTGAAGGTGCTATTTACGGAATTTTGTACAATGACTTGGACGGCAACGGCCAGCGCGACTTGGGCGAACCAACACTCGACGGCCGGCAAATTCAGAATTGTGCAGACAGCCGAGCAGACATTCACCGATGCCAACGGCGATTTTCGATTATCGAATCTCGTCGTGGGCACGAATTACACCGTCACGCCAGACCTACCGTTGGATTGGCAAGTGACCACCGGTTCTACCGTCATCAACTCGACCGGCGTCGATTTTATCGAGATCGGAATCGGCAATCCCGTGCGGATTCAAGGCGCCTCGTCGATCAGCGAGGGATCGCTGGCCCAATTCAACGCCATCGACAGCGGTACGAATCCCTCTTACAGTTGGTCGGTGACAAGGAATGGAGCGAACTACATCGGCGGTGGCCAATCCTCCGTCGGTACTGCCTTCAGCTTCACGCCTGAAGATGACGGCGATTACGTAGTTGCAGTCTCCGTCACGGATGACGGGCCCATCGTGATTGAGAATTTCGCAGAACTACTGGTCACGAACCTTCCACCCAACGTCGACATCGGCCCGGATCTGGTTCGACCTGAAGGCACGCCGCTGGGATTGACGGCCACGGTGAATGACCCGGGAGTCAATGACGTGATCGCGTCGTATTTGTGGCAAGTGACCGATGAATTTGGAAACGTCGTGGCGACCAGTGTGGAATCCGCGTTCGATGCGGCGATCGCGGATGAAGGGCTCTACACGGTAACCTTGGTCGTGACCGACGATGCCGGTGCTTCGTCGACTGATCATCTGACGCTGACGATCGACAATGCGTTCGTCGCGATTTCATTCGATCCGCCCCCAAGCAATCTGCAAAGCGGTGTTGCTGCACTACAAGCACCCGTCGTGGGAGTCCGCAGAGTGGCGTTGAACGAGCAACTGGTGATCAGCGGTTCCTTCGTCGACTCTGGCAACGACTTCTGGACGGGGACAATCGACTTCGGCGATGGCACCATTCAGCCGTTGGTTATCGACAACGTCAACAAGACTTTTTCCGCGCAGTATGCTTATCAATCTGCCGGTAAATTTCTGGTCACGGTCACGATCGATGACAGTGATGGCTGGTGCCCAGGCGGTCGCGTTGGATGCTCTTGGTCGGAGTCCCCCAAGTCACCAGCGTGTTTGTCCGAGGCAGCCAGTGGAACGCTGGCTTCCTGAGCGACGTCGCATCGCAAGGACTGGGCGACGCCACGTTGGCGTCCGCATTCCGGCTGGCAGCGGCCAGTTGTCTCCGTTGGCGTGGAGCAATTTGGATCAGGTCAGCGTCCGGTTCGATCGCGATGCAACAGTAACCTTAGACGACCTGCAAGTGGTGGTACCGAGCAAGACTTCACCGCAATCTCATTCAGCTACGACGCAGCTACATTCACGGCCAACTGGACGCTGGACCAACGACTGGAAGGCGGATTGGTCGCCGTTCAACTCTCAGACGCCGTTATGGGGAGCCTCTCCGGACAACCGCTCGACGGCAACTGGACCGATCTGGTCAGCGATTTCCCGTCGGGCGACGACACACCTGGCGACAATCTTCTGTTTGGACTGTTTGCGAAACCGGGGGATTTCAATGGCGATCATCAGGTCAATGCGACCGATATCGACACATTGAGCGCCGAGATGTTGTTCGGCAACGGCACCCACCTTTCGCTGGACATCAACGGCGACGGCATGGTGAACCAAGTTGATAAAGACATCCTGATCCTCAACGTGCTGCACGTGCCGTATGGCGACGCGAATCTGGACGGCGTCGTCGATGTATTCGACTTCAACCTCTGGAACCAAAACAAGTCACTCTCCGGCAAGGGCTGGGGCGATGGCGACTTCACCGGCGACGGCGTCGTCGACAATGTTGACTATGGAATCTGGAACGCAACAAATTCACATCGGCCGCCGACTTGGTCGCTCCGCTGGGCGACTTCAATGGCGATCTTTCGGTCGATGCCGTCGACATCGATCTATTGACCGCGGTGGTGCGGGGCGAATTGACCGGCGCGGCCCGAGTACGACTTGGTCCAAAGTGGCACCGTCGACCAGGCCGATGTCGACGAGTTACTGTAGGGATATCTGGAAACCCTGCCGGGGGATGCGAATCTAGATTTGGTCGTTGACATGAGCGACTTTGTATTCTGGCAGCAGAATAAATTCACGGTCGGAACCGGCTGGGCTTCGGGGGATTTTAATGGCGATGGCGTCACGGATGTGTTCGACTTCAACCTTTGGAACCAAAACAAGTTTACGCAGTCGTCCGCCTTGATTGGCATTGCAGAACAACGCGAATGGCCCACTCCGAGTTCCCAAAGCGGCGACGGCCGAATCCCGCGGCTGCATTTCTGCCGAGCGACAGCCGCAAGCGGGCCTTGCCCAGTCGGGCTGGCTCGCACGACCTTTCAGCGGCTCATTTCATTGACACACCCGTCGCGATAGCGGCTTCGGAGTTGCCGTTAATCCAATCAGGTGCATTGACGACCGACACCGGCCAACGCCATTCAGGGTTGGCCATCACAACCGAAATAGTCGCGATGCCCACCGAACTCGTTGCTCAGCCGATCCGGCCTCAGAAAACGAAGTTGAACGGCCGCTTGGCGGCTCATGCCGATATCGAACGGAACTCGGTTGAAAAGCTGTTCAGCGAAGCGGACGACCAACGGTGGACTCGGCGTGATAGGGAGGAGTCGATGATGCGAGGACTGCGCGTTGGGAATCGAGAACTGGCAGCGGAAGAAGCGGACGTCGCGTTGGATGCCCTAGACGAATGGTATCGGCAGTTGAGTCAGCTGTGATGGTGAATAGATCGTCGTGGCAATGTGGATCGAACGCAGCTCCAAAGCCAGTGCAGGAAGTTGAGGGCAGTCCCTTCAATATGTAATGCTGCCCGGCGTTTCATGCCGACGACTCTCGTGCTGACACTCTCGGCGTTTGTGTGCCGGCAGCAGTTCCGGAGTAGGTTGAGGCCCGATTCTGGCGTCGATCACGGCGGATGCTGCCGAGTTTATCTCGGTCGGTTCATCACTTTCTGCCTACACGGCAATTGGAAGTGCTCCTCCAGTCGCCGCGTCTGTCCGGACACCGGGGGGAAGTTTGGGTGTCTGGCGTTGTGTGGCGTTGTGTGCCACAAGAGACACAGAATACACAAGGGAAAGAAGGAGGCCGTGGACTTGCGGAACTTGTGTCTCTTGGGAATCTTTGTGTGCTCCGACCTACTGATGCGAATTCTTGGTCTTGTGTTCACCGACGAATCGACTCGTTTGAGAAGAAACGAAGCGACGACGCACCGTATCTTCTCGGAAAGACACCTCATTCCACGCAAATTACGCCAGGCGTCATTTTCTTCCCATAGTTGACACGCCCTTGGCTGCGCAGTAGGCTCGCCGCGCTAATTACTGAAGGTCACACATCACTGAACAGGAGAGAGCAAAGAAGGATACCGAGCCAGCATGCGAACTGGCTACGTGGCATGCCGGAATGGTATTGGGCTATTTGTGGGTTGATCTATAAACCGTTCTACGGGTGAAAGAAGGTCTACCATGTCACGTCGATCACGTATCTCTTTATTCCTCCTGGTGCTGCTGGGCACGGCGCGTCCCGTCCAGGCACTGAACATTGTCTTAACGGACGCGGGCGCTTCGCCCATGACCACGGCCCAGTTTGACGCCTTCAACCAAGGCGCTTCTTTGTGGCAAAAGGTGTTTTCTGATCCAATTACGGTCAATGTAAACGTTTCGTTCTCCGACCCCAGCGTGTTTTCCGGTCCGAGCGTCCTAGGGGACACGCTCTCGCGACGGACCACCCACAGCTATGGGGACGTGCGATCGGCGATGTTCAGCGATGCCGCCATTGGCAGCGAGAAGAACACTGTCTCGTCCCTGCCCCCCGGCGCCGGTGGCGTTCCCGTGGGAGACATCAACGGCTCGCGGACCGACACGATGATCACACTCAGTTCGGCCAACGCCAAGGCACTGGGCCTGGGCACGGCTGCCGATCCTACGTACGGGAGCCCTCCGGCGGGTAGTGCAGACGGCGCAGATTCGATTCAATACGGCATTCGCCAACGACTTTGATTTTGACCGGAGCGACGGAACTCCGGGTAACAAGGTTGATTTTGTCACCGTTGCGGTCCACGAAATTGGTCATGCCTTGGGCTTCTTTAGCGTGACCGACGTACAGGACGGCAATCCCGGTTTCACACTTCACCCGAACACGTTAGACCTCTATCGGTTCACAAGGATTTTCGAGGGCTCAAGCGACATCGCCCCCCATAGCTTGCCGACCACGGTTCGTCGGATCACGGCGGGGCCAGCGTCCTATTACGACGACGTGCTTGGCGGCCACTTTCCACCCTACACGCCTTTTTCCTTAGGAGTGGCTCTCACCGATCCGAATTGCAACACATCGAGCGGGAGGTGCCAGGCAGCTCATTGGCGTGACGATCAAGGGTTGCTGATGGACCCAACGCTCGCAGACGGCTTGCAGGTTGATCCGACCACGTCGGACATCCATGCACTGGACTACATTGGCTACAACCGGAAATTCTTTATCTTCGCTCCCGCGTGGAAAGACTGGTTTGTCAAGTGGTTCCCCATCAGAGATTTACAGCCATTCCCTTTCGATCCGCGGTTCAAGGACTTCGCGCCACTGATCGATCCCCGCGAGATAGAGCCCCCCTTTGATGCCGACCTCGTCGCCCAGATCGGGATGGACTTGGACTTACCTGGCATGGACAACCGATCGGCAACGGCCTTTGCGCGATTCGCGGACAGTAGGTCCAACCCCAACCCGGAGCCGGTAGGCCCAGTGGAGACTCCCAAAGGCGAACAAGACCTCACGCCGATCACCGATCCCGTAGAGGTTTTGCCGGCGACCATTCTCGATTTCTATTTCGTATCGGACAAGGAAGGAGGGCAACAATTTACATTCACCGACACATTAGGCGAGGGAGGCGCGCAGCTGGATCCAAACTTGGGCGAATTCGGCGGCTATCGCATCACAGGGTTCGTCGACAGCACCGGCGATGGCGTCGAGGGTGATGTGGATGCCCTATTGACGGTCGAACTGCTTGCCGATCAAAACGGAATCCCCAACCCGGAGGAAAATAATTTCTTCACGCTGGCGTTCGATCTGAACGACAGCTTACTGCAAATCCTGGATCCGTTTGCGAATTTGGTGAACCAGAATTTCGGCGATTACAACGGCGATAATCGGGTGGATGCAGCCGACTACACGGTCTGGCGGGACACGCTGGACGATCAGGTGAACATCGGCGAGGGAGCCGATGGCAATCTGAATGGAATCATTGATCAGGGCGATTACGAAGTGTGGCAAGCCTACTTTGGGGCGACCAACGCGGCCGGATTGTCCGCGGGTGTAACGGTACCTGAGCCCGGATCGTCGTGGTTGCTTCTCGTGGCAATAGCGGCGGCGGGTCCGCGGATTCGACCGCGGGCATGTCCCTGAGCGGCACGCCGAACGTACGGTAGGGGTTAAGCGAAGCGTCACTCGATGCTGAAAAAAATGACGCCGGATACTTCAGGCTATTGATACCTGAATGAAACGGTCGCGTTACCGTCTTGGTCGGAGACCGTGCGCACCCAATAGGCGGAAGAATCGTCGGAGATTTCATTGGTGTCCAACTCACCAAGCTATCGAATATGCCTTACGGTGACGAGTACCAGCCTCAGCTGCTTCGCAAACTGCATGATTGGGAGATCAGTTTCCGACGAAACCCCATCTGGAACAGCGAACCCCATTGGGCGAAGCACAATCGGGAACTGTACGCTGCCGACTATCAGCTCACGCAGCCAGAATGACGTGGTCCGGTGCAAGTCCTTTGGTGCATCTGGTCTATTTCCCGATCCAACCTTTTCGCCAAAAATAGGCGATCATGCCGCCGGCCGTGGTCAACATGGCGGAAACCAACAGGGGGTAGGAATACCTGAATGCAGTTCCGGCATGTGTTCGAAGTTCATGCCGTAGATACCGGCCATGAAGGTCAGCGGGATGAAGATGCTGGCCATGATGGTAAGCACTTTCATGATGTCGTTCGCGCGGTTGGCGATTGAGGAAAGGTATGTGTTCATCAGGCCCGTCACCATTTCGCGATACATTTCCGCGACTTCAGACGTTTGAATACAATGGTCGTAGGTGTCCCGCAGATAGATGCGAACCGGTTCCGTGATTAGATTATGATCGCCGCGGACGAGCGAGTTGATGGCTTCCCGTTGAGGCCAAATCGCTCGTCGCAAATTGATGAGCTGGTTCTTCATCGCATTCAACTCTCCCAGCACCGCCGGAGACGGCCTGTGGATCACGTCGTTTTCAAGCGACTCCAGCCTGTCACCGACCGATTCGAGCACGGGGTAGTATCCGTCGATAATGGTGTCCGCGATCGCGTACGCCAAATAGTCGGCCCCATGCGAGCGCATGGGGCCTTTTCCGGAACGGATGCGCTGCCGGACCGGATCCAGAATGTCTCCATGCTTCTCTTGGAAGGTGACCACGTAGTTCTTTGCCAGTACCATGCTGACCTGCTCCATGTCGACGGTCGCGACTCGCGTGTCGCCTTCCTCCTCCAACCGGACCATGCGAACAACGACCAATAGTTGCTCGCCATACGACTCGGTTTTGGGTCGTTGGGGTACGTTGACAACGTCTTCCAACAACAACGAATGCAAATCGAAAACCTTGCCGAGCTTTTGCAGCAACTTTCGATCCCCGAATCCTTGCACATCGAACCACGTCACGGTGTCGGGTTTGAAGGCTTCTTTTAAAGCTTCAATGTTCGTGACCTCCGACTCGTCGCAGCCGTTGGCGCTGTAGTGCATCGAACGAATCTTCGGCTTCGGAGACTCTTTCGGAATGACGAGCGTACCTGGCCGAGCACCGACCTTCGTGTGTCGCTTTCGGAATCGTTGATGGCCCACTTTATTGCTCAATCTGATGATGGTGCGAACGAGGGAAAAACATGGATGATAGGTGATCGAAGCAGGATGCCTAGCTGGACAAATCCAGGTTCGTCCTGCAATGCCGTATTTTGCAGGGTCTGTTAGCCGTTTTGGCGATAGCCACGGTTCGGCATACGTCCAACCATGCGAGAACCGTGGCTAGCGCCAAAACGGCTAACTTCTCGCGGCCAAATGGCCAGCGGACTTGGCGCTGTCCAGCTAGGCCGCCTCGCGCGACCCATCCATTTCGTCATCGGACTCAGACTGAAGCGTTAACGCGGCGTCTCTTGCCATCGTGCGAATATGCAGATCGCGCTGCGGAAACGCGATCTCAAGCCCGGCTTGGCGGAACGCTAGGTCAATCGCTGTGTGAAGCTCGGAGATGACCTGCAAGCGATTCTCAAGCGAAGGCAGAAACGTCCGAAGCACAAGATTCAGTGAGTTGTCGCCAAAACCTTCAAAGCTCGCGATCGACGCTGGGTCTTTCAGCACGCTTGGGTGATCGTTCGCAGCTTGCAAAAGCAACTCGCGCGCCTTTTCGGTATCCGATCCGTAAGCCAAGCCGACCTCGACGACCACTCGATTGACCTTGTCCGAAAGCGTCCAGTTGAGCAGTCGGCCGGTGATGAATTCCTTGTTGGGAACGACGTATTCTTTGCGGTCCCAATTGGTGATCGACGTAGCACGAATCCGAATACGCGACACGACGCCGGTCACGTCATCCACCGTCACAACGTCACCGACACGGATCGGACGTTCCAGCAGGATGATGAGACCGGCGACAAAGTTCGCGAACATTTCCTGCAAGCCAAAAGCCAATCCGAAAGTCAACGCGGTTGCGAGCCACTGAATTTGTGACCATTGCAATCCGATGGTTGAGCAAGCCGCAATCGTTCCAATCATGACGATCGCATAACTCACCAGCGTCGTAATGGCGTAGCGTACCGAAGCGTCGAACGGAACTGCTGTAGAACGGAAATCTCAAGCAGACCGGGGCCGTTCCGGAACAAAACGACCGTGACAATGACGATCAGAATCGCAAACGCCAAGTCTGCCAAGGTCACCGAACTTCGGTCGTGTCGTCCAGCATCGCTCCCGCCGCGACGCCAGCAGTCGATCGAATTTGCGTTCGTGGCGGCCATGGGACTCGATCGGCATTGCGGTTTCAGTGACCGCCGCGACAGCGTTTGATTTACCCCAGAGCGAATAGTTTCCCACCATACTCAAGGCGGGCAATACCTGAATCCAGATCATCCACATGCCAACCAATGCGACGGCCATCATGCCGCTTCCGACCAGGCGTCGTGATTGCAAGGCTGTGTGCAGAAATATCCGCCTGCTTGTCCTCCGTAACGATTCCGGCCATCGATTGCGATTCACATGCCGCAGGTAACGACGCCATCAGGTCGAGTGCACTCTGCGCGGCAAGTTGTGCAGCGGCAGCACGTTGGCGGGCCTGTTCCATGCTCAAAAATCGCCGTCGCAGCAAGAAGCATCCGGAAGAAGATTGAACGTACGACGATCAGCGAAAAGACAAAGACGCAAGTCGCAAACAGACGCCAGAATAGTGTTTGAGCGGTATAGAAGTAGCCGGCCGCAGCGAGTGCTCCTAACGATGCCGGTACAGAAATACCAGCGATCGGATACAGATACTTCAGCTTCTCATCGATGCCATTTCTTGTTCGCCGAGAAATAGTCGCGAAGGATGCCTTGAGGCCGAAGCAACCTGAAGACGGAAAAACTGGCGATGCTCATGCCCATCACAAACGCGATGCGTTGAATGTCGCTGCGTTCATGAACACCGTCACTTGACGCCAGGGTTGCGGTGACAAATGCAATCGGCAACGCAATGTAGGTTGCCAGTTTCAATTCACGCTCGAAACAGCCTGGTGGTGGCGACCGACCAACCGAAATGAGAGTCGCCAAGTCCCTTGTTGTCGACAAACCTGACGCATCCACTCGACTGCGGCCCACAGAATCCCGAGCGTCAAGAATCCATTGCCAATCGCCTGGGTGAATTCGGATTCGCTCGAGCACACGGTTCAAACGCCAGCCAAGAAACATGCAGACCAACGGCACTGCCAACGAGATGACGGCGGTCAGGAATAAAACTCGAATGGTCGGGCCAATCGAACGACAATTCGCTTTTTGAGCCGATTGCCCAATTCCATGATCAATCGTCGCAGTGCCCTTCCTCGAAGGAGCAGCAGTGCGACGGCACTCAGGAAGAACGAATAAATGATCGGGTGCGATTTCGCATCCTTGACGAGCAGTTGCCCCGCGTCGTTCCACTTGGCTGGTTGCAGCAACCACGCATCGGACGCTTGCAATTGCACGCCTTCGGTGAGCGGTCGACCGCTCCGAATCCACAGAACTCGTTGGTCAATGTATTGTTTGTAATCGGATTCCAGGTTGATGATCTGTCGATCGACCATGTCCAATTCGATCAGCGTGTCAAAGTACTTTCCCGTACTGCGAACAAGATCGTCCAAGTACTCTCTCTTGCGTACCATCAGATCGCGAGCGGCCGATTCGAGCAAGGCGACGTCTTGGGTGGTGTTCTTGGAGGCAGCGTCCAGAATCGCGGGGATCATGCTGTCGAGTTCCGCCAGTTCCTGATGTTGTTCCTCGTGCTCAAACAATTGAAACTGAATGTCGTTGATCAACTTCTGTCGATTCACCACAGCGGTGCGGCGGACGTTCACGTCGGGAAGCGTGGTCATCTGCTTTCGCAGCAGAGCGCCCACGGAACTGGTCAGTCCGACGGAATCGACTTTCTTTCGAGTTTGTGCAAATTGACGAATCAAACCTTCGTGAAGGCAATTCGCGGTTGTCAGTTCTTGCTCGATTTTCGCAAGTGTCCTAGCGGTCGTCTTCGACTGCTCGGCCAATTCTTGATTTTGTTCGGCGTAGCATTTCAGAGCGGGCGCGGCGTTGATGGCTTCCCGTCGAGCTATCCGGACGGCTTCGCGCCGCGGCCGCATCACGTCCTGCATTGATCCGTTCTTGCAGAGCCGCAATCGTCTTTTCGGTGTAAGCGGCATTCAGCGCGGCCAATTCTATTCGCAAGCGAACCAGATCGGCCGACTCTTCTGCGTCAAATTTCGTGAGTTCGGCCTCCAATGCGGGCTTCTCTTTTTCAAGCGTCACACGTCGCGAAGCCAGTCTTGCCGACAGTGATTGGCTTTGCGGCGTCGATTCAGCGGTCGAAAGCGATCGAAGCTGCGTGTCCGCATCGGTGATTTTTTCCTGAATGACCGCCATGCGTTCGCGAATTTCTTTCCGACGCGGCGAGCGGGATTGCAGTTCCGCCTCGGCATCCGCTCGCGCTTTCTTGAACGTGGAAAGCTGCAAGTCGGTCGACGGCAAGAGTTGCTCAAGTTCTTGGAGGGTCAAATTCGCGTCGAGCGTCGGCTTCTTGTCCTTCAGTTCCTCGCGCTGCTTTTTCAACTGTTCCGCACGCTCGGCAACCGATGCGGTCTCAGCGATCAATGCTTGCAACCGCGCGTCACTTGCTGCGGCTGATTGAAGGTTTTTGATGGCAGCTTTGTAGTTGTCCGCGGCCTGCAACTTCACATCGACCGGGACGTTTTCGCTCTGTTCCAACTCGGCAAGCGATCGTTCGAGCTGATCGAGCGAAAGGGCCAAGGTCGAGGGTACGTCGGCCGCCTCGACTTTCGCGGCCGGCAAGTCGTCCGCAACAACCAGCGGAACGCCAGGTACGGTGGAAATCAACAGCAGAAGAACTGCCAACTGTCGTAATTTTTGCTGAAATAAACTCAATTTCGGCCTCCTGCCGTTGGTTGATTTTGCGCGACATGTCCGCCCGACCCTACAGGCTGACTGCGACACTACGAGGACCCCTCCGATGGCGTCAATACATTTTTGCGTGTGCTTTCGGCAGGCGTGCGCGAAGGGGTCAGCCAAAACGCAAGGCCGTTACATGCGTCGCCTGCGAACTCGGAGGTTGTCGATTCAATGCCGAAAAGGCATTTCGAAATCAGCCGCCGTGCGTTAGCACCCGGTTTTATTCGGATTTTCGGCCGCACTAACCGTGGACTAACGCCCAATGCCGTCTACTTTGCCACCGAAGGTGGCAGATTATGAGCCGATGGCGCTAGTGCCAAAACCCTTAAGTTCCTTCCGGTTACTCTCACGGGCCGGGTAATACATCTTTTCAACAAAAGCATCCAGAGAGTGCCTCACGAAGGCAGAAAAGGGCTGAAAGACTCTCAATGTTTGCCCCTAAACGCAGTAACGGAAACGACTCTGCGGCCCTCTGCGTTCTCTGCGGCCTCTGCGTTAAACTCTTTTAACGCAGAGAACGCGGAGAAGCGCAAAGGCTACTACTCGTCGGCGTAATGCCTATTCGATAGTCTGGTGAGTTGGACACCGACCGTCGACAGTCGTGGGAGTGGCCTTACTGCCTGGTCAACCAGAAACAATCTGAGACTGGAAGGAACTTCAGACTTTTGGCACTAGCCACGGGTTTGGAGTGCGGTGTTGTTCAGCCCAAAACCCGACGCAAGCGGGTTTTGAAGATGCGCCTTTTGACCTCGATTCGTCGTAAGACTTAACACCGTAGGTGTTTAACAGCAGAGCCCAGGGTCGCGGAGCGCACCCTGGGTTTACGGCGTTCCGCGGCTGCCAACCCCAACGGGGTTCCACATGCCGATCTGTGAAACCCTTTCAGGGTTTGGCTCCCGGCGGCTCGCGACCCTGGGTGCGCGAACGCGACCCTGGGCTTTGTTGTGGAACCGCTTCGCGGTAGCAATAGCGCACGACTTCAAAACTAGCGCGTTCGGCCCAATGTGTGAGCCACCAAAGTAGACGGCATTGGCTCTAGCCGCTGGTCTTTCCTGCAAAGACCGGCGGCTAACGGCCTTGCCGCTCACTAAGAGTCTGCGCTGTCCGATGAGGGATGGCAGCCTGGTTCACCGGCCAGCGAGCTCGCCGAGGTCACCAGTTCATCTACCGCCCTGCCACCTCAAACAGATTCGTACGACGCTTGAGCGTTCTCAGCAGGCAGTAGCTCACGATCCCGAAGGTCAGGAATGCCATCCAGGCGGGATCGAAACTGAAACGGTGCTCGATAACCAAAAACTCGGCTACTTCGATGGCACTGTGAAGAATCACGATCAGCAATAAGGCCGTGTATTCCCGTCGCAGTACCGTTTTGAAACTAAAGGGATACTCGGGCGGGATCCACTGCGACATCCGCGGGATAAAGGCGGGAGTTTGTTTGGCCCACTCTTCGAAGGAATCTCCAAACATGCTGACAAGAAATCGCTCTTCCGCCATCATGATTCGCTCGTAGTAGAGCCAGTACAATAAGGTGTAGAGCGAGAAGAACCAAAACTCGAACGGAACGAGCACCGCACCCAAGCCAATAAGATAGTTGCCCAGATACAGGGGGTGCCGAACCACCGAATAGACCCCCGTGGTACTGAGTGCTTCGGCCCGCTGCGCTTTGGTATTTCGGCCGGATGTCCCCCGGAGGGCGTGCCCCACAGTCTTGACGCGAATGGCCAACCCGGCAAAAGAAACCACCAGGCAAAAGACTTCCCAAAACTTGTGGAAAGAAGGGCTCCCCAAGGGCCACCGCATCGTGGCAACGGCGACAACGAAAAGTGGGACCACGACCAGCGGCAAATAACTCCTCCAGCGAAACAACCAATTCCCTTGGTTTCCCAATTCATCTTTAAGTGACATGAGGAGAATCTCTTGATTTTTGCGCGTGAGGAATGTTCCAAATTGGCGGGGCCGGGGATTCTGGAAGAATCCTCGTTGTGGGTCAAGTTGAATCGACGACATGATCGGTCGTATTCGCATTCCGGTTCCACCGGAAGTAATGGACGCAGCTGGAACGCGAAACCCAATGCTAGTAGCCATGGCGACTCGCGCACGTCGAATCCATCGCAGCGTCGTGAGAGAATATTTTCGGCCGCTATCGTGTCAGCAACGCCGCCGGTGCGAAAAAAGGACACCAAAAAGACACCAAAGACACAGACCTCGGCGGGACATCTCACACTTCGCGGTGGGCTCGCGAGACCGGACAGACCGAGAAAGCGTTGCCCTGCGAAGAAGGTGTCCAAGGGCGTTGAATTGCCAGTGGACGTGACCGAAGTTAGCGAGTACAATATCAGAAGGCTCTCCAATGTGAAACCGGCAGCCCCGCCGGCAAAACCATGTTGGGCGACCGTTGGCGTCCAAATAGGGAAAGGAAATGCATGAGCATTCAGTTACCACCATCCGATCAACAGGCTGCCGAAGTGCTCGTAGCGATGGGACGCTTTTCGTCCGTTGAAGATGTTGTTTCCGAGGGCATTCGGCAATCGTTCAGCGCGGAGCAGTTGAGGGTCAAGGTTCAAGTCGGAATTGAACAGGCCGATCGAGGCGAGGTTGTTGATCACGATACGGTATTTGCCAGACTTCGTTCGTTAGCCGAAACGCACGACAGCAAGGCACGATGAGCAAACCGTTCTATACGGCCGCCGCGATTGGCGATCTTGAAGATATTCTCGAATTCATTTCGAGGGACAAACCGGGTGCGGCCGTAAGCTGGGTCAAAAAGATGGAAGCAAAGTGTATCGCAATTGCGTTGACACCGGAAACGGGTGACCGAATGCCGAATTGGGGCAAGATGTTCGAGCTGAGCCCGATTGGGCGTTCCATGATCTTTCATCGTTACGTTGGCGGGAGACTCGAAATACTGCGAGTCGTTCCCGGAGGTGTGAACATATTCGGACTTTAGCTGAAGTCACAGATTTCGGCGCTATTTCGTTTGTTTTGGCTACCGGAATACCAAAAGACACAAACACCAAAACAACACGAACACCAAAAGACACAGACGTCGCGGAACAGAGGTGCAGCAATTCAGCAGACACGAAAGACACAGACGCCGCGGAATAGGAATGAGCATCTGGGAGAAGTTCGGCCAAGTACCGGGCAACAGACGGTAATCGAAATTAGCTTGCCAATGTTATCTGTTCTCTCTTGCGCGAAGTCCGTGTTTTTGGGCCGCGTTTAATTCATTTCCAATTTTTTACCCCCCAATATTTTACCCATCGGCTTTAGGCTTGCGTCCCTCCACCACGCAAGGTCTGCATCAGTTATTCGCGTGCGAATCATCTGCGAAAACGGAAGGGTAAAAAATTGGAGGGTAAAAAATTTTTCGTTTCGAGAAACAAGACGGTCACAAGTGTCTCCAAGACACAGACTTCGGTGCTATTTCATTTGTTTGCTACCAAGTAATTGCAATTCCTCGATGCTCTCTGATTTGTCGTCACGTATTCTCTGGACGAGGTTGGGATTCCCTCCATGTTCAAGGAGTGACGCCAGCCATTGTTCTTTTCCGGGTTTCATGCTTGCCGCAAGATTGTACTGGGACTTCGTCCTTTGGTGTCTTGCAGGTTCGGGTCGCTTCCATGCACCAACAGTAAATCGAAACACTCTCTTTGCTCATGAACTACCGCCATCATGAGCGGCGTTTGTCCCTTCGACATCCTAGCGTCGACGTCCCTACCCTGCGAAATGAACCGAGATAGCTCTGACACATCGCCACGCTCAACCGCTCGGTGGAGTGCGGTGGTGTTCGGATCGGTGCGGCAGCCCGACGGTCGTCCGCAGTGACGCTGTCATTCGAAGTTGAATGCGAGGCACAGCCCGTCGGTACGATCAGCAGCATCGTTGAAACTAAGAATTGTAGTATTCGCATAATATCATGCGTCGAGGTTATCGCTGGTCGCTGCGTTGAGCCCGCGGAGAACATTGTTTCAGAGTAATTGATTCAAGGAAGCCGCAGGAAGACACGGAACTCGGCGGGACAGTGTCTTCCAGTGTCGTGACTTTGCCACAATAAGTAATCCGAATACTCATGTTTTTCAGTTGCGCATTGCTCCTCCGCCACGTCTGCGTTTGCTGCCGTTTTGCTGCCGTGGATAGCAGGGCCGCGATTTGAAAACAAAGATGCCCGGTCCTTGCGACAAATGGCCGCTAACCCCTAGAGTATTCCCGCGAAGAAATGCTCCACCGTTTTCCTTGCCCCGGGTTTTTAACATCGAGGTGGGCGGATACCCATTGCCGAAATCGTCCGCAGTATCAATCGCGGGACCCATTCCCGTTCATTTCCCAACTTCATCTTCAGCGCCCTTCTTGCCCGCCAGTCTGTCCGTCGTCGTAGCCCACACACCGCGCGCCCGGTTGCGGCGGGTATTTTGGAAACCTGGTATCCGTTTGCGACTTCTGGCAGAGCAAAAACATCGACCCTTTGCCAGTCACAATTCGCTTCGCTTGAGAACAGGTTTCACAGAGGCTCTGGATCATGCGCGGTCTATTCCGGTGCGGCCCAGATCGTCGCCACGCCATCTTCGTCGATCTCGACATGAATCAAGTTGGCGCGACAGCAAACGGGGCAGTCTTCCACATATTCCTGGCTCGATCCGGCTGACAAATCAAGCGGAACGACGATCTCCTCGCCGCAGGCATCACAGGTGTAGCTCGCTTCGTTCTGCATCATGCCTATTCTATTGCGAATCCGGGACCAGCGGTGGCGGGCGACAACCGGAAAACAAGCGGTTTCTGAACAAGTGAGCGGCAAGCTAGCCGCTCACTAAGGTGGGGCTGTTCAAATAATCAGGCACAAAAAAGGGCCTGTCGGTCCCACCAACGAGTTCGACTCGTGTGGGCACGTTGGCGAGACGCACTAACCGTGGGCTAACGCCCGGCGGCTGATGAAATCGACCCGCCGAGACGGGCGAGTTCGCAGGGGACCATTGCAACGGCCCGGCATTTCGACTGAACCCGCTAAAAATGCTTGCGAACAGCCATCGGCTGCGGTAAACTACCCCTCAATTGGGGATGGCTACCCCTTATTAGTAGTGCATTCCAGAACTCGTGCCGGTCCCGCAAGTGAGCCTGGTGCTTTTCTACCTGCTGACGGAAGCTCCACCGACCGCTGCGTACCGCAGCTGTTGGACACTTCGGATTCACCCCGTCATCAATTCATCGCTCGCTTCGTGCCACGATCCTGGGCGGTAAGAAGGAGAGGGAAAGATGGGCCGTCGGACACCCAAGGGGCATCGGGCGCACAAAAGCCGGTTCGATTTCGATCGCCGCATACGCAATCTTCGGATCGAGGGACTTGAACGACGCTTGTTGTTGGCGACGACGCCCGGTCGACACCGCTCAGTGGCGATGACGTCGCTCGTTTGACATCTTCACTGGATACGTTTGTGGCTTTGGCTAACATGGAAGCCTTCGCGGACTTGTCATCGGTATTGTCGCCAACGGATCAAACAGTTGGCGAATTTGCAACTTGACTCGGTCGTCGATCAGTATCTTCGTGATCCCTTGGCGAATTATCTCGCCACGGACGGAACGCCTACCGCCAACGAACTCCTGACCGAGATTACGGATTTGTCGACCACGTCAGGAAACCTGACGGTCGCCGTGGACATGCAATCGGTGGTAGGGGGACTGTACGATTCGGACGAGTTGCATGGTAACTCCGATTTGACTTCACCTTCTCCGGAGCCACGAATCATTCCGGCATTTCGATCGATTTGGACAATGAACTAGCCAGCCTGGGCATAAGTTTGGCCAGCCCGATCCAGACCGATATCGCGGCTTCGTTCCAATTCGATTTTTCATTCGGAGTTCACCTCGATGCGGAATTGACCGCCGATGAGGCGGCGTTTTTTGCGGCCGAGGCTTCAGTTCGACTTCACGGGCGGACTCACAGGAGGCGTCTCGCCGGGTCACGTCGGGTTGCTGCAGGTCGACGCCAATAACGAGTCACTGTCACTCGCCGCTTCGGGTACGGTCACGCTTCTCAATCCGGACGGAGATTCCTCGGGCACCACCAGCGTACAGGAAGTCTCGACGCATTCGCTCTCCGAACTGGTCGCGACGTCCGCTTCTGGATCGGCGGCGGCATCCTGGCAGCCGGTGGCTCAGCCAGCGATCACGGGACTGAAGCCGGCCGACCTTCAAGTCGACGTCACCGTCGCTTCGGTATTTTCAAGCGACCCGCCCCAAGTCGGGGTGAATTCCGAGTTCGACGAGTTGTCGCGGTTTCGCGAGATCGACGCGGTGGAGATGCACGCTTCGTAGCGATGGTGAAGGAGTGGTTATTAGGAGTGGAAGGTGGGCCGCGCTCGACGCGATGATTCCATTTCTGGCGAATGTAAAGGTGAGCGACGCGTTCGAAATGGCCACGCTTTGGCAGGCGGAAGTGATGGACCGCATCGAGTCCACGCCGGGCGTGCCCGAGTTTTTCCTCGGTCCAGCAGGTCGAAAGTTTGCTCGCCCCTGTCCTGGGGCCCGCGGGAGTCCAATACAGCGTCGCCGACGATCGGTTGACGTTCGAGTTTGATTTTCAAGGAAGCCTCGGATCGCTACCAGGGACAGATTTCGCGATCTCCGAAACCGATCCGCCATTGGGCCCGTGGTCGGAGAGCCGGCGTCTCCAACGCTCGTCAGACCGATTTTGATTTTTCGCTGGGGGTTGATTTATCGGATGTCGTGCTGGATGCGAGTACCCTTCTTCGTCAACTCAATGGCGGTGCGGGTGTGCTGATCAACGTGGGAGCAACCGGCAATAGCACCGTGGCGGCGGATGGAGTTGTGGGACAGGGATGTGATTTCACGATCACCATCAATGGTACCGACGTGGTCAACGTGAGCGTCGCACAAGGTGTCAGCGATTTTAACAACAGCGTCTCGGACCTGGCGGCTGACCTGAACATCGCCTTGTTCAACGCCTTGCAGACTGCCGGACTGGGTGACGTACTGCTGGCGAGTGCCGTCGGGAATAACATCGCGATCAACTCGCTAGATACTTCCGTCCATTCGATCACCATCAGCAATGCCGAAGAAATAGGGTTCGACGTCATGCAATCGGGCGATCGCAACGATTTGCTGATCACGCGGAGCGACGGTGTCACACATCTGGTCAGTCTCGACGGTGTGACCACGGTGGGTGGTGTGTTCTCCGCGATCAACACGGGAGACCGGCGGCGTTGTGACCGCCGCGATCGACGCCGACGCTGGCCGCATCGTACTTACGGACACTGCCCCCGCGGCGACGACGACCTTTTCGGTCGCGACTGTCGACAATTCAGTTTCCCCCACGTTACTCGGCATCCAGTCGGCCGACGACGACTTGGACTTCGTGATCCGAGGCGTTCCGCTCGTATTCGATGCGGCAGTGCAGCGAATATTCTTGGAAGACGCCACGATTAGCGGAAGGGTCGCGGTACCAGTACGACAGTTTCAGCAACATCCAACATCGGATATCTGGATGTCGACGTGACCAGTGTGGATGCGTTGGCCAATTTTTCCGTCGGATTCAAAGACCTGGCCACTGCCACGCCTGGTGGTCGGCTATTCCTGTTTGAATTGTTCGCCCAACCGAGCGGCAAGCTGGCCAAGGTGGCCGATATTGCGACAAGTGGACAGGCGAATCTGCACTTGGAAGCGAGCGGCGGAATTTTTGGTGGATCGCCGCCGGCCGATCCGGTGACCACGCTCACGTGGGGCATGCTGGAGGATCCTGGTTCTTTGTTGACCAGTTTCAATCCGGATATGGATCCACTACTGCAGTTCGAACACCTGTCGCTCAGCGACCTCACGACCGCACTGCAACAGACCGCGGCTTACCTTTCGACGCATCAGCCGATGGCGAACGTGCTGCCGGAAGTGCAGTCGGTCTACTCGCTGCCCGAATCATTCGCAGCGGATGTCAATGCATTTGACGTTGGCCACGGCCAGTTCCGTGCAGGAGGCGGCTGGAGAGATTGAAACAGCGTTTGGCTTATCGCCTGGCAGTGTCAATTTGCTTGTTGATGGCGATGCACTCCGTGTTGCCTTTACCGCAGTCGACGTGGCCACTCAGTCGGTGCCGCTTTTTGAGAACCTGGCCCAATGGGAGGCCGAATCTCCCACACCGAATTTGGCGGGCATTACGACCCTGATTGCCGCCGGTGGTGGGAATACGGTCAATGTAACGGCGAATGGTACCTTTGTGCTGGATTTGGGCATTGATCTTTCGGACCCTGCGAATCCGACCGGCTTTTTGTATGACACGTCGCAGTTGACCGTCGACACACACAGCCGCCACAATGGCAATCTCAATTTTTCAGCCACGCTGGGCGCCGTGTCGTTCACGGTTGTGGGCGGCAGTCGCACGTTCGACGCCGATGGGAACCCCAACACCATCGACAGTGCCACGTTCACGGCGACTTTCGGCGATCCCAACCTCACTGGCCGTCTCGACTTTGATCAGTTGGTCGCCAATACGCTCACCGGCCAGACGGGGCAACTGCAGGCGAACTATCCTCTCCGTGACGTCGACAGCGGCGACCTCGTGGGCAACCTCGTATTGAGTGTCACCAATCTGGGAAATCCCGACGGGTGGCAACGTGAATCTTTCTTCGCCCGACCTGAGTGCTTACGTCGACGCGGTTGACCTGAGCGTTAACTTGCCGGGCGTTGATGTGGGGCTTCAACAGTTGTTCCTGCAACAGGCGCGATTCTTGGAGGATGCCGCATTCCTAGGCGAATTGCCGTTACTGGGAGACTCGTTGAAATCGTCCGACGATATGATTGTCGGTTTTTTCAAAGATCTCTCGGCGGATGTCGTGGCCGAGTTGACGAACCTCTCCTCGAGCTGTCGCTTTCAGCGGCCCGTTAAACGGTTCGTGGAAGCCGACGGGCGGGCTCATTGCCAACAACATTACCGCCGCCATCGTGCAACAGGCACTCTTCAATACACTGGGCCCAGCGGGACTCAATATTCTGGGTGAGAACGATGGCGTGGGGGGGATCACCATCAACGACATCATTGTGACGCCGCTTGTGGGATCCATCGGACCGGCGACGAGCCAAGTCGACTTCGACTTCAAGATCTGGACCGACAACAACAATCCGAACATTATGCCGGTCATTCCCTCGCTTGATTCCGCTCACGAACTTCAATATCGGCCCGGCATTTTCTTTGAATTTTGATCCTGGATCGAATGTTGATTTGTTGGTCGAAATCGACTTGCCGGTACGATTCTCCATCAGCGACGCCGCGGGATTTTTTATCGACACCAACTTTACTGGTCCAACGCAAGTGTTGGTCGATGCGCGGATTCCTGACGTTTCCGGACAGATGAATTTCAATAACGTCTCGGTGGCATTTAGCGACGAAGACGCCGACGGGAACGCGGGTAACAATTTTAGTGGCGGATCCGCCGCAGGACCTATTCCCAGGACTTCGATCGATGCGGACGGGGACGGAGCCTTGCCCAGCTCCATCGTGGGTACCTACACCACCAATTGGCTTGGTATTGCGGGTGGCATTCCACTTGGGCTGTCTCATTACAGGGCGCGTGCGGGCCGATCTCGGGTGGCCTGGTCGCGACAGGCGACCTCAACCTGGAGGAAGTGGAGGCAGGATTTGTGGGACTGGGTCGATGTTTCCCAAGGCCTTGACCGACCTGCGGGTCGATTGGAGTTTCGACGAGGCATTTAATTTGCCCGCGCCACCCGCCGCTCCCATGCCTCCCGATCAGTTTGGTGAGATTACGTCGTTTGAGTTCCATGACTTGCGGATCGATTTGCAGGAATCGTTCACCTACCTGGAGGACGTCTTGCTCGATATCCAGTCGGTGCTCGAACCGTTTCGCGAATTGGTCGGAATCGTCGTCGATCCATTGCCGATTATCTCCGACGTGTTTGGCGACACGAGCCTGCTGGAAGTACTCTCGTTCGCGGGAGTTCTGCCGGGCGACTGGCACACGCTGATCGCCATCGCCGACGGTCTTTTGGACTTGATCGATCCCGCCACGGCCCTCGCTGGCAGCGTTGCGCCGGGGACAATGCTGCATTTTGGATCGCTCGGCAGCAAGGACGGGAGCGAAGCGATCGTCGTGGACATCGAGGCCTATTCGTCGGTGCAAGATGTGCCCTTTGAGAGTTTCCATGCGACGGCCCCGGTCCAGGGCAGTTTGATCCAGCAGTTGGACGCGGCGACGCCGAATGGCGCGGCCTCGGCGTTTTACAACGCGCTGCAGGACATTGGCGGGACCGGTACGGCACTGGCGCTGCCGTTTCTCACGGATCCCGCAATCCTGCCGCGCTCTGATTACCAGCCTTGATCCGTCGCACCTCTATTCGTTCGACCTGGCGACGTTGGATCTTCCCCCGATTGCCCTGGGGATACCTGAGTTTACGTTTCCGCGAGTCCCCATTCCGCTTCCGTTGCCGCCGCCGTTACTGGGTCTTTTCGGCGTGCAATTTCACGTGGATGAGGCAGCTAATTTGGACATCGAATTGCCGCTGCCGTTCGAGCGTGGTCCCGCGGTCTACGCCCACTTTGACATCGGGTTCGATACGTATGGCCTCGAGCTGTTCGTCGAAGGCGTCACGTTGGGCGGCGCCGACATCCTGAACGGATTCTATCTGGACGATCACATCCAACCCGACGGCAGCGACCCGCCGGAAATTGCCATTGATGCGTCGGCCATTGCGATCGTCGAGTTCCTGCCGACGGCCGGTTTGAATTTTTCGTTTGTCGATTGGGACGTGTTTGGCGGGGTCGTGATTGACCTGGTGGGCAACCTGCGTGATCCCGATCACGATGGCATCGCGCGATGGTACGAGATTCAGGAAGGCTTAGATGCGGGTGATGCGTTCTGTATCTTTGATCAACAAGGCGGGACGGAAGCGGTGATGGGCGTGGTCGTGACCGTCGGGATTCCACTTCCCTTCGGAAAGACGTTGGGCATTACCCGGCGTTTCGACCTGTTTTCTTTCCCGATCAACGCTTTTCCCAAGCCGTGCGTTTTCAACCCCCTGACGCTCGCCGAAGTGAACCCGATGGACTCGGGCGAGTTGTTGCTGAACATGGGGGACCGGGCTCACTTGCGGGATGGAATCGCCGAGAACGAGGTGGACGGGGACGAGGAATTCCGCGTTCGGCAAGTGCAGGGTGGCGGTGTGGTGGTCGAATACACTCGGCTCACCGTCGAGGAGGGGGACAACGGAGAACTTACCACGACGCGCGGCTCCACCTTCCGTTCACCGGAGTTCTTCGGGATTACGAAGATCACCGCCAGTGGCGGCGAGGGCTACGACACGATCATTATCGACGAAGCGATCACCGCGGAACAAGCTCTCTCCGGCGGAAAGAAAGGCGATACGATTATCACCGGCGGTGGGGCGGCGACGGTGTTCGGTAACAGCGGCGATGATTCGATCTACATTCGCGGCACCAGTTCCGTGGTCTACGGCGGCACGGGCGTCGATCTGATTATTGGCGGAGCCGGCAACGACGAACTTTACGGCGAAGAGGGTAGCGACGCCATTGAAGGCGGCCCTGGCATGGACCTGATCAGCGGCGGCGACGGTGCCGACATGCTCAGTGGTGGTGACGACGACGACATTCTCATGGGCGGAGACGGCGACGATTCAATCGACGGCGGAGATTGCAACGACACCATCGACGGAGGAGGTGGCAGCGACTCGATTGTCGGCGGCGAAGGCAACGACACGCTCACTGGAGGCATCGGTGCGGACTTTATCCTTGGCGAGGCCGGCGACGACGATCTGTTTGGCGGGGACGGTGCCGATACGCTCGGCGGCGGTGCTGGGTCGGACAATTTGATGGGCGAGGCAGGTGACGACGTTCTGGAAGGGGGCGATGGTCCCGATTTCCTCTACGGCGGGGACAATAACGACATTCTGTTCGGCGACGCCAGTACCCGTGCCAACAGCCTCCTGTTGGTCGATCCCAACCAAGACGATCTCTTGCTGGGAAACGCGGGTAACGACACTCTCTACGGTGGTTTCGGTAGCGACGTGATGTTCGGCGGCACGGAGAACGATACCATCTACGCTGGCTTCGGAGTCACCGGAGACGGTCGCATCACCGACGAAAACACGGTTCAGGGGAACGCGGGTGATGACCTCATCTACGGTGACTTTGGTCGCGATTTGCTGATTGGCAACGAAGACGACGACACGCTCTTCGGCCTGTCCGGGGTCGATGAAATATTTGGCAACGACGGCAACGACCATTTGGGCGGCGGCTCGGGCAATGACTTCTTATATGGTGGCCGCGATGCGGACGTTATCGATGGCTCCATCGGCGATGACTATCTGGAATCAGGAGAAGGAATCGATCAGGTGATCGGTGGAGTGGGATTCGACGTGTACCGCAATACACTCGATACCGACCAGACTCTTAGCGGTAACACCCTCCACAGTACGTTGACGCAGCCCGGCACAAACACCATCCAGAGCGTCGAAGCAGTGGAGATCATCGGCGGACCGAGCGCCAACAAATTCAGGATGCTGGGCCGATTTGATGGTCTGGTCACGGTCGACGGTGGCGACGGCACGGATACGATCGAATCGAGCGCGAACTACGACGTGACATTAGCCAATGCCACGCTCAGCCGGGCCGATGGCCTGAATGTATCACTACTCAGCATCGAGAATGCAAACCTGATCGGCGGCTCGGCCGGAAACGTGTTTCGGCTGGACCGTTTCGCGGGGCCCGTGGACGTCGACGGTGGCGGCGGCACGGACCTGGTGGTTGCCGCGGGCGACGGCAACTACACGCTCACGGATGTGAGTTTGCGCGTCCCCAAGGAGCAACGGCCACCCACAGTAACGTCGAGCAATTTGAGATCACGGGCGGACCGAGCGCGAACACAATCGACGCGTCCGCATTCAGTGGTCAAGTTCGACTCTTTGGTCGTGACGGCGCCGACATCCTTACCGGCGGTAGTGGTGATGACTTGATCGACGGCGGCACGGGAGCCGACACGATTGCTGGCGGCGGGGGAGACGACGATCTCCGCGCTGGCGGCGGTGATGGAGACAACGTGCATGGTAACGATGGCGATGACGTGATTCATGGATCAGCGGACGGAGCGGATATGTTGTTTGGCGACGCCGGTCACGACATCGTGCTCGGCTACGGCGGCAACGATATCCTTTCGGGCGGTCCTGGAGACGACCGGTTGGAAGGGGGCGATGGGGACGACCAGATCGCTGGCGACGAGGGAACGGATTTAATTATCGGTGGCGCGGACCACGACTTACTCTACGGACACAATACCGTCGGTGTCGGTGACGGCTCGTTGGATGACAGCGCCCCCGATTTCATCTACGGGGACTTTGGGACAAATGCCGGTGAGCCCGGATCGGGCCGCGACCAGCTCTTTGGTGGGAATGGTAACGATCGGTTATTCGGTGAAGCGGATGACGACTTCATCGACGCCGGCGGTGGCACGAGCGATTTGATAGACTTTGGGACGAGCGATGGTGGCACGCCGAACAATTTTGTTCCACCGGCGGCTACTCCACCACCACCGTTGGGACCCATCGATGTCGACATCCCACCCGCCGCTACGCTGCCGGATGGCCCGGCCGAAGCGGGACGGTGGGCCGGTCTCCATGGTTCCGCGTGGGGATTGGGGCTCAGCGGAAGCCGAAGTCGTTCGATCGAGCCAGTGATTGTCGCCGACGCCAGCGGTGTGTACGCCGCCTGGGCCGATGACCGCGACGGCGTCTTTCAAATTTATGTCGCCCGTCACAACGGCAGCGGATGGGAAGAATTGGCCCTCAGCAGTCACGGCGGCGGCGTGAGCCAAACGTTCAGCAATTCTCACCTTCCGACGATCGCGATCGACGCAACGGGTCAGCCGGTGGTCGCCTGGACGGAGTGGAATCTGGCCGGATCTTCGAGCGATATTATGGCAGCCCGCTACAATCCTCTTGCCAATGCAGGGCAGGGGGGCTGGGAGGCGTTGGGCAACTCGTTGAACGTCGGCGGTATTAGCAACACGGGGGCGGCGGACAGCGCCCAGCTTGTCGACACCGCCAGCGGACTCACCTTGGCCTATTTGAATGAGACATCGTCCGTCGTCAACGTGTACGTCCGACGGTTCAACGGAGCGACTTGGAATGCGTTGGGTAACGGGGCGGCATCGAGCGACGGCATTTCGAATTCGGCAACCGACGTCAGCGATTTGGCATTGGCGACGGACGGCAATCTGGTGGCGGCCGCCTGGACGCAAGATACAGGGGCCGGTACTCAGATCTATTTGCAGCAATTCAGCGGCAGCACCTGGTCTTCCGTCGATGGTTCGGCCACCGGTGGTGGATTGAGCGACACGGTCGGCGACAGCCGAAATCCAACGCTTGCGTACAACGGCGGCACATTGTTCGCGGCCTGGGAAGCGGATGATGTCACGGCGACGGAAATTTATGCCAAACGGCTTAGCGGCACGTGGCAACCGGCCGGTGTCGGAGCCGCGATGGATGGTGGTGTCTCCTCCAGCGGCGGACGTGCCACCCAACCCCGACTGGCTGCCGGCGGGGGAACGTTGCAATTAGTCTGGACGGACGATCGTGTGGCGGGTGGCGACGGAAATACCACCGCTATCTACGCAACGCGGTGGACCGGCAGTCAATTCAGTGAAGAGTTGCCCGGTGATGCATCGCATCTTGGAATCCATCAGCGATATGCGACTCCGCAAAGTCTGGGCGCGGCGGTGGGGCCCACGGGAATTCCCTATGTGGCCTTCAGTGATATCGCAGCCGGTTCGCCTGAAATCTATGTGCGCGGCAACTCCTTCACGCCGAACAACGTTTACTACGTCAATGATGACCTGCAACGAGACGACCAATACACCAGCGTGATTGGCAACGACGGTTTCAGCGGACTATCGCCGACAACGCCGAAGTTGACCATTCAAAGCTTGATCGGCGTGGTGCAGCCGGGCGACGTGATCCTGGTCGATACCGGAACCTACGTGAATCCGATCGTATTTGCCTCCGGCGACGGAGTGGTGATTCAGGGGGCAACCGATGGCCAGTCGCGATTGACGGGCCCCGTCAATCTGGCTGGTTCTGACAATATGGTGATTCGCAAGATTGTTTTTCAGGGTGGTCTCACGGCGATCGGCAGTGACGATACCTTCCTCATGCATAACACGTTCACCGGTTCCTCCAACGTGACGTTTACCAGCGGCGACGACAATCTGCTAGTCGATAACCAGTTCAATCGGCCGCTGATAATCGATGGCAATTCGGACCGCGTCCACATCGCGCATAATCGGTTTGATGTATCGGGCACGGCGGTCACACTTGCCGGTGCTAATCCATTTCAGTTGAACGATATCACGTTCGTCGAAAACCGGGTCAAGGGTAGCATTGTTGGGTTGCGTCTGAACGGCGACGTCGATGGCACAATCGCCCAAAACCTGTTAAGTGCAACGGGGACGGCATTGTCACTGCCGGCAACCTACGATGGCAGCGCCGTCATTCGGGACAATCGCATCACGGCATCGGCCAGGGGAATCAGCTACGCGGCGGGCGCCGCTCTGATCGGCAATCTTGTGTTCGACAACGACATCGGAATTCTTTCGACGGTCTCCGATCCGGCCACCGCGCTTGGTTTTGCACCCGGCAGTGGAACCAATACGATTCTTGATAACATGACCGGCGTGGAACTCACAGGCCGCATGCAGAACCAGTGGATCATCGACAACAGTACGGGCGTTCACGGCACGGGATTGCTGGGCCCCGACAGTCTGGAACTGGCCAATATCATCGCGGAAAATGCAACCGGCGTAAACTTCGATGGCCCCGTTCAGTTCAATCGCATCGTCGACAATAGTTCCGGGATTTCCGCGTCGACCGGCCAGCTTATTCACCATAATCTGTTTTACGAAAACGCAAAGGGTGTATGGATCGTCGGCCGCGAGCGCGTCCAAATCATCAACAATACGTTCTTCACAACATCGGGCGACAATGTTCGCTTGACATTAAACGCCAAAGAAATCGAGATCCGGAACAACATTCTGTGGACGGCTGACGGGCTAAACTTCGACGTCGACGACAACAGTCAAACTGGATTTTTCAGTGACTACAACGATCTACACTCCAGCGATGACGGCCAACTGGTCGACTGGACGAAAGACTTTGACGACCTACTCGATTGGCAAGCCGATGTCGCCCGATTCGATCTGCACTCGATTGGCACCACGGACATCAACCCTCACTGGAGTCGGCCTCGCTTCGTCAGCAAAGCGACGGACGACTACCGCATCTTTGATCTGGCAGGCAACCAACGGTTCAGCAGTCCCACCATTGACGCGGGCGATCCGCTCACCGATCCGGCGGCGACCGCCGGCTACTCGAATCTGTTGACGAACGCCAGTTTCGAAGCCGGGGTGACGGGCTGGACGGTCAATACCGGGGCAACCGTCGGCACGAACAATCCCCTGCCATTCGACGGCGACAATTACTTTGTGCCGAGTAGCGTGGTCGCGGCATTTGCCGAACAAACAATCGACTTATTGGCCGCCGGTTTCACCACGGGCGAACTGGATAATTCGGACCTGGTGATTACCGCGGGCATCGTCTTCGATCCCTGAATGAGACATCCATTGATCATTCACGACTCCTGGTGACGTTTCTGGACGGTGGTGATACCGAGATCTCGTCGATTACCGTCGAAGGCCATGACACCGTCGCCCGTTGGGAACTGGCCGGAGACCGCCAAACGCTGCCCATCGGCACGCGGTCCGTCCGTTATCGATTCGAGGCGAATGATGATGGCGGGTTGAGCATCGATACACTTTTGGATGATGCGTTTGTCTACGTTCACAGCGATACGATCATGCCCAATCAGGGAGCGTACGGAAACACCGCCACCGAGTCGACCGCTGAAATGGTCCCTCGATTGCACCTGCGGTTTCCCGATCTCTATGTCGACTGGGAACGAGATACACCGCGGCGGATCACCTGGGATTCGTTTGCGAACGACGCCGAGGCCAGTGTTCGCATCGACCTCTACCAGGATGGCAGCCATGGCCCCGAGTTACTGACCAACATCACTGCATCGACGACGGACGATGGCGAATTCTTGTGGATTCCATTCGCGAACAGCGGCATCGACTACGACACCGAAGGGCTTCGGATTGAAATCTCGCTCGTCGGCAATCTGCATGCCCGCGATCGTTCCACGGAACCATTCCGAGTGCCCGAAGACGGTTCGCTGTATTACGTCAATACGGCGAACGATGTGATCACCGATCCGCCAAACGACTACACCACGGCCCCCGGTGACAACCGCAATTCCGGCAAACGCCCCGATGCGCCCAAACCCAACCCGGTCAACGTGCTGCGCGTCTATGAATTGACCAGCGGTGCCCAACTGCTGGTTGACCCAGGATCGTATCCCTTGATCGACACCATCGCTTTGGCGGGATCGACCGATTATGGACTCGGCCTCGACCGCGGATTCCAGTTCCTGGGACCGGTGGCGGGCACTGCCACGTTGCAGCCAGCCATCAACAACAACACGGGACAGACGTTGATTTTCATGGACGACGCGGACTTGATGACGATCCGCGACTTCCGTTTGGTGGGCGGCCGATACGCATTGCATAGCCGCAATGGTTCCACGGGACTGATTGCCGAGAACCTGGATGTCTTCAACAGTCAGGAGCACGGCCTGTTGTTCGAAGGGGGCTCCTCCTTTACCGAACTGACGAATATCGATATCAGTTCCATCAACCAGTTTGATGGCGTTCATATTGTGGGGGGTGCGGGCGGCACGATCAACAATCTGACCAGCCAGGCGAACGAGCGGCATGGTCTGTACGTGGAAAACGTGGGAACGCTCCATATCAACGGCGCCGAATTTGCCTTCAACGACGATCACGGGATCTTGCAAGACGGATTCGGACTCACGGGCACCTGGAACGATCTGGACGTCCACGACAATCAAGATGGCATCTTCGCCGAAGGCAACGTGTCGATTGTCGGCTCGGAAGTGTACGACAATGCGGACATCGGTATCGACATCAGCTCCACGGCTCCATTTCCCATTGACGATACCAGTGTGTACGGCAACGCCCAAGGCGTGAATCTGCGCCAGGGCACGATTCGTGGCAGCCGCATCTTCGATAACGCGCAACGAGGGGTCTCGGCAACTTTTTCGCCCGTCCATCTGATTGGCAATACGTTCTATTCGAACACGGTAGGTTTTTACAGCGATCCCAACGGCGGGACGTCACTGATCCAGAACAATGTGTTCTACGCTCATGGGACGGCGGCGGTCCGGTTGCTGCGAAGCGCTCCCACGTACACCTTGGTGAACAACACCATTTATGAAACCGCGGCAGACGGCGTGCGTGCTACGGACGGGGTCACCGACCTGGAACTCCGCAATAATATCATCTGGACCAACAGCGGTTACGGGATTTTTATTGCTAACGATAGCCAAATCGGATTCCAAAGCGACTTTAACTTGCTACATGCCACGGGGGGCGGCGAGATTGGCTATTGGCTCGCAGCCCGGCCAACCCTGCAAGACTGGCAGTTCGCGACGTTTGCGGACGACAATTCTTTCACCGGCGATCCCTGGTTCGTCGACGCCAATGGAGCGGATAACGTGCTGGGTGGGGCCAATGGCGACGATGATAACTTGCACGTGCAGTCGCAATTCGGAAGCTATCGCCCGGAAACCGGCCAGTTTGTGGTCGACGCGATGCAGAGTCCGGCCATTGACGCCGGTGACGACACGGACAGTTTCGCGAATGAGACGGTCAACAACGGCGGCTATATCAATATCGGAGCGTATGGCAACACAGCCGAGGCGTCGCGCAGCCCCGCGGAATACATTCTTATCAAGCGACCGAATCTGGGGGACACACTGTTTCAAGACGCGTCGTTTGATGTTCGGTGGCGGTCTGACGGACTTACCGGTAACGTATTGATCGAGGTTTCCACGAACGGAATGGGTGGCCCCTTCCTGACGCTGGGGGCCAGCGAGTTGAACGACGGAACGTACTCGTGGCTCGTTGATTCGTTAACCTATCCTGCGTCCGACGAATACGCGATCCGCATCTCGTCGATCGATCAACCCACCGTCTCCGCCGTGTCGAGCGAATTCACGGTCGCCGCGCCGATCGATTTCTATTATGTCAACGACAACAGTCTGGTCGGCGACGAATACGCGATCGCCGTGGGGAACGATGCGAACGACGGACTGTCTCCGGCGACACCCAAGGCATCGATCCGCGGACTTCTCGAAACTTATGACCTTGAGCCGGGCGCAACGATCCTGGTCGATACGGGGACCTACAACCTCACCACCAATATCGAAATCACGGCGGCCGATTCCGGGGTCACGATTCAGGGTCCGCTGCAGATCGAGCCACGCTGCCCTGATTGATCGAGGCAGTATTGGCGCAAGCGACTTCGTGTTCCAGGTAAATGCCGCGTCGGATGTGACACTATCGCATCTTCACATTACCGGCGCAGAGGAAGGCATTCGTGTCGAAAATCGGCGCGACCGGCTTTACCCTGCAGAATTCGGTTGTCTTCGACAACGATGGCGCCGGGTTGCGGATCTTCGACAGCGGCTCGACGGGCACTGTGATTCAAGATAATCAGTTTTACGGCGACGCGACGTCCGCCTCGACCGACCAGTTCTACGGCGTTCGTACGGTGGCTGGCGACGTACAAATCTTGCGAAACAGAGCGTACCACACCAATGGCCGCGACGGTTGGGGAATTCACATCGATACGGGTGGCACGAATATTGTTCTCAGCGACAACGAAGTGTTCAACAACTCGCAATATGGGCTATACATCGCGGCGAATGGATTCGATGTGTCAGGCACGATGGCTTACGACAACGTCAAAGGAATCTTTTTAAGGGACTTTGGGGCCGCGGATTTGGGCACCTCGACTGGAAACGTGGCGTTCAGCAACGATCAGGAAGGATTCTACTTGCAAGGGTACGGAGACCACTTTGGCAACGAGGCTTACGATAACGAGCAAGGTTTTTTGGGGGCGTTGGGATTCGACGGCGTGCTCCGCGATTCGATTGCGCGACGGAACACAACGGGGATCTCCTTCGCGGGCGGGACTCTTCTGAATAATCGCGCGTATGGGAACGCAGGCTCCGGAATTTTCTTCAACCAGCCGACGACCGTTCGTGGCAATCAGAGCTTTAGCAATAATTACGGTATTCGGTCGTCCTCCACGTCGAGTTCCAGCCAGCTGGAAAATAATCTGATCTATGACAACACAACGCACGCGATCTTGCTGGAGGGCGTCCAGAGCGGAATCTCCGCGGGTCCATTGGAGATCACCAACAACACGGTTGTCTCGACCGACAGCACGGCCATCCGCGTGCTGTCTGGTAGCGAGCAAATCCATCTGAAAAACAACGTGATTTCGGTGATGGGTTTGTATCAACCGGCCTACGACATCGCGGGCGATTCGCTGGTGGGCTTTCAAAGCGATTACAACCTCTTTCAATTAGTCGACGGGGCGACGATCTCGCTCTGGCAGGGAGACCTGATCGCGTCGCTGTCCGACTGGCGGTATCAGCTGAATTTCGATACGCACTCGGCGGTCGGAGACCCACTGTTCGTAAACCCAACGGGTGCCGACGGTGTGATTGGGCTTCAGGACCCGGCGGGCCTGCTATTTGAGGGATTCACCAACTCGAATTTCCAAGGTCCCGGCGTCACGCTGATCGACAGCGTTGTCAATGTCAGCGCCAACGGCGACTTTCGAGGTCTACCCAACGACGATCAATCCGTGCGTTGGTCCGGGCAGGTCTACCTGCCCGGACCAACGCACGGATTGATCGTCGTTGGGTAGACCTCGAAAGTCGCCGTTGGCGCTGACGTTGTCGATGATGCTGGAAATTCGAGGGAGTTGGTGAATCCCTCAAATGGCAGGCCGGCCGGGTCCTGAAGTTGGATCAGCATCATTAGGCGAACAGTGGTCTCCGACCGCCGAGTGCGTATCGAAATTCAGCTGATACCGCCGGTCGGACAGCGACGCGATGGGTCTACCCCAAGCGAGATCGTCGCCCCGTCGACTAATTGAAAGAGGTTGTAATCGCTTTGAAAGCCCACAGCGAATCGCCCGCGATGTCGTAAAATTGGGTCTACATAGAAACCATCACCCGAAATCACGTTGTTTTTCAGATGGATCTGCTCGCTACCAGACAGCACGCGGGATGGCCGTGCTGTCGGTCGAGACAACCGTGTTGTTGGTGATCTCCAATGGACCCGCGGAGATTCGCTCTGGACGCCCTCCAGCAAGATCGCGTGCGTGTGTGTCATAGATCAGATTATTTCCAGCTGGCTGGAACTCGACGTGGAGGACGACCCGAATACCGTAATTATTGCTAAAGCTCTGATTCCAACGGTCGTCGGCTGGTTGAAGAAAATTCCGAGACCTGCGTTCCCAGTACGCCGCAATTATTCAGGGAGAAAATTGCCCCCGCCCCCGCGAAGGAAATGCCGTTGTGTTCCCGTCAGCGAGGAATCGAATCGCAACCGCGCCGTCCGAATCCCAACGCCCCCAAAAAACCTTGCTCGTTATCGTAAGCCTCGTTGCCAAAGTGGTCTCCGTACCCTTGCAAGTAGGATAGCTTCGTGACAGTTGCTGAACGCCACGTTTCCAGTCGAGGTGCCAAATGCACCCAGCCCCGAAGTTGCCTTAAAAAGATTCCTTGACGTTGTCGTAAGCCATCGTGCCTGACACATCGAATCCGTTTCGCCGCGATGTATAGCCCATATTGCGAGTTGTTGAACACTTCGTTGTCGCTGAGAACAATATTCGTGCCACCGTATCGATGTGGCTCCCCAACCGTCGCACCATATGGTGTCGCTCTGTTTCGCAAGATTTTCGCCGGCCACCGTACGAACGCCGTAGAACTGGTCGGTCGAGGCGACATCGCGCTGAAAACTGATTATCTTGAATCACAGTGCCCGTCGAGCCGCTGTCGAAGATCCGCAACCCCGCACAGTCGTTGTCGAAGACAACCGAATTCTGCAGGGTAAAGCCGGTCGCGCCGTTTTTGCGACACGAATGCCTTCCTCTCGCAGTTAATGTGAAGATGCGATAGTGTCCCATCCGACGCGGCATTTACCTGGAACACGAAGTCGCTTGCATCAATACTGCCTCGATCAATCAGTGGCTCAAATGTGCACGGACCCTGAATCGTGACCCGGACATCGGCCGCCGTGATTTCGATATTGGTGGTGAGGGTATCGGTCCCCGTATCGACCAGGATCGTTCGGACCGGCTCGGGGGTGGCAGCGAAGTCCGCGGATCGATGCCTTGGGTGTCGCCGGAGACAGTCCGTCGTTCGCATCGTTCCCCACGGCGATCGCGTATTCGTCGCCGACCAGACTGTTGTCGTTGACATAATAGAAATCGATCGCACAGCGACTCGTGAATTCGCTCGACACGGTTCGGTGGGTGATACGATGAATCGAACAAGGAGATGCGGTGACAT
>CAVPHB010000008.1:0-13961 GCA_963704145.1 uncultured Chloroflexia bacterium
CGGCTTCCAGAACGTGGCCGAGGCGAAGTTCTGCATGCAGTGCGGAACGCGCCTCGCGGAAGCCACGGCCGGCACGTCGGCCGACCCGGCCGCGCGGCAAACGGCGACCGCCCGCGCGGGCCACGACGCAGGCGCCGAACGGCGCGTGGTGAGCGTCCTCTTCGCCGACCTGGTCGGCTTCACGCCGTTCGCCGAGGAGCGTGACGCGGAGGACGTGCGCGAGACCCTGACGCGTTACTTCGACTTGGCCAGCGAAGTCATCACGCGCTACGGCGGAACGGTCGAGAAGTTCATCGGCGACGCGGTCATGGCCGTGTGGGGCGCGCCCACGGCACACGAGGACGATGCCGAGCGAGCGGTGCGCGCCGCACTCGAGCTGGTCGATGCGGTCGGCGGCCTGGGCCCGGGTATCCAGGCGCGTGCCGGCGTGCTGACCGGGGAGGCGGCGGTCACGATCGGCGCCACCAACCAGGGCATGGTCGCGGGCGACCTGGTCAATACCGCCAGCAGGCTGCAGAGCGTCGCGCCGGCGGGCAGCGTCCTGGTCGGTGAGGCGACCCAGCGCGCCACCTCCGCGGCGATCGCCTTCGAACCGGCAGGCGACCAGGCGCTCAAGGGCAAACAGGCGCCCGTTGCGGCCTGGCGCGCGTTGCGCGTCGTGGCTGAGGTGGGCGGGCGCAACCGCGCCTCCGGGCTTGAGCCCCCGTTCGTTGGTCGGGCGGACGAGCTGCGCCTGCTCAAGGACCTCTTCCACGCCACCGGGCGCGAGAAGAAGCTGCGCGTCGTGTCGGTCATCGGCCCGGCGGGCATCGGCAAGAGCCGGCTGACGTGGGAATTCTCCAAGTACATCGACGGCCTGGTCGAGAGCATCTGGTGGCACAGCGGCCGCTCGCCCGCCTACGGGGAGGGGATCTCCTTCTGGGCGCTGGGCGAGATGATCCGCGGGCGTTGCGGCCTGTCCGAAAGGGATGATGAGGGGACGACGCGGACCAAGGTCGCCGAGACGGTCGCTCAATGGGTCACCGATCCAGAGGAAAAAGCCTGGATCGAGAGTTCTCTGCTGACCCTGCTGAGCGTCGAGTCAGGCATGGCCGCCGACCAGCTGTTCGGTGCCTGGCGTACCTTCTTCGAGCGTGTCGCCGAGCAGGGCACGGTGGTCCTGGCCTTCGAGGACATGCATTTCGCCGACACCGGCCTGCTTGACTTCATCGACCACCTGCTCGAGTGGAGCCGGGGCCTGCCGCTGTACGTGGTCACCCTCGCCCGACCTGACCTGATCGAGCGCCGGCCGGGCTGGGGCGCCGGCAAGCGCAACTTCGTCTCGCTCTACCTCGAGCCGCTGCCCGAGTCGGACATGCGCCAGCTGCTCGCCGCGCTCGTGCCCGGCCTGCCCGACGCGGCCGTGGCGACCATCGTCGGGCGCGCCGACGGCATCCCGATGTACGCCGTCGAGACGGTGCGCATGCTCGTTGCCGAGGGGCGGCTGGTGGAGGAAGCCGGCGTGTACGTGCCGCGCGGCGACCTCACGACGCTGGCCGTGCCCGAGACGCTGACCGCCTTGATCGCGTCACGCCTGGACGCCCTCGACGAGACGGAGCGGCGCATCATCCATGACGCTGCAGTGCTGGGCCAGAGCTTCACCGTTGCCGCCCTGGCCGCCGTTGCCGGCGCGCCAGAGGCCGAGCTTGAGCCGCGGCTCGTCGCCCTGGTCCGGCGCGAGCTGCTGCAGCGCGAGATGGATGCGCGCTCGCCCGAGCGCGGCCAATACGCGTTCGTCCAGGCGCTCATCCGCGAGGTGGCCTACAACACGCTATCCAAGAAGGACCGCAAGAAGCTCCACCTCGCCGCCGCGCGCTATTTCGAGTCGCTCGGTAACGACGAGATCGCCGGCGCGCTGGCCAGCCATTATCTCGCTGCGCACGCCAACGCCGCCGAGGGGCAGGAGGCGGACGCTCTCGCCGGCCAGGCACGGATCGCGCTCAAAGCAGCGGCCACGCGTGCTTCCGCGCTGGGCAGCTTCGACCAGACGGTCACCTTCGTCGAGCAGGCCCTGACCGTTACGACCGACCCGGCCGAACGGGCCGACCTGCTCGAGCAGGCCAGGTCGGCGGCCTGGACGGCGAGCCGCTACGACCACGCCGAGCAACTCAGCCGGCAGGCAGTCGAGCTGCGCCGACAGGTGGGCGATCGAGTGCCGCTGGTCCGCTCGATCTCCGAGCTGGGTCGGATTGTGGGCTCTCAGTTCAGGGCGGACGAGTCGATCGGCCTGCTCCAAGCCGCGCTGACCGAGTTCGCCGACCTGGCCGACGATCCGGTGATGGCCGAGCTCAAGGTCAACCTGGCCCGGTCGATGTCCTTCGGCACGGACCCTCGTCCGGCGATCGAGATGATCGACTCGCTGCTCGAGGGCGCGGAGCGGCGCGACCAGGTGGAGACAGTGGCACGCGCCCTGCTGGTCAAGTCTGCCGCGCTGATAGGCATCGGTCGCACACGCGAGGGCGTGGGGCTGATCCGCGTGGTGCGTGAGATCGCCGCCGAGAACGGGCTCACCGACATGCTCTTGCGCGCAACAGGAAACCTTGGCGGAGCCCTGAGTGATCTCGACCTGACTGCATCGCTTGATGCCTATCGCGAGGGGCTCGCCCTTGCGCGCCGGGCCGGCCATCGCGACATGGTTCTCCAGGGCGCGGGCAACATCGGTTACGCCGGTTTCCTGGCCGGTGAGTGGGACTTCGCGCTGACCGAGCTGGAAGCCGCGTGGAGCGAGGACCTCGCCCCGCGCGATGGGCTGCTGATCCTCAACAACCTGCTGATCATCCGCGCCGCACGCGGCGAATTGATTGCCGAGGGAATGGCCGAGATGGAACGCATGGGCCAGAACCTGACCGGCGCCTGGCGCCTGTTCATCAACGACCCCCTCGCGAACGCAGCGCTGGCTGGGGGCGACCTGGAGGGGGCCAGGAAGTCGTTCGCCGAGATCCCCGAGACCGATCCGGCGACGGCGCCAGAGTACTTCTACCGGGCGGCGCGTCCGGCGCTCTGGTCACGCAACCTCGAAGAGGCGCAGCGGCTGGCCGAGGCCTCCATAGCGGCCGGCGGCCACGGGCCGCTGGTCGCGGCGCGCCGCTCGACGATACGCGCCGGAATTGCCGCGCTCGAGGGCCGCTCGGCAGAGGCGCTGGCGCTGTATCGCGAAGCCCGGCGCGGTTGGCGCACAGTGAACGCGGTCTGGGACGAGGCACTGACCGGCATCGATATGGCCATGCTGCTCGACCCGGCCGAGCCGGAGGTCGCGGCGGCGATCAAGTCGACCCGCGCCATCCTGCAGCGGCTGGGCGCCCAGCCCTATCTGGAGCGGCTCGAGGCGGCCGCTGCGCGCAAGCCGCCCAAGCCGGCCGCCCGGGTCGCGGCCCGGTCAGAGGTCGCCGTCAGCGACTAGCCAGGGGCGCCCTCTGGTGCGCCCTCAGGGGGCCACGACAGAGAGGTCGTCGAAGCTGACAGTGGCGGCCCGGCCATTGCCCGGCACATACGACTGAAGCGCCAGCGCGCCGGCGTCCTGCAGCGCGGCCATCGAATCAGTGGCCGTCTTCTGCCACGTGCTGGGCTCGGCCTGACCTGAGCGCCACACTTTCACCCTCAGAGTAGTTGGGCCGGCGCCTGTAACCGACACGCGGATCATCAGGTTGGTCCCGGCGGCGTACGTGACGCCCGAATCGCTGTTCTTCCTGATCCGCGACTCGGTGCCGCCTGACGTCTTCGAGATGCCGACCAGGACGCGCCCGTCGGGCAGCAACTTGAGCTTCGCCCGATACTCCGAACCGTCCGCCGCTCTCCTGCCGATCACGTAGATGAACTGCCCATTACCCGCTGCCAGGACGCTGGTCGCAACACGAACCGTGATGTCGAGATCGCGCGCCGGCGAGTCGTACAGGGTGGCGCCCAGGCTCTGGCCCTTGGCGATGCTCATTCGGCCAACGTCGGCTTGCACGGAGAACGCGGATGCCGGTCCGAGGTGGGTGTAGGCACCACCGATGTCAGCGCTGCCCCACCCGTTTGATGTCGTGCGCGCAAAAGCATCCGCGGCGAGTGCCGCAGGCGGCGGGGGCGGCGGGGGCGGCGGGGGCGCGCCGGCGACGAACTCGAGGGCACCAATGTCGACCGCGCCACCCTGGGGCACCACGGCCATGTCGAAGTCGCGGTTGAAGCCCAAGTTCAGGGCGTGCGTGCTGCCCGCGTCGCGACCCGGGCTCCCGGACTGGAGGTGGAAGTTGCCGCTGGCCGGCGCGACCCAGCGTGGGTCGGTCTTCATCGAGCTCGTGCTGATCGGGAACCACAGCTTGAGCTGCCCGCCCGGCGTCCAGAAGACGTTGTCCCCTTCGTCGAATGCGTTGTCGGCGTAGCCGATGCGGTCGGCCGACCAGACGATGTTGTTGCGCAGGCTCAGGATCGACGAGTTGCAGCCGCTGCCGCACTGGATCGCGTATGCCGCGGAGCCGGTCAGGTAGACCGAGTTGTTGTAGGCCTTCGTCCGCAACACGGGACCGTAGTTCGAACCGGCACCACGCGTGGTCAGGAAGTGCCCATTGGTGAGCGTGGCGGTGACCACGTTGTAGGCATAGGTGGTGTCGGCCGTGCGCGGGTCACCTAGCTCGGAGAAGTTGTTGTTCTCCGATGCCCAGTTGTGATGGACCGTGTTGCGCTGGCCGCCGTACACCTCGACTGCAGAGCCGTCGCGGCCGTAGAAGCGCGAGCATGTGTCGCTCCCGGAGATCGTGTTGTAGGCGACCTCGTTGTCGTCGCCGTGCAGCGCGATCCCGACTGCTCCCGCATCGGACGTCCAGATGTCGGACTTCATGCGGTTGTTGCGCAGCGTGTTGCTCACGACCTGGTTGTGGTGAGCACCGGTGTCCACCCAGATGCCGATGAACAGGTCGTCGGCGGCGAGGTCGCGCAGGATGTTGTGGCCGCCGCTGCGCAGTCGGAAGCCGGTGCGCCGGCCGGCCGGCGCGTTCTGGCACTGCGTGTCGTAGGCGACCGGGTCGGCGCGCGCGGCCAGTCCTTCGATGATCAGCCACGAGCCGGTGATGTAGAGCTGGTCCTGGGCATTCTGGAACCGCGGCCGGCTGCCGCTGCCGTACGCGCCGATCGTGATCGGGGAGGCGGACGTGCCGCTCCACTTGACCGCGAGCGAGGTGCCGCTGAAGGTGCAGCCGCGCTTGAAGAGAAGGCTCGAACCGGGCGACATGGAGGCCTTGTTGGCCTTGCTCACCGTCCGCCAAGCGGTCGACTGGGACGTTCCGCTGCTGGCGTCGTTACCCGCGGCACAATCGACGTAGTAGGTCGAGGCCGCGTAGACGGTGACCGGTGACAGGCCGGCGAAAAGTACGCTGGCCAGGACCAGCACAAACAGGCGTCGGACACGCAATTTCGCGTCCCTCCCATGTTTCTACGCACACGCACGCATCACGGCAGCGCGGGCGTCACAACACCCAGACCTCGGTCGAGTCGGGAGTCCCACGGCTGGTTCCCCCGGCGGCCGATCTGGGGATCGACGCGCCTCTAGCGACCGGGCAGGCTGTCCCAGAGGATACCCGACCGCGGTGTGTCTGTCATAGGGCAACGCGCGTAATCATTGAGCCAGCTCATCAAGAGCTGCCCGAGGGACCTTAGCCCTGTGACGCCCCGGCAACCGGCCTACGGCATGGTGCCACTGCTAGGAGCGATGAGCAGGGCACATGATTGCTCGATCGAACCGGCGCGTGGCCGGATCCGCAGCGTGCCGCGCTGGCCCGCAGCATGCTCACCATCTCGTCCCTGGCGCAGGTGTCGGCGGCCATTGCCGCGGCGACCCAGGGCGGCGGCAGCGTGCCCACCGTGCAGGTCAACGTCGGCCGCAGGCCGCTCGTCGTGCTCGCCGGCGAGACGATCGTCGGCGGCCGCCAGAACCGCATCATCAACGTCACTGTCTGGCTCGCGCCGAAGAAGACCACGGCCATCCCGGTCAGCTGCCTCGAGCACGGCCGGTGGAACGCCGGCCACGCGTTTGGCGCCGGCCTGCCGGTCGACGTCGACTTCCGGGGCAAGGTCGGCCGGATGGTCAACGACCGCTCGAGCATGTCGTCGTCGGCGCCCGCCCAGGCGCGCTACGCCGCCAACCAGAGCGCGGTCTGGCAGGAGATCGAGGTCAAGGAGCGGCTTGCCGCGCGTCGCTCGCCAACCGGCGCGCTGCACGACCTGTACGCCACGGGGCAGATGGACCCCGACAAGGTCATTGCTGCCTTCCCCATGCCTGAGGACGCTTCCGGCCTGGCCATCGGCATCGGCGGCCGGGTAGTCGCGCTGGACCTGTTCGATTCACCGGCGATGCTCGCCCGCCAGTGGTCGCGCCTGATCATCTCGGCCGCGCTGGCCACGTTCGACCACCAGCGCCGAGTTAACGCGGACATGCTCGCCCAGCCCGAGCATCGCTACCCCGACGATGGCGCCCTGGCCCGGATGCTCCGGCGCGCCAGGAAGGCGACGGCGGATGCCAGCGTCAACCCGTCAGTCGGCGAGGGCCACGACGTCCGCCTCGCAACTGCCAGGCTGCACGGCTCGGCGCTCGTTCATGGCGGGCGGGTGGTCCACGTGGCGCTCTTCCGCGACGAGCAGCCGCCCAAGCCGCCCAAGCCGCCACGGCCAGAGCGCGCCCGGGTGCCCAAGCGGACGCTCGACCCACGACTTGAGCCGGCCATCGACCCCGCCCTCGAGGCCCGCCGGCAGGAGGCGTTGCGGTTCATGCGCGAGCAGTTCGGGTTGCCGGCCGGCCCGGGCGACGACCCTAGCGCCGGAGTGCCCGCCCGTGTCCGAGCTCGTTGAGCTTGCGCTTACGCTGTTCATCATCAGCCAGGCGCTGGGCATCTTGCTCGGACTACTGGGCGCCGTGCTGATGGTGTTCTACGCCGTGATCAGGACCACGCTCGATATCTACCGGCACTGAAGCCAGCGCACGAGGGCCCGATGAGCGGCGTGGAAGAGACCGCACCTGCCGAGCTGCCCGAGCTCGAAACCTGCCCCAGGTGCGGCGAGCCGCTCGATGGCCAATGGTTCTTGGACTACTGACTTCGGCGAGACCGCGGCGGCGGCCACACACCCTGCCTTTGAGTCGGTTACGTGGATTCCATGCCGATGTCAGTTGAGCTAGCCAGGGTGTGATCTACATAACCGACTCACCGCTAGAGATAGACCCACAACTGCCCGAACAACATGACCTGGCCAGAGGCAAGCATCGAGCGCAGTAGGGGATCCTGGAACGCTTGGCTCGTTGATCCCATACCTGTGGCCCCGTTCACAGAACGCCCTCGCCGACGAATTCGAGCGCGGCGTTGACCTCTCGAAATGGCACCACCGACCAGGCCGGCCTTCGCTGGACGCCGGCTCGGATAGGCACTCGCCGCGCATCGCGGTTCGCGTGCCTACCGAGCTGCATCGTCGCGTTCACGAGAGGGCCGACGCGGAAGGGCGCAATATCAGTGAGGTCCTGCGGGATCTCCTCGAGGCGTACGCCGGTCCCGCGCGACACGGCTAGGCCTTCGGCTCCGTGGTCCTGAAGCGAGTGGCCTCCTCTGAGCCACCAGTGACGTCGCCGGCCGAATAGGACTTCGCGCCGGTGCCGGCCAGCTTGCCACCGTCGACGATCAGGTATTCCTCGCGGATCGGCCGGCCCTCGAACCAGCACTCGAGGATCTCGCGCGTGCCGGCCGCGTAGCGCGCCTGCGCGGAGAGCGACGTGCCCGAGGTGTGCGGGGTCATGCCGTGCTACGGCATCGACCGCCAGGGATGGTCGCGCGGCGCCGGCTGTGGGAACCAGACGTCGCCGGCGTAGCCCGCCAGCTGTCCGCTCTCCAGCGCGCGCACGACGGCGTCGCGGTCGCAGATCTTGCCGCGCGCCGTGTTGACCAGGTATGCGCCGCGCTTCATGGTGCCGATCAGCTCGTCGTCGAACAGGTGCTCCGTTTCGGGGTGGAGCGGCGTGTTGATCGTCACCACGTCGCAGACCGGCACCATCGAGCGTGCGTCGGGATGCCAGGTCGCGCCCAGCTCGTCCTCGAGCTCGGGCAGCCGGTGGCGGTCGGTGTAGTGAAGCGCGACGTCGAACGGCTTGAGGCGGCGCAGCACCGCCGAGCCGATGCGCCCCGCGCCGACCGTGCCGACCTGCATGCCCTCCAGGTCGTACGAGCGCGACACGGCGTCGGCGATGTTCCAGCCGCCGTCGACCACGATCTTGTAGGAGGGGATGTAGTTGCGGACGAGGGAGAGGATCAGCATGACCACGTGCTCGGAGACGCTGATGCTGTTGCAGTAGGTCACCTCGGCGACGGTGATGCCGCGCTCGATCGCCGCCTGCAGGTCGACGTGGTCGGAGCCGATGCCGGCGGTGATCGCCAGCTTCAGGTTGGGCGCCTTGGCGATCCGTTCGGCGGTCAGGTAGGCCGGCCAGAACGGCTGCGAGATGACGATGTCGGCGTCGGCAGCTCGCGTTCGAAGACCGAGTCGGGGCCGTCCTTGTCGGACGTCACGACCAGCGTGTGGCCGCCGGCCTCCAGGAAACTGCGCAGGCCGAGCTCGCCCGACACGCTGCCGAGCAGCTCGACCCGGCGTGAAGTCGGTCGCTTCGGCGTCGGCGTCGTGAGGCCGCCCGGGTAGTGGTCGATCCGGGCATGCCGTCGCGCGGCGTAGCTGGTCGGGTATCCGTCGACCGGATCGTCGTACAGGACGCACAGGACGTGGGCCATCTGGGTGACCTCCTGGTGGGCAATGGCGGTACGCCCGCCATGCTATGCCGCGGCTGTGCAGGTGGTTGCGCTGGCGACGGATACCATCCCGCGTGGTGGCGGGCCCGACCGTCCTTCGGCGTTGGACGGGGGCTGCCGGCCGGATCGCTGCGGGTCGCGCCGGTCGGGCCGATCTTCAAGTCGACCACTCTCCTTGCACCGACGGTGTGCGTCGTCGGCCTGCCCGTCGCGCTCGATCCGAGCGCCGCGGCCGGCCTACCCTGGCGTGCTGCTACGCAGCAGCTCCGCCAGGCCTCTCTGGCATTGGGGCCCCCACTGGCGGACAGGGAAGGGCAGCACCGTGATGGACACGTCCGAACCTGCCGCGGAGACTGCCCTTCGGACTGGATCCGCGATATCGTGCTTGATCACGACTACCTGCCCTGGTTGCTCCGATCGGATGACTTCAGCCAGTCGCGCGACTCCGGCTTCGACGGCCTCTCGTCGGTAACGCAATCACTCACCCCGCGTTCGTCTGGCTCCTCGAGTGGTTACGGCGGCGTCGGGAAGGTGATCTTCACGACCCACGACGTGTTCCTGATCGTGATGCCGCCCCCTGGCGATGCAACCGGGTACGTCGTCGTCCCGCCCGGTTTGGCCGGCAGGGTGACGATCAGCCCACCACCTTCGTCTGGCGTCGTGATGCGACTGTCGTTGAACGGCGCATAGGGCTCGCCGTTGCGCTTGATCACGGTGGGTGGGCAACGGCCGCGGCCCAGAGAGCCGCTCGGCGGCGAGCCGCCGGGATAGAACTGGAAAATGAAATTGCCGTTGGGCAGGTTCGGATCTTCGGTGCCCACCACGAAGATCTGTTGCCTGGCATTCCAGCTCGTCGAACATCCCGACCCGAATGCCGCGCCCCGCCAGCTGCCCCTGGCCTCGGCCTCCAGGGTTCCGACCCACTTCCCGTCGGCGACGCGGGCAAGGTCGCCAACGAACCTGTCCGTCCCGTCCCCGTGGGTGTCGCCGACGAACGTCGTGATCGTCACGTCGTACCTGTTGGTCAGCTCGACGTGCATGATCTCGTCGTGCCACTGGACGACCAAGGGAGCTGTGCCCGATGCCACTCCCGAAGCCAGCGCGCCCAAGGTGGGGAGGTTGTACAGCGCGTTGACCAGATCGGCCGCAGGCACCGTCGCGGTGATCGTCCCGGTCTCGCTGATATTCGCGCCCTGACCGTTCGCGCGTTCCTGAATGGGCGTGTACGCGGTCCTGACCGCGCCGATGACTCCGGTAGCGTCAGTCAGGGGCGTTGCCGAACCGTGCCTGTTCAGCGCGTCATCGAGATGCCAGGTCACGTTCAGGCCATCGACCGGGTTCTGGTTGACGGGCACGATCGAAGTGCCGGTAAATGGGGACACGAACGCGCCGGCGGCCGCGCGCACCTGGGCGACGATGATCGATGGTGACCCGCTGCCGCCGTGACCCTCGTGAACCTGTGGCGGATTGGCTCTGACCGTGATCGAGAAATGGCCAACGATGGTCATGATCCGTGCGACCAGCGCTGGATCGACATTCATCGGCGGGACGTTAAACGGGTTGCGTTCCCGTATTCGGTCGCGCGCTCGTCCCCACCGCGAGAAGCTGGGCGGGGACGACGACTGGGCCAGACCGCCGCCGGCGCCGCGCACAGCGGCGTTCTCGCTGGCTCCGTGCGGAGGCACGAAGCCGTCCAGGAGGAGCAACCACGCGCCGGCGCGCGAGAACGGGAATGACCCTTCCGGGTCGTATGCGGCCGTGGCGTTCACGAACTTGACGATCGGATCGTCGGGCGCCTCCGCGTAGGCATCGGAATAGGCTGCTGCCAGATCGTCCGCCGAACCCTGGAAACCCAGCCCGGTCAGCGCGGCGTGGAAGTCGCCGAAGGTGATCCACTTTTCGGGTTCGTCCTGTTCCTGGAGCATGTCGATCAGGCCGCGCACCTCGGGCTCGAACAAGTAGAAGTCAGCGTCCGATGCCTCGGACCCGACGCGGATCGGCGAGCCGTCGACGTTGTAGATCCCGATGCCCAGTTCGTTAAGCATGGACACGACGGCCTGCTCCGCCAGCTCGGGGCGAAAGAGGGCCTCGGCGATCTCGTCGGGCGTGTGGAGCTCGGGTTCCTGGAGCGGCTCGGGCGGAGCCTCGGGCTCGAAGGTGGGCAAGGGTCCGTCGGTGGCCGGCGCTGCGGTTGTCCCGGGCGGGGTCTCCTGGCCGGGTTCGGCGGTCGGGCTTGGTTCGGCGGTCTGGGTAGGCCCCGCGCTCTGGCCGGGTTGTTGTGTGCCGGGCTGGGCGGATGGCTGCGTCGATGGCTGACCGCTTGGTCCCGTCGTGGGCGTGCTCGACCCACACGCCGTCGTGATCAGCACGATGGTCAGAGCGGCTGCCCCCAGGCGCTTCGGTGACGTCCGCGGACGATACACGGCGCACGAAGCCGTGGCTTCCCCCTTTTTCAGGGCCGGCGATAGGTCGCCTCGTCGCGGCGCACGACGCGGGCAATCACCACCGGCCGGCGCTTGTCGTCGTCCGTGTACAGGACACGCCACTGGCGACCGTCGATCCGGACGCGAAGGCGCCAGGTGTTGCGAAGGTCGGCAAGCTTCGTCGTCCCTCTTGGCCGGGGATCATCGGCCAGGGCCAGGATGACGCCACGAACGGCGAGACGAGCGAAGGCCGACAACCGGTCCAGGCTGCGCTCCGCCGCCGGCGACAGCTCGACGCGGTAGGGCATGCCAGCTCAGCGATCGGGTTCGTATTGCACGCGCCCCTCGGCGACGAGGCGCCCGAAGTACGCTTCGGCATCGACGCCAGCGACCTCGTCGTACTCGGCCAGCGCCGCGATCGACGCTTCGATGTCCTCCGCATCCTCCTGGGCCTCAAGCCACTTGTCGAGCGCCTCTTACGACGACCCAGACCTGATGGTCACGGCGCCCTCGGGCTCGCCGTCGGCGGTTACTCGAACTGATCGAGGAGTGGCTCGGCCTGGAAGAGGTTGATGCCGCTGTTGACGAGATCGAGCAGCGCCTGTGCCTTGCTCTCCTCTTCGACCTGCTCCTCGATGAACCACTGCACGAATTGGTGTGAGCGGTGGTCGTCAACCTCGAGCGCGGTGCTCGACATCTTCTGGAATTGCTTGGTGACGGTGCGCTCGGCGTCGAGCGTCGTCTCGATCGCCGCGGCTGCCGACTCGTAGTGCGTCGAGGCCGCCTTCACGGCCGGCAGGTCGAAGCTGACCTCGTTGTCGTTGAGGAAATCCATGATCTTCGTCGCGTGGCCGGCCTCCTCGACCGACTGGTCGTGGAACAGCTTCGCCCAGCGCTTGAGGCTCTGGCGGTCGAAGTAGATGCTGATGCCCATGTACAGCTGATGCGCACGCAGCTCGTGGCTGACCTGCTCGATGAGCAGCTTGCTGAGTTTGTCATTGATCATCGGTTCATTCTCCCAAGTCGCTTTGGTCGATCTTAGATCGACGGCGAGGATCGCCCGCGGGGCGGATTGGGTGGGTCGGCAGGTAGCAGGCGGAACGGTCGGCCGCCGACAGCACCGAGGCGCACTTGCGCGCTGATTATCGCCCGGTCACCGCGCTGTTTCGAGGATGCGGAAGCCGACTGCGCGCGGCGCGCGCACCCCGCGCCGGAACGGCCGGACGAGTGGTTCATCCACCCGCGCTACCGCCGTTGGGGCTCGGCCGTGGTCGTCTTCAACCCCACTCTCCAGTTCGAACCCATCGAGACGCCGCCGCTGAACAGCGACCGCGAGCATCGTGGCCTGTGGATCAGCCACCCCGGCATCACCCCACCGATCAACCTGAACAGCACCTACGGCGTGGCGGCGGCCGACTACGCCGCGCTGACCCACGAAGCGCCGCGCACGATCGAGCACGTCGCGTCGGTCAACGCCTGGGACGGCCAGCACGAGGCGTCCCGCCTGGAGGTGCTGGCGCCGGCGCACGGGCGCGCCTTCATGGACGCCGCGTGCGACGCGCTGGGCGTCGTCCTGATCCGACCATACGTCGGCGAGAAGGAGTTCGCGCGCTTCTGGAAGGACTATGAGCCGGTGATCGGACGGCCTCTTGCTGGTTGACGCCAAGGACTAGGATCGGTCCCTGCTGCACCCGCCCACGATCGGTCTGTGTCCGATCCACAAACGCCAGCCGGAGACCCGTCCATGAGTGCTCGCGGGCACCGCGCATCGAGCCACCGGTCCTGGATTCTCCCCGTGGCGATGATCCTCGCAGCGGCCTGCTCATCTGCCCCGCCCGCGACGCCGTCGCCTGGCCCTACCGGATCGTTCGATCCCAGCAGCTCCGCCTGGGAAAACGTCCTCGCGCGGATCGGCTCCGACGGGGAGGTCGATGCCGAGCTGGCGATGGATGCCTTCGCCGTGGCCTTCAGGCCACTTCCCGGACGGCAGGTGCCACCAGGCGAAAGGACCGTGATCGAGGACGGCACACTCGCGGTCAACTGGCTCTTGCGGTTCTGGGACGACCTCACGCCTGACCAGCAGGCCTTCGCTGATGCGCTGATCCACGGCAGGCAACCGGGCGCTTCTGCTCCCCCAGCAGCCGTTGTCAACGCAGTTGCGCCAGCGATGCGGCAGCCGCGCGTCGTTGCTGCCGCGGAACCGACGGACTGGCCGTCGCTGATGGATTCGATGGTCGAGCAGGTCGCGACGAAGTTCGGTCGCGTCTACACCGGGAATTTGTATGTCGAGGTCGTGCTCTCGCCCATCGACGTTTCCGTGCAGGACTGGTTTGCCGCGGCGTGGGCCCTATCGCAGGACGCGGCAGGCGATCAGGTCGGCCCGGCTGAGTACTGCACCATCTACATATCGCCAAAGGGTTCGTCGTGGACCGGTGCGGACGCGGCGTTCCTTATGGCGCATGAGCTCTTCCATTGCTTCGACTACGACTTGGGCCAGATAGCGGCACATCTCGAGGTCCCGGCCTGGGTCGAGGAAGGCGCCGCCACGTGGGGCGCGGCTGACATCGTCAGCGGCTCGAACCAGGCGACCGGCTGGTGGGGCAAGTGGCTCAAAACCCCGGATAGGTCGCTCTACGCGCGGGCGTACGACGCGATCGGTATCTACGGCCTGCTGCAGGTCACCGGCGTTGATCCCTGGTCGATCATGGACGAGTTACTGCAAGCCAAAGCAGCCGGGAACGAGGCG